>CAVVDH010000003.1:0-16604 GCA_963746965.1 uncultured Actinomycetes bacterium | reverse complement strand
CGAGGTAGGCCGGGAGACGAGGATCACGCGACGAGGGGCATTCGGCATCGTCGCGCGCCCACACTAGAGAATCGGGGAGCAGCCTCGGCGAGGACTATCGTGGCGTCCCGTGCGCGTCGTGCACATAACGAGCCTCCACCCGGCGGACGACGTGCGCATCTTCCTCAAGGAGTGCCGCTCCCTCGCGCAGGCTGGGTTCGACGTCCACCTCGTCGCTCCCGGAGCGCCGGCGGGAGCGCGGGAGGGCGTCGAGCTCTACGGGTTCGCGCCTCCGGCCGGTCCGCGGCCGCTGCGGATCCTGCGCCGGTCGTGGCGCGTTGGCGGACGGCGTCGCCGCTCCAACCCGATCTCTGCCAGTTCCACGAGCCCGAGCTTGCGCCGGTCGCGGTGTTGCTCAGGCTCGGCGGCGCCCGCATCGTCTACGACGTCCACGAGGACCACGTCAGCACGCAGGCGTACGAGCCTTACAAGCTCGGCAAGCAGCCCGGGTTCCGTCTGCTGGAGGCACTCGCCCGCCGCACGTGCCACGGGTTCGTGGCGGCTACCCCGGCCATCGCGCGCGCCTTTCCGCCGGAGCGGACCGTCGCCGTCCTGAACCTGCCGCTGGTCGAGGAGTTCGGGGTCGAGCCGCATCCCGCGAACGGCCACGCAGACGTCGTCTACGTCGGAGGAATCACGCATTCGCGCGGCCTGCGGGAGATGCTCGAGGCTGCGCGCCGTGTCCGCGACCCACACGCCCGCCTCGTCCTCATCGGCAGCTTCGGCGCGCCGGAGGTCGAGCGCGAGGCCCGCTCGCTGCCCGGCTGGGACGCCGTCGAGTACCTCGGGCGAGTCGGACGGCCGGAGGTTCGGGAGCGCCTGGCGGCGGCGCGCGTTGGGCTCGTCGTCCTTCATCCCGAACGGGGCTACAGGGAGTCGCTTCCCATCAAGCTCTTCGAGTACATGGCCGCGGGACTGCCGGTGATCGCGTCGGACTTCCCCTACTGGCGCGAGCTGCTCGAGCCGATCGGCTGCGCGACGTACGTGAACCCGCTCGAGCCGGACGCGATCGCCGCCGCGATCGACGAGCTGCTTGCGGACGAGGAGCGTGCCCTGGACATGGGACGGCGCGGCGCGGCGGCCGTCCGGGAGAGCCTCAACTGGCAGCAGGAGGAGCCGAAGCTGCTCGACCTGTACGAGCGGCTCGGGCTCTCGGCGGCGCCGTAGCCCGTGTGCGGGCTCTTCGGCATCGCCGGCACACCGCCCGGTCTCATCGATGCATCGCTCGTCGGACGGCTGTTCTCCCTCCTGCACCACCGCGGCCCCGACGACCGGGGTTGGCTGACCCTCGACTGCACCGGGATACGGGCGGGATCGGAGCCGCAGAACCTCGCGGGCGACGTCGTCCTGTTGCACACCCGCCTGTCGATCCTCGACCTCTCGCCCGCGGGGCACCAGCCGATGTCGACCTCGGACGGCCGCTACCACCTCTCGTTCAACGGCGAGATCTACAACTACGTCGAGCTCCGCGGCGAGCTCGAGGCGCTCGGGCACCGCTTCCTCTCGGACACCGATACCGAGGTCCTGCTCGCGGCCTGGGCGGAGTGGGGCGCCACGGCCCTCGGACGACTGGTCGGAATGTTCGCCTTCGCGCTTCTCGACGCCGAGCAGCGGATGCTCGTGCTCGCCCGCGACCACTTCGGCATCAAGCCGCTGTACTACGCGCCGCTGACGAAGGGCCTCGCGTTCGCGTCCGAGATCCCGCCGCTGCTCGAGCTGCCGGAGGTCTCCAGGCGCGGGAACCCGCAGCGCGTCTACGACTACCTCCGCTTCGGTCGCATCGACCACGGCGCCGAGACGATGTTCGCCGGGGTTCGCCAGCTACAGCCGGGCCACTACCTCGAGCTGCCGCTCGACTCCGAGCCCCGGTTCGGCGAGCGGCCCTTCTGGCGCCTCGAGCCGGAGCCAACGGACGGACTTTCGCTCGACGACGCGGGAGAGCGGCTGCGCGAGCTGTTCCTCGACAACGTCCGCATCCACCTGCGCAGCGACGTGCCGGTCGGAGCGGCCTTCTCCGGCGGGGTCGACTCCTCCGCGAACGTCACCGCGATGCGGGCCCTGAGCGGGAGCGGCCTCGAGCTGCACGCGTTCGGGTTCGTCGCCGAGGACCCCGCGCTGAGCGAGGAGCGCTGGATGTCGCTCGTCGCGCGTGAGGTCGCGGCCGAGCTGCACACCGTGGCACTTCGGCCCGAGGAGCTGCTGGCCGATCTCGACGAGCTGATCGACGTGCAGGGGGAACCGTTCGGCGGCACGAGCATCTACGCCCAGTACCGTGTCTTCCGTCTCGCGCGGGAGAGCGGGATCAAGGTGATGCTCGACGGGCAGGGCGCCGACGAGCTCTTCGCCGGCTACCGCTACTACCTGCCCGACCGGCTCGGCGGCCTGCTCTCCCGCGGCCGCTTCCTCACCGCGTACCGTCTCCTGTCCGCCGTCGCGAGCCTGCCCGGGGCGAGCCCGGTTCACGTCCTGGCGCGCGCGATCGCCGGCACGGTCCCGCTCGCCGGCGGCAAGGCCGTCAGGAGGGTCACGGGGCATGCGCTCGTGCCCGACTGGCTCGACGCCGGCTGGCTCGCCGCGCGGCAAGTCGTGCTCGCGGATCCCTGGCGCGACCTACGCGGTAACCTCCGCGAGCATCGGCTGGCCTCCGTCAGCACGAGCCTCAGGACGCTCCTCCGCTACGAGGACCGGAACTCGATGGCGTGGTCGATCGAGAGCCGCGTGCCGTTCCTCACTGCCACGCTCGCCGAGTTCGCGGCCGGGTTGCCGGACGACTACCTCATCGCACCGGACGGGACGGGGAAGCTCGTCCTCAGGGAGGCGCTGCGCGGGCTCGTGCCCGGGCCGATCCTCGAGCGGCGCGACAAGGTCGGCTTCGCCACGCCCGAGGCCGGCTGGCTGCACTCGCTCGGACCGTGGATCGAGACCGTCTTCGCGAGCGACGCGGCTCGCACGGCCGGCCCGTTGCGCATCGCCGAAGCCCGCGCGCACTGGCAGCGGATGCGCGACGGAAGTCGGACATTCGACCCCGTCGCGTGGCGCTGGCTCAACCTCATCCGCTGGGCCGAGCGGTTCTCCGTGGACCTCGACTGAGGGCGGCCGCCGCTAGACTGGCGCACGCCTGCGGGCGGGAGGGGGTCGGCGCATGTGCGGAATCGGAGCCATACTCAGTCTCGATTCGACGCCCGTGGAGGCGCTCGCGCCGCGGCTCGGGATCATGAACCGGCTGCTCGAGCACCGGGGGCCCGACGGCGAGGGGATGTGGACGCACGACCGCGGGCACGTCGGCTTCGCGCACCGGCGGCTCGAGATCATCGACCTCGTCACGGGGCAGCAGCCGATGCACGATGGGGACGGCAACTGGATCACCTACAACGGCGAGATCTACAACTACGTCGAGCTGCGCCGCGAGCTCGGCGAGGGCTCTTTCCACACCACCTCGGACACCGAGGTCGTGCTCCGCGCGTACCGCCGCTGGGGCCCCGCCTGCGTCGAGCGGCTCCGCGGCATGTTCGCATTCGCCATCTGGGACGAAGCGGCAGGGCAGCTCTTCTGCGCCCGCGATCGGTTCGGCGTCAAGCCGTTCGCCTACGCCGTCCACGACGGCGTCTTCCACGCCGCCTCCGAGGCGAAGGCGCTCCTCCCGTTCCTGTCCGAGATCGAGACGGACCTCGACGCGCTGAAGGACTACCTCGCGTTCCAGTTCTGCCTCGCGGGCAAGACGCTGTTCAAGGGCGTGCGCGAGCTCCTGCCGGGTCATTCGCTCACGATCCGCAACGGCGTAGTCCGCGAGGAGCGCTACTGGGAGATCCAGTACGAGCCGGACTTCGACCACCGCGAAGGCTGGCTGACCCAGCAGCTCCGCGAGCTCGTGGAGGAGTCGGTGCGGTTCCACCTCCGCGCCGACGTGCCGGTCGGGGCGTATCTCTCCGGCGGCGTCGACTCGAGCATCACGACCGCGCTCGGGGCAGATGCCGTCGGTGAGGAGTTCCAGGCGTTCACGGGCCGCTTCGGCGAGGGCGAGCGCTACGACGAGACGCGCTACGCCCGGCTGCTCGCGGAGCAGCGGGGCTTCCGGCTGCACGAGCAGACGATCTCGAGCGCCGACTTCGTCGAGCACATCCGCGACGTCGTCTACCACCTCGACTACCCGGTCGCGGGCCCCGGCTCCTTCCCGCAGTACATGGTCTCGCAGCTCGCCGCGAGCCACATGAAGGTCGTGCTCGGCGGCCAGGGCGGCGACGAGATCTTCGGCGGCTACGCCCGCTACCTCCTTGCCTACTTCGAGCAGTGCATCAAGGCGGCGATCGACGGGACGATGCACGACGGCAACTTCGTCGTCACCTACGAGTCGATCATCCCGCAGCTCGGGACGCTGCGCGAGTACAAGCCGCTGATGCAACAGTTCTGGCGCGACGGCCTGTTCGACGATCTCGACGCGCGCTACTTCCGCCTGATCGACAGGGCACCCGACCTCGGAGACGCCATCGACTGGCGCGTCCTCGGCGGGTACTCGCCGTTCGACACCTTCCGCTCGATCTTCCGCGCCGACAACGTGCGCAAGGAGTCGTACTTCGACTCGATGACCCACTTCGACTTCAAGACGCTGCTGCCGGCGCTGCTCCACGTCGAGGACCGGGTCTCGATGGCGCACAGCCTCGAGTCCCGCGTCCCGTTCGTGGACACCGAGGTCGTCGAGTTCGCCGCGAGCCTCCCGGCGGACGTCAAGTTCAAGGACGGCGACCTGAAGCACGCGCTCAAGGAGGCGACGCGAGACCTCCTGCCGTCGGCAATCGTCGACCGGCGCGACAAGATGGGATTCCCGGTGCCGCTCGGCGAATGGATCAAGGACGAGCTCCGCGACTTCGTGCTCGACTGCTTCTCGGGCGAGAGCGCGCGCAGCCGGCCCTACCTCGCGGAGGACTTCGACGTCCGCGAGCTGATCGGCCGCGAGGGTGCGTTCAGCCGCAACCTCTGGGGGTTGTTCTCGCTCGAACTCTGGCAGCAGGCGTACCACGACCGGTCGCACGAGTGGAGCCGCCCCGGCCTCGAGGCCGACGCCGCGCTACCCGTCACACTTCCCTAGGTGTCTCCCATGCTCAGCGCTGTCCGCCGTCTGACGACCCGGCGCGTGACGCCGGTCGAGCGCTACTGGAGCCGGCACACCGTCAAGGCGATCCCGTTCGCCACGGCCGACGAGTCGGCGCGGGATCTCGAGTGGCGGTTCGGCCAGTACCCGCTGTTCCGCGAGCTGATGGACCTCTGGGGCAGCCACGACGACCAGACGATCCTCGACTACGGGTGCGGCCCCGGGAACGACGTGACCGGCTTCCTCGTCCACACCGGTGCCAGCCGCGTCGTCGGCGTAGACATCTCCGAGAAGGCCCTGGGGCTCGCCGCCTCGCGGCTGGCGCTGCACGGGATCGATCCCGAGCGACACCGGTTGCTGCGGCTCTCCGAGGCGGAGCCCGAGCTGCCGCTCGCCGACGGCAGCGCCGACTACGTCCACTGCGCGGGCGTGATCCAGCACACGACCGATCCCGAGCGGGTGCTCCGCGAGCTCGCCCGGACGTTGCGGCCGGGAGGCAGCGGCCGGATCATGGTCTACAACCGAGACAGCCTGTACTTCCACCTCTACACGGCGTACGAGCGGAGAGTCCTGCAGGGCCTCTTCGGCGGACTGACGCCCGAGGAGGCGTTCGCGCGCAACACCGACGGGCCGAAATGCCCGGTCTCGCGCGCGTTCCGGCCGGCCGAGTTCTGCAAGCTCGGGCGCGCGGCCGGCTTCGAGATCGAGTTCAGCGGCGGCTACTTCGCCGACGTCGAGCTGGAGCTCTGGCGGAACCTGGGCTCCGAGGCGTGCGGCGACCCGCGGCTCGGGGACGAGCATCGCGAGTTCCTCCTCGGCGTCGAGGTCGGCGCCGACGGCTATCCACGCTTCGACGGACACTACGCAGGCGTGGGCGGCGTGTACGCAGTCGGGAGGCAGGAGTGGTAGCCGCGGCCACCGGCCGGCCGGCACGGCGGGCGCGTGGAGGTTCCGCCCGGCACATCAGGACGCACTGGCGGCTCCTGTTGCGCCTGACGCGGCAGGACCTGAAGATCCGTTATGCCGGATCGCTGCTCGGTCTCGGCTGGATCTTTCTCGGTCCGCTGCTCATCCTCGGGATCTACGGCCTCATCTACCTAGAGGTCTTCCGGGTCCGCGCCCCCTCGGGTCTCAGCCGCTCTGCATACGTCATCTACATCTTCTGTGGACTCGTCCCATACCTCACGACGGCGCAGGCGCTGTCCTTCGGTGTCACTTCGGTGATCTCGAACAAGCAGGTGCTGAACAACACGGTCTTCCCGATCGACCTCACGCCGGTGAAGGCGGCGCTCTCGGCTCAGGCGGTGATGCTCGTCGGGGTCCCGATCATCGTCGTCGGCTCCGTGCTGACGGGACACGCGGACGTGACTCTCCTTGCGCTGCCGGTCATCTGGGGGCTGAACATCGTGTGGCTGATCGGGGTCAACTGGTTCATCGCAATCCTGAACGTCGTGTTCCGCGACCTGCAGAACCTCCTCGTCGCAGTCCTCATGATCCTGCTCGTCGCGTCGCCGTTCGCCTACACGCCGAAGATGGTGCCCGGGTCGCTGAAGCTGGTGCTGCTCCTCAATCCGTTCGCCTATTTCGTCATCGCCTATCAGCAGGTCGTCGTGCTCGGCCGCCTGCCGGATTACTGGCACCTGCTCGTGCTCCTGCTGATGCCCGTCCTGACGTTCGCGTTCGGAAGCTGGTTCTTCGCCAAGGTGAAGGGTGTTGCGATCGACTATGTCTGACGACTTCGCCGTCAAGTTCGAAAACGTCGGGAAGATGTACAAGGTCTTCGGGTCGAAGCTCGACAACCTGCTCGACGCGCTCAGCCTGCCGACCTTCGGCCGGAACGGCAGGTACCGCGAGTTCTGGGCGCTCCGGGACATCGAACTAGAGCTCCCCCGTGGAGAACGTCTTGGGATCATCGGCAGAAACGGCGCCGGCAAGACCACGCTGCTGAAGCTCGTGACCGGAAACGTCAGCCCTTCGGAGGGACACGTCGCCGTCAACGGCAACGTCCAAGCGCTCCTCGAGACCAACGGAGGCTTGCATCCGGAGTTCACCGGCCGTGAGAACATCCACGCCTCGCTCGGGTATCTCGGCCTGTCGCGTCCCGAGATCGAGGAGGCCGAGCGCGAGATCGCCGAGTTCACCGAGCTCGGTCGCTTCCTCGAGCAGCCGTTCAAGTCGTACTCCCAGGGGATGCAGGCGCGCCTGTCGTTCGCGATCGCGACGACGGTTCAGCCGGAGATCCTGATCGTCGACGAGATCCTCGGCGCCGGCGACGCGTACTTCTTCACGCGGTCGACCGCGCGGATGACGCAGTTGATCGAGACCGGCGCCAGCGTGCTGCTCGTCTCCCACGCCCTCGATCAGGTGGCACGCTTTTGTGAGCGGACGATCTGGCTCGAGCGAGGCCGGATCGCAATGGACGGGCCCACCGCGGATGTCATCAAGGCGTACGAGCGCTTTGTCCGCGAGCTCGAGGACCGGCGTCTGCGGGCGAAGAACGAGAAGGCGGCACTTCCGCAATACGACGCGTTCGAGCGCGAGACGTTCACCGAATCGGTCGACGGATCCGTCTCGACGAACGGCGGCCCCGTCGACGTGGCACGGATCACGCTCTTGCGCGACGGTACGGTCGAGGGCGCGATCGAGGTCGGCGACGCGCAGGACGCCGACCCGTCCGGCGACGCGACGCTGCTACTCGAGCCTGGAGGTTGGGAGGCGGCACGCACCGATGCAAATCGCTATTTCCGCACCGTGCCCGACGGAAGCGGGACGTTCCGCTTCAACCTCTGGTTCTACTACCCACGCTCTCGGTACGAGGTCGAGATCGTCTACCGATCGAGTGCACCCGGCGCCTCGCTGCGGCTCGACCGGACCGGCGACCCCGGGACGATCGTCTCGCTACCGCCTGCGAACGACTGGACAACGCACCGCGTCGAGCTCGGCGGTAGCGGAAGGCGTTCGGACGTCGGGGCCGAGGAGCGGCTCAGCCGGTGGCCCGGTGTCGAGGGGCTCGCCATCCGTCGCGTGCGGACGGTGGGCGAGGACGACGTCGAGCAGGCGGTCTTCCGGGTTCACGAGCCGTTCTCCGTCACGGTGGAGGCAATCGCAACGGCGAGCGGCACCTTCCCACTCGTGCCTGCGGCACTCGTGTTCCGGCTCGACGGACTCGTCGTAACGCGCCACGTCGGGAAGCGCGAGGTACTTCGGCTCGAAGAGGGAGACCGAATCGGGCTGCGCCTCGACTTCGGGCCGCTCATGCTCGGGAACGGCGCCTACCTGCTTACCGTCGGCCTGTATCAGGAACTCGACGTCGGCAACACGCTCTCCTCAACGCTGTACGACCTGTTCGACCGAAGCTTCGAGTTCATGGTCACCGGCAACCCGCCATTGCACACGGAAGCGTTCCGCCACCCAGGCGGCTGGTCGACGACGGTGATCACCGCGGAGACACCGCTCGCGAGGGACGCACAGTGAGCACCGAGAGTCAGCGGACGATCGACGCGCAGAATCAGGAGTTCTGGGACGAGCTCTGCGGTAGCGGGCTCGCACGGTCGCTCGGAATCGCACAGATCACTCCGGAATCGGTCGCGCAGTTCGACGCCGCCTACCTGGGCTACTACCCGTACCTCGTCCGCTATCTGGACGACTTGCCGGTGGAGGGGCGCGACGTGCTCGAGATCGGCCTCGGGTTCGGAACGGTCGGCCAGGTGCTCGCCGAGCGCGGAGCCCGCTACCGCGGCGTCGACATCGCCGCAGGCCCCGTCGCGATGATGCAGGACCGGCTGCGCTGGCTTGGACAGCCGGACGACGGACCCGCCGTCGAAGCGTCGGCGCTGGCGCTTCCGTGGGAGGACGAAGCCTTCGACGTCGTCGTCTCGATCGGCTGCCTGCATCACACGGGAGACCTGTCGGGCGCGATCGGCCAAGTGCACCGCGTCCTCCGCCCCGGCGGTCTCGCCTTCGTAATGCTCTACAACGCCCACTCCTTCCGACAGCTGACGCGCGTCCCGCGCGAGCGGCTACGCGCTCTCCGCAGTGGACGCGGCGGGGCCGAGCAGGTGCGGGCGATGTACGACGTGAACACGGCGGGCGCTGCCGCCCCGCACACGGATTTCGTTTCGCGCCGTCAAGTCCGCCGTCTGTTCGGCGCCTTCTCGCAGGTCTCGATCGACGCCCAGAACTTCGACCGCGTGACGCTGCAGCTCGGCCCGCGCCGGTTGGCCATCCCCCGGGAGCGCCTGCTCGGCAACGTCGCCCGTGTGCTCGGGCTTGATCTCTACATCCACGCCCGGAAATAGCGTGCGGGGGGCGGGCGCGCGCAGCCGGAACCGGCTGACGGTTCTGCTTCTCTGCGATGACGGCTCATCGCACGCGCCGAACGTTCTCGAGCACATCCGGGCGCTCCGGCAGTTCTCTCGCCACGACGTCGACTCGTTCAACCCCCGCGGGATGAAGCACAGTCGCGGCCTCAGGCTCGACGACTACGACGTGGTGGCGATCCATTACACGATCTTCATCCTCTCCGACACGTATCTCGCTCCCTGGTTTCGCGAACGCCTGGCCGGGTTCGACGGTCTCAAGGTCCAGTTCATCCAGGACGAGTACCGCCAGGTCGATGCGGTCACGGCTCGGATGCGCGAGCTGGGAGTCGACCTGCTCTTCAGCTCCATCCCGCCGGACGTGGCTCCACAGGTCTACGGCTCGCGGTTGCCGGGGGTCGACGTCGTGTCGACGCTGACGGGATACGTGCCGGCCGAGCTCGAGAAGCAGGCGCGACGACCACTCGCCGGGCGCGCGCTCGACGTCGTGTATCGGGGCCGGAGCGTCCCGTACTGGCTCGGACGACTCGGGCAGGACAAGGTCACGATCGGCCGCGAGTTCCTCGCGCGGACCTCCTCCACCGGCCTCCGCTGCGACGTCGCCTGGACCGAGGCCGACCGCATGTACGGCGCCGCCTGGTACACGTTTCTCGCCTCGTCGCGCTCGACGCTCGGCACCGAGAGCGGCGCCTCGATCGTCGACTTCGACGGATCCTTGCAGGCACGGACCGACGAGTACCTCGGAGATCGTCCCGGCGCGCCCTTTGACGAGGTCGAGCGCGAGATCCTCGCGCCGTTCGAGGGAAATGCCGTGATCCAGGCGATCTCGCCGCGAGTGTTCGAGGCTGCGGCACTCGGTACCGCGATGATCAACTTCACGGGCCGGTACTCCGACGTGATCGAGCCGTGGACTCATTACGTCCCGCTCGAGAAGGACTTCTCCAACTTCGACGAGGTCGTGGCGGCGATTCGCGACGACGCTGTCCTGGAGGGAATGGCCACGCGCGCTCATGCCGACCTCGTGGCGTCGGGAGAGTATTCGCTCCGGCGCTTCGTCCAGGGATTCGACGGGGAGATCGCGGCCCGCGCCCAGGCACCGCAACGAGAACGCCGCTCGCCGCTCGCACGAGCCGCAAGTCGCAGACTGCTTTCGATCGAGCAGCTCCGCAGCCCTGCCAGACGCGCCGAGCTGCCGCTCGTCGCCGCGCTTCGCGCCCGTGCCGGCCGACGCACGGGAAGCCGTGTCATCGCTCGCTTCCCGGAGATCGAGGCTCTCGAAGGACTGGCTTCCTCGAGCGACGCCCTCCGAGACCACACCGGGCGCGTGCGACAGGACCTGGTCCGTCTTGCTGCGGCTGCGGCCGCACACGTGCGCGAGCTGCACTACTTCGGGCTGCCGTTCGACGTACATCTCGAGCTCGACGAGCAGGAGCGACGGCTGACGCTCGTGAGCACCAGGGGGCCGTCACAGGACGCATCCGAACGCACGCTGCTCCGCGAACGGATCGCGGCGGCCATCCGGGAGGGGCGGGTCGAGGAGATCGTCTGGAACAACAGCTCCATCGGGGCGCACCTGACGTTCCTCTCGGTCCCCGTCTCGTCGCTCGAGATCGGCTACCACGTGATGAACGCGGCGTATCGCTTCACGACGCTCACCGAGCTCGCTCGGCTCGATCCCGCCAAGGTGATCGCAGCCTTCGAGCCGCTGTTTCGGAGCCGTCCGGACGCACCGGTTCACGAGCTGAACCCGAAGCTGCTGACCCTCGTTCGAACGGCGTCCGCCCCTGGACCGGTTGCCGCGCGGGGAGCCGCTGCTCTCCGCGCGACGCTGACGTCGAGCGAGCTGCGCCGGCTGTTGAAGGCGTATCTCGCGAGCCCCCCCGCCCGCGCGGAGATACCGATCGACCTGGTTCTGGAGGACCTCTTCAAGCTGAGCCTCGTCGGCGAGAGCCGGGTCACGGCGGAGCTGGATCCTCGTACGCACACACTGCTCTACCGCACGACGGCAAGCGGTGCGAACGACGGAATCGCGCTCGACGAGGACGCCGTGCAGGCGCTGGAGAGAATCGTCTGGGACAACTCCGCCGCGGGCTCGCTCGTCACGTCGAAGACCCACCCGCGCGTGACGGTGGGCCTCACGGCCGGACGGCACGAGTTTCGCGCCCTTTCCGTCCTGGCCCACCGCTTCCCGGCGTTGGCCCGCCCCGCGCTGCTGCGCGCTGCAGCGTCCGGATGAGCGTGCGCGTCCTCGTCCTCTACTGGAACCCGCTGCGGACGGAGATGCGGCTGTCCGTCCGCGAGCACCTGCACGTCCTCGACGGTTGCGACGCCGAGATCCTGTACCACAACACGATCGAGTCGGCGCCGCCGTGGATCGCGTGGACGGGGCCCGACCTCTGCATCCTGCACACGACCTTCCTCTGCGCCCGCTGGTACGACGACTTCGAGTCGTACCGGCGCCGCTTCCGCTGGGTGTCGCGGCTGCGCTGCCCGAAGGTCGCCCTGCCGCAGGACGAGTACAACCATGCGGCCGTTCTCGACGAGTGGCTGCTCGAGCTGGACGTGAGCAGCGTCTACTCGTGCTTCGGCGCCCCGGAACAGGCCACGCTGTATCCGTCGCTGCACGAGCAGGCACGCTTCCGGGAAGCGCTGACCGGCTACATCGACGAGCAGTCGGCCCCGGCCGTCGCGGGGCGCCTCGTCCCGCACGCGGATCGACCGCTCGACGTCGTCTACCGGGCGAAGCAGCTGCCGTACTGGTTCGGCAGCCACGGCCAGCTCAAGCACCGAGTCGGAGAGATCGTGCGAGTTCGAGCCGCCGAGCTCGGCCTGAACACCGACATCTCGACCCGGCCCGAGGACACGATCTACGGCGACGGCTGGCTCGACTTTCTCGGCTCAGGAAGGGCTGTCGTTGGCTGCGAGAGCGGCTCGAGCGTGCTCGACGCGCGGGGGGAGATCCAGCAGCGCATCCGCCGGCTCCTGGCCGAGCGGCCCGACCTGAGCTTCGAGGAGGTGAATGCCCAGATGCCCGCCGGCTGGGACTCGTACGCCTTCTTCGCGATCAGCCCGCGCCATCTGGAGGCGGTCGTGACGAAGACGGCGCAGGTGCTCGTCGAAGGCTCCTACAGCGGCGTTCTCGAGCCCGAGCAGCACTACATCCCGCTGCGCCGCGACTTCGCGAACCTTAACGAGGCGCTCGAGCGGCTGCGCGACGTCGCGGCCGTCGAGGAGATGGCCGAGCGTGCGTACCGCGAGGTCTACCTGAGCAGACGGCACAGTCTCCAGACCCTCGCGGACCAACTGCTCGCCGAGGCGGTAGGGCGCCGACCGACGGGAATCGCGGTGCCGTTCGCGCTCGCGAGAGGCGGGTCGCTTCCAATTCGCGCCCCTTCCGACGACGGGTTGTTGCGAAAGCAGATTGCCCATGCGCTCACGTTGGCACAGGCGCTCGCGCGCCAACCCGAAGCTCGCAAGCTCCTGCTCGCCGCGGTTCGCGGCCACCTCTCGACACCGCTCAGGAAGGTCGCGAAGGAGATCGTCCTGCTGCGCGTTCTCGCCCGCATGAACGCGAGCGGACCGCTTCGAGGAGAACGGTCGTCGTTGAGCATCGAGAATGCCGCGGGGACAATCATGATCCGGACCCTGCTCGAGCCAGGGGACAGGCAAGAGGTCCGGCTTGACGGTCCGTTCGAGAGCGTGGTGTGGAACCACTCCGCCGTCGGGCGGGCGGCGCCGGTCTTTCCGCGGCGTCCGCGATGGGGTCGGATTACGCTCGGGCCCTACGGCAGGTACGAGTTCGCCGCCGTCGCCGAGGTCGCGCGGACAGACGCCGCCACTGCGCGGGCGCTGCTCGCACGCGCGCTGGAGGAGTGAGGTTCGATCCGCAGGCCCTGGCGCGAGGGGCCGCTACGATGCGCGCCGCTTGGACGACAGCACCGCAAGGCAAGGACAACGAGCAATGAACAACGTCCTGATCACAGGCGGCGGCGCCTCCGGCGCGGAGGTGCCATGAGCAGCGACGAAGTTGCGAGCCAGATGCTCTCCGCTGAGGCTGTCTCCCTTCTCTCGTGTCCCGTCTGTGGCGGCCGACTCGCGTACGAAGGCGCCCTCGAGTGCACAGGCTGCCAACGGACGTACGACGTGGTGGATGGGATCCCGATTTTGCTCCCCCCCGAGAGTGGAGCCCTCGAGCTCGACTACCGCGAGAATTACGACCGGATCGCGACCGACGACCTGGCAGAGCCGATCGTCGCGAACCGCGAGCTTCTCCTCCACCGCAAGCTGCTCCGCTTCATCGGCAAGACCCGTGGCAACAGCGTGCTCGATATCGGCTCCGCCTACGGCTCTCACCTTCGGGAGCTCGACGCAGCGCGCAAAGTTGCTGTCGACCTCGCTCTGCCATACCTCCGCACAATTCCGCCCGAGAGCGTCACGGCTCGCGTCTGTGGCGATGCTGAGGCGCTTCCGGTCGACGTGCGTGGGTTCGACGTGGTCATTGTGGCAGACGTCCTGGAACACCTCCTGAACCCGGAAAAGCTGGTTGCTCGCCTCGCGCGCGATTGCCGGCCGGATACGCGGATCATCGTCCACGTCCCATGGCGCGAGTCACTCAAGCAATACGAGGACTCGCCATACAAATGCGTCCACCTGCGGTCGTTCGATGAGTACTCGTTCCGGCTGCTCTTCAGGGAGTTCCGAGTGGTCCGCGAACGCAAAGAGCCTGCCCATCCTGAGCGAGCCGATCATTTTCGAGGTTGAAGCCGAAGCTGCCGCGGCGGCTTTACGAGGAGCCGTTCGTGCCTATTTCCGGACGAGCCTCCCGAGGACCAGTCCCACCACCGCAACCGCTGGACCGCCGAGCTACCGAATCGGGAGTGGTGGCTGCTTTGATTCTACGAGCCGACGTGCAGAATGTTCGAGCTCCGTCGACAACACGAGGCTCGACGGTGGGAACGCGTGACGATGCGTGCGCTCGTTCGGGAACGCCGACGCTCAGGCGGGTGAGCGAACCGTTTGGAACGCGGGTAGCCGCGAGTGCGCGGGCGCTCCTGGCGCGGCTGCAGGAGTGAGATTCCATCCGCAGGCCCGGTCGGAAGGCGCCGCTACGATGCGCACCGCTTCGACAACAGCCAAGCGGGGACCAGACCACATGACCAAAGTCCTCGTCACCGGCGGCGCCGGCTTCATCGGGTCGCACCTCGTCGAGCGGCTGCTCGACCGCGGCGACGAGGTGCTCGTGATCGACAACTTCGCGACCGCGCGCCGCGACACCCTTCCCCGGCGAAGACCTCACCGCTCGTAGAGGCCACGATCGCCGACTCCGAGCTCGTCGCGCGCTCTTCGACGAGTTCGCGCCGGAGGTCGTCGTCCACGCCGCCGCCTCCTACAAGGATCCCGACGCGTGGGACGAGGACGCCGCACGAACGCGGTCGGGACCGCGAACGTCGTGCGGGGCGCCCAGCGGCCGGCGTCTCGCGCCTCGTCTACTTCCAGACCGCGCTCTGCTACGGCCTCCACCCGCAGGAGCAGCCGATCACGCTCTCGCACCCGCTCGACCCGAAGATCGAGCTACGCGATCTCGAAGACCGCGGGCGAGTGCTACGTCCGCCTCAGCGGGCTCGACTGGGTCTCGTTCCGGCTCGCGAACGTCTACGGCCCGCGCAACCTCAGCGGCCCGCTGCCCGACGTTCTTCCAGCGGCTGAGCGAGGGCAAGCCGTGCTTCGTCGATCGACACGCGGCGCGACTTCGTCTTCGTCGGACGATCTCGTCGACGTGGCGCTGAAGGCGGTCGACGGCGGCGGCGAGAGCGGCGTCTACCACGTCTCGTCCGGCTCCGACGTCTCGATCAAGGAGCTGTTCGACGCCACCGTCGCGGCGATCGGCATCGAGCTCGAGGACGAGGTCGAGGTGCGCGCCGCGGAGCCCCGACGACGCGCCCTCGATCCTGCTCGACCCGTCGAGGACCGAGCGCGACTTCGACTGGCGGCCGACACGCGCTCGAGGAGGGCGTCGCGCAGGCGGTCGCCTACTACCGGGAGCACGGCGTCGCGGAGACGTACACGCACCTGCGGCCGGTGACGGCCCGACGCCGGCCGGTCGAGGGACGGCCGGCTGCTCGTCGTCGGCGGCGCCGGCTTCGTCGGCTCGAACCTCGTCCGGGCGCGCTCTCGACGGAGACGCGGCGCATGTCCTCGTCGTCGACAACCTGCTCTCGGCCGAGCGCGAGAACCTTCCGGACGATCCGCGCGTCGAGCTGATCGAGGGCGTCGATCGCCGACGACGCGGTGCTCGCCGCCCTCCCGGACGAGCTTCGACCTCGTCTTCCACCTCGCCACCTACCACGGCAACCAGAGCTCGATCGAGAACCCGCTCGCCGACCACGACAACAACCTGATCACGACCCTGAAGCTCTACGAGCGCCTGACGGGGCTCCGCGCGTCTGCGCAGGGTCGTGTACGCGGCGTCGGGCTGCACGCTCGCGCCGCACGACGTGCACGACTCGACGCGAGCCGACGACCGAGGACGGGCCCGTCCCGTTCGACCTCGACAGCCCGTACCAGATCTCGAAGGTCGTCGGCGAGCTCTACTCCGTCTACTACCACCGGCGCCATGGGCTCCCGACGGTTCGGGCGCGCTTCCAGAACGTCTACGGCCCGGGCGAGGTGCTGGGCGCCGGCGCGCTGGCGCGGAACGCCGGCGACGGTCTGGCGCAACGTGGTGCCGACGTTCGTCTACCGGGCGCTGAAGGGCCTGCCGCTCGTGCTCGACAACGGGGCGGCGGCGTCGCGCGACTTCGTCTACGTCGAGGACGTCGTCGGGGCCTGCTCGCCTGCGCCGAGCGGGGCGAGGCTGGGCGACGTCTACAACCTCGCGAGCGGCGTCGAGACCCCCATCCGCCGGCTCGCGGAGCTCGTCCTCGAGCTCGGCGGCAGCGGGTCGCGATCGAGTTCGGCCCGCGCCGGCCCGTGGGACCACTCCGTCATCCGTGTCGGGAGCACGGTAAGGCTCGCGAGCGGCTCGGGTTCGAGACGCAGGTGCCGCTCGAGGACGGCCTGCGGCGGACGATCGACTGGACGCGGGAGCACCTCGACCTGATCGAGCGCTGCATCGAGAGGCACGAGGGCCGGGTGCCGCTGCCGGCTCCCGGGGCCGCCGG
>CAVVDH010000002.1:0-15790 GCA_963746965.1 uncultured Actinomycetes bacterium | reverse complement strand
CCAGATAGGCCGGCGAGACGAGGATCACACGGCGAGGGGCGTTCGGCATCGTCGCGGCCGCACGTTAGAGAAAGCGCCACCGGCAGCCGCAAGCTGACTATCGTGATGCCCCATGCCCGCCAGCCTCACCGGAAGCCCACCGGCATGGCTCGCACCGCTGCTCGGCCTCGAGGAGCTCCCCGCTGTCGGCTCGACGGTGGAGCTGCGCGGGAAGCGGTACGTGCTCGACGGGCCCGTCCTGCGCGCGGAGGCCGTCGTCTCCGCCGAACAGGCCCAGACCGCCGACGCGTTCGGCTTCAAGTGGCACCAGATCGACAGCTTCGAGAGCGACCCGGCGCTGCGACGCACCCGAGAGTGGCTGCTCGAGCGGTACGGCGACGCCGGCGCCGCGGACTGGTGGGAAGACTACGGCGACGATCCCGTCCTGCTGGATGCCGGCTGCGGGGCGGCGGTGTCCTCGCTCGCGCTGTTCGGCAGTCGCCTCCAGCGGGTTCGCTTCGTCGCCGCCGACATCTCGAATGCGGTCGACGTCGCCGTCAAGCGGTGCGCAGAGCGCGAGGTGACCGCGGCGTTCCTCCAGGACGACCTGACCACGCTGCCGTTCGAGCCCGGCTCGATCGACGTCGTCTTCTCCGAGGGAGTCCTCCACCACACCGACTCGACGCGGAACGCGCTGCAGCGCATCGCCGCGCTCCTCTCGCCGGGCGGCCGCTTCCTCTTCTACGTCTACCGCAAGAAAGGGCCGATCCGGGAGTTCACCGACGACTACATCCGCGGCTTGCTGCAGGACCTGAGCCCCGAGGACGCGTGGAAGGCCGTCGAGCCGCTCACGAGGCTCGGAGTCGCGCTCGGCGAGCTCGGCGTGGAGGTCGAGGTGCCCGAGGACGTCGAGCTGCTCGAGATTCCGGCGGGCCGCTACGACGTCCAGCGCCTCTTCTACTGGCACGTGGCGAAGGCGTTTCACCATCCGGACCTGTCGTTCGACGAGCTCAACCACATCAACTACGACTGGTACGCGCCGGCGAACGCCCATCGCCAGACGGCCGAGGAGGTGCGCGCCTGGTGCGACGAGGCGGGGCTCGAGATCGAGCGGGAGCGCGTCGAGGAGGCGGGCATCACCGTGATCGCCCGCCGCCGGTAGGCGCCCGCGACAGGGCACGGGACACCGCTAGTCTCGCCCGCGTGAAGATCCTGCTGACAGGGGCCGCCGGTTTCATCGGCAGGCACACGCTCGCGAGGCTCGAGGGCGAGCACGACGTGTATCCCCTCGTCCGAGAGGCGCCGGACGCGAGCCGCACGTGGATCGAGCAGGACCTCACGCAGCGTTTCGACCTCGCGCGCCTCCCTGAGCGGATCGACGCGGTGATCCACCTCGCGCAGTCCCACCGCTATCGCGAGTTTCCGGAGGGCGCGGAAGATGTCTTCGCCGTGAACGTCCACTCGACGTTCCGGCTGCTCGAGTACGCCCGCCACGCCGGAGCCCGCACCTTCGTCCTCGCCTCGACGGGCGGGATCTACGGCTACAGCTACGAAGCGCTGCTCGAGACGGCACCCGCCAACCCGCTCAACTTCTACCTCACGTCGAAGCACGTCGCCGAGTCGCTCCTCGTCAACTACCAGGCGCTCTTTCCGACCGTCGTGTTCCGTTTCTTCTTCGTCTACGGGCGTGGCCAGGGGCCGATGCTCGTGCCGACGCTGATCGAGAAGGTGCGGAAGGGCGACCAGATCTCGGTCGCGGGCCGGCCGGGCCAGCGCATCAATCCGATCCACGTCAGCGACGCGGTCGAGGCCTTCCCACGAGCGCTCGAGCTCGGACGATCCGATGTCTTCAACATCGCCGGCACCGAGATCGTCTCGATTCGCGAGCTCGTCGGCATGATCGAGCAGGCGACGGGCGAGCCTGCGCACGTCCGCCACATCGATCCCGAGCACGAGGGCGATCTCATCGGGGACAACTCACGGATGAAGGAGCTGCTCGGAGTCCAGCCGCGGATGTCGCTCCTCGAGGGCATCCGCTCGATGCTGTGAGCGGCTCCCGTCTCGCCTCGGATTTGCTTGCCCAGATCCTGGTCTGTCCCGTCTGTCACGGTGAGCTCGCGGAGAGTCGCTGCCGTAGCTGCGGCCGCACCTACGAGGGCAGCGACTTCATCCCGCGTCCTCTGCCCGACGACGGCTTACGTCAGCGCTGGGAGCTCTGGCAACAGGTAGAGACCAACGGAGCGCGTGCGTACGAGCTCGATCCGGCTTCCAGTCTCAGCATTGGCGAACGCGAAGACGCCCGTCGCTTTGCCGAGTTCTCGCAGCTCCAGGAGGGGCTGATCCTCGACATCGGCTGCGGCCCGCAGACGCTGCCGAGCTACGCCGAGGGCCTGGCCGAACGCTTCGTCGGTATCGATCCGCTCCGCGGCGCGCAGCCGCGCGCCTTCGCCTTCGCGCAGGCGATCGCCGAGTACCTGCCTTTCCGAGACTCTGTTTTCGACCGTGTCCTGTTCGCGACGACGATTGACCACATGCTGGCGCACGAGCTCGCGCTGGCCGAGGCACGGCGAGTCAGCAAGTCCGGAGGCATGGTCTGCATCTGGGTCGGCGAACCCAATCCCCCGCCACCGCCGAGCGGCCTACGCGAGCGCCTGTGGCAATGGCGAAGAATCACGCAGATCAAGACTTCACGGGCCACGATGCGCTTTCGCGTGCCCAACGGGGCGATCGATCCCTTCCACATCGACCATCCGAGCGTCAAACAGGTCGAGGATTGGCTGGAGCAGGCCGGCCTGCGCGTCGTCGAACAGCAGCGGCCGATGCTGCAGCGTTGCTTCCTGCGCGCGCTTGTGCCGTAAGGCGGCGGCTATCGTCGAGCTACGCGCCCGGGTCGGCCGGGGCCGGCCAAACGCTGCGGTAGACCTCGTCGAGCCAAGCTCCAACGGCCTCGAGCGAGTGATGATCCTCGACGTAGCGGCGGCCGGCTAGGCCGAGCTCACGGCGACGCTCCGCGTCGTGGATGAGCTCCCGCAGCCGCTCCTTGATCTCGAGCGGCGGCGTATTCACGAGCGGGCATTCGGCGGCGAAGGAGTAGAGCGTGTACAGCTCGAGGAGATCGGGCCGGAGGTAGCAGAGAACCGGCTTAGCCATCGCCATCGCCTCGATCGCGAAGAAGGCGTACCAGCCGACGATGAACTGGTCGGCGACGATGTCCGCCTCGGCAATCTGACGGCGAACCTCGGTGTTGGGCACCTGTTCCACCAGGCGCAAGTCGATCGGCTCTCCTTCGGCCTTCAGCTCTTCACAGGCGGCGATCAGGAAACGCGTCCCCTTCAGCTCACGGTGGTTCGGCGCGTGGAAGACAACGATCGGCCGCTGAGGGTCGCGGTCGGCCGGCTCGGGAGCGGGCGTGAACTGGGCCGTGTCGATTGCGAAATGCCCCGCGTTCAGGGTGTCCCAGCGCGGCATGTAGTCGACCCAGTCGACGCCGCTCACGACGTGATCCGCGTGAGCCACGCAGTACTCCATATTGCGCAGCGTTTGCGCCTCGTGACGCGCGTACTCCGGGTAGTCCATGCAGGTCGCGTGCTTGTGCGGAAGGCCGCGGAAGCGGCTCATCACCTGCACGTCACCGCCGTATGCGAGCAAGACGACCTTCTTGCCGGCCCGGTGAAGCAGCTGCAGCTCGAGGTAGGAGAGGGGAGTCCTGACCAGGATCCGCCCGGTCGCGTAGAGCGTGAAGACGTCGAAGTTGCGCAGCGCCCAGGCAAAGGTCACGTACGGCTCGAGCGTGACGCGCATGAACCGCGGCAGCCGCCGCACGACCGGCAGCTGCTCCAGGAGCTCCGAGGTCAGGACGTCGAAGTCTTCCCGAGGATTGATGAAATAGATGGTGTCGACCACAGTCGTCGACTCATAGCCGAGCCGGCGCATAGCGAGCGAGTGGTACTTGATGCTGATGAGCGGGACCTTGCCCCAGAACAGCCGCGGCCTGGCGTGCCGGGGCCGCCGACGCTCCCGCCACGCGAGCACGAGAAAGACGAGTAGCGCAGGCCACGGCACGACGCGGCGAAAGACCCGGGACACGCGGGACCCGAGCCACCTCTTCGCCCGCTTCACGACGTTCATGCGGCGACCCGAGAGCCGCGACGCGCGGGACGCAGCCTCTGGTGTTTCCAGAGTGAATGCTGCCCCCGTCCTCCCCTGGAATCAGGCCTCAGCTCGACCACGGCCGCCGGACCGTAGCGGAGCACCGCTTCGCAGCGGCACGGAAGGCGTTGCGGACCCGCGCGTCCGCTAACTTGGCGCGCGTTGAGCGAGGGCGTCCTCAAACTGGAGCGCGTGACGAAGGTCTATCCGATCTACCGCACGCCACTCGACTACCTGCGCCGCCACGGTGTCGGAAGCGGTCGGGCCGCTCTCGCGCTCGACGACGTCTCGCTGACGGTCGAGCGCGGCGAGGTCGTGGGGCTCGTGGGGCGAAACGGCGCCGGCAAGAGCACGCTGCTTCGCGTGGTGGCAGGCATCGCCCCACCCACGAGCGGATCCGTACGCGCGGAGGGCACCGTCTACCCGCTGCTCGACCTCGGCTCGGGCCTCAATCCGCACCTCTCCGGTCGTCGCAACGTCGTGCAGCGGCTGGAGCTGCTCGGCGCGACGCGCGGCGACGCACTCGAGGCCGTCGATGAGATCGCCTACTTCGCAGGAGTGCAGGACGCGATCGACGACCTCGTGCGCACGTACTCGAGCGGCATGAAGATCCGGCTTGCGTTCAGCATCGCGACCTCGATCCGCCCCGACGTGTTCCTGCTCGACGAGCTCCTCGCCGTCGGGGACGAGTTCTTCGCCGAGCGGTCGTTCGAGCGGATCCGCGAGATCGCGGCCGGCGGACGGGCGACGGTGATCGCGTCGCACGACTGGAATCAGACATTCCGCCTCTGCACCCGGATCGTGTGGCTCGAGGACGGCCGAGTCCGCGCCGACGGAACGCCACACGAGATCTTCGACGAGTACCTCGCATACCTGAACGCCTTCGACCTGACGAAGCAGGTCGAGATCGAGCGCGTCGAGGTCGTCGGCGACGACGGCAAGCCCCGACGGGTGTTCGCCTCGGGCGAACCGGTCACGTTGCGGGTCCACCACCGGGCGAAAGAGCCGACGGCGTTCACGCTTACGAGCGGCGTCCTCGAGTGGCATACCGGGCAGACGGTGCTCGCGGCCTGGAGCGGCGACAGCGGCTTCGTCGTCCCGGCAGCGACACACGGGTCGGTCGAGATCAGGTACCCGGCGCTCCCCTTCGCCGCCGGCGACTACTCGCTCTACGTGGCGCTCGCCGCCCCGGAGCAGGGGGCATGGCCGACGCATCACCTCGATATGTGGGTCCAGTTCTTCGGGCACGACACGATGATCCACGTCGAGGGACGGCGACAGGAAGGCCTACTCGACCTGCCCGTCTCGTGGTCGCCCGGAGCAGTGTTCGCGTGAATGGCACGGCGATCACGGGCCGCGACGTCCACAAGACGTACGGCGGACTCCCGTTCGAGCGGATGCTCCGCCGGATCGCGGCACAGGGTGGCAGCCCACGCGGGCGCGTCCACGCCCTCCGCGGCGTCTCGTTCGACGTGCAACAGGGGGAAGTAGTCGGCCTCGTCGGCAGCAACGGCGCCGGCAAGAGCACGCTGCTCCGGCTGATCGCAGGCGTCTCGAAGCCTACGAGCGGCTCGATCATCGTCGACGGCAAGGTCCACGCCGTGCTGGAGATCGCGACGGGACTCCTCCTCGACCGAACCGGCCGGGAGAACATCCACTACATGGGCAGCCTCTACGGGGGCGCCGCGGCAGACCTGCGGGCTCGAGAGCCGGACATCGTCGAGTTCGCCGACCTCGGCACGTTCATCGACCACCCGGTGCGAGCCTACTCCTCCGGCATGAAGAGCAGGCTCGCGTTCAGCATCGTCACGAGCGGCGAATTCGACGTTCTGCTCATCGACGAGGCGTTGTCCGTCGGGGACGTGGGGTTCGCGCTCCGCTGTCGAAAGCGCATCCGCGAGCTCTGTCGCCGCGGCGCCACCGTCGTCCTCGTCTCGCACGCACTCGAGTCGATCCGCGAGATGTGCGACCGGGTGATCTGGCTCAACGAGGGGCAGATCGCCGGGGACGGCGATCCCGACGAGGTCGTCGAGGCCTACCGTGCCGTGGCGCACGAGCAGGCCCAGCGCGAGTTCGCCCGTCGCTTCGCCCTCGGCGAGGGCAGGGGCGTAGGCGGCAGCAGTGTCTCCCTCGAGCGGCTCGTGGCTACCACGGCTTCCGAGGAGGCCGCGACGCACCTCTTCCGGCTCGACGACCCGTTCGTGATCGACGCGCTCGTCTCCAGCCAGAGCGCGTGCGAGGGCGTCCGGGCGCGTATCGAGCTCGTCCGCGGCGACGGCTTTCTCGTATTCCGTGACGAGGAAACGATCTCCCTCGCAGCAGGGAAGACGCCGCTCGTGATCTCACTCGGCCCGATGCGGCTCGGGCGCTTCATCTACCGGGCTCGCCTCGAGCTGACTGCCCCGGACGGGAGTCTCCTCGTGCGGGGCGAGACGGCCCTGGCAGTTGAGGACCACTTGCATGCCTACAACGCCGCCTACTGCCAGGACGTCGAGTGGTCGCTCTCCGGGTAGCCGCCCCGCGCCGGCGCCTGGCCCGCCTCCTCCGGATCCAGCTCCGGCAGGAACTGCAGCTCCGCTACGTCGGCTCCGTGGCAGGCATCTACTGGGCGGTCATCAACCCGCTGATCCAGGTCCTCGTCTACGTCGTCCTCGTCACCTTCATCTTCAAGGCGAAACTGAACGCCACGAGCGGGGGCAAGTTCGACTATGCGGTCTTCGTGCTCGCGGGCATGAGCCCGTGGCTTGCGACCCAGGACGGCCTCATCAACAGCGCAAGCTCGATGATCCGCCACTCGTCGATCGTCAAGAACGTCGTCTTCCCGCTCGAGCTGCTGCCGGCCACGGCCGTCGTGGCGAGCCTCGCGCCTCTCACGGTCAGCCTCCTCACCCTCAGCACCCTGCTCGGCGCCTCCGGCCGCTCGGTTGGGCCGAGCCTCGTGACGCTGCCGCTCCTGATCGCGGTTCAGCTCCTCTTCACGCTCGGGTTCGGCCTCTTCCTCGCCGTCATGACGGTGTTCCTGCGCGACCTGCAGTTCATGCTCCCGGTCCTGTTCCAGGTCGTGCTCCTGATCACGCCGATCCTCTATCAGGCGGCCGACGTCCCGCACCCACTGGCGCAGGTCATGCGCGTCAACCCGCTCACGTACATCGTGACCGGATACCGGAGCGTCTTCTACGACGGTGGCTGGCCGAGTGCCCTCGGTCTCGGCTATACGACGGCGTTCAGCCTGCTGATGGTCGCCGGGGGCCTCGTCGTCTTCCGGCGCTTGAAGGGCTATGCCGAAGCCCTCGTCTGAGCGGGCTCGCCGGACCGTCAGACGACGGCGTACAGCTCGCCCTGCGTTCGCGCCGGGAACGACTCGAGGAACGAACGGCACCACCACTCGAAGCTCAGCAACGACCAGATCAGCAGCCGGCGGTTGACGCGGCCCGAGGTGTGCTCGTCGAGGATGCGCTCGACGTAGGTCCGGTCGAAGAACTCGTAGATCCGCGCCTTCGGATCGCGCAGCAACCGGTTCAGGTACTCGATGCTCTCCCCTCGGAACCAGCTCGCATCCGGCGCGCTGAAGCCCTGCTTGCCCCGCGTCGCGGCCGCCGGCGGAAGCACGCGCTGCATGGCGTCGCGCAGAACGGCCTTGCCCTGATTCCGCTCGGCCTCGAAGAGGAGCCGCTTGCCCGGCAGGTTCTCGTCGACGTTCAGCACCGTCGCGAGAGCGGGAATCTTGAGCGACGGGGGAAGCCGGAGCGCGAACTCGACCAGCTCGTTGTCGAGGAACGGCACCCGCGTCTCGAGCGAATGAGCCATGCTGAGCTTGTCCTCGACGACGAGCAGGCCGTGCAGGAACGTCTTGAGCTCGAAGTAGAGGGAGGCGTTCAGGTAGTCGTCGCGGCCCTCCAGGGAACCCGGCCAGCCGGCGAAGACGCCGCGGAAGACGTCGTACGGAGAGTGGTCGCCAAGCTCGCGCAGTACGGCGTCGTTGAAGAGCTGCGACTTCTGCTCGTCGGGGACGAGCCGCTGCCAGAAGGCGTAGTAGCCACGGAAGTAGCTTTCGCTTCCTCCTCCGTCTGCCGGCGAGAAGTAGCGCCACGGATAGCCGCCGAAGAGCTCGTCGCCGCCGGCCCCCGAGAGCACGACCTTGACGAACTTGCCCGCAAGCCGGGCGACGTAGTAGTTCGGGTAGCACTGGCCGACGCGCAGGTCCTCCAGGTGCCAGATCAGCTCCGGCATCACCCACTCCATGTCCCCGGCGTGCATGACGACCTCGTAGTGCTCCGTCTTGAGCAGGTTCGCCATCTCCTCCGCCGCCTCGCGCTCGTCGAAGGCGAGCTCGAGCCCCGACGCCGAGCTGAGGTCGAAGCCGCCGGTGAAGCTGGAGAGGCGCGGGACGGATCGCGAGGCGATCGCGGTGATCGAGCCGGAGTCCATGCCGCCGCTGAGGTATGACCCGACCGGCACGTCGCTGACCAGTTGCCGCGTAACCGCATCCAGAAAGACGTCGTACAGCCGGTCGGTCGCCTCCTCGGCCGAGAGGTGCTCCGACTCCGAGGGGAACGGGTAGTCCCAGTAGCGGCCGACCTTTGGCTCAGCTCCCTCTCGAGCCTCGAGCGTGAGCGTGCACCCCGCCGGCAGCAGCCTGATTCCGTCGAAGAGGGTCGCGTCGCTCAGGACGTTCTGGAAGGTGAAGTACTCGTTCAGCGCCGGATAGCAGACCTCGCGTTGGACCTTCGGGTGCCCGAGGATCGCCTTGACCTCCGAAGCGAAGACGAAGACGCCGTTGCGCAGGTGCCAGTAGAGGGGCTTGACGCCGAAGCGGTCGCGAGCGAGGAAAAGGAGGCGCCGTGGGCGATCCCAGATCGCGAACGCGAACATGCCGTCGAAGCGCTCCACACAGGCACGACCCCACTCCTCGTAGGCATGGACGACGACCTCGGAGTCGGTGTGCGACCGGAAGACGTGGCCGCACGCCTCGAGCTCCACCCGAAGCTCCTGGAAGTTGTAGATCTCACCGTTGTAGTCGAGAACGACGTCCCCGTTCTCGTTCGCCATCGGCTGCGCCCCTGCCGCGCTGAGGTCAATGATCGCCAGGCGCCTGTGCCCGAGACCCACGGCACCGTCGACGTACACGCCGTGGCCGTCCGGCCCACGGTGCGCGATCAAAGCCGTCAGACGGTCGACGAGCTCACTCAGGACGGGCTCGCCGTGGAGATTGCAGACGCCGACGATCCCGCACATCGCCGCTCGACCGTAGCAGGAGACATGCCGAAGGCACCTCCTCGTGTGGGGCTATCGTGGCGCCTCGTGCGTGTCGTGCACCTGACGAGCCGCCATCCCGCGGACGACGTGCGCATCTTCCTCAAGGAGTGCCGATCCCTCGCGACCGCGGGGTTCGACGTCCACCTCGTCGCGCCCGGCGCCGTGAACGAAACTCGGGACGGCGTGACCATTCACGGCTTCGAGCCCGCCGGGGGCGTCCGGCCGGTCCGGATCGCCCGCCGACTGTGGCGCTCGTGGCGGGCGGCCCGAGCCGTGCACGCGGATCTGTGCCATTTCCACGAGCCGGAGCTCGTTCCGGTCGCTCTCGTCCTCAAGCTGGGAGGCGCCCGCGTCGTGTACGACGTGCACGAGGATGCGCTCAGTGAGCTCGAATCCGCGCCTCGCCGGGGCGGGGGAAGGAAGACGGGACTGCGCTCGCTCGAGGCGCTGGCGCGTCGGGTCTGCGACGGCTTCGTGGCCGCAACGCCGGCGATTGCGAGCCTCTTTCCACCGGAGCGGACGATCGAGCTCCTCAACTACCCGCTCCCCGAGGACCTCGTCGACACGTCCCACGGTGCGGATGCCGGCGTGAGCGTCGTCTACGTAGGACTGATGACCGAGATCCGCGGACTGCGCGAGATGATCGAGGCGATGAGCCACGTGGGCAACGCTCGGGCCCGGCTCGTCTTGATCGGCGACTTCGATCCCCCCGGGCTCGAGCAGGATGCGAAGGCCCTGCCGGGGTGGGATCGCGTGGACTATCTCGGCAAGGTGAGCCGGGGAGAGGCCCGGCGGCTGCTCGCCTCGTCGCGCGCCGGGCTGCTCGTCTTCCATCCCGAGCCGAACCACACGACGGCGCTCCCGAACAAGCTCTTCGAGTACATGGCTGCCGGCCTGCCGGTCATCGCCTCTCACTTCCCGTACTGGCAAGAGCTGCTCCACCCGGTGGGCTGCGCGACGTTCGTCGACCCGCTCGACCCCGCAAAGATCGGCGCTGCGATCGACGGCCTGCTCGAGGACGAAGAGCGCGCGGCCGAGATGGGGCGCCGTGGCGCGGCCGCGGTGCGAGAACGCCTGAACTGGCCGCAAGAGGAGCCGAAGCTCCTCGAGCTGTACCGGCGGCTCGGGCTTTCGGCGGCCACCTAGCCATGTGCGGGCTCTTCGGTGTCGTGGGCGCGTCGCCCGGCCTTCTCGGCACATCCCGTGTCGCCCGGCTGCTTGCGCTCCTCCACCATCGCGGCCCCGACGACCGCGGCTGGCTGACCCTCGAAGGCACGAACGTCCGCACCGGCTCGGAGCCCGACGACCTCGCCGGCGATGTCGTCCTCCTGCACACGCGGTTGTCGATCCTCGACCTGTCGGCAGCGGGACACCAACCGATGTCGACGCCGGACGGCCGGTTCCACCTCTCGTTCAACGGCGAGATCTACAACTACCTCGAGCTACGTCGCGAGCTGGCGGCGCTCGATCACCGGTTCGTCTCCGGCACCGACACCGAGGTCCTGCTCGCAGCCTGGGCCGAGTGGGGCCCGCGAGCTCTCGAGCGGCTGATGGGGATGTTCGCGTTCTCGCTCGTCGACGCCGAGCGGCGCGTGCTCGTGCTCGCACGCGACCACTTCGGGATCAAGCCGCTCTACTACGCCCTGCTCCCCGGCGGACTGGCGTTCGCCTCCGAGATCCCGCCGCTGCTGGAGCTTCCCGGTGTCGAGCGGCGCGCGAATCCGCAGCGTGTCTACGACTATCTCCGCTTCGACCGCCTCGACGACGAGGCCGAGACGATGTTCGCCGGGGTTCGGTGCGTGCAGCCCGCGCACTACGCGGAGCTTCCGCTCGACGAGCCTCACCGGATCGTCGAGCGACCGTACTGGCAGCTCCAGCCACAGGCGATCGAAGACCTCTCCCTCGACGAGGCGGCCGAGCGACTTCGCGAGCTCTTCCTCGACAACGTACGCCTGCACCTCCGCAGCGACGTCCCGGTCGGAGCGGCGTTCTCGGGGGGAGTCGACTCCTCCGCCAATGTCACCGCCATGCGTCACCTGAGCGGCCCCGGCCTCGAGCTGCACACGTTCAGCTACCTCGCCGACGACCCTGTCCTGAACGAGGCGCGTTGGGTCTCGCTCGTGGCGCGCGAGGCGGGGGTCGAGACGCACGGCATCGAAGCGACGCCGCAAGAGATGCAAGACGACCTGGACCGGCTGATCGAAATCCAGGCCGAGCCATTCGGCGGCACGAGCATCTACGCGCAGTACCGCGTCTTCCGGCTCGCGCAGGAAACGGGGATCAAGGTGATGCTCGACGGGCAGGGCGCCGACGAGCTCTTCGCCGGCTACCGCTACTACCTCGCGGACCGGGTGGCGGGCCTGCTCGTCGCCGGCCGGATCGCCAAGGCGCTGCGCCTTCTCGCAGCGGTGCGGACGCTCCCGGGCGCCAGTCCCAGCCACGTCTTGGGGAGAGCGCTGGCAGGCATGTTTCCACCGGCGTCGGGCCCGGCGATTCGGCGTGTGACCGGTCACCCCTTGATCCCCGGGTGGCTCGACGCCGGCTGGCTCGCCGAACACGGTGTCGTCGCGGAGGATCCCGTGCACGCCGTCCGCGGCAGCCTGCGCGAGCACCGTCTCGCCTCCGTAAGCACGACCCTGCGAGCGCTGCTGCGCTACGAGGACAGGAACTCGATGGCCTCGTCGATCGAGAGCCGAGTGCCGTTCCTGACCCCTGCTCTCGCGGAGTTCGCGGCCGGGATGCCGGACGACTATCTGATCGCGCCGGACGGGACGGGAAAGCTCGTGCTCAGGCGCAGCCTGCAGGGGCTCGTGCCCGGTCCGATCCTCGAACGGCGGGACAAGATCGGCTTCGCGACGCCGGAGGGAACGTGGCTGCGCGCTCTCGACCCATGGGTCGAGGATGTGTTCGCGAGCGCCGCGGCACGCAGAGCAGGCCCCTTGCGCGCCCGCGAAGCCGAGAGGCGCTGGCAGGAGATGCGGGACGGGCGCAAGCCGTTCGATCCGACGGCGTGGCGCTGGCTCAACCTGATCCGCTGGATCGACTGCTTCGGCGTCGAGATCGACTAGGCCCTCGACTGCGGCGGCGCTCGACCGCCGCGCGGTAGTCCGCGACGATCTCCCCCGCTATCCGGCGCGGATCGTGCCAGCGCTCGACGTACACACGCCCCCGGCGGCCTATCTCGGCCAGCTCGCCCCGCCGCGTCGTCAGCAGGTCCTTGAGCACGTCGTAGATGGTGGCCGGCTGCGCGGAGACGACCGGAAGCTCTGCGCGCATCGCGGGGGGCAAGACGTCGAGATCCTCGTCCCGCAGATAGGCGACGACAGGCCGCCCGAGCGCCATCAATTCGACCGCGAGGCCGCCGTACCAGCCGACGAGAAGCTGGTCGACCAGAAGGTCGGCCCGGCCGTACAGCGCTCTCGCCTCGACGTGTGTCAGGCCCTCCACGAGCTCGAAGCGGAACGGAACGCCTTCTGCCTGCAGGCGCGCAACGGCGTCGAGCACGAACTGTGTCCCCTTGATCTCCCGATCCGTCGGCGCGTGGACCACGAGCGGGAGCTCGGCGCCCTCGGCGGGCGGTGACTGCCACTCGCGGGGGTCGACGTTCGTGTACGGGACGAAGCGCGCCGGCGCCGGCAGGACGTGAAGCAGATCGGGATTGAGCGCGTAGATCCCGTCCGCATGTCGTTCGAAGCGCGCGATTCGTCGCCGCTTGATCTCGTCGGCCGCCGCGCTCGTCCTGCCCGGCCGGGCATCGCTGCCCTGGAAGGTGACGAAGATCGCCTTCCCCGCCCGCGCCAGCAGACGCAGGTCGAGTTGCTCGAACGCCGCCGCGTACGCAGCCCAGATCCGCGTGCGTGCCCTGGCTGCGCGCTCCGGATCGAGCGAATCGACCGCAACACGCTCCGGTGCGATCGTGGAGCCGGCGTTGAAGTGGACGACGTCGAAGTCGCGCAGCATGCGCGGGAGCAAGCTCCAGCGCTTGCGCTCCCGCACGAAGGCTCCGTCACCGTCGTTCCACACGATCTCGTCCGACGGATAGCCGTATGGCGACGCTCGCAACACGAGCGTGCGGCTGTCGATACCGAGCTCCCGCTCGGCGGCGGCCAGACCGGGCGGGTTGCCGCCGACGACGTCGGGGCAGTGCAGGACGCGGAGCGCTACGAGGCCTTCGCCCCGCTGAGCTTGTCCTGCCGGCGCCACTCGATCACCGAACCGAGCCCCTCGTCGAGCTGGATCGTCGCCCTGAATCCGGTCAGCTCCTCGGCCAGCTCCGTGCTGCCGATCCGGTTCGTCACGAACATCTGCTCCTGCGGGAGGTACTCGGGCCGCAGGTCGCTGCCCGTGAGTGCCAGCAGGCGCTCGACGAGCTCGTTGATCGTCGTCTGGACGCCCATTCCCACGTTGAGGAAGACGTCGGTCGCGTCGGACTTCAGCGCGAGCACGTTCGCGCGCGCGACGTCGTCGACGTGGACGAAGTCGTAGGCCTGGGACCCGTCGCCAAAGACGAGCGGGGGCTCGCCGGCCTCGACCCGGTCGAGCACCTTCATGATCACGCTGACGTAGGTGCCCTTGTAATCCATCCGCGGCCCGTACACGTTCATGTAGCGGAGGCCGACGTAATCGAGGCCCTGCTGCTCGTTGAAGGCACGGAAGAACTGCTCGCCGGCGATCTTCGTCGCTCCATACAGCGTTCGGTTGTTGAAGGGGTGCTCTTCGGTCATCGGGAGCGCGAGCGCATCGCCGTAGACGGAGGCGGACGACGAGTAGACGACCTTGCCGACGTTCGCCTGCTGGGCGGCCTCGATCACGTTGAAGGTGCCGAGAGCGTTGACGTTGACGGCATCGCGGGGGTGATGCACGCATTCGTGCAGCCACAGCGCGGCGAGATGGAACGCGTAGTCACTCTCCTCCATCACCTGGTGGAGAAACGGCAGATCGAGGATCGATCCCTCGCGAACGTCGACGCGTGGATCCTTGGCGGCCTGCTCGAGGTTGCCGCGCGTGCCCCGCACGAAGTTGTCGACGACGATGACGCGCTCGACGGGCTCGTCGAGCAGCTGGTCGACGATGTGCGAGCCGATGAATCCTGCGCCGCCGACGACGGCGATGGTCGAGCCTTCGATTTCCGGCATGAAGCGGCGATCCTTTCCTGTCCGTGGCCAGCCCATGCTAGCCCGCGCTCTCTTCAGAGCCCGAACGACTCGACCGCACGCTCGGCCACGAGCCGGCCGATAGCGAGGGAGGACGTAGCCGCGGGCGACGGCGCGTTGATCACGTGGAGGGACCGCGGCCCTTCCGCGAGCAAGAAGTCGTCGACGAGCTCGCCGCTCTTCTTCATCACCTGGGCCCGAACACCGCTCGGCCCGCGAACGACGTCACGGGGGTCGAGCCCCGGGAGATAGCGGCGCATCTCGCGTACCGCAGCGGCCTTGACGGCGTCGCGCCAGATCTCGGTCACGCCCATACGGGTGTAGCGACCCGCGAAACGCACGAAGCCCGGCCAGCAGAACGCGCTCGCGGCGTCTCGCAGCGAGACGCTCGACCGGCTGTAGCCCTCGCGCGCAAGCGCGGGCATCGCGTTCGGTCCCGCCCAGACGGCGCCGTCGAAGCGGCGAGTGAAGTGGACCCCGAGGAACGGGAACCGGGGATCCGGCACCGGGTAGACGAGGCCTCGAACGAGTCTTGCCCCACCGTCTCGCAGGACCCAGTAGGCGCCGCGGAACGGAACGATGCGCGCCCCCACGTCGACTCCCGCCATGGCCGCGACGCGATCGGCCTGGAGTCCGGCGCAGGCCACGAGGCAGCTCGTCCTGACGCTTCCGCTCGATGTCGAGACGACAAGACCCTCGCCGTCCCGGTCGATTCGCTCGACGCGGGCGCCAAACTCGAGATGCACGCCCTGGCTGCGGAGCCGGTCAGCCATGCGTTGCGCTACGTGGCCGAAGTCCACGACGCCGGTCTCCGGCACATGGAGCGCGCGGATGCCGCGCACGTGCGGCTCGACCTCGCGGAGCTCTTTCTCGTCGAGCTCGGCGAGATCCTCGAGTCCGTTGGCCGTGCCGCGCCTCTTCAGCTCGGCGAGCCCCTCGAGCTCCGACTCCTCGACCGCGACGACGAGCTTGCCGCACCGGAGGAGCGGAATCTCGTGCCCGTGACAGAACGTCTCGAGCGCCGCGCGGCCTTCGCGGCAGAGCGTTGCCTTGAGCGAGCCCGCACCGTAGTAGAGCCCGGCGTGGACGACTCCGGAGTTGTGACCGCTCTGGTGAGCCGCCAGCACCGGCTCCTTCTCGAGCAGGGTCAGGCGGAGCCCCGGCGACCGCTCGAGCAGACCGAGACTCGAGGCGAGGCCGATGATGCCGCCTCCCACAACGACGACGTCGGAGTCCACCGTCCGCGAGCTTCG
>CAVVDH010000001.1:0-2826569 GCA_963746965.1 uncultured Actinomycetes bacterium | reverse complement strand
GTGAGGTCTACCTGCCGGCGACGACGATCTGGCCGCTCGGGCCGGTCCTCGGGAACCGCCTGCTGCGGGAGAGCTACCGGCATGCGATCGGCGCGCTGAGCTCGATCGGGATCCCTGCGAACCGCCTCGGCCTCATGCTCAGCTTCCTGAGCGAGAAGGGTGTCGGCGGCCGCAACGGCCTCCGGCCCGCCTCGGCGTGGTTCCAGGTCGTGAAGTGGGAGGCGCTGTCGGCGAAGGAGGTCGCGAAGGAGCTCGGGATCGGCTCGGTCTTCTCCTGGGGCTGGCAGGAGTGGAACCGCAAGGAGGCGGATCCCGCGAAGCCGAAGGCGGCGTGCGTCTGGCTCTGGGCTCGGACGCGCACGCTCTGCAACGCACCGAAGAAGCTCGGGCCGCACTTCGACCGGTCGCTCACCGACGGGCAGATCCTGCTCGCGCACGGGACGATCTGCCGCGCGGAAGGCGGCGCTCCGGTCGGTGCCCTCGCCGTTGCGTCGCTGCAGGCGATGACGGGCGACCGGAACGCCGCCCTCAGCGCGCTGTTCGAGCGGCTCGTCGAGGCTGCCGAGAGTCCCGTGTCGCGGCGCGCGGTGCTCGCAGCCGAACGCGAGGTCGTCCGGGACTCCTTCCACGGCCGGCGCACCGCGTACCTCGCCGCGCTCCGGCAGGCACACGCGACCGTCGGAATCGCACGGGGGGTGCTCGGCGACGAGCTCCGCCGCGCCCGCCTCGAGCAGCAGCGGTACGCGCCACCGCCGACCGGGCGGGAGGTGGCCGACTTCTACGCCGCGTATCCCGACCTGCTCGTGCGGCTCGTTCGCGTCTCGCCCTCGCCACCCTGGCTCGCCGGCCAGGGCAGAGGCTTTGCGCTCGCCGAGGCAGCGCCGCAACGGCTCTTCGCCCTGCCGACCGGCCGGAAGACGCACCTCACGACCTTGCTCGGCAAGCTGTCCGTCAAGCCGTTGAGCGCGGCCCAGCCCCTCGGCGCGCTGCCGCTCTCCTCCGTCCGGCCGGCGATCGTCGCGGCCCTGCGCGGCTTCGAGCGCGCGCAGTCGTTCGAGCGTTGGACGATCGCGCGGCAGAACGTGTTCCTCAGCCGGACGATCTGCACGCACGACGATCTCCCGCAGCCGGCCGCCATCGACCTCACGCAGTACCTGCCGTTCCTGCGCATCGAGTAGGTCCAGCCCCTCCAGGGCTTAGCCTGTCGGGATGCTCGAGAAGCTGTGGGGCAACATTCCGGTCGGGCCGGAGACGCAGGGGATGCGCGTCGTCGGCGCCGTCGGCCGGCGCTGGCTGCACGTCGCCGCCCGGTACGCGCCGCTGCCCCCCGCAGCGCGTGTGACGCTCCACCGGCGGCGTGGCGTCCACGTCGGCCGGCGCGTCTTCATCGGCACGGAGGTGTTCATCGACGACGCCGTCCCGTCGTCGGTCACGCTCGAGGACGACGTGACCGTGATCGCGCAGACGACGATCCTCGGGCACACGTACTACCCGCGCCACTTCCATCGCCTGCTCGGCGACGAGTCGACGCGCGCCGACCTGCGAACGACGATCCGGCGCGGCGCCTACCTCGGCCTGCGCAGCACGATCCTCGCCGGCGTGACCGTGGGCGAGTACGCGATCGTCGGCGCGGGGAGCGTCGTCACCACGGACGTCGCGCCGTACACGATGGTCGCGGGCGTCCCGGCCCGCGTCGTCCGCGAATTCGGGCCCGACGACGTGGCGTAGCGAGCGAAGCTGCGCTTCGCTCGCTGAGGACGGAACTGCGCCGACCGGAGAGCGCGGTCTCCGGTCGGCTCCGTGCTGTCTCGCTTGCGATGCTCTGGATGGGATGGCTGCCTCGTGCGCTCGCGTGCGGCCAGGGGCCGACGCGAGCGCAGTCCGGCCTCCGGCTAAGCCGCCGCTGCGCGGCTGTCTTAGCCTCCGGCCCTGGGCCGCCCTCTACGGTTTCGAGCGAGCGAAGCGCCAGCTTCGCGAGCTACCGCGTCAGCGGCCGCCGGCGTCGCTCGCGCGCCTGTCGCGCGCCGCGCGCTTCGCCGCGTAGAGGGCCTCGTCGCCCCGCTCGAAGAAGGTCGTGGGCGTGTCGTTCGGCTGCAGGTCGGCTGCGCCGGCCGAGACGCGGACCCGGCCGGCGCGCGCGATCGCCTGCGACGAGACCGCCTGCTGGATCCGCTCGACCAGCTGCTGGGCCTGGCCCACCTCGACCTCCGGCACGATCACGGCCAGCTCGTCGCCGCCGATCCGACAGGGGATGTCGGCCGAGCGCACGACCTGGCGAAGCCGTTCCGCGATCTCCGAGAGCACGGCATCTCCCGCCAGGTGGCCGATCCGGTCGTTGATCTCCTTGAAGCCGTCCACGTCGACGATCACGAGCGACAGCCGCCGCTGATACCGCTGGGCACGGTCGACCTCGCGCGTGAGCGTCTCGTGGAAGTAGCGGCGATTGTGGAGGCCCGTCAGCGAGTCGAGATCGGCGAGCAGGCGCGCCTCGCGGAACCGGCGTGCGTTCTCGATCGCCGGCGCGACGCGCTCGGCGAGCTCCTCGAGCTGCCGCAGGTCGTCGTCCCCGAACCGGACGTCGGGATCGCGGGAGAAGACGCCGAGCCATCCGATTCGCCCACTGCGGCCGACGAGCGGCACGCCGAGAGCTCCGTGCACGGCTCCGACCGCCTGCTCCTCGGCGTAGAGATACGAGAGCTCGATCGCCCGAGCCTCGCGGTGGTCCGGCGGGCCGGTGAAGATCCTCACGGTTCTCTCGTCGTCGTCGTCCAGGCCGATGGAGCCGACCAGCCGCTCGGTCTCGTCGCCCACCGGGTCGAGCTCGACGACCGCGGCATCGATCCTGGGAAGCCCGGCGGCCGCCTCGAGCGTCGAGCCGAGCGCGTCGTCGAGATCGATCGTCGTACCGACCTGAGCGAGGAACCGGCTGCGCCGCGACTCCTCCTCGGCCCGCCGCACCGCGCTGCCCAGCTCCTGCGCGAGCTCGTCGAGCCGTGCCTCGAGGTTCTCCACCGTGTCCGCCACCTGCACCTGCACGTCCCGGGACGTTCTGCGCCGGAGCCGGCGGACGAGCTCGAGCACGACGACGAGGCAGACGCCGAGCGCCGCAGCGAGACCGATCAATGACCAGTGCATGGCAGCCGCAGAATCCCCTTCTTCGGTGCGCGTACTCTAGGTTCGGTCCGGCGTGGGAGCTACTGGCCGAATCGGTGGGTTTCTGGCTGATTTGGCGGGGTCGGCGCGGGTTCGCTACCATGCCGCGGGCCGGTTGGCCGGGACGCTCTGGTCCCAGCCGACCGTCTCTTTACGAAAGGACTCGTTTGCCGACCGTCAACCAACTCGTGCGCAAGGGCCGGAAGGCCGCGAAGGCGAAGACGAAGACGCCTGCGCTGGCCGGCGCGCCGCAAAAGCGCGGCGTGTGCACGCGCGTCATGACGCAGACACCGAGGAAGCCGAACTCGGCGCTGCGCAAGGTCGCGCGCGTCCGCCTCACGAACGGGGCCGAGGTCGGCGCCTACATTCCGGGTGAGGGGCACAACCTCCAGGAGCACTCCGTCGTGCTCGTCCGGGGCGGCTCGACCAAGGATCTGCCGGGCTACCGGTACAAGATCATCCGCGCCGCACTCGACACGGGCGGCGTCTCGGACCGGAAGCAAGGCCGCTCGAAGTACGGCGCGAAGAGGGGTTCGTAGTGCCTCGTCGCGCGGAGGTGCAGGTTCGCACGGTCGATCCCGACGCGGTCTACGGCTCGCCGCTCGTCACGCAGGTGATCAACAAGGTCATGCTCGACGGCAAGAAGTCGATCGCCGAGCAGATCGTGTACGAGGCGCTCGAGACCGTCGGGACGAAGACCGGCCGGCCGCCGGTCGAGGTGCTCGAGCAGGCGGTGAAGACGGTCACCCCGGTGCTCGAGGTGCGCAGTCGCCGCGTCGGCGGCGCGAACTACCAGGTCCCGGTCGAGGTGCCGCAGCGGCGCGCCCGCACCCTCGCGGTGCGCTGGCTCGTCTCGTACGCGCGCGAGCGGCGCGAGAAGGGCATGCCGGACAAGCTGGCCAACGAGATTCTCGACGCGCTGAACCAGCAGGGCGGCGCGTTCAAGCGGAAAGACGACGTCTACCGGATGGCGCAGGCGAACAAGGCGTTCGCGCACTACCGCTGGTAGGCGAGGCAAGGAGAAGACTTGAGCACGAAGATGACAGAGCAGCCCATAGCGCTCGCCCGCGTCCGGAACATCGGGATCATGGCCCACATCGACGCGGGCAAGACGACGACGACCGAGCGGATCCTCTACTACACCGGCCGCGCCTACAAGCTGGGCGAGGTGCACGAGGGCACCGCGGTCATGGACTGGATGGCCCAGGAGCAGGAGCGCGGGATCACGATCACGTCGGCGGCGACGACGGCGTTCTGGCGTGACCATCGTGTGAACATCATCGATACGCCCGGCCACGTGGACTTTACGGTCGAGGTCGAGCGCAGCCTGCGTGTCCTCGACGGCGCGGTCGCGGTGTTCGACTCCGTCGCGGGCGTGCAGCCGCAGTCCGAGACGGTCTGGCGGCAGGCGGACAAGTACAAGGTGCCGCGCATCGCGTTCATCAACAAGATGGACCGCACCGGCGCGAACTTCTTCGCCGCCGTGCAGTCGATGCGCGACCGGCTCGGCGCCAACCCGGTGCCGCTCCAGATCCCGATCGGCTCGGAGGACAACTTCACGGGTGTCGTCGACCTCGTCGAGATGCAGGCCGTGACCTACAAGGACGACCTCGGCAAGGAGTTCGACGTCGTCGAGATCCCGGCCGAGCTCGTCGAGCAGGCGCAGGAGTACCACCACCAGCTGATCGACGCGATCTCGCACTTCGACGACGAGGTGCTCGCCGCGTACATCGAGGACGAGTCCTCGGTGACGCCCGACATGATCTGCCGGGCCGTCCGCGCGGGCACGCTCGCCGACGAGATCACGCCGGTCCTGCTCGGCTCCGCCTTCAAGAACAAGGGCGTCCAGCTCCTGCTCGACGCCGTCGTCGAGTACCTGCCGAGCCCGCTCGACGTGCCGGCGGTGCACGGGGTCGACCCGAAGGACGGCTCGGACGAGGAGCGGCCGGCCGACCCGAAGGCGCCGTTCTCGGCGCTGGCGTTCAAGGTCATGTCCGACCCCTACGTCGGCAAGCTCACGTACTTCCGGGTCTACTCCGGCACGCTCAAGGCGGGCGACCGCGTCCTCAACACGACGACCGGCCGCACCGAGCGCGTGGGCCGCATCCTCCAGATGCATGCGAACCACCGCGAGGAGCGGGAGGAGATCATGGCCGGCGAGATCGCCGCGGGGGTCGGCCTCAAGTCGACGACGACCGGCGACACGCTCGCCGCCGACAACGCGCCGATCGTGCTCGAGTCGATGACCTTCCCCGACCCGGTGATCGCGGTCGCGGTCGAGCCGAAGTCGAAGGCCGACCAGGACAAGCTGTCGACCGGTCTTTCGCGGCTGGCGGAGGAGGATCCGACCTTCCGCGTCGAGACCGACGAGGAGACGGGGCAGACGCTCATCTCCGGGATGGGCGAGCTGCACCTCGAGATCATCGTCGACCGCCTCAAGCGGGAGTTCAACGTCGACGCGAACGTCGGGCGCCCCCAGGTGGCGTACCGCGAGACGATCTCCAAGCCGGCCGAGAAAGTGCAGGGCAAGTTCGTCCGGCAGACGGGCGGCTCGGGTCAGTACGGCGACGCCGTCATCAACCTCTACCCGCAGCAGCCGGGCGCGGGCTACGAGTTCGTCGACAAGATCGTCGGCGGCAAGATCCCGAAGGAGTACATCCCGGCCGTCGACGCCGGGATCCGGGAGGCGATGGGCTCCGGCATCCTCGCGGGCTATCCCGTCGTGGACGTCAAGATCGAGCTCGTCGACGGGTCGTACCACGACGTCGACTCGAGCGAGCGGGCGTTCAAGATCGCCGGTTCGATGGCCTTCAAGGAGGCGCTGAAGCGGGCGAAGCCGCGGTTGCTCGAGCCGACCATGGCGGTCGAGGTGACCACGCCGGAGGAGTATCTCGGCGACGTGATGGGGAACCTCAACAGCCGCCGGGGCCGGATCGAGTCGATGAACCCCCTCGGCAACGCCCAGGTCGTGAAGGCGAGCGTCCCGCTGGCCGAGATGTTCGGCTACGCGACCGACCTGCGCTCGATGACGCAGGGCCGGGCCGATTTCACCATGCAGTTCGATCGCTACGAGGAAGTGCCTCAGTCGATCGCGAGCGAGATCATCGACGCACAGGGCTGAGCGAACGAGAGCTGAGCGAGCGAGAAAGGGAGACAGGGAGAGCCACCAATGGCCAAGCAGAAGTTCGAACGGACGAAGCCGCACGTCAACGTCGGCACCATCGGTCACATCGACCACGGCAAGACGACCTTGACCGCGGCGATCACGAAGGTGCTCTCGGAGAAGGGCACCAACACGGCTGTGCGCGACTTCGCGTCGATCGACAACGCACCGGAGGAGCGCCAGCGCGGCATCACGATCAACACCGCGCACGTCGAGTACGAGACGGACAACCGTCACTACGCGCACGTCGACTGCCCGGGACACGCCGACTACATCAAGAACATGATCACGGGCGCCGCCCAGATGGACGGGGCGATCCTCGTGGTCTCGGCGGCCGACGGCCCCATGCCGCAGACGCGCGAGCACATCCTGCTCGCTCGCCAGGTGCAGGTGCCGGCGATCGTCGTGGCCCTCAACAAGGCGGACATGGTCGACGACCCGGAGCTGCTCGAGCTCGTCGAGCTGGAGGTGCGCGAGCTCCTGACCCGCTACGAGTTCCCGGGCGACGAGATCCCGATCGTCCACGTCTCGGCGCTCAAGGCGCTCGAGGGCGACGCGGAGTGGACTCCGAAGATCCTCGAGCTCATGGAGGCCGTGGACAGCTACATCCCGGAGCCGCAGCGCGACGTGGACAAGCCCTTCCTCATGCCGATCGAGGACGTGTTCACGATCACGGGCCGCGGCACCGTCGTCACCGGCCGCATCGAGCAGGGCAAGTGCGAAGTCGGCAACGAGGTCGAGATCGTCGGCATCCACCCGGAGGTCGAGAAGACCGTCGTGACCGGGCTCGAGATGTTCCAGAAGACCCTCGACTACGCGCAGGCCGGGGACAACGCGGGCGCACTGCTCCGCGGCGTCAAGCGCGAGGAGGTCGAGCGTGGCCAGGTGCTTGCGAAGCCGGGCTCGATCACCCCGCACACGCACTTCAAGGCCGAGGTCTACGTCCTCTCGAAGGACGAGGGCGGCCGTCACACGCCGTTCTTCAACAACTACCGGCCGCAGTTCTACTTCCGGACGACCGACGTCACCGGCGCGATCAAGCTGCCGGAGGGCCAGGAGATGGTCATGCCGGGCGACAACACGAACATGGAGATCGAACTGATCCAGCCGATCGCAATGGATCAGGGCCTCCGCTTCGCGATCCGTGAAGGTGGCCGCACCGTCGGTGCGGGCGCCGTGACCGAGATCATCAAGTAGGAAAGGGATAGGGGCGCCGGTGCCACAACAGAAGATCCGCATCCGTCTGAAGGGCTACGACCACCAGCAGGTGGACAAGTCCGCGCGCGACATCGTGGACACGGCCCAGCGCACCGGCGCCACCATCACCGGCCCCGTGCCCCTGCCCACCGAGAAGAACGTCTACTGCGTGATCCGCTCGCCGTTCAAGGACAAGGACTCGCGGGAGCACTTCGAGGTGCGCACGCACAAGCGGTTGATCGACATCCACTCGCCGACCCCGAAGACGGTCGACTCGCTCATGCGGCTCGACCTCCCGGCCGGCGTCGACATCGAGATCAAGCTCTAGCGATGCGCGGAATCATCGGCAAGAAGCTCGGCATGACGCAGCTCTTCGACGAGGAGAGCGGCGGCGTGACGCCGGTGACCGTGATCGAGGCGGGACCGTGTCCCGTGGTCGCCGTCCGCACGCCCGACGCCGACGGCTACGAGGCCGTCCAGCTCGCGTGGGAGCCGGTCGCCGAGCGCAAGATCTCGAAGGCCGAGCGCGGCCACCTCGCGAAGGCGGGCATCGACGGCGCCTACCGGCACCTCGTCGAGTTCCGCGGGCACTTCGCCGACGCGGTCCAGGGCGAGAACGTCACCGTCGAGGTCTTCCAGCCCGGCGACAAGGTGAAGGTCTCGGGCACCGGCATCGGCAAGGGCTTCCAGGGAACGGTGAAGCGGCACAACTTCTCCCGCGGCCCGGTCACCCACGGCTCGCACAACGTCCGCAAGCCCGGCTCGATCGGCGCCTCGGCGACGCCCTCGCGCGTCTTCAAGGGCGTTCGCATGGCCGGCCGCATGGGCGGCAAGCGCGCGACGCAGGTCGGGCTCACCGTCCACTCGGTCGACCCGGAGCGGAACCTCCTGCTCGTCAAGGGCGCCGTGCCGGGCCCGAAGAACGGGCTCGTCGAGATCCGGGAGGACGCGCGCTAGATGGCTGCTCCCAAGGCACCTCTGCTCGGCGGCGCGAAGAAGGAGGTCTCGCTCGACGAGGCCGTCTTCGCCGCCGAGATCAGGCCGCACCTCGTGCACGAGGCCGTGCGCGCCGAGCTGAACGCGCGGCGGCAGGGCACGCGGGCGGCGAAGAGTCGTGGTCTCGTCGCCGGCGGTCGCTCGAAGCCGTGGCGCCAGAAGGGCACGGGCCGCGCCCGCCAGGGGACGATCCGCGCGCCGCAGTTCAGCGGGGGAGGCGTCGCGTTCCCGCCGGTGCCGCGGGACTTCTCGCTCAAGGTGAACAAGAAGGCCGCCCGGGCCGCGCTGCGTGCCGCGCTCAGCGACCACGCGCAGGCGGGCACGCTCGGCCTCGTCGCCGGCGACTCGTTCGAGGCGCCTTCGACGAAGCAGGCCGTCGAGCTGCTCGAGGGCTGGGGCCAGCCGACGCCGACGGTGCTCGTGGTGGGCGAGGACGAGGAGGCGCTGATCAAGTCGTTCCGGAACCTGCCGCGTGTGCTCGTGACCGTGCCCGCGGAGCTCGAGGTCGCACACGTCGTGTGGGCGCGCTCCCTCGTGGTGAGCGAGGCCGCGCTGCCGCTCGTGCAGGGGAGGTGCGCATGAGCCTCCACCCGGGAGAGATCCTGATCAAGCCGGTGGTGAGCGAGAAGAGCTACCACCAGATCACGGAGAACCGCTACACGTTCAAGGTGCACAAGGACGCGCACAAGACGCAGATCCGCCAGGCCGTCGAGGAGCTCTTCGACGTCACGGTCGTGGGCGTCAACGTCGTCAAGATGCCGGCCAAGCCGAAGCGGCGCGGGCTGATCAAGGGCACGCGCCCCGGCTGGAAGAAGGCCGTCGTCGAGCTCAAGGCCGGCGACAAGATCGAGATCTTCGAGGGGGCTCAGCTCTAGCCGTGCCGATCAGGAGATACAAGCCGACGAGCGCCGGCCGCCGCTTCATGTCCGTCTCGACCTTCGAGGAGGTCACGCGCTCGGAGCCGGAGAAGAGCCTGCTCGCGCCGCTCTCGAAGAAGGGCGGCCGCAACACGAACGGTCGGATCACGACGCGCCACCAGGGCGGCGGTCACAAGCGCCGCTATCGGATCATCGACTTCAAGCGGCGCAAGGACGGCGTGCCGGCCAAGGTCGCCGCGATCGAGTACGACCCGAACCGCTCGGCGCGGATCGCGCTCCTCCACTACGCCGACGGCGCGAAGAGCTACATCCTCGCGCCGGCGCAGCTGCGGGTCGGCGCGACCGTCGAGTCGGGTCCGGGCGCGGACATCCGCGTCGGCAACGCGCTTCCGCTCGAGAACATCCCGACGGGCACGCTCGTCCACGCGGTCGAGCTCAAGCCCGGCGGGGGCGCGAAGATGGCGCGCTCCGCCGGCTCCGGGATCCAGCTCGTGGCCAAGGACGGCGTGTTCGCAGTCCTGCGCCTTCCGTCCGGCGAGATGCGGCGCGTGCCGCTCACCTGCCGGGCGACGATCGGCCAGGTCGGCAACGTCGACCATCAGAACATCACCGGCGGCAAGGCCGGCCGCAGCCGCTGGCGCGGGAAGCGCCCGTCGGTGCGCGGCTCCGCGATGAACCCCGTCGACCACCCGCACGGCGGCGGCGAGGGCAAGTCGAAGGGAGGCCGTCACCCGGTGACGCCGTGGGGCGTGCCGACGCTCGGCAAGCGCACCCGGCGCAAGCACAAGGAATCGGACAAGCTGATCGTCCGCGGCCGTCGCCGCGGCAAGGAGGGTCGCCGCTAGTGAGCAGGTCGTCGAAGAAGGGGCCGTTCGTGGAGGACCGGCTGATGAGCCGGATCGAGGCGATGAACGAGTCGGGCCAGAAGAACATGGTGCGGACCTGGTCGCGCGCCTCGACGATCTTCCCCGAGATGGTCGGGCACACGATCGCGGTCCACGACGGCCGTAAGCATGTTCCCGTGTTCATCTCGGAGCAGATGGTCGGGCACAAGCTCGGCGAGTTCGCGCCCACGAGGACGTTCCGTGGGCACGCCGGCGACCGGACGGCGAAGGTGAAGCGCTAGGCATGGCCGTCGTCGAGCAGGAGCGGCAGACGGTGCGCGCCCAGGCGCGGTGGGTGCACTCGAGCGCGCGGAAGGCGCGGCTCGTCACCGACCTCATCCGTGGCCGCTCGGTGCCGGAGGCGAGGACGATCCTCGCCTTCTCGAACCGCGCCGTCGCCAAGGACGTGGAGAAGGTGCTGCGCTCGGCCGTCGCGAACGCGGAGTCGCGCCCCGACCTCCTTTGGCAGGGCGACGAGCTCGTGATCGCCGCCGCCTACGCGGACGAAGGGCCTACCCTGAAGCGGTGGCGTGCCCGCGCCCGTGGCCGCGTCGCGCGCATCCGCAAGCGCACGTGTCACATCACGATCGAGCTCGCACAGGGATCGCCGCTGTCCGCGGCTCCGGCGGTGCCGCCGCGGCGCGCTCCCCGGCCCGAGGCGGTCGAGCCGGAGGCCGTCGAGCCCGAGGCCGTCGAGGAGCAGGAAGCACCCGAAGACGAGGCCGCCGAGAGCGAGGCCGCCGAGAGCGAGGCCACCGAGACGGAGTCGGAGACCCCCGAGACGGAGAGCGAGGAGTAGGTGGGACAGAAGATCCATCCTGGCGGGCTCCGCGTGGGCGTGATCCACGACTGGAAGTCCAACTGGTACACCGGCAAGAAGGAGTTCGCGGGCTACATCCTCGAGGACGTCCGTATCCGCGAGCACATCTACAACAAGCTCGCGCACGCGGGCCTGTCGGACATCCTGATCCGCAAGGACAAGCAGCGGATCACGGTCGACATCTACACCGCGCGGCCCGGAATCGTGATCGGCAAGTCCGGTGTCGAGGTCGACGCGCTGCGTCGCGACCTGCACGCGCTGACGCAGAAGAACGTCCACATCAACATCAACGAGATCAAGCGCCCGGAGCTCGACGCGAAGCTCGTCGCGCAGTCGATCGCCGAGCAGCTTTCGAATCGCGTCGCCTTCCGGCGGGCGATGAAGCGCGCGCTCGCGTCAGCGATCCGCTCGGGAGCGGCCGGGGTGAAGATCCAGTGCTCGGGGCGCCTCGGCGGCGGCGAGATGAGCCGGCGCGAGATGTACAGCGAGGGACGCGTCCCGCTCCACACGATTCGTGCCGACATCGACTACGGCTTCGTCGAGGCGAAGACGACGGCCGGTCGGATCGGCGTCAAGGTCTGGATCAACAAGGGCGAGATCATGCCGGAGGGCTTCGGCGACGGCGACACGCGGCTCGGCGACCAGGACACGAGGCGCCGGCGCGGCGGCGCGCTCGAGGGCCTCGGCGCCTCCCGCGAGAGCGGGCGCCGCGGCGGGCCCGACCGCGAGGGCCTCGGTCCGGTTCGGCAGCGGCGTCGGGGCCAGGGCGGCTCCGGCGGCTCCGGCCGCGGCAGGGGTCGCGGCCCCGGCCAGGGAGCACGTCCCGCCTCGGCTCGTAGGGCTGGAAGCGGCACCGGCGGAGCCCCCGTCCGGCCGGAAGAGCAGGGGGCCGGCGGGCGGGACCGCACGCGCGGTCAGGAGAACGTCGAGCAGCCGCGCACCGACGAGCGGGCGACGTCCGGCGAGGGACGCGAGCAGCCGGTGGTCGAGCCGCAGGCCAAGGTCACTCCCAAGGAGGTCGCGGAGGCGCCGGACACGACGACGCCGACGCAGCAGACCGAAGACCCGAAGAAGCTCGGGCAGTCCGGCGACCCCGCTCCCGAGAAGCCGAAGCGCGGAACCCGCAAGGCGAAGGCGCCGGAAGCGCCGGCGGCAAAGCCGCCGTCGTCCGGCAAGGGCGAAGGCGAGTCGCCTGCGGCGTCGGGGAAGGACGGTGAGAGCTGATGCTCATGCCGAAGAAGACGAAGTTCCGCAAGGTGCATCGCGGCCGGCGCGGCGGCGTCGCGAGCGGCCAGACGGCGGTGCAGCACGGCGACTACGGGCTCAAGGCGCTCGACGCCGGCTGGATCACGAATCGCCAGATCGAGGCGGCCCGGATCGCGATGACGCGCAAGATCAAGCGCGGCGGCAAGGTCTGGATCAACGTCTTCCCCGACAAGAGCTTCACGAAGAAGCCGGCGGAGACACGGATGGGCTCCGGCAAGGGCTCGCCCGAGGGCTGGGTCTGCGTCATCAAGCCCGGGCGCGTGATGTTCGAGCTCGCCGGTGTTCCGGAGCCGCTCGCGAAGGAGGCGCTCCGCCTGGCCGGTCAGAAGCTGTCCGTGAAGACGAAGGTCGTGAAGAGAGAGGAAGCACTGTTTTGACGAGGGCATCGGAGCTGCGCACGCTGAGCGACGACGAACTCGATCACCGGCTGGCGGAACGGCGGCAGGAGCTGTTCAACCTCCGTTTCCAGTCGGTGACGGGCGCGCTCGAGAACCACGCGCGCCTGCAGCTAGCGAAGCGCGAGATCGCGCGGATCCTGACGGTCGTGAACGAACGCGAGGCAGAGAAGGCAAGGGCGGGTTAGAGAGATGGCTGAAGAGACCCAGAACGAAGAAACCCAGAGCGCGGAGCCCGGCGACGCGCCGGTCGAGGAGACCCCGGTAGAGGCGGAGGCTTCGGAGACGACCGAGGCCGCCGCGGAAGAGGCTCCCGCCGAGGAAGCCGAGGCCGCGGCTGAAGAGGCTCCCGCCGAGAAGGCCCAGGCTGCGCCGGAAGACGCTCCCGCTGCCGAGCCGGCAGCGGGGGAGCCGGAGCCGGCCGCCGAGGAGGAGCCTGCGGCCGAGGAGGAGCCTGCCGCCGAAGCGGAGCCCGCCGCGGCAGAGCCTGCCGGCGAGGCCGAGACCGGCGGCGCTGCGACCACCGCCGAGCCCGAGGAGGGCGAGGCGCCGAGCGCTCCCCAGCCCGGGCCGAAGCCGAAGCGGAAGCGCTTGCCCCGCCGGCTGCGCCCGCAGAAGACACGCCCGCGCCACGCTGCGTCGGGCGGCGAGCGCAAGCCCATCGTCCGCCAGCCGAAGCCGGATCACGAGCGCGGCCGGCGCCAGGAGCGGCGCGGTGTCGTCGTCTCGAGCGCGATGGACAAGACGATCGTCGTCAAGGTCGACGTGATCACCTCGCACCAGCGCTACAAGAAGGTGATCCGGCGGAGCGTCAAGTTCCATGCCCACGACGAGCAGAACGCCGCGAAGGTCGGCGACGTCGTCCGCATCGTCGAGACGCGCCCGCTGTCCGCCACCAAGCGCTGGCGGCTCGCCGAAGTAGTGGAGGCTGCGAAGTGATCCAGCAGGAGTCCCGTCTCAGGGTGGCCGACAACACGGGCGCCCGCGAGCTCCTCTGCATCCGCGTCGTCGGCGGGCACCACCGCCGCTACGCGCGCGTCGGCGACATCATCGTCGGGACCGTCAAGACGGCGACTCCGCAGGGCGCCGTCAAGAAGGGAGAGGTCGTGCGCGCGGTCGTCGTGCGGACGAAGAAGCCGTTCGGTCGCGACGACGGCACGACGATCGCCTTCGACGAGAACGCCGCCGTGATCATCGACCAGCAGCGCAACCCGCGCGGCACGCGCATCTTCGGCCCGGTCGCGCGCGAGCTGCGTGAGAAGAACTTCATGAAGATCGTCTCGCTCGCCCCGGAGGTGTTGTGACGTGGCTCAGACCATGAAAGTGAAGAAGGGCGACGTCGTGCACGTCCTCCGCGGCAAGGACGCGGGCAAGGAGGGACGCGTGGTCGAAGCGCTGCCCAAGGAAGGGCGCGTCGTCGTCGAGAACATCAACGTCGTCAAGCGACATCGCCGCCCCCGCCCCATCCAGAACACGACCGGGCTGGGCGGTGCGCAGATGACCCCCGGCGGAATCATCGAGCTGCCCGCTCCGCTGCCGGTCTCGAACGTGATGGTCGTCTGCCCGACGTGCGGCAAGCCGACCCGCGTCGGGACGGTCGAGAAGGCGTTCAAGGACAAGAAGGTCCGCGTCCGCGTCTGCAAGCGCTGCGGCGAGGAGATCGACCAGACATGAGCGCCGTCGCCGACACGTACACGCCGCGCCTGAAGGAGCAGTACGAGCACGAGATCCGGCCGCGCCTGAAGGAGGAGCTCGGGCTCGACTCGATCATGCAGTCGCCGCGCGTCGAGAAGATCACGCTCAACATGGGGGTCGGCGAGGCGAAGACCGAGTCGAAGGCTCTCGACTCCGCGATCGAGGAGCTGACGACGATCGCCGGGCAGCGCGCCCAGGTGCGCCGCGCCCGCAAGTCGATCGCGCAGTTCAAGGTGCGCGAGGGAATGCCGGTCGGCGCGCGCGTGACCCTGCGCGGCGCCCGGATGTACGAGTTCCTCGACCGGCTCGTCTCGATCGCGCTGCCGCGGATCCGCGACTTCCGCGGTCTCAATCCGCGCTCGTTCGACGGCCGCGGCAACTTCTCGCTCGGCATCCGCGAGCAGCTCATCTTCCCGGAGATCAACTACGACGACATCCAGCAGGTCCGCGGTCTCGACGTGACGATCACGACGAGCGCGAAGACCGACGAGCACGGCCTCGCGCTGCTGCGGGCCCTCGGCCTGCCGTTCGCGGACGTGCAAGGGAGGCAGGACTGATGGCCAAGACATCGCTCGTCGTCAAGCAGCGGCGACCCCAGAAGTTCAAGGTGCGCAACTACACGCGCTGCAACCGGTGCGGACGCCCGCGCGCGGTCTTCCGCAAGTTCGGCCTCTGCCGGATCTGCCTGCGGGAGCTCGCGCACCAGGGGGCGATTCCCGGCATGACGAAGTCGAGCTGGTAGGAGAGGACGAGGACCGTGCTGACCGATCCGATCGCAGACATGCTGACCCGTATCCGCAACGCCAACAAGGCGCTGCACGAGCACGCGGCCATGCCGAGCTCGAGGATGAAGGTCGACATCGCCCGCCTCCTCAAGGAGGAGGGGTACATCCGCGACTACCACGTGGAGAAGGGCGACTCCTTCGATACGCTGGTCGTCGACCTCAAGTTCGGCCGCAACCGCGAGCGGGTCATCTCGGGCCTGAAGCGCGTGTCGAAGCCGGGCCGCAGGGTCTACGCCCGGAAGGACCGCCTTCCGCGCGTGCTCGGCGGAATGGGCGTCGCGATCCTCTCGACGTCGTCCGGTCTCGTCACGGGCCGCACCGCGCAGGAGCGCGGCATCGGCGGTGAAGTGGTGGCCTTCATCTGGTGATCCAGTGAGCAGAATCGGCAACGCACCCATCGCGATCCCCGACGGCGTCAGCGTCACGATCGAGCCTGCCCGCGTCGCGGTCGCCGGCCCGCTCGGGACGCTGCAGCAGCAGGTTCCTGCGCGCATGAAGATCGAGCAGCGGGACGGCGAGGTCGTCGTCACGCGGCCGACCGAGCGCGGGGAGGACCGTGCGCTCCACGGCCTCACGCGGACGCTCGTGGCGAACATGGTGCAGGGAGTCACGCAGGGCTTCGAGAAGCGCCTCGAGATCCAGGGCGTCGGCTACCGCGCCGCGCTCAAGGGCACCGACCTCGAGCTCAACGTCGGCTACTCGCATTCCGTCGCGATCAAGCCGCGCACCGGCATCACGTTCGAGGTGCCGACGCCGACGCAGATCGTCGTCAAGGGAACGGACAAGCAGGCCGTCGGCCAGACGGCCGCCGAGATCCGCAAGGTGCGCCCGCCCGAGCCGTACAAGGGGAAGGGCATCCGCTACGAAGGGGAGTACGTCCGCAGGAAGGTCGGCAAGCGTGCCTAGCCTCACCGTGAGAGACGCCCGGCTGCGGCGCCACCGGCGTGTGCGCGCGAAGGTGCGTGGCACCGCCGAGCGGCCGCGTCTCGTCGTCTTCCGCTCGAACCGCGGGATCGAGGCGCAGCTCGTCGACGACGACACGGGCCGGACCGTGGCCTCGGCCTCGCATCTCGCGCTGCCGAAGTCGTTCAAGGGCGAGAAGACCGCGCAGGCGGAGGCGGTCGGAAAGGCGCTCGCGGCGGCGGCGAAGCAGGCGGGCGTCGAGACGTGCGTCTTCGACCGCGGCGGCTACCTCTACCACGGACGTGTGAAGGCGCTGGCCGACGGCGCTCGCGAAGGAGGCCTCGAGTTCTGATGAGTTCGATCGAGTACACCGAGACACGCGAGCTCAAGGAGCGCGTCGTCGAGATCAACCGGGTCGCGAAGGTCGTCAAGGGCGGCCGGCGCTTCTCCTTCACGGCGCTCGTCGTCGTCGGCGACGAGGTCGACCGCGTCGGCGTCGGCTACGGCAAGGCGCGGGAGGTCCCGCTCGCGATCACGAAGGCCGTCGAGGACGCGAAGAAGAACCTCTTCACGATCCCGAAGCACGGCTCGACGATCACGCACGAAGTCCTCGGCAGGTTCGACGCGGCGAGAGTGCTGCTGCGTCCCGCTTCGGAGGGAACCGGCGTCATCGCCGGCGGAGGGGTGCGCGCGGTGCTGGAGCTCGGCGGCGTCCGCAACGTGCTCGCGAAGAGCCTCGGCACGACGAATCCGATCAACATGGCGAAGGCGACGGTGGCGGCGCTCCAGGATCTGCGCCGGCCCGAGGACGTGGCGAAGATCCGCGGCAAGCGGATCAGCGAGGTTCTGCCGCTGCCGGCGACACCGCCCGCGACGGAGGCCGAGCCCACGCGCAGGCCGAGCCGGTAGCAGTCGAGGAGGCGGCGGCCGTCGAGACGACCCCCGCTGAACCCGCCGCAGAGGTGCCCGCGGCGACCGACGAGCAGGAGCCCGCGGCCGAGCCCGTAGGCCGTCGCCGAGGCCCGACCGCCCGCAGAGGCGCCGGCCGAGCCGGCGGCCGAGCAGAAGCCCAAGCGGCGCACGCTGCGCAGGAAGAAGGACGACGCCTAGTGGCCAAGCTGCGGATCACGCAGGTCCGGTCGCAGATCGGGCAGTCCGAGCGACACCGCGGTACCCTGCGTGCCCTGGGGCTCGGCCGTATCGGCCGCAGTGCCGAGCACGACGAGTCGCCGTCGCTCGCCGGCATGCTCCGGAAGGTCCGCCACCTCGTGAAGATCGAGGACGCCTGATGCCCGACAAGCAGCTGAATCTCTCGAACCTCTCGCCGGCACAGCCGCGCGAGGACCGCAAGCGCGTCGGCCGCGGCCTCGGCTCCGGCAAGGGTCGCTACTCGGGCCGCGGCATCAAGGGCCAGAAGTCGCGCTCCGGGTCGCACAAGATGCGGGCGGGATTCGAGGGCGGCCAGACGAACATCTACATGCGGCTCGGCAAGCTGCGCGGCGCGACGTCGGCGGATGCGATGCCGATCGGCCCGTTCCGCACGTACACGCAGCCGGTCAACGTCCGCGACCTCGACCGGTTCGATGCGGGTGACGAGGTGACGCCCGAGACCCTCGTCTCCAAGCGCCTGATCAAGAACACGCGCACCGACGTGAAGCTGCTCGGCGTCGGGGAGGTGACGAAGAAGCTCACCGTGCGCGTCCACGCGATCTCGGCGTCGGCCCGGGAGAAGATCGAGGGCGCCGGTGGCACCGTCGAGCTCCTGCGCGAGCCGAAGCAGCCGAAGAAGCGCCGCCACAAGGCGAGGCCCGCCGCCGTCGAGGAGCCCGAGGCCGCGGCGGACGAGCAGCCCGAGGCCGTCGCCGAGGAGCAGCCGGCAGCCGGGGAGGCTGAGCAGACGGAAGGTCCGGAGGAATAGGTGTTCTCCTGGCTCGCCAACGCGTGGCGCGTCCCGGAGCTCCGCCGGCGCCTCCTCTTCACCGCCGGGGTGCTCGCGGTCTACCGGTTCGGCTCGTGGGTGCCGGCGCCCGGCGTCGACCAGCAGCAGCTCTCGCAGTTCTTCGGCGCGAACGGCAACGGCGTGCTCGGGCTTCTGAACCTGTTCTCCGGGTCGGCGCTCTCGCGCTTCTCGCTCTTCGCGCTCGGGATCATGCCGTACGTCACGGCCTCGATCATCTTCCAGGTGCTGGCGATCGCCGTCCCTGCGCTCGAGCGGCTGCAGAAAGAGGGCGAGGCGGGTTACGCGAAGATCACGCAGTACACGCGCTACCTCACGGTCGCGCTCGCCGCCGCGCAGGCGACCGGCTACGCGTTCCTCTTCAAGACCCAGGGTGCGCTGCCGAACGCGAACGCGGGCCGGCTGATCATCATCGTCCTCACGCTCACGGCGGGCACGACGCTGCTGATGTGGATGGGCGAGCAGATCACGAAGCGCGGCATCGGCAACGGGATCTCGCTCCTGATCTTCGCCTCGATCCTCGCCTACGCGCCCCAGGGGATGAGCGGCTGGATCAACGGCAACACGTCGGCCCGGCTCTTCTTCCCGCTCGTCGCGCTCGGGATCGTCGTCGCGGTCGTCTTCGTGATGGAAGGCCAGCGCCGGATCCCGATCCAGTATGCGCGCCGCCAGCTCGGCAACCGGCAGACGACGGGCGGCGCGACGTACATGCCGCTCAGCGTCGTCATGGCCGGCGTCATCCCGATCATCTTCGCCGCGGCGATCCTCGCCGTCCCGCAGACCATCGGGAGCTTCAAGCCCACGTGGAGCAACTGGCTCAACGTGAACTTCGGCTACTCGAGCTGGAAGTACCTGCTCGCCGAGGCTGTCCTGATCCTCGTGATGACCTACTTCTACACGTCGGTCGTGTTCAACCCGGTCGAGCAGGCCGACAACCTCCGCAAGTACAACGGCTACATCCCCGGCATCCGGCCGGGGCCGCCCACCGCGGCCTACTTCGACCGCGTGCTGAACCGGTTGACGTTCCCGGGCGCGCTCTTCCTCTCGGCCGTCGCGGTGGCGCCCTCGATCTTCATCGCGCAGTTCCACTTCTCGCAGGCGACGTACCGCGCGCTCGGCGGCACCTCGGTGCTCATCGTCGTCGGCGTGGCGCTCCAGACGATGCGACAGATGGAGTCGCAGATGGTCATGCGCCACTACGAAGGGTTCTTACGCTGAACATCCTCGTCCTCGGACCACAGGGCTCGGGGAAGGGCACGCAGGCGCAGCGGATCAGGGCGATGTACGGGATTCCGCACATCGCGACGGGCGACATGATCCGCGAGATGAAGGAGCTGTCGACGCCCGTGGGCCGGGAGGTGAAGGAGGTCTACGACCGCGGCGACCTCGTCTCGGACGACCTCATGATCCGGCTGATCGACGATCGGCTCTCGCGCGGCGACACGCTCGGCGGCTTCGTGCTCGACGGGTTTCCCCGCACGATGGCGCAGGCCGAGGCGCTCGACGAGCTTCTGCGGACGCGCGGGCGCGGGCTCGACGTCGTCTTCGACTTCCGGGTGCCCGACCGCGAGGTGCTTCTGCAGCGGCTGCTGCGTCGCGCGGCGGAAGAGGGCCGCTCCGACGACACGCCCGAGGCGATCGACCGGCGGCTCGAGCTCTACGAGCGCGAGACCGCGCCGCTCGTGGAGTACTACCGCTCGACCCGGGGCAACGTCGTCGGCATCCACGCCGACCGCTCCGTCGAGGAGGTCTTCCACGAGATCGAGCAGTCGCTCGAGGAAGCCCAGCGCCACCGGAAGATCGAAGCCTGAGCTCGTGATCGTCCGCAAGTCCGAGGCCGAGATCGAGGGGATGGCGCGCGCCGGGGCTCTCCTCGCGGAAACGCTTGCGCTCGTCGCCGAGCACCTCGAGCCGGGCGTCGAGATGCGCGAGCTCGACCGCATCGCCGACGAGCACATCGAGGCGAACGGCGGGCACCCGACGTCGAAGGGTTACAAGGGCTTCCCGGCCGCGCTCTGCATCTCCCCGAACTCGATGGTCGTGCACGGGATCCCCGACGGGTACCGGGCACGCGAGGGCGACCTGATCTCGGTCGATCTCGGTGTCACGCTCGATGGGCTGGTCGCCGACAGCGCGGTGACGCTGCCGGTCGGCGAGATCACGCCCGAGGCGCAGCGGTTGCTCGACGTCTGCCGGGAGGCGCTCGCGGCCGGCATCGAGCAGGCGCGGGTCGGCAACCGTCTCTCCGACATCTCCCACGCCGTCCAGATCGTCGTGGAGCGAGCCGGATTCTCGGTCGTGCGCAGCCTCGTCGGCCACGGAGTGGGACGGTCGTACCACGAGGATCCCCAGATCCCGAACTACGGCGCACCCGGCCGCGGGCCGTTGCTCCAGGAGGGGATGACGCTCGCGATCGAGCCGATGATCACGGCCGGGGAGCCGGACGTCTACGTGCACGCCGACGAGTGGTCGATCTCCTCGGTGGACGAGTCGCTCGCGGCTCATTTCGAGCACACCGTCGCGGTCACCGCCGAGGGGCCGCGGGTTCTCACGTCCGCCGGAGCCGCTCTGCTACGATGACCGCCTTCCGCGCACGGCTCTGCCGTGCGCGTGCGTACGTCTGAGACCCCTATTCACTGAAGGGAATTTGCCTACCAAGGAAGAGAAGATCGAGGTCGAAGGCGAGGTCGTCGAAGCGCTCCCGAGCACGATGTTCCGGGTGCAGCTCGACGGGGGCCACTCGGTGCTCGCGACCATCTCCGGGAAGATGCGGAAGCACTACATCCGGATCCTCCCGGGCGACAAGGTCAAGGTCGAGCTGAGCCCCTACGACCTCAATCGCGGCCGGATCACCTACCGGCACCGCTGAACACACGATGAAAGTCCGCCCCTCCGTCAAGCCCATGTGCGAGCGCTGCCGCGTGATCAAGCGGCACGGCACGACCATGGTCATCTGCACCAACCCCCGGCACAAGCAAAGGCAGGGATAGCGCCCAGTGGCACGCATCGCGGGAGTCAACCTCCCGAACCAGAAGCGGCTCGAGATCGGGCTCACCTACATCTTCGGAATCGGCCAGCCGACCGCCCGCAAGGTCGCCGCCGAGCTCGGCCTCAGCCCGGACACGAAGGTCAAGGACCTGACCGACGAAGAGGTCACGAAGCTTCGCAACTACATCGACTCGAACCTCGAGGTCGAGGGCGACCTGCGCCGCGACCGGCAGCAGGCGATCAAGCGGCTCTCGGAGATCGGCGCCTACCGGGGGGTCCGCCACCGGCGCGGCCTGCCGGTTAACGGGCAGCGGACGAAGACGAACGCCCGCACCCGCAAGGGGCCGAAGAAGACCGTCGGACGCGGAAAGAAGGCGAAGTAGGGTGGCGCCTCCCCGTCGTGCAGCGGCCACGCGCGGCCGCACGCGCCGCCGCGTCCGCAAGAACATCGCCATCGGCCAGGCGCACATCAAGACGAGCTTCAACAACACGATCGTCGCGCTCACCGACCGCGAGGGGAACGTGATCGCCTGGGAGTCCGCCGGCTCCGCGGGTTTCAAGGGCTCCCGCAAGTCGACGCCGTTCGCAGCGCAGGTGACCGCCGACGCCGCAGCCCGCAAGGGGATGGAGCACGGCCTGCAGAAGGTCGAGGTCTTCGTCAAGGGCCCGGGTTCGGGCCGCGAGACGGCGATCCGCTCGCTCCAGGCGGCCGGGCTCGAGATCCTGTCCGTGAAGGACGTGACGCCGCAGGCCCACAACGGCGTCCGGCCGAGGAAGCGGAGGCGCGTCTAGTGGCCAGGGATCTCGGACCGAAGTGCCGCATCTGCCGCCGCGAGGGGATGAAGCTCTTCCTCAAGGGCGAGCGCTGCCTGACGGAGAAGTGCGCGATCGAGCGCCGGTCGTACCCGCCGGGCGAGCACGGCCGCGGCCGCATCAAGCAGAGCGAGTACCTGCTGCAGCTGCGCGAGAAGCAGAAGGCTCGGCGCTACTACGGCCTGCTCGAGAAGCAGTTCCGCACCTACTACGAGAAGGCGTCCAAGCGCTCGGGTGTCACGGGCGAGGAGCTCCTGCGGATGCTCGAGACCCGGCTGGACAACGTCGTCTACCGGCTCGGCTTCGCGGCCTCCCGCGCCCAGGCGCGCCAGCTCGTCCGCCACGGCCATTTCCAGGTCAACGGGCGGCGGGTCAACATCCCGAGCTACCAGGTGCGGCCGAACGACGTCGTCACCGTCGCGCCGAGCTCCTCGGCGCAGCAGGTGATTCGCGACGCGACCGATCTCGTCTCGACGGTCGCTCCGTGGCTCCAGGCCGATCACGACGGGCTCACGGGCAAGGTGTTGAAGCAGCCCGAGCGCGACGAGATCGATACGCCGGTGCAGGAGAGCCTGATCGTGGAGCTCTACTCGAAGTAACGGAAAGAGGGAATTCTCTTGGCGACACGTGAAATGGACTTCCAGATCCCCAAGATCGTCCACGAGGACGTCGACGACCACCGTGGGGTCTTCGCGATCGAGCCGCTCGACCGCGGTTTCGGTCATACCTTCGGCAACTCGTTGCGGCGTGTGCTGCTCTCCTCGCTGGAGGGCGCCGCCGTCACGTCGGTGAAGGTCGAGGGCACGGCGCACGAGTTCACGACTCTGCCCGGTGTCCGCGAGGACGTCACCGACATCATCCTCAACCTCAAGAACCTGATCGCGCGCCTGCACGGGGAATCGCCCGAGGTCGAGGTGCACATCGCGAAGAAGGGGCCGGGCTCGGTCACGGCAGCCGACATCGAGGCGCCCGCCGATCTCGAGATCCTCAATCCGGAGCTCGAGATCGCGAACCTGTCCGACAAGGGCAGGCTCGAGATCACGCTGACGATCGGACGCGGCCGCGGCTACTCGCCGGCGGAGCTGAACCGGGGACCGCAGCACACGATCGGGGTCATCCCGATGGACTCGATCTTCTCGCCGGTGCGCCGCGTCGCGTACCAGGTCGAGGCGGCCCGCGTCGGCCAGCGGACGGACTACGACAAGCTCACGCTCGACATCACGACCGACGGCTCCGTCGAGCCGAAGGACGCGCTCGCCGAGGCGGCCGAGATCCTGATCCGGCAGCTCGCGATCTTCACCGACCTCGACCGGATCGAGGGTTTCGGCGAGGCCGCGCCGGTCGACGGCGGCGTCACCCCCGAGGCAGCGCTCGCGCACGGGATGGAGAACTTCCCGATCGAGGAGCTCGAGCTCGGCGTCCGCTCCTACAACTGTCTGAAGCGGGTCGGGATCGAGACGATCGGCGACCTCGTGATGAAGACGGAGCAGGAGCTGGCCGCGATCCCGAACTTCGGCAAGAAGTCGATCGAGGAAGTGCGCGAGACGCTCGCGCAGCACGGGCTGCATCTTCGCGGCGAGAACGGCTCCGGCGGATTCGAATAGGCAACGGCGATGCGCCACGCTCGCACCGGTAGGAAGCTCGGCCGCGACTCGGCGCACCGCAAGGCGCTCTACTCGAACCTCACGTGCTCGCTCATCGAGCACGGCCGGATCCGGACGACCGAGGCGAAGGCGAAGGCGGTGAAGCCGTTCGCCGAGCAGATGATCACGCTCGGCCGGCGCGGCGACCTCCACGCGCGCCGGCAGGCGCTCGCCGTGCTTCGCTCGCAGGAGATCGTGCACAAGCTCTTCGCCGACGTCGGCCCGCGGATGGCGGACCGGCCCGGCGGCTACTCCCGGATCGTCAAGCTCGGCCATCGCGCCGGCGACGCCGCCGAGATGGTCTACCTCGAGCTCGTCGACTTCGAGCCCTAGCGGCTCGAGGGCGCCGAGACGGAACTCCGGGCCGAGAATAGCGTGGTCTCCCCGGCCCTTCGTGCTGCTCCTGCTTTGGGGTTCCCGGGTCTCTAGCCGCCGGGCGTGCCCAGCACCGAGCCGAGGCCCGCGCTGATGCCGGCGATGATCATCCCGGCGAAGGTGACGATGCCGAGGGCGCGGACGAACGTGTCCGCGAAGAACTTCCAGCGGAAGTACGCGAGCATCAGGAGCTCGAAGCCGACGACCGCGACGGCGAAGAACAGCGCGACGTGGTACTGCGGGATGAGGAAGGGGAGCGAGTGGAGGATCCCCCCGACAAAGGTTCCGCCGCCGGTGATCGACCCGCGCACCCAGGGGCTGCCGCGGCCGGTCAGCTCCCCCGTGTCGGAGAGCGCCTCCGAGAAGCCCATGCTGATCGCGGCGCCGAGTGACGTCGCCAGGCCGGCGATGAACGCGTAGCGCGTGTCGTGCGAGGCGAGGACGACGGCGAAGATCGGCGCGAGGGTCGAGAGCGAGCCGTCGATGAGCCCGACCATCGCCGGCTGGACGCGCTGGAGGAGGAAGGTATGCTCGTTCGACATTGACTAGAGTATATCAACCGTTGTGCAATGAAGTAGAACATAAGGAACACCTGACAAGTCGAGTCAGGATGCCCTGACGTGCGGCTCATCCTGACGCTCGAGTACGACGGCACGCCGTTCCGCGGCTGGGCCGCACAGCCGGGGCTGCCGACGGTGGAGGCGGCCCTGCGGGCCGCGCTCGCCGGGACGTTCGCGTCCGTCGAGCACCTCGCCGTCGCCGGACGGACCGACACGGGCGTCCACGCGCTCGGCCAGGTCGTCTCCGTCGACGTCGAGGGTGGGCCGCCGCCCGATCGCGCGGCTGCCTCGCTCAACCCGCGCCTGCCCGACGAGGTCGCGGTCGTCTCGGCCGCCGCGGCGCCGGACGGCTTCCATGCGCGGCATTCCGCTCGGTCGCGGAGCTACCGCTACCGGCTCTTCACGCGTCCGACGCCGTCGCCGTTCGAGCTGCGCCGAAGCTGGTGGCTGCCGAGGTCGCTCGACGAGGCGGCGCTCGGCGTGGCCGCCGCGGAGCTCGTAGGGGAGCACGACTTCCGGGCCTTCACGCCGACGCAGACGCAGCACGAGGTCTTCGCTCGCGCGGTCGAGCGTGCCGCCTGGATCCGGCGCGGCGACCACCTCGACTTCGAGATCACGGCCGACAGCTACCTCCGCCACATGGTGCGCAGCCTCGTCGGGACGATGGTCGAGGCGCCCGCCTCGATCGCGGGGCTGCTCGAGGGCCGCGAACGCTCGGAGGCCGGACCCACCGCGCCGCCGTGGGGCCTCTACCTCGTCTCAGTCGCCTACGACTAGGAAGCTCGCGATCTCACCCGGCGCGAGCTCGAGACCGCCGTCGGCCGCCTCCTCCTCGTCGAGCCGGATGCGTCGAGCGGGGAGGCTGAGGCCCAGCGCCTCGGGCTCCGCGCTCGGGTTGAAGACGCGGAGCACGAGTCCGCGCCCGTCCTCGGCGGCCTTGAGGCAGGAGAAGACGACGTCGCCGGCGAGCTCGAGCGGTGGTTCGAACGGGTCGCCGCGAAGGAAGTCCGTGCGGTAGTCCTGACCCGCGCGTACGAGCTGCGCGTTCGAGAGGCTGTCTCCGTCGAAGCGGAGGGCGTACTCGAAGACGTGCCGGCCACGGCACTGGCCGTCCGGCGTCGCGATGTCCGGCCCTGCGGCGGTCGGGCGGGTCGCGAGGCCCGCGGGCCTCGAGATCGTGCCGACGGAACGCAGGAGCGTCAGGCGCAGCCCCTCCGCCGAGGCCTCGTACTCGGGTAGCCCCTTCGTCAACAGGACGAGCGGTCCGAGCGCGAGCGAGCCGAGCGTGTGGGCGGTCGGCACCGGCGGCTCGACCCACGGCGCGCGCGGCGCCGGCGGCCGGAGCGGTCGCCGGACGACTGCGAACTGGCTCTCGGCGCGGATCTCGTCGGCCCCGCTGTCGGAGCGGACGAGCACGCGCAGCCGGTGATCCTCCGCCTCGTTCTCGACGACGCTCGTCAGCTCGAGCCGGTCGAGACCCGAGGCGGCCCGGATGGTCGTCTCGATCCGTACGCCGGGGAGCTCGTGCTCGAGCACCTGCGCATCGCCCTCGCGCCGGGACGAGACCAACCGAGCCGGCGTGGTCCTACCCCCGGGGCAAAACGTGTACAGGTCCCCGACGTCGGGCTCGTCCTCGAAGGCGAGCAGGTCCGCGACTGGCTCGAGGTCTATCCGCGGCCCTCGGAAAGGGATCGGCTCGGGGCGTCGTCCGCAGAAGCCGTCGAGCTCGAGGAGCTGCCCGTCCACGCGCCGGCGGCGCGGGAACGGAAGCGTGTTGACGAGCGCGCCGCCGACGCCGAGCGCCTCCCGCTCGACGTAGTCGAGCGTCCTGTCGAGCTGCTCGTAGCGGACGGCCATGTCACGGTGCACCTCGTCGCACGAGCAGCCGCAGATCGAGTCGTGCGGATGGTTGCGCAGCAGGTCCCGCCACGCCAGGCGGAGATTGCCGGCCGGGTACGGCGCGTCGTCGCGGAGCGTCCGCAGCGCCGCCGCCGTCTCGATCGAGAGCAGGCGGCGCTCGGCCCGCTCGTTCGCCTGCTTGAGATGGATCCGGGCCGAGTTGACGCCGCGGAGGACGTTCTGCAGACGGCTGCCGACGAGCTCCCCCTCGTGTACCGGGAGGTTCTCTGCCCCGGGCGCGTGCTCGTCGTAGCGGCCGATCCGGAACGCCGGGCCGTACGTCCGCTCGAGCTCCGCCAGGATCTCCGGCAGCTCAGGCTCGACCGGCAGGTGGTCGGACCCGTTCGCGAGCACGATCTCATCGCCGCCCGCGCGGTGCACGAGGTCGCCGAACCGCTCGACGATCGCCCGCACCCGCTCTTCGGCGTCGTGGTACCAGGTCAGACGCGCGAAGTTGTCGTAGTGCGGGAGCATCTGGCAGGCGACGACCTCCGCCGGCCCGGCGCGCCACCGGAAGACGACGCCGACGTCGTCGAGCTCGTCGCCCAGTCCCCGCGAGAAGAGAAACGTACGGATGCCGAAGCCGGCCAGGATCTGTGGCAGCTGCGCTGGATGGCCGAAGCTGTCGGGGAGGTAGCCGGCGCCGCTCGGCTCGACTCCGAAGCGGCGGCAGACCCGTCGTCCGAGCAGGAGGTTGCGGACGAGCGACTCGCCGCCGACGAGGATCTCGTCGGGGAGGACGTACGACGGGCCGACCTCGAGGCGTCCCGCGGCGAGCAGCGCGCGCAGCCGTCCCTCGTTCTCGGGTCGTACCTCGACGTAGTCCTCGAGCACGATCGCCTGCCCGTCGAGCGTGAACGACGTGAAGGAGGCGTCGCGTTCGAGGGTGTCCAGGACGCCGTCGACGACGGCGCCGAGCCGTAGCCGGAACTGCTCCAACGGGAGGTACCACTCCCGGTCCCAGTGCGTGTGAGGGACGACCAGGAAGCGGAGATCGGACACCTCGACCACGGCCGGAGCCTACTGCCGGGCCGCCGATACGATCGCCCCATGCGGTTCGAGACCGTCCTCCTCGACCTCGACGGCACGGTCGTCGACTCGGGCGCGATCATCCTCGCCTCGATGCGGCACGCAACGCGCGAGGTGCTCGGACGCGACTACTCCGACCAGGAGCTGCTGCAGGCCGTCGGCGGTCCGGGTCTCGAGGCCCAGATGCACGCGCTCGCACCGGAGCGCGTCACCGAGCTCGTCGACGTCTACCGCGCGCACAACTATCCGCTCCACGACGACCTCGAGGCCTGCGCGGGGATGGAGGACGTGCTCGTCCGGCTCCACGACGAGGGCCGCCGCCTCGGCATCGTCACCGCGAAGCGCCGCGACACCGTCGAGCTCGCCTTCGCGAGCGTTCCGCTCGGACATCTCTTCGGGGCGATCGTCGGCGGGGACGAGACGAAACGTCACAAGCCCGACCCCGAGCCGCTCCTCCTCGGCGCCGCGCGGCTCGGAGCCGAGCCCGCGCAGACGGCCTACGTCGGCGACTCGCCCTTCGACGTCCGCGCCGCGAAGGCGGCCGAGATGTTCGCCGTCGCCGTGACGTGGGGCCGCATCCACGATCGCGCGCGCCTCGAGGCCGAGCAGCCGGACGCGATCGTCGACACTGCCGAGGAGCTCTTTGGCGTCCTCTAGGAGGACGACCGCGGCCGCACGCGCCGGCGAGCTGCGCGACGTCCTCAACCGCGCTCTCGTCGCCTACCACGTCGAGGACGCGCCGATCATGGAGGACGCGGCCTACGACGCCCTCTTCGACGAGCTCCTCGCGCTCGAGTCGGAGCATCCCGAGCTGGTCACCGCCGACTCGCCGACGCAGCGGATCGGCGCGCCCGCAGCGGAGCGCTTCCGCAAGGTGCTGCACCTGTCGTCGATGGGCTCGCTCGACAAGGTGACGACCGACGAGGCGGTGGCGAAATGGGCGGACGACGTGCGCAAGCGGCTCGGGAAGGACGGCGAGGCCGTCGCGTACGTCCTCGAGCCGAAGATCGACGGGCTCGCGATCAACCTGACCTACCGCGACGGCGTGCTCGAGCAGGGGGCGACCCGCGGCGACGGCGTCGAGGGTGAGGACGTGACCGCAAATCTCCGCACGATTCGCGCGATCCCGCTCGCGACTTCCGGCGAGAGAGTGCCCGGCACCGTGGAGGTGCGCGGCGAGGTCTACATGCCGCTCTCCGGCTTCGACGCGTTGAACGAGCGGCTCGTCGCGGAGGAGAAGAAGCCGACTCCCAACCCGCGCAACGCCGCGGCGGGCTCGCTGCGGCAGAAGGACTCGACGATCACGGCCGCACGTCCGCTCTCCTTCTGGGCGTACGGCATCGGCGTCCACGACGGCGTCGAGCTCGCGACGCACTGGGAGACGCTCGAGTGGCTCCGGGCGCACGGCTTCCCGACGAACCCGTACGCGGAGCGGGTCGAGTCGGTCGAGGAGGTCGCCGAACGCTGCCGTGCCTGGGAGACGCGCCGCGCAGAGCTCGACTACGAGATCGACGGGATCGTGATCAAGGTCGACTCCTACGCGCAACAGGAGCGGCTCGGCGCCCTGCACGGGCGGCCGCGCTGGGCGCGTGCCTTCAAATGGGCGCCCCTGACGGCGGTGACGCGCCTCGAGAAGATCATGATCCGCGTCGGCCGCACCGGCGCGCTCAACCCGTGGGCGCTGCTCGAGCCCGTCGAGGTCGGCGGCGTCACCGTCCAGCGTGCGACGCTGCACAACGAGGAGGACATCAACCGCAAGGGCATCCGCGAGGGCGACGACGTCATCGTCCAGCGCGCCGGCGACGTCATTCCGCAGGTCGTCGGCCCGGCCGGGCGGCACCGGAAGGGGACGAGGGAGTTTCGGATGCCGTCGCACTGCCCGCTCTGCGGCACCGCGATCGTGAAGCCGGAGGGCGAGGCGATGCACCGCTGCCCCAACCGCGCGTGCCCGTCGCGCGGCCTCGAGACGCTGATCAACTGGGTCGAGGGGCCCGCGGACCTCGACGGGGTCGGCGAGCAGACGGTGAGAACGCTCTGGGAGAAGGGGCTCGTCCGCTCGCTTCCCGATCTCTACCGCCTGCGGAAGGAACAGCTTCTCGAGCTCGACGGCTTCGGGGAGATCTCGGCGACGAACGCGATCGAGCAGATCGAGGCGTCGCGCGCGCGCGTCCCGTTCTCGCGGGTGCTGCTCGGGCTCAACATCGCCGGCATCGGCTGGGTCCTCGCGCAGAATCTCGCGCGGCACTTCGAGACCATCGACCGGCTCGTGGCGGCGACGCCGGAGGAGATCGCCGAGGTCGAAGGGTTCGGGCCGGACCGCGCCGAGGTCGTCGCGGAGTGGTTCGCGGACGAAGAGAACCGCGCACTCCTCGACGAGCTGCGCGGTCTCGGTCTCAACTTCGAGCTGAGCGCCGCGGAGCGGCCGCGCGAGGGGCCGTTGACCGGGCGCACGTACGTGATCACCGGCACGCTCGAGCGCTTCTCCCGCGACGTTGCGAAGGCGCGGCTCGAGGCGCTCGGAGCGAAGGTCACGGATTCCGTCTCGGCGAAGACGACAGGGCTCGTGGCCGGCGAGGAGCCCGGCGCCTCGAAGCTGACGAAGGCGCAGAAGGCCGACGTGCCGATCCTGTCCGAGCCGGACCTGCTCGAGCTGCTCGGCGAGACCTAGCGAGCGGCGGCCGCGGCCGCGCGCGCGAGCACCTGGGCGAAGCGATTCTGCGAGCGCTGGGCTTCCTGCGTCCGCACAGGACGGCCGTTCTCGACGACCGAGAAGACATAGCGGTCGCCGACGAAGCCCGAGAGCGCCGAGGAGTTGTCCGTGGTCCCCGTCTTCGCCCGCACGCGGCCGTGTGCGGGGCCGGTGCGCATGCGGTGGTCGAGGGTGCCGGTCTTGCCGGCGACCGGCAGGGCGGCGACGACGTAGGGCCGCAGGTCGGGGTCGAGCCACATCGTGCGGAGGAGCGTCGCGAGCCCGGTCGGCGTCCAGCGGTCGTGGAGCGAGAGGCCGGAGCCGTCGACCATCCGCACGCCGGCGAGCGGCACGCCGGCCGCGGCGAGCAAGCGGCGCGTCACCGCGACGCCTGCCGTCGCGGAGCCGGCGCCGCCCTGCACGGCGCCGATCTCCTTCAGCAGCATCTCGGCGTAGAAGTTGTCGCTGTAGACGTCCATGTGCCGGAGGAGGGCGGAGAGCGGCGGAGACTCGACGTCGGCGAGCGAGACGGCGGCGTCCGAGGCGACGCCGACGGCCGCCCCTCCGTGGACGGTGACCCCGGCGCGGCGCAGGTCGCGGCGGAAGAGCTGCGCGGCGTAGAGCGCCGGGCGACCGGTCTCGTAGCGGCCCGTCCAGCCGCGGGCGACGATCAGCGCCGAGAGCGCGGGCGACTCGTGGAGATAGAACTCCGCCTTCCAGCCGACGCCGGTGCGGTGCGCGTCGAACCAGCTCTCGTCGCCGAGGATGCGGCCGCTGACGTGCCTGATCCCCGCGGCGGCCACCTGGCGCGCGAGTGAGTTGACCTGGGAGGCCGACAGCGCCGGGTTCCCGTAGCCCTTGAGCACGAGGTTCCCGCGCCACGTCGCTCCGTTCGGCTCCCCGTCGCCGAGGACGTCCGTCTCGATGCGGAACGACGGTCCGAGTGCCGTCAGCGCCGCATACGTCGTGGCGAGCTTCTCGTTCGAGGCCGGCCGGAGAGCGAGTCGTGCGTTGTCGGCGAAGAGCGTCCGGCCGGTGTCGAGGTCGAGGACGACTGCGCCCGTCCGGGCCGGGCTGACGCGGGGCGCCTTCAGAGCGTGAGAGAGCTGCCGGCGGAAGGCATCGCCGGGCCCCGCTCGTGCGACGGGTACGAGAACGAGAACGAGCGTCGCCGACGCTGCGGCACCGAGGCGGAGCACGGCTTTCCATTTTTCAAGCGGGACGCGAAACGTCAAGCCTGATGGGTCGATCCGCGCCCGAAGATGGGCCGGGCGGCCCATTCCCGTCGTCGCTCCGCCCCCGGATAATCGTGGGCCGATGCCGCTGCGGGACCAGATCGCGGAATTGCTCAGCCTGCCCGAGAAAGGGGCGGGCGCACCGACTCTGGACGCGATCGAGTCGACGCTGACGGACGGCTACGCGGCGGCGCTCGCACTCGAAGCGGAGCGCTCGCGGATCGAGCGCCGGCTCGGCGAGGTCGCACGCGACGCGGGCGAGGTCTCGGCGCACAGCGTCGCCGCCGAGCTCGTCGATCTCTCCGAGCGCCTCGACACCACGGACGGGGAGCTTACGCGCCTGCGCACGCTCCTCCGCAGCCTCCAGGCACGAGCCCGTCTCGTCCGCAGCGTTTCCGCGGGGTGACCGACCTGCGCCGTTTCCGGCCCTAGACGATTCCGCTCCGGACGGCGTAGACCGCCGCCTGGATGCGGTTGTCGATCTGCAGCTTCATCAGGATGTTCGAGATGTGGTTCTTGACCGTCTTCGGGCTGATGTGGAGCTCTGCGGCGATGACGGCGTTGTCCTTGCCGTTCGCGATCAGCTTCAGCACCTCGATCTCGCGCTCCGAGAGCTCGGCACGGATCATCTCCTCGATCTCCGGCTGCGCGCTCGTGGCCCGGATCCGCTGCAGGACCTTCGCCGCGATGTGCGGAGAGATGAGCGCCTCGCCGCGCGCCGCCGCTCGGATCCCGGAGACGAGCTCCTGGATCGTGGCGTCCTTGAGAAGGTAGCCGCATGCGCCGGCGAGGATCGCGTCGGTGACGTCGCTGTCCTCGTCCGAGATCGTGAGCATGACGACCCGCGTGAGCGGTGACACCTCGGCGATGTGGCGGGTCGCTTCCACGCCGCCCATCGCCGGCATGTTGAGGTCCATGACGACGACGTCGGGCGTGAGCTCGCGGACGTGCGCGACCGCCTCGGATCCCGTCGCCGCCTCCCCGACGATGACGACCCCCTGCTCCTCGAGGAGATTCCGCAGCCCCGTACGGAAGAGGTCGTGGTCGTCGACGAGCAGGACGCGGAGCGCCTCAGCGTGCCGTCCCTCCGACGTCTCCACGAGCTCCGTCACAAGAATCCCCCCGTCTCGCGGTCAGAGTCTAGCGAGCACCGGGCCGGGCGAGTGCCGCGGATTCGTTCGGCCCGCGGAGACGCGAGCGTTTCCGCGGCGCTAGTAGACGGTGATCGTGACGGTGCGGCGGCCCCACGCTGCGCACTCGGAATACGTGGGGAACCAGAGGTCGATGACGTGGCCGCGGATGCCCCCGCCGACGTCCGCCGCGACGCCGTTGCCGTAGCCCGGGATCTGCAGCCGGCTGCCGAGCGGGATGACCGAGGGGTCGACCGCGACGACGCCCCGGCCGACGGGCATGCCGGTCGCGGTCGTGCCCGGCAGGTCGTAGCACGTGGCGCTCACGACGAGCTTCCTGCCCTGCGACGGCGGAGGCGTCGCCCGCTGTATCGCCTGTGACTTCTGCTGGGCCGCCTGTGCGGTCGCCACGACGCTCTGCACCTGCGTCGCCGGCAGCTGTGTCCTCGCGCGGAGCGAGGACACGTACGCGAGCCGGGCTGCGGCCGCGCTCGCCGCGTTCCGCTCTGCCTCTCGCGACGCGGCGAGCGAGCGCGCGAGCCTGCGCTCCTCCCGCGCGAGGCGGCGCTGCGATCGCACCAAGCGGCGTTGGGCGGCGATCGCGTCGGCGACGATCTGCCGGCTCTGGTCCGCTACGCGCGACAGCGCGTCGAGCTGCCGGAGACCTTTCGTGAGCGACCCTGCCCCGAGCATCACGGCGACGGGGTCGACGTCGCCGCGCTCGTAGAGGGCGCGGAGATCCACGGCAAGCCGGCGCCGCCCGGTCTCGAGCGACGCGTGGGCGGCGGCCAGTTCACGCCGGAGCGACACGCGGCGCCGCTGCAGGGCGGTCGCCGTCGCGCCGAGCGAGGCGACCCGCGCGCGCCACGCATGGACGTGCGAGTCGAGCGCGTACAGGCCGAGCAGGGCCTGATGCACAGCGGAGTCCGGCGGCTGAGCGACACCTTGTGGGGTGCGGTGCGCGGTCCGGGGAGCGGCGAGCGCGGCCGAGACGGCGAGGAACGTGAGCACCGCCGCGACGACTGCAAACCGCACGATGCGGGATCTGGTGAGCCCGAGCACGTCGGCGGACCGTAATCGACCGGCCGACTTTGTGCGGCGGGTTCCGCATCTCCTGCCGCACGGCGTCGGTTGCGAATTGCGGGTTTTTCCTGACGGGTTCCCGGTTGCGGGGATCCGGCGAGCTTGTTACCGTCCTCACCTTGTGACGGGCGGGAGGACGTCATTGCGCGTGCCGAGGCGGCAGGCGGCCATATCGGTGCTGCTTGTCGGCCTGTCTCTGGCCGTTCTGATCGGCGGCTACCGCGCCGGGCGCGCGCGCCGACCGGATCGGCTCGAAGCGCGCACAGGCTCGGGCGGTGCTCGCCCGGCTGCAACAGCTCGAGGCGGCCGAGGGGCGGGCGAACAGCCGCTTCCAGATTGCGAGCGCGAAGCTCCGGCACCTCGAGCACGAGCTCGGCGTCAACCGCCAGGCGCTCGGCGTCGCTCGCGGGAATCTCTCTCGTGCACAGCACGCGCTCGCGAAGCGGCTCGTCGCGATCTACACGACGCAGGACGAACAGTCGTCGCTCGCCGTCATCCTCGGGGCACGCAGCCTCGACGATCTGATCGCGCGGATCGAGACGGTCAACTCGATCTCGAAGCAGGACACCGCGCTCATCCACGAGGTGCTCTCGTTCCGCCATCAGGTCGTGCGGCGCCGGACCCTGCTGCGGCGCCAGCGGGCCCGGCAGCACCGGCTCGTCGGCATGCGTGCGGCCGAGCGGAACCGCATCCGGTCGAACGTCGCCACCCAGCAGCATCTCTACGCGTCCGTTCGATCGCAGCTGCAGACGATGGTCGCGAATCAGCAGGCTCGCCAGCTCGCGGCCGCGCGAGCGGCGCGAGCTGCGGCGCACCTACAGGCGCAGTCTCCGCTCGGCAGCTTCGGGGTGGGCGATCCGACCGGCGGCCCGGTGCCGTCGACGCGCTTCAGCGGCGTTGTCGGGATCGCGATGCAGTACCTCGGCGTCCCGTACGCGTGGGGCGGGGCGAGCCCGAGTGGCTTCGACTGCTCGGGCTTCGTCATGTACGTCTTCGCCCAGGTCGGGATCTCCCTGCCGCACTACACCGTCGCGCAGTGGAGCTACCCGAACGCCGTCTCGGTTCCACGAGACGAGCTTCAGCCGGGGGATCTCGTCTTCTTCGCCGGCCTCGGCCACGTCGGGATCTACGTCGGCAACGGACAGTTCATCCACGCGCCGCACACGGGCGACGTCGTCAGTATCGACAGCCTGAGCGAGGGCTGGTACGCGTCCGAGTACGACGGCGCGAAGCGGATTCTCGGCTAGCCCGGCTCGCCCGCGTACAGCTGCTCGATCTCGTCCGCGAAGTGCTCGTGGATGACCTTGCGACGCAGCTTCAGCGTCGGGGTCACTTCCCCCTCCTCCTGCGAGAAGTCGCGCGGAAGGATCACGAACCGCTTGATCTGCTCGACGCGAGTGCGATCGCGATTGACGCCGTCGACGAGCTCCTGCGCGAGCTCCTGCGGGCGACGTCCGCTCGCGGCCACCTCGGCGTCGTCCAGCGTCAGGAGCGCCGTCACGTACGGGCGACGGTCGCCGACGACGATCGCCTGCGAGACGAAGCGCGACGCCTTGAGCGCGTTCTCGAGGTTCTGCGGCGCGATGTTCTTGCCGCCGGCCGTGATGATGAGGTCCTTCTTCCGATCGGTGATCCGGAGAAAGCCCTGCCCGTCGACCTCGCCGACGTCGCCGGTCCGCAGCCAGCCGTCGTCGGTCAGGGCCGCCGCGGTCGCCTCCGGCTCCTTGTAGTAGCCGGCGAAGACCGAGTCGCTGCGGATCAGGATCTCGCCGTCCTCGGCAAGACGTACCTCCGCACCGTCGACCGGACGACCCACCGTGCCGATCCGGAAGTCCTCCGGCTCGTTGACCGTCGCGGAGCTCGCCGTCTCGGTCAGGCCGTAGCCCTCGATCACCGGCACGCCGAGCGCATGGAAGAACTCCATCACGTCGGTGGAGAGCGGCGCCGCGCCGGAGACCCCGACTCGCAGGCGGCCCCCGAGCCGGTCGCGAACCTTTGCGAACACGAGCCGGTCGGCCAGCCGCTCCTGAAGGGCGAGCATGCGGGGCACACGGCCGGCTTCCCGGCGAACGCGGCTCGTGCGAGCGCCGACACGGAGTGCCCAGCGTCCGATCTGCCGGCGCAGCCCGCCCGCACGTTCGATCTCGCCGAGCGTGTTGGCGTGAACCTTCTCGTAGACGCGGGGGACGGCGGGGAGGACGGTGGGTCGCAGCGCAACCAGCGCCTCCGGCACGCGCGTGACGTCGGCGACGAGCCCGATCGTCGCGCCGCGGAACGAGCCCGCCTGGTGGGCGAGACGGCCGTAGCTGTGTGCGAGCGGCAGGAAGAGGAGCACGACGTCGCCGGGGCGCTGCAGTCCTGCCACGACACGGGTTGCGGCCGTGACGAGGTTGCGGTGGCTGAGCATGCATCCCTTGGGCGGTCCGGTCGTGCCCGAGGTGTAGATGAGCGTCGCGAGGTCGTCCTCCTCGACGGGGTCCGGCTGCAGATGCCGTGCAAGGCGTCCGTCCGCCTCGAGCTTCGCGAGCCGGTCGAACGGGATCACCTCGCGCAGTGCGGGTAGCGCGCCGCGCAGGGAGACGAGCTTCCGAGTCTGCTCCTCGTCCTCGGCGAAGGCGAGCACCGCCTCACAGTGTCCGAGTACGTACTCGCACTCCTTCGCCGAGCTCGTCGGGTAGAGGCCGACGACGACGGCCCCGATCGACATCACGGCCCAGTCGAGAAGGATCCACTCGAGCCGTGTCCGCGAGAGCACCGCGACCCGGTCGCCGTGGCGGACGCCGCGGGCAAGCAGTCCGTGCGCGAGCGCGGCGACCCGGTCCGCCGCCTCCTCCCACGAGACCGGCCGCCAGCCGTCGGCCTGCTCCTCGAGGTACGCGGGCTCGGGCGGCGCGTCGCGGACGACGTCGCTCCAGAGCTCGGGAGCCGTGCGCCGCTCCATGTGCGCATCGTAGAACTCGCGCAGCGGGAGAGCACGTAGGGGCTGACGCACGGATCGAGCCGCGCTCTCCGGTCGGCGCAGTTCCTTCTCCGCGGAAATGCCAAGCGTTTCCGCGAAACCAGGCAGGGAAGGCGATGAGAATCGAGAATTCGGCCGGTCCCCAACTAAACTGGGGGCTTCCAATGCGGACCATCTGGAACGGATCCATCAGCTTCGGCCTCGTCAACATCCCCGTCGGGCTCGCGCTTGCGACCCAGCGGCAGGACGTCTCGTTCCGCACCCTGCATCGCGAGTGCGGCACGCCGATCAAGCAGAAGCGCTGGTGCCCGGTGCACGAGCGGGACGTCGAGCCGGACGAGCTCGTCAAGGGTTGGGAGTTCGCCAAGGGCCAGTACGTCCTCGTCGAGGAAGCCGATCTCGAGGCGGTCGCGCTGCAGCGCTCGCAGTCGATCGCGATCCTTCGCTTCGTGCGGCTCGAGGACGTCGATCCGGTCTACTTCGACCGCACGTACTACCTCGCCCCCGCGGGTGCCGACGCGCAGCGCCGGCCGTACGTCCTGCTGCTGCGCGCGATGGAGGACTCGGGCATGGCGGCGGTCGGCAAGTTCGTCCTCTGGGGCAAGGAGAACCTCTGCCTCATCCGCGCCAAGGCCGGCGCGTTGCTCCTCGAGACGCTCTTCTTCGCCGAGGACGTGCGTACGAAGGACGAGATCGAGGAGGCCGTGGCCGCGACGGACGTCCAGGAGGCCGAGCTGAAGCTCGCCGAGCAGGTGATCTCGAGCCTCGCGGGGGAGTGGACGCCGGAGGACTTCGAGAACGACTACCGCCGCGACCTCGCGCAGATGCTCGAGGCGAAGCTCGCCGGCCAGGAGATCGTGGCGCCGGAGCCGGTCGCCGAGGCGCCCGTGATCGACCTGATGGAGGCGCTGCGCCAGAGCGTCGCGGACGCGCAGAGCCGGCGCTCCGCCGAGAGCTCCAAGGACGGGAAAGCCGGCACGAAGGCCGGCTCCCGGTCTCGCAAGGCGCCGGCGCGCAAGAGCGCCTGACGCCCGATCGCTCGGCGCGATCTACGCTGCGGGCTGCTGCGCGGCGATCGCCTGCAGCTGCGCCTGGAAGAGGTACTTGTCGATCTTCCCCTGGTAGATCGGCACGCCCTCTTCGACGCATACCCGGATCACCTCCTGCCTCTCGAGACCGAGCTCCTTGGACAGTTCTTCCGGCGTGAGGTGATTCGCCATCGGTTGGGCTCCTTCCCGTGGAACGAAAAAACCCGCCGCGCGCAACGCGCTGGCGGGCTAGATCGCACCCTTGCTTGTGGTCTCTGCGGGCATCACAGTGTTCTCTTCACCGGGCCCGCCCTGCAGAAGCATCCATTGCCACGAAGAATATGCCTCCGAGGTGATGGACGGCAAACACCGGTTGGAGGGATTCGAGGACCGCGAGCTCGAGTGGCGCGGAGCGCGCCTTCGCTACGCCGTCCGTGGCGAGGGGCCGCCGCTCGTCCTCGTGCACGGGCTCGGGGGCACGGTCGAGAACTGGCGCGCGCTCGCACCGGCGCTCGCTGGGCGCGGGCACCGCGTCCTCGTTCCCGACCTCCCCGGGCACGGGCGGTCCTCCCTCTTGCCGGAGGCAAGCCGTCTCGACATGGTCGCCGAGGCCGTCCTCGCGATCGCGGACGCGGAGGAGGCCCGCGGCGCCGTGTGGATCGGCCACTCGCTCGGCGGCGTCGTCGCGCTGCGGGCCGCGGTGCTGAGACCGGGTGCCGTGCGCGGCATCGTCCTCGCCGCCGCAGCGGGGATCGGCTCGACCACTCGCGCCGCCCGTGCGACGCTCACCGTGCTGGGCTCCGCCCGCCCGGGGCGTTTGATCGCCCCCTTCCGGCACGCCTGGGCGGGCTCCCGGTTCGGGCGCCGTCTGGTCTTCGGGTGGTGGGGAGTGGCCGATCCTGCCGCGCTCGAGCCCGAGCTCGCCGAGGCGTTCCTCGTCGGGCCCGCGCGTCACACCGACACGCGGCAGGCGGGCCGTGCCCTGGTCGCCACGGACCCGCGCACGGAGCTCGATCGCGTCGCCTGTCCTTGTCTCTGCCTCTGGGGGGCGGGCGACAACTGGGTGCGGCTCGAGGACGGGATGGAGTATGCGCGCCGCCTCCGCGCACCGCTGCGGACGATCGCCGGCTGCGGCCACCTCCTGATCGGCGAACGGCCCGACGTCTGCCTCACGGCGATCGAGGAGTTCGTGGCAGGGCTGCCCGCCCCGCTCTAACCTGCTGCGGCCGGCGCTTCGAACGGGATCACGTCGGCTCCGGCGCCCTCCTCCTCGTCGTGCCGCGGCCCGCCGCCGAGAAACTCGATGCGCCGGGCGACGACCTCGATCGCGCTGCGTCGCCTGCCCTCCGCCTCCCACGAGCGGGACCTGAGCCGCCCGTCGACCGCGACCCGTCGCCCCTTGCCGAGGTACTCGGCGCAGAGCTCCGCCTGCCGGTCCCAGGCGGCCACGTTCACGAAGTCCGCGCCGCCGTCCCTTCCACCACGATCGACGGCGAGCAGGAAGCTCGCCACCTTCTTGTCGGGGCCGACCTCGCGCAGCTCCACCTCGGTCGCGAGGTTGCCGATCAGCGTCACCACGTTCACGTTCGCCTCCGTCGTCGCTCGTCCGAGGCTACGCCGGAAGCCGTGACGCGGGAATGCCGTCTCGCTAAGAGCTTCCCGGCTTTGCGGGTATGCTCGGGCCGGTTATGGGGCTGTTCTCGGGACTGACCGGCTTCGGCGGCCGCGACATGGCGGTGGACCTGGGGACCGCGAACACGCTCGTCTACGTGCGCGGACGCGGAATCGTGCTCTCGGAGCCGTCCGTCGTGGCGATCGACCAGCGCTCGGGCGAGGTGCACGCGGTCGGTGTCGAGGCGAAGCGGATGCTCGGACGGACGCCCGGGACGATCCAGGCGATCCGTCCCCTCAAGGACGGCGTGATCGCCGACTTCGACGTCACCGAGCAGATGCTCCGCCACTTCATCCAGAAGGTGCACCAGCACCGCTTCGCGCACCCGCGCGTCGTCGTCTGCGTTCCGTCCGGCGTGACCGGCGTCGAGAAGCGGGCCGTGGAGGAGGCGACGCTGTCGGCCGGCGCGCGCCAGGCCTACCTCATCGAGGAGCCGATGGCCGCCGCGATCGGCGCGGGCCTCCCCGTGGCGGAGCCGACCGGGAACATGATCGTCGACATCGGCGGCGGCACGACCGAGGTCGCCGTCATCTCGCTCGGCGGGATCGTCGTCTCGCAGTCGTTGCGCGTCGGCGGCGACGAGATGGACGAGGCGATCATCAACCACATCAAGCGCGACTACAAGCTCCTCATCGGCCAGCAGACCGCGGAGGAGATCAAGCTCGAGATCGGCTCCGCCTGGGATCTCAAGGAGGAGCTGCAGGCCGAGGTGCGCGGGCGCGACATGCTCACCGGCCTGCCGAAGACGGTGATCCTCACCTCGGAGGAGATCCGCCGCGCGCTCGACGAGCCGGTGACGCAGATCATCGAGGCGATCAAGTCGACGCTCGACAAGACCCCGCCCGAGCTCGCAGCGGACATCATGGACCGCGGCATCGTCCTCGCCGGCGGCGGCTCGCTCCTCACGGGGCTCGACGAGCGGCTCCGCCACGAGACCCAGATGCCCGTCCACCTCGCCGAGAGCCCGCTCACGTGCGTCGCCGTCGGCTCGGGGCGGAGCCTCGAGGAGTTCGAGGCGATTCACCGCAGCAACAAGGCCCGCTCCCGCAACGGCCGCCGCTACTAGACCGAACGTGGACATCGTGGAAGTTGACGCGCGCAGCGCGCCCGACGACGTGCTCGCCCGTTTCCATCTCTTCGAGGCGGCGTGCCACGAGGAGCTGAGCCTTGGTCATCCGGCGCGAGGCGTCGAGGAGGTGGTCGCGTTCCACCGTCATCTGCCGGCGACGCAGACCAACTGCCACTGGCTTGCCGACGGAGGCATGGCGGCGCTCTACGTCCACGGGCCGACAGCGACCTTCCTCGAAGTGCGCGTCGACCCGGCGCAGCGGCGACGCGGCCTCGGGACGGCTCTGCTCGAGCAGGCGCTCGGGCGGTGCCGCGAGCTCGGAGTCGAGGTGGTCCGCGGCGCTCACGCGACTCCGGCGGGAGCCGCCTTCGCCGCGTCCGTCGGCGCGCGGGACGAGCAGAAGATCGTCCGGTCGACCCTCGATCTCCGCACCGCGGAGCTGCCTCAGCGCGACACTCCCGAAGGCTTCCGCCTCGTCACATGGCTCCGTCGCGTGCCGGAGGAGAGCCTCGCCTCGTACATCGTCGCCCGGACGGCGATGGACGACGCGCCGGCGCCCGAGGGCATGGACATCCCGCCCTGGACGGCCGAGCAGGTGCGGGAATCGGAGGAGTCGCTCGAACGTCGTGACCGCGAGATGCGGCTCACGGTCGCGATGGCCGCCGACGGCGGGATCGCCTCCTTCACCGAGCTTCGCGTCTCGCGTGGTTCCACGCTCGGGTTCACGGACGACACCGGAACGGTCGCCGCGCTGCGAGGCAAGGGTCTCGCATGGGCCGTCAAGGTCGAGTCGCTGCGGCGGCTTCGAGCGGACCATCCGGAGGTCGACGTCGTGACCACCTCGAACGCCGAGGAGAACCGCGTCATGCGTCGCCTCAACGAATCGATCGGATTTCGTCCCTCGCTCGTCGAGACGCTTGCGGCCCTCTCCCTCGAGCCCGGCGCCTCGATCGGCGGACGGCCGAGCTAACCTGTATCGGTGGCTCCACCAAGTCGCAGCGCGCGCGCGGCGATGCTCGCCTCGTCGGTTCAGCGTTCGAAGCCGGCCCCGTACCCCTCGAAGGCCCGCAGCGCGCTCATTCGGCGGACGGTCGTCGTCATCCTCGTCCTCGTGGCGCTGACGCTCGTGACGATCTCCTTCCGCTCGCCGACGGCGGGTGCGCTCCACGACCTGCAGGGGGCCGGCTCGTCGGCGCTGCGCCCCTTCCAGATCGCCGGGACGCGGGTAGGACAGCCGTTCAAGGACGCGTACGACTACGTCGCCAGCCTGGCGCACGCGAAGGCCGAGAACAAGCGCCTGAAGGCGCAGATCGCGGAGTACCGCAGAGACGTGCTCATCACGGCGGCGAAGCTCGCGAAGTACCCCGCCTACGAGAAGCTCCTCCGGCTCGAGCAGGGCCCGAGGTACCCGAAGGACTACCGGACGGTCAACGCCCAGGTCGTCTCCAGCCCGGGCGGCCCGTTCACGCACACGGTGACGATCGCCGCGGGCTCCGCCGAGGGGATCCGGCTCAACGCGCCCGTCGTCAGCGGAGGCGGCCTGGTGGGGCGCGTGTCGAACGTCTTCTCACATACGGCGAAGGTGACGCTGCTCACCGACCTGGCCAGCTACGCCGCCGCCCGCGACCTCCACCACGATGTGCGGGGAGGGATCAAGGCGGGACCGGGGGGCACGCTCGTCATGACCGAGGTGCCGAAGCAGGATCGGGTCGAGCGGGGCGACTGGATCGTCACCGACGGGACGCACAGCGCGCGCTATCCGGACCTCTACCCGTACGGCATCCCGATCGGGCGGGTCGTCTACGCCGGCGCCTCCGACACCTCGACCTTCCTCCAGGTGCAGGTGCAGCCGCTGGCGAACTTCGGATCGCTCGACGCGGTCGGCGTGCTCGTCTCGACGAATCCCCGCCGATGACGTTCGCCGACGGGGTCAAGGCCGCCGTCCTGCTCTTCGTGGCGGCGATCGCACAGGTCTCGATCTTCTCCGAGGTTCACGTCTTCGGCGCCGTCCCGGACCTCCTGCTCGTCTCGCTCGTCGCCACCGCGCTGCTGCGCGGGAGCGTCCTCGGAGCGCTCGGCGGCTTCTTCGCGGGACTGCTCGTCGACACGGCGACCCTCGGCACGCTCGGCCTCACGTCGCTCGTGCTGACACTCGTCGGCTACTGGGTCGGACGCTACGGCGAGACGACGGGCCGCGACCGCGGGCACGCGCCGTTCCTCTCCGTGGCCGCCGTCACCGTCCTCTACGAGGTCGGTCTGCTCGTCGTCCACTTCGTGCTGGGCGAGAGCGCGCCTGCCGGAGCGGTCGTGCGCAGCCTGATTCCGGCGATCGTGCTCAACCTGATCCTCACCGCGCCGATCTACGCGATCGCACGACGGCTGCTGCGGCCCGCGGAGCGCGAGGAGCTGTCGGCGGAGGTCCAGCTCCTTGGCTAGCCGGACGGCTCCGCCGCCCGCTTCGCGTCCGTCCGGGCCCAGACGCCCGGAGGAAGAGCCCGACGCCCGGCGGACCTCGGTCGAGCCCTACCGGCTGACGCCGACGCTCGCTCGCAGGGTGGCGCTCCTCGGAGCCCTCGTGGTGATCGGCTTCGCCGCCCTCCTCCTGCGGCTGTGGGCCCTGCAGGTGCTCGCCGGGACGCAGTACGCCGCCCGCGCGCAGGCGAACCAGCTGCGCACCGTGCGCGTGGCGGCGCCGCGCGGGGTGATCGTCGACCGGAACCGCGACCCTCTCGTCACGAACCAGGCGGTCACGTCGGTGCAGCTCTGGCCGTCGGGCCTGCCGAAGGTCTACTCCCGACGCGTCGCCGAGCTCCGAGAGCTCGCCCGGCTCACGCGCGTGAACGTGCGCCAGGTCACGCGGCAGATCCTGGCACGGCGGAAGGTGGGCGACACGCTCGACCCGATCATCGTCCGCCGCCAGGTCCCGGCCCCGATGCTGACGTACCTCGAGGAGCGGGCGGGCGACTTCCCGGGCATGACGCTCGCGCGGAGCTATGTCCGCCGCTACCCGCACGGAGCGCTGGCGGCGCAGCTGCTCGGCTACGTCGGCCAGATCTCTCCGCCGGAGCTGAAGACGCTCCGGAAGGACGGCTACCAGCCCGGTGACGCGATCGGCCAGACCGGGATCGAGGCCGCGTACGACAAGTACCTGTTCGGCGTCACCGGCTCGGCGCGCGTGCGGGTGGACTCCCTCGGCCGGGCGCTCAGCGCACGGACGCTCACGACACAGCCGCAGCCCGGTCAGACCGTACGGCTGACGATCGACACCGGCCTGCAGCTCGCCGCCCAGAAGGCGCTGCAGTACGGGATCCAGCTCGCCCGCAACGGTGGCGAGTGGGCGGCGGACGGCGGCGCGATCGTCGCGCTCAGCCCGAAGGACGGCTCGATCCTTGCACTCGCCTCTTCGCCGACCTACGACCCGTCGGTCTACTCCGGCCGCGTCACGACGAAGGCGCTGAACGCGCAGGGAATCGGAACGGCGCAATCCGCGCTCGACAAGAACTACCCGTCGCTCGACCGCGCGACCGCCGGCCAGTACCCGCCGGGCTCCACGTTCAAGCCGCTGACCGCGATTGCGGCGCTCGAGGAGCACGTGATCAAGCCGTACGCCTTCTATCCGTGCACTGGCACGTACAAGGCGCCGGAGGACCGCTCCCACCGCGTCTGGCACAACTGGGACCCGAACGTCTTCCAGGGCATGGCCCTGCCCACGGCGCTCGCCCAGTCGTGCGACACGTACTTCTACCGCGTCGGCAACGCCTTCTACGAGCTGCCCCCGAACCGCGGCCAGCCGATGCAGAAATGGGCGCGCGCCTTCGGCTTCGGGCAGACGAGCGGCACCGGCCTCGGGGCGGAGCAGCCCGGGCTCGTCCCGACGATCGGCTGGAAGCACCGCACCTGGACGCGCGCGAACGACTCCTGCTGCTGGCAGGTCGACCGCCTCTGGAAGCCCGGCGACTCGATCCAGCTCGCGATCGGGCAGGGCTACCTCACCGTGACACCGCTCCAGATGGCGCGCTTCTACGCCGCGATCGCGAACGGCGGCAAGCTCGTCACGCCGCACGTGCTCCTGGACGTCGAGAACCCGAATCACACGATCGTCCCGACCGCCGCCCCGCCGGCGCCGCGGCCGGTCCCGCACCTCGACCCGTCCGTGCTCAAGCCCGTCCAGCAGGGGCTCTACGAGGGGACGCACGATCCGCTCGGCACCTCGTACGGGGTGTTCGGGAACTTTCCGTATTCGATCGCCGGCAAGACGGGCACCGCCCAGAAGATCGTCCAGCTTCCGGGTTACAAGGGTGAACGAGACCAGTCGTGGTGGTGCGGCTATGGTCCGACGAACGACCCGAAGCTCGTCGTGTGCGCCGTGATCGAGAACGGCGGCCACGGCGGGACGGCCGCCGCTCCGGCGGCCGAGCGGGTCTTCGCGAAGTTCTTCGGCGTGCAGGCGAGACTAGCGGGCAACATCCACTCCGACTGATGCTCGAATACGCGGGATCACAGCGAGCGGGACTACGCGCCGAGCGCGAGGCTCCGCGCCTGCTCAGCGTCGCCCGCTCCATCGACTGGGTCCTGCTCGTCGGCGTGGCGGCCCTCGTCCTCGTCGGTCTCTGGGGGGTCGCGGGCGTCACGAAGTTCGCGATCCCGAACGATCCGAGCTACTACCTCGACCGCCAGATCCTCTACGCGTGCGTGGGTGCGGTCGTCCTCATCGCCGCGACGCTCGTCGATCCGGATCTCTATCGCCGCTACTGGCGTGCGATCTTCGTCGGCACGGCAGTCGTGATCGCATTCGTCCTGCTGATCGGCCACGCCGCCCGGGGCTCGACACGGTGGATCAGTCTCGGCTTCTTCACGTTCCAGCCGTCGGAGTTCGGGAAGCTCCTGTTCGTCCTCGCGCTCGCAGGGGTGCTCGCCGAGCGCCAGCGTCTCGTCGGTGGCTGGGAGACCACGCTGAGGGTCCTCGGCCTGGGGCTCGTGCCGGTCGTGCTCGTCTTCGCCCAGCCGGATCTCGGGACCGCGCTCGTCTACCTGGCGGCACTCGGCGCGATGCTGTTCGTGGCCGGGGTGCCGTGGCGGCACCTGGCCGTCCTCGGCGGCATCGTCGTGCTCGTCGCCGTCGGCGTCCTCTGGGCGGGCCCAGCGGCAGGTGTCAACGTCCTCAAGGGCTACCAGCAGCAGCGCCTGACCTGCTTCACGCATCCGTCCGCCTGTCCGGCCGCGGCCGGGTACAACCTCGACCAGTCGATCACGACCGTCGGCTCCGGCCAGATCCGGGGGCGCGGCCCGAACGGCTCGACCCAGGTCAACCTCGGCTTCCTGCCGGAGAGCGGAACGGATTTCGTCTTCGCGGGCTTCGCCGAGCAGCGCGGTTTCGTCGGGGCCGCGCTCCTGCTCGCGCTCTACCTGCTCGTGCTCTGGCGCGGTCTGCGCGTCGTGACGGTTGCGCGCGACCTCTTCTCGGCGGTGGTCGCCGGCGGGATCGTCGTCGCGCTTCTCTTCCAGATCTTCGTCAACGTGGGGATGACGATGGGGATTGCGCCGATCACCGGCATCCCCTTGCCGTTCGTGAGCGTAGGGGGTTCGTCGCTCATCGCCAACCTCGCGGCGATGGGCGTGCTGCTCGCCATCCACGCCCGCGGCCGCGTCTCGCGCTACTCGCGGCGGCGCTGAGTGCCTCCGGTCCCGGCCGGGAAGCTCCGTCGATTGCTCAGGGAGATCGAGTCCTCAGGGCGGGGAGAGCATGTGCTCGCCGTCGGTGGGCCGAGCGACCTCGCGTCGCTGCTACGCCAGCAGTTGCTCCGCGGCCGTGCGGATCCTGGAGCGGTGCGGATCGGAGGCCCCGATGGAGCCGACGTCTACGTCCACGTCCTCAAGGGTGCGCCGGGCGAGGAGGACGAGGACGCGCTGCGGCGGGCGCGCCGTGCGTGCGTGCCCGCGATCGCGGTCGCGGTCGGGGCGCCGCGAGCGCCGATCCCGTACGTCCTGGCGACCGATGCCCTGTGGGTCGCCGCGGGCCGTGAGCTCCCGGTCGATGCGGTCGCGCGCGCGGTGGCTGCGCGGCTGGGCGAGGAAGGCGCGCCGCTCGCGGCCCGGGTCCCGGTCCTCCGCGAGCCCGTCTGCGAGCACCTCGTCTCCTCGATCGCCCGGAAGAACGGCTTGCTCGGGGCTGCTACGTGGATCCCCGGCCCCGACCTGCCGGCCCTGCTGCTCAACGAGGTACGGCTCGTGCTCCGCCTCGCGCAGGCCCATGGCGCGGCCGCCGGCCGCGAGCGGCTGCCGGAGCTCGCCGCGACGTTCGGCACCGCCTTCGGGCTGCGCGCCGTCGCACGCGTGTTGCGCGACGCTGTGCCCGCAGGGGCGTGGGTGCTGCGGGGCGGCGTCGCCTATTCCGGAACCCGGGCACTCGGGGAGGCCGTGCGCAGGCGGTTCGCGGTCGGTTCTACGCCGCGGCCGGTCGGAGGCGCGCCCTCCGCGCCCTGACGGCGCGCAGGCGCTGCGCCAGACGGGCCCAGGCCCAGGGCTCGATCTCGTGGTAGCGGGTCTCCGACTGGCTCCGGGTCGCCTCGAGGTACTCGAACCATGCGTCGGCCTCTTCGATCAGCAGGAGCTCTTCGGCCTCGTGTTTTGCCGCCACCATTCACCTCCCGGTCGTGAATGGCCGGATCGTAGGTCCGGCCTCGGACGGACCCCTGCGGGAGCGGTTGCTACGCTGGTACGCGAGGCCATGCCAAGCCTTTTCACTGACAACGAGCGCGCGCGCACCCTCAACGGGGTAGCCGGCGCGCGCCCATCCGAAGGAGCTTTTACTTGCCCTGGTTCCGAATGCGGAAGAAGAAGTCTTCCGAACGCTCTGCCGACGTACCCGAGCCCGAGGCGAGGCCCCAGAGCCTCTCGCAGCCCGAGCTGACCGAACCGGCCGCCGAAGCGGCCGGCACCACACCGACCGATCCCACCAAGCCGAAGCGCCGCCGCGGCAGCCGCGGGGGGCGCGGACGCAAGAAGCCCGGCTCCGCCACGAGCCCGGGGGGGAGCGCGAGCGCGACCTCACCCGAGCGCAAGGAGAAGGACGACCAGAAGCAGCCCCGGCGCCGCGAGCTGTCACAGCGGCAGGAGCGCCGTCGCGATCAGGGGTCGCGCCGCCGCCGCGAGCCACAGCGTCGCGCGCCGCTCCCTGCCGCGAAGCGCGAGTTGCTCGTCTCGGTCGACGTCGGCGAGCGCCGCGTCGCCATCCTCGAGGACGAGCAGGTCGCCGAGGTCTATCTCGAGCGGCCCGAGCGCCGCTCGATCGCCGGCAACATCTACCTCGGTCGCGTCGACAACGTCCTTCCGGGAATGGAGGCGGCCTTCGTCGAGATCGGCCTCGAGAAGAACGGCTTCCTCTACGTCGACGAGATCGTGGGCCCCGAGCTCGAGCGGGGACACGGTCGCAAGATCCAGGACCTGATCTCGCGCGGGCAGACGATTCTCGTCCAGGCCGTCAAGGACCCGATGAAGACGAAGGGGGCGCGCCTGACGACACAGATCTCGCTGCCCGGCCGGTTCGTCGTCCTCGTGCCGCAGGGAGAGGGCCTGGGCGTCTCGCGCCGGCTCGACGACGACGAGCGCAACCGCCTCAAGGACATCCTCAAGCGTCTCGACGTGAAGGACGGCGGCGTCATCGTTCGCACCGCCGCCGAGGGCGCGTCCGAGGAGGACATCGAGCGCGATCTCGTCTTCCTCCAGCGGCTCTGGCGCTCGATCCAGGCGAAGGCGAAGACCGCGAAGGCGCCGGAGCTCGTCTACCAGGAGGCCGAGCTGCCGCTCCGCGTCGTGCGCGACCTCTTCACCGGCGACTTCGAGAAGGCGTACGTCGACGACGAGCGCACGTACCGGCGGGTCGTCGGCTACCTGAAGAAGACGTCGCCGCACATGGTCGAGCGGGTCGTCCGCTACAAGGAGAAGACCCCGCTCATGGACGCCTTCGGCGTCGAGCAGGAGATCAAGTCCACGATCGGCCGCCGGGTCGACCTCCCCTCCGGGGGATATCTCATCTTCGACTACGCCGAGGCGTTCACCGTCATCGACGTCAACACGGGCCGCTACGTGGGTTCCCGCGGCAAGAACGCGGGCGGCCGGCTCGAGGACACGATCACGAAGAACAACCTCGAGGCGGTGAAGGAGGTCGTCCGGCAGCTGCGGCTGCGCGACATCGGCGGGATCATCGTCATCGACTTCATCGACATGGCGAACCCGAAGAACCGCGCGACGGTCGAGGAGGCGCTCCGGACGGAGCTCGAGCGCGACCGGACGAAGACGTACGTCGTCGAGATCTCCCCGCTCGGTCTCGTCGAGATGACGCGCCAGAACGTGACCGACGGGCCCCGCGAGGTGATGACCCGCAAGTGCCCCACCTGTGGAGGCGACGGGATCGTCTATTCCGAGGCCTCGGCCGCGATCGACGTCGAGCGGCGACTGCGCTCGCTCGCCGCCGGCTCGCGCGCGCAGGCGTTCCGGGTCGAGCTCGCCGAGCCGATCGCGAGCGCGCTCGTCGGCCCCGGTGCACGGCGGCTTCTCGAGCTCGAGGCGCTGACGAAGAAGCGGTTCTTCCTCGAAGGCAAGCCCGAGACGCACCTCGACCACTTCGTCGTCCTCAGCGAAGGGAAGCTCGCCGACCTGGCGCCGGCCGCCCCGGTGGCGGAAGAGTCCGAGATCATGCTCCAGCTCGTCGAGGTCGACCGCTACGACGCCGCGGCCGCGGTCGGGAAGCTCGACGGGCTCGACGTCGTCGTCGCCGACGCGGCGGCGCTCGTCGGCAAGCGCGTCAAGGTACGCGTCGAGCGTGTCCTCGACGGCCGCGGCTACGCGGTCCCGCTCCGCAAGGCGAAGGAGGCTCCGGAGCCGCTGACGGCCGAGGGCGAAGCGGAGAAGCCGACGCGCAAGCCACCGACACGCAAGGGCGCGGCGCAGGCCGCCAAGGAGACCGAGCCGGCTGCCGCCGAGGAGCCGGAGACCGAGACCGAGACCGAGACCGAGACCGAGAGCGAGGAAGTCGAGGAGATCGCGGAGACCGCGGCGAGCGCGGAAGAGGAGACCGTGGAAATCGAGGAGACCGCGGAGATCGCGGACACGGCGCAGGCCGAGGCGGAGTCCGCTCCGAAGCCGAAGAAGAAGACGCGGCGCGGCTCGCGCGGCGGTCGTAAGCGGAAGAAGCCCACGGCTCCCGAAGCCGCTGAAGCCGAGCTGGACGTCGGCGGGACGGCAAAGCCTGCCTCCGAGGTCTCGCGCTCCGTGACGATTCACGTTCCCGGCGATGCTCTCGGTCGTGACGGTGCGGCCGAACCGGTCGAGGAGCCGTCCGCGCAGCCGGCCGCCGCCGAGCCTGCGACCGAGGGAGACGAGGCGGCGCCGAAGCCGAAGAAGAAGACGCGACGCGGCTCCCGCGGCGGACGCAATCGCAAGAAGAAGCCGGCCGCCACGTCCCAGAACGGCGCCGAGGCGGCTGCCGCGAGCGAAGAGCCGGCGGCTGCCGAGCCGTCCGCGGACGACGGCGAGTTCGAGTACGTGCCGATGTCCGAGTGGGTGGACGAGCTCGACTCGGCCGGTTAGCTACACTGCCGACTCGCGGGCTCCAGGCCCGCGTTTCCACGCCATGAGCTCGTACGCGATCATCAGTCTCGGCGGCAAGCAGTACCGCGTCCGCGAGGGCGAGCGGCTGCTCGTCGACCGCCTGCGCGCGGACGAGGGCGCGACCCTCGAGCCGCGCGTGCTGCTCGTCGGTGGCGACGGCGCCCCGGATCTCGCGCCGACCACGACCGTGACGGCGCGCGTCGTCGGACACGAGCTCGGCGAGAAGATCCGCATCGGCAAGTACCGCCGGCGCACCGGATACAAGAAGCACACGGGCCACCGCAGCAAGCTGACGCGGATCGAGATCGAGGCGATCGGCGCGAAGCGGGCGAAGGCCGCCGCGAAGCCGAAGGCCGAGAAGGCGGAGAAACCGGCCCCCGCGGCGAAGGTCGAGACGACGCTTCCCGAGGGCTACGGTTCCATGACGATCGCGCAGCTGACCGAGGCCGCGCCGACGTGGAGCAAGGAGCAGGTCGAGGCGGCTCTCGAGCACGAGCGCTCCGGCAAGGCGCGCAAGGGCGCGCTCGCCGCGCTCGAGGGCGCACTGGAGGAGAAGTAATGGCGCACAAGAAGGGACTCGGCTCGTCGCGGAACGGCCGCGACTCCAACCCGAAGATGCTCGGCGTGAAGCTCTTCGCCGGAGAGGACGTGTCCGCGGGCATGATCCTCGTCCGCCAGCGGGGCACGCGCTTCCGCCCGGGCCCGGGAGCCGGCATCGGCAAGGACGACACGATCTTCGCGATGCGCGACGGCAAGGTCGCGTTCCGGACGAGCGGCGAGCGCCGCTTCGTCTCGGTCGTCGACTAGGGCCGGCGTGTTCCACGACCGGGCGCGGCTGACGGCCGTCGCCGGCCGCGGCGGTGACGGCTCGATCCACTTCCGGCGCGAGAAGTACGTGCCGCGGGGCGGGCCCGACGGCGGCGACGGCGGCGACGGCGGCGACGTGGTGCTCGTCGCCGACCCGCGCCGGCGCGACCTCTCGGGCTTCCGGCCGAACCAGAAGCTGCGCGCGGGGAGCGGCGGCACCGGCGGCGGACGCCTCTCCAACGGAGCACGAGGGGAGGACGCCACGCTCGCCGTCCCGGTCGGGACACAGGTCCTCGACGGCGACGAGCTCGTCGCCGACCTCGCGCACCCGGGCGCGCGCGTCGTCGTCGCGGAGGGCGGGGCCGGCGGACGAGGCAACAAGCACTTCGCCGGACCGAGCCGGCAGACGCCTCGCTTCGCCGAGGTCGGTCTTCCCGGCGAGGAGCGCGAGGTCGACCTTCGGTTGAAGCTTCTCGCCGACGCCGCCCTCGTCGGGCTGCCGAACGCGGGTAAGTCGTCGCTTCTCGCCCGGATCTCGAATGCGCGGCCGAAGGTCGCCGACTACCCGTTCACGACGCTCTCGCCCGTGCTCGGGACGGTGGAGGCAGCCGACGGGCGACAGCTCGTCGTGGCCGACGTGCCGGGACTGATCGAGGGTGCGAGCGAGGGCGTCGGGCTGGGGCACGAGTTCCTCGCTCACCTCGAGCGGGCCCACGTGCTCGTGCACGTCGTCGACTCGGCCGAGGATGACGCGGACGAGCGCTGGCACACGATCGACGCCGAGCTTGCGGCCTACGGTGCCGGCCTCGACGAGCGGCCGCAGGTCGTGGTTCTCAACAAGATCGACCTGCGCCCCGACCCGCCGAGCTTCGGCATCGAGGACGAGCGGGTCCTCCGCGTCCTTCGGGTCTCCGCGGCGACCGGCGCCGGGCTGGACGAGCTGCGCAACGCGCTCTTCGAGCTCGTGCCGCGGATTGCCGACGAGGCGCCGCGAGACGAACCTGGAGAAGAGATCGTCGAGTTCCTCGTCTACCGCCCGCGCCCGGCGCGTCGGGCGTTCCGCGTCTACCGCACGGAGAGCGGCTTTCGGGTCACCGGCACGCCGCCCGCGGAGGACGAGCTCGAGGCGATCCTCCGCGGCGCAGGCGCCCGCGCCGGGGACGAGGTCGAAGTAGGGGAGGAGCTGCTCGAGTGGGAGTAGTGCTCTACGGCGGCGCCTTCGACCCGCCACATCTCGGTCACGTCGCCGTCGCCGACGCGGCGCGGAGGCGCTTCGGCGTCGAGCGGCTCGTCGTCCTCGTGAGCGAGCGGCCCGCCCATCGCCCGGTCGACGCCTCCGCCGACGAACGCCTCGCGCTCGCACGCGCTGCGTTCCCCGCCGACGAGGTCCGCCTCGATCCGTACCCACGCACGGTCGAGCTGTTGCGCGCCGAGCACTTCGACGACCCCGTCTTCGTCGTCGGCGCGGACCAGTTCCGGGGCTTTCTCGACTGGAGCGAGCCGGACGAGGTGCTCGAGCGCACGCGGATCGCCGTCGCGACGCGGCCCGGCTTCCCCCGGCAAGACCTCGACGGCGTGCTCGAGCAGGTCGGCCGGCCGGAGCGCGTCGTCTTCTTCGAGATCGAGCCCAACCCGGCCGCCTCGACCGACGTCCGGGCTCGCGCCGCCGCCGGAGAGCCGCTCGCCGGGCTCGTCCCGGACGCGGTCGCGCGGCTCGTCGCCGAGCGCGGGCTCTACCGTCCTTGAGCCGCCGATACACTGGGGGCCAGCGATCCAAGGACACGAGCAGACACTGACTTCCCTCGAACAGGCCCGCCGCATCGCCGCTCTCGCCCGCGAGAAGCTGGCCGAGGACGTCGTGATCCTCGACATGCGGCCCGAGTGCTCCTTCACGGACTACTTCGTGATCGCGACCGGCCGCAACGCGCGGCAGACGGCCGCAATCTGGGACGAGGTGCACACGCACCTGAAGCAGGAGCAGCGGCTGCTGCCGCGGAGCGCCGACGGCACGCGAGAGGGCGCCTGGATCGTCGCCGACTACCTCGACGTCGTCCTGCACGTGTTCACGCCGGAGGCCCGCGGCTACTACCGGCTCGAGGAGCTGTGGAGCGACGTGCCGGCCGTCGACGTCGACGTCGCCGTCGTCTAGACCGCTCTCCTCACGCCGGCCGGATCCCGTGCCGGGTGAGCAGGATGTTCCCGACCTGCGTCGGCAGCCCGTGCACGAGCCTCCCGCCGAGGCGAACGTCGAGGTTCGGCGGGTTCCCGACCCTGATCCAGACGGGCCCGTGCCCCAGGTTCACCGGCAGCTTCTTGCCTCGCAGGAGCGTGCCCTCGTAGACGGTTGCCCCGGTTGCACTGCCCGCGCGAATCCAGAGCCATGAGTTACCGCGGGACGCGACGAGCGTCGCCCGGCTCGGCAGCGGCGCGGACACGTGCTTCTTGTGGTGCTTCTTCTTCGGCGGCGGCTTGGAGCCTGTCGTGGGCGGGACCGTGGTGGTCGGCGGCGCTCCCTGCTTCGGGCCCGAGCCGCCACTGAGCTGCCACGCCGCGATCGCGGCGACGATGACGACGACCACCCCGACCGCGAGCAGCCGGCGCACGTGCGGGAGCCCGCCGCCGCCGACGCGCAGGCCGGGGCGAGCCAATCGTTCCGGGACGAGCAGCGGTTCCTCGGGAAGTGCGAAGCGGTTGTTGTACTCGTCGACGTAGAGGTTGCCGTCGAGGCCGAGATAGTCGGCGTACGTGCGCAGGAATCCCTTGACGTACGCGTCTCCCGGCAGAAGCTCCCAGTGCTCCTCTTCGAGCGCCTGCAGGTAGCGGTCGCGGATCCTGATCGCCTTCTGGACGTCGGCAGGCGTGAGGTTGCGCTTGAGGCGGGCCTCGCGCAGGCTCCCCCCGATCTCGAACATGCCTCATTGTCACGGATGCCGCGCGCCACCGCCAATGCGCGTCACCGGCGCGTAACCTTGGTCGAGGGGCTCTCGGCGCGCCTGTCGCCTATCCGTCGGTGAAGGAGGCTCTGTCCTCTCACGCGCGCGGCAACAGCGGACGATTCCTCCAGATCTGCCGCGGCTGGTACGAGCTGTCCTGAGGCGCGAAGCGCGGGGTCGGGGTCTTTCCCCGTGGTGTGCGATGCTCTAGCCTCGCGCTGTGCCGACGTGTCCTTCCTGTGGCAAGGAGTTGCCGGGCGAGTTTCCCTTCTGTCCGTTCTGCACGGCGCCGCTGGCCGCGCAGCCGGTCTCCGTTCAGGAGGAGCGGAAAGTTGTGTCGGTGTTGTTCTGTGATCTGGTGGGGTTTACGGCGGCCTCGGAGGCGGTGGATCCGGAGGACGTTCGCGCTCGGATCCGGCCCTACAACGCTCGCCTGCGCCAGGTGATCGAGCAGTACGGCGGGACGGTGGAGAAGTTCGTCGGCGACGCGGTGATGGCGGTGTTCGGCGCGCCGGTCTCGCATGAGGATGATGCGGAGCGGGCTGTGCGGGCGGGTCTTCGGATCCTGGAGGCGATCGAGGAGTTGAACGCGCAGGACGCGAGCCTTTCCTTGCAGGTGAGGGTGGGGGTCAATACGGGTGAGGCGGTGGTCTCCCTCGGTGCCCGGCCGGAGGAGGGTGAGGGGTTCGTGACCGGGGATGTGGTGAACACGGCATCGCGCTTGCAGGGTGTCGCACCGGTGAACGGCGTGGCGGTGTCGGAGCAGACGTTCCGGGCGACGGGGCGGGTCTTTGACTACGCGGAGTTGGAGCCCGTGCAGGTGAAGGGCAAGGCAGAGCCGCTCTCGATCTACCGACCGTTACAGGCACGAGCGCGATTCGGCACGGATCTCACCCGCACCCACGCGACGCCGCTGGTGGGCAGGGAGTTGGAGCGGCAGTTGTTGCTGGGCACGTTCGAGCGCTCGGCGCAGCAGAAGTCCTGCCAGCTCGTGACCGTGGTCGGTGAACCCGGCGTCGGCAAGAGCCGTCTGTGCGCAGAGTTGTTCGCGCATATCGAGGAGCGGCCGGGTCTGGTGACGTGGCGCCAGGGGCGTTGCCTGCCGTATGGGGAGGGGATCTCGTTCTGGGCGCTGGGGGAGATCGTGAAGGCCGAGTGCGGCATCCTCGAGTCGGACTCGCCGGAGCAGGCGGCGGCAAAGCTCGCGCGGACGGTACCCGAGTCGGAGCAGGACCGGGCCTGCTGCTGGCCCGCCTGGCGCCGCTCGTCGGTGCTCCCTCCGAGCCGGCCACGCAGGAGGAGTCCTTCACTGCTTGGCGCCGCTTCCTGGAAGGGCTCGCCGGCGTCGCGCCGGCGGTGTTGGCGTTCGAGGATCTGCACTGGGCTGATCCGGCGTTGCTCGCGTTCATGGAGTATCTGGCCGACTGGGCGGAAGGTGTGCCGCTCCTGCTGCTCTGTACGGCGCGGCCGGAGCTGCACGAGCAACACCCGAGCTGGGCGGGTGGCCTGCGCAACGCGCACACGATCAACCTGGCCCCCCTCACCGACGAGGAGACCGCCCGGCTCGTGGCCGACCTACTCGATCGCGCCGTACTGCCCGCCGAGACGCAACAGATCTTGCTGGAGCGGGCGGGTGGCAACCCCCTGTACGCGGAGGAGTTCGTGCGACTCCTCGGCGATCGAGGCGACCTCCGTGCGGAGACGGCCGTGCCCGACTCGGTGCAGGCACTGATCGCCGCCCGCCTGGACACGCTCACATCCGAGCGGAAGAGCCTGTTGCAGGACGCCTCGGTGCTGGGCAAGGTGTTCTGGGCTGGCGCCCTCGCCGAGATGGGCGACCGCGACCCAGCTGAGGTCGAGCAGGCGTTGCACGAGCTGGCCCGCAAGGAGCTCGTTCGCCCCAGCCGCAGCAGCTCGATGGAAGAGGAAGCAGAGTACGGGTTCTGGCACGCCCTCGTCCGGGACGTCGCCTACGGCCAGATCCCACGCGCCGACCGCGCCACCCGCCACCAACGGGCCGCCGCCTGGATCGAACACAAAGCCGCAGAACGGATCGAGGACCTGGCCGACGTGCTCGCCTACCACTACCAGACCGCAGTCGAGCTCAGTCAGGCGGCCGGCAAGACGGGCGAGGCCGAGTCGCTGCTCGAGCAGGCGCTCCACTACCTCGGCCTGGCGGGTGAACGAGCGCTCGGCCTCGACACCGACCGGGCCGAGCAGACGTTGGCCCGGGCACTCGAGCTTTGCCCTGCCGACCACCCCGAGCGGGCGCACGCACTCGAGCGCTGGGCTCAGGCCGCCCGACAGCAGGGCCGCTGGCAGGAGGCGAAGGCGGCCGTGAAGCAGGCGCTGAGCCTCCACCGCGACCGAGGTGACAACCTCGCCTGCGGCCGGGGCCTGACGGACCTCTACGCGATCCTTGCCCGGCTTGGGGATCCTCAGCAGGACGAAGTGCTCGAAGAGGCGCTTGGACTGCTGGAGGTGCTGCCGCGGGGACCGGAGCTGGTCGAACTCTACGCCCGACGAGCGGGAAGCCGGTACGTCAAGGCCCACCATCGGGAGGCGATCGCCGGAGCCGACCAAGCGATCGAGCTCGCCAGCCAACTCGGCTTACCCCCGTCGGCAGACGCCCTCGGCTACCGCGGCGGCGCCCGCGCCCAGCTCGGCGAGCAGCACGGCGTGGCGGAGATGCAGCAAGCGCTGGACCTTGCCGTCCAGCAGGGCCACAGCCGCAGTGCGGGAGTCCTCTACGCCAACCTCGCGAATGTCGCCTGGTTGTACGAAGGGCCCCAGGCTGCGTTCGACCTGGGTGAGGCCGGAGTCGACTTCAGTCGCCGCCGCGGCCTCACCGAAAGCGCCGACTTCATGGCCGCCGGCCTGACCGCGCTTCTGGCCGACGCCGGCAAGACGGAAGAGGCTCTGCTGCAGGCGGAGTCACTCGCCGAGCGTCTGCAAGAAGACGGCACCACCGACTTCATCGAGCCGCGCTCAGTGCAGCTGCGCCTACTCGTGGAGCAAGGAAACCACCACCAGGCACCCGACCCGCAGACGCTGCTCACGGCCGCCCGCGACAGCGGCCAACCACAGGACCTGGCGATGGCGGTCGCGGCTGCCGCCCGGCTTCAGCTAGCACGCGGCAACGCCGAGAAGGCGCTGGCGCTGCTCGACGAGCTCGACCAGAACGCGGACAGCCGGGACGACGCTCTCTATGCCTTACTGCTGCCCGGCCTCCTACGCGTCACACTTGCCTGCGGCAACCGCACGCTCGCCGCCAGCCTCGCCGACGGTGTCCAACCCAAGACACCTGCCCACCGGCACGCTCTCAGAACCAGCGAAGCCCAGCTCGCCGAAGCCGCGGGTCGGTACAGCCAAGCCGCCGCTCTCTACGCCGAGGCAGCTTGCCGCTGGCAGCAGTTCGGGAACGTCCCCGAACACGCCTACGCCCTCCAGGGCCAAGGCCGCAGCCTCCACGCCCTTGGCAGCCCGGAAGCAGAACTACCCCTCCGCCAAGGACGCGACCTCTTCGCCGTGCTGGGCTACAAGCCCGCTCTCGCCGCAACCGAGACGCTGCTCGCCCCTAGCGAACACCGGGTCTCGTAGCGCGAAACACCAACGGAGGTTCACCTTGCCACCGTAGTACTCCCGGAATGGACCCAGCCGGGCTCGAACCGGCGACCTTCGCGCTGCCAGCGCGACGCTCTCCCAGCTGAGCTATGGGCCCCTGGGTCGAGCCAGTGTAGACCACGTGGCGGAGCCGCCTACACTCGCTGGGATGAGCCACGAGAGTGCCGAGCTTCTGCTTCGCGGTTATCACGCGTTCGTCGCCGGTGATCTCGAGGCGATCGAGACGATGCTCGATCCGGACGTGGAATGGATGCCCGCCGGCGAGTCCGAGGCGATCGTCATCAGCCGGGCTCGCGTCCTCGAGGTGGTCGCCGACCGCGCTGCCGAGGGCTACCACGTCGTCGTCGACCGCGCGATCGGTCTCACGGACCGCGTCGTCGTGAGCATGCGGTTCTCGCGGATCGAGCTCGACGCTTCCGACGAGCGGCCGTTGCAGAGTCGCCGTTCGTACCTCCTCGGCCGTTGGGCAGCCGTCGTCTACGTCCGCGACGGTCGGGTCGTGCGCGTCGAGGAGCATCCGCACCTGGAGGCCGCACTCGAGGCCGCCGGGCTCGAAGGTGAGTAGGTACAATCCGGATACCTACTACAGCTTGGAGTGTGAGTTTGCCTTGACCGATCTCTTGCTCGTCCCGCTCGAGGACACCGTCGTGTTCCCGGGCATGAACGTCACCCTCACTGTCGACGTGGGCGACGAGGAGCGCGTCGTCCTCGTGCCGCGTCACGAGAACGAGTACGCCGCGGTCGGAACCGTCGCCGAGGTCACCGAGCACGTGCGGATCCGCGGCGGCATGCAAGCCGTGAGCCTCGAAGGTCTCCATCGCGGCATCATCGGCGCGGCCCACACCGACGCCCTGGGCCGGCTCCGCGCCGAGGTCGAGGAGCGCGAGGACGAGAACCCGCCGCCCGTGCAGACGCGCGAGCTCGAGCGCGAGTACCGCGCCGTCGTCGAGGAGATCCTCGACCTGCGCGGCGCCGACGACCGGGTGCGCGAGTTCCTGCGCGCGATCAGCGAGCCGGGCGCCCTCGCCGACACGTGCGCGTACGCGCCCGACGTGAGCTTCGCCCAGCGCGTCGAGCTGCTCGAGATGGTCGACGTGGTCGAGCGGCTGAAGTTCTCCCTCGAGCTCCAGCGCGAGCGGCTCGCCGAGCTGCAGGTGCGCCGGCGCATCCGCGACGACGTCGAGGAGGGTGCGCAGAAGCAGCAGCGCGAGTGGTTCCTCCGCCAGCAGATGAACTCGATCCGCAAGGAGCTCGGTGAGGACGAGGGCTCGGTCGTCGACGAGTACCGGACGAAGATCGAGGAGGCCGAGATGCCCGAGCCCGTGCGCGCGCAGGCCGAGCGCGAGCTCCGGCGCCTCGAGACGATGGGCGATGCGAGCGGCGAGGCGTCGATGATTCGCACCTACCTCGACTGGCTCGTCTCCGTCCCGTGGTCGAAGAGAAGCGAGGAGACGCTCGACCCGCAGGGGGCCAGGCAGGTGCTCGATGCCGACCACGCCGGTCTCGAGGACGTGAAGGACCGCATCGTCGAGTACCTCTCCGTGCGCAAGCTCCGCCAGGACCGCGGGATCCCCAGCGACAAGCGATCGGGCGCGATCCTGACGCTGATCGGGCCTCCCGGCACCGGGAAGACGTCGATCGGGGAGTCGGTGGCTCGCGCGCTCAACCGCGAGTTCGTGCGGATGTCGCTCGGCGGGATCCGCGACGAGGCCGAGATTCGCGGCCACCGGCGCACGTACATCGGCTCGCTGCCGGGCCGGCTCGTCCGCGCGCTGCGCGACGCCGGCACGATGAACCCGGTCGTTCTCCTGGACGAGGTCGACAAGGTTGGCGCCGACTGGCGCGGCGACCCCTCGTCGGCTCTGCTCGAGGTGCTCGACCCGGCGCAGAACCACTCGTTCCGCGACCACTACCTCGACGTCGAGCTCGACCTCTCCGAGGTCTTCTTCATCGCGACCGCGAACGTCGCCGACACGATCCCCGGTCCGCTGCTCGATCGGATGGAGGTGATCCGCTTCGACGGCTACACGGTCGACGAGAAGACCGCGATCGCGCGCGGCTACCTGTGGCCGCGGCAGGTCGAGCGAAACGGGCTGCACGAGGACGAGGTGAGCGTGTCCGACGACACGATCCAGCTCGTCGTCTCGGAGTACACGCGCGAGGCGGGTGTGCGCCAGCTCGAGCGCGAGCTCGGCACGATCCTCCGCAAGACCGCGACGCAGGTCGCGGCGGGCCAGCTCGAGGCGCCGGTCGAGGTCGACCTCGACGTCGTGCGCGACGCTCTCGGCCGCCAGAAGTTCTTCCAGGAGGCCGCCGAGCGGACTGCCGTTCCCGGCGTCGCGACCGGGCTCGCCGTGACGGGCACGGGCGGCGACGTCCTCTTCGTCGAGGCGACGTCGATGGACGGCGCGAACGGCGAGCTCGTCCTCACGGGGCAGCTCGGCGACGTGATGAAGGAGTCGGCACGGATCGCGCTCTCCTACGTCCAGTCCCACGCCGAGGAGCTCGGGATCGACCCGGACGCGTTCAAGGACCGGTCCTTCCACGTGCACGTCCCGGCGGGCGCGATCCCGAAGGACGGCCCCAGTGCCGGCATCACGATGACGACCGCGCTCGCGTCGCTCCTGTCGGAGCGCCCGGTGAAACACACGGTCGGGATGACGGGGGAGGTGACCCTGCAGGGGCGCGTCCTGCCGATCGGCGGCCTGAAGCAGAAGGTGCTCGCGGCCCACGCGGCGGGCCTCACGGACGTGATCATCCCGGAGCGAAACCGGGCCGATCTCGACGACGTGCCGGGCGACGTTCGCGAGGCGTTGCGCTTCCATCCGGTGATGACGCTCGGCGAGGTGCTCGGGCTCGCACTCGAGCCGAAGGCGAAGCCGAGCCTCCATGCGGTGTAACCAGTGCCGGCCGCTGCCCGAGGAGGTCGCCCGCGCGGCGGATCTCCTCGGGCGCCGCTGGGCGCTCGCGATCGTCTGGGCGGCGGCGGAGGCGGGCGCTGTCCGCTTCAACGAGTTCAAGCAGACACTCGAGGGCATCCCGCCGCGGACGCTCGCGGCGCGGCTCGCCGAGCTCGAGGAGGCCGGCGTCCTCGAGCGGCGGGTGTTCGACTCGCGGCCTCCGCGCGTCGAATACCGACTGACGGAGGCCGGGAGGCGGCTTCGCTACGTGGTCGAGGCGCTGAACGCCTTCGCCGCCCCGGCGTAGCTAGGCGGGCGCCATGGCGGCGACCTCGCGCTCGCGGGCGAGGCGCTCGAGCGCCTGCATCTCGATCTGGCGTACCCGTTCGCGCGTCAAGCCCATCTCGCGACCGATCTGCTCGAGGGACCTCGGGGCCTGGTCGCCGTTCAGTCCGTAGCGGAGCTTGATCACCTGCTTCTCGCGCTCCGGGAGCTTGTCGACGGCGCCGCGCAACGCGTGCTCGCTCAGCCCGACGACGACCTCCTCCTCGACATCGGCCTCGTCCGTGGCGACGATGTCTCCGAACGCGGTGTCGCTCTCGTCGCCGAGAGGCCTGTCGAGGCTTGCTACCGCCCGCGCCGCCGCTCGCACCTCGCGGACGTGCTTGAGGGACAGCTTCGCCGCCTTGGCCACCTCCTCGTCCGTGGGCGGTCGCTCGAGCTTCAGCGTCAACTCTCGTTCGGCCCGCGCGATCTTCTGCTCGCGCTCGACGATGTGGACCGGGATCCGGATCGTGCGCGACTTGTTCGCGACGCCGCGCTGAACCGCCTGGCGGATCCACCAGGTCGCGTAGGTCGAGAACTTGTAGCCCCGACGCCAGTCGAACTTCTCGACGGCGCGGATCAAACCGATGATCCCCTCCTGGATCAGGTCGAGCAACGCGAGCCCGTGGCCCTGGTACTTCTTCGCGATCGAGACTACGAGGCGCAGGTTCGAGTTGACCATCCGGTCCTTCGCCTGCCTGTCGCCTCGCTCGATCTGCTTCGCGAGCTCCACCTCCTCGGCGGCCGTCAGCAGCGGATAGCGGCCGGCCTCGTTGAGGAAGAGCTGGAGAGAGTCGGTCGTCATCGCCGCGACCGCCTCGTTCGAAAAATGCGTGTCGGCTACGTCCGGCAGGCTGCAGTCGTCCGTGAGCTCGATGCCGCGCTCCTCGAAGTGCTCGTACATCGACGCGACGTCCTCGTCGTCGAGCTCGAGCTGCGTCAGGACCTGCGTGAACGCGGACAGATTGATGCAGCCGACCTCCTCGGCATGCTCCATCAACGCGCGAAGCTGGTCGTGGCTCATCTCTTGGCTATTGCCTCGCGTCCGCATTCGATAACGCCCAGGAGTCTTCCGCAGCATCGCTGGGTAGACTCAGAGGCGGTGAAGGCGCCGGACACGCTCTGGGAGCTTGTCTTCCTGATGGTGATCCTCAAGATCCCCATTGCGTACCTCTGCTACGTCGTCTGGTACGCGATCAGGGCCGAGCCGCGCGGGCGTGGCGGCCCTGCTGCCGTCCGCGCGACCCCGGGACCTCCGCCGGCGGGCTTCCGGCGCAGGCCCCGTCGCCGGCCGCCACGGCCGCACGGAGGCCCGGTCCGGGTCTACGCGCGCACGGCACGCGCGGCGGTCGCGCACGCCGATAGGATCGCGGGCCGTTGAACGTCGAGGGCGAGATCCTGCACGGGAATACGGAACGGCGTCCGGCGGAGACCGTCGCCGGCTACCTGTCGGCGATGGCGATCTTCGTGAGCGTCGTGGGCATCGTCTGGCATCCGCTGCGTTTGATCTTGCCGTCGCTCGCGCTCGCCCTCGTCGCCGCGGGGATGGCCGGCCCGGGGAAGCGCCTTCCCTTTGCCGCCGTGATGATCTGCTCGGTGTGCCTGTTCTTCGGTTTCACGGTCGCCGTCGTGACGAGCCACGCGCTCTGGTAGCCGCAGCGCCGCTGCTACAACAAGGCTTGGACATGGGGCGTCCCGACGTCGACGGGCTGAACACCGGTTACGCAGCGCTGCTCCTCGAGCAGTACCTCGACAACCCCGGCGCCGTCCCGGAGGAGTGGCGCGACCTGTTCGAGAGCGAGCCCGAGGCGCTCCTGCGTCGCCAGCCCGGCCTCGCACGGCTGCTCGAGCGCCTCGCAGCCGACGGAGACGGCCACGCGACGCCTGCGGCCGAGGCGCCCCCTGCGCCCGTACCTGCATCTGCTCCCGCATCCACGCCCACGCCTGCGCCCGTGGACACGGAACTGCTCGGCGGGGTGGCCGCCGCGATGGCGCTCGTCAAGGCGATCCGGATGCACGGTCATCTCGCGGCGCGGCTCGACCCGCTCGGGTCGGAGCCGCGCGGCGACCCGGCTCTCGAGCCCGAGCGCCTGAACCCGAAGCTCACCCCCGAGCTGCAGGCGCGGATCCCCGCGTCGCTCCTCCGCCTCCACGTCGAGGGCGCGACGCTCGCCGACGCGCTGCCACGGCTGCTCGAGACCTACACGGGCGCGATCGCGTACGAGATCGAGCACATCTCCGACCACGAGGAGCGCGTCTGGCTGCGGCAGGCGATCGAGTCGGGACGCTACCGCCGGCCCCTCTCGCGTGAGGAGCGCGTGCGACTGCTCACGCGGCTGAGCCAGGTCGAGGGGATGGAGCTCTACCTCCGACGCGCCTTCCTCGGCCAGAAGCAGTTCTCCGTCGAGGGGCTGGACGTCATGATCCCGATGCTCGACGAGGCGATCGAGCTCGCAGCCGCCGGCGGCGCCCACGAAGTCGTTCTCGGGATGGCGCATCGGGGGCGGCTCAACGTCCTCGCCCACGTCGTCGGGCGCGCATACGAGACGATCCTGCGCGAGTTCGAGGGCGAGCGGACGATCGAGGCCGTCGTGTCGAGCGAGGAGGGGGGAAGCGGCGACGTCAAGTACCACCTCGGCGCCCAGGGGACGCGCTCGACGCCGACGGGAGACATCACGATCACCCTCGTCTCCAACCCGAGCCACCTCGAGGCGGTCGACCCGGTCGTCGAGGGAAGAACCCGCGCCGAGCAAACCGATCGGTCGTCGAGGCAGGGCTACCACGACCCGAGCGTCGCGCTTGCGGTCCTCATCCACGGCGACGCCTCGTTCGCCGGACAGGGGAGCGTCGCAGAGACCCTCAACCTGCAGGCGCTGGCCGGCTACTCGACCGGCGGCACGCTCCACCTCATCGCGAACAATCAGGTCGGGTTCACGACCGAGCCGGAGAGCGGCCGCTCGACGCGCTACTCGAGCGATCTCGCCAAGGGCTTCGACATCCCCATCGTGCACGTGAACGCCGACGACCCGGAGGCCGCGCTCGCGGCGATCAGGCTCGCGCTCGCGTACCGCCGCCGCTTCGGCCACGACGTCGTGGTCGATCTCGTCGGCTACCGGCGGCACGGCCACAACGAGCAGGACGAGGCCGCGTACACGCAGCCGCTGCTCGCCGCCGCGATCGAGGCGCATCCGACCGTCCGCGAGCAGTTCGCAGCGCGCCTCGTGGCCGAGGCGGACCTCACCCAGGAACAGGCCGACTCGGTCGAGGAGGAGGTCGTGGCGGAGCTGCGGCAGGCCCACGAGGCGCTGAAGGAGACGTTCGGGCAGCCGGAGCCGGCACCGCGCACCGACACGCATCTCCCCGCGGCGACCGGCGACGAGGTCGTCACGGCCGTCGCCGCCGACCGGCTGCGCGTGCTCAACGAGCAACTTCTCCGCACGCCCGAGGGCTTCGCGCCCCACCCGAAGCTCACGCGCCAGCTCGAGCGGCGGCGCGAGACGCTCGAGCAGGGTGGAATCGACTGGGGGCAAGCGGAGGCGCTCGCGTTCGCCTCGCTGCTCGTCGAAGGGATCCCGATCAGGCTCACCGGGCAGGACACCGAACGCGGCACCTTCTCGCACCGCCACGACGTCCTCCACGACGTCGAAACCGGAGCGACGTACACGCCGCTTCAGCACCTCGACGACGCCGGTGCGGCGTGCGAGATCTACAACTCGCCGCTCTCGGAGTACGCCTGTCTCGGCTTCGAGTACGGCTACGCGGCCGCGGCGCCGGAGGCGCTCGTCCTGTGGGAGGCGCAGTTCGGCGACTTCGTCAACGGTGCGCAGATCGTGATCGACCAGTTCATCGCGGCCGGCCTCTCGAAGTGGCGCGAGTCGACCCGCTTGACCTTGCTCCTCCCGCACGGCTACGAGGGGAACGGGCCTGAGCACTCGAGCGCGCGTCTCGAGCGCTTTCTTCAGCTCGCCGCGCAGGAGAACCTCCGGATCGCGAACTGCACGACCTCGGGCCAGTACTTCCACCTGCTGCGGCGGCAGGCACTCGACGCCACGGCCCGGCCACTCGTCGTGATGACGCCGAAGGGTCTACTCCGGCTCAAGCAAGCCGGCTCGACGCTGGAAGACCTTGCGAGCGGCGAGTTCCGGCCGGTTCTCGACGATGCCGCGTCCGACCGCGAGCGTGTCGAGCGGCTCGTGTTCTGCCAGGGGAAGATCTACTACGACATCGCCGGCCACGAGGAGCGTGGGAATGCGCCCGGCGTCGCCGTCGCGCGGCTCGAGCAGCTCTATCCGTTCCCCGTCGAGGCCGCCAAGGCCGTCGTCGCCGGGTATCCGAACCTCCGCGAGGTCGTCTGGGCGCAGGAGGAGCCGCAGAACATGGGGGCGTGGCGCGCGCTTCGGCACCGGCTGGAGGAGGCGAAGCCGGACGGCGCTCCCCTCCTGTACGTCGGCCGGCCGTGGCGGGCGAGCCCGAGCGAGGGCTATCCGACTGCGCACCTGCGCGAGCAGGACCGGATCGTCCGCGCTGCGCTGGGTCTCTAGACGGCCGCGGCCGCTAGCGGTGGCGGCGGCGGCGCGCTGTCTTCGCGGCGTGGGCCGCGAGCTTGGGGCCGTGCTTGCGCGCGAGCTTCATGAGCTGGCGGCGCTGTTGCGGTGGCAGGCGGCGCCAGACGTCCCAGGCCGCGATCGTGAGGGCCCACGGCGTGGGGCGAAACCTGCGGAAGCGGCCGGCCATCCCGCAAGTCTCGCAGAAGCCGGCACGGTCCCGTCCGACCCCGGGCACCCACGGGCGCGAGAACCGCTGGAATTCCAGTTATCATCCCGCCGGACGACGAGCACGACCCACGGGAGGACGTTCCATGCCGGTAGAGACACCGTCTATCTTCGCGCAGGTCATCAAGGAGCACCTCGACCTGAAGGAGCGCAACGCGCGGCTCCTCGGCGAGACGATGCCGATCGACCACTACAAGGACGAGGATCCGTTCGAGAACCATCCGCTCTTCAAGAGCGAGGAGCAGGCGCGAATCGAGGAAACGATGGACGGCGTCGAGCCGGACTTCAGCGACGCGAGCCTCGAAGACGTCCGTGTCTGGCCGGGGGAGGAGCCCTTCGAGGAGGTCACCGCCGAGACGCGTGAGACGACGGTGGTTCCCGTACTCGAGGAGTCCACCTTCTGGGGCAACGGCGGCGCCCGCGACTTCGACTGGGGCGAGTAGCCAACTCGCGAGGCCGACGGTCTCGCGAATCGTTCCGCGCTGTCGACGGTACCGGGCCGGTTCGCGGGCGAAACACGGTTTCGAAAGCGGGTGCTCGGCGGCGTGTCTCCGAAACATCCAAGTAAGCGATCACCCGCACGAGGGATGGGTACGGGCAGGATCGCACCGATGCTTCGTGCGTCTGCTGCGGTCAACCCTTCCGGGGGCGTCGAACGGTGTACCTCAACTTCGATCGGTCGGGGGATCGGTGGTAGTTCGGCCGAACCATCTCCGGCTGCTCGACATCGACGCCCAACCCGGCGATCCGACGCTCGTCGAGTCGTACCGGCGCCTCGCCGACGTCTTCCACGAGGTCCTCGCGGAGCAGAGCCTCGATGCGCTTCTCGTCCGTATCGCCGACAACGTCGGCGACCTGATTCCCCACGACACGCTGAGCGTCTACGAGGCGGACGAGGCGAAGCGGGTGCTCAAGCCCGTGCTCGTCCGCGACGTGTACGCCGACGAGATCATGAGCACGACGATCAGCTTCGCCGAGGGCATCACCGGCTGGGCGGCACGGAACCGGCAGGCCGTTCTCTCGAACCAGGCGCACCTCGACCCCCGGGTGCGGACCGTGCCGGGGACGCCGCTCGAGCCCGAGGCGCTGATCTGTGTCCCGCTCATCGCGCGCGGCAGCATCAAGGGCGCTCTCAACATCTACCGCGAAGGCGAGGGCGTCGCCTTCAGCGAGATGGAGTTCGAGATCGCGAAGCGGTTCGGCGACGCGGCGGCCCTCGCGCTCGACAACGCAGAGATCCGGGCGCGACTCGAGCACCAGGCGCGCACCGACTCGCTCACCGGCCTTTTCAACCACAGCGTCTTCTACGAGAGGCTGCTCCACTCGCTGCAAGAGGCGAGTCGCGCGCACCTGCCGATCGCGGTGCTGATGCTCGACATCGACGACTTCAAGCGCGTAAACGACGTTCACGGCCACGCCGTCGGCGACGAGCTGCTCCGCTTCCTTGCCGAGGCGCTGCGCGCGATCGTCCGCCCGGAGGACGTCATCTGCCGGCTCGGCGGCGAGGAGTTCGCGGTCGTCATGGACGGCTGCGTGGGCGAGGACGCGGTTCGGGTGGCGGAGAGGGTGCAGACCCGCCTCGCAGCTGTCGACTTCCCTGGAATCGGCCGGATGACGGTCTCGGTCGGGCTGGCGCTCGGGCCCGAGCACGCCATGAACCCGCGTGAGCTTGCGGCGTGCGCCGAGGCCGCGATGATGACGGCCAAGGCGCAGGGCAAGAACCAGGTCGTCCTCTACGCCGACCGTGAGACGAAGCGTCCCGACACCTCGGGCATCGACCGCGACGTGCGCTCGATCGCGCACCTGAAGATGTTGCAGAGCCTGACCGGGAAGCTCAACCGGCTGAACGACGTGCGTGAGATCGGCGATGCGATCGCCGCCGAGCTACGGGCCCTCGTCGACTATCACAATTGCCGTGTCCTCGTCACCGACGGCGACGAGCTCATCCCGGTCGCGTTCCGGGGCGAGCTGACGTCGGGCACAGGCTCTCTCTCGTTCGACATCCTCCGGAAACGGGTCGGCGAGGGAGTAACCGGCCGCTGCGCGGAGCTCGGTGAGTCGATCGTCGTCGGCGACGCGGCGAACTGCGAGTTCGGGCAGCAGATCGAGGGAACCGACCCGATCGAGGAGTCGCTTCTCGCCGTCCCGCTCCGCTACGGCACGCGCGTGGTCGGCGTGATCGTGATCTCGAAGCTCGGTCTCGACCAGTTCGACGAGGACGACGTGCGCCTGCTCGAGGTCCTGGCGGGCCACGCCGCGGTGGCGGTCGAGAACGCGAGCCTCTACGAGTCGGCACGCCGCGAGGCGGAGAGCGCGACCGCACTGCTCGAGTTCAGCCGCGAGCTCGCCGCGGTCTCGGGGCCGGACGAGATCGCCGAGATCGCGGTCGATCTGGTCGCCTCGATCATCGGCTCGCCGCGAACCGTGCTCTGGCTCGAAGACGCGCGCGGCCGTCTCGTTCCCCAGGCGTTTCACGGTGTCGACGCCGAGCATCGATCGGAGCTGGAAGCGCTCGAGATCCCGGCCAACGAACTGGAGAGCCGTCACGAGCCGTACTTCAGCCGTCCGGCCGACTACGAGGCGTTCCTCGAGAATCCGCCGCTGCCGGGCGTCAGCTACGCGGTCGCGCCGTTCGAGCTGGACCGGCGGCGCGGCTGCATCAGCGCCGTCGTGCCCGACGAGGAATTCGGCGAACGGGAGCTGCGACTGCTCGCGGGCATCGCCCACCAGGCGAAGCTCGCTCTCGCGAACGCGGCGAGCTACGAGGGGCTCGAGCACACGTTCGTCTCGACGGTCGAAGCGCTCGCCAACGCGCTCGAGGCGAACGACGAGTACACGTCGACGCACGCGCGCTGGATCACCGACCTCTCGCTGCGTGTGGGCCGGGAGTTCGGTCTCGAGGAGCCCGCCCTGAAGCGCCTCGAGCTGGGAGCGCTCCTCCACGACATCGGCAAGATCGGCATCCCGAGCGACGTGCTCTCGAAGCCTGGACGGCTCACTGCGATCGAACGGAAGCTCGTCCAGACGCATCCCGAGCTGGGCGAGAGGATCATCGCGCCGATCGAGCGGCTCCAGGAGGTGCGGCCTATCGTCCGCCACTGCCACGAGCGCTGGGACGGCCACGGCTACCCGGATGGTGTCTCCGGTGAGGACATCCCGCTCGAGGCCCGGATCATCTTCGTCTGCGACGCGTACCACGCGATGACGACCGACCGGCCCTATCGGCGCCGGCTCGGCCACCGCGAGGCGCTGCGCCGGCTCGCCGACGGCGCCGGCAGCCAGTTCGACCCGAAGGTCGTCGAGGTGGCGCTGCGCGTCCTCGAGCAGTCGGAGCCCGAACAGGCCTAGCCCGCGGCGGCGAGCTCGGGCTCACCGCCCTCGAGCGTGTGCGCCAGGCGGCGGAAGGGGCCGTCGGCGGCGAGCAGCTCCTGCTCCTTCCCGCGCTGGACGATGTTGCCGTGCTCCACGACGAGGATCTCCTCGGCGCGCCGGACGGTCGACAGGCGGTGGGCGATGATGATCGACGTCCGTCCGTGCAGGAGCCGGTCGAGGGCGCGTTCGATCAGCACCTCCGTCGGTCGGTCGATGTTCGAGGTCGCCTCGTCGAGGACGAGGATCCGCGGGTCGGCGAGCAGGGCGCGCGCGATCGAGATCAGCTGCCGCTCGCCGGAGGAAAGCCCGGCGCCGCCTTCGCGCACCGCGTGCTCGAGCCCTCCCGAGAGCCGCGCGGCCACGCGGTCGACTCCCACGGCAGCGGCGGCCGCCTCGACCTCCTCGTCCGTCGCATCGGGCTTCGCGAAGCGGATGTTCGACGCGATCGTGCCGCTGAAGAGGAACGGATCCTGGAGCACGACGCCGAGCTGGCGCCGGTACGAACGGAGCTGGACGTCGCGGAGGTCGTGCCCGTCGACCCGAACTGCCCCCTCGTCGGGGTCGTAGTGCCGGCCGATCAGCCGCGCGAGCGTGGACTTCCCGTGACCCGACTCGCCGACGAGCGCGAAGCAGCTGCCGGGCGGCACCCGGAACGAGACACCGTGCAGGACGGGCTCCTTGCCGTAGGCGAAGACGACCTGGTCGAGATCGAGATCGCCGTCGAGGCGAGGTAGCGGCTTCGCGCCGGGTCGGTCCCGGATCTCGGGCTCCTCGTCGAGGATCGTCGCGATCTTCACCATCGCAGCGCCGGCCGACTGAAGCTGCCCGTACACGTCCGACAGCTCCTGCAACGGCTGGAAGACGAGCTGGAGGAGGTAGATCGCCGTGATCAGCGTCCCGATCGTCAGCGTGCCGTGTTGGTACAGGTGCGAACCGAAGTAGAGGACGGCGCTCATCGCGAGCACGCCGAGGAACTCGATCGACGGGAAGAAGACCGAGAAGATCTTCTGGACGTACGTCGCCTGCGCCCGGTTCGCGTCGTTGAGCGCGTCGAACTCGGCCTGGAAGCGGCGCTCGCGGTTGAAGGCCTGCACGACGGCCATCCCCGCCACCGACTCGGCGATCTGCGCCGTCACGGCCGCGATCCGGTTTCGTTGCTCGACGTTCGCCGCGTGCGAGACGCGCTGGAACCAGCGTGAGAGGACGAGCGCGGGGGGCAGGACGGCGAGGGAGATGAGGCCCAGCCGCCAGTCGGCGATCAGCAGCGCGGCGACCGCCACCGGCAGGAGGATGACGTTGGAGACGAGCGTGGGCATCCCCTGGGAGAGCGTGTCCGAGACGGCATCGACGTCGCTCGTGAGCCGCGCGATGATCCAGCCGGCCTTCTGCTGCGAGAAGTAACGAAGCGAGAGCCCGGTGAGGTGGTCGAAGAGATCGCGCCGCAGGCCGATCACGATCGCCTGCCCGATCGTTGCGAGGCCGCGGATCAGTATCGCCTGGAGGATCCAGCCGGCCCCCGCGACGCCGAGGTAGATCGCGACGATGATCGCGAGGTGGTGCTTGTTGCCGGCCGTGATGCCCTGGTCGATCGCGTTGCGCACGAGCAGCCAGCCGCCGGTCTGTGCGGCCGCATTGCCGGCACCGACGAGCACCATCAACGCGGCGAAGAGCTTCCGGCCCTCGAGGTATCTCGTCAGACGCCTCACGCGGCGATCACCTCGTCCCCGAAGAGTGCCGCGAACGGGCCGGCCGCAGTGAGCAGGTCGCGCGGCTTGCCCGACTCCACGACCCGCCCGTCGACGAGGACGACGGCGCGGTCGGCGATCTCGACGGTCGACAACCGTTGGGTCGCCACCAGCACGGTGCGCCCGGCGAGTGCGGGCCGGAGGAGCTTGACGAGGCGCCGCTCGCCGAACTGGTCGACCTGGGAGAGGGGATCGTCCAGGACGACGACGCGCGCACCTGTCACGAGCGCGCGCGCGAGTGCGACACGTTGCCGCTGGCCGCCCGAGAGGTTGATGCCGCGCTCGCCGATCAGCGTGTCGTAGCCGTCGGGGAGATCCGGTCCGAAGGAGTCGACACCGGCGGCCGCACAGGCCGCGAGCACGTCGTCCCAGTCGGCGTCCTCCCGGCCGGCGGTGAGGTTCTCGCGGAGCGGCACGGAGAAGAGGACCGGCCGTTGCGTGACGAGCGCGACCGAGTTGCGGAGATCCGCGATCGGGACGTCCCGGGTGTCGACGCCGCCGACGAGAACCCTCCCACCGGTCGGGTCGTAGAAGCGGGGAAGGAGGTTGAGGAGCGACGTCTTGCCGGCTCCGGTCGAGCCGCAGACGGCGACGATCTCGCCGGGCGCGATCTCGAGATCGAGGTCGCTGAGCACGTCCACCTCGCCGCCATACGCGAAGCGGACCCCTTCGAAGCGGACGCCGAGCTCGCCCTCCGGAAGGTGCCGCGGCTGCTTCGGCTCCGGGAGCGGCTCGATTCCCTCGAGCCACGCGAAGCTCCGGCCGGCCGACGCGAGCGCGCGCTGGGCGAGGTTCATGATCCAGCCGATCGCCTCGAGCGGCCAGACGAGCTGGATGAGCAGCGTCTCGAAGAGGACGAACTGGCCGATCGTGAGGTGGCCGCCGATCACGGCTCGCCCGCCGAAGAAGACGACGGCCGCGATCGAGAGCCCGGGCAGGTAGTAGAGGCCCGGCAGGTGGCGCGACTCGACCCCGGCCTGGCGCAGAACGGTCGAGCGGACGCCCTCCGCCTTGTCGCCGAAGCGCTCGCGCACGTCGTCCTCGCGTCCGAACGCCTGCACCATCTCGATCCCCACGACCGCCTCGTCGGCGGCTTCCGTCACGTCCCCCTTCCGCTCCTGGACCTGGCGCGAGAGCGGCGAGACGCGTCGCGCGAAGCGGAAGGCGAGCAGCGTGATCGGCGGCATCGCGACCGCCGTGTAGAGCGCCAGTCTCGCGTCCACGAGGATCAGGACGATCGCCGCGGCGGTGATCATCATCACGCTCTGCATCCCCTGCACGAGGCCCCAGCCGATGAAGTAGCGGATCGGGTAGAGGTCGTTGGTCGCGCGGGAGAGCACCTGGCCCGTCGCGTGCCGGTCGTAGAAGGCGCGTGGATAGCGGAGGTATGCGCGGTAGAGGAGCTCGCGCATCTGCGCCTCGATCCGGACCCCGATCCGGGCGGTCGCGAACCGCCGGTTGAAGTTGATGACGAAGCGGAGCGCAGCCAGGCCGACGATGATCAGGAGGTAGGGCCAGAGCGGCTGCCGGTGCTGGTGGGCGGTGGTGTGGATCGAGTTGTCGATCGCGCGCTGGATCAGGATCGGGATCGCGATCGAGATCAGCGAGTAGAAGAACGAGCACGTGAGCCCGAAGACACCGAGCTTCCACTGGCCGCGCCAGAGCCGGAGCAGCCGGCGGAAGGTCGGCAACAGGCCGAGGTCGGGCGGGTCGACGGGATTCGCATACGTGGACATGGCGAGAACCCCGCCGGCGCAGGCCCCCTGCCCGCCGCCCCGGGGCGACCGACGACGATACCAGCGCCGGCGGCTCTAGTTCCGTTTCCGGAGCTGCGGGTCCGCGAGCATGCTGCTGCGGTCGGGCTTGGCCCCTGCGGCCGGTTCGAGATCGGGGTCCGTGGACGGTTGCGGCAGCGGAGTCGGCGGTGGTGGATCGCGCTCCGGCTCCGGGTCGTTGGACGGTTCGGGCTCGGCCGGGGCATTGCCGGCGACGCGTGCCCGCTCCTGCTCGAGCTGGACACGCAGGCCGGCGAGCTCACGCTCGACCTTCCGGATCGTCTGCTCGCGCTCGTCGAGCCGCTCCCGCTCTGCCTTGGCGAGCGCCAGCTCCTGTACCGCCTCTCGCTCACGCTTCTCGGCCTCCGCGATCGCGCGGGCAAGCTCCTCCGAGCGATCCGGACCGACCGGAGCGCGCCGGCGGCCCTGCCGGCCGGCGACCTCGAGCCGCAGCTGCTCGAGCTCCTTCTCGCGTTTGGCGACGTTCTGCGCGTGCTCGCGCAGGGCGCGCTTCATCTCCTCGACCTCCGCGAGCGCCTGCTCGTAGCGGCCACGCATGTCCAGCCCGTCGGTCACAGGGGAAGTGTGGCGTCCATCTCGGCTGGTGGCAACCGTCAACCGGGCCTAGAGCTCGCGGCGGGTCACGATCGGGCCCGGTGCCTCGATCTCGCGGAAACCCGCTGCGAGCCAGAACGGCAGCGCCCGGCGGTTGTCGGGATGGACTTTCGCGACGAGGTGAGTGGCGTCTGCGGCGCGAGCGAGCTCGAGCCAGGCCCTCGACCGCCGCTCGTCCGACCCCGCCGCGCCGGCACTCCCGCACGACCGTGAACTCCATGATGTTCCAGCCGTCGTCGTGCGTCCGGATGAGGCTCAGCCCGACTACCGCGCCGTTGTCCTCGATGAGGAAGGGCAGGCGCTCGTCCTCCTCCCAGTAGGCATCGAGGTGCGGGTACGGCTCGGTCCGGCCGTCGAACTCGTACAGGTAGTCGGCGAGGAGGCGGCGCACCTCCTCACGGTCTTCGACACCGGCCTCGCGCAGCTTCACGTCCACTACCCGACGTCCTTCTCGCCGCGCAGCCAGGGGACGTGGGGCTGCCAGCCGTCTACGACGCTGCCGTGACCCCGGACCCGCGCGAGTTGCTCCAGGTCGCGAAAGAGCGTCTGCTGTTCCGCCAGGCTGCCGGTCATGATCGCCTGCAGCCGCGTCAGGAGCGGCTCGGCTGCCCAGGCGGGATCCCCGAGCGGGTGCTCCTCGAGCTCCCAGCGCAGGAACTTGTTGAACGGACGGACGCGCTCGTGGAGCGCGAACAGCGTCGTGAGGAACGGCGAGATCGAGTCCGCGGCATCGAGCTGTGCCTCGGCCGTCAATCCAGTCGCGAGGTTCCTTGCCGACCGGTAGTACGAGTTGATGTACGCGTCGAGCGCCTTTGCGGCCACCTCGTGCGCGACGTCGGCCGGGAGGACACCCTTCGCCTGGACGAGCTCTGCGATCCGCCCGTCGAGCTCGTCGATCACGACCTGGCAGTGGGCATAGCTGTAGCGATCCCACTCGTCGTCCGAGCCGATCTCTCCGGTCTGCTCGAACTCCGTCAGCGAATAGACGGCGCACTCGACGACGGCACCGTGCTCCGTGCCGTAGAGCGGCTCGACCTCGGCCGACGCCTCGTCGCGCACGATGAGCCTCACGTCCCAGTCGGAGTCCGCACGAGCGAACGGTCCGCGGCCGCGTGAGCCGGTGAGGACGAGACCGACCACGCGCTCGTCCGCCCGGGCGGCGTCCACGATGCCGTCGTAGTTCCACTCAGCCACGCACTCGAGGATGGAGCGTACCGGGATCGAACCGGTGACCTCCGGCTTGCAAAGCCGGCGCTCTCCCAGCTGAGCTAACGCCCCGAGAGAGCTTCAGTGTAGAGCGAGCGCCGGCTCAGGCTGCGCGCTCGAGGCGCTCCTCGACCCGTGCTCGGGCGACGATCGAATCGCGGTCGCCGAAGCGCAGCCGCGCCCGCAGGGATCGATGCTCGTCCCAGAGACGGTCGAGCTGCGCGTCGATCGCGTGGATCTCGGCTCGCACCTCCGGGTCGTGTCGGTCGGAGAGACGGTGCCAGAGCGCGGTTCGCTCCTCGCTCAGGCGCTCGATCTCCTCGTGGATCTCGTCGAGAGTTCGCATGAACTTCCTCAACGGACGGGATGCCCGCCACATTCCTCGCGAATCCTCAGCGTTAGCGGAGGTGATATCCGACCGGACGCCGATGGGCGAGAACGAGGACGATGCCCGTGACCAGTCCGAACGCGAAGCCGCCGATGTGGGCGAAGAACGCAACGCCGCCGCCCGACTGGGGATGCAGCAGGGAGAGGCCGCCGGTCCAGGCCTGGAGGGCGATCCAGATGCCGAGGAACCAGAAGGCGGGGATCTCCCGGATGAGGATGATCCCGAAGAAGATCACCGTCAGCACGCGGGCGCGGGGGAGGAGGACGAAGTACGCGCCGAGGACGCCCGCGATGGCGCCGCTCGCGCCGATGTTCGGGATGCTCGCCGCTTGCACGCCTGCGAACCCGAGCGTGACGGCGCTCTGCACCGCCATCGCCGCGACTCCGGCGGCGAGGTACCAGGCGAGAAAACGGACGTGGCCGAGCGCGTCCTCGATGTTGTTGCCGAAGATCCAGAAGAAGAGCATGTTGCCGAGGATGTGCTCCCAGCTCGCATGCATGAACATGCCGCTGAACACACCCTCCCACCACGGCAGCGGGTGGACGCCCGCGGCGCACGGCCCGTGGAGCGCACACGGGTAGAAGCCGTCCTGGAACACGTGCACCTCAACCCCCGGGCGGCTCAGCTCCCAGGCCCAGACGAGGAAGTTCGCGACGATCAGGCCGACCGTGACGACGGGCACGGTGCGGGACGGGACGCTGTCGCGCAGCGGAAGCACCGGCGCAGTCTAGGCTCCCGGATCACTTGACACGATGACACTAAGGTTTTATTCTGGCGTAGGTACCAAGTATCTCCGCAGCAAGGAGGAACCACATGGCCACGCTTGTTCGCTGGGAGCCCTTCCGTGAGCTCGCTGCCTTGCAGAACGAGATGAGCCGTTTCATGAACGGCCTTCTCGAGGGCAACGGCCAAGCCACGCAGAGCTGGGTTCCGACCGCCGACGTCTGGGAGACCGACGAGGCGGTCGTGTACGCGTTCGACCTTCCCGGCATCCCCGAGGACAAGGTCTCGGTCGAGCTCGAGGACGGCGCACTGACGATCACCGCCGAGCGCGAGCGGGCGCACGAGGTCGAGGACGGGAAGTACTTCCGCTTCGAGCGCCGGTTCGGCACGTTCTCGCGCACGATCGGCCTGCCGCACGGCATCGACGAGGACGCAGTCTCGGCGAAGTTCGAGCACGGCGTGCTCGAGGTGCACGTCCGCAAGCCGGAGCAGCCGAAGCCGCGCAAGATCGAGATCGGTGTCGGCGGCGCCCACAAGACGATCGAGGGGAAGGCCGAGGAGAAGTAGCGGTCTCTCGAGCGGTATACGACGGGCGGCTTCGGCCGCCCGTCGTCGTTCAGCCGGCGGCCAGAGCCTCGCGGATCCGGTCGCCGACGGCGGCGAGCTCGAGCCTCTCGCCCGTCACCTCGCGGAGGAGCTCGTCGGCGGTCGGCTTCTGGCCCTCGGCCCAGAGCTCACGCAGGAGCGCCCCCGCCTCGCGCCGCGCGAACCACGCGTTGCCGAACCGCTCCCTGAGATGGGAGCGGAGCTGTGCCTCGAACGCCCAGGCGCGCAGATACTGCGAGGCGTAGAAGCCGTCGTCGATGTCGCCGAGGTAGTCCGCGGCGGCCGGCTCGACCTTCGTCGCGTCGGAGAGGAGCTCGACGTAGCGGGGCCGCAGAGCCGTCAAGTCCTCCGCGGTGTGGAACTCGAGCTCGTAGAGAAGCTTCGCGCAGTAGCGGCGGACGATCCAGAGGAGCTCGGTGGCGCCCTCCGCGGCGAACTCGTACGGGCGGGGGAAGTCGAGCCGCCGCTCGAGCCAGACGGGATCGATCGTCAGGTGCTCGAGCAGCGTCGCCCAGCCCTCCGTGACCGCGTTGTCCCCGAGCCGCCGCTCCTCCGGTGAGAGAGCCGGGGAGGTGTGGGCGAAATGCTCGGTGTGGCCGGCCTCGTGGAAGAGCGTCCGCCAGTCGGCGGGGCCGCCCTGCGGTTTCATCACGAGGACGACTCGGCCCGGAACCTCGATCGGCGAGCAGAACGCGCGGGGATCCTTGTTCGGACGCTCTTCGAGGTCGAGCTCGACGTTCTCCTGCCCGCGCAGATCGATGCCGAGTTCTGCGAGCGTCCCCTCGAGGGCCGGCAGCATCGCTTCCGGCGGAAAGGCCTGGTCCCAGCCGGCCGCCCGCCACGCCCGCGCCAGGTCCCAGCGCTCGATCTCGCCGAGCCCGGACCCGACGCGCGCGCGGAAGAACCGGTCGCCGGCCTCCTCCCAGAGGCTCTCGGTGTCCGTCAGCAGGCTGCGGCACTGCTCGGCGAGGTCGTCGAGCGGGAGGCCGAAGCTCCGGTACAGCTCGGCGTAGTCGGTGGCGCCGAGCCGCCGGGTCTCGCGCTGGACGACCTGCGCCGCGCGAAGCTCGAGCGCGTTCAGGTGCTCCTCCGTGAGCTCGTTCCTCGTGGCCTCCATCCGCCTCCGGACCTCGCGATCCTCCTCGTTGCCGAGGCGCGGCTTCAGCATCCGGAACGGAATCTCCTCGCCGTCGACCGTCGCGGTCAGCGTCGCCTCGAGCTCCGCCACCCGCTCCGCTTCCGCGCTCACGAAGCTGGCGAGGTAGCCCTCGCACGCGAACTTCCACAGCTCACGGCGGCGGTGGTCGCCGTCGACCGAGGCGCCGAGCGCCAGCGCCGTGTCCAGCTGTGTGAGGCGCTCGTGCCGCTCGTAGATCGGTGCGAGGTCGTACGTCTCCTTGATCCCGGCGAAATGGAGGTACGTCTCCTCGTCGAGCTCCGCGAGGAAGCGGTCGGCGTCCGCGCTGAGCGCGTCGATCTCGCCTTGCTGGAGCGGCTCGCCCATGCGGGTTCGTAGGATAGACCCGTGCAGGAGATCACCCTCAGAACCGACCGCAAGACGCAGCTGATCGAGATCACCGACCTCGTTCGCGATGTGCTCGCCGGCACGAACGGCGCCTCGGCCGCACTCGTCTACGTCCCGCACACGACGGCGGGCGTCGCGATCAACGAGCGCATCGACCCCGAGCTCGTGACCGATCTCGAGAACGCCTTCCAGCGCGTCGTCGGCGACGACTGGGAGTGGCGTCACGAGGATGCGGACGGGCCGAACGCACCCTCTCACGCCCGGGCGTCGCTCGCCTCGAGCCCGCAGGTCCTCATTCCGCTACGCGAGGGGAGCCTCGCGCTCGGCACGTACCAGGGCGTCTTCTTCTGCGAGTTCGACGGACCGCGCGAACGCAAGGTCTACGTCACGACGCTCTCCTGACTCGCGGCACGCGAACGCCGCTACCGTGCCCGCGTGGCCGCGCCGGTGACGAAGGGGGAGGAGCTCGAGCTCGACGTCGACTCGCTCGCGTACGGCGGGAACGGGGTCGCGCGACTCGACGGCTTCGTCGTCTTCGTTCGGCGGGGGTTGCCCGGCGACCGCGTCCGCGCGCGAGTCACGAAGGTCAAGCGCAGCCACGCCGAGGCGCTCGCGACGGAGGTGCTCCGTCCTGGCCCCGAGCGGGTCGAGGCGCCGTGTGCGCACTATCCCGCCTGTGGCGGCTGCCGCTTCCAGGACCTCTCCTACGACGCGCAGCTCGAGCAGAAGCAGCTCCAGGTGCGCGATGCGCTGCAGCGCCTTGCGGGCATCGCCGAGCCGCCGCTCGAGCCGATCGTTCCCTGCGAGCCGGAGATCTTCCACTACCGCAACAAGCTCGAGTACTCCTTCACCGCGACGCCCGCGGGCCCCGCGCTCGGCTTCCACCGTGCCGGTCGCTGGGACGAGGTGCTCGAGGTCGAGCGCTGCTGGCTCACAGACGAGCTCGGCAACGGGATCCGCGACGCCGTCCGCGACTGGGCGCGCGAGGAGGGGCTCGAGCCGTACTCGCAGGCGGACGGGAGCGGCTACCTCCGGCACCTCGTCGTCCGGCAGGGCCGCAACACCGGGCAGGCGCTCGTCCAGCTCGTGACGGCGCCCGGCGAGAGATTCGAGGCCGGCTACCTCGTCGACGTCCTCCGCCGCTTCCCGGAGGTGCGCTCGATCCACTGGGCGGTGAACGACACGCCCGCCGAGGTGACGAACCTGCCGACGCGCCTGCTCTGGGGCGAGGAGTGGATCGAGGAGGAGCTCTGCGGGCTCCGCTTCCGGGTCCGTCCGAATGCGTTCCTCCAGACGAACACGGCCATGGCCGAACGGCTCTATGCGCTCGCAGCCGCGGCCGCGGGGCTCTCCGGCGGCGAGACCGTCTGGGATCTGTACTGCGGGATCGGCACGATCGGGCTCTCGCTCGCGCGCGACGCCCTGACGGTCTGGGGGATCGAGGTCTCGGAGGAGTCGGTCGCGTGCGCCCTCGAGAATGCCGAGCTGAACGGAATCACCAACGCCGCCTTCTTCGCCGGCAACGTCGGCGAGGCCGTCGAGGAGCTGCTCGAGCGTTCCGGGCCGCCGGACGTGGTCGTGGTGGACCCGCCGCGGGCCGGCCTGGCGGGGAAGGCGCTGCGGCGGCTCGGCCGCATCGGCGCGCCGCGGCTCGTCTACGTCTCCTGCAACCCGACGACGCTCGCGGGCGACGCGAAGGCTCTGCGCGAGGAGCATGGCTACGAGTTGCGGCGCGTGACGCCGGTCGACATGTTCCCGCACACACCACATGTCGAGTGCGTCGCGCTGCTCGAACGCGTGCCGGGCTAGGCCGCGCCGCGGCGGCGGAGACGCCGCCAGAGCAGGTCGCCGTTCGCGAGCAGGAAACCGACGGAGAGGAAGGGGAGCGCCGGCAGGCCGTTCACGACGGCGAGGTTGGCGATCACGAGGGTCAGCGAGTACATCCCGGTCATCGCGAGCCACGTCCACGCGGGCCGGAGGCTCCACCGCACCGCCGCCGCGAGAAAGAGGGCGAAGAAGAGGATGTCGGGGGGGCCGAGATCTGCTGCGAGGCCGCCCGGCGCGACGAACGCGACGGCGACGGCCGAGTACACCTCGATGTGGTGGTTGACGATCGCCTTCGTCGGCCCGGCGGCGACCGAGATGGCGTCGACGAAGGGGATGATCACGGCGACGAGGACGACCCAGCTGAGGTCTTCGAAGAACCAGAGGAAGATCCACCCCGCGCACGTGTACGCCCCGAGCTTCATCAGGTTCGACGTCAGGTGCGAGCCGGCCTCCCAGGTTCCGAACGCGGCGATCCCGAAGGCGATCCCGGCGGCGACGACCCAGCGCCGCCGCGACCACAGTGGGAGCGCGAGGAGGATCAGCGCCAGCGTCGCGGGCAGCACGCCGGCCGAGACGATCGCGACGGTCGGCCAGAGCCCGACCGGGTCCACGTGCAGCGCGACGACGTACCACGTCACCACCGCGGCGGCGAGGATGACGAACGCCTCGACGCGGCGGCGACCGCGCCCGGCGACGTCCATCAGTACGGGGGCGTCTGGCTCCACCACTCGCCGAGCACCTTGAAGGCGTTCCAGAACGCCGTCTTCGCCGGCTGCTCGTCGAGCGACTCGTCGATGTCGGGCGTGACGAGTCCCTGGATCGTCGGCGTGTACTCCTGGAGCTCGCCCTCGACCGGCTTCAGCTCGTGCGAGAGGGGGAAGCGCACCGCGTTGAGGAAGTCCAGCGCCGGTCCGCCCATCGCGACCACGAGCTTCGGCTGGACGATGTGCAGCTCGCGCAGGAGGAACGGTTGCGATTCCTCCTCGTCGCCGCCGGCGAACTTGAGGCAGTTCGTGCCGTAGATCGCCATCGGGTCGACGTGCAACCGCTGCAACGACTTGAGGAGTGCGTTGCCGGCCCGGCCGTAGAAGGCGACGCCCTCCTGCAGCTCCGATGCCTGCGGCGTGTGCTTGAGGAGGAAGACGTCGGCGAGCGGATGGCCCGAGCCCAGCACGGGGACGCGCGTGCCTCCGGCGGCCTGCGCGAGCTCGTCGCCGAGGGCGTTGCTCTCGGTGATCGCCTTTTGCAGGTACTTCTCGTAGATCTCGTCTGTCGCCACTGTCACGGGAGGGGTCGGCTGAACGTCACGAAGGGCGGCTCCACCATGCCGGACGGTCCTTCGACGCGCCCAGGTGGGTGCCTGCCTCCGCAGCAGGCCGGCGACGCGCCTAACGCACGCGGTCCTTCGCCTGCGCCACCCACTTCAGCCCTTGCAGATAGACGAGGGACTTCGGGCGCCGGAGCACCTCGGCGTCGTGCAGCGAGACGAGGAACTCCTCGGGCCCGCTGAAGCGACGCATCCGGACGGCCCCGGTGCCGACGCCGGCGAGGACGTGCGCGTCGGATCCCGCTCCCGGCCTGAGGTTGTACTTGCGGGCGAAACGGAGCGCCTCCTCGTTGTACGCCTCGAACAGGAGCCGAGCGTTGTAGACCTCGAGCACGTCGATCTCGGCGAGGTGCCGGTGGAGCGTCGCCGGTCTCGGGATCGCGTGGAGGCGGTCGAACGGATGCGGGAGGTAGACGAGACCCCCCTGCGCGCGGATCGCCGCGACCGTCTCGCCGAAGGACATCCCACGCGGGATCTCCTCGCGGAGGAAGAGCCCGATCACCTCACCCTGGTCGCCGGTCTTGACCTCTTCGCCCGGGATGACGAGAAGCCGGCGGCCGCGAGCGCGCTCGACCGCCTCGAGCGCTCCGCCGAAGACGTTGTGGTCCGTGACCGCGATCGCCCCGAGGCCCTGGGCCTCGGCATGGTCGAGAAGCGCGTCGACGTCGATCGAGCAGTCGTGCGACCAGCTCGTGTGCAGGTGGAGGTCGGCGACGATCCAGTCGCGCTCCTCGAGGGGCGGGCGAGTGGTGTGGCTGCGCCGGCGACCGGCGAGGCGTTCGTAGACCTCCTCGACGCGGTCGGCCAGCGCGGCCGCGGTCTGCGACTGCGCTGCGGTGAGCCCGTCGGCGGCGCGGCGGGCGCGGAATCCCTCGTCCTCGATCATGCGCGCCGTCTCGGCGGCGGCGAGCTCCGGTTGCACGGCACGGCCGGGCGGGGAGACGATCGCGGCGCCCGCGGTCTGCGCCTCGGCAACGAGGCGCGGCAGCCCCTCGGCGGCGGGGACGAAGATCGCGGCGGAGCGGAGCAGCTCGGCTCTGGCCGCCCCGGTACGCGCGGTGCGAACCCGCATCCTCCCCCGCAGCCGCGGCGAGACGGTGGGCCGGGAGGCGGGAGTGCGGGTGCGCAGGAGCACGAGTTCCCAGCCGGGCTGCTCGGCGAGCTCGCGCACGAGCGCCCGGAGGAGCGGACGCTCCGTCTGCCGCCACTCCATCACGACGAGGTTCTTCTTCTTCTCGGGTGCGAAGAGCCGGGGGTCGATCCCCTGCGGTACGAGCTCGTAGCGGCCGGGGAAGCGAACGGCGGCGATGTCGGCGACCTCTTCGCTCGCGGCGAGGAGCGCGTCGACACGCGCGAGCAGCCGCTCGCGCTGCGCACGCCCCGGGGGGTAGCCGAGCCTGTCGGCCGAGAAGAAGGTCGCGGCCGTGAGGGCCGCGGAATCGCGGAGCGCGAGGTACGAGAGGCTCGGCAGGCCGGGCTCGAAGCCGTGCACGACCTCGAAGCTACCGCGGGCGAGCGCGAGCGAGAGGCTCGCGCGGACGCCCACCGGCACTCCCATCCGGCTGCGCCGGGAGATGGGCACGGCCGGCCCGATGGCGATCAGCTCCGGGTCGTCGAAGGTGCCGAGCAACGCGCGCCGTCCGGCGGCGAGGTCTCGAGCGCGGTTCGAAGGCGCGATCACCGTCACCGTGTGTCCGCGCAGTCGAAGCTCGCCCGCGAGCACGCCCACGTGCTCGTTCACGTCGTGCGGCTGCGACCAGGCGAACGGCGTGACGAGCGCGATCCGCACGGCGATCGAGTGTAGTGCGCGCTAGAGCTCGAGGAGCATCTCGTGCTGCCGGACGACGACCGTTCCGCCGAGCGAGCGAAGTGCGGAGGCGGCCGGACTTTCCGCCGGCAGGTTGAGAACGCTGACCGAGCCGATCCCGCGCAGGGAGCGAAGCAGCGGCTCGCTCTCGCCGGCGAGCTGCAGCAGCTGCACGGCGCCGTCGCCGCGGAACAGCGCGATGCCGTCCTCGGTCTCGAGGCCGCGAGCGTCGGCGTAGTGCTCGACCGTCTCGTCGGCGCGCTGCCACGGCTCGCGTTCGCTCCGCAGCTCGCGGATGCGGGCGTGTGCCTCCGGCGCCGGCACCTCGTGTGACGGCGCGTCGTCTTCCGCGTCCGCGGCGAGCGACCACACCTCGACGTCGCGCACGGTCCGATAGCCGAGCTTCTCGTAGAGGGCGAAGGCGCCCGCGTTCTCGACGATGACCTCGAGCCAGACGCGGCGTACGCCGCGCGCTCGGGCCTCCTCGTGCAGCGCGCGCATCAGTGCCTCGCCGATGCCCGAGCGGCGCACCGCCTTCACGACGCCCACGCCGCCGATCCAGGCGTCCTCACCGCGCACCCCGAGGTTGCCGAGCCCGGTGGGCGCGCCGTCGCGGAAGGCGATCCGCGATGCGTCGAGATCGAAGTCGAACACCTCGCCCATGGAGGCGAGCTGCTGCTCGTCGATATGGAAGGGGAGAAGGTAGCCCTCGTAGGCCGCAGTGAAGAGCTCGGCGCGGTCTCCGGCCGGCAGCGAACGCGCTGAACGTATCTCCAGCGTCATCGCGGCTGCGGCTCGCCCAACCGGCGGTGTCGAACGACGTGGTCGAGCGCGAAGATGATCGAGTTACCGATCGTCCCGTACACGAACGGGGCGACGAAGACGAGCAGCTGCCGGCCGTACATCACGAAGCAGGATGCCAGGCCGAGCGGCAGGACGGCCGCCGCTCCGACCGCCCTGCCGCGAGGCCGCATCCGGTCCTTACGCCTCCGCCGGGACGTTGTCCTCGGTCGTCGCCGTCACGCGGGCGTTCTGCTGGATGAACTCCTCGGTCAGCTCGTACGCCTCGTCGTCGACGATCTGCTGCGGCGGCGACTTCATGAGGTACGAGCTCGGGCCCACGAGCGATCCCGCGACGTGGTTGTTCAGCGCGAGCTTCGCCATGCGGACGGCGTCGATCACGATTCCGGCCGAGTTCGGCGAGTCCCACACCTCGAGCTTGAGCTCGACGTTCAGCGGCACGTCGCCGAACGCGGAGCCCTCCATCCGGATGTACGCCCACTTGCGGTCGGTGAGCCACGGCACGTAGTCGGACGGGCCGACGTGGACGTTCTTCGCCCCGAGGTCGTAGTCGAGCATCGACGTCACGGCGTTCGTCTTCGAGATCTTCTTCGACTCGAGCCGCTCCCGTTCGAGCATGTTGAGGAAGTCGGAGTTGCCGCCGACGTTGAGCTGCATCGTCTTGTCGAGGTGGATGCCGCGCTCGCGGAAGAGCGAGGTGAGGACGCGGTGCGTGATCGTCGCGCCGACCTGCGACTTGATGTCGTCGCCGATGATCGGCAGGCCTCTCTCCGCGAACCGCTTCTGCCAGTAGTCCTCGCGCGCGATGAAGACAGGCATGCAGTTCACCATCGCGCAGCCGGCCTCGAGGATCTGCTCGGCGTACCACTTCGTCGCCGCCTCGGAGCCGACCGGGAGGTAGTTGACGACGACGTCGGTCTTCGTCTCCTTGAGGATCCCGACGACGTCGTCGGTCTTGCCGTGGGCCTTCTCGACGACCTGGGAGAGGTACTTGCCGAGGCCGTCGTGCGTCATCCCGCGCGAGACCTTCACGCCGGTCTGCGGGACGTCCGCGAACCGGATCGTGTCGTTCGGGTGCGCCCAGATGGCGTCGGAGAGATCCTCCCCGACCTTGCCCTTCACGACGTCGAAGGCGGCGGTGAACTCGACGTCCCGGACGTGGTAGCCGCCGAGGTTGACGTGCATGAGACCGGGGACGAACTGGTCGTCCGGTGCGTCCTTGTAGTACTCGACGCCCTGGAGCAGCGAGTTCGCGCAGTTCCCGACGCCGATGATCGCGACGCGGACCTTGCCGTCGTCGAGGCGTGCCCTACCGTTGGTGGTTGCCACTGGTTCCTCCGGATGAAAGTTGCTTGCGGACGTGCAGGATGCGCTGGACGACCGTGAGCCACGCGGTGGCGGCGAGGGCGACGATCGCCCAGGGAAGGCCGCCCCACGGTGCGAAGACGAGCCCGGCGGTGATGAGCACGACGCGCTCCGCGCGCGAGCCCAGGCCGACGTCGCCGCTCAATCCGAGCGCCTCGGCGCGGGCGCGCGTGTACGAGACGAGGAACGAGCCGACGACCGCCGCGACGGCGAGCACGACCGCCCAGTCCCTGCCGTGGCGGGAGAAGACGAGCGCGATCGCGGCGAGCATCGCACCCTCGCCCACGCGGTCGGTCGTGGAGTCGATGAAGGCGCCGAACGGAGTGGTCTTGCCCCCTACGCGGGCGAGCGCGCCGTCGAGGATGTCGAGCAGCGAGCCGACCACGAAGATGCCGGCGGCGAGCCAGAAGACGAGGAGCCTCGCGTGCTCCTCGAACGGGACGAGAACCGCTGCCGCGAGGCAGAGCGAGACGCCGGTCGCCGTGAGGACGTTCGGCGTTACGCCGGTGCGGGCAAGCCTCGTGACCGAGCGGCCGGCGAGAGACCGGGCTCCCCGCGTGTAGCCATGCTTGACGCGGCGGAGCCTTGGAGTTGCATTCATCTCCAACATCGCAATCCTGCTATGCCCGACTATAGCAGGTTTGCGATAACCGGACCGAGCCCGCGGAGTCGAGTGGCGATTCGCGGCGTCCACGTGGTGACGAGCAGCGACGCGAGCGCCACCCCGATCCCCGCGAGCACGTCGAGGAGGTAGTGGTTCGCGGTCGCGATCACGCAGAACCAGACCCAGACCGGCCAGAGCGCCCAGAGCGCCTTCGCCCAGACCGTCCGGGACGTGGAGACGAGGAACCAGCCCACGATCAGCGCGTCTGCAGCGTGCAGGCTCGGCATCGCCGCGTACGGATTGCCAAGCGTCTGCAGAAGCGCGCTCGAGTGGTTGACGCCGGCGACGAATCCCTCGCTCGGGAACATCCAGGGCGGTGCGGTCGGCATCACTGCGAAGCCGATGAGACCGATGAGGTTGGCGAGGAGGATCGTGTTCCGGAAGCACCGGAACCGCTCGTGCCGGCGCAGGTAGACCCAGAGGAGCGCGAGGCCGATCACCGTGAACTCCGAGTTCCAGTACGTCCAGGCCGCGGCGGTCAGGAGCAGCGAGGACGAGTCGGCGACCCGCTCGACCGTCAGCTCGTAGAGGTGGTGCGTCAGCCGTTGCTCGAGCGAGATCACGCGCAGGCCGTTCCCGAACGCCTTGCCCGGCGTGCCGTTCGTCAGGTGCCGGACCGCGAGGTACGAGAAGTAGAACCCGAACCAGATGACGAGCTGAATCCCGAAATCCCGCCATCCACGCGGCAGCACTCTCTCTCCCAGAGCCACCACCCGCTCCATGAGGACAATCCTAACGGCGCCGGAGGAGGTGCCTTCGTCAGCCGCCGATGTACGACATCTCGACCTTCGGCAAGGCCGCCGTCTCCGCCGTTCTCAGCTCGGAATAGCGGTCGGTGCGGCGGGCCCAGATCGAGCGGAGCTGCTCGGAGAGCTCCTCGTCGGAGGCGCCGAGGCGGAGCGGCGCGCGCAGGTCGTGGCCGCGAGCGGCGAACAGACACGTGTAGAGCCTTCCCTCGGCCGACAGCCGCGCCCGGGTGCAGCCGCCGCAGAAGGGCTGCGTGACCGATGCCACGACGCCGATCTCGCCGGCTCCGTCGAGGTAGCGCCATCGGCGCGCAGTCGCATCGGGCCGCTCGGCGGCCACCGGCTCGAGCGGCCACCGCGCCGAGATGCGCCGGACGATCTCGTCGGCGCTCACGACGTCCTCGAGTCGCCAGCCGTTCGTCGAGCCGACGTCCATGTACTCGATGAAGCGCAGGACGTGTCCACTACCGCGGAAGTGCTCCGCGAGCCCGAGGACGTCGCCGTCGTTCGCCCCGCGCTTGACGACGGCGTTGACCTTGACCGGCAGTCCCGCCGCGGCCGCCGCTTCGATTCCCTCGAGCACCCGCTGCACGGGGAAGTCGACGTCGTTCATGGCGCGGAACGCCTCGTCGTCGAGAGAGTCCAGGCTGACCGTCACCCGGCTCAGGCCGGCCGCCGCCAGGGCCTCTGCCTTCTGCGCGAGCAGCGAGCCGTTGGTCGTGAGCGCGAGCTCGAGGCGGTCGCCCTGCGGTGTCTCGATCGCCCCGAGCAGCTCGACGAGATGCTCGACGTTGCGGCGCACGAGAGGCTCGCCGCCCGTGAGGCGAACGGTGCGGATCCCGAGGCCGGCGAACACGGCCGCGACGCGCGCCACCTCCTCGAGCGTGAGCAGCTCGCGCCGCTCGAGGAAGGTGTAGTCGCGGCCGAAGACCTCTTTCGGCATGCAGTAGACGCAGCGGAAGTTGCAACGGTCGGTGATCGAGATCCGAAGCGTCTCGAGAGGACGCCCTAGCCGGTCGAGGAGCGACTCCACCTCTTCAGTATGCGCGTTACCGCTCGCCCCACACCCGCACGAGCTCGACGAGCGTGGCGGCGGCCAGGCCCATGTCCTCGACGCAGATCCACTCGCGCTCGCTGTGCGCGTCGTGCCCGCCGGTGAACACGTTTGCCGTCGGCAGGCCCATCTCCGTGAGCGCCGAGCCGTCGGTTCCGCCGCGGATCGCCGTCTGCCTCGGCTCGAGACCGACGCGGCGGATCGCCTCTTCGAGGTTCGCGACGATCTCCGGATGCTGCTCGAGCCCGTCCCGGGTGTTGCGGTACTGGATGTGCTCCTCCACCTCGATCGAGCACCGCGGGTCGGTCGCGGCGACCTCGCCGGCGAGCTTGCGGAGGAAGGCGACGTGCTCGTCGAGGCGGTCGTTCTCGAAGTCGCGCGCGATGAACCGCAGGTCGACGCGCAGTGCGTCGCCCTGCACGAGCACGGGGTGGACGTAGCCCTCCCGTCCTTCGGTGGTCTCCGGCGAGAGCCCGTCCTGGGGCAGGCGGGTGAGGATCTCGGCGGCGATCTTGATCGCGTTCACGAGCTCACCCTTCGCCCAGCCGGGATGGATGGCGCGCCCGCTAATGCGCAGGCGCACCTGCGCGCCCGAGAACGTCTCTGCCTGCAGCTCACCCGCGGTCGAGCCGTCGACGGTGTAGGCGGCCGCCGCGCCGAAGCTCTCGACGGGGAAATGGGTGACGCCGCGGCCGACCTCCTCGTCCGGGTTGAACGCGACCTTGACCGGCCCGTGCGGTATGTCGGGCTGCGCGACGAGATATGCGATCGCGGACATGATCTCCGCGACGCCCGCCTTGTCGTCGGCGCCGAGCAGCGTCGTCCCGTCGGTCGTTATCAGCTCGTGGCCGACGTGCTTCGCGAGCTCGGGCGACTCCTCCGGGCGGATCGCGCGCCCCGACTCGCCGAGCTCGATCTCGCCCCCGTCGTACCGGGCGCGCCGTGGCGAGACACCGGCGCCGCTCAACTCGCGCGCCGTGTCGACGTGGGCGAAGAGCGCGATCGTCGGGATCTCGTGCTCGACCGTCGCGGGAAGCGTCGCGGTCACGTAGCCGTGCTCGTCCATTGCTGCGTCGGCCAGCCCCGTCTGCTCGAGCTCGTCGCGAAGAAGGCGCAACAGCACGAGCTGTCCCTCCGTGCTCGGATACGTCTCCGATTCCTCGTCGGACTGCGTGTCGATGCGGACGTAACGGACGAAGCGCCCGGCAGCGTCCTCCGCGAGCCGGGCGGCGAGCGTCGTCTCCGCGGGCATCGCGCGAGTGTACGTTCGCGGAGTGCGCGTGCGTCTCGGCCAGCTGTACGGCGGCCTCGTCCTCTACGGCGTCAGCTCGTCCCTCCTCGTCCTCGCCGGGCTCGGCCTCGATCCGTGGGACGTCTTCCACCAGGGGCTGGCGCGGCAGACGTCGCTCGCGATCGGCACGTGGGCGATCCTCGTCGGCGTCGCCGTGCTCCTGCTCTGGATTCCACTGCGGCAGCGGCCGGGCATCGGGACGCTGAGCAACGTGGTCCTCGTCGGCGGGACGATGGACGTGGTGCTCGGCCACGTGCACCCGCCGCACGCGATCGCCGCCCGCATCGCCTGCCTCGTGTGCGGCGTGCTGCTGAACGGGGTCGCTACGGGGGCGTATATCGGCGCAGGGCTCGGGCCCGGGCCGCGTGACGGCCTGATGACGGGCTTCGCGGCACGCGGCCATTCGATCCGGGTGGTGCGCACCGGGATCGAGGTGACCGTGCTCGCGACGGGTTGGCTCCTCGGGGGCGCGGTCGGGGTCGGCACCGTCGTCTACGCGCTGGCGATCGGACCGCTCGCCCACGTGTTCGTGCCGCTCTTCGCCCGGGGCAGGCCGACTCCGGAGCACGCGCTGGAGGCCGTATAGCCGCCGTCGGGCTCGCGCTCGCCTCGGCGCTGCTCTTCGGCGCGATGAGCGTGGCGCTGAGGATGGCCCTCGAGCGCGACCCGGACGTCGCGCTCGGCACGATCGCGACCGCGGGAACGGCGCTCGTCGTCGCGGTCGCCGCCGCAGTGGCCGAGGAGCCGTCGCGTGGACTCCATCTCTCCGGCGCCTGGCCGTTTCTCCTCGCCGGGCTGCTCTCGCCGGGCGCCGCGCAGATCCTCGTCACGCTCGCGATCCGCGAGGCGGGCTCCTCGCGCGTGTCGATGGTGTTCGGGACCGCGCCGCTCGTCTCCGTGACGATCGCGCTCGTCCTGCTCGGCGAGCCCGTCAGCGCACCGCTCCTCGCAGGTGCGCTCCTCGTCGTCGCCGGGGGCGTGGAGCTCGCCCGCGAGCGCGAACCGCCGGCGCACCTGAACCGGCTCGGTCTCGTCGCCGCGTTCGCAGGCGCGACGCTCTTCGCGATCCGGGACAACGTCGTGCGCCACCTCGCCGCGGGGAGGACCGCCGTTCCGCCGGCGGTCGCCGCCACGGCCGCGCTGCTCGGCGGCATGCTCCTGATCGCCGCCTGGGCGCGCGTGGAGATCGGTCGTCGGTGGCTCCGCTTCGTGCCCGCCGGCCTGCTCTTCGGCGGCTCGTACGTCTCGCTCTTCGAGGCGTACTACCGCGGCCGCGTCACCGTCGTCGCGCCGCTCGTCGCGATCGAGTCCCTCGTCGGGGTCGCCCTCTCGGCACTCCTTCTGCGCCACTCGGAGCTCGTGGGAAGGAGGCTCGTCCTCGGCGCCGGCCTCATCGTCGCCGGCGGCGCCCTGATCGGCGCATTCAGGTAGGCGGCGCCCGAAATGCGACCGATATCTGCTATAAAGCGGCTTAGATTTTCTCAACGAGGAGGCAGGAGCACAACATGGCAAAGACCATCGGCATCGACCTGGGCACGACGAACTCGTGCATGGCCGTGCTCGAGGGCGGCGAGCCGACCGTCATCCCGAATGCCGAGGGCGGGCGCACGACGCCGTCCGTCGTCGCGTTCACGAAGGACGGCCAGCGGCTCGTCGGCGCCCCCGCGCGGCGGCAGCAGGTCACGAACCCGCAGAACACGATCTTCTCGATCAAGCGCTTCATGGGGCGCAAGTTCGACGAGGTGACCGAGGAGATGACCATCGTGCCGTACGAGGTCGTCAAGGGCTCGAACGGCGACGTGCGCGTCAAGGCGGAGGGCAAGGAGTACGCGCCGCCGGAGATCAGCGCGATGATCCTCCAGAAGCTCAAGCACGACGCGGAGGCGTACCTCGGCGAGACCGTCGCCGACGCGGTCATCACCGTCCCCGCGTACTTCAACAACGCGCAGCGCGAGGCGACGAAGGACGCCGGCAAGATCGCCGGCCTCAACGTCCTCCGCATCATCAACGAGCCGACCGCGGCCTCCCTCGCGTACGGGCTCGACAAGCAGTCCGACCAGACGATCCTCGTCTTCGACCTCGGCGGCGGCACGTTCGACGTGTCGGTGCTCGAGCTCGGCGAGGGCGTCTTCGAGGTCAAGTCGACCGCGGGCGACAACCATCTCGGCGGCGACAACTTCGACAAGGCCGTCGTCGACTGGATGGTGGCCGAGTTCAAGCGCGACCAGGGCATCGACCTCGCCGCCGACCGGATGGCGCTCCAGCGGCTCTACGAGGCCGCGGAGAAGGCGAAGATCGAGCTGTCCTCGACGATGACGACGCAGATCAACCTGCCCTTCATCACGGCGACGCCGGAGGGCCCGAAGCACCTCGACCTCCAGCTGACGCGCGCGAAGCTCGAGGAGATCACGGCCGACCTGCTCGAGCGCACGGTAGGCCCGACGAAGCAGGCGCTCTCCGACGCCGGCCTCGACGCGTCGAAGATCGAGCACGTCGTCCTCGTCGGCGGCATGACCCGCATGCCGGCGGTGCAGGAGAAGGTCAAGGAGCTGATCGGCTCCGATCCCCACAAGGGCGTCAATCCGGACGAGGTCGTCGCAGTCGGCGCGGCCCTCCAGGCCGGCGTGCTGAAGGGAGAGGTCAAGGACATCCTCCTGCTCGACGTGACACCGCTCTCACTCGGGATCGAGACGAAGGGCGGCGTGATGACGAAGCTCATCGAGCGCAACACGACGATCCCGACGAAGAAGTCCGAGGTCTTCACGACCGCCGAGGACAACCAGCCCTCGGTCGAGGTGCACGTCCTCCAGGGCGAGTCGGAGATGGCGACCTACAACAAGACGCTCGGCAAGTTTCAGCTCGTCGGGATCCCGCCGGCGCCGCGCGGCATGCCGCAGATCGAGGTCACGTTCGACATCGACGCGAACGGGATCATCAACGTCTCGGCCAAGGACATGGGCACCGGGAACGTCCAGCAGATCCAGATCCAGGGCGGCTCGGGGCTCTCCGAGGACGAGGTTCAGAACATGATCCGCAACGCGGAGTCGCACGCCGAGGAGGCGCATCGCCTGCGCGACGCGGCGGACACGAAGAACCTCGCGGAGACGCTCGCGTACCAGACCGAGCGCTCGCTCAAGGAGCATCGCGACAAGCTCGACGAGGCCGAGGCCTCGACGATCGAGGGCCGGGTCATGGAGCTCCGGCAGGCGCTCGAGGGCGACGACGTCGCCGAGATCCGCGCCAGGATGGACGCGCTGCAGGAGGCCTCGCACAAGCTCGCGGAGGCCGTCTACGCCGAGGCGACCGCGCAGGCGCAGGCATCCGGCGGCGGCAACGGCGAGGCGGCTTCGGGCTCCGACGACGAGGTCGTCGAGGAAGGCGAGTACGAGGTGGTCGACGAGGAGGCACCCACCTCGTGAGCGAGGAGCAGGTCGAACAGCGGGAAGCGGCGCAGGACGAAGGTCAGGTGCCTGGCACCGACGACCCGGGCCAGGCACCGGACGACCGGCTGCTGCGCCTCGCCGCCGACTTCGAGAACTACAAGAAGCGGGCCGCGCGCGAGCGGCAGGAGTACGTCGCGCTCGCGAACGAGCGGCTGATCGCCGAGCTCCTCCCGATCCTCGACGACCTCGAGCGCGCGTTGAGCGCGGCCGAGCAGCATCAGGAGGCACAGCTCGAGGAGGGCGTTCGCCTCGTCCATCGCTCGCTCGCCGGAATGCTCGAGCGGCACGGCGTGACGCCGATCGAGACGGACGGGAAGTTCGACCCGCACGTCCACGAGGCTCTGCTCTCGCAGCCGTCCGAGGCGGAGGAGGGCTCGGTGCTCGACGTCGTGCAGAGGGGATACAAGCTCGGCGACCGTGTCGTCCGGCCTGCCCGGGTCGTCGTCGCCGCCCCCGCGCCGCCGGCGCCGGAGGAGGCCGACGAGGCGGATGCCTGAGTCCCTCTACGACACGCTCGGCGTGAAGAAGGGCGCCACGGCCGCCGAGATCAAGAAGGCGTACCGGAAGCTCGCGCGCCAGTACCACCCGGACGCGAACCAGGGCGACAAGGCCGCGGAGGAGCGCTTCAAGCAGGTGCAGACCGCCTACGACGTCCTCTCGGACTCCGAGAAGCGGAAGGCGTACGACCGCTTCGGCTCCACGAACGGCCGCGGTACGCCGGGCCCCGGTGGGGTCAACGTCGACTTCGGCGACTTCGACTGGGCGGGGAACCTCGGTGACATCCTCGGCGGCCGCTTCGGCGACATCTTCGGCGGAGCCGCCCGCGGGGGTGGGCGGCCGCAGCCCGTCCGCGGTGCGGACGTCGAGACCGAGGTGCGGCTCTCGTTCGAGGACTCGCTGCAGGGCGCCGAGGCGAAGGTGCCGGTCGAGTTGACCGTCGCCTGCTCGGCGTGCGGAGGGACGGGGGCCGAGCCCGGCACGGCCCCGGTCATCTGCCCGGAGTGCAACGGGCGCGGCGTCAAGGCCGAGAGCCAGGGTCTCTTCGCGCTCTCGCAGCCGTGCCCACGCTGCCGCGGCAACGGCACCGTGATCGAGAAGCCGTGCCGCAAGTGCAAGGGCTCCGGGCGCGAGCGCCGGCTGCGGACGTACACCGTGAAGATCAAGCCCGGGGTCAGGGACGGGACGAAGATCCGGCTCAAGGGAAAGGGCGAGGCCGGTCAGCACGGCGGCCCGAGCGGCGACCTGATCGTCGTCACGCGGGTCGAGCCTTCGTCGACGTACGAACGGCGCGGCGACGACCTCGTCGTCCAGGTGCAGGTCTCCTTCCCGACCGCGGCACTCGGCGGCAAGGTCGAGGTGCCGACGCCGGAGGGCATCGTGTCGCTCAAGATCCCCGCCGGCTCGGAGGACGGCAAGCTGCTGCGGATCAAGGGCCGCGGCGCGCCGAAGCTGAGCGGCTCCGGCAAGGGAGACGTGCTCGCGCGCGTCCGCATCCAGGTGCCGAAGCGCGTGAACAAGAAGGAGCGCGAGCTCCTCGAAGAGCTGCAGAAGGCGGTCGGCTGATGGACGACGACCTGCTCAAGCAGGGTCCGCGGGAGGCGCCCGAGCCGGAGACGGCGGAGCAGCGCTCGCGGCGCACGGGCCTCAAGACTGCGGGCGGCGGCGTCGCCGCCGGCGGGATCGGGCTGGCGAAGGCGGGGATCCTCGGGAAGGTCTTCCTCTGGCTCTTCGTGTGGAACGGCGTCAGCAGCGCGCTCCGCATCGGCGGCTGGATCGGGATCGCTCTCATCCTCGCGATCGTCAGCGGCGCGTTCCTCTTCCGGCGGAGGCACGCTTGATGGAGACCTCGCAGCGCCCGATCTACATGATCTCGGTCGCCGCCGAGCTCGTCGGCATGCACCCGCAGACCCTGCGGATGTACGAGACGAAGGGGCTGATCCGGCCGCACCGGACGCCGGGCGGGACGCGGCTCTACTCCGAGGCGGACGTCGAGCGGCTCCGCATCGTGCAGCGGCTCACGACCGAGCTCGGCCTCAACCTCGCCGGCGTCGAGCTCGTCCTGCGGCTCGAGGACGAGCTTCGCAAGGCGCACGCGCAGGTCGAGCGCCTGCAGCGCGAGCTGCGCACCGAGGTGCAGAAGGTGCACAAGGAATACCGCCGCGATCTCGTGCTCCTGCGCGAGGAGCGGCTCCCGGAAAGGCAGTAGGCATGGACTTCATGAAGCTCACGATCAAGTCTCAGGAGGCCGTCGCCGCGGCGCAGGAGCTCGCACGCCGGAACGGCAACCCGGAGCTCTATCCCGAGCACCTGCTGCTCGCGCTCCTCGACCAGGAGCTGCCGCGCGAGCTCGTCCCGGATGCCGATGCACTACGTGCGCAAGCCGAGGCGACGCTCGCGCAGAAGCCCCGCATCGAGGGCTCGCAGCAGCAGCCCGGCTTGTCGGCGGCGCTCTCGAAGGTCCTCGACCGCGCGTTCGACGAGGCGAAGCGGATGGAGGACGAGTACGTCGCGGCGCAGCACCTGCTGCTCGCGCTCGACGTCGTCCCGCGCGACGAGCTGCTCGCGAAGATCGCCGAGGTCACGGCCGGGCGACGCATCACGTCTTCGGATCCCGAGGGCACCTACCAGGCGCTCGCGAAGTTCGGGCGCGACCTGACGGAGGCGGCGGAGTCGGGAAAGCTCGACCCCGTGATCGGCCGCGACGAGGAGATCCGCCGGGTGATCCAGGTGCTCTCGCGCCGGACGAAGAACAACCCGGTCCTGATCGGCGAGCCCGGCGTCGGCAAGACGGCGATCGTCGAGGGGCTCGCCCAGCGGATCGTCGCCGGCGACGTGCCCGAGTCGCTGAAGGGGAAGCGCGTCTGGGCGCTCGACATCGGCGGCCTGCTCGCAGGCTCGAAGTACCGCGGCGAGTTCGAGGAGCGGCTCAAGGCGGTGCTCGACGAGATCCGCAACGCCGAGGGGGCGTTGATCCTCTTCATCGACGAGCTCCACACGATCGTCGGCGCGGGCGCTGCCGAGGGCGCGGTCGACGCGGCGAACATGCTCAAGCCGATGCTCGCGCGCGGCGAGCTTCGCTGCGTCGGCGCGACGACGCTCGACGAGTACCGCAAGCACATCGAGAAGGACGCCGCGCTCGAGCGCCGCTTCCAGCCGGTCTTCGTCGGGGAGCCCTCGGTCGCCGACACGATCGCGATCCTGCGCGGCCTGAAGGAGCGCTACGAGGCGCACCACAAGGTGCGGATCCGCGACTCCGCGCTCGTCGCCGCGGCCGTCCTCTCCGGGCGGTACATCTCCGACCGGCAGCTCCCGGACAAGGCGATCGACCTCGTCGACGAGGCCGCCTCCCGCCTCAAGATGGAGATCGAATCGTCGCCGGTCGAGCTCGACGAGGCGAACCGGCGCGTGACGCAGCTGGAGATCGAGCTCGCCGCGTTGGGCGGCGAGTCGGATGAGGTTCGGGCGCCGCTCGAGGCCGAGCTCGCGGAGGCGAAGGAGCGTCGGGACGGGCTCGCCGCGCGCTGGGCGCGCGAGAAGGAGGCGCTCGACCGGATCGGCGAGATCACGCAGCAGATCGACGCGCTGCGCATGGAGGCCGAACGCGAGGAGCGCGCCGGGAATCTCCAGCGCGTCGCCGAGATCCGATACGGCGAGCTGCCCGCGCTCGAGAAGGAGCTCTCCGAGCGCGACTCGCAGCAGGCGGGATCGATGGTGAAGGAGGAGGTCGACGAGGACGACGTCGCCGCCGTCGTGGCGCGCTGGACGGGCATCCCGGTCGATCGCCTGCTCGAGGGCGAGACCGAGAAGCTCGTCCAGATGGAGTCGCGGCTGCACCGGCGCGTCGTGGGTCAGGACGAGGCGGTCAGCGCCGTCTCGAATGCCCTCAGGCGCTCACGCACCGGCCTGCAGGACCCGAACCGGCCCATCGGCTCGTTCGTCTTCCTCGGTCCGACCGGCGTCGGCAAGACGGAGCTCGCGCGCGCGCTCGCCGAGTTCATGTTCGACGACGAGCGCGCGATGGTCAGGCTCGACATGAGCGAGTACCAGGAGCGGCACACCGTGGCGCGGCTGATCGGCGCCCCGCCCGGCTACATCGGCTACGACGAGGGCGGCCAGCTGACCGAGGCGGTGCGCCGGCGGCCGTACAGCGTCATCCTCCTCGACGAGATCGAGAAGGCGCATGCGGAGGTCTTCGACGTCCTGCTCCAGGTGCTCGACGACGGCCGCCTCACCGACGGCCACGGCCGTACGGTCGACTTCCGCAACACGGTCTTGATCATGACCTCGAACGTCCGCTCGGCCGACGCCCTGCGCGACGTCTTCCGGCCCGAGTTCCTGAACCGGATCGACGAGGTGATCGAGTTCCGGCCGCTCTCGAAGGAGCAGATCGCCGAGATCGTCGAGCTCCAGCTCGGACGGTTGCGCGAGCGGCTCGCCGAACGGCGGATCGAGCTCGAGCTGACCGACGCTGCGCAGGAGGCGCTCGCCGAGGCGGGGTGGGATCCGGCATACGGTGCGCGGCCGCTCAAGCGCGCGATCCAGCGACTCCTCGAGAACCCGCTCGCGCTTCGTCTGCTGGAGGGCGACTTCGCCGACGGCGACACGATTCGGGTAGACGCCGAGGAAGGCGAGATCCGCTTCGAGAAGGCGGGGGCCGCCGCAGCGGCCGCCGCCTAGCGTCTCGTCCTAGCTGGCGGCGACGATCTCGAACGACGCGCTCCAGGCGGGGGCCGGTCGCGGCCGGTCCGGGTCCGCGGCGCGGCGCTCGCCGACGGCGGCGAAGGCGCGCTGCAGCGCGTCCTCGTCGTCCACGAGGATCACGCTCAACCGCCGTCCCGTCTCGTGGTCGGCGAGCCAGTACGCAGTGACTCCGGCCTCCCGGAAGGCGGGCACGACCTCGTCCAGGACGTGCGAGACGCCGGCTTCGAGCTCCTCCGGCGACTCGTTCTCGAAATACGTGACCTGTGCTCTCATGCCGCGATCCTCTCACGGGCCCGAAGCACTCGCGCGGCCTAGTGGGCGCCGATCCAGCCGAGCAGCCGCGACCAGGCGCGCCGCTCGAACGGCGCCTGCTCGAGCAGGTCCCAGCCGTGGTAGGAGCCGGGGTAGAGCACGAGCTGCTTGTCCGGCGATCCGGCGGCGCGGATCATCCTCTTCGCCGCAGGCGCGTCGAGATACGGGTCGTGCCGCGAGGCCATCACGAGCAGCGGCGCTCGTAGCCGGCGGACGTGGGGGAGGGTCTCGATGCCGCGCGCCGGCAGTTCGAGCTCGCCCGAGAGGCTCACGAAGCCGGCCACTCCGTGCAGCATTGCGCCCTCGCTCAGCGACACCGCTCCGCCGAAGGACGCGCCGACGACGAACACATTGCGCGCGCCCTCCCCGTGCAGCGCGTCGACTGCGGCCTGCAGGTCGGGTGCGAAGTCGTCGAGCTTGCGGTTGGGCGGCGTCGCCGACGGCGGGAAGCCGCGGAAGTCGAAGGCGAGCACCCGGAGTCGGTGCGCGGTGAACGTCGGCATCGCCGGAAGCCACCCGCAGAGGCCGCCCGGCGACTCGTGCGCGAGCACGACTCCCGTCGAGCCCGAGCCCGAGGCGACCGCGAACAGCCGCACGCCGTCGGAGGTGCGCAGCCACGAGGTCTGCGCCTCGAGACCGTGCGGGGGCGTGCCGCAGACCCGCCGGAGAGGCGGGCCGGCCGGAGATCAGCCGACCGAGGAAGCCGGTGCGTGGTGGCCGCCGCCGCACGCGGCGAGGGCGAGCGCCACGAGAGCCCCGACGCCGAGGAGCCAACCCCGAACCACCCGGCGAGCCTAGCCGGAGATACCGTGCGCCTCGTGATGCTCGTCGTGGCCGCCACCGAGCGCGAGCTCGCGCTCCTCGACGGGCTCGAGACGTTCTGCTGCGGGATCGGCCCCGTCGAGGCGGCGCTCCGCGCTGCTCGTGCCCTCGAGGAACGCCGGCCGGACGCCGTCGTGCAGGTGGGGATCGCGGGCTCGCGAACGCTCGAGCCGCCGACCCTGGTGCTCGGGAGCGAGGCGGTCTACTGCGACGTAATCGACCCCTCGTCGACGCTGCCGCGCGTCGAGCGCGTCCGTCCGGATGCCGCGCTGCTCGAGCAGGCCCGCGCCGCCCTGCCCGAGGCGCACGTCCTGCCGATCGCGACCTGCGGCAAGGTCGGTGCGGGAAGCGGCTACGACGTCGAGGCGATGGAGGGCTTCGGTGTGCTGCGGGCCTGCGAGCTCGCCGGAGTGCCCGCGCTGGAGCTGCGCGCGATCTCCAACTCGCCGGACGAGACGGACCGTACGCGCTGGCGCTTCGACGAGGCGTTCGCCGCGCTCGCGGCGGCGCTAGAGCGACTCGACGTCGTCTAGGAACTCGGCGTTGCCGTGCCGCGTCGGCGCGCCGTAGGCGAGGAAGAGGATCTCCTCGTCGGTCTCGTTCCGTGGCTGGAGCGGTGTCCCCGGGTGGACGACGACGACCCCGCCGGGAGCGACGTCCACGCGCTCCCACGGGTCCCCGAGCAGCATCGTCAGCGTGCCGCGCAAGGGGACGAACACCTCCTCCTGATCCGGGTCGAGGTGGCGGCGACCGCGGGTGTGCGCCGCGTAGCGCCACATGCGCGCCCGCGACTCGGTCATGTTCGCGGGCTCCGTCAGCGCGGCTGCCCGGCGCGGCTCCTGCCCCTCGTGGCCCGCCCGTTCCTCCCAGGCGAGATCCCGCTCGTGCACGGCGTGCCAGCCCACGGGGCGACGATACCCTCCGGCGCGTGGCCGAGCCTCGCCCAGCCGCGCTGCCGCCCGCCGAGCGGACGATCGGACAGCTCGTGGCCGAGACGATCCGGTTCTACGGCGAGCACTTCTGGGCCTGCCTCTCGCTCGGCGTGGCGCCGGCGGCGCTCGCCGTCGTCGGGGCGAACGTCTCGCGCTGGACGGCGCTCGTCCTGTCGCCGACGCTCTTCGGAGCCCTGCTGAGCGCGACGTTCGTCGCTGCGAGCATCCTCGTGCTCGCGCACCGTCCGTCCCGACGGCGGCTCGCCGTCGCCTGGCTCGTCGGGTGGGTCGTGTTCGCGCCGGTGCCGTTCCTCGTCCTCGCCTTCATCCTGCCGGGGCTCGCGTGGCTCGCCGGGCTGGGCCTCGTCGTCCCGGTGCTCGTGGTCGAGGACCTCCCGCTGCGCCAGGCGGTCGCGCGCGCCTGGCGCCTCGCACGCTCCGACTACGTCCACGCGCTCGGGTCGCTCGCGACGCTCGCGATCGTCGTCTTCCTGACGCAGGCGGTGCTCGCCTTCATCCTGCGAGGCTTCGGGGGCACGGCCGTCTCGACGGCCTTCTTCCTCGCGAGCATCGTCGTCTCGCCGCTCCTCTTCGTGGGCGCCGCGCTCCTCTACGTGGACCAGGCCGCAAGGGTCGAGTAGGGTCTCGCCATGCCGATCTACATCCTGCTCTCGCGGCTCTCGCAGCAGGGCGTGCAGACCCTCCAGAGCAACCCGTCCCGGCTGCAGGAGGTCAATCGCGACGTCGAGGAGCTCGGGGCGAAGGTGCTCCACCAGTGGGCGACGCTCGGCGAGTTCGACTTCGTCAACGTCGTCGAGGCACCCGACACCGAGACGATCGCGAAGGTCTCGGTCGCCCTCGGTGCGCGGGGGTCGACGCGGGTCCAGACGCTGCCCGCGCTCACGATCGACGACTTCGTCTCGACGATCCAGTAGCTAGTCGGCGACGGCGACGCGACGGACCGTGACGCCCCAGGCGGCACCGGTCTCGAACAGCTCGTCGGGGTCGACCTGGCCGAGCCAGCCGAGGAAGTGCGGCTCGGGATCGTCGTCCGTGCAGCCGTACACGGCCGGGTAGACGGCGGGGGCAGTCGGCGCGGTCTTCGCGTGTGCCGCCTCCTCGGCCCGGCGCTCGGCTTCCTCGGCGGCGGGCCCTTCCATGTAGCCGCGCGGCATGGACGGAGCGTAGTGCCGTACCCTCGCCCGATGCCGCACGCGCTCGCCGTTCACGCCCTCGAGAAGCGCTACGGCGCCGTCGAGGCGCTGAAGGGCGTCGATCTCACGGTCGAGGAAGGCGAGCTCGTGGGCCTGCTCGGCCCGAACGGTGCGGGGAAGTCGACGCTCGTGAAGATCGCGGTGGGGCTCGTGCGCGCCACCCGAGGGCGGGCGGAGGTCGTGGGTGCCCGCGCCGGCTCGCGCGCAGCGCGGGCGGAGCTCGGCTACCTCGCCGAGCTCTTCCGCTTTCCCGGCTGGTACACGGCGGACGAGGTGCTCGCCCTCCACCAGAGGCTCGCGCGCTCCGAGGGCGGAGCGGCCGAGCGGGAGTGGCTGCTCGAGCGCGTCGCGCTCGTCGACGCGCGCGAGCGCAGGGTGGACGGCATGTCGAAGGGGATGCAGCAGCGGCTCGGGATCGCGCAAGCCCTCGTCGGCTCGCCCCGTGTCCTCGTTCTCGACGAGCCGACGTCGGCGCTCGACCCAGCCGGGCGCCGCGTCGTGCGCGTCCTCCTCGAGGAGCTGCGCGACCGGGGCGCCTCCGTCCTCCTCAACTCACACCTGCTCTCCGAGATCGAGCTCGTCTGCGACCGCGTCGCGATCCTTCGCGGCGGGGAGATCGTCGCGGCCGGCTCGCCCGCCGAGCTGTCGAACCCGCGTGGCGTCGAGCTCGAGACCGACGAGGGAATCCGCACGGTCGAGGGTGCGACCCGGGAGGACGCGGCCCGCCTCGTCGCCGAGGCCGTCGCCGCCGGCCGCCGCGTCTACGGCGTCCGGGTCCTCACGTCCACGCTCGAGGAGACCTATCTCGAAGCGGTGGGGGACGAGGTCTCGTGAGCGCGGTGCTGACGATCGCGGGCTACGGCTTCCGCGAGGCCGTGCGGCGCAAGGTGTTCGCGGTCGTCGTCGTGCTGACGGCCGTCTTCCTCGCCCTCTTCTGGCTCGCCAACCATTTCGTCTTCACGCGCCTCTCGACGATCACTCCGCCGGCGGACGTGAACGTCGACACGCGCACGTTCGCCGGCGCCTTCCTGCTCGGGCTCGCGATGTTCTCGACCCTCTTCCTCGGGGTCGTGCTCGCCGTCTTCCTCACGCTCGGCGTCGTCTCGGGAGATGCGGAGCGCGGGCTGCTCCAGCCGCTCGTCGTGCGCCCGGTCGGCCGCACGACGCTCCTGCTCTCGCGCTTCCTCGGCGCGGCCGCGGTCTGCGTCTTCTACGTGCTCGCGGTGTACGGGATCGCGCTCACGATCATCGACCTGACGGGTCACTGGACGCCCCCGGCGAAGGTGACGCCGGGCCTCGAGCTCGCCGGCGGGGTCGTGATCGTGATCGCCCTCTCGATCCTCGGTTCGGTCTTTCTCTCCTCGACGGCGAACGGGATCGCCGTCTTCATGCTCTTCGGGGCAGGGCTCGTCGCCGGGCTGCTCGGCACGATCGGTCATGCGCTGAACTCGCACGCGATCCAGCACGCGTCGAAGGTCGCGGCGTGGGCGCTGCCGTTCGAGGCGCTCTACCAGGACGGGCTGCGGCTGATCTCGAGCAACGCGAACGGGCTCACGGGCTTCCTCCTCCAGCTCGGGCCGTTCGGCGGCGCCTACGTGCACGGCTGGGGGATCCGCGTCTGGGCCGCCGGCTACCTCTGCGTCGCCCTCGCCCTCGGCCTGCTCGCGTTCTCGCGGCGGGATCTCTAGGAGAGCGCGGCCAGCGCCACGGCGACCTCGCCGGCGAGGCGCGCGTTCTGGGCCACGAGCGCCCTGTTCGCGGCCTCGGTGCGCCCGCCGCTCTCCTGGTGGAGGTGCGCGAGGACGTACGGCGTCACCGCCTGGCCGCTCACGCCGGCCGCTGCCGCCGCCGCGAGCGCCGCCCCGAGGAGCGGTTCCACGTCGTCGAGCGGCTCGTCCGGCGCCCGGCCGAGCAGGAGCCCGGCACCGCCCAGGCGCCAGTGCTCGCGGGCCACGCGGGCCGCCTCCTCCGCCGACTCGACCCGCGCCGAGACGCGCGGCCCGCCTGCGGCCGCGTAGAAGAGCGGCAGCGTGTCGACGCGGAACCCGAGCAGCGGCACGCCGAGCGACTCGAGCAGCTCCGCGGTCGCGGGCACGTCGAGGAGGGACTTCACGCCCGCCGAGACCACGACCGACGCGGTTCGTGCCAGCTGCGCGAGGTCGGCCGAGACGTCCGGCGGCTGCGGGAACCCGCGGTGGACGCCGCCGATTCCTCCGGTCGCGAGGACCCGGACGCCTGCCGCCCGCGCGACCGCGAGGGTGCCTCCGACCGTCGTCGCGCCGACCGCCCCCTGGATGGCGGCGGCCGCGAGGTCACGCGGACCGGCCTTGCGCGCCTCCGGCCCGAACCGGGCGAGCTCGTCGGCCGTCAGTCCGACCCGCACCTCTCCGTCGAGGATCCCGACGGTCGCCGGGACGGCGCCCGCCGCTCGCACCTGCCGCTCGGATTCGAGGCCGACGGCGACACCCTCGCCCGGAGGGAAGCCGTGCGCGACGAGCGTCGTCTCGAGCGCGACGACCGCGCCGCCGGCGTCGAGCGCCTCGCGCACCTCGTCCGCCACCCGGATCACGCCGAGCGCTCCATCTCGACGAAGCGGCTCTCCTCCACGTGCTGGACCTCGCGGAAGCCGGCGCGCCGGTAGGCGCGGAGCGCCCGCTCGTTCCAGCGCGCCACCCAGAGCCGGAAGGTCCGCGGCCGCCACTCGCGACGCGCATAGTCGAGCCCGGCGGCGATGAAGGGCTGCGCGTGGCCGCGGCCGGTCAGGTCGGGGCGCATGCCGAGCCCGAGCCGCACCTCGTGTCCCTCGGGGACGAAGTTGAAGAAGCCGACGAGCTCGCCGTCGTCGTCGACCACGGCGCGGAGGTGCGTCCGGAGGGTCGGATTCGCGAACAGCTCGACGCGCCGCGGGTCGGCCGACGTGTCGTACCACTCGTACGGGAACTCGTACCGCCAGCCGGCGATCGCCGCCGCCTGCTCGTCGCTCAGCGCCTCGACCCTCACGGCATGGAGCCTACGGTCGCGACGCAGCGCGCGGCAGCGTCGAGGCCGCGCCGCGCCGCCTCCTCGAGCGAGCCCCCCAGCAGGAAGCCGGCCGCGAGCGCGTCGCCGGCCCCCGTCGGATCGACCACGTCCGACTCGACCGCGGCGAAGTCGAGCTTGGCGTCGGCGGTGACGACGGTGCAGCCGCGTGCGCCCCGCTTCAGCACCCCCACCGGTGCCGTCAGGTACGCGCCGCCGAGCAGCTCCCACTCTGCCTCCGTCGCGAAGAGGAAGTCCGGGGCGAGCTCGTCCAGCAGCTCGCGGAAGCGCACCGGCCCGTAGCTGCGGATCTCGGTCCAGGCTGCGACGTCGACCGAGACCCGCGCGCCCTGCTCGCGCGCGAGCCGGGCCGCGACGAGCGCCGCTGTCGCGATCGGCTCGCGCAGGAGCGCGTAGCCCGACAGATGGAGGACGTCGCAGGCAAACCAGATCGCCTCGAGCTCCTCCGGCGCGAGCGACGGGGCCACCCCGCGGTCGGAGGCGAGCGAACGGTCGCCGGCATGGACGACGGAGACGACGACACCGGTCGCTCCCGCGGGCTCCGGGCCGACGAGCTCGACGCCGCGGGCCGCGAGCTCCCTCGCGACGAGCTCGCCCGCCGGGTCGCCGCCGCGTTTCGCGATGCAGCGCGCCCTCCCGCCGAGCTCGGCCGCCCAGGCGGCGACGTTCGCCGCCTGGCCTCCGGCGCCTGCCCGGTTCGCGGCGCGCACGTCGCCGCCCGGGGCGAGCGGCTCCGAGAGCAGCACGACCACGTCGAGCAGCACGTCACCGAGCGTCGCGATGCGCAAGGCACAATCGTTCCATGGAAGGTGGGAAGGGACGCGGGAGAGCGAGGGACTTCCTCCTCGGCGGCCTCGTCGGCGCCTCGGCTGCGGTCGCCACGGCCCGCCGTCGGCGGCGCCTGCTGCGTCGCCGCGAGCAGCGGTGGGAGCAGCCGGCCGGGCTCGCCGCGTTCGAGGGTGCACCGTGTTTCGAGGAGCTGCTCGAGGAGCGCGCGGCGGAGCGTGAACGGTGAACCGCTCGTTCCGCGCGCGAGTTCGGTGAGAATGGGTGTCGTGATGGCGCGTCCGGCCCGGTTCGTTCCCCTGCTCGCTGTGCTCGCGGCCGTTGCCGTCGGGCTCGCGGCGGCGCGCCCCGCCTCTGCGCGCCTGTCGCCGCTGGGTGAATCCTTCCGGGTCGTCGTCGTCGACCGGATGAGCGACGCCACGTTCGCCTCGCTCGCCGAGCGCGGCGCCGTCGGCCTGATGCGTCCCGGATACGGGCCGACGACGAACCGCCGCCGCGCGCTCGCGGAGCTCGTGCGCGGGGCCGAGGTGAACGCGCGGCTCGGCGGCGTTCCGAAGGGAAAGCCCCTGATCGACGTCGACAAGGCAAGCGTCTTTCCGAACTGCCACCTCTGCATCGTCGTTCAGCTGCCGCCGCGCGGTGCGCCGATCCCGAACGACCGGCTCTTCCGCATCGCCGTCCTCGGCCACGGGTTCCACGGGCTGCTCACCTCCCCGACGACGCACATCCCGGGCCTCGTCTCCGTCGTGGACGTAGCGCCGACCGCCCTCGGGGGACACGTCTCGACGACGCTCTCCTGGACTCCGTCGCAGAATGCCGTGGGTCAGCTGTCGCGTCTCGGCCACGCGATCGACTCGAACAACCGGCTCAAGTTCGCGGCCCTCTTCATCCTCGCGGGCCTGCTGCTCGCGCTCGCGTTGCTCCGCCTCCGGGCAGCGGTCACCGCGGTACCGGCTGCGCTGCTCGTCAACCTCGTCCTCGGAGTGGGGCAGGTCTCGAACGAGGTGCTCCTCTGTGCCGCGCTGTCGGCCGGGACGGCGCTCCTGGCGCTCGCACTCGCGCGCGCGTGTCGCGGCGAGGCGGCGCTCCTCACGCTCTACGGCGGGGTCGTCGCGCTGTACGCCTTCGTCATGGTCCGGCGGCCGGAGTGGCAGGCGGTCAACCCGCTCGGCCCGACGCAGAACTCGCGCTTCTGGGGGTTCGGCAACCAGGTCGAGACGCTGCTCCTCGCGCCGCTTCTCGCCGGCGCGTTCCTCGCGCGTCGGCGTTTCGGCCTCGTGGGCTTCACCCTCTTCGGCCTGTTCGGCCTCTTCGTGATGACGGACAACCGGTTCGGTGCGGACGGCGGCGGCGCGATCGTGCTCGGAGTCGCGCTCGCGGTGCTGGGGGCCCGGCTCTTCCGGCTCGGGGTGCGCGGCTTCGTCGGGCTGCTCGGCTCCACGGCGCTCGCCGTGCTCTGGATCGTGTCCCGCGGCCTGGCCCAGCCCGGCCCGAATCACCTGCGCAGCGCGTTCGCCCACGGCGGCGGCGGGCTGCTCGCGTCACTCGAGAGCCGGGTGCCGCTCTCGTACATGCCCGCGCTCCACGCGTGGGAGCTCGTGCTCCCGCTCCTGCTCGTCCTCGCGGTCTCGTTCGGATTCGCCTGGCGGGCGGCGAGGCAGCGGTCGACGCGCGACGTCCTGCTCGCCTTCGGCGTCGCGATCGCGACGTCGCTCCTCGTGAACGACTCCGCCGCGTACGAGCTCGCAGCGGGAATCGCGGTCGTCGGCGCGTTCGCACGCTTCGCGCCCGCTCCGGCCCCGGCGCCTGTGCGCCGCCGCGTTCTCGCTCGCGGCAAGCTCGAGCCCGAGCCGGTGCCGAGCGAGCCCGGGCCGGGCTAGACCGGCCCGCCGGCGCTGGTACCGTCCGCAGCCGTGCCGATCTACGAGTACCGGTGCCCGAACGGCCACCATTTCGAGCGGTTCCAGGCCATGACTGCGCCGGCGCCCGAGACCTGCGACGTGTGCGGCGCGTCTCCCGTCGAGCTCGTCCTCTACCCGGTCGCGATCCACTACAAGGGCTCCGGCTTCTACACGACCGACTACGGCAAGGGGAAGTCGGCGAAGAAGGAGGGGACGGCGGCGCGTCCGGCGGCGAGAGCGGCAAGAGCGAGTCGAAGCCCGAGAAGAAGGCTGCGGCGAGCGGCGACTAGCCGGTTAGCCGTTCCCTGAGCCCACGATGCAGCCGGGGGCGTAGGGCTGGCCCTTGGGCGGCGGCTGCGGCGCGGACTGCCCCAGCACCTCGTCGATCACGCGGATGTTCTCCGAGGTGCCGACGATGTAGTCGCCGCCGCCGATCTGCTCCGGCGTCCCGCCGAGCCGGCAGTGGATCGACCTGCCCGCCCGGAACTTCACCCACGCGAGCTGGAAGAGCTTCCACGTCGAGAGGTCGGTAGCGATCGGCTTCATGCAGCGAGCCGCCGTTGAAGGGCAGGGAGAAGAACTGCGACGGGCTCGACAGCTTGCTCAGCGTCGCCTGCTCGACGAGCTGTTGGTCGTGCTGGCGGTTGAAGTCCGTCCACGACGGGTCGAGCTGGTTCTCGCGGATCCGGGAGAAGATCAGCGCCTGGTGCCCGTTCAGGTGCGTCGGGCCCTTGTGGAAGCGCCACCCCCGCCACTGCGAGCAGCGCTGCGCGGTCGCGTACGGGCAGTCGAACCGGTTCGAGCGGATGTTCTCGGGCACGTTCACCGTGATCCCGCCGATCGCGTCGATCAGCTTCTCGAACTGGTTGAAGTCGACGATCACGACGTGATTGATCGGGAGGGCCGAGCCGACGAGCGCGTCCACGGTGCGCACCGCGAGCTTCGGCCCGCCGAACTGCATCGCTGCGTTGATCTTCTGTGCGCCGTAGCCGGGAATCTCCGTTCGCAGGTCGCGCGGGATCGAGACGTAGAAGAGCCGGTGCCGGCCCGGGTCGGTGTGGAGGAGCGTGATCGAGTCGGAGTGCTGGTCGGTGCCGCGGCCGGAGCTGCCCTTGCCGGTCGCGTGGTCGGTGCCGAGCAGGAGGATCGTCGTCGGGCTCGAGAAGAGGAGGCCGCCGTCGGGTGCGAGCGCGTTGCGCACGCCCTGCGGCAGGCGCTTGTTCGCCGAGCTCACCCCGCTCGAGACGGAGAGGTACCCGGCCGCTCCCCAGACGAGGAAGAATCCGATCACGCCGAGGATCGCCACGAGCGTCCAGCGGCGCCACGTCCAGCCGAGCCAGCGACGGCGGCGGCGAGGGGGACGCTCGACGATCCTGCCCGGGCCCTCGCCGTCACTGCGGACGGCGCGCCGTGCCTCCCGCTCGCGCCGCGCGAGCGGCACCTTCCCCTTCGTCCGGCCGCCGCGATAGATCCGATACGGCTTCTCCCCGGAGGCGGCCATGCGGACGTTTACGGTACCCACTGTGCAAGAGGGCCATGCGATCGGGGTGGACCTCGGCGGCACGAAGATCCTCGCCGGCGTCGTGACCCGCGAGGGGAGCGTCGTGCGCCGGCACGAGCGGGCGACGCCGCAGGACGCGCAGGAGCACGTCCTCGCAGAGCTCGAGGCGGCGGTCGCCGAGCTGCTGGACGAGTCGGTCGTCGCGGTCGGCTTCGGCGCGCCGTCGCCGATCGACCAGTCGCGGGGCGTGGTCGTGCGCTGCGTCAACCTCCCGCTCGAGGACGCGCCGCTGCGTGACCGCATGCAGGAGCGGTTCGGGCGTCCCGTCGGCATCGACAACGACGCGAACGCCGCTGCGGTCGGCGAGTGGCAGGCCGGGGCCGGGCGCGGTGTGGACGACGTCGTCATGCTCACGCTGGGGACGGGCGTCGGCGGCGGGGTCATCGCCGGAGGACGGCCGTTCCGCGGCTGGAACGGCGCCGGCGCCGAGCTCGGCCACGTCGTGATCGTCCATGGCGGACGGCCCTGCCAGGGCGCCTGCAGCGGGCGCGGCCATCTGGAGGCCTACGCGAGCGGCAGCGCCGCGACCAGGGCGGCGCGTGAGGTGTTCGGGCCAGCGGCCGACGCGCACCGGCTCGTGCGACTTGCGAACGAAGGCGACGCGAAGGCGAAGGAGCTGCTCGAGGAGGTCGCCCGGTATCTCGGCTCGGGGATCGGCTCCTTCGCGAACGAGTTCGGACCGCAGCTCGTCGTCCTCGGCGGCGGGTTCGGCGTCGCCGCGTACGACCATCTGCGCGGCCCTGCGGAGGAGGTCGTGCGGCGAGAGGCGCTCGAGCCCATGCGGAGCACCGTGCGCCTCGCGAAGGCCGAGCTCGGCACGGCCGCGGGACTGATCGGCGCCGCCTTCGTCGGCTTCGAGGCGCTGGACGCGGCGTGAAGCCGGGCGACGCCGTGCTCTTCAGGAGCGTGTACCGGGGCCGCGTCCGCTGGTGCTTTCCCGGCCGCTACGTCGGTGACTGGCAGGGACGCCACGGGGTCTTCTGCCAGCCGGGGAACCAGGGCAAGAGCATGAGGAGGTCGCCCGCCGGGCGCTACCTCGAGGACTGGGCGAGCGGCGTGCCTCCGTTCGACGAGGTCTGGGAGAAGGGGCCTGTCCTCCGCTTCATGCGTCCGGGCGACGCGCACACGGTCGAGGTGTGCTGGGACCCGGAGTGGCGGTTCGTCTGCTGGTACGTGAACCTGCAGGCGCCGCTCGTCGTCTGCGGCGACCGCTTCGACACGAGCGACTGGGCTCTCGACGTCGTGGTGCGCGCGGACGGGAAGTGGGAGTGGAAGGACGAGGACGACTTCGCGGAGGCACAGGAGCTCGGCATCCTCGACGAGGCCGCGGCGGCCGAGGTTCGCGCCGAGGGCGAGCGCGTGGTCGCGGCCCGGCCGTGGCCGACGGGCTGGGAGGACTGGCGCCCGCCGCCGGAGTGGGAGCCGCTGCCGCTGCCCGTGGACTGGCACGTCGTCTGACGCCCGATGCCGCTCGCCGTCTGCGCAACGCCGATCGGGAACCTCGAGGACGTGACTCTCCGCGTCCTCGCGGAGCTCGCCGCGGCCGACGTCGTCCTCTGCGAGGACACGCGCCACACCCGTGTCCTTCTCGAGCGGCACGGCATCGCCGCCCGGCTCCTCTCGTACCACGAGCACAACGAGGCGAAGCGGACGGCCGAGCTGCTGCCGCGGCTGGAAGCCGGGGAGCGGTTCGCGCTCGTCTCCGACGCCGGGCTGCCGGGCGTGTCGGATCCGGGGGCGCGGCTCGTGCGCGCGGCACTCGACGCGAACGTCGAGGTCACCGTGCTGCCCGGGCCGTCTGCCGTGGAGACGGCGCTCGTCGCGTCCGGGCTGGTGGCCGAGCAGTACCGGTTCCTCGGCTTTCTCCCGCGCGGCGAGAGCAAGCTCGCGGCGCTTTGGGACGAGTTGCACGACTGGCGCTGGCCGGCGGTCGCCTTCGAGTCGCCGCAGCGGCTGCCCGCGACGCTGAGGTCGCTCGCGGCGGCGGATCCGGGCCGGGAGGTCGTCGTCTGCCGCGAGCTCACGAAACGGTTCGAGGAGGTGGCGCGGGGGACGGCCGCCGAGGTTGCGGGCCGGTTTGCATCGCCGCCGAAAGGTGAGATCACCATCGTCCTCGGGCGGGCAGCGGCGGGCGGCGACACCGGCGGGAACGAGGAGCGCGCGGTCGCGGCCGTCGCCGAGCTCGTGGCCGCCGGAGTCCCGCGGCGGCGGGCCGCCGAGATCGTCTCCGGGCTCGCGGGCATCCCGCGCAACCGGCTCTACGACCGGTCGCTGTAAGCAGATTTGACAACGACCGCAGCCTACGCTAGCCTGGCTTCTCCGTTGCTCAATCTGAAAACACTTGCGAAGATCGCCCTGTCCGTCCTCGTTCTCTTCACCTGGGTGCCGGCCGCGTCTGCGTGGAGCTGGCCGGTGCAGGGGCCGGTGCTCCAGCCGTTCGCCTATGACGAAGAGCATCCGTACGACGCCGGCCAGCATCGTGGGATGGACATCGGGGCGGATGCCGCAGGCGAGGAGGTGGTCGCGCCCGCTGCAGGCACGGTCGCTTTCGCCGGGACGGTGCCGACGAGCGGCAAGGCGGTGACGATCGAGACGCCGGACGGGTACGCCGTCACGCTTACGCATCTCGGGTCGCTGCTGGTCGCCAAGGGTGGCACCGTCGCCGAGGGAGACCCGGTCGGCACGGTCGGACCGAGCGGGGCGCCGGAGGTCGCCGGCCCGTACGTCCACCTCGGGATTCGGGTCGCAGCCGATCCGAACGGCTACGTCGATCCGCTCGACTTGCTGCCGGCGCCCACCGCGGAGGATCCGCCCACGGACAGCGGTTCCACCTCGTCGCAGCCGAGCACGAGCGGCGGGTCGGCCGTCGCGCCGGCGAGCGCGTCCACGCCCGCGGCCCCGGCGAGCGCGCCGCCGGCTCGCGAGACGGAGTGGCCCTCGCGCAGCAGCGGTGGTCGTGTCTCGCGTCGTCGGGCCGGACGCGCTCCGGCGTCCGGGGCGAAGGTTCAACGAGCTCGGCAGGTGCAGCGGCCGGCGGTGCAGCTCGCCCCTGCCGCTTCCGACGTGCGCGTTCGCACGGCGAAACCACATCGTTCCGCCAGTCCGCCGGCGTACGCCTTGCGACGGCGGGTCGTCGAGGTCGCGGCTCCCGCGGAGCCGACAGGTCTTGGCACCGGCCACGAGCTCCGGCGGAGCGTCTCCGACGCCCAGCCGCCCCGGAGGCGCCGGCCACGGACGGCTCCTGCGGTGCTTCCACTCGTGTGCAACGGCGCCGCCGCACTCGTCGGCCTGGCGGCAGCGTTCGCCGCGGCCTCCGGCCGGCGCCGCCGGCGGGACGGCCGGGGTTCGGCGGAGGCGCCGGTGCTCGAGCTCCCGCGTCGGGTCTTCGAGCACCGCCGCGCCGCCTGACGCGCGGGAGCGCACCCGGGACGGCCGCAACGGCGCTCGTATCATGGCCGTGTGCGCTTCTACCTGACCACCCCGATCTACTACGTCAACTCGACGCCGAGCATCGGCAACGCCTACACGACTGCGATCGGCGACATGCTCGTCCGACACAAGCGGCAGCGCGGAGCCGATGTCTTCTACCTGACCGGGGTCGACGAGCACGCCACCAAGGTGTGGAGAGTCGCCCAGGAACAGGGCCTCGAAGCTCAGGAGTACGCCGACCGGATCGCGGTGCCGTGGCGGGAGCTCCCGGAGCGGATGAACGCTGCGGTCGATTTCTTCATCCGAACGAGCGACGAGGGCCACAAGCGTTTCGTCCGCGAGTTCCTGCAGCGGATGTACGACAACGGGGACGTCTACCAGGACGTCTACGCAGGCTGGTACTGCGTCGGGTGCGAGGAATTCAAGGCCGAGGAGGAGCTGACCGACGACAAGCTCTGCCCGATCCACCTCACGAACCCGGAGTGGATCGAGGAGAAGAACTACTTCTTCCGGCTCTCCGCCTACCAGGAGCGGCTGCTCGCCCTCTACGACGAGCGACCGGACCTCGTCCTTCCGGGCTTCCGGTACAACGAGGCGCGCTCGTTCATCGCGGGCGGGCTGCGCGACTTCAGCATCTCGCGTGCGGGCCAGCCCTGGGGGATCCCCTTGCCGTGGGACGAGAGCCAGGTCGCGTACGTCTGGGCGGACGCGCTCGTCAACTACGTGAGCGCGCTGACGTACGCGCGCGAGGGCGAGGATCTCCGCGAGCGCTACTGGCCGGCGGTCCACCACCTGCTCGCCAAGGACATCCTGCGCTTCCACTGCGTCTACTGGCCGGCCATGCTCCTCTCCGCCGGGTACGAGCCGCCGCAACAGCTCTTCGTCCACGGCTACCTGCTCCTCGACGATCGCAAGATCTCGAAGTCGGGCGGCAACGCGGTCGATCCGCTCGACCTGGTGGACGTGTATGGAGCGGACGCTCTCCGCTACTGGATGGCGCGAGCGATCTCGTTCGGCCAGGACGGCAACGCCTCGGTCGACGGCATCCGCGGGCGCTACGAGAACGAGCTCGCCAACGATCTCGGCAACCTCCTTTCCCGCACGACCGCGATGGTCGCGCAGTATCGCGAGGGGAGCGTCCGCCGCGGCGACGCGGCCCCGCCGCTCGACCTGACCGCACTCGGCGCCGAGGTCGCCGAGCGGTTCGACCGCTTCGACGTCACGGGCGCGCTCGACGCGGTCTGGGACGGCGTGCGCGCGCTGAACCAGTACGTCACCGCCGAGGCGCCCTGGCAGCTCGCGAAGGACGAGGCGAATGCCGCTCGGCTCGACGGCGTCCTCTACAACCTCGTGGACGGGCTGACTGCGCTCGCGGTCGCGCTCGCGCCCTTTCTGCCGGAGACGGCACCCCGCATTCTCGCGGCGCTGTGCCAGCCGGAGGACCTCGCGTGGGAACGCGTCCGGAACGGGGTCGCGGAAGAGGTCGACGGGATCCCCGCTGCGAGGCCCCTCTTCCCGCGGATCGAGCTGCCCGCACCTGCGTGATCGACACGCATGCGCATCTCACGGCCCTCGACGACGCCGACGAGGCGGTCGAGCGCGCCGCCGCTGCCGGGGTCACGCGCATCCTCACCGTCGGCACCGATCTCGAGGACGGCCGCCGCGCGCTGACCCTCGCCGAGCGGCACGACGGCGTGTTCACCGTCCTCGGCCTGCACCCGCACGAGGCTGCGACGTCGACGACAACCGATCTCGAGGGGCTGCGGCGGCTGCTCGAGCACCCCAAGGCGGTCGCGGTGGGCGAGACCGGGCTCGACTGGTACCGGGACTACGCGCCGCGCGACGACCAGCGGCGCATCTTCGCCGCCCAGCTCGAGCTCGCGTCCGAGCTCGGGAAGCCGGTCGTGATCCACACTCGCGCCGCCGACGACGACACGCTCGCCGGGCTCGCCGACTTCGCGGGCAGGGTCGTCCTCCATTGCTTCTCGTCTCCGCGGCTGCTCCCGACCGCTCTCGAGCGCGGCTGGTACGTCTCGTTCGCGGGCAACGCGACCTTCCCCAAGGCCGTCGAGCTCCGGCTCGCAGCCACGGAGACACCGGCGGAGCGCATCCTCGCCGAGACCGACGCCCCGTACCTCGCCCCGCAGCCGGTGCGCGGCCGGCGGAACGAGCCGGCGAACGTCGTGCACACGCTCATGGCGCTCGCGCGCGCCCGGGGGGAAGAGCCGTCCGAGCTCGAGCGCCGGATCGAGCAGAACGCCTCCGAATGCTTCGCGCTGCCGTGAGCACGCGAGCGAAGAAGGAGTACGGCCAGCACTTTCTGCGCGACGCGAACATCCTCGAGGTGATCGGCCGCCTCGCCGAGCTGGCCGCCGAAGACGTCGTCCTCGAGATCGGCCCCGGGGACGGAGCTCTCACGCGCTACCTCGCCGAGCGTGTCCGCCGCGTCCACGCGGTCGAGATCGACCGCGCGCTCGAGCCGGCGCTCCGGCAGGTCGCGGACAACGTCGACGTCGTCTTCGGCGACGCGCTCGAGGTCGAGCTGCCCCGGGACGCGACGAAGCTGGTCGCCAACCTGCCGTACAACGTCGCCACGCCGTTGATCGTCGAGAGCATCGACGGGCTGCCGAACATCCGTCTCTGGTGCGTGATGGTGCAGCGGGAGGTCGCCGACCGGCTGTTCGCGGTACCGGGGACGAAGGCGTACGGGGCCGTCTCCGTGCTCGTCCAGCTCGGAGCGGAGCGAACCGGCTTCCACGCGGTCTCCCGCACCGTCTTCCGGCCGCCGCCGAATGTCGACTCGGCCCTCGTCGCGTTTCGCCGCACCGAGCTGCCGGCGGAATACGGCCGCGTGAAGGAGGTCGTGACCGCGGCCTTCGCGCACCGGCGGAAGACGCTCCCGAACTCGCTCGCGCTCGCCGGGCTCGCCTCGAGGGAGCAGGCAGCGGAGGCGCTTGCGGCGATCAGCCGTCCGGCCGAGACGCGTGCCGAGGCGCTCGCACCCGACGAGCTCGTTGCGCTCGCGCGGAAGCTGCCGGAGTGAGAGCCCCCGCGCCGGCCAAGATCAACCTCGCGCTCGTCGTCGGGCCGCTGCGCGACGACGGCAAGCACGAGATCCTGACCGTCCTGCAGCGGATCGATCTCGTCGACCGGATCGAGCTCGAACGGGCGCCCGACCTTCGGGTGGAGGGCTTCGCCGACGACACGCTCGTCGCCGCAGCACTTCGCGAGCTCGCGCGCGCCGCCGGGATCGAGCCGGGCTGGCGAGCCCGGATCGAGAAACGGATTCCGGTTGCCGCCGGCCTCGGCGGTGGGAGCTCCGACGCGGCGACGGCGCTGAGGCTCGCGAACGAGTCGCTGCCCGAGCCGCTCGGGAGAGACGAGCTGCTTCGCCTGGCGGCGACCATCGGCGCCGACGTCCCCTTCTTCCTCGCGGACGGCCCTCAGCTCGGTTCGGGCGACGGGAGCGAGCTCGCGACGCTCGACCTGCCGCAGGACTTCTGGGTCGTCGTCCTGCTCCCGCGCGACACCGCCAAGACCTCGACCGAGGACGTGTACGCCGACTTCGACGCGCGGAAGGGCGCGGTCGGATTCGCCGAGCGGCGGCAGGCGCTCCTCGACGGCCTTGCGCAGGTCGGAGCGGCCGCGCGATCTCGCCGCCCTGCCGCCGAACGACCTTGCGAGCTCGTCACTTCGACCGAGGCGATTCACGAGCCGGGGGCGCTTTCCGCGCCGACGTCTCGGGCGCCGGTCCTGCGGTCTACGGCCTCTTCCACCAGCGCCGCGACGCCGACGCGGCGAGGCGTGCGCTCCGCCGGCACGGGCGCACCTGGCTCGCCGCACCTGCGTGGTACGGTTGACGACCTTGTCTTCGCAGGCGATCGAAGGCTCGCGCGGACCGACTGCATGGCTGCACCGCCATCGGTTCCGCATCGTCCTCTGGGTTGCGGTGGTCGAGGGGATCGTCGTGTGGGCGACGCACGGGCTCCACATCGCGACGATCGTCGTCCTCGGCGTGATCGCGTTCGCCTGCCTCATGCTGCACCGCTTCACGACGGAGCGGACGCGCTCGTCGATCCTGCACCAGCTCACGTGGCTGCTCGCCGCGTCGCAGCTCGGCGCCACGATTCTCGTCGCGGCGGGCTACATCCTGATCGGCGCGCTGATCGTCCTGCTCGTGATCTTCGCGCTCGTCGCCCTCGGCCTGCTCCTGCTCGAACACCGCTAGACTTTCGTGCCCGACGCGGGTGCCAGACAGAAACTTTGGGGCGTAGCCAAGTGGTAAGGCAACGGGTTTTGGTCCCGTGATCCCAGGTTCGAATCCTGGCGCCCCAGCCACCCTTTCCTGACATGGCAGACAAGCTTGCAGCAGTCGTGATGGCCGGCGGCATCGGCACGCGTATCACCGTGGGGGAACCCATGGTTCCCCCACGAGCCCCCTCCTTCGCTTCCTGACATGGCAGACGAGCTTGCAGCAGTCGTGATGGCCGGCGGCATCGGCACTCGTATGAAGAGCGCGACGCCGAAGCACCTGCATCCGCTGCTCGGCCGGCGGATGGTCGACTGGGTGGTCGCCGCGGCGCGCGAGGCCGGGGTCGAACGGCTGGTCGTGGTCGCGTCGCCGCAGACGAGAGACCTCCTCGAAGGCGTGGAGGTCGCCGTGCAGCAGCAGCCGCTCGGCACCGGCGACGCCGTCCGCTGCGCCCGCGCGGCACTCGAGGGCTTCGGCGGCGACGTCCTCGTCCTCAACGGCGACGTCCCGGCGCTGCGGCCGGAGACGATTCGCAGGCTCGCCGAGACGCACCGTGACACCGGCGCGGCGGCGACCGTTCTCTCTTTCGAGCCCGCCGACGCGCGCGACTACGGGCGGATCGTCCGCGACGGAGAACGACGGCTGGCGCGGATCGTCGAGGCCGGTGACGCCACGCCGGAGGAGCTCGCTCTGCGGGAGGTCAACTCCGGGATCTACCTCTTCCGCGCGGACAAGCTCTGGCCGGCGCTCGAGCGGCTCGACCCGCACAACGCGCAGGGCGAGCTGTACGTCACCGACACGCTGGGCCTGCTCGTGCGCGACGGCGAGACCTGTGCGGTTCAGCTCGCGGAGGATCCGTTCGAGGCCGAGGGCGTGAACACGCGCGCCGAGCTCGCGCTCGCGGCCGCGTTCCTCCGTGACCGCATCAACGAGGCGCACATGCTCGCGGGAGTGACGATCGTCGACCCGGCCTCGACCTGGATCGAGGCAGGTGTCGAGATCGAGTCCGACGTCGTCGTCCATCCGTACACCGTGATCCGCGGGGGAGTGCGGATCGAGCGCGGCGCAGAGATCGGTCCGTTCGCCTATGTTCGGGCGGTGACCGTGATCGGCGAGGGCGCGAAGGTCGGCACCTTCGTCGAGGTCAAGAACACGGCGCTCGGCGCCGGCGCGAAGGTCCCGCACCTCTCCTACGTCGGCGACGCCGAGGTGGGGGAGGGCTCGAACGTCGCTGCCGGGAACATCACCGCCAACTTCAGCCACGTTCCGGGCGAGCCCAAGAAGCGAACGAGAATCGGGCGCAACGTCAGGACCGGCGTCGACAATGCGTTCCTTGCTCCGGTCGAGGTTGGCGACGACGCTTGGATTGCACCAGGGGCGGTCATCACGGATGATGTCCCTCCCGGATCGCTGGCCGGGTTTCCTCCACGGCAGACGACGAAGGAAGGGTGGGTCTACGACAAGCATGGAAAGCCCGACGGCGACTGAGCTGGCCCTGCCCGGGCTGGAAGCCGGTGTCGTCACGAGCGACCCCGCGCCGCAGCACTCGATCGTGCGCGGGCCGCAGAAGCGGCTGATGGTCTTCTCCGGCCGCTCGCATCCGGAGCTCGCGCTGTCGATGGCAGAGAAGCTCGGCGTCGAGCTCGGTGACGTCGAGCTCAGCACGTTCCCGAACGACGAGACGTACTGCCGCTACCTCGAGTCGATCCGCGGCGCCGACGTGTTCATCGTGCAGACCGGCGCTCCGCCCGTGGACAAGAACCTGATGGAGCTCGTGCTCATGATCCAGGCGGCGAAGCTCGCCTCGGCGAAGCGGATCACGGCCGTGATCCCCTGGTTCGCCTACTCGCGGCAGGACCGGAAGGCGAAGCCCCGCGAGCCGATCTCGGCCCGGCTCGTCGCCGACATGCTCCAGCTCGCCGGCGTCGATCGCGTCCTGACGATGGACCTGCATGCCGGGCAGATCCAGGGTTTCTTCACGATCCCGGTCGACCACATGACCGCGCTGCAGCTGTTCGCGACCCATTTCCGCGACCTCGGCCTCACCGGCGAGGGCGTCGCTGCCGTGGCCCCGGACGCCGGCCGCGCGACGCAGGGCGTCCGCTTCGCGGAGATGATCGAGGCGAGCTTCGCGATCATGCACAAGATGCGGATCGCGGCCGACCAGGTCGAGATCACCGAAGTCACGGGCAAGGTGCGCGACAAGGTGGCGATCGTCGGCGACGACGTCGCGACGACCGGCGGCACACTCATCGCGGGCGCACGGGCGCTCAAGGAGCACGGGGCTACCGAGGTGAACGTCTTCGTCACGCACGCGCTCTTCTCCGGCGAGGCGCTCGAGCGGATCGGAGCGTCGGAGATCGACCGCATCGTCGTCACCGACACGATCCCGATCGACCCGCGCAAGCGTCCCGACAACATGACCGTCCTCAGCGTCTCGGGCCTGCTCGCGGAGGCGATCATGAACGTCTTCGCCGACGACTCCGTCTCGGCGATCTTCGGCGGCGAGAACCAGCTCTTCTAGGAGCTCGCCTCTCACTCGTTCGAGGGAGGGCGTGTGCGCCCCTTAGGGGGAGCCGGCTCCGTCCGTTGCGGTCGATGGGCAGAGCATGGAGCCGACGCGCGCCACTCGCGACGGCATGCGGCACCCCGAGCCCGGGTCGCGACGGCTGCCGCCGGCGGATGCGTCGGGGTTCACGCTGATCGCGGTTCTCGTCGTGCTCGGCGTCATCTGCATCCTCACCGCGATCGCCGTTCCCGCGTACGCGAGCTTCCGGACGAGGGCCCTCGACGCGGCGGCGAAGGCGAACATCCGCCGCGCTCTCCCGGCGGTGGGCCGGTTCGCGCTCCACAACGTCGGAACGACGAGGGACGCGGACGGCAAGAAGAGCACCACCGGCTACGAGGGTATGACGATCGCGCTCCTCGAGGCGAAGTACGGCGCCGGCCTCTCGCCGAACCTTCGCGTCGTCGCAGCGAAGACGGACGCCACGCAGTACTGCCTCGTCGACACGGAGGGCGCGGAGACCTGGAGCCTGCGCGGGCCGGGGGCGGCGCACTACGTGCAGAACGCGGAGTGCAAGTAGGCGCGCGAAGCTCTTTCGCGCCGCGGCAAGAACGATCTAGGCTTCTCCCATGGCTGCGATCTGCGGCAGTTGCGGGGCCGTCAACCGGGAAGGGCGCAAATTCTGCGCGGAGTGCGGCGCGACGCTTGCGGTCGCCTGTTCGGCGTGCGGGGCGGCGAACGAGCCCGGTGAGCGCTTCTGCGGCGAGTGCGGCACGGCGCTCGGCGAGGCTGCAGCGCCGGCAGCCGCGACCGCCGCACCGTCGGCTGCTCCCCCGGCTGCGGAGCCGGTCGCGGAGCGTCGGCTCGTGTCCGTGCTGTTCGCGGATCTCGTCGGCTTCACGACGCTCTCGGAATCGCGCGACCCGGAGGAGGTGCGGGAGCTCCTCTCGCGCTACTTCGACACGTGCCGCCGTCTCGTCGAGCTCTACGGCGGCGTCGTGGAGAAGTTCATCGGCGATGCGGTGATGGCGGTGTGGGGGACTCCGACCGCGACCGAGGACGACGCGGAACGGGCGGTTCGCACCGCGCTCGACCTCGTGGCGGCGGTGCAGGCGCTCGGTCAGGAAGCCGGCATCGACGGACTGCGCGCGCGGGCCGGCGTGATGACGGGCGAGGCGGCCGTGAACATCGCCGCGGTGGGAGAGGGCATGGTCGCGGGCGACCTCGTCAACACGGCCTCCCGCGTGCAGTCGGCGGCCGAGCCCGGCTCGGTCTTCGTCGGCGAGGCGACGAGAAGGACGACCGAGGGGACCGTCGTCTACGAGCCGGCGGGAAGCTTCGAGCTCAAGGGCAAGGAGGGGGAGACGCCGCTGTGGCGCGCGCTGCGCGTCGTCTCCGGGCGCGCGGGCGCCCTGAAGTCGGAAGGGCTGGAAGCGCCGTTCGTCGGGCGTGACCGCGAGCTGCGCCAGATCAAGGACCTCTTCCACGTCGCCGCCGAGGAACAGCGTGCGCAGCTCGTGTCGGTGACGGGAATCGCCGGGATCGGCAAGTCACGGCTCGCGTGGGAGTTCTACAAGTACTTCGACGGCATCGCGCAGACCATCTACTGGCATCGCGGCCGCTGTCTCGCGTACGGCGAGGGCGTGACGTACTGGGCCCTGGCGGACATGGTGCGGTGGCGCTGCGGGATCGCAGAGGACGAGGATCCGACGGAGGCGATGCAGAAGCTGCACGCGGCGCTCGAGGAGCACCTGCTCGATCCGGAGGAGCGCGGCTTCGTCGAGCCCCGGCTGGCCCAGCTGCTCGGGCTGGCCGAGGGCGCTTCCCACGAGCGGCAGGATCTGTTCGCGGCCTGGCGCCTGTTCTTCGAGCGCCTCGCCGACACGTATCCGACGATCCTCGCCTTCGAGGACATGCAGTGGGCCGACAGCTCGCTCCTCGACTTCGTCGAGTACCTGCTCGAGTGGTCGCGCGACAAGCCGCTCTTCGTCGTCACGCTCGCCCGCCCCGACCTGCTCGAGAAGCGGCCGACCTGGGGCGCCGGCCATCGCAACTTCACCTCGATGTATCTCGAGCCGCTGTCGGAGCAGGCGATGGAGGAGCTGCTGGTCGGCCTCGTGCCGGGACTCCCGCCTGCGCTGCGCGACCGGATCTTCGCGCGCGCCGAAGGTGTGCCGCTCTACGCGGTGGAGACGGTGCGGATGCTGCTCGACCGCGGCCTGCTCGTCGAGGACGGCTCGAGCTACAAGCTCGTGGGCGAGGTCGAGACGCTCGAGGTGCCGGAGACCCTGCATGCGCTCATCGCCGCCCGGCTCGACGGGCTCTCCCCCGAGGAGACGGCGGCTGCTCGGCGACGCGGCGGTGCTCGGCAAGACCTTCGCGCCGCACGCGCTGTCGGCCCTGAGCGGTCTCGAGAACCAGCGGCTGGAGGAGCTGCTCACCGGGCTCGTGCGGCGGGAGGTGCTCGGCCTGCAGTCGGACCCGCGCTCGCCCGAGCAGGGGCAGTACACGTTCCTCCAGGATCTGCTGCGCCACGTCGCGTACGAGACGCTGCCGAAGCGCGAGCGGCGGGAGAAGCACCTGGCGGCCGCCGAGCACCTCGCGGCGACGCTCGGCGAGGACGAGGTCGCCGAGGTGATCGCCTCGCACCTGCTCGACGCCTACCGGCTCGACCCCGGCGCTGCCGACAGCGAGGGCCTGCCGCGGCGAGCGTACGAGGCGCTCCTGCGTGCGGGATCCCGTGCCTCGTCGCTCGGAGCGTCGACCGAAGCGCGCCGCTACTTCGAGCAGGCGGCCGATCTCGCGACGGAGCCCCGGGAGCAGGCCGCCGCGCTGAGCCGGGCAGGTGAGATGGCTCTGGCAGCCGGAGACAACGACGCTTCGTACGGGCATTTCGAGCAGGCGGTCGGCCTGTACGAGTCGGCCAGCGACACGCACGGTGCCGCCCGCGCCTCGGGCTGGCTCGGGCTCGTCGAGACACGCCTCGGCCGGCTCGAGCAGGCGATCGACCGTCTCGAGCGGGCGTACTCGCTCATCGGCGACGACGAGCCCGACGCCGACCTCGCGTTCCTCGTGACCCGTCTGGGAGGCGCGCATTTCTTCGCCGGGAACCTCGAACGCGCAGCCGAGATGGTCGAGCGCGGCCTCGACATCGCCGAGGCGCTCCAGCTCCCCGAACAGCTCGCGCGCGGCTGGAACGGAAAGGCGATCCAGCTCATCTCGCGACGGCCCCGGGAAGCCCACGGCCTGCTGCAGCTCGCGCTCGATCTGAACCTCGCGAACGAGGAGTACCAGCAGGCGGCCGTCGTCTGCATCAACCTCTCGGAGCTCGGCTTCCGGCGCGATCGCTACGGCGAGTCGCTGACGAACCTCGAGCAGGGGGTCGAGCTCGCGCGGCGCATCGGCGACCGTTCTCTCGAGTGGGCGATCCTGGCCGAGATGACGTACGCGCTCGCCATGCTCGGGCGCTGGGACGAGGCGCTCGCCCGAATGGCCGAGATCCCGGAGGAGCAGCTGAACGCGAACTCGCAGGTCGCGAGCGTGCTCAACGGCGCGCTCGAGCTCCTGGTCCAGCGGGGCCGGCTCGACGAGGCGCGACAGATGCTCAGGCGCTTCGAGGAGCTCGGCGGCTCCGGCGAGGTGCAGATGGAAGGCGGCTACCAGGCGGCGCTCGCCGCCCTTCGTCTGGCGGAGGGCGACCCTCGGGCGGCGCGCGCCGCCGCCGAGCGGGCCGTCGCCACCGGCGAGGCGATCGGCCTCGGGGCCCAGGGCGCGAAGCTCGGTCTCCTGCACGCGCTCGAAGCGCTGCACCGGCTCGGCGAGCTCGAGCGCGCGAGCGAGTTCTTCGCGCTCGTCGAGGGAATGCCGCAAGGCCTGCGGCCGCCGCTGCTCGAGGCGACCGCCGAGCGCTTCCGCGCGCATCTCGCCGCCGAGGATCCCGGCGCGGACCGCCATTTCACCGCCGCGGCCGCGCAGCTCCGCGCGCTCGAGCTCCCGTTCCATCTCGCCGTCGTCCAGCTGGAGCACGGCGAGTGGCTCGTCGCCCGCGGGCACCCGGACGATGCCCGGCCGCTCCTCGCGGAGGCGCGGGACACGTTCGAGCGGCTCGAGGCGCAGCCGTGGCTCGACCGCCTCGACTCGGTGGTCCCGGAAACGACCGCCGAGGTCCCGGCCTAGCTAGGACGCGGCTTCGGCGACGCGGCGCCGCGCGAGTCGTTCGGCGGCCTCGGCCGGCGTGATGCCGTCCGCCTCCGCCTCGGCGAAGAGCGTCCGCAGCGTGTCGCCGATCCCGGCGAGGCCCTCCTCGAGCCTCGCCTCGTCCCAGCCCTCGTCCTCGAGGCCGATGAGCTGGATGATCCCGCCCGCGTTGACGACGAAGTCCGGCGCGTAGAGGATGCCGCGCGCGGCGAGCCGCTCCGCGTCCTCGGGCTCCGCGAGCTGGTTGTTCGCGCAACCGGCGATCGCCCGGCAGGCGAGCCGGGGGATCGACCCGGAATCGAGCGTCCCGCCGACCGCGCACGGCGAATAGACGTCCACCTCCGTCTCGAGGGCGTGCTCGGGCGCCACGGTCTCGCAGCCCGTCGCCGCCGCCCGCGCCTCGTCGACGTCGCTGACGAGGACGCGTGCGCCGCACGCGGCCAGCTCCCGCGCGAGCACGGCTCCGACCGAGCCCGCGCCCTGCACGAGGACGCTGCGGCCGGCGAGGTCGGCCGAGCCGAAGACGTGCTCGACCGTCGCGCGGATCGCGTGGAGCCCGCCGCGGGCGGTGCCGCGGCCGCTGTTGCCGCCGCCCTGCGTCGTTCCGTAGACCCAGGGGCACGTCTCGGCGACGACGTCGAGATCCTCCGGCGAGACGTTCATGTCCCCGGCCGTCCGGTAGCTGCCGCCGAGCGATGCGACGAGCTCGCCGTAGCGGCGGAGCAGGCGCTTGCGCGGCTCGCCCGCCGGTAGCTCGGGCACTGCGAGCACCGCCTTTCCGCCGCCCCGCGGCATCCCGGCCGCGGCCATCTTCCAGGTCATCGCCGCAGACAGGCGCATCGCGTCGGCGAGCCCGTCGGCGGGAGCGGCGTAGACGCGCATCCGGGTCCCGCCGCCGGCCGGTCCGCGCACCGTCGAGTGGATGCAGACGAACATCCACGCACTGCTCTCGGGGTCGAAGCGGACGACGGCGTGCTCGCCCTCCCAGCTCGCGAGGAGGCCCTCGAAGTCCATGCCCCCGGACGCTACCGGAGTGCTCTCGCTAGACTCCGCCGCCGGAATGGCCGGAGAACGGACGAAACTCGTCGTCGCCCAGCGCGACAGGCTCGGCTCTGCCGAGTCGCGCCGCCTGCGCAAGGAAGGTCTCGTGCCGGGCGTCCTCTACGGCAACGGCGAGCCGGTCCCGATCTCGATCGCCGAGCGGGAGCTCCGCCGCGCCCTCACCGGCGGCGCGGGACTGCACGCGATCCTCGACGTCGAGATCGACGGCAAGGGCGAGACGCACGCTTCGATCCTCAAGGAGTACCAGGTCGATCCCGTGCGGGGCGGCGTCACGCACATCGACCTCCAGGAGGTGCGGCTCGACCAGACGATCCGCGCCGCCGTCTCGGTCCAGCTCGTCGGCGGCGAGGACGCACCGGGCGTGCGCGAGGGCGGTGTCCTCTCGCAGCCGCTGCGCGAGGTCACGGTCGAGGCGCTGCCGCTCGAGGTGCCCGACCATCTCGAGCTCGACGTCTCGGGCATGGAGATCGGCGGGACGTTGCGCATCTCGGACCTCGCCGCGCGGGTCGGCGTCGCGTTCGTCGACGATCCGGAGATGGTCGTCGCCACGGTCACCGCGCCGACGAAGGTCGTCGAGCCCGAGCCCACCGAGGAGGAGCTCGCCGCTCTGGAAGCCGAGGGCGAGGCCGCCGAGGGCGAGGAGCCTGCCGAGGGCGAGGCTGCCGAGGGCGCGACCGACGCCGAGGCGGACGACGCCGGCGACCAGGGCACCGACGAGAGCTAGTTCGTGTACCTCGTCGTCGGTCTGGGGAACCCGGGCCGCGAGCACGCCCGGAACCGGCACAACGCCGGCTGGATGGTCGTGGACGAGCTTGCGCGTCGCCAGCGCGGCTCCTGGCGCGGCAAGTTCGCGGGGCAGATGGCCGAGGTACGCGTCGGCGACGAGCGCCTCGCGCTGCTGAAGCCGGAGACGTACATGAACGAGTCCGGCCGCTCCGTCGGTCCCGCGGCCGCGTTCTTCAAGCTCGAGCCGAGCGACGTGCTCGTCGTGCACGACGAGGGGGACTTCGATCTCGGCCGGCTCGAGCTCAAGGTCGGCGGGGGGCTCGCCGGCCACAACGGGCTGCGCTCGATCGCGCAGCAGCTCGGGACGCAGGACTTCCTCCGGCTCCGCATCGGCGTCGGCCGTCCGGAGCGGGGCGACCCGCGACCGCTCGCCGACTGGGTCCTGGGAAACTTCGAGCCGCACGAGGACGCCGAGGCGATCGTCGGGCGGGCGGCGGCTGCAGTCGAGACTCTCGTCGCCGAGGGAGTCGAAAGCGCCCAGATCCAGGTCAACCGGCGCTGACGGCCTCCTCCTCCGCCGAGGTTGAATTCGGTGCAGGAGCGCGTCACGATCGAGTCCGGATCCCACGAGGAGGAAAGAACATGCGCAGGATCGTTGTCATGGTCGCGGCGCTTGCTGCAGCGGCTGTCGTGGTCGTGGCCCCGGCCTCCGCCGGGACCACACCGAGCTATTCCGTGTCCGGGCTCGAGACCGGCATCCCGCAGCCGACGAGTGGCGACCAGAGCACGAGTCCGTTCGCCGGGGCGGCCTTCAGCTGGACGGCGGGACTCGCGACGTGGAACGCCCACGTCACGCACCACTCGCTCGATGCCTGCGGAACGCTCGGCAACGGCTGCATCACGGGTGGCAGCTTCTCGCTCTCGGGCGCGAGCACGGTCACCGGGACGTTCGAGAGCGGCTCGATCGGACTCATCTCGGGCAGCTCCGTCACCTGCACGAGCAAGGCCGTCTACGGAGTCACCGGGACGGTCGCCCTGGACGGCGGCGGCACGGCCACCTTCTCGGCCCGGCTCACCCACTACCAGGTGAGGTTGTTCGGCAGCTGCATCCCGTACTTCGCGACGGTGAACGGCACGTTCGGCTAGGCGCGGGCGGAGCTGGGCGCGCCCTCGAGCGCGCCCAGCCCGTGCTCGAGCAGCCGGTAGGCGCGCTCGAGGTCCGCGCGCAGGCGCCGCACGGCCGCCGGGCCGCTCCGCCCTGCGAGGGCGTGGGCGCGCGCGTTGCGGAAGAACTGCCAGTGGACGCTCAGCACGAGATTCGACGCGATCTGCGCGTCGGCGGGATGGAGGCCGAGCTCCTCCTGGATCGTCTGTGCGAGACGGTCGCTGAATTGCGCCATCACCTCGATCTCCTTCGCCTGCAGTGCCGCCGACCCGGCGATCGTGCGGGCGAAGTGCGCGAAGCCCGGGCTCGCGAGCCGACCGCACTGCTGCGCGTGGAGCTCGTGCAGCGCTTCGACGAGCGACTGGCCCGGCTGACGGTTCCGGACCGCGTCGGCGAGCGCGTCCAGCCGCTCCGGCACCTCGTCGAAGAAGATGTCCTCCTTCGTCGGGAAGTAGTTGAAGACGGTCTTCTCCGAGACACCCGCGCCTCGCGCGATCTCGCCGACGCTGACGTGGTCGAAGCCCCGTGTCACGAAGAGGCGCATCGCGGCGGCGGCGATCGCCTGCCGCGTCTGGAGCTTCTTCGTCTCGCGGAGGCCCATTCACCGGATCGTAGCGTTTATTACAGTTGCCGTAAACTTACCGTGCCTGTAGCATTCACGCCTTCCGTCACGGAGGGAGAGGAATGCTGGCTCGTCTCGCGCACGTCGTCGCTCGTCACCGGTGGAAGGTGATCGGTGCCTGGATCGTCCTCACGCTGTTCGGTGCGTTCGCCGCGGGGCAGGTGTCGAAGCGCTGGTACCAGAGCTTCTCGATCCCGGGGAAGTCGGCCTACGAGGCGAATCAGCGCACGCTGAAGGCGTTCGGCACCGGCGTGCGGCCTCCCGACGTCGTCGTCTTCCACACCTCCGGCGACGCGACGAAGAGCGGCGCGATCCGAGCGGCGATGCTCCGTGTCGCGGGCGCGGACCCGGCCGCGCGGACGAGCTCGTACTTCTCGACCCACGACCTGATGTACGTCTCGAAGGACAGGCACACGACGTTCATGGAGGTCTATCCGGCGGGTGTCGCGACGTTCAGCACGACGAGCGGCGCCGCCGCCATCCGCGCGGAGGCGGCGCGCGGTCTCCCGCACGGGATCGAGGTCGAGGTGACGGGCCACGATCCGCTCGAGGAGGCGAGCTCGCACGGAGGTGGGGGCGGGAACGTCCTCGTCGAGGCGATGATCGGCGGTCTCGGCGCGGTCGTGATCCTCCTCTTCGTCTTCGGCACGCTTCCCGCGATCCTGATGCCGATCGCCGTCGCGGCTGCCGCGATCCTCAACACCTTCACGCTCGTCTGGGCGCTCACGTACATCACGAACGTCTCGATCATCGTCGAGTTCCTGATCGCGCTCGTGGGCCTCGGCGTCGCGATCGACTACGCGCTGCTCATGATCTTCCGCTTCCGCGACGAGCTGCGGGAGGGGAAGGACGTCGAGGCTGCGCTCGTCGAGACGATGACCCATGCGGGCAGGTCGGTGATCGTCTCGGGGTCGACGGTCGCCGTCGGCCTGCTCTCGATGATCCTCCTGCCGTTGCCGTTCATCCGCTCGATCGGGATCGGCGGGATGCTGATCCCCGCTGTCTCCGTGCTCGCCGCCATCACGCTGCTTCCGGCCGTGCTCGCGGCGCTCGGCGAGCGGATCAACAGCGTGCGCCTGCTGCCGAAGCGGCTCGTCGACCGCGGGCACCCCGAGGACGGAGCCTGGGGACGCTGGGCGCGTTTCGTCCTGCGTCGGCCGTGGGCGGTCGCGACCATCGGCGCCGCGATCGTGGCCGTCCTCGTCGCGCTCGGAATCCAGCTGAACCCCAACGAGTCCCAGCTGAAGAACTTCCCGGGCACGGGCACCGCGATCGCAGGGCGGACGCTGCTCGCCGACGCCGGGATCTCACCCGGGGTGATGAAGCCCTTCGTCACGCTCGTCGAGCACGGCGGCGACGCTCGGGCCGTCGCGACGAAGGAGCGCCATGTGGTCGGAATCGTCGGTGCGACGGTGCCTCCCGGCTCCGGCTGGCACCGGGGACAGGACACGCTCGTCGAGGCCTTCCCCACGATCGACGGCGCGGCGCCCGGGATCCAGGGGACCATCAACCGCGTCAACGGCGTCCTGCAGGGAACGGACGCCACGCTCGGCGGCGTGCCGGCGGTCGACCGCGACTTCGTGCACGCGGTCTACGGGAACTTCCCGTATGTGCTGGCGTTCGTGCTCGTGCTGACGCTCGTCCTGCTGACGCGGGCCTTCCGGTCGATCGTGCTGCCGATCAAGGCGGCGATCCTCAACCTCGTCTCGCTCGGCGCGGCGTTCGGGATCGTGGTCTTCATCTTCCAGAAGGGCCACGGCTCGTCGCTCTGGAGCATCACGGCGACGCAGGCGATCACGGCGTGGATCCCCCTCATGATCTTCGCCTTCCTCTTCGGCCTCTCGATGGACTACGAGGTCTTCATGCTCACCCGGATGCGCGAGGCGTACGACGAGACGCATTCCACCGAAGGGGCGATCGAGCTCGGGCTCGCGCGGACCGGGAAGCTCGTGACGAGCGCGGCGCTCATCCTGATGTTCGCCTTCCTCGTCCTCTCGTCGAGCCCGGGATTCGAGATCAAGGAGTTCGCGATCGGCCTCGCGGCCGGGATCATCTTCGACGCGACCGTGATCCGGGCCCTGCTCGTTCCCGCGCTCATGCGTCTGCTCGGCGACGCGAACTGGTGGCTGCCGCACTGGACGCGGCGCGCGCTGTTCATCCGGGAGGAGCGGCGGCCCGAGGCCGAGGGCGCCTACTAGCCGGCCGGAACGGGCTGCGGCTCTTCGCGGCGCCGCACGTTCCGCACCTCGCGCACGAAGGCGACGACGAGCAGGTTCGGCACGCACATCAGCGTCCCCGCGAGCAGGAGGGTGGCGGATGTGCCGACGCCCGCGACGAAGGCGCCGGCGAGCACCTGCCCGATCGGCATCAGGCCGATCGAGAGGAGCTGGTCGATCGACGCGACCCGGGCGAGGCGATCCGGACGCACCTCCTGCTGCATCGCGGTCTCCCAGAGCGCGTTGCCGATCAGGACGGAGGCGCCGAGGATCGCGGCCGCGACCATGACGGCGGGGAGGGGAAACGGCCGAACCAGCGTGAGCGGCAGCACCCCGCACAGCGTCCAGATCGCGAACGCGGTCGCCACGGGATGCTCGGGCCGGATGCGGTAGGCCACGAATCCGCCCAGCAGACCGCCGACGGGGATCGAGAGCAGGATCAGGCTCCAGCCGAGTGAGCCGCCGAGATGCCTCTCGGCCACGAAGGGGCCGAGCACGAGGTAGATCCCGATCCCGACGTTGCCGAGGGCGAAGCCGAGGAACCCGGCCGTCAGCCACCGGTGCCGCCGGACCTCTCGCCAGCCGTCGGCGGCGTCGCTCCAGAAGCGCTGGCGGACGGGGCTCACGCTCTCCGCAACTCGCATCGCCGTCACGAACGCCACGCTGACGAGGAAGCTCGCCGCGTCGATCGCGAAGCACCAGCCCGGCCCCGCGGCCGCGACGATCACGCCGGACACGGCCGGCCCGCCGATGTTCGTCGCGCTCTGGGACATCGAGAGCAGCGTGTTCGCCTGCTGCAGGCGGCCGGTGCTGACGACCTGCGGCAGGAGCGCCGTGGAGGCGGGGCCGAAGAAGCCGGCCCCGACGCCCGACGCCGACTGGAGGACGGCGAGCTGCCAGACGTGGGCCGCCCCCTCCAGGAGGAGGACGGCCGTCGCGGCCTCGGTGCCGAAGCGCAGCAGGTCCGCCGAGACCATCACCGCCCGGCGCGGCAGCCGATCCGCCCAGACGCCGCCGGCGATCGTCGACGAGCCGATCGCAAGCGTCCGGCAGGCAAGGACGACGCCCAGGCCGAGGGCGTGCCCGTGGATGCCGATCACCGCGAACGCGAGCGCGACCGGGATGAGCGAGTCGCCGACCGACGAGCCGGTCCGCGCGAGCCACAGCAGCCTGAACGGCCGTTCCCCGAGCAGCCCGAAGCGACCGACCCCGCGCACGCCCGGGAGCGTATGCCGTCATCCTTCCGGTTACCATCGGAGCGCGCGGAACCCGCCGGTTCCGCCCTTCGTCATGGACCGTCCGGTACTCCACGCCTTCGTCCGGGAGCTCGTCGAGCACGAGCGTCTCGCCGAGCTCGCGGACGCGCTTCCGACGCGCGCCCGCGTGTCGGAGTCGGCGCTGCCGCTCCTGCTCGCCGCGCTCCACGACCGCCTCGAGCGCGGCGTCGTCGTCCTCCTCCCGGAGGACGCGGACGCGCGCGACGCCGCCGAGGCTGCGGCCTGGTTCCTCGGCGACGAGGCGGTCGGCCTGCTGCCGAGCCGCGGCGTCACCTGGGAGTCCGGGCTCGCGCCGCCGCCGCATCTCGTCGGGGAGCGGGCGCGGGCGCTGCACGTGCTCGCTCAGGGCGGGCTCGTCTGCGTCTCGGCGAGAGGGCTGGCCGAGGGACTGCCGCCTGCGGAGGCGCGCCCGGAGCCGCTCGAGCTGAGACCGGGGCTCGAGCCCGGGGTCGAGGAGCTCGCCGAGTCGGTCGGCCTCGCCGGCTACGAGCGGGTGGACCGCGTCGACGATCGAGGCCAGTTCGCGGTGCGCGGAGGCATCGTCGACGTCTTCCCGACGACCGGTCGCGAGCCGCTGCGCATCGAGTTCTTCGGCGACGAGATCGAGTCGGTGCGTGCGTTCTCCCCGTTCACGCAGCGTGCGCTCCACCCGGTGACCGCCGCGACGCTGTACCCGGCGGCGGAGCGCCGGTTCGATCTCGTCGAGCCGGCGTTGTCCGACGACGACGACGAGGGCTCTGCCGCGGTACCCGACGACCTCGTACCGCCGCTCGACCGCCCGCCAGACCTCGTGTTCCAGCCCGACGACGTCCGCCGCGTCTGGGAGGAGGACGGCGTCGTCGGCCCGCCCTCGCTCGCGGGCTCGACGGAGCTCGACCCCTTCCCGCAGGCGCAGCCCCACGCGTTCGAGGCGCAGCGGCCTGCGATCGCTGCCCGCGGCCTCGCAGAGGCCGAGAGCGAGCTCGCGGCGCTGCTCCGGTCGGGCCAGCGCGTCGTCGTCGCCTTCCCGCACCGTGGCGAGGCGCTCCGGACGCAGAACCTCCTCCGCCGCGTCGAGGCGCGCGTGCTCGAGCCGGGAGAGGAGCTGCCGGCCGAGCCCGAGCTCCTCTTCGCCGTCGCCCCTGCCCGTCGCGGCTTCGTCTGGCGCGATCTCGGCCTCGTCCTGCTGCCCGACCACCAGGTCTTCCGCCGCCGCGCCCCGCGCGAGCGCCGCCTCGGCGGCCGGGCACTCCAGTCCTTCGCGGACCTCCGCACCGGCGACTACGTCGTGCACGAGGACCACGGCGTCGGGCGCCTGCTCGGCTTCGAGACGAACACGGTCGCGGGTGTCACGCGCGACTATCTCCAGCTCGCCTTCCGCGGGGAGGACCGGCTCTACGTGCCGCACGAGCAGCTCGGGAAGGTCTCGCGCTACGTCGGCGCGGACGCCTCGGCCCCCGCGCTCTCGAAGCTCGGCGGCAAGGCGTGGCAGACGCTCAAGTCGCGGGCGCGCGAGTCCGTGCGCGAGCTCGCCGGCGACCTGATCCAGCTCTACGCGCAGCGCCAGACGCGCGAGGGGATCGCCTACGACCTCTCCCACGAGTGGCTGCCGCGGCTCGAGACGAGCTTCCCCTTCCGCGAGACGCCCGACCAGGAGGGCGCGATCGAGGCCGTCAAGGAGGACCTCGAGGCGCCGCGCCCCATGGACAGGCTCGTCTGCGGGGACGTCGGGTTCGGCAAGACCGAGGTCGCGGTGCGGGCCGCGTTCGCCGTCGCCGTCAACGGCCGGCAGGTGCTGTTCCTCGCGCCGACCACGATCCTCGCCGAGCAGCACTTCAACACGTTCCGCGAGCGCTTTCGCGACTTCCCGATCCGCGTGGAGATGGTCTCGCGGTTCGTCCCGCCGAAGGAGACGAAGCGGATCCTCGCGGACTTCACCGCGGGCAAGGTCGACGTGCTGATCGGGACGCACCGGATTCTCAGCCGCGACGTGATCCCGAAGGAGCTGGGGCTCGTGATCCTCGACGAGGAGCAGCGGTTCGGCGTGGCGCAGAAGGAGCTGCTCAAGTCGCTGCGGCTCGAGGTCGACGTGCTCACGCTCAGCGCGACCCCGATTCCGCGCACCCTCCACCTCTCGCTCGCGGGCATGCGCGACATCTCGATCATCGAGACGCCGCCCGAGGGGCGTCGTCCGATTCGGACGACGGTGGGGGAGTACGACGAGGAGCTCGTGAAGCTGGCGCTCGAGCGCGAGGCGGGGCGCGAGGGGCAGGCGTTCTTCCTCCACAACCGCGTCGAGTCGATCGAGGAGCGGGCGGCGCAGCTGCAGCAGCTCTGCCCGCAGCTGCGATTCCTCGTCGCGCACGGCCAGATGCGCGAGAAGGAGCTCGAGGAGCGGATGCACGCCTTTCTGCGCGGCGACGCCGACGTCCTCGTCTCGACGACGATCATCGAGTCGGGCATCGACATCCCGCAGGCGAACACGCTCGTGATCGAGCGCGCCGACACGCTCGGGCTCGCCCAGCTCTACCAGATCCGCGGGCGCGTCGGCCGCTCCGACGCGACCGCCTTCGCCTACCTCTTCTATCCCGACGCGAGCGAGCTGACCCCCGAGGCGCGCGCCCGGCTCGCGACGCTCGCCGACCACACCGAGCTCGGCGCGGGCTTTGCGATCGCGATGCGCGACCTCGAGATCCGCGGCGCCGGTGAGCTGCTGGGCGCGGAGCAGTCCGGCCACGTCGCCGCGGTCGGCTTCGAGCTCTACGTCGAGCTTCTGAACGAGGCGGTCGCGGAGCTCCAGGGCTCCAAGCGGGTCGCCGCGCGGCCCGTGCGGGTCGATGCGCGCGTCGACGCCTACGTCCCGGCTGCGTACGTCGACTCGGAGGCGCTCCGGATCGACGTCCACCGCCGGCTCGCGCTCGCGGAGACCGAGGACGAGCTGCGCGAGCTGCAGGCGTCCCTCTCGGACCGCTACGGCCCCCTGCCCGAGCCGGTCGAGAACCTCTTCCGGATCCAGGAGGCGAAGATCAAGATCGCGCTGCTCGGCGCCGACTACCTCGTCTTCCAGAGCGGCAAGGCGACGGTGGGGAGGCTCGTGCTCGGGTCGGGCGAGCTCCGCGAGCTCCGCGACCGCGCGAAGACCGCCGTCTACGTCTCGTCTAAGCAGGAGATAAGCATGCGCGGCCAGGAGCAAATCGCCCAGGCGGTCGAGCTCGTCGATGCTATCTTGGACGCGCGCCGGGCGGCCTGAGACCGTTCTCCGTCTCACCGGTGCTCCCGCGACAGCGACCTCACTGGATGGAAATGAAGACTCGCCTGTTCCTCGTGCCCCTGCCCCTGGTGCTCGTGGCCGTGCTTGCTGCCGGTTGCGGCGGAGGCGGCGGCTCGGGCTCCGTCCCCGTCGACGCGATCGCCAAGGTCGGCTCCACGACGATCCCGAAGTCCACCTTCAACGACCTGATGGATGTGGCCTTCGCCCGCTACAAGTCGCAGGGCCAGACCCCGCCCAAGGTCGGAACGTCTGCCTATTCGCAGCTCCGGGACCAGGCCGTGACCTTCCTCGTGCAGGAGGAGGAGCTCACGCAGGAGGGCAGCAAGATCGGTGTGACGGTGACGCAGAAGGACGTCGACGCCCGGCTCAAGCAGATCAGGACCACGTACTACCACGGGAGCGAGAAGAAGCTCGAGGCCGCGCTGAAGAAGGACCACATCACCCTCGCCCAGCTCGAGCAGTACAACCTCCGGCCGGCTCTGCTCAGCACGAAGCTCGAGGACAAGGTGACGTCCAGCGTCAAGGTGTCGCAGTCCGACGCGCAGTCCTACTACAAGCAGAACAAGACGTCCTTCACGACGCCCCCGACGCGCGAGGTGCGGCACATCCTCGTCAGCAGCAAGAGCCTCGCCGACAAGATCGAGACGAAGCTGAAGGGCGGCGCGAGCTTCGCCAAGCTCGCGAAGCAGTATTCGAAGGACACGGGCTCCGCGCAGCAGGGCGGCAAGCTCTGCGTCGCGCACGGCGGCACGAGCGGGACGTGCCAGCCGACCGTCCAGCCGTTCGACAAGGCTGCGTTCTCGCTCAAGACGAACGAGGTCTCGAAGCCGGTGCACAGCGTCTACGGCTGGCACATCATCCAGGCGCTCGGCCCGGTCAAGCCGGCCCACACGCAGACCTTCAAGGAGGCGGAGTCCCAGATCCAGGCGAGCCTCTCCCAGCAGCAGAAGCAGGTCGCGTGGTCGAACTGGCTCGCGAAGGTGAAGAAGGACTTCGCGGGCAAGATCGCGTTCCAGACGGGGTACGAGCCGGCGACGACGACGACCGGCACGGCGACGACCCCGACGACGACCGGCTGAGTTGACGAGCCAGGCGGGCGAGCAGCCGGCTGAGGCTCTGCTCGAGCTGCAGCGGCTGACGGCGCGCCTGCGCCGCGACTGCCCGTGGGACCGCGAGCAGACGGCGGCGACGATCGTCCCCCACACGGTGGAGGAGTCCTACGAGGTCGCCGACGCGGCACTCGCGGGAGACGACGGGAAGCTGCTCGACGAGCTCGGCGACCTCCTCTTCCAGGTCTACTTCCTCGCGCAGCTCCTGGAGGAGCGCGGCACGGGCGACCTGGCGCAGGTGGCGCGAGGAGTGCACGCGAAGCTCGTGCGGCGACACCCGCACGTCTTCGGCGACGTGGAGGCGCGCACCGCCGAGCGCGTCCGCTCGAACTGGGAGCGCATCAAGCGCGAGCAGGAGGGCCGCGAGGGCATCTTCCACGACGTCGGCGAAGGGCTCCCGGGCCTGCTCTACGCACGGAAGATCCAGGTCCGTGCGAAGGCCGTGGGCTTCGAGTACCCGGACCTCACGGGAGCGCTCGCCGATCTCGCCGAGGAGCTGCGGGAGCTCGAGGAGGCGCCGTCCGGCGACGAGCTCGGGGACGTCCTCTTCGCCGCCGTCAACGTCGCGCGCAGGCTCGAGGTCGATCCCGAGCTCGAGGTGCGACAGGCGGCGAAGCGCTTTCGCCGGCGCGTGGAAGTTGCGGAGGCGCTCGCGGAAGCGGCCGGTGAGAATTGGAGCGAGCTGCCGCTCGAGCGGCAGGACGAGTGGTTCGACCGCGCGAAGGAGACGGAATGAGCACCATCGCCCGCGTCCATGCCCGCCAGATCCTCGATTCGCGGGGAAACCCCACGGTCGAGGTCGACGTCCGACTCGAGTCCGGCGCGTACGGCCGCGCCGCGGTGCCGTCGGGCGCGTCGACCGGCGTGCACGAGGCGGTCGAGTTGCGGGACGGCGGCTCCGCGTGGGGCGGCAAGGGCGTCTCACGTGCCGTCGCGAACGTCGACGGGGAGATCGCCGCGGCGGTCGCGGGGCTCGATGCCGCCGACCAGGAGGCCCTCGACCGGCGGCTGATCGAGCTCGACGGGACGCCGAACAAGAGCCGGCTCGGCGCGAACGCCGTTCTCGGCGTCTCGCTCGCGAGCGCGAAGGCGGCCGCCTCCGAGGCGGGCGTCTCGCTCTTCCGCCACCTCGGCGGCGAGGAGGCGGCGATCCTGCCCGTGCCGATGCTGAACGTGATCAACGGCGGCGTCCACGCCGACAACTCGATCGATTTGCAGGAGTTCATGCTCGTCCCCGCCGGAGCCGAGCGCTTCTCGGAGGCGCTGCGGATCGCGGCGGAGACGTACCACGCGCTGAAGAAGCTCCTCGGCGAGCGCGGACTCTCCACGGCGGTCGGGGACGAAGGGGGCTTCGCGCCGAACCTCGACTCGAGCGAGGCGGCGATCGAGGCGATCCTCGAGGCCGCCGAGCGGGCGGGCCATCGCGACCGGGTGGCGATCGCTCTCGACCCCGCCTCGAGCGAGCTCTTCTCCGACGGCCGCTATCGGTTCGAGGGTCGCGAGCTCGGTCCGCAGGAGATGTCCGAGTTCTACGCCGGCCTCGCCGACCGGTTCCCGGCGATCGTCTCGCTCGAGGACGGCAACGCCGAGGACGACTGGGAGGGCTGGCGCGCCACGACCGAGCGGCTCGGCGACCGCCTGCAGCTCGTCGGCGACGACAACTTCGTCACGAATCCGGCACGGCTGCAGGAGGGGATCGAGCGGGGGATCGCCAACTCGATCCTGATCAAGCTGAACCAGATCGGGACGCTGACCGAGACGATCGAGACCGTGCGGCTCGCCCGGGCGAACGGCTACACCGCCGTCGTCTCCCACCGCTCGGGCGAGACGGAGGACGCGACCATCGCCGACCTCGTCGTCGCGCTCGGCACCGGCCAGATCAAGACGGGCGCGCCCGCGCGCACGGACCGCGTCGCGAAGTACAACCAGTTGCTGCGGATCGAGGAAGAGCTCGGTGACAGGGCGGAGTACCCCGGCTGGGGCGCATTTCCGCGCGCCGGCCGCTAGATAGTCTGGCCCCATGGCGGTCGACCGTCGGACGAAGATCGTGGCGACGCTCGGACCGGCGTCGGACTCGCGCGAGCGTCTGCGCGCCCTCATCGGCGCCGGCGTCGACGCCGTCCGCTTCAACCTCTCGCACGGCACGCACGCGGAGCACTCCGAGCGCGCCTGGCTCGTGCGGGAGATCGCGGCCGACATCGGTCGCCCGGTGGCGCTGATCGGCGACCTGCAGGGGCCGAAGCTCCGGATCGGCGAGCTGAAGGAGCCCGTCGTCCTCCACACCGGCGACCGCGTCACCGTCTGCGCCGAGGAATCCGCGACGGACAGCGAGCTGCCGATCGCGCCCGCGGTGATCGGCGACGTGCTCGAGCCCGGCCACGAGGTGCTGATCGACGACGGGCTCGTCCGGCTTCGCGTCGACGAGGTCGAGAGCGGCCGCGCGAGCTGCGCGGTGATGGTCGGCGGCCTCGTGAGCTCGCACAAGGGCGTCAACCTTCCCGGCGTCCCGGTGCCGATCCCGTCGCTGACCCGCAAGGACGTCGCCGACCTCGAGTGGGCCGTGAAGACGGGCGTCGACTTCGTGGCCCTCTCCTTCATCCGCTCGCCCGCGGACGTGCGCGACCTGCGCGCGCTGCTCGAGCAGACGGGCTCGCACGCCCACGTGATCGCGAAGATCGAGAAGTCGGAGGCCGTCGACGTCCTCGACGAGGTGCTCGCGGAGACCGACGCGGTGATGGTCGCGCGCGGCGACCTCGGCGTGGAGATCGGGCCGGCGCTCGTGCCGCTCGTGCAGAAGCGGATCATCCAGAAGTCGCTCGAGCGCGGAAAACCCGTGATCACGGCGACCCAGATGCTCGAGACGATGGTGCACTCGCCCGAGCCGACCCGCGCCGAGGCGAGCGACGTCGCGAACGCCATCCTCGACGGCACCTCGGCGGTGATGCTCTCCGGCGAGACGGCGGTGGGCGAGTATCCGGTCGAGGCGGTCGCGTACATGGACCGGATCGCGCGGGCGGTCGAGCCGAGCCTCGACTACCGGCACGAGCTGCCGGAGGCGACCGACAACCCGACGATCGGCCACGCGATGTCGAACGCCGCGTGCGACCTCGCCGAGGCGCTGCAGGCGAAGGCGATTCTCGTCCCGACCTTCACGGGGAGGACGGCGAGCGCGGTCGCCCGGCTGCGACCTCGCCGGCCGATCGTCGCGCTCACGCACGTCGACTGGGCGATGCGCCAGCTCGCGCTCGAGTGGGGGGTGACGCCGCTCCTGATCTCCGAGACCGGAGACGTGGAGGAGCTGTGGAGGCTCGCCGTCGAGGCGGCGCGCGATGCCGGGATCGTGGCGACCGGCGACTCCGTCGTGATCACCGCGGGAACCGCCGTCAACATTCCCGGCACGACCAACGTGATCAAGGTCGAGGTCGTCTCCTAGCCGGAGGACCGCGCCGTCGGCCGCAGAACTCCGGCTGGATGGCTGCGAGGAAGAAGCGCCGCCGGCGCCTCCGCGGACCGGTTGTCCGCCGCTGGTTCGCGGTCGGGGCGCTCGTGCTCGTCGGGCTCCTCTACTACCGGCCGCTGCACGACTACGTCGAGGCGCACTCGCAACGCGCGGCGCGGGTGGCCGCCGTGCGGAAGCTGCAGAAGCAGCAGGCGGCGCTGGAGCGGCGTCTGCGGCGGGCGTCCTCCCTCACCGTGCTCGCGAGCGAGGCGCGCTCTCTCGGCTACATCCGGCCGGGAGAGCACCTCTTCATCGTCAAGGACATCCCGCAGTGGCGGCGCAGACAGCATGCATCGCGGCGCCCGAGCCACTGACGGGCGTGTGCGGCTGTCTGACTGCGCGCGGCGGCTCCTATGCTGCCTCCCGTGGTCACCGACGCTGACCGGGCGGTCGTCGCGCGCCAGCTCGGGCGCGAGCCGCGGACGCTGCGCGGGGTCGCCGTCCGGTGCCCGTTCGGCGCCCCGGCCGTGACCGAGCAGAGCCCGTATGCCGCCGACGGCGAGCCCTTCCCGACGACGTACTACCTCACCTGCCGCCATCTCGTCGCCGCCGTGTCGCGGCTCGAGGCGGCCGGCGGTGTCGAGCGCTGGAGCGACGCTGTGCGCAGCGAGCCGGAGCTCGCGGCCAGCCTCGCGGCCGGCGACGAGGAGCAGCGCCGTCTGCGGAGAGCGCTGGCCGGCGACGTGACCGGCAGCGACGGCGGCGCCTCGCTCGAGTACGGGATCGGCGGCTCGCGTCGGGGCGGCAGCGTCAAGTGCCTGCACGCGCACGTCGCGTTTGCCCTTGCGCGCCCCGGTTACGCGCTCGGCGAGCGAATGCTCGTGGACGTCGAGCCGCAATGGCCGGAACGGTGTTGCTCCCTGTGAGCGGGAACGCGTGAGCCAGGTCGAGGTTGCGCGGCAGGAGTGGCTGGAGGGCACCCGCCGCCTCGAGGCCGCTCGCGAGGACGGGAGGCGCTACCGGCAGCTGCTCGAGCTGCTCGACGTCGTGCTCGACGAGCTGCGCAAGCGGATCGGACAGACGTACACCCTGGAGGAGCTCGTCGCGGCCTACGGCGAGTCCGAACGCTGGGCACGCGAGGTGCTCGAGGAGCGTGCGCCGGCGCCGGGCTGGCCGCGCGATCTCACCACCGCACTCGCCGCCGCCTTCGACGCGTACCAGCGCGGCGCTGTCGATTACAAACCGTAAGGTTGCGCGCGTAGACCCGAATCCGGTGTAAAAAGCAGGAGATTTGGTCAAGTTCCCACCGATGGGCTACGGAGACGACACGGGACGCAGCGACCCCGAGTGGCTGACGCTCGGCCAGGCGGCCCGCTTCCTGGGCGTCGCCCAGAGCACGATCCGCAAGTGGTCGGACCACGGCCGGGTGCCGGCCTTCTACACGCCCGGCGGCCACCGGCGCTTCCGGCGCGGCGACCTCGAGACGTTCCTCGCCCGCTCCGGCCCGGGCCGACACCAGGCAGGCCCGGCCGTCCTCCTCGTCGACGACGACGATCGGATGCGCGAGTTCGTCCGGAGCGAGCTCGAACGCCAGGGCTACGACGTGCAGGAAGCCGCGAGCGCCGACGAGGGGCTGGCCGCGATCGAGACTCGGAAGCCCGAGCTGATCCTGCTCGACGTGATGATGCCCCACGTCGACGGCTGGGAGATGCTGCGGCGCATCCAGGAGCGCCACGGGGCCGGCGCGATCCCCGTGCTCATGTTCAGCGGCCAGGTGGACGAGGGGGCGAGACGGCAGGCCGCCAGGAGCGGCGCCAGCGGCTTCGTCGGCAAGCCGCTCGACCTCGAGGAGCTCGTCGAGCAGACGAAGGCGATCCTCCCGGTCTAGGCGCCGCGGCGACGCTTTCGAACCGCTGTCTACCCGGGCGAGGGACGTACGTCTTCGCCCGGGAACGAGAGCGCGATCGGCACGACTGCGGCGAACGCCGTCGCGAAGAGCACCATCGCCCAGCGCGCCGACGCCTCGGCGATGACGAGACCGCTCGCCAGCGGTGCGAGAGCCGCAAGTGCCACGGCTACCTGCAGGAGCCCGTTGTTGGCGCGCCCGTGCAGCGCGGGCGGCGTGCCGCGGAGCATCACCGCAAAGAGCGCTGCGTTCGTCGCCGGGGACAGCACGAGGGGCAGCGCGAGCGGGATCGCGACGGCGGGAGACGGGATGATCGCGGCCGCGACGAGCGTCAGGAGTGCGGCGGAGACCGTGAGGACGAGCAGCGACTGCTGGACGGACAAACGACGTCCGAGCTGCGGCGCGAGGACCGCACCGACGACTCCTCCGGCCATGATCACGGCCTCGACGCCACCGATCACCACTGCCGAGACGCCGTGTCGGCGGAGTCCCAGGATGACGGTGAAGATCGCCCCGTTCGCGGCGAAGTTGATCAACGGGGCCTGGATCAGGACCGAACGCAGGAGCGAGTCTCGCCAGAGGTACTTCAGGCCCTCGAACGCCTCCGCCCAGAGGCCGCGCCGCGCCGCCGGTTCGGCTGTCGAGCCGAACGCGCCTCTCAGGCCGCGGGAGGTCAGGACCGAGACGCCGTACGAGACGGCGTCCGCGACGAAGGGCAGCGACCGTCCCAGCCCGTAGAGCAAACCCCCGAGCGGAGGGCCGACGAGGTTGGCTGCATACTGGCGGCCCTCGCTCACCGCCCAGGCTGCCTCGAGCTGGTCGTCGGGGACGATCAGGGGAAGGGTGGCCATCGAGGCAGGTGTGAACAGCGTGTCCCCGATCCGGTCGATCACCGCCACGACGAGGACGACCGGCCACGCGACCGCATGCACCGCGACGAGCGTCGCCAGCGCGGCGAGCGCCACGGCCCGCACGGCGTCGCAGACGACCATGGTGCGCCGGCGATCGAGCCGGTCGGCGAGGGCTCCCGCCGGCAGTCTCACGGCGAAGGCGGCCACGCTCGCGGCCGTCCCGACCGCCCCGGCGACGAGGGCCGAACGGCTCAGCGCAAGCACGAGCAGGGGGTAGGCGAGTGTCCCGATCTGCGACCCGAGATCGGACAGCACCTGTCCGATCCAGAGCAGACGGAAGTTGCGGTTCGCCCGCAACGTGCCGAGTGCGACGGGCCTGGGCGCCGGATCCGAGGTCGTCGCCAAGCGTGCTGCCCGGAGAGCGCCTAGGGCAGGTCTTCTGCAGTACGGAGCAGCCCGGCGCCGAGCAGCCCTAGTGCGGCGAGAAGGCTGATGTAGAGCCCGATCCCTCGTCCTGTCGAGATGAAGTACACGTCGGGGACGGAGATCAGGCGGATGAGGACGAAGATCACCCCGAGCGCTCCGAGCGCGACGAGCAACAGCCGGTCCGGCACGGCGGCAGGCAGCAGGATCCCGGCCTCCCGGGAGGCCTCGAGGATCAAGGTCGCGAGCCCCACGAAGAAGACGAGCTTCCCGAGCACACCCGAGTGCCAGCCGGTGACGGACAGCGTCAAGCCGTTGGGGAGCGACCCCGCGTACCAGTCGGTGAACGCGGAGACGGCGAGAACGAGTCCCGAGACCCAGGCGAGCCGTGCTCCCCAGCTCTCGGCGACCGGCATCGTGCGCTCGGGCCGTGGCTGCCTGCGTTGGGGCCCCATCCGGAACGGGCGCGCTGGCTCGGGGGTTTGCACAGGAGCAGTATGGGCACAAACTCGATTCCGGCGCGTGCTGGGGCGCGCCTTCTCCGAGGAAGAAGGGCGGTGGAGCAGGTAGGCGTGCGGGTCGAGGGGTTCGTGCCACGGGACCCTGCCGACGCGACGCCGCTCGACGACACGGGGTTCGCCGTGTTCGCCGTCGCCGGGGCCGAGGTTGCGGGCGAGTTCCGATGCGCCGACTGCGGGTACGGAGCAGTCGTCCACCACACGCTGCCGCGGTGCCCGATGTGCGCCTGTACGGTCTGGGAGAGCTGCGGGCCGCTCGCACCGCGTGTCGTGGACTGAAGCGCCCGGCCGTCGCGGGCGCCGTCCGGCCGGAATACTTCCGAACCGTGAGCAGTCTGCTCGGTCGGGGCTCTGCACAGGGGGAATCGAGCGAGGCACGCGTGCCGGCGCCTTCCCTCGCGATCGTCCTGCGCGCGCTCACGGCGGCGGCAGTCTCGTCGAGCTCGCCCGAGGCCCTGCTGGGGCTGGTGGAGGCCGCACGAGCCGTGGTGGGCGCCGACGTCGCGCTCGTGCGCGCACTCGACGAGAGCTCCGAGCGCCTCGAGGCGGTCGCCGTCGCCGCCCCTCCCGCCCTCGCAGCCGAGCTCGAAGGGACAGTGCTCCCGGCGGCAGAGCTTCCACGCTCGCCGGTCACCGAGCTCGCCGAGGCGCCGGCGGCCGTGCGCCGGGTCGCGGAGCAGTGCGGCGCGACGCAGCTTCTTCTCGTGCCTGCCCAGGCGACCGGCCACGCCGTCTCGCTCGAGCTGTTCCGCGCGGGGGAGCCGTTCGGGGCGGAGCACCGCCTCGCCGCGGAGCTGTGTGCGGCGCAGGCCGCTCTCGTCCTGCGCGCCTTCGCGGCCGGCGGGGACGCATCGTCGCTCGCGCGGCCGGCACTCGAGCTGGCCGGTGAGGCGCTTGCGGCGGCGCTCCACGAGCACGACGCCGCTGCGGAGGTCGTGCGGCTCGCCGCCGGTGTTGCCGGAGCGTCGGCCGCGATCCTCTGGCAGAGCGTTGGGGAGGGCATCGCTCCCGCCGCCTCGTGGGGCGTCGACGCGGACGCGGATCTCGCCGCGGCTCGCGAGGTCGCCGCGCGCACGCTCGCCGAGCCTGGATCGGTTCGCGCGCATGCCGCCGGGCTCGCGCGTGAGCTCGGCGTCTCGACGACGCTCCCGCTGGGCAGGCCCCCGCTCGGTGTCCTGCAGCTGTTCCATCCCGGAGGGGAGGAGCCGGACGCGGAGCAACTCACGCGCCTCGCCACGTTCGGCGTCCGGGCAGCGCACGCGCTCCGGACGGGCGAACGCGCGCGCCTCCTCGCTCTCGAGCTCGAGCGCACGCAGGCACTGCTCGAGGTGATCGCGCAGGCCACGGCCGAGCTCTCCGTCTCGCACACGCTCGAGACCGCGGTCGAGCGGGTCGCCGAGCTCCTCGGCGTCGACCGCGTCGCCGTCTACCTCCGCGGCGAGGGAGGCACGGAGCTCGAGGAGGCCGCGAGCCGGGGTCTCGCCGGTCCGCACGCCCGGATCGCCGACCGCCTGCTCGACGTCGCGCTCGGCCCTTCGCGCGACCGCGGCGTGCTCGAGATGCCGGACGTCGTGCGGGACCCGCGACTCGCGCCGACGGGCGCGGCCGCTGCGCGAGAGACCGGGATCCGCGCCGCGCTCGCCGTCCCGCTCGTCGCTCGCGGCGAGGTCGTCGGGCTGCTCGCCGCCTATCCGCGCGGGACCGCCGGTCGCAGGCGAGCACGAGACGGCGCTGCTCGCCGCGCTCGCCGGGCAGCTCGCGGTCGCCGTCCAGAACGCACAGCTGCACGAGGAGACGACCCGACTCGGGGAAGAGCGCGAGGCGGCGCTCGCTGCAGAGCGTGCGGCGGCACAGCGGATCCGCGCCCTCTACGAGGTCTCCCGCTCGTTCGCACAGAGCCTTTCTCTCGAGGAGACGCTCGCGGCCCTGGCGCGCACCGTGGTCGAGGTGCTCGATCTCGACGCCGCGGTTGTGCGAATGCCGGACGAGCGGCGCGAGCAGCTCCTGCCGCGGGCGGTCCACATCCGTGAGTCACCGTTCGCCGACGCCGTCCGAACGATCCTCGGCCAGCCGGTCCCGTTCGGCCAGCGGAACGTGCAGCGCCTGTTCCGTGACCGGCGCGGCTTCCGCCTTCGCTCGACCCGTACCCGAGGCGGTCACTTCCTGCCTGCGCTCGTCCCGTTCCTCGAGAAGGGCTGGACGGCCGCGGTCGTCCCGGTCGCTCTGCCGACCGAGGTGGTCGCATCGCTCGACGTCGTACTCGTTCCGACCCGGCGACCCGCTCTCGGACGAGACGGTCGACGCGGCCGCGGCGCTCGCCGCGCAGGCCGCGCTCGCGATCGACAACGCCCGGCTCTACCAGCAGCAGAAGCAGTTCGCCGACACGATGCAGCGTTCGCTCCTGCCGCGTTCGCGCCCGGTCGTCGCCGGGCTCGAGGTCGGCGAGCTCTACGAGCCGTCGGCCCGGGTCGACGTCGGCGGCGACGTCTACGACTTCCTCGTCCTCGACGACGGACGGCTCGCGGTCGTGCTCGGGGACGTGACCGGGCACGGCGTCGCGGCGACGGCGGACATGGCGATGGCGAAGTTCGTCTTCCGCTCGCTCGCGCGCGAGCACCCGGAGCCGTCCGACTTCCTCGCCTCCGCGAACGACGTGATCTGCAGCGAGATCGGCCCGGGCAAGTTCATCAGCATGAGCTACGTCGTCGTCGACGGCGTCGCCGGCACCGTCGCCGCCGCCAGTGCGGGGCATCCGTCGCCGCGGATCGTCCTCCCGGACGGATCGACCCGGCCACTCGAGGCGCACGGCCTCGTCCTCGGGATCGACCCCGGGCAGGAGTACGTGGAGTCCCGGGCGGAGCTGCCGCGCGCGGCGTCGCTCGTCCTCTACACGGACGGCGTCGTCGAGGCCCGACGAAACGGCGAGCTGTACGGGGACGAGCGTCTCGACGCGCTCCTTGCCGCGCGGTACGAGGCGCCGGCGCGCGCGCTCGCCGCGGCGCTTGCCGAGGATGCGCGGGAGTTCGCGGGCGGCGACCTCTCCGACGACCTCGCCGTCGTCGTCATCCGCCGCACGTGAGGCGCCTGGAGTGGCTGGTGCTCGCAGCGGGCGCCGGCTCGACGTCGACGGAGATCTGCGCCTCCCGGCTGCTTGCGCCGTATTTCGGCGCCTCGACCGTCGTGTGGGCCAACGTGATCGGCCTCGTTCTCGCCGCGCTCTCGCTCGGCTACTGGCTCGGCGGCCGCATCGCCGACCGGCGCCCGCAGCCGCAGGTGCTCGGTGGCGTCGTCGTGTCGGCAGGCGTGCTCGTCGCCGTCGTCCCCTTCGCCGCGCGGCCGCTGCTCGATCTGACGGTGCGCGGCCTGAACGACGTCTCGGCCGGGGCGATCGCCGGCTCCTTCCTGGGCTCGCTCGTCCTCTTCGCGCCGCCCGTCGTCCTGCTCGGCATGGCGGCTCCCTTCGCGATCCGGCTCGCCGTGTCCGACGTCGCGATCGCGGGGACGGTGGCCGGGCGGCTGTACGCGCTCTCGACGGTCGGGAGCATCGCGGGCGTGTTCGTGCCGGCCGTCGTCGCGATCGAGCTCGTCGGGACGCAGCGGACGCTGGTCGGCACCGCCGTCGTCGTCGCCGTCGGGGGCTCCCTGCTCCTGCGCCGGCGCTGGGTCGCCGCGCCGCTCGCGCTCGCCGCCGTGCTCGCGGTGCCGGCCGGAGTCGTGAAGCCGGTGGCGGGGCTGCTCTACGAGACGGAGTCGCAGTACCAGTTCGTCCAGGTCGTCCAGAAGGGCCAGGCACGCGACCTCTATCTCAACGAGGGGATCGCGGTGCACTCGGAATGGCGCCCCCATACGGTGCTCACCGGCGACGAGTGGGACATGTTCCTCACCGTGCCGCCGCTGCTCGGCCGCACGGTGCGCCGCGTCGCGATCCTCGGCAACGCGGGCGGGACGACCGCCCGGGCGTACGGCGTCTTCTATCCCTCGGCACGTGTCGACGGCGTCGAGCTGGACCCGGCGGTGACGGCCGCGGCCCGGCGGTACATGGGTCTCGGCCGGATCCGCCGACTCCACGTGATCACCGCCGACGCCAGGCCCTTCCTCGAACGCACCCACACGCGCTTCGACGCGATCCTCGTCGACGCGTATCGCCAGCCGTACGTGCCGTTCTACCTCGCGACGCAGCAGTTCTTCCGCCTCGTGCGCGCGCGTCTGCGACCGGGCGGGATCGTCGCGCTCAACGTCGCGACGGTCCCCGGCGACCACCGGCTGGCGCGGGACGTCGCGGGAACGCTCCGCACCGTCTTCCCGCACGTGCTCACGTGGCAGGCGTTGAAGCTGAACCAGCTCGTGCTCGGCTTCGACCGGCCCGTCTCGCGGGCGCGCCTGCGGGCGGCGGTCGCGCGTACGCCCGCGCGGATCCGGGTTCTGACGCGGCTGCTCGCCGGGCACGCGAGGGCGGCTGCTCCCGCCGGGCGGCCGTGGACGGACGACCACGCGCCTGCCGAGTGGGTGACCGACCGCATGATCCTCGAGTACGCGGCGCGTGGGGGGAACCTGCAGGAGAAGCTCCTGCCCACGGCTCCCTGAGCGGAGGCGTTGCGGCCGGAGGCTAGAATCGATGCCGATCCGTGGCCACGCGCGCCGGCTTCATCCTCTGTCTCGTCCTCTGCGCTCTCGTCGCCGGAGCGGGCCGTGCTCGCGCGGACGCCGTGCCGCCGCCGGTGATCCCGGACGGTGTCCAGATCGGCCCTGTCGCCGTCGGCGGGATGACGGCAGCCGATGCGACCGCCGCCGTCCAGACCGCCTACTTCGCGCCGGTGGTCGTGCACGTCGGCCATCGCAACTTCTCGGTCTCGCCGCATCACTTCCACACCGCTCTCGGCCTCGGGCCGGTCGTGCAGGCGGCGCTCACCGCGGCGCCGGACACGGCCGTCCCGCTCACGCCGACGTTCGACACGCACCTCGTCGCCAGGTGGGTCAAGTCACTGGCCGCGAAGACGGCTCGGCCGGTAGTGGGGGGACGGCTCCGCCTCCGGCAGGGCCGCCCGTTCTTCGGCGCCACCCATCCGGGCCGCGCGCTGCGGCCGTTCGCGACGCGGATGCTGGTCCAGGACGCGATCCTGGCGCGGCGAGCGCAACACCGTGGTTGCGCCGCTCCGGAAGCTCACGGCCGGCGCGTCGAAGCCGCTGCCGATCATCGTGATCCACCGGGGCTCGAACCGCCTCTACCTCTACAAGGGGATCCGGCTCGTCCGCACGTTCCCCGTGGCGACGGGCCAGGCGCAGTATCCGACTCCGCTCGGCCAGTTCCAGATCGTCGTCAAGTGGGTCGATCCCTGGTGGTATCCGCCGACGCAGGACGCCTGGGCGCGCGGGCTCAAGCCCGTGCCGCCCGGTCCCGGCAACCCGCTCGGCACCCGCTGGATGGGGCTGAGCGCGCCGGGCGTGGGGATCCACGGCACCGACGAGCCGTGGTCGATCGGGCACTCGGAGTCGCACGGGTGCATCCGGATGCAGGTGCCCTCGGCCGAGTGGCTGTTCAGCCGCGTACGGATCGGGACGCCGGTCTTCATCATTCCCGCGTAGCTGCGGCGTGGGGAGTGGGCTCAAGCTCGGGGCGCAGGCGCTCGCCGTGGCCGCCGTCGGGCTGCTCGGCTCGCTGCTCGTCTGGAACCTGACCCACCAGACGCCGCCGCCGAAGGTCGGCGGGCCCGCACCCGCCTTCTCGCTCCGGCGGCTGACCGGCGACGGCTCCCTCTCGCTCAGGTCGTTCCGCGGCAAGACCGTCGTGCTCAACTTCTTCGCGTCCTGGTGCGAGCCGTGCAAGCGTGAGGCGCCGGTGCTCGAGCAGCTCTGGCAGCGGGATCGGGCGAGTAACCTCGTCGTGCTCGGCGTGGACACCGGGCCGGACGCGGCGAGCGACGGCCGGCGCTTCGTGCGGGTGCACGGCATCACCTATCCGGTCGTCTTCGACCCGAACGCGCGCGTCGCCTCGAACCGGTACGTCCTGCCGGGACTGCCGGTCACCTACATCCTCAACCCCCAGGGGCGAATCGTCGGCAGGCCGGTGGTCGGGCCGGTCAGCGACAAGGGGTACAGCGAGCTCTTCCAGCGGGAGCTGAAGGCGGCGCTGAAGGCGTGACGGGCCGCCTCAAGATCACCGCCCAGCTCTTCGCGCTCGCCTGTGTGGCGGGGCTGCTCGCGCTGCTCGTCTGGAAGCTCTCGCACCAGCAGCACGCGCCGCGGGTCGGTTCCGTCGCGCCCGGGTTCACGCTGCGCCGCCTCGACGGGAACGGCGAGGTGTCGCTGGCGTCGTACCGTGGCCGAGCGGTCGTGCTGAACTTCTGGGCATCGTGGTGCGTTCCCTGCAAGAGCGAAGCGGCCGTGCTCGAGCGTGACTGGCAGCGCTATCGCGGCAAGGGTGTCGTCTTCCTCGGCGTCGACGACAAGGACTTCGCCTCGGACGCGCGCCGGTTCGTCGCGGCGCACGGGCTCACCTTCACGATGCTCCAGGACGGTTCGGGCGACGTGACCGGCAGCTACGGGATCTCCCAGGTGCCCGAGACGTACGTCCTGAACCGGGAAGGGAGGGTCGTCGCGCACCTCGCCGGGCCGCTCACGTCCTCGAGCTTCTCCGCCGACTTCCGCGCCGCGCTGGCGAAGGTTGCCGCATGATCCCCCGCTTCGCCGCCGTCGTCGTCGCCGCGCTCGCGCTCGCCGGGCCGGCCGCAGCGGCGAGCTGTGCACACCCGCGGACGTCGCTGTCGTATCTCGAGGGTCAGGTGATGTGTCCGGTCTGCCACACCACACTCGACCAGTCGGACTCGGCCGCGGCGCGCCAGATCGAGGTGTTCATCTCGAAACGGATCGCGCAGTGCTGGACGGCGCAGCGGATCGAGTCGGCGCTCGTCGCGAACTACGGCGCCGGGATCCTCGCGGCCCCCCCGCGCAAGGGGTTCGACCTGCTCGCGTGGTGGCTGCCGATCGTGGGCGTTCTCGGCGGTGCGCTCGTGCTCGCCGCCGGCGTCTGGCGCTGGAGCAGGGGGCGAGAGCCCGACGAGCCGGGCGGGCCCGAGGGGCCCGCCGGCTCGGGTCTCGACGAGGAGACGGAGCGGCGCCTCGACGACCTCCTGGCACGCTTCGACTGATGGGCATCCGTCTCGCCGTCTCCTTCGCCGCCGGCTTCGCCTCCGTGATCACGCCGTGCGTGCTCCCGCTCGTGCCGGGCTACCTCTCCGCGCTCTCGAACGTCGACCCCGGCAACCTCGGCGGGCCGGGGACCCCGCGCCGCGTCCTGTCGTCGAGCATCCCGTTCGTGCTCGGCTTCACGGTCGTCTTCGTCGCGCTCGGAGCGGGCGCCGCGGCGATCGGCAGCGTCGTGTCGGGCAACGCGCAGACCGAGATCGCCGGATTCGTGCTCGTCGTGCTCGGGCTCGCGTTCGTCGGCCTGCTGCCGGTGCCGGAGCGCGTCATGGCTCCCGGGCTGCTCGCAGGAGCTCGCCGCCGCGGGTCCGGCGCCCTCCTCGGCGGCGCGTTCGCCGTCTGTGCCGCACCCTGCATCGGCACCGTGCTGGCCGCAGTTCTCGTGCTCGCGAGCAACACGGGCACGGTGCTCAAGGGCGCGGTGCTGCTCGCCGCATACGCGCTCGGGCTCGCGGCCGCCTTCATCCTCGCCGGCATCGCGTTCGCGCGCGCGATGGGCACGTTCCGCTGGCTGCGTGACCGCTACATGGTGATCCAGGTCGTGAGCGGCGTCGTTCTCGTCGCCCTCGGGCTGCTCCTGTTCTTCCATCGCGACTGGTGGCTCCACGTCGCGCTCAACCGCGCGCTCAACGACCTCGGTCTGACGAAGCCGTAGCTACAGCCGCGGCGGCTCGAGGGCGAGCGATCCCGCGGCGACGCGGGCTCGCGCCGCCTCGACCTGCGCGAGCACGTCGGCGACCTCGACTCCGCGGTGCGCCGGGGCGAAGGGCGCGAGGCGCCGCGACGCCTTCTCGAGCTGTCGTTCGGTCGCGACCCGACGACCGCGTCCGGCCTGGTACCAGGCGACGGCGACGTGGACGAGGCCCTGGAAGAAGTCCCGCTCCTCGGCAGGCGCCGCGCGCCACGCTTCCTCGAGCTCCTCGTGTGCCTCGAAGTAGCGCCCGTCGCGGATCGCTGCGAGCCCGCGCTTGAACGGTGCGTCCACCGCGTTCTAACCTTCCCGGGTGGCCACGATCCTGCTGTGTGGGGTCGATCTCTTCATGCGAGGGAAGCTCGAGGGGCTCCTGCCGGCGCATCGTCTCATCACGGCCGACCACACGGAGGATCCGGACCTCGTTCTCGCCGACGTCTCCCGCATCGAGCCGGAGGAGGTCGCGGACGCGTACCCGGACATCCCGATCGTCGGCTTCACGAATCACACCGATACGTCCGGCCTCCGCGCGGCCCATGCTGCCGGCTTCGACCAGGTGCTCGCGAAGTCGGCTCTCGGCGACCGTCTGGCCCAGCTCGTGACGGAGCTCGCCGCCGCGCCGGAGTCGTGACAGTTACCGATGCAGCCCCTCGGGGCCCCTATCTACAGTAGGGCGCGTGACGTACATCATCGCCGAGCCCTGCATCGACATCAAAGACCGCTCCTGCGTGGACGTCTGCCCGGTCGACTGCATCCACGAGGCCGAACGGATCCTGATCATCGATCCGGAGGAGTGCATCGACTGCGGCGCCTGCGAGCCCGAGTGCCCGGTCGAGGCGATCTTCCCCGAGGACGCGCTGCCGGACAAGTGGAACGCGTTCGTCGAGATCAACTACGCCTACGACAAGGGGATGGACGTGGTGAACGGGCTCACGCAGAAGTACGCGGACGACAACGACGTCCACAACGAGCCGATCGAGTAGGGAGGGCGGCCGCCGGGGTGAGGCCGCAGACGCTCGACCACGTCGCCTACTGGCTCGCGGACCGCGATGCCGTCGCGGACTTCGCGGTTCGGCATCTCGGCATGCACGTCATCGACCGGACGGACGCTTTCACGCTCGTCGGCGCGGACGCGCGGCGCGGCAAGCTGACGCTCTTCGCAGCCGCCGGACCGCGGGAGCGCGGTGCGCTCGAGCACGTCGCCCTGCGCGTGCGCGACCTCGAGCACGCGCTCGCAGAGCTCCCCGCCGGCCTCGACGTCGAGCGGCGGCGGGAAGGCGAGGCGTACTTCGAGCTCGGCGAAGGCGTCGCGCTCGGGCTCGTGGAGGCGGAGACCGAGCTCGACTACGACCTCGACCACGTCGCCCTGCGCTCGGCCGATCCGCAGGCGACCGGGTCGGAGTACGGGTCGCTCGGCTTCCGGCCGGCCGCACCGAGTTCCTCCGGTTGCCCGCGGGTGGAGGTCGGCGGCGCATGGATCGAGTTCCAGCCCGGCGAGCCCGGGACGCCCGAGCAGCCGCTCCTCAACCACATCGCCGTGCTCGTCGAGTCGGCCGACGAGCACCTCGCCGCGGCGCGCGACCTCGGCGTGGAGGTCGACGACGTCGTCGACGCCGCGAACACGCGGGCGGTGTTCGTCTGGGGCCCGGAGCGCGTGCGGATCGAGTACGTCGAGCACAAGCCGACGTTCTCGCTGCGGTAGACGCTCGCGGGGTGAGGGTCACGGTCGCCGGCGGCGGGATGGCGGGTCTCGTGGCGGCTGCGCGTCTACGCGAGCTCGGGCACGACCCCCGCGTGCTCGAGAAGGGGACGCGCCCCGGCGGCTCGATGCTCCTCTCCTCGTGCGTGGTCTGGCGGTACCTGGAGTGGGAGCGCTTCCGCGCCGAGTGCCCCGGGGGCGACGAGCGGCTGCAGCGCCTGATCTGGGAACGCCTCGACGACTCGCTCCGTTGGCTCGAGTCGCTGGGTGCCGAACCGGTCTGGCAGGACACCGAGAACCCGCTCACGACCGGCCGCCGCTACGACCCGCGCGCGCTGACGCAGCGGCTCACCGAGGCGGCGGGCGGGCTCGAGCTGGAGACACCGCTGTCCGCCGCCGAACCTCCGGTCCTGCTCGCGACCGGAGGCTTCGGGGCACGTCTCGCGCGGGAGCGCAGCCTCCTCCTGCGGGCGAACCCGTGGAGCGACGGAGACGGTCTCGACTTCGCGCTCGCGCGCGGCGCCGCGACCACCTCCGGCCTGGAGGAGTTCTACGGCCGCGTCATGCCGGCGCCGCCGGCGCGGATCCGGGAGGAGGACTTCGTCCCGCTCGCCCAGCTCTACGGTCGCGACGCGCGCGTCTTCACCGACGACTGGCGCGAGATCACGCCGGCGCACGTCGCCTGGCACGAGAACGACCTCGCGCAGCTGATCGGCCGGCGCGCCTGGTATCTCGTCGCCGCCACGAACGACCGGATCGAGGCGGCGCGCACGGCGGGCGCAACCGTCGTGGCGCGCGAGGAGGGGCTCGCCGTCCACGTCGCCGCCGCCGTGACGCACACGATCGGCGGGTTGCAGGTGGCCCCGGACGCGCGCGTCACCGGCGCGGACGGCCTGTGGGCGGCGGGAGTCGACGTGGGCGGCGTCGCGACCGGCGGCTATGCGAGCGGCCTGGCACAGGCGCTCGTGCTCGGGCTCGTCGGCGCCGAGTCGATCGCCGCGAGCTAGCGGACGTCAGCCGGCGATCGTCACCACGTCGTGCATCGCGACCCCGAACCGGAAGGCGAACCGCTCCTGCTCCTCGGGCAACGAGTCTGTCGCCTTCGCGCTGAGCGCCAGCTCGAATCCGCGTTCGAGCGAGTCTGAGGCGACGGTGCGCCGCCGCTTGACGGTCTACGCGTCGAGGTAGGCGCAGACGCGGCGGTCGCGGGGCAGCGGCGACGGGCCGAGCTTCGTCACGCGCAGCGGCTTCCCCTCTACCTCGACGCGGGCGCCGACGGAGGGAGCCTCACCGTCCTGCTCCACCAGCTCGTAGCCGGAGGGCTTCCACACGAAGAGGAGGTGCTGCTGCGCGCCGTCGCCGTTCACCGCGCGGAAGCCTAATCGTGGTCGGTGGGCCTGACGCGCAGTTCGAGGCTCATCGTCGTGCCGCCGACCTCGTGGTCGAGCGTGAGCGTGGCGCCGAGCGTACGCGCCCGCTCGCCCATGACCTCGAGGGCCCGCCGCCGGCGCTCGGTCGGTGCGTCGTCCCGGATCACGAGCCGCAGCGCGCCGGGCACGTCCGACGTGGCCGCGACCTCGAAGCGGGAGGGAGGCCCGCGCCGGATCGCCTCCTCGAGCGCCTCGCGCACGATCTGGTACAGCGCCGCCTGCGTCCGTTCGCCCAGCTCGTCGATCAGCGCGACGTCGAGCGACACCTCGATCCGGTGCTCGCGCGAGCGGGACTGCGCGAGCGCGTCGACCGCCGCGGCGAAGCCGTGGTCGCGGAGCGCGACCGGCTCGAGGTTGAAGGAGAGGTCGCGGAGCTCGCCGACCGTCGTCCTCGTCCGGCCGAGCGCCCGGTCGAGGATCTGGCGCGCCTGCTCGAGGTCGCCGCGCCGGACGAGGTCGAGCGAGGCGTCGAGCATGAGCGCGACGCCGGAGAGCGACTGCACCGGCCCGTCGTGGAGGAAGAGCGCGATCCGGCGGCGCTCGTCCTGCTCCGCCGCGAGGACGTGTTCGGCCAGGTCGCGGTCGGCGTCGTCGATGGCGGAGCTCTCCACGCTGATCGATGATGGCTTCACTAGTCGATGATCGCTTCGCGGAGCGCGATCGCGACCGCGTGTGTGCGCGTGTCGGCCTCGAGCTTGGCGAGGATGTGACGGACGTGGCTCTTCACCGTCTCCTGGCTGATGAAGAGCTGCGTCGCGACGTCGGCGTTCGACATGCCGTCGGCGAGGAGCTGGAGGATCTCGCGCTCCCGCCCGGTCAGCATGTCGTCCTTGTCGCGGCCGGTCAGGAAGGCCGGCATGAGCGCCGGGTCGACGTACCCCTCGCCGCCGGCGACCTTCTCGATCGCGCGCAGGAGCGTCTCGTGCGGCGCCTCCTTGAGGACGTAGCCCTTGGCGCCCGACTCGAGGCCGCGGCTGAGCAGGCTCCGCTCGCTGTAGGCGGTGAAGATGAGGACCGCGCTGTCGGGGACCTTGTCCATCAGCTCCTTCGTCGCCTCGAGCCCGTCCATGCCGGGCATCCGGACGTCCATGATCACGACGTTGGGCCGTCGGCGCTCGGCGAGCGCGACAGCGGCCTCGCCGTCGGCCGCCTCGCCGATCACGCGGATGTGCGGCGCGCGGCTGAGCGAGAGGCGCAGCCCCTCGCGCACGACTTCGTGATCGTCGACGATCAGGCAGGTGATCTCGGAGGCCGCCACGGCCGGGAGATCATAGAACGACGATCCGCTGTCACCTAACCGCGATTCGGAGCTGCTCGGCGACGGCGGGTGCTTCGAGCCGCCTGCGCCGCCGGTCGCGAACCCCGTGGCTGCGGGCGAGCGCGCGGACTTTCTCCCGCACCGGGTCCGCCGCTTGGCGCGGCAGATAGGCGCTCGCGGCGGTAGAGCCGCTCGTACTCGGGAAGCAGCTCGGGCCAGTCACGGTCGAGCGCGGCGAGGAAGTGCTCGCGGGTTCCCGGCCGGAGGTAGAGGAGGTTCGCCCAGATGCCCGTCGCTCCCGCGGCGCGAGCCTCGCGCACGACCTCGGCGAGCAGCTCGGGCCGGTCGCTCAGGCCCGGCAGGATCGGCGCCATGCCGACGCGCGCGTCGATTCCGGCCTCTACCAGCCGCGACAGCGCGCGAAGCCGCTGCCGCGGCGGCGGCGTTCCCGGCTCCGTGCGCCGCCAGATCTCCTCGTCGAGCGTCGGGACCGAGAACGTCACCGACACGTCGGCCCGCCGGGCCGCCTCGGCGAGGACGTCGGCGTCCCGCACGACGAGCGGCCCGCGCGTGATGACCGAGAACGGCGTCGCCGCCTCGGCGAACGCCTCGATGCAGGCGCGGGTGAGGCGATAACGGCCCTCCGCCGGCTGGTACGGATCGGTGGCCGCGCCCACCGCGACGGCCTCCCGCTGCCAGGAAGCCCGGGCGAGCTCCCGCCGCAACACCTCCGCGACGTTCGTCTTGACCCGGATGCTCGCGCCGTAGCGGTCGTCCCACGGCCGGTCGGCCCGCGCCTCGAAGGCGCGGACGTAGCAGAACGTGCAGCGGTGGGCGCACCCCATGTACGGGTTGAGCGACCAGCCGAACGGCATCCCGCGCACGCGGTTGAGAGCGCTGCGGCACGGCTCCTCTCGGTACTCGGCGCGCATCCGGCAGGGAGGATAGCGAACAGGTGTTCGTGTGAGAGGGCGCAGCCGGAGCCACCCCTATACTCCGGCAGGAGCGTTGGACGAAAACCCTCCTAGTACCGGCGCCCTCGGGGTGAGGGCGTGACACTCCTCTACGAGCTGATCGGGGTCTCGTTCCTGATCCTGCTCAACGCCTTCTTCGTGGCGGCGGAGTACGGCCTCGTCACTGCGCGGCGTACGCGCATCATCGAGCTCCAGCACCAGGGCAACCGCCGCGCCCGGGACGTCCTCAGGATCACCGGCGACCCGCCGCGCTTCATCGCGGCGATGCAGCTCGGCGTCACGCTCACGTCGCTGGGCATCGGCGCCCTCGGCGAGGCGACGCTGTCGCGCGAGTTCAAGCACTGGATGGCGGCGATCCTCGCCATCCTCCTCGCGTACGGGATCCTCACCTTCGTCACCGTCGTGCTCGGCGAGCTCGTGCCCAAGGGAGCCGCGCTCGGTCGCCCGGAGGGGACCGCGCTGTGGGTCTCGGCACCGGTGCGGGCGTTCTTCGCGCTGTTCCGGCCGGCGATCTGGCTGCTGCGCGTGACCACCGACTCGATCCTCCGCTCGTTCGGCCTCGAGCCGCCCGGCGCCGACCGGGAGGTGCACTCCGAGGCGGAGCTGCGGATGCTCGTCTCCCGCTCGACCGCGGAGGGGCAGATCGAGGAGGGCGAGCGCGAGATGATCGACAAGGTCTTCGTCTTCGGCGACAAGGACGTCGCCGACGTGATGGTCGCGAAACCCGACGTCGCGGCCGTCTCGATCGACCTGGCCCCCGAGGAGGCGCTCGCGGTCGTCCTCGACTCGCCGTACACGCGCTTTCCCGTCTACCGGGAGTCGCTCGACGACATCCTCGGCGTCCTCCACGTGCGCGACCTCTTCAGCGCGATCCACGACCGCGGGCTCGCGGCGGTCGACCTCGAGGGGCTGCTGAGGCCGGCGTACGTCGTTCCCGAGACGAAGGACCTCGCCTCGCTCCTGCAGGAGTTCCGGCGCGTCAACACGCACTTCGCCGTGGTGATCGACGAGTACGGCGCGACGGTCGGGATCGCGACGCTCGAGGACCTGCTCGAGGAGATCGTCGGCGAGATCGAGGACGAGTTCGACATTCCCGAGGAGCCGGTCGAGCAGGTCGGCGAGGACACGTACCGCATCGACGGGATGTTCTCGATCGACGACTTCAACGAGCGCTTCGGCACCGGGCTGCCGGAGGAGGACTTCCACACGGTCGCCGGCTTCGTCCTCGGTCAGCTCGGGCGGGCGCCCGAGCCCGGTGACGACGTCGCGTACGACGGCATGCGGTTCGACGTGCTCGAGGTGGAGGGGAACCGGATCGAGCGGATCGTGGTCACGTTCTTCGAGCAGCCGCAGCGACGCGATCCCGTCGCGGACTACGTCGACGAGGACGACCTGGAGTAGGCTCGGCCGGTGAGCGACGCGCCAGCGTCCCGAGTCGAGCCGCCGACCAGCGAGAAGCCGCGCCCCGGCCTCCTGGTCGGCCTGGTCGGCTTCGAGACGCTTCTGTACGGGGCGGTGGCGCTGCTGCTCGCGGTGGCCGCCGCGCTCGTTCTCGTGGGCTCCGTCCACGAGCTCGCGCACTCGATCTCGACGAGCGCCGGCGCCGTCGACACGGGCGTGCGGCTGCTCGACCGGATCCTGCTGCTGCTCATCATCGCGGAGCTCGTCTACACGCTCCGTTTCGTCCTGCGGACACACGAGATCGCCGTCGAGCCGTTCCTGTTCATCGGCCTGATCGCCGTCGTGCGGCGGATCCTCGTCGTGACGGCGCAGTTCGAGCGGCCGCCGCTCGCGGGCCGAGCCCTCACGAACCTTCTGCTCGAGCTCGGACTGCTCGGGTTCCTCGCCCTGGCGCTCGCGGTTGCCGTCGCTCTCGTGCGGCGGCGCCAGGAACCGACGTGACGAACCGTTACGAGGTCAGCTCGAGGGGCGCGATCGACCCGTCGGCGATCGTCCAGCCGGCGAGCTCGTCACGGGCGACCGAGTAGATGAGGTAGGGGCGCCCCTGCCAGAGGCCGACGTTCTCGACGTCGGTGCGGGAGGGGCGCGGAGGCGCCGACACGTGCGAGTGGACGACCGCGAGCTCGTATCCCTCGTCCTCGAGAAACCAGAGCTCGGGGTCGACCTCGAGCTCGAAGCGGTACGGCGACTCCGCGGCGTTGCGCGCGGGCTCGTAGCGGTCGGCGAGGCCGTCGCGCACGACGAGCAGGCCGCAGCTCTCGTTCGGCAGCTCCTGTCGCGCGTGCTGCGCGAGCGCCTCGCGCACGGACGCCGGGACTACCACCACAGCTTGCTCTCGTCGACCTCGTCGCCCTGCCAGAAGCCGGCGGAGAGGTACTTCCAGCCGCCGTCGGCGAGGACGCAGACGACGACTCCCTCCTCGAGCTCGCCCGCGAGCCGGCGCGCCACATGGAGCACGGCGCCGCCAGAGACGCCGGCGAAGACGCCCTCGCGCTCGAGGAGCGCGTGCACGCCCGCGACCGCGTCCTCGTTCGAGACGAGCAGCTTCCGGTCGAGCTTCGAGACGTCGAGGATCGGCGGGACGTAGCCGTCGTCGAGCGAGCGAAGACCCATCACGGGATCGCCGGGCAGCGGCTCGGCCGCTGCGACGACGACGTCCGGAAAGCTCTCGCGCAGCCGCTCGCCCGCACCCATCAGCGTGCCGCCGGTGCCGAGCCCCGCGACGAAGACGTCGACGCGGTCGAGCGCGTCCGCGATCTCCGCGCCGGTCCCCTCGTAGTGGGCGCGCGGGTTCGCGCGGTTCGCGTACTGGAACGGCATGAAGTAGCGCGGCTCCCGCTCGGCGAGCTCGAGTGCGAGGCGCACCGCGCCGTTCGAGCCCTGCTCGCCGGGCGACTCGACGATCGTCGCGCCGTAGAGACGCAGGAGGAGGCGCCGCTCCTCGGTGGCGTTCGCGGGGAGGACGCACGTGAGCGGGTAGCCCTTGAGCTTCGCGACGAGCGCGAGCGCGATCCCCGTGTTGCCGGAGGTCGGCTCGAGCAGCTCCCGGCCCGGCTCGAGGTCGCCCGCGGCCTCCGCGGCCTCGATCATCGCGAGGGCGACGCGGTCCTTCGTCGAGCCCGTCGGATTCTGGCCCTCGAGCTTCGCGTACAGCCGGACGGACGGCTTCGGGGTCAGGCGTCGCAGCTCGACGAGCGGGGTGTTGCCGACGAGCTCGAGGAGGGAGCCGGCGGTGCGGAGGCTAGAGCCCACCGGCCATGGCGGGGAGGAGGATCACGGTGTTCCCGCGTTCGACCGGCGTGTCGAGCCCGTCGAGCGTGCGGACGTCCTCGCCCTCGACGTACACGTTCACGAAGGGAGCGATGTCGCCGTCCTCCACGAGCTGCGGGTGGAGTGCCGGGAAGCGCGCCATGAGGTCGTCGAGCAGCTCTCGCACGGTGCCGCCCTCGGCCGGCACCTCGCGCGCACCGCCGACCTCGCTGCGCAGCTGGGGAGGGATGCGGACGACGCTCATGCGTGCGCCGGCCTTCCCCCAAGCTCTTCGGGCCGCGTGTCGCCGGCTCTGCCGGCGACGCTTGAAGTCCCTGAGCAGAACTCGACGTAATCCACGTACTCCGTGATCGTCGGGCTGTCGCCGCAGACCGGGCAGGCCGGGTCGCGGCGGAGCGTGACCTCGCTGAACTCGGTCGTGAGCGCGTCGAAGAGCAGCAGCCGACCGGCGAGCGTCTCGCCGATCCCGAGGCAGAGCTTGAGCGCCTCGCTCGCCTGCAGCGAGCCGACGATGCCGGGCAGGACGCCGAGCACGCCGCCCTCGGAGCAGCTCGGCGCGAGCTCGGGCGGGGGCGGCTGCGGGAAGAGGCAGCGATAGCAGGGCCCCTCGCCCGGGGTGAAGACGGTCGCCTGGCCTTCGAAGCGATAGATCGAGCCGTGCACGAGCGGGATCCCGTGCCAGACCGCGGCGTCGTTGATCAGGTAGCGCGTCGGGAAGTTGTCGGCGCCGTCGACGATCACGTCCCAGCCGTCGGCGAGGATCCGCTCGACGTTCTCCGAGGTGAGCCGCTCGAGATAGGGGACGACCTCGACGTCGGGATTGAGCTCCTCGAGCGTTCGCTTCGCCGACTCCGCCTTCCACTCGCCGAGCCGGGCGGTCGAATGGAGCACCTGGCGCTGGAGGTTCGAGGCGTCGACGCGGTCGTCGTCGACGATCCCGAGCCGTCCGACGCCGGCCGCCGCGAGATAGAGCGCCGCCGGCGAGCCGAGGCCGCCCGCGCCGAGCAGGAGCACGCGCGAGTCGAGCAGCTTCAGCTGCCCCTCCTCGCCGACCTCCGGGATCAGGATGTGCCGGCTGTAGCGCTGTCGCTTCGCGCCGTCGAGCCCGCGCGGCAGCTCGGTCGGCAGGCCGCTGCGCTTCCAGTCGACGTAGCCGCCTGCGAGCGAGACGACGTTCTCGTAGCCGAGCTCCTCGAGCGACTTCGCCGCGAACGCCGAGCGGTTGCCGACCGCGCAGTAGACGAGGAGCGGCTGGGTGTGGTCGGGCGCCGCCTGCTCGATCCGGGACTCGAGGTTGCCGCGCGGGATGTGGATCGCGCCGGGAATGCGTCCCTCCGTCCATTCGTCGAGCTCGCGGACGTCGACGACGAGAGGGCGATCCCCGGCGGCGAGGATCTCTCGCGCCCGGGGGACGTCGACCTCGTCGATCTCCGACTTGACCTGCTGGAGGAGCTCGCGGTAACTCGGCATCGCTTTCGGAAAGATAGCGACCCGGTTCCTGGCTACGCTCGGCCCGTGGCCACGGAAGCAGGCCCTCTCGCGCCCCCCGGAGGCCGGCGCGTCGTCCTCGTGGTCACGCTGGCCGCGCTCGTGGCCGCTGCCGCCGTCGTCGGAGTGACGCTCCTGCAGACGCGCGGCGAGCGGACGACGGTGCCCGGCGCCGTGACGAAGCCGCGGCCGGGCCGGCCGCCGCTCTGGCTCGAGCTCAGCCTGCGCAGCGACCCGGAGGCGCGGGCGCTCACGCGGGCGAAGGCGCTCTTCGACCAGGGCCACCAGGCTGCACGAGCGGCGGCGATCTTCCGGCGCTACAGCTCGCCCGAGGCGCAGCTCGGCCTCGCGTTCTCGACGTGGAGCGGGCCGTCGAGCCTCTCAGCGGTCGAGCGCCTCGCGGCGGACCATCCGGGCGATCCGGCCGTGCTCCTCAACCTCGGCTGGGCCGACTACCAGGCCGGCCGGAACGCCGACGCGGTGGCCGCCTGGCAACAAACCGCGCGCGAGTTCCCCGACTCGCCCTACGGCGTCGACGCCGAGGACGCGCTCCACGGTGGCCCGCCGGGTCTGCCGCCGATCGTGATCGCGCTCGCGCTGCCGAAGGCGATCCGGAGCCTTCCCGCGGCCGCCCAGCTCGCCGCGTTGAAGCGCGCCGCGGAGGGTGCGGATGCGCGCGCGAAGCTCCTCTACGGCGGCGTGCTGTGGTACCTGCGCATGCCTCTCTCGGCGAGGCGGCAGCTGACGGCGGCCGCCAAGCTGGCTCCGCACGACGCCGACGCGCGCGCGGCTGCGGCCGTCTCGCTCTTCTCGAAGGCGAACCCCACTCCGGCGTTCGCGCATCTCGGCCCGCTGACCGCCGTCTTCCCGCACTCGGCGGCGGTCGAGTTCCACCTCGGCGTCCTGCTCCTCTACAACGGCGAGCGGGCCAAGGCGGCGGCGCACCTGCGCGCGGCCGTTGCGGACGGCCCGCAGTCGCCTTACGCGAAACCTGCGAGGACACTGCTCGCAAGCCTGGGCGACACTAGGTCTGGGTAAAGGAAATATGAGCCGAACGGCCTATGGCGCCCGCCCCGGCGCGCATGGCATCGTGCGGCATCGCGAGGGAGGGGGACATGGCCGCAACGGTCACGGAGGAAGGATCCTCGGTCGAGGTGCTCGAGACGGAGGAAGCGCGCACCCTGCTCGAGGCGGCTCAGGCCGCCGGCCGGGTGACAGCCGAGGAGGTTGCGCTCGCACTCGACGAGCTCGACCTCGACCCGGCACAGGTCGAGGACGTCTATCGCGCGCTCGAGGAGCTGCAGGTCGAGATCGTCGGCGCCGAGGCGACGACGGAGGCCGGGGCGAAGGTGGAGCTGCCGCTCGATGCCGGCGTGCGCGAGGTGTCGACCGACGCGCTCCAGCTCTTCCTCAAGGACATCGGCAAGGTCGAGCTGCTGACCGCCGCCGAGGAGGTGGAGCTCGCGAAGCGGATCGAGCGGGGCGACCATCGCGCGAAGCAGGAGATGGTCGAGGCGAACCTCCGGCTCGTCGTCTCGATCGCGAAGCGCTACCGCAACCAGGGGCTCCCGTTCCTCGACCTGATCCAGGAGGGGACGATCGGCCTCGTCCGCGCCGCCGAGAAGTTCGACTGGCGCAAGGGGTACAAGTTCTCGACCTACGCGACGTGGTGGATCCGGCAGGCCGTGGCGCGTGCGCTCGCCGACAAGGGGCGGACGATCCGGATGCCGGTCCACGTCGTCGAGAAGCTCAACAAGATCGTCCGGTCGGAGCGCAAGCTGCGCGGCGAGCTCTGCCGCGAGCCCACGGCGGTCGAGATCGCGGCCGACGTCGACCTCCCGCTCGACGAGGTCGAGCAGATCCTGCGCACCTCGCAGGCGCCCGTCTCGCTCGAGAAGCCGGTCGGCGACGAGGAGGAGTCGGAGTTCGGCCACTTCCTCACCGACGAGAACGCGCCGCTGCCCGACGAGGCGGCCGACACGACGCTCCGCCGGGAGCTCCTGCGGGACATCCTCGGCACGCTCACCCACCGTGAGCGGCGGGTGCTCGAGCTGCGCTACGGGCTCGGCGGCGAGCAGCCGCGCACGCTCGACGAGGTCGGCCGCGCCTTCAACGTGACGCGCGAGCGGATCCGCCAGATCGAGAACCAGAGCCTGAAGAAGCTCCGCGCGCTCGCCGAGACCGGCTTCCTCCAGGACGTCGCCTGATCCGGGCGAGGAGCTGCGCTCTGCGCCCGGTGTGAACGAACTGCGCCAACCGGAGAGTGCGGTCTCCCGTTGGCGCCGAGTGAGGACTCGGCCGCGCCCGAGCTAGAACCCAAGCGGCATGCGCGTCCCGTCGATCTCGAGTACGAGCTCGATCGGATGTGGCATCGCGGGGCGGCCGGTCGGCACCCAGCCGCGTCCCGGCGGCGCGAGGATCAGCGTCCGGCCCTTCTCGCCGACGAAGGCGAGCCGGTTCGGCTCGTCGAGCTCCCCGTCCCACAGCTCGAGACCGGCCGTCTCGAGTCGCGTGAGGAGCGCGCGGCGGTCGCCGACGATCCCGAGCTCGGAGAAGCCGGCGAGCTCCTCCGCCGCGAAGCCGTCCGACCGGCCGTCCTCGTCCACGCCGTGGTGCGCGATCAGCTCGACGATGTTCCCCGCCGGATCGTGGAAGTAGACGGCGCGCGAGCTCCAGGCGTCCGACTCCCAGACGTCTCCGAGCAGGTCCACCCGTCCCTGAGCCCACGTGAGCGCTGCGTCGAAGCGGTCGCCGGGCACGAGGAGTGCGAAGTGGTAGAAGGGATCGTCGTCCGCCGGCGCGAAGCGCAGCGCCGTCTCGCCGATCCGGATCTCGTCGTCGCGTCCGGGCAGGCCGAGCACGTCGCGGTAGAAGCTCCCGACCCCGGGCGGGCCGGCGAGGACGACCTCGGCGAACCTCACGCGAGGAACTCCTCGAGCGAGCGCGCGACTCCCGCGGCGTCGAGCCCGTGGGCGGCCCGGTGCTCGGCGCCGGTGCCGTAGCGGCGGAACTCGGCGTTCGGGACGCCGAGGGCGAGCAGCCGATGCGGTCGGTCGCGCAGCGCGACGGCGACCTCGGGCGCCGACGTGCCCGCGAGGTAGGGCTCGACGAGGACGACGTCGGTCCCGTCTCCGAGGGCGTCGCGCACGCCGTCGAGAGGAAACGGGCGCACCGTCGCGAGGTACGCGACGGTGACGTCGCGGCTCACGGTGGCCTCGAGTACCGGGGTGAGCGTCGGGCCGACCGCGACCACGAGCGGCGCGCCCGGCTCGCCGCGCCGGAGCACCGTGAAGCCGCCGCCGTCGACGCGCGCGTGGTTCGTCTCCTCGCTCAGCCGGATATAGACGCGGTCGTCGCCGGCGAGCGCCCGGCGCCAGAACCCGGCGAGCTCGTCGACGTGGCCGGGCACGTGGATGGTCCAGCCGGGCAGCGCCGCGACGAGCGCGACGTCCTCGGGGGCCTGGTGCGTCCGTCCCTCGTGGGCCGCGTCGTACGAGGCCGCGATGCTGACGAGGACGGCGCCGAGGTCGTTGTGGCCGAGGTCGAGCTTGAGCATCTCGTACGGACGCTCGACCAGGAAGGGCGTGTACGAGTGGGCGACCGGCCGGTGGCCCTCGAGCGCGAGGCCGGCGGCGATGCCGATCATCAGCTGCTCGCGGATGCCGACGTCGAAGTGGCGCGGATGCTCGCCGATCGCCTCCGTCCCGATCTGCGCCGTCACGACGGCGACCCGGTCGTCCTCGTCGAGAGCCTCGCGGGCAAGCTCGTAGAAGCGCTGGCGCAGCGTCGTCATTTCGCCTCCACCTGCGCGACGAGGCACCGCGGCCGCCTGTTGTCGGGAGCGGGCAGGAGGGCCGCCTCGAGCTCCTCGTGGTCGCGTCCGTCCACCCGCAGCGCCGTCCAGCCCTCGAGCATGAAACGGCGTTCGATTCCTGCGGGCCAGCCGTGCGTGGCGGAGTCGTTGTCGATCACGATCGCGGTCAGCGAGGCGAGGCCGACTCGCCCCGCGTACTGCACCGCCTCCCAGTTCGACCCCTCCTCGAGCTCCGCGTCGCCGAGGAGGCACCAGACGCGCCTGCCTGCGAGTGCCCTCCCGGCGGCGACCGCCAGCCCGTGGCCGAGCGAGCCGCTCGAGAACTCGACGCCCGGGACGAGGACGCGGTCCGGATGGTGGCCGAGCGGCGAGTCGAAGGCGCCGAAGCCGTCGAGAAGGTGGGGCGGGAGCAGACCCTTCGCGGCGAGCACGGCGTAGTACGCCGCCGGGCCGTGGCCCTTCGAGAGGACGAAGCGGTCGTCCTCGCCGAGGACCCGGTCGTAGAGCACCCAGAGGACGTCGAGGGTCGAGAACGAGCTCCGGTCGTGCTTCTCGTCCCCCGTCAGCCGGGTCAGGAGCGCCGGCAGGTCGTCGTAGCCGAGAGTCGTCGTGGCGGCCATCACCACACACGGTAGAACCTCAAGTAAGGTTTAAGTCAAGTGGGAAGGGAGTTGAGCATCGGCGAGCTGTCGGCGAGGAGCGGCGTGGCACGGTCGGCGCTCCGCTTCTACGAGCGGGAGGGGCTCGTCGCCGCTCGCCGCACCGACGGCAACCAGCGGCGCTACGCGGCGGTCACCTTGCGCCGCGTCGCGCTCGTGCAGGCGGGGAGGGCGGCCGGCATCCCGCTCGAGCGGATCCGCAGCGCGCTCGACGAGCTGCCGGCCGGCAAGACGCCGACGAAGCGCGACTGGGAGCGGCTTTCGCGCAGCTGGCGGCGCGAGCTCGACGAGCGGATCGCCACGCTCGAGGCGATCCGCGGCCGGCTGACGACGTGCATCGGCTGCGGCTGTCTCTCGCTCCGCACCTGCGCGCTCCTCAATCCCGACGACGAGGCGGGTTCGCTCGGCGGCGGCGCGCACTATCTCCGTAGAGTCTCTCCTCGTGGAGGAAGCCTGGCGCGCCGAGCTGGCTGAGCTGATCGCGATCCCGAGCGTGAGCGCCGATCCGGCTCATCGCGAGGACGTGCAGCGGGCCGGCGAGTGGGTCTGCGAGTTCATCCGCCGCATCGGCGGCACCGCGGAGCTCACGCCGTTCGGCGAGCGCGAGCTCGCGCTCGGCGAGATCCCTGCGTCGAACGGCGCCGCCGGCGCTCCGACCGTGCTCGTCTACAACCACTTCGACGTCCAGCCCCCCGCGCCGCTCGAGCTCTGGGAGTCCGAGCCGTTCCAGCTCGACATCCGCGGCGAGTGGGCGTACGGCCGCGGCATCGCCGACGACAAGGGCCAGCTCTGGATCGTCCTCCGCGCCGCGCAGCGGCTCGTCGAGGCGGGGGCGCTGCCCGTCAACCTCCGCTTCGCGTGCGACGGCGAGGAGGAGATCGGCGGCCACACGATCGCCGACTGGGTCGGGCAGGACGAGCGCGGCGCCGACGTCGCCGTGATCTTCGACGGCGGGATGCTGAGGCGCGACGTCCCGACGATCGAGCTCGCGACCCGGGGCCTCGTCGGCGTCGACGTCAAGGTGCGAACGGGCGCGCGCGACCTCCACTCGGGGATGTACGGAGGCGTCGCGCTCAACGCCGTCCACGTGCTCATGCGCTGTCTCGACGCGGTGCTCGCGGGGCCCGACGGCCGGCTGCCGGAGCCGCTGCGTGCGGGAATCGCCCCACCGACCGCCGAGGAGCTCGAGGCGTGGTCGCAGCTGCCTTCGGGGGCGGAGTCCCTCTCCGAGCAGGGTGCGCGGCCGCTCGACGCCAAGGCGGCCGAGGAGTTCTACGTGCGCACCTGGGCGGAGCCGGCGGCGGACGTGAACGGGATCCTCGGCGGCAAGCCCGGCGTCCGCAACACGACGCTCAGCGTCGCCGCCTCGGCGGAGTTCTCGATCCGCCTCGCGCCGGGGCAGGACGTCGAGACGATCGGTGCCGCCGCCGAGCGGTTGCTGCGCGAGGCGGCGCCCGAGGGGGCGGAGCTCGAGATCGAGTGGACCGGTGCGAATCCGGGGCTCGTCCGCGCGGACGCGCCGGCGATCCGGCTCGCGGTCGAGGCGTTCGAGCAGACGCTCGGCGTCCGGCCGCTCCTCACCCGCGTCGGCGGCTCGATCCCGCTCATGCCCGCACTCGCCGAGCAGGGGATCGACACGGTGCTGAGCGGCTTTGCGCTGCCCGACTCGAACATCCACTCGCCGAACGAGCGCTTCCTCGTCCCGTACTTCGCGGCGGGGATCGACACCGTCGCCGCGCTCTTCACCGCGCTCGGACGACTGAACGGCTGACGGCTACAGGTCGTGCGGGTGGGCCTGGCCGCACGAGAGCCAGTCGTGGCCGAACTCGCGCATCGCGTCGATGATCGGCAGCAGCGAGGACCCCTTCTCGGTCAGCCGGTACTCGACGCGGGGCGGCGTCTCGTCGTAGCTCTGCCGTTCGAGGATCCCGTCGGACTCGAGCGCGCGCAGCCGCTCGGCGAGCGTGCGGGGGCTGATGCCCTGGCACGAGCGCTCGAGCTCCGAGAAGCGCCGCGGCCCCTCGGAGAGGTCGTGGACGAGGAGCGCCGTCCACTTCGCGCCGATGATCTCGGCCGTGGCGGCAACCGCGCAGGTGCCCGCGACGTGCACCGGGTTCATGGTCCGAACGGCCATCGACCCCGATTGTACGCCCGTTCCTACGTCGCGAAGATCCCGGTGGGCACGAAGCAGCCCACGACCCAGTTGGGCTGGTCGACGACCTCGTGGATCCGCAGGTCGCACGCGACGCTCGCGATCGCATAGGCCTCCTCCGGCTCGAGGCCGTGGTTCTCGCCGAGCCAGCCGATCGTCGCGCGCACGGCGTCGCGCGCCGCCTCGAGGAGGTCGGGGCCGACACCGGTGCAGACGTGGTGGCCCGACCGCTCGGCCGGGGCGGCCGGGACGTCGAACTGTGGCGCGTCGACGCGGACGTCCTTGCGCACGCCGAGCCGGAGCGTCACGTCCATCGCCGTCTCGATCGCGGTGCCGCACACCTCGCCGTCGCCCTGGGCCGCGTGCGTGTCGCCGAGCGAGAAGAGGGCACCCTCGACCCCGACCGGGAGGTAGAGCGTCGCGCCGGCCTCGAGGTGCTTGACGTCCATGTTCCCGCCCCAGCGCGACGGCGGCACGATCGAGTGCGGGCCCGGCTCGGGCGGCGCGACGCCGAGCGTCCCCGGGAACGGCCGGAACGGGAGGGTGACCCGCTCGGAGAAGCGGACGACCCCGTCGGCCACCTCCGAGATCCGGAGCCACGGGTCGGGGAACTCCTCGCTCAGCAGCCCGAAGCCGGGGATGATCGCCGTCCAGCCCCAGCTCGGCGGGCGAAACTCGAGCAGCTCCACGGCGAGCGTGTCGCCCGGCAGAGCGCCCTTGACGTAGATCGGGCCGCTGACGGGATTGACCTTCTCGAAGTCCAGTGCCGCGACGTCGTCGGCGCTCGAGGTGGCCGTGATCTGCTCGTCCGACGCGTCGCGGACGTGGAGGACGACCGTCTCGCCCGAGTCGACCTCGAGCGCCGGCTCGATCGCCTTGTCCCAGGCGTACTCGAAGGCGTCCGGACGCAGATCGTGGATCGAGCCCGTCTGCATGCCGCCCACCCTCTCAATCCCAGGGCGGCGGGTCGTGCGTCCAGCGGCCGCCCACCATCGTCGCGACGACCTGCACCTCCCGCAGCTCCTCCGGCTCACAGGCGAAGGGATCCCGATCGAGCACGACGAGGTCGGCGTAGCGGCCCGGGACGAGCGTGCCGCGGATCCGCTCCTCGTGTGACAGCCGGGCCGGCGCGACGCACACGGCATGGAGCGCCTGCTCGAGCGTGAGCCTCTGGTCGTCACGCCAGTGGCCGAGGACCGCCGCGACGACCCCTGCCCACGGCTCGAGCTCCTCCACCGGTGCGTCGGAGCCGTTCGCGAGGAGGGCCCCTGCGTCGAGCAGCGACCGAAACGAGTAGGTGCGGCCGAGCCGGTCGGCCCAGTACCGGCGCGCGAGCTCCTCGTCGGAGGGAGCGTGCGAGAACTGGACGGATGCGGCCACGCCGAGCTCGGCGAAGCGCGCGACGTCTTCCGGCGCGAGGCACTGCGCGTGCTCGATCCGGGGGCGGAGGCCGCGCGGCCTCCATGCGTCCAGGGTTCGCTCGAAGGCGTCGAGGGCGGCCCGGTTCGCCCCGTCGCCGATCGCGTGCACGGCCACCGGCCACCCGGCGGCCGCGCCGTCGCGCACGAGCTCCTCGAGCTCCTCGCCCGAGGTGATCACGACGCCGCTGCCGTCGCTCATCCACGCCGTCTGCGAGCCGAGCGTCCCGTCCATGAACGTCTTCAGGTAGCCGAGCCGCAGGAGCGACGAGCCGCTGCCGCTGCGGAGGCCGATCGCGCGCAGCTCGCCCAGCCGGTCGGCGGGCGTCGACTGCCAGACGCGGAGCGGCAGGCCGCCCTGCTGCTCGAGCCGCTGCCAGAGACCGATCGCACCGAGCCAGCCGTCCTTGTCGTGCAGCGCCGTCACGCCGCGTGCCGACGCGACGCGCACGCCCTCGCGCATCGCCTCGACGTACTCCTCGTCCGGAACCGGCGCATGGCGCTCCTTGAACTGCCAGGCCGCGCGCTCGTAGAGGACGCCGCTCGGCTCGCCGTCGCCGTCGCGGACGACGACTCCGCCCTCGACCTCGAGGTCGCCGCCGGCGAGGGCCAGCGCGGCGGAGTTGAGCCAGAGGGCGTGGTAGTCCTTCGAGATCAGCAGCGCGGGCCGGTCGGGCTCGATCTCGTCGAGCGCCTCGCGGGTCGGCGGGCCGTCCGGCCAGTCGGCGTCGCGCCAGCCCTGCCCGCGGAGCCAGCTCCCGTCTCGCGGGGCGGCGCGCAGCCGGTCGAGCGCCTCCGCGAGCGAGGCGCAGCCGTCGAGCTGGACGTCGCGTCGCGCGAGCGCCCAGGTGGGGAAGTGGACGTGCGAGTCGGTGAAGCCCGGCAGGACGCAGCGGCCGCCGAGGTCGACCGTCTCCGGGCTCGGCAGCGCCGTCTCGTGCACCCCGACGCCGCCGGTGACCCGCTCGCCTGCGATCCAGAGGGAAGAGACGGTCGGCAGCGACGGGTCGAGCGTGCGGATCGTCCCGTTGCGGAGGATCATGTGCGCATGTTCGATCATGTCGGGCCCAACGTGCGCGACTACGAGCGCAGCCGCGCCTTCTACGAGCAGGCGCTCGCACCGCTCGGCTGGACAGTCCTCGCGGAGTGGCCGGAGCATGGAGTCGCCGGGTTCGGCGACCGGGGCCACCCGGTCTTCTGGCTCCACCAGCGAGAGCCGTACACGACCGGGCTCCACGTCGCGTTCACCTGCGACGACCGCGCGACGGTCGACGCGTTCTACGCCGCCGCGCTCGCCGCCGGCGGCGTCGACAACGGTCCGCCCGGCCTGCGCTGGTATCACGAGAACTACTACGGCGCCTTCGTCCTCGATCCCGACGGCAACAACGTCGAGGCCGTCTGTCACGCGTCGCCCTAGAATCTGCGCGTGCCCTGGGACGTCCTGAGCGACGAGCAGCGGGAGCTCCGCGACCTCGTCCGGCAGCTTGCACGCGAGCGGATCGCGCCGCGCGCGGCCGAGATCGACGCCTCCCACGAGTTCCCCTGGGACGTCGTCGAGCTGTTCCGCGAGAACGACATCTTCGGCCTCTTCTTCGCCGAGGAGCACGGCGGCCTCGGCACCGGCACGCTCCTCTCGCTCGTCGCGATCGAGGAGGTGGCGAAGGTCTGCGCGACCTCGGCGCTCATCCTCTGCGTGCAGGAGCTCGGCTCGCTCGGCATCAAGCTCGCGGGCAGCGACGAGCAGAAGGAGCGCTACCTGCCGAAGTTCGCCTCCGGCGAGTGGCTCCCGGCGTACGCGCTCACGGAGTCGGGCTCCGGCTCGGACTCGGCCGCGATGCGGACGACCGCCCGCCGCGAAGGCGACGAGTACGTCCTCGACGGCTCGAAGCGCTTCATCACGAACGCCGGCGTCGCGAACCTCTACACCGTCTTCGCGAAGACCGACCCGGACGCCGGCCACTCCGGCATCTCGGCCTTCGTCGTGGAGGCGGACACGCCCGGCTTCGCGGTCGCCAGGCTCGAGCCGAAGATGGGCATCTCGGGCTCGACGACCGGCGAGCTGACCTTCGACGACTGCCGCATCCCCGCCTCGAACCTCCTCGGCTCCGAGGGCGAGGGCTTCCGGATCGCGATGCGGATCCTCGACCGCTCGCGTCCCGGCGTCGCGGCGCAGGCGCTCGGCATCGCGCAGGGCGCGACCGACTACGCGCTCGAGTACGCGAAGACGCGCGAGACGATGGGGAAGCCGATCGGCCGGCACCAGCTCATCCAGGCGAAGCTCGCCGACATGGAGACCGAGTGCGAGGCGGCGCGCGGCCTCCTCTACCGCTTCGGGCGCATGGCCGACGACGGGGTAGAGGGACCGGAGCTGACGAAGGCCTCCGCGATGGCGAAGCTCAAGTGCGGCGACGTCGCGATGGCCGTCACGACCGAGGCCGTGCAGATCCTCGGCGGCTACGGCTACATCAGGGAATACCCCGTGGAGCGCTTCATGCGCGACGCGAAGATCACGCAGATCTACGAGGGAACGCAGGAGATCCAGCGCCTCGTGATCGCGCGCGAGATGCTGCGCGAGTCCCGCGCGTTCCTCCTCGCCGGCGTTGGCTGAGCTCTGGCGGCCGGCCGAGCACGAGCCGCTCGCCGCGGGCGAGTGGGACGAGGCGCGCGTCGAGGAGGCGATCCGGGCGATCGTCTCCGACGCGGAGTCGGCCTTCGACGGCGTGCGCTGGCCGTGGCATCCACGCGACGGGGACGACGACGGCCCCTCGTGCGTCTATCTCGGCGGCGCCGGCGTGATCTGGGCCCTGCACGAGCTCGGCTCGACCGGCTGGGAGGACGCCGCCGCCTCGTTCGTCGAGCGCTACCGCGCCGAGCCCGACATGCCGGAGTACGCAGCCGCCGGCAGCTACTGGGGCGGCGAGTGCGGGATCGCGCTCGTCGCGTCCCGGCTGACCGGCGACGCGGGCCTCGCCGACCGCGTCCACGAGCTCGTCGTCGAGAACCTCGAGTCGGAGACGAACGAGGTGATGTGGGGGACGCCCGGCACGATGCTCGCCGCCGAGGCGATGCTCGCGTGGACGGGCGAGGCGCGCTGGGACGAGGCGTGGCGCGCGAGCGCAGAGCGAGTCGAGGCGGCGCGCGACGAGGACGGGCTCTGGACGCAGCAGCTCTACGGCCGCGTGTTCCGGTTCCTCGGCCCGGCGCACGGCTATGCGGGCAATGTCCGCGCGCTCGCCAACCGGGGGCGTGCGCCGGCCCTCGCCGACCTGGAGCCGTACCTCGTGCGGGCGGACGGGCTCGTCAACTGGATGCCGACGACCGAGATCACGCCCGAGGAGATTCGCGTGCAGTGGTGCCACGGCGCGCCGGGGATGGTGGCGACGCTCGGCGACCTGCTCGACGAGGAGCTCGCCCTCGCCGGCGGCGAGCTGACCTGGCGGGCCGGGCCGCTCGCGAAGGGGCCGGGCATCTGCCACGGCACGGCCGGCAACGCGTACGCGTTCCTCGTCCTCCACCGACGCACCGGCGACGAGCTCTGGCTCGAGCGGGCGCGCGCGTTCGCGCTGCACGCGATCGGCCAGGTCGAGCAGGAGCGCGCGGCGGTCGGCCGCGGCCGCTACTCGCTCTTCACCGGCGACCTCGGGGTCGCGCTCTTCCTCCGGCACCTGCTCGACGGCGAGGACCGCTTCCCGACGATGGGGCCGTTCGCGTGAGCTACCCGTCCACCCGGTCGACGTCGTCCTCTGCCCGCTCGCCGAGCTCGACGATGTCGCCCTCCTGGAAGAGGACGTCGCGCAGCACGACGCGCCATTTCTCGTTCCGCCGGGTGAGCCACTCGAGGCTCATGGCGAAGTGCTTGAACTCCTCCTGCTGCGCGTTCTCCATGATCGCGCGCGCCTGCTCGTCGGGCTCGAGCGAGATCCGTTGCTCGTACCATCCGATCGCCTCGGCCTCCTCTTGCAGCGACGCGGCCATCCGCGCGAAGCTGCGGATCTCGGGCGACAGCTCGTCGGGCGGTTCGTGGTACTGGTCCGTGGGCATGCGACCCTTTTCCCCGGCTCGCGCGCAATGACACCCGCAAGGAGGCGACGATGAGGCTCGACGGCATCCACCACGTGACGTGCATCACGGGCGACGCGCCGGGAAACGTCGACTTCTACACGAGGGTTCTCGGCCTCCGGCTCGTGAAGAAGTCCGTCAACCAGGACGATCCGACCGTCTACCACCTCTTCTACGCCGACGAGGACGGAGGGGCGGGCTCCGACATCACGTTCTTCGAGTACCCGAACGCGCGGCCCGGAGTGGCGGGCGAGGGGATGATCCACACCGTCGTCTGGCGGGTCGGCTCGGCGGCAGCGCTGGAGTTCTGGGCCGACCGGCTCGGGGCGGAGGGCCACCTCGTCGAGCCGGACGGCGATTCGCTTCGCTTCGCGAACCCGGAAGGGCTGCGGCACGAGCTCGTCGTCTCGCACGTCGCGGACGAGCCGCTCGTGGCGCGCCATCCCGAGATCCCGCGGGAGCTCGCGCTGCAGGGGTTCGAGGGCGTGCGCGCCTACGGCAGCACGAGCGCCGACTTCCTCTCTGCGCTCGGCTTCGAGCAGGAGGACGGCCGCTGGGACACCCGCGCCGAGACGCGCGGCGGCTGGATCGAGTACACGGAGGCGCCGGGCGCGCCGGGCGTCGGCGGCGCCGGCACCGTCCACCACGTCGCCTGGGCCTCGACGATGGACGACCACGCGGCGTGGCGCGACCTCGTCCAGGACGCCGGCGGGCGTCCGACCGAGATCATCGACCGCTTCTGGTTCCGCTCGATCTACTTCCGCGAGCCGGGCGGCGTGCTCTTCGAGATCGCGACGCTCGGGCCGGGCTTCGCGACCGACGAGGATCCTGCGCACCTCGGCGAGAAGCTGATCCTGCCGCCCGCGTTCGAGCATCTGCGCGAACGGGTCGAGCCGCTGCTGACGCCGCTGCCCGACCCGCGGGCGAGCTGGGCGGCGCGGTAGCTCGGGCTACTTGCCGGGCTCGGGCAGCGATGAGGTGTCGACGACCTCGAAGTCGGCGCCGTTCAGGCGCCCGAGCGAGTGGAGGGCGTCGTTCGACCAGTGCCGGTTCGGCGCCCCGGACACGTACCAGGGCGAACCGTTGTCGGCGAGGATCATCCCGTAGCGCTGCAGCGCGCGGAGCACCACGCGCGCCTGCCGCGGGAACGACGCCACGTTCACGCTCGCCTTCAGTCTCACGCGCAGCCCCATCGGCGGCAGCGACGGGTCGGTAGAGCTGGACGCGTAGTGGCGTGCGGGGTAGACGTACGCGCGCCGCGTCTCCGGCGCCGTGAAGCGGAGCGCGTGGTCGATCACGCCGCGCGAGACCTCGTCCCAGCGGGCGAGGCCGGGGAAGATCGGCAGCCCCGCGGCGTCCGCGGAGGTCCAGCCGGCGTGGCGGAGGTGGTTCGAGCCGAGCTTCCAGACGGCGCCCGAGCCCGCCGTCCAGCCGTTGCCCGTGCGGCGCAGGTCGTACAGCTCGTAGAGGCGGCAGCTGCTCTTGTCGACGAGGATCGCGTGCCGGTCGCCGGTGGCGTGCGCTCCTCCCTCGATGTGGACGCGGCGCGGGATCGGGTAGCGGACGCGGTCCGACTCGTCGGCGTACTCGAACGCGACGCGGGAGAGCGGCGTCTTCCGCGAGACGACGTCGAAGGGGATCCCGATCGGCCCGCCGTCCCACTTGCCCGAGCCGAAGTCGGCGTGCACGGGTGCGTCGAGGCCGATCGAGGCGATCAGTTGCGCGGAATCGGCCGCGACCGGAAGCCTGTCGACGCGCTGGTTCCACGGGTTGCTCGCCGGGAAGACGGGGCAATGCCGGGCTGCCGGGAGCCGCAGCGCCCGGGCGGACGCGCCGGTCAGCAGCAAGCCCGCGAGGGCAGTAGCGACCGCCGCGGGAACGATCAGACGACGCATGGCCCTGTCATCGGCCGATCGGTGCGAGATACTGAGTGCAGTGGTGACGGCACCTTTGCGGCGGGTGCTGGTTGTCGACGATGACGACGACATCTGCCTTCTGCTCGAGGAGCTCCTGCGCGGGGCGGGCTACGGCGTGGAGACCGCCAACGACGGCCGGGCCGCCCTTCGCGTGTTCCACGAGAGCCCGTGCGACCTCGTCGTCCTCGATCTCTCGATGCCGGAGCTCGACGGCTTCGAGACGCTCGAGCGCCTGCGCGATCTGAGCGACGTGCCCGTGATCCTCGTCACGGCGCGCAGCGGCGAGATCGACAAGGTGCGCGGCTTCCGGGCCGGTGCCGACGACTTCGTCGTGAAGCCCTTCGGCCGCCAGGAGCTGCTCGCGCGAATCGAGGCGCTCCTGCGACGGGCTCCGGAGCCGAAGCACCTCGAGCACTACGACGACGGAGCCGTCTCGATCGACCACGCGCAGCGACTCGTCCTCTCCCGCGGCTTGCCCGTCCGGCTCACGCCGCTCGAGTTCCGGCTGCTCGTCGCCTTCGTCGAGCACGCGGGGCAGGTGCTCTCGGCCGACCAGCTCGTCGAGCACGGATGGGGACATCCGGCGGGCGTCTCGCGGGACCAGGTGAAGCTCTACGTCTCGTACCTGCGCAAGAAGCTCGGGCACGGAGCCGGCGGCTTCCACCCGATCGAGACCGTCCGCGGCTTCGGCTACCGCTACGTCCCTCCCGGATAGGCACCTCGTCCGGAGCATCGCGGGGTCAAAGAGTGATGGTCACGCGCGTGCCGTGCCCCTCGCGGCTCTCGAGGGTGATCGTGCCGCCGTGCGCCTCGACGATGGCGCGGGCGATGACGAGCCCGAGGCCGGTGCCGGGAATCGCTCGGCGGGTCGCCGTCGAGGCGCGGTAGAAGCGGGAGAAGAGCTGGCCGAGCTCGTTCCGGGGGATGCCGATGCCGGTGTCGACGACGTCCACCCGCAGCCGGCCGGCGGCCGCCCGAACCGACAGCGTCACCACGCCCCCTGCAGGCGTGAACTTGAGCGCGTTCGAGACGAGGTTGTCGAGCACCTGGCGCAGCCGGTCGGCGTCCGCCTCGAGCGGGAGGGGCCCGGTGGCGTCGAGGGTGAGCTCGATCCCTCGCTCCGCGGCGACGGGCACGGCGGCTTCCACCGTCTCCGCTGCGAGCTCGGCCAGGTCGGTCGGCACGGGACGGAGCTCGAGCCGTTCCGCCTCGATCTCGGCGACGAGGAGGAGGTCGTCCACGATCCGGCGCAGGCGGGCGTTGCCGCGGCGGATCGCCTCGACGTACCGTCGGCCGGTGGGGTCGAGCCGGTGCTCCTCGTCGGCGAGCAGCTCGAGGAAGCCGGACATCGAGGTGAGCGGGGTGCGCAGCTCGTGCGAGACCGCGGCGAGGAAGGCGTCGCGCAACCGTTCGAGGTGCCGGTCCGCCGTCACCTCCCGCAGAGTCCAGACGCGGCCGACGAGGGAGCCGTTCGGTCGAAGCACGGGTGCGCTGTGGCCGTGAAAGACACGGCGGGTCTCCGCGAGCTCGAACTCGTCCTCGCTCGCCGTGAGATGGTGCTCGAGCTCGTGCATCCGCTCGCGGAAGCGGTCGGGCTCGGTCGTCGCGTCGGCGAGCGCGAGCAGTCTCTCCGTCACCGTCCCGCCGAGCGGAAGCCCGTGTTCCACCGCGAAGTGCTGGAGGGGCGCGTTTGCGTAGAGGAGCCGGCCGCCCGCGTCCGTGAGGCAGATCCCGTCGACCGTCGAGTCGAGCAGCGCCTGCTGGAGCGCGGTCGTCGCCTCCAGCTCGAGCGCGCCCGACGAGATGCGCCGGGAGGAGAGCCCGGCGGCGACGCCGACTCCGACGAGCGCGGCGAGCCGCAGTGTCAGCGCGGCCGCGTCGTGAGGGCCGCCGACCGTCTCGGCCGCGAGGAGGTAGAGGGCCATCGCCGCGGTGCCGGCGAGACTGCCGGCGCCCGGGCCGAGGCGCGCTGCGAGCAGTGCGACCCACGGGACGAAGGCGATCGCGCCGACCCGGCCCGCGTTGCCCACCGACAGCATCGCGACGAACGTCCCGAGCATGCCTGCGACCGCCGTGCCGAGAATCAGCTTCGGGTGCCGTGTGAGGTGGACGCCCGTCCAGCGGAGCCGGTCGAGGACCGCTCGGCGTTCGAGGACGTAGACCTCCGCCGCGGCGCTCACGTCAGCTCGCCTCCGGCTTGGCCTGCGGTGGGTCCTTCTCCGGCTCGCCGGAGGATGCGATCCAGAAGAGGACGCCGAAACCGGCGAGCAGGGCGAGGAAGAGCGGTGTGCGGAGGAAGCGAAGGAGCAGCCAGGCATCCGGGATGCGCAGGAGCTTCGCCCCCAGGACGTCGCCGTCCGTCGGGCGCCAGCGGTCGGGCGACGTGCGATTGTCGCCCTTCACGATCCAGCCGGTCCGGCCGTTGCCGCCGACGATCCGATGGATGACCACGAACCCGGCGCCGGGCTGGCCCTTCGGCACGCGATAGGCGACGACCTCGCCGGCGTGGTAGCCCGGCCGGCGCTCGACGAGGACGAGATCGCCCGTGGAAAGACGCGGCAGCATGCTCGTCCCGCTCACGAGCACCCAGTCGGCGCGGCCGCCGAGGCTCTGCGGCAGGCCGAACCAGAGCACCGTCGCGACGAGCGCGAGCAGCGCCGCGACCACGCCCGCCCGCCTCGCGGGGAGAAGGCGGCGCGGCGCAGCGGGGGGCGAGACCGTCGCGGCGCTACTTCTCATAGCTGAGCGCGATCGAGGGGTTCTGTCCCGAGCCCTGGCCGGCGATGGTCGTCTTCGCGTTGTTCGTGCCGGTCGTGTCGACGAGCATCCAGCCGTAGAAGGCGCCGTTCTTGATGCCGCCGTCGATCGCGGCCGTGACGGTGAACGTGTACGTTCCGGCGTCCGCGAAGCTGAAGTCGGGCGTCGAGCCGTGCGTCGGCATGGTGTTCCAGGTGACGGTCGAGGCGTCCCACGCCGAGGTGATGGGGTACGCGGAGATCGTGTCGGGGCCCTTGGCGGTGGCCGTGACCCTGATCGTCAACACGGCGGAATCGGCTCCGCCGGACGTCGGGAGCGAGCAGGGGGATCCGGCGAGGTCGAATCCGACGAGCACGTACCAGTTGCTGCCGTTGTTCTTGTAGCGGATCTGCTCCGCGGACTGGCTGCCGAAGTTCTTGTTCGCGCTGTTCGCCCTGATCTCCGCGTCCGACTCGGCCGGGCTACACGTTCCCTTGCTCAGTGTCTGGCTCCACGCGTGGAGCTTCTTCGAGGCGATGCCGAGGCTCGCCGCGTACGCCACCCCCGCGGTGAGGAGCAATCCGATTCCGATCGCGGCGGCGAGGCGGAGCGGCGTGATGCGGAGGCGAGTCATGGCCGGCCTACTGCGTGACGGACAGCGCGTAGGTGACGACGTTCGCTGCCGGGGCGGCGCCGAAGCCGGTCACGGAGACCGTGCAGCCGCCGGTGCACGCGCCGACCGTCGTCGACGCGCCGCCGAGGCTCGCGTGCGCGCTGTTCTCGAGCGTCACGGCGAGCGTCTCTCCCGAGCACGCCTGCGGAACGTTCAGGACGTTGACCTGTGTGACGTTGCCGCCGTTGTTCACGTTGCGGGTCGCGGTGAGTGCGGCGGAGGTGCAGCCCACGATGGCCGCGTTCCCGGTGGAGAGCTTGCCGGTGCCGGCCCCGAGGTTCGCTGCGGCCGCGACTCCGATCGACAGGAGCGCCGCAGTGGCGACGAAGCCGAGGATGCTGTTCAGTCGTTTCACTCGCTACCTCCACGAGACGGGACGGGTGGGGCGTCGTCCGGCACCCCACCCGCAGTCCGCCCGTACGTGAGATCGAGTGTTACGAGACGGTCACCGCGACGCCGGTCACGGCGCTGGCGTCGATCGTGTTCGCGGACGGCGTGATCGCGATGCTCTGCGTCGTCCCCGAAGCCGGCAGCGTCGCCGTGACGGCCGAGCCGACGGCGTTGTTGCTGCCGTTGTAGAAGGTCACCGAGAGGCTCTTGCTCAGGCAGCCCGAGGGGATGTTCGAAAGGTTGATGCCGCTCACGGCATATCCCGGGACCCCCGAGTAGTACGACGTCGTGTACGCGAAGGTCAGCCCCGTGCCGCAGGAGGCAACCACCTTCGTGTCGGCGCCGAGGCCGCTCGTGCTGATGCCGAGCGACGCGGCGAAGCCGTAGACGCTCGCGAAGACGACCACCGCTGTCGCGGCGGCGACGATCAGCTTGACCGTCCGCCCGGCGTTCAGGATCTTGTGCATGTCGTAACTCCTCTGGTCTCGTTCGTACGGGGCGGGCTCGTTGCCCGGTGGCCAGAGGATCGGTCGGCGAGCTATGAAAGCGAGTGGGTGGGCGGTATGCGTCCGGTATGACCGGAACATCCCCCGAAACGGGTACGGGAGGAGTGCGACCGCCGCAGCCATGAGGGATTCGTCGGTCGTCGCCGGGCCCGGCGCGAGAGGAATTCCCCTACAGCGACACGGGGGAATACCGCAGCCGCACCTCGTCGACGAACGAAGCGAGCCGGTCGGCGAGCTGCGAGTCGTCGACCTCGAGCACGTTCTCGGCGTTGAGCTCGCCGGAGTGGGAGAGGTTGAAGCTGCCGACGAAGACGCGGTCGTCGGCGACCGTGACCTTGGCGTGCATGTAGTCGTGCACCGAGCCGGGCGCGTACGGCGTCGTGCGCTTGCCGGAGAACGGCGCGCGCGTGAGCACCGTCCGCAGCAACGGCGCCTTCCACTCCGCCGTCCCGCTCTCGTGCCACTGTGCGAGCACCTCGTGGATCTGCGTGGCGTCGACGACGCCCGCGAGGTCGACCTTCCCGTCGGTGGCGGACTGCGCGAGCGTCGCGAGAATCGGCGCCGAGCTGATCACGGGGGAGGCGATCCGCACGCGGCGGCGCGCGGAACCGATCGCCTTCGCGATCCGGTGCGCGAGCTTGTCGCCGCGGCCCGGACAGAACCAGGCGCGCATCCCGTCGATCGGCGCCGTCTCGACGCGCCCGCTGTGCCGGACCTCGCGCGTTGTCCAGAGCTGCTCGAAGTCGGCGCCGTAGCGGGCGGCGATCGCGGCCGAGTCGACGGTGAGGACGACGTTCTCCTCCCGCGTCCACGAGTCGGCCGTCCAGTTCGTCGAGCCGGTCCAGACGGAGGCGGAGTCGCGCACGACGTACTTGTGGTGCATGAGGTCCGGCACGCCCGGGATCGCGGCCGTCGGGAACGGCAGGGCCTCGACCACCTCCGGCTGCGTGAGGGGCGGCGGCGGCGGGCCGTCTTTCGGATGGTCGACGTTGTACGCGAGGCGGACGGCGACCCCGCGCTCGGCCGCGGCCGCCAGCGCCCCGTGCACGATCGCGTCGAGCGGCGGGGGGAGGTGGAAGTCGTAGATCGCGATCACGAGCGTCCGCTCGGCCGCGGAGACGAAGTCGGCGAGGGCGCGGGCGGTCTGCTCGGCCGGCTGGCCCCCGTCCGTCAGCGTGCGGACCTGGATGCCGTCCACTGGGCCTTGTGAGCCTTCTTCGCAGCCTGGTAGTCGGCGAGTGCCTGCGGTGAGTCGACGTCTCCCAGCGTCGGATGCGCCGGGACGAGCTCCTGCGCGACGGCGACGCCGTAGCGCTTGGCGAGCACCGACCCGAGCGACTTGACCTTCATCTCGCCGAAACCCGGGAGCGCGCCGATGCGCCGGCGAAGGTCGGGCCCGTCCACCGCATCCGTCCAGAGGCGGGACGCGTCGCCGCCGTACTCCTCCTCGACGGTCGCGGCGAGCTCGCGCACCCGCTCGGCCATCGAGCCCGGGAAGCGGTGGATCGCCGGCTTCTCCCGGAAGAGCGGCTCGAGATCGGCGTCGGCCACGGCGCCCGGCTCGAGCGTGCCGAGCCGCTGCTTCAGGCGGAGCGGCCCGAGGAACGCCTGCTGGACGGTCACCTGCTGGTCGAGCGCGAACCCGACGAGGAGCGCGAACGGTTCTCGTGCGAGCAGCCGGCACGCCTCCTCGTCGTCGGTGAACCAGAGCGCTTCGGGCACGGCGTGATCCTACGCCGGAGCTCTGCGGCAGGGTCAGCCGAGGCGGTCGAGGACCGCCGCCGGCAGGTGTCCGAGCCGGACGTACCGCTCGAGCGTCTCGTGCCAGCGCGGGTCGGAATCGCCGACCGGGCGGAGCCGTGCCGCCGCCTCGTCGAGGTCGCCGCGGGCGACGGCGACCATCGCGGCGGTGAGAGCGACCTGGTCGTCGGGCAGTCCGGCCGCCTGTGCGACGTCCACCTCCTCCTCGAGATCCGTCTGCTCGTCGATGCCGCGCCGGCGACGGTAGGCGGCGGCGATCGCGTGCAGGCGGCGCAGCTCCTGCAGAGGCTCGGCGTGGTTGTCGACGCGGAGGTCGAAGACGCGCTGCCAGGGCGCGTCGCCCGGGTCGCCGGAGACGACGACGAGCGTCGCGCTCTCTCGGCCGCGGAAGTCTCCTCCGGCCTCCTCGGCGGCGTCGAGCGCGGCGAGCAGGCGCTCGGAGAGCGGGCCCTCCGTCTCGCCGAACGTGTCCGCGGCCGCGTGCCAGACAGCGGGCGAGGCGAGCATGTTTCCCTGCGCCGAGACGCCGGGCCGCTCGGTGTGGCCGCAGTCCGGGATGCAGCCGGCTCCGGTGTGCGCGGCCGTCTGCCCGTCGGCGGCGAGGAAGGCGACCTGGCGGAAGTCGCGCTGCTCGTCCGTCTCGAGCAGCCGCGCGAGCGCCTCGGCAGGCGGATCCCCGGCGGCGAGAAGGTCGAGGCCGCGCGGCCCGTAGCCGCGTTCCGTGAACGCCTGCGTCGCGATCGCGCCGACCCCGGGGAGGGCCCACGCGCACATGCCGACGCCGAACGCCCGCGACTGCACCGCGACTCCGAGCTCGCCGCTCGTCTCGTCCCGCCCGACGATCGAATACGTCATGGAGGCGAGCGTAGCGAGCCGGTGGCGCGGAACACACGTTCGGCGCTAGGCTCGGCGTATGGAGCCTCTGGCGGTGTTTCGCCCCGAGACGCGGGCGTGGTTCGAGCGGAACTTCGCGGCGCCGACGCCCGCGCAGGCGAAGGGCTGGCCCGCGATCGCGCAGGGCGGCCACGTCCTCGTCCAGGCGCCGACCGGCTCGGGCAAGACCCTCGCGGCCTTCCTCTCCGCGATCGACCGCCTCACGGCCGCCCCCGGGCACGGGCTCCGCGTCCTCTACGTCTCGCCGCTCAAGGCGCTCAACTACGACGTCGAACGGAACCTGCGCGGCCCGCTCGCCGGCCTCCGCTCGGAGCTCCGGGTCGCCGTCCGCACGGGCGACACGCCGCAGAAGGAGCGCGCCGCGATGCTCCGCGAGCCGCCCGACATCCTGATCACGACCCCGGAGTCGCTCTTCCTGCTGCTCACCTCGCGCGCCCGCGAGCTGCTCCGCAGCGTCGACACGCTGATCCTCGACGAGGTGCACGCCGTCGCCGGGACGAAGCGCGGCGCCCATCTCGCGCTCTCGGTCGAGCGGCTCGAAGCGCTCGTGGCGGAGCCGTTCCAGCGGATCGGCCTGTCGGCGACGCAGCGCCCGCTCGCGGAGATCGGCCGGTTCGTCGCGGGAGGCCGGCCGATCGAGCTCGTCGACGCCGGCGTCGCAAAGGAGCTCGACCTCGAGGTCGTCGTCCCGGTCGAGGACATGCGCGAGCCCGGGGAGACGCGGGAGGAGGGACACGAGCCGCGCTCGATCTGGCCCTCGATCTACCCGGCGCTCGCCGAGCTCGTCCGCGCGCACCGCTCGACGATCGTCTTCGTCAACAACCGCCGACTCGCCGAGCGGCTCGCGCTGCGGCTGAACGAGGTCGCGGAGGAGGAGATCGCCCTGGCGCACCACGGGTCGATCGCGCGCGAGCAGCGGACGCAGATCGAGGAAGACCTGAAGGCGGGCCGCATCCCGTGCCTGGTGGCCACGTCGTCGCTCGAGCTCGGGATCGACATGGGCGCCGTCGACCTCGTGATCCAGGTCGAGTCGCCGAAGTCGGTGGCGCGAGGGCTGCAGCGGATCGGCCGCTCGGGCCACTCGCTCGGCGAGGTCTCGCGCGGCCGGATCTTCCCGAAGTTCCGGGCCGACCTGCTGGAGTCGGCCGTCGTCGCGCAGCGGATGCGCGAGGGGCTGATCGAGGAGACGCAGATCCCGCGGAACCCGCTCGACGTCCTGGCGCAGCACATCGTCGCGATCTGCGCCGACGAGGAGGTCGAGGTGGCGGAGCTGCACGGGCTCGTCCGCCGCGCGTATCCGTTCGCCGACCTCTCGCGCGCGCAGCTCGAGAACGTCCTCGACATGCTCGCCGGCCGGTACCCGTCGGACGAGTTCGCAGAGCTGCGGCCGCGGATCGTCTGGGACCGCACCGCCGGTGTCGTCCGCGGCCGTCCGGGGGCGCGACGGCTCGCCGTCACGAACGCCGGCACGATCCCCGACCGCGGGCTCTTCGGCGTCTTCATCGCCGGCGAGGCGGGCGGGCGCGTGGGGGAGCTCGACGAGGAGATGGTCTACGAGGCGCGGGCCGGCCAGGTGATCGTGCTCGGCGCCTCGTCCTGGCGGATCGAGGAGATCACCCGCGACCGGGTGCTCGTCTCGCCGGCGCCCGGCGTGCCCGGCGCGGTGCCGTTCTGGAAGGGCGAGGGGGTCGGCCGGCCGTACGAGCTCGGCGAGGCGATCGGGCGCTTCGCGCGCGAGCTGCTCGCGCAGAAGGAGCCGCACGTGGCCGATCTCGACGAGCGCGCGGAGCGGAATCTCGTTGCCTTCCTCCGCGAGCAGGAGCGCGCGACGGGCGCGCTTCCCTCCGACCGCACCGTGGTGGTGGAGCGCTTCCGCGACGAGATCGGCGACTGGCGGGTCTGCATCCTCACGCCGTTCGGGGCCCGGGTGCACGCGCCGTGGGCGATGGCCGTGGGGGCGCGCCTGCGCGAGTCGCTCGGCCTCGAGGTGCAGTCGATCTGGTCGGACGACGGCATCGCCTTCCACCTGCCGGACGCCGACTCGCCCCCGGCGACCGACCTGCTCGTGCTCGATCCGGACGAGCTCGAGGAGCTCGTGCTCGCCGAGGTGGGGCAGACGGCGCTCTTCGGAGCTCGCTTCCGCGAGAACGCCGCGCGTGCGCTCCTCATCCCGCGCCGCCGCCCCGGCGAGCGGACGCCGCTCTGGCAGCAGCGGCTCAAGGCACAGGGGCTGCTCCAGGTCGCCCGCAAGTACTCGAGCTTCCCGATCGTGCTCGAGACGTACCGCGAGTGCCTGCAGGACGTGTTCGACCTTCCGGCCCTGAAGCGGCTGCTCGGCCGGCTGCGCGCGCGTGAGATCGACCTCGTCGACGTGGAGACCGCGACGGCCTCGCCGTTCGCCTCGTCGCTCCTCTTCGACTACATCGCGACCTACATGTACGAGGACGACACGCCGCCGGCAGAACGGCGTGCGCAGGCGCTCTCGCTCGACCGCGACCTCCTGCGGGAGCTGCTCGGCCAGGAGGAGCTGCGCGAGCTGATCGACGCGTCGGCGCTCTCCGAGGTCGAGGCGTCGCTGCGGCCCTTCCCCCGGGATCCGGAGCGGCTCCACGACGTGTTGCGCCTGCGGGGCGACCTGCGGGTCGGCGAGTTCGACGAGGCCCACGCCGCGATTCTCGAGACGGAGCGGCGCGCGATCCGCGTCCGCGTCGCCGGCGAGGAGCGGCTCGCGGCGGCCGAGGACGCGGGCCGCTACCGCGACGCGCTCGGCGTCGTGCCGCCCTCGGGCCTGCCTGCGGTGTTCCTCGAGCCCGTGCCCGTGGCGCTGCGCTCGCTCGTCGCGCGCTGGGCGCGCGGTCGCGGTCCGTTCACGACCGCCGAGGCGTCGGCGTGGTTCGGCGTCGACGTCGAGGAGGAGCTGCGTGAGCTCGAGCGCGAGGAGAAGCTCGTGCGGGGCGAGCTCCGCCCGGGTGGCAGCGAGCGTGAGTGGTGCGACCCGGAGGTGCTGCGGAGGCTGCGGCGGGCGTCGCTCGCCGCGCTGCGACGCGAGGTCGAGCCGGTGGAGCAGGCGGCGCTCGGCCGGTTCCTGCCGAGCTGGCACGGGATCGACCGCCGCGCGTCGCTCCGCGAGGCGCTCGTTCCGCTGCAGGCGCTCGCGCTGCCCGTCCCGCTCTGGGAGGCAGAGGTGCTGCCGCGGCGGGTTCCCGACTACCGGCCCGAGCAGCTCGACCAGCTCTGCGCGTCGGGCGAGCTCGTCTGGGTCGGCGCCGGGCTCGACCGTGTGGCGGTGCTCTTCCGCGACGACGCGGCGCTGCTCGGGCGCCCCTCGGCGGCGCCTGCCCCGGACGGCGAGCCGCACGAGTCGATTCGCTCCGCGCTCGCGGGCGGCGCCCTCTTCTGGGACGGGCTCCTCGGCGCCACCGGTCTCGACGCCGAGACGGCGTTGCCGGCGCTGTGGGATCTCGTCTGGGGCGGCGAGGTGACGAACGACTCGTGGGCGCCGCTCCGGGCCGAGCGGCGCTACCAGCCGCCGCGCCCAGACCGCCGGGCGCGCCGCTTCTCGCGCGCCCGCGCGCACCGGCCGACGGCGACGCAGGGACGCTGGACGCTCGCGGCGCCGCTCTTCGCCGGCGCGCAGCCGGACCGGCGTGCGCTCGCCGAGCTCCTGCTCGAGCGGCACGGCATCGTCGCGCGCGACGGCGTGCGTGCCGAGGGGGTTCCGGGCGGCTACTCCGCCGTCTACGGGGAGCTCCGCGCGCTCGAGACGCTCGGCTCGTGCCGTCGTGGCTACTTCGTCGAAGGGCTCGGCGGCGCGCAGTTCGCGCTCGGCGGCGCCGTCGAGCGCCTGCGGGAGCTGCGGCCGCGCGAGGGAGACGAGCCGGAGCCGCTCGTGCTCGCCGCCGCCGACCCTGCCCAGCCGTACGGAGCCGTCCTGCCCTGGCCGAAGCGTGCGGGGGCGCGCGCGGCCCGCGTGGCGGGAGCGCACGTCGTGCTCCTCGGCGGCGGTCCGGCGCTATTCGTCGAACGGGGAGGCCGCTCGCTCGTCCCGCTTCGCGAGCCGGACGAGGAGTGGCTGCGGCCGGCGCTCGCGGCGCTCGTCGCGTTCGTCAAGCGCGGGGGTGCGAAGCGCCTCGCGGTCGAGCGCTTCGACGGCAACCCGGTCGCGGAGACGCTCGTGATGCCGCTGCTCGTCGAGGCCGGCTTCCTCGCAGGACCGCGGCGCGCCGTCTTGCGCGCCTGAAGAGCGCAGCTCTTCGCCCGGAGCTACACGGCGAGGAGCTTGTAGCCCTCGCCGCGCACGGTGACGAGCCGTTCCGGCTGCGAGGGGTCGCGCTCGAGCTTCCGGCGGAGATTCGAGATGTGCACCTCGCAGGCGTGCTCGTCGCCGACGTGCTCGCTCGCCCAGAGGTGCTGCATCAGCTCGCGCCGGGAGACGACCGCATCGGGCTGCTCGGCCAGGAGGGAGAGGATCTTGAACTCCGAGAGCGTGAGGTGGATCCGGTCGCCGTCGACGAGCACCTCGTGCCGGCCGAGGTCGATGTGGAGGCCGCCGAGCTTCCGCACGGTCGAGCCGCCGCCTGCCCGGTCGAGCTCTCGGCGCCGGAGGATCGCGCGCACGCGGCTGAGCAGCTCGGCGCTCGAGAACGGCTTCGTGACGTAGTCGTCCGCGCCGAGCTCGAGGCCGAGCACGCGGTCCGACTCCGCGTCCCGCGCGGTCAGCATGAGAATCGGGACGTCGCTCTCCGCTCGCAGCGCTCGGCACACGTCGACCCCCGAGAGGCCGGGCAGCATCACGTCGAGGACGACGAGCGAGTAGCGGCCCGAGCGTCCCGACTCGAGCGCCGAGTTCCCGTCCCGCTCCTCGTCGACGTCGAATCCCTCGCGCCGCAGCGTGAACGCGACGACGTCGCGTACGCCCGGGTCGTCGTCGACGAGCAGGATCCGCTCGCCGTTGGCGGTCGCCGGCGCCACGCTCATGCCGCCGGCACCTGCTCCCGCACGCGCGCCCGGGCGAGGAGGATCCGGAAGACGGTTCCCTCGCCGGGCGAAGAGTCGAGCTCGATGCGGCCCCCGAGCGTCCGCACGGACTCGCGCACGATCGCGAGGCCGAGGCCGAAGCCGTGCGCGTCGCGCTCGCCGCGGTAGAAGCGGTCGAAGACGTGACGCTGCACCTCCGGCCTGATGCCGGGCCCCGAGTCCTCGACCTCGACGGTGACCGTGCTGCCGTCGCCGTAGGCGCGGAGGACGACCGAGCCGCGCGCGGTGTGCTTCGCGGCGTTCTCGCCGAGGTTGCGCAACGCCTGCTCGAGCAGGTCGCGATTCGCGTCGACCGCGAGACCGTCCGCCACCTCGATCTCGACGGCGACTCCCTCGCGCGGCCGGAGGCCGGCTCCCACGTCCCGCAGGAGAGGCGCGAGCTCGACCGCCTCCACGCGAGGCGTCTCCTGCCCCGAGTGCGCCCGGGCGAGCGTGAGCATCGCGCGTGCGAGCCGGGCGAGTCGGCCGGACTCGCGCTCGATGTGGGCGAGGAACCGGTCGCGCTCGACGGGATCCTCCTTCGCGCCCGCCTGCAGCACCTCCACGGCCCCGATGATCGTCGTCAGCGGCGTCCGCAGCTCGTGGGCTGCGTTCGAGACGAACTCGCGCTCGGCGAGCTCGCGCCGCTCCTGCTCGGTCAGGTCGTCGACGACGAGCAGCGCCCAGTCCGTCTCCGGCTGGGACGGGATTCCGACCACGCCGTACGCCTGCTGCTCGTCGGGCGTCACGTGCACCTGCGTGACGGTCGCGAGCTCGTCGAACAGGCGCTGGGCGAACTCGCGCAGGCTGAAGCCCTGCCACGGCTCCGGCAGTGCGTCCCCCTCCCGCAGGCGGCCCCCGAGCAGCCGGCGAGCCTCGGCGTTCGCGAAGTGGACGACGAGGTCCTGGTCGATCGTGAGCACGCCCTCGTGCAGCCGCTCGAGCAGCAGCCGGAGACGGTCGCGCTCGGCCTCCACCCGGCGGAACGAGCGGCGCAGCTGGCGCCGCATCCGGTCGAAGCTCTGGGCGAGCGCGCCGAACTCGTCGCGGAAGCGGTAGCCGAGCGGTGTCTCGAAGTCGCCGTGCGCGATGGCCTCTGCGGCGGCGCTCAGGCGCCGCAGCCGGAGCGCGATCAGCTGGGCGAACAGGAGCCCGACGATGACGCCGATGACGCCCGCGATCACGCCCGCCTTCAATGCCTGGTCGTTCACGGTGCCGATCGCGGCCGCGACGTCGGGACGGGCCTTGATCGCCACGAGCGCTCCGGTCGGGTGCAGCGGCAGCCCGACGACGAAGATCGCGCCCTTGCCGTCCTCGCCCGCGAAGCGCTTGCCGGAGAGGGCGGACTCGAGCGCGCGCCGCTCCAGCGTCGCCTGGTTCGTCCTCGAGCCGGCGTTCGCGGCGACGAGGAGGCTTCCGTCGGACCGGTACACGTGGAGGTCGATCTGCCGCTTGGCCGCGATCCTCGCGAGGCGGTGCTTGCTCACGGGGAGCTTGCCGATGCGCTGAGCGGCGGTGAACGCCGCGCCGATCGTGGTGTCCTTGGCGTTCGTGCGGAGCGCGTTCTCCGAGCTCGCGGAGAACTGCGAGACGACGATCGCGGTCGACGTCGCCGCCACGACCGCGAAAGCCACCCCGAGCCACCAGCGAACTCCGATGAACAGCTTCGGCACGGCTCAATCGTAGGCTTCCCCGCATGCCGGAAGGGGATTCGCTCCACCGCGCGGCCCGGCGGCTGCAGGTGCTCGTCGGGGAGCGCGTCGAGGTCGAGGCCCCGCATCCGCGTGCCGCGGTGAAGGGGATCGCGCAACGGCTCGACGGCCGCACGCTCGAACGGGTCGAGGCGGTCGGGAAGAACCTCCTGCTCCGCTTCGACGGCAATCTCGTCCTGCGCAGCCACCTGCGGATGAGCGGACGCTGGTTGGTCGAGCCACGGGGAGCCGCAGCGAGGCGGGCCGGAAGCCCGTGGCTCGTGCTCCGCGGTGCCGAGCACGAAGCGGTGCTCTGGAACGGGCCCGTCCTCGAGCTCGTGGCAGGCGACCCCCTCCGCGGCGCCGGCCCCGACATCCTCGGCTCACCGCCGGACTTCGAGAGGATGCTCTCGCAGCTGCGCCGCGAACCGCAGGAGCGGGAGATCGGCGACGCGCTGCTCGACCAGCGCCTCGTGGCCGGCGTCGGCAACCTCTGGCGCGCCGAGGCGCTGTGGGAGGCGTGCGTCTCGCCGTGGCGGCGGCTCGACGAGCTCGACGACGCCGAGCTCCGGAGCGTTCTCCTGAGCGCGCACCGGCTGATGAAGGCGGCGCTCGAGACGTCCCGCCCGGCTCGCCGCGTGTACCGGCGGGCCGGCCGCCCGTGTCCCCGCTGCGGCGCCGTCGTCCGCTCCTCTCCGCAGGGCGCCCAGGCCCGCACCGCGTACTGGTGCCCGGGCTGCCAGGTAGGAGGCCACGCGCCGCCGTCGTAGGAGACGGCTCGGATGCGCGCGCCGCACCTCCACGACACGCTTCGCCGCTTCTGCCTCGGCGCCTTCGCGGTCTTCACGCGAGAGCTCGAGGACGGTGCCGACCTTCCGTTCGCCTTCGAGGAGCACGGGACCTACGGTCGCCCGACCCTCTACGAGTACCGCCCGCTCGTGCGCGGCTTCGTCGAGGCGCGGGTCGAGCGGCTCTTCGCGCGGGTCGACGTCCAGGATGCCGTGGCCGACCTGCTCCGCGAGCCGGCGGCGCGGATCTTCGCCCACGCCCACGAGGGCGAGACGAGGGACGAGCGGCGCGCCGTCTACCGCAGCGTGCTCGTGCCGCTGCTCGTCCGCACCGCCGAGGGCTGCGGCGGCTTCGACTGGGACGACGGCGCCTTTGCGCGCGCGTACGAGGAGCTCGAGGGATCGCTGTACGGCGAGGGCCACTCGTACGGGGCCGTCGCACCGCTCGTCGGGCTTTCCGTCGGCACCCAGATCGAGCTGGGCGACGGGATCCGCGTGCGGGCCGCCGCCACCGGGGAGGTCGCGGCGATGTGGCCCGAGGCTGCCGGCCTCCTGCCGCGGAATTTCGGGCGCGAGCCCGACCGGATCTGCGTGCTCGAGCTCGAGCGGTCGCTCGGCAGCGGCAGCGAAGAGGCGCCCGACGCGCCCGGCGAGCTCGCCGACGCCGTGACGGCGATCCGGCTCGCCACCTCGGCGCCGGTCGCCGCCGGACCGGTCCTCTTCGAGCGGCTCGACTGGCGGCCCTACGGGATCCGTCCCGTCCTGCCGATCGCGGCGACGGCGCCGCCAGGCGAGCCGACGCGACTCGACCCCTTCCGCGCCTCGGTGGCGAGCGACATACGCGTCCGCCTCGGCGCGGCCGACGACGACGCGCGCCTCGGCGACGCCCTCGACCGCTGGGAGCTCGCGCTCTTCCAGTCGCAGCCGTTCCGTGGCGAGCAGCTCCGCCACGCGCTCGAGGCGGCGCTCGGCGAGGGCGACGGAGTCTGGGCGGCGGGCATGCGCGGCGCCGCCATGCTCGGCGCGACGCCGCAGGAGCGCGCCGCGCTCGCCGAGAAGCTGCGGGAGCCCACGTGCGAGCTGCTGCGCCGCCTGCTCGTCGCCGTCCTCCTGCACGGTGACCGCCGCGCACTCGTGCGCGAGCTCGACGAGGCGCTGCTCGGGACGACCGGAGCGACGGTCGCAGGCCTCCAGCAGCGCGCGAGCTAGCCGGCACAGACCCGTCACGGCTCGCCGCCTAGGCTCGAGACGTGGACGAGGCGCGCGCGGTGCTGGCCCGGCTGGAGCGGATCGAGACGCTCGAGCGCGAGGGCGCGGGGGCTCGGGCGCTTCTGTACGAGCTCCGGGAGCTCGTGCGGGAGGCCGCCGCCTGGGCCGAGCGCGAGCGCGACCCGGCGGCGCGTGAGGCTGCGGCGGCCCTCGCCGACGCGCAGCGGCGGGGCTTACATCGTTCTCACACCGGCCGAGTACCGTCCGTCCTCGGGTCCGCCGTCGGGTCCGCCCGATCGAGTGACTCAACTCCGTATCCGTCTCGCCGATAGCACCGCTGCAACTGCGGTGATGCGGCTCATCTCAAACCGGAAGGTCCAGCTCGTCCTGAACGGCGGCTTCGGGCTGGTCCTGCTCGCGGTCGCGTTCGTCAGCGTCCGCCACTTCGTCGGCGGCGGCTGGCCGATCCATCACGCCGACCCGGTGCTCGTCTCCGGGGCCGCACTCCTCTTCCTCGCGGCGTACGCGTTCAAGGCGTGGGGCTGGCAGCGGCTCTTCCAGGCGGGCGAGCGGCCGACCGCGGGCGCCCTCGCGTTCGCCGGCGGCGCTGCCTGCGTGGGCGGGATCGCGCTGCCGGGCCGACTCGACGACGCGGTCCGGATCGCGATCGTGAAGCGCTTCCCCGGCACGAAGACGGGGCTCGGCACGCTCGGCCTCAGCCTGATCGTGCTCGGGATGCTCGACAACGCCGCCCTGACACCGCTCGCGTCGGTCGCCGCGGCGGGCTCGAGCCACTGGACGGCGCGCGCGGGCTTCGTGGTCGTCGCAGCAGCCGGGGTCGCGGCCGCCGCGATCGTCGCCTTCCTGCCCCGGATCGCCCGCCTCCCGTTCGTGATGCGCCGCCGCTTCGGCGGCTGGCTCGGCGAGCACACGCACTGCACGAAGGAGGCGTGGGCGGCGTGGCTGCTCATCTCGGTGTCGTGGAGCCTGCGCGGTGTCGCCGTCTTCCTGCTCCTCAACGCGCTCTCCATGCCGCGCTCGTTCGTGCTCGCGCTCGCCTTCCTCGTCGCCTCCGCCGCATCCGCTGCTCTCCCGATCGCCCCGGCGGGGGCGGCGACGCAGGCCGGCGCGGGCGCGGCGATCCTCGCCCTCAGCGGGGTCGGCACGGCGGATGCCGTCGCGTTCTCGATCGCCGCGCAGGCGCTCGTGATCGTCACCGGAGCCGCGGTGATGCTCCTCATCGCGGCCTGGCAGTTGGAACGGCGAGTGCGCCCGCGCTTCGCGCGTGGCGCGGCCGCTGTCTAGCCGGCTGCCGACGGGCCGCTCGCGACGAAGTCCTGCCGCCGGACGAGGAGGAGCGCGAGCACCGCGCCGACGAAGAGGACGACCGCGGCGACGAGGAGGATCTCGTTCAGACCGCTGATGAAGGCCGAGTCGGCGAGGTGCTTCGCTTCCGGCCGGATCCGGGCAGGCACCGATTGCAACGCCTGCGCCGTCGCGCCCGACGAGACCGCCTGCGCGAACCGGTGTAGCACGGGCTGGGTCACCTGCCCGGAAATGGATGCGGCGAGATGAGAGGTGATCCGGCTCTGGAAGATCGCCCCCAGCGCGGCGATGCCCGTCGCGATCCCGACCTGCCGGAACGTGTTGTTGATCCCCGAGGCCATTCCCGCCCGCCGCGGCTCGACGACGCTCACCGCGGTCGAGGCGAGCGGCGCGTTGACGAAGCCGATGCCGACGCCCGCGACGACGAAGCCGGCGAGGAGCGTCGTCCAGCTCGAGCCGAGCGAGATGCCCCACATGAGCAGGAGCGCGACGCCGTTGAGGGCGAGTCCGCCGCTGAGCAGGAATCGCACCGGCAGTCGTGCGGACAGCCTGCCCGCGATGGGGGCGACGACGAACGAGACGAGCGAGAGGGGCAGGAAGCGGACGCCCGTGGCGACCGCCGAGTAGCCGAGGACGTTCTCGATGTAGAGCGCGAGAAAGAGGAACTGCGCGAACATCCCGGACGAGATGGCGAAGGCCGTGATCTGGGCGCCCGCGAACGTCGGCACCCGGAAGAGGTGGAAGTCGAACATCGGCGCCGCCTTGCGCAGCTCGACCGCCGCGAAGGCGGCGAGCAGCACCGCGGCCGCGGCGAAGAGGCCGACGACCCGTCCGCTCGACCAACCCCAGTCGGTGCCCCGGAACAGGCCGAGCACGAGGGCGAACAGCCCCGCGGTGAGCGTGAGCAGGCCCGGAATGTCCAGGCCGCCGTGCTCCTCGTCGCGCGACTCGTTGAGCTCCCGGATCCCGCCGGCGACGCACGCGACTCCGATCGGGACGTTGACGAAGAAGATCCAGCGCCAGCCGACGTACGTCGTGAGCGCGCCGCCGACGAGCGGCCCGATCGCCACGGCCATCCCGACCGTCGCGCCCCAGATCCCGAAGGCGGTCCCGCGCTCGCGGCCGTGGAACTCCTGCGAGATGATCGCGAGCGAGACCGCGAACATCCCGGCGCCGCCGATCCCCTGCCCGCCGCGCGCCACGATCAGCCAGAGCGGGGAGGTGGCCGCGCCGCAGAGCGCCGAGGCCGTCGTGAAGAGCGCGATCGCGACGAGGAAGACCCGCTTGCGCCCGAGCAGATCGCCGAGCGAGCCCGCGTTGAGCATCGTCGCCGCGAGGGTGAGCGCGTACGCGTCCACGACCCATTGCAGGTCGGTGAACGAGGTGTGCAGCTCCTTTTCGATGTCCGGCAGCGCGACGTTGACTACCGTGATGTCGAGGAGCAGCATGAAGACGGCAACGCACACCACGATGAGGACACGCCATTTCCGCTCCATTCCGGGGAACCTAATCGAGAAGGAGTCGGCTACGGCGCTGCGAAAGGTCAGCCGGGATGGCTCTCACGCGGTTACTCTCGCGTCCGCACGCGCGGACGGCGGATAGCGGTCCGGTCATGGCCCGGGTAATCGCTTTCGCGAATCAGAAGGGCGGCGTCGCGAAGACGACGACGACGCTCAACCTCGGCGTCGCGCTCGCCGAGCAGGGACGGCGCGTGCTCGTGGTCGACCTCGACCCGCAGGGCAACCTCACGATGTCGCAGGGCTGGAACCCCGACGAGATCGACCGCTCGATGTTCGACGTCCTCGTCCACCGGCTGCCGATCTCGGAGATCGTGCGCTCGAACGAGGTCGACGTCGCCGTCTCCTCGATCGACCTCGCGGGCGCCGAGCTCGCGCTCGCCTCGATGATCGGTCGCGAGCGCGCGCTCGAGAAGGCGCTCGCGCCAGTGCGCGAGGACTACGACTACGTCCTCATCGACACGCCGCCGTCGCTCGGCCTGCTCACGATCAACGCACTCGTCGCGGCCGACGGCGTGATCGTGCCCGTCCAGTGCGAGTACCTCTCGCTGCGCGGGCTCGTCCAGCTCGAGAACACGCTGTCGATGATCCGCGAGAACCTCAACCCGCGCGTCGGGATCCAGGGCATCCTCGCGACGATGTTCGACCGGCGGCTCCTCCACTCGCGCGAGGCGGTCGAGATCCTGAAGGAGAACTTCGGCGACCTCGTCCTCAACACGAAGATCCGCAAGACGGTGCGCTACGCGGAGGCTCCGGTGAAGGGGCAGTCGATTCTCAAGTACGACCCCACCGGCGAGGCCGCGGGGATGTACCGTGACCTGGCGAAGGAGGTGCTCGATGGCGCGTCGGCGCGCCAGCATGCGTGAGGGGCCGCTAGCGGAGCTCTTCCGGGCGACCGAGGCGGCACAGAAGCAGGCGGAGCAGCGCGGCGAAGCCGAGCCGCAGCCGCCCGAGGACGCCGCGACCGCTGTTCCCGAGGCCCCGGCCGAGGTCGACGAGCGGACGGTCGAGCACGTCCCGAGCTGGGAGGAGGCCGGCGTCGAGACGCCGGCACCGCCGACGCCGTCGCCCGACCCCTCGCCGGGCCCGCCGCTGCCGGACCCGCAGCCGCCGGCCCCGACGCCCGATCCCGATCCCCTGCCGCCGGCTCCGCCGCCGGACCTGCGGCAGGTCGAGCTGCCGCCGGTCTCCCGCTACCTCGAGCCGCTGCCGGAGTCGCCTGCCCGCCTGAACCGGGCGGGCGCCGACGCGGGCGCCTATCTCGCGGTGATCAAGGTCGTCGGCGTCGGCGGCGCCGGGCTCAACGCCGTCGACCGGATGATCGACGCGGGCATCCACCAGGTCGAGTTCATCGCCGTCAACACCGACATCCAGCAGCTCCGGACGAGCGACGCGCCGGTCAAGATCCACATCGGCCGCGAGCTCACCAAGGGGCTCGGGTCGGGATCCGACCCCGACGTGGGGCGCCGTGCGGCCGACGAGGCGTACGACGAGCTGAAGCAGGAGCTGCGCGGGGCGGACATGGTCTTCGTCGCCGCCGGCGAGGGAGGCGGCACCGGCTCGGGCGCCGCGCCGATCGTCGCGCGGCTCGCCCGCGACCTCGGCGCGCTCACGGTCGGCATCGTTACGACGCCGTTCCGCTTCGAAGGGACGAAGCGGCGCAGCCAGGCGGAGCACGGGATCACCGAGCTCCGCGCAGCCTGCGACACGACGATCGTGATCCCGAACGACAAGCTGCTGGAGGTGCTCGAGCGGTCGACCTCCATGCTCGACGCGTTCAAGGTGGCGGACGACGTCCTGCGGCAGGGCGTCCAGGGGATCTGCGACCTGATCACGATGCCGGGCCTGATCAACCTCGACTTCGCCGACGTACGCACGATCATGTCCGACTCGGACACCGCCCTGATGGGGATCGGCTTCTCCTCCGCGAGCGGCGAGAGCCGGGCGAGGGAAGCCGCCGAGCGGGCGCTCCGCTCGCCGCTCATCGACGCGGAGATCACCGGCGCGCGCGGCATCCTCCTCTCGATCGCGGGCGGCGACGACCTCACGCTCGTCGAGGTGAACGACGCCGCCGAGGTGATCCGGGCCGCCGCGACCGACGACACGAACATCATCTTCGGCGCGACCGTCGACGACCGGCTGAACGGGCAGGTGTGGGTCACCGTCGTCGCGACCGGCTTCGGAGGCCGCGGCCGCCGGCCGCGCGGCGACGGGTGGTCGCCGCCGACCGAGCAGCGCCGCCCGCCGGGGACCTCGAGCGAGGGCCAGGGCGGCGGCCTCGACGTCCCGTCCTTCCTGCGCACCTGACCGGGGGCCCGGCGGCGGTGGATCCCTACCTCGCCATCGTCTCGAAGCGCGACGAGCGGGCGTACGCCGAGACGCCGGTCGCCGACGAGGTGCGCGAGCGGATTCTCGACGCGGGCCGCCTCTCGGGCAGCTCGAAGAACCGGCAGCGGTGGGAGTTCGTCCTCGTGTCCGGCCCGGCGCGGGAGCGGCTCGCGGAGGCGGTGTACGAGCCGGCGAACGTCCGCACGGCCGCGCTCGTCGTCGCGATCGTCGGCGAGGCGAGCGGGTTCGACGCGGGCCGCTGCGCGCAGAACATGATGCTCGCGGCGTGGGGCGACGGCGTCGCCTCGTGCCCGAACGGCGTGCGCGATGCCGAAGCGGCGACGGAGATCTGCGGCGGCGAGGTGCGCGCGATCCTCTCCTTCGGCCATCCCGTGCGGCAGCGCGACCCGGGAAGCCGCAGCGCGGCGGACTGGTCGGCGCGCGCGAACCGCAAGCCGCTGGCCGAGCTCGTCCGCGAGACGTCCTGAGCCGGGTAGCCGGCCGTCCCTAGCCGGCGTGCGTCTGGGCCGGACACTTCGGTGCCGCCCCGGCGAAGGCGTCGAACAGGCTGCTCGCGTCGACGTCGAACGCGAGCCGCACGGTCGCGGCCGCCGGCGTCTCCAGTCGCAGCATCCCGTGCCTCGTGCGGGTGACGCAGCCCGTGGACGCGTGCCAGTACGGCGACCAGCGGATGGCGACTCGGTACGTCCCTCCCTGCGTGACCCGGATGACGAGCCGGGACTCGCGGAGCGCCATCACCTGCGGCGCGCCGGGCCCGGTCACGATCGGCTGGGGGCGCGGCACGGCGTAGATCGAGACGTGCCTGGTCGCGAAGACCCGGCTCAGTCCCGTCTTCCCGCTGCGGACGAGCCTCGCCTCACGCCGCGAGGTGTAGTCGGGCGGAGCGTTCGTCAGCACGACGTACGCGACGCCGAGCCGGCGCAGCCACGCGATGTACTGGCCCGCGGTGAAGCGACGGTAGAGGAGCCCGTCGAACGGATAGTCGTCCTGTCTGAACCAGCCGCGCACGAGTGGGATCCCGGCGTCCGCGAGGTAGAAGGCCGGCCAGTGCTCGCTCGTGTCGACCGCCTCGACGCGGTAGCCCGTTCGCAGGTGGGCGTGGAGGTATGCGATCGGCGCGGGCCAGACGGCGGCACGGGAGGAGCGGTCGGCTGCGCTTCGTGTCCAGCCGGCGGCGAGCGGCGAGACGTTCCACGCGGCGGCGAGCAGCAGTGCCGCGAGCGCCGCCGGCCAGGGCCGCCAGCGGCGGAGCGTGACGATGAGCAGCGCGAGCGGCAGGGCGAGGTACCGCAGACGGTTGATGTTCTCGCCGAGCCCGGAGGGGATCACGAAGCTGACGGTGACCGCCGCCAGGTACACGCCGAACACGCCGCGGAGGACCCTCGCCCGCTCGATGCGCCACGCCATCGCGATGCCGATGAGGCAGAAGGCGCCGGCCGCCGCCGCTTCGTACGCCGAGAAGGAGAGCGCGCCTCCGACCGGGAAGAGCCGCAGCAGGAGGAACTCGGTTCCGGCGGCGAGCGCCAGGGCGACGGCCGGCACGGCGTAGCGGCCGGGCGGCGGGCGCCGCACCGCGAGAACTCCCGCCAGGACGATGCCGAGCAGCACGAGCGCCACCGGGCTCGCGGCGACCACGAGCAGCGTCAGCACCGCGCTCGTCCAGCGCCAGCCCGCCCTGAGCGCGAGCAGCGCGAGCAGCGCGATCGCGACGCCCAGCGCGAACGGCAGCTCCCCCGTGATCAGCGTCCCCGCCCAGACGAACGCGAAGGATCTACCGGCCCAGCGTGCGGGGCGGCCCCACTCCCGTTCGAGCAGGACCGCGAACGCGGCGGCGGCGAGCCCGACCGTGAGCACGGCGAGCAGGCGGATCCCGAGCAGCCCGGCGAGTGGGTAGTAGAGGACGCTGTAGCCGACGAAGGCGTAGCGCCCCGCGTACCAGAAGTTGTTCCAGAGCGTGAAGCCGTGCACGAGGAAGAGGGAGCGCTGGTACTCGTGCGCCGCGAGATCGCCGCCCGGGGGAGCCAGCCACACGAGCAGCGAGCAGACCGCTGTCGCGATCGCGGTGCAGAGCACGGCCTCGCGTGCGACCGGCCCCAACCGCCACGGCTCCCGTGGGGCGGCAGCGAACGCCACGTCGCCCATGCCGCAAGCGTACGCTCGCGGCATGAGAGGAGCGCTGGCTGCCGGCCATCCGCTCACCGCCGAGGCGGGCGCGGACGTCCTGCGCGGCGGTGGGAACGCCGTGGACGCCTGCATCGCGGCGGCCGCCGTCTCCTGGGTCTGCGAGAGCTCGCTCACCGGGCCGGGCGGTGGGGGCTTCCTGCTCGTCCACCGCGCGAGCGAAGCACGCACGCGGCTCTTCGACTTCTTCGTCGCGGTGCCGGAACGGCCGGCGGAGGAGGCGGAGCTGCTCGAGCTCGCGGTCGACTTCGACGGAGACACGCAGCAACTCTTCCGCACCGGCTCGGCGGCAGTCGCGGTGCCGGGCAGCGCGCTCGGGCTCTGGGACGCGCACCGCCGCTTCGGCAGTGTGCCGTGGCCCGAGCTGCTCGCCCCGGCGGCGAGGCTTGCCCGCGAGGGAGTCGTCCTCGACGAGCCGCGCGCGTACCTGCACGGGATCCTCGACTCGCTGCTCCGCCACTCGCCCGAGGGCGACGCGCTCTACGGGCCGGGCCGGGCGCTCGGAGTGGGCGAGCGCTTCGCCATGCCGGAGCTGGCGGACACGCTCGACCGGATGGCGGCCGAGGGCGCCCGCTGCCTCTACGACGGCGAGATCGCGCAGCGGATCGCAGAGCACGTCCCCATCACGCTGGACGATCTCGCCCGCTACGAGGTGATCGAGCGGGACCCGCTCGAGGTGCGCTACCGCGGCGGCGAGTTCCGGACGAACCCGCCGCCGTCGAGCGGCGGCTTCCTGCTCGCGGTCGGCCTCGGGGCGCTCGGCGACGCAGAGCCGTCGCCGCTCGCCGTCGCGCGCGCCATGGACGCCATGCAGGCGGCCCGGGTCGCGGACGCGCTCGGCGGCACGACGCACATCAGCGCGGTCGACGGGGAGGGAACCGCGGCCTCGCTGTCGTCCTCGCTCGGTTCGGGCAGCGGCGTGATCGTTCCCGGCACGGGCATCCACCTCAACAACATGCTGGGGGAGATCCACCTGGTCGCCGGGAAGCGGCCGGGCGCCCGGCTGACGTCCTTGATGGCGCCGTCTCTGCTGCTGCGGGAGGGAAGGCCGCGGCTCGTCGCCGGCTCGGCCGGAAGCACGCGGCTCCACGGCGCGATCCTGCAGGTCGTCGCGAACGTCGCCGGTCGCGGGGTCGAGGTCGAAGAGGCGGTCGGAGCGGCGCGGATCCACGTCGAGGAAGGGGTCGTGCACTGCGAGGATCCCGCGGCGGCGGACGAGCTCGAGGCGGCGGGCTATCCGGTCGTCCGCTGGCGGGAGCGGAATCTCTTCTTCGGCGGCGTCTCGGCGGTCGAGATCCGGGAGGACGGCTCGCTCGCCGCCGCCGGCGACCCGCGGCGCGGCGGCGGTGCCGTGGTGGTCGCGTGATGGACTTCCGGATCCGTCACGCCGATCCCTCGGATGCCGAGCAGCTGACCCGGCTGGCCGACGCCGTGAGCGCCGAGCCGGAGGGCTGGCTGATCAGCGTGGCGGGCGAGTGGCGGAGCGCCGGCGACGAGCGCCGCTTCCTCAAGGCGCTGCGCCGGTACGCGCACGCGGCGGTCTTCGTCGCCGAGCGCGAGGACGGGACGCTCGTGGGGCGGCTCTCGGTGGGACGCGATCCGCATCCCGCGAGCGCGCACGTCGCCGACGTCGGCCTGATGGTGGCGCTCGACGCGCGCCGGCAAGGCGTGGGGTCGGCGCTCCTCCGCTCGGCCGTCGACTGGGCGCGCGAGGCCGGCGTCCGCAAGCTCGAGCTGCACGTCTTCCCGTGGAACGAAGCCGCGATCGCGCTCTACGAGGCGTTCGGCTTCGAGCGGGAGGGCTACCGCAAGGGGCACTACCTCCGCGGCGGAGAGCTGGTCGACGCGATCCTGATGGCCTACGAGATCGAGTAGCGCATCTCGACGGGCACGCCGCCCGCGAGCGTCTGGAAGACGACGCAGTAGCGCTCGGTCCGCTCCAGCAGCTTGTCGAGCTCCTCCTGCGACGCGCCGGAGGAGAGATCGAAGCGGAGCCGGATCGCGGTGAAGCCGACCGGAGCCTCGCGGTCGACGCCGAGGGTGCCGCGGAAGTCGAGGTCGCCCTCGGCGTGGACGCTGCCCGTGACGTCGAGCTCCATCGACGTCGCGACCGAGCGGAGCGTGACGCCGGCGCAGGCGACGAGCGCCTCGAGCAGCATGTCGCCCGAGCAGGCGAGGGCGCCGGTGCCGCCGGTGGCGGGGTGGAGGCCCGCCTCGACGAGCGCGCGCCCGGTCGCCACGGAGCAGGCGATCTTCTCCTCGTCGAGCTTCCCGTCGGCGCGAAGCGTGACGAGGGCCGCCGCCGGCTTCTCGCGGTAGCGGTCCTTGAGCGGCCTCTGCACCGCCTGCAGCGCGTCCCGGTCCACGACGGGATCCTAGAACCGGATCATGGGCTGCGGCGATTCGAAAGAATCGGGTCGTGGTCGAACGGGTCGCTCTCGTCACCGGCGCGAACACGGGTATCGGACTCGCGATCGCCGAGCGGTTTCTCGCCGACGGCTGGAAGCTCGGCTATGCGACGCAGGACAACGAGCAGCGGCACGAGGGGCCGTTCGTCGAGCTGCAGGCGAAGTACGGCGCCGACCGGATCCACTGGATCTGGGGCAGCATCGCCGACCGCGAGGTGCCGGAGCGACTCGTCGCGGGGACGGTCGAGGCGCTCGGCCGGGTCGACGCGCTCGTGAACAACGCGGGCCTCTCCACCGCGAAGCCGTTCCTCGAGCTGACGGCCGACGACTTCGACCTCACGTTCGGCGTCGACGTGCGCGGCAGCTTCCTGGCGGCGCAGGCGGCGGCGCGCCGGATGAAGGAGCAGGGCGGCGGTTCGATCGTGAACATCACGTCCGTCCACGAGCACATCCCGCGGCCGGACTTCTCCGTCTACGCCGCGGCGAAGGCGGCGCTCGGGATGCTGAGCCGCAACCTCGCCCTCGAGCTCGCGCAGTACGGGATCCGCGTCAACTCCGTCGCGCCGGGGGTGATCGCCACGCCGCGCAACGAGGCGGACGCGCACCGACTCGATCCGGAGGTGCCGCTCGGCCGGCCGGGGAAGCCCGAGGAGGTGGCGGGGCTCGTCGCCTGGCTCTGCTCGGAGGAGGCCGCCTACGTGACCGGGTCGAGCTACGTCATCGACGGTGGCATGATCCAGCAGGTCGTCACCGTGCCCGCCTGAGTACGGCGCGCACGATGGGCCGGACCGTTCAGGGACAGCGCCCGAGCGTCCTAGGCCGGCCGTGCTCTGAAGGCGATCGCCCGCTCGCGTCTGCGGGTAGCGGCCGGTGCGGCCGGCTCGTCGCCGCGCGGTGGGCTCAGATGTTCGGAGGCAAGGTGCGCCTCGAGCCATGCTCGCCCGTGCCGGGGGTCACCCGTGAAGCTGTCGCCACAGTGGCCGCAGGCGGTCTCCCGGTGGGGGGACCGAGTCGGAAAGGCGAAGAAGGCGGGTGCGTGCGGCATCGCCTCGTATCTCGGCGTACGGCGAGCCGGACTTGAGCTCGGATGGAGAGCTCGGTGTGAGGACGGTGCGCTGGGCCGGTGTTCCGGAATGACGCTGAGCGGTGTCAGCTTTCGGCGCTGTAGGAGAAGAGCCGGGCCGGCTGGACCGCAAACCATGCCGCTGCCCACTCGGCTCGGGTGCCATGCCGCTCCTCCCAGACGGCGAGCAGCTGCTCGTCCGGCTGCTGGTGGATCGTGACAGGACCGTCAACGGCGATTGCTTGGTGACCGCCACGGTCGCCTTCCGTTACTACCAGCGAGACCTCGGGCATGCGCTCGAGGTTGCGAAGACGGGCACCAGCAACCGTCGCGAACCAGAAGCAGGAGCCGAGCACGGTGAAGGCAATAGGCCGCGCTTGCGGGCGTCCTTTCGGCGTCACCGTCGCCAGCACGCAGTAGTGGTGCTCGGTCAGGAAGCGAACGAGCTGCGCGGCACCCATCGCCGATTCGGGCGGCCACGAGCTGCGGAGGGCAGCAGCCGCCCGCTCGTAGCTCTTCTGCTGGATCCCGATAAGGGCCTCGGCGTCGATCATCTGCCGCCCACTGACCCTACCGGCATCTGCCGGCAGCTACCCGGCCCGGGCCAGTGCTCCGGAATGACGCCTGACGCGGGACCGCGATCGCCGGCTGCCTCGTAGTGATGATGACGACCATGCACGTCTTTCACGCTTCCAGGGTTAGCGCCGTGCTCTGCACCATGGCTGCTGGGGCCGTTCTGACCCTCACTCCAGTCGTGGCCTCCGGCGGTATCGCTATGGCGGGGTTCACGTGCCGTCGTGGGGCGAGCTTCGAGCGACTTCCGCACGGCTGGGCGCAGCAAACTGCTGGCTGCGCCCAGCACACGGGCGGCTCGTTCAGCGTCTGGTCGATCGCGACGAGTTGGCGGTATCGAACCGATCCGCACGGGCCAGTTGCTCAGATGCGGCGCGACAGAGTGCTGATCAGCGTGATCCTGAACCGGCCCAACGGTTTCCCAGCAAGCTCAGCTCACGCCCGGTTACTAGGGAAGCATCGGCTACAGCTCAACGCGGCCGATCAGGTCGCAACCGAGAAGGACGCCCCAACGATTCCTCAGTACCGGTTCTTCCGCAGAGTCGGATGCCAGTACGACCTCGATCTGCGCGTCGACTTCGGACGCCCACATCCCACACGCGCAATGGAGCGGCAGGCTCAGCGTGCCCTCGACGCTCTCATGCTCCCTCGCTGGCCCCCTCGCTGCTGAGGTAAAGACCCTCGGCTGGGCCAGCGTCCTCACGCGTGATGAGCGCTAGCGGCGCGCGACCCAGATGCCGGTGCCCGCGGCGCCGATCGCTGCGGCTGCGCCGGCCGCCGTCCAGACCAGGCCGTGACTCGCAGGCACCGCACTGAGCGCGACGACGATGGTCGCCGCCGCCAGGCCGGCTAGCGCCAGCGCCGCGAGCGTCGCGGCCCGCCGCCACGCAAGACGCTCCTCCGAGCGAATCGCCCACCGCTCGTCGAGCGACCACGCCGTCAGCTCACCGCAGAGGAGGAGCAGCACGGCGACGAGCGGCGCCGTCGCGTCGATCCTGTGGCGGTGCTCGCCCACCGCGAAGGCCACGTAGGTCGCGCCGCCGAGCCAGAGCGCCACGCCGAGGGCCCGGCCGTCGTACGCGAGCGCGACGACGAGCAGCGCCAGTCCGACGGCGGCGGCAGGACCGAGCAGCCACGCGGCCGATCCGGAGCGCCCGAGCGCGTCCGCGAGCACCGTGCCGTACGCCGCCAACGCGCCCGCGGCGGTCGCTAGGCGGGTCGTGCGAGATGCCTGAATGCGTTCACCTCCTCGAGCGGGACGGCGAGCGGCACTCCCTCGCGCCAGGTGACGACCGGGACGCCAACCTGTTCGTAGCGCCAGCGGAGTGCGTCGCGCGAGAGCCGCCAGAGGCGGTGTGGAAGCTCGAAGGACGAAGCCGACTCCGGTTCGAGGAGCTCGAACGGCGACACCTCGACCATGATCAGGTCGTAGCCCCGTGCGCGCAGGTCGAGCAGGGCTGCGGCGGTCCGGTCGTCCAGCAGGGGCGTGAGCGCGAGCACGAGCGCCTTCGGCGGCAGCGTCCGCGGCGGGAGGACGTCGACGTCGCGCCACGCGTAGCTGTGCACGATGTCGCTCGCCAGCAGCGTGTCGACGATCGCGTACAGCTGGCGGGTGCCCGACTCCGGCACGAGCCAGGAGAGGACGCCGCCGAAGCCGACGAGCCCGACCCTGTCCTTCCGCTCGAGGTAGCCGTGCGCGAGCGTCGCGGCGGCGCGCACCGCGCGGTCGTTCGTGCTCCGGCCGTGTGCGCGCACCTCGGCGAACGTGTCGAGGAAGAGGACGACGTCGGTGTTCCGCTCGGGGTACTGCTCGTTCACCCAGAGCGCCCCGCGAAGCGCGGTCGCGCGCCAGTTGACGCGACGCACGCGATCCCCGGGCTGCCACTCGCGCAGATCGGCGAACTCGATGCCCTCGCCGCGTGACCTCGAGACCTGGTTGCCGGCGAAGACCTGCGTCTCGAGGGGCGGCACGAGCGAGCGGAGCGTCTCCTCGGAGGGGTAGACGCGCAGCATCTGCGCCTCGCCTGCCGCGCCCTCCCAGGAGCGGACGCCGAGGACGTCGCGGGCGCGGACGAGCAGCGGCCCGACGGAGAACGCGCCCCAGCGCTCGCAGCGGAGCTTCAGCTCGAGCGTCCGCTCCTCGCCGGCACGGAGGAGGAGCGCCCGCGCCGCGCCTCCCTCCACGCTCAGCTCCGGCGGCGCCGGGAGAAGCAGCTCGAAGCGATCGACGCCGCCGGCCGCGGAGAGCTCGACCGTCGCGACGACCTCGTCTCCCTCGATCGCGCGGTCGCGGTCGAGCGACAGCCGGACGGAGACCTGCGGCGCGCGCCCGGCGACGGCCGCGATCAGCGCGAGCACGAAGGGGGCCGCGAGCGCGACCGGCTCCACCCGGCCGAACGCGAGCCCTGCGACGAGCCCCGACGCGGCGATGGCGGCGTAGGCCGTCAGCCGCGGGGCGGTGAGCGCGCTCACGGGTCCGCGCTGCGGAGGGTGTCCTCGGCGGGCGGCGTCGGCACCGTCTCGAGCGCCTCCGCCACGACGTCCTCGCCGCGGAGCCTCTGCACCCACAGCTCCGGCCGCACCATCAACCGGTGCGCGAGCGCCGGCACCGCGACCGCCTTCACGTCCTCGGGAATGACGAAGTCGCGCCCGGCGAGCGCCGCCTTCGCCCGCGAGAGCTTGAGCAGGGCGATGCTGCCGCGCGGGCTCGCGCCGACCGCGAGCCGCTGCGACTCGCGCGTCGCCGTGACGAGGTCGACGACGTAGCCCTCGATCGCCTCCGAGACGTGCACCGTCTCGAGTGCGCGCTGCAGCTCCACGAGCGTCGCCGCGTCGACCACCGGCTCGAGCTCCACCTCGTCGACGCCGCGCTCGAGCCGGCGCTGGAGCATCTCGATCTCGTCGTCGCGGTCGGGATAGCCGATCGAGATGCGTACGAGGAAGCGGTCGAGCTGCGCCTCGGGCAGCGGGTACGTGCCCTCGTACTCGATCGGGTTCTGCGTGGCGAGCACGAGGAACGGCGGCTGCAGCAGGTGCGTCGCGTTCTCGATCGTCACCTGCCGCTCCTGCATCGCCTCGAGGAGCGCGGCCTGTGTCTTCGGCGGGGCGCGGTTGATCTCGTCGGCGAGAAGGAGGTTGGCGAAGACCGGGCCCGGCCGGAACACGAACTCCGTCGTCCGCTGGTCGAAGATCTGCGAGCCCGTGACGTCGCCGGGCATGAGGTCCGGCGTGAACTGGATGCGCGCGAAGCGGAGCGACGTCGCCTGCGCGAACGAGCGCGCGATCAGCGTCTTGGCGAGCCCCGGGTAGTCCTCGAGCAGCACGTGGCCGTCGCTCAGCAGCGCGAGCAGGATCAGCTCGAGCGGGCCGCGCTTGCCGACGATCGCCTTCTCGACCTCGGCGAGGATCCGCTCGGCACGCTGCCGCAGGTCCGCGAGGCCGGTCACAGCGACTCCACCCGCTCGATCAGGGCCTCGACACGCGCGCGCGGCACGCCGGGGCCGTGCCGGTCGGCGGGCTCGGGCCGGTCGGGGCGCAGCAGATCCCATGCCTCCTCGCCGAGCACGGCCCGCGCCGCCTCGGGCTGCCGGTCGAGCTCGATCCCGTGCCTCGACGCCAGCCGTGCCGCCGCGGCTCCGCGGAGGAGCGGCAGAAGCCGCCGGTGAGCGTGGATCGCGTCCGCGGTCCCGAGCACGAGCTCGCGCTCCATCCGCAGCAGCTCCACCGGTTGCGCGGCCGTCTGCCGGCGGCCGCGCAGCGCCGCCTCGAACCGGCTCGCCCGCTGCGGACCGGCGCCGCTGCGGGAGTGCCGGACGAGCACGACCAGGACGATCGCGGCGACGAGCACGATCCAGATCGCGAGAGCGCGGGACGTCGAGAGCGGGCGCAGCGCGAGCAGGATCACGAGCGCCACGGTCGCGGTGACCATCGGCACCGTCAGCCGCCGGAGGGTCATGCCGGGGCGAGCTCCGAGGCGCGCAGCTCGTCGCGCACCGCGACGAGCGCGTCGACCGCCTCGTCCCTCATCGACGGGTCCGGCTCATGGTGGCTGAACCTAGCCCATTCGAAGAGATCCGTGAGCCGCCGGACGGAGGCGGCGCTCGTGTCGAGGGTGAGCAGGGCGCGCTCGACGTACTCGAGCGGCGCTTCGGCGGGGTCTCGCGGCAGCCCGGCGGCGGCCAGGGCGGTCTCCATCCGCGCGTAGGCGGCGACGATCGCGCGGCGCAGGTCGGGGTCGGCGCGCAGGTCGTCGAGCGACTCGTCGAGTGCCGCCGCGAGCACCTCGGGAGCCCGGCGGCCCCGCGGCGTCCCGGGGGAGAGACGGCGGCGCGTCGCTCCGGCGACCACGCCGAGCCCGAGCAGCAGCCCGAGGACGATCGCGAGCTCGTCCCAACGGACGTGGACGTGTCGCGGCGGCGCCTGCCGGTGCTTCCCGTTCGCCCCGGTGCCGGACGGCACCTGCGGCGTCGTGGAGGGCGCCCCGTTCGGATGAAGCAGCCGGTACAGGTTCACGTGGCGTCCGAAGACGACGATCAGCGTCACCAGGGTGAGGAGGATCGCGAGGGAGCGAACGGTCCTGTTCCGGAACGGCTTGCGCTCCACCGCCTCCCGGCGGAAGAGGACGAGCGCGACGATGCCGAGGAAGACGAGGACGACCTCGAGGATGAGGAACGTCGTGAAGACGTAGTCCCAGAACGACATCGGCAGGCCGCTGCCGCCGCCGCCGCCGGAGCCGAGCGGCCGCCCGTGCGCCGCGATCGCGACGACCGCGAGCAGCGCGGTCGCGACGAGAGCGAGCGGGACGAGTCGGCGCCTGACGATGCGGGGAGTCTCGCAGGACCGAGGTTCTACGCTTTCGCCCGCGGCGGTCGACTAGGGGACTTCGCTTCCGGAGGTGAAAGCGCGCCCGCATGCAGACGACGCACGGACCCCGTCACTGCGTTAGCCTCGCATCCTCTGCGGCCACCCGGCCTCCGGGACCGGGGCCGTGACATCTCAGAGGACAGGGGGAGCAAATGCGATTGCCAAATCGCTTCAAGTCGAGGCTGTTCGCACTCGCCGTCTGCGCGGCGGGCGCTGCGGTGCTCGTCGGTGCGTCGTCGCCGGCCGTCGCCGGCGGAGGCGCGCTCTACGTGGCGCCGAACGGCACCTCGACCAACGCCGGAAGGAACTGCGAGAGCCCGACCTATTCGAGCGTCGGCGCCGCGGTGGCGGCAGCACCTTCGGGCGGAATCGTCATCGTCTGCGGCGGGACGTATCACGAGGACGTCATCGTGCAGAAGCCGCTCAGGCTGATCGGCTACCGCGCCACGATCGACGCGGCCGGACTCGAGAATGCGATCCAGGTCGTCGCCTCCGGCGTCACCGTCCAGGGTTTCACCCTCGAGAACGCGAACGGCGAGGGATTGCTGGTCGGAATCTCCTCGCCGGCCGACTTCGGCCTCCTGCCGCCGACGGGCCCCGTGCTCATGTACGAGCGGATCGCGCACGTGCAGGCGATCGGCAACGACCAGGGCTTCAACGGCACCGAGCAGGGCAACTGCAAGTACCCGGGCGACTGCGGCGGCGGGATCCACCTCAACGTCGTGGAGCACTCGATCGTCGTCGACTCGTGGGTGAACCACAACGCCGACGGGATCCTCCTCACGGACGACTACGGCCCGAACGCGTACAACGTCGTCCAGGACAACCACGTCAACTTCAACACGACCGAGTGCGGCATCGTGCTGCCGAGCCACAGCTCGGATGCGGTCAGCTTCACGACCAACCCCGACGGGTCGCTCACGGTCACCGGTCGTAACCCCGACCAGGGCGGTGTCTACGACAACATCGTCCGCGGGAATGTCGCCATCGGCAACGGCACGGCGCCCGCGCCGGCGGACTTCGGCGGCGTCGGTGCCAGCGGCAGCGGCATCGGCATCTTCGCCTCGGGGCCGGGCAGCGCGGCCTACGACAACCTCGTCGTGGGCAACTACCTCGCCGGCAACGGGCTCGCGGGCGTCGCGATGCACGCCCACCATCCCGGCGGCGAGGACATGAACGGCAACGACATCATCGGGAACTGGTTCGAGCGGAACAACGTCGGCGGGGACGCGTTCGACGGCGGCGTCACCGACCTGCAGACGACGGCCGTCGCCGTCTACTCGGTTCCCTCCGTGCACATGAAGATCCGGAACAACGTGTTCCGGCACAACGCGATCGGCGTGTGGCTCACCGACACGGTCGACGCAGACGGGCTCGCGCACAACTCGTACCGCGACATCGGCACGCGCGTCGTGGTCGAGCCTGCGAACTAGCCGGCGAGGAAGCAGATCGCGCGCGGTGGTTCGGCTCGAGGCTTCGGGCCGAACCACCGCCGCGGTTCAGAGCCGGCGGACTCTACCCGCCGATGTGCACGCCCTTGCAGTTCTGCTTGGCCCAGGTGGTCAGGTGGTGCTCGGCCGCCTGCACCTTCGTCGTGTCGAGCGACTTCGCCGCCTTCGTCAGCGCAGCGATCTGCGTGGCCGACGGCGCCGTCGTCGAACCGGGCTTGTAGCCGGCCTTCTGCAGCGCGGAGACGAAGGCCGAGAACGCCGTCGCCATCGTCCTGAAGTCGTCGCGGATGTCGGACGGCGCCGCATTCGCCAGCCCCTGCAGGACGTTCGCCTCGGACTGGAGCGCGGTCGCCGGATTCCCGCTCGCCGACGTGATCGCGCTCTGCGCCTTGGCGGCGAGACCCGCGAGGTCCTGGCAGTTCTTCGCGCTCGCGAAGCTCGGAGTCGAACCCGAGCCTCCTCCGGACCCGGACGTCTCGGTCTTCGTCGTCGTCATCGTATGGGTGGTTCCCCCCGACGGCGTGGACGTCGAGCTCTTCTTCCCTCCGCCGCCGCAACCGGCGGCGATCGCCACCAGTCCCGCGACGAGCGTCACTGCGACAATCGACCTCGGCCTCATCTCGATTCCTCCGCCTCTGAAGTTCACGACCCCCGTCGCCCGGATCGTAAACCTCCCGCGTCGCCCTGCCAAGGGGCCGAATCGCTGTCCGCCGAAGCGGCGAGTACGATCGATTTCCCGTGCCCGAAGCGCCGTTCGTCCACCTCCACGTCCACTCCGAGTACTCGATCCTCGACGGCGCCTGCCGGATCCCCGACCTCGCGAGGCGCGCCGCCGAGCTCGAGATGCCGGCGGTGGCTCTCACCGACCACGGCTCCCTCGCCGGGGCGGTCGACCTGTACAAGGCGGCCAGGAGCGAAGGGGTCAAGCCGGTGCTCGGCTGCGAGGTCTACGTCGCCGACGACCGGCACGCACAGCAGAAGGGCTACGCGCACCTCACGCTCCTCGCCGAGTCGAACGAGGGCTACGGCAACCTGATCAAGCTCTCGTCGCTCGGCTACCTCGAGGGCTACTACTACAAGCCGCGCGTCGACTGGGAGCTGCTCGGGCAGTACGGCGCCGGCCTCGTCGCGCTCTCCGGCTGCCTCTCGGGCCGGGTCTGCAAGGCGCTCGAGGAGGGTCGCGCAGCCGACGCCGAGGCGGAGCTCGACCGGCTCGAGCAGCTCTTCGGGCGCGACCGCGTGTACGTCGAGCTCCAGAACGCGCACCTCGAGGTGCAGCAGCGGATCAACCCGCAGCTCGTCGCGCTCGCCGAGCAGCGCGGCCTGCCGCTCGTCGCGACCGGTGACGTCCACTACCTCCGGCACTCCGACGCGCGCGCCCACGAGGCGCTCCTCTGCATCCAGTCGGGCGACTCGCTCAAGAACCCCGGTCACTGGCGCTTCGAGACCGACCACTTCTACTTCAAGACGCCGCAGGAGATGGCCGCCGACTTCCCCGGCCGGGAGGACGCGCTGCGCCGGACGCTCGAGGTCGCCGAGCGCTGCAACGTCGAGATCGAGCTCGGCAGGCTCCTGCTTCCCCGTTACGAGACCCCCGAGGGCCGCGACGCCTTCGAGTACCTCGTCGAGCTCGTCGAGGCCGGCGCCGCGAGGCGCTACGGCACCGTCACGCCCGAGTTGCGCGAGCGGCTCCAGTTCGAGCTCAAGACGATCAAGGAGATGGGCTTCACGGACTACTTCCTGATCGTCTGGGACTTCATCCGCTTCGCGAAGACGCACGGCGTCTCGGTCGGCCCCGGCCGCGGCTCGTCGGCCGGCTCCCTCGTCGCCTACAGCCTCGAGATCACCGACATCGACCCGATCCGCTACGACCTCATGTTCGAGCGCTTCCTCAACCCGGGCCGCAAGTCGATGCCGGACATGGACATCGACTTCGCGGTGGAGGGCCGCGAGCGCGTCATCAACTACGTCCGCGAGAAGTACGGGCAGGACCGGGTCGCGCAGATCATCACCTTCGGGACGATGGCCGCCCGCGCGGCGGTCCGCGACGCGGGGCGCGTGCTCGAGCACCCCTACGGCGTCGTCGACCGGATCGCGAAGCTGATCCCGGAGGGGCCGGGCCAGAACCTCGGCGACTGCCTGAAGCCCGGCAGCGACCTGAAGCAGGCGTACGACGCGGATCCGGTCGCGAAGGAGATCGTCGACCTCGCGCGGCCGCTCGAGGGCCTGACGCGCCAGGACGGGATCCACGCCGCCGCGGTCGTGATCGGCGCCGAGCCGCTCACGGACGTCGTGCCCGTCCAGCAGAAGGGACGCGACGAGGAGGTCGTGACCCAGTTCTCGGGCACGGTGATCGAGTCGCTCGGCCTGCTCAAGATGGACTTCCTCGGCCTGCGCAACCTCGACGTGATCGACAAGGCCGTCGCGCTCGTTCCCGGCCTCGACATCTCGACGGTCCCGCTCGACGACGCGAGGACGTACGCGATGCTCGCCCGCGGCGAGTCGACGGGCGTCTTCCAGTTCGAGTCGTCGGGGATGCGCGAGGCGCTGCGCCAGGTGAAGCCGACCGAGTTCGAGGACCTGATCGCGCTCAACGCGCTCTACCGCCCGGGCCCGATGGGGTACATCCCGGACTACGCGAACCGGAAGAACGGCCGCGAGGCGGTGCGCTTCCTCGATCCGCGCCTCGAGCCGATCCTGCGCGAGACGTACGGCATCTGCGTCTACCAGGAGCAGTACATGCGCATCGCCCGCGACCTCGCGGGGTTCTCGATCACGGAGGCCGACGACCTCCGCAAGGCGATCGGCAAGAAGATCCGCGCCCTGATGGACTCCCTCAAGGACAAGTTCGTCGAGGGTCTCGCGGAGCACGACGTGACACCCGATATCGCGCGGCGCCTGTGGGAGGACGTCGAGCGGGCCGCCGACTACTCGTTCCCGAAGGCGCACGCGGCCTGTTACGCCCTGATCGCGTACCGCACCGCCTGGCTCCGCGCCAACCATCCCTGCGAGTACATGGCCGCGCTCATCTCCTCGGTGATGAACACGAAGGACCGCGTCCCGTTCTACGTCAACGCCTGCCACGAGATGGGCATCGAGGTGCTGCCGCCCGACGTGAACTCCTCGCAGGTCGACTTCGCCGTCGTCGAGGGGAAGATCCGCTTCGGCCTCAACGCGGTGAAGAACGTCGGCGAGGCGACCTGCCGCGCGATCGTCGGAGCGCGAGAGGAGGGTGGCGCCTTCGCGTCGATCTGGGACTTCACCGAGCGCGTCGATCCCGCCGTCGCGAACAAGCGCGCGCTCGAGTCGCTCGTGAGCTGCGGCGCGCTCGACTCGACCGGCGGTTCGCGCAAGGGGATGCTCCACGTCCTCGAGGACGCGCTCTCCTTCGGCCAGAAGCAGCAGCAGGACCGGCTGCTCGGCCAGGCCTCGATCTTCGACCTCGGCGAGGAGCCCGCCGCGTCGGCGCGTCATCACGCCACGATCCCGGAGGGCGAGTTCGAGAAGCCCGAGCTCCTGCGGCTGGAGAAGGAGAGCCTCGGCCTCTACGTCTCGGAGCACCCGCTCAGCGCGGTCCGCGAGCAGCTGCGCCGGCGCAGCGACTGCTCCCTCGCGGAGCTCGAGCGGCGGCGTGACGGCGAGACCGTGCTCGCGGGCGGCATCGTCGCCTCGCTGCGGACGACGACGACGAAGAAGGGCGAGCCGATGGCGTTCGTCCAGCTCGAGGACATGACGGGCTCGGTCGAGGTCGTCGTCTTCAACTCGACGTACGCGGCGGCGCGGGAGCTGCTCGTCGAGGATTCGGTCCTCGTCGTCAAGGGGCGCGTCGACCACAAGCAGCAGGGCGAGACGAAACTCGTCGCGCTCGAGGTGGGTCTCTTCGAGGCGGCGCCCGAGCGGCGCGAGGTGCGGCTCAAGGTGGACGGCCGAATCGCTCCCGCCGGTCTGATCCAGGACCTCGGCTCGGTCGTCCAGCAGTTCCCGGGCGACGCCCTCGTCTTCGTCGACGTGATCACGTCGTACGGCGAGAAGAAGCTGGAGCTCGGGGAGAACTATCGCGTGAACCCGGCTCCGGACTTCTTCGCGGAGGTGCGGACCCTCCTCGGCGCCGCGGCCGTCCAATAGTGCGGCGAAGATCCCCCCGGAGGGGGAGATCCATTTTCCGCCGGATCCCGAAAGTGAGAGACGGAGACTGCGGATGCCTGCGGCATACGACATCGTCGAGACCGAACTGGAGCGCGTGGAGCGTTGGCGCACCGCCGAGCTCATGCGCGTCGGGTATGCGGGCGACGACGCGGTCGCTCTCGCGGCGCGGTTCGAGGTCGACCTCCACGAAGCCGTGGCGCTCGTCCAGCACGGCTGCCCGCCCGAGCTCGCCGTCCGCATCCTCGGCTAGAGCGCGCGCCCGCTGCCGGGCACCGGCACAATGGCCGTTGTGACTGGCGTCGTCCTCGGCTACATCCCGTCGCCCTCCAACGGCACCTTCGGTCTCGGGCCGCTGACCCTGCACATGTACGGCCTGATGCTGCTCCTCGGCATCGCCGGCTGCCTCTGGCTGACCGGCCGCCGCTGGGTGAGCTGGGGCGGCGACTGGGATCTCATCTTCCGCGTCGCGCTGTGGGGCGTCATCGCCGGCGTCGTCGGGGCCCGCGCGTACCACGACCTCACGAGCTGGAACCAGGACCCCGCGATCCACCAGCACTGGTGGGGCTTCGCCGCGGTCTGGGACGGCGGTCTCGGCATCTGGGGGGCGATCCCGGCCGGCGCCGCGGTGGGCGCGCTCGTCGTGCGCAACTCGGGGAACAGCGTCCGGCTGATGATGGACGCCGTCGCCCCGGGGCTTCTGCTCGCGCAGGCGATCGGCCGCTGGGGCAACTACTGGAACCAGGAGCTGTACGGCAGGCCGACGCGCCTGCCCTGGGCGCTCCGCATCGACCAGGTGCACCAGAACGGGATCCTGCCTCGCTACCAGTCCACGGGGAAGTACGGCTACTACCAGCCGACCTTCCTCTACGAGTTCGTGTGGAACCTGCTCGGCGTCGGCCTCCTCCTCTGGCTCGACCGGCGCTTCGCCCTGCGCCGGCCGGCGCTCTTCGCCCTCTACGTCGCGTGGTACACGACCTTCCGCACGTTCGAGGAGATCCTGCGGATCGATCCGTCGAACTACTTCCTCCACATGCGGATCAACTTCTGGGTCTCGCTCGGGATCTGGGTGCTCTCGGTCGCGTTCTTCGTCTGGTGGCAGTTCGTGCGCACGCCGTCCTCGAAGCCCGCGGCGAAGGCACGCCCCGTCGCGACCGGCCCGCGTATGGCCGTCCCCAAGGGCCGCGTCCGGTAACGCCGCTAGCGTCCGCGGCGTGATCGTCCGGGAGCTCGAGCTCGACCTCGACGCGTTCGAGGGTCCGTTCGACCTGCTGCTCGCGCTCGTCCTCAAGGAGGAGCTCGACCTGCGGGACGTCGATCTCGCAGGCATCGTCACGGCCTTCCTCGAGCGGCTCGCAGAGCGGGATGAGCTCGACCTCGAGGCGTGCGGCGAGTTCCTCGTCCTCTTCGCCGCGCTCCTCGAGCTGAAGGCGCGGGGGCTCTTCCCGGACGAGGCGGCGGAGCTCGCCGAGCTCGAGCCCGAGGAGGCGGCGGAGGAGCTCGCGCGGCGGCTCGCCGAGTACCGGCGCGCCAAGGAGGCGGCGTCCTGGCTGCGGGATCGGCTGGCGGCGGAAGGCGACCGCTACTTCCGGCTCGGCCCGGCGCCGGTCGCTCCGAGGGCCGAGACGCCGCTCGCGCCGCAGGATCCGGACGCGCTGGCGCAGTTTCTGCGCCTGCTCGCGGAGGAGCCGCCCGAGGTCTCCCTCTCGCACATGGCGCTGCGCTTCCCGCCGGTCTCGCAGTTCCTCGAGCAGTTCCGGGTGCTGCTGCGCCGGCGCTCGCGATTCGACTTCGAGAGGGAGGTGGCGGCGCTGACGCGGCTCGAACAGGCGTCGGCGTTCCTCGCGCTGCTCGAGCTCCGCCGGGCGGGCGAGCTGGCGATCGAGCAGGCGGCGCCCTTCGCCCCGATCCGTGTGACGAGAGCAACGCAGGAGAACACCGATCCGAAACGAAAGGACCGCTTCATGGACCGTCCGCTCCGCCTGATCCCGACCGACCCGCTCGACCGGCTCGCGCGGACGCTCGAGGCACTGCTCGTGGTCGCCTCGGCGCCGCTCTCGGTCGAGGAGCTCGCCGCTGCCGCCGCGGACGACCCCGAGCGGGTCGAGGAGGCCCTTCGTCTCGTCGGCGAGCGCTTCGCCGAGGAGCGGAGCGGCATCGTCCTCGAGCGCGTCGCGGGCGGCTGGGCGTTCCGGGCGGGACGCGAGGAGGCGGCCGCGTGCGCGCGTCTCTTCGAGCGGCCGGCCCAGCGGAACCTCTCCCAGGCGTCGCTCGAGACGCTCGCGATCGTGGCGTACCTCGGCCCGTGCTCGCGGCCGGACATCGCGCGGATCCGCGGCGTCTCGGCCGAGTCCTCCGTCGCGAACCTCCTCGAGCGCGGCCTGATCGCGGAAGCGGGCCGCGACAACGCCGCCGGAGGAGCCGTCCGGTACCGCACGACGGCGCTCTTCGAACGCGTCTTCGGGCTCGAGAGCCTCTCCGAGCTGCCGCGGCTCGACGACGTCGGCGCCGACGAGGCGGAGATCCGCGACCGGCTCCACACGGTCGCCGAGAAGCGCTCCGCCTAGCCGTCCCCTCGCGACACGTCCGGAACCAGGTTCCGGACGTGTCCGCAACGGCTCGGAACGAGCTGCGTTTCGAGCGCGGAGAGCCAACCGCGCGTCTTCGGTCAGGTCCGGGCGAGACACGTCCGGTACCAGGTTCCCGACATGGCGGTTCTGGGCGTGTCTGGAGGGGCCGCGGCGGAGGCGCCGGTCAGAGCTTCTTGATGATGTCCTCGGCCTCGTCGCGTGTGAATGCCCGGAGCGTCTCCGTCTCCTCGGCGCCGTGACGGCCGAGCCTTGTCACGATCTCGAGGGCGGTCTCGTCGTCGGGTGCTTCGAAGACCTCGACGACGTCGTAGCGCCCGAGCGTCACCCAGACGCCGACCAGCCTGCCGCCGGCCTCCTCGATCTCCCGCTCGCCGTCCTCGATCCGGTCGCGCCAGGCCGGCAGGCCGATACGTCCCTGCGACGTCCAGCGCATGAGCGAGATGTAGTGCGGCATCGCGCCGCCTATCTTCTCAGGATGCGCCTGAACGCGTTCCTCGCCCGCGGCGGCATCGCGTCGCGGAGGCGGGCCGACGAGCTGATCAAGGCGGGCCGCGTCACCGTCAACGGCGAGCCGGGACGGCTCAACACCGTCGTCGGCTCCCACGACCGCGTCGAGGTCGACGGACGGGTGGTCGCGCGGCAGCGGCTCGCCTACGTCCTCCTGCACAAGCCCGCCGGTGTCGTCACGACGGCGAGCGACCCGCAGGGACGGCCCACGGTCGTGGAGCTCGTGCCGCAGGAGCCACGTGTCGTCCCCGTCGGGCGGCTCGACGCGGACACGACCGGGGCGCTCCTGCTCACGAACGACGGGCAGCTCGCCCACCGGCTCGCCCACCCGCGGTACGGCGTCGAGAAGACGTACGTCGCCGAGGTCGAAGGCGACCCGGGGGAGGACGCGCTGCAACGGCTGCGCGACGGCGTCGAGCTCGAGGACGGCCGCACCGCTCCCGCGCGGGCGCGCCGCCTCGGCTTCGGCCGCGTCGAGCTCGTCCTCCACGAGGGACGCAAGCACCAGGTCAAGCGGATGCTCGCCGCGGTCGGCCATCCCGTGACCGCGCTGCACCGGTCGGGGTACGCGGGCCTGACGCTCGAAGGGCTCGAGCCCGGCGGGTGCCGGGAGCTCGAGCCCTCCGAGGTTGGTGCGCTTGCTAGTGCGGGAGCGCGGCCGCCTGGCCGATCAGGCCGTTCGCCTGGTTGATCCAGGTCGTGGCCTGTGCGTCGCTGATCGAGCCGCCGTTGAACGCGGCGTCGAACAACGCGTCCTCTGATCGTCGTGGCGAGCGCCTCTCGCTGCGGCTCGAGGGTCGCCATGTCGGACATGAACGTGCCGTAGTCGCCGTCGGATCCCTCCACCCCGAACGTCGAGGCCTGGAGGGTGTCGGCCGAGTAGGCGCCGAACGGGGCGTTCAGCTGCTCGTAGGCGTTCTCGAGACCGGCGATCTTGCCGCCGGAGAGCCCATGCGGGAGCGAATGGTGCTCGAGCGCCTGGACGAGCACGTGCCCGTCGTCCGTGTAGTCGTCCTTCAGGCCGACGAGGGACAGGATCGTCGGGCGGAGGTTCGTGTGGTCGGTCCACGTCGTCGAGTCGATCCCGCTTCCGCGATGCTCGATCCCGGGGCCGACCATCCCGACCCACGTGTTCCCGATCTCCTGCTGGATGTCGCCGTGGTTCCAGGCGAAGCCCGAGTTGACGCACTCGGCGACGCCCGTGCACGGGTTCGACGTCTGGAAGAAGAAGTCGGGATTGCCGAACATCGTGAACGTCGGCGTCCGGTTCGGGTCGGCGTTCACCATGTGCAGGGCCTGCTCCTCCACCGGGTCGGCCAGCGCCACGGTGAGCGGGACCGTCTGCGGGTTGCCGCCCGAGTCACGGACGTACGGATCGACCGACGTGAGGTTGCCGACGTCGTGTTCGAGCTGGCGCACGGTCGCGTCGGTCGGGCCGGGCTGGCCGTTGACGTAGAAGGTCGGTGCGTCGTCGAAGTGGATGTCGAAACCGGTCGTGACACTCGGATCCTCGCTCGTGAGGAGGCTCTTGATGTTCGCGCCGACCTCGCCGATCTGGTTCGTCGGGCACTGGGAGAGGTTCGTGCAGTTCGTGTGGTTGTAGAGCAGCCAGTCCTGACCCGACTGCGGCGTGCCGACGCCGCCGGCGAAGTGGTCGCCCTCGTCGACCGTGACGACGAAGAGCGTGTTGTGCCGGTTGATCCCGTGCTGCTCGAGGTTGTGGAAGAAGTGCTCGAAGGCCATGTCGTACGCCTTCAGCTGCTGCAGGTGCCCGAGCTCTCCGGGGCCGGTCGCCGAGCTCGAGTACGAGTCGCTCGACGCGATCGGCGCATGGAGGTCGTGAACGTCCGAGATGTAGCCGTACGTCACGGGCACGCCGTTCTCCTGCATCGCCGCCACGTAGCCCAGCGTGTTCTGCGCGAACATCCCGTCGAAGCCGGGGAAGCCGCAGTACCCGTCGGGATCCGTGACCGCGTTGCCGTTCGTGTCCTTGACGCAGGCCTTCCCGTTCGTGATCGCCGGGTCGACGTACTTCGCCCCGTAGAGGGCAGCGAACCCGCTGTACCCGCCGGGCTCGTCCGGCAGGAGGTCCGGCTTCGCGTTCGGGTTGCCGGCGCAGGTGCTGGACGGCTTCTGCGAGCAGTGGATCGCGATGCCGACGAAGTCGGTCTGTCCCTGCTGCGGGTTGGCGGCCGTCTCGTTCCACTCGGGAGACCCCTGGCCGAAGACCTGCGTGATGTCGCCGGTCGGGGCGGTCGAGTTGTTCTCGAGCTCGATGTTCGCGGTTCCCACGCCGCCGACGTCACAGCCCGCACGCGTGAACGGCACCCATGGTGCGGGGGTCGTCTTCTGCCCGTCCGTGATCATGTTCGGGAGCGGGTCGTTGGTCGGGTCGACCGGGTTCGTCCAGTACTTGAACGAGCCCGTGAAGTGCGGGTTCTTCGCCGCGTCGAAGTAGTCGTAGCTGTTCGAGACCGTCTGTCCGTTGCGGTCCGGATAGAGGCCGGTCAGCGAGCTCAGGATCCCCCCGGCGGTATGCGAGATGAGGATCGTGTGGTCGTTCGTGAAGAGGGTGCCGTTCTGCTTGAGGAAGCTCAGCAGGTGCGGCATCTTCTCCAGGTCCGACGCCACGCTGGGGTTGTCGCGGTTGAAGTGGGTGTTGTCGAACTGGAGATAGACGACGTGCTTGACGCCGTGCGCGAGCTTGCACGACGTCGGCTTCGAGCCGTGCTCTGCGTGCCGCGACCTCGTTGCGCCGGCCACCTGCACGGCGACGAGCGCGACGAGTGCAACGGCTACGAGCGCCGCTGCAGCGATGCCTCTCTTCATGTGTCCTCCCTGTCGTCGGTTTCCTCGGAGCCGCAGGGGGGCCGGTCTCACCGCCACCCGCAGGCGGCCGTGAGACCGGCGATGTCGTGCGCCGCTACTTCGTGAAGAACTCGGTCATCGGGGTGACCTGAGCCGTGTCCGCCGTGTAGGCGAGCTTCGGCAGGTTCCAGACGTCCTCGATCGTGGCGAGCAGCGAGTAGTGGTTGTACGGCGTGTCGCTGACGTAGCCGTGCTTCTTGCCGTCGCGGTTGACGACGACGACCGCGGGCACGAGCCCGCCGCCGTAGACGCCGCCGGGCCATGCGGCGTTGATGTCCGGATCGCCAGCAGGCAAGCACCGGCGAGTCGCAGCAGCCGGCCGGCGAATCCCAGCCGCCGTTGACGCTGTTGCCGGTGTAGTCACCCTCGTCGGACACGACGAAGATGGCGTCCTGCCCTTCGTGCCACGCCGGGCTGGACATGATCGTGTGCACCGTCTTCCTCACGAACGCGTCCGCGTTCTGCTTCAGCGCCACGTCGGCTGGGTCGTCGTTCGCGTTGTTGTAGGGGCACGGCGTCTCGGGATGGCCGGCAACCGGGTCGTAGACGCCCCCGTGCATGTCGTTGCACTGGTCGGGGACGATGAACGAGAAGTCCGGAGTCGTGCGCTCCTTCGCGAGATCGGTCGCGAAGGAGGTGTACGGCTTCACGTTCGCCATCCGCCCCGGGTCGTTCCGGACGTCGTTGAACAGGACGAACGGGTTGTGCTTCGACGCGTACAGCGGATCGGCCGAGCTCGGCCAGAAGTCGGTCGTCTTGTCGTTCGCCGGCATCGCCTCCATGTACGCGCCCCAGGACTTGTGCGCTGCCTGGAGCTCGTCGACGAGGTTCACATGGTCGAACCGGTTGGCCGGGTCGTCGTTGTTGATCCACCAGTTCGAGCCGGAGAGCAGCGCGACGTAGTTCGGCTCGCTCGGGTGCGTGACCCCGTAGTAGTCGGAAGCGCTCGCGTAGTGGTGCGCCAGCCAAGTGATATACGGCGCGTTCGGGTCGCCGATCACGCTCTGCTGCGAGTGGTTCTCGAGCATGATCACGAAGATGTGCCGCACGCCGCCGCGGCCGTGCTCGTGATGATCGTGGCGCGCTGTCGCGCCGGCGATCTGCGTTGTGACGAGGGCAGCGATACCGGCGGCGGCGAGTGCCGCCAGTGCTGTGAATCTCTTCATCCGACCTCCCCTTCCTCTTGCGGTTGACTGCCGCTGTGGCTCCGGGGACAAGCTTCGCCGCCCCGGACTCTGCGTGGGGGTCCCCCTGGTGACGCGGCCGAAACGAAGCCGTGACCGTCTGGCGCGGCAGCCTACAAACCGCGCGGCCGCGCTGCGCCGAAGAGGCGTCCCGCGCCGGCCTTGACGAAGCCCATCCGCTCGTACATCGCCTCGAGAGTCGGCCCGCTCGCCCTCCGCGCCTTCTCGGCGCCCACCGCGAGCAGGTGCTGGAGCTCGCGCTCGTCGGCGCGCAGCGCCTCGAAGCGCTCGCGGATCGGGGTGAGCAGCGCGACGACCGACTCGCCCACCGCCTCCTTGAGCTCGCCGTACCCGGCTCCGTCGAAGCGTTGCTCGAGTGTCTCGATCGGCTCGCCGCTGGCCACGTTCATGATCTCGAGGAGGTTCGACACGCCCGGCTTCTCCTCCGGCGCGTAGCGCACCTCGCGACCGGAATCGGTGACCGCCGAGCGGAACTTCTTGCGGATCGCGTCGGCCGTGTCGGTGAGGTAGACGGCGCCCTGCTGGGATGAGAGCGTGGTCGACATCTTGCTCGTCGGGTCCTGCAGGTCCATGATCCGCCCGCCGACGTCCGGGAACTTCCCTCCCGGCACCCGGAACGTCTCGCCGTAGCGGTAGTTGAAGCGCTCTGCGACGTCACGTGCGAGCTCGAGATGCTGGCGCTGGTCGTCGCCGATCGGCACCAGGTCCGTCTGGTAGAGGAGGATGTCGCCGGCCATCAGGACCGGGTAGGTGAAGAGCCCGGCCGAGACGAACTCGTGCCGATCCGACTTCTCCTTGAACTGCGTCATGCGGCCCAACTGGCCGTAGCTCGCGACGGCCGACAGGAGCCAGGCCGCCTCGGCGTGCGCGGTGACGTGGCTCTGGCAGAAGACGGTCGAACGCTCGGCGTCGAGTCCGGTCGCGAACAGCATCGCCGCGAGGTCGAGCGTCGCCTCGCGCAGCTCCCTCGGGTCGTACTCGACCGTGATCGAGTGCAGGTCGACCAGGCAGAAGAACCCGTCGTGCGTTTCCTGCGTCTGGACGTACTGGCGGAAGCCGCCGCTGTAGTTGCCCAGGGTCTTCCTGCCGGTCGGCTGGATTCCGGAGAAGACGCGGGGCTTTGTGTCGGTGTCGGTCATCGTGGGATCCTGACGATACGAAAAGACCTCCCGGCGGGAGGTCTTGAAGAGCGGGCACGGCTGAAGGGCCGGGCTACCGCTCGGATTGCCACCACCAGCTGTCGGCGACGCGCTCCATCTGAGGCGCGAGGATACCCGGGTACGCTTGGATGCGCCAATGGCGATCACCGGCGCACCCGAGCTGCTCATTGTGATGGGCGCAAGCGCGACCCAGGAACAGGTGGACGAGGTCGTCGCGCGACTCGACGAAGCCGGCTGCGCCGCGCTCGTCACGCCGGGCCGGGAGGCGACGGTCATCGGGGCGATCGGCGAGCGCGAGCTGCTCGCGACGCTCCCGCTCGAGGGCTTTGCCGGCGTCGAGCAGGTCCTGCCGATCCTCAAGCCGTACAAGCTCGTCTCGCGCGAGCTGTCCCCCGATCCGACGGTGATCGAGGTGCGCGGGCGCCGCATCGGCGACGGCTACTTCGGCTTCATCGCCGGCCCCTGCACCGTCGAGACGCGGGAGCAGACGCTCGAGACCGCGCGTGCCGTCGACGCCGAGGGCGTGACGATGCTCCGCGGCGGCGCCTTCAAGCCGCGCACCTCGCCCTATGCGTTCCAGGGGCTGGGCGACGAGGCGCTGGAGATCCTGAAGGAGGCTCGTGACGAGACCGGGCTGCCGCTCGTCACCGAGCTCATGGATCCGCGTCACGTCGAGGCCGTCGTGGAGGCCGCGGACGTGATCCAGATCGGCGCCCGGAACATGTCGAACTTCTCGCTCCTCTCCGAGGTCGGCCGGACGCCGAAGCCCGTCCTCCTCAAGCGCGGGCTCTCGTCGACGGTCGAGGACCTGCTGATGGCCGCCGAGTACATCGTCAAGGAGGGGAACTCCGAGGTGATCCTCTGCGAGCGCGGGATCAAGACGTTCGAGACGGCGACGCGCTTCACGCTGGACATCGGCGCGATTCCGGTGCTCAAGCAGGAGACGCACCTGCCCGTGATCGTCGATCCCTCCCATCCCGCGGGCCGGCGCGATCTCGTCCTGCCGCTCGCGCGTGCGGCCGTCGCCGCCGGCGCCGACGGGATCATCGTCGAGGTGCACCCGCGGCCGGAGGAAGCCCTGTGCGACGCCGCGCAGCAGATCCCGACCTCGGAGTTCGGCGACTTCGCCGACGAGATCCGCGCGCTCGCGTCCCTCATGGGCCGCACGATCGGCTAGTGCCCCGAGTGGGGACGCCCGTCCGGATCGAGCCGGCCGCATCGGTCTCCGGGCACGTCGTCGTGCCCGGAGACAAGTCGATCTCGCATCGAGCGGTGCTGGTCGGGTCGCTCGGAGAGGGCGAGCTGCGAGTCCACGGCTTCGGCCGCTCGGGTGACACGCAGGCGACGGTGGACGCCGTACGGGCGCTCGGCGTCGAGGTCGACGACGTCGCCGACGACGAGCTCGTCGTGCACGGGGTCGGGCTGCGGGGACTCGGGTTGGCCATGGCTAGCCATGGCCAACTGTCCATGGCCAGCCATGGCCCACTCATGGCCATCGATGGCCATACCGTCTCTTGTGCCAACTCCGGAACGCTCATGCGCCTGCTGGCCGGTGTTCTCGCGGGGCAGGACGGTGAGTACACGCTCACCGGAGACGAGTCCTTGAGCGCGCGCCCCATGGAGCGCGTTGCCACGCCACTGCGGCGGATGGGGGCGGTAGTGGAGACGAATGCCGGTCACGCGCCGCTCGTCGTCCGCGGCTCGGGCGCGCTGCGCGGGATCGAGATCGAGCCCGAGGTGGCGAGCGCGCAGGTGAAGTCCGCCGTCCTGCTCGCGGCGCTCAACGCGGACGGGCCGACGACGGTCGTCGAGCGCATCCCGACTCGCGACCACACGGAGTTGATGCTCGAGGCAGCGGGGGCCCGGGTGCGCCGTAGCACGACGTCGGTCACCGTCGAGCCTGCGGGGGCGTTGCGGCTCGCCGAGGTCGACGTTCCGGGCGACTTCTCCTCGGCGGCACCGCTGCTCGTCGCGGCGGCGCTCGTCCCGGGCAGCGACCTCACGATCCACGATCTCGGCGTCAACCCGCGTCGCACCGGGCTGCTCGCCGTGCTCGAGCGGATGGGCGCCCGCGTCTCGGTCTTCGAGCGGCGCCGCGCCGGCGGCGAGCCCGTCGCCTCGGTGCAGGTGCAGCCCGGCGAGCTCATCGCGACGGAGATCGGAGCCGAGGAGGTGCCGGGGCTCGTCGACGAGCTTCCGCTCGTGGCGCTTCTCGCCTCGCACGCGCGCGGCGAGACGCGCGTGTCCGGCGCCGCCGAGCTGCGCGTGAAGGAGACGGACCGTATCGAGGGGGTCACCGACGGTTTGCGGACCCTCGGGGCGCGGATCCACTCGAAACCCGACGGTTGGACGATCACCGGCGTTCCGGCCCGCCTCCGCGGGGGCCGTGTCGACGCACGCGGCGACCACCGGATCGCGATGCTCGGCGCCGTCGCCGGACTGGCGTCGCGCGAAGGAGTCGCGATCGAGGGAGCCGACACGGCGGCTATAAGCTTCCCCGGCTTCTACGAGCTCCTGGAGTCGGTGACGAGGCGGTGAAGCAGCTTTGATCGTGGCGATCGACGGGCCCGCGGGTGCGGGGAAGAGCACGGTTGCGCGCTCCCTCGCGGAGCGGCTCGGCTTCCGCTACCTCGACACCGGCGCCATGTACCGGGCGCTCACCTGGCTCGCGATGCAGCGAGGGCTCGACCTGAGCGGGGCGGACGGGCTCGCGCAGCTCGCGCGCGAGAACCCGGTCCTCTTCACGGAGGACGACCGGGTCTGGATCGCCGGCACCGACGTCACCTCCTCGATCCGGGAGACCCGAGTCGACCGGATGGTCCCGGTCGTCGCCCGCCACCATGCCGTGCGCGAGGTGATGCGGGAGCGGCAGCGCCAGCTGGGGCGCGACGGCGACGTGGTGATCGAGGGGCGCGACATCGGCACCGTCGTCGCCCCCGACGCGGAGGTGAAGGTGTTCCTCGTCGCCGACCGGGACGAGCGCGCGAGGCGACGCATCGCCGAGCGGCCTGGCATCGGCGCCGACGCGCTCGCCACCGACCTGCGCCTCCGCGACGAGAGCGATGCCGCGCGGATGCAGCCGGCCGCCGACGCGACCGAGATCGACACGACGAGCCTCGAGGTCCACGACGTCGTCGACCGGATCGAGGCGCTCGTCCGCCAACGTTCCCCGGCGTGAAGTCGCACGACGTCGCATGGACGATCGGGCGTCCGATGATCGGCCTGCCCGCGGCCGTCGCGACGCGCCTTCACACCTACGGCGCCGAGCGGATCCCGCGCAGCGGCGGGCTCGTCATCGCGTTCAACCACTTCCACTGGATCGACATCCCCTGCGTCGGCTTCGTCTGCCGGCGCCACCTCTACTTCCTCGCCAAGGTCGAGGCGCACCGGGTGCCGGGCCTCGGCGGGTTCATCCGGCAGTTCGGCACGCTCTCGGTGCGGCGGGGCGAGTCCGACCGCGAGGCGGTGCGCCGGATGCGGGAGGTCGTGCGCCAGGGGGAGGCGCTCGGCGTGTTCGTGGAGGGAACGCGGCAGCGGAGCGGTGTCCCCGGCCACGTGCAGCCGGGCGCGGCGATGGTCGCGCTCCAGGAGGACGTGCCGGTGATCTGCGCGGCCATCCACGGCTCCCAGAGCTGGCGGCTCGGCAACTTCGCACCCGTCTCGATCGCGTGGGGCGAGCCGATGCGGTTCGACGGCCTGCCGCGCGGCGGGAAGGGCTATCGCGAGGCGTCGGCGCGGATCGAGGAGGAGCTGCACCGCCTCTGGGCGTGGCTGTGCGACCTCCACGAGGCCGGTAGGCCGCGCGTCGCGGTGCCGCCGACGCGGGAGGACGCCGCACCGACCACGCTCCCCGTGTGAGCGACGACCAGGACCTCGGCGCGGAGGAGCTGCCCGCGCCGCCGCCTCCGCCGCTGCTCGGCGCGGTGGCGATCGTCGGCTTCCCGAACGTCGGCAAGTCGACGCTCGTCAACCGGCTGACGGAGACCCGCGCCGCGGTGGTGCACGAGACCCCGGGCGTCACGCGCGACCGGAAAGAGCTCGTCTGCGAGTGGACGGGGAAGCGCTTCGTCGTCGTCGACACCGGCGGCGTGGACATCGGCGATCCGACGCCGCTCACCCGAGCGATCGCGCAGCAGGCGCGGGAGGCCGTTGCGGAGGCCGATCTCGTGCTGTTCGTGGTCGACGCCCGCGCGGGGGTCACTCCCGGCGACGAGGAGGTCGCCCAGATCCTGCGGGAGGCCCACAAGCCCGTGGTGGTGCTCGCGAACAAGATCGACGATCCGACCCAGGAACCTCTTGCGTTCGAGCTCCACCGGCTGGGGCTCGGCGACCCCTTCCCGATCTCGGGTCTGCACGGGACGGGGAGCGGCGACCTGCTCGACCGCGTGGTCGCCGAGCTGGAGCGGCTCTCGCCGGAGGGACGGCCGTCGCTCCCGGACGACGCGATCCGGGTTGCGATCCTCGGCAGGCCCAACGTCGGCAAGTCGAGCCTCGTCAACGCGCTCCTCGGTCGGGAACGGCTGATCGTGAGCGAGATCCCCGGTACGACCCGCGACGCCGTCGACACCGTCCTCGAGCGCGGCGAGCGCACGTTCGTCCTGATCGACACCGCCGGCCTGCGCCGCAAGCGGCGGCACCGGCGGGGGATCGAGTTCTACTCGGAGCTCCGCGCGCTCGAGGCGGCGGAGCGCGCCGACGTCGCGCTCGTGCTCGTCGACTCGTCGGAGGGGATCGTGGAGCAGGACATCGCGGTCGCCGACGTCGCCCGGCACGCAGACTGCTCGACGCTCGTCGTCCTCGCGAAGTGGGACGCGACGACGATCCGCGTCGACGACGTCCGGGGCGAGCTGCGCCGGCGCCTGCGCCAGCGGCCGCCCTTCGTCGCCGTCTCGTCGCACACGGGACGCGGGCTCGAGCGGCTGCTCGACAACGTCGCCGAGCTCTTCGACCGTCACGTCGCCCGGATCCCGACGCCGGAGCTGAACCGCGCGCTCGCGGAGCTGCGCGAGGCGCGCCAACCGCCGAGCGGACCCCGCGGCCGCAGGCTCAACCTCCTCTACGGCGCCCAGATCCGCGTTCGGCCGCCGCGGTTTCGCCTCTTCGTCAACGATCCCGGCCTCGTCACCCGCGACTACGGCTACTGGGTCGAGAACCGGCTGCGCGAGCGCTTCGGCCTAGACGGCGTTCCGGTTTCGATCGACTTCGTGAAACGATCCTGACCGATGCGTTTCCTCGTCGTCGGTGCCGGCTCATGGGGGACGGCGTTCACGCGCGTCCTGCTCGACCGCGGCCACGAGGTCGTGCTCGCGTGCCGCACGCCCGAGCAGGCGGAGGCGATCGCGAGGACGGGCTGGAACCCCCGCTACCTGCAGGGCGTCGACCTGCGTGCGGCGGAGCCGATAGCGGTCGCCGACGCCCCGGCGGACGTCGACGTCGTCGTCGCGGCCGTTCCGAGCCGCGCCTTCAGCGACGTCGTCGAGGCGCTGCCGGGCTCCGCACCGGTGCTCAGCCTCGCGAAGGGGCTCGACCCCGCGAGCGGCGAGCGCCTGTCCACGAGGGTCGAGGGGCGCCCGGTGGCGGTGCTCTCCGGGCCGAACATCGCGGAGGAGATCGCTGCCGGCCTTCCCACGGCAGCCGTCGTCGCGAGCGAGGACGGCTTTCTCGCCGGACAGCTCCAGCACGCGCTCAACTCGAGCCTCTTCCGCGCGTACGTCAATCCCGACCTCGTCGGGGTCGAGCTGTGCGCAGCGGCCAAGAACGTGATCGCGCTCGCGGCCGGCGGCGTCGACGGGCTCGGGCTCGGCGACAACGCGAAGGCGTCTCTCATCGCGCGCGGCCTCGCCGAGATGACACGGCTCGGCGAGGCCGCGGGCGCGCGGCCCGAGACCTTCGCCGGTCTGGCCGGGATCGGCGACCTCGTCGTCAGCTGCTGCAGTCCGAAGACCCGCAACCGCCAGGCCGGCCAGCTGATCGCGCAGGGACTGACACCCGACCAGGCGGTCGCCGAGATCGGCCAGACGGTGGAGGGACTGACGACGGCTCCGATCCTGCGCGACCTCTCGCACCGGCTCGGCGTGGAGCTCCCGATCACGGAAGGCGTCTGCGCCGTCCTCTCCGGGCAGGACCTCATCGGGCTGGCCGCCCGGCTCATGGGCCGCGAGCCCACGGAGGAGTAGCTCGCCGACGAGTGCGCGGCACTCGCTAGCCTGCCGCCATGCCTAGTAGCCGCTCGTTCTCGTTCACCTCCGAGTCGGTCACGGAGGGTCATCCCGACAAGATGGCCGACCAGATCTCCGACGCCGTGCTCGACGCCGTCCTCGCCGACGACCCGCAGAGCCGCGTCGCCTGCGAGACGCTCATCACGACCGGCCTCGTCGTCGTCGCGGGCGAGATCACGACGGAGACCTACGTCGACATCCCGAAGCTCGTTCGCGACCGCATCCGCGAGATCGGCTACACGCGCGCGAAGTTCGGCTTCGACGCCGAGACGTGCGGGGTGATCGTCGCGATCGACGAGCAGTCGCCCGACATCGCGCAGGGCGTCGAGCACTCGTACGAGGAGCAGCGCGGCGACAACGACCCGCTCGATCGTGAGGGGGCGGGCGACCAGGGGATGATGTTCGGGTACGCGTCGAACGAGACGGACGAGCTGATGCCGCTGCCGATCATGCTCGCGCACCGGCTCGCGCACCGGCTCGCGGAGGTGCGGAGGGCGGACGTGCTCCCGTATCTCCGGCCGGACGGCAAGACGCAGGTCACCGTTCGCTACGAGCTCGACGAGCACGGCCGCCAGCGGCCGGTCGAGATCGAGCGGTTGCTCATCTCGACGCAGCACCGCGACGGGCTCGACTGCGAGACGCTGCTCAAGCCCGACCTGATCGAGCATGTGATCGAGCCGATCCTGCCCAAGGATCTCTACGACCCGCGGCGGCTCGAGCACGACCACGATTTCGTCTACTGCAATCCGACCGGGAAGTTCGTGATCGGCGGCCCGATGGGGGACACCGGCCTGACGGGCCGGAAGATCATCGTCGACACGTACGGTGGCGCCGCGCCGCACGGCGGCGGGGCATTCTCGGGCAAGGATCCGACGAAGGTCGACCGCTCTGCGGCGTACGCGGCGCGCTGGGTGGCGAAGAACGTCGTCGCGGCCGGGCTCGCCGAGCGCTGCCAGATCCAGGTGGCGTACGCGATCGGCGTCGCCCACCCTCTCTCGATCCTCGTCGATACGTTCGCGACCGAGGCGATCCCGGTGCCGCGGATCGAGGAGCTCGTCCGCGAGCACTTCGACCTGCGCCCGGCGGCGATCCTGCGCGACCTCGACCTGCGCCGACCGATCTACGGGAAGACGGCCGCGTACGGTCACTTCGGCCGCGAGGACGCGGGCTTCACGTGGGAGGCGACCGACCGCGCCGACGCGCTGCGCGAGGCCGCCGGTCTCGGAACCGCTACGCCGGCCTGACGAACAGTCCGGCGGCCGCCTTCTCCGAGATCGCCCGCTCGCCGACGTTCTCGATCGCGACCGTGAACTGGTCCGCCGCCGGCTCGGCGGCGCGCAGGAGGATGCTCGTGCCCGGCACGAGACCCTGGTCGTAGAACCAGTGCAGGAGGTCGCCGTCGTGCTCCGCGAGGCGCACGACCGTCGCGCGCGTCCCGGCCGGAAGCGAGGCGAGCGCCGCGAGCTCGGCGTTCTCCGCCTGCTCGACGGCGGGATCGACGGGCCAGCCGTGCGGGCAGCGCTGCGGGCGTCCGAGCTTGTCGTCGATCCGCTCGACCATCTCGTCGGTGAACGTGTCGCCGAGCGCGTCGGCGCGCTCGTGCGACTCGTAGGCCGTGTAGCCCATGAAGTCGGTGAGCAGCCGCTCGATGATCCGGTGCTTGCGGACGACGCGCTCGGCGCGCTCACGGCCGCTCCCGGTCAGGAGCGCCTCCTTGCGGGCGCCGCGCTCGATCAGGCCGTCGGCCTCGAGCCGCTTCAGCATCTCGCCGGCGGAGGCACGCGAGACGTGGAGCATCTCGGCGACCCGCGAGGCGAGGGGAGGAGCGCCGGAGCCGTGCGGCGTGTACTCGCCGATCGGGAAGGCGAGAAAGTAGATCGTCTCGAGGTACTCGTCGACTGAGTGGCCGGCTGCGGGCACGAAGCTATATTGCCCCGGCAACGTGGTGTAAGGGAACCCTTACACGAGCAATCAGGTTACGGGACATGTCGACGGCACACATCATCCTCCTGGGCGCGATCGCGGGCGCGACGATCTTCCTCGGCCTGCCCGTCGGCCGCATGGAGCGCCTCGGCGCGAACGCGCGCACGGGGCTGTCGTCTCTCGCGACCGGCATCCTCGTCTTCCTGCTCTGGGACGTGCTCTCGAACGCCGTCGACCCGATCGAGACCTCGCTGCACGCGCATCGCTGGGGGCGCTTCTCCGAGTTGAGCGTGCTCGGAGGGGTCGGCTTCGCGGCCGGGCTCATGAGTCTCGTCTACTACGACGCGTGGATGAAGCGGCGCGCCGACCGGCGCTCGTCGGCGCTCGTCGGGCCGGGCGCCGCGGCGGTCGACGAGTTCGTGGAGCGGCGTCGGCTCGACCTGTCGAACCCCGCGGTGCGACTCGCGTTCCTGATCGCGATCGGGATCGGGGTGCACAACTTCGGCGAAGGCCTCGCGATCGGGCAGGCGGCCGCGGCGAGCGAGATCGGCCTGGCCGTGACGCTGATCATCGGCTTCGGCCTGCACAACGCGACCGAGGGCTTCGGCATCTGCGGGCCGCTGAGCGGCGCCGGGATCGTCCCGAGCTGGCGCCTGCTCGGCCTGCTGGGCCTGATCGGCGGCGGCCCCACGTTCCTCGGCACGGTCGTCGGACAGGCGTGGGCGAGCGACGCGGTCTCCGTCGTCTTCTTCACGATCGCCGGCGGCTCGATCCTCTACGTCGTCCAGGAGCTGTTCGCGGTCAACCGCAGGTACGGGCATCCGGTGCTCGTCACCTGGCTCCTCCTGACGGGGATCCTGCTCGGCTTCGCGACGGACTTCGTCGTCTCCGCGGCCGGCGTCTAGTAGCTCCCGCTGGTTGCGCCGCCTGCCGTCCGACCGACGTGCCGGGCGAGTACGAGGTAGCAGAATCCGAGCACGCCGCGGTAGCTCGACAGGTATTCGTGCCGTCGCTCGTCGAGCTCTTCTCGAAGCGCCTGAGCCTGCTCGGCTGCCGGGTTGGCGAGAAGCCATTCCTCTCGGCCGCGACGCCAGTCGCTTTCGAACTCGTCCCACTCGCGTTGATCGGCGCTGCTGTGGTGAAGGACACGCCAGCCAAGCGCCGAGGCATACCCGACGACGGCTTCCAGTGAAGAGAGACCGCCGAAGATCGCCTGCGCTCGCGGTGACGGCTCCGCCTGCCAGTAACCGTCGCCGAAGAGAAGTCGCCCGCCCGGCTCGGTCCGTGCGGCCAGTGCGCTCAGGGCGCCCTCGGTGCCGCCCCAGACATGCGAGGCGCCGATACAGATGAGCCGGTTTGCCGGCCCGGTCCAAGCGGCTGCGTCGAGTTGCAGAAACTCGACGTGCTCGGAGACACCGCGGGCGGAGGCAAGCGTGCGAGCCCGGGCAAGCAGCGTCTCGTCGGTGTCGACGCCGGTCGCTCTCGCCGGAGGCCCGCCGGACCCGGAGACCGCACGAAGGAGAAGCTCGCCCCACCCGCAGCCCAGGTCGACCAGCACGCTGTCGCGATCGACCGCCAGGCGGTCGAGCAGCAACTCCGCATGGCACTCCGACAGAGGGGCGTTCCAACGCATGCATGCGTAGCGTGCGTCTTCGCAGGACCGTTCCTCGCCGCCGCGCACGCGCCGATTCTGCCTACCGGCAGTCGCGAGCACCGGCACAGCCCAGGGCGCGGCTCGAGGCATCGGCTGCCGAGCGCGTCTCCCTGCCGTTCAGCTCATTTCCGAGCCGGGGTCGAGCAGCAGCCAGCGCCCCTCCGAGACGACCTCGACGGTGCCGTCGACGACCGTGATGGCGGTCTGATCGTCGATCACGTAGGCCGGCACGGACAACCCGGCGGCCCACGCCTCGATCTCTTCCGGCGGGCTGGGCGGATGACCGTCCTCGCGATCGAGGTGGGGGAAGACCGAGAAGTCGACCAGCCCCAGCGCCTCGTCGCTGGCGGTGAGCGGCTCGCTCTCGTCGTAGGTCGTTCCGCCGAAGTCGGGAGTGGCCACCATCGCGCCCCCGCTCGTGCCGACGTACACCGTTTCGGGCCGCAGTGACGGCAGGACGTCGGCGAGTCCGGATTCCCGCATCCAGTAGCACAGGTACAGGGGGCTGCCGCCCCAGACCAGGAGAGCATCGGCCTCCTGAACGGCAGGCAGCCAGTACTCCCGCTTGATGCTGGGCAGGGCCGTGAGCTCCAGCACGCCCAACGACTTCCAGCCGAGCCCGCACATCGGGCTGCGAGTCGCACCGCTGATGAACTGGTAGACGTGTCCGGGTCCGCCGGGAAAGGGCTGCACCCCGGTGGGGATGCAGAGCGCGGTGGATTCGGCGATCGGTTTGCCCAGCAGGTCGACCAGCGCGCTCTCGATGCTCGCGTTGCTGATGCCGCTGGAAGCGAGAAGAAGCTTCACGGTGCCTCCCGAGTCACGACTGCAGGGCGAGAACGTCCCACGTTCTCACGGTTACAGCGGTAGAGACTGGCAGACCGCCGGGATCTCATCGCGTCCGCTGCGACCTCGTGCATGAGGTCATGACATAGCAAATCTGCTATGAGTACGGCATGGCCAGGATCAGCTACGACGAGCGGACCGCGGCCGCGTTCAAGGCGGCCCGCGAGATCCCTCGCGACGGGCTCTCGGAGTGGCGCGAGGCGGTGCGCCGCCACCTGCGCCCGTCGGCGGCGACGACTCTGGTGGACATCGGCGCGGGAACGGGCGCGTTCGCCTCCGCGTTCAGCGACTGGTTCGGCCTCCGCGTTCTCGCGGTCGAGCCGTCGGCCGCGATGCGGAGTCACATCCCGAGCACGCCGGCCGTCCGGGCGCTCGAGGGAGACGCCGCCGCCTTGCCGCTGCCGGACGACTCGGCGGACGCCGCCTGGCTCTCGCTCGTCATTCACCACATCCCAGACCTCGGAGCCGCCGCCCGCGAGATCCGCCGCGTGCTCCGGCCCGGCGCCCCGGTCCTGATCCGACAGGGCTTCCCGGACCGCTACGAGCCCGTGGGGGACCTGAGGTGGGACAGCATCTCCATCGTCCGCTGGTTCCCCGAGACCGCTCGGACGGCCGACCGGTTTCCGTCGCTCGAGGACACGTGCGACGCGTTCGCGGCCGCAGGGTTCCGCTGGACGGCGCTGGAGCAGGTTCGCGAGACCCACGGGACGAGCCTCGCGGGGTTCCTCGGCCAGGTGGACACGCTCCGCCACGCCGACACGACGATGCGCGGCCTCACCGAGGAGGAGTTCCTCCGCGGCAGGGAGCGCCTCCGTCGTGCCGTCCGCGAGGCGGGGGACGCTGCGGGGGAGGAGCTGACGAGCAACACGCTCGACCTCCTGGTCCTCCGCTGAGCCGGTGCGTTCGCCCGCTAGCTCGGGCCGGCCGTCCACCGGCGGTTCACGCGAAGCGTTCGGCGAGAGCGGCCTCGACATTCGCCGCGCGTTCCTCGGCGAGGTCGTCCGCGGCGGCGCGCGGCGGCTCGACCGAGAGACCGGCCGCCCGGGCTTCCTCGCGCGTGGCGGCGGCCGCGACCGCGTCGTGGAGCCCCCAGAGGTAGGCGAGATCGGCCTCGGCGATCGCGAGCGCGTCGACGGCGGTCAGCTCCGGTCCGTGCCCAGGCACGACGCGTCCCGGTGGATCGTGGCGCAGGAGGTCGATCAGCGCCGCGAGCGTCCCGCGGTAGGCGGTCGGCGACGTGGCGAACGGGAACTCGACCGTCGAGAGGTGGTCGCCGACGGCGAGGAGGTCGAGGTCGCGGCAGCGAAACGCCGTCCCGTCGGGCGTGTGGCCGGGCAGCGCGAGCGTCTCGAAGACGAACGGGCCCGCCCGCAACGCTGCGCCCGGTACGAACGTCCTGTCGACGCGCGGCTCGCCGGCGATCTCGACCCCGCTCGCGGCCGCCCGCTCGGCCACCGCCGAGTCGGCCCGGGCGGCCAGGCGTGCCGCGGTCGCCTCGCTCGTCGTCGCGGCCGCTGCCGGAAACGCGGCGATCCCGCAGACGTGATCCCAGTCCGCATGCGTGGCGAGCACGTGCGTGACGCGCACGCCGAGCTCGCGCGCGCGTGCGGCGATCCGCTCCACCTCCTCGGCCGAGACGCCCGGATCGACGAGCACGGCTTCGGCGTCGTCGGCGAGCAGGAGCGACGACGTCTCCCAGAGCGCGCTCTCGAATCGCTCGCCGACCACCGGTCCAGCCTATGCGAGCATTCGCGGGTGAGGCTCGACGACCTCAGCCGCCTCGCGACCCAGCTCGACGGTGTCTCGGAGAGCCGGCGCGGAGGGCTCCTCGCCTGGCGGTATCACGGGCGCCTGGTCGCGCGGCAGCTCGACGGTAGTCACGTCGTGATCAGGGCGTCGTTCGACTTCCGCGACTTCCTGCTCCATTCGTTCCCCGAGACGTTCTCGGTGCCGGAGCGCTTCGCGAGGCACATGATGGTCGTCGCCGACCTCGAGCACGGAAACCCGGATGCGGTCGAGGACGCGGTGATCGGCGCGTGGGAGCTCCAGTCCGGGAGCTAGCCCGGCGCTATGCCGTCCACTCGCGGTCGAGGATCGCGTAGACGAGCTCGCTCTGCCATTCGCCCTTCACCCACTCGTTCTCGACGAGGTGGGCCTCGAGGCGCATGCCGAGCTTCTCGAGCACCCGTGCCGACGCCGTGTTTCGCGCCTCGGTCCGACCGATCACGCGGTGCAGCCCGGCGCTCGCGAACGCCCAGCCGACGAGGGCGCGGGCCGCCTCCGTCGCGAATCCGCGCCCCTGGTGCTCCGGGTCGAAGGTGAAGCCGATCTCCGCCGTGCGGTCGCGTTCGCTGACCCAACCGAGACCCACGTCGCCCACGGTCGCCCCGGACGCACGCTCGACGACCGCCGCGCTCAGCCAGTCGCCTTCACGAGCCCACGACGTGCCGGCGATCTTCCGTGCCAGGAGCTCGTGCGTCTCGGCCGGCGACAGGGGCCCCTGATAGAGGTAGAGGACGACGTCCTCGTCCGACCGCATCGCGTGAAACGCCTCGAAGTCGTCGGCGACGAACGGGCGCAGGGTGAGACGGGTGGTCTCGAGTGGCCAGTCGGGCGACACGCTCCACGCTAGCGGCCGGAAGGCTCCGACCAGCGTCGAGGCTACGCTCGCTGCCCGTGTCACGGCTCGCCTCCGTCTACCCGATCGTCAGCGCTCGCTCGCTCGCGCGTCCCTTCACGTACGAGATCGCGGACGAGGTGGGGAAGGGCGCCGTCCTCGCCATCCGCTTCGGGAACGCCCGGCGGCGCGGCGTCGTGGTGGACGCGGACGCCGAGGCTCCGCCCGACGTCGAGCCCGTCGCCGCGGAGGGCGTGCTCGAGACGCTGCCGCCGGCGCTCGTCGACCTCGCCCTCTGGCTCGCGGACTACTACGGCTCGACACCCGCCCGCGCGCTCATGCTGATCGCGCCGCAGCAGCGCGCGCGGCGCGGCGAGCGACGGCAGGTGACGGCCTCCGCCGCTCTCGCCGCGGAGCCCGCACCGGCCCGCCTCTCCGACTCGCAGGAACGCGCGCTCGAGCGGATCGAGAGCCTGCTCGCCGGCGGTGGAGGCAACGTCCTCCTCGCCGGGGCGACCGGCAGCGGCAAGACCGAGGTCTACATCCGCGCCTGCGCGGCCGCCCTCGCCGCGGGCCGCGGCGCGATCGTGCTCGTGCCGGAGATCGCGCTGACGCCGCAGACGCTCGGCCGCTTCCGGGCGCGCTTCGGCGACGGCGTGGCGCTCCTTCACTCCGGTCTGTCCGAGGCGGAGCGGCGCGACGAGCGCGAGCGGATCGTCTCGGGCGAGGCCCGCGTCGTCGTCGGTGCGCGCTCGGCCGTCTTCGCGCCGCTCCCGTCGCTCGGGGTGATCTGCGTCGACGAGGAGCACGACGCCTCGTACAAGCAGGAGTCGGATCCGCGCTACGACGCCCGCACGGTCGCCGCGAAGCGGGCGGCGCTCGAAGGCGCGGTCGCGATCTTCGGCTCGGCGACGCCGCGGCCGGAGTCCTGGCACGCGCTCGAGCGGCTCGAGCTCGGCGGTCGGATCGCGGCGCCCATGCCGACGGTCCGCGTCGTCGACCTCCGGCACGAGACGGGCTATCCGCTCTCGACACCGCTCCTCGCCGAGCTCGGCCGCCTCGCCGAGGGCGGCGGCAAGGGGATCCTCCTTCTCAACCGGCGCGGGGTCGCTCCCGCGCTCCACTGCCGCGCCTGCGGCGCCACCCGCCGGTGCCCGAACTGCGACGTCGCGTTCACGCTGCACGGGGACGGCACGCTGCGCTGCCACCACTGCGGCGCCCGCGAGCCGGCGGGGGAGACCTGCCCGGCGTGCGGCTCGCCGGAGCTCGCGCGGATCGGAGCGGGCACGCAGCGGCTCGAGCGGGAGCTCGAGCGGCACGTTCCCGAGCTCGAGCGGATCCGGCTCGACGCCGACGCGGTCGCGAAGCCCGAACAGCTGCGTGAGGCGCTCGAACGGTTCGCCCGCGCAGAGCGCGCCGTCCTCGTCGGGACGCAGATGGTCGCGAAGGGCCATCACTTCTCCGGCGTCGAGCTCGCCGCGGTCGTCGACGCCGACACCGGGCTCGGCCTGCCCGACTTCCGAGCGGAGGAGCGGACGTTCCAGCTCCTCACCCAGCTCGCCGGCCGGAGCGGCCGCGACGCGCCGGGACGCGTCGTCGTCCAGACGTTCCAGCCGGAGTCGCGCGCGGTCGCCTTTGCCGCGCGGCACGACGTCGCGGGGTTCCTCGCGGGAGAGCTCGAGCGGCGGCGTGCGCTCGGCTATCCGCCCTTCCGGCACCTCGTCCGCGTCCTCGTGTCGGGCCCCGAGCTCGAGGACGCGACGCGTGCGCTCGAGGAGCTGAAGGCCGGCCTCCCGGAGTTCGAGCTGCTCGGTCCGGCCCCGCTGCTGCGGCTGCGGGGCCGCCACCGCGCCCAGCTCGTGGGCAAGACCGACCGGCCGCGGGCGCTCGCCTCCCGTGCCGCGGGGTTGCTCTCGGCAGCGGCGCCGGCGATGCGCCGCGCCGGCCTCGCGGCGGTCGTCGACGTCGATCCGCAGTCGGTCTAGTCGTCCGCGAGGCGCTGGAAGAGCAGAAAGTCGCGCCACTCGTCGTCGATGCGCAGGAAGCGGCGCGCGAGCCCGATCTTCTCGAAGTCGTTCTTCTCCAGCACGCGCTGCGACGGGAGGTTGTCGACGAGCGTCGCCGCCTCGACGCGGTGCAGCTCGAGCGTGTCGAAGGCGTACGCCACGATCTCGCCCACGGCTTCCGTGGCGAGCCCGCGGCCGTTTCGGGTGTGGTCGACCCAGTAGCCGATGACGCCGCTCTGGAGGCTGTCCCGGACGATGTTGAAGAGGTTGATCGTGCCGGCGATCTCCTCTCCGTCGAGGACGGCGAACGGGTGCGTCTCGCCCTCGAGCTGGCGCTCGAGCCGCTCGCGCTGGCCCGCGGCGGTGAAGAACTCCGGCGGGCGGGTCGGCTCGAAGGGCGCGAGGAAGTCGCGGTTCGCCCGGTAGAGCGCGGCGAGCTCTCCGGCGTCCTCTGGGCGAAGCCGCCGGATCGTCACGCCGCGCGGACAGCCGCGCGGTCGGCCGGAAAGCGTTCGAGGATCCACTGCGGGCCGAGCGGCTCGCGTACGTACGAGCGGCCGTTCACGCGAACGAAGTCGCGCGTGCGCGGATCCATCGCGAGCCGCGCCTCGGCGGGGAAGTTCCGGTTGTGGCGCTCGATCAGCTCGTTCACCTGGGCGAAGCTCCAGTTGCCGGCGAGCTCGCGCCACGTGGCGGCGAACTCCAGCGGGTCATCGAGCTCCCCGGCGAGCCTCCGCCATGCCTCGCCGAGCTGCCGCTCGTGCTGCTCGACGGCGTCCTCGATCGCGCGGAGCCTCCGCATCCAGACCGTCGGCCCGTCGAGCGCCCGCACCGCCGAATCGGAGTCGGGCCGGAAGTTGCGCAGCCGCTGCCGGAGGGGCTGCCCCCGGACCGGGCTCGACTCGAGATCCGCCTCGAGCAGCTCGCGTGCGCGGCGCTCTTGCGGCGTCTCCGGACGCGTCGCGCCCTGGCCCATGATCTCCCGCAGCGTCCTGGGATCCACGTGTGCGAGGGTACAGTCCGGCTCACGCCGCGAGGGCGCGATGGAGCTCATGCACAGCGGAAGCGCCGGCCGTGCCGGCGCTCGGGAGCGAGGAATGGCGGAGATCGAGGGACAGGTCAAGGACGAGCAGCTCGACCCCGAGCGGGAGGCTCGGCGGCGGGTGGCGCTCGCCCAGATCCGCCAGTACCCGGACGCGGCGCTGAAGATGGCCGCCCGTCCGGTGGAGACGTTCGACGACGACCTCCTGCAGCTGGCCGACCGGATGAAGCAGCTCATGGCCGACGCCAACGGGATCGGACTGGCCGCGAACCAGGTCGGCGTGTTGCAGCGGCTGTTCGTCTTCCAGGCCGCCGAGGACGAGACCGTCGCGATCGTGAACCCGGAGATCGTCGAGCGCAGCGAGGAGACGACGGTCGACGACGAGGGCTGCCTCTCGATCCAGGGCGTGCTCCTGCCGGTCGAGCGTCCGACGACGATTGCGATCGAGGGACGCGACGAGCACGGGGCGGAGGTGCGGTACGAGCTCGACGAGCCGTACTCCCGCGTCGCCCAGCACGAGGCCGACCACCTCGACGGCGTCCTGATCCTCGACCGGACGACGCCCGAGGCGCGGCGCGAGGCGCTCGCCGGCCTGCGCCCGCGCATCGTCATCGGCTAGGCAGCCGGTGGCCGGTCGCCGGATCGCGGTCGCCGCGACCGGGCCGTTCGGGGCCGACGTGCTCGAGCGGCTCGCCGGGGAGCACGACGTGGCGCGGCTGCTGACCCGGCCGGACCGGCCGCGGGGGCGCGGTCGCCGCGTCGCCCCGCCGCCCGCGAAGGAGGCCGCGGAACGGCTCGGGATTCCGGTGGCGCAGCCGGCGCGGCTCGACGAGGGGGTCGAGCTCGGCGCGGACACGGTGGTCGTCTGCGCGTACGGCCTCCTGATCCCGAACGTCCTTCTGGATCGCGCGCTCTGGCTCAACGTCCATCCTTCGCTGCTGCCCCGCTGGCGCGGCGCCGCCCCGGTCGAGCGCGCGCTCATGGCGGGGGACGAGGAGACCGGCGTCACGATCCACCGCACCATCGAGGCGCTCGATGCCGGGCCCGTCGCGGCGCAGCAGGCGTTCGCGATCGCGCAGGGCGACGACGCAGGCGGCGTGTACGCCCGGGCCGCCGAGGTCGCCGCCGAGCTTCTGCGCGAAGTGCTCGCCGAGGACGAGCCGCGCTTCGAGCCGCAGTCCGAGGAGGGGGTGACGTACGCGGAGAAGATCGGCCCCGAGGACCGCGTCCTCGATCCCGACGCTCCGGCACGGCAGCTCGTGAACCGCGTCCGGGCGCTCTCCCCGCACATCGGCGCGAGACTCGGCGATCTGATCGTCTGGCGGGCCACGGTGGGCGAGGACGGCTCGTTCGAGCCCGTCGAGGTGCAGCCCGCCGGCGGCCGGCGCATGGCGTACGACGCGTATCTCCGTGGCCGGCGTTAGCGGCGCGCGGCGCGTCGCGTACCAGGTCCTCCTGCGTGTCTTCGAGGAGGACGCGTACGCCGATCGTGCCTTCCGGAGCGCCGCGGAGGGTCTCGATGGGCGGGAGCGGTCCTTCGCGCAGCGGCTCGCGTACGGCTCCGTGCAACGCGTGCGGACGCTCGACCACGCGATCGAAACGCTCGGGCGGCGGCCGGTGCGCAAGCTCGATCCTCCGGTGCGGGCCGCTCTCCGGCTCGGCGCGTACCAGCTCGGCTACACGGAGGTCGCACCGCACGCCGCCGTCAACGAGTCCGTCGAGCTCGTACGCGCCGCGCGTCTCGAGCGCGCCGTCCCGTTCACGAACGCCGTCCTGCGGCGACTGGGGGACGGGATGCGGCCGTTGCTCGAGTCGCTTCCCGACGGGCCGCTGAAGGAGTCGTACCCGGATTGGATCCACGAGACCTTCAGGCGTGTGCTCGGCGACGAGGGGGCGCTGGCCCTCATGCGGGCGATGAACGAGCCGCTCGAGACGGTCGTCCGCCTCGTCCGCGGTGACCCTCCGCCGGAAGCCGAGGCCACGGACGTCCCCGGTGCCTACCGCGTCGAGCGCGTCGACGCGAGGCTCGTGGCGGAGGGAAGGATCTGGCCGCAGAGCCGTGGCTCCCAGCTCGCCGGCCTCTGCGTCGGCTCGCGAGACGGCGAGCGCGTGCTCGATCTCTGCGCCGCGCCGGGTGGCAAGACCGGGCAGCTGCGCGGCGAGGTGACGGCGGTCGAGATCGACGGGGCACGCGCGCGCGAGCTGCGCGAGAACCTCGCGACGACGGGCCGCTCCGACGTCACCGTCGTCGAGGCGGACGGCACTGCGCTGCCGCCGGAGCTCGACGGCTTCGACCGCGCTCTCGTCGACGCGCCGTGCTCCGGCCTCGGCGTCCTGGCGCAGCGGCCCGATCTGCGCTGGCGGGCCACGTCGTTGTCCGAGCTCCAGCTCGGCCTGCTCCGTTCCGCCGCCGCCCGGGTCCGGCCCGGCGGCACGATCCTCTACTCGGTCTGCACCCTGAATCCCGACGAGTGCGAAGCCGTCGTCGCCGCGAGCGGGCTGCGGGTCCTGCCGCTGGGGGAGGAATGGCCTCCGTTCGTGCACCCGTCGCGGCCGGAGTTCCTCCTCACGTTGCCGCACGTCCACGGCACGTCCGGCTTCTTCGTCGCCCGCCTGGCACGCGACTGAACACGTCTCGCGCCGACATGTCCGGAACCAGGTTCCGGACATGTCCGATTGAGGCCTCTCCCGTCAGCGCCCGGGCGGTGTACGAGCAGGCCTTTCGTGTGCCGATCTCGGCCCGGGGACATGTCGCGGCGAGACAAGGCCGGAACCAGGTTCCGGCCTTGTCCGGTCTGGCCATGGCCGTCGCTCGCCGGGACTGCGTACGATCGCGACGGAATGGCTTGGCGGGAGTGGATCAGGACGGTCGAGCTCGAGCCGTCGCTCTACGCGGCGGACTTCGCGCGGCTCGGCGACCAGATCGACGCGCTCCTCGGCGCCGGATGCCGCGTCTTCCACTTCGACGTCGGGGACGGGCACTTCGTCGAGCCGGTCACGATCGGCCCCGTCGTCCTCGCCTCGATCGCGCCGCTCGTGCACCGGGCGGGCGGGGTGCTCGACTGCCACCTGATGGTCGACAACCCGCTGCGCCACTTCCCGCAGATCGCGCGGGCGGGCGGCGACAGCGCGACCTTCCACTACGAGGTCGTCGACGACGTTCCCGCCACGATCGCCGCCGCCCGAGAGCACGGCCTCCAGGTCGGCGTCGCGTTCAACCCCGAGAGCGAGCCGGAAGCCGTCGCGGCCGTCACGGCGGACGCCGATCTCGTCCTCTGCATGAGCATCCACCCCGGCTACAGCGGACAGGAGTTCATGCCGGAGGCGCTCGACCGGATCGGGCGACTGCGTGCGGCCCTGCCCGACCATGTTCACGTCCAGGTCGACGGTGGCGTCGACCGCGAGACGATCGGCGCGGCGCACGCGGCCGGGGCAACGCTCTTCGTCGCAGGCTCGGCCGTCTTCGGCGCGGCGGACCCGGCGGACGCGTACCGCAGCCTCGCGCGGGCGATCGCGTGAGGCACTACGAGCGAGCTCTCGAGCTCGCCGAGCGCGGTCGCGGGAAGACCGGCGACCATCCCCTCGTCGGCGCCGTCGTCGTGCGGGACGGCGAGGTCGTGGGCGAGGGCTGGTACGAGTACGACGGCGTACGCCACGCGGAGGCGATCGCGCTCGAGCAGGCCGGCGACACGGCTCGCGGGTCGACCCTGTACGTGACGCTCGAGCCGTGCTCCCACCAGGGGCGCACGCCTCCCTGCGCCGACGCGGTCGTCGCCGCGGGAGTGGCACGCGTCGTCGTCGGCGCGCGCGACCCGAACCCGCTCGTCGACGGTCGCGGGCTCGAGCGTATCCGCGCCGGTGGCATCGAGGTGGAGCTGCTCGACGACCTCGCCGCCCGCCGCCAGAACGAGGCGTGGCGCGTCTGGAAGTCCAAGGGTCGCCCCTTCGTCACGTACAAGGCGGCGCTGACGCTCGACGGCCGCGTCACCGTTCCGGGCCGCCGCTGGGTGTCGGGCGAGGAGTCGCGGCGGCGGGTGCACGAGCTGCGCGCAGCCTCGGACGCGGTTGCGGTCGGGATGGGGACGGTTCGGGTCGACGCGCCGCGGCTCGACGCGCGCGAGGTCGGTGCGTCCCGCCAGCCGCGACGGCTCGCCTTCGGGCGCGGCCCGCTGCCCGAAGGCTCGGAGCTCGAGCTGCGCAGCGGCCCACTCGAGGAGGAGCTGGGCACGCTCGCGGCGGAGGGAGTCCAGTCGCTCCTGCTCGAGGGCGGGCCGACGCTCGCGACGGCGTTCCTCGAAGCCGACCTCGTCGACAAGCTGCTCCTCTTCGTCGCGCCCGTCGTGTCCGGCGACGGCCCCCACCTTCTCGGCGATCTCGCGGCTCCGCTCGATCTCCTCCACCTTCGCGCGGAGCCGTCCGCGGAGGACGTCCTGCTCGAGGCCTATGTGCACGAGCCCTGAGGGCGAGCGAAGCGCCACTGTGCGAACACGAAAGAGCGGGCCCGTAGGGAGTCGCTGCCACGGGCCCGCTGCGAACACAGCGTGCGCCGACCGGCACGGCGGCGCGTCCGGGCACTCGCTGAGCTCGATACGGCAAACCCGCACCGTTAGGCTAGGTCGATGTTCACCGGAATCGTCCGCGAGGTGGGAGCCGTGGCCGCCTTCGACGGCTCACGGCTGGTCGTGACGGCGCCCGAGACCGCCGCGGGCGTGGCAGTCGGCGACTCGGTGGGCGTCGCCGGCACGTGCCTCACCGTCGTGGAGGTCGGGGAGGGGATCCTCTCGTTCGACGTCGTGCCCGAGACGCTCTCGCGGACGGCGCTCGGCGGGCTCGAAGCAGGCGCCGCCGTGAACCTCGAGCCGTCGCTCCGGGTCGGAGACCAGCTCGGCGGCCACGTCGTGCAGGGCCATGTCGACGGTGTCGGTCGGATCCGCAGCGTCGCGCGCGAGGGAGAGGGCCGGCGCATGTGGGTCGACGCGCCCGAGGCGGTCGTCCGCTACTGCATCGAGAAGGGCTCGGTCGCGGTGGACGGCGTCTCGCTCACCGTCGCCGCGCTCGACGACGACGGCTTCGAGGTCGCGCTGATCCCGCACACGCTCGCGGCGACGACGCTGGGCCGCCTCGGGCCGGGCGACGAGGTCAACCTCGAGGCCGACGTGCTCGGCAAGGTGGTCGAGCGACTCCTGGCGGCGAGGCTGACGTGAGCTCGGCGGTCACGCCGTTCGCGACGATCGAGGAGGCCGTCGAGGACGTCCGGAACGGGAAGATGGTCGTCGTCGTCGACGATCCCGAGCGCGAGAACGAGGGCGACCTCGTGATCGCGGCGCAGTTCGCGACGCCCGAGGCCGTCAACTTCATGGCGACGCACGCGCGCGGGCTCATCTGCCTCTGCCTGACCGGCGAGCGCTGCGAGCAACTCGGCCTGCCGCCCATGACCCAGCGAAACGAGGCGCGTCTGGGCACCGCCTTCACCGTCTCGGTCGAGGCGCGGGAAGGTGTGACGACCGGCATCTCGGCGGCCGATCGGGCGCACACGATCCAGGTCGCGATCGACCCGGCCTCGGCGCCGCACGATCTCGTCCAACCCGGCCACGTCTTTCCGCTCCGCGCGCGCGACGGCGGCGTCCTCGTCCGCGCCGGCCAGACCGAGGCGGCCGTCGACCTCGCCCGGCTCGCGGGGCTCGTCCCGGCAGGCGTCGTCTGCGAGATCATGAACGAGGACGGGACGATGGCCCGCGTCCCCGATCTCGTGCCCTACTGCGAGCGGCACGGGCTGCGGATGATCACCGTCGCCGACCTGATCGAGTACCGGCGCCGCACCGAGAAGCTCGTCGAGCGCGTCGTCTCGGTGCACCTTCCGACGGAGTACGGCGCCTTCACGGCGACCGCCTTCCGCGAGACGCTCACCGGCCGCGAGCACCTCGCGCTCGTGCTGGGCGAGGTCGCCGACGACGTGCTCGTCCGGGTCCACTCCGAGTGCCTCACCGGCGACGTCTTCCACTCGCTGCGCTGCGACTGCGGCGAGCAGCTCGAGGCCGCCGTCGCCGCGATCGCCGCGGAGGGGCGCGGCGTCGTCCTCTACATGGCGCAGGAGGGGCGCGGCATCGGTCTCCTCAACAAGCTCAAGGCGTACGAGCTGCAGGAGCAGGGACTCGACACGGTGGACGCGAACCTCGCGCTCGGCTTCGCCGCGGACGAGCGGGAGTGGGGGATCGGCAACCAGATCCTCGCCGACCTCGGGATCACGACCATGCGACTCCTCACGAACAACCCGAAGAAGGTCTCCGGCGTGGAGGCCTACGGGCTGAAGGTGACCGAGCAGGTGCCGATCGAGATGCCGCCCCATCCGGAGAACGTGCGCTATCTGACCGCGAAGCGGGATAAGCTCGGGCACAAGTTGCACCACCAGGATCTGAAGTTCGAGTCGGAGGGCGAATGAGCACGACTGGGGGTTTCTGGCCGGGCGAGACGCCGGCCACCGGGCAGGAGGACGTGCAGGAGCAGCAACCGGACGCGGTGGCTCCGAAGCCGCTCGGGTGGCCACAGCAGCACGTACACGGGGCAGAGGCCGAGGCCGAGCCCGACCGTGAGCCCGGGTCCGGGCCGGCGGCGGCGAGCGCGCCCGAGGCGGAGGCCGAGCCGAAGCCCGGCTTCGAGCCGCAGCCGCGACCGCAGCCGCAGCCCGAGCGGGCGCCCCAGCCCGAGCAGGCGGTCCAGTCCGAGCCGGAGGCCGAGGAACCGGAGGTCGCCCCCGCCGGACACCTCCCCGGCGACCTCGACATCCCCGACGGGGTCGCCGTCCTCGAGGGCTCGCCCTCGGGGGCGGATCGCACCGTCGGCATCGTCGTCTCGCGCTTCAACGGCGAGATCTCGAATCGGCTCCTCACGTCGGCGCTCGAGGCCCTCGCAGCAGCCGGCGTGCCCGACGAGCGGATCACCGTGATGCCGGTGCCCGGCGCCTTCGAGCTCCCGATCGGAGCGATGGCCCTCGCGAAGACACGCCGTTACTCGTGTGTGATCGGTCTCGGCTGCGTCATCCGCGGCGAGACCGCGCACTTCGAATACGTGGCGGGCGAGGCGGCGTCGGGGCTCCAGCTCGCCGGCCTCGAGACCGGCGTGCCGGTTGCCTTCGGCGTCCTGACCGTGGACACCGCCGACCAGGCGGAGGCGCGAGTCGACAAGGGCGCCGACGCCGCTCGCGCCGCCCTCGAGATGGCAGACCTCTTCTCACAGGTGCGCGAGCAGGCGCGGTAGCCGGGCGAAGAGCTGCGCTCTTGCCCGAGGAGAACGTCTGCGCAGCGTCCGTTCGCTACTCTGCGGCGGCGATGTCGAAGGTCTGCGCAGTCTGCGGGAAGAAGCCGGGTTTCGGTCACCATCGGAGCCATTCGATGGTGGCGACGAACCGTCGCTTCGAGCCGAACCTCCAGCGCGTCCGCGTCCTCGTCGGCGGCTCGCCGAAGCGGGCCTACGTCTGCACGCGCTGCCTCAAGGCCGGCAAGGTCCAGAAGGCTCTCTAGGCGGGCCGGCTTCGGCCGCACTCCCGAGCTCGCGGTCGCAGAAGACGCAGCCCTCACTCATCCGCGGGCAGCGGCAGTCTGACGAAGAACGGCTCCCCTCCCTGTGACGGCGTCTTCGCCATTGCTGCGAACGTTCCCTCGTCGAGGTACTCGACGATGTCCGGTGACGCATGCGCGCCGACCATCACGTAGCGCACGGGCTCGGTGCCGCGGTTCAGCACGGTGTGCGCCCCCTCGCGCCCGGGGGCGAAGTGGGCGACGGCTCCCGGTGGAAGCTCGCGTTCGCCTGCGGGCGTCCGCAGGGTGGCGGTCCCGCTCAGCACGATCAGGTACTCCTCGGTGCCGTGATGCAGGTGGTACGGCACACCGTCCGAACCGGGCGGAAGCTCCCAGACCGCTGCGGCGAGGGGGCGTCCCTGCTCACGGACGAGGCGCCGGCCACGGACGCCGTCCCCGAGCTCCGGAAGCTCCGCGTAGACGTTGTCCCCGTACTCCTCGCTCACCTCGCCGGAGCATATGCAGCGCAACCACCGCCTGCGCCGCGGCGTCCAAGGTGAGGATGGAGGCGGGGCACGCGCTTTCCTCACGGCTGGGCCGGATCACGATCTCGAGCGACGCGATCGCGCAGATCGTCGCGGAGACCGCGCTCGAGTGCTACGGCGTCGTCGGGATGAAGGGCTCGCTACGCGGGCAGCTCGCCCGCGCCCGCGGCCGGCCGCACGGGATCGAGATCGGACGGGACGGCGGCGAGGTGACGGTCGACGTCCACGTCGTCGTCGAGTACGGCCTCAACCTCGCCGAGGTCGCCGCGAGCGTCAGCAACCGCGTCGCCTACGAGGTGGAGCGCCTCACCGGGCTGCCGGTACGCGCGGTCGAGGTGCACGTCGACGACGTGCGAACCGGCGGGAAGTGACCGCCGAACGGGACCTCGAGCTCGTCCGCGGCCTCGTCGGGGCGGCGCTCGCCTCGCTCGAGACGAGCCGCGGCCGGATCGACGACCTCAACGTCTATCCGGTCCCCGACGGCGACACCGGCACGAACCTCACGCTGACCGTGCGGGCGGTCGCCGACGCGGTCGCCTCGGCGGACGCGTCCGACCGGCCGGCGCTCGCGCACGCCGTCGCGCGGGCGGCGCTGATGGGGGCGCGGGGCAACTCCGGCGTGATCCTCTCCCAGATCGTGCGCGGTGCGGTCGACGTCCTCGCGGAGTCGACGAACGGCGTCGACCCCGGGCTCGCGGCCCGGGCGCTGCGCGGAGCCTCCGATGCCGCCTATCGCGCGGTGCGGCGCCCCGTCGAGGGGACGATGCTCTCCGTGATCCGCGAGCTCGCCGAAGAGGCGGAGCGGCGCGCGGGCGAGCCGGAGGAGCTCGGCGAGCTGCTCGTCGAGCTCGTGCGGCACGGGGAGGAGGCTGTGGCGCGCACGCCGGAGCAGCTCGACGTCCTGCGCGAGGCGGGCGTCGTCGACGCAGGCGGCGCGGGTCTCGTCGAGCTCCTCCGTGGGCTGGCCGGTGCGATCAGCGGGGAGGAGCCTGCGCCGGCGCCTGCCGCCACCGCGCCCTCGGGCGCCGACGCGATCCATCTCGAGCCGTCGCGCTATCGCTACTGCACGGTCTACGTCGTCGAGGGGGACGCCCTCGACCGCGACCTGCTCGAGGCCGGGCTCGAAGCGCTCGGCGACTCGCTCGTCGTCGTCGGCGACGAGACGGCGCTCAAGGTCCACGTCCACACGGACGATCCCGGCGCCGCGCTCTCCCTCGGCACCGCCGCCGGCACGATCGACGGCGTCGAGATCGCGAACATGCACGAGCAGCAGGAGCGGCGGGAGCGGCGACTGTCGCTCGTCCCGTCGGCCCGCGCGACGAGCGGCGTCGTCGCCGTCGTCGCGGGCGCCGGAAACCGGCTCCTCTTCGAGACGCTCGCCGAGCCGGTCGGCACGATCCGGGTGGTCGAAGGCGGCCAGACCGCCAATCCGTCGACGGCGGAGCTCGTCGCCGCCCTGCACGAGCTCGACGCCGAGGAGGCGGTCATCCTCCCCAACAACGCCAACGTGCGGCTCGCTGCCCAGCACGCGGCGGAGCAGGCCGGGCTCCCCGTCGAGGTCGTGCCGACGGAGTCGATTCCCGCCGGCCTCGCCGCGCTCGTGGCGTACGACGGCTCGCGCAGCGCCGCCGAGAACGCCGCCGAGATGGCAGACGCCGCCGCCGCCGTCGCGACGGGCGAGGTCACGCGCGCGTCGCGTGACGTCCGGCTGAACGGGCTCGCGATCAGGCGCGGCGACTGGCTCGGGCTCGCCGACGGGGAGCCGGTCGCCGGCGGAGACGACTTCGCCGACGTCACCCTCGGCGTCGTCGTGCGGCTCCTCGGGGAGCCGCGGGCGCTCCTGACGCTCCTCACGGGTGCCGAGCGGCCGCCGCTCGACGGGCTCCTCGAACGGCTCGCAGCCGCGCATCCGGCGCTCGAGGTCGAGGTGCACGACGGCGGGCAACCGCACTACCCGCTCCTGCTCGCAGCGGAATAGGCTGGCAGGAATGCGACCGGTGCGGATCGTGCTCGTCGAGGACAACGACGTCTTCCGCGATGCGCTCGAGCTCCTGCTCGGGATGCGGACCGACGTCACGGTCGTCGCGTCGGTCGGCGACGGGGCTGCCGCCGTGTCCGCCGCGATCGAGTACCGGCCGGACGTCGTGCTGATGGACTACCGCCTCCCCGGGCTCGACGGCATCCAGGCGACGGCGCAGGTGCTCGAGGCGGTGCCGGATGCGGCCGTCGTCGCCCTGACCGCCTCGGCGGACGCCGCGGAGCGCGAGGCCCTCGTCGCAGCGGGGGCGGTCGCCTGCCTCGCGAAGCACCAGGAGCTCGACGAGATCGTCGCGGCCATCCTGCACGCCGCCGCCGCTGCCGCAGGGTGAGGCTCACCCCGGAGAACACGGCGCTCGTCCTCGACTCGACCGCCGACCTGCCCGACGCGGCCGACCGCTTCCCGAACTGGCGTGTGGTGCCGCTCTACGTCCGCTTCGGCGACGAGAGCCTGCGTGACGGCGTCGAGATCGACTCCGCGGCGTTCTACGGCAGGCTGCGGGAGTCGAGCACCTTCCCGGCGACCTCACAGCCGACGCCGGGTGACTTCCTGGCCTGCTACCGGGAGCTCGGCGCGTACGAACGGATCGTCTCGCTCCACGTCTCGGCACGCGTCTCCGGCACCTTCGCGAGTGCCGAGGCGGCTGCGGCCGAGCTCGGGGACGGGCGCGTGCGGACGGTCGACACCGAGACCGCATCCGCGTCGATCGGGCTGCTCGCGCTCGCGATCCAGCGGCGGCTCGAGCGCGGGACGACCGACGAGGAGATCGACACGCTCGTCGAGCGGTACCTGCGCGAGCGGGGCCTCCTGTTCACGGTCGACACGCTCGAGTTCCTCGCGCGGGGCGGCCGCATCGGCAAGGCGGCGGCATTCGCCGGGACGCTGCTGCACGTCAAGCCGATCCTCTCGATCCGCGAGGGCGAGGTCGTGCCGGTGAAGCGGGTGCGCGGGGAGGCGAAGGCGTTCGCCGAGCTCGCCGCGGCGCTCGAGACGCAGACGCGGGACGAGCCGGAGTTCAGGCTGGCCGTCGCGCACGCCGCCGCGCCGCAGCGGGCGGCCGAGCTCGAGGCGCTCGTCCGCGAGCGGCGGCCACGGGCCGAGCTGGAGCTCGTCGTGAGCCTCGGCGCCGTCATCGGCACCCATGCCGGCCCGGGAACCCTCGCCCTCTTCTGGTTCCGGGACGACGAGTGACCTGACCGCGATCAGCGGCGGGACGGGCTAGGCCGCGCCCTCCTCGACCACGCTGATCGCTCCCATCGGGCAGGCTGCTGCCGCCTCCAGCACGGCAGGGTCCGTGCTCGCGCCGACCCGGAGCAGGGCCTTGCCGTGGGAGTCGAGCTCGAAGACGTCGGGAGCGAGGTCGGCGCAGTCGCCGAAGCCGCTGCAGACCGAGCCGTCGATCACGATGCGAAACATCACGTGCTCCTTTCCGTTGCCGGTACCCGCGCGGGCCGATAGAGCGCGCGCCAGGCGGTCGCGAACGCGACCGCCGCGACGGCGCCGACGTAGAGGTCGTGACTCCACGGTTGGGCCGAGTCGCTGCCGGCGAGCAGCCCGTGCGCCGTGGCCAGGGCGAAGACGAGGTACGTCGCCCAGTGCAGGCGCCGCCACGTCTTCTGGCCGATGAGCCGGCGGAGCCGGAAAGAGACCGCGACGACCGCCATCAGCTCCGCCGCCAGGACGCCGAGCGCGACGGCGAGCGGCCGGTAGGGCGACGCACCGGGGACGAGCAGCCCGAGGAGCGGCATCCGGACGGTCCGGTCGAGCGCGATCGTCACGCCGTGCGCCGCGATCGCGCCGAGCCCGAGCAGGGCGAGGAAGCGGTGGAGATCCAGCGCGGCGGCGGCCTTCACCGCTCGCCCGAAGGGCCGCGACTTGAGCACCAGCCCGGCGAGCGCCGACGTCGAGAGGAGGAGGTAGGCGGTGAACCCGCTCGAGCGGGCGAGCAGCCAGAGGGTGGGGTCGTTCTTCACGCGAGGGCTCCCGTCCGGATCGTGCGCCCGTCCCCGGTGACGAGGACGGCGGGGATGCCGAGGCGCTCGGCCTCGTCGCGCGCCGCGCCGGCTCCGGCGAGGAAGAGCGATTTCGCGGTCGTCTCCGCGGCCACGGCGTCGTGGGCCACCACGGTCACGCGGAGCAGGTCGCTCTCGGAGGGCAGGCCGGTGGCAGGGTCGATCAGGTGGTGGAGCTCGCGGCCGGCACGCCGCCAGCGGCGGAGGTCTCGTCCCGAGGTCGCGAGGGCGCTGCCGCCGGACAGCTCGAGCGTGAGCGGCTCGGTCGCAGTCTCGACGGAGACGGTCCACGCGCCCGCCCGCGAGGCGATGTCGCCGCCGGCGTTGACGAGGCAGGGGCCCGCCGTGCCGAGGATCTCGGCCGCGCGTTCGCAGGCATAGCCCTTGCCGATGCCACCGAGATCGAGCCGGACGTGCGGGGCGAGCCGGATGACGCCGTCGGCGATCTCGATCCCCGAGGGTCTGCGCGTCGGTGCGACCACGGGGGCGGCCCGGTCGGCGGGCACGAGCTCGAACGAGCGGTCGTAGCCGGCCGCGACGAGCGCGTCGTGGATCGTGATGTCGAAGCGCCCTGCCGTGCGCTCGGTTGCCGCGAGCGCGAGCTCGACGACGCGCAGGAGGTCGGGGCCGGCGTCGAGCCTGCCCGCGGCGTTGAGTCGCGAGAGCTCGGAGTCCGCGCGGAAGCGGGACAGGAGCGCCTCGAGGCGGTGGAACTCCTCCTCGGCGGCGGCGAGGGCGGCGGACGCCTCGTCGGCCTCGACGAGCAGCTCGATCTCGGTTCCCATCGCACGGAATCCGTGGCGCAGGAGAGCGGTCGAAAGCGCGTCCATCACCGGGATAGAGGCGAAGCGGAGAAGAAACTTGCGGCCTTGCGCAAGTTTCCGGGCCGAATCGCCTCTCTAGATATGCACGCGCCCACAGCCCTGGAGGAACCAATGTCACGCCTGCACTCCACGCTCATCGCCCTCGTTCTCGGCGCCGTAGCCGCTGCCGGCCTCTTCGCCGCAGTGAAGACCGTTCGGCTCGGACAGAAGGTCGCGGCTCCGAAAGCCACGGTCGCGGCAAGACAGATCGCGTCCCGGCAGGCGAAGCTCGACCGCTGGAGCCGGAGCCTGCGGCAACAGCGCGCCAAGCGGCCACCGGCGCTGCCGAAGCTCCCGAAGTTCGCGCCGGTCCCGGCTGCGACGACGGCGCCCGCAACTCCTCCGGCCACGGCGGAGTCCGCGGCCGCGGCCCCGCCGGCGGTGAAGTACGTCCGACCGAAGCCGGTCGTCAAGTACCACCGCGCTTCCAGCCCGTCCACCACCACCTCGACCCAGCAGGCGTGGTCCGACGACGGCGAGTCGGATGACTCGGGCTCGTCCAACGGCGGGCACGAGGACGGCGGATCGACCGGGGGAGGGGGAGACTGACCGATGGGCTCGCATGTGCTCCGTCTCTACGTCGCCGCAGTCACGCTGCTCGTCTTCTTCGTCCTCTGGGCGCTGATCGCGGCGAGACCGTGGGCGAAAACGGCATCGCGCCACGCGCTCGACCCGCGTCTCGTCGCTCTCGAGCGGCGGCAACGCCGGCTTCAGCACGAGGCCGGAGTCGTCAAGCAGACCCTCGACCGGCGCTGGCGCGAATACCGGGTGCGCCTGCGGCAGCGAGAGGCCCGGATCCGGCTGCTCGAGCGGCGGCATGCAGCGCAGGTCGCCGCCGCCCGCGCCGCGGCCGCGTCGCCGACCCCCTCGTATGTGTCCACGAGCGTGGCCGCTGCGCCGGCCGGCATCGTCCGTCCGCGCGCGTGGTCACGCTGCCGCCGCAGGTCAAGGTCGTGAACCTGCCGCCGGCCGCGTCGCCCGCCACGAGCTCCGGCAGCTCACACCCATGAGGGATGTAGCGTGACCCGCCCGCGGTCGTAGGATGGGGAACGCCAACTGGAGCGCCCGGCCGATGAGTACCCCCGCCGATCACCACGCTCCCGCAACCGGGCCCGACAGCACGATCGCGGCCCGCGTCGAGGAGCTCTACCGACGTCACGCGCCGCACGTGCGCGCCGTCTGCCGCTCGCTCCTGCGCGATCCGGTCGAGGCCGAGGACGCTCTGCAGCAGACCTTTCTCTCGACGCACCGTGCGCTCCTCAACGGCTCCCTGCCGCGCGATCCCGCCGCCTGGCTCGCGACCATCGCCCGGCACGAGTCGATCGCGCGCGTGCGGGCGCGGATGCGCGATCCGCTCCCGGTCGAGAGCGAGGAGCGCGCAGCCGGCCCCGACGCCCACCAGGCGGCGGTGCAGAGCCACGAGACCGGTGAGCTGCGCGACGCGCTCGCGGAGCTTCCGGCCCAGCAGCGCGAGGCGATCCTCCTGCGCGAGGTGCGCGGGCTCTCGTATCAGGAGGTCGCGAGCACGCTCTCGGTGACGACCTCCGCAGTCGAGTCACTGCTCTTCCGTGCCCGCCGCACGCTGCAGTCCCGCCTGCGCGAGGCGCTCGCCGCGCTCACGCCTGCCGAGCTGGTGCAGCCGCTGCGCGAGCTCGCAGCGCGCCTGGCGGGAGGCGGGCTCGCCGGGCCGGCCGTGGCGAAGGTGGCGGCACTGGGCGTCGGGACGGCCGTCGTGACGGGCGGCGCCATCTCGGGCCCCACGGTGCTCGGGCTCGGCCACGCCCCGGCCCCCGTGGTCAAGACGACCCATCCGGTCGGGCATCGAGCGTCGGCTCCCGCTTCTTCCCAGGTGTTTGCAGCGCCCCCCGCAGCCTCCCCGGCTCCGCCCGTGCGGCAAGTGGCGGAGCACCATCCGCAGCAACACGTCGCGCGGGTCGTGGACGACCGCTCGAACGCACGCTCGCGGAGCCCGGCGAGCGGAGACGCGTCGAACGCCGGCGACGGAGAGCGGTCCGACGGCGCCGGTCACACGGCTTCCGTGGACGGCACCACCTCCTCGTCCGCGGGCGCCCCCGAGTCGGGTGACGGTGGCACGCAAAGGCACGCGACCTCCGACTCGAACCGCTCGCGGACGGAGGCGAGCGACCAGTCGAGCGGCGACGCGAGCGGCTCGCCGTCCGACACGACGACGACGCCCCGCGCCGGCAGCTCCGAGGACTGACGCCGCCTCTCGGGGGCCGTATCGTCCGGTCCGGCCGGGATACTCCGGCAGACTCGGTGGCTCGGACGCAGACGATGACACGTGTCCGTCGACAGACGGTCTTTGCCAGCCTGGACCCGCCCAGAGCCTGGCTGCCGACCCCGCTCGCCCTCCGGCCCGCGCGCCTGGAGCTCGGCCTCGACTCGCTGCCGGGCGTGGCCGCGGCGACGCAGCGAAAGCTCGGCCGGCTCGGGCTCGGATCCGTGCGCGACGTGCTCGAACACCGGCCGCGCCGCTACGAGACCGCTGCGGACGAGGTCTCGATCGCGGAGCTTCGCCCGGGCGCGGAGGTCGTCGTCGCCGGCCGCGTGCTCAAGGTCGAGAAGCGGCCGCTGCGGGGGCGGCGGCGGACGCGGGTCGTCGCGCGCGTCGACGACGGCACGGCCAGCGTGAGCGTCACCTGGTTCAACCAGCCGTGGCTCGCCGACCGGCTCCAACCGGGAACGGAGGTCCGGCTGCGCGGGAAGCTCGGACGCTTCGGGTTCGAGCCGCGCTCATACGACGTCGGTGAAGCGCGCGCCACCGCGGACTTCGCTCCCGTCTACCCCGCCGCGGAGGAGATCGCAGCCGCGACGGTCCGCCGGGTGGTGGACGCGGCGCTCCCGCTCGTGCTCCACGTCCCGGATCCGCTGCCCGCCGAGCTGCGAGAGCGCGAGGGGCTCGCGCTGAAGCGGGACGCGCTCGCCGCGGTGCACCGCCCCCGCGACCTCGACGAGGCCGAGACCGGCAGGCAGCGGCTCGCGTTCGAGGAGCTGCTCGTCCTGCAGGTCGGCATCGCGCGGCGCGCGGCGGAGCGGGAGCGGACGCTCGCGGCGGGGCTCGGCGAGCCGGGAGACCTGATCCGCCGGTACCGCGAGACACTCCCGTTCGCGCTGACGCCGTACCAGGAGAAGGCGATCCGCGAGCTCGACGGCGACCTCGCGCTGACCGTCCCGATGCAGCGCCTCCTGCAGGGCGACGTCGGCTCCGGCAAGACCGTCGTCGCCCTCTACGCGCTCCTGCGCGCGGTGGAGAACGGCCGCCAGGGCGCGCTCATGGCGCCGACCGAGACGCTGGCCGAGCAGCATTTCCTCACCATCGCCGACGTCTGCCTCGAGCTCGGCGTCACCTGCGCCCTCCTCACGAGCTCGTCGGGCAAGCGAGAGCGGGCGGCGGCGCTCGGCGCGGACGTCGTCGTCGGCACGCACGCGCTGATCCAGGAGGGCTTCGAGCTGCGGGACCTTGCCGTCGCCGTCGTCGACGAGCAGCACCGCTTCGGCGTCGAGCAGCGCTCGGCGCTCGTGGCGGGACGCGCGCCACACGTCCTCCACATGACCGCCACGCCGATCCCGCGCACGCTCGCCCTCACCGTGTACGGCGACCTCGCGGTCTCGGAGATCGCGAAACCGCCGGCGTCCCGGAAGCCGGTCATCACGCGCCGGATCGCCGAAGATCGCGCGTCCGAGGCGTACGCCCGGCTGACGCGGCTGCTGCGCGAGGGGCGGCAGGCGTACGTCGTCTGCCCGCTCATCGAGGCGTCCGAGACCTCGCGCGCCCGGGCGGCGGAGGAGGAGGCCGAGCGGCTGCGCCGGGTCGAGCTGCGCGACTTCCGCGTCGGCTGCCTCCACGGCCGGGTCAAGGCGGCCGCCCGGCGCGACCTCATGGCGCGCTTCAAGGCGTGTGAGCTCGACGTGCTCGTCGCCACGACGGTGATCGAGGTCGGTGTCGACGTGCCGAACGCGACCGTGATGATCGTCCAGGAGGCCGACCGCTTCGGGCTCGCGCAGCTCCACCAGCTCCGCGGACGCGTCGGGCGCGGGGCCGAGCAGTCGTACTGCCTGCTCGTCTCGCGGGCGAAGGAGGAGCTGACCGAGTCGGCGGACGCGCGTCTGCAGGCGCTCTGCGACACGGCCGACGGCTTCGAGCTCGCAGAGGTCGATCTCGAGCTGCGCGGCGGCGGTGCCCTGCTCGGCACGCGGCAGTCCGGCCTCTCCGACCTCCACTTCGCCCACCTCCGGCGCGACCGGGACCTGCTCGAGCAGGCGAGGGCCGCCCGAGACGAGCTCGTCTCTTGCACGGGGCCGCTCGCGGACGAGGTCGAGCGCCTGTTCGCGGGAGCGGACGTGAGTGCATAGGCTGCGCACGTGCCTCCGCCGACGCTGCTTCTGATCGACGTCCAGCGCGCGTTCGACGATCCGTCCTGGCCCGAGCGGAACAACCCCGAGGCCGAGGCCCGGATCGCAGACCTGCTCGCCGCCTGGCGTGAGGAGGGCGCGCCGGTCGTCCACGTGCGCCACGAGAGCGCGGAGCCGGAGGGTCTCTTCCGGCGCGGGACCGAGTCGTTCGAGTTCAAGCCCGAGGCGGTGCCCCAGGACGGCGAGCCTGTCGTCGAGAAGCTCGTGAACAGCGGTTTCATCGGGACGGATCTCGAGGAGCGTCTGCGGGCCGCGGGCGCCGAGACCGTCGTGATCGCCGGGCTGACCACCGACCATTGCTGCTCGACGACGGCGCGCATGGCGGGAAACCTCGGCTTCGAGACGTGGTTCGTGTCCGACGCGACCGCGACCCACGCCCGCGGCGAGTTCGACGCCGAGACGATCCACCGCACGGCGCTCGCCTCGATCGACGAGGAGTTCTGCGAGGTGCTCGACTCGGCCGAGGCCGTCCGCCGCCTGCGCGGCTAGTGCGTGTCATCGCCGGCAGCCGGAAGGGGCACAAGCTCGCCGCGCCGCCCGGCCGCGACACGCGCCCGACCTCCGATCGCGTGCGCGAGAACGTCTTCAACCTCGTCGGGCCCGTCGACGGCGCGCGTGTGCTCGACCTCTTCGCCGGCTCCGGCGCGCTCGGGATCGAGGCCCTCTCCCGCGGCGCCGCGAGCGCGGTCTTCGTCGAGCACGACCCGGACGCCGTGCGGACGATCGAACGGAACCTCGACCGGCTGCGGCTGACGGGCGCGCGTGTCGTCCGCGCCGACGCCGTCCGCACGATCGCGCAGGAGGCGACGGCGGGCGCGAAGTACGATCTCGTGCTGGTCGACCCTCCCTACGGCATGCTCACCGAGATCCAGCCCCGTCTCGCGCGCCACCTGCCGCCGCTGCTCGCCGCGGACGGCCTCCTCGTCGTCGAGACGGATGCGCGAACGGAGCCGGAACTGCCGCTCTCCCTCCGCACGAGCCGCAGGTACGGACAGACGCGCGTGACCCTGTTCGAGGTGCCGGGCCCGTGATCACGGCGATCGCGCCCGGGACGTACGACCCGGTCACCAACGGCCACGTCGACGTGATCGCGCGCGCGGCCGGGATCTTCGACCGCGTCGTCGTCGGCGTCGTCGGCACGCCGCAGCACAAGGAGCCGACGTTTGCGGTCGAGGAGCGGGTCGAGTTCCTCCGGGACGCCCTCTCAGGTCTCGCCAACGTCGAGATCGACGTCTTCCGGGAGCTCGTCGTCGACTTCGCGCGGAAGTGGGAGGCAAAGGCCATCGTCAAGGGGCTTCGCGTGATCTCCGACTTCGAGTGGGAGTTCCAGATGAACCAGCTCAACCGGACGCTGGCACCGGAGGTCGAGACGGTGTACGTGATGGCGAGCCCGCAGGTGAGCTTCGTCTCGTCGAGCGGTGTGAAGGAGATCGCGTCCTTCGGCGGCGACGTGTCGGCGCTCGTCCCGGAGCCGGTGGCGCGGCGGCTCGCGGAGCTCTTCCCGGACGGGCGCCCGGGGACGCCCGAGCGTCCGGGCGAGTGACCGAGCTCGACGTCGCGCTGCGCGACGGCCGCACGCTGCACGTCTTCGACGTCGGCGACCCGGACGGGAACGTCGTCGTCGACCACCACGGCACGCCCGGCAGCGGTCTGCCGTATCCGCCGGACGTCGGGCTCGCGCGCGAGCGGGGGCTCCGCCTCCTGCGCTACGACCGTGCCGGTTACGGAGGCTCGACGCCGAATCCCGGCCGCGCCGTCGTCGACGTCGTCGCAGACGTCGAGGACGTGCTCGACGCGTTCGGCGTCGAGCGGTACGCGTCGCTCGGCGGCTCCGGTGGCTGTCCGCACTCGCTCGCCTGCGGCGCTCGCTCGCCGCGCTGCATCGCGGTTGGCGTGATCGCCGCGCCGACGCCGTACCCCCCCGACGGGCTCGACTGGGTCGCCGGCATGGGCGAGCAGAACGTCGAGGAGTTCGAGGCCGCTCTCGCGGGGCCCGAGAAGCTCGATCCCTTCCTCGAGGGCGAGGCTGCGCAGTTCGGCGCCGCGAGCCCCGAGGAGATCAAGAACGTGATGGCGAGCCTCTTGCCGCCCGTCGACGCCGCCGTCCTCACGGGTGAGCGGGCGGAGCACTGGAAGCGGAGCTCCGACCGCTCCATCGCGCAGGGAATCGCCGGCTGGCGCGAGGACGATCTCGCCTTCGTCAAGCCGTGGGGCTTCGAGCTCGACGAGATCCGCGTGCCGACGCTCCTGTGGCAGGGCGTGCAGGACAAGATGGTGCCCGTCGCCCACGGCCGCTGGCTCGCGGAGCGCATCCCCGGCGTCGAGGCGCACATCAGCGAGGACGACGGCCATCTCTCCATCGCGGTCGGTCGCCTCGGTGAGATCTACTCCTGGCTCGCGGCCCGCTTCTAGAGCCGGGACTCACCACCGTCTCCCGGTGTCATCTCCGGGCCCCGCGTGCGGAGACATGCCCCGAAGGAGCATGGGCAAGCCGAGAACGGCCGCGTTTGCAGCCGGATCGGGCGCGGACGGTGGCGCTTTTCGACCGCGTCGGCCGTCGAGGGGGCTACACTCCAGCCCTAATGGATGTCCTTGTTCTGATCGACAAGCTCGACGACCTCGTCCACAACGCGAAGGCCGTCCCGCTCACCGACCAGGTGCGGATCGACCGCGAGGAGATCTACGACATCCTCGACCAGATGCGCGCGACGATTCCGGAGGAGATCAAGCAGGCCCGCTGGATCGTGAAGGAGCGGCAGGAGATGCTGGCCGAGGCGAAGCGCGAGGTCGACCGGCTGCTCGCCGAGGCTCGGGAGCAGGCCGTGCGCGAGGCGTCGCAGACCGAGATCGTCAAGATCGCCGAACGACAGGCCGACGAGATCGTGGACGACGCCCGGCGAGGCGCGCGCGAGATGAAGCTCGAGATGGAAGACTGGGCCGACAACCAGCTCGCCTCCCTCGAGGTGAACCTCGAGCGGTTCCTCACCGCAGTGCGGCGTGGTCGCGAGCGGCTGCAAGAGCGCTCGCAGGAGTCGGTGATCGCGGGTCTCGGCCCCAACGGCGACGTCGCCGACGACGAGCGCTTCTAGCTCAGAGCGTTCGCCAGCTCCCCCGCCAGCTCGACGAACGCCTCCGCCGCCGGCGAGCGGTAGCGGTCCCGGTGCCATGCGACGACGAGCGTGCGCGGCGGGATTCGCGAGCCGAAGGGGAGCACCCTGACGGCGCGGTCGCGTGGGTCGACGACGAGCCGCGGCTCGATCGCGACGCCGAGACCCTCCGCCACGACGGCGGCGAGCGTGCCGTTGTCGTCCGTGCGGAAGACCACGTCGAGGTCGGGTACCCGGCCGGCGAGGAACCGTTCCGGCTCGTCGGTGCTGCGACGTCCGATCAGCGGCAGCTTCGCGACCTCGCGCAGCGACGGCGCCGCCTCGAGATCCGCGAGCTCGGAGCGCGACGAGACGAGCAGGACGTAGGGATCCTGCAGCAGCTCGGCCCACTCGAACGGGCCCTCCCGAAGCGGTAGGTCGGCGAAGGTCAGGTCGAGCTCCCCGTGCTCGACCAGGCGCAGCAGGTCCGCGGCGGAGCTCTCCTCTCGCACGCGGACGCCAACCCGGGGCCACTGGGCGCGAAAGCGCCGGACGAGGGCGGGGAGGAGGCGCGCGCCGACGCTCTGGTAGATGCCGACGCGCAGCGTTCCGGCTGCGCCTTCGGCGAGTGCGGCCATGTCCGCGCGCGCCGCGTCGAGGCGCGCGACGATCGCGTCCGCGTGCCCGAGCAGAAGAAGGCCGGCCTCGGTCGTCTCGACGCGCCGCGGGCCGCCCGGCCGGTCGAAGAGCCGCTGGCCGACGCTGCGCTCGAGCTGGGCGATCTGCTGGCTGACCGCCGACTGCGTGTAGCCGAGCTCGCGCGCCGCACGTCCGAACGAGCCGGTGCGTGCGACCGCTTCCAGCGCGGCGAGATGGCGCAATTCGACGCCCAGCCATTGATTAGCGCTTATGATCGACAGCAACGATAACTCAACTTGTGCTGATCGATTGATCCCGGCACGATGGAGGCATGAGAACGAAGATCGCCATCGCGCTGGGGATCGTGTACGTCGTCTGGGGATCGACGTATCTCGCGATCGCCGTCGCCGACCGGACGCTGCCGCCGCTGCTGATGCTCGCCGTCCGCTTCGCGCTCGCCGGCGGGCTGCTGTTCGCCTGGTCCGCGTGGCGCGGAGACGTGGCCGTCGCCCGGCCGGGAAGGCGCGAGTGGGCGGCCGCGGCAGTCGTGGGCGGGCTGCTCCTCTTCGTCGACACCGGCGGCGTCGCCTGGGCCGAGCAGCGCGTGGCGTCGGGCCTGACGGCCCTCCTGATCGCCGTCGTGCCGCTGTTCACGGCGCTCCTCGACCGCACGTTCTTCGGGGTTCGGCTCTCGCTCGGGGCGCTCGCCGGGATCGCGACCGGGCTGCTCGGCGTCGCGCTGCTCGTCGGCCAGAGCGCGCATGTCGAGCCGGTCGGCGCCGCCGTGATCCTCGGAGCCGCGCTCGCCTGGGCGGGCGGCTCGGCGTACGCGCGCGTCGCCCCGCTGCCGCGGGCCCCGTTCCTCTCGGCCGCGATGCAGATGCTCTGCGCCGCCGCCTTTCTCGCGGTGACCGGAGTGGGGATGGGAGAGCTCGGTCGGGTCCATCCGGCCTCGATCTCGGCCGGATCGGTGGCCGCCTTCGGCTTCCTCGTCGTCTTCGGCTCGATCGTGGCGTTCACGGCGTACGGCTGGCTGCTGCGAAGCGGTGCGCCGAGCGTGCTCGTCTCGACGTACGCCTATGTCAATCCGGGCGTCGCCGTCGTGCTCGGTTGGGCGTTCGCGGGCGAGGCGGTCGGCGGTCGCGAGCTCGCGGCCGGCGCGATCATCCTCGCCTCGGTCGGGATGCTGGTACTGGCGCGGCACGCGCCGCATGCGCAGGTCGAGCCGCTGCCGGAGACGGTCGGGCCGTACCTCCGGCGCAAGGAGGCGCAGCTTCCGCCGCCGGCGGTCGCGCCCCGGCTCGCCGACCTGCGCCGCATGGCTCCGTAGTTGACGTTCCACTCCGGCGCTCGCAATCATGGCTGCGGTGCGGCAGCGCCTTCCATTCCCGCGGTCGAGGCGTAGCCAGCTGGTCGCCGGAGCCGTCCTGCTCGCGCTCGCGGGCGGGGGCGCCGCCCTCGGCCTCTCGCTGAGCAGCACGGCAGGCGCACGCAGCGGTCTCGCCGGCGCCACGTATCCCGGCTACCAGCTGTCGTTCCGCTACCCGTCGGACTGGAAGCGGAGGGACTGGTGCTGGGTCGGCACCGCCGTGTTCCCGTTGACGCTCCTGACGACGGGACATTCCACGCCCCGCTGCGGGCAGAGCGCCGTGTACGGCCTGCGGACGCCGCTTCCCCCGCCCCTCCGGCTGGGCGTCGACGGCGTCGCCGCCTGGTGGGTCGCGACCGGGCGCACGAGCGCGACGAAGTTCGAGCCGAACGGCAGCGTCGCCGGGCATCCGGCGCGCGTCACGGTGCGGCGGGAATCGACGCGCCGCACCAAGCGCTCCTACGTGAACTGCCGGAGCGGCGAGACGCAACGGTCCCTGACCGCGCAGATCGAGGGGCCGAGCGCGAAGGTCAGGGAGCTTCAGCTCGGCGCGGTCATCTGCGGGCCCGACTTCGCTGCCGGCGAGGCGGAGGTCCGGCGGATGCTCGCCAGCCTCCGCTTCACCGGGTGACCGCGCGAGACTCTCTCCGATCCGGACGCCGCTACGGTGGCGGGATGACCACGTTCGATCTCCGCACGCTTCGCGTTCGCTCGGGGGACCAGGCTCGCGAGCGCGTAGAGATCGAGCTCGAACCGCTCCTTCTGGGCGGCCAGACGTACGCGCCCCGGCCGAATCCCGCTCCTGCCGAGCTCGCGGTCACGCGTGCCTCGAGCGGCACGGTGCTCGAGCTCGCGCTCCGGCTCACCCTCGAGGGCCCGTGCTTCCGCTGTCTCGCCGACGCCGAGCTGGCGCTCGAGCTCCAGCTCCGCGAGTACGAGGCGACGAAGCCCGAGAGCGACGAGGAGCGGACGGAGTACCTCGAGGACGACCGACTCGACCTCTCCGCCTGGGCGCACGACGCGATCGCGCTCGCCCTGCCGGACAAGATCCTCTGCCGGCCCGACTGCGCCGGGCTCTGCCCCGTCTGCGGCAAGGACCTCAACGCCGAGCCGCACGAGCACGCCGAGGAGCGCTCCGACCCGCGCTGGGCGGCGCTCGAGTCGCTCCGCGAACGCGGTTAGCGGTCGATCGTCGACATGTCGGGGTACCGCTCCCCGGCGGCGGCACCCTGCGGGAACGCCTGCCCCAGGCGCTCGAGCTCCTCGTCCGTCAGCTCGACGTCGGCTGCCTCGGCGTTCTCCTCGAGGTAGCGCCGTCGCTTCGTCCCCGGGATCGGGACGACGTCGTCGCCGCGCGAGAGCACCCAGGCGAGCGCGATCTGCGCCGGCGTACGCCCCTTCTCGGCGGCGATCTCCTCCACGCGCGCCACGAGGTCGAGGTTGCGCTGGAAGTTCTCGCCCCGGAAGCGCGGGTTGTTGCGCCGGAAGTCGCCGTCCTCGAGATCCTCGGGCGAGCGGATCCGCCCGGTGAGGAAGCCGCGCCCGAGCGGGCTGTAGGCCACGAAGCCGATCCCGAGCTCCCGGCAGGTCCGGAGCGGCCCGTCCTCCGGGTCGCGCGTCCACAGCGAATACTCGGACTGGAGCGCCGAGATCGGGTGGACGGCGTGCGCGCGCCGGATCGTCTCGGGCGACGCTTCCGACAGCCCGAGGTACCGCACCTTTCCCGCCTCGACGAGCTCGGCCATCGCACCGACCGTCTCCTCGATCGGCACCCGGCGGTCGACGCGGTGCTGGTAGTAGAGGTCGACGTGGTCGACGCCGAGGCGGCGCAGCGAGGCGTCGCACGCCTCCCGCACGTAGTCGGCGTCACCGCGCACCTCGCGCGAGCCGTCCTCGTTGCGGACGTTGCCGAACTTCGTCGCGAGCACGACGCGGTCGCGCCGGTCGGCGAGCGCCTTGCCGACGAGCTTCTCGTTCGCCCCGCGCCCGTACATGTCGGCGGTGTCGAGGAAGTCGAGCCCGAGCTCGAGCGCCCGGTGGATCGTCTCGATCGCCTCGTCCTCGTCGGTCGTCCCGTAGAACTCCGACATCCCCATGCAGCCGAGGCCGAGCGCGGAGACCTCGAGCCCCTGTGTTCCGAGTCTGCGTGTGTCCATGAGGCGACGCTACCCGCGCCGGCCGAGGCTAAGCGTCCGGGAACACGTACGGCGTGGTCGTCGTCATGGGGACGAAGCCGAGCCGCTCGAGGATCGGGCGGCTCGTCGGCAGCGCGTCGGAGTAGAGCCACCGGTACCCGCGCTCGCGCGCGAGCTCGGCCCGCTTCGCGACGGTCGCCCGGTAGAGGCCGCGGCCCCGGTACGCCGGCAGCGTGATGCCGCCGAACAGGCCGGCGAACTCGACGCCGTCCTCGAAGTCGACCCGCCCGCCCGAAACGGGCTTCCCGTCCACGACGGCGACGACGGCGACCGCCCTCTCCGGGAGCTCGAGGCGGTCGCCGAAGACCTCGGCAGCGAGGTCGACGAACTCGTCGGTCACGAGTTGGAGCTCGACGCCCTCCGGAGGAGGCGGAATCGACGCCGTCTCCGCGACGACGACGGTCTCCTCGTCCTCGGGCACGAGACCGGCCGCGACGAGGCGCTGCGGCAGGTCGGCGGGCACGTCGTGGGAGTAGTGCTTCCACTCCGCGTGCCCCGTCAGCTCGCGCAGGCGGGCTACGAGCGGCTCCACGTCGCCTTCTCCGGGCCACCAGAGCACCGCGCTCCAGCCGTTGCCGACGAACAGGCCGTCCGGCGCGGCCCGCCGCCGCATCTGCTCGTCGAACAGTGCGAGGACCTCGGTCGTTTCCACGGCGGGAGGCTAGCTATAGTGGGCCGCCGGTCATGGCCGTTCCGAAGCGGAAAACCTCCAAGTCCCGCCGCGACAAGCGGCGTGCGACGCACGCGATCAGCGCGCCGAAGGTCAACGTCTGCCCGACGTGCGGCCAGCCGAAGCGCCCGCACCGCGTCTGTCCGACCTGCGGCACGTACAAGGGCCGCGAGGTCGAGCCGCTCCGCGTCCAGGCTCCGTAGAGTCCACCTCATGGCTCGTATAGCCGTCGACGCGATGGGCGGCGATCGCGGTCCCGAGGCGGTGGTCGAGGGCGCGCTCACGGCGAGCGCCGACGGGATCGAGCCGGTCGTCTTCGGCTCCTGCGGAGCTCGACACACGCGGGCTCGCGCTCGTGCCCACCACGCAGGTCGTCGGCATGCACGAGAAGCCGGCCGACGCGTTCCGTACGAAGAGCGACAGCTCGCTCGTCCGCGCGGTGAAGGCCGTGGCCGACGGGGAGGCGGACGCGGTCGTGTCCCCCGGCAACACGGGCGCCATGCTCGCGGCCGGCCTCGTCCTGCTCCGGCGCGTGCCCGGCGTGCGCCGCCCCGCCATCGCCGTGCCGATTCCCGCGCGCAAGGGCCCGTCGATCCTGATCGACGCCGGCGCGAACGCCGACTGCCGGGCCGAGCACCTGCTCCAGTTCGCGACCATGGGCGCGGTCTTCGCCGCGGAGATCCTCGGCGTCGCCCGACCGCAGGTGCGGCTCCTCTCCATCGGCGAGGAGCCCGAGAAGGGGAATCAGCTCACGCTCGAGGCCCATGCCCTGCTCGCCGCCTCCGACCTCGACTTCCGCGGCAACGCCGAGGGCCGCGACGTGCTCGAGGGCGCCGCCGACGTCCTCGTCACCGACGGCTTCACGGGCAACGTCGCGCTCAAGGCGGTGGAGGGGACGATCCGCACGCTCCTCGACTCGCTGCGAGAGGAGATCACGGCGAGCACCGCCGGAACGCTCGGCGGCTTCCTCATCCGGCCCGCGGCGCGGCGGCTGCGCGCCCGTCTCGACCCCGACACGTACGGCGGCGCGTACCTCCTCGGGCTGCGCGGGCTCGTCGTGATCGCCCACGGGAACTCCTCCTCCACCGCGATCGCGAACGCGATCCGACTCGCCGCCCGCGGGGTCGACCACGACGTCGTCGGCCGCCTCGCCGCCCGCCTGTCCCAGCCGCAGCAGGCGGAGATTGTATGATCGGCGCGCTTTCCGGCTCCCCAACACGAACGAGGTGACATGGCAGCGTCGCGCGAGGAAGTCTACGAGCGGGTCAAGGAGGTCCTCACCGAGCAGCTCGGCATCGACGAGGCGGACATCACGGAGGAGGCATCCTTCCAGGAGGACCTCGACGCCGACTCGCTCGACCTCGTCGAGCTGATCATGGAGCTCGAGGATCAATTCGGGATCAAGATCTCGGACGAGGACGCGCAGAAGATCCAGACCGTCGGCCAGGCGGTCGACTACGTCGCGTCGCACCAGTAGCCGCGGACCTCGACCTCGCACAGCTGATCGACGCGCTCCCGCCCGAGCTGGCGGAGCCCGTCTTCACGCACACGTCGTGGGCGAGCGAGCGCAGCGCCTCGTACGAGCGGCTCGAGTTCCTCGGCGACAGCGTCCTCGAGCTCGCAGTCGCCCACGCGCTGTTCGAGCGGCATCCCGACTTCTCCGAGGGCCAGCTCGCCAAGGTGCGCTCCCACGTCGTCTCGCGCGCGACGTGTGCCGTGGTGGCACGCGAGCTCGACCTCGGGAGGCGGCTCGTCGAGCAGGCCCGCGCCCAGGCGGACGACGAGCTCGAGCGGCTCTCCCGGAATCGCAACGTGCTCGCCGCGGTCATCGAGGCGGCGCTCGGCGCCCTCTTCCTCGAGCACGGCTTCGCGGCGATCGAGGACGCCGTCGTCGCCGCGTTCTCGCAACAGATCGAGCGGGCGCTCACGACGCGCGTCGACCACAAGACGGACCTCCAGGAACTGCTCGCGCGCACCGGCCGCCACGTCACGTATGCCGAGATCTCGGTCGAGGGGCCGCCGCACGACCGCAGGTTCACGTGCGCCGCGGTCGTCGACGGCGAGGAGCTCGGCCGCGGGGAGGGGCAGACGAAGAAGGCCGCCGAGCAGGAGGCGGCCCGCGAGGTGCTCGCGCAGCTCGACACCGCGTCCGGGGCGTAGCTAGCCTCCTCCGCGATGCCGGACTTCACGCTCCTCAAGCAGATGCAATCCACCGCCTGGTCGGCGGGAGCCTTCGAGGAGGTCGCGGAATCGATCCACGACATGCACGTCGCGCTCGTCGAGGCGCTCGAGCCGCGGCCCGGCGACCGGTGGCTCGACGTCGGCTGCGGCGCCGGGAACGTCGCGGAGCTGGCGGCCGCCGCCGGAGCGAGCGTCACCGGGATCGACCTCTCTCCGCGCCTGATCGACGTCGCGCGGGCCCGGGCCGAGGCCGGCGGCCTCGACGTCGAGTACCGGGTCGGCGACGCGGAGAGCCTCGACGTCGGGGACGCGAGCTGCGACAAGGTGGTCTCCTCCGTCGGGATGATCTTCGCCCCCGACCACGAGGGCGTCGCCCGCGAGCTCGCACGAGTGACGGTTCCCGGCGGTCGCCTCGGCTTCTCGGCCTGGACGCCCGAGGGCACGATCGGGGAGATGTTCAAGGTGTTCGGCGCGTTCCAGCCGCCGCTGCCGCCGGGCGCCGGTGCGCCGGTCGCCTGGGGTGAGGAGGACTACGTCCGCACGCGGCTCGGCGACGCGTTCGAGCTCTCGATCGAGCGGCGGATCTCGCGCTTCGAGGACGAGTCGCCCGAGCATGCGTGGGAGTACTTCGCGCCGCGCTTCGGACCCGTCAGGACGATGCTCGACAACCTCGACGCCGACCGCAGGACCGCGTTCGAGCTGGCGGCGCGGGAGCACTTCGAGCAGGGCCGGCAGCCCGACGGGTCGTACGTCGACGAGCGCGAGTACCTGCTCGTCACGGGCGTCCGCCGCTGACTTCTGGCATCCTGTCCGCCCTCATGGCCGAGCGTCGTCCGACGAACTCCGAACTGCGCTTGCGGCGGCTCACGGCTGAGGCGGAGGATTCCGAGCCGCGTGGGATCCTCGAGCTCTTCGACGACGGCGGGCCGGCGGACGAGGATGCCCCGCTCGCGCGCGACGAGCACGACGAGCCGCAGCGCTGAGCCGACGAGCTCGTCCGCCGGGGCGAGCTAGGCGAGCAGGTTGCCGTGCAGCGCCTGTGTGGCCGCGCTCGGGATCGTGCCGAGCTCCTCGCGCAGGAGCGCGCGCAGGTCGTCGTAGACCTTGAGCGCCTCGGCACGATTGCCGCGAGCGTCGACCACCCGCATCAGCAGGCGCCAGCCGGTCTCGCGGAGCGGCTGCTCGCGAACCAGCGCGCGTGCGGCGCGCTCGGCGGTGTCGAGCTCGGCGCCGCCGATGTTGACGCACGCCTCGCCGACGAGCTCGAGTGAGCGTGCATGAACCTCCTCGAGCCGGCGTCGCTGCTCGACCACCCACGGCGCCTCCTCGCCGGGGAGGAAGCCGCGCTGCGTGACGTGCTGCGCCACGCGGGCCGGCCCCCAGGCGGCTGTCCAGTCGCTCCGCGCCACGGCGGTCTCCGCGCGGTGCAGGGCCTCCGCGGCCGCGTCGAGGTCCACCCAGGCGTCGGCCGGCAGGACGATCCTGACGCTGCTGCGGCCCTCGAGCTCGACGAGCCGCCGCAACTTCGAGAGCAGCGGCGACAGGCCCCCGTCGCGACCGGCGGGCCAGACCGCCTCCACGAGCTCGTCGCGTCCCGCCGTGCGCAGCCTGTTGACCACGAGGAAGACGAAGAGGAGCCGCCCCTGCCGGCCGGGCAGCTCGGTGTCGATCCGCCGCCCCGCGACCTCCGCGACGAGCCGTCCACAGAGCTGGATCCGTGTCGTCTCCAAGCTTCTGCCAAGGTAACCGCAAGGCCGCCCGCCGACAATGCCCGCCGCACCGTCGTCACCGGTCGGGAAAGGAGAAGTCATGGCGAAGCTGATCAACTGCGAATGTGGGCGCGTCGTCCGCGGCGAGACCGACGAGGAGCTGCTCACGAACGCCGAGACGCACGTCGAGCGCGACCATCCCGAGCTCGTCGGCAAGATCACGCGCGAGGACCTGCTCGCGATGGCCGAGGAGGCGTAGCGGGGGAGGAGGCGGCGTCCGCGGCGCGCGGTAGCGTGCGCCGCGCGTGCACCTCCGGGCGATCAAGCTGCGCGGCTTCAAGTCGTTCCCCGAGCCGGTCGAGATCCGTCTCGAGTCGGGCGTCGGCGTGATCGTCGGCCCGAACGGGTCGGGCAAGTCCAACGTCTCCGACGCGATCCGCTGGGCGGCGGGGTCCCTCAGCCCGACCGAGCTGCGCGCCGAGAAGCCGGACGACGTCCTCTTCGCGGGCGGCGGCACGCGCGGCCCGGCGGAGTTCTGCGAGGTCGAGCTCCTCTTCGACAACGCCGACGGGGCGCTGCCGATCGACTACGCCGAGCTCTCGGTGGCCCGGCGGCTGCACCGCGGCGGTGAGGGCCAGTACCTCGTCAACCGGGCCGCCGTCCGGCGGCTCGACCTCGTCGAGCTGCTCGCCGACCTCGGTCTCGGCCAGGGGATGCACTCGATCATCAGCCAGGGCAAGGTCGAGGCGATCCTCGCCTCCCGTCCCGCCGAGCGGAGAGCGCTGATCGAGGAAGCCGCGGGGCTCGGCCGCTTCAAGGCCCGCCGCCACCGTGCCGAGCTCAAGCTCGCGCGCGTCGCGCTCGAGGTGGAGCGCGCCCGCGACGTCGAGGCGGAGGTGCGGAAGCGGCTGCGGCCGCTCGCGCTCCAGGCGACGGCGGCCGAACGGGCGCAGAAGCTCGGAGTCGAGGTCGCACGCCTGCGCGCGCGGGTCGCGCAGCTCGACCTCGCGGGGCTCGAGGAGCGTCTGGCCGAGCTCGACACGCGCCGGGACGCGGCCGCCGTCCGGGCGTCACGGCGTGGAGCAGAGGCTCGAGGCGCTGCTCGCCGAGCGCGGGCGGGCGGAGGAAGAGCTCGCCGACGCGGCCGGCGCGCGAGAGCAGGCGCTGCAGGAGCTCTACCGGCTCCGCAGCGCGGCAGAGCGTCTCGGTCTGCGGCGGGAGTCGGCGACCCTGCTGCTCGCCGAGGCGCGGTCACGGCACGAGGCGGCGGCCGCGGAGGCCGGCGACCCTGCGGCCGAGCTCGCCGGGCTGGAGCGCGCGTGGGAGGCCGCGGCGGCGGCAGCCCAGGGGGCGGCGGTCGAGCGGGAGGCCGCGGCGGAGCGTGCGCGGCGCGTGCTCGCGCGCTTGCTCCCGGCGGAAGCCGCGCTACGCGTCGAGCGGGAGGCACGCCTGGACGAGGTCCTCGCCGAGCGGCGCGAGATCGAGCGCGAGTTGACCGGTGCGGCCGGCGAGCGCGAGGCGGCGCTCGCGGTCTCGTACGAGCTACGGTCGCGCGTCGTGGAGCTCGCCGTGCAGCGGGAGTCCGCAGAGCGGCTCACTGTTCGCCTCCGCGGGGCGCTCGCCGAGGCGGAGGCGGAGGCCGCTCGTGGCGGCCCGTCTCCACGCGAGCTCGAGCAGCAGGCACTCGACGCGCGCACGCGGGCGAGGGAGGCACTGCACGATCGCGACACGCTCGAGGAGCGGGCCCGGACCGCCGCCGAGCGGCTCGCGGCGCTCGAGCGCTCGCTCGCCGAGCGCGAGGGGATCCCGCCCGCGGCGAGGGCCCTGGCCGAGGAGGGAGAGCGGCTCGTCCTCGCGGAGCTCGACGTCGAGGCGGGTCGCGAACGAGCCGTCGCGGCCGCGCTCGGGCCGCGGGCCGCCGCCCTCCTGGCCGACGACGCTCGGCCGCGCTGGCACTGCTCGAACGCGCGGCGGCGCTCGGCCTTGGCTCGCTCGTCGTCATCGCCGGCCGCGAGCCGCGCGAGCTCGTCGACGAGCTCCCCGTCGTCGGCCGCGACGACCTGCTTGCGTCGACGACGCCCGCCGTGACCGCAGACGGCTTCGGCTACGACCCGCGTACCGGCGAGCTCTGGTATGCGGGCGAGACGGCGGAGGCCGTCCTCCTCGAGCTCGACACGCGGCGCCGCGCGCTCGCCGAGGAGGCGCAGACCCTCGCCGAGCAGGCGCGCTTCGCCGAGCGGAAGGCGGCGGAGGCGGAGGAGAGGGCGGTCGCGGCCGAGCAGGCGTTCGCAGCGGCCGCGCCGCGGCTCTCGATCCCCCGTGCCGACACGCCGACGCTCGAGAGGCTCGCCGCCGCCGCCCGGCGCCTCGAGCAGGGGCTCGCCGGCCTCGACGGCCGCGTCGACCGGATCGAGGCTCCTCTTCGCAGGCGGGGCGAGGCCGGCGCCGAGCGGACCGGTGAGCTCGGCGAACGCCTCCGCTCGATCGCCGAGCGCGAGACGATCTTGCGGCGGGAGCTCGCCGAGGTCGCGGAGCGGATCGCAGCGACCGAGCGAGACCTGCTGCGGCTCGGCGGGGGCGCACCTGTCGCGGACGGCGAGGCCGGTGACGTGACGGTCCTGCGGCAGGAGGCGCAAACGCTCGTTGCCGCCGCCGATGCCGCTGCGGCGAAGGCGCACGAGGAAGGCGCGCAGGCGCGTGCGGCGGAGACGGCACGCGTCGAGGCCGCGGTACGAGCCGGACGCCGCCGGGCGCGGCCGCACGAGCTCGCGCGCGTGGTCGGCGCCGCGGAGCGGCTCGACGAAGCGCTGCTCGCGGCGGCGGGCGCCGCAGCCCGCTTCGAAGCTCCGCTCCGCGAGACGGTCGACGCCGGCGCGGCGCGCAGCGGCGAGCTCGGTGCCGAGCTGCGGCGGCTCGGCGCGGCCGAGGTCGAGCTGCGCCAGGAGCTCGCCACCTCCTCCGAGGGTGTCTCGGCGATCGAGGTCGAGGCGGCCAGGCTCGAGGCCGAGGCGGACGAGGCGCGCCGGCGGTTCGAGCACGCTGCAGCCGACGAGCCCGCGGAGGGCGACGACCGGGAGCAGCTCCTCGCGTCCCTCGAGCGGCTGGAGCGCCGCCGCGAGTCGCTCGGCCAGGTCAACCCGCTCGCCCACGAGGAGTACGAAGCGGAGAAGGTCCGGCTCGAGGAGCTCGCTACGCAGCGGGCCGACCTCGAGGCGAGTCTCGCCGAGCTCGAGAAGCTTCGCACCGAGCTGACGGAGACGGTCGAGCGACGCTTCGCCGAGACGTTCGACGCCGTGCAGGGCCACTTCGCCGACGTGACGGCGACGGTGTTTCCCGGCGGCGAGGGCCGCCTCTTCCTGACCGAGGCGGAGGAAGGCGAGGAAGGCGACGACGAGCCGGGAGTCGAGGTCGAGCTGCGTCCGGCGGGGAAGCGCGTGCAGCGGCTCTCGCTCCTCTCCGGCGGCGAGAAGGCGCTGGGGGCGATCGCGTTCCTCTTCGCGCTGTTCCTCGCGAGGCCGTGCCCGTTCTACCTCCTCGACGAGGTCGAGGCGGCGCTCGACGACACGAACATCGGCCGCTTCGTCGAGCTGCTGCGCCGCTACTCGGATCGCGCCCAGTTCGTCGTCATCACGCACCAGAAGCGGACGATGGAGGCGGCCGACGTCCTCTACGGCGTGACGATGGGCGGCGACGGCGTCTCCCAGATCGTCTCGAGGCGCCTGCCGCGCGACGAGGCGCGGGCCGCGAGCGCCGCGTAGCGATGGCCGGCCACAGGGCGCGGCTGGTCAGGGCGAAGGGCGGGCTCATCCCCGAGGAGCGCGGCTGGTTCGTGGTGAACGCCGCCGAGGCCCGCTGGAAGGACAGCGGCCCGTTCGGCGTCTACTGCGCGTTCGAGGGCAAGCGCCCGTTCCTGCAGCTCGGGATCAACATCAGCGTGCTGCAGCCGGGGCAGGGCCTCGGCCGCTACCACCTCGAGCCGGGCCACGAGGAAGACTTCCTCGTGCTCGACGGCGAGTGCCTCCTCGTCGTCGAGGAGGAGGAGCATCGCCTGGTGCGCTGGGACTTCTTCCACTGTCCACCCGGCGTCGCGCACATGATCGTGGCGAGCGGCGAGGCGCCGGCGACCGTCCTCTCCGTCGGCACGCGCGGCAACGGGAAGGGCGTGGCCCGCGGCGTCACCTACCCGGTCTCGGCGCTCGCGGCCCGGCACGGCGTCTCGGTCGAGCGCGAGACCGACGACCCCGTCGAGGCGTATGCCGACGTTCCCCGGTCGAAGTCCGTGCCGTACGGCGGCTGGCTCGACTGACGCGGCGCCGGGTCAGGCGAGCGCGCGCTCGAGCGCGGCCCGATCCGCGGGCTCGCCGTGCGCCGGCAGGACGAGCTCGACCGGCAGGTCGAGCAGCGGACGGAGCCGCGCGGCGACATCGTCGCGCGTCACGTGCTTGCGGCCCCCCAGCTGGATGGCCAGCCCGTCACCGAAGTCGGACAGGGAGTCGCCGGCGACGACGACGCCGACCGACGGCAGCCAGAGGACGAGGTCGTTGTCTTCGCGGCCCGCGTACGCCTCGATGCCGAACGGCCACGCTCCGGGGCCGTGGAACTGTCCCTCGCCTTCGCCCGCGCGCAACCAGGCGACGTCCTCGCTCTCCATCCCGCGCACGCGATCGGGGTCGACGCCGAACTTCTCGACCCAGTCCTGCCAGGTGTCTGCGGGCGGCGTGTGCACGGGGAGGCCGAGCCGGCGCGCGTCGCGCTCGTGATAGGGCGCGGTCAGCAGCACGGCGGTCGCACGTTCGCGCAGCTCGTCGGGAACGGCGAGCGGGTCGAACAGGAGGAGGTCGTCGCCGAGCTCGACCGCGTAGGACGACACCTCCTGCGGCCACGCTTCGCCGGCCTCCCAGTCCGGGTGCGGCGCCTGCCAGTGCCAGAGGCCGGGTCGAAGCTTGCGCACCCGACGATCGTAGTCGGCCGGTCCACGTAGGATCGCCCGCGATGGACGAACGCCTCGAGCGCTACGCGGAGCTCGTCGTCCGGGTCGGCGCAAACGTCCAGCCGGGCCAGGAGGTCTTTCTCTACGCGGCGGTGGAGCATCGCGATCTCGCGCGCGCCTTGACACGCCAGGCGTACCGGGCCGGCGCGTCGTACGTCAACGTCCTCTACGGGGATGCGCACGCGAGGCGCGCGATGATCGAGCTCGGGCCGGACGAAGCGCTCACGTATTCGCCCGAGTGGTTGAAGGAGTTCGCCCGCTCGATGAGCGGCAACGCGATGATCGCGACCACCGGCGACGCCGAGCCGGAGCTGCTCGGCGATCTCGACGGCGAGCGCGTCGGCCGCGCGGTGCCGCAGGAGATCGTGCAGATCCGCATCCAGCAGATGGGCGCGAACTCCGTCAACTGGTGCGGCATCGGCGCTCCGAACGAGGGCTGGGCGCGGCAGGTCTTCGGCGAGCCCGACGTCGAGCGGCTGTGGGAGCAGGTCGCGTTCTGCATGCGCCTCGACGAGCCCGACCCGGTGGCTGCCTGGCAGGAGCATCTTGCGCGCCTCGCCGAGCGCACGACGCGCCTCAACGACCTGCACGCCGACGCGCTCCGCTACCGGGGGCCCGGCACGGACCTGACGGTGGGGCTGCTGCCGAACGCCCGCTGGATGTCGGGCGCCTCCGACGCGGCGGGCGGGATCCCGTACGTCGCGAACATGCCGACCGAGGAGATCTTCACCTCGCCGGATGCCCGCCGTACCGAAGGCACGATCCGCTCCACCCTGCCGCTCCCGCTCTCGGGTCAGGTCATCCGCGGGCTCGAGCTGACGTTCGAGGGTGGCCGTGCGATCCGCGTCGAGGCGGAGACCGGGGCGGACCTCGTCCGCAGCCACTTCGCGACGATCGAGAACTGCGACCGGCTCGGAGAGGTCGCGCTCGTGACCCGCGAATCGCGCGTCGGCCAGTCGGGCATCCTCTTCTACGACGCGCTCTTCGACGAGAATGCGACGTGTCACGTCGCCTACGGCACGGGCTTTCCCTTCCTCGTCGACGGCGAGCCCGACGACGGGCTGAACCTCGCGAACATGCACGTCGACTTCATGGTCGGCGGGCCCGAGCTCGAGGTGGACGCGGTGCTCGCGGACGGCACGGTCGGTCCCGCTGATCAGGAACGAGGAGTGGCAGCTCGCGTGACCGCCGACGAGCGTCTCGAGCGCTACGCCGAGCTCGCGGTTCGCGTCGGCGCGAACGTGCAGCCCGGCCAGGAGGTCTTCGTCCAGCCGCTGGTCGAGCACGCGGAGCTCGGGCGTGCGCTCGTCCGGCAGGCGTACCAGGCGGGCGCCTCGTACGTCCACCTCTTCTATCGCGACGACCACATCCGGCGGGCGATGATCGAGCTCGGGCCCGACTCGGCGCTCACGTACTCCCCGCCGTGGCAGGTCGCGTTCACGGAGGCGGCGACCGGCAACGCGTCGATCGGGACGACCGGCAAGCCCGAGCCGCAGCTGCTCGCGGACCTCGACGGCGAGCGCATCGGTCGCGCCGTCCAGAAGGAGGTCGCCGCGATCTTCCAGCGCCAGCATCGGGAGAACAGCGTGAACTGGTGCGGCGTCGGCGCTCCGAACGAGGGCTGGGCGCGGCAGGTCTTCGGCGAGCCGGACGTCGAGCGGCTGTGGGAGCAGGTCGCGTTCTGCATGCGGCTCGACGAGCCGGATCCGGTGGCGGCGTGGCGCGAGCACCTCGACCGGCTCGACGCCCGGGCGGCGTCGCTCACCGCGCTGCGGCCGGACGCGCTTCGCTACCGCGGGCCGGGAACCGACCTCACGCTCGGCCTCCTGCCGAGCGCGCGCTGGGGGAGCGCCCGGTTCCGGACCTCCAGCGGGATCGACTACGTCGCGAACATGCCGACCGAGGAGATCTTCACGACGCCCGACCCCCGCCGCGCGGCCGGGACGATCCGCTCGAGCAAGCCGCTCTCCCTCAACGGTCAGATCATCCGCGGCCTCGAGTTCCGGTTCGAGGACGGGCGGATCGTCGGCGTCGAGGCGGAGGCCGGGGCGGACCTCGTCCGCAGCCAGATGGCCACGAACGAGAACGCCGACCGGCTCGGCGAGCTCGCGCTCGTCACGCGCGAGTCCCGCGTCGGCCAGTCGGGAACGCTGTTCTTCGACACGCTCTTCGACGAGAACGCGACGTGTCACATCGCCTACGGGATGGGCCTCCCGTACGCGTTCGACGGGGAGCCCGACCCGGCGATCAACGTCTGCGACGTCCACATCGACTTCATGGTCGGCGGGCCCGAGCTCGAGGTGGACGCGGTGCTGGCGGACGGCAGCGAGGTTCCGCTCATCCGCAACGAGGAGTGGCAGCTCGCCGCGTAGCTGGTCGCAGCTGCTGGGGGAGGCCAATGCGGCTCCGCCGTCCGAGGACGAGAGCGGGGGCCGTTTCTTCTCGCGGCTCCGCGACTCGCTCTCGAAGTCGCGCCGGGCGCTCACCGGCGAGCTCGCCGTGGCCGCGTCCTTCGATCCCGGAGACGACGCGGACTGGGAGCGGCTCGAGGAGGCCCTCATCGCGGGCGACGTCGGGGTCCGCGCGACCGCGGAGCTCGTACGGCGGCTCGAGGCGCGCGGAGAGCTCGCGGATCTCAACGCGGCGCTCGCGGAGGAGGTGGCCGAGCTCTTCGGCGAGCCGCCGGTTCTCGATCTCGCGCACGAGCCGGCCGTGATCCTCGTCGTCGGCGTCAACGGCACCGGCAAGACGACGACGATCGGCAAGCTCTCGGCGAGGCTCGCCGAGCACGGTCGCTCGGTGGTCGTCGCCGCGGCCGACACCTACCGCGCGGCGGCCGAGGAGCAGCTCGAGATCTGGGCGGAGCGGGCCGGCGCGGACTTCGTCGGCTCCGAGCGCGGCGCCGACCCTGCCGCGGTCGCGTACGACGCGGTGGAGGCGGCCGTAGCGCGCGGCCGCGAGGTCGTCGTGGTCGACACGGCGGGACGCCTCCACACGCAGGTGAACCTGATGGAGGAGCTCGCGAAGGTGCGGCGCGTCATCGCCGGCCGGCTCGAGGGAGCGCCCCACGAGACGCTTCTCGTCGTCGACGCGACGACGGGACAGAACGGCGTCCAGCAGGCGCGGCTGTTCGGCGACGCGGTCGGCGTGACCGGCGTCGTCCTCACGAAGCTCGACGGCTCCGCGAAGGGCGGCGTCGCGATCCCCATCGCCTACGAGCTCGGCCTGCCCGTGAAGCTCGTCGGCGTCGGCGAGGCGCTCGAGGACCTGCAGCCGTTCGATCCGGGCGACTACGCCCGCGCCCTCGTCGCCGGCTGACGGCTATCCGTCGGGCGGCGAGAGCAACACGATGTAGCTGTGGATCGGGTTGCTCGCCTCGATGAAGACCTCGACCTTGTACTTCGCCTTCTCCGGTCCGGCTCCACGTTTCTTGGCGTTCTCCCAGGCATGCCACACGGCCGCCTCGAGATTGTGGCCCCTGCCCTTCCAGGGCGGGCCCTTTGGCTCCTCGCCCATGCCGCACCTCCTCTCGCGCCGGACCCTACTCCTGCGTGGCCGCCTCTGCAGCGAGCCGCGCCGCCAGCCCGACGCCGACCATGTTCCCTTTCCGCTCGTATACAGCCTGCGCCTGGGCGGCGCTGCCTGCCGCCTCCGGTGACGCGGCCTTCCGAAGCACGCGCGCGAGCGCGAGCAGGGCCGTGGCCTGGAGGTCGAGGAAGTCGGTGGGCGCCGCCAGCTCGACCGCCTCGCGGGCCAGCCGCTCTGCCTCCCCGGCGTCGTCGCCAGGCGCCTGCGCCTGGGCGCGTGCGACCCGCCACATGACCTGCGTCACGATGTCGTCCTCCCAGGCGTGTGACTCCGCGAAGCGGGCGAACTCCTCCGCGTCCGCGGAGCGACCATCCTGTGCGAGCGCCGCGGCGAGGTAGGCGGCGACGGTCGACCGGACGTGCACCTCGCCGATCTCTTCGAGCATGCGGTACCCGGCCCGGAGCTCGCGCTCCGCAGCCCGAGCGTCTCCGGCGAGGAGCTCGATGGTCGAGGCGTCGATGGTCCAGGATCGCGCGGCGGTGCACCATGCCGAGCTCGTCCCAGAAGTGCGCCTTCGGCGGCCGCAAAGGATCCCGACCTCATGAGGGCGATCGCGACCTCGAGAAGGCCGAACCCTCGCGAGTCGCTCGTCCTCGGCAGCAGCGCGACTCCGCGCTCGAGCAGGTTGACCGCGGCCGGGACGTCGTCCCGCGCGAGGGCCCGGCGGCCGGCGGCTGCGAGCAGCTCGCCCGCCCGTGCGCCGAGAGCGCGTACCTCGTCGCCGACCACTCCGAGCTCGTCCCGGTAGCGGTACGCCTGCTCGAGGTGATACCCGACCAGCTCCTCCCTGGCGTCTTGGAGCTCGACCCACCCGGCGAAGCGCTCGTGGAGCTCGGCGCGCGTCCGCTTGGGAATGCCGGAGTACGCCGCATCGCGGATCAGCACGTGCCGGAACCGGAAGCCGTCCTGGCCGGGGATGCTCGACACGGCAGGCTCGACGAACTCGCGCCGCACGAGGCCGAGCAGCGTCGCCCCGAGGCCCTCGTCTCCGCCGTCCAAAGCCGCCACCGCCCCCGGCCAGAACTCCTTGCCGACGACGGCGGCCCGCTGGAGCACCTCCCGCTCCGAGGGGTCGAGGCGGTCGAGCCGCGCGGCGAGCAGCGCCTGGATCGTCGGCGGTAGCGTGACGAGCTCTGCGGCAGCGCGCGCATCGTCGGCGAGCATCGCCACGAGCTGCTCGGCGTAGAGCGGATTCCCCTGCGCCACCTCCGTCACGCGCGCTCGCAGCTCCGGCGACAGGAGTCCCCCGCCGTCGAGCGCGTCGAGAAGTCGGGTCGCGTCCCCGGACGAGAGAGGCTCGAGCCGCACGAGCACGCCCTCCCACTGCGGTCGTTCTTCGAGCAGCTCGGGGCGCGCCACACAGAGGAGGAGGATCGGCGCGTCGCGGGTCCAGCGGCTCACGTGCTCCACGAGGTCGAGGAGCATCGGCTCGGCCCAGTGGACGTCCTCGAGGACGACGAGCAGCGGCCGTTCGCGGGCGAGGAGCTCGAAGAGCCGCCGGACTGCCCAGAAGAGCTCCTCCGGCGGAGCGGTCCCGCGGCCGCCGAGCACCCGGAGGCGCTCGATCACGAGCTCGGCGTCGGGATCGTCGCCCACCGTCTCGGCCACGGCCCGCTCGCCGCCCAGGCGCTGGATGAGCTCGGTGAGCGGCCAGAAGGTGATCCCGTCGCCGTAGGCAAGGCAGCGGCCCGCGGCGATCGTGGCGTACGCGCCGACCTCGGCGACGAGCTCCGACACGAGCCGGGTCTTGCCGACGCCGGCGGCGCCGATCACCGTCACCAGCCGGCACTCACGACCGTCCGCGCTTGCCGTCAGCTCGTTCCTGAGGACGCCGAGCTCGTCCGCCCTGCCGACGAGCGGCGTGTCCCAGCGGCGGGCGAACGAATCGGCGCCGGCGATGGCGCCGAGGACGCGCCAGGCCTCGATCGGCGCGCTCTTGCCCTTCGCCTCGACCGGCGTCACGGCCTCGAGCTGCGTGGCGTGGCGGACCAGCCGCTCGGTCACCCTGCCGATCAGGATCTCGCCGGCGTCCGCCGCCTCCTCGAGCCGCTTCGCGGTGTTGACCGCGTCACCGGTCGCGAGCGTCGCCGCGTCGTCGCCGGTCACGACCTCGCCGGTGTTGACTCCGATCCGGATCTGGAACGCCGGAGTGGCCCGCGCGGCGAGGGAAGCGTTCAGCCGCTCGACGGCCTCCTGCATCTCGAGCGCTGCGCGGACCGCCCGCAGGGCGTCGTCCTCATGCGCGCGAGGGAGCCCGAACACGGCCATCACGGCGTCGCCGATGAACTTCTCGACGATGCCGCCGTGGCGCTCGACGGCGATTCGCATCTCCTCGTACCACCGGCCCATCAGTTCGCGCAGCGGCTCCGGATCGAGCTGCTCGCCGAGCGCGGTGGAGCCGGCCAGGTCGCAGAAGAGGACGCTGACGGTCTTCCGCGCTGCGGCTGCGGAAACCATGTGCGCAGTCTGACGCCCGCACTGCCCGGTTTCCAGCACGGCTACCCTGCGGCGGATGTTCGACGTGCTCAGCGAGAAGCTCCAGAGCGCCCTCGGCGACCTCCGCGGGCGCGGCGTCCTCGACGAGGAGGCGATCTCCCGCGCCATGCGCGAGGTGCGCCTCGCCCTGCTCGAGGCGGACGTCAACTTCGGCGTCGTGAAGGACTTCGTCGCGCACGTGCGCGAGCGCGCGCTCGGCGAGGACGTGCGCAAGAGCCTCACGCCCGGCCAGCAGGTCGTGAAGATCGTCCACGAGGAGCTGACCGAGCTCCTCGGCTCCAGCGACTCGCGGCTCGCCTTCTCGCAGCGGCCGCCGACCGCGATCCTCCTCGCCGGCCTCCAGGGCTCGGGCAAGACGACGGCCGCCGGCAAGCTCGCGCTGCTGCTCTCCAAGGAGGGCAGGAAGCCGGCCCTCGTCGCCGCCGATCTGCAGCGCCCGGCCGCGGTCGACCAGCTCGTCCAGCTCGGCGAGCAGGTGGGAGTCCCGGTCTACGCCGCCGAGCGCGCCGACCCGGTCAAGGCCGTGCGCGACGGGATCGAGCGCGCCCGCACGGACGGCCGCGACGTCGTGATCCTCGACACCGCCGGTCGGCTCCACGTCGACGAGGCGCTGATGGAGGAGCTCGCCGCGGTGCGGCGCGAGGCGAAGCCCACCAACGTCCTGCTCGTGCTCGACGCGATGACGGGACAGGAGGCGGTCAACGTCGCGCAGGCGTTCCAGGAGCGGATCGACTTCGACGGCGTCGTCCTGACGAAGCTCGACGGCGACGCGCGCGGCGGCGCTGCGCTCTCCGTCCGCGCGGTCACCGGCCGGCCGATCAAGCTCGCCTCGCTCGGCGAGAAGCTCGACGCGCTCGACTGGTTCCACCCCGACCGGATGGCGTCGCGGATCCTCGGGATGGGCGACGTCCTGACCCTGATCGAGCGCGCCGAGGCGGCGATCGAGGAGAAGGAGAAGGAGGAGCTCGAGCGCCGCATGCTGAAGGGCGAGTTCAGCTTCGACGACTTCCTCTCGAGCTACAAGATGCTGCGGCGGATGGGGCCGCTGCAGGGGATCCTCAAGATGATCCCCGGTCTCGGCAACCAGCTCGAGGGCCTCGACCAGGTCGACGAGCGGCAGCTGAAGCGGGTCGAGGCCATCATCCTCTCGATGACGCCGCACGAGCGGCGCGTCCCGCACGTCATCGACGCCTCGCGCCGCACGCGGATCGCGGCCGGGTCGGGCACGACGGTGGAGCACGTCAACCAGCTCATCGACGCCCGCAAACAGATGGCAAAGCTGATGAAGATGGCCGGATCCGGCAAGATGCCGCAGATCCCCGGTGCTGGCATGCCCGGCGGCGGCCTTCCCACGCAGGGGCCGCCGAGGCCCAGCGCAACCCGCAAGTCGAAGTCCAAACGGAAGAAGAAAGCGAGAAGGTAGGCAGATGGCAGTGAAGCTCAGGCTGACGCGGGTCGGCTCGAAGAAGAATCCGATCTACCGCGTCGTCGCCGCCGATTCGCGCTCCCCGCGCGACGGCAAGTTCATCGAGATCGTCGGCCGCTACAACCCGCAGTCGGAGCCGTCGCTCATCGACCTCGACGAGGCGAAGGTGCGCGCGTGGCTCGAGAAGGGCGCGCAGCCGACCGAGTCGGTGGCGAAGCTCCTCAAGGCGCAGGGCATCGGCTAGCGATGGCGGAGCTCGTCGCCGAGCTCGCGCGCCGGCTCGTCGACGAGCCCGGCGCCGTGCGCGTCGAGGAGGTCGAGGAGGAGGACGGCACGCTCCTCCTCCGGCTCCACGTCGCCGAGGGGGACGTCGGCAAGGTGATCGGCCGGCAGGGGCGGCTCGCGCGCGCCCTGCGCACGGTGGTCCGCGCCGGCGGCGTCGAGGCGGGGCGCAGGCTCCAGCTCGAGATCGTCGACTGAGCGGCCGTGGCGGTCGCCGCGCTCTACGACGTCCACGGCAACCTCGTCGCGCTCGAGGCCGTGCTCGCCGAGGTGCCGGACGACGCGACGATCGTCGTCGGCGGCGACGTGTGCTCCGGCGGAGACGAGCCTTCGGAGACGCTCGCGCGGCTGCGCGGGCTCGGCGACCGCGTCCGCTGGGTCCGGGGCAACGCCGACCGCGAGCTCTATCCCGGTGAAAGCGGCCTCGTTCCGGACCAGTTCGTCGAGGAGGCGCGCAGCCGGCTGAGCGAGGAGGAGATCGCGTTCCTCCACGAGCTGCCCGCGACGCAGCGGATCGGCGACGTCCTGTATTGCCACGCTTCGCCGCGCAACGACCTGGACATCTTCACCGAGCGGACGCCGGACGAGCGGCTCGCTCCGCTCTTCGAGGGGCTCGACGTCGCCACCGTCGTGTGCGGCCACACGCACACGCAGTTCGAGCGCACGGTCGCCGGCGTCCGCGTGGTCAATGCCGGCAGCGTCGGGATGCCGTACGAGGAGGAGCCCGGCGCGTACTGGCTGCTCGACCTCGTCCACCGGCGGACGGCGTACCCCGGCGCCGAGCTCGTGGCGACCCGCGAGGAGGCCGTCGGCGAGTTCACCGCACGCGGCTTGTGAGGGTCGCGGCGCTGTACGACGTCCACGGGAACCTCCCCGCGCTCGACGCCGTGCTCGCCGAGGCGCCGGACGACGCCGAGATCGTGCTCGGCGGCGACCACGTCTACGGCCCGTTCCCGGCCGAGACGCTCGCGCGTCTGCGGGCGCTCGGCGCGCGGGCCCGCTGGCTGCGCGGCAACACCGACCGCGAGCAGCTCGAGATCGGAGCCCGTGAGGGCGCGCACGACGTGCTCGTGTGGGTCGGGGAGCGACTGACGGAGAGCGATGTCCGCTTCCTGCACGGCCTGCCGCCGACGCTCGAGCTCGACGGAGTGCTGTTCTGCCATGCGACGCCGCGCAGCGACACCGACCGCTTCGACGCCGAGACGCCCGAGGACGCCGTCGCGGAGTGGTTCGCGGACGTCGCGGCGGCCACCGTGGTCTGCGGGCACACGCATCGCCAGTTCGACCGGACGATCGCCGGGCGGCGCGTCGTCAACGCGGGCAGCGTCGGCATGCCGCACGAGGACGAGCCGGGCGCCTACTGGGCACTGCTCGACGACGGAGAGGTCGAGCTGCGGCGCACCGGGTACGACCCCGGGCCGCTGCGAGCGGTTGCCGGCTATCCGCGGCCGTGGTGGGACGGTGCCTGAGCCGGAGCTCGTCGCGGTGGGCAGGGTGGGCCGGCCACACGGCCTCGACGGCGGCTTCTTCGTGGAGGGCGCGAGCGAGCGAAAGGGCGTGTTCGCAGCCGGTGCGACGCTCTACGCGGGCGGCACGCCGGCCAAGGTCGTCGCCCTGCGCCACGGCTCGGGCGGCCGGCCGGTGATCCGCCTCGACCGTCGCGTCGAGCGTGGAGTCGAGCTCGCGGTCGCGCGCGCGAGCCTGCCCGAGCTCGACGAGGAGGACGAGTTCTACGTCTTCGAGCTCGTCGGGCTCACCGTGGAGGAGGAGGGTGGACGGCTGCTCGGGCGCGTGCGGGAGGTACTCGAGTACCCTGCGAACGACGTGCTCGAGCTCGACTCCGGCGCGTCGCTGCCCCTCGTCGAGGCATGCGTCCGCCAGGTGGATCTGGCCGGCGGGCGAATCGTCGTCGCCGCGGGGTTCGCAGACCCGGACTAAGCCCAGCCCGTGCGCATCGACGTCTTCACCCTCGTTCCCCACGCCTATGCCTGGCTGACCGAGCAGCGGCCACTGGCGGGCGTCCTCGGCGGTGAGCTCGAGCTGCGGCTCTTCAACTACCGCGACACGACGCCGCTGCGCGCGGGGCAGGTCGACGACGAGCCGTACGGCGGAGGAGCGGGGATGGTGCTCCGCGTGGACGTCGTCGCCGCGTCGCTCGAAGCCGCGTACGGCGGTACGCCGCCCGGCCCGGTGATCGCGCTCACGCCGAAGGGCAGGCAGCTGACGCAGCAGGTCGTCGAGGAGCTCGCCGCGGAGCCGGCGATCACGCTCCTCTCCGCGCGCTTCGAGGGCTTCGACGAGCGGATCGTCGAGCATCTCGCGAGCGACGCGCTCTCGGTCGGGCCGTACGTCCTCTCGAACGGCGACCTGCCGGCGATGATGCTCCTCGACGCGGTGGCGCGCCGGCTGCCGGGCGCGCTCGCGGAGGGGTCGGGCGAGCTCGAGAGCTTCTCCGCCGAGCTCGGCGGCGGGCTCGAGTATCCGCACTACACGCGGCCGGCCGAGTTCCGCGGGTGGACGGTGCCCGAGGTGCTGCTCTCGGGCGACCACGCCCGCGTCGACGCGTGGCGGCGGGAGCAAGTGCGATGAGCGACGACTGGGGTCGGGACCGGCCCGATCCGGGGGACGGGGACGAGGAGAAGGACGAGAAGGGCGACGACGACTGGGGGTGGGGCTGGCCGAGCGCCGAGCAGTCGAAACCCGAACAACCCGCTCCCGGCGACCCCGGCGGCGACCCGCCGGATCCCGAACCGCCGCGGCCCCCGATCTGGGACTACACGCAGTACGGCGGTCAGCCGGCTGGGCAGCGTCCATCGGGTGACGCGGTGGAGCCCGGCGACGAGGCTTCGTTGCGCAGCCGCGATCCGCTCGCGCGCCTCTTCCCGGGGCTTCCGCGGAGTGTCCGGGTCACCCTCGACTGGGTCCTGACCATCGTGGGAGCGATCCTCATCGTCCTCGCGCTCAAGGAGTGGGTCGTCAACCCGTACCGGATCCCGTCGTCGTCGATGGAGCCGGCGCTGAACTGTGCGAAGCCCGCGCTCGGGTGTCTCGGCGACTCGAGCGACCGCGTGCTCGCGTGCCGGATCTGTCTCGACTTCCGCTCGCCGTCGCGCGGCGACATCGTCGTCTTCAACACGCCGTCGGCGGCGGCCGCCGACTGCGGGGAGGGCGGTACGTTCGTGAAGCGCGTGATCGGCCTACCCGGCGAGACCGTGCGCGAGGACGACAACGGCTTCATCTGGATCCGCGGGCCCGACTCGAAGAAGTTCGTGCGGCTCAAGGAGCCGTACCTCGCCTCGAAAGGCAGGCTGGAGGACAGCGCCCACTTCGGGCAAGTCTGGCACGTCCCCGAAGGGGAGTACTTCATGATGGGCGACAACCGCTCGCAGTCGTGCGACTCCCGCACATGGGGCTCGGTGCCGCGCGACAAGCTGATCGGCACGGTCTTCTTCGTCTACTGGCCGCCCGATCGCATCGGCTTCCGGTAACGGGTCGGTCGAGGAGGTCTCCGACGGGCCCGAGTGGCCTTGACTGCCCTTGCCGGGGGATCGAAGGTCCGACGCGACAGCCGTCTACTCGAGGGAGGACACAAGTGATGCGTCGGCTCGAGGCACTGCGCCCGGCGTTCGTCGTCTCGGTGATCGCGCTCTTCGTGGCGCTTGCCGGGACGAGCTACGCCGCGATAAAGCTGCCGAAGAACAGTGTCGGCACGAAACAGCTGAAGAAGAGCGCCGTCACCGCCGCGAAGATCAAGAACGGCGCGGTCACCGCGGCGAAGATCAAGAAGGGTGCGGTCACCGCAGCGAAGATCAACACGAAAGGCCTGACCGTCCCGAACGCGGTCCACGCCACGAGCGCGAGCTCGGCGGCGAGCGCCACGAACGCGAACGCCGTGGGTGGAGTCACGGCGAGCCAACTGCAGCGACGTGTGAGCGGAACGTGCGCGTCCGGGTCGGCCGTGAGCGTGGTGAACAGCGACGGCAGCGTCGCCTGCCAGAGTCTCGTCACGGCTCCCGCGAACCCGTGGGATCAGGTCAACGACATCGTCGTCAACGCCGGGACGACCGTCGCCGTGCTCTTTCAGGCGATCTTGCCGAGGACGCTCGATCTCACCTCGTTCACCGTCGCGGCCCTCGGCTCCACCGCCGGCACGGTGATCGTGCACGTCCAGGTGTACGTCAGCAGCTCGGGCTCGGGAAATTGCATCACGCTCACCGGAGGCAGCTTCGGCGCGGCGGAGCGCTTCACCGTCGCGGTTCCGGTCGGGCAGACGCTGAACATCACCTACCCGACCCCACTCGTCTATACCGCGTACGGCAGCAGCGGAGACCTGTACTGCGTCGACGTCGAGAGCCAAGGCGGCCCATCCGGGTACAGCGCCGTCATCTCGGCGAGCGGCTACACGTCCTGACAGGCAGGTTGGGGGCTGCCCCCGGGTAGCCCCCAACGTCCGCCGGCCCGGGTCCGAGCGGCGCCCGGACGCCTCGCACCGGCGGATTGCGGCTGCCGCCGGGATGCCTTGCGCCGGTGGAAGCCTGCGACGGTCTTCTCGGCCCGCCCTCGTGAGGTCTTCGGGTACCCTTGGCCGTCGGCCGTCAGGCCCCCTTTCCACGTCAGGCCGTCTTCCATGAGCAACGTCATCCAGGACCTCGAGCGCGCCCAGCTGCGCAACGTGCCGCGCTTCAAGGCGGGCGACACGGTGCGAGTCCACTTCCAGGTGATCGAGGGCACGCGCCGCCGTGTGCAGGTATTCGAGGGGATCGTGCTCAAGCGGCAGGGAGGCGGAGCCCGCGAGACCTTCACCGTGCGGAAGCAGTCGTTCGGGGTGGGTGTCGAGCGCACCTTCCCGCTCCACTCGCCCAAGATCGAGAAGATCGAGGTCGCTGCGATCGGCGACGTGAACCGCGCGAAGCTCTACTACCTGCGCGGTCGTGTCGGCAAGAAGGCGCGCGTCCGCGAGCGGCGGTACGGAGCCGGATCGGAGCTGCCGGCGGCCGTCGAGGCGACGCTCGCCGAGCCCGAGGAGGAGCCGACGGCGGCCGAGGAGGAGCTCGTCGAGGAGCCCGAGGTCGCGGCCGAGCCGGTGGCGGAAGAGCCTGCGGCGGAGGAGCCGACCGCTGAGGAGCCCGTTGCCGACGAGGCGCCCCCGGCGGACGACGGCGAGGAGCCGGAAGCGGCGGACGAGCCCGAGCCGGCTCCCGCCGAGTAGCGACTTCCCGGCAACTTCCTCACGTCCATCGTCCACCGCCGGTGGAGGCGCTATGGTCGGCGCCGTGCAGAAGCGGACCGGACAGAAGCTCCTGCGCTTCGATCGCCGGCTCGGTGCACGCTTCGTCGCGGGCGCGGACGAGGCGGGGCGGGGGTCCCTCGCCGGACCGCTCGTCGTGGCGGGTGTCCTGCTCGACTACGGCTCGCTGCGCGACCATCGCGTCAGGCCGCTCGGCTTCCTCAACGACTCGAAGCAGTGCTCGCCCGACCGGCGCGAGGAGCTGTTTCGCGCCGTCGTCGGCTGCGCCGAGCGCATCGCCGTGCGCGTGATTCCGCCGGGTGAGATCGACCGCAACGGGCTGCACCGCTCGAACCTCGCCGGCCTGCGGGCGATGCTCGAGACGCTGACGCCGCCGGCGGAAGCCTGCCTCGTGGACGGCTTTCGCCTCGGCCCGGCCGCCCCGGAGCACACGGCCGTCGTCGACGGTGACGAGAAGAGCGCGGCGATCGCGGCGGCCTCGATCGTCGCGAAGGTCACGCGCGACCGCCTGATGCGCCGCCTCGACGCGCTCTACCCCGCGTACGGCTTCGCGCAGCACGTCGGCTACATCACTCCCGGCCACTCCGCCGTCGTCCGCGCGCGGGGCCCGTCGGCGGTGCACCGCCTGAGCTTCCAGGCCCTGTGCTACGAGACCGAAGAGGCCGTTGCCTAGACGAGGCTCGGGCTTCGCGGCCGAGCGAAAGGCAGTTCGCTGGTACCGGCTGCGAGGCTGGCGAATCCTCGGCGAGAACGTCTGGGCTGCCGGCAACGAGCTCGACCTGATCGTCCGCCGTGGCCGGATTCTCCGCTTCGTGGAGGTCAAGGAGAAGAAGGATGCGCGGTTCGGCGACCCGCTCGAGATGATCACGGCCGAGAAGCGGCGGCGGCTGCGGCGCGCAGCCGAAGCCTGGCTCGGGGCGCGCCCGGAGCTCGCGCGGCTCGCCGTCGGCTTCGACGTGATCGCGGTGCGCGACGGGCGCGTGCAGCGGTTGCCGCAGGCGTTCTGAGCTCGGCGCCGAACTCACTTGCGTGGCCGTCACGCAGGACGAGCTGTACGCGACGCTGGACCTCGACCTCTCGTGGTCGGAGGCGGCGCTCCCCGAGCGCGAGCGGACGAAGCACGTCCACCGGCTCCACCCGTACCACGGCAAGTTCATCCCGCAGCTCGTCGAGGCGCTCCTCGCCCGCTACCTGGAGCCCGGCGACCACGTTCTCGACCCGTTCGCCGGCTCCGGGACGACGCTCGTCCAGGCGCTCGAGTCCGGGCTCGACGCGACGGGTGTCGACATCGCCGCCTTCAACTGCCTGCTCATGCGCGTGAAGACCGCTCCCTACGATCTCGCCGAGCTGGGCGCGGAGCTGCAGCGAGTCTCCGAGCGGATCGATTCGCTGCCGCGGAAGCGGGCGCGCGCGAGCGGCTACCTGCGCACCTGGTACGCGCCGCAGGCGGCCGCCGAGCTCTTCGCCTTTCGCGACCTGATCCCGGAGAGCCGCCATCGCGACGTCCTGCGCGTGATCCTCTCGCGCGCGGCGCGCTCGGCGCGGCGCGCGGCCCATTTCGACCTCGAGGCCCCGAAGGAGCCGCAACGCGGGGAGTACTGGTGCCACAAGCACCGGCGCGAATGCAGGCCGGTCGAGTCGGCCGCCGGCTTCCTCCGGCGCTACACGCTCGACACGCTCGCGCGGATCGAGGCGTTCGCGCAGGTGCGCGACGCCGAGCGCGAGGCGACGGTGCTGCACGGGGACGCGCGTGAGCTGGAGCTCGCCGGGCCGTACGACGGGATCCTCACCTCGCCGCCGTATCCGGGGCTGATCGACTACCACGAGCAGCACCGCTACGCGTACGAGCTGCTCGGGCTCGACGACCGGCGGGAGCGGGAGATCGGCGCCGCCGCCTCGGGGACGTCGCTCGCGTCACTCGAGGCGTACCGGGTCGGAATCGCAGCCGTGCTCGCGCGGGCGGCCGCGGCGCTGCGGCCGGATGCCCCGGTGCTCGTCGTCGTCAACGACCGCCGCGACCTCTATCCGGAGATCCTCGAGCGGGCCGGGCTCCGGCTCGAAGCGAGGTTGCGCCGGCACGTCAACCGCCGCACGGGCCGGCGGGCGGGCGAGTACTTCGAGGACGTCCTCGTCGCGCGGCCGGCCTGACCGCCCCGCGGGCGGCGGCTAGCGGCCGACGCGTACGCCCGCAGCGTGTGCGCGCCGGGGCAACGGGTCGAGGCGGTGCAGTCGCTTCCCGAGCAGGCGGAAGCGGACGACGGCGCCCCCTCCGGTCGCGCAGCAGTTCGCATCCGACTGCCGGTACAGGACGTACAGGACGGCGATCGTCCGGTCGTTTCGCCAGAGCCCGAGGATCTCGTGCGACGGCGTCGGAGCGTCCTTGCCGATGAAGCGGTCGCGATCGAAGAACCAGACGTGCTGGTCCGTGCCGTCATCCGCGAGACAGTTGCCGTACAGGGCGTTGAACCGCCAGCCGGACTGCCACATCCGGCTCGAGATCGTCCGCTGCCCTCCGGGGCACTGCTTCTGCACGAACGCCAGGGCCTTGCTCAGATCCTGGCCTCGGCCCGCGGTCGCCGCCCCGGCCACGAGGAGAAGCACGCCGGCAGCTGCCGCCACGAGCGCCATCGCTCCGCCTAGGACGCGATGCGGCTGCCGATGCCCTGACACGACCGAACTTCTACCGGCTGCGGCCCCGGGCGACAACCGCTGCGGCGCGCACGAGTCTCGACGAACCGGACACGGTGCCGGCACGATTCCGCTCGTAGCCTCGCTGGGTGCTGGCACGTGCGGTCACGCATGCGCTCGTCGGCCTCGAGCCACGGCGCGTCGACGTCGAGGCTCACGTCCGCGACGGCATCCCCGGGTTCGCGATCGTCGGTCTCGCCGACCGCGCCTGCCAGGAGGCGCGCGAACGGGTCCGCAGCGGGATCGCCGCCGCGGAGCTCGAGTTTCCCCAGGGGCGCATCACCGTCAATCTCGCGCCGGCCGAGCTGCGGAAGGAGGGGTCGGGCTTCGACCTGCCCATCGCCCTCGCGCTGCTCGCGGCGTCCCGGCAGGTGCCGCGGAGCGCGCTCGAGCGCACGGCCGCCGTCGGCGAGCTCGCGCTCGACGGGCGCCTCCGCCGCGTCGGCGGCGTGCTGGCAGTCGCCGAGGGCGCGCGGCGGCTCGGCGTCGAGCGTCTCCTCTGCCCGGGAGAGTCCGCCCGCGAGGCCGCGCTCGCGGGCGTGGACGCGATTCCCATCCACCACCTCGCCGAGGCAGCTGCGTACCTGCGCGGCGAGCTCGAGCTGGAGCCCGAGCCGCCGCTGTCGCCGAACGGTCTCGGTGCGGCCTCCGCGCCCGATCTCGCCGAGGTCCGAGGGCAGGAACGTGCCCGGCGCGCGCTCGAGCTCGCCGCGGCGGGCGGGCACAACATCCTCCTCGGCGGACCGCCCGGGACGGGGAAGACGATGCTCGCGCGCCGCTTGCCGGGGATCCTGCCTCCGCTGCAGGCCGAGGCGGCGCTCGAGGTGACGCGGATCCACTCGGTCGCCGGGCTCGTCGACCGCGAGCAGCCGCTCGTTTCGCGGGCGCCGTTCAGGGCGCCGCACCACAGCGCCTCGACCGCGGCGATCGTCGGCGGCGGACCGCACCTGCGGCCGGGTGAGGCGAGCCTCGCCCATCGCGGCGTGCTCCTGCTCGACGAGCTCGCCGAGTTCCAGCGGCCGGCGCTCGAAGCGCTGCGCCAGCCGCTCGAGGACGGGTTCGTCTCGGTCTCGCGCGCCGCCGGACGAGTCGTCTTCCCCGCGCGGTTCCAGCTCGTCGGGACCATGAACCTCTGTCCGTGCGGCGGCCGCGGCGACCCGGCCGCGCAGTGCAGCTGCTCGGCCCAGCGGCTCGCGCGGTATCGGGACAAGCTCTCGCGGGCGCTGCTCGACCGCTTCGACCTCGTCCTCGCGATGCCGCGGGTGCGAGGGGACGAGTTGTCCGCCGCGCCCGGAGAGGCCTCCGCGGCCGTGGGCGCCCGCGTCGCGGCCGCGAGGGAGTCCCTCGCCGCAAGGATCCCACCGCGCGACCCGGAGGCGGACGTCCTCCTGCGCCGTGCCGCCGATCGCCTCCACCTGTCCGGCCGCGGCTACGCGCGCGTGGGGCGCGTCGCGCGGACGATCGCCGCGCTCGCCGAGTCGGAGTCCGTCCGGCCGGAGCACGTGGCGGAGGCGCTGTCGTACCGCTCCCCGGACGAGCTCGCGAATGCCTGAGCTCGCGCTCGCGGTCTTCGCCTCGGAGACGGGCACGCATCTCGTCCGGCCGCCGCAGGGCGCGCGTTGGCGTGCCTTCGAGCGCCGTTTCGACGAGCGCGCGTACCTCGAGCGGCTCGGTGCGGGCGGGCACCGCTTCCTGGCGCGCTCCGCGCCGGACTTCCCGCCGCTGTTGGGCGCGATCCACGACCCGCCGGCGGGGCTCTTCCTGCGGGGGGAAGCCGAGCCCGAGGTGCTCGGCCGTCCGGCCGTGGCGATCGTGGGAGCCCGCGCGTGCTCGGGCTACGGCGTCTCGGTCGCACGCAGCCTCGGCCGAGAGCTCGCGGCCGCGGGGCTCGTCGTCGTGAGCGGCCTCGCCCGCGGGATCGACGCGGAGGCACATCGCGGTGCGCTCGAAGCCGACGGAACGACCGTCGCGGTGCTCGGCTGCGGCATCGACCGCGACTACCCCGCGGCGCACGCCGAGCTCGCGCGCCGCGTCGCGGAGCGTGGCCTCGTCGTCTCGGAGTACGCCCCCGGCGTCGAGCCGGCTCCCTGGCGGTTTCCGGCGCGCAACCGCATCGTCGCCGGCCTCGGAGCAGCGACCGTCGTCGTCGAGGCGCGCGAGCGCAGCGGCGCCCTGATCACGACCGATCTCGCACTCGAAGAGGGCCGAGACGTGTTCGCCGTCCCGGGCGAGATCACCTCGTCGCTGAGCGCAGGGACGAACGCGCTGCTCAAGCTCGGCGCCGCGCCGCTGACGGGAGCGGCCGACGTCCTCGCCTCGTTCGGCCTCGAGCCGGAGCGGGCGCAGGCCGCGCGGTCGCCGCTCCTCGAGCTCCTGCCGGCGAGCGCGGACGAGCTCGTCCGCCGCACCGGGCTCGGCGCCGACGAGGTCGCGCGCGCGCTCGTCGAGCTCGAGCTCGAAGGGCGCGTCGCCGTCCACGACGGCGTCTACCGTTCGACGTCCTGAACCCGTACTGGCTCGAAGAACCCGTTCTCTCCGCGCGCCGACCGCCGCCGCGACGGCCGCGTCGACGTCGCGATCGTCGGCGCCGGCGTCACGGGCTGCTCCGCGGCGCTCCGCCTCGCCGAGGCGGGTCTTCGCGTCCGCGTCCACGACGCGCGTGCCGTCGCCGAGGGCGCGAGCGGGCGTAACGGCGGCTTCGCGCTCGACGGCGGTGCCGCCCGCTACGACGTCGCGCGCGAGACGTACGGCGCCGAGCGGGCCGCCTCGTACTGGCGCTGGACGAAGGAGGCGCTCGACCGGATGGAGAAGCTCGCCGGCGACGCCCTCCGGCGCCCCGGCAGCTACCGCCTCGCCGGCGACGAGGAGGAGCGGGAGGGCATTTGGCTCGAGTACGAGGCGCTGCGCGAGGACGGCTTCGACGCCGAGTGGCTCGACGACGTCCCGGGCGGCGCGGCGGGCAGCTTGCACGGTGCGATCTCCCATCCGCACGACGGCGCGATCCAGCCGGCGCGGTTCGTCCGCCGCCTCGCGGGCCTCGCGACGGCGGCGGGAGCCGAGATCCGCGAGCACGACCGGGTCGAGGACGTCGAGGCGCTCGACGCCGAGCGCGCTCTCGTCGCGACCGACGGCTACGGGCACGGCCTCGTCCCCGAGCTCGCCGACCTGATCTGGCCGACGCGCGGCCAGGTGGTCGCGAGCGAGCCGCTCGACGACGTCCTGTACGACCGGCCGCACTACGCGCGCCAGGGCTTCGACTACTGGCAGCAGCTCCCCGACGGGCGGATCCTGCTCGGCGGCTTCCGTGACGTGTCGATCCTCGACGAGCTGACCGACGTCGAGGAGACGACGCCGACGATCCAGTCGTCGCTCGAGTCGTTCCTCCACGAGCTCGCTGGCCGTCGGGTGGAGGTCACCCACCGGTGGGCCGGGATCTTCGGCCTGACGCAGGACATGCTCCCGCTCGTCGGCCCGGTGCCGGGCCGCGAGGGGCGCGTCTGGGTCGCCGGCGGCTACTCCGGCCACGGCAACGTCCTCGGCTTCGCCTGCGGGCAGCTCGTTGCCGACGCGCTGCTCGGCGACACGTCGTCACCGCAGCTCGAGCTCCTCGATCCGGCCCGCTTCGCCGTCTAGAGCGGGCCGACGAGGTAGCGCTCGAGCGTCGGCGCGACGGCCTCCGCGATCCGGCGGGCCGGTGTGGACGCGAGCGGCTCGACCGCGACGACGTTGCGCGCCATGAGCAGCCCGACCACCTGCGAGCCGACGAGGTTCGCACGCAGGAGCGGCTCGTCGCCGCCGATCGCAGCCGCGACCGGCTGGAACACGGCACGGCCGAGGAACTCGCGGATCATGCGCGCCATCTCCTCGCTGCTGGCGGCTCCGCGCACGATCCCGGTCATCCGCTCGCGGACGGCGGGCTCGTCGAGCACGAGGGTCAGGAGCTCGACGAGCCGCGCGCGCAGCTCCTCGGGCGGATGGTCGAGCACGGTGGGGAGGAGCTCGGCGGGGTCGAGCGGAAAGCCGATCGCGGCGACGAACAGCTGCTGCTTCGAGCCGAAGTAGTGCGCGATCAGCTTCTGGTCGACGCCTGCGTCGGCCGCGATCGCGCGCAGGGAGGCGCGGTCGTAACCCGCGGCGGCGAAACGGCGGGAGGCGGCGGCGAGGATCGCTTCGCGCGTTCTCGTCGGTCCGCGGCGCCTGCCCCTTGACGAGCGTTCACTCATCTGCGATATTCAGCGCGTGATGAATTCAGCACCGGAGGAATTATAGGATGCCTGCGATCGCCGTCAAGGGCCTGCGGGTCGTGCGCGGCGGCCGGGTCGTCCTGCCCGGGCTGACCTGCGAGGTCGGAGCCGGCGCCGTGACCGGGCTGCTCGGGCCTAGCGGTAGCGGTAAGTCGACGCTGCTGCGCTCCATCGTGGGCGTGCAACGGGTTGCAGGCGGTGAGGTCGAGGTGCTGGGCGAGCCGGCGGGCTCACGGCGCCTCCGTTCCCGCGTCGGCTACATGACGCAGGCGCCCTCGGTCTACGGCGACCTCACCGTCCGCGAGAACCTCCGCTTCTTCGCCCGCGTGCTCGGGCTGCCCGCCGCCGCGGTCGGCAGGACGATCGAGGACGTCGCCCTCGAGGACCACGCCGACTGGATCGTCGGCCGGCTCTCCGGCGGCCAGCTGACGCGGGTCTCGCTCGCGGCCGCGCTGCTGGGCAGCCCCGACCTGCTCGTCCTCGACGAGCCGACCGTCGGTCTCGACCCGGTGCTTCGCCGCGATCTCTGGGACGTCTTCCACCGGCTCACGGGGGAGGGGAAGACGCTGCTCGTCTCGAGCCACGTGATGGACGAGGCCGAGCGCTGCGATCACCTGCTCCTCCTGCGGGAGGGCCGGCTGCTCGCGACGGGCACGTCGGCCGAGCTGCGCGCGCGGACCGGCGCGGACCGGCTCGACGAGGCGTTCCTGCGCCTGATCGACGAGAGCGCGGTGGCGGCGTGAGCGTCCGGGTGACCGGTGCCGTCGCCGCGCGCGTGCTCGCACAGCTCCGGCGCGACCCGCGCACGCTCGTCCTCATCCTCGGCGTCCCTTGCCTGCTGGAGACGCTGCTCCAGCAGCTGTTCACCCAGCGCGGCGAAATCTTCCAGCACGTCGGGGCGCCGCTGCTCGGGATGTTCCCGTTCGTGACCATGTTCCTCGTCACCTCGATCACGATGCTGCGCGAGCGGAGATCCGGAACGCTCGAGCGGCTGATGACGATGCCGCTCGGCAAGCTCGACCTCCTCGCCGGCTACGGGATCGCCTTCGCGGTCCTCGCGGCCCTGCAGGCGGCCGTCGTGTCGGCGCTCACCTTCGGGCTGCTCGGGCTCGACGTGGCCGGGCCGCGGTGGGTCGTGGGAGCGCTCGCCGTCGCCAACGCCGTCCTCGGGACGGCGCTCGGCCTGTTCGTGAGCGCGTTCGCGCAGACCGAGTTCCAGGCGGTGCAGTTCATGCCGGCGATCGTCCTGCCCCAGATCATGCTCTCCGGCCTCTTCGTCGCCCGCGACGCCATGGCGGGGTGGTTGCACGGCATCTCCGACGCGCTGCCGTTCACCTACGCCTACGACGCGCTTGCCCGGACGACGGCGAACTCGCTCGGCGGCAGCTTCGCGATCGATGTGGGCGTCGTCTGCGGCAGCAGTCTGCTCGCCCTCGCCCTCGGCGCCGCGACGCTACGGCGCCGAACCGCCTAGATCCGCGAGCGAGACGTGCGGTCTCGCCCGGGGTTGTCCGCCCAAGGTTCGTAACGTCTACAGCTCGGCCGGGCGAACGGCCGGAGGCTAAGCGGATCCGCGGTAGCGGGGACTTAGCCGGAGGCCGGACTGCGCTCGCGTCGGCCCTTTGGCCGCGCGCGAGCGCACGAGGCAGCCAGACCGTCGAGAGATCCACCGAGCAGGAACGGCACGGAGCCGGCCGGAGACCGCGCTCTTCCGGCCGGCGCAGTTCGGTCCTCCGCGGAAACGCAAGCGCGTTTCCGCGGCCTCGCTAGAGGTTCTTGACGTCGGCGATGAGCTTCGTGATCGAGTCCTTGGCGTCGCCGAACAACATCACGGTCTTCGGGTTGTAGAAGAGCGGATTCTCGATCCCGGCGAAGCCGGGGTTCATCGAGCGCTTGAGGACGACCACGGCCTGCGAGTCGTCGACGTTGAGGATCGGCATGCCGTAGATCGGCGAGCCCTGGTTCGAGCGCGCGTCGGGGTTGACGACGTCGTTCGCCCCGACGACCACGGCGACGTCCGTCCGCGAGAACTCGGGATTCGCCTCGTCCATCTCCTTCAGCTGCGGATAGGGGACGTTCGCCTCGGCGAGCAGGACGTTCATGTGGCCGGGCATCCGGCCGGCGACCGGGTGGATCGCGTACGAGACCTCCACGCCCTTGCCCTCGAGCATGTCGGCGAGCTGGCGCACGTCGTGCTGCGCCTGGGCGACCGCGAGCCCGTACCCGGGGACGAAGACGACCTTGTGCGCGTACGCGAGCATCACCGCGACGTCCTCCGCGCTCGCGCTCCTCACCGTCCCGCCGTCGCCCGCTGCGACCGCCGCGGCCTCCACCGTGACCTTTCCGAAGGCGCCGAAGAGGAGGTTGCCGATCGAGCGGTTCATCGCCTTCCCCATCAGCATCGTCAGCAAGGTGCCGGAGGCGCCGACGAGCATGCCCGCCACGATGAGGACGTTGTTCTCGAGCTCGAAGCCGCCGATCGCGACGGCGAGCCCCGTGAAGGCGTTCAGGAGCGAGATCACGACCGGCATGTCGGCGCCGCCGATCGGGAGGACGAAGAGGACGCCGAAGAGCGCGCCGCCGCCGACGACGACCCAGAGCAGCCACTGGTCTTGCACGCCCGCCGCGACTGCGACGGCGAACCCGCCGAGCCCGGCGAGGAGGACGATGTTCCCGACGTTCTGGCCGGGATACGTGATCGGCCGGCCGCCGATCAGCTCCTGGAGCTTCGCGAACGCGACCATCGAGCCCGCGAACGAGATCGCGCCGATCAGGCCCGAGAGGGCGATCGCCGTGGACACGTCCCAGGTCGCCCGGCCCGGCTCGGGGAGGATCCTGTGCAGCTCGGCGAGGGCGATGAGCGCCGCCGCTCCGCCGCCCACGCCGTTGAAGAGCGCCACCATCTGCGGCATCGCCGTCATCCGCACCTTCCGCGCCGCGACCGCGCCGAAGCCGCCGCCGATGATCATCGCGATCACGAGCGCCCACCAGCTTCCGCCGCCCGCCTTGACCCACGTGACGGCGATCGCGACGAGCATCCCGGCCGCGCCGATCTGGTTGCCGCGGCGCGCGTGCGCCGGGTTGGAGAGGAAGCGCAGCGCGAGGATGAACGTGACGATCGGGATCAGGTAGAGGACGTCGCTGAGGTTGGTGCTCACGGCGCGCCCTTGCCGTCCTGCGAGGCGTCCGCCGGCTTCGCCGGCTCGCGCTTCTTGAACATCTCGAGCATCCGGTCGGTGACGACGAAGCCGCCGACGACGTTCGCCGAGCCGAGCACGACCGCGAGGAAGCCGATGATCCAGATGAACGGCCCCTTGTGGCCGGAGGCGAGCACGATCATGGCCCCCGCCACGACGATGCCGTGGATCGCGTTCGTGCCCGACATGAGCGGGGTGTGGAGGAGGGTTGGCACCTTCGAGATCACCTCGAAGCCGAGGAAGATCGCGAGCACGAGGATCGTGACCTCGAAGACGAGCAGCATGTTGTGGCTCACGCCGTCACCTCCTGCCTGCCGGCGACGCAGGCGCCGCTCGTGATCTCGTCGCTCCAGTCGAGCGCGAGCTCGCCCTCCGGCGCGAGGTGGAGGAGGAGCGCCTGGACGTTCCGCGAGTACAGCGTCGACGCGTGGTACGGCATCGTGCTCGGGAGGTTCGTCAGCCCGATCAGCGTGACCCCGGAGCGCTCGACGATCTCTCCCGGCTCCGTCAGCTCGCAGTTGCCGCCCGTCTCGGCCGCGAGATCGACGATCACGGAGCCCGGCCGCATCGCCTCGACGGCGGAAGCGGGGATGATCTTGGGGGCGGGCCGTCCCGGGACCGCGGCGGTGGTGATCACCGCGTCGAAGTCGCCGATCCGCTCCTCGAGGGCGCGCTGCTGGGCCTCCATCTCCTCCGGAGTCAGCTCGCGCGCATAGCCGCCCTCCGCCTCGGCTCCGCCGACCCCGAGGTCGAGCCAGTTCGCTCCGAGGCTCTCGATCTGCTCGCGCACGGCCGGGCGGACGTCGAACCCGGTCGTGACGGCCCCGAGCCGGCGCGCCGTCGCGATCGCCTGCAACCCGGCCACCCCGGCTCCGATCACGAGCACCTTCGCGGGCGGAACCGTGCCGGCGGCGGTCATCAACATGGGAAAGAAGCGGGGGAGGCGCTCGGCCGCGAGGAGCGCGGCCTTGTAGCCGCCGACGGTCGCCTGCGACGACAGCGCGTCCATGGGCTGCGCGCGTGTGATCCGCGGCACCGACTCGAGAGCGAAGGCCGTCACGCCGCGCGCCGCGAGCGCCTCGACGCCCGCCTGGTCGGAGAGCGGTTCGAGGAAACCGATCAGCAGCTGCCCGCTGCGGAGCCGGTCGATCTCGCCGGCCGACGGCTTGCGCACCTTGACGACGCCGTCCGCAGCCCACGGGTCGCTGATCGTGGCTCCCGCCTCCGTGTACGCGGCGTCGGGAAAGGAAGCGGCTGCGCCGGCGTCCTGTTCGACGACGAACTCGAAGCCCGCTGCGGTGAGCTTGCCGACGGTCTCCGGAACGAGCGCGACCCGCCTCTCGCCTTCCGTCGTCTCGCGCGGGATTCCGACCCTCATCTGCGCCTAGCCTACGCGAGCATCCGGCGACGGCCATGCGTGATCTCCCGCAGACGGCGCGCGGTAGCCTCGCATCGACGTGACGCACTTCTTCACGAACCACGGGCTGCCCCTGCTGTTCGTGGTCATCATGCTCGAGTCGTTCGGGATCCCGCTGCCCGGCGAGACCGCGCTGATCGCATTCGGCGTCCTCGCCTCTCAGGGGCACACGTCGATCGTCTGGGTGATCGTGGTCGCGGCGACCGCTGCCATCGTCGGCGACAACCTCGGTTACTGGCTGATCGGGCGCGTCGGCGGCCGGCGCCTCTTCGAACGTTGGCGGTTCCTGCGCCGCTACGCGGAGCGGTTCCTCCCTGCCGCCGAGCGGCTGATGGCGCGGCACGGGGGCAAGACCGTCTTCTTCGGCCGTTTCATCACGGTGCTCCGCTACACGGCCGCGTGGGTGGCTGGCATCGGCCGCATGCCGTGGTGGAAGTTCCTGTTCTGGAATGCGGCCGGCGGCATCTGCTGGGCGACCGGGGTCGGCCTCGTCGCCTACTACTCGGGCCACGCCGCCGCCGACGCCATCCAGCGCTACGGGATCTACGCCGCCGGTGTGATCGCCGGCGTGTTCGTGCTCGGCTTCTTCGCCATGCACTACGGCAAGAAGTGGCTGGAAGACCGGCTCTAGCAGGGCTCGTTCTCGCCCTGGCCGTCGCTGCGGCGGGCTGCGGCGACGGCTCGGCGGGCGTGAGCGTCCCGAGCACGGCGCCGCCGTCGGTGCGCGTGCCGCGTTTCACCCACGTCGTCCTCGTCGTGTTCGAGAACCACGAGGCGACCTCGATCGCCGGCAATCCGGACGCGCCGACGTTCAACCGGCTCGCGCGCCGCTACGCGACGCTGACGGACTACGACGCGGTCGCACATCCAAGCCTGCCCAACTATCTCGCGCTCGTCTCCGGCTCGACGCACGGGATCTCGAGCGACTGCACGGACTGCGTCGTCGCTGCCCGCAGCCTCGCCGACACGCTCGAGGCTGCCGGTCGGACGTGGAAGACCTATGCGGAGGACCTGCCGTCCCCCGGCTTCACCGGCGGCTCGGCGGGCCGCTACGCGAAGAAGCACGATCCGTTCCTCTACTTCCGCGACGTCGTCGCCTCACGAGCCCGCCGCGACCGCGTCGTCCCGTTCACGCGGCTCGCCCAGGATCTCGCCCGCCACCGGCTACCCGACTTCTCCCTCGTGATCCCGAACCTGTGCAACGACATGCACGACTGTCCGGTCGCGACCGGCGACGCATGGCTCGAGGCGCACGTCGTGCCGCTGCTGCACTCGCGGGCGCTTCGCGGGGGCGTCGTCTTCGTCGTGTTCGACGAGGGCACGAGCTATGCAGGCGGCGGCGGGAGGATCGAGGCGCTCGCCCTGGGGCCCACCGTACGGCGCGGCTCGACGTTCCGGAAGGCGACGAATCACTACGGCCTCCTGCGGACGATCGAGGACGCGTGGCACCTGCGGCGGCTCGGGTTCTCGCGCACCGGGACCCCCGTCGGCGGCATCTGGAAGTGACCGGGCCCCTCCCGGAGGAGTCCCAGGCCCCGCGCGGAATCCGTCCCGAGCATGCTCGCCTCAATCGCCCGCGCGCTCGAGCAGCGCGACCAGACCTTCGGTCACGGCGACCGCGTCGCGGCGCTCGCCGAGCCGATCGCGGTCGAGCTGGGCTGGGATCGGGAGCGGATCAAGACTCTACGCCTCGCGGCACCGCTCCACGACGTCGGCAAGGTCAAGGTGCGGCCGGAGCTGCTCGGCAAGGCGGGGCCGCTGACGCTCGAGGAAGTCGCAGAGATCCGGAGCCATCCGACCGCCGGCGCACAACTCGTCCTGCCGGTGCGGCGGTTCCACGCCGCGCTCCCGTACGTCCTCTTCCATCACGAGCGGTGGGACGGCAGCGGCTATCCGGCCGGGCTGAGCGGGCGCAGGATCCCGCTCGAGGCGCGGATCCTCGCGATCGCCGATGCGTTCGACGCCATGATCTCGCCCCGCCCGTACCGCCGTCCGCTCACGCACGAGCACGCGCTCGCCGAGGTCGAGGAGGGAGCGGGCACGCAGTTCGACCCCGTCGCGGCGGAGCTCTTCGTCGAGACGTGGGCGGACGGGTGGGACACCTGGCACGCGGCCGCCGCGTCGTAGCTCACAGAGGTTTCACAAGCCCGGCTACGGCCCGCCGGTAACTTCGCGCAGGCCGATCGGGACAGGCCCCGATGCCGCGAGCCTCGACGCATACGAGGATGCCGATGGAGGTGGGCACGATGAGAAGGCTCCTTGTGGCGGGACTGCTCCTGTCGCTCCTGCTCGGTCTCTCCACGCAGGCCGGTGCGGCCAAGCCGGAGTCGCAGCAGGTGAAGCGGACGGCCAAGCCGATCTCGGCCCTGGCGATGGACGGTCCGCGCCTCGCGTACATGAGGAGCGACCGCCGGGTCTACGTCTGGAACGTGGTCTCCGGCGCGACCTCGGCGATCAAGGGCACCTACCCGAGCAACGGCCGTAAGTTCGGCTTCGGGACCGGCGAGGTCGCGATCGCGGGCAAGCGGGTCGCCCTGATCACACGCTTCGAGATCGGCAACACCCTGCAGACGCAGGAGCGGCTCTACAGCGCCGCGGTCGGCGGATCGGCTCGCCAGATCGGGAAGCTGACCAACCACTCCAGCTCGTTCGGGGACTGCACGGTCCCGGACAGCGGCGGCTCGTTCGGAGACTGGCTCGGTGGCCTGGCCGGGTCGGGCAAGGCTCTCGCCGTCAGCTCCTGGAGGTCCGATGGCGCGGTCACCACGGACGAGCGCCTCAGCCTCGTCGCGCCCGCCGGGCTCCGCACGATCGCGACGGGGCCGGGCGCGGTCGTGTCCCAGTCGGCGGACGGCAGCCACGTCGCCGTGCTGCGCTCGACGGACGCATGGCCCGCCTACCAGGGGCCGGCCGAACAGGGCACCCCGCTCGTGGGCGTCTACTCCACCGACGGCACGCTGCTCGACGAGATCGCGCTCGACGTTCCACCCCCGGATCCATGTGGCTACCCGAGCGCGATCGTCAGGATCGCGCTCAGCGGGAACCGGCTCGTCGTGCTGAGGCTGACACTCCCGCAGGCGGGATCCCTGACGAGCGAGCTCGAGGTCTACGACTGGACGACGGGCGAGCTCCAGCACACCTGGCCTCTCGCGCTGAGCCACGGGTCGCCGGGCACGGACCGGGTCGCGGTACACGGGCGGGTCGCAGTCCTCACCGGAGGAGCCTTCAGGCTGCGCCTGCTCGATCTGACGACCGGCAAGGCCGTCACGATCGCCGCCGGCCGCTCCGGCAGCCCCGCGACGATCGGAGCGCGCGGCCTCGTCTACGCGGTCAACCCCTACAAGGCGGGGCAGGCCGGGAAGCTCGTCTTCGTGCCGACGGCCAGGCTCCTCGGGCTTCTGGGCTAGAGGCTCGCCCAGACCTCGAGCTTCGCGCGCACGCGGCCGATCACCTCGTCGGCGAACTCGGTCGTGCCGAGGTGGCCGCCGAGATCGGCGGTGCGTGCGCCCTGCGCCACCGCCTCGAGGCACGCCTCGCGGATCGCGCGTCCCGCCGGCTGCATCTCGTCGCCGGCATGGGAGAGCAGCGCGGCACCCGCGAGGATCATCGCCATCGGATTCGCGACGTTCTTCCCCTGCAAGGAGGGCGCGGTTCCGTGCGCAGCCTCGGCCATGATCGCCGCGGGCTCGAAGTCCGCCTCGAAGGCGACGAGCAGCGACTCCGAGCCGGCGATCGAGCCGAAGAGCGGCAGGACGAGGTCGGAGAGGATGTCGCCGTCACGGTTGAGGGCGGGGATCACGAGCGGGTCGCCGGCGGAGGAGAGGAGGAGCGCGAACGTCGCGTCGATCAGCTGCGGCTCGTACGGCACCTCGGGATGGCGCTCCGCCGCCGCGTCCATCTCTTCCTTCAGCATCCCCTCGTACGTGGGGCTGACCGTGTACTTCGGGCCGCCGAACACCTTCGCTCCGGTCCTCTCCGCCTGGCGGAACGCGAACTCTGCGACGGCGTGGCAGATGCGGCGCTCGATCCGCTCGGTGCGGAACGCGACCTCGTCGTCGCCCTCGCCCTCGCGCCACTCCTCCGCGCCGTAGGCGTCGCCGACCGCCATGCGGACGATCGAGATCGGCGCGTGCACCCCGCCGAGCGGCGCGACACCCGGGATCCGGCGCCCCGTGCGGACGATCACCTTGCCGCCGATCTCCTCCCTGAGGATGCGGTTCGGCGAGCCGACGTCGCCGCGGCCCTCGGGCGTGACCGTGGCGGCCTTGAGCCCGAGGCCGTGCTCCCGGATCGCCGCCGCCGCGTCGTGCACGACGCCGTTGCCGGTCTCGCGGCGCCGCTCGAGCGAGAGGTCGAAACGAAGGAAGTCGAGCTCGACCCCGATCACGTCCGACCCCAGCACGCGGAGGCTCTCCTCGAGCAGCTCCTGTCCCGTCTCGTCCCCCTCCAGGACGACGATCGACCGTTCGTCGCGCATGGGCGGCCAGTCTAGTGTCGACGCGGGCCGCTAGAGCGACGTGCGGAAATGTGCCGGTCGCGATATGCGACCCCGTACGGTTCGTCCGCGGCCGTCGAGCAAATACATCGAACCTCGGTTTGCGACGACGGCATTTGCGCGTCTTCGGGCCGCACGGCAAGCGACATAGTCGCGCGGGAGTTTCTATACGCTTTCCGCCCAACTTGGTTCCTGCGAAGGAGGAGAACGTGGCTCGTAAAACGGTGCTCGTCTGCGACAACTGCGGCAGCGAGGTCGAGGAGGGGAAGGGCGCGGTGATGCGGGTCACGTACACGGACGCGCGCCGCGGCGCGAAACAGGCGGACCTCTGCGACAACTGTGCCGGCAAGACGGCCGGTCGCGCCGTCGCGCGGCGCGGCCGGCGGCCGAAGTCCGCCGCCGCGTAGCTCGCGGAAACGCTTTGCGCTTCCGCGAGGGAGAAGGAACTCCGCCGCCGGGAGAGCGCGGTCTCCCGGCGGAGACTGGAGGTCTCGCCCGCCGGATGAAGCGCTAGCGTAGGCGGGTGCCGCTCCGGCTCATTGCGGGGCCCGCCAACGCGGGCAAGGTCGAGCTCCTGCTCGACCGGTATCTCGACGCACTCGCTTCGCCCGGCGGGCCCGAGCCCGTACTGATCGTGCCGAACCGGGCGGACGTCGACCGGGTCGAGCTCGAGCTTCTCGCGCGGCGGCCCGCGCTCCTCGGCGGCTCGATCGACACCTTCGACGACCTGTTCTCGCGACTCGCCGCCGGCTCGCCCGACGCACGTCCGCTGCTGGGACGCACGCAGCAGGCCCTGCTCGTCCGCCGCGTCGTCAACAGCGCCGAGCTCCACGGCTTCGCAGGCTCCGCGGGCCGCGCGGGCTTCGTCGACTCGCTGCAGCAGACGCTCGACGAGCTCGAGTCGGGCCTGCTGGCCCCGGACGCCGTCGAGGGGGAGCTCGCGACGCTCTACCGCGGGTATCGCGACGAGCTCGAGCGGCTCGCGCGGTGGGACGGCGGGACGCTGCGCCGGCGGGCCGTGGAGCGTCTTCGGATCGAGCTCGACGCGTGGCGGGGCGAGCCCGTCTTCGCCTACGGCTTCGAGGATCTGACGGGTGCGGAGTGGGCGCTGATCGAGGCGCTCGCGGCGCGTGCCGAGGTGACCGTCTCGCTTCCCTACGAGCCCGGCCGGCCGGCCTTCGCCGCGCTGCGCCGGACGGCCGAGGATCTCGCCGGGCTCGCTGCCGGTCGCGTCGAGGAGCTCCCGCCGCGCTACGCCGCCGTCGCGCCCCCGGCGCTCGCGCATCTCGAGCGCGCGATCTTCGCCGACGATCCCGGAGACGCGCCCGCTCTCGACGGCGCCGTCCGCTTCTTCGAGGGCGCGGGGAGCCGCGGGACGCTCGAGCTCGTCGCCGAGGAGCTGCTCGCGCTCGCGCGCGGCGGCATGGACCTGGAGCGGATCGGGATCGTGGTGCCCGGATACGACAGGGTCCGCGGCGCGCTCGAGACGGTGCTCGGCTCGTTCGGCATCCCGTACGGGGTCGACGGCGGCCTCCGGCTCACGCAGACCCCGCTCGTCCACGCGTTCGCGGCGTTGCTGCGCTTCGCGTGGGGAGGCGGGACGCGGAACGACCTCTTCCGCTTCCTCCGCTCGCCGTTCTCGGGTCTCGAGCGACGGGCCGTCGACTTCGTCGAAGGGCGGTTGCGCGGGCGTGCCGTGCAGACGCCCGAGCGCGTCGTCGAGGAGGCGGAACGCCTGCGTGGCGCCCCGCTCCCGGCGCTGGCCGAGCTGCGCGACGCGAGCGACCCGGTCGCGGCGGCGCGCGAGCTCGCGGAGCGGATGCTGCGGAACGCGTACGGCGTCGAGCGTCCCCCGGCCGACGCCGCGAGCCGGCTCGACCTCCGTGCCTACGAGGCGCTGAGACGGCTGCTCGCGGAGCTCGAGGGCTGGCGCGAGCTCGTCGGCGAGCTGAGCCGCGAGGACGTCCTCGCTGCGGTCGAGCGTGCCGCGCTGCAGCCGCGGATCGGCGACGACACCGGCCGCGTAGCGGTGGTCAACCTGCTGCGCGCCCGCACCCGGCGCTTCGACGCCGTCTTCGTCCTCGGGCTCGAGGAAGGGAGCCTCCCGCGCCGGGGCGGCGGCTCGCCGTTCCTCGACGACGAGGTGCGCCGCGGGCTCGACGAACGCGGGGCGAGGCTCGCGCAGCCGGATCAGATCGCACGTGACCGCTACCTCTTCTACACCGCCTGCACGCGTGCGTCGCAGCGCCTCTACCTCGTGCGCGAGGCCGCCGATGACGACGGGAGCCCGCGCGAGGCGAGCCCGTTCTGGCACGACGTGCAGGCGCTCTTCGGCGGGGACGACGTCCGGCGCTGGACTCGACGGCGGCCGCTGTCGGCGCTCACGTGGCCGCTCGAGGAGGCGCCGACCGAGCGTGAGCGGCTGCGGGCGCTCGCGGAGCTCGCCGCGCGCGACTCCGAGGCGGCAGAGGGGCTCGCACGCGCGAACGGCTGGGAGCGGAGGCTCGAGCGTGCGCGCGGAGCCTTCCGGCGGCCGACCCGGCTCACGCACCCACTCGTCCTCGAGCAGCTCGGCTCACGCTCCTCGTTCGCCGTGACCGAGCTCGAGCGCTTCGCCGACTGCTCCTCGGCGTGGTTCGTCGAACGGTTCCTCTCGCCGAGGACGATCGACGCGGAGCCCGATGCGAAGCAACGCGGCTCGGTCGCGCACAACGCGCTGTACCGCTTCTTCTCGCGGGTGCCCGCCGAGCTCGGGGTCGAGAAGCTCGAGCCTCAGCACGTCGAGGCGGCGACCGGGCTGATGCGCCGCTGCCTCGACGAGGCGATCGCCGGCGTGCGGATGGACCTGACCGAGATGCAGGAGCGGGAGCTCGACCAGACGCTGTGGCGCGATCTCGCGGCGCTCGTGGAGGAGGAGTGCGAGTCGGACGCACCGCTCGTGCCGCGCCGCTTCGAGGTCTCGTTCGGCAGCGACCGGGCCGCGCCCGAGCTGCAGCGCGGGCTCGAGCTCGCACCGGGCCTCACCCTGTCGGGGAAGATCGACCGGATCGACGTCGACCCGTTCGGTGCCCGCGGAGCCGTCCTCGACTACAAGTCGGGCAAGACCGCGCACTCGGCGCGGCAGATCGAGAGCGAGCTGCGGCTCCAGATCCCCCTCTACATGCTCGTCCTGCGCGACGTCGTCGGGCTCGAGCCGATCGGCGGCCTCTACCGGCCCCTCGCAGGAGCGCGCAAGCCGCGTGGGCTCGTCCGGAGCTCGGAGGCGGAGGCGCTGCCCGGACACGTCTCGCACGACTACCTCGAGGAGGAGGCGTTCTGGCACGTCGTCGAGTCGGCGCGCGAGACGGCGACCGCGCTCGCCGAGCGGATGCGAAGGGGCGACGTCGAGCACGACCCGCTCGGCGGCGAGTGTCCGAGCTGGTGCGACCTCTGGCCGATGTGCCGGATCGAGCGCCCGTGAACGAACAGCAGCTTGCCGCCGTCGAGGCGAAAGGGGAGGTCTTCGTCTCCGCCGGCGCGGGCACGGGCAAGACGGCCGTGCTCGTCGAGCGCGTCGTCCGGGCGGTTTGCGACCGCGGGCTCGACGTCGACTCGATCCTCGTGATCACATACACGCGCCGTGCCGCGGGCGAGCTGCGGACGCGGATCCGAGCGGCGCTCGCCGGGCGGGGTCGGCACGACCTCGCGCGCGAGCTCGACGGTGCCTGGATCTCGACCATTCACGGCTTCTGCGCTCGCCTCCTCCGGGCGTATCCGCTCGCCGCAGGGCTCGACCCGCGGTTCCGCGAGCTCGACGAGGCGCAGGCCGCCGTCCTCCGCTCGGAGGCGTTCGGCGAGGCTCTCGCCGAGTTCTGTGCGGGCGACGATCCGCAACGGCTCGAGCTGCTCGCGACGTACGGGAGCGATCGGCTGCGGCGGATGCTCACGAGCGTCTACGAGACACTGCGCGCGGCCGGGCGCGAGCTCGACCTCGCGGTGGCCGAGCGGCCCGAGCTCGGCGAGCGGATCGAGGAGCTCCACGCCGCGGCGTCCGCGCTCGCCTCCGATCCCGCCGCCACGGAGGCGCAGCAGCGGGCGGCGGCGGAGCTGCTCGAGCTGCTCGACCGGGACCGGCGGGCGGATCGGCTGATGAACCTCGCGGGCTTCAAGGCGCGCGGCGACCGGGCGGCCGGCTACGGCGAGGCGCTCGCGGCCGTCGAGCAGGCCGCACTCGACGAGGCGGCGGCGCGCGATCGAGCGCTCCTGCAGGAGCTCCTGACGCAGTTCGCCGCGCGGTACGCGGAGGCGAAGGCTCGCGAGTCGGCGCTCGACTTCGAGGATCTCCAGCTCGAGGCGCGCGACCTGCTGCAGGCGCAGCCGGAGCTCCGCGAGCGCGAGCAGGGCCGCTTCCGTGCGATCCTCGTGGACGAGTTCCAGGACACGAACCGCCTGCAGACCGAGATCGTCGAGCTGCTGCGGACGCCGGAGACCGAGCTCTTCTTCGTCGGCGACGAGTTCCAGTCGATCTACGGCTTCCGGCACGCCGACGTGGAGGTCTTCCGCGAGCGGCGCGACGCGGCCGAGCAGCCGCTCTCGCTCACGCTCAACTACCGCTCGCGACCCGAGGTGCTCGCCGCGGTCAACGAGCTCTTCGGCTCGCATTTCGGCGGCGAGTTCCAGGAGCTCGCCGCCGCGGCCGAGTTCCCGGACCCGGTCTTCGGCCACCCCGTCGAGCTGCTCGTCACCGACAAGGAGAGCTACTCGGACAGTGGCGTCCACTGGCGCCGCGGGGAGGCGCGCGCGGTCGCGCGGCGGGTGCGCGAGCTCGTCGACGGCGGCGCCGCGACGCCGGGCGAGATCGTCCTTCTCTTCGCCGCGGGCACCGACGCGGAGTGGTACGAGGACGAGCTGCGCCGAGCGGGGCTGCCGACGTATCGGGCGACGGGGAAGGGCTACTTCGGCCAGCAGCAGGTCGTCGACCTGCTCGTGTATCTGCGCCTGCTCCAGAACCGCTATGACGACGTCGCGCTCCTGTCGGTGCTCGCGTCGCCGTTCGTGGGCGTCTCGAACGACGCGCTCGCGCTCCTGCGCCGGGCCGCCTCGAAGCGGCCGCTCTTCTCCGGCCTCGAGCATGCGCTGCCGCCCGGCCTCGGCGAGCGCGACGAGCGCCTCCTGCGCGCGTTTCGCCAGCGCTACGACCGGCTCGTGCAGACGCTGCCGCGGCTCTCGCTCGAGCGGCTGTGCGAGCAGGTCGTCGCCGCACACGACTACGACCTCGCCGTGCTCGCGCAGTGGGACGGGCGCCGGCGCTACGCGAACATGCGGAAGCTTGCCCGCCTCGCGCGCTCGTACGAGGAGCTGCGCGGGCCGGACGTCGAGGGCTTCGTCCGGTTCGTCGCCGAGCAGGAGGCGGTCGGCGCACGGGAGCTCGAGGCGGTCGCCGAGGAGGAGGGCGCCGACGCGGTGCGCCTGCTCACGATCCACGCTGCGAAGGGGCTCGAGTTCAAGGTCGTGATCGTCGCCGACGCAGGGCGCGACCGGGTGCCGCCTTCCCCGGACGAGATCCTCGCGCTTCCGGACGGCCGCTTCGGGTTCCGGGTCGCCGACCCCGTAACGGCGACGCGCCGCGGGGCCTTCGACTACGAGGCGGTGAGGGAGGCGCGGCAGGAGGCGGAGCGGGCCGAGCGCCTGCGGCTCTACTACGTCGCCATGACGCGGGCGAAGGAGCGGCTGATCGTCTCCGGCTCGGTCGATCTCGCGTCGGAGCGCGAGGTGCCGACTCCGATCGCCTGGGTGCTCGACCGGCTCGACGCCGACGAGGAGCTGGCGCAGGCGGGCGACGCTCCGCTCGAGCTCGTCCGTGGCGACGCGCGGCTGCTCGTCCGCGTCGATCGCTATCGGGCGGAGGTTCCGGCCGAGGCGGAGCCCGAGCCCGAGGAGGGCCAGCTCGCGCTCTTCTCCGCGCTCGACGGGACGGCCGCTCCGCGCGCCGCCCCGGAGCTGCCGCCGCTCGTGGCGCTGCCGGACCCGCCGCTCCACCGCGTGCGCAAGCTCTCCTTCACCGCGCTCTCGCTCTTCGAGCAGTGCGGGTACAAGTACTACGCGCGCTACGCGCTCGGGATGAGCGAGCGGCCCGTCGAAGGCGACGGGACGGGGGAGATGTCCGGAACCGAGATCGGCAGTGCCGTGCACGCGCTGCTCGAGCAGGTCGACCTCGCCGCACCGGTCGTGCCCGAGATCTCGGACGAGCGCATCCGCGGTTTCGTGGCCGCCTACTGCGAGTCGGAGCTCGCGCGGCGTGTCGCCGGGCTGGCGGGCGTCGAGCAAGAGCGCCACTTCACCTTCGAGCACGACGGCGTGCTCGTGCACGGCTTCCTCGACGCGTTCCATCTGCGCGACGGTCGTGCGCTCGTGGTCGACTACAAGACGAACCTGCTGGGCGAGGCGTCGCCGGACGAGATCGTCGAGGAGGACTACCGGCTGCAGCGGCTCGTGTACGCGCTCGCGTGCTTCCGCGCGGGCGCCGACGAGGTCGAGGTCGTCTACCAGTTCCTCGAGCGGCCGGAGGCGCCCGTCGAAGCCGCGTTCTCGCGCGCCGACGTCCCCGCGCTCGAGGCCGAGCTGTCCGCCGCGATCGCGCGCATCCAGGCCGGCGAGTTCCCGCCGAGCCCGAGCGAGTTCGCCTGTGCGGGTTGTCCGGCCCTCGATCTGGTCTGTGCCGGACCGCGGCTGCGTTCGCGGGTCCCGGAGGCCGTTGCCTCGTAGCTACGTGAAGGAGGCCCGGCGGCGGGTCGGGCCGAAAAGGGAGCGGATCGGGCCGATCGTCGAGCGGCTCGCGGCCGAGCACGCCGACGCCGCGATAGCCCTGCGCTTCCGCAGTCCCCTCGAGCTCCTCGTCTCGGTGATGCTCTCGGCGCAGACGACGGACGTGAACGTGAACCGCGTCACCCAGAGGCTGTTCGAGAAGTACCGCACGCCCGAGGACTACCTCGCAGTGCCGCAGGAGGAGCTCGAGCGCGACATCTTCGCGACCGGCTTCTACCGTCAGAAGGCGAAGGCGCTGCGCGGCACGATGCGGCTGCTGCTCGAGGAGTTCGACGGCGAGGTTCCGCGGCGGCTCGAGGAGCTGGTCCGGCTGCCGGGTGTCGCCCGCAAGACGGCGAACGTCGTCTCGTCCGAGCTCGGGGAGGCGCAGGGCATCGTCGTCGACACGCACGTCCGGCGCCTCTCGCAACGGCTCGGGCTCACGCGCCAGGAGGATCCGGTGAAGATCGAGCGCGACCTCGTCCGGCTCGTCCCGCGCGCCGACTGGGGCCGCTTTCCGCACCTGCTGATCTGGCACGGCCGCCGCGTCTGCGACGCGCGGCGCCCCCGCTGCGAGGATTGCGTCGTGAGCGACCTCTGCCCCTCGTCGCGTGTCTGACCGCGCCGCCCGCTCCCGGAGCTTCGAGACGGTCGCGGCCGACTACGAGCGGCACCGGCCGGACTACCCGGAGGAAGCGCGTGCGCTGGGGCGCCGGGCGGCTCGGACTCGAGCCGGGCGCCCGCGTCCTCGACGTCGGAGCAGGCACCGGGAAGCTGACCCGCGGCCTCGTCGCGCTCGGCTTCGAGGTCGTCGCGGTCGAGCCGGGAGCCCCGATGCTCGAGCAGCTCCGGGCTGCGGTGCCCGAGGCAGAGGCGGTCGAGGGCCCCGCCGAGTCGATCCCGCTCCGCGACGAGAGTGTCGACGCCGGGTTCGCGGGCCAGGCGTTCCACTGGTTCGACCGCGCCCGCGCGCTCCCCGAGCTACACCGCGTAGTCCGGCCGCGAGGCGGGATCGCCCTCCTCTGGAACTGGTGGGACGAGCGAGATCCGCTGCAAGCCGAGCTCGGCGAGCTCGTCGGCTACGCCGGCCACGAGCCGTACCGCGACGACGAGCTGCCGGGCGAGCCCTGGTTTCGCGAGCTCGGGCGGACGGTGGTCGAGACGACGGAGGAGTCGAGCCCGGACGCGCTCGTCGGCTATCTCGCGACCGCGAGCGCGTTTCTCACGGCGTCGCCGGAGGAGCGGGCGGACGCATTGGCCGCGGTCCACGCGCTCGCCTCGCGTTACGGCGAGCGGTTTCCCCTGCCGCGCCTCACCTACGCCTTCGCGTTCGGTCGGCTCAGTTGACGCGCGGATCCTCGGGCATACGAGCCACGAGCTCGTAGATCCCGCCCTTGCGGCGGAGGACGTCGCGCCACAGCTCCTCCGGCTCGTCGGTGAACGCGTCGTCGGCGAGCGCCGGCTCGAGAATCCAGTCCTCGTCCGCGAGCTCCGCCTCGAGCTGTCCGGCTCCCCAGCCGGCGGTGCCCGCGAAGACGCGCCGTCTCGCCGTCGCCGGGACGATCTCCTCCGGATCCGCGAGGGAGGGGAAGCCGAGCGACCCGAAGAGCGGCACCGCCGCATCGTCGGGATCGAAGAACTCGCCGAGCACGAGCACGGCCTCCGGCTGCACGGGGCCGCCCATCCAGACCTGCTCGCCGTCGTCGACGACCGGCTCGAGCTGCGGCACGGCGCCCGCCACCTCGACCGGCGAGGGGCGGTTGAGGACGAGCCCCGCCGCGCCGTCACCGGTGTGCTCCGTCACGAGGACGACCGCGCGGCGGAAGTTCGGGTCGAGGAGGCCGGGCGACGCGATGAGCAGGTGTCCACGCAGCGAGTCCACGATCCCATTGTGGCCCCTGCGCGCTATCTGTCGCTCGACCGGTACGAGACGATCTGTACCCGCTCGAGCGTGAGCATCCCTTCGCTGACCATTTCGTCGAGTATCGGCACGACGCGGTCGATCTGCTCGGGGGAGTCGACGATCTCGATCACGACCGGCAGATCCTCGGAGAGCCGGAGGATCCGTGAGGTGTGGATCCGCGAGTCGGCTCCGAACCCCTCGATCCCGCGGATGACGGTCGCCCCGGCCAAGCCTTCACGACGCACGCGCTCCACGATCGCCTGGTAGAGGGGCTTCCCCTGCCACGTATCGGACTCGCCAATGAAGAGTCGGAGCAGCTTCCCCTCGCCCTCGAGCCTCACAATGCCCTCCCGGCGACCACTCCGAGGTAGACCGCAGCGAGACCCGCAGTCATGCTTCCGAGTAGGTTTGCGGCGGCGAACCCGACCGCGCCGTCCTCGAGCAACCGGTACGTCTCGTACGTGAGCGTCGAGAACGTCGTGAACGCGCCGAGGAAGCCGATCGCGAGCGCCGAGCGGAGCCAGGGCGCCGTCGTGAGCTGCTCGGTCATGAGCGTCAGCAGGAACCCGAGCACGAGCGCTCCGCTCGTGTTGACGACGAAGGTCCCCCACGGGAACGACGTGGGAAGTCGTCGGGCCACCGCCCCCTCCAGTCCGTACCGCGCGAGCGCTCCCAACGCGCCCGCAATGCCTATGGCGACGATCGTCCGCATCCTGGCTCCTCTCGATCGTAGGAGCCATCAGCCTCTTGCGGCGGTTCTCGGCGAGCTCCATCGCCTGGGCACCGGTGGTGCCGCCGGGAAATCTAACCAATGGCGAGACGAGCAGCACCGTCCCGACCTGCAGAAACTCAATCCAGCCGTCGCTGAGCTGTGGCATTCGTCCCGACGGTTCCTTCCCTCGTCGCTTTCGGCGGGGTAGAAGCCATTAGCCGTCGGGACGGCGGTTCGGGGGCCGGAGCCTCCCGCCAGAGCTTCATCTGGCGTTCGCTAAGAGTAGGCGACGTTGCGGGCGGCCCGCAAGAGCTAGCCGTGCGCGGGCGTCAGCGCGACGAGCAATCCGCCGTCTTCGTCGAGCGCCGGGAAGAAGTCCCCGACGACCTGCTTGACCTGACCTCCCCGCGTCCGCAGCTGGAGCTGCTCGTTCAGGCGCCGCACGCCCCATTCGAGCGAGAGCCTGACCGGGTTCTTCTCCTCCGCGAAGCCGGCGAGTCCGAATGCGGCGATCACGTCGGCGCCCAGCACGTCGGGCTCGCTCCAGCCGCTCAGCTCGAAGACGCCGCGCCCCAGCGCGAGGATGCGGCCCTCCTGGTCGCACGTGACGAGACCGGTCGTCGGCGCCGGGTAGTAGTCGTCCATGAGCTCGAAGAGGAAGCCGAAGCCGCAGTGGTGGCACGCGACGGCCTCGTCGTACAGCCCCTCCTTGCCGTCGCTGTCGATCGACCGCTCCTTGCAGTTCGGGCAGATGAAGTGCGCCACGGGCTCAGGGTAGCCCGGTCAGAACCATCGTTTCCGCCGGAACCACCAGAGCTGTAGCGCTGTCGTGACGAGGATCACGCCCCACACGTAGCCGTAGCCCCAGCGCCAGCGGAGCTCGGGGATGTCGACGAAGTTCTGGCCGTAGAGGCCCACGATGAACGTGGGGAGCAGGAGGAGCGAGGCGACCACGGTCAGGCGTTTCATCACCTCGTTCTGATCGTTGGCGATCTTCGCCTGGTGGTAGTCGCGCACCCCTGCGAGGAGGTCGCGTGCAAGATCGAGCCCGTCGGATGCGCGCAGGAACTTGTCGTACGCGGCGTTGAAGGCGATCTCGACGTCGTGGGGGAACACCTCGGGGCCCTCCTCGACCTCGACGGTGTTGTCGATCACCCGCCGCACCGCGTCACGCATCGGGCTGAGCGTGCGGCGGATGTGGAGCAGGTCGTGGCGGAGCGTCGAGATGCGTGCCCGAGTGAGCTCGGGGGACTGCGCCTCGACCCGGTCTTCGAGGCCGTCGATCTCCTCGTCGAGCGCGTCGATGAGGTCGAGGTAGCGCTCCGCGATCTCGTCGAGGAGCCGGTACGCGAGCATGCCGGCCGAGTCGTCGGGCTTCTGCACCTTCTTGAGCAGCTCGAGCTCGCACGCGGGCCTGTCTCCGGGCGGCGTCTTGCGCACGGTCAGGAGGGAGTCGTGCGTGAGGACGACGTCGACTTCCTGGTAGTAGACGCTGTCGTCGTCCGGCTCCGCCACTGCGACGAGGAGGACGCCGAAGACGTAGTCACCGTGGCCGATGAACGTCGGCCGCGGCTCGTCCTCGTGCTCCGGCGGCGCGAGCAGCCGCTGGATCGCCGTCTCCTCGAGCTCGCGCGGCGCCTTCTCGCGCACCTCGTCGGGGCTCGGGTCGAGCAGGTCGATCCAGGTTGCGCCCATCGCCGCGCGAACTTCGCCGTGGGCCCAGCTACACCTTCGTCGGCTCGGCCTCCGGGCGGGGCGCGGTGAGGGCGGTCGCGGTGTGGCCCTCCTCGGCGGCGAGGAAGCGCTCGGCATCGAGGGCGGCCATACAACCGGTGCCGGCGGCGGTGACCGCCTGGCGGTAGACGTGGTCCTGGACGTCGCCCGCCGCGAACACGCCGGGAACGTTCGTCTCGGTCGTCCCGCCCCGGGTGACGAGGTAGCCGTTCGAATCGTGGTCGAGCTGGTCGACGAAGAGCTTCGTGTTCGGATCGTGTCCGATCGCGATGAAGAGCGCCCCGGCGTCGACCTCCTCCGCTGCGCCGGTCTCGGTGTCGCGCAGCCTGAGTCCGCTGATCGAGTCCCCGCCGAGGACCTCCTCGACGACGAACGGCGTCTTGAGCTCGATCTTCTCGTGGTTGCGCGCCCGGTCGATCATGATCTGCGAGGCGCGGAACTCGTTCCGGCGGTGGACGAGCGTCACCTTGTACCCGAACCGTGTGAGGAAGAGCGCCTCCTCGAAGGCGGAGTCTCCGCCGCCGACGACGAAGATGTGCTTGTCCCGGAAGAAGGCGCCGTCGCACGTCGCGCACGCCGATACGCCGCGGCCCTTCAGGCGCTCCTCCGACTCGAGCCCGAGCCAGCGGGCGCTCGCACCGGTCGCGACGATCACCGAGCGCGCGCGGTACTCCTCGTCCTCGATCCAGACGCGGAACGGCCGCTCGGTGAAGTCGACCCGGGTCACGTCGTCGGTGACGAACTCGGTGCCGAAGCGCTCCGCCTGGCGCCGGAACTCCGCCATCATCTCGGGGCCCATGATCCCGTCCGGGTAGCCCGGATAGTTCTCCACGTCGCTCGTGATCATGAGCTGGCCGCCCCAGCTGAACCCCTCGATCACGAGGGGCTGTAGGTTCGCGCGCGCAGCGTAAAGGGCCGCGGTGTAACCCGCCGGCCCTCCGCCGATCACGATCAGATCACGTACGTCGTTCATGCCTTTCCTCTCTCGAACGTGTACTCAGTATTAAACGATTCGGGCCGGATTGACGTTCCCGAGCCGGCGCCACCCGGGCCTGGGTCGCTGCGAGAGGGATGTGTGCGGCCTGGTTTGAGCGACGGCGGCGCCGCGTGCGTCGCTGCTACGCGGCGTCCGCGGCCGGCGGCAGGATGGAGGCATCCACCTGTCGGCCCGCGAGCTCGACCGTCTGGGGTGGATGAGCTGCGCGCTCGATCCCATCCAGCTCGGGAAGCTCCTTCTTCGGGCGCACCCCGTGCTCGGTGAGCTTGCGAGCCTGCGGAAGCACCCGGCGCTCGAACGAACCGACGGACTGGTTGTACGCCTGCACCGCCCCGTCGAGACGCTTGCCGAGCGTGACGAAGTGCTCCGTCATCACGGTCAGGCGCTCGTACAGCTCGCGCCCCAGCTCGTTCACCGCCCGGGCGCTCTCCGCGACTCGCTCCTCGTTCCACACCGCGGCGATCGTTCGCAGGAGCGCGATCAGCATCATCGGGCTTGCGAGGACGACCCGCTCGTTGGCGACCGCTTCGAGCAGCGACGGGTCGGCCTCGATCGCCGCCCGGTAGAAGCCCTCGCCCGGCAGGAACATCACCACGAAATCGGGTGTGTCCTCGAACTGCTGCCAGTAGCTCTTCGCGCTGAGGCCGCGGACGTGCTCTCGGACGTGCCGCGCGTAGTCCGCGACGAGCGCCTCACGCCGCTCCTCCGGAGCATTCAGCGAGTCGAGCAGCGCCTTCAGCGGTGTCTTCGCGTCGACGACGACGCGTCTGCCGCCCGGCAGGCGCACGACGAGGTCGGGCCGGAGGGAGCGTCCGTCGGAGGTCGTGTGAACCTCCTCCTCGAAGTCGCAGTACGCGAGCATCCCGGCCGTCTCGACGGCGTTCCGCAGCTGCATCTGTCCCCACGCCCCGCGCACCTCGGACGAGCGGAGCGCCGTCGCGAGGTTCGCCGTCTCGGAGCGCACGCGTTCACCGGTCTCGGCGAGATCCTTGACGTACCTCGAGAGCGAGCCGTAATCCTGCCGCCGCGAGCGCTCGAGCGCCTCGGTCTGCTCGGAGACCTTCTCCAGCGACTCCTTCAGCGGTCGCACGAGCTGGGCGACCGCCTGCTCCTTCTGCTCGAACCTTCCAGAGGCCAGGTCGAGGAAGGACTCGTTGTTTCTGCGCAGCGCCTCGGCGGCGAGCGCGCCGAAACGCGCCGAGAGCTCGGCGCTCTTGTTGCGGAGCAGGAGCCACGTTCCGGCAGCGCCGAAGACGAGACCGATGAGGAGCCCGACGATCATTGGGGCGCAGAACCCTAGAGATCGGGTCGGACGGAGCCGGGTGGCCCACGCAAAACGCCGGCCCCGACGAACCCGTAAGTCCATCGGAACCGGCTCGCAGAGCCTAGTCGGACAGGCCCGCGGAGGTCAAGGAGAAAAAACTCGCTCTTTGCGGGGTTCCGAGGCTACCCGCTGATGGCCGACTGGATCTCGGTCTCGAGCGTCGAGAACGTCGGCACGCCGACCGAGACGACCTTCGCCTTCTGCCCCTTGTGGTTGAGCAGGATGGTCGGTGTGCCGTTGAAGTTCTGGGCCGCGGCCGCATTGTCGACGCCGTTCACGATCGACTTGACGTTCGACGAGCTCAGGCCGTTCAGGACCTGCTGCGGCTTCAGGCCGTCGACGCTCGAGGCGGTGTAGCCGACCATGTTCTCGGTCAGCCAGCCGCTGTTCTCCGTGCCCTGGTTGAGGTAGAGGAGCTCCGCGAACTGGAAGCCTCGGTTCTGGAGCGACGCCGCAATCGTCGCCGCCTGTCCCCGCGGCGAGTCGGGTGGGCTGAGGATCGACCACGGCTCCATCCTGATGTTCAGCTTCCCCGTGCGGACGTACTTGCGGACGATCGTCGGCATCTGCTCCGTCTCGAACTTCTGGCAGAGCGGGCACTGGAGGTCGATGAACTCGGTGAGCGTCGCGGGCGCATTCGGTGCGCCGAGCACGAGACCCGTCTCCGGTATCCCCTTGTAGAGGTCGTACACCTGCGTCGCGCCCGGTAGCGCGCCCACCCAGTTGCGGCTGCCCTGGCTCGGGAAGCTCGTCGCGGTGGGCGTCTTCTTGCCGTTGCCACTGAGGACGATTCCGAGCACGATCGCGACGACCGCGACGAGCACGACCCCGCCCGCGATCGCGAGCGCGCGAGGCGAGGCCCGGCGCGGGCGTGCTCCGACCCCGCCCTTCGAGCGCACCGGCGGCGGCGTCCGGACTGCCGCTGCGGCCGCCTCCCGCCGCTGCTGTCTTGCCTTCTTACCGCTCGGCATGCGCGGGAAGGGTAGCCGTCCCCTCGGTCTCCCCGGCGGTCGCCAGGACCAAGAATCCGATGAGGAGAAGGAAGCCGGTCAACGCGAGTGTCGGAATCTGCAGATAGCCGAACGACGCGTCGGCTCGCGGGGCGGCGAGCCAGTTGAAGGCGCAGCCCGCTCCCGGCGCGGAGGCGGAGCACGCCGCGGGCTCGTGGATCGCGCCGTAGGCGATCAGCATGTGGTAGATCGAGACGCCGGCGCCGACGACCGGCAGCGGGAGCAGGTAGCGCGCCGCCCGGTTGTCCCCGTGCCAGGCGAGGATCAGCAGCAGGATCGAGAGCGGGTACATGCAGATCCGCTGGAACCAGCACAGCTCGCACGGGTCGAAGTTCGCGATCTGCGAGTAGAAGAGGCTGCCGCCGGTCGCGACCGCCGCGACGACGAAGGCGCCCCACAGCTCGTAGCCCCAGAGCGAGTTGCGAATGCCGTCGAGCGGAGCGCGCACCCCCAGGAGCGCGAGCAGGCCGCCGAGGAGCAGCAGCCCGACGACAACCTGCCCCGCGACCCCGAGCCCCGAGAACGCGTAGATCGCGTGGCGCGTCATCGGGCCGCAGGGTATCCGTCGGCGCGGCGGACGTTACGCTCAGGCTCGCCGGGGTGGCGGAACTGGTCAGACGCGCCCGACTTAAAATCGGGTGGCCCTCGGGCCGTGCGGGTTCGAGTCCCGCCCCCGGCATCCCATGGTCGAGCGGAACCGGGTCGGCCGATCGCTATGGATCCCCGCATGGGGTCGCCACGTCGGCTCGACAGCAGGACGGCTTCGGCGGAGAAGGCTTTGACGTCGAGGTCGAGCAGATCGCCGTAGAAGGCTCGGATCGGTCGAGATCGCGCACGACGACCACGGCGCCGGAGATCCTCGCACCGCTACTCATCGCCCGTCCTTTGCGTCGCCGCCTGCGTGATAGGCGAGGCGCGGGGCACCGGGCAACGGGCTCGGGAACTGCGGCATGACCCCGGGCACGTGCCGCGCACCCGAGCCCGTTTCGCCGGGCAGCCGAGCGTCCGCACCAGGGATCGAACCAGGGTCACTCCCGGGCGTGAGCGGACTGCGGCGGTGCAACGGTTGCGACGACGGAAATCTCGTGTCTCGACCGGAGCGAAAGAAGGAGTCGATGTCGAACACAGCCACAGCAACCGCGACGCCGATCCGGGCCGCCGTGGGAACCGACCGGGAACCGCAGGCACCGCGCCGACAGGCTGGTGAGCAGCGATCCGCTGGGCTCTTGCTCGGTTCGCGCCTCCGCTCCGAGGGTCGGGATCGCGGTAGCTCGACGGGGCCGCTCACCAGGCGGGCCGCCCGCACGGGCGGCGGTCACCGGCGTCGAGACGAGTAGTTGGCCACAACACGCGCCGCGTACTCGTCCCGATGCGGCGCGTGCCGGCGTGCGAGAGGCTGGCCTGAGGAGGTGGTTCGTGATGCAGGTTGCTACCGAAGGGCCGTCGATCGCCGTCGTGGGCGAGCTTGCGCCGCACCTGAGTCGTTGGCTGTGGCTCGTCAAGTGGCTTCTCGCCATTCCTCACTACATCGTGCTCTTCTTCCTCTGGCTCGCCTTCTCCGGGTTGACGCTGATCGCGTTCTTCGCGGTGCTCTTCACGGGGCGCTACCCGCGCGGGATCTTCGAGTTCAACGTGGGCGTGCTCCGATGGACGTGGCGGGTCGCCTTCTACACCTTCGGTGCCCTCGGCACCGATGAATACCCGCCGTTCACGCGTGCCGACGTGCCGGCGTATCCCGCACGCCTCGAGATCGACTACCCGCAGAACCTGCGCCGCGGCCTCCCGCTCATCGGGTGGTGGCTCCTCGGCATCCCCCAGTTCTGCATCGCCGGCATCTTCTTCTCGGCCGGATCGGATCCCGGTCTCATCGGCATCCTCGTGCTCGTCGCGGGTCTCCTCCTGCTGTTCAAGGATCGGTACCCGAGGGACATCTTCGACCTCGTGCTCGGCCTCAACCGCTGGGTGCTGCGTGTCGTCGCCTACGCGGCGTTCATGACGCGCGAGTACCCGCCGTTTCGGCTCGACGTCGGTCCGCACGAGCCGTCGTTCGAACTGAAGGAGTAGAGGGTCGGCCAGAGCTGTCGCTGTACTACGGGACGAGAACGCGGGCCGCGACGCTCAGGGGGAGGTGCGTCGCGGCCCGCTCGCTCGTTGGGGTGGGGTGCTTCAGCGGTCGCGCTTCTTGTCTCTGCGGATGTCGCGCTTTTCGGTGTGCTTCTTGGCCATTGGTGTCACCTCCTCGGGTCGGACGTGGGTTCGTCAGGCTGCGGCGGCTCGTGGTGCGTCGGGTGTGCGGGGACGCCTGCCCGGGTGGCCGCGGGTGGGGATGTAGGCATACGGGTGCTCGTAGAGCTCGAGCGGGTTGTCCTCGTCTCGGACGTCGAGCTGGACGAGCGCGCCGCTGGCGTCGTCGTCGACGACGACGGCTGCGCGGTGCCGGCGGCGGCTCCAGAGGAGGACGACGTGGCTGCCGGCGTTGTCGCGGCGGGCGAGTTCCTTGGGGTTCGGGTCGAAGGTGAGGCGATAGCGGGTCATCTCCGTCTCCGTTCGCTGGGGCTGGTCGGCCTGGAGAGTGGTTCTCGATTGCGTCGCCTCCGTTGTACGACGCGGCGCGCCAAGGCCGGGGCACGATTCGGCCAGGTTTGCGGCCGCCCCGTCCAAGAATCGGTAAAGCCCCGATGACGGGCCGTACCGCCGCGGCAAGGCTGGGACGGCATGAGCACGACCGGCGATCCGTCTCCGCAGCCGATTCCGTGGCGTCGGCTGGGAGGACTGCTGCGTCCGCTGTGGCGCGGGACGGCGGCGATGATGGCGCTCAGCGTGGCGGGGGTCCTCGTCGGGCTGGTGCCGCCACTCGCCCTCGGCGTGCTCGTCAATGCGCTCGTCGAGCGGAACGACCGGCGGGAGGCTGCGCTGCTGGCGGCCGCGATCGCGCTCGCGATCCTCGCCGAGGCCGCTCTCTACGTCGTCTCGGACGGCCTGTACGCCCGCAATGCGAGCCGCCTCTACCGCAACCTGCGCCTCGGGATGTTCGCAGGAGCGCTGAGCCGCGCGCGCGGCGGTGAGGACACGAGCGGGATGCCGTCACGGTTCATCTCCGACGCGGAGACGCTCGAGCGGGCGACGCTCACGATCCTCGACACGGGGTCGATGCTCGGCGTCGAGTTCGTGAGCGCCCTCGTCGCGCTCGGGGCGCTCGAGCCGTGGTCGCTGCCGGTCGTCGCGCCCGTGCTCGCAGCCACCTGGATCGTCACCCGGCGCATGCAGGCGCCGGCCGCCGACGCGGGCCGGCGCCGGCAGGAGGAGCTGGAGACGATGACGCGTTCCCTCGTCCAGGAGCTCGAGCGCAGCGGCGATCCCGGTTCGACGAACCGCTTCGGAGCCGCCGCCGAGCGCCTCCTCGGGGCCGAGGTCCGCTACGGCTGGTTGCAGGCGCTGAACCTGCAGGGCTCCGGCGGGCTCGCCAAGCTCGGGCCCATCGCCGTCGTCGTCGTGGCGGCGTTCGCCGGCAGCCACCACGCGGGCACGCTGATCTCGATCTACCTGCTGGCCCAGCGAGCCTTCTGGGGCTTCGACGGCGTCGTCGACCTCAGCCTCGGCACACAGAGCGTCCGGGGAGCGGTCGCCCGTTGCTTCGAGCTGGTCGATGCCGGAGAGGCGAACCGCTGACGGTGCCTCGGCGTCGGCTTAGGCTTCGCGGCATGCCGGGGAAGGGGGTAGCGGTTCTGACCGGAGTGGTCGCCGGGTGTCTCTCGCTCTTCCTCGTCTTCGGCGCGGCCGCGGCGCCGAGCCCGACACGGCGCGTGCTGCTCGGCCGGTCGGTCGACGGAAGGCCGATCGTCGCCTTCGAGGTCGGCGACCCGACGGCTGCCCGCCGAGAGCTCGTCGTCGGGTGCATCCACGGCAACGAGACGGCCGGAGTCGCCGTCGCGCGTCGGCTCGAGCACGTCTCGCCCCGTAATCTCGACCTCTGGATCGTGCCGTTCCTCAACCCGGACGGCGCGGCCGCCGGGACGCGAGGGAACGCGCGCGGCGTCGACCTCAACCGCAACTTCCCCTGGCGCTGGAAACCCCTGCGCGGCCCGTTCTACTCCGGTTCGGGGCCCCTGTCGGAACCGGAGAGCCGAATCGCGTACCGGCTCGTCAGGCGGCTCCGCCCGGAGGTCGCGATCTGGTTTCACCAGCCGCTCGACGTCGTCGACGAGTCCGGTGGGAGCAAGGCCCTCGAGCGACGGTTCGCCACGGCCGTCGGCTTCCGCCTCGTGCGGTTGACCCGCGAGCCGGGCAGCGCCGTCGGCTGGGAGAACCATGTGCTTCGGAGCTCCACAGCCTTCGTCGTGGAGCTGCCACGGCGGCGCCTGGCGACCGCAGAGGTCGGACGGTTCGCCCGGGCCGTCGTCGCGGTCGGCAGGGGACGCCAGCGCGCCCTCGAGCGCTAGCTGCGGCGACGAGAGCCCGTGTCGCCGCTTCGCTACTTGAGCGGGACCGTGACGGCGCCCGGAAGCCGGCGGTAGACGGCGAAGAAGTCGCGGTCGTCGGGGACGAGGTAGCGGGTGGGCGCCTGCTGGTAGTTCGGAACGACCCGCGTCGGCAAGAGGCCGTCGTGGTGGCGGTAGGTGATCAGGGTCGGCCACTCGGGGTTGATGTCGAGCTCCATCGCCCGGACCGCTCCGGCCCGCTGGAGGATCTGGGCGAGCGTCGTCACTGTCTGGTAGTCCGCGGCGGCGTAGATGACGTTGCCCCGCCGGTCGATCCCGACGCCGGTGCGCCAGACGCGGACGGCGTTCCCCAGCGTGTAGCCCCACTGCGTGCTGTCGTTGAGCTGAGGGTTGAGCCGGCCGTGGTTGATGATCAGCGGCAGGCTCTGGCGTGCCCACGCGATCGCCGGACCGGGGGCCGGGCCGCCGTTCCAGCCGACGATGTTCACCCGTCCGTTCTTGTAGGCGACGAGCGTGGCGAGCCCCTGCTTCAGCGGCTCGTTCACATGTCCGTTCAGCGCATCGCCGTTCAGTCCGTCCTGGTAGATGAACCCGCTGTTGAAGGTGGCGAGCAGCCGCCAGCGCTGGCCCTGCGGAACCTCGGCCGGGCCGCGAAGCGTCGCGCTCGGAGGCTCGTAGCGGCCGGGGTAGTAGGCGAGCGCGGTGCGCGTGTGGTCGAACCAGGCGAGGTAGGCGACGATCCGTGGGTAGTCGAGCTCGGTTCGGAAGGTCGTCACGAGAACCGGCGCTTTGCCGTCGAGCGGGGGTCCGGTCGGCTTCCACACTCCCTCGCCCGGCAGCGGGTGGGCGAAGACCGGCTCGATCCGCGGCGGCCAGGGTTTCGCGGGCCGGTGATGCTTCGCTTTCGGGTGTTTCCGGCCGAGCCCGACGGCTGGGAGCGTCTTCAGCTGCGGGCCGCCCTTGCTCGGGGCCTTCCACGTGTAGTAGACGTGCTCGGCTTCGTCGATGAGCCAGTTGAAGTGATGCACCCGCAGCCATTCGACGGTGCGGACGCCGAGCGGCAGGCTCGACGGCCGGGCGGCCATTCTCGTCCAGGAGTAGATGGCCGGGGAGAGGAATACGAGAACGACGAACGGGATCAGCCAGCGCGGGTGCAGCCCGCGGTGTCCTCGCCGAGCCCCCGCCGAGCCGAGACGCTCCGCACGACGCTCCTCCCGCAGCTCCCGCTCGCGCTCCCTCTCGCGTGCCCGTCCCTGCGAAACGGGATCGGACGGAACGTGCGGATCGAGATCCGGCTCAGCGTCCAAGAGCCGTCCCGCGGCGTGAGTCGGCTTCCGACATGGCGACGAGTGTCATCTCCGGCAACTGTCCCGGCATCCGAGATCGGCCGCAGGAGGCGGCGCGACGAGCGGGAGCCTGCCCCGGGCGCATGAGGATTGCCTGAGGCGGGAGCTTCCGCCGGGCCTCCACGAGCCTACGGGTCGCTCGTGAGCGCGGCCGTGCGGAGCCGTTTCGTCGCGCGCGCGATCGCCCCCAGCGGCCCGCTGCCGAGGTAGTGGTCGAGGAAGGCGATCGAGACGCGCTCGACCGCAGCGAGTCTGGATCCCGGCACCGTGTACGGGCCGAGGTGTCCTGCCCGCCGCAGCAGGAGGAGGAACTTCGGGCGAGCGACCGCCCGGTAGAGCCCCAACGAGTAGACGGGCGGGTTGATCGGATCGGCCGTGCCCTGGACCGCCAGGAGCGGTGCGGCGTGACGGTCGAGTCGCACGTGCCGACCCAGCTCGGCTCCCGAGAGGATCACGGCCGCACGGACCCGGCGGTCCCGCCACGGCCGTTCGTAGGCGGTGGCGAAGGCGGTCACCGCTCCGTCGGACTGTCCGGCCACGGCTATCCGCGCCGGGTCGACGACGCCGTACAGAGGGCTCTCGCTCGAGTCGTTCGCGGCGAGCAGCTGCGCGATGACGAAGCGCATGTCTCCCGGCTGGTTGACGATGTCGTCCTCGTCCGGCCCGCCGGGCGCGTTCGCGTTGCCGAGCGGGAAGACCGGCGCAGCGACGAGATAGCCGGCCGCCGCCCAGGCGCGCAGCAATCGGCGGTAGACGAACGGTGTCGAAGCGAAGCCGTGCCCGAAGACGACGAGCGGCCACGGGCCGTTCCCATCCGCCGCGGGCGGGAACCAGAGATGCGTCGTCACCGGTCGTGGAACCCGCCTCCCGCCCGGCAGGCGGATCGTCCGGGACGGGTCCACGAGATGGAGCACGTGAGGAAGTGACGCCCGCCGCCCGGCGGCGGCGCCCGAGACCGGTGCGGGCGCCCCACCGCCCGCCGCCGTCGCGAGCGCCGCGACGGCCACGCCGAGAACAGCCACACGCCTACCGGCTCCACGCACCGCCGCAAGGGTGCCCCACGTCGGGCGACACCGCAACACGAGAGACCGGGACGCCGCTCGGGCCCGAGCGTGCTCCTCGATCTGTCATCGGCTTGCGACTACGGTGGCCGCCATGCGAGCCGCCCGTCCCGTCGCCCTGCTTTCGGCCGTGGCGCTCCTGACGGGCTGCGCGAGCGGCGGCGTCGGGACGACGAGCACGCGTCCCGCTCCGGCGCGGCCGCTCGGCGTCTACGCGGAAGGGACTCGTGTCGGGACCATCGAGCCGGGGCACGCGCGCTTCCGGGTCCCGGCGCGGCTCGTGATTCGTCGGGGACGCGCGAGATTGACCCTCGGCGTCCGCGTCAGGGCGGCCCGCCGCGCCGTTCGCCGCGCACGTGCGGCGCGGGCGGCGCGGGTCGCCCTGCCGGTCGTGCCGCTCCGGACGACGATCGCGCTGCGGCCGGTGCGCCAGACGCTCCACAACGACTGCGAGGCAACCGCCCTGTCCATGCTGCTCGCGGCGGCCGGGGTGCGCGCCGGGCAGCTCGTGTTGCAGGAGCGGCTTCCGCGCAGCGGGCCGCTCGATCCGGAGCCGGTCGCCGGGAGCGCGCTCTTCCGCTGGGGCGACCCCGAGCGGGGTTTCGTCGGGCGTCCGGCAGGCGGAGGGACCGAGGGAGGCTTCGGCGTCTACGAGCCGCCGATCCGGGCACTCGCAGCGCGCTACGGCGTGCATCTCGCCGACCTGCGCGGCCGCCGCCTCGCGGCCGTGCGCACGGCCGTCCTCGCCGGCCGGCCGGTGCTCGCGTGGGTCGGTCTCGCGCCGGGGCCCTACGTGAGCTGGCTGACACCCGCCGGGCGGAAGATCACCGTCAACCTCAACGAGCACGCGGTCGTGCTCGTGGGCGCGGGCCCGGGCTACGTCGTCGTGAACAACCCGCTCAGCGGCGAGCGCGAGCGTTGGAGCGATACACGCTTCGCCGTCAGCTGGAAGCTGCTCGGACGGCGCGCGCTCGAGCTCCGGCCGGGCTGAGACCGGGACGGCGGGCGACGGCGACCGCCGCCTCGTGCTCGAGCAGCTCGATCCGCACGTCCTCGAAGCCGCGTGCGACGAGCATTCGCTCCCACGTCTCGGGCCGGGCGGGCTGCTCCCAGCGGCCGGAGACGACACGCGCCGCGTTGCGGACGAGCCGGACCGCCCCGGCCGGGCCACGCTTGAGCAGCGCGACGGTCTTCTGGAGCACGAGGCGGCGGTCGCGGGGCTCGAGCGACAGCGAAAACATCATGTCGCAGATCACGAGCCGCCCTCCTGGACAGAGAATCCGCCGGGCCTCGGCGAGCGCGAGCTCCTTCCCCGCATCGTGGAGGTGATGGAAGGCGTAGTTCGAGACGACGAGGGTCGCGGACTCGTCGGGAAGCGGCAGCCGGCGGAGATCTGCCACGACCATCTCGACGTTGTGGATTCCGCCCGCCACGGTTGCGTCGTCGAGGCGATCGAGCATGCGCTCGGAGATGTCGACCGCGACGAGGTGCTTCACGCGCGGGGCGAGAGCCAGGGCGAGAAGGCCCGTGCCGGCGCCGAGATCGACCGCGAGGTCGGTGGTGCGAGGCGCGGCGAGCTCCAGGATCCGGTCGCGGATGGCGAGGAAGGCCTCGCTCGCAGCGACCTCCTCCCACGCCTCGACGCGTGCGTCCCAGTGGTACGGGTCGAGACTCACGGCGAGAACCCTTCCCGGCACGCGTGAACGCACGATGAGGCAGAACCTCGCCTTCCAGGATGCCGTGAGGCCGGACCTCTCGATGCCGGGGCCGTGTCCGAATTGCGGAAAACTCCGCACTGCATCGGGTAGCGGGCACTGATTCCGGCGATAGCGCGGGGTCCGATCATGCGCGTCAAGCACGCAGACCGGATCCCGTACATCGAAGGAGTCGCAAATGAAGATTTTCGCCATCGTCTCCGTTCTCGCCGCACTGGCGCTCGGCGCCGGTCAGGCCTTGGCTGCCACCGGCCACCACCGGTCGGCGCCGAAGACGCTGAAGGTCGTCATGCACGATCCCGGCTGCCACTGGTTCCTCGTGCACGGCAAGGTCGCCAAGACCGCATCGGTGGCGGGCCCGATTCGCCTGCGGAACCTCGACGAGGCTGCCCTCAAGGTCGCCTCGCGGGCGAAGATGCGCCTCGTGGCGGTCGGCCACTCGATCCGCCTGGCCCGCGGCCACTACGTGGTCATGATGGTCGGCCAGGCTCCGGACGACAACTACCTCAAGCTCACCGTCCACTAGGGACGGAGGCTCGCCGGGGCGCTCGTCGGTTGACGGCCGGGCGCCCCGGCCGCTTACTCGTAGCCGAGGTCGCGGAGGCGCTCGACCATCTGCCGCTCCTCCTCCTCGGAGTAGACGGGCTCCTCGCTCGTCTCTCGCGGCTTCGCCGCCGCGACCTGCTCCGCCGCCGCCCCGTCCTCGAGGATCGCGGACAGGGGCTCGCCGTCGAGGTCCTCCGCCGACAGTCCGTGCAGCCGGAGAATCGTCGCCGGCAGCTGCACGATCTCGGCGCTCTCCGGCACGTCCGCCGGTTGGATTCCGGGACCGGTTGCCGCGAGGATGCCGGTCACGCCGTGGTGGCCGGAGTAGCCGTACGCGTGCTCGGGATCGAGGCTCTCCCGGCGCTCGAACGCGCTCGCGAAGCGCCAGCGTGAGGGATCGACGTTGATCCGCTCGTCGTGGGGGAGGAGGACGAGCTCCGGCGCCTTGTCGAGGAACGGGCCGGAGTACAGCTCCTCCTTCCGCAGCACGGCGAACGCCGGCTCGCCGGTCTCAGGATGGGGAACCTCCGCGAGCTCGGCGGCGAGCGCGTCGACGTAGGCGGCGTCGTTCCGCGCCCCGGTCAGCTCGCCGAGGTACAGCTGGCCGCCGGAGGCGAAGCCGTACGCGCGCGTCGCGCCGAAGTCGATGTCGGCGAACAGGCGGTCGGCGCCCGGGCGCGGCAGGAACGGGATCGCGTCGAGGGCGCGGCCGTACCGGGGAACCGTCCGCACGAGCTTCTGGTCGACCCGCGCGACGTAGTCGAGCCGGCCGCGGCGCCAGGGCTGCAGCGACCGCTTGCGGAAGCGGAGGTGACCGCGCTCCTCGAGCCAGCGGTCGAGGTGGAACATCCAGTAGATCGGCTTCATCCCGTGGTCGGAGAAGAGGAGGACGGTCGGCTCCTCGCCGTAGCGCTCGGCCGCCGCGTCGATCAGCTCGCCGCAGAGCCCGTCGACGCGCTCGTAGACGCGGAGGAGCTCGTCGCCCGGATCGTCCGGGTCGTGCGCCGGGTGCTCGGGGTCGATCCGGGCGTAGCCGAGGTGGCCGACGTGGTCGGTGCTCATGAAGTCGACGCAGAGGAGGCCGAGCTCGGGCTCGAGCTCGTACACGAGCTTGCACACGCCTGCGATCTGCTCGGCGTGCTCGAGCAGGCGCCCGGTGTAGGCGGGAAAGTCCTCCCACCAGCGCTCGGCCATGGGGTGATGCGCCGTGACGAGGCCGGGATACGCCGCGAAGATCCGCTCCTCGGCGCTCGCCGGGAGGATCTGCGGCCGCTCGGGCCCCCCGTAGCCGGTGACGACGATCCCGTCGATCTCCTCCGCGGGATACGTGAACGGCACGCCGACGAAGGCCGAGCGGACGCCGGCGGCGCCGAGCATCCGCCAGAGCGGCGTGCCGGCGCGGCTCGCGGCGCTCTCGAGCTTCTGGCGGCCGCGGTTCGGGTTCGTCGTGAAGTTGAAGATGCCGTGGCGGCCGGGGTTGAGGCCCGTCAGGAAGGACGACCAGGCCGTCGGGGTGAAGGCCGGGATCGTCGAGCGGAGCGGCCCGAAGGCGCCCTCGCGTGCGAGGCGCGAGATCGTGGGCAGCCGTCCCTCGGCCATCCAGCGGCGGACGAGGTCGTAGTCGGCGCCGTCGAACGCCAGAGCGAGCACCCTCACCGGCCGAGCACCTCCAGGTAGAGCCGCTCGAGCTGGGCGCCGGGCTCGCCGAAGCGCGCGTGCACCTCGCGCAGGTTCCGTTCGCCGTGGCGGCGGCGCGCGTCCGCGTCGCGCGCGAGGCGGACCATCGCGGCCGCGACGGCGTCCGCGTCACGCCGCTCGACGACCTCGCCGCCTTCGTCCTGCTGGATCCACTCCTCCATCGACGGCGCGCGCCCGACGACGAGCGGCACGCCGCTCGCCATCGTCTCGAGCAGCGAGGCGGGGGAGGAGTCGACGTCCGCGAGCGAGACGGCGAAGTCGGCCGATGCGGTCACGGCGGGCAGCTCGGCAGCGGGCACGTCCTGCACGGCCATGTACGGCTCGAGGCCGAGGTCCGCCGCGAGCCGGTCGAACTCCGAGCGCGTCCAGCCGCCGCCGGCGCTGGAGAAGAGCCGGAGCTCCGGCACCTCCTCCCTCGCCTTCGCAAACGCCCGCAGCACGACGTCGAGGTTCGAGTAGGGGCGGAAGTTGCGCAGCGAGAGGCAGACGACGGCATCGTCCGGCCAGCCGAGCGCGCGCCAGCGGCCGCGGTCGGCGAGCTCCGGCGAGTAGCCGTCGATGCGTGCGTGCCAGAGGATGCGGTGGAATTTCGCGCGGTCGGCGCCGAGGCGCACCGAGGCGTCCTCGAGTGCCTGCGAGTTGACGACGTAGGCGAGCGCGCGGTCGGGGGCGATCGCGACGCGGGCGCGCCCCTCCGCCTCGGGCGACTCCCAGGCGTCGACGATCGCATCCTTCCCCCAGGGGCTGACGACGAGAGGCCCGAGACCGGCCCGTGCGGTCCAGTAGCCGTACGGGACGAGGTAGTGGGAGTGGACGAGGTCGGGCTCGATCTCGCGTGCGAGCCGGGCGAGGGCGGGCACCATCCGGAAGCGCCGGACGAGCCGCACGCGCAGCAGCGGGTCGAGGTCCTGGTACTGGTGGACGTGGAGGCCGGCGAGCTCTCCCTCGCGCGGGTTGACGCGGCCGGAGGCGACGTGCACCTCGTGGCCGCGCTCCGCGAGCCGCGTCGCCCAGCGGGCGAAGTGGCGCGACTTCGCGTCCCCGATCCCGAGAATGCGCAGCTGCTCAGCCACGCTGCCCCGATCCCGTGACCGTCCGGACGCCCCGCAGCGCGTGGCGACCGAGCTGCACGAGCGCCGGCTTCGGATCGTCGCGAGCGAAGACCGCGTCGACGTACGGCGGGCGCAACCCGGAGTGGCTCGCGCCGGCCATGAGGGTGATCGCCCAGCGCTTCCCCTCGCTCCGCATGCGCATGGGCGGCAGCGGGTCGCCGATCAGGTCGCGATACGCGATCCAGGGGAGGTCGACGCCGCAAGCGGCGGCGAGGCTGTGCCACTGCCAGAGGCGCGGATTCACCTCGAGCAGCTTGTACCGGCCGTCGCGCGGGTCGCGCATGACCTCCACCTGGGAGATCCCGTGGAAGCCGAGGGCGCGGAGGAGCGTGAGCCCCTGCTCGACGACCTCTTCGACCCAGACGGCCTCGCCGGCGCGCGCGCTTCCCATGTAGCCGCGGGTCTGGCTCAGCTTGCGTCCGCAGAAGAGCCCGAGCGCCTGACCCTCGCGGTCGAGATAGCTGCCGAGCGTGTACATCTCGTCCGCGTTGCCGGGCACGAGCTCCTGCACCATCGGCTCGTGCGCCGCCGCGAGCTCGTACGCGCGCTCGAGCTCGGCGGCCGTCTCGCAGCGAAAGAGCTGACGCTTGTGGCTGCGGCGGAAGCCGACGTTCGCCGAAGGCTTGACGATGAGCGGGAACCCGACCTCTTCGCCCGCGGCGCGAGCCTCCTCGGCCGAGCCCGGGTAGAACGTGCGAGGGATCGGAAGGCCGAGCGAGGCCGCCGTCTCGAGCTGGTGGCGCTTCGTCTGGATCCGCTCGAGCACGTCCCAGCCGGGGAAGGGGAAGCGGTAGCGCTCGCCCAGCTCGTCCGCGTGCCGTGCGATCGCGTTCAGGTGCTCGTCGTGCGTCGGGAAGACCGGCAGGGCGTCGTCCGTCTCGTCGGCGAGCCGGCGCAGCGCCTCGATGAAGCCGTCCTCGTCGTCGAGCGGTTCGGGAGCGAGGCGCGGCTCCGCGTAGCGCGAGCGGAAGCCGAGCGCGAACCGCCTGTGGTCGACCGCGAGTACGCGGAGGCCCTGCCGGCCGAGAGAGCGGATCGCCGCGAGGCCGTTCACCCATGCGACCTCCACGACCACGGCTGTGCCCCGGCTCGACATCGGCGGCCCAGTCTATGCGGAGGGCAGCAGCCGTCTGAGCCGGGCCCGCTCCTGCGGCTGGTAGAAGCCGAGCAGCGCGAGGGCGACCGGATACGCGAGCGTGAGAGCGAACGCGAACGGCAGCGAGCGGGGTAGCGCCTCGCCGACTCCGGTGAGCGCTCCCGCAGCAAGGAGGATGATCGCGACGCGGCGCCACTGGTACTGCACGAGATAGACGTGCTGCGCGTTCCACGTCCGCACGATCATCAACAGGATGTACGCGGCGAGTGTCGCGTAGGCGGCGCCGAGCATCCCGTAGGCGGGGATCAGCCAGACGTTCAGCCCGAAATTGAGGACCGCCGCAGCCGTGGCCGCGATCCAGTTGAACTGCGTCCGGCGCGCGCGGCCGGTGGCGATCGTCACGACGATGAAGCCGGCGTAGAAGACGCTCGAGTACGCGAGCGCCGGCACCGCGCCCGAGGCAGGCCAGTATCCGGGCCTGCGCCCGAGGAGGTGCACGATCCACGGCGCGAACAGGCTCAGGCCGACCGCCGCCCAGGCGGCGATGAACATGAGGTACGTGAGGACGTAGGAGTAGGCGCGCTTCGCCTCCCCCTCATCCTCGATCGAGTACGCGAACGCGGGCCACGCGACCTGGAAGGCGGTGAACAGAAGCACCATCGCCGAGCTGATCTTGTTGGCCAGCGAGTACTGGCCGACCTGGTCGATCGCGTACTGGCCGTGCAGGAGCTTCCTGATCATGAACCGGTCGCCGAAGTTGGTCACCCACATCGCGAGCGCTGCCGCCATCAAGGGGAACCCGAAGCGGTTGAGGGTGTGCAGGAGCCTCCGGTCGAACTGGAGGCCGAGCTGCTCCCGGCGGTAGGCGAGCAGTGCGGCGAAGACAATCAGCGTGCCGCTGAGGTTCCCGACGATGATCCCGAGCGGACCGTGCTTGTAGACGACGACGAGGACCACCGTGAGCGGGACGGTGATGCCGATGTTCGTGACCGTTGCGATGGTGAAGGCGACGGACCGCCGCTCGGCCCGGAAGAGGTTCGTCATCTGCGCGTAGTTGACGTTGACCCAGAGGAGGACGGCCGTGGCGATCACGAGGTTCGTGCCGCTCCCCTGCAGGTGGTGGCCCCGTTCGTATGCGACGCCGAGCCAGTCGGCGAGGTGCGACGCGAACACGATGCAGAGCACGAGTCCGAGCGTCGAATAGCCCATCTGCGCCCAGAAGACGGTGCGGACGAGCCGGCGGCGGTAGTCGGGGGTCTTGTCGACGAAGTAGAACCGGATGAAGCCGAAGTTGGCGCCGCCGCGGATCATGACCACCACGACCGCCATCACCGACATGAGGAGCTCGATCCGGCCGTAGTCCCCTGTCGAGACGTAGCTCGTGTAGAGCGGCAGCATGATGACCGCGAGGAAGCGCGACGTGAGCCCGCCGATCCCGTAGATGACCGAGTCGCGGCCGAGCCCGCGTAGCTGAGTGGCGAGCGACCGCGGGCGAGCGGCGGCCTGCTGCTGCGGCTCGTCGGTCACGAACCTCGATGGTACGTAGGATCACGGCTGTGGCGGGCGCCGTTCCGATTGCCGAGCGGGACGAGCGTCGTGCCCGCTGGGTGCTCGACATGGTCGGGGCGGCCGGCCTTCGTCTCGGCGATGACGTGCCCTACCGGCCGGCGGCCTGGGAGGCAGTCGAGCGGGGCGAGCTGCCAGCAGGGGACGAGCTCGCCGCCGGCTTCTTCCACCTGGCGCGGGTCGAGGAGCGCGGCGCCGCCCGCGACCCGCACGGCCGCTTTCTCGCGTCGTCGTCGTGCCTCGACCCCCTCGACCCGCCGTTGGAGCGGCTGCGGCGGGAGCTCGGCGCCGCGCCGCCGTCGTACCGGGGCGCACGGTTCGCCGTGGCGCTCACGCACGACGTCGACGTGCCGTGGCGCTGGACCTGGATCGGCGTGCTCGGTGCCGCCGCGCGTCTGAAGGGCCACGTGCTCGGAGGCCGTGTCGGGCCGGCCGTGCACGAGGCGCGCGGACTCGCGCGCGTGCCGCTGCACAAGCTCCGGGGCACCGATCCCAACTGGCGCTTCGCAGAGGTCGCGGCCGAGGAGCGCGCGCACGGCGCCCGTTCGACCTTCTTCCTGCTCGCGGGCCACGGACACCGGGCCGACGGAGCCGCGCCCGAAGCGTACGACCGGCTACGGCCGCGGCTCGTCCGGACGCTGCTCGAGGCCGGGGCCGAAGTCGGGCTCCACGGCAGCTACCTGGCCGCCGACGACCTCGAGCGGCTTGCGCGGGAACGCGTGCTCCTGGCGCAGCTCGACGGCCCGCTGCTCGGCCACCGCTATCACTACCTCCGCGTCGACCCGCACCGGAACCTCGCCGCGTTGGCGGGCGTCGGCTTCCGCTACGACGCGTCGCTCGGCTTTCCGGACGCGCTCGGCTTCCGCGCGGGCATCGCCCATCCCTTCCGGCCCTGGAACTTCGCCCGCGAGCTCCCGGCGGACCTCGTCGAGGTACCCCTCGCGGTGATGGACGCGACGCTCGCAGAGGAGCGCTACGCGGGTCTCTCGGCGGCCCGGGCGAAGCCGCAAGTGCTCGCGCTTCTCGACTGGGCGGCCGAGCACGGGGGAGCCTTCTCGATCCTCTGGCACCCCGAGCGCTTTGACGGGCCGAGCGCGCGCGGGTGGGACCGGCTCTACTTCGAGCTCGTCGACGCCGTCCGCGAGCGGGGCGGCATCTGCCTGTCGGCGGGGGAGCTCGCCGGTCTGGCAGCCGAGCGTTTCGGGCTGCCCCGCGACTAACCTAGCCCGATGGCCGAGCGTGCCCTCGTGATCGGGCTCGACTGCGCCGCGCCCCAGTTCGTCTTCGACCGGTGGTTGTCGGAGCTGCCGACGATCCGCTCGCTGACGGAGCGCGGCTCGTTCGGCGTGCTCCGTTCCTGCGATCCGCCGATCACGGTGCCGGCCTGGTCGGTCATGACGTCGTCGCGGAGCCCGGGCTCGCTCGGCTTCTACGGCTTCCGCAACCGGCGCGACCACTCCTACGACCAGCTCGTCTTCGCCGACTCGCGCTCGGTGCGCGTGCCGCGGGTGTGGGATCTCCTGTCGGCGAAGGAGCGCGACGTGGTCGTGCTCGGCGTGCCCCAGACGTATCCGCCGAGCCGGGTGCACGGCGAGATGGTGTCGTGCTTCCTCACTCCGGACACGCGGACGAGCCGCTACACGTACCCGCCCGAGCTGAAAGACGAGATCGAGCAGCTCGTCGGCCACTACATGGTCGACGTGGAGAACTTCCGCACGGACGACAAGGACCGCCTCCTCGCGCAGATCGAGGAGATGACCGAGAAGCGGTTCCGGTTGGCCGAGCACCTCCTCGAGACGAGGCCGTGGGATCTGTTCTTCATGGTCGAGATGGGAACCGACCGCATCCACCACGGCTTCTGGCGCTTCACCGACCCCGAGCATCGCCTGTTCGAGCCCGGCAACCCGTACGAGCACGCGATGCTCGAGTACTACCGCCGGCTCGACGAGAAGCTCGCCCGCCTCCTGCGGTTCGCGGACGACGAAACGGCCGTGCTCGTCGTCTCGGATCACGGTGCGAAGCGGATGGACGGCGGCATCTGCGTCAACGAGTGGCTGCGGCGTGAGGGCTATCTCGTGCTGCGCGAGGAGCCGGGCGAGCCGACACGCCTCACTCCCGATCTCGTGGACTGGTCGCGCACCGTCGCGTGGGGCGAGGGCGGCTACTACTGCCGCCTCTTCCTCAACGTCGAGGGACGCGAGCCCGAGGGGGTCGTTCCCGCGGCCGACTACGAGCGTGTGCGCAGCGAGCTGAAGGAGCGGCTCGAGGCGCTCGGCGACGACCACGGCCGGCCCATCGGCACCGTCGCCCACCGGCCCGCCGATCTGTACGCGGAGGCGCGGGGGATCGTGCCCGACCTCCTCGTCTACTTCGGTGACCTCTACTGGCGGAGCGTGGGTCAGGTCGGCACCGGGACGGTCCACGTGTTCGAGAACGACACCGGGCCGGACGACGCGAACCACGCCCACGAGGGGCTGTACATCCTCGTCGCGGACGGCGTTCCGGCCGGGCCCGGGCCCGAGCGGACGCTCTACGACGTGGCGCCGACCCTGCTCGAGCTTCTCGGTGAGCCGGTGCCCTCGGAGATGGAGGGGCAGAGCATGCTCCCGGTGCCGACCGCAGCCAGGGGCGCGCCTCCGCCGAGCACGGGGGACGGGGCGGATAGCCGGTCCTTCGCGACGATTCCGTCGCGGACACGTGCGCTTCCCCGCGTTAGGCTCGAAGGTGGGTGGAGGCCCGGGGTGGCCCCAGCCGCGCGCCGCGGCCCGTTCGACCGTACACTCCGGCCCGTGTCCGAGCTGGATGCGTCGCCGACCGAGCCGGTTCTCGAGTGGGACACGCCGCTGTTTCGTATGGCGCGCGCCCAGTACGAGCAGGCGCTTCCGTACGCCGGCGTGTCGGAGATGGTGGCCGAACGGCTCAGCTTTCCCGAGCGCGCGGTCATCGTCAGCGTCCCGCTCCGCCGGGACGACGGCTCGGTCGAGATCTTCCCCGGCTACCGCGTCCAGCACTCCACGGTCCTCGGCCCGACGAAGGGTGGCATTCGTTACGACCCGGAGGTCTCGCTCGGCGAGTGCGCCGCCCTCGCGACGTGGATGACCTGGAAGTGCGGGCTCCTGCGGCTCCCGTACGGTGGTGCGAAGGGCGGCATCCGCTGCGACACCCACGCGCTCTCGCAGCGCGAGCTCGAGAAGCTCACGCGCCGCTTCACCTCGGAGCTCATCCGTGAGATCGGCCCGCAGACGGACATTCCGGCGCCGGACATGGCGACGAACGAGCAAACGATGGCCTGGATGATGGACACGTACTCGATGCAGAGCGGTTATGCCGTGCCCGAGGTCGTGACGGGCAAGCCGATCTCCATCGGCGGCTCCGTCTTTCGCCGCGAGGCGACCGGTGCCGGAGTCGTGATGGTCGCCGAGCACGCGAGTCGGCGGCTCGGTCACGAGCTCGCCGGGCGCTCGTGTGTCGTGCAGGGCTTCGGGAATGTCGGCGGCGTCGCGGCATCGGAGCTCCACGACCAAGGCGCGCGGGTCCTCGCCGTCTCGGACATCTCCGGCGGCCTGCACGACGAGCGCGGCCTCGACGTTCCCGCCCTCCACGCCTACGTCGCCGAGAACGGCTCGCTCGCCGGCTACGACCGCTGCGAGCGGATCACGAACGAGCAGCTCCTGGAGCTCGAATGCGACGTGCTCGTCCTGGCAGCCCGCGAGGACCAGCTGACGAGCGCGAACGCCGACCGGGTGCGCGCGTCGCTCGTCGTCGAGGGCGCGAACGGGCCGACGACGATCGAGGCCGACGAGATCCTCGGCGAGCGCGGGATCCCGGTGGTGCCCGACATCCTCACGAACGCCGGCGGAGTCACGGTCTCGTACTTCGAATGGGTGCAGGACCTCGGCCGGCTCTTCTGGGACCGCGACGAGATTCGGCGCAAGCTCTCCGACAAGATGGGCGATGCCTTCGGCCGCGTCTACTCGGTCGCCGAGGACAAGGGGATCACGCTGCGGCAGGCGGCGATGGTCGCGGCGATCCGCGAAGTGGCGGGCGCGCTGGAAGCTCGCGGCATCTATCCGTGAGAATGCACACCATGAGTCCCGAGACGGTGCGCGACGCGATGGTGCCCGAGCCGACGACGCTGGCGGCGGGCGCGAGCGCGCAGGAAGCAGGCCGCTGCTTCGCCGACAGCGCCGACGTGCGGGCGATCTTCGTCACCGAGGAGGGCAGGCAGCTGGTCGGCGTGGTGACGCGGAAGACGCTCGTCCGCGAGGTCGTCGCCGCCGGGCTCGACCCGGTCGGCGTGACGCTCCGCGAGATCGCAGAGCCGCCGAACTTCACCCTCGACGGCGGTCTCGAGCTCGAGGGCGCCTTCCGCTTCCTCGAGGAGCACGATCTCGAGCGGGTGCCCGTCGTCGAGGAGGGCGGCCGGCTCGTCGGCGTCCTCTCGCGGGCCGTCGTCCAGCGGCGTCTCGCCGAGGACGAGCGGCCGGAGAGCGAGCCCGAGCCCGGCTCGCTCGTGCTCTAGCAGCAGGTGTAGGCGCCGGGAGGAGCCTCGCCCTCTTCCGGCTCCGGGAGGCCGGCGGCGGCGAACGCCGCGCCATGGAGTAGTCCCCGCTCGCTCACGGCGATCCCGTCGAGGCGGTACGCGTCGAGAATCGCGACCAGGATCGCGGCCCCCGCGACGATCACGGGCGCGCGCTCCGGCTCGAGGGCGGGAACCCGCCGCCGCTCTTCGAGCGGCAGCGCCGCGAGCCGTGCGAGCTGCGCCCGAGCTCCCTCTCGAGTGAGCACGTGGCCGTGCACGCGGTCCCGGTCGTACTCCGCCAGGCCGAGGTCGAGCGCCGCGATCGTCGTGATCGTGCCCGCCACGCCGATCGCCGCCGCCGGCTCGAGCTCCGGCAACAGCTCGTGCGCGGCCGCTTCGAGCGCCGCAACCTCCTCGCCGTGCCGCTCGGTGAACCGGACGGAGCCCAGCGGCAGGCTCGTCTGGAAGCCGTCCAGAACGAGCTCGGTCGAGCCGCCGCCGATGTCGACGATCAGCGTCCCGGGATCGGTCGGGCCGATGCCGCGCCGCATCAGCTCCGCCTCCTCGTCACCGGAGAGCAGTCGCGTCGTGAAGCCGTAGCTCCACTCGATCTCGCCGAGGAACGCCTCGCCGTTCTCCGCGTCGCGGACGGCGCTCGTCGCGACGAGCAGCGTCCGCTCCGCGCCCAGCGACTCCGCGGCACGGCGGTAGTCGGAGAGGGCGTTGCGGACCCGGGCGATCGGGACGGGGAGCAGGCGGCCGCGTGCGTCGACGCCCTCGCCGAGCCGGGTGATGCGCGTCTCCCGGTGCAGCTCCTCGAGCCGACCGTCGTCGAGGCGAGCGACGAGCAGGCGCGTGGTGTTCGTCCCGAGGTCGATCGCGGCGACGATCACTTGCGGGGAACGACCGCCGTGACCCGTCCGAACGTGACCCGCGCCTCATCGAGCGCCGCGCGCAGGACCGCCAGCCGGGCGAGCGAGACGCGCAGGCGCCCGAGGCTCTGTTCCACCTCGGCGTTGTCGCCGGCGGCGGCGACCATCTCCGCCGTCGCCTCGCCCTTCGCGCCGAGCTCTGCGAGCCGGCGGACGACGTCCCGGCGGACGTCCCTCACGTCGCGCCACGCCCGGCGGGCGCGCACCGCGAGTACCGCGAGCGCCGCGAATCCGGCGAGCGTCGCGGCGATGAGCGCGCCCCAGATCGTCCAGTCCCACATCGGGACGATCGTAACGAGGGTGCTACAATCGGGGCCGCGACGCGGGGTGGAGCAGTCAGGTAGCTCGCCGGGCTCATAACCCGGAGGTCGCAGGTTCAAATCCTGCCCCCGCTATCTAAAAGGCCCTGCTCAGTCGGGTCTTTTGTTTTCTATCCAGGCGCGACGAGCGCGATTTTGTACCCCTTTTTGTACCCATGTCGAGAGTTAGTCGAGGCGAAACAAGTCCGTTTCTGGCGTCGCTCGTTGCCTTCGCTGACGAATCAGTTCAGGACTTCCCTGTGGGGCCGGAAGCGCGCCTATTGTCCATCGTGTGGCGACCACCCTCATTCTTCTTAGCGGCGGCTTCGACTCGGCGACAGCCCTAGCCGCCGCCGTTCGCGAGAGCACGCCGTGCAGCGCGCTCTTTCTCAGGTACGGCCAGTCGGCCGACCGCGAGGAGCGACAGGCGGCAGAGGCAATCGCCAACCACTACTCGGTTTCACTCGAGACCCTGACGCTGACCAACCGTCGCTTCCGGGCGGGCGAGATACGAGGACGTAATGCCTTCCTTGTTCACAGCGCCCTGCTCGCAGCCCCGTCGGGGCCGACCACGAGCATCATCGGTATTCACGGAGGCACTGGTTACGTCGACTGCACGTCAGAGTTCGTGGAACTCATGCAACGTTCCCTCGCGTTCCACACCGGCGGCGAAGTGACGCTCGCCGCCCCATTCATAGACGTCTCCAAGGGCGACATCTATCTGCTTGCGCGCCAACTGGGTGTTCCTATCGGCCTGACGTACAGCTGTGAGCGCGGTGGCGACCCTTGCGGGGAGTGCTTGTCGTGCAAGGACATGGAGCTTCTTCGTGCGCTCGCGTAGCCGGGAAATCACGTTCCGCGACGGAACAACGATCGAGACGCCGCTGCTTGTGCCGTCGCTCTCGAGCAAAGGCTTCGCTCCCGTTGAAGTCGGCCAGGAAGGCGAACTTCCCGCTCCGGCCGGCCTCCTCAACTTGTTCGGAGCAGACGCCTTCTACGAGTCGCTGCTTATCTCCGCGTACGACATCACGTACGAGCGGATTGCTGGAGCCTGAGTCGCTCAAGAATGGTTTTCGGACCTCTCCCTATGCCATTCCGCGGTTCCTGATCATCGACAGCGGTTGGTATGAGGCGAGTCCGGGCTCCGATCTCGGCGAGCCCTACGAGGAGACGCGCGAACCGTACGAGTGGACGCTGGAGCTCTACGGGCGGATGGTGGAGTCACTTGATGCAGAGCTCAAGGCGGCCTTGGTTTCGTTCGACGTTCACGGCCCCTACGAGGAGCAGATAAGTGCCGCGCAAGAGTTCTTCGCCGATCATCGACGCTTCGTGCGAACGTTCATGCTCAAGCCTCCGGGGGCTGGGAGCTATCGCCAGAACCAGATCAAGAGGCTCGTTCCGCACGCCGAGGAACTCCGCTTCTTCGATGTGATCGGTATCACCGAGAAGGAGTTGGGCAACACGATCGTCAACCGTCTGAAGACGATCGTCGAGCTTGCGGATACACTCGACGAAGCGGGAGTCGAAGCCCCGATCCATGTCTTCGGCGGGCTCGACCCCCTCTACACACCGCTCTACTTCGCAGCTGGAGCCGAGATCTTCGACGGTCTCACCTGGCTTCGATACGGCTACCACGATGGAATGGGCGTGTACCGGCAGTCGCTTCCGCTCATCAAGCGACAATTCGACAAGAGGCTGCCTTCCGCGGCCCTCGACGTCCAAGCCGACAACCTCGACGCGATTCGCGAGCTGAGCCGTGAGCTGAAGGTCTTCAACGACCAGAATGAAGATTGGAAGGTGCTCCGCCACGGCGATTTGTTGAAGCCCGCGCATGATGCGCTGCTCTCGTCAGTTCGAAGGAGGAAGCGTGGGCGGTAGCGGCGGAAGCTTCCGAGTCACCTCGTCTGAAGCGCAGGACTTCCAGGAGCGGATGCGCGAGCGCGTCGAGCAGCAGCGCGTCGATGCCGACGTCAACAGCTACCTCAGGCACGAGGTGCTTGCCGCTAACGACCGTGACGTGGAACAGGTCAACACGCGGATCGATCAGAATCAAGGAGGCGCTCGCTGGCCGTGTCGAGGAGCTTGAGTGATCTCCGGTTTGGCGGTTCGATCGCGAAGCACACTTACGTCGAAGGCCTGAGCGACGTCGACCTGCTCGTGGCTCTGAAGGACGCCCAGCTGGCTGATCGTTCCCCAGAGGAGTTTCGCCGGGAATTTGCAAGAACTCTCGAGGGCAAGTTGTCTGCCGGCGAAGTTGCCGACATACGCGTTGGCCCACGCGCCGTCACCGTGGAGTACCGGGATGGCACCGAGATTCAGCTGCTTCCTGCCGTGCAACGTGGTGACACGATGTCGATCTCGTCTGCGGATGGAACAAGCTGGCAGCACGGGATCAAGCCGAAGGCGTTCGCCGATCAGCTGACTGCGACCAATAGAGCCCAGGGCGGCACGGTCGTGCCGGTGATCAAGCTGGCGAAGGAGATCATTGCGTCGCAGCTGTCGAGCCAGCGACAGCCGTTCGGATACCACGTTGAAGCTCTTGCTGTCGATGCTTTTGCGAACTACGACGGGCCGAAGACGCCAAAGGCAATGGTGCAGCACTTTTTCAGGACAGCAAGCGAACGCGTCAGGCGCCCGCTTGCGGACGTCACCGGTCAGTCGAGGTCGGTCGATGAGAGCTTGGGTGACACTGGGTCGAGCGCTCGGGTGACCCTTGCCCGGGACCTCGCGAACATCGCGAACCGCATGGAGCACGGTCAATCGGTCGATGACTGGAAGCGGCTCTTCGGCCTATGACGGCGCCGTCTTCGCCGACGCCGGACGAGTTTCGCCGGAAGCGCCGCGTACTAGACCAGATGCTGACCGGGCACTCCCTGCTGCGCGATCGCTACGAGCGCCGGGCGCTTCTTCTCACACTGCTGGTACTCGGTCTTTCGATCGTGGCGAGCTCCGTTGCATTTCTGAGCGGCGACTCGACGGTTTCGATCCTCGGCATCAAGGCGCACGTGCAGGTTTGGGTGGGCGTCTTAACGGCGCTGATCTTCTTCCTGACGCTCGTGGACTTGCGCGTTGACTGGCGCCAGCGGGCAGGCGCGCATAACGAGGCGGCTCGGCGCCTGGGCCGGTTGAAGGGCCTCTTTCGTGTGGCGACGATCGGTAACGGCACTGTCGACACCGCTAGCCGCGATCTCAACCTCGAGTACGACACGACAATGGACGAGTTGCCGCCGATCCCCGAGTCGCGTTTCCTCTGGGTCAAGGCGAAACACACTCGCAAGGTACGGGCCAGCCAGTTGCTCGACCGTCATGCCGGCGCTCCCGTCTGGTACGTGCGTTTGCTTGCGATGTGGCAAGGGATCCGGGGATTGGAACAGCCAGCGACCGATGAGTCGGCCGGACCGCCTGAGAGCGAAGAAGAGGCTGGCTAGTCGCGTTCTGCGCGGCCGTCCCAGAGGAACAATCGCGCGAAGATCTCCGCTTGCCGCAAGGCGTCGTCCAGCGCGTTGTGCGTATGCGGCCGGTCGGAACGCAGCTCAGCGGGTAGATCGCTCAGGCCGGCGGCGGCGGTCACCACTCGCGCCTTTTGCTGGAACATTGTCTTCATGTCGAGCACGGCCGAGAACTCGAAAGGCGAGCCTCCGTCGGCGAAGGTGACGAAGTACCAGTACAAGAACATCCAGTCGAACACAACCGGGAAGCCCACGAAAACGGTGCGGTCATCCCCGGCTGCCTCCCGAACCCATCGCGCCGCTTCCGTCATGGCATCACGCGGCGTCCGACCGGTCCGTTTCAGCTCCTCGCGATCGAGGTGCGCGACTCTCACCGCCGCACGGTCCCAACGATCCGAAATCGGTTGGAGCTCTGCGTAGAACGTTTCGACCTCGGGGTCGCAGGCTTCGAAGTGGTCACCGTCGAAGCGCCCGGCGACGCAGAGGCCGAACGACAGCATCGAGTACTGACCCGGGATCGGGCCGTCTGCCTCGATGTCGCCTGAGATGTAGATATCTGCGGGCAGAACGGACGCCATGATGCGAGTCTAGGGTCATCCGGCTCGAAGCACGGGGGTATGGCAGGATCGGCCAGTGAGGGCAGGGACCTCTCACGCCGAGGCGAATGAGGAGTCGATGATCGGGGCGGACACGCAGGTCACCCCCGTCGACTGGTCCGCGCTCTGGGGCGAGTTTGGGAGCTTCTACATCGAGCGGGTGACGGCGCCGGCGGGCACCAGTTCGCCCGATATCGAAGAAGAGCTCCTGTTCTGTCTGCTCGGTGGGTATGGCGTCACCTTCGAGCTCGCCCGTTCAGCTTCCGCTGTGCTCGCGCCGCTGAAAGTGTTCGGCTGCAGCTGGGAGACGAACAGGCTCGAACAGCTTCTGCGAGCAGAGCTTGAGACGGCACAGTTCGAGCCTCGGCGGCAAGATGGGTCACTCCGCCGCTACCGCTACCCGAGGCGGAAGGCGGAACTGATAGCTCGGGCGGCCGACTGGCTGCGTGCACGGCGCCCCCTGTTCGAGCACCTCGCGCTGCTCGAAGATGAACACGCTCGTCGTGATCTCCTTTGCGGCTGCCCGGGTGTCGGGTTGAAGACCGCGAGCTGGTTGCTGCGAAACGTCGGCTTGGCCGAAGCACTCGCCGTCATCGATATCCACGTCCTTCGAGCTCTCGCTGCGGCCGGTCGCATCACCCAAGCGAGACTTCCACGCGATTACCGAGCTGTTGAGCGAAGCTTCCTCGCGTGGTGCGACGAGCTGAACGCGCCGCCGGCCGCGTTTGATCTCATGCTCTGGGAGTTGCAGCGAGCGCTCTAGCTGATGCGTAACGTCCTGGTCGTTGGGGGCATCTTTCGCGAGATCATCCGGCGTCCCGGCGACGAGGACCCGGAGATCAGGCTTGCCGGAAGCGCGCTGACAGCCGCAGTCGCAGCGTCCCGCTTTGGAGCGTCCGTATCGGTCGCTTCCTTCGTCGGATCGGAGGACACCGAAGCCGCACACTCTCTGCTCGAGCATGCATCCGTCGACACGCACCTGGTCGCGCTCGATGGAGCCTCGGGAACGTTCGCATATGCCGGAGACGCGGACGCCGACAATCCCCAGCCTCTGTACCGGCCCGCGGAGACATGCCCGACGGCTCTGCCGACGCTCCCGAAGGCTCGCGTTCTGCTCGCCTTTGGCGTTCCGGACTTCGATCCGGTGCAAGACCCGGAGGTCCAGGCCTCCGCGACAACGGCACGCACGTTGATCTGGGACCGCCAGGGATGGCTCTCGCGCACGCGCGACGCGCGGGCGGCAACGGCCTTGGGAGTGGCGGACCGAGTGCTGCTTGTGAACGCTGGTGAGGCGGTCGATGAAGGTGTTCTCGATCAGGACACAGGCGAAGTCCGTCTGCCGGGCGGCTTCAACCGTGCCGTGGTGAAAGACGGACCGAGGGGAGCGTTGGTCGTCGAGCGGCTCGCGGATGGGCGCCGATCGCTCATTCCTGCCTTTCCGGTGCGACCGTTCTCGACTGTCGGGAGTGGTGACCTCTTCGCGGGCGTCGTCGCGGCGCTGCTGGCTTTGGGTGAAGATCTCATGATGGCAGCCACGCATGCGGCGGCGGCAACGTCGGTCGTCCTGGCGAGCGGCGACACCTTCGCGCCGCCCGATTTGCCGGTGCTTACCCAGAGGTTGCTCGTCGAGAACGAGGGACGAGTCGACTGGCGATGGCCGCTGCCCGATTAGTCGTCGGGCGGTCCTTCGAGTCCCTCGTGAGCGCCGAACATGCGCTCCTCGCTTCGCTCAGCGGCGCCCGGGAAGAGCACCTGCGCCGCGTGCATGTAGCGCTCGGTGATCGAGCCTTGCGAGTGTCCCGCGCGTGCCTGCACGTAGATCTGCGGGTTCCCGGCCGCGGCGGTGTGTGTGAGCGACGTATGCCGGAGGTCGTGGAAGGGGCGGAACGGCTTCTCGATCCCCGCCCGAGCGAGCGCCGGCTTGAAGTAGCGCGTCGCGAGTTTGCCCGTCTCGAGCGGCGTCCCCTTCGTGGGATGGCCGAAGACGATGTCGTCGTCACCGCGATACTCGGTGCGCTGCCACTGCTCCTCGATGACCGCGAGGGTGCGCGGGCCGAGCTCGACGACGCGCCTTGACGCCCGGCTCTTCGGCGTCGTGAACCGCCCGCGCACGAAGGTTTCGCGGACCTCGATCTTCGCCTCGAGCAGGTTGACGGCGCTCCAGCGGAGCCCGATCAGCTCGCCGCGGCGGAGTGCGGTGCCGAGCGCGGTCAGCACTATCGCCTTCGCGAGCGCCCACCACTGGCCTTCCGCCTCCGCTGCCTCGGCGATCAGCTCGTCGTAGGCGTTTGAGAGCCTGGCGATCTCCGTCTCGGTGAGCACGTTCATCTCGGGCTGGACGAGGCTTGGCCGGTCGATGCTCGAGACGGGGTTGCTGCGGATCAGGCGCCACACGACCGCGCGACGCAGCATCACGTTCAGGAGCAGGAGGTGGTTCTGGATCGTCTTCGTCGACAGCCCGCTTTGCGCCTTGAGCGCGACGTATGCATTGATCAGCTCCGGTCGTGCCTCGAGCTCGCTCAGAGTCTGGTCGCCGAAGAAGGGGAGGAGGTGGCCGTCGAGGATGTAGCGGTAGTTCTCTGTGGTCGACCGCTTGAGGTTCCGTCCGGGCAGGTAGTCGCGGATGAAGCGGTCCGCGAAGTCGGCGAAGGTCGTTCGGTTGGGCTTCCGGAATCCCTCCTGCACCGCCGCGAGCCGCTTACCGAGCTCCCTCTGCGCTCTGCGCTCGGTCCACTCCGGCTCGGGGCCGAGCGTCTCCTGAACCTGCCGCCCAACGGCGTCGCGGTATCTGATCCGCCAGACGGCGCCGCGCTTGCCTTGGTACCGGACGACGCTGGCTCCTCTCGGCATCGGTCGCTCCTCAGGTCGTAATCCGTGGGTGGTGTCGGCGGAACGCGCTCGCCTCTTGCTCGGCCACCCAGGTTACGACGGTTTCGTGTCGGTACCGAACGTAGTGTCCGAGTTGGACGTGAGGGATGCGGCCGCTGCGGGTGTGCTCGCGTACCCAGCTCACCGGGACGCTCAGCAGCTCGGCGACATCGGCGGCGGTGAGCAAGCGGTCGCTCGCCATAGATGAGGCAGATTAGCATACATAGCGGATAGAGCGTCCAACTAGGTAGAATGGCGGTATGCGTGCTGAGACCGTGAGGAGCGCCGCACTGCTCAGAGAGGCGCGGCTGCGGGCTGGGTTCAGTCAGCAGGAGTTGGCAATCGAAAGCCGCAAGGATCGAACGGTGATCGCGCGCTACGAGCAAGGCGTGGTCGCGCCGAGCCTGGACACGCTGGTCGAGCTGTTGCGTGCGTGCGGCTTCGACATCCCACTTGAGTTGATCCCCTACGACCCGGGACCGGACGAGCGGATCGCGGAGAATCAGATGCTCTCGCCGGAGCGGCGGCTCGACCGGCTGATTGAGCGGCGCCGAGAGGAATCCTGAGCGTGGCCGACGAGGAGATGTTCGACCCGCGCGGGGTTCTCGCGGCGCTCGATCGCAACTACGTGGCCTACGTGCTGATCGGCGGGCTCGCGCGTGTGATCCGGGGCACGGACGAGATCACGAGCGGTGTCGATGTTTGCCCGTCGCTGCGGCCTGACAACCTGGAGCGACTCGAGAAGGCGCTTGAGGAGCTGGAGGCGAGGCGCACGGACCGGCGGCGGCTGTCGCTGGACGCAGAGGCGCTCGAGCGCGAGCGGGTTGTTCGGTTTCGCACGTCGATGGGGGAGCTGGCGCTGGTGCCGGAGCCGGCCGGGACGCGACGTGGATTCGACGACCTGCGGCGCGGCGCAACCCACGAGCACATCGGCCAGGGATTGCGGCCGCGAGTCGCGTCGGCTGCGGACCTGGCGCGGATGTCGGCTGCGCTCGCTCACGAGCTCGGCCAGGAGCCTGGACGTGACATGGAGCGGCTGCGGCAGCTCGAGGTCGAGCGGTCACGGGAGCTACGGCGGATCATGGAGTCCGAGCACGGTCTGCAGCGGACGCTCGGGATCGAGCGCGACATCGGCATGGACATCTGATCAGAGCTCGACCTCGAGACTACGCCCGATGCTGCGTTCACGGGTCAGGCCGCGCTCCGGACGTCGTGCAGTCCGGCTGAGCTCGAGGGCGCGCTGACGCGTTTCCCGAATCGCGCTGTCGAGGCGCTCGAGGTCGCGGTCGAGCCGCGCGAGCCTCTCCTCGCGTTCGTCGATCTGGTTGCGGAGGGCGCGGCCTTGGCGGGCGCGGCCGATCGCGCCCAGTCCGTCGAGTTCGCGCCGCGCTCGGTGTACCCGCCGCGCCTCGTCGATGCGCTCCTTCTCGAGCGTGCGGCGCTGGTCAGTGAGTTGACGCCTTTCCCGCCCGAGCCTGGCGTGATCGGAGGGGACGGGCGAGCCACTTCGCGGCATCGCAGCCTCGAGGGCGAGCGTTTCGGCGGCGGGGCGAGCGAGCGCCTCCGCGAGCCGGTCGACCGGACCCGCGGGTTCCAGCCGCTGCGGCGGCGCATCCGGTTCGAGCTCGTTGGAGATCGTGTAGAGGCGGGTCTGCTCGCGAGCGCGACTGAGGGCGACGTAGCCCCATTCCTTCAGCGCCCGCCGGTCGTCGGCGAGGACGAAAGCCTGCTCGACCGTGAGCCCTTGCACCTTGTGGCCGGTGAGCGCGTAGGCGTGGACGATGTTTCCCGCCTCGAGATAGTCGGCGGGGAGGGCAAGGCGGCGGCCGTCGTCCAGGTCCACGCGGATCGCTTGGCGACCTTCGTCGATCTCGCTCACGGTGCTGCGGCTGCCGTTGCTGACGGCGAGGCGGCGGTCGTTGCGGGTGCAGAGGATGCGGTCGCCGGCCGCGAGCTCGATGCCGTTGTTGAGGCGGAGCCGTTTGCGGCCGAGTCCTCCCTCGCGGTCGAGGAGGGTGCGGGCGACGGTGTTGAGCTCGGCGACGTCGGCGCGCCGGTAGGCGATCATCACGCTTCCGGCGGGGTCGGCGCGGGCTTCTTCCCACCAGTCGGCGACGAGCTGTGCCTTCGCCTCGGTGCGGCTACAAGCGACCGAGAGCGTGCCGCGCTCGGCGGCCTGGGCGAGGTAGTCGCGGCTCCGACCTTGGCGGAGGAGGGCGAGCGCGCGCCGTTCGAGCTCGTCGCGCTGGCGGCGGTTGTCGTGAAGCTCGATCCCGCCGTTGCGCTCCAAGATCGCTGCGAAGAGGCCGCCTGGGCCGACCGCCGCGAGCTGGGCGGGATCGCCTACAAGGACCGCCTTGCCGTGCGCGTGCTCGACCTGGGAGAGGACGCGCGTGAGCGTGCGGGTGTCGGCCATCCCGGCCTCGTCGACGATGAGCAGGCAACGGCGGGGGAGACCGCTACGCTGTCGTGCTTCCGCGAGGAGGCGGTGGAGGGTGCCGCTGGCGACGCCGGTCTCGGCGGCGAGATTGGCGGCTGCGACTCCTGAGGGGGCGGCGCCGAGCGTCACGTATCCCTCGCGCTCGAAAGCGTCGGCGAGCGCGGCGAGCGCGGTGGTCTTGCCGCAACCGGCCTGACCGACGACGCAAACGACCCGGTCTGGGCTCGAGGCGACCGCACGCACCATCGCCGCTTGCTCGCGGCCGAGGGCGTCTGCCTGCTCATCGACGACCTCCTTCATCAATCGCGCTGAGACAACCGACGAGGAGACCTCGCGGTCGGCCGCGGCGAGTTGAAGTGCGACCCGCTCGTGGCGCAGCAGCTCGACGGTCGAGAAGGAAGCCGGTCGGCCGACGGCTGCCGGCGCGATTGGTGCGACCTGCTCCATGCCGACGAAGCGCCGGACGAGCGCGAGCACGTGCTCCACCGGGGCGCCGTGGGTGTGCGCTTCGGCGAAGGCCATCACCGCGTCCGTCCCGGTGAACGTCGAACGCTTCTCGGTCAGCCCGTCGGGTCCGGCGAGCCGCGCAGCGAGCTCGGCGGCTTGCTGCTCGCTCAGCTCGTGCTCAGCGGTGTGGCCGAGTAGCCGCCTGAGCTGGCGTCGCCCGAACGCGTGCTCGGCCGCGCGTGCCTGCCACTCCAGCTGCATCCGGGGCAGGTCGACCGGCTCCTTGCGGTCGCGCGTCTTGATCGCGGCGACCTTCGCCGCGTAGAAGCCCGAGGTTCCCTGACGCTCGAGGTAGTCGAGCACCTGCGCCCGCCGCTGCGAAAACGCCCGCAACGCCTCCTCCGGCACGCCGGCGATCTCGGCCATCCCGTGCTCGGGCTCGCGCCACTCGACGCCGAGCGAGCGGGTCAGCTCGAAGCGGAGCTGCGCCTGGTAGAGGTAACCAGCGGCGAGCCGGTAGTGCTTCAGGATCGGTTCGCCGTCGAGCGCACGCCACGTGCCGTCCGGCCTTCGCGCCATGTTCGCGACGATCACGTGCGTATGCAGGTGTGGGTCCTGCGCGCGCGAGGTGCGGTGCTGGTAGGCGGCGGCGACGAAGCCGGAGCCGCGCTCGTGCAGGACGCCGTTCTTGCCCTTGCGTGTGACGCACGCTCGCTGCTCGAGGTAGATGAGCACTGCTTGCCACGCGGCGAAGTGCGCCTGGTTGACGGCGTGGCGCACGTCGTCGTTTCCGAGTGCGTGCAAGAGGCTGACGCTCTTCGGGGGCGAGAAGACGAGGTCGTAGCCGGCAACCGGCGAGAGCGTCTTCTGCTCGAGTGTCCGCTCGCCGGTGGCAGGATCGATCCGCTCGACGGTGATCTGCTTCTTCGGCGGATGCGAGCGGAGCAGGACGGACGTTACCGGGTGATGTCCGCTGATCAGCCGTCCGAGCTCCCCGTCACCGACGACGCCTTTGAGCTGGAGCTCTCTGGCTCCGTGTCCGACCCACACGCCTTGCGACTCACCGCGACCGGCGTAGTAGTCGTCGATCCCGGCCGCGACTGAGCGCTCGTAATACGCCTCCTGCCCCGGCGCCAGCTTCGAGACCCAGAGCATGAGGCACTATAGCATCAAGGATGCATATGTGTCTCGCACAGTTGTGTCTCTCTCTCTCTCTCTCTCTCTCTCTCTCTCTTTACAGTTGTCCGACTCGCTTTCCTGCTGCGGCAGCCGTTGCGGGGATGATGGCAGCGGGCGTTCGACGAACACACAACGTCGTCGTTTGGAATCGACAGAATTGCGAGCGTGTCGGTTCGCGTCGACGTCAGGCCTGAACTACTGATCTGGGCCCGTGAGCGCTCGACCCGCGATCGCGATGAGCTAGCGGCGCGCTTCCCCAGCTGCGGGAGTGGGAGCGGGGGACACTCGCTCCGACGCTGAAGCAGCTCGAGAACTTCGCTCGTGCGACCAGGACTCCGATCGGCTACCTCCTGCTCCGAGAGCCACCTGAGGAGCCGCTTCCCGTCGCCGATTACCGCACCATGGGCGACGAAGCGATCAGACGTCCCAGCCCAGACCTTCTAGACACGATCTTCCTGTGCCAGCAGCGCCAGGACTGGTACGCGGAGTACGCGCGCACCACAGGTCAAGCTCGCCTCGCGTTCGTTGGAGCCCTGTCGGCGGATGTGCCCGTGAACGACGCGGCTCGCGCAATGGCCGAGGCTCTCGACTATGCCCCGAAGCTCGCGGAGCGACGTGGGCTAACGCGCTCAGCGTGTTGATCGACCGAGCCGAGCGCCGCGGCGTTCTGGTGATGGTGAACGGCGTCGTCGGCAACAACACGCGCCGGAAACTCCGGCCCGCGGAGTTCCGCGGGTTCTCACTCGTCCACGAGCTCGCTCCAGTCCTGTTCGTGAACGGAGCGGACACAAAGGCTGCGCAGATCTTCACGCTCGCGCACGAGCTAGCCCACCTATGGATCGGAGTCTCGGCACTTTCCGACGCTGATCCGGCATTCGCTCCTGACATCGCCGTCGAACGCTGGTGCAACCAGGTTGCGGCCGAATTCCTCGTCCCGCTCGCATCACTTCGGGCGGCCTTCCAGCCACATCAGCCCCTAACGGCCGAACTGGAACGTCTCGCTGCGCGGTTCCGGGTCAGCACCCTCGTCATCCTTCGCCGGCTTTTCGACGCCCAGTACCTCTCGTGGGACGAGTACCGGGCCGCCTACCAAGCTGAACGCGACCGCGTGCTCGCGTTGCTCGAAGAGGACGGCGAGGGTGGCCAGGGCGGCAACTTCTACAACACCCAGCCCTTGCGCGCGAGCAGGCGGTTCTCCCGGGCGATCATCGAGAGCACGCTCGAGGGCGCCACGCTCTATCGCGACGCGTTCCAGCTGCTTGGGGTTCGCAGCGTGTCGACTTTCAACGAGTTGGCCGCGCAGCTGCGAGGTGAGTGATGTACCTCATCGACGCGGACGTCTTCATCCAGGCGACGAACAGGCACTACGCCTTCGACGTGGTTCCAGGATTCTGGGACCGGCCGCTCGCCGCGAACGCCGAGGGCGCGCTGGCGAGCGTCGAAGCCGTGGAGTACGAGCTGCGCGGCGGCGGAGACGAACTCGCCCCGGTGGCTATAGACCGCGATGAGACCTTCTTCCTCCCGCCTGACGACGAGGTAGTGGCCAGCTTTCGCGTCGCGAGCGAGTGGGCGAGCAGCTGCGACCGCTACGCCGCCGGCGCCGTCGCCGACTTCCTCGCGAAGGCCGATTACTACCTCGTCTCTCAGGCACATGCCAACGCCGACGTCGTTGTCACGCATGAGGTCCTCGTCGAACTCGCCGAACAAAATCAAGATCCCGGACGCCTGTTCCGACCTGCAGGTTGAGTGCATCACGCCGTTTGCGATGCTGCGCGAGGCGGGAGCGAGGTTCGTTAGGGGGTAATGCGGCGCCTAAAGAGCTGCCGGAAGCGGGGTGGTGTTACGAGAGACGTCGCGCGCTATCGAGCGAGGGCGTCAAGGGGCTCGGTGTGGCGGCCTCACGAGGCGTTGGTGTCATGTCCGGAGAGGCCAATTACGCTCTGTTGACAATGAGCTCCGAACCGCAGCTGCGGAACCACGCCGGCTTCATCTGGTCGGTCGCCGACCTGCTCCGCGGCGACTACAAGCAGTCCGAGTACGGGCAAGTGATCCTGCCGCTCGTCGTGCTGCGCCGCCTCGACTGCGTGCTGGAGCCGACCAAGGCGGAGGTGCTCGCGCGAGCCGAGAAGCTCAAGGGCAAGGTCGAGAACGTCGGGCCGGTGCTCGAGCCGGTCGCGGGCGTGCAGTTCTACAACACGAGCCCGCTCGACTTCCGGCGCCTGCTCGACGACCCGACCAACATCGCCGACAACCTCCGCTCCTACATCGCGGTTCTCCCGGACGCGCGCGACGTGCTCGAGAAGTTCGACTTCCACAAGCAGATCGCCAAGCTCGACCGGGCGAACCTGCTCTACCAGGTGGTCCAGAAGTTCGCCGACATCGACCTGCACCCCGAAGTCGTCTCGAACCTCGAGATGGGCTACCTCTTCGAGGAGCTGATCCGCCGCTTCTCCGAGCAGTCGAACGAGACCGCCGGCGAGCACTTCACGCCCCGCGAGGTGATCCGCCTGATGGTGAACCTGCTCTTCATCGAGGACGACGATGTGCTGACCAAGCCGGGATCGTGAAGACGCTCTACGACCCGGCCTGCGGCACCGGCGGGATGCTCTCGGTCGCCGAGGACTACCTGCGCGAGCTGAACCCCGACGCGCGGCTGGAGGTCTTCGGGCAGGAGCTGAACGACGAGACCTACGCCGATCTGCCGCTCCGACATGATGCTCAAGGGCCAGGACGCGGCCCACATCGTCCGGGCAACTCGCTTCACCGAGGACGGCCACGACGGGCGAGACGTTCGACTACATGCTCGCCAACCCGCCGTTCGGCGTGGAGTGGAAGAAGGTCGAGCGAGATCCGAAGGACGAGCGCGAGCGGCTGGCTTCGGCGGCCGCTTCGGCGCCGGGCTGCCGCGCGATCAACGACGGCAGCTTCCTGTTCCTCCAGCACATGATCTCGAAGATGAAGCCGGCCGAGGAGGGCGGCTCGCGGCTCGCGATCGTCTTCAACGGCTCGCCGCTGTTCACCGGCGCCGCCGGCTCGGGCGAGTCGGAGATCCGCCGCTGGATCATCGAGAACGACTGGCTCGAGGCGTCGTCGCGCTGCCCGACCAGCTCTTCTACAACACCGGCATCTCCACCTACTTCTGGATCGTCACCAACCGCAAGAGCGCCGAGCGGCGCGGCAAGGTGCAGCTCGTCGACGCGCGCGAGCTCTGGGAGAAGATGCGCAAGAGCCTCGGCGACAAGCGCAAGCAGATCTCGCCCGAGCAGATCGACGAGATCACCCGCCTCTACGGCGAGTTCGCGGAGGGCGAGCGCGTCAAGATCTTCCCCAACGAGGCAGTTCGGCTACCAGCGGATCACCGTCGAGCGGCCGCTGCGGCTGCGCTGGGAGGTCGACGGGCGCGCGCGAGCGGCTCGAGGCGTCGAAGGCTTCGCGAAGCTCGACGAGGAGCAGCAGCGAGGAGCTGCTCGACTCGTCGGCGACGCTCGCGGCACTCGACGACGACGGATCGTCGCGCGAGGCGCTCGCGGCCGCGGTCGGCGACGAACGGCGAAGCTCTCGAAGGCCGGAGGAGAAGGCGCTGCTCGAGGCGCTCGCCGTGCGCGATCCGGAGGCGCCGGCGCTCGACGAGCCCGATCCCGACCTGCGCGACCAGGAGAACGTGCCGCTCCCGGCCGAGCCGGTCGACTTCGAGCCCGACCCGACGGAGCGCCTCGCGAGCCGAGCCGTACCGCACGGCCGTCGACGACTACATGACGGCTGAGGTGCTGCCGTTCGTGCCTGACGCGTGGGTCGACCACTCCAAGACGAAGATCGGCTACGAGATCCCGCTCACGCGGCACTTCTACAAGTACGTGCCGCCGCGACCGCTGGAGGAGATCGACGCGGAGATCAAGGCGCTCGAGGAGTGAGATCCAGGAGCTGCTCGCGCGAGGTGACGGAGTGAACGCGTGCCGCGTTCGCCGATGCGCGCGATCGCGTGAGGTCCCTCTCTGTCGCGCGATCGAACTTGACTGGAGCGCGCGGACGCTGCCATTGCTCGGGTGGCGAACGTCACCACGTGGTCCCGGCTCGATGATTGACCGCCGACTGAGCCACGAGCAGACGACTGAGCGATTCAAGCGTTGGCAGCGGCGACGTGGTGACGCAACCGGTGCGGCGTCCTGCGTGGTCGGGGTCGGGCAGCGATCTGGAAGTTGTTAGCTCCCGCTTCGTCGTGCCTGGGCACGCTGCTTGCTGCGTACCTCGTCAAGCTTCAGCGGCTTGCATCAAGCTCTCGCTTTCGGTGGGTCCACGGCAGGTAAGCGCCTCACGCTCGGGAAGGCTTTGGGGTTGAGGGTGCCAGCCTTGACCAGTTGGAGCGCGAGAGCGCGTCTCTTGATTTCCCGCGTGCTCGAGAGACTGCACGACGATGCGCTGATTTCCTCGACGCGAGAGGCTCGGATGGATGCGCTGATCGACAGAAGGAAGCGGGCGGTGATCGAGCTGGCTCCACGGTGTCGAGGCGCAGTGCCGTCGCCACTTCGGTGCGTGGCTCGCTTCGAGTTCCCGTGCCTGACTGGCGGAGCTGCGAAACTGAACCTTGTAGCGATGCTTGGGAGTGGCCACACGCCAAGTCGTTCGGCCCGCGGTGGTGGTCGCCGAGGACCAGACGATCCCCTGGATTACGACGGGTGAGGTCGCAGCTAGACTCAGCGATCCGACCGGATCGAGTTCATCGCCGAGCCGACGAACGACTGACCGCGATCAGCAGTCGAGATTAGTCGACTCGGCCACGAGTCCACCCAGCCGGGTACAGTGGTGCTCTGTCGGACGGCGGCGTCCGCCGGCTATTCCGCAATCATGGGCACGGACATGACGACGAGTCAGGACTTTGCTACCTGGACCTGCGGGCCGACTCTTGCGGCCGCGCTACCTGCTTCTACTGCCTGCGCGCCATGCGTCAGGATTTGCTTGGAAGACTCGCGATGGGCTCAACCCACAAGCACGATCTACATGCCTGACATCGAAATCGATCCGGATTCCCGCTGCCTCCGCTCGACGAACAAGATCGAGATCGTCGATGCAGGTATGGAGCAGCTGACCGTCATCGACCGGAGGCACTCGACGCGATCGAACGGCAGATCGCGCTGTTGCGCGAGCAGCGCCAGGCGCTGATCACGGCTGCCGTGACGGGCGAGTTTGACGTCGCGAAGGCCGCTGCGTGACGCCGGCGCGACCGAGCGGAAGTTCGAGGACGCGATCGAGGCGTGGCTGCTCGAGCACGGCGGGTACACCGAAGGGCGACCCGCGCACGTTCGACCGCGCGCTCGGGCTCGATCCCGGCGAGCTCTTGGCGTTCGTCGGCGCGACCCAGCGGATGCGTGGCGCGAGCTCGTCGGCCGCCACGGCGACGAGGACTCGCGCGCGGCGAATTCCTGCGAGCGGCTCGCGACGAGCTCGACGAGCGCGGCACCGTCGACGTGCTTCGTCATGGCGTGGAGGACCTCGGCGTCGACGATCGGCTCGCCTACTTCCGGCCGGCGCACGGGCTCACGCCGGAGCTCGTGGCGCGCTACGAGGCGAACCGGCTGACGGTCGTGCGGCAGCTCGCGTACGCGGCCGACGAGACGAAGACGCTCGACCTGGCGCTCTTCGTCAACGGCCTTCCGGCCGCGACGGCCGAGCTGAAGAACCCGCTCACGGGCCAGAACGTCGAGCACGCGATCGCGCAGTACCGGCGCGACCGCGACCCGCAGAACGTCACGCTCGCCAGGCGCGCCGTCGTCCACTTCGCGGTCGACCCGGACCTCGTCGCGATGACGACGAAGCTCGCCGGCGCGGCGACGCAGTTCCTGCCGTTCAACCGCGGCTCGGAGGACGGGCGGCGCGGGCAACCCGCCGAACCCGGACGGCCACAGCACCTCCTACCTGTGGGAGCAGGTCTGGCAGCGGGACACTGGCTCGACCTGCTCGCGCGCTTCGTCCACGTCGAGCGGCCGGAGAAGGGGTCAGCGGCGGAGAAGCGCGGCGGAGACGCGGATCATCTTCCCGCGCTTCCACCAGTGGGACGCGGTGCGCAAGCTCGAGGCGCACGCGCGCGAGCACGGCGCCGGCAGCAGCTACCTGGTCAGCACTCGGCCGGCTCGGGCAAGTCGAACACGATCGCCTGGCTCGCGCACCGGCTCTCGAGCCTGCACGACGCGACCGACCCGAAGGTCTTCGACAAGGTGGTGGTCATCACCGACCGGCTCGTGCTCGACCGGCAGCTGCAGGACACGATCTACCAGTTCGAGCACGCGCACGGCGTCGTCGTGCGGATCGACCAGGACTCGCAGCAGCTCGCCGACGCGCTCGCGGGCGAGCAGGCGCGGATCATCGTCACGACGCTGCAGAAGTTCCCGTTCGTGCTCGACAAGGTCGAGGCGCTGCCGGCGCGGCGCTACGCGGTGATCGTCGACGAGGCGCACTCGTCGCAGACGGGCGAGGCGGCCGCCGACCTGCAGGCGCGTCGCTCGGCGCTCGACGGCGGCTGAGGCAGAGGAGTCGGCCGAGGAGGACGAGCGCGGCGACGGCGCAGGACCTGCTCGCCGCGCTCGCTCGCGGGCCGCGGCCGGCCAGGCGAACCTCTCGTTCTTCGCGTTCACGGCGACGCCGAAGGCGAAGACGCTCGAGCTGTTCGGCACGCCGGTCGAGACGCCCGAGGGCCTGCGCTACCGGCCGTTCCACCTCTACTCGATGCGGCAGGCGATCGAGGAGGGCTTCATCCTCGACGTGCTCGCGAACTACACGACCTACAAGACCTTCTTCCGGATCGAGAAGGCGGTCGCCGACGACCCGGAGTACGACAAGCGCGGGCGAAGCGGGCGATCGCGCGGTTCGTGGCGCTGCACCCGCACAACCTCGCGCAGCGGGCCGAGATCATCGTCGAGCACTTCCGCGAGCACACGGCGAAGAAGATCGGCGGCCAGGCGAAGGCGATGGTGGTGACGAGCTCGCGCCTGCATGCCGTCCGCTACAAGCTCGCGATCGACGCCTATATCGCCGAGAAGGGCTATCGGGACGTGCGCGCGCTCGTCGCCTTCTCCGGCAAGGTTCTCGACGAGGGCGACGAGTTCACCGAACCGGGGATGAACGGGTTCCCGGAGTCGGAGACGCCGGAGCGTTTCGGCGCGCGACGACTACCAGGTGCTCGTCGTCGCCGAGAAGTTCCAGACCGGCTTCGACCAGCCACTCCTGCACACGATGTACGTCGACAAGGTGCTCACCGGGCTCAACGCGGTGCAGACGCTCTGCCGCCTCAACCGAATCCTGCCGCCGAGAAGACGGACACCTTCGTGCTCGACTTCCGCAACGAGCTCGGACGAAATCCAGGACGCCTTCCGCCCCTACTACGAGCGGACCGAAGCCGTCCCGACCGACCCGAACCTGCTCTACGACACCCACCGCGCGCTCTGGGACTTCGGCGTCCTGCGCGAGGACGAGGTTGAGGCGGGCGTGCAGGCGCTACTCGCGGCGACGGAGACGAGCGGACACGGCGCCGTCTATGCCGCGCTCGACCCCGCGCGCGACCGCTTCGGCGAGCTCGACGAGGAGGTGCAGGATGCCTTCCGCGACGTCCTCACGCGGTTCGTGAACCTCTACGCGTTCGTCTCGCAGATCGTCTCCTACGTCGACCGCGAGCTCGAACGCGACTACCTCTACGGCCGCGCCCTGCTCGCGTACCTGCCTGGCCAGGCGGCCGAGCGGCTCGACCTCGGTAGCGAGGTCGAGATGACACCTCAAGATCGCGCAGACGTTCGAGGGCTCCGGCTCATTCGAGGAAGGTGGAGGTGAGGTCGTCGCGATCTTCTCCGGCCGCGGCAAGGAGCACGAGCCGGAGCGCGAGCACCTGTCTCAGATCGTAGACGTGATCAACGAGCGGTACGGCCTCGACCTCGGCGAGACGGACCAGCTCCTCTTCGACCAGTTCGAGCAGGCATGGGCCGCCGACGAGACGCTCGCTGCGCGAGCGCGCACGAACACCTTCGACAACTTCCGCCTCGTCTTCGACCGCACCTTCATCGAGACCGTCGTCAAGCGCATGGACCAGAACGCGGACATCTTCAAGCGCATCCTCGACGACGCCGAGTTCCAGAGGACGGTGCTCGACTACTATGCCGAGCGCTTGTACGGCCGGCTGCGCGCAGAGCACGACCAACTTGGCATGACGGAGGCGCCGTGAGCCCTTCTGATGCTCGAGAAATGGCTGACCACAGCTGACCGCAGTCCCGCACCCTACGGCGACTTTGAGGTTGTCGATGTCGCCGAGGTCGATCAGCTGTCGGACGAAGTGCTGGATTACGTCTCGGACCTGCTGCGGGATGCGAGGGTTGATCCAGCATTCTTTCGTGCCGCCGCTGAGAAGCTAGGTTGGGACGAGGTCGACGCGTGGCTCGAGGACTCGATTCCGGCGGGTGCCACCGCGCGCCGCGGCCAGTTCGGTGAAATTCTCAGCGCGGCCGTCCTCGAGGAGTTTCACGATTACATCGTTCCGGTGCGGAAGCTTCGCTATGCGATCACCGCCGGCCAGAGTCTCCCCTCCTCGGACGTTCTCGCGCTTCTCGTGGACGAGGATGGCGAGATACGAGATGTTTGCTTCGTCGAGGCAAAGCTTCGGACTGGGGCGGACACCGCTTTCGCCGCGATGGGGCACCGACAGCTTCGGGATGACTATGCGAAGCGTCTCCCTGACGTCCTGCGCTTCACAGGGGAGCGGCTTTACGAGAACGTCGACGGCCTCTTCGATCCGTTCATGGCGTATCTCGCACGTCGCGACGACGCCGGAGGCGACACCTTTCGCCTGTTCCTCGTTCAGGACGTTGATGCTTGGTCGGAGACGACGCTCGAGAACCTCGACGACGAGCCCGTTGAGCTCGACGCGTTGACTGTCCACGTTGTTCTCCTTGCTTCGCTTGCTGATCTCACGGCTGCGCTCTTTGCGGGTATTGGCGTCACTTCGGTGATCGATGACGTCTAACGGTGCCGCGGCCCGGCAATTTCTCGAACTCGTTGGGGGCGACGCATTCCAGCGCGAGGTGGCCCAGGTGCGTGCGAAGGCTGTCCTCGCAGAGATACTCGAAGAGGTTCCGCCCTACAACTGGACGTACTCGCCGGCGCGCCTCGTTCGCAACTCGGTGGGCGCCTCTCTCGCGTTGGAGACGTCGGATGCGCTGGCGCAACGAGAGTATTGGCCGGACGCAGCGTTGCGACTGGCGCGACTCTGGGAGAGCCTCGCGAAGATTGAGGAGGGCGTGTCGACCGAGACGGCGATCCTGAACGCTGCGGTCAGCTATGAGTACGCCGGTTATCAGGCGAATGCGGCCTGTCTTGCTCGTTCGATCGCCGTTGAGTACGAGGAGGATGAACGGCCTCGCCTCGAGCACTTAGTCGGTTTGTTTCTGCGGAGGTGGCTGGTGCGGCTCCGTCTGGAAGCCGAGCGCGCGGGTACCGAACCCGATGTTGAGGCCGATCCCGACGAGGTGCTCGGCGCGGTCGCGCTGGCTCTTGCGGCCGGCGGGTTGTCTGAAGGGGCGAGGTTTCTCATTGGCGGGGACCCAGGTGCGTACGCACGCGCGGCCGACCGATTGGGCGACGCCCGAGAGGCGTACGCGAAGCTTGGCGCACCGGCTGAAGCGAATTTGACGGCGATGCTCGCCTCGCTGCTTCCTCTCTTGCGAGCACGCTCGACTTGGGAGGTGCTCGGGCCAGTCGTCGACGGTGCGAGGTGGCAGCGTTATCTGAAGCTGCTTGGCCGGGGAACTGGCCGCACCCTTCTCGACTCCGGGTCGGTCTCTGAGGTGTGGCCGTCGCAGATGCGAGCGGTCGAGCATGGGCTTCTTAGCGACCAACGCAGCAAGATCGTTCGCATGCCGACGAGCGCCGGGAAGACCCGCGTTGCGGAGATGGCGATGGTTCACACACTGGTGACACAGCCCGGGTCGAAGTGTGTGTACATCGCACCGTACCGAGCGCTTGTTGGCGAGATCGAGGAGGCGTTTAGCCACCTGTTCTCCGATCTCGGCTATCGCTTGTCTTCGATCCTCGGTACCTACGAATCCGATGACTTCGAGCAGCTACTCGTGGCGGATGCTGACGTGTTGGTGGTCACGCCCGAGAAGCTCGATCTGTTACAGCGGTTTCGGCGTGAGTTCCTCGCGGATGTCCGCCTGTTGATCTTGGACGAGGGCCAGCTACTCGACGATCTGAGTCGTGGGGTCAAGTTCGAGATCCTTCTGACGCGCTTGAAGCGCCTGTTGCCGTCCGCACGCTTTCTGGTTCTTTCGGCGGTCATCCCCCAAGAGACACTCGACGACCTCGCCGCATGGCTCGAGACAGGTTCGGAGGGTGTTGTGACGGAGACTTGGAGACCGTCGCTCCAGCGCGTTGCGAAGTTCGAGTGGCGCGGGAAGACCGGGGTTCTCCGATATGCCGCGGAACGAGAGGTGCCGGTGCTTAGCGAGTTCGTTCCGGGTGTGATTCGCGAGCGCACGTACCGATTCATCAATGAAGAGACCGGCCGTTGGAACACGCGACGCTTCCCAGCTCAGGACAACAAGGGGCAAACGGCTGCCGAATTGGCAGCAAAGTTCTCGGAGCTTGGCCCTGTCCTTGTCTTCTCGTCTCAGACGAACTTCGCTGAGTCCGTAGCGAAAGCTCTTGAGGCCCGGCTCGACCTTCTCGAGAAGGTCGAAGAGCCTGTCCCAGCATCATTCCGGACTCCTCGGACTCAGTCCGTCCGCGTTGCGCGTGAGTGGCTAGGTGAAGATCATTTCGTGACGCGTCTATTGAGGCGCGGAATCGCGCTCCATCACGGAAGGCTGCCTGATGTCTTACGCAAGGCAGTTGAGGATGACTTCCGAAACCGTCGGTACCGAGTACTCGTCGCGACGAATACGCTGGCGCAGGGCGTGAACCTCCCGGTTCGAACCGTGATCGTCCACAGCGTTTGGCGGACGCATGCCGACCAAACCCGCGAACGCTTGACTGCCCGTGATTATTGGAACATCGCCGGACGCGCCGGTCGGGCGAGGGAGGAAACAGAGGGAACTGTCGTCCACATCGTGGCAAGCTCGAACGATGAGCGCGATTTCAACGAGTTCCTTCGTCGCCGGGACAACGTCGAACCTGTCGAGAGCGCTCTCTTCCAAGTTCTCAAGGCGTTGGTCGCCGAACGGATCTCGGAGGAATATGTCGCGGCGTAACCGATTCAGCGATCCTTGGGCTGCTCGCTGAGGAGGGCTTCGATGCCGGCGAGCCGGAGGCACTAGACGACTTCCTTGACGACTCACTTGTTGCCGCGCAGGCGAGCGACGCGACGTCACCTTAGAGCCACTACGGCGCGCGTTCTCTCGCGGGCGAACGCTAGTCCAGGCGAATGTGCCGTCGGCCGAGCTGCTTCAGGCGTACAGCACGACCGGCCTAGCAGAGGAGCTGTGAGGTATTCCGCGCTCACGCCTCGGCGAACGCCCGAGCGGTCGCAGATGTCCTTACTGATGACACAACTCCGGTCGAGGAAATCGCTGCAGCACTTCTCGCGCCGTGTCTGACGGTGGAGGAGATGCAGTCAGAAGAAGCGTTCGCAGGCTCCTACGAGGACCTCCTGCAATCGTGGATGTCTGGACTGGCGATGTCGGACATCCGTTCGGAGTTCGATGCCGAAGTGGCCTCCGTCGAGGATCTCGCGAGGTTCATCGATGACACCTTCGGATACCGGCTTCCGTGGGGTCTCGCCGGATACATGCGGATCGCTCAGGCCATCCTCGAAGTCGATCCAGCCGATCTGACACCGGCGGCCCGGTTTCTGCCGTCCATGATGAAGTTCGGGGTTCCAACGCCTGAAGCCGCTTGGGCGATGGCTGCCGGAGTGCCTCTGCGGAGGGCGGCGATCGCGCTCGCGACTTCGTTCCTCGAGCAGGTCGAAAGTCCATCTCAGCGTGCGTTCCTTGGCTGGCTCGCCGGAGTCGACGCGAGGGACCTCCAGCGGACATACGGGATCCGGGGCGCGGCATTGGCCGACGTGACACGCGCCGTAGCGCGCTCGCACCTCAACGAGCTCGTCGCAAGCTCAGCCGACATTGACGAGCACCTTCCGCTAATTACTGCAGTTCGTGGCGTCCGATTCGATTATCGGCGCGCGGTCGCCGCCCGGGTCAGCGCAGGCAATCGTGTGCGACTGCAGCGCGATTACGGAAACGCGATTGATCGGAACGCAATCAGCGTTCTATTCCATGGGGCAGAGGTGGGATTCCTGTCACGGGATGTGGCACAACTCCTTGCTCCGGAGCTAGATGCTGGCGTTCGGTTCCGAGCCACTGCGGCGGGGGTCAGGGAACGGGCAGTTCCCCGCATAGCTCTCCGTATCACGCGCCTTCCGCCATCGTGAAGCGATTTCGCCATTCCAGGACTTCTACGGCCCACTGAGCTGAGCCATGCAGCGCGCACGAGGAACCGGCGTTCGTGCCGCCTCGAACGTCGTCACCCCTTCGGCAGGTGCTGTGCGTCGTCTGGAAGGAAGAAGCCCGAGGAGGGGATTGAACCCTCGACCCCATGCTTACCGGCGCTGTCGTAGCCGCAGCCCGCAGGAGCGGAGATTGGCTCTCAGTCGCTCTCAGGCGATCCGGAGCTGCTCGCTGCGGGGCGCTGCGTGCGACGCGACCAGGACCGTGCCTCGAAGATCTCGGGCTCGAGGAAGGCCTGCATCAGCTTGTGGTGGGAGCGGTGGCGCAGCGTTTGAGCTTCGTGGCGGACGGCGGCGGCGTACTCCGCCGGGTCGCTCGGTCGCTCTTCGGGGAGTCGGCGGGCGAGGATCTGCTCGGCGGCCCACCCGTAGACGGCGTTCGCGGCGGCCTCGACCTCGAGCATCCGGTAGGGCACGTACTCGGGCACGCGCTTCTTGCCGTAGCCCGCCTGGCGGGCGGCGCGCTCGAGCTCGCTGAACTCGCGGCGGCCCTCGTAGACCGTGACGATCGCCGGTCTCGGGCTCGAACTCGGCCTCGATCTGCTGGTCCTCGTTCTTGCGGGCGATCTCGCGCACCCAGCCGGAGGCGCGGTGGCGGACGACCAGGACCTCGAGCTCGCGCGTCGTGCTCGCCGGCTGCCGCGAAGACGCTCAGCCGCGAGCCGGGTTCAACCGTGACCCGTGCGCGGATTGCGACTGCACGCGCGCCGTAGCCGCGCGCGCCGGGCTCGGGACGCGTCCGGCGCGCAGAGCGTGAGCGACAGCCCGGGATCGGCCGCGATCTCGATCGCCGTCCCGGCGGTACGCGCGCCGGATCGGCGAGCAGCGTCACGGTTCGCTTCTCGCCGGGGTGAAGCCGCACAGGCGACTGCTTGAAGCGGATGCGCCGGCATCGAGCGACGGCGGTGACGGCGCCCGGTCGCGGTTGGCGGGCGCGACGGTCTCGCGCTGCTCCCGCTCCTCGAGCGGCGGCTGTTCGGTGGGCGCCGCTGCCGGGCGCAGCCGGCGCTGCCGGCTGGTCGAAGGCGGCCTTGAGCGCGTCGTTGAGCGCGCGTAGCCCGACCTGGTCGCGGGCGGCGGTCACCTTGCCGGCGCGCGACGAGATGCGCGCCCGCGCGCCGCTCCTCGGCGGCGACGATCGGTCGCAGCACCCGGTCGATCGCCTGCGTACAGGTCGCGCGACGATCGGGTGGTGCTCGTTGAGCCCGGAGCGGTCGACCTTGACGACGACTCTGGGCCGCGGCTTCGTCGAGCGCGTCGCGCTGCAGCCGCTCGATCGCCTCGCAGCGCACCTCGCCGTACAGGTGCCGGGCGCCGGGGCGGCCCTCGAACCCGGCGAGCGTCGTCTCGTGCGCGGCTCGCCCGGAGCGGACCACCAGGCCGCCGCGGCGGGCGGCGCGGGAGGGGCTGAGCGGCAGCGGCTCCGCGGCTCGACGGACGATGATCCGCGCCGTCACGCCGCGGCGACCTCGACCTCGCCGTCGAAGAGCACCGGCCGCTCGCGGGTCGGGCTCGGGAGGCGGGTAGCGGATCGAGCTGGGGCGGCTCGCCCGGCTGCTCGAGCAGCACCTCGCGGCTCGCGTCCTCGAGGATCGGCCGCAGCTGCACGAGCTGGGCCACCAGCGCGCGCAACCGCCCGCGCGGCGGCAGTCTCGCGGCGGCGAGCGGCACGGTCACCCGCGTCCCTCGCGCGCGATCCCGAGCGCACGGCGGATCGCCGACGCCGCGGGCGGCGTCGCGGACGTGCACGAAGACGTACGGGTCATCGCCCGGGGCGGGAAGGAACCACGACTCGACCGCCGTCCGCCGCGCACGCCCTCGATCCGCCCGGCGCCCTGCGCGAGCCACACATCGCGCAGCCCGCGGCCGAACAGCCCCCGCTGCCCTCGCTCGGCGGCTCGACCCCGAGCGCGCCGAGCCGCTGGTCGATCGCGCCGGCATCGACGCCTTCGCCGTCGTCGGTGCAGCGCAGCTCGTGCCGCCAGTGACAGCAGCGCCGGCGAGCGCAGCGGCGCATCGCGGCCCGCCAGGCCGAAGGAACTCCGGATCGGCGCGGCCCGACGCCAGCACGATCCGGCCGCGCCCGGCCCGCGGCGGCGATCGCCGCGTCGGCGTTCGTCACCAGCTCGGGGATGATCTGCACGAGGTCGACCCCGGCCTGGGCGAAGTTCTCACGGAAGTAGCGGCCCGCGGACGCGGCCGTGCCGCAACTTCGAGGCGTCGATCGCCACGCACAGAGGATACGCTCGGCGCGATGCCTCGGCAGCAGCCGGTGTTGCAGTACGTTCGACACAGACGCGGCTTACGGAGACGCTTGACCATCTCGCTTCGTATCGCCGCGGCGTTTGAGCGGATCGGCGCGAGTTGTGGCCCGCGAGGAGTCCGATCCGGCTCCGCTGCTCGAAGCTGAGATCGCTGTATCTCTGCAAATCAGCTCATATATGAGGTGGTTCGCAGCAGTAGTCGAGCGGCGATCTGCAATCTAGCTCAAGTATGAGCTACTATGCAGTAATGGCTCACTATGCGACGCTCAATCGGATCGCAAGCATCGCCCAGGATCAGTGGGGGCTGATTACTCGTCGTCAAGCTGAGCATGCGGGCGTTTCCCCGGCGACCCTCCAGCGCCTGGCGAGCGAGTCGGTGCTCGAGCGGGTGGCTCAAGGCGTCTACCGGCTCTCGGGGTCCCCAACCCCGGACCACCTCGAGCTCCGTGGTGCGTGGCTGCAGCTCGCGCCTGACCTGCCGGCGTGGGACAGAACTCCACGCGAGGGTGTCGTGTCTCACCGGTCGGCCGCTGCTCTCTACGGCCTCGGCCATCTACCTGCCGACCGCCACGAGTTCACCCTGCCGGTGCGGCGCCAGTCGCGGCGGCCGGACGTCCGCCTCCACCATCGCCAGGTGGCGGACGCGGAGTGGATCTCCCTTCGAGGACTGCCCGTAACCCTTCCAGCTCGCATTGCGGCCGATCTGATCGCGGATCGCGAGGATCCCGAGGCGGTGGGCCACGTCGTGGGCGACGCGATTCGCGGCGTCTTCGACTACCCCGGCAGCTTTGTCGATGCTCTTGCGCCGCACGCGGCGAAGTTCGGACTGAGGCGAGGCGACGGTCTCGCACTCCTGAGCTGGCTGCTCGATCTCGTGGGCGACCCGGACGCGGCGGATTGGGTCGAGGAAGCACGAGAAACCGTCGCCGATCCAGTGTCCGCACGGTGAACGAAGGGCGCGACTACGGAAGCCCGACCGCGTTCCGGCAGGCGCTCACCGACAAGCTGAAGGCGAAGGCAAAGGAGGGACCGTGGACGCTGGCGCAGCTCCAGCGCCAGATGGCATACGACCGGCTGCTCGAGCGGCTGTATCTGACGAGCGAGGACTGGATCGTGAAAGGAGCGACGGCTCTGCTGGCACGCGATATCGGCGTGCGCGCGACGATCGACATCGATCTCTATCGCGCGGTGGCGCGAGAGGTCGCCGAGGCAGAGCTACGCGCGGGCGCCGCAAAGGACATCGGCGACTGGTTCTCCTTCGAGATTGCGCCTTCGCGCCCGGTTGCCGACGGCGCGTTCGGCACGCGCTTGCCCGTGACGGCGTATGTCGGCACGACTGTGTGGGCGTCGTTCCACGTCGACCTCGTTGGGCCCGACGTGCGCATGACCGGGGAGCCGGAGCCGGTGCCGCCGCTTGCGCGCGTCGCGATGCCGGACGTGAGCCAGCATGGCTATCGCGCTTATCCGCTTGTGGACCACGTCGCCGACAAGGTCATAGCGATGTTCGAACTCCGCGGCACGAGGCGCCTGCCGTCGACCCGCTACAAGGACCTGGTCGACCTCGTCGCGATCGCCGTCGGCGCGTCCACTGAAGCGGAGGCTCAGCTGACGGCGCTGAGGGCGCAAGCAGAGCGACGCGAGCTCGATCTGCCGGCACGCTTCGACGTCCCCGACCGAGCTCTGTGGGAGCTGGGCTATGCGGCCGAGGCCGGTCGGTCTCTCCTGCCCACGGCGGAGACGCTCGACGAGGCGCTCGCGATCGTCGCGCCGTTCGTCGACCCGCTGCTCGACGGCAGCGCGACGGGCCGATGGGACTCCGACCGGCGACGCTGGAGGATGTAGTCGAACGTGTCCGGCGTTTGAGGGAGAGAATCCCCCGAACGTCGAACAGGCCGCGCTTCAGACGTGGGGGTTGCGAGGGTAGGGCCGCGACGTCACTTAGATTGGCGGCTGCCTCCCAACGCAGGCCCGATAGCCGGCGGCGGCACTTACGGTATTGGCATGGGATGGTGGCGGAGGCGGCAAGAGCGACGCCGGAAGAAGCGTGTGCCATGGGAGGAGCTCGAGGATCTGCTCGCGCTCGATCCGCGGCAGTTCGAGGAGGCGGTCGCGGCGATTATCCGAGAGTCCGGCGGCCGGCAGGTCAAAGGTCACCGGGCGCTCCGGCGACCTATCAGTGGATATCACCTTCCGCGATGGCGATGGAAAGCCCGTGGCGGTTCAGTGCAAGCGGTATACGCCGCCGCATCGCGTCGGCTCGGTCGAGATCCAGCAGTTCATCGGAATGGCGAAGTTGCATCACAAGGCCGATGTTGCGCTGTACGTGACTACGTCGGACTACACGCGAGGCGCGCTCAAGCTCGCGGCACAACACAATGACTTAACGCTGATCAACGGACTCGCGCTCGCCGAGCTGCTGGCGAACGTGTTCGCTGCACCAGGCACGACGGTGCTCGACCCATTGGGAGCGCTCAAGGACGCTGGTCTGACTGCAGCGCAGGTTGCGGCAGATGCGCGCGCACGGTATGCGGATCGCGGAGAGCTCCGCGAGCTGAATGGCGGCGAGCAGTGCCAGTGCCACAGCTCCGACATCCAGTGGGCGGCCTACCGTGAGCCGGACGGCAGACCGATCCTTGTGTGCCTACTGCGAACGAGTCGCGACACCGGAAGAGATGCATGAGGCGATGGTGCGCGGTGCCATCGGAATCATGGAGGAGGTGCCCGGGCTGGCGCCACTGCGTCAGGCGGCACGAGTGCGCACCGACGAGCGCGCGATCGCCGAGGAGGACGTCCGGCTCGGGCTGTTCACCGTCCGCGAGTCGATCATCGAGCGAAAGCGCGAGCAGGCCGCACGCAACGCGCTCAAGCAGATTCTCGGCCGCAAGCCGAGCGACAAAGAGGTCAAGGCGCTTGCAACGGCGCCGCCACCACCGTCCGAGCCAGGTCATGTCTGCTCGGTCTGCGGCGACGAGATGCCGTGGAGCAGACGGCTTAGCGCCTACTGGTGTCAGCGCTGCTCGCACGCTGAGTATCCAATGGTGGACCGGCTGATCCGGCTGATGGTGCCGACGGTCTAATCGCCGAAACTCGGGCCGCGAATCGCTGGGCGCTGGGACGTCGTTCTGCCGCCTGGCGGAGACGGGAGCAAGGCGCTTGAGGCTGATCTGCCAATACGGTCAGTTTTCGATCGGATCGGTTGCCGTCACCGACAACGAACTTTGTACCCATTTTGTACCCCGCGTACCTGATTTCAGCCGCTCTCAGAGCACCAGCAACGGCTTGTTAAAGCCAAATCGTACCCCGCGACACCCCGATGGAGCGGGCTCATAACCCGGAGGTCGCAGGTTCAAATCCTGCCCCCGCTATCGAAAAGGCCCGCTCAGGCGGGTCTTTTCGTTTGCTCGACTTCGTTGCGTTCCGAATCTTCTGCCAGGCGATTCGGTCCGCTCGAGAAAGGGAACCTTCGCTGCGGTCGGGCCAGCAGCATCATCGACTGACGTCCGGCGCTAGGCGAGCCCGAATGCCTGCGCGAGCAGGAAGACGTTGAGCACGCTGATCACTGCGGCGATCGCGACGGCGACGACCGTCGTGGGCAGGCGGTTGACGTGGGTTCCCATCACGTCCCTTCGGCGCGTGAGCAGCAGGAGCGGGACGAGAGCGAAGGGGATCCCGAAGGAGAGGACGACCTGGCTGAGCACGAGCGCGCTCGTGGGGCTGACACCGACCGCGATCACGACGAGTGCCGGGAGCATCGTCAGTGTGCGCCGCAGCAGCAGCGGAATCCGCAGGTTCACGAAGCCGGCCATCACGACCTGGCCGGCGTACGTGCCGACGCTCGACGACGAGGCGCCGGAGGCGAGCAGCGCCATCGAGAAGGCGAGCGCCGCCGTGCCGCCGACGAGATGCTCGAAGCCCTTGTGCGCGCCGACGATCGTGTCGACGTTCGACCAGCCGGCGCGACCGTGGAACAGCTTGGCCGCCACGGCGAGCATGGCCATGTTCACGAGGCCGGCGAGCCCGAGTGCGACGATCACGTCCGCTCGCTCGAACCGCAGCACACGTGCCCTGTCCGCGTCGCTGCCCACGGCCGTGCGGCCCTTCGTGAGGGCGGAGTGGAGGTAGATGACGTGTGGCATCACCGTCGCGCCGATGATCCCGACGGCGAGATAGAGCGACTTCGATCCCGCGAGGGAGGGGACGAGCCCGTGGAGTGAGCCGCTTGCCGACGGGCCGATCTTGAGCGTCTCGTAGAGAAAGCCCAGCAGGATGATCCCGAGCAGGGCCGTGATCGCAAGCTCGAAGCGACGGAAGCCGTGACGCTGCAGCTCGAGGATGCCGAACGCGATCACTCCGGTGATGAAGCCGGCCGGCAGGAGCGGGATGTGGAAGAGCAGCCTGAGGCCGAGCGCGGCGCCGATGAACTCCGCGATGTCGGTCGCCATCGCCATCAGCTCGGCCTGGATCCAGAGGCTCCACGCGACGGGCCGCGGGTAGTGATCGCGGCAGAGCTCCGGGAGGTTCCGGTCGGTGACGATCCCGAGTTTCGCCGACAGGTACTGGATGAGCATCGCCATGAGGTTCGCCGCGAGCACGACCCAGAGCAGGAGGTAGCCGAACTCCGCGCCGCCCTGAATGTTCGTCGCGAAGTTCCCGGGGTCGACGTAGGCGATCGCGGCGACGAACGCGGGTCCGAGCATCGCGAGCATCGCCCGCACTCGCCCCCGGGCGAGGACGGCGTGGAGCGGTGTCGCGCCGTGGTGGAGGGGGTCGTACGCCTCGTCGGTCAAGCGCCGTGCTCCCGCTGCACGCGCATCGCGCGCGCGAGGGTGGCGCCGAGCACGTAGACGTCGCCGCCGGCGCGGACGAAGAGCGGCCCGTCGAACGGGTGCCGCTCGACGACCTCCAGCCGCGCCCCCGGGACGATGCCGCGCTCGCCGAGGAAGCGGAGCATCTCGGGGTCGGAGTCGGAGATCCGCACGAAGGTCGCCGCCTCGCCAGGCTCGAGCTCGGCGAGCGCCGGCGCGTCCGTCTCGGCGAGCTGGAGCTCGCGGCTCGGGATCGGGTCGCCGTGCGGGTCGACGGTCGGATTGCCGAGCTTTGCGGCGATGAGCTCCTCGAGCTCCTCCGAGAGCGCATGCTCGAGCACCTCGGCTTCGGCATGCACCTCGTCCCACGTCATCCCGAGGCTCTCGACGAGGAACAGCTCGACGAGCCGGTGGTGGCGGATCACCTCGAGGGCCACGCGCCGGCCGCGTTCGGTGAGGCGGACGCCGCGGTAGGGCTCGTGCTCGACGAGGCCGAGTGTCGAGAGCTTGCGCAGCATCCCCGACACGGAGGCGGGGCGGACCTCGAGGAGCGTCGCGAGGTCGGTCGTCGAAGCAGCGCCGTCGCGGGACTCGAGCGTGTAGATCGCCTTCGCGTAGTCCTGGACGGCGGTCGTGAGCTCCCGCGTCCCCGGCGAAGGAAGTTGAGCCATGCCTAAATTCTAGGTTAGGCAATGGGGACTTCGCAAGAGAGCCGCGCGAGCTCGATCCGCTACCTTACGTAAACGTCAACTTTGTGGAAGGGGTCGCGCGTATAGATGCACCTGCGGAAGCTCGACTACAAGTGGGTGGCGCTCTCGAACACGACGCTCGGGACGCTGCTCGCGATGATCAACAGCTCGATTCTGCTGATCGCACTGCCGAACATCTTTCGCGGCATCGGCATCGACCCGCTCCAGCCCGGCAACACGAGCTACCTCCTCTGGCTGCTGCTCGGCTTCCTCGTCGTGCTCGCGGTGCTGCTCGTCAGCCTCGGTCGGCTCGGCGACATGTTCGGTCGGGTACGGATGTTCAATCTCGGCTTCGCGGTCTTCACCGTCTTCTCGATCCTGCTCTCGGTGACGTGGATGCATGGTGGCGCCGGGGCGCTCTGGCTGATCCTGATGCGTGTCGGGCAGGGAGTCGGCGGCGCGCTCGTCTTCGCGAACTCGAGCGCGATCCTCACCGATGCGTTCCCCCACGACGAGCGCGGGCTCGCGCTCGGCATCAACAGCGTCTCGATGGTCGTCGGCTCGTTCCTCGGCCTCGTGCTCGGGGGCGTGCTCGCCCCGCTCGAGTGGCGGCTCGTCTTCGTCGTGTCGGTTCCGGTCGGCCTTGCCGCCACGATCTGGTCGTACCACTCGCTGCGCGAGCTCGGCGTACGCAAGGCCGGGAAGATCGACTGGTGGGGAAACCTGACGCTTGCCGCCGGGCTCGTGCTGCTGATGGTCGGCATCACGTACGGGATCCAGCCCTACGGCGCGCACACGATGGGGTGGACGTCGCCTCTCGTGCTCGTCTGTCTGCTCGGCGGCCTCGGGCTGCTCGGACTCTTCTGCGCGCTCGAGGTGCACGTCGACGAGCCGATGTTCCACCTCGAGCTGTTCCGGATCCGTGCGTTCGCCGCGGGGAACCTCGCCGCGCTGCTCGCCGCCATGGCGCGCGGCGGGCTCCAGTTCATCCTCATCATCTGGCTGCAGGGGATCTGGCTCCCCGAGCACGGCTACGACTTCGCACGGACCCCGCTCTGGGCGGGCATCTACATGCTGCCGCTGATCCTCGGGCTGCTCGTTGCAGGACCCGCCTCGGGCTGGCTCTCCGACCGTTTCGGGGCGCGGCCATTCGCGACCGGCGGCGTGCTCGTCGCGGCCGCGAGCTTCGCGCTCCTGATCGTCCTGCCCGTCGACTTCAGCTACGTCTGGTTCGCGCTGATCCTGCTCCTGAACGGGATCGGGATGGGTCTCTTCCAGTCGCCGAACACCGCGGGCGTGATGAACAGCCTGCCGCCTGCACAGCGCGGCGCCGGGGCGGGGATGCTCGCGACGTTCAACGTCGCGTCGAGCGTGCTCTCGATCGGCGTCTTCTTCACGCTCATGATCGTCGGGCTCGCCGCCGGCCTCCCGCACGCGACGCAGTCCGGCCTCGTCGCGCACGGCGTCGCCCCCGCCGACGCGGCGCGCATCTCGCACCTGCCGCCCGTCGCCACCCTCTTCGCCGCGTTCCTCGGCTACAACCCCGTGAAGAGGCTGCTCGGGCCGCACGTTCTCCACACCCTCTCACCGGCGAACGCGCAGACCCTGACCGGACGCGGCTTCTTCCCTCACCTCATCTCGAGTCCGTTCCACACCGCGCTCGTCTACGCGTTCGTCTTCGCGATCGTCGCCTGCGTCGTCGCGGCGGTCGCCTCGCTCCTGCGTGGCGGGAAGTACGTCCACGTCGAGGCCGTCGCCGTCGACCCGCTCACGGTCGAGGAGGCGGCGTGACCGCGCTGCGCATCGGCGAGGTGGCGGAGCGCGTCGGCGTGACGCCGCGGACGATCCGCTACTACGAGGAGCTCGGGCTGCTCGGCTCGGGCTCCGCGCGCGAGAAGGGATCGCACCGGGCCTATGCCGAGGCGGACGTCGGCCGGCTCCAGGAGCTGATCCGACTGCGCGACCTGCTCGGGCTGACGCTCGAGGAGCTCGTCGAGCTCGCGGAGGCCGAGGAGGCACGCGCCGCACTGCGCGGTCGCTGGGCGGAGGATCCGAGCGACGAGGAGCGGCTCCGCATCGTCGAGGAGGCGATCCCGCACGTGGCGCGTCAGCTCGCGCTCGTCCGCGGCCGCCAGGCGACACTCGAGGAGTTCGCGGGCGAGCTCGAGACGAAGCTCGCCGCCTTGCGCCGGCGCCGGACCGAGCTGTCGCGGCGCGCCGCCGTCTAGTCGACGGGCGGGACGCCGCTCGGGAGAGCGCGTCCGTGTGGGCGGCTCCAGAAGCTCAGCGAAGCCAGGGCTCCAGCTCTCGCTCGAGCTCGCGGCAGCCGCCCGGAGCCGCGAGCCGGAGCCGCAGCTTCCTTCCCTCGAGGACGCAGATCGTCGGCACGTCCTCGACACGGAATCGTTCCGCGAGCTCCGGTCGCTCGTCGACCGACACCCGTACGAAGTCGAACGTGTCGTGATTCCCCCGTCGCTGCAGCACCTGCGCGATGAAGCCCTCGACCCGGCGGCAGCGGCCCGAGCGGGCCGAGTAGAAGAAGACGAGCGACGGTCGCTGCTCGGACCGGGCCGCGGTTCGTTGGTGCCAGACGCTCGCCATGCGTCTTCCGTACCCGTCTCGCGGGGCGGTCGAACTTCGAGTCAGGGCCCTGCTCTCAGTCCTCGACCGCCTTGCGTCCCGGTTCGATCTCGACGCCGTCGAACTCGACTTCGACGAGCTCGAGGTAGCGTCGCCCGTTCTCGTGGTCGTGCCGTCCGAAGCGCGGCGGCCCGACGCGGACGCGGACGCGGTACTCGCCGTGTCCCGGCACCCGCCAGTTGCGGCCGTAGTGGTAGAGCCACGGGTGCCAGAGGAACGGCTGCTCGTGCGGGCCGAGCTCGTGGCCGTCGGGGTCGACGAGCGTTACCGAGACGTCGAGGCCCGGCACGAAGCGGCCGTCGGCGGCGTCGCGCACGCAGACCTCGACGTGGCAGTTCTCGTCTCCCGGGTTTCGCCAGCCCAGCTCGCCGTCCAGCCACTCCCACATGCCCTCGGCCTCCTCGACCGCGATCGCGATCAGGTAGTCGCCGGCGCGTTGCGTGATCACGCCGGAGCCCGACTCCTCGTCCATCGCGTCGACCGCGTCCTGGAGGGCGTCTCCCTGCCGGCGAGCGAGCCGCAGCTGTTCGCGGTCGGACTCCTCGCTTGTCTTCATCGGGGTTCCGGGCGTCATCTGACCTCCCTCGTCGCTACGTTCAAGGCATGCCCGCAAACCCGCGCCGGCTCACATTCGGAGCGCACGCCGACGAGTACGAGCGCGCGCGGCCCGCCTGGCCCGAGGACGCCGCGCGCTGGCTCGTGCCCGAAACCGCGGAGCTCGTCGTCGAGCTCGGAGCCGGCACCGGGAAGCTGACACGAGCCGTGGCGGGGCTGGGAAACCGGGTCGTGGCGGTCGAACCGGATCCGCGGATGCTCACGGTGCTCCGCGAGCGCGGCCTCGACGGGGTAGAGGGTTCCGCGGAGGCGATTCCCTTCGACGCAGAGGCGGCGGACGGTGTGGTGGCCGGCTCCAGCGTGCACTGGTTCGAGCTCGAGCGGGCGCTGCCGGAGATCCACCGCGTCCTGAAGCCGGGCGGCCGCTTCGGCTTCGGCTGGAACCACCGAGACGCGCGCGACCCGACGATTGCACGGATGAGCGAGGCGATCTACGCCGCGCGCTCCGAGGGAACCGGCTGGCGCGGACGCGACTGGAGCGCGGAGGTGACCGAGGGGAACAGCTTCGATGCGGTCGAGCACCGCCTCTTCGGACACGTCCACGAGATCCCGCGCGGCGCGCTGGACGATCATCTGCTCTCGTATGCGACCGTCGCCTCGCTGCCGCAGGATCGGCGGCGCAGGGTCTTCGCCGAAGTGGCGGAGATCCTCGACGGGGACCCACGGATAGCGCGAGACGGCCGCCTGGCGCTCCCGTTCGTCGTCGATGCGTATCGCGCGACGCGCGTCGGCTAGAGCGGCACCAGCCGCGTGCCCGTCGCCTTGAACGTGGCGTAGGCGACACCGCCGTGCCCGAGGTCGAGCCGCGCGGCCGAGGCTGCGGTGACCTCCGCCGTCACCGGGCCCACGCGGACGCGGACGCGGTTCGCGACCTCGACGAGCGAGCCGACCTGGCCGCGAACGACGTTGAGCGCGGAGTCGGCGTCCGGCGCGTGCGTCCGCGCCACCGACACCTCCCACGGGTAGACGACGACGCCGACCTCTCCCTCGGCCTCGTCCGCCGAGTACAGGTCCTCGCCGCTCTCGAGCCGGATCGTGGTCAGCGTCCCCTCGCCCCGCCGGGCGCGGCCCCGCAGGAGGTTCGCCCCCGTGAAGGAGGCGACGAACGCGTCCCGCGGACGCGCGACGAGCTCGGACGGAGGCCCGAGCTGCCGCAGGCGGCCTTCGACGAGAACGCCGACCTCGTCGGCCAGCGCGGCCGCATCCTCGTAGTCGTGCGTCACGAGGACGACCGGTAGTGCGAGCTCGCGCAGCAGCTCGGCCAGCTCGTGGCGTACCTCGGTCTTCGTGTGAGCGTCGAGCGCCGCCAGCGGCTCGTCGAGCAGGAGGACGGCCGGATCGCGGGCGAGCGCGCGCGCGAGCGCGACCCGCTGCCGCTCGCCGCCCGACAGCTCCCGGGGGCGTGCGGTTGCGAGATGCCCGATCCGGAAGCGCTCGAGCAGGGCGTCCACCGGGCGTCCGCCCGCGCCGAAGGCGACGTTCGCCCGTACGTCCAGGTGCGGGAAGAGGGCGTAGTCCTGGAACACGAGCCCGACACGCCGCTGCTCGGGCGGGAGCGAGAGCCGCCGCTCCGTGTCGAGCCAGCGCTCGCCGTCGAGGGAGACGCTCCCGGCCGCGGGGTCGACGAGACCGGCGACGACGCGCAGCGCCGACGTCTTGCCGGCCCCCGACGGTCCGACGAGCGCGACGGTGCGCGACACGTCGAGCGCGAGCTCTAGCGCGAAGGCGCGAAGAGGAAGCGTGAAGTCGACCTGGAGGGTTGCCATTGGAGGGTGACTCGCAGCGCGACGAGGAGAGCGCCGCTGACGACGACGAGAAGCGCGCTCATCGCGAGCGCCGATGTGAAGTTCGACGTCGAACTCCTGGTAGATCGCGAGCGGCAGGTCTCGGTGACGCCCTGGAGGCTGCCCGCGAACATGATCGTGGCCCCGAACTCGCCGAGCCCGCGCGCGAAGGAGAGCGCCTCGCCCGCGGCGAGCCCGCGCTGGGCCAGGGGAAGGACGACGCGGAAGAACGTCCTCACCGGGCCGGCGCCGAGCGTGCGCGAGGCGGCCACGAGGTCGGGATCGACCGCCTCGAACGCGGCGATCGCCTGGCGGACGTAGAGCGGGCTCGCCACGTAGGCGACGGCGATGACGACCGCCGCCTGCGTCAGCCCGAGCCGGACGCCTAACCCGCTCAGCGTCCCGCCGAGCAGCCCGAAGCGGCCGAACGCCGCGATGAGCCCGATTCCGGCGACGGCGGGCGGCAGGACGAGTGGCAGCTCGACGAGCACGACCGCGAGCGACCGCCCGCGGAAGCGGCGCGTCGCGAGGAGGTACGCGGCCGGCGTCCCGAGGAGAAGCACGAGCGCCTGCGCGATCGCGCTCGTCTTCAGGCTGACGACGAGCGCGTCCGTGACGACCGGGCGCGAGAGCTGCGCGACGAGCCTGCCGGGCGAGACGCGGGCGAAGATCGCCACGATCGGAACGAGCAGAAACGCCGAACGCAACCGCCGCGGCCGCGAACACGCCTGCACCGCCCAGGATCCGCCGCGCCAGCTCCCTCGCCCTCAGTGCGGGATCGGCAGGAAGCCCGCCGCGCGTAGCTTCTTCTGTGCCGGCTTGCTCGCGCAGCCGCCTGACCCACGCCCTTCGCCGCCTCGAGATGTGCTGCTCGACTTCGACCGCTGCCGCGGCGTACTGGACCCGCGGCTGCGAGATCGGCGGCAGCCTCAGCTTCGCGACCTTGCTCGCGACCGGCTTTGGCGTCCGTCGAGTAGACGAAGCCGGCGTCCGCCTCGCCGAGCACGACCTTTGCGAGCACCTCGCGCACGTCGGTCTCCTGGCTCACCGCCTTGCCGACGAGGTTGGAGAGCTCCGAGCCGCGCGAGCACCATGCGCGTGTAGTCGCCGACAGGCACGCCCGCGGCGGCCATCACGATCCGGGGCTTCCGACCGCTCGAGGTCCCGGACGCCGCGGAGGCCGAGCGGATTGCCGCTTGCGCCACCACGACCATCGAGCCGGTTCGCGGTGAACACGTACGGCCTCGTGACGAGCCCCTGCCGGTGGAGCTGGCCGGGGAGCCTCGTGTTGGCCGAGGCGAACACGTCGGCCGGGAGGCCCTGCTGGATCTGGGCGGCGAGCATGTTCGAGCCGCCGAAGGAGTAGCGGCGCGTGCGGGTCGATTCTGGGCAGGACGTCGGTCAGGGACGCCGCGGCGAACACCGTGAGTTGCGGCGTCTTGCCGTTCGATCCGCCCGCGAAGGCGTCCACGACCAGACGGGGGAGGCGGCGACAGCGCCGCGCCAGCGCTTGCCGCGAGGACGCGCGGAGCCTCACGCCTCGATCATCACCGACGTCGACTTGACGACGGCGGTCGCCGCCATCCCGGGCACGAGGCCGAGCTCCTCGACGGCGTCGCGTGTCACGACGGCGACGACGCGCGCCGGCTCGGTCACGGTGAGCTCGACCTGGGCGAGCAGCCCCTCGACCCGCACCTGGCTCACCGTGCCGCGCAGGCGGTTCCGCGCGCTCATGTGCTGCGCGCCGGGCCGCCGCGCAGCCGGTCGATCTCCTCGCGGGCGACGAGGCGCCGGTTCGCGCGGTCTCGCTCGGTGCGAATCCGCCCCTCGCGGTCCCAGCGGCGCAGCGTGTCGACGCTGATCCCCAGCTCCCGCGCCGCCTCGGTCGCGGTGTACGACTCCTTCGGCATCGAAGGAGTGTATACATAGGCGTTGCCTATGTGGAAGGATTCCGGATCCCGACGGCCCCGATCAGGCCGCCGCAGACGAGCAGGACGGCGACGACGGCCATCGTGACGTGGAAGCCGTGCGCGGTGAGATGGTTTCCGCCGCCCGAGGCAGCGATCCCGAGCACCGCGACGGCGAGCAGTCCGGCGACGCGCGCGACCGCGTTGTTCACGCCCGAGGCGACTCCGGCGTCGCCGGCCGTCGCGTCCGAGAGCACGGTCGTCGTGAGCGGCGCGACGGTGAGCGACAGCCCGACCGAGAACGCGAGGAGCGCGGGGAGGAGGTCGACCCAGTAGCTCAGGTGCGCGGGCAGCCGTGCGTATGCGAGCAGTGAGACGCCTGCGATCATCGGACCGACCGCCATGAACAGGCGCGGACCGTGCTGCATCGCGAGCTTCCCCGTCCGCGGCGAGAGGAAGAACATGACGACCGTGATCGGCAGCAGTGCGACGCCCGCCCGGAACGCCGAGTAGCGCCCGAACTCCTCGAGGAAGAGCGTCAGGAAGACGCTCAGTCCCGACAGCGCTCCGTAGACCGAGAGCGTCTCGACGTTCGTGACCGAGAAGTTGCGCAGGCGGAAGAGATGGAGCGGGAGCATCGGCAGCGGCGTGCGCAGCTCGTAGAGGACGAACGACGCGAGCAGCGCTGCGCCGCCGGCGATCCCGCCGGGCACGAGCGGGTCGCTCCAGCCGAGGCTCGGCTGCTCGATGAAGCCGGCCACCACGAGCCCGAGCCCCGTGACGCAGAGGACGGCTCCCGGCACGTCGACGCGGAGGTCGGTGCGGCGCGACTGCCGCATCCCGCCCAGCCGCAGCACGAGGAGGAGGGTGGCGAGCGCGATCGGGACGTTGATGAGGAAGATCACACGCCAGCTCGTCTGGTCGATGAGCCAGCCGCCGATGGTCGGGCCGATCACGAATGAGATCCCGCTCCACGCCGTCCATTGCCCGATTGCCGCACCTCGAGCGGCGCCGGAAAAGGTCGCGGTGAGGACCGCGAGCGAGGCCGGCGTGAGAAGCGCCCCCGCCGCGCCCTGGACGCCGCGGAAGACGATGAGCGTGGTCGAGTCCGGCGCCGCAGCACAGAGCACCGAGGCGACCGCGAAGCTCGCGACGCCGAACGCGAACACGCGCAGCTCGCCGAAGATGTCGCCGAGCGACCCGCCGACGAGGATCAGCGCGCCGAGCGTGAGCAGGTACGCGTCGACGATCCACTGCTGGGCGGCGAGCCCTCCGCCGACGTCGTCGGTGATGTAGTGCAGCGCGACGTTCACCACCGAGCCGTCGATGAAGGCCATCGACGAGCCGAGGATGCTCGCGACGAGCGTCCAGCGCGCAGTGGACGAGGGCCGCGACGCGGCTTCCGTGACGCCCTCCATCGCGCGATCCTATGCGGGCGCGTTTTGCGCGATCTCGTCGGCCACGCGGTCCGCCGCGGCAGCGGGAAGGAGCAGCGTCAGCCGGTCGCCGGCCTCGAGCTCGGTCTGGTCGCTCGGCGCGATCGCCTCGCCGGCGCGGCCGAGGCCCAGCACGGTCGACCCCTCCGGGAGCGAGAGCTCGCCGAGGCGGCGGCCGACCGGCGCCGACGAGCTGCCGAGCTCGAGCTCCACGACGCGATAGCCACGCAGCCGCGCGACCGCGCTCCCCATGAGGCCGAGCTCGCGCCGGCGGCCGCCGTCCGGCTCGCGGCGGCCGACGGCCCCCCGGCGGTCGGCTTCCTGCACTCCGGCCTCGAGTCGCCGGTTGTAGGCCCGCAGGACGTCGAGGTGCGTGAGCCAGCCGACGAGACGGCCCGTCTCGGGCTCGACGACGGGCAGGCCCGAACGCTCTCGCAGCAGCGCCGCGAGCGCCTCCTCGACGGACTGGCTCGGCCGCAGCACCGCGGCCTCCCGGGCGAGGGAGTCGGCGTCTGCGTCGAGCGCGTTCTCCCGCATCGCCTCCTCGACCTCCTGCGACGTGACGGTGCCGCGGTACGCCCCCGTCTCGTCGACGACGGGCAGACCGTCGGTCGGTCCCTCGGTGAGCCGCTCGATCACCTCGTTCAGCGGCGTCTCCAGGTTGAGCGAGGCCGGCACATCCTGCATCGCGTCGCGCACGGCGAGGAGGGCCATGAGATTCGCGCCGCGGCCGCGCCGCAGGTCGATCCCGCGGCGGCGGAGCTTGAGCGTGTAGATCGTGTCGCGCGTGAGGAGGCTCGAGACGCCGGCGGCGAGAACGATCGCGAACATCAGCGGCAGGATGATCCGGTAGTCGCCGGTGAGCTCGAAGACGATGATCACGGCCGTGATGGGGGCACGGGCGGAAGCCGCGAAGACGGCTCCCATCCCCACGAGCCCGTAGGCGCCGCCGTGCGCCGTCAGCGTCGGCCACAACGCGTGGACGCCCCGTCCGTAGGCGCTGCCGAGCATCGCTCCCATGAACAGCGACGGCGCGAAGACGCCGCCGGAGCCGCCGATGGCGATCGTCAGGCTCGTCGCGAGGATCTTGCCGGCGAGGAGAAGGAGCAGGAACCAGAAGACGTAGCCGCCGCCGATCGCCTTCTCGAGCGGCGGGTAGCCGACGCCGTACAGCTCGGGCAGGGCGAGGAGCAGAAGCCCGAGCAGGAGACCGCCGGCGGCGGGGCGCAACCACTCGGGGCCATGCCAGAGCCGGTCGGCCGCGTCCTCGGCCCCGTAGAGCACACGAATGAACGCCACGCCGACGAAGGCCGCCCCGATCCCGAGCGCCGCGTAGAGGGGATATTCGAACGGCGAGACGAGGTGGAACGCCCGCAGGACGATGAACGGCTGGTCCCCGAACGCGGCTCGGCCGACGATGTCCGCGAGGAACGAGGAGAGGACGACGACGCCGAACGAATCCGCCTCGAAGTCCCGCAGGATGAGCTCGAGCCCGAAGAAGACGCCTGCGATCGGAGCGTTGAACGTCGCCGAGATCCCTCCCGCGGCGCCGCACGCGACGAGGATCCGCAGCCGCGACTCCGGCACGCGCGTCACCTGGCCGAGCGTCGAGCCGAGGGCGGAGCCGATCTGGACGATCGGCCCCTCCCGCCCGACGGATCCGCCGCCCCCGATGCAGAGCGCGGACGCGAGCGACTTCACGACCGCCACCTGCGGCCGGATGCGGCCGCCTCGCTCGGCGACGGCCAGCATCACCTCGGGCACGCCGTGGCCGCGCGCCTCCCGCGCGAACAACTGGATCAGCGGGCCGTAGAGGAGGCCCGCCGCCACGGGGGCGAGCACGACGAACCAGAAGCCGAGATGATGGAAGTAGCCGTACGCCGCCCGGCCGTGCTCGCTGTAGTCCGCGTAGCCGGTGAAGGCGTGGGTGAAGGCGAGGATGAGGTAGCGGAAGAGGATGGCGCCTGCGCCGGCGCCTCCTCCCACCGCGAGCGCCAGCGCAACGAGCCCCGTCGGGCTGCCCCGCAGCCAGTCGCGCAGCCGGGTGCGCGCCGACCGAGGCAGGGAGGCGATAAGGGTCGGACTGTTCGTAGCCCGATCATTGTGCCGCGCACGTCGTCGGCGTCCGGCGACAAGCGACGAGGGCCTGCCCGGGATCGGTCCCGGACAGGCCCTACCGGGAGGCGCGGTCTACTGCGAGCAGTTGTTCGAGACCGACGCGGGCTGGGTCCCGAGCGTGACGGAGAGCTGCTTCGCGGATCCGTTCCGCTGCACCTTCAACGTGACCTTCTCGCCGGGGCGGGCGTTCGTCACGGCCGAGGTCAGCGCGTCGGCACTGGTGATCGCCTTGCCGTCGAACGTCGTGATCACATCGCCGACCTTGAGACCGGCCGACTCCGCCGGGCCGCTGTTGACGACACAGCCGATCTTGGCGCCGCCGGAGGCGGAGCCGATCGTCACGCCGAGGTAGGCGTGCCGGACAGTGCCGCCCGAGATGAGCGTCTGGGCGACGTGATTCGCTGCGTCGATCGGTACCGCGAAGCCCACGCCGGAGTTGTCGTTCGTGTCGCTCTCGATCTGGTCGTTGATCCCGATCACCGTGTTCGTCGCGACGTCGATCAGCGGGCCGCCGGAGTTGCCGTGGTTGATCGCGGCATCCGTCTGGATCGCGCCGGTGATCGAGAACCTGTTCGGGGCGGTGATCGTCCGGTTCGTCGCGCTGACGATCCCGGCGGTCATCGTCTCGGGCAGTCCGAACGGGCTCCCGATCGCCACGACGCTCTGGCCGGGCGCAACGCTCTCGGAGCTTCCGAGCGTGAGCGGGTGCAGCTGGGAGGCGGAGACGTCCACGTGGATGACGGCCGTGTCGGTCGACTTGTCGCTGCCGACGACCGTGGCCTTCGCAGTCGAGCCGTCCTGGAACGTGACCGTGATCGAGTCGGCGCCGTCGACGACGTGCTCGGCGGTGAGGATGTCGCCCTTCTTGTCGATCTCGAAGCCCGTCCCCTCCGCTTCCTGACTCTGCTGCCCCTGGGGCGGGACCTGGAACGGGTTCGTCCCGTTCGACCCGGAGCCCGTCGTCGACTTGGCGGTGATGTCGACGACGCCGGGCGCGTCCTGCTTGTAGAGCTGTGTGAGCGAGTCGACGGTCGAGGTCGACGACGCCGGCTGGGCGGGAACGACGACGGGAGCGGCGGTCGGTGTCTTGGAGCCGCCGCTCGTGAGGGCGTACGCGCCGGCGCCCGCGGCGATGCCGACGGCGGCCGCGATCGCGATCGGGAGGATGCGCCGGAGGCGCGGGCTGAGAGGGCGAAGGTTCATGGGCTCGGGTCTCCTTGCATCGTGTCGCCGTCAGAGTGCCCGTTACGCATAGGACGAGCGTGAGAGAGCCGTGAGCGTTGGCTAAGAACCGTGGCGGCTCCCGCTTCGCTCTGCGATGCTGGAGGTGTGATCGGAGCCACCCTCGCCGCCCTCTCGCTCGCCGGCCCGGCGCCTCCGCCACCTCATCGGTTCCTCGCGGTGGACGCTCGCCACCACAGGGTCACGATCACCCTGATCGCCTCGTACAACGGCACGAACGGCGGCTTCAACTTCGACGGCTATTCGCGCGAGCTGATGTGGAGGGTGCCGCGTGGGTGGAAGGTGCGCGTCGTGTGCAAGAACCGCGGGCCGCTCCGTCACTCGTGCGCGGTCGTCCGAAACGCCGGCTCGACGAGACCGGCCTTCCACGGCGCGGCGACGCCGCAGCCACGGATCGGCCTGGAGCAGGGGAAGACGGCACGCTTCACGTTCCGGGCGAGCAAGACGGGCGTCTATCGCTTCGCCTGCCTGGTGTCCGGGGCACGAGGAGGCGCGGATGTGGGACGTCCTCAAGATCGTGCGCCACGGCAAGCCGAAGGTCGTCGACCTCCGGTCGTAGCTCGCGAAGCTGGCGCTTCGCGAGCTACGTGTCGTCGCTCGAGCGACGACGCACGATCGCCACCCACCAGATCGTGATCGCAATCAGCAGGGCGATCGGCAGCGCCCAGCCGAGGATCGCACCGGCGAGGAAGGAGGCGGTTACGTCCATGAGAGCTCCTCGGGTCGGGGCTCGACGGTCGGCACCTCGGCGGTGCTGGGTTCGAGCCAGCGGTAGACGTAGACGATGAAGGCGACGAAGTTCGCGATTGAGCCGGGCACCCACATCACCCCGGCGCCGATCTGCTGGTCCGCGATCGCCGAGAGCCCGAAGGCCCGGTGGTCGAGCGTCGAGTAGTAGGAGTAGAGCGGGTGCGTCGCCTCGGCGAGCACGATCGCGAGGATCCAGCCGGGGACGGCGCCCGCGGCGAACCAGCCGGCGCGGCGGAGGTGGTCGATCCGCGCCCGCACGGGGGGCGCCTCGAGCAGCGGCCCCCAGAAGAGGAGCGCTGCGGCGACGAAGCACGTGTGCTCGAGCAGGTGGATGCCCTCGTTGCTCGCGGCAGCGTCGTACATCGAGGGGACGTGCCAGAAGCCGAGCACGGCGGCGAGCACCGCGACGGCGACCGGCGGCTTCGTGAACAGGCGCGCCGAGGCACGGAGCGGGGCGGACCAGCGGTCGCGGGCGAGGCTGCGCGCCAGTCCCCGGCGCGTGCGTCCCGGGAGAGGCATCCACATGCGCGGCCAGGGCCGCCCGAGCACGAGCAGCGGCGGCGCGACGGCCATGAGCAACACGTGCTGGGTCATGTGGAGCGCGAACGACGTGTCGGCCCAGTCGTCGAAAGGCGGCTCGAGGGCGACGAACACAACCGCGACGCCGGCGTAGAAGCATGCTTCGCGCCAGCGGCGGCCTCGCGGCCCGGTTCCCGAGCGTCCGAGCCCGCCGAGCATGTAGAGCGCGGCCGCGGCCGCGCACGCTACGAGCGGCGGCACCGACATTGCTCTAGATGAGGTAGAGGATGATCCAGGTGACGACCGCGATGCCCGCCAGGAACGTCCAGTAGAAGCTCAGACCGACGAGCTCGGCCCGGACGAGGGAGAGCGGGTCGCGGATGTCGTGTGCCAGACGATGCGGGTCGCCCGACGCCTCGCCGGGAGCGGGGGCGCCGGTCGCGACCTTGCGATAGCGGTACGAGGTCGCGAGGGTCATCTCGAGCCAGAGGAGTGTCCCGAAGACGAAGAGGAAGAGGAACGCCGTCCAACCGAAATAGACGCTCGCGAATCCACCGTCGGCGGGGCCGAAGCCCTCGTGCGTCCATGCGATCACCTGCAGGACGAGCCCGACGATGCCGACGAGCAGCGCCGCAAGGCCCTTCAGGCGCCACTGGTCGCGCCGCAGTGCGCGATGGTCGGCGAGCCCGAGCCGGACGAGCAGGGCGCTCGCCACATAGCAGGCGACGACGACCGTTCCCCAGCCGACCGAGGCGTCGACGCCGCTCGGCTTCCACATCCCGGCGCTGTTGAGCGCACGGAGATAGAAGTAGGCGAAGAGGAAGGAGACGAAGAAGAACGCGGTCGCGCCGGAGAGGAGGTAGCTCGCGGAGACGAGGTTCCGGCCGAGCAGCTCGGGCGGCTCCTCCTCGACGACCTCGTACCCCGTGTTCTCGTAGGCGAGCGGCTCTGCCATCGCTCAATCCCTCCCCGCAGGCGCTCCGGCCGGGACCCAGCTCGGCGCCGGCCCCTCGCCGTAGCCGTAGGGGTCACCCGAGAACACCGGGATGCGGTCGAAGTTGTGCACGGGAACCGGCGAGGGCAGCTGGAACTCGATCGAGCGCGAAGACCAGGGGTTCGCCTCGGCCGGCTTCTTCACGAACGCGAGCGACCAGACGAGGTTGAAGAGGAAGATCAGCATCGAGATGCCGAGGCAGAACGCCGAGACCGAGACCCAGTCGTTGAGGAACTGGAGCCCGCTCGGGTACGTGACCACGCGGCGCGGCTGGCCGAGGAAGCCGATCGCGAACAGCGGCGCGAAGGTCGAGTTGAAGAAGATGAACATCGTCCAGAAGTGGATCTTCCCGAGCCGCTCGTTCAGCTGCCAGCCGGTCATCTTCGGCACCCAGTAGTAGATCGCGGCGAAGAACGTGAAGACGAGGCCGCCCATGATCGTGTAGTGGAAGTGGGCCATCGAGAAGAAGCTGCCGTGGGTCGTCACGTCGCTCGGCGTGTCGGACAGGAAGACGCCCGAAAGCCCGCCCAGCAGGAAGTTGAAGAACCAGGCGAGGCAGAACAGCATCGGCACGGTGAAGCGGATGTGACCGCGCCAGATGGTCATCATCCCGCAGAGGAACGTGAAGCCGGTCGGGATCGAGATGAGCTCGGTCGAGAGCATGTAGAACGGGCGCAGGTCGCCGTTCATGCCGCTGACGAACAGGTGGTGCTGCCAGACGAACCACGAGAGCAGCGACACCCCGAGCAGCCCGGCGACCGCGAGCCGGTAACCCCAGAGCGGCTTGCGCGAGAACACGGGCAGCAGCTCGAGCACGATCCCGAAGCCCGGCAGGGCGAGGATGTACACCTCCGGGTGCCCGAAGACCCAGAACAGGTTCTGGTACAGGTAGTTGCTGCCTCCGGCCGCCGATAGGAAGAAGGACGTCTGCGCCGTGCGGTCGAGCGCCTCCATCGAGAGCGTCGCGACGAGCACCGGCGCGGCGAGCACCATGAGGACCGCGGTCGAGAGGATGCCCCAGACGAAGATCGGCAGCCGCGTCCACGTGAGTCCCGGCGCGCGCATGGTCAGGATCGTCGCGATCATGTTCAGGCCGAGCAGCGTCATCGAGATGCCGACGAGCGCGAAGAAGAGGACGTAGTTGTTCATCCCGGGGTTCGACTCGTTCGAGAGCGGCGCGTAGCCCGTCCAGCCGGTGGGGAAGCCGCCGAAGAAGATCGTCGTCGTGAGGATCGCGCCGGCCGCCATGAGGAGCCAGAACGTCAGCGCCTCGATGCGCGGGAAGGCCATCCGCCGGGCGCCGATCATGATCGGGATCAGGTAGTTCGCGAACGGGCCGAGGATCCCGCTCGACATCATCCCCATCATCATCGTGCCGTGCATCCCGACCAGTGTGAGGTAGGTGCCGGCAGGGAAGACCTGGCTGTGAGGCGACAGGAGCTCGGTGCGGATGAGCATCGCGTTCAGGCCGCCGATGAAGAAGAACAGCCCGATGCCCCAGAGGTACTGGATGCCGACGACCTTGTGGTCGGTGCAGAGGCTGAAGTAGCGCGTCCAGCCCTCCGTCTCCTTCTCGCGCAGCGACGGCGGATAGCCACGCAGCCGGGCGAGCGGGTAGTTGAAGAAGCCGAGGCCCGCGAGGAAGCCGACGACGCCGCCGAGATACGCGAGGTAGACGGACAGCTCGTTGTAGTCGATGTCCCCGAAGTAGTCGATGCTCGGCCCGACGATGGCATGCGCGCCGAACCAGCCGACGTACCAGCCGCCGACACCGAGCACGATGCCGGTGAGGAGGTTGAAGCCGATCAGGCGGCGCCACACGGGCGGCGACGGGGCGACGGCGGCGTCGGTCATCCAGCTCTCCTGTCCGGTGCGGGGAGGTACGTGTGCGAGTACCGGGCTCCGCCGTCCGCCGCCGGCTTGTTCACGTACGGCTCGATCGCGGCGTAGATCTTCTTCGCCTGCGCGGCCCAGCTGGTGAACTGCGAGCTGTCGACGACGCGGCCGTTGTTGAACATGTAGCCGTGCCAGAGCCCGCAGAGCTCGGCGCAGCGGACGTGGAAGGTCGTCGGGTTCCTCGTCTCGACGTAGACGACGTTGTCGACGCCCGGGTTCGCGTCGGCCTTCACGCCGAGCTCGACCGCCCAGAAGGAGTGGACGACGTCCAGCGACGTGACGTGGAGCTCGACGTCGGTGTTGGCGGGAAGCACGAGCTGGTTCGACTCGAGCCCGCCGAGCGACGGGTAGCGGTAGGTGAACTGCCACTGCTGGCCGATGACCTGTACCTGATACGCGTTCTTGTGGTTGGCCGGGAACGCGATCGGATTCGGCCCCTGTCCGCCTCCCGAGCCGTCCTTGAGCAGCTCGAATGTGCCGAAGCCGGCGAGGAAGAGCACCATCGTCGTCGTGATCACGACCCAGAGCAGCTGCACGCGCGAGTCGTTGCGGAGCGGCGGCCCGTCGAGGATCGCCTCGTTCCGCTTCGCGTGGAACTTCACGAGCCCGTAGCCGAAGTAGACGGCGAGCAGGCACAGGATCGGGGTGATCAGGCTCGTCATCACCTGGTTGTCGAAGACCTGCCCCTGTCCCTGCGCGCTCGAGTTGCCCGGCGGGATGAGCGGCCCGACGTAGATGGCGACGAGAGGCGTCGCGATCGCGCTCAGCACGAGCCAGGCGACGACCACGCGCAGGCCGTGGTTCGTGGAATCGCCGGGCGCCGTGGAGGCTGCGTGCGGATCGGCTGCCATCAGGCCTTCACGTTGAGGAAGCCGTCCATGTAGCCGATCGTCTGCATCGGCCCGCCGAAGCCGTTGATCCAACCGGCCGCGCAGGGGACGAAGCACTGCCACCGGTAGTGGCCGGGCGCCGTCGTGTGGAACGTGAACTTGATCGTCATGTGCGCGTTCGACATCGGGCAGGGGGCGTACCCGCACTGGTTCTTCGCGTCATCGGCGACGCCCGGAATCGCGAGGATCAGCCCGAGCTGCGGGACCGCGAACGTGTGCGAGGCGTCGTTCGGGTCGATGTGGTCCACCGTCTTGCCGTTGACGGAGATGTGGTTGCCGACCATCCCCTGCGGCCTGGCGAGGTACGGGTTGCGCAGGGCGCTCGCCCCGTCGAAGTTGAAGATCGTGACGTGGATCGTTGCGTTGGCGGGCAGGTCCCAGACGGTCTTGCGCTTCCAGTTTCCGCTCGTGTCCCGGACGAGGTAGGAGACCCAGTCGGGGTTCCGGCTGAGCTGCGGTCCGACGGCAGCCACCGTCTCGATCTGGAGGTTCACCACCGGGTGGCCGTTCTGCATCTGATGCGGAATCGAGTACGACGGGGAGCCCGCGAGCGTCGTGAGGTTCGAGACGTAGAAGCCGATCATGAGACCGGCGGCCGTGAGAACCGCAGCGACGACCGCAAGCTTTACGCCGACCCGCATCGGCACGGTTCCTATCAAGTGGGTCGCGCAGATGTCTCTCTGATGACGAAGCTGTCATCTGCCTGTCATGTACGCGTCATCGGTGTAGATTCCGCCGGGAGGTCGGATGCGCATCCTGGTCATCGAGGACGAGGCCCGAATCCAGGCGTTTCTCGCCCGAGGCCTGGAGGCCGAGGGGTATACGGTCGTCGCCGCCGGAGACGGTCGCGAGGGGCTCGACCTCGCCGCCCGCGCGCGCTGGGACCTCGTCGTCCTCGACCTGCTGCTGCCGGGCCTGAACGGGCTCCAGGTCCTGCGCGAGCTGCAGCGCACCAAGCCGGAGCTGCCGGTCGTGATCCTCTCCGCCCGGGGCGACGTCCAGACGAAGGTGCGCGGCTTCGAGCTCGGTGCCACCGACTACGTCGCGAAGCCGTTCTCCCTCGACGAGCTGCTGGCGCGGATTCGCGTGCGGCTGCGGCGAGCGGCGGCCTTCGCCGACGAGAACGTCCTGCGCGGGGGCAGCATCGTCCTCGACGTCGCGCGCCGGCAGGCGCGCGTCGGGGAGCGGTCGGCCGACCTCTCCGATCGCGAGTTCCGTCTCCTCCACCACCTGCTCGTGCACGCCGGCGAGGTCGTGAGTCGGGAGCGGCTGCTCGCCGAGGTCTGGGGGTACGACTTCGATCCGGGCTCGAACGTCGTCGAGGTCTGCGTTCGCAGGCTGCGGCAGAAGCTCGGGCCCGACGCGGCGATCGAGACGGTGAGGCATGCGGGCTATCGCCTGGCTGCGGCGTAACCCGCTCGAAGCCGCCTGGGCCGTCTTCGCGGCGGCGAACTGGGTGGCGATGGTCTTCTGGCCGAGCTGGGAGACGATCCCGTTCCACTTCGTCTGGATCAGCCTGACGTTCGTCTACGGCGTCCGCGTCTGGTCCACGCGGACGATGTGGGCCGTTCTCTCGGTCGTGATCCTGGCGACCGGGGTGAGCATCTCCGCCGACGCGTTCAACGGCATCCAGCTGTGGGGCGAGCTGTTCGAGGTGCCGCTCATGTCGGCGATGTTCCTCGCGATGGTCTGGCACGCGCGGCGGCGGCAGGCCGCACTCGCCGAGGTCCAGGGGGTTGCCGAGATGCGTGCCTCGCTCCTCGAGCGCCAGGAGCGCTTCCTCCACGACGCATCCCACGAGCTGCGAACGCCCGTGACGATCGCCCGCGGCCACCTCGAGCTGCTTCGGCGGGACCATCCCGACGCCCCGGAGCTCGAGGTGGCGCTCGACGAGCTCGATCGGATGGAGCGGATCGTCGAGCGGCTCCTGATCCTCGCGAAGTCCGAGCAGCAGGGGATCGTGTTCGAGGAGATCGAGCTCGAAGCGTTCCTCTCCGACCTCTTCATGCGCTGGTCGGAAGTCGCGCCACGCGCGTGGCGGCTCGACGTCGACCTCGCCGGGCGGCTGCGCGCAGACCCCGAGGGCCTGCGCAACGCGCTCGACGCACTGCTCGAGAACGCGGTCAAGTACACGGACCCCGGGCGATGCAGTCGGGCTCGCGGCACACGCGGACGGCGCGGGAGGGGTCGTGATCGAGGTCTCGGACTCGGGAGCCGGCGTCCCACCCGACGCCCTGTCGCGGATCTTCGACCGCTGGGCCCGGGCCGACGGTGCGCGCACCCGCGACCGGGGCGGCGCCGGCCTCGGCCTCGCGATCGTCGCTGCGGTGGCGCGGGCGCACGGCGGCCGCTGCTCCGTCAAGCCGCTGACCCGTGGGATCGCGTTCCGGCTTCACCTGCCCGTGCGTTCCCTCGTCACCGTCGCGCCTCGCCCGACGCCGGCCGCTGAGGGGGAGTTGGCCGGCGCCGGGCCTGGACTGGCGCTCTCGTAGGAGGGAGTCGGGTCGGTTCGAGAGGCATGTTCGCCGCCCGAGGTGAGAACCGCCTTAGCGTCCGCTAAGAGTCCCCTAAGTGTCGAGTGCGTTCCGCAGCGAAGCGACGTAGTCGTGTAGCGCGTCCGGCCCGCGCTCGGCCGCTTCGAGCGCGCGCGAGCCGACGACGATGCCGTCCGCGAGCTCGGTCGCGGCCCTCGCGTGCTCCGGAGTCGAGATCCCGAAGCCGGCGTAGAGCGGGACGTCCGTCACGCTGCGCGCCCGCTCGACGAGCCCGGCGAGCGCGGGCGAGAGCTCCTCGCGAGCTCCGGTCGTCCCTGCGACGGTGACGAGATACAGCCAACCATCCGTTTGCTCGCCCGCCAGGCGGATCCGCTCGTCGGTGGAAGTCGGCGCGACGAGCTGGATCCGGCGCAGCTCCGTCCGATCTCCCGCGGGCAGGTCCGCGACGATGAGGCTCGTCGCACCGGCGGAGGCGGCGTCGGCGGCGAAGCGGTCCCAGCCGTACGCCTCGAAGAGCGACGAGTACGTCATCGGGACGAGCGGCGTGTCCGGCAGGAGCTCGCGGGTGCGGCGAAGCACGTCGAGGCAGGCCTGCGTCCGCATCCCGCGGCCGAGCGCCCGCTCTGCCGCGCGGCGGATCACCGGCCCGTCGGCGAGGGGATCCGAGAACGGAAAGCCGAGCTCGACGACGTCGGCGCCTCCCTCGACGGCGGCGCACGCGAGCTCGGACGTCTCCGGCTCCGCCATCAGGTAGATGACGAGCGTCTTCCCGCTCACGGCACCCGCAGCGCGGCGACGATGTGCTGCCCGCAGGAGAAGGCCCCGGGCTCCTCGCAGAGCTCGGCTTCGATCCGGTGGACGAGCTCCCGCAGCTCCGGCTCCTCCGGTCGCGGATCCGGGAGCAGGCCCGCTGCCGCCGCCGCCACGACCTCTCCGTGTCGCGACAGCATCGCGTCGAGCTCGCTCCAGCGGTACAGCTTCATCGCGAGGTGGCCGTAGTCGGGAGCCTCCGGCAGGAAGCCCGTGCGGACGATCTCTGCCTGCCGTTCCGTCCCGTCCCGACGCGCCAGGTCGAGCAGGACGTGGAGGTAGTGGACGACGGTCCCGGCCAGCGACATCACGCTCACGAGAACGTGACCGCCGCTGCGGGTCACGCGGACGAGCTCGGCGAGAGCGTCCTCCGCACGGTCGAGCACGTAGCTGAGCGGCCCGCCGAAGCAGACGCTGAGGTCGAAGCTGCGGTCGGCGAAGCGGGAGAGATCGGTGACGTCGCCGAGATGGGCCTCCACGTCGGGCAGCCGCGCCCGCAGCTGCTCGAGCTGGCCCGGGGAGATGTCGAGGGCGACGACCTCGGCACCGAGGCGCACCAGCTCGAGGGAGAAGCGCCCCGGTCCGGCGCCTGCGTCGAGGGCCCGGTCGCCCGGACGGACGAAGCGCTCGAGGAAGCGGACGTGGACGTCGAGGCCGGCGGGCGGTGTCACCCCTTCCTCGAAGCGCGTCCACTCCCGCTCTCCGAAGGCGTCGTAGTACTCGGCCGTCCTCCCGGGGTCCCACGTGCTCACAGGCGCTCCAGCACCTCCGCGAGGTCCTTGTCGCCGCGGCCGCTCAGCCCGACGAGGATCAGCTCGGCGTCGAGGTCGCGTGCGCGAGCGAGTGCATGCGCCGGCTCGAGCGCAGGGAGAAGGCCCTCGGTCCGCGCCAGCTCCTGGAACGCGGCGAGCGCCTCCTCGTCCGTCGCGGCGAGGTACTCCGCCCGGCCGGTGTCGCGGAGGTACGCGTGCTCGGGCCCGACTCCGGGGTAGTCGAGGCCGGCCGAGATCGAGTGGGCGTCGACGATCTGGCCGTCCTCGTCGGCGAGCACCGAGGAGCGGGCGCCGTGGAGGATTGCCGTGCGGCCGCGCCCCAGCGACGCCGCGCCCGCAGCCTCGACTCCGACGAGCCGCACGTCCGCGTCGTCGAGGAACCCGTGGAAGAGGCCGATCGCGTTCGAGCCGCCGCCGACGCACGCGACGACCGCGTCGGGCAGCCGCTCGGTGGTCGCGAGCATCTGTTCGCGCGCCTCTCGTCCGATCACGGATTGCAGCTCCGCGACGAGCTCCGGGTACGGCGCCGGCCCGACGCACGAGCCGATCAGATAGTGGGTCGTCTCGACGTTCGCGATCCAATCGCGGATCGCTTCGCTCGTCGCCTCTTTCAGCGTCCGCGTGCCGAAGCCGACGGCGCGGACCTCGGCCCCGAGCAGCCGCATCCGCTCGACGTTGGGCCGCTGGCGGCGCATGTCCTCCTCGCCCATGTAGACGACGCAGTCGAAGCCGAAGCGCGCGCAGACCGTGGCGGTCGCGACTCCGTGCTGGCCGGCGCCCGTCTCGGCGACGATCCGCCGCTTGCCAAGCCGTTGCGCGAGCACCGCCTGGCCGAGCGCGTTGTTGAGCTTGTGGGCGCCGGTGTGGAGGAGGTCCTCGCGCTTGAGGTAGATGCGCCTGCCCGGCGCGAAGCGCTCCGCGAGCGTGAGCGGCGTCGGCCGGCCGGCGTACGTCGTCAGCAGGTGGTGGAGCTCGGCGCGGAACGAGTCGTCGGCGAGCGCGTCGCGCCAGCCGTGGTCGAGCTCGTCGAGGGCCGGGATCAGCGTCTCGGGGACGTAGCGCCCGCCGAAGTCGCCGAAGTTCACCGTGCCTCCCGTACGAACGCCCGCACCTTTTCGTGATCCTTGATGCCCGGAGCGCTCTCGAGCCGCGACGCCGCGTCCACAGCCCACGGCTGCACGGCCTCGACGGCGGCGCGGACGTTGTCCGGCCCGAGCCGTCCCGCCAGGACGAGGCGGTCGTTGCGGGGCGCGTTGGCCCAGTGGTCGGGATCCTCGCCCTCCCACGGGAGGTCGGCGACGCGGGCGACCGGTTCGCCGTCTCGGAGCAGGACGGCGTCGCGGCCCCGCACCGTTCGCGTCTCCCGCTCGTAGAGCTGCACGAGGTCCGTGCCGCGCTCCTCCGGCTCGCCGACGAAGACCGAGACGCTGAGCACGGTCTCGGGTACCGGCAGGACGTCGGACGCCTTGCGCGGGGAGCCCTCCGCGAAGATGAAGCCGCACATGTCGGCGCCGGCCTCGACCGCGGCGTCGACATCCTCCTGTCGGGTCAGCCCGCAAACCTTGACGAGCGGCCGCGAGAGCAGCTCGCCCAGCTTCGTCTGTGGCTCGGCCGCCCGCATGAGCGCCGTGCCGACGAGGACCGCGTCGGCGCCGGCGAGCTCGGCTGCGGCGGCCTGCGCGCGGGTGTGGATCGCGCTCTCGGCGACGACGACCCGGTCGCGCGGAGCGGCGGCGACGAGATCGAGCTGCGCGCGGCGGTCGATCCGAAAGGTTCCGAGGTCGCGTGCGTTGACCCCGATCACGCGTGCGTCGAGGCTCGTCGCGCGCTCGAGCTCGGCTCCGTCGTGGGCCTCGACGAGCGTGTCCAGGCCGAGCTCGTCCGCGGCGCGCATGAGCCGCGCGGCGGTCTCGTCGTCCAGGTCGCGGAGGATGAGCAGCGCGGCGTCCGCGCCGGCCTCCCGGAGCTCGCGCAGATGCTCCTCGGTCGAGAAGAACCCCTTCGCCAGGAGCGGTAGCCCGGTGGCCGTCCCCGCCGCCCGCAGGTCGTCGAGCGAGCCTGCGAAGGCCGCGTCGACGAGAACCGAGACGGCGCGGGCTCCGGCTGCGTCGTAGGCCCGCACGAGATCCTCCACCCGCGCCGCGGGGTCGATGTCGCCTGCCGACGGAGAGCGCCGCTTGAACTCGGCGATCGCACCGAAGCCGGGCTGCGCCAGCGCGTCGGCGAATCTCACGAGCGGGAGAACTCCACGAGCTCGGTCGAGGCGCGAAGCGGCTGTGCCGGAGTCGATCGCCGTCCGGGCGAGCTCGATCCCTTCGCGCAGGTTCTCGGCGTGTCCCGCCGCGGCGATCCCGCCGGCGGCGTTGAGGATCACGGCGGAGCGGTGGCCGCCGTCGGCGCCTGCCAGCACTGCGCGGAGCGCAGCGGCATTCGTCTGCGGGTCGCCGCCGCGCAGCTCGTCCGGCTCGCAGCGCTCGATCCCGAGCTCGCGCGGGTCGAGCTCGTACTCCCGGACGCGGCCGGTCTCGACCTCGCAGACGAGGTTCGGGCCGGCAGGGGAGAGCTCGTCGATGCCGCCTGCGCCGTGCACGACGTACGCGCGAGTCGTCTCGAGCCGGACGAGCGCGTCTGCGAGCGTGCGGGCGAGCTGCGGCGAGTACGTGCCGAGAACGAGCGCCCGCGCGCCCGCCGGGTTCGTGAGCGGTCCGAGCACGTTGAAGACGGTACGCGTCGCGAGCTCGCGGCGAACGGGCGCCGCGTGCCGCATCGCCGGATGGTGGGCCTGCGCGAAGAGGAAGCCGAAGCCGAGCTCGTCGATCGAGCGCTCGATCCGCTCCGGGGGTAGCTCGAGCCGGAAGCCGAGGGCCTCGAGAACGTCCGCGGACCCGGTCTGCGACGAGGCGGCGCGATTGCCGTGCTTCGCGACCGCCGCTCCCGCCGCCGCCGCGACGAGTGCGGCGGCGGTCGAGATGTTGTACGTGTTCGCGCCGTCGCCGCCCGTGCCGACGACGTCGACGAGGTCGGTGCGCGACGGGTTGACTCGGAGGACGTGCTCGCGCATCGACTCCGCGCAACCCGCGATCTCGTCGGCCGTCTCGCCCTTCGCCCGCAGCGCGACGAGGAAGCCGGCGATCTGGGCGTCGGTCGCCTCGCCGGCCATGATCACCGCCATCGCCGCCCGCGCCTCGTCGCGCGACAGGTCGCGGCCGTCGAGCAGCTGCGCGAGCGCCTGCCGGATCCCGCTCACAACCGTCCCTCCAGGAAGTTGCGCGCGAGCGCCGGCCCGTCCGGCGTGAGCACGGACTCGGGATGGAACTGGACACCGACGGCGGGGAGCTCCCGGTGCCGCACGGCCATCACCTCGCCGTCCTCCGCGAACGCGGTCGGCTCGAGCAGCTCGGGCAGCCGCGTCGCGGCGAGCGAGTGGTAGCGCCCGGCGCCGAACGGGTCCGGCAGCCCCTCGAAGAGCCCGCGTCCGTCGTGGCGGACGGGGCTCGCCTTTCCGTGCACGAGCTCGCGCGCATACCCGACCTCGCCGCCGCAGACCTCGACGAGCACCTGGTGACCGAGGCAGACGCCGAGCGTCGGCGTCGTCGGCAGCAGCCGCTCGACGATCGCCGGCGCCGCCCCCGCGGCGGCCGGGCGGCCCGGGCCCGGCGAGACGACGAGGTGGGAGGGAGCGAGCCGCTCCGCCTCGTCGGCGTCGAGCTCGTCGTTGCGCCGCACGACGACCTCCGCTCCGAGCGCCTCGAACAGATGGGCGAGGTTGTACGTGAAGCTGTCGTAGTTGTCGACGAGGAGGATCACGACACGGCGTCCTGCTCCGACTCTGCCAGGTCGATCGCGGCTTCGAGCGCCCGCAGCTTGGCGAGGCACTCCTCGTGCTCGGCGGCGGGGTCCGAGTCGGCGACGATGCCGCCGCCCGCCTGCAGGTGCGCGACACCGTCGCGGAGCCAGAGCGTGCGGATCGCGATGCAGGTGTCGAGCTCTCCCGTGTCCGGGAGGTGGTACCCGACCGCGCCTCCGTAGATGCCTCGCCGGTAGTCCTCGAGCTCCGAGACGATCTGCATCGCGCGCACCTTCGGCGCCCCCGAGACCGTGCCGGCGGGGAAGCACGCGCGCAGGAGCTCGAACGGCGTCACGCCGTCGCGCAGCTCGCCGACCACCTCCGAGACGAGGTGGGTCACGTGGGAGTAGCGCTCGGGCTCCATGAAGCGCTCGACCCGCACCGAGCCCGGAGCGCAGACGCGTGAGAGGTCGTTGCGACCGAGGTCGACGAGCATCGTGTGCTCCGCGCGCTCCTTCTCCGACGCGAGGAGGGCGTCTGCGTCTCCCTCCCCGGGCGCGATCGTCCCCGCGATCGGGTTCAGCTCGGCGCGGCGGCCCGCGCATTTCACGACCGTCTCGGGCGAGCTGCCCACGAGCGCGGTGTCGCCGAGCTCGAGCAGGAAGAGGTACGGGGACGGGTTGACGCGGCGCAGCGCCCGGTAGAGCTCGACCGCCGACGCCGAGGTCGGGCGGGTCGCCCGCTGCGACACGACGACCTGGAAGACGTCACCCTCGCGGATGTGCTCCTGCGCGCGCTCGACCCGGCGGAGGTGCTCCTCGCGCGACGGCTCGCGTTCGAGCGGCCCGCGCGGCCCGGAGCCGTGAGGCGGCTCCGAGGACGGGCCACCGAGGCGGGCCGCCTCGCCGCGGAGGAGCTCGGCGACGCCGCGGGCGTGGTCGAAGCGGAGCAGTACCTCCGGGACGAGGAAGAGGCTCTCCGGTACGTCGGGACCGTTCGCGGGCAGCTGCACGGCGGGCTCGACGGTCGCGACGGCGTCGTAGCCGAGGTAGCCGACGACCGGCTCTCCGAGCTCTGCCGCCTCCTCGAACGAGACGAGGTGGGAGCCTGCGCCGACGAAGCTGTGGCGGCCGAGGCGCCCGCGCTCGACCGACTCGAGGAGGAACGCGCCCGCGGCGTGCCTGCGCAGCCGGAGGTACGCGCCGAGCGGCGTCAGGAGGTCGGTTGCGATCTCGGTCTCGGACATGAAAACGGCTCCTCGCGGAGCCGGGTCGAGCGGGACGGGTTGTGCCGGCGCCTCAGCGCACGCGCAGGCTTCCGCCTCGCTCGGTGCGCCAGCCCCACCAGCTGCGGACGGAAGTCACGCCGCCAGCCTAGGCAGGGCGCCGAGCGGGCGTCAAGCCGCGAAGACGTGGCCGGCGGCCTCCAGGGCGTCGGCGGCGCGGGCGAGGTCCGTGGAGCGCACGAGGACGTAGTCCGACTCGAACGTGGAGATGACGAAGATCGGCAGCTCGGCCGCGGCGAGCGGCGTGACGAGCGACGCGACGACTCCGCTCAGGGAGAAGTCGAGCAGCCCCATCACCTCGAGCACCGTCCAGCCGCGATCGACGCTCTCGCCCTCCGGCACGTCGTGGTCGCGGCAGACGACGGACACCTCGTGCTCGGTGCGCGTCACCGAGCGGAACGGTCCCTTGTCGACCCAGTCCGGCAGGTCCGAGCCGGGTTGGAGGCGAACCACCGCATAGCTGTCGGGAAGCGTCCGCAGCTGCACGCCGAGACGCTACCGCGGAACCGTTCCGGGAAGCGCAGGTAGTGTCCGGCCGCCATGCCGCTCCCCGACCTGCTCGAGCACCTCTTGACGACGCCCGGCCCCTCCGGGCAGGAGCGTGCTGCCGCCGCGGTCTGGCGGGAGGCGGCCGCCCCCGTCGGCGAGGTCTCGAAGGACGTGCTCGGCAGCTCGTGGGTACGCGTGCCCGGGACGGCCGGAGGGCCGTCGCTCGCGCTCGTCGGCCACATCGACGAGATCGGCGCCGTCATCACGCACGTCGGCGACGACGGGTTCGCGGCGCTGCGGCCGCTCGGCGGCTTCGACCCGCACGTGATGCTCGGCCAGCGCGTCGACGTCCTCACCCGCGACGGGGCGCTGCCCGGCGTCGTCTCGTCCCGGTACCAGAAGCGGAAGCGCGGCGAGGACCGCAAGCCCCTCGACTACGACGATCTCGTGCTCGACGTCGGCGCAGCCGACGGCGACGAGCTCCGGAGCCTCGCCCGGCCCGGCGACGCCGTCGTCTGGCACGGCGCCCCGGTCGCACTGCGCGGCAACCGCGTCGCCTCGCGTTCCTTCGACAACCGGATCGGCTGCTACGTGGCCCTCGAGGCCGCTCGCAGGGTTGCGGAGCAGGGCGGAGGCCCCGGCGACGTGATCGCCGTCGCGGCCGTCCAGGAGGAGGTCGGCGACTTCGCCGGCTCGCGCACCGCGGCGTTCGCCACCGAGCCGGACGTCGCGATCGCGATCGACGTCACGCGCGCGACCGACATCCGCGGCGGCAACCACGAGGACGAGGGGAAGATCATCCTCGGCAGCGGCGCGACGCTCACGCGGGGGCCGTCCCTCAACCCCGAGGTGTTCGAGCTCCTCCACGACACGGCCGTCAAGGAGGGGATCCCCTTCAGCGTCGAGGTCACGCGCGGCGAGACGTACACCGACGCCGACGCGGTCTACATCAGCCGTCATGGCGTGGCGACCGGCCTCGTCTCGGTCCCGCTTCGCTACATGCACTCGCCGATCGAGACGGTCGACCTCGACGACATCGAGCAGGCGGTGCGCGTGATCGCCGCCTTTGCGCTCAGGCTCGAGCCCGGATCGACCTTCACGGGCTAACTTGGGCCCATGAGCAGGAGCGTCATCGTCTCCGCCGTGCGGACGCCGTTCGGCAGGCTCGCGGGCGGCCTCGCCGCGTATTCCGCCACCGAGCTCGGTGCGATCGCGATCCGTGCGGGCCTCGAGCGCGTCGGGCTCGAGGGGCGGGAGGTCGACTACGTGATCATGGGCCAGGTGCTGCAGGCGGGGGCGGGCCAGGCTCCGGCGCGGCAGGCGGCGGTCGGCGCCGGAATCCCGATCGACGTTCCCTCGGACACCGTGAACAAGGTCTGCGCCTCGTCGATCCGGGCGGTCGAGATCGCCGACTCGATGATTCGCGCCGGCGACGTCGAGCTCGTCGTCACAGGGGGCATGGAGTCGATGACGAACGCGCCGTACGCGCTGCCGAAGGCGCGCCAGGGCTACCGGATGGGCGACGGGACGCTGCTCGACCTCATGATCTGGGACGGGCTCCGCTCGACCTTCGACGAGCTGCACATGGTCCAGCAGGCGGCGCAGGTGGCGCGCGAGCTCGGCATCTCGCGCGAGGAGCAGGACGCGTGGGCGCTCCGCTCGCACGAGCGGGCCGCCGCGGCGCAGGATGCCGGCCGTTTCGACGAGGAGATCGTCCCCGTCGGCGACGTGACCGCCGACGAGTCGATCCGGCGCGACACGACGCTCGAGAAGCTCGCCTCGCTGAAGCCGGTCATGGATCCCGAGGGCACGGTCACCGCCGGCAACGCGCCCGGTGTGAACGACGGGGCGTCGTGCGTGGTGGTCTGCTCGGAGGAGTTCGCGCAGCGGCGCGGGCTCGAGCCGCTTGCGACGATCGTCGGCCAGGGCTACGTCGCCGACGAGTTCGCCTGGCTCGCGCGCACGCCCGCGAACGCCGGCCGGATGGCGCTCGAGAAGGCGGGAAAGGCGATCGGCGACGTGAAGCGCGTCGAGGTGAACGAGGCGTTCTGCTCGGTCGCCCTCAACTCGCTCGCGATGCTCGGCGCCGACCCCGAGGCGGCGAACGTCAACGGCGGTGCGGTCGCGCTCGGCCATCCGATCGGGGCGAGCGGCGGACGGATCCTCGGCACGATGGTGCACGAGCTGCGTCGCAACGGGGGCGGTCTCGGGCTCGCCGCGATCTGCTCCGGCGGGGGACAGGGCGACGCGCTGCTGATCGACGTCTAGCCGTCTCTTGACGGCGCGCCTTCCGCACACCACGATGTGCGGAAGGAGGCGCGGATGGACGAGGAAACGCGTCTGCGGCTCGAATACGACCGAGGGTCGGAGTTGTTGCGCGGGCTGACCGAGACGCGCTTCCGGCTGCTCGCTCTCGTCCCGACCCTCTCCGGCGCGGTGGTCGCGCTCGTGAGGGGCGCCAGCGACGTCGAGCTGCTCGCCATCGGGCTGCTGGGCCTCTGCGCGAGCCTCGGCGTGCTCCTCTACGAGCTGCGAAACGGCGAGATCCAGAGCGCGGTCTCGCGGCGCGTCGCGGAGGTCGAGCGCGTCCTCCTGCCGCACGGGCCGCTCGTCGACGTCCCCGGCACGCGGCTCCTCGGGGTCGTGCCGGTCACGCGGACCGCCGCGCTCGCGTTCGTCTACGGCGCCGCCCTCGGCGGCTGGGGATATCTCGTCGCGTGGGGCGCGCTGAGAGCCGGGGGCGCGACGGGCTCCGCCCGGCCCGCCGGCCTCGTGATCGGTGCGGGGTTCGGGCTCCTCGTGGCGCTCGAGATCGCCAGGCTCGAGCGCTCGGGCTAGGGACCTCTTGCGGGCGCCACGGCGTATCAGCCGTGTCACTCGAAGGAGGAAGCCATGCGCAGGCTCTCGCTCTGTCTCGTCGCCGCGGTCGCCGCCCTCGTCGTCGTGCCCGCGGCACTCGCCGACGGCCCGCTGCTCGTCACCCAGGGAGGCACCGGCGTCGCGAGCCGCGACGGGGCGTTCCACTACGTCGCCGTCCCCTACGGATCGCTGGGCACCGTCCTCGAGAAGATCGAGACGGCGGACGCCCAGCTCAGCTGGTGGATGCGGCTCGACGGCTCGTGGGGGATCCCGACCGTCGGAGCCGCCGACCCGACGGGGCAGGGACTCTCCCGGGACGGCCGCACCCTCGTGCTCGCCTCGAGCTCCGGACCGTACGCGACACCGAGCAGGTTCCTCCTCGTCGACCCGCGACGGCTGCGCGTCGTCCGGACGATCACGCTCGACGGCGCCTTCTCCTTCGACGCGCTCTCGCCCGACGGGTCGCGGCTGTACCTCATCGAGTACACGGCGGGGACCGGGGATCTGAGCGATTACGTCGTGCGCGCCTACGACCTGCGCACGAACCGGCTGCTGCCGGGGCGGATCGCCGACCGGTCGGAGAAGCAGAAGACGATGGCCGGCTACGCCCTGACGCGGACGACGAGCAGCGGCGGCCGCTGGGTCTACACGCTGTACCAGAAGCCGTCCGGCGCGCCCTTCGTGCACGCGCTCGACACCGTCCGCGGCGCGGCGTACTGCATCGACCTCCCCTCGTCGCCCTCGACGAATCAGGCGCTCTCGAACCTCGTCCTCTCCCTGCGCAACCGCGACAGGACGCTCGCCGTGCGCTGGCGCAGCGGTCGCCCGTGGCTGAACGTCGCCGTCGGCAGCTGGCTCGTCTCCTATCCGAGCGCCGGCTTTCCGTGGGCCTGGGCCGGGGCGGGCAGCGGCGGCGGCCTCGTCGTGCTCCTCGCCGCCGGCGCCTTACTCCTGCGGCGCCGCCGCGGCGGGGAAGTCGAGCAGCACGCGGGACGGGAGCTCGGGCTCGCGTAGCGCCCCGGAGGCACGCGCGTTCACGCCACCGGGGCCATGGCGCGACGATAGCCTCCTCGCGGCATGGATTTCGAGCACGTCCTGGTCGTCGGCGCCGGGCAGATGGGCGGTGGGATCGCGCAGGTCGTCGCCGCCTCCGGCCGGCGCGTCTCGCTCCACGACGCCGCACCGGGAGCAGCGGAGCGCGGCATCGCGACGATGCGCCGCAGCCTCGAGAAGCTCGCCGAGAAGGGCGGCGCCGACCCCGACGAGGTGCTCGCACGTGTCGTGCCGGTCGACGGCCTCACGCCCGCCGACCTGCTGATCGAGGCCGTGATCGAGGACGCCGACGTCAAGCAGGACGTCTTCCGCCGCGCCGACGAGCTCCTGCCGCCGGAGGCGATCCTCGCCTCGAACACGTCCTCGATTCCGATCACGTCGCTCGCGGCGGTCACGTCGCGGCCCGCGCGCGTGATCGGCATGCACTTCTTCAACCCGGTGCCGGTGCTGAAGCTCGTCGAGGTCGTGCGCGGGCTCGAGACCTCCGACGAGACCGCCGCCGCGATCGTCGCGCTCGCCGAGGACCTCGGCAAGACGCCCGCCGAGGCCCGCGACCTGCCCGGCTTCGTCTCGAACCGGATCCTGATGCCGTTCGTCAACGAGGCCGCCTACGCCCTGCTCGAGGGCGTCGCCGAGCCGGAGGCGATCGACACGATCGCGAGGCTCGGCTTCGCGCATCCGATGGGGCCGCTCGCGCTCGCCGACCTGATCGGCCTCGACACATGCGTCGCGATCATGGAGGTGCTGCACGAGGGGCTCGGCGACCCGAAGTACGCGCCGTGCCCGCTCCTGCGCCAGTACGTCCAGGCGGGACGCCTCGGCCGCAAGTCCGGCCGCGGTTTCTACGCTTACGAGTGATGGACTTCGAGCTCTCCGCCGAGCAGAAGGAGATCCAGGCGCTCACCCGCGACTTCGTCCGTGCCGAGGTGGAGCCGAACGCGGCGGCCTGGGATCGCGAGCACCACTTCCCGCGTGAGCTCTTCGCGAAGCTCGCGGAGCTGGGGCTGATGGGCGTCTGCGTGCCGGAGGAGTACGGCGGCGCGGGCGCGGACTTCCTCTCGTACGCCCTCGTGCTCGAGGAGCTCTCGCGCGGCGACGCGGGAGTCGGCGTGACCGTCGCCGTCCACACGAGCGCGGTGACGCTGCCGCTCCTCCGCTTCGGGACGGACGAGCAACGGGCTCGCTTCGTGCCGCCGCTCGCCCGCGGCGAGCAGCTCGGCGCCTTCGCCCTGACCGAGGCCGAGGCAGGCTCGGACGCCGGCGCGTTACGCACCCGCGCCGAGCAGGAGGCCGACGGCTGGCGCATCACCGGTGCGAAGCAGTGGATCACCAACGGCCGCGATGCAGGCACGTTCCTCCTCTTCGCCCGCACCGACCCCGACACGCCGGGCGCTCCGGGGATCAGCGCGTTCGTCCTCGACGCCGAGCACGTACGGATCACACGCGACGAGGAGAAGCTCGGCCTCAACTCCTCGATCACGAACGACCTCGTGGTCGAGGACGCATTCGTCGGCCGCGACCGGTTGCTGCACGAGGAGGGGAAGGGCTTCCACGTCGCGATGGCCACGCTCGACGGCGGCCGGATCGGGATCGCCGCGCAGGCGGTCGGGATCGCGCAGGCGGCGTACGACGTCGCGCGCGAGTACGCGAAGGAGCGGCACGCGTTCGGGCGGCCGATCGCCGAGTTCCAGGCGATCCAGCACAAGCTCGCCGACATGTCGATGGAGATCGACGCGGCGCGGCTCCTCGTCCAGCGGGCGGCGTGGCTGAAGCAGAACGACCTTCCGCACACGGAGGCGGGGGCGAAGGCGAAGCTGTTCGCGTCCGAGATGGCGCGGCGCCAGACGGGCGAGGCGATCCAGATCCTCGGCGGCTACGGCTTCACGAAGGAGTTCCCGGTCGAGCGCTACTACCGCGACGCGAAGGTCACCGAGATCTACGAGGGGACGAGCGAGATCCAGCGCCTCGTCATCGCGCGCTCGATCCTTGGGCTGCAGGAGCACGCTTCGGCCACTCGTACCTGACGTCCGGCTCGCGCTCCTCGTTTGCGAGCCCGCACGTGAACTCGACCGCGACCGCGCCGTGATCCTCGTAGAAGCCGCGAGCGCGCTCGTTGCGCTCGAAGACCCAGAACTGGAAGCCGTCCGGCCGCAGCGTCGTCACGTTCTCGAAGAGGGCGTGACCGACGCCCGTCCCGATCGCGTCGGGGTGGACGTAGAGGTGCGTGAGCCAGTCGCCGTCGAGGATCGCGAAGCCGCGGTCGAGCAGGTACGCCTCGCCGTCGCGGACGCAGCGGCCGAAGAACTCGAGGTTCTCCTCGTGGGTGTGGAGCTTCGGCAGGAAGCCGAGGAGCGCGAAGGAGGGCTCGAAGATCGCGACGATCTCCTCGACGTCGTCGGCGGTCGCGCGCCGGATCATCTCCGTAGGCTACGGGCATGCGCAAGCGCGACGAGCCCGTCCGCCTGACGCGCATCTACACGCGCGGCGGCGACAGGGGGGAGACGAGCCTCGGCGACGGATCGCGCGTCTCGAAGCTCGACCCGCGGGTGGCGGCGATGGGCGACGTGGACGAGCTCAACTCGCTCCTCGGCTGGGCAGGCGGCCTCGACCGGGTGCAGAACGAGCTCTTCGACCTCGGTGCCGATCTCTCCGTCCCCTACGCCGGGAGCGAGGAACGCCTGCGTATCACGCAGGAGGCGGTCGACCGGCTCGAGCAGCGAGATCGACGCGGCGAACTCGCGCTGCCCGAGCTCAAGAGCTTCGTCCTGCCGGGAGGAAGCGAGCGGGCGGCTGGCTCTTCCTCGCGCGCGCGGTCTGCCGCCGCGCCGAGCGCGCCGTGCTGGCCGTCCCGGACACGAACCCGCTCGCCGCGGTCTACCTCAACCGGCTCTCCGACCTCCTGTTCGTCCTCGCGCGTGCCGCGAACGCGGAAGCCGGCGTCGAGGAGCCGCTCTGGCGGCCCGGCTCGGGCCCTTGACGCGCCGGAGGTAACGGACGAGGCTCTGCCGAGGGCATCCCGTCAGGAGCATCAGAGGTGATATGGGAACCGCTTGCGCGCGCGGCCGACGTTGCGGGCGTGGGCGATCCACCATCTGCGGCATCGTCTTCTGCGCCTGACAGGCTGCCGCGATGGATCGACAACGTCTATCGGAGGTTCCTCATGTTCAAGGGCAGATTCCGCCTGCCCAGCCCGGCTCTCGTGCTGGCTCGATGGTCGCGCTCACGGTCGCGCTCGGTGGGAACGGCCTTCGCCGCCAACACCGTGGCGACCGCCAAGCACAAGAGCAAGCACAAGGATGCGAAGGCGGACACGAAGCTGGTCAAGAAGCTTGCGCCGAAACTCAATGTGAAGCATGCGAAGACCGCGAACACCGCAAAGACCACGGCGAGGGACGCACGCGACGACCGCGGACAGCGCCACCAGCGCAACCAATGCGACGCACGCGACCAACGCGACAGCGCCACCAATGCCACGACACTCCACGACCGCCGGCAGTGCCACGAGCGCCTCCAGCGTCCTTCGTTCCCCGAGCAGTCTCAGTCGAGGGCAAGTCGGATCGGGAAACCTCTACGCCGCGACCGGCAACGACGGCAGCGGGGGCTGGTTTCGCTCGAGGCTTCCGTCTCTTCCGCGTTCCCGCTGGCCGCGGCTTGCGCCATCTGCCCACGTACGCCGCTGAACGTCAACGACAGCGAATGCCCCGGCAGCGCGTCAGATCAGGCGAAGCTCCGGCAATCTCTGCGTCTACGAGGTAACCGTATCAGCGGAACCGCGGCACCGGACTTCAGTCGTAACAGACGGGATGCGGCTCTTCATGCACGCCCGCCGGTCCAGTGCGGGCGCCGCCGCGTACGGGCCTTCACCGGTTGTTCAAGGCGGCAGGACGGAGTCCAGTCATGACGCGCTCTGCGTGGCCCGGACCGGGACGGCGCCGTCCGCCTGCAAACGGGGCAGGGCTTGCCGCCAGTCCATCGGGGCACAGGCTCTGGCCCGCCGGGCTCTACCGGTCTTCACGCCCTCTCTAGACTTCGCGCGCGATGGCGTCGACCGACCGCGAGGAGCAGACCGGCGGCGACGCCGGCTGGCGCGCGCGCTACGAGGCGATGCCCGAGCGGGAGGGAGAGCTTTTCTCGACCATCTCCGGCGTCGAGAACGAGCCGCTCTACTCGCCCGGAGAACGTCGACCTCGACTACGAGCGCGACCTCGGCTGGCCCGGCGCCTACCCGTTCACGCGCGGCGTCTACCCGTCGATGTACCGCGGCCGGCTCTGGACGATGCGCCAGTTCGCGGGCTTCGGGACGGCGCGAGGAGACGAACGAGCGCTTCCGCTACCTCCTCGACCACGGGCAGACCGGCCTCTCGACGGCCTTCGACATGCCGACGCTGATGGGCTACGACTCCGACCATCCCCGCTCGCTCGGCGAGGTCGGGCGCGAGGGGGTCGCGATCGACTCGCTCGCCGACATGGAGACGCTGTTCGACGGCATCCCGCTCGGCGAGGTCTCGACCTCGATGACGATCAACGGCCCGGCGCCGATGCTCCTCGCCTTCTACGCGTGCGTCGGAGAGGAGCAGGGGGTTCCGCTCGAGCGGCTCCGCGGCACCGTCCAGACGGACATCCTCAAGGAGTACATCGCGCAGAAGGAGTGGATCTTCCCGCCTGAGCCGTCGATGCGGCTCGTCGTGGACATGATCGAGTGGTGCGCCGGGCGGCTGCCGCTCATGCACCCGGTCTCGATCTCCGGCTACCACATCCGCGAGGCCGGCTCGAACGCGGCGCAGGAGCTCGCCTTCACGCTCGCCGACGGGTTCGCGTACGTCGAGGCGTGCCTCGAGCGCGGGCTCGACGTCGACTCGTTCGCCCCGCGGCTCTCCTTCTTCTTCAACGCGCATCTCGACTTCTTCGAGGAGATCGCGAAGTACCGCGCGGCTCGGCGGATCTGGGCGCGGCAGATGCGGGAGCGATATGGGGCGCGCGACCCGCGCTCGTGGCTGATGCGCTTCCACACGCAGACGGCGGGTGTGTCGCTGACGGCGCAGCAGCCGGAGGTGAACCTGATCCGGACGGCGATCGAGGCGCTCGCGGCGGTGCTCGGCGGCACGCAGTCGCTCCACACGAACTCGTTCGACGAGGCGCTCGCGCTGCCCACCGAGCACTCGGTCCGGCTCGCGCTGCGGACCCAGCAGGTGATCGCGCACGAGACGGGTGTCGTGAACACGATCGACCCGCTCGGCGGCTCGTACTACCTCGAGCAGCTCACGAACGAGCTCGAGCGGCAGGCGTACGCCTACTTCGAGCGGATCGAGGAGCTCGGCGGCGTGATCCCTGCGATCGAGCAGAACTTCATGCAGCGCGAGATCGCGGAGGCGAGCTTCCGCTACCAGTCGGAGGTCGAACGCGGCGAGCGGGTAGTGGTCGGCGTCAACCGGTACGAGGTCGCGGAGGAGCGCCCGATCGAGATCCTCCGCGTCGACCCCGCGCTCGAGCAGAAGCAGGTCGACCGTGTGCAGGCGGTGCGAGCACGGCGTGACGCGGCGGCGGCCGAGGCGGCGCTCGCCCGGCTGAAGGAGGACGCGGCGTACGCCGACCGCAATCTCATGGAGCCGATCATGGCCGCCTCCCGCGCGTACGTGACCATGGGCGAGATGTGCGACGCGCTGCGCGAGGTCTGGGGCACCTGGCGCGAAACGCCCGTCTTCTGAGACGCGTCCCGATCCAACACGTCCGGAACCAGGTTCCGGCCATGCCCCTTCGAGGCGGGGCTCGAAGAGAGACTTGTGCAGTGCGGCAGGCGGATGGATCCTGCCGTCATGCCGCGGCGGCCACGCCAGATAAGCGCCGGCCTTCACCACGCCTGGGTGAACGCCACGGATGACTGGGACTACTTCCTCGATGAGGTCGACCGCCTCGTCTGGGTGCGGCGCCTCGTGGCGGTGATAGACCGGATGGCTTGGAAGTGCGTGGCCTTCTGTCAGATGTCGACCCACGTCCATCTCCTGCTCAGCGTCCCGGACGAGTCGCTGCCGATCGGAATGCGAGACCTCAATCGTGAGTACTCATGCGACTTCAACCTGCGTCACAGTCGGAAGGGCACGTTCCTGCGGAGGCGGTACGGCAGCCGGCAGATCGAGGATGGCGACGACCTGCTCGGGGTCTATTCCTACGTGGCGCTCAACCCCGTCGCCGAGCGCCTTTGTGCCCGCCCGGAGGAGTGGCGGTGGAGTAGCTACCGGACGACCATCGGTATGTCGACCGACTTCCCGTTCGTCGACGCGAGCAGCGTGATCGCCGAGGCGGGCGGCACTCCCGCAGCGCTCCGTCGCGTCGTTGAGGCGGTGGCACGTGCCCGGCCAAACCGGACACGTCCGGAACCAGGTTCCGGAGATGTCCGCAGGAGCTAGGCTCCGGGCCGTGGGAGGGAAGATCCGCGTCGTCGTCGCGAAACCGGGCCTCGACGGGCACGACCGCGGCGCGAAGATCATCGCCCGCGCCCTGCGCGACGCCGGCATGGAGGTCATCTACACGGGCCTCCACCAGACGCCCGAGCAGATCGTCGAGACGGCGATCCAGGAGGACGCGGACGCCGTCGGCATCTCGATCCTCTCCGGCGCGCACATGACGCTCGTGCCGCGCATCCTCGAGCTTCTGCGGGAGAACGCCGTCGAGGACGTCGTGGTCGTGGTCGGTGGCACGATCCCCGACGACGACGCGGACGAGCTCCGCAAGCTCGGTGTCGCCGGGGTGTTCGGCCCCGGAGCACCGACAGCCGAGATCATCGACTTCATCCGCGGCGCGGTCCCGGCTTGAGCATCGTCGTCGAGCGCCCCGGTGACGCGGTCGCCGTCGTCACCGTCGATCGGCAGGAGGCCCTCAACGCGCTCGACGTCGCGACGCTGACGGAGCTACGTGACCGGCTCCGCGAGCTGGCGGAGGACGAGTCGGCGCACGTCGTCGTCCTCACCGGCGCCGGCGAGCGCGCGTTCGTCGCCGGAGCCGACATCAAGTACATGAGCGGGCTCGACCCGGCCGCGGCCAAGACGTGGGGTGCGCTCGGCCACGAGGCCACGCGCCTGCTCGAGGAGATGCCGAAGCCCACGGTCGCGGCGATCAACGGCTTCGCCCTCGGGGGCGGTTGCGAGCTCGCGCTCGGCTGCGACCTCCGGTATGCCGCGAGCAACGCGAGGCTCGGCCAGCCCGAGATCGACCTCGGCATCGTCCCGGGCTGGGGCGGCACGCAGCGGCTCGCGCGTGTCTGCGGTCTCGGTGTCGCGAAGGAGCTCGTGCTCACGGGCCGCCAGGTCGACGCCCAGGAGGCTCTCCGGATCGGGCTCGTGAACGCGATCGCCGATCCCGTGCTCGACCACGCCCTCGAGGTTGCCCGGAAGCTCGCCGTCAAGAGCCCCGTCGCCCTGCGCGTCGCGAAACGGCTGCTCAACCTCTCGCCCGGCGCGCTCGAACGCGAGGCCGAGGAGTTCGGCGACCTCTTCGCGAGCGAGGACGCGAAGGAGGGCCTCGAGGCGTTCGCCGAGAAGCGGGCGCCCCGCTTCGTCGGCCGCTAGCAGCGCACGGCTAGGAGGATTCGCGGCGAGGGGCGCGTACTCGGGGAGCGCATGCGTCTGCGCATCCTCCTCGCCGGAGCTCTTGCGGCTGCCGCCATGGCCGCCGCGCCTGCCGCCCTCGCCTCGAGCCGGAATCCACAGACGGCCGGCCTGCAGGTCGCGCTGCGTGCGCAGGGCCTCTACCGCGGTCCGATCGACGCGATCGCGGGGCCGAAGACGGTCGCCGCCGTACGCACCTTCCAGCGGATCCACCACCTGCCGGTCACCGGTCTCGCGAACGGCCGCACCCGCAAGGCGCTCGGGCCACTCGGGCGGCCGCTCTTCGGCGCGCGGACGCTGCATCGCGGAGCGTTCGGCTGGGACGTCGCCGTGCTCCAGTTCCTGCTCCTCCGGCAGGGGATCAGCGTCCCCGTGAACGCCTATTTCGACGCACCGACGCTCCACGGCGTGCGAGTCCTGCAGCGCCGCCTCCACGTGCGCCGGGACGGCGTCGTCGGGCCGCACACGCTCACCGCGATCGTCCATCGTCAACCCGTTCCCCTCGCCACGCGGGTCGTGGTCGCCACCAAGCACCGCACCCCCGATCGCTCCGTCGCAATCCACGTCGTGCGCGCCGGCGAGTCGCTCACGGCGCTCGCGCGCCGCTACCAGACGACGGTCGCGAAGCTCGCGAGCCTCAACCACCTCGACCCGGCGCGCTACCTCCTGATCGGGACGAAGCTTCGCGTCCCCGCGGCGCGGCACGTCACAGCGAAGCGGGTCGCCTACCGCACGTCGAGCGTCGCCTCCGTCCGCTCGCTGCTCGATCGCTGGGCCGCGCACTACGGGGTCAGCATCCATCTCGTTCGGGCGCTTGCGTGGATGGAGTCGGGCTACAACAACGCGCTCGTCTCGTCGGTCGGCGCGCGCGGGATCATGCAGCTCCTCCCGACGACCTTCCGCTTCGCCGAGACCGTCCTGATCGGACACCACGTTCGCCACGACGCGAACGGCAACGTCCGCGCGGGCGTCGCCTACCTCGCGCACCTGCTCCATGACTTCCAGGGCGACAAGCGACTCGCGCTCGCGGGCTGGTACCAGGGCGAGGGCGCGGTGCGGCAGCACGGGCTCTTCAAGACGAGCCGCGTCTTCGTCGCGGACGTGCTCGCGCTCGAGCAGCGCATGTGAACCGACGCGCGGCGCGCCATCACTAGAGTCCCGCCGGGATGAGGATCGCCGTCTGCGTCAAGCACGTGCCCGAAGGGCCGAGCCGCATCGATCCGTCGACGGGGCGCCTCGACCGCTCCGGCGAGGGCGCGCTCAACCAGTTCGACGCGAACGCCGTCGAGGAGGCCCTGCGGCTCAAGGGCGACTCCGACACCGAGGTCGTCGCCGTCTCGGTCGGCCCGCAGAAGGCGCTCGACTCGTTGCGCAAGGCGCTCGCGATGGGGGCCGACCGCGCGGTGCTCGTCTCCGACGACGCGGCTGTCGGCTCCGACCTCGTCGCGACGAGCCGGCTGCTCGCGGCGGCGCTCGAGCGAGAGGAGGCCGACCTCGTCCTCTTCGGCCAGCAGGCCTCGGACGCCGACGGCGCGGTCCTCTGGGCAGCCGTCGCCGAGCGCCTCGGCCGGCCGGTCGTCTCGCAGGCGATGGAGCTCTCGGTCGAGGGCGGTGCCCTCCGCGCGAAGCGCCAGACGGAGTTCGGGTACGACACGATCGAGGCGCCCTTGCCCGCGGTCGTCGCCGTGAGCGACGCGATCAACGAGCCGCGCTATCCGTCGCTCAAGGGGATCATGGGGGCGAAGAAGAAGCCGCAGGACGTCCTCTCGCTCGCCGATCTCGGGGTCGACGCGAGTGCCGCCGGTGAGGCCGGCTCCCGGACGACCGTGCTCGCCCTCGGCGACCCGCCGGCACGCGGCGACGCGCGCAAGATCGAGGACGACGGCGGCGCAGCGCAGGCGATCGTCGACTTCCTCGTCGAGAAGAGGCTCGCGTAATGCCGACGCTCGTCTTCCTCGAGCACCATGGGGGAGAGATCCAGAAGGGCTCGCTCGGCGTCCTCGCGAAGGCAGCCTCGCTCGCGGCCGGCGACGTCGGGGGCGTCCTCGTCGGTACGGGCGCGCGGACGCTCGCCGGCGAGGCCGGGAGGTTCGGCGCCTCGAAGGTCTGGGTCTGCGAGGACGACGCGGTCGCGCAGCCGCTGCCGCAGCCGCGCGTCGACGTGCTCGCCCAGGTGGTCGCGGACGGCGGCTACGACACCCTCTTCTTCGCCAACTCGGTGCTCGCGGCCGACGTCGCCGCCGGGCTCGCGGCCCGGCTCGATGCAGGTCTGAACTGGGACCTCGCCGACGTCGAGCACCGCGAGGGCGAGCTCGTCGGCAAGCGCCCGGCGCTGCAGGACTCCGTCTACGTCGACGTGGGGTGGAGCGGGAGGCCGCGGCTCGCGCTCTTCCGCGCCGGCTCCTTCGACGCGACGCCGGCGGGCGGCGGCGAGCCCGAGGTCGCCGACGTCTCGCCCTCCTACGCGGAGCACTCGACGGCGGCGAAGCTCGTCGGCCAGGACACGGAGGAGTCGAGCGGCCCCTCGATCGAGGACGCCGACGTGATCGTGGCCGGCGGCCGCGGCCTCGGCTCGCCCGACAGCTTCACGCTCGCCGAGGAGCTCGCGAAGGCGCTCGGCGGAGCGGTCGGCGCGACCCGGGCGGTCGTGGACGCCGGCTGGTACCCGTACTCGACCCAGATCGGCCAGACCGGCAAGACCGTCTCGCCGAAGCTCTACGTCGCGCTCGGCATCTCCGGCGCGATCCAGCACAAGGTCGGCATGCAGAGCTCCGGCACGATCGTGGCGATCAACAAGGACCCGAACGCCCCGATCTTCGAGTTCAGCGACCTCGGCGTCGTCGGCGACCTGCACGAGATCGTGCCGAAGCTGACCGAGCTGCTCCGCGCCCGCACATGAGTGGCCGGCGATGAGCAGGCCCAGCAACTTCCCACCGCCCTTCTCGGCGGGCGAGTACGTCGCCGAGCCGACCGATCCGGCGGACGAGCGGATCGAGGTCGGCGTGCTCGTCGTCGGTGCGGGCCCCGCCGGTCTCGCCTGTGCCGTCCGGCTCGGCCAGCTGCTCGAGGAGCACCCGGACGTGGCGGAGCGGCTCGGCGACGTGCCGGTCGCGGTGCTCGAGAAGGGGAAGCAGCCCGGCTCGCACCTCCTCTCCGGTGCCGTGGTGAATCCGAGGGCTCTGCGGCGCCTCTTCGGCGACCGTCTGCGGATGGACGACCTCCCGTCGTTCGGCCCCGTCCCGGGAGAGTCGGTCTACGTGCTCACGCGCCGCGCCGCGCTGCCGATCCCCCCGCCGCCGCCGATGCGGAACCACGGCAACTGGATCTTCTCGCTCTCGCAGCTCGGCCGCTTCCTCGCCGAGCGCGCGGAGGAGGGCGGAGCGATGATCCTCCCCGAGACCGCGGCGCAGAAGCTCCTCGTCTCGCACGGGCGCGTCGTCGGCGTCCGCACCGGCGACAAGGGCCGCGGCCGGGAGGGCGGCGAGCTCGGCAACTTCGAGGCCGGCTCCGACGTCGTCGCGAAGGTCACCGTGCTCGCAGAGGGAACCCAGGGGCACCTCACCGGCGTGGCGCTCGACCGGTTCGGGCTGGGCGGGGAGGATCCGATGGTCTGGGAGCTCGCCGTGAAGGAGGTCTGGAAGGTCGCGAAGCCTCTCGACCGCGTCATCCACACGATGGGCTGGCCGCTTCGCACCGGGAAGCGCTACCGCGAGTTCGGCGGCTCGTTCGTCTATCCGCTGGGCGAGGAGATGGTGACGATCGGCCTCGTCGTCGGGCTCGACCACCGCGACGCGTCGCTCTCGGTGCACGATCTGCTGCAGGAGTTGAAGACGCATCCCAAGATCCGGCGGATCCTCGCCGGCGGCGAGCGCGTCGAGTGGGGGGCGAAGACGATTCCGAGCGGCGGCTTCCACTCGCTGCCGAGACGGCTCCATGCTCCCGGCCTGCTCCTCTGCGGCGACGGGGTCGGCATGGTCAACGTGCCGCGCCTCAAGGGCGTCCACTACGCGATCGAGTCCGGGCGGCTCGCGGCGGAGGCTGCGTTCCGCGCGTTGCAGCGCGGCGAGACGCCCGCGAGCGCGCTCTCGTCCTACGACGACGCGGTCCGCGAGAGCTTCATCTGGCGCGACCTGTACGAGGTACGGAACATGCGCCAGGTCTTCGGGCGGGGCTTCTTCGTCGGCGGGGCGCTCGCGAGCGCCATGACGATGTCGAAGGGACGTGTCGAGCTCGGGAAGCTGCGCGCGGAGCCCGACGCCGACCAGCCGCTCCTCGTCACCGACCGCGACGCGAGCTATCCCGCGCCGGACGGGCAGCTCACGTTCGACAAGCTCTCGTCGGTCTTCGCGTCGGGCAACAAGACGCGCGACGACCAGCCGAACCACATCCGGATCGAGCGGCGCGTGCCGCGGGAGGTAGCGCAGCTCTGGGCGCACATGTGCCCGGCGCAGGTGTACGAGGTCGGAGCCGAGGAGTCCGACGGCACCGTCCTCGTCGAGCTCGCCCCGTCGAACTGCGTCCAGTGCGGCGCGATCACCGCCAAGGGTGGACGCCTCACGCCGCCGGAGGGCGGATCCGGGCCCGAATACACGGTGACGTGATTTACCGGGGCTTTACGCCGGCCGGGCGATTTCGGCCCGACAATGGGTGGATGTTCACGCGGCGTTTCCTCCTCCTTGCAGGCACCCTCGTCACCCTCAACCTCACGCTCTGGCTCGCGGCTCCCGGCCTCGCCCTCCCCAAGGCGGTGGTCCAGCAGCTCTTCGGCCCGAAGATGGTTCGTGCCGAGGTGTTGGAGAAGAACGGTGCCGACTGGCGTCTCGATCGCGGCGTGGTCGTCTCGGTGGACAGCACGCAGGTCACGCTGAAGGAGGCCGACGGCCGCATCCAGTCGATTCCACTCGCGTCGACCACGAAGGTCGTGCGGCTCGGGCGGCATCTCTCGCCGGCCCTGCTCGCACCGCGCTGGCGTGTCCTCGTGACGTGGCCCGCCAGCGGAGCGGCCCAGCAGATCAAGGTCGAGCACATGCCGCGCGGCCGGGTGAAGCAGGGGACCCGGCTCCCGTGACGGGTCGCGCCGGGGCCACACCTATCCTGGGGCCGTGACCACCAGGGCAACCGGGGGCGCGCTCCTCCTGGTCGAGGACGACGACTCGATCGGACGCCTCGTCAAGCAGTACCTCGAGCAGCAGGACGGCTGGCGCGTCGTCTGGCGGCGCACCGGCGAGGAGGCGATCATCGAGCTGCGAGCGCAGCCGGTGCGCCTCGTCGTGCTCGACATCGGCCTCCCCGGCATCGACGGCTTCGAGGTCTGCCGCCGGGTCCGGGCCGGCTCGAAGGTGCCGATCGTGATGCTCACCGCCCGCGACGAGGAGCCCGACCGCGTGGCCGGGCTCGAGATCGGGGCGGACGACTACGTCTCGAAGCCGTTCTCGCCGCGCGAGCTCTCCGCCCGGATCAAGGCGATCCTCCGCCGGGTCGAGCGCCGGACGGAGGACGAGGTGCTGACGGCGCGCGAGGTCGTCCTCCGGCGCGACTCGCACGAGGTGACGGTCGCCGGCAACCAGGTCGAGCTGACGAGCAAGGAGTTCGACCTCCTCGCCTGCTTCCTCGAGCATCCCGGCATCGTCCTCTCGCGCGAGCGCCTGCTCGACCTCGTCTGGGGCATGACGTACCCCGGCGGGACCCGCACCGTCGACGTGCACGTCGCGCAGCTTCGGCGCAAGCTGGGAGACCCCGAGGGAATCCGAACGGTACGGGGGGCGGGGTACAAGCTGGTATCCGCCTGATGGGCGGCGGGGGCCTCCGCTCGCGGCTCTTCCGGGCGATCGGCGTCGTCGTCCTCATCTGCGTCGCCCTCACGATCGGGCTCGGCCTCGTCCTCACACGCCGCGCGGTCGAGAAGGCGACCCTCCGCGATCTCGCCAACCAGGCCGAGCTGATCGCGAATCTCCAGCGGAACTCGATCTCGCCGCTCAAGAACCTCCCGAAGCTGCCCAGGTCCTTCCGTGGCGGACAGCACGAGCGGACGCTGAAGTTCCCGGCGAAGGTGCCGAGCATCCTGCCGCCGAGCGCGCAGGAACGGCTCCGCCAGGGCCTGCCGGCGCAGGGGACGATCACCTACGACGGGGTCGCCGACTACTTCGCGGCTCAGCCGGTCAACCCGGGGACGCTCGTCCTCCTCCGTCCCCAGAGCACGGCCGGCTCTCTCCTCTCGCCCTACGTGTGGGGGCTGCTCGTCGCGGCAGCCGCCGGAGGCCTCCTCGCCGCGGTCGCTGCCTTCCTCCTCGCCCGCCGGATCTCTCGGCCGGTCGGCCGGATCGCCGCAGCGGCGCGAACGCTCACGGGCGGCACGCACCCGGAGCCCGTGCCCGTCGAGGGCGCCGCCGAGATCGCGACCCTCGCCGTCGCCTTCAACGATCTCGCCGTCCAGCTGCGGCGCGCGCAGGAAGCGGAGCGGAACTTCCTCCTCTCGGTCAGCCACGAGTTGAAGACGCCGCTCACCGCGATCCGCGGCTACGCGGAGGCGGTGGAGGACGGTGCCATCGACGCCCGGGAGGCGGCCGGGACGGTCGCTTCCGAGGCGCGCCGGCTCGAGCGGCTCGTCCACGACCTGCTCGACCTCGCACGGATGAACCGCACCGACTTCAGCGTGCACAACAGCGAGATCGACCTCGGCGAGGTGGCGGAGGACGTCGGGCGGCGCTACCAGCAGCAGGCGGACGGCTTCGGCGTCGAGCTGAACGCTGTCGTCGACGGCCCGGCTCCCGCGATCGGGGACGCCGACCGCGTGCTCCAGGTCCTCTCGAACCTCGTCGAGAACGCCCTGCGGCTGACGCCGCCGGGCGGAGAGGTGCGCGTGGTCGCGGCGCCCGGCGTCCTGCGAGTCGAGGACACCGGTCCGGGGCTCGACAAGGGCGACACCGAACGTGCCTTCGAGCGCTTCTACCTCCACGAGCGCTACGGGCTCGAGCGGCGGGTCGGCACCGGGCTCGGGCTCGCGATCGTGAAGGAGCTGACGCTCGCGATGGGCGGCAGCGTCGACGTCGAGAGCGTTCCCGGCCGCCTCACCGTCTTCAGCGTCCGCCTGGGCGTGCCGGTCGCCGCCCGCGAGACACTGCCTGCGTGAGCGTCGGTCGCGAGGACGTCGAGCGGGCGCGAAGCGTCCTCGCCGGACGGATCCACCGGACGCCCACCTTCTCCTCCTCGGCTCTGGGCGTCTCGCTCAAGGCGGAGCTGTTCCAGAAGACGGGCTCGTTCAAGCCCCGCGGCGCGCTCAACCGCGTCGCCGCCCTCACGCCGGCAGAGCGGGAGCGCGGGGTCGTCACCTGGTCGGCCGGGAACCACGCGCAGGCCGTCGCCTGGGCGGCGGCCGAGGAGGGCGTCGACTGCCTCGTCCAGATGTGGGAGGGCGTGAGCCCGCTCAAGGTGGAGGCGACGCGCGGCTACGGCGCGACCGTCGACCTCTCGCCGCCCGACGCCGCGGCCGCCTACGACCGCGTGCTCTCGATCGTCTCCGAGCAGGGTCGCGTCTTCGTCCATCCGCACTCGGATCCGCTCGTCGTCGCGGGGCACGGGACGCTGGCGCTCGAGCTCTTCGAGGACGTGCCCGGCCTCGAGACGGTCGTGGTCGGCGTCGGGGGTGGCGGGCTCGTCTCCGGCATCGTCACGGCGCTCGACGGCCGCGCCCGCGTCGTCGCCGTCGAGCCGGAGCGGGCGCAGTGCTTCACCGCGGGGCTCGCAGCGGGCCACAGCGTTCGCGTCGAGACCGACACGATCGCCGACGGGCTCGCCCCGCCGTTCGCCGGGGAGCTGCCGCTGGCGATCTGCGCCGGGCGGATCGAGACCGTGCTGGTGACCGAGGACGAGATCGCCGCCGGGATGCGCTTCCTCTACGCGCGCGCCAAGCTCGCGTGCGAGCCGGCGGGCGCGGCGGCTGCGGGCGCCGTGCTCGCGGGCAAGGTCGAAGCCGGGCCCGGCGTGGCCGTCGTCGTCTCGGGCGGCAACGTGGAGCCGAAACAGGCCGCTGCTATCTTGGATGGGCAATGAAGGCCGGTATCCATCCCGAGTACGTCCTCGCCACGGTGACGTGCTCCTGCGGAAACACGTTCCAGACCCGCTCGACGAAGCCCGAGCTGCACGTCGAGATCTGCTCGCAGTGCCACCCGTTCTACACGGGCAAGCAGAAGCTCGTGGACACGGGCGGTCGCGTCGAGCGCTTCCAGCGCCGCCTGGAGCGCGCCGGCCAGGCACGCCGCGGCTGACCGAAAGCCATGGCAAACGTCGGCGGACAGGCTGTCCTCGAGGGCGTGATGATGCGCGGCCCCGGCAACTGGGCCGTGGCCGTCAGGACGCCTTCCGGGGAGATCGCACAGGTCTCGCGGGCGATCGACTCCGCGATGGCGCGCCATCTCGTGTTCCGGCTGCCCGTCGTGCGCGGCGTGATGGCCCTCGGCGAGTCGCTCGCGATCGGCTTCCGCGCGCTCGCGATCTCGGCGAACTACGCGGCGCAGCAGGAGGGCGAGGACGGCGAGGTCGAGACCGAGCTCTCCCGCGGCGCGCTCCTCTTCGCCTTCGCGGTCGCGATCGGCTTCGCGGTGATGGTGTTCAAGGTCGGGCCGGCGCTGATCACGGACCTGCTCCCGATCTCGAGCGGCGGCTGGTTCGTCATCGTCGAGGGGCTGATCCGGGTGACGATGTTCATCGTGTACCTCTCGCTCATCTCGCTCCTGCCGGATCTGCGGCGCGTCTTCCAGTACCACGCAGCGGAGCACAAGGCGATCAACGCCTACGAGGCGGGAGAGCCGCTCGAGCCCGAGGTCGTGCAGCGCTACTCGCTCATCCACCCTCGCTGCGGCACGGCGTTCCTGCTCTGGGTGATGGTGCTCGCGGTCTTCGTGTTCGCGTTCTTCGGCCGGCCCGCCTGGTACTGGCTGATCGCGACGCGGATTCTCCTCCTGCCCGTGATCGCGGGACTTGCGTACGAGTTGATCCGCTTCGCCGGCAAGCACCAGGGCAACCGCACGCTGATGACGCTGCTCGCGCCGGGACTGTGGCTGCAGCGGCTGACGACTCGCGAGCCGACGCTCGACCAGCTCGAGGTATCGATCCGTGCCCTGCGCGAGGTGCTCGCGCTCGAAGCGCCGGGCGAGTCTCTCGTGGAGGTGATGGCATGACGGAGCGCAGCGCCGAGGTGACCTGGCGCGGGAGCCTGTTCGAGGGCTCCGGCACGATCGTCTCGACAACGACCGGTGCGATCGGCGAGCAGCCGGTGAGCTGGCCCGCGCGGTCGACCGACGAGGCCGGTGGCATGACGAGCCCCGAGGAGCTGATCGCGGCCGCGCACGCGGCGTGCTTCTCGATGGCGCTCTCGAACGGCCTCGCGCAGGACGGCCACGCGCCGGACGAGCTCCGCACGACGGCGACGGTCGCCTTCCAGCCCGGCGAGGGCATCACGCGGATCGCGCTCGCGGTCGAGGGACGCGTCGCCGGACTCGACGAAGACGGGTTTCGCGCCGCTGCGCAGACCGCCAAGGAGAACTGCCCCGTCTCGAAGGCGCTCGCGGCCGTTCCGGAGATCAGCCTGGAGGCTCGACTCGCGGCGTAAGTACGCTGACCGCCGCCATGGCGACGGACTTCGACAACCTCGTCTCCGAGCTCGAGCGTTCCTACGAGGAGCTGCAGGCCCGGATGGCCGATCCGGCCGTCTACAACGATCACCGTGAGGCGGCCGACGTCGGCCGGCGCTTGAAGGAGCGGGAGCACCCGTACAAGCTCGCGCAGGAGTGGAAGGCCGCCCGGGACGACCTCGAGGCGGCGCGCGAGGACGCCGACCTGCGCGAGCTCGTCCCCGAGCTCGAGGAGCGGACGGGCCAGCTGCAGGAAGAGCTGCGCCTCGCACTCGTCCCGAACGACCCCGCCGATCGCAAGGACGTGATCGTCGAGGTGCGGCAGGGCGTCGGTGGCGACGAGGCCGCGCTCTGGGCCGGCGACGTCTACCGGATGCTGGCGCGCTACGCGGAGCGGCGCGGCTTCAAGGTCGAGGAGCTCGCGGCGAGCCCATCGGACGGCGGCGGCTACAAGGAGGCCACGTTCGCGGTCAAGGGCGACGGCGCCTACTCCGTCTTCAAGTGGGAGGGCGGCACGCACCGCGTCCAGCGCGTGCCCGAGACCGAGAGCGCCGGCCGCATCCACACGTCCACCGCGACGGTCGCGGTGATGCCCGAGGCGGAGGAGGTCGAGGTCGAGGTCGACCCGAACGACCTGAAGATCGACGTCTACCGCTCGACCGGCCCGGGGGGCCAGTCCGTCAACACGACCGACTCGGCCGTTCGCATCACGCACCTCCCGACGGGCGTCGTCGTCTCGATGCAGGACGAGAAGTCGCAGCTGCAGAACCGCGAGAAGGCGATGCGCGTCCTGCGCGCGCGCCTCTACGATCGCGAGCTCGAGCGGCAGCGGGCCGAGCTCGACGCGACGCGCCGCTCGCAGATCGGCTCGGGCGAGCGTGCGGAGAAGATCCGCACGTACAACTTCCCCGAGAACCGCCTCACCGACCACCGGATCAAGCTGACCGTCCACCAGCTGGACCGGATCCTCCAGGGCGGGCTCGACGAGTTCACCGAGGCGCTCGAGACCGACGACCGGCGCCGAGCGCTCGGGGAGTGACCGCGCGGGAAGCGCTCGCCGAGGCCGAGCGCCGACTCGCCGCGGCCGGCGTCGACGCCCCGCGGGTCGACGCGGAGTGGCTCGTCGCGCATCTCCTCGGCACGACGCGCTCCGGGCTCGCGGCGCGAATGGACGACGGGGTGGAGGGTCTCGAGCCCCTCCTCGCCCGCCGCGTGGCGCGGGAGCCGCTCGCGTACGTGCTGGGCGAATGGGGCTTCCGGCGGCTGACGCTCAAGACCGACGCCCGCGCGCTCGTGCCGCGCCCCGAGACGGAGACGCTCGTCGAGCGCACGCTCGCGCTCACGGAGGGGATCGAGCGGCCGCGGATCCTCGACGTCGGCGTCGGGTCGGGCGCGATCGCGCTCGCGCTCAAGGACGAGCGGCCGGACGCGCAGGTGACCGGCGTCGACGTCTCGGCCGACGCGCTCGCGCTCGCGCGTGAGAACGCGGCACGGCTCGAGCTCGAGGTCGAGTTGCGGCTCGGGGAGGGCTCCTCGGCCGCCGCCGAGGGCTGGGACGTCGTCGTCGCGAATCCGCCCTACGTCGAGAGTCTCGAGGATCTGCAGCCGGAGCTGCGCTGGGAGCCCCGGGTCGCGCTCGTCGGGCGCGGCGAGCACGAGCGGCTGGCGCGTGCCGCGAGAGCCCGCTTCGTCGTCTTCGAGGTCGGAGACGGCCAGGCGCCGGGTGTCGCGGCGCTGCTCGCGCGACTCGGCTGCTCGGGCGTGGAGATCACCGCCGACCTCGGGGGCAGCGATAGGGTCGTCGAGGGGAGACTGCCGTGACGGAGACGTTCACCACCGCCGAGGGATTGACGCTCTCCTACGAGCGCCGGGGAAACGGGCCGCTGCTCGTGTGCCATCCCGGCGGCCCGGGCGGGTCGGCGGCGGAGTTCCGCGACTTCGCGGGCCTCGACGACACGTTCGAGCTCGTGCTGCTCAGCCCACGAGGGTCGACCGGGTCGGACGCCGCCGGCGACTATGTGCTCGCGTCGTACGTCGCCGACGTCGAGGCCTTGCGCGGACACCTCGGCGTCGAGCAGCTCGACCTTCTCGGCTTCTCGCACGGCGGGATCGTCGCGATGGCGTATGCGGCGGCGCACGGATCGCGGACGCGCCGCCTCCTGCTCGTCGACACGCTCGCTCTCTGGGGCGAGGCGGCGGAGGCGGCGATGGGGCGCGCGATCGAGGCACGGCGCGACGAGCCGTGGTTCGCGGACGCGCAGCGGGCGATCGAGGAGGAGCAGGCGGGGGCGTTCGCCTCGGCGGAGGAGCTCGTCGCCAACCTGCAGCGGCAGATCCCCCTCTACTTCCACCGCTGGGAGGGCAACGAGCAGACCGGGCGCGAGCTCGCGGCCGATTTCGCACGGGCGGAGCCACTCCACCACTTCAACACCGCCGAGTTCCCGGGTCTCGATCTCCGCGCAGACCTGCGGACGATCGAGGCGCCGACGCTCGTCGTGGTCGGCGAGGACGACTTCATCACGGGCCCCGTCTGTGCGGATGTGATCGTCCGCGAGCTCGCGGACGCGCGCCTCGTGACGATCGCGGACTCGGGCCACTTCGTGTACGTCGAGCAGCCGGCCGCGTTCCGGGCCGCCCTCACCGACTTCCTGCTGTGACCGCGGACGTGGTCGCGGCGCTGCGCGCCGGCCGCGCCGTGATCCTCCCGACCGACACCGTCTACGGACTGTGCGCGCTGCCCGGCCGCGAGGAGGCGCTCTACGAGCTCAAGGGCCGCGACCGCTCGAAGCCGGTCGCACTGCTCGCGGCCGAGGTCGACGCGCTCGCCGCCGCCGTTCCCGGGCTCGACGCCTCCATCCTCGCGCGGTATCTGCCGGGGCCGTACACGCTCGTCGTGCCCGCTCCCGGCGGGGGGACGGTCGGCGTCCGAGTCCCCGACCTGCCGGCCGTGGCTGCCGCGGTGGTGCGCGAGGTGGGCGTCGTCGCGGCGACGAGCGCGAATCTCTCGGGAGGACCGGACCCGCGCCGCGTCGAGGACGTCCCGGAGGAGATCCGCGCCGCCTGCGGAGCGATCGTGGACGTCGGCGCGCTGCCAGGCGTCCCCTCCACCGTGATCGACCTCACGAGCGGCGAGCCACGCGTCCTTCGGCAGGGCGCCGGCAGGCCGCCCGAGTAGCATCAAACCATGGCGACGAAGCAGGCGACGTTCCACGAGCTGAGGCACGCGGGCCTCGACGAGATCGACCCCGAGGTGGCGCGGCTGCTCGGCAAGGAGCTCGAGCGGCAGCGCGGCCAGATCGAGCTGATCGCCTCGGAGAACTTCACCTGGCCGGCCGTGCTCGAGGCCGTCGGCTCCGTCGCCACGAACAAGTACGCCGAGGGGTATCCCGGCCGCCGGTACTACGGCGGCTGCGAGGTGATCGACGAGATCGAGGAGCTCGCGATCGACCGGGCGAAGGAGCTGTTCGGCGCGGAGCACGCGAACGTCCAGCCGCACGCCGGCGCCCAGACGAACATGGCGGTCTACGCGGCCGTGCTGGAGCCGGGCGACACGCTGATGGCGCTGCGACTCGACCAGGGCGGGCATCTCACGCACGGGCACAAGGTCAACTTCTCCGGGCGCCTCTACAACGCCGTCCACTACGGCGTCTCGCCGGAGACGATGACCGTGGACTACGACGACGTGCTCGCGAGGGCGAAGGAGGCGCGCCCGAAGGTGATCGTCTGCGGCGGCTCCGCCTATCCGAGGACGGTCGAGGCCGATCGCTTCCGCGCCATCGCCGACGAGGTCGGCGCGCTTCTCCTCTGCGACATGGCCCACTTCGCCGGGCTCGTCGCCGCCGGCCTCCACCCGAGCCCGGTCGAGCACTGCGACTTCGTCACGTCGACGACGCACAAGACGCTCGCCGGCCCGCGCGCCGGCCTCATCCTCTGCCGCGAGGAGCACGCGAAGGCCGTCGACTCCGCGGTGATGCCCGGCATGCAGGGCGGCCCGCTCGAGCACGTCATCGCCGCCAAGGCGACGTGCCTCCGGATCGCGATGACCGACGCATTCCGCGACTACCAGGGCCGGGTGCGCCGGAATGCCGACGCACTCGCCGAGACGCTGCTCGAAGGCGGCCTCTCGCTCGTCACCGGAGGCACCGACACACACCTCCTGCTCGTCGACCTGCGCGAGTCGGACTGGACCGGCAAGGCGGCGGAGGAGCGGCTGCACGAGATCGCCGTCACGGTCAACCGCAACACGGTCCCGTTCGACGAGCGCTCGCCGTTCGTCACGTCGGGAATCCGGCTCGGCTCGCCGGCGATGACGATGCGCGGGCTCGACGAGGACGACTTCCGCGAGGTCGGGCGGATCATCTGCGCGGCGCTGACCGAGTCGGCCGACCTGGAGGCGCTGCGCGCCCGGGTCGCGGCGCTCTGCGCGAAGCGTCCGCTCTACGAGGGGTTCCGCGGCTACCCGACCTACGACGCGTGAGCGCCGGGCGCCTCACCGTCGTCGACCACCCGCTCGTCCGGCACAAGCTCGGCTACCTCCGCGACAGGGACACGCCCACCGTCCACTTCCGCAAGCTCGCGAACGAGATCACGCTCCTGCTCACGTACGAGGCGACGAAGGACATGCCGACCGAGGACGCAGAGGTCGAGACGCCGCTCGAGCGCATGACGGTGCAGCGGATCCACGGCAAGAAGGTCGCGGTCTGCCCGGTGCTGCGCGCCGGGATGGGGATGCTCGACGGCGTTCTCTCGCTCGTCTCGAGCGCGCGTGTCGGCTTCATCGGGATGTACCGGGACGAGGAGACGCTCGAGCCCGTCCAGTACTACCTCAAGCTGCCCGACGACCTCGCCGACCGCGATGCGATCGTGCTCGACCCGATGCTCGCGACCGGCCATTCGAGCTGCGCCGCGGTCGCCGCGGTCAAGGCGGCCGGGGCGCAGTCGGTGACGCTCGTCTGCATCGTCGCGGCGCCGCCGGGGATCGAGGAGGTGCACCGGCAGCATCCGGACGTGCACGTGGTGTGCGCCGCCGTCGACCGGGCCCTGAACGAGCACGGCTTCATCGTCCCCGGCCTCGGAGATGCCGGCGATCGGCTGTACGGGACGAAGTAGCGTTTTTCGCGCGGGCCCGGTCAGGCGCGTTTCCGCGTGCTCCACCACCGGATGCCGAGGCGGATGAGGCGCCGCAGGAGGATGAACATGGGCCGAGTCTACGGCGTGCCGAAGACCTCGTCGACGTCCGGCAGCCCGGTGAACCGCGAGAACGTCCCGTCGGCCGCGATCTCCTCGGCGGCTGCGAGGAATCCCGCCCAGGCGGCGCGGGCGAGCGTCCCGCCGACGCTGATCCGCCGGACGCCGAGCGACGCAGCCTCCGCGACCGTGACGAACGGCGCGTTGGCGAGCAGGTTCACCGGCCTGGGCGCGACCGCGGCGACGACCGCGGACACCTCGTCGGCCGTGGTGATTCTCGGCGCATAGAGGCAGTCCGCGCCGGCGTCGCCGTACGCTTCGAGCCTGCGGATCGTCTCCTCGAGATCCGGTCGACCGACGACGAAGCCCTCCGACCGGCCGGTGAGGACGACGCCCGTGCCGCTCTCGTCGATGGCGCGCCGCGCCGCCCGGATCCGCTCGACGGCGAGGTCGAACGGGTAGAGCGGCTCGCTCGCGTCCCCGGTGGAGTCCTCGATCGACAGGCCCGCGACACCCGTCGCCACGGCGAGCGCGACGTTCGCGGCGACCCCGTCCGGGTCGTCGGCGAAGCCGCCCTCGAAGTCGGCGTTCACCGGGACGTCCACCGCCCCGGCGACCGCACGCAGATGGTCGAGCATCTCGTCGCGCCGGACGCCGTTGTCGGGGCGCGCGAGCGTCCAGGCGTGGCCGGCGCTCGTCGTCGCGAGCGCCTTGAACCCCATCCGCTCGAGCGCCACGGCGCTCCCGACGTCCCACGGATTCGGCATCACGAAGCATCCGGTCTCGTGCAGGCGGCGGAAGACCTCGACCTTCTCTTCGCGCGCAGCCATGGTCGAACTATGAACGGTCGGCCCGCGTGCCGGTGACGAGGCGCTCGCGGTCGAACAGCTTCGAGACGAACCGCCAGGCGCGGAGGTCGATCACGAGCAGCGCGGCTGCGAGTGCCACCGCGAGTTGCACCGACGGCGTGATCACCCGGAACGTGATCAACGTCGTGATGCCCAGGGCGGGCAGGCTCGCGAGGGTCGCGAGCTGCTGGGCGACCCGGACGTCGCGCGCGCGGACCGACATGGCGATCCCGACCCAGATCGCCCAGATCGCGATCAGCGGCGTGAAGACGAGCTGGGCCAGCATCTGGGGCGCATGCCAGACGGCGGCGCTCACGACATGCGCGGCGCCGAAGCGCACGGTGAGCGCGAACGCGAAGTAGATCGCGTAGGCGACGGTCACCGACGGTACGAAGACGGCGATCGCCTTGGCGAGCAGAAGCTCCTCGCGCCGGATCGGCGTCGTGAGGAACGGCTCGAGCGTGCCCTGGTCGCGTTCGCCGATCACCGAGTAGGCGGCCATGATGGGCGGGATCACCGCAGGCACGACGAACAGCAGAAGCGAGGTGCCGCCGACGGCGCGGTCGACGACGGAGGACGGCGTGGACGCCGGAATGCGCAGGAGCGTGATGATGGGCGAGATGAGAAAGACGACGGGCAGGAGGGACATCGTCCCGACGAGGAAGCGGTTGCGCCGGGCATCGCGCAGCTCCTTGCGCACGACGGCGCGGATCCGGTCGGTGCTCATCGCCCGTACGCCTCGACGTCCTCGGAGACGAGCTCGAGGTAGACGTCCTCCAGCGAGTGTCGCGCCTCGCCGAGCGAGAGGATGTCCGCACCGGCGGCCACGAGCGCCCGGGCGACGGCCGGAGCCGCGGCGTCGGCATCCGCGACCGCGAGCTCGTAGCTGCTCGCGCCGTTGGCCTGCCATCCCGTCACGCCCGGCCGGCCGTCGAACACGGATGCGGCATCGGGCAGCGGCGCTCGCGTCGTCACGAGCAGCCGCTTGCGGAAGAGGCGGTCGCGCAGCTCGTCCGTCCGCCCGATCGTGCGCAGCGTCGTGTTGAGGATCGCGACGCGGTCGCACAGGCGCTCCGCCTCCTCGAGCCGATGCGTGGTGAGGAAGACGGTGACGCCGCGGTCGCGCAGCCCGTCGATCAGCCCGTGCACCTCCCGCGCCGCGACGGGGTCGAGACCCGACGTCGGCTCGTCGAGGAAGAGCACCTGGGGGTCGCTGAGGAGTGCGCGCGCCAGACCGACGCGCTGGCGGAGGCCCTTGGAGAGGTTGCCGCAGAAGTCGTTCGCGCGGGTCTCGAGGCCGACCGCCTCGAGTGCCGCCGGAATGCGGCTCGCTTGCCGGATGCCGTAGAGGCCGAGGAAGAACTCGAGGTTCTCGGTCACCGTCAGACGGAGGTAGAGGCCCGGAGCCTCCGGCATCACCGCGATCCGCTGTCGGATCTCGACTCCGTTGGCCGGCGAGAGCGCAAGGCCGGCGACGACCGCGGATCCGGAGGTCGGCGCGATCAGCGTCCCGAGCATGCGTACGGTCGTCGTCTTCCCGGCGCCGTTCGGGCCGAGAAAGCCGAACACCTCGCCCGCGTCGACCGTGAACGAAACGTCGTCGACCGCGACCCGGTCGCCGAACCGCTTGGTCAGGTGCTCGACCGTGAGTGCCGGCGCACTGGGCACGCAGTCGAGTGTATGGGTGGAACGGGCCGTCGCCGGGCGGCGTGCCCGAGCGGATTCTCGGTCTACGGGGAAGCGGTGAAGAGGCGTTTGTCGGTCGCGAGGTGCGCTGCCCACTCGACGCCGTCGGCGCCCGCGAAGCGGAGGTAGGCCCGGAGCGCGTCGCGCATCGCGTCGACGAAGCCGTCGGCGCGGCGGGGTGCGAAGCCGTCCTCCCACCACAGCCCGTGCACCTCGACACACGCCCGGCCGCGGTCGATCCGCGGCTCGATCCGGCCGACGAGCCGGTCGCCGAAGAGAATCGGGAGCACGTAGTAGCCCCAGCGCCGCTTCGCCGCGGGAAAGAACCCCTCCCACACGAACTCGAAGTCGAACAACCGGGCGAGCAGGGCCGTGTCCCACAGCAGTGAGTCGAACGGGGCGAGGAACGCAACCGAGGGAGGCGGTTCCGGCGGGGCATCGAGCAGCTCGAGCTCGTCGGCGACGACGAGCCGCTTGCCGCGCAGGCCCTCGACCTCGACGGGCACGAGCGCGCCGAGCTCGACCAGCTCCCGGCGCAGCTCGTTGCGCTCCGGCGGCGAGGCGATGCGGGCGAACGTGCCGCCGGCACCGCCGGGTCCCAGCAGGCCGTGGGCGCGGTACCTGGAGAGGAGCTTGTGCCGCGCCTGCTCGCGCTCCGGCACCTCCTGCGCGAGGAGCCCGGCCGGGAGCAGCCGCTCGAGGAGGTCGTAGTAGCGGAGGTTCCCCTCGCGGCGTGCGAGCCCGATCACGCCCGTCACGGTGTACGCCTCGAGGACGGAGCGGACGGCGTTCTCCGGCGCTCCGAACCAGTCCTTCGTCGCACCCGCCTCGGGCTGGAAGTCGGCAGAGGAGACGGGGCCGCCGGTGCGGATGCGCTCGAGGACGTGCTCGGCCACGGTCGGGTTCTCGGCCAGTGCCGCCGCGTGGAACTCCGGCCCCTTGCGGCCCCAGACGTGACGGAACCACGGAAACTCGCCCGCCGGGACGAACGAGAGCGCCTTGTTGGTCGCTTCGAAGATCTCCCGGCGCTCGTAGAGCGCGTCGCACCAGCCCGGCTCGTAGCCGGCGACGCGGGCGTGCAGCATCAGGTCGTGGTTGCGGCCGGCGACCGCGATCGGGTCGAACTGGATCGACCCGAGCTTTCGGATCACCTCGAGCACGGCGGCCGGACCTCCCTCCAGCGATCGCGCGGGCGCGAGAAAGTGCCGCGCCACGAGGAAGCGGCGCGCCGCCTCGGCAGGCACCGTCACCCGGGGGACACTAGCGCTCACCCGCGGAGGCGAGCCCGTCGCCGCGGCGAAGTACCCTGACGGAGTGCTCGGGGCAAGCAGCCCGCACCTCAGCGTCCTCGACCAGCTGGGCGACCACCTCGGCGTGCTCTGGGGAGCGCTCGTCGCGTTCGCCGTCGTCGTGCTGCTCACCCCGGCGGTGGGCGGGATGGCTCGCAGGCTCGGCGCCGTCGACGTCCCCGGCGGCCGGCGCGTCAACGAGCTGCCGGTGCCGCGGCTCGGCGGGCTCGGGCTGTTCCTCGGCCTGCTCGTGCCTGCGCTCGCCTTCCTCCACGCGAGCCACCAGAACCGCGGGCTGCTGCTCGGGGCCGCGGTCGCCGTCACGGTCGGGCTCGTCGACGACTTTCGCGGCCTTCCCTGGTACGCGAAGCTCGCGGGGCAGGCTGCGGCCGCAGCCGTGCCGGCCGGCTTCGGCGTCTGGGTCGACCGCTTCACGCTGCCGTTCGTCGGCATCCACACGCTGCCCTCGGCCGTGGGGATCCCGCTCACGATCGTCTGGATCGTCGCGATCATGAACATGGTCAACTTCCTCGACGGGCTCGACGGTCTGGCAGCGGGCGTCGCCGCGATCGCCGGTCTCACGTTCAGCGTGATCGCTCTCTCGCTCGGGAAGGTCGACGCCGCCGTTCTGTCGGCGATCGTCTTCGGCGCCTGCGTCGGCTTCCTGCGCCACAACTTCTATCCCGCGCGGATCATCATGGGCGACTCGGGCGCGCTGCTGCTCGGCTACGTGCTGGCCGCAGTCTCCGTGCAGGGCCTGTTGAAGACCGCCGCCACCGTGGCCCTGCTCTTCCCGCTGCTCGTGCTCGCGGTACCGATCGTCGACACGACGTTCGTCGTCGTGCGGCGGCTGAAGCACGGCGAGAGCGTGTTCGAGGCGGACCAGGCGCACCTGCACCACCGCTTCCTCCGTCGCGGCTTCTCGCAGCGCCGGGCCGCAGTGACGATCTGGGGCTGGTGCATCGCGCTCGCAGCCGCCGCCTTCGCGACCCGCTTCGTCCCCTTCCGTGCGCACGGCGTCTGGCACCCGTGGTGGACGCTCCTCGCCGCGGCGATCGCGCTCGTCGCCGTCCTCTTCTCGGTCTACGTGGTCTACGTGCTCGAGATCGTGAAGCTCGGCAACCGGATCCAGCGGCGACGCAAGCCCGGCGACCCGCTGCGCAAGATCGCCTAGCCGATCGCTTCCGCGCGCTCGACGAATCCGGCGAGCAATTCGTTGAAGGGCTCCCCGAGGCGCTGCACGGAGTGACCGGCGCCCGGCAGGACGGCGCGCGCCGCGCCGAGCCGCTCCGCGAGCGTGTCGCAGACCGTCTCGAACGCGTCGCTGTGCCCGCCCGAGACGACGAGCGTGGGGAACGGTGCGCGCGCGAGCTCGTCGAGCGGGATCACGGCCTCCGCGGTCGAGCGCTCGACCATCAGCGTCCGCGCGCCCTGCAGGAGCTCGGGCGTGAAGCTCCCCGGCGGGATGGACGAGCCGACGAGCCCGAGGAAGCCGCGGAGGAACTCGGCCGGGTCGCGCGGGCCGCTCGTCCAGTGCTCCTCGATCCGAGCCATGAACGTGTCGGCTGCGGGAGCCCCTCGAGCGACCCGAAAGGCGGGCGGCTCGATCACCGTGAGCGACCGGACGAGCTCGGGTCGTCGCGCCGCGAGGAGCAACGAGACGACTCCGCCGTACGAATGCCCCACCACGTGCGAGCCGGGCTCGAGGAACGGCTCGAACCACTCGGCCTCCTCCTCGAAGTCGACGCCGTCGACGTCCGGGCCCGGCGGGAAGCCGCGCCGGTTCGGCGCCACGAGCTCGAAGCGCCGGCCGAGCGGCTTCTGGGCGGCCCAGGTCAGCTCCGCATTGACGACGGAACCGTGAACGAGCAGGAGACGAGGTCGGCTGTCCATGCGGGATTCCGGTGTCACAAAGTACCGCTTCGGAGGCTGCTATTCTCGCGCCCGGATGCAGGGGACCTCAGGCTCGTCCTTCCAGCCCGCGGAGGCGGGTGCAGTGCTGGCCGGCACCATGGGTGCCTGCGGCGGCGTGGGCGCCCTCGTCGGCTGGGCGGCCGGGAACACGGGCTACGGCGCGCTCGCCGGCGTCGTCGTAGGATTGCCGGCAGGCGTCTTCGCCGTCTACCGCAGGTTCAAGAGCTACTTCTCGTGATGTCCGGACTCCTGTCCACGCCGCGGCCGGTGCCCGGCCGCCGGGCGCCCGCGCTCGCGGGGGCGGGGGTCGTCGTGCTCGCGCTGCCCGTCTTCCTCGTCGCCGGCTTCCCTCTCGGAGGCTGGGCGCTCGCCGCCGTGCTGTGGGCGGCGGGGGAGGCGCTCGGGCTCTTCCTCGGACGCCTGCCGACCGGAGCCGACCACCTCGGCTCCTCCGGTCTGGTCGCGCTCGCCCATTCGTTCCGTGGCATCGGCGTGATGGTCGTGCTGGTCGCCGTCACCGTCGCCGACCGGCACGTCGGGATCGCGGCCCTCGCGGTCTACGCGCTCGCGTACTCGCTGTCGCTCGGCGTCTCGCTCCTCGAGTACTTCGGCGGGGAGAAGCTCGGATGAACGGCCTGCTGACGCTCGCGGCCACGTTCAACCCCGCGAACGAGTTCGAGCTCAAGCAGTGGGTCTCGATCCATCTCGGCCCGATCGACATGTCGATCAACAAGGCCGTCGTCTACCTCGCGATCTCGGCGGCGCTCACGATCCTGCTCGGGATCTTCACGATGCGCAGCCGGCTCGCGCTGCTCCCGGGCAAGCGGCAGACGGTGGGGGAGGCGATCTACGAGCTCGCGCAGACCCAGATCGCGGAGCAGGGGCTGCCGTCGAAGGCGATCGGCCGCTGGTTCCCGTACGTCGCATCCCTGTTCCTGTTCATCTTCACGATGAACATGGTCGGCTTCATCCCGCTGCCGCTCACCGGCGACACGTGGCACGGGGTGCCGACGTGGGGGATCTATGCCGTCACCTCCCAGTTGTCCGTGACGCTCGTGCTCGCGCTCCTCAGCGTCGTCTTCACGCACGTCGAGGGAGTCCGGTACAACGGCCCCGGCTACTTCAAGAGCTTCGTTCCCGCCGGCGTGCCGAAGGGGATGGTGCCCGTCATGGCCGTGCTCGAGACGATCTCGCACGTCTTCCGCGTGATCAGCCTCAGCGTCCGGCTCTACGCGAACATGCTCGCCGGGCACATGCTCATCCTCGTCTCGATCGGGCTGCTCTTCATCCTCAGCGGGATCACGTTCTGGATCGTCGCCGTCGTCTCGATCCCGATCGGGATCGCGTTCTACATCTTCGAGGTCGTGATCGTCGTCACGATCCAGGCGTTCATCTTCGCCGCTCTGACCGCCATCTACATCGGCACGGCCATCGAGCCGGCCCACTAAGGAGGAACCGGTGCTCCACCTGCTCGCTGCAACGTCACCCACCATCAAGGCCGCGCAGGCGCTCGGCTTCGGTCTCGGCATGGGGCTCGGGTCGCTCGGCGCCGGCATCGGCATCGGCACGGTCTTCGCCTCGATGATCCAGTCGGTCGCCCGCCAGCCCGAGCTGCGCGGCGAGCTGCAGGGGATCATGTGGCTCGGCTTCGCGCTCACCGAGGCCGTCGTCTTCTACGGCCTCGTCGGCGGCTTCCTCGGCTTCGTCCTCGTCAAGTAGATGCTCGTCGCCGCCTCCAGCCCGCTCACCCGGATCATCCCGGGCCTGATGATCTGGACGATCGCCTTCTTCGTGATCGTCGTCTTCGTCCTGCGCCGGTACGCGTTCGGCCCGATCCAGCGGATGATCGACGAGCGGCGCGAGTCGATCCGGCGGTCGATCGAGGCTGCGGACCAGGCGCGAGACGACGCGCAGAGGCTGCTCGAGGAGCACCGCAAGCTCATCGCGGAGGCGCGCGGCCAGGGTGAGGCGATCCTCGCCGAGGCGCGCAAGACCCGCGAGTCGATGGAGCAGCGGATGCGCGACGAGACCGAGGCCGAGCGGCAGCGGCGGCTCGAGGAGACGCGGAAGGAGATCGCGGCCGAGACCGCACGCGCGCTCCAGCAGATCCGCTCGGAGGTCGCCGACCTCACCCTCGAGGCGGCCTCGCGGGTCGTCGGCCGCACGCTCGACGCGAAGCGCGACCAGGAGCTCATCGAGGAGGCCATCGCGGGCCTCGACTTCTCGCGCCTGGAGGCGAGCGCCTAACCCGTGGCCGTCGCGCACCGCATCTATGCCGAAGCGCTGTTCGGCGCCGCGAAGGACGCGGGCAGGCTCGCGCAGGTGCACGAGACGCTCGGCGACTTCGCAGTCGCGGCGGCCGGGTCGCCGGAGCTGCGCGCCGTGCTGCGCAACCCGCAGCTCGAGTCGAGTGCGAAGGCCGCGATCCTCGCCGATCTCGCGGGCGACGAGGAGCCGCTCTTCACCCATTTCGTCCAGGTGGTGGCCGAGAAGGGGCGGGCGGCCGAGCTCGAGGACATCGCGAAGGAGTTCGAGCGGCTGATCGCGCGCGAGGAGCGGCGCCTGACCGTCGAGCTGACGACGGCTCGAGAGCTGAGCGACGCCGAGGCGACGGCGATCCTGCTGCAGATCGAGCAGGCGGCGGGTCGCAAGGTCGAGGCGACACGCAAGGTCGACCCCGGCCTCGTCGGGGGCATCGTCCTGCAGGCGGGCTCGCTCCGCGTCGACGCGAGCGTCCGCGGGAGACTGGCACGGCTGAGACACGAACTCGTGAAGACCTAGAGGAGCTGAGAGTGCTTTGAAGCTGAGACCGGAAGAGATCACGTCGATCCTGCGCGAGCGGATCGAGCAGTACGACGTCGAGACCGACCTCGCCGAGGTCGGCACCGTCCTCCAGATCGGTGACGGCATCGCACGCGTCTACGGGCTCGAGAACGCCGGCTCGCTGGAGATGCTCGAGTTCGAGCACGGCGTCACCGGGCTCGCCTTCAACCTCGAGGAGGACGACGTCGGCGCGGCGCTGTTCGGAGAGTGGGAGCACGTGAGCGAGAAGGAGCCGGTGCGGCGGACCGGGCGCGTCGCGAGCGTGCCGGTCGGCGAGGCGCTGCTCGGGCGTGTCGTCGACCCGCTCGGCAACCCGCTCGACGGCCGCGGGCCGATCGAGTCCGACGAGAGACGTCCGCTCGAGTTCAAGGCACCCGGCGTGATCCAGCGCCAGCCGGTGAAGGAGCCGCTCCAGACGGGCATCAAGGCCATCGATGCGATGACGAATGTCGGCCGCGGCCAGCGCGAGCTCATCATCGGCGACCGCTCGACCGGGAAGACCGCGATCCTGATCGACACGATCCTCAACCAGCGCGACACCGACGTCCACTGCATCTACGTCGCGATCGGCCAGAAGGAATCCACCGTCGCCGGCATCTACGAGCGGTTGCGCGAGGCAGGCGCGATGGAGTACACGACGATCGTCACGGCGGCAGCGAGCGAGGCCGCTCCGATCAAGTGGATGGCGCCGTTCGCCGGCTGCGCGATGGGCGAGTACTTCCTCTACAAGGGCCAGCACGCGCTCGTGCTGTACGACGACCTCTCGAAGCACGCGGACGCGTACCGCCAGCTCTCGCTGCTGCTGCGCCGGCCGCCCGGCCGCGAGGCGTTCCCGGGCGACGTCTTCTACCTCCACTCGCGCCTGCTCGAGCGGGCGTGCAAGCTCAACGAGGAGCTCGGCGGCGGCTCGCTCACGGCGCTCCCGATCATCGAGACGCAGGCGGGCGACGTGTCGGCGTACATCCCCACGAACGTCATCTCGATCACGGACGGGCAGATCTACCTGCAGTCGGAGCTCTTCTTCTCGGGCGTCCGCCCGGCCGTGAACGTCGGCATCTCCGTCTCCCGCGTCGGCGCATCTGCGCAGACGAAGGCGATGAAGAAGGTCGCCGGCCGTCTGCGCCTCGATCTCGCCCAGTACCGCGAGCTCGAGGCCTTCGCGCAGTTCGGCTCCGAGCTCGACCGTGCGACCCAACAGGCGCTGACCCGCGGCGAGAAGATGGTCGCGACCCTGAACCAGCCGCAGTACCGGCCCTGGCCGACGGAGGAGCAGGTCGGCGCGATCTACACGGGCATTCACGGCTATCTCGACGACATCCCGACGCCGCAGGTGCCGCGGTTCCAGGACGAGCTGCGCGAGCATCTCCGCGCCGAGGAGTCGATCTACAAGGAGATCCGCGAGACGGGCGACCTGCCGGACGAGCTGGGCGAGAAGCTGAACGGCGAGATCGAGAAGTTCAAGCTCGCCTTCAACGTCGAGGAAGTCTCGGCGCTCACGTAGGCCATGGCATCCCTGCAGGATCTCCGGCGGCGGATCAACTCCGTCCGCAACACGCGCAAGATCACGAAGGCGATGGAGCTCGTCGCCGGCGCGCGGCTGCGGCGCGCCCAGAGCCGGATCGAGGAGATGCGACCGTACGCCGACCGGATGCAGGAGCTGATGATCGGCACCACACGTGCCGCGACCTCCTTCCGCAATCTGGCGCTCCTGCAACAGCGCGACGAGGTGCGGCGCGTGGCCCTCGTCCTCGTCTCGGGCGACCGCGGGCTCGCCGGCCCGTTCAACGGCCAGGTGCTGCGGCGCGGGTTCGAGCTCGAGCGCCAGGTACGGGCCGAGGGGCAGGACGTGGCGTGGCTCGCCGTCGGCCGGAAGGGCGCCTCGACTCTGCGCTTCCGCCGCTACGAGCTCACCGGGCAGTGGGCGGGCTTCGCGGACAAGCCCGGGTACCACGACGCGCAGGCGATCGGCCACCGGCTCGCCGAGCTGTACGAGGCGGAGGAGGTCGACCGGGTCGTCCTCGTCTACAACCGCTTCGAGTCGGCGCTCGTCCAGCGCGTCACGACGAACGACCTGCTGCCGATCAGCGAGGACGTGCTCACGGCGGACGAGTTCCTGCGTCAGGGCAGGGACGAGGAGGAGGACGGCCCGAGGGGCGACTTCCTCTACGAGCCGGACCCCGAGGAGATCCTGCAGCGGCTCCTACCGGTCTATCTCGAGACGCAGATCTACCGCGCGCTGCTCGAGTCCGCTGCAGCCTTCCTTGCGTCCCAGATGACCGCGATGCGAAACGCCTCGAAGAACGCCGGCGAGCTCATCGACAACCTGACGCTGCAGCTCAACCGTGCCCGCCAGGCCGAGATCACGCAGGAGATCCTCGAGGTCGTGGCCGGCGCGGACGCCCTCACGGGCTAGCCCCGCAGGCGACGCGCCCGTCGCCGGCGAGCCGACCCGTTCCGAGGCGGCTCGTGGAAGAACCACACGCCGGGTCCCGTCGGTGTGAACAGGTGGCTATGAGGGCCCGGCCAGAGGCGATCCGCGTTGACGCGGCCGCCTGCAACCGGCTCCCCGTCGACCGGATCGCCCAGGTGCGCGTCCTCGAGCCGTAGTTCGAGCTGAGGAGGAAACACATGCACCTACTATCGACATCGCGTCGGCTTCGGTGGCAGCTCCTGGCGGTTGCCGCCGCCGCGACCCTGTGTCTCGTTGCCGGAGCCCTTCGGTTCAGCTCGGCCGCGAAGGCCGACAGCCCTTCCTGCGCCGATTCGGTCACCGCCGCGCCGACCGGGCCTGCGACCGTGTCGGTCGAGACGAAGGCGCCGTTCGGGAAGGTGCTCGTCGTCGGGTCGGGCGCCTACGAGGGTTGCTCCCTGTACCTGCTCACGTCGGACCAGCTCCACGCGCTGACCGGCTCGCACTATGCGTGTAACGACGCGTTCAATGCCATCGGCCAGGCTTGCGACACCGTCCTCTGGCCCGCGCTCCTGACCGACGGTGCCCCCGTCGCCGGGCCGGGGGTCAGGGCGAGCCTGCTCGGGACGGTGACCCGAACCGACCTGCCCGGGCTGCCGGCCGTACAGCAGGTGACGTACGCCGGCCAGCCGCTGTACCGGTTCTTCCTCGACGAGTCGACGGACGAGACCGAGGGCGCGAACCTGTTCGACCCGGTGACGAGCCCCACGGGCATCTGGTACCTCGTCGAGCCGGAGCACGGGCGTCCGGCAACGGGCACGGCTCGTCTGGCGCTCGAGACCGCTCCGGTTGCGGGTGGCGGTTCCGAGACCGTGCTGGCCGCGACGATGAACGAGGACTTCAGCCTCTTCCCGAACGGCACGTTCTCCGTCTACGCCATGGGCCGGCACGAGCGGAACCACGCCGAGTTCGGTCGTTGGAACGGCTGTTTCGGGCTCTGCACCCAGTTCTGGCAGCCCGTGCTCACCTCGGAGCGGCCCGAAGCCGGAACGGGCGTCGACCCGGACGAGCTCGGGTGGATCAGAAGGCCGGACGGCACGAGACAGGTGACCTACCAGGGTCGGCCCCTGTATCTCTTCGCCGACGACGCCTACATTCCGGGCCTGCCGTACAACGGCGGTACCGCCTCCATCAACGGAGCGGGTGCACGAACCGAGTGGGGCGCATTCAACGCGATCCCCCAGTCGCCGTAGGCCCCTCCAGCAGAAAGCCCGTCGAGGTCCCGGCCGATCCGTCGGCCGGGACCTCGGTCGGACCTCAAGCCGGGCGCGGCAGCGGCCGATGCACGGCGTGCCATGGTCGACGATCGTGCGCCACTCGGCCTCCTGGTCGCAGCGCTCGGTGCGGCGGTGCTCGCCGTCTCCGTGTTCCTGCCCTGGTACGGGGTCAGCATCACCGCGTCCGGCGCCGCCTCGGCCCAGCAGGAGCTCGCCGCCGTGGCCCAGCAGTACGGGAACCCGGCCTTCCAGTCGGGAGCGAGCGCGCTCGGAGCGGAGTTCGGCTCCCTCGCCGGACGTCAGCTCGCCACTGTCAGCGCCCACGACGTCTTGAAGGACATCGGGCCGCTGCTGCTCGTGCTCGCCGCGATCTCGCTCCTCGCGTCACTGCTCCGTCTCGCCGGGGTCACCGGGCTGCTCGAGGCCGGCGGCGGCCAGATCGCGCTCGCCGGCGGTCTCGCGGCGCTGTTCGTCCTCTACCGGATGCTCGTGCACCCGGGCACGCGGACGGACTTCGTCTCGCTCTCGCTCGGTTGGGGGGCCTGGCTGGCGCTGCTGGGCGCTGCGGCGATCGTGGCCGGAGGACTCCTCTCCGCCTCCGCCCAGCCGCGGAGACGCCCGGTGCACGGCTACGGGCCCCAGGCCTGAGAGCCGCGCTCATGCCGTGGGCCGGACGAACTCGCGCGCCCGCGCAGCCTTCACCGCGGCCGACAGCGTCGCGATGTCGTAGGCGCCATAGTGGCGGAGCTCGTTCACGAAGAACGTCGGCGTGCCCGAGACGCCCGACAGGTCGGCCGAGTCGACGTCCTGTGCGATGCGGCCGGCGCCGGTGCGCGTCCGCAGGTCGTCCTCGAAGCGTTCGACGTCGAGCCCCAGCTGCTCGGCGTAGCCGACGAGATCGGCGTAGCCGAGCGCCTCCTGGTGGTCGAGCAGGAGGTCGTGCATCTCCCAGAACGCGCCCTGCTCGGCGGCTGCCTCCGCCGCCTCCGCGGCGCGCTGCGCGTTCGGGTGGACGTCGTTCAGCGGCAAATGCCGCCAGACGTAGGCGACGTCGCCGAAGTCCCGCAGCAGCTCGCGCAGGACCGGCTCCGCCTGCCCGCAGTAGGGGCACTGGAAGTCGCCGTACTCGAGCACGGTGACCGGCGCGTCGACCGGCCCGCGGATGTGGTCGCGCTCGGGGTCGACCGGATCGGCAAGGTCGACGATGAGCTCCGGCGTGCCGAGGAGCGCCCGGATCCGCACTCGCCGCGGTAGCCGTCTCGTGCCGACGACGAGGAGCCAGGTGAGCCCTGCCGCGACGACGGCGGCGCTGAGGACGCCGACCTTCGCCTCCGCGAGGTCGGCGCCGTGGAAGGCGAGCGAGGCGATGAGGAGCGAGACGGTGAAGCCGATCCCGGCGATTGTGCCCGCGCCGGCGACGGACGCCCAGCCCACCGGCGGGCGCAGGCGGCCGCGGCTGAACCGGGCGGCAAGCCACGTTGCGCCGCCGATCCCGGCGGGCTTTCCGACGACGTAGCCGACCAGGATCCCGAGCGTCACCGGTGAGGCGAAGGCGGTCGCGAGGAAGCCGCCGCTCAGGTGGACGCCTGCGTTCGCGAGCGCGAAGATCGGCACGATCGCGTAGCTCGACCACGGGTGCCAGAGCGCCTGCATCCGCTCGTTCGGCGAGACGGCCAGCCGCACCGCCGAGCGGGCGGAGCGGGCGAGGTCGCCGGTCGGCTGCTCGCGGAAGAGGCGGAAGAGGTCGCTCGCCCGCTCGAGGTCGCTGCGCTGCGCGGGGTACGCGAGCGCGATCACGCCTCCCATCAGGCCGACGACGACCGGATCGACCCCCGACTCGAAGAACGCGACCCAGACTCCCGTGCCGAGCACGAAGTAGAGCGGGCCGTAGTGGATGTCGGCCGCGCGGACGAGCAGGATGCAGCCGAAGAGGCCGATCCCCACGAGGAGCGCGACCACCGAGATCGAGCCGCTGTATGCGATCGCGATCACGAGGAGCGCGACGAGGTCGTCGACGACGGCGACCGTGAGGAGATAGGCGCGGAGGCGGTCGGGAAAGCCCGGCCCGACGAGCGCGAGCAGGCCGAGCGCGAACGCCGTGTCGGTCGACATCGCGACTCCCCAGCCGTGGATCGAGCCGTGTCCCGCGTTGATCGCGACGAAGATCGCGACGGGCACGACCATGCCGCCGACTCCCGCAAGAAGTGGGAGCGCCACCCGCCGCCGCTCGCGGAGCTCGCCGAGGTCGAACTCGCGCCGCGCCTCGAGCCCGATCACGAAGAAGAAGAACGACATGAGCCCGGTGTCGATCCAGCCGCGCACGTCCTGCGCGACGCCCGAGCCGCCCACCCGGATCGAGAGCGTCGTGGTCCAGACGCGCTCGTACGACCCCGGATCGGCGTTCGCCCAGACGAGCGCGGCGACGACGCCGGCGAGGAGGACGGCGGCGCTCCCGGTCTCCGTGCGCAGGAAGGAGCGAAGCGGCGTCTGCAGGTTGCGCGTCCACGCGGTCCGGCCCGTGAACGGGGTCGCGGAGACTCCTGCGTCGGCCATCGCGCCAGCATCGCACGCGCCGTCGGTTCGACCGAAGGGGCCGCGACGGGTCGGCTAGAGTGCGCGTGCTTGCGGCCGCCGGCGAGCGGCGCCGCGCCCGACCTCACGCATCAGGAGATTCATGGCCGCCAAGAGCAACGGCACGAACACGGGAAGGATCGTCGAGATCAAGGGCGTCGTGCTCGACGCCGTCTTCCCGGACCGGATTCCCGAGATCTACCACGCCCTCCGCATCGACGTCCCGGAGGACGGAGGTACGAGAGAGCTGATCGCGGAGGTGCAGCAGCACCTCGGCGACGACCGTGTCCGCGCGGTCGCGATGGACACGACCGACGGGCTCGCGCGCGGGGTCGCCGTCGTCGACACCGAGCAGCCGATCTCGGTGCCGGTCGGCGACGAGACGCTCGGCCGCATCTGGAACGTGATCGGCGACCCGGTCGACGGCAAGGGCGCCGCAAAGGGTGAGCGCTGGCCGATCCACCGCGATCCGCCCTCGTTCCCGGACCTCTCGCCGACGGTCGAGATCTTCGAGACGGGCCTCAAGGTCGTCGACCTGATCGCGCCGTACGTCCAGGGCGGCAAGGTCGGCCTCTTCGGCGGCGCCGGCACGGGCAAGACGGTGCTCATCCAGGAGCTCATCCACAACGTCGCGCGCGAGCACGGCGGCGTCTCGGTGTTCGCCGGCGTCGGGGAGCGGACGCGCGAGGGCAACGACCTGATGATCGAGATGACCGAGTCGGGCGTCATCGACAAGGTCGCGATGGTCTACGGCCAGATGAACGAGCCGCCGGGCGCACGCCTGCGCGTCGGGCTGTCGGGCCTGACGATGGCCGAGTACTTCCGCGAGCAGGGCCAGGACGTGCTCCTCTTCATCGACAACATCTTTCGCTTCGTCCAGGCGGGCTCGGAGGTGTCGGCGCTGCTCGGCCGGATGCCGAGCGCCGTCGGCTACCAGCCGACGCTCGCGACCGAGATGGGGCAGCTGCAGGAGCGGATCACCTCGACGCGCACCGGTTCGGTCACGTCCGTCCAGGCGATCTACGTGCCGGCCGACGACCTCACCGACCCGGCGCCGGCCAACACGTTCGCGCACCTCGACGCGACGACCGTGCTCGACCGCAGCATCGTCGAGAAGGGGATCTATCCCGCCGTCCACCCGCTGCGCTCGACCTCGCGCGCGCTGCAGCCGGGCATCGTGTCGGAGGAGCATTACCGGACGGCGACCCGCGTGCAGGAGGTGCTGCAGCGGTACACCGACCTGCAGGACATCATCGCGATCCTCGGCATCGACGAGCTCTCCGACGAGGACAAGCTCGTCGTCTCGCGGGCGCGCAAGATCGAGCGCTACCTCTCGCAGCCGAACTTCGTCGCCGAGCAGTTCACCGGCACGCCGGGCGAGTACGTGAAGCTCGAGGACACGATCCGCGGCTTCACCGAGATCCTCGACGGCAAGCACGACGACCTGCCGGAGCAGGCCTTCTACATGGTCGGCGCGATCGAGCAGGCGGTCGAGCGGGCGAAGCAGCTCGGTGGGGAGGAGCCCGAGGACGCGGCTCGCCGCGAGGCCGAGGAGCAGGCCGAGGCCGCCGACGCCGAGACGACCGGCGCGCCCGCGTAGGCCCGGATGCCCGACCATCCGCTCTTCCCGGTCTCGGTCGTGACGCCGGAAGGCCCGGCGTTCGAGGGCGAGGTCGAGATGCTGATCGTGCCGGGCGCCGCCGGCGAGATCGGCGTGCTCTCGAGGCATGCTCCGCTCGTCGCGATGCTCCAGGCGGGCTCGACCCGGATTCACCTCGGCGACGGTGAGGTGCGCGAGTTCGCGACCGGCCCCGGCTTCTTCCAGGTGCTCGAGAACCGCGCGATCGCGCTCGTCGACGACGCGGTTGCCGCCGGGGACATCGACGAGGCCCGGGCGCGGCGCCAGCTCGAGGACGCCCAGGAGGAGCTCGAGCGGGTCGAGGCGGGGGAGTCGACCGCCGACCGCTGGCAGCTCGAGCAGCGGATCCGGCACGCGGAGAACCAGCTCACGGTTAGCGGCGCGAGCTAGCTCGCGCCTGGAGACGGAGCTGCGCGGGCCCGAGACGCGGTCTCGGGCCCGCTTCGTGCTGTTCTTGCCGGTGGATCCCTGGACGGAATGGCTGCCTCGTGCGCGCGCGCTACGGCGCGAGCGCAGCCCGGCCTCCGGCCAAGTCCCCGCTACGCGGATCCGCTTAGCCTCCGGCCAGGAGCCTGAACGGGGTGCAAACGTTTCGAGCCCTCGGGCGGACGAGGCGGTGGCGTAACTGTGGGTTAGCACGGAGCCGACGGGAGACCGCACTCTCCCGTCGGCTCAGTAGCGGTCGATCTCGAGCAGGCGCTCGTCGCTGATCCCGAAGTGGTGCGCGATCTCGTGGAAGACGGTCCGGCGCACGGCGAGCCGTAGACGCTCGGGGTCTCCGCCGGAGATCCGCTCGAGCGGCCTGCGGTAGATCGTGATCTTGTCCGGCATGGCGCCCGCGTAGTGAGGGCCGCGGCGTCCCCAGGGGATGCCCTGGTACAGGCCGAGCAGGTTCTCTCCGGGCGGCGGCTCGTCCTCGACCGTGACCGCGACGTTCGACATGAGTCCGCTGATGTCGTCGGGCAGCTCGTCGAGTGCGTCGCGCACGAGCTGCTCGAACGCCGCCTCGCCGTCGTCGACGGTCATGCCCCGATCCTAGGACGCGGCGGGTGCCTCCGCGAGCACGTCTCCCCGCTGCAGCGCCTCCTCGAGAGGCATCGACAGCGCGGCGTCGTGTACCGCGTCGTACGCGTCGCCGAGCTCCTGCTGCACCGTCGCCCTGGCCTCCTCGAAAGCTGCCTGCTCGCTCGGCTGGAGGAGATTGCCCACGTCGGCGAGGAGCCGGTCGGCGATCCCGGCGAGGTGCGCGGCGCGCCGGGCGTCGCCTTCGACGAGGCAGATCCGCACGTACGCCGCGAGCGCGTACGCCATCACCTCCTTGTAGCCGAGCTCGAACGTGAGGGCGACGGCGCGCTCCAGCCAGCCGCGAGCCCGCTCGAGATCGCCCGCCTGTACGCAGAAGCTGCCGAGGTTGTAGAGAGAGATCGCGGCCTGCACCGTGCCGCCCGCCTCGAGGGCGAGCGCCTCCTCGGTGACCTCGATCGCGCGCGCATAGTCGCCGCGCTCGCCGGCGATGTGACCGAGGTTCGCGAGCACGACCCCGAGCCGCGCGGGCTGGTCGAGCTTGCGGAAGAGCGCCGCGCTCTCCTCGAGCAACGCGCCGGCGGCGTCGAACTCCTCGCGCGCCGCCGCGACCGTGCCGACGTCGCTGAGGGAGCGGGCGATCGCGGCTTCGTCGCCGAGCTCGCGCGCGAGGGCGAGGGCCGAGTCGAAGCGCTCCGCTGCCCGGTCGAGATCGCCGCGGCGGAACGCGATCGTGCCGCTGACCGAGACGGCCCGCTGCCGGAGCGCCGGATCCGCCGCGTCCGCCTGCTCGAGTGCCCGGTCGAGCCAGCTGCCGCCCTCGCTGAAGTGGCCGCGCACCTCCCAGAAGAGCCGCAGGGAGCTTGCCAGCCGCAGCGCGAGCGCCGGCTCCTCCTCCAGCGACCAGGCGAGTGCGGCCCGGATGTTGTCGTGCTCCGGCTGCACGCGATCGAGCCAGACGGCGGCGTCGTCGGCCATGTTCCGTTGCGCCATGCTGTCCGCAAGCTCGGCCAGCCACTCGGCGTGCCGTCGCCGAACCTCGGGAGCGTCCGCGGCTTCGAGCCGCTCGACCGCGAACGCCCGGACGGTGGCGAGCATCACGTACCGATCGTCCCGCCGGCGAAGCAGGTTGTGGTCGACGAGCGCGGCGAGGATCTCGAGCGTCGTCTGGCAGACCTGCTCGGCGGCGTCGAGCGTGCAGCCGCCGGCGAACACGCCGAGTCCTGCGAACGCCGTGCGCTCGGCCTCTTCGAGGAGGTCGTAGCTCCAGCGGATCGTCGCGGCGAGCGTCCGCTGGCGGGCAGGGGCGTCGCGTGGCCCGGCGGCGAGCAGATGCGGCTCGCGCTCGAGCCGTTCGAGCAGCTGTGCTGGTGCGAGCAGCTTCGAGCGCGCTGCTGCGAGCTCGATCGCGAGCGGGAGGCCGTCGAGACGCTCGCAGACCCGGGCGATCTCGGTCGCGCTGGCGGTGTCGAGCTCGAAGCCCGGGTCGACGGCGCGCGCCCGGGCGGCGAACAGGCGCAGCGCGTCCGTCTGGACGAGAGCCTCGAACGGGAGGTCCGCCGCGGGCGTGTCGAAGGGCGGCACGGGGTACTCGTGCTCGGCCGCGAGCCGTAGCGGCGCGCGGCTCGTCGCCAGCACGAGCAGCCGCGGCGCGGCGGCGAGCAGCTCCCCGACGAACGGCGCCGCGGCGAGGAGCTGCTCGAAGTTGTCCAGTACGAGCAGCATCCGCCGCTCTCGCAGGTGCTCGGTCACGCCCTCGGCGAGCGAGCGGCCGCCTTCGCGCACGTCGAGCGCCTCCGCGATGGTCGGCACGAGCAGGTCCGGGGCTCGAGACGGGAGCGAGGCCGACGAACAGCACGCCGTCGCGGAGCTCCGGCTCGAGGGCCTGCGCGGCCGCGAGCGCGAGGCGCGTCTTGCCGGTTCCGCCCGGGCCGGTGAGCGTGACGAGCCGCGCGCCCTCGTCCCGGAAGAGCGCGGAGACCGCCGCCAGCTCGAGCCGGCGGCCGACGAGCGGCGTGGGCGGAACCGGAAGCGGCTTCGTGGCGCGGGTCGGCGCTGCAGGGGCGGCGAGGCCCGGCTCCTGCCGCAGGATCGCCCGCTCGAGCTCCTGGAGCGCGGGGCCCGGCTCGAGGCCGAGCTCGTCGGCGAGGACGCGGCGCGCGTTGCGGTAGACCTCGAGCGCGTCGGCCTGCCGCCCGCAGCGGTAGAGGGCGAGCACGCGCTGCTCGAGGAACCGCTCGCGGTAGGGATGCTCGGCCGTGAGCGCCTCGAGCTCGGCGACGACGGTGTCGTGCCGGCCGCAGGCGAGCTCGGCGTCGAGTCGGAGCTCGAGCGCCGTGAGCCGCAGCTCCTCGAGCCGCTCGGCCTTCGCTGCTCGGCGGGTTTCCTCCGGCAGCCCCGCCAGCGCGGGCCCGCGCCAGAGCGCGAGCGCCGCGCCGAGCTCGTCTGCCGCGTCGGCGGGCCGGCCGGCCTCGAGAGCCGCCCGGCCGCGGTCGAGGGTGCGCTCGAACCGGTCGAGGTCGAGCTCCTCCTCGCCGACGACGGCGCGGTAGCCGCGTCCGGCCGTCTCGATTCGCTCGCCGCCGACGGCGCGGCGCAGCCCGTGCACGTAGACCTGCAGCGATTGCAGGGCCGACGCCGGCGGCGCCGCTCCCCAGATTCCGTCGACGAGCTGCTCGGCCGAGACGACCCGTCCGCGGTCGACGAGGAGCAAGGCCAGCAGCGCGCGCTGCTTCGGCGCGCCGAGCGCGGCCGGGCTGCCGTCCAGCAGCGCCTCGACCGGTCCGAGCACGTGGAACTGCGCAGCCATGACCCCTTAAGTCCTCCCCAACCGGATCTTAAGCGTCACCTCCGAGGCTGCCAACGACAGCCGTGCGAGCGGCCCACGAACAGGAGGCAAGCATGATCCGTGCAGGAGATTCGATCGAGAACCCGGTCACCGGCGAGCGCCTCGTCTTCCGGCAGACGAGCCGCGAGACGAACGGGGAGGCCGTCGTGATCGAGACGTACGTGCAGCCGAACGGCTTCGTCGCCGCGGCGCACGTGCACCCGGGCCAGGAGGAGCGCTTCGAGGTCCTCCGCGGCACGGTTGGCTTCCGGGTCGGCCGGGAGAAGCTCGTAGCAGGGCCCGGCAAGCGCCTCACGGTGCCGGCGGGCACCCCGCACCGCTTCTGGAACGCCGGCGACGAGGTCGCGCACTTCGTCTGCGAGATCCGTCCGGCCCTGCAGTTCGAGTCGCTGATCGAGACGATGTTCTCGCTCGCCGCCGACGGACGGACGAACCGCAAGGGCATGCCGAACCCGCTCCACCTCGCGGTGATCGCGCAGGCGCATTTCGACACGGTTCGCCTGCCCTTCCCGCCGGCGATCGTGCAGCGGATCGGCCTCGCGCTCGGCAGCCCGCTCGGCCGCGCGCTCGGCTACGAGCCCGTCCACGTCCCCTCGGTGCCCCTCGGCAGCGCCGTCCCGACGGCAGCCTGATGCGGCGCCGGCTGCTGCTCGGCGGGATCGCGCTCGCAGTCCTGCTGCTCGCGGGGCTGGGAGCCTCGATCTCGCTCCTTCGCTCCCTCACCTCCGTCATCCCGTCCCTCGCGTTCGAAAGGAGCACCGCACGATGACCACTTCCGACAACCGCCGCTGGGCCCTGTTCGGCCCCCTCTCCGTGGCCCTCTGGGTCGCCGGGATGGGGCTCCTCACCAACCACGCCCCGGGCGAGCACGCGACGGGCAGCACCATCCTCGCCTGGTACAAGGCGGACACGAACACGATCCTCCTCGGCGGCTGGCTCTTCATGCTCGGCTGTCTCGGCTTCGTGGCCTTCCTCGCCGGCCTGCGCGGACGGCTCGCCGCCACATCCGGGCCTTCGGCGCAGCTCCCCGGGCTCGCCTTCGCCGGCGGTGTGATGGCCGCCGCGTTCGCGATGCTCTTCGCAGCGGTCGACGTCGCGGGCGGGATCGACAAGAGCAACATCGGCCCGGGGACCGCCGCGGCGTTCCACAACTCGGTGGACATCTTCTTCGTCGCCGCCGAGCTCGCGGCGATCGTCCCGCTCGTCGCCGTCGCGCTCGCCGCCTGGCGGACGCGGGTCCTGCCGCGGTGGTGGGCGGCGTTCGGCGTGCTCGTCGCGGTCGTGCTGGTCGTCGGCCCGATCGGCTGGCTCGCGTTGATCTTCGGCGTGCCGGTCTGGACGCTCGGCACGAGCCTCTTCGCGCTCCTGCAGCGCTCCCACGTGCGAGCGGAAGCGGCTGCGGCGGCCGTCTGAGCCGTAGGAAGGCGGAGGCGCGCCGCGCCGAGGACGGCGCGCCTCCTGTCACGTTTCCCCCGGCTGCGGCATCTTCTCGGTGTGTGCAGCGGCGTACGAGAGGCGGCGGTGGCCGAAGCGCCTGCCGCGGAGCCGACGGTCGAGGCGCTCTTTCGCGCCCACGCGCCGGAGCTCGGCCGCTACCTCGTCGCGATGGTGCGCGACCGGTCCCTCGCCGAGGACCTGCTGCAGGACACGTTCTGCGACGCTCTCCGCGCCGAGAAGCAGCTGGCTCGGATCGAGAACGAACGTGCGTGGCTGTACGGGATCGCCCGGCACCGGGCGCTCCGCGCGCTGCGCCGCGTCCGCCGCCTGCAGCGCGCGGTCGGGCGACTCGCGGGCTCGGGCGATGCGGCGGAGGAGGCGGACGAGTCGCTCGTCGCGCTGCTCGACGTGCTCGAGCGCGAGCTGTCACCGGAGCTGCGGGCGCTCGTCCTGCTCCGCTACGTCCACGGCTTCCGGGCCGCGGAGCTTGCAGAGATGACCGGGCTGTCGCCCGAAGCCGTGAGGCAGCGGCTCGCCCGCGGGCGGGCGCGGTTGATCGCAAAGGAGGCGGGACGATGATCGGCTACAGCGACGACGCAAGAGTGATGGAGCTCCTGGCTCCGCTGCGACGGCTCGACCCGGTGCCGTTCGCGATGCCCGAGCGACCCGAGCGCCGGCTACGGCGGCCGGTCCTCGTCGCCGCCATCGTTGTGGTCGGGCTCGTGCTGACGGGCGTCGCGATCGCGGACGGCGTCGGCGCTTTCAGGGGGATCAGCGCGGCACAGCACACGCGGACCGGAGCCGAGGTACTCGATCCTGCCACGCTCTCGATGATCAAGCGGCAGAACCGGTTCGCGGCCGAGCACTCCACGCGTAGGTTCCCGATGCCGCGACTGATCCTGAGCTCTGCGCGAGTCCTCGGCAAGATGCCGAACGGCTCTCCCGTCTACGGGCTGACCGACACGCGCGGCGAGCTCTGCCTCTTCGGCCAAATGAGCGGTGGTTGCTTCGCTCCGCTGAGCAAGAAGCAGCCGATCACGTTCAGTTCCTCCAACGCGTCTCCCACGACCGGCGGCACCTTCATCGCCAGCGGCGTCGCCATCGACGGAGTCGCCTCGGTCTCGTTCACCGTCTGGGGCAAGCAGGTGACGGTGCCCGTCAAGAACAACGTCTGGGTCTACGAGAAGCCGCACTCGACGGCGCACGGGGCGAGATGCATCGTCGTGCACTTCTCCGACGGGTCGACGGTGAACTACCCGCCGACGATGTGTTCCTAGGCGATTCGGCCGGCCGGCTCCGAGGCGCCTTCGTGGGCCGGTAGGTAGAGCCGCTCGACGTACTCCTCGACCATCCGCGCCGTGCCGAAGCGCGGGCCGAGATCCGCGATCGACGCGCGCATCAGCGCGATCCAGCGCTGCGGCAGCCCCGCCTCGTCCCGCTCGTAGTACGCCGGGAGCACCTGCTCGGAGAGCACCGAGAAGAGCGCCTCCGCGTCGGCGGCGTCCTGCTCCTCCTCGGTTGCCTCGACCTCGTGGTCGCCGATCGCGAACCCGTACTCCGGCGAGTACCCCTCGGCCCACCAGCCGTCGAGGATCGAGCAGTTGAGCACGCCGTTCAGCGCCGCCTTCATCCCGGAGGTCCCCGACGCCTCGAACGGCCGTCGCGGCGTGTTGAGCCAGACGTCGACGCCCTGCACGAGTCGCCGCGCGAGCGTCATCTCGTAGTCCTCGAGGAAGACGACACGGCCGGCCGCGGTAGGCTCGCGTGCGAAGTCGACGACGAGCTGGATCACGTCCTTGCCACCCTCGTCCGCCGGGTGCGCCTTCCCCGCCACGAGCACCTGGATCGGCCGCTCGGGGTCGGCGAGGAGCTTCGCGAGCCGCTCGGGCCGGCTGAAGAGGAGGCCCGCGCGCTTGTACGTGGCGAAGCGGCGGGCGAAGCCGATCGTGAGGACGTCCGGGTCGAGCTCGCGCGCGCCGCGCGTCGCGACGACGAAGTCGAACAGCCGCTTCTTCGCGCTGCGGTGCGCCGCCCAGAGATCCTCCGCGGACAGTTCCCGTGCGCGCTCGAACTGCGGATCGGTGTCGCCGAGCAGCCGCTCGAGCTCGTGCGAGACCCAGGTGCGCTGATGGACGCCGTTCGTGACCGACGTGATCGGCACCTCCTCGACGCGCCGCTCGGGCCAGAGGCCGTGCCACATCTCGCGCGACACCGCGCCGTGGAGCTCCGAGACGGCGTTCGCGTACTGCGACGTGCGGAGCGCGAAGGGCGTGAGGCCGAAGCGCGTCTCGTCCGCGTCCACCTTCCCCAGCGCGGCGAACTCCTCCCACGTGAGGCCGCAGCGCGCGACGAGGCCGTCGAGGTTGCGCCGTACACGCTCCGGGTCGAAGGACTCGTTCCCCGCCGGCACCGGGGTATGGGTCGTGAAGACGGTCGACGCGCGCAGCCGCTCGATCGCGTCGTCCGCCGTGAGCCCCTGCTCCTCGACGAGCTCCCGCATCCGCTCGAGCTGGAGGAGCGCCGAATGCCCCTCGTTCATGTGGAACACCGTGGGCTCGAGCCCGAGCCGTCGCAGCACGCGCACCCCGCCGACGCCGAGCACGAGCTCCTGCCGCAGGCGGTTCTCGCGGTCGCCGCCGTAGAGGATGTCGGTCACGTCGCGCGCCCAGTCCGGGTTGCCGCCCATCTTCGTGTCGATGAGGTAGAGCGAGACGCGCCCGACCCGCGCGCGCCAGACGCCCAGCCGCACGGGCACGAGGTCGCCGTTCTCGTCCGCGAGCTCGACGATCGGCGCCATCGGCACGAGCTCGAGCGGCAGGCGCCTCGCGTCGTTGCGTGGGTAGCGCTCGACCTGCCGGTCGTTCTCGTCGAGCCGTTGCCGGAAGTAGCCACGGCGGTAGAAGAGGCCGATCCCGACGAGCGGCACGCCGAGCTCCGACGCTGCTTTCAGGTTGTCTCCCGCGAGCACGCCGAGCCCGCCCGAGTAGATGGGAAGGCTCTCATCGAGACCGAACTCCGCGGAGAAGTAGGCCACGAGGAGGTCGGCGGGGCCGCCGCGGTCGCTCCACCACGTCTCCTCTCCGCGGTCGCGCGCGAGACGCCCTTGCACCCGCTTCAGCCGCTCGAGGCAATCCGGCGTCAGGCAGCGCTCCAGATCCTCGTCCGTCAGCTCCGAGAGGAGCGCAGTCGGATTGTGGTGCAGCTCGGCGAAGCGCCGCGGCTCGAGCTCGCTGAAGAGGAGCCTCGCCTCGGCGATCCACGTGAACGAGAAGTCGCTCGCGATCGCGAGGAGCGCCTCGCGCAGCGTCGCGCCGTCGTGCACCTCCGCCACGAAGCGGCACCCTAGCTTTCGGCGCGGGACGCGCGCGCCGGTCCCGCTCCACGTGGCTGCTAGCGTTTCTGCTACCCGGAGAGCTTTGACAGGCAGCTTGGCGACCGGGTCAACAAACGCCTAAAGCGCTCGAGAGCACCGCTCCCGGGCCCTCTGGAAGGAGACCAGGTGCGGGACGTTCGGGATCAGTTCGAATCCATCCTCCGGCAGCGCATCGCCGTGCTCGACGGCTCGTGGGGCGTGCTCCTCCAGCGCGAGGTGCGCGGGGAAGAGGGGTACCGCGGCGACTGGTTCCGCGACCACAGCCACGACGTCGCCGGCGATCCCGACCTGCTCAACCTCACGCAGCCGGAGCTGATCGCCCGCATCCACGGCGAATACTTCGCGGCCGGCGCCGACATCGCGACGACGAACACGTTCACCGCGACGACGATCGGCCAGGCGGACTACGGCCTCGCGGCGGACGTCGTGGAGGAGATGAACCTCGCGGGTGCGCGGCTCGCGCGCACGGCCGCCGACGAGTGGGCGGCGAAGACCGGCAGCCCACGCTTCGTCGCCGGCTCGGTCGGGCCGCTCAACGTCTCGCTCTCGCTCTCGCCGCGGGTCGACGACCCCGCCTACCGCGGAGCGACGTTCGACGAGGTCGCCGAGGCCTACGCGCACCAGATCCGGGCGCTGCGCGAGGGCGGGGTCGACCTCCTCCTGATCGAGACCGTCTTCGACACGCTCAACGCGAAAGCCGCGATCGTCGCCGCGCGGGAGTCGGCGCCCGAGCTCCCGCTCTGGCTCTCGTTCACGGCGGTCGACCGCAGCGGTCGCAACCTCTCGGGCCAGACGGTCGAGGCATTCTGGATCTCGGTCGAGCACGCCGAGCCACTCGTGGTCGGCGTCAACTGCTCCCTCGGGGCGGCCGAGATGCGCCCCTTCGTCGAGGATCTCGCGCAGGTCGCATCGACCTGGGTCGCCAGCTATCCCAACGCCGGCCTGCCGAACGAGCTCGGGCTCCACGACGAGCAGCCCGAGGACACGAGCCGGTTTCTCGGCGAGTTCGCGCGGGACGGGCTCGTCAACATCGTCGGGGGCTGTTGCGGGACCACGCCGGAGCACGTCCGCCAGATCGCCGCCGCCGTCGAGGGCGTCGCGCCGCGGGTCGTGCCCGAGCCGCGCAGGGCGACCCGGTTCAGCGGGCTCGAGCCGCTCGAGCTGACCCCGGAGTCGAACTTCACGATGATCGGCGAGCGGACGAACGTCACCGGCTCCGCCCGCTTCCGGCGGCTGATCGAGGGGCGCGACTTCCAGACGGCGGTCGACGTCGCGCTCCAGCAGGTGCGCGGCGGGGCGAACCTCCTCGACGTGAACATGGACGCCGACCTCCTCGACGGCGAGCGGGCGATGACGACCTTCCTCAACCTCCTCGCCACCGAGCCCGAGGCTGCGCGGATCCCGATCATGGTCGACAGCTCGCGCTGGTCGGTGCTCGAGGCGGGCCTCAAGTGCGTGCAGGGGAAGGGCGTCGTCAACTCGCTCTCGCTCAAGGAGGGGGAGGAGGCGTTCCTCGACCAGGCGAGGCGGGTTCGCGGCTACGGCGCCGGCGTCGTCGTGATGGCCTTCGACGAGGAAGGCCAGGCCGAGACGGTGGAGCGCAAGGTGGCGATCTGCGAGCGCGCGTACCGGCTTCTCGTCGAGCAGGTCGGGTTCGCGCCGGAGGACCTGATCTTCGACCCGAACGTCCTCGCCGTCGCGACGGGCATCGAGGAGCATCGCGGCTTCGCGAAGGCGTTCCTCGAGGCGCTGCCGCTGATCAAGGAGCGCTGCCCGGGTGCGAGGACGAGCGGCGGGATCTCGAACCTCAGCTTCGCCTTCCGCGGCAACGACGCCGTGCGCGAGGCGATGCACTCGGCCTTCCTCTACCACGCGATCCGCGCCGGGCTCGACATGGGGATCGTCAACGCGGGCCAGCTCGTCGTGTACGGAGACATCGAGCCCGAGTTGCTCGAGCAGGTCGAGGACGTCATCTTCGACCGGCGACCGGATGCGACCGAGCGCCTCGTCGAGTACGCCGGGCGTGTGCGCGGCGAGGCGACGCGGCGGGAGGTCGACCTCTCGTGGCGCGAGGCCCCGGTCGAGAAGCGGCTCGAGCACGCGCTCGTGCACGGCATCGTCGACTTCATCGAGGAGGACACGGAAGAGGCCCGGCAGCGCGCCGACCGCCCGCTCGACGTGATCGAGGGGCCGCTCATGTCGGGCATGCAGGTGGTCGGCGATCTCTTCGGAGCCGGGAAGATGTTCCTGCCGCAGGTCGTGAAGAGCGCCCGGGCGATGAAGCGCGCAGTCGCCTATCTCGAGCCGTACATGGAGGCGGAGCAGGCCGCGGCCGGCGGGCCTCCGCGGGCGCGCGCCAAGGCCGTGCTCGCGACGGTCAAGGGCGACGTCCACGACATCGGGAAGAACATCGTCGGCGTCGTCCTCGGCTGCAACGACTACGCCGTGGTCGACCTCGGCGTGATGGTGCCGGCGGAGCGCATCCTCGACACCGCCCTCGAGGAGGGAGCCGACGTGGTCGGGCTATCGGGGCTGATCACGCCGTCGCTCGACCAGATGGTGGACGTGGCGCGGGAGATGGAGCGGCGCGGGATGGACCTGCCGCTGCTGATCGGCGGTGCGACGACGTCGCGCCAGCACACGGCGGTGCGAATCGCGCCCGCGTACTCGCAGCCGGTCGTGCACGTCCTCGACGCGTCACGCGTGGTCGGCGTCGTCTCGAACCTTCTCGATCCGGAGCGGCGGATGCGTCTCGACGGCGAGAACCGTGCCGAGCAGGAGCGGCTCCGGAAGCTCCACGCGGAGAAGGAGCGGAAGCCGCTGCTGCCGCTCGCCCGCGCGCGTGCGAACCGGCACGGCGTCGCGTTCGACGACCTGCCCGTGCCGGAGCTCACCGGCCGTCGCCTCGTCGAGCCGGAGCTGGCGACGCTGCGTGAGTACGTCGACTGGCAGTTCTTCTTCCACGCCTGGGAGCTGAAGGGCAAGTTCCCGGCGATCCTCGAGCAGCCGGCGGCACGCGAGCTCTACGACGACGCGCAGCGCCTGCTCGACCGGATCGTCGAGGAGCGGCTCCTCTTCGCCCGCGGCGTCTTCGGCTTCTGGCCGGCTGCGTCCGACGGCGACGATATCGTTGTCCAGCGTGAAAACAGCACCGACATCCGATTCTGCTTCCTCCGCCAGCAGGCCGACTACTCCGCTTCGTACGGGGGTGACTCCCGCCCGAACCGGTGCCTCGCCGACTACGTGGCGCCCGAGGGGGACCATCTCGGTGCGTTCGCGGTCACCGCCGGCCTCGGAGCCGAGGAGCTCGCCGCCCGCTTCGCCGCGGAGCACGACGACTACCACGCGATCATGGTCAAGGCGCTCGCCGACCGGCTCGCCGAGGCCTTCGCCGAGTACCTGCACGAGGTCGCGCGCCGCGCCTGGTACGAGACCGGCCCGAAGCTCCCGACCGAACAACTGATCGCCGAGCGCTTCCGCGGCATCCGGCCCGCGTTCGGGTACCCCGCCTGCCCGGACCACAGCGAGAAGTCGAAGCTCTTCGCGCTGCTCGGCGCCGAGGAGGCCGGGCTCGGGCTCACCGAGACCCACGCGATGACACCGGCGGCGAGCGTGAGCGGCCTCTACCTCGCGCATCCCGAGGCGCGCTACTTCTCGGTGGGCCGGATCGGTCGCGACCAGGTCGAGGACTACGCGGCCCGCGAGGGCGTCTCCGTCGGCGAGGCCGAGCGCAGGCTACGGCCGACGCTCGCCTACGAGCCGGCAGAAGATGAGGACGAAGTGAAGATCGTGTCGGCCTCTTCCGGATCCTGAGCTATCCTCGGCCGAGGCGCCGGTGGGGCGCCGATCTCGCATGCGGACGACGCTCAAGCGCGGAATCGGACGGGCCGGCGGCCTCAACGGGAGTGGCAACGGCCATTCGGCCCTGCCTCCGCTCTTCGGCCCGGTCAGGCGGTACCGGCAGCCGGAGCCGCCGCGGCGGCCGCTGATCGGTGTCCTCCTGCGCGGGTTCGGCTGGCTCGTGCTCGCCGTCGCCGTGCTCGTGTCCGGCGCCGCCGGCGGGCTCTACCTCTACGCCCACGAAGTCCTTGGCGTCCGTCGCGCCCGCGAGTCGCCACGGCGACGAAGCCTCGCGCGCCCTCAAAGGGGCTCGGCATCCCGCCGCCGGGGACAGCCGGCGATCGCGCTCATCGCCGGCTATGACCACCGCGCCGGCACCGGCACGAACGTCCTACGCGGGCTCCAACTCCGACACGCTGATGTTCGCTCCGCGCGGATCCGACGAACCACACGCTCTCGCTGCTCTCGTTCCCGCGCGATCTCTGGGTGCCGATCTATTGCCACGGCGACATACGCTCCACGACCAACCGCGTCAACGCCGCCTGGTCGGTCTGCGGCAGCAACGGGCCGTACGCGACGGTCGACACGATGGAGCACCTGACGGGGCTGAAGATCAACTACCTGATCACGGTCGACTTCCACGCCTTCAAGCAGATCGTCAACCGCCTCCACGGCGTCTACCTGAACGTCGACCGCCGCTACTACATCCCTCCGCATACGGGCACGTCGACGATCAACCTTCATCCGGGCTATCAGAAGCTCGACGGCGGTCAGGCGTTGTCGTACGTCCGCTTTCGGCATTACGACAGCGACATCTACCGAACCGGCCGGCAGCAGCTGTTCGTCGAGGCCCTGAAGGCGCGAATGAGGACACAGCTGTCGTTCTCGAACCTTCCGCTCGAGTTGCCGAAGCTGATAGGCGTTCTCAAGCACAACCTCGAGTACGTCAAGGCGGGCGGAGGAACCGTGGGGCTCACGGAGCTCGAGTCCTATCTCGGCATCGCGTACCACCTGCCGTCGGGCCACCTGTTCCGGAACGCGATTCCGCTGAACGAGTTCCACTACTTCGTCACTTCGGGCGGCGCCGACGTCGAGTCCACGTCTCCGGAAGCGATCGCGACGGCCGTTCGCTCGTTCCTCCACCCGAACGTCAACGACTCGCAGCGGGTCAACCTCCAGCTCAACGGGCACCCGAAGCAGAAGCCGAAGGAGAAGCACGTACTCGCGAAGGCGCAGGTGTCGGTTCTCGTTCTCAATGCCGGCCACGTGCCCGGTGAGGCGTCAAACACGACGTATCTCCTCGCGAAGCACGGGTACACGACGAAGAAGCTGCCGGCGACCGTCGCGGCCAACGCGCCGAAGGTGCAGCGGGACACGATTGTGTACTACGACCCTGTCCAGCCGAACGCGAAGCAGGCTGCGCAGCAACTTCGGCCACTCTTCGGCTCCAACAGCCGCGTCGAGCAGATGACGACCGCCATCGCCAATTTCGCTCGCCAAGCCGGAAACCCGCTGACGGTCGTGGCCGTCGGGGCGAGCTTCGGCGGCAAGCTCAACCTGCTGCCCAAGGTGAAACCGCTCCCGAAGCTGCCACCAGAGGTGAGCCCGGGCTTCGCGCTGACCGCACCGAGGCTGCGCGGCCTCACGCCGAAGGTGCACTTCCCGGTGATGGCTCCGAACCAGGTTGCGCAGTACTCACAGCTCGACTCGGCGGCCAACGAGGGTGTCCGCGCGTTCCGGCCGCTCCGCAACCGGCACGAGCTCGCGCTGACCTTCGACCATGCCCGACGGTCACGTACTGGCAGATCGAGGAGACGGACTGGAACACCGCGCCGATCCTTGCCAACCCGACCGTCCAGTTCGCCTACCACCACCACAAGCTCCTGCTCTATACGACCGCGGGGCGGTCCAGATGGTCGCGCTCCGGACCCCGAAGGCGACCTACTGGTCGTGAACACGATCCTCAACCAGCTCTCGAACTCCACGATGCTCGCCATCGCCAAGAGCCTCGTTCCAGTGGGCCGCTGAGGCCGAAGTTAGGCTAGGAGGCCGTGGCTCGCATCGCGATCTTCGGGGCCGGCTACGTCGGCCTCGTCACCGGCGCCTGCTTCGCGGATCTCGGTCACGAGGTCGTCGTCCGCGACATCGTGCCGGAACGGATCGAGCAGCTGCAGGCGGGCGAGGTGCCGATCTACGAGCCGGGCCTCGACGAGGTGCTCGAGCGCAGCCGCGACCGCATCTCGTTCACGCTCGACGTGCGCGAGGCCGTCGGCGGTGCCGATTTCCTCTACGTCGCCGTGGGGACGCCGCCCACCTACTCCGGCGACGCCGACCTCTCGGCCGTCTGGACGGTCGTCGACGAGATTCCCGAGAAGGTGGAAGGCCGGCCGCTCCTCGTGATGAAGAGCACCGTCCCCGTCGGGACCGGCGAGCGGGTGCGCGCCCGGCTCGACGGTCGCGGCCTCGACAACGTCGGCTACGTCTCGAACCCGGAGTTCACGGCCGAGGGGAGCGCGGTCGCGGACTTCATGCACCCCGACCGTGTCGTGGTGGGCGCGTTCGACCCGGCCGACGGGGAGCGCGTCGTCGAGCTGCACGAGGGCATCGACGGCGAGGTCCTCCGCATGGACGTCGCGTCGGCGGAGCTCGTGAAGCTCGCGTCCAACGCGTTCCTCTCGACGCGGATCAGCTTCATCAACGAGATCGCCAACGTCTGCGAGCTCGTGGGCGCCGACGTCGTCGAGGTCGCGCGCGGCGTCGGGCTCGACCACCGGCTCGGGCCGCACTTCCTCCGCGCCGGGATCGGCTTCGGCGGCAGCTGCTTCCCGAAGGACGTGACGGCGCTGAAGCAGCTCGCGGGGAACTCCGGCTATCCGTTCCTGCTCCTGCAGGCGGTGTGGGAGGTGAACGAGCTCCAGAAGCGGCGAGTCGTGCAGAAGCTCCAGCAGCGGCTCGGCGGCCTGCGCGGGCGAACCGTCGCGTTGCTCGGGCTGGCCTTCAAGCCGGACACCGACGACATGCGCGAGGCGCCGAGCCGGATCATCGCCTACCGGCTGCTCGCGGAGGGTGCCGAGGTGCGGGCCTGGGACCCCGTCGCGCGGCCGGACGACCTGCAGGGCGTCGAGATCTGCGACTCCGTGCTCGAGGCGGTGCGGGGGGCCGACGCCGCGGTGATCGTGACCGAGTGGCCCGCCCTGCGCGAGCTCGTGACGGCCGAGGTGCGCGACGCGATGGCCCGGCCGCTCGTGGTCGACGGGCGCAACCTCCTCGATCCCGAGGCTGCGGCGGCCGCCGGCTTCGAGTACGAGGGCATCGGCCGGCCCACGCGCGCGACGCCGGGAGGAGTGAACGGCAGTCCGCAGCCGTCGCCCGACCGCGAGCTGAACGCCTGATGGAGGCGCTCGTGCTCGGCGGCGGCAAGGCCGAGCGCCTCGGCGAGGCGGCCCAGGGTCAGCCGAAGCCGCTCGTGCCGGTCGCCGGTCATCCGCTCGCCGCGTACGCCGTCACCCGGCTCGTCGCAGCCGGCGTGACCCGCGTCGTCGTCGCCTGCCGCGCCGGTGACGAGGACGTGTTCCTCGGCGCGCTCTCCGGGCTCGGGGCCGAGATCGACGCGGTGGGGGAGGAGGTACCGCTCGGCCGCGGCGGCGGCCTTCGGCTCGCTGCGACGCGGCGTCGCGAGGAGGGGCCGGTGCTCGCGCTCAACGGGGACGAGCTCCTCGACGTCGACTTCCGCGCCCTTGCCGCGGAGCACGAGGAGAGTCGGGCTGCCGCGACGCTCGTCGTCGCGCAGGTGCGCTCGCCGTTCGGCGTCGTCGAGGTCGAGCCCGACGGCACGATCACCGGCTTCCGCGAGGCGCCGCTGCTCGAGCACTGGGTCAACTCCGGCGTCTACGTCCTCGGCGAGGAGGCGCTCGCGCTCCTTCCCGAGCGCGGCGACCACGAGCAGTCGACGTTCCCGCAGCTCGCGGGCGAGCGCCGGCTGCACGCCCACCGTCACGACGGCGTCTGGCTGACCGTGAACACGCCCAAGGACCTGCGCCGTGCGGCCGAGTTCATGGCCGAGCATCCCGACTGGCGGCCGCAAGGGCAGGTCGCATGAGCGTAGGGTCGACGGAGCTCGGCCAGGAGCGGAGGCACCGGCTCGGCCGGCGATGGAAGCGGATATGAGCGTCGACTCCCCGAACTACGGCACCCTCGACCGCTTCGCGTTCGAGCCGCGCCGCGTCGAGAAGCCGTGGGGCTGGGAGCTGATCTGGGCGCACGCCGACGCGTACGTCGGGAAGATCCTGTTCGTGAAGGCGGGGGAGTCGCTCTCGCTGCAGTTCCACCGCGAGAAGGACGAGAGCTGGTACGTCGAGAGCGGCCGCGCCCGGCTCGAGCTCGGCGAGCCGGGGCAGGAGGCCCTCGACGAGGAGGTCGTCACGGCCGGGGCGTGCTTCCGCTACCGGCCCGGCACCGTGCACCGGATCACTGCGCTCGAGGACACGACGATCCTCGAGGTGTCCACACCGCACCTCGACGACGTCGTGCGGCTCGAGGACCGCTACGGACGCGAGGGGACGAACGATCCCTGAGCGGGCGCTCCGCTGGGACGGCTGCGTCAACGTGCGCGACCTCGGGGGGCTGCCGCTCGTCGGCGGCGGCGAGACGGCGTACCGCGTCGTCGTGCGCGCCGACTGGCTCCCGGGCCTGAGCGAGGAGGGGCGTCGCGCCCTCGTCGACTACGGCGTGTCGCTCGTCGTCGATCTCCGGCCCGACCGCGAGCACCCCGACGACGGGGTCGATCCGCTGCCGGTTCCGATGGTGCGCCAGGCGATGGATCCGCGGCCCGTCCCGCCTGCCTGGGACTGGCCGTCGATGCGTGAGGCATACCTCGCGCTCGCCGACCGCTATCGGGGCGAGCTGGCGCGGACGCTGACGCTGCTCGGCGACGCCGAGCCGCCGGCCGCCGTCCACTGTGCCGGCGGACGCGACCGGACGGGAATCGCGTGTGGGATGGCGCTCTGGCTCGCCGGCGTCGAGCCGGACGCGATCGCCGCCGACCACGCGCTGAGCGATGAGAGCTGGGCGCCGTACAACCACGAGTGGCTCGCCGAGGCGTCCGACGAGGACGAGCGCGAGCGGCGGCGCAGGGTCGTGCGGCCCGCAGGTCGCACGCTCGCCGAGGTGCTCGAGGAGATCGAGGAGCGGGAGGGCATCCGGTCCAGCCTCCTCGCTGCGGGCGCCGACGACGCGGCGCTCGACCGGCTCGCCGCCCGGTTGCGAGGCGAGGCGTGACCGAGCGCGAGAAGGTACAGGAGCAGTACGCGACCGACGCGAACCTGCGGGCGCGCATCGCCCTCCACGACCGCTACTCGCGGACGACGGTCTTCTACCCGCACTGGATCTTCGACGGCTACACGTTCGGCGACGACGCCGAGGTACTCGAGGTCGGCTGCGGCGACGGGAACATCTGGCGCGAGAACCTCGAGCGCATCCCGCCTGGCTGGCGGCTCACGCTCACGGACTTCTCTCCCGGGATGGTCGGCGCCGCGCGCAGCGTCCTCGGAGGCCGGTCGGAGTACGCGGTCGCGGACGTGCAGGCGCTGCCGTTTCCCGACGCGTCGTTCGATGCGGTGATCGCGAACCACATGCTCTTCCACGTCGAGAACCGGCCGCGTGCGCTCGGCGAGATCGTGCGTGTGCTGCGACCGGGCGGGGCGTTCCGCGCAACGACGATCGGGCTGGATCACATGCGCGAGATCCGCGAGCTCGTGCTGCCGCCACCCGACAGCCAGTGGGCCAAGACCCGCGAGCGGTTCACGATCGAGCAGGTGGCCGACGAGCTCGCGCCGTTCCTCGTCGACGTCGTGGTCGAGCTCGTCCCCGGGTCGCAAGAGCTCCAGGTGACGGAGCTCGAGCCGCTGCTCGACTTCGTCCGCTCGCGCGGCGACGTCGGCGAGCAGGATCTCGAGCCGCTGCGCCGTGCATTCGAGGCGGAGTTCGCGGAGCGTGGCTTCTTCCACGTCTCGCGCGCCTCGGCCCGCGTTCGAGCCGCAAAGCCTTGACACATCTGTGGTAAGGTCGCCGCCGATGGACGCACTCCACGTCGGTCACGCCGCGGCCCGCACGGGCTGGTCGGCCCGGATGCTCCGCTACCTCGAGCAGGCCGGGCTCGTCGTCCCGTCGCGCACGGCTGCCGGGTACCGTCTCTACGGCCTGCGCGAGCTGAACCAGCTCCGCTCGCTCGCCGAGCTCCGAAGCCGCTTCGGCCTCGGGATCGGCGACATCGCCTTCGCCGCTCGGCTCCGCCGGGAGCCCGAGCTCCGGACCGCGATCGACGGCTGGCTCGCCGACGTCGAGGACGAGCTCGGCTGGGTCGAGTGGGAACAACGCAAGCACGAGCGGCTTCTCGCCGCCTGACGCAACGAGAAAGGACTTCATGGCTGCGACGCAGCGCTACGACGTGAAAGATCTCGCCCTCGCGGAGGAGGGCAGGCGCCGGATCGAGTGGGCCGACCGGCAGATGCCGGTGCTCGCGGCCATCCGGGACCGGTTCGAGAGCGAGCAGCCGCTCGCCGGCCTGCGCATCTCGGCCTGCCTCCACGTGACGACCGAGACGGCGAACCTCATGCGGACGCTGAAGGCGGGAGGCGCCGACGTCGTCCTCTGCGCCTCGAACCCGCTCTCGACGCAGGACGACGTCGCGGCGGCGCTCGTGTCCGAGTACGACGTGTCCGTCTTCGCGATCAAGGGCGAGGACAACGACACGTACTACGCGCACATCGAGGCGGCCGTCGACCACAAGCCTCACTTCACGATGGACGACGGCGCCGACGTGATCGGCGTGCTGCACTCGGCGCGGCGGGAGCAGCTCGGCGAGATCATCGCCGGCACCGAGGAGACGACGACCGGCGTCATCCGGCTCAAGGCGCTCGAGGCGGAGGGCAAGCTCGGGTTCCCGATCATCGCCGTGAACGAGGCGATGACGAAGCACATGTTCGACAACCGCTACGGCACGGGCCAGTCGACGATCGACGGGATCATCCGCGCGACGAACGTCCTGCTCGCCGGCAAGCGGTTCGTCGTCTGCGGCTACGGCTGGGTCGGGCGCGGCGTCGCGTCGCGGGCGCGCGGGATGGGCGCGCACGTGATCATCACCGAGGTCGATCCGCTCAAGGCGCTCGAGGCGTCGATGGACGGCTTCGAGGTGCTGCCGCTCGAGCGGGCGGCGGAGATCGGCGACATGTTCTGCACCGCCACCGGCGACAAGCACGTGATCGCCCGCGCGCACATGGAGCGGATGAAGGACGGCGCGATCCTCTCGAACACGGGTCACTTCAACGTCGAGATCGAGATCTCGGCGCTGCGGGAGATGGCGGTCGAGACGCGGCGTGCGCGCGAGTTCGTGGAGGAGTTCACGCTCGCCGACGGGCGGCGCCTCTACCTCATCGCCGACGGCCGGCTCGTCAACCTCTCCGCGGCCGAGGGGCACCCCGCGCTCGTGATGGACATGTCCTTCGCGAACCAGGCGCTCTCGCTCGAGTATGCCGCCGGGCACGCGAGCGAGCTCGACCGGAAGGTCTATCCGGTGCCGCCGGAGATCGACCGCGAGATCGCGCGTCTCAAGCTCGAGACGATGGGCGTCGAGATCGACACCCTCACCGAGGAGCAGGCGCGCTATCTCGCCTCGTGGGACGAGGGCACCTGATCCCTCGAGACATGCTCAAAGAGAACACGGCCGGAACCTGGTTCCGGCCGTGTCCCTTCCAGACCCGTCCGCAAGCGAGGGGCACCGCGCCGGCAAGCGGGTTTCTCGGCTTGGCGCCGTCCTCTCGAGCCATGTCCGGAACCTGGTTCCGGACATGGCCCTCGTGGGCGTGACGCACGAGCTCGAGCCCGAGCGGGTCGTCCGGCTCGAGGAGGACGAGCCGGCGGTCGTGTTGCTCGACCAGCGGCGGCTGCCGCAGGAGGTCGTCGAAGTGCGCTGCAGCTCGGCGGCCGAGGTGGCGGGCGCGATTCGCGCGATGGCCGTCCGGGGTGCCCCCGCGATCGGCGTCGCGGCCGCGTACGGGCTCGCGCTCGCGGCCCTCCGGGGCGACGACCTCGCCGAAGCGGAACGAGTGCTCGCGAGGTCGCGGCCGACCGCCGTGAACCTGCCGTGGGCGCTCGCCCGGATGCGCGACGAGCCCACGCCCGAGCGGGCCCGCGCGCTCCACGAGGAGGAGGTCGAGCGCTGCCGCCGGATGTCCGCCCACGCCGCCGAGCTCTTCGCTCCCGGCACCCGGGCTCTGACCCACTGCAACGCCGGTGGGCTCGCGACGGGCGGTTACGGCTCAGCGGTCGGTGCCCTCCGGGCGGCGGCCGAGCGCGGGCTCCTCGAGCGCGTGCTCGTCGGCGAGACCCGGCCGCTCCTCCAGGGAGCGCGTCTCACGGCCTGGGAGCTGGAGCAAGCCGGCATCCCGCACGCGGTGATCGCCGACTCCGCGGCGGGCTCGCTCATGGCCCGCGGAGAGGTCGACCTCGTCGTGACCGGGGCCGATCGCATCGCCGCGAACGGGGACACGGCGAACAAGATCGGGACATACTCGCTCGCAGTGCTCGCCGCCCACCACGGACTCCCGCTCTACGTCGTCGCGCCCAGCTCGACGCTCGACCCCGAGACGCCCGACGGCACGGGGATCCCGATCGAGGAGCGCGACCCGGCGGAGGTGACCGACCGCTTCCCGGCCCGCAATCCCGCCTTCGACGTCACGCCGGCGGCGCTGATCGCCGCGATCGTGACGGAGGACGGGGTGCACCGAGCGCCCTACGAGGAGTCCCTCCGGTGAAGGCCGTTCTCCTTGCGGCCGGCTACGGGACGCGCCTTCGGCCGCTCACGGACGACCGGCCGAAGCAGTTGCTCCCTCTCGGCGGACGCCCGATGCTCGACTGGGTGATCGACCGCGTTCGCGAGGTGGCGGAGGTGGACGCGATCCATCTGGTCACGAACAGCCGCTTCGCACCCGACTTCGCGCGGTGGGCGGAGCCGCACGGGGTGCTCGTGCTCGACGACGGGACGACCTCGAACGAGGACCGGATCGGGGCGGTGGGCGACCTCCGCCTCGTGATCGAGCGGGCAGGTCTCGGCGGGGAGGAGCTGCTGGTGCTCGGCGACGACATCTTCGAGTTCTCGCTCCCTGCCTACGTCGCCTGGTGGCGCGGCCGTCCACAGCCCGCGAGCGCGGCGCCGCTGTACGACCTCGGCGACCTCGAGCTCGCGACGCACTACGGCATCGCCAGCGTCGACGACGAGGACCGGATCGTGCGCGTCGTCGAGAAGCCGAGCGACCCGGCGTCCACGCTCGCCGCGACGCTCACGTACCTCCTGCCGGCCGAGCACGCCGCCCTCGTCGGCACGTATCTCGAGGAGGGGCACAACCCCGACAACGCGGGCAGCTTTCTCGCCTGGCTGTCCGGCCGCGAGCGCGTCTACGGCTACCGGTTCGAGGGCCGCTGGTACGACATCGGGAATCACGGGCAGCTGCTCGAGGCGGACAACTGGCTGCGGAGAGTGGCCGGGCTGCCGGAGCGCGAGTCGTACAGCCTCGACTGAGTCGACACGATTGCGTCACGGCTCTCCTCGTAGCGTGGCCGCGTGCTCGAGCTGCTCCTGCCGCAGCGCTGCGTCGTCTGCCGGCGCGGCGGGAGTCAGCTCTGCTCCGGTTGCCGGGAGGAGCTGGTGCGCCTCGATCCCCCGCTCTGCACACGCTGCGGCGCACCGACGGCGTGGCCGGTCGACCGTTGCCGGGAGTGCGCGGGGCGACGGCTCGGCTTTGCGTCCGCCAGGGCCGCGGTCGGCTACGACGAGGCGGCGCGCCGCTTCGTCCACGCGTGGAAGGAGCGCGGGCTGCGGCGGCTCGCGGCCGAAGCGGCGCTGCTCGTGGTGGAACGCTTGCCGCCGCCCCGGGTGGACGTCCTGACCTTCGTCCCCTCCGACCGTGCCCGCCGGCTCGAGCGCGGCCACAATCCGGCAGAGCGGCTCGCGCTCGAGCTTGCGAGCCTGTGGGGGCTTCCGTGCCCACGGCTGCTCGAGCGCACCCGCGGCGGCCGCCAGCGCGGCAGCTCGGCGATCGAGCGGCGAACGGTTCGAGGAGCCTTCCGCGCCCCGGGCGCGGCGCCACGCAGCGTCGCGGTGATCGACGACGTGTACACGACGGGCGCCACCGCCGCGGCTGCCGCGAGCGCCCTCCGGGCCGCAGGGGCTCGGCGCGTCGAGGCAATCGCATTTGCCCGCGCACTCCGTCGCCAATAGATACGGATGCGTTTAGCCGCGCCCCGAGTAGGGTTAGATCACCGCGCACACCGCGACATGGGAGGCGCCGATGCAGCTTCACGTCAAGGGCAAGAACCTCGAGGTGAACGACTCCATCCGGAGCTACGCGGAGCGCAAGCTCCGCAAGCTCGACCGCCGCCTCCACGACTCGACGCGCGTGGAGATCGAGCTCGCCGTCGAGCGGAACCCGTCGATCGCCGACTCACAGGTGGCCGAGGCGACGGTCCACCTCAAGGGGCGGACGCTCCGGGCTCGGGAGGCCGCGCGTGACATGAAGGCGGCGATCGACGAGCTCGTCGACAAGCTCGTGCGCCAGGTCAAGGACCTGCACGACAAGCGCGTCGACGGCCGCAGACACGTCGAGGAGCCGGAGCCGCTGACCGGGGAGGAGCTCGAGAGCTCGGTCGAGGCGGAGATCACCGAGAGCTAGTGGGCCTCTTCCGCCGGCGTCGCGAGACGCTGAACGAGCAGCTCCTGCGGGAGGCGGGGCTCGATCCTGCGCAGGTGCTCGGCGGTGCACCCCCGCCGCCGCCGCCCGAGCTGCCGAAGTCGATGCTCGCCGCCGCGGGGGTCCCGGACGGCTCGGGCGTCGGTCCGAAGGAGTGGGATGCCGCGGTCACCGTCGCGGCGCCGGCCCTCACCGGCGACCGGGTCGAGTTCACGACCATCCCGAACGGCGACCTGATCGTCGGCGAGGAGACCGGCGACGCCGACCTCTCGCCGCTCGCCGACGCCGTCGAGCGACGCGTCGGCCCGCCGTACCGCGCCGTCGCCGCGCGGCAGGACGGCGATCTCTGGGCCGTGGCGGCGAAGCGGATCGAGGTGGCCCGGATCCCGTTCGCCGACGGCGAAAAGCTCGGTCTCTCGCAGCACGGCGCGGACCGCGAGTTCCGCGTCGACGACGAGCCGAGCGACGCAACGGTCCCGCCCGAGCTCGAACGGCTCGGCCAGGCCGCCGGCGACGGCTTCTACGTCGAGGCGGAACGCATCGACGGCGACCTCTGGGAGGTCCGGGTGACGGCCATGTAGGAGAACTCGAATCAGGCCGAGCCCTTGGCCGCCCGAACGCGCTGAGCGCTCCGTGACGGCGTCCTCGGTCGCGCCCATAGCGTTGCTATGAGCGCTCCCTGCGTCCTTGTCACGAATCCGCCCATCGCGCCCGGTCGGCGAAGCGCTGTCCTGACCCGAGTTCTTAGGCCGCTACCCTTGATCCGTGGAGATCGGCAACCTCGAGAAGGTCCTCCGGGTCGGCGAGGGGCGCCGCATGAAGCGGCTCCAGGACCAGGCGGACTACATGACGTCGCTCGAGCCCGACTTCGAGAAGCTCTCCCCAGCCGAGCTGCAGGCCAAGACGGCGGAGTTCCGGCAGCGCCTCGAGAACGGCGAGAGCCTCGACGAGCTCGTCTTCGAGGCGTTCGCGGCCGTCCGGGAGGCCCGCAAGCGCGCGTCGGACCAGCGCATGTTCGACGTGCAGCTCATGGGCGGGATCGTCCTCCACGAGGGCGACATCGCCGAGATGAAGACCGGCGAGGGGAAGACGTTCGTCGCGAGCCTCGCGCTCTACCTCAACGGCCTCGCGGGCCGCGGCGCGCATCTCGTCACGGTCAACGACTACCTCGCCCAGCGCGACGCCGAGTGGAACCGGCCCGTCTTCGACTCGCTCGGGATGAGCGTCGCCTACATCGAGACGATGATGCCGTTCCCGCAGCGCAAAGCCGCGTACGAGGCCGACGTCACGTACGGGACGAACTCCGAGTTCGGCTTCGACTACCTGCGCGACAACATGGCGGTCGCGCTCGACGGCCTCGTCCAGCGCGGCCACGCCTACGGGATCGTCGACGAGGTCGACTCGATCCTGATCGACGAGGCGCGGACGCCGCTCATCATCTCGGGCGAGCCCGAGACCGCCGCGCAGCTCTACTACGACTTCGCGCGCGTCGCGAAGCAGCTGACGCCGTTCCGCGCCTCCCCCGGCGATCCGAAGGGAGCCGCCGAGACCGCGGGCGCCGACTACGAGTTCGACGAGAAGCACAAGACCGTCGGCGTGACGCCGCAGGGCGTGGCGAAGGTCGAGCGCGCGCTGCGGATCGACAACCTCTACGCGCCCGAGAACACGCAGCTCGTCAACCACCTCTACCAGGCGCTCAAGGCGGAGTCGCTCTACGAGCTCGACGTCGACTACGTGATCCAGGACGGCGAGGTCAAGATCGTCGACGAGTTCACCGGCCGGATCATGGAGGGCCGCCGCTGGAGCGAGGGGCTCCACCAGGCCGTCGAGGCGAAGGAGGGCGTCAAGATCCAGGAGGAGCACCAGACGCTCGCCACGATCACGCTCCAGAACTACTTCCGCCTGTACGAGAAGCTCGCGGGCATGACCGGCACCGCGAAGACCGAGGAGAAGGAGTTCGTCGAGATCTACAACCTCGACGTCGTCGAGATCCCCACCAACGTCCCGGTCGTCCGGGCCGACGAGAACGACCTCGTCTTCAAGACGAAGGAGGGGAAGTTCGCCGCCGTCGTGCGCGACATCGAGGAGCGGACGCAGGCGGGGCAGCCCGTCCTCGTCGGCACGATCGCGGTCGAGACGTCGGAGTACCTGTCCCAGCTCCTGACGCGCAAGGGGATCAAGCACAGCGTCCTCAACGCGAAGGAGCATGCGCGCGAGGCCGAGATCATCAAGGACGCCGGCCTGCGTGGCGCGGTCACGATCGCGACGAACATGGCGGGCCGCGGCGTCGACATCCAGCTCGGCGAAGGCGTACGCGACCTCGGCGGCCTCTACGTCCTCGCCACGGAGCGGCACGAGGCGCGCCGCATCGACAACCAGCTCCGCGGCCGCTCGGGCCGCCAGGGCGACCCCGGCGAGACGCGCTTCTACCTCTCAGGCGAGGACGACCTCGTCCGCCTCTTCGCCGGCGACCGGATCAAGGGCGTCATGGAGCGCTTCAAGATCCCGGAGGACCAGCCGATGGAGGCGAAGATCCTCTCCCGCCAGATCGAGGGCGCGCAGAAGAAGGTCGAGGAGCAGAACTTCGTCATCCGCAAGAACACGCTCAAGTACGACGACGTCCTCAACCGGCACCGCCAGCGGATCTACGAGCAGCGGCGGCAGGTGCTCGAGGGCGACGACCTCTCCGAGCAGATCAGGCTCTGGATCGAGGAGGTCGTCGAGGACACGGTCAACGTGTTCACCGAGGAGGAGTACGCGGAGGAGTGGGACCTCGAGGCGCTGACGAACGCGATGGCCGGGCTCTACCAGACCGAGATCACGGCGGACGAGCTGCGCGCGGACCTCGGCCAGATCTCCCGCGAGGTTCTCGTCGAGGAGTTCCAGGCCGACGCTCGCGACGAGTACGAGGCGAAGGAGGAGGAGTTCGGTGCGGAGCTGATGCGCGAGCTCGAGCGCTTCGTCGTCCTCCAGGTCGTCGACATGCGCTGGCGCGAGCACCTCGAGAACATGGACGCGCTCCGCGAGGGCGTCTACCTGCGCCAGATGGCGCAGAAGGACCCGCTCGTGGAGTACACCGCCGAGGGCGAGCGGATGTTCACCGAGCTCGGGCGCGTGATCCGCGGCGAGGTCGTGCTCCACCTCTTCCACGCCGAGCTCGCCCCCGAGGAGGCGCAGCAGCAGCTCGCGCAGAGCCAGGCGCAGACGGCGAACGGGAACGTCTACTACGAGCACGAGGCGTCGGCCGGCGCCGCGGCGATGGCCGCCGCGGGCGGGGGAGAGGCCATCGCGGCGGGCGTGCCGTCGTCGGGGGGCGTCGCCCGGACCGTGCACGCGAGCCCCGACGAGAAGCTCGGCCGCAACGACCCCTGCTGGTGCGGCTCGGGCAAGAAGTTCAAGAAGTGCCACGGGGCCTGAACGCAGCGGCCGACACCCTCGGAAAGGCCGGCCGGGGCGCGGCGGACGGCATCGTCCTGCAGGACCTGACCAAGTCGTTCGCGGGAGAGCACGGAGTCGTGCACGCCGTCCGCGGGATCGACGTCGCGATCGAGGCGGGCGAGACCGTCGCTCTGCTCGGGCCGAACGGGGCGGGCAAGTCCACGACGATCGACATGCTCCTCGGCCTCCAGGATCCGGATGCCGGCAGCGCGACCCTGTTCGGCGCGCGGCCGGACGAGGCGGTCGCCTCGGGCCGCGTCGGCGGGATGCTGCAGACGGGCTCGCTCCTCCGCGACCTCACCGTCCGCGAGCTCGTGACGATGATGGCCTCGCTCTACCCGCGACCGTTCGGGGTCGACGAGGTGATCGGGCTCACCGGGATCGGCGAGATCGCCGACCGGCTGACCCAGAAGCTGTCGGGTGGAGAGACCCAGCGTGCCCGCTTCGCGATCGCGCTCGCGAGCAACCCGGACCTGCTCGTCCTCGACGAGCCCACCGTGGCGATGGACGTCGAGTCGCGGCGCGCCTTCTGGACGACGATGCGCGAGTTCGCCGCGGAGGGGCGCACCGTGCTGTTCGCGACGCACTACCTCGAGGAGGCGGACGAGTTCGCCGACCGGGTCGTGCTCATGGCGCACGGCAGCGTCGTCGCCGACGGCTCCCCGACCTCGGTCAAGGCGATGGTCGGCGCGCGCCGCATCCGTGCGACGCTGCCGCAGCCCGACCTCGACGCGCTCGCGGCGCTGCCTGGCGTGACGCATGCCGAGGCGCGCGGCGGGTCGGTCGCCCTCGGCTGCTCGGATTCCGACCAGGCGATTCGCGCGTTGCTCGCTCGTTTCCCCGAGGCGCGCGACATCGAGATCTCGGGTGCCGACCTCGAGGACGCCTTCGTCGAGCTGACCGGAGGGGAGGGCTCCCGGTGAACGTCGCGCCGTACGTGCGCTACGAGCTGCTGCGCACCTTCCGCAACCGGCGCTTCGTCATCCTCGCCTTCGGGTTCCCGCTCGTCCTCTACCTGCTGATCGCCGCCCCGAACCGGCACCGCCACGACCTCGGAGGCACCGGGCTGTCGGCGCCGCTCTACTTCATGGTCGGGATGCTCGCGTTCGGGACGATGAACGCGATGCTCTCGGCCGGCACGCGCATCGCCGCCGAGCGCTCGACCGGCTGGAACCGGCAGCTGCGGATCACCCCGCTCGCCCCGCGCCTCTACTTCAGGACGAAGGTGCTGACGGGCTACGCGATGTCGGTCGTGACGATCGCAATCCTGTACGCGGCCGGCGGCGCCCTCGGCGTGCGGCTCTCGGCCGGGAACTGGGTGCACATGACGCTCCTGATCCTCGTCGCGCTGATCCCGTTCGCCGCGATCGGCATCCTGCTCGGCCACCTGCTCAGCGCCGAGTCGATCGGGCCCGCGCTCGGCGGCACGACCGCCCTGTTCGCGTTCCTCGGCGGAGCGTGGTTCCCGATCACCGGCCACGGCTTCCTGCACGGCATCGCCCAGCTGCTGCCGTCGTACTGGCTCGTCCAGGCGTCCCACGTCGGCGTCGGAGGATCGGGCTGGGGCGGAGAGGGCTGGGTCGTGCTCGCCGTGTGGGCGGCCGGCGCGACGATGCTCGCCCGGCGCGCGTACGTCCGCGACACGCAGAGGGCGTAGCTCCCGCGCCGCTACGATGCCGCCCGGATGGCGGACGAACGCGAGCAGACCCTCCAGGAGCAGCTCGAGGAGATCGGGGCCCAGCTCGACTGGGTCCGTGGTTACCTTTGACCCCGACGCGCTGAAGGCCCGCCTCGACGAGCTCGAGCAGGAGCTCGCGCAACCCGACTTCTGGAACGACCAGCAGCGCGCCGCTCGGCTTTCCGCCGAGCACCAGCGGACGCAGCAGAAGCTCCAGCGCTACGGCGAGCTCGTCTCGAACGTCGAGTTCCTGCGCGAGGGCGTGGGCACGTTCGCGGACGAGGAGCTCGAGCCCGTGCTGCGCGACGTGCGCGGCGAGCTCTCGCGGCTGCAAGAGGACGCGCTCTTCTCCGGCGAGTACGACGCGGGCGACGCCGTCGTCACGATCCAGGCCGACGCGGGCGGCACCGACGCGCAGGACTGGGCGGAGATCCTCCTGCGCATGTACCTCCGCTGGGCCGAGCAGCGCGGTCTCGGGGCGGAGGTGATCGAGGCGAGCCCGGGCGAGGAGTACGGGCTCAAGTCGGCGACGTTCACCGTCCGCGGCGAGAACGCGTACGGGATCCTCAAGGCCGAGCGCGGCAAGCACCGGCTCGTCCGCCTGAGCCCGTTCGACCAGGCGCATCGCCGCCACACGAGCTTCGCGCAGGTGATCGTCGCGCCGCTGCTCGAGGAGGCGGGCAAGGTCGAGGTCGACGAGGACGAGCTGCGCATCGACACGTACCGCTCGTCCGGCGCCGGCGGCCAGCACGTGAACAAGACCGACTCCGCGGTGCGGATCACACACCTGCCGACCGGGATCGTCGTCGCCGTCCAGAACGAGCGGAGCCAGTCGGCGAACAAGGAGACGGCGCTCAAGATCCTCCGTTCCCGCCTCGCCGAGAAGGCCGAGGAGGAGCGGGAGGCGGAGCTCGCGCGCGAGCGCGGCGGGGTCTCGATGGGCTTCGGCGGCAACGCGGTCCGCAGCTACGTGCTCCACCCGTACCAGCTCGTGAAGGATCACCGGACCGAGCACGAGGTCGGCAACACGCAGGGAGTCCTCGACGGCGATCTCGACGGCTTCATCCGCGCATACCTCCTGCAAACGGCAGGAGAGGCGTCGTAGTGCGCCGAAACCTGCGCTAGAGTTGAGGCCGCTTCGACCGCACTCCACCGGCGTCGGGCCCGCGGCCCGCCCCAACTCGAACCGGTAGACGTGACCGACGTACAGATAGAGCAGACAGCCACCCCCGTCACCCAGCCGTCGGCGAACGGGAAGGCCGCCTCGGACGGGCAGGCGAAGCCGGCGGGCTCGATGATCCTGTTCGAGAACGTCACGAAGGTCTACGACCCGGATGTCGTGGCGCTCGACGCCGTCAGCTTCGGGATCGACAAGGGCGAGTTCGTGTTCGTCGTGGGCGCGTCGGGTTCGGGGAAGACGACCCTCGTGCGGCTCCTGCTGAAGGAGCTCGAGCCGTCGGAGGGGCGCATCATCCTCAGCGGCCGCGACCTCGGCCGGCTGCGCCGCTCGACGGTGCCGCAGCTGCGGCGCAACATCGGCTGCGTGTTCCAGGACTTCAAGCTCCTGCCGAGCCGCACGGCGGCCGAGAACGTCGCCTACGCGCTCAAGGTGCAGGGCGAGAGCCGCGCCTCGATCCGCCGCAAGGTGCCCGAGGTGATGACGATGGTCGGGCTCGCGAGCAAGATGAACTCCCTCCCCGACGAGCTCTCGGGCGGCGAGCAGCAGCGCGTCTCGATCGCGCGCGCCGTCGTCAACCACCCGCCGCTCCTCGTCTGCGACGAGCCGACCGGGAACCTCGACCCCGACACGAGCGTCGGGATCATGCAGCTCCTCTACCGGATCAACCGCGCCGGCACGACCATCCTCATGGTCACCCACGACCGCGAGATGGTCGACAAGATGCGCAAGCGCGTGATCGCGCTCGAGGGCGGAAAGCTCTCGCGCGACGAGCGCCGCGGGGGATACACGTCCGAGTGAGTCGGGTCCGCCTCCTCTTCTCCGAGGCGTGGTCCTCGATCCGGATGAATCTCTCGACGACCTTCGCGGCGACGATGACCGTGCTGATCGGGATGTGCCTGCTCGGGCTGTTCATCGCCCTCGGCACGTGGGTGCTGTCGTGGAGCAACCACATCCAGAAGGAGCTCCAGGTCCACGTCTACTTCCAGGGCGACGCGACGCCGCAGCAGGAGCTCGCGGCCGGCACGAAGCTGCGCCACGACCCGCGCGTGAAGCAGGTCGTCTTCGTCTCGAAGGAGCAGGCGCTCAAGAAGATGAAGAAGGAGTTCAAGACGCTCTTCACGATCCAGCTGCCGAACAACCCGCTGCCCGACGCGTTCACCGTCGTGCCGGTCAAGGCTTCGGACACGCCCGCGATCGGGCGAGAGGTGCGGCAGGCGAACTGGGGCGGGGTCGACCGGGTGAGCTGGGGGAGTAGCACGGCCAGGCGGGTGCTCACGATCGCGAAGGTCATCTCGCTCGTCTTCCTCATCGCCGTCGTGCTCCTCGTCGTCGCCTCGACGCTCCTGATCGCGAACACGATCCGGCTCTCGATCTTCGCGCGACGACGAGAGATCGAGGTGATGAAGCTCGTCGGCGCGACGAACTGGTTCATCCGCGGGCCGTTCATGCTCGAGGGGCTCGTCTGCGGAGTGCTGGGCTCGGTGTTCGCGATCATCCTGCTCGTGCTGGGCAAGGCGATCGCGCTGCCGTCGATCCTGCCGCACATCGGCGGCGGCAACTCCGACGTGCACGCCCTCTCCTTCACGCTGAACGCCGTCGCGCTGCTCGGCGCGGGCCTGCTGCTCGGTGCGACCGGCTCACTCGTCACGCTGCGCCGGTTCCTGCAGGTCTAGTGGCGCGGGGGCGGCAGAAGCGCCCCGCCCGGAGCGAACGGCATCGGCGCAGGCAGCCGCCGCGGAAGCCGGTCTCGGAGCTGACCGTCCGCCTGCCCGAGCGGCGCGTCGAGCCCGAGACGGTGATCGCGCACCTCGGCCCCACCAACTCGGGCAAGACGCACGACGCGCTTCGCTTCCTCGTCGAGACCGGGACGGGCGTCTATGCGGCGCCGCTGCGCATGCTCGCGCAGGAGGCCCACCGGCGCCTGGAGGCGGAGCTCGGCGAGGAGCGTGTCGGGCTCGTGACCGGAGAGGAGCGGGTCAATCCCGGCGCGCCGATCGTGTGCTGCACCGCCGAGATGGCGCCGCCGCGAGGCGAGACGCTCGTTCTCGACGAGGTCCAGTGGGCGGAGGACGAGGAGCGCGGTTCTGCGTGGACGCGGCTCCTGCTCGGCGGCGAGTACCGGCACATCCTCCTCCTCGGCGCGGTCGAGGCGCTCCCGCTCGTACGGCATGCCTTCCCGCAGGCGGAGGTCCGCTTCTTCGAGCGGAAGGCGCCGCTCGACTGGGCCGGCCGCCGCGGCATCGCGGGGCTCGGCAACGGGACGGTCGTCGTCGCGTTCAGCCGGCGTGCCGTGATCGGCCTAGCCGGCGAGCTCAATCAGCTCCATCCGGGCCGCGTCGCCTGCCTCTACGGGGCGATGCCGCTCGCGTCCCGCCGGGAGGAGATCGACCGGTTCGTCGACGGTCGCGCGGAGGTCTGCGCGGCGACCGACGTCCTCGGGCACGGAGTCAACCTCCCGTGCGAGACGCTCCTCTTCGCCGAGACGACGAAGTTCGACGGGCGCGAGCGGCGCGATCTCGAGTCGTGGGAGATCGCCCAGATCGCGGGCCGGGCCGGGCGCTTCGGCTTCCACGAGCGCGGCCACGTCGGCGTCCTCACCGGGGTGCCGTGGGCGGATCCGGACCCGGAGCTCGTCCGGGCGGCGCTCGTCCCGCACGTCCCGATCGAGGACGACCACCTCGGCTACCGCGTCGTCGACAGCGGCCGGCTGCGTCCGCAGCTCTCCGACCTCAACGTGACGCGCGTCGACGAGCTCGAGCCGGCACTGCACGCCTGGCGCCAGGCGGCGCTGCGCTTCTGGAGCGTCGACGGCTGGCTCGAGGTCGAGTCGATCCAGCCGCTCCTCGCCCGGCTCGACGCGGTACGGGACGCGCTGCACCACGCCCGCCGCACGCTCGAGCTCGTGGACGTCTGGAAGCTCGTGCAGGCGCCCGTCGACGAGGACGGCCTGCCGCTGCTCGGGACGCTCGCCGCCGCGGTCGCCGGCGACAAGCCGCAGCGGACCGTGCTCGGCTGGATCCTCGATCCCCGCCGGCTCGACGCCGCCGGGCTCGAGGAGGCGGAGCAGGCGGCGCGCGAGGCATCGACCCTCCGCTGGTTTGCGCTCCAGTACCCGGACGTCGCCGGGGTGACGATCGAGCGTGCGGCGGCGCTCGAGGAGGCGGCGGCGACTCGTGTCGTGCGAGAGCTGCGCGCCGAGATCGAGGATCCGACGATCGGTCGCTGCCGGGTGTGCGGTGCCCGCACCGCACCGTGGGCGACGCTCTGCGACCGCTGCTTCATGGCGCGGGGCTATCGCGCCCGGCGCAGGTAGCGGGAAAGCCGCATCCGCGTTACGTGGCGAGCGCCGATGCCGTTGCGTCAGTCGCCGGGCACCCTTCCCGCATGAGCCAACACCAGTTCGAGGTCGCGCACGACACGTTCCGGGCCTGGACCGACGAGCTCCGCATCGCGGCGCGCCGCCTGCCCGAGCTCGAGCCGGCCGATCGGATGCAGATCCTCGCCGACCTCGTTGCGTTTCTCCACGACGAGATCGAGCCGCACATGCGCATCGACGAGGACGTGCTCTACCCGACGGCCGCGGGACGGCTCGGCTCGCCGCTCGCCACGGCGGCCCTCGCGTACGACCACCTGGCGATCCGCGCCTGGATCGCGAAGCTCTCGGAGGTGGAGAACGACGACGTCGGCACCTTGCAGGAGCTGCTCTACGGGCTCGACGCGCTCATCCGCGTCCACCTCTGGAAGGAGGACGAGCTGACCGTCCGGCCGCTCCAGTCCTCGACCTGGCCCGCCTCCGGCGCCTAGCCCTCGCGCGCTAGCGCAGCAGCAGCTGCGTGCAGCGGAAGAGCGCCATCGCCCGGCCGTCGGGGTCGGTCACGGTCGCGTCCCAGACCTGCGTCGTGCGGCCGCCGTGGGCGAGCCGCGCCTCGCAGGCGATCGTCCCGTCGCGGACGCTCCGGACGAAGTTCGTCTTCAGCTCGACGGTCGTGAAGCCGGTTGCGCCGTCGGGCAGGTTGAGGATGCAGCCGTACCCGCAGGCCGTGTCCGCGAGCGCGACGATCGTGGCTGCGTGGAGATAGCCGTTCGGGGCCCAGTGCTTCTCGGCGACGTCGAGGTGCGCCCGCGCGAGGCCGGCGGCGACCTCGTCCACGATCACTCCGACCAGTCCCGGCAGGTGGCGTTCGCCGACCTGATTCAGCTCCGCGAGGGTGAACTCCACCGCGCCCGACCCTACACTTGCGCGGATGTCGAGGCCGACAGGGGAGAAGCTGATCGTCGACAACCGGCGCGCCCGGCACGAATACCACCTCTCGGATCGCGTGGAGGCCGGTCTCGTGCTCGCCGGTACCGAGGTGAAGTCGCTTCGCGGCGGGCAGGCGACGCTGCAGCAGGCGTACGCGGAGGTGCGCGACGGCGAGGCATGGCTCGTCGGCCTCCACGTTCCCGAGTACTCGGAGGGGAACCGCGCGAACCACGAGCCCGACCGGCCGCGGAAGCTCCTCCTGCACCGGCGCGAGATCGACCGTCTCTCGGCTGCGGTCGCGGAGAAGGGCTTCACGCTCGTCCCGACGCGGCTCTACTTTCGCGGCGGGCGCGTGAAGGTCGAGCTGGCGCTCGCCCGCGGCAAGGAGCTGCGCGACAAGCGCCGCGACATCGCGGCCCGCGATGCCCGGCGCCAGATCGAGCGCGAGCTGAAGAGCCTGCGGCGCTAGCCCGTGGCGCGCGAGTCGAGCCGGATCTCCCAGGGCTCGACGCTCTCGAGGACGAGATGCGTCTCGTGCCACGGATCGCGGGCCCAGATCGCGCGGATCTCCTGCTCCGATTCCGCCTCCATCGCGTGTGCGACGCGCCCGTTCGGGAGGGGGCCGCCGAGCACGATGCGACCGTCCTCGACGAGCGAGTTCATGTACGCGGCGTGCGCGCCCCAGCGCGTCTGCCGGTCGAGCGGCAGTGCCGGGTCGAACTCCGGCCCGCTCTGGCGCAGGACTACGTGGAACATGGGCACGGCTACTATTCGACCACGAACGAACATACGGGGGCGACCTGGTTTCGACGTGGTCGATCCATCCGGATGAGCTGCAAGCCGAGGTCGCCGGTTGGCCTCGTAAATCCACCGGCACAATGCAAGTGCGAAGAACGATCTCGCACTCGCTGCCTAGGGAGACCTAGTCGGCGACGCCGCCCCGGGTTGGGCCCGTGGCCCGGAGGCGGCGCCAACGAACGGGCTCGGCGCCGAGGGAGAGCTGATCGCCCGGAGCGCGACACCGAAGGATCGGCTAGCCCGGCGGTAGGGCGGCTGCACCCCGGCCGGCGGGCGAAACGAAAGGGCAGCCTACGCTTGTAGACGCTCAGCCGGTGCGGCTGCGGACGCGGGTTCGATTCCCGCCGCCTCCATCGCTCCTGCAAATCGCGGGATTCAGTCGAGCCGGGAGGGCGAATCGTTCCCCCGGCTCGCGGCTTCTTCGGCCTCGCGCGCGTTGGCGAAGGCCTCCATCGCGCGCTCGAGGTCGCGCTGGTCCTGGTGGCCGTAGATGCCGAGTGTCGTGGAGAGGTCGCTGTGGCCGAGCGCCTGTGACGCGGCCTCGACGCCGGCGACGCGGCGCAGCTCGGTTGCGAAGGTGTGCCGGGCGCGGTGCATGTTGAGCCCAGAGCGGACGCCGTGGCCGACGAGGCCCGCCTGCTCGAGCATCCGGTACCACCAGCGATGGACGGTGTTCGGCGCGCACGGCTTCTTCGGGTCGGCCCAGATAGACGCGGCGGTCGGGCGTCCGCTTCTCGGGATAGAGGAGGTAGTCGTCCGGCTCGGGCCGGCGGCCGACGAACTCGAGCGGCTCGCCGAGATACGCCTTCAGCGCCATGACGATCCGGCCTCGCAGCGGGACGACGCGTTCCTTCTGTCCCTTGCCGTAGACGGTCAGCTGTCGTCGGCCGACATCGAAGTCGCGGACGCGGATGCCGCCGAGCTCGGCGCGGCGCACGCCGCAGTCGAGGAAGAAGAGCAGCGCGAGCGCGGTCTCGCGCGTCCGCGCGCAGCCGAGGAGCAGCTCGTCGACGTGCGGCGGGGAGGAGCGGCGCCGTCTTCCGCGGCGCCCGCGGACGGCGGATCCTCGAGGCGGGGGAGAACGGGACGTGGCCCTCCTCCTCGGCCCAGACCCAGAAAGCGCGGATGACGGACGTGACCTTCGCGCGGGTGCGCGCGTGTCGCATCGCCCAGGTGTCGATCACCTCGCGCAGGTCCTCGGTGGAGACCTCGAGCGGCTCGCGGTCGGCGAGCAGGAGGCTCATGCGCGCGAGGATCGCCTCGTAGTCGCGAATCGTCGACTCCGTCGCGCCGTACTCGTTTCGGAACCAGCGCAGGTAGCGGCCGACGAGCTGGCCGAGCGACGTCTTGCGGTACGACTTGTCCTTCACCGCCTCCCGGATGATCCGGGCGGCCTCGCCGAGCGTCAAGTGCGGTCGCTGGCCGTCCGAACGGCGGGCGCGATCGAGGCGGACGATTTCGCCGGCCGCGCGCTGCACGGGCGCCGCCTCGCGCGATTGCTCGAAGAGCTCGAGCTGGCGAAGCGCGTCGACCTCGGTCCGCGCTTGCTGGGGCTGAGCTGCCACCCTCGCAGAATGTGGGACGGACCTCGCCAAAAACTCGCCCCCAACTCGCCCAGAACTCGCCACCGCCCGCGGCAGTGCGGGCGGAGCTGCGTCCGCGCCCCGGCGCCGGTGGCGCGTGGAGACGAACTCATGGAGGCCGGCCTCTGGGATGACCACTGAGTCGCGGGGTCATCTTGCGAGGCCTCAGATCGCCTCTCAGCGCGTCGATTCAGGCCCCGATGCCCTCGATCGACACCGACGACGGCCCAAACCAGCGATGGAGGGTCTGCAAGCCGCCGACTCGTCGAGCGCAGAGAAGCTCTCAGAGGCCCCGAGGCTGGCTCCCGACCGCGGCAGTGAGGATGGAGGAGCCACCCTGGCCAGCGAGACACAGATGCACTTCGTGAAGTGCTGCGGCGACGAGTGTGCGATCGCCTCCGGCGCATCGTCACCGCCAGAGGAAGGAATTCCATGCCCGGCGTGACCGCGGTAGCTGCCGCATCCGAAAGGATGCATCTGCGTCTCGCGTGCTACTGCGAGTGAAGGAGCCTCAGGATCGGCGAAGGTTTGCCGATAGAACGGAAGTGGACAAAGTCCACATACTCGACAAAGACAACATCGAGAGGTACACTCGGAACACATGCCGACCACGAAGGAGCTCTTGAACGTTCGCGAGACGGCTCGGGCGCTTGGCGTGCACGAGAACACGGTCCGCAACTGGGAGGCGCGCGGCATCCTCCGCGCGGCCCGCCTGCCCGGCAGCGGCTACCGACGCTTCGACGCCCACGACGTCGAGCGGCTCCGCGGCGAGATGTTCGATCAACTCGCGCCGGCGACGGAGGGGCCCGTCGTGAATCCGGGTCGGAAGCGCAGGGGCCGGTTGGTCTTCGGCGACGCGACTGACTGACGCTCGCGCCAATCTGACCGAAGCCGCCGATAGGCTGGCGCGCCCATGCCGAGACCCGAGCGTCCTCGCAACGCCGACTACTACGAGCGGGATCGCGTTGAGCTGTTCAGCCAGGGCGATCTGTTCCGCGACATGCCACTCGCGTACCCGCTGCCGGCCGACGAGCTCGTCGTCGACGACGAGAGCGGTGGTAGTCGCCGATTCCTGAGCGGGCCGCTCGAGTTCGGGCCGGCGATGCTGATCACCCCGAGCTGCTCGCTAGGTGCGCAGGGGACGGCGGGCTACGGTCATCCTGTCCGGACCCTCGTGCCGGTGCTGCCGCTCGCGGAGCTCGTCGAGCGCGGAGTGGTCAGGGAAAGCGCCCTTGACGATCTGCGCCGGTTCGACCACCTGATCAACTACATGTACCTGCCCGCCGCTCGACCTCGACGAGCTCGAGTTCTCGATGCCGGAGAGCGTCGCGCTCCTGTACATGCCGGTCACGCTCCACCACGCGTTTCTCGAGGGCCAGCGCGTTTCGCAGCTCGCCTATCGCGGCGCGCAGCAGCTGCAGCGGAAGCTCGTCTGGTTCTTCTCCGGCTGGCTCGAGGATGACCTCGATGTCTTCGACCCGCCGATGGATTAGGGCACCGACGCCGGATCTGCGGCGGGTGACGCCCTATCTCGCCGCGAGCGTCTCGACGATCTCGCTCACACGCGGCCGATATTCGCGCCGGTCACGCATCCGAACCTCCTTGAGCCGCGGAAGCTGGAGAAGGGGAGAGAGATCACCATCTTCGACTCTTGTGCTGCCCCAGGCGTACAGAGTCTCGAGCTCGGTGAGCTCGGCAAGCGGTCCGAGCGAAGGGATCGGCCCGCAGTCGCTGATGCCGAGAAACTGCAGCTGCGTGAGCTCACGGACGCTCTCGATGTCGTAGAGGCCGAGGCACGTCTCAAAGGCGAGCTCGTTGAGCCCGGCGCATGAACGACTGCGTCGATGTCCTCGAGTTCCCGCGCCAAGGCGACCTGCAATCGCCTCAGTGCGAACTGGTCAACGCCGTAGAGGCTTTCGAGGCGCGGCGCCGCCTTCAAGTTGATGTGCTCCAGCGACGGCTGAACCCCGAGAGGCTGAAGGTCGGCCTCGTCGTACTCGAGCACAACGATCTTCTTCAACGCGTCGGGTTCGTGAAGCGTCTCCCTGATTTCGTCCCATCCGGCGGCGAGCGAGATGAGGTGGGGCAGCGTCGCGAGGTCGACCTGGGTGCCTGGAGCCGCCTGGAGTGAAAGTTCCTCCAGAGTTCCGCCGAGCCTTTCGAGGGGCGAGAGATCGGTGATCTTCCGATCGAGGACGAGGAGGCGTCTGATGGGCCACGCCCCGACGAAGGAGAGGTAGGGCTCCGAGAACCCTCGTGAGTAGTTCAGCCAGACGCCATCGACGTCCGCGCGCCGTACGGCGCGTTCCGCCTTCGCCGTCCAGGGCCCCGTGACGACGAGCGTGCGGCCCTCCGCCATGTCCTCGATCTCGAATCCGGCTTCGCCCACGACGCGCGGATTATCGGCGCCGCGCGCCGCACTCCGCGGGAACCTTGCGCGGGTTCGATTCCCGCCGCCTCCACTTTCGGCCTGGTCGTGAGCGTGTCGTCCCGGGGATACATCCCGCGAACTCACGAACGGCGTCTTAGCGGCGCGTGGATCGCCGATTGAGTCCCAGATGGCTAAGGCCGTCGCGCGGCTCCGGGCGGGCCAGCGTGGCTTCGTAGTAGGTCGCCCAGCGCGCACCGAAGCGCGTGTCGAAGTCGCTGTCGCCGGCGCAGAAGCGGTCGTAGAAGGCGGCGGTGCTGAGCCGTTCGCCCGTTGCCTGTTCCCAGGCGCGCTCGAACTCGCGCAGTCGTTCTTGGATGTCGGTCGTCCGGGTCGCCCTCGCAGTCGCGGCCGTTCGGGACCTGTCGAGTAGCCGGAGGAGGATGTCGGTCAGTGCCGCGCCGGCCAAGATCATTTGCAGAGGGCCGCTCGCCGCCGCGACTCGCTGCCCGATCGGCTCCGTCAACCAGCCGGGAATCTTCAAGTCTGAACGGATTGCATGCATCGCCCCGTTCTTCGCGCGGAGCCCGCGCCTTCCTCCGATGCCAGGGCACTGTCTTCGCTCGCGTGCGGGTTGTCGCTCGCTTGAGGACTCCCGCCGCCTCCACTGTTGGTCGCGCGCTCGGAGCTCAGCCGGGTGAGACCTGCGGTCTCCGCGCCAGCTGGACGAAGGCGCACGCTCGCTTGTCGTTCGGCAGCGGTGACGCGCCGATGTTCGTGACGCGCCAAGTGCCCGCACTGAGCTCGGGAAGCTCGAGCAGTCCGTTGAGCTGCGGCGCAACGCCGACGCGCTCGAGGAGCTCGTACCGCTGCGGGAGCTGGACGAAGAGGAGGTGACCGAGGGTCGGCGGCCGCTGGTCGTGCGTCAGAGCCGGTTGCGCGTCGCCCCGGCGGGCGCGTCCGTGCATCGCGAGCACGACGGTGACGACGATCCCGGCCGCGATCAGGACGTCGCCGATCGAGAAGACGTTGCCCCACGGGATCCACTGCGGCACGGCCCAGCGGTCGGTGAGCCACGCGAGGTGTGGGTGGGCAGTGGAGATGCTGTTGTTCTGCAGCCGGTAGGCCAGGCCCGCCGCCCTGATCGCGTGCGGGCTGGCCGGCATCAGTCCCCCGTTGGCGGCGACGGCGGCGAGGTTGCTCGCCAGCCCGGCGAACACGAGCGGGACGCCGCGCACCTTGCGGTTGAAGGCCGCGAACACGACCAGCAGCAGGAAGGAGAGGAGCCACAGCCAGCGGGCGATCCCGTCCGGCGTCGACCAGGGGAGGATCCCCGAGGGGAACGCCCCGATCTGCAGGAGGATCGCCGCGTACACGAGCTCGACGTGTCTGATCCGCAGGTTCGCGAGTGCGTCGAAGCGCCCGCCCGACAGCAGCCCGAGCAGGATGCCGGCGATCGCCGCCTCAGCGAGGACCATCAGCCGAGGGCGCCGACGGCGACGCGGTCGGGTTCGGCTGCGAGGCAGGTCTCGAGCGCCGACACGACGAGCGGGTCGAACTGGCGGCCTGCCAGGTCGCGCAGCTCGCCCATGGCGGCCGGAACGGAGAGCGCACGCCGATAGGGGCGCTCGCTCGTCATGGCGTCGAAGGCGTCGGCCACGAGCACGATGCGCGAGCCGAAGGGGATCTCGGCGCCGGCGAGGCCGCCGGGGTAGCCGGTGCCGTCCCAGTGCTCGTGGTGGTGGAGGATCCAGTCGTCGACCGGCGCCAGCTCGAGCCCCTCGAGCAGGTCGAAACCGACCCGCGAGTGCTTCTGCATGACCGTCCGCTCCTCGACCGTCAGCGGACCGGGCTTGAAGAGGATCGCGTCGGGCGTGGAGATCTTGCCGAGGTCGTGCAGGAGCCCGGCGAGGTAGAGGTGGTCGAGCTCGCCGCTCTCGACGCCGAGCGTCCGGCCGATCGCGCGCGCAAGATCGGCCACCGCCGTCGAGTGCTCGCCCACGCGGCCGTGGCGGACCGAGAGGGCGGCGAGGAGGCGGCGGACCGCGACGATCGATCCGGTGTCGCTCTCGCCCTCTGCCCCCGAGTCGTCCGCGAACAGCGTCTCCCCGGGGCGGAAGACGCTCGTCCTGTCCTTGCCGTTGCGCTTGCTCCTGTAGAGGGCGAGGTCGGCCCGCCGCTTCAGCGAGCTCGCGTCATGGGCGTGGTCCGGGAAGTGGGCCACGCCGACACTGAGAGTCACCGGCTCGGGAACGCCCGCGATCTTCAGGGCGGCGAGGCGCTCCCGGAGCAGCTCGGGGAAGGCCTCCACCGCCGGGTCGTCGCCGCGCAGGAGCACCGCGAACTCGTCGCCGCCGATGCGGTAGCCGCCCCTGGGAGCGAGCTCCTCGATCAGCTCGCCGAGCCGAGCCAGCACGGCGTCTCCGGCCGGGTGGCCGTGGCGGTCGTTCACCTGCTTGAAGCGGTCGACGTCGAGCAGGTACAGGACGAGGGTGTCGCGCGGCTCGGCCTCGGCGATCGCCTCGCCGATCGTCTCCTCGTAGGCGCGCTGGTTGCCGAGCCTCGTCAAGTTGTCACGCGCGGCTTCCACCTCGGCGGCGTGCCGCTTGATGGCGGCCCGCTGGTAGAGGTTGAGCGCGAAGAGGGGTGCTCCCACCAGCGGGAGCAGATACGGCGACTGGTGCCAGACGAGCACCGCCTGGGCGACGACGAACACCATCACCGTGAAGGCGGGCCCCGAATGGCGGAGATGGTCGTCCATCACCTTCCGGACGGGCTGGCCGGCGGCGAGCCCGATCGCGCCGCAGACGAGTGCGACGTTCGCGGTTACGAAGATGGCTCCGGCGAGAAACGAGAGGCCGATCAGGACCCCGAGGTTGGAGTCCGGTCCGAACCGGATCGCGAGCTGCGGAAGCGAGGCGCTACCGGCCGCGATCGCGTACACGGCGCTGTTGAAGGCGAGCCGCAACGGCCCGGGGCGCATGGGGAGCTGGGCGAGCAGGATCGAGGACGTGCCGATCAGGATTCCCCAGGCCCAGCCGAGGATCAGCACGCCGCTGACGACGAACACGAACGCATACGAGACGAGCCACTCGCCCTCGACGTCGAGCGGCACGGGCCGCAGCTCCGCGGCCAGCGCCAGCAGGAAGAAGACGGCGATGCCGAGCACGACATGGGAGCTCGGTCGGCCGCCGCCGACGATGTGGGCGACCGCCCCGGCCACGATCGGAAGCCCCAACGCGATGGTCGGGAGAGCGAATCCGAGCAGCCGGGGCGGATAACCGCGTCCGAACTCGATGAGGCGCCGCACGCGGTTCACGACCCGGGGTTTAGTACCAGCGGGCCCCGGCACCGCTCGCAACCGCGAACGCCACAAACGCGCCGACCGCGACCGCAATCCGAAGAATGCGCGGGTTCCAGCGAATCATGGGTACCTCCTTAGAACCGCAGACTGCCCGTCACCTTCAGGCATCCCCACAACAGTGATCGAGATCGGGCGCCTTTTCCCTTCCCCTAAAGGGGTAACGATCGCCGGGGCAGGGACGCTCAACCGACGACGGACTTGGGGAGCACCTCGAGGCGCACGGTCAGGGCCTCGGAGATGCTCTTCGCCTCGTCCTGCGTCAGGCCGTTCAGGGAGTTGAGCATGAGCATGGAGACGACACGGCCCCGCCGGGAGAAGGCCATCACGAGCTCGTCGCGGAGCAACACGCCGTTGGTCTTGAAGTCGAGGAACAGGTCCCAGAGCTTGAGGTGGAGGTCGCCGACGTTCTCCGAGACGGGCACCAGCCGGCTCGAGACGATCTCGATCGCAGCGCCCACGCTCTTCTTCGCGCTCCTCACGACGACCTTCTTGAGACAGCGGCCGATCTTCTTGCTCGTCATGACCCGCACGGCCTTCGCCGCCTGAGCCGAGCGCACGAAGAAGCTGGCGTCGGAGGAGGCTTCGGCATACGAGCCCGTGCGACTGCGAACGAAGTCGTGGCTGCCGACGTCGGCGGTCATGACGAGCGCGTGCAGGTTCGGTACCGAGCAGGGGAGGTCCGGCGTCGGGTGCGAGTTCTTCTGCCGGCCTTTGTCGACGAAGCCGGCCGGCAGGTCGTGGAGCGTCATCACCAGCGCCTTCGCCCGCCGGACGTCCGCCGGCCGCTTGTGCAGCCGGGGGTCCTTCGAGCCGGCGAGCGCGGCGGCCGCGGCCGCGAGCGTGACGGCGATCGCGAGTGCGAGGACGACGGGGCGGCGCACGCTCCCTTTGTCGGCCGCACCCCTCGTTTGCCCAACCCCCTTCGGCGTGACCGGTCGGCACTCGGTGCCCGAGCAGGATCCCCGAGGGGTCCGTAGTCCGACCGCCGGGTTTCAATGAGTGCATGTCTCTGCGAGGCCAGGGCACGCTCGTCGCGATCGGGTTCCCGGTCGCCGCCCTGGTCGTCCTCGTGCTCTGGCTCGACTTGCACGGCGCGGAGCTCGACATCGGCCTCGGCGCGGCCGTCTCCCTCGTCGCCCTGGCGGCGCTCGCCGAGCAGATCGACCTCGTCGTCGCGCCCCGGACGAGCGTCTCCTCGGCCGCCGGGTTCCTCGTCGCCGCCGCTCTCGTGGGAGGGCCCCTCGTCGGCGCGTGCGCAGGCGTCGCGCTCGAGGCGTTCACGCTGGGCGACGTCTGGCGGAAGCGGTCCGCATACGCCGGCGCCGGCGCCCTGCAGGGGCTCGCGGTCGGAGCCGCGGGAGAGCAGCTCGCGCAGCGCGGCGCCTCCGGAGCCGTCGCGGCCGCAACCGTCGGACTGCTGGCAGGGCTCGCGCTCAACGCCGCCTCGGTCGTCCTCGTCGCGCGCGACCGCCGCATCCGGCTGCGCCCCGAGATCCGCGTCTCGTGGCGGGCGGCCGTCCTCACCTGGCTTCTGCCGGGGCCGCTCCTCGCTGCCTTCCTCTACCTCTGGCAGACGACGGAGGCACTGGCGCTCGCGTTCGCGGCCGGCGTGCTGCTCGCGGCCGCCGTCGGGAACCGCTGCCGCCTCCGGTTGGAGGGCCGGCTGGCGGCGGAGCGCTCCCGGGCACGTGTCGACGCTCTCACGCTTGCGCCGAACCGCTATGCGCTCACCGAGGCGCTCACCGCCGAGCAGGCTCGTATCCGGCGCGGCGGCCGGCCGGCCGCGCTCTGCTTCCTCGACCTCGACCGGTTCAAGACCGTGAACGACTCGTACGGCTACGCCGCCGGCGACCGCCTCCTCGTCGACGTATTCGAGCGGCTCCGCACCGAGCTGCGCGCAAGCGACCTCGTGTTCCGCTGGGGCGGGGAGGAGTTCGTCGTGCTCGCTCCGCACGTCGAGGGTGCCGAGCTTGCCGACTTCGCCGAGCGCCTGCGCCTGCTGCTGGCGACGAGGCCGTTCGCGATCGACGGGCGGCCGCGCAGGATCACCGGCTCGGTCGGGGCCGTGCTGCTAGACGAGGCACGCCCGGCCGAAGCAGCTCTCGAGGCGGCGGGCCGATACGTGCGCAAGGCGAAGCTCACGCGCAACACCGCCGTCGTCGAGCGTACCGCCGCGACCGACGTGGCAGAGCTCCCCCGGGCGGTCGGAGCGTAGGCCCACGACCGACGCGGATCACTGGCACCATGGCCGCCCGATGAAGAGCATCGCCGTCCTCGTTCTCAGCGCCGTTCTCTCCCTCACGGCCGCGACGACCGTCCACGCCGCGCAGCAGCCCGGAGTCGCGCGTCTCACGCACGCCCAGAAGCAGGCGATCATCCACGCCGGCGAGTGGCACCGCGGCTGCCCGGTCTGGCTGTCGCAGCTCCGGGTGGTCACCTTCCGCTTCCGCGGCTTCGACCGGAAGACGCATACGGGCCAGATCGTCGTCAACGAGAAGGTCGCGCACGGGGTCGCCACGGTCTTCGCGAAGCTCTACCGCCTGCGGTTCCCGATCCGCGACGCCGCCTTCTCGTCGACGTACGGACCGCACCCGGACGAGTCCGGGGACGTGACCGCCTCGTTCGAGTGCCGGCAAGCCGTCCCGTCGCCGTGCACGGGAGGCAGCGGCACCGGCCACTGGTCCGAGCACGCCTACGGCGAGGCGATCGACCTCGACCCGCGCGAGAACCCGTACGTCGGGTGCGGGATGACGCGGGACAAGACGGCGCTCTCGTACTTGAAGCGTTCGTGGCACCGGCGCGGGATGGTGACATCCGCGGTGCGGTCGGCCTTCGCCTCGATCGGCTGGGGCTGGGGCGGCTCCTGGTTCGGCTCGACGAAGGACTACATGCACTTTTCCGTCAACGGCCACTGATCGCGGTTACCCTGGCCGACATGCTTCGCAGGGGTCTCGGTGGTGCGCTGCTCGTCGCGGCGGTGCTCGTCCCGGCCGCGTCCGCACGGAGCGCGGTCCGGGTCAAGCTGTCGCTCGTCCCGCTGCCGAAGGCGGCTCTCGGTGCCGCCGGCCACTCCCTCGCGGTCGCTCACGACTCGGGTGTCGTCTCCAACGCTGTGGCGGCGGGGAACTCCCTGACGGGCACGACCGCCTCGCTCAAGAAGCTCGGGCGCGTGACGGGCTACCTCCTCGACTACGGCGACGCGTTCCGGGGCGGCAGCGGCGTCACCGCCGTCGAGACCGGAGTGGACCGGTACCGCAGCGCCTCGGCCGCGAAGCACGGGCTCGCGTTCTGGAAGAAGGACGACGCGAAGATCACGACGCTCGGGAAGGCGGGCCTCACCGTCAGCGGACGCCAGTTGAAGGCGCCTCGCGTCGGCGCTCGCCGCTTCGCCTTCCTCGCGACGCTGAAGGCGCCCGGCGTCTCCCCGGTCTCGACCGTCGACGAGCAGGTGGCCGACGGGAGCTACGTCCTCGAGGTCTCCGTCGCCGCCGGTTCCGCGGCGAAGGCGAAAGGCCTGGCTGCGAAGCTCGCGCGCAAGCTCGACGCTCGCCTGAGGCAGGCGCTCGCCGGCCGGCTCCACGGCAAGCCCGTGAAGCTGCCGCCGCGGCTCAAGCCCGGCGCGCCGAAGGGCGGACCGGATCTCTCGACGCTGGCGCTCACGGCTTCCGATCTCGGGCAGGCGACCGTCGCCGACGAGGGCTATGCGGTGGATCCCTCGGCGCTCTCCGCCTACTCGCGCGACATGCAGCCGGCGGGCACCTACGAGGAGCTGAGCCAGCAGATCGAGTGGTACCCGAGCACGAGCGAAGCGGCGTTCCGCTCGGCGATCGGGGAGGCGGTGTTCGTGCACAGCCTCGCGTCGCTCGCGAATGCCCCCGGCGTCACGTTCACCGTCACGCCGGTCGACGTGTCGAGCGTCGGCGACGCGGCCCAGGGCGTGCTCGCGACGATCTCGAACGGCACCACGTCCGTCTACTTCGCCGTCGTCGTGCTCACGCGCGGGCAGGCGAGCGACCTCGTCTTCGTCGGCACGAGCACGGCAGCGATCCAGAGCACGGACGTGACGAGCCTCGCCCTGCTCGCCGCGAACCGGTTGAACGTCCTGCCGGCCGGCTAGCTGCCGACGACCTGGACGAGCCAGCGCCGGTCGCGCTCGCGGTCGAGCTCGATGAAGAGGACGCGCTGCCACGTCCCCAGCTGGAGCTCGCCCTCGCGCACGGGAACCGACTCGCCGGCCGTGCCGAGGAGCATCGCCATGCAGTGCGAGTGGCCGTTGCCCTGATCCATGTCCTCGGGACAGATGTTCTCGGTGCGGCGGTCCCAGTCGTCGTGCGCGTAGTAGCTCTCGCTCGGCACGAGCCGCTTGAGCAGCTCGGCGAAGTCGTCGAGGAAGCCGGTCTCCATCTCGTTCACGCGGACGCAGCACGTCGTGTGCGGCGAGTAGATGCACGCGATCCCGTCGACGACGCCGCTCTCCCGCACGGCGGCCTGCACAGCCTCGGTGATATCGGTGACGGTGAGCCCGCCGGCCGTCCGCAGCCGGGTCTCGTGCTGGAAGACCTTCATCGTCGCCGCCATTGTGGGGGAATCGTTACCCGACCCGCCGGCCGGACACCAAGACCCTCAGGGGATCCTGCACGTCCGGCGCACGACGACCGGCGTCTCCCGGCTGCACGGGCCCCCGTGGAACCGATCGGTACCGTGGCCGGACGGTGGAACCGCACGAGGCGAACGTCTTCCCGCTGAGACTCATCGCGGCGCTCGCCGCCGCCTCGGTCCTCTCGGTGGCGGCGCTCCTCGTGGAGATTCACGAGACGGGCAGCTCGTTCTACCGCTTCCTCGTCTGGAACCTCTTCCTCGCCTGGGTGCCGCTGGGCGCGGCCCTCGCCTGCAACGCGCTCGCCCGTCGGCGGATCTTCTGGCTCGCGGCCGGCGCCGGCGTGGTCTGGCTCCTCTTCTTCCCGAACGCTCCCTACATGCTGACCGACTACATCCACATTCGAGACACGCCCGACGCGAGCCCGCTCTGGTGGGACGCCCTGATGCTGTCGTCGTTCGTGTGGACGTCGCTCATGCTCGGCTTCTTCTCGCTCTACCTCATGCAGGAGGTCTGGCGGGCCCACCTGGGCCGCCTCGCCTCATGGCTTCTCGCCGTGCTCGCGCTCGGGCTCGGGAGCTTCGGCGTCTACCTCGGCCGCTTCATCCGTCTCAACAGCTGGGACGCGCTGCTCCATCCGCGCAGCGTGGCTCACATCATCGCCACCCAGCTCGAGAATCCGTTCCACCAGCCGCGCCTCGTCGGCGTGCTCGGCCTGCTGACGGCGTTCATGTTGATCGGCTACGTGGTCGTGTGCAGCTTCGCGGCCTTCCGCGTCGAGCGCCGGGCCTGAGGACACGCGTCGGCCACGCCGGTCGCGGCACCGTTCCAGTGGGCCCGCCTGGATTCGAACCAGGGACCAACGGATTATGAGTCCGCTGCTCTGACCAGCTGAGCTACGGGCCCGCCGGCGTCAGGCCGAGCGTATCGCCCGGCGCAGCGAGAGCCACAGCACGAGCAGAACGGCGAGGGGCAGCAGCCACCAGACCGTGACATGCGCAGCGGCGAGCGCGGCCGTCGCACCGATCGCGGCGGCGACGAGCACGGCGACGAGCCAGTCGTCGCCGATCACGAAATCCCACCAGAAGCGGCCGAAGGTCGCGAGCCGCCTCATGCGTCGGCTCCGACGGCCCGGAGGGCGGAACTGCGCTCCCGCCGCAGCAGCCGTACGAGCAGGAGCGACGAGAGCACGACGAAGCCGAGCACCCCGAGGAGCGCGGCATCGGAGCCGGGCCAGTGCGCACCCGCACCCTCCGCCGCCCAGAAGATCCCGAACGTCGTGAGCATTACGCCCACCGTGAACTTCATCGCGTTCTCGGGCACGCGAGCGAGCGGGGCGCGCACCGCGATGCCGACCCCGGCGACGAGCACGAGCGCTCCGGCGGCACCCACCGCAGCAAGCGGGATCGAGCCTTGTGCGCTTCCGAACGTGAGGACGATGAACACGACCTCGAGTCCCTCGAGCAGCACCCCCTTGAAGGCGAGCGTGAAGCCGTACCAGTCGACTCCTGCGCGCTCGACGCGGTCGGCGCTCCGCGCCTCCTCCAGCTCTCGCGCGAAGATCGCGTCCTCGTCGTGGAGCGACCTGTACCCGCTCGCGCGCAAAATCGCCTTCCGCAGCCACTGGAGCCCGAAGACGAGCAGCAGGGCGCCGACGACGAGCCGCAGCGCCTGGAGCGGGACCACCGTGAGCGCGGGCCCGAGCGCCGCCACGGCGACCGCGAGCGCGAGCGTCGCCGCGCCGAGGCCCGCGAGCGACGAGCGCCAGCCGCGCGCGAGCCCTGCGGCGAGGACGATCGTGAGCGCCTCGACCATCTCCACGGCACTCGCCAGAAAGGCAGAGAGGACGAGAAATGCGTTGCCGGTGCTCGTCACAGCCCCCAGTGATCGCGGGGTTGCGGATAGTCGGGCAAATCCTCCGCGCCGGCAGCTGCGGTGGCGACGTCGGCGGGATACGTCCGCAGCCCCTTGAAGAGGAGCCACGAGCTCGCGCCGAGCGGCAGGAGCATGACGACGAACGTCCATTGCAGGCCCGAGCGCCCGCCGCCGAACACGTAGTCCGACACCGCGCCGAAGAGAAGCGGGGCGAGCGCGATGGCGAGCGAGCGCACGAGCGTCCGCACCGCCTCGGCGCGGCCCCAGAGGAGCGGCGGCATGATGTCCAGCCGGGCCGCGTCGAGCGGCGGGTTCTGGGCGCCGAGGAAGAACGCCGCCGCCGTGAGGTAGGGCACGGCCGTCACCGCCCCTCGGGTGAAGATCGCCGGCACGAACAGGATCGCCGTGAGCGCCGCCGCGACGGCCGGCGTGAGCACGCGCGCGTTCAGCCGGCCCCGCTTGAGCAGCCAGTCGCCGAACGAGCCGCCGAAGACGACGCCGGCGAGGGCTCCGGCGCCGACCACGAGCAGGAGGGAGCTGGCGAGCGCCTGGTCGATGCCGTACTGCTTCCTCGCGAACTCGACCCCGAACGTCTGCACGCCCGCGAGGAAGTAGTAGCCGCACGCGCTCGCCGCGATGAGGACGACGTTCGTGCGCACGCGGAGTACGTAGCGGGTCGCGCGCACGAGCCCCATCCGCTGCGCCTCTTTCGGCCCGACGATGAGCTCGGGCTCCGGCGCGAGCCCGCGTTCCTGGGCGAGCCGCTGGGCGTCGGTCGTCTGCGAGCCCTCGTCCGCGAGGGCGGCGACCTCCGGCGGGGGAGACTCCGAGTCGTGGGCGAGCACGCCTTTTCCACCGCGCTCCGGCTCGCGCAGGCGCATCACGACGACGGCGAGGACGAAGGCAGGCAGGGCGAGGATGACGAAGGCGGCGCGCCAGGAGAGCGCGGCGACGTTGCCGGTGACCGCGAAGCCGACGCCGGCGCCGAGGTACTCGCCGGCGAGGATGACGCCGTAGATCCGTCCACGCTCCCAGCTCCCGAACCAGTCGCCGACGAGCGAGGCGACCATCGGGCCCGCCGAGGCGGTGACCGCGCCGAGGAAGAGCCGCGTCCAGAGAAGCTCGTCGAAGCTCGACGCGGTCGCGCTCCAGAGCATCGCGATGCCCCAGAGCACGATCGTCGCTCCGAGGACGCGCGTTCGTCGCACGCGGTCGGCGAGGACGCCGAACGGGAGAGAGGCCACCGCGCCGACGAGAGAGCTGACCGCGACGAGCAGGCCGATGTCCGTGTTGTTGATGTGGAGGCTCCTTGATGAGCTCGCTCGCCGAGGCGCCGACGGTCGCCGCGTCGGCGCCGCTCAGTCCGAGGATCGCCGCGAGGACGACGATGACGCGCGTTCGCTCCTCGCCGCCGAGCGCGACCGTCAGCCGTCGGGCGAAGGCGCTCGCCGCTGCGGAGCCGAGTGCGGCCGCGTCCGTGAGGACGCGCGCGGTCCGCGATTCGTCGGTGCTCACTTCCCCATGGTGGCAGGCGCATCCGCCTGCGTGGCGTCAAACGTCGCGGCGGACGAGGAGGACGGCCGCGATCGCGAGCGCGGCGCCGCAGTAGGCGGCCAAGAGGAGGCCGCCGGCGAGCGGCGTCAGCGTGTGTGGGGCGTGCTGCAGCGAGAAGAGCTGCCGCCCTGCCTCGCTCGGCAGGTACTGGCTGATCGCGTTGTTCCAGCTCAGCGGCAGGATGTTCATCAGCGGCGGCAGCACGAAGAAGATCCCGGCGAACGTCGCGATGCCGCCGGCCGTATTCCGGATGATCGCTCCGATCGCGAGCGCGAAGATTCCGACGAGCGTGACGTAGAGCGCGCCGCCGAGCATCGACCGGGGTACGCCCGCGTGCGTGAACGAGACCTGGAGGATGTCGTGCTTCGCGAGGATCGCCTGGCTGGCGAAGAAGCTGACGAGCACGGCGGGCACCATGAGGAGGAACGAGAGCACCGCGTAGTCGAGGAGCTTCGCCCAGAGCACGGGGAGGCGCCTCGGCACGGCGGTGAACGTGGAGCGGATCGAGCCCGTCGAGTACTCGGCGCTGATCAGGAGCACGCCGAGGACGGCGATCGCGAGCTGGGCGACGTTGACGCCGGCGAGCGCGATGTCGAGGGGCGAGCGGCTCGCGCGCTCGTGCGGCGACATCGTCCCCCAGTGCGACGACGTCACGAAGGCGAAGATCACCGGGAAGGCGATCGTGAGCAGGAAGCCCACCGCGAGCGACCACGCCGTCGACCGCACCGAGCGGAGCTTCGTCCACTCCGAGAGCAGGACGCGGTGGAAGGCGACGCGGCCGGTGCTCTCGAGGCGCGGCAGGCGCGCGGTGGGGGCGAGCGCGCTCACGCGACCGCCTCTTCCATCTCGCTCGCGAACTCGAGCTCGTCACGCGTGAGGTTCATGAACGCCTCCTCGAGCGAAGCCTGGTGCGGCGTCAGCTCGTGGAGCGCGATCCCGTCGGCCGCGGCGGCCTCCCCGACCTGCTCCGCCGTCAGCCCGTGCACCTCGAGCGCGCCTCGCTCGGCGGATGCGAACGTCACACCGGGGCCGGCCAGCGCGTCGTGCAGCCGGTCGAGGTCGGGCGAACGGACGAGCACGACCTTCTGCGACGCGCGGGCGACGAACTCGTCGACGCTGGTGTCCGCGATCAGCTTGCCGCGCCCGATCACGACGAGGTGGTCGGCGGTGAGCGCCATCTCGCTCATCAGGTGGGAGGAGACGAACACGGTGCGACCCTCCGCGGCGAGCCCCTTGAGGAGGTTGCGCACCCAGTGGATGCCCTCGGGATCGAGGCCGTTGACCGGCTCGTCGAGCATGATCGTCTTCGGGTCGCCGAGGAGGGCAGCTGCGATCCCGAGCCGCTGACCCATCCCGAGCGAGAACTGGCCGGTTCGCTTGCGGGGCACCTCGTGCAGGCCGACGAGGTCGATCACCTCGGTCACGCGCCGCCTCGGGATGCCGTGGGTCTGCGCGAGTGCGAGCAGATGGTTGTACGCGGAGCGGCCGGTGTGGACGGACCGGGCCTCGAGCAGCGCGCCGACCTCGTGCAGCGGCGCCGCGTGCTCGCGATAGTGGCGGCCGTTGACGGTGACGTCGCCGCGTGTCGGGGCGTCGAGGCCGAGGATCAGCCGCATCGTCGTCGACTTGCCCGAGCCGTTCGGCCCGAGGAAGCCGGTCACGATCCCCGGCTGCACCGTGAAGCTCAGCCCGTCGACGGCTCGCTTCGAGCCGTAGTCCTTCACCAAGTCGCGGGCCTCGATCACCGATCGACCGTAGCGCCGGCCCGTGAGCGGGAGGTGAGGATGTACGCGTGGCAGCCGGCTTCCTCATCTCCACCCACACCGTCGACGGGTGGCTGTCGTCCTACGGCTACCTCGTCGTCTTCGTGCTCGTCCTCGCCGAGGCCGTCGGCGTGCCCGTGCCCGGCGAGACGGCCCTCGTCGGAGCCGCGCTCTACGCAGGGTCGACGCACAAGCTCCACATCTGGTCGGTGATCGCCGTCGCGGTCGCGGGCGCGATCCTCGGCGACAACATCGGCTTCGCGATCGGACGCTACGGCGGCGTGAAGCTCCTCCTCCGCTACGGGCACAAGCTCCATCTGCACGAGGGGCGGCTGAAGATCGGGATCTGGCTCTTCCGCCGCCACGGCGGCAAGGTCGTCTTCTGGGGCCGCTTCGTCGCGATCCTCCGCACGTACGCGGCGTTCCTCGCCGGCACGAACCAGATGCCGTGGCGACGGTTCCTCTTCTTCAACGCTGCGGGCGGAACCGTCTGGGCGACGTCCTTCGGCGGCGCGTACTACGCGTTCGGCGGCGCGCTGAAGAGGCTGAGCACGACGATCGACCTCACGCTCGGTCTGCTGGGGGCCGCAGTCCTCGTCGCGTTCGTCGTCTGGACGAGGCGCAAGGAGGCGGAGCTGCAGGAGCGCGCCGAGCGGGAGATCGGCGGCTCGGTCGCCGACGAGCTCGGTGGGAAGTAGCACGCCGCGTAAGCTGGGAGACATGTTCCTCTTCACGAAGAACGCCGAGCAGGTCACACCGGAGGACGCTCTGCCCGGGCGCGAGTCCGCGCTGCAGGTGCCCGAGCGGCACGAGGTGCTCGGGACACCGCTCCAGCCGCCCTTCCCGGAGGGCACGGAGCAGCTCGTCGTCGGCATGGGCTGCTTCTGGGGCGCCGAACGGGTCTTCTGGCAGGCCGACGGCGTGTACACGACCGCGGTCGGCTACGCAGGCGGCTACACACCGAACCCGACCTACGAGGAGGTGTGCAGCGGACGCACCGGCCATGCCGAGGTCGTGCTCGTCGTCTTCGAGCCGGCGGCGCTCCCGCTCGAAGGCGTGCTGCGGCTCTTCTGGGAGAATCACGATCCGACCCAGGGGATGCGGCAGGGCAACGACCGCGGCACGCAATACCGCTCGGCCGTGTACTGGGCGAACGACTCCCAGCGGGCGGCCGCAGAGGCGTCGCGCGAGATGTACCAGGCGGAGCTGCGGCGCGCCGGTTACGGCGAGATCACGACCGAGCTCGCGGAGGCGGGCCCGTTCTACTACGCCGAGGCCTATCACCAGCAGTACCTCGCGAAGAACCCGAACGGCTACTGCGGTCTCGGCGGCACGGGCGTCGCCTGCCCCGTCGGGCTCAAGACGGCATAGGCCGAGGCTCTAGCGGGCGCCGGCGCGGGCGAGCGGGCTCTTCTGGGCGTACATCGCCGCGTCGGCGCGTGAGAGAAGCGCCGCGGCCTCTTCCTCGCGGTTCCAGGTGGCGACGCCGGTCGCTGCGGACACCTCTCCGGCGGGGAGGCTCTGCTCGAGCCGCCTTGCGACGAACGCTGCGGTGGGCGCGTCGGTCTGCTCGAGGATCACGGCGAACTCGTCCCCGCCGATCCGGCCGATGATGTCGCTGTCGCGGAGGACCGACGACCAGCACGCGCTGACGGTGCGGAGCAGCCGGTCGCCCGCCGCGTGCCCCTGCGCGTCGTTCACCTGCTTGAAGCCGTTGAGGTCGAGCGCGACGAGGCTGAGGGGCTCCGCGGATCTGCGCGCGCGCGCGAGCGCGTGCTCGAGATGGTCGTACCAGCTGCGGCGGTTGGGCAGCCCCGTCAGCTCGTCGGTGAGCGCGAGGTGATGGAGCTTGTCGAGAAGCTCCTCGCGGGCGAGGGCGCTACCGATCATGTCGGCGAGCAGCGTGAGGACGCGGACGTGCTCCGGCCGGAACGCGTCGCGGCTCGAGCTGTACACCTCGAGCACGCCGACCGCGTGGGCGTCGTGACGGAGCGGGACGACGACGAGCGAGCGGGAGCCGGCGCGGCGGCAGGCGTCGCGGTCGACGCGGTCGTCGGTTTCGCTGTCGCGGCAGACGAACGTCTCGCCGGTCTGCAGCGCGAGGCCGGGAATCGCGTCGTCGCCCGGCAGTCCGAGGCCGACGTGTCCCTCGGCCGTGCCGGAGGCCGCGCGGGACACGAGATCCGGACCGTCGGCGATCGCGACGACTGCCGCATCGGCGGCGGTCAGGCGGCGCGCCTCCTGGACGACGGTGGCGAGCACCGCGTCGAGGGCGAACTCGGACGTCGCAATCGCGTTCTGCGTCTCCGCCAGCCGGTCGAGCTCTCGTGCGCGCGCCTCCGCGGCGTCGGTCTGCTCCCGTTCGGCGCGCATCACGCGATCCGCGCCCAGGCCGACGAAGAGCGAGATCAACGACCAGAGAACGACGCTGCGCCAGCCGTCGGAGGGATAGAGCGGCGGCCCGACGAGGAGCATCGGAACCGCGAACAGGAGCGTCGTGGCAACGCTGATCGCAACGGCAGCGGCCCGGCCGAGCACGAGCCCGGCCCAGACGACCGGCACGAGCACGAGCGGCGAGTAGCCGGAGGTGCTCCCGCCCTGCGCCTGTCGGAGGAGCGCGACGAGGAGTTCGCAGCCCACGGGCACGACGAGCGCCAGCCAGACCGGGGGTCGGCGTCGGGAGAGCCAGGCTGCGACGGCGAGGAGCGCGACCGCGGTTCCGGCGGCGGCTTCGAAGGTCGCGGGGTCGGTCCGCGCCGGCCAGAGGCGAGCCGTGGAAAAGGCGAGCACGATTACGCCGGCGGCCAGGGTCAGCGGCCCACCGAAGCGCAAACGGGTCGCCGGTTCCGACCGCACGGCGGGAATATCGGTCTCGGCTGTGGGCTGCTTGAGCGCGCCGCGCGCGCCCGAGCCTAGAGGACCTTGCTCACCGCGACTGCGTTCTCGTCGTATCCGAGCGACCGGTAGAGCCGCCGCGCGACGGTGTTCCCGCCGAAGACGTTCAGCGCGATCCTGTCGAGGCCGAGGCGGCGTGCCTCCTCCTCTGCGAAGAGCATCGCCGCCCTGGAGTAGCCGCGGCCGCGCGCCGTCTCGTGCACGTAGATCTCGTACACGAACAGACAGGGTTGCCTCGCGTCGTCGCGCGCCGCGAGCCACAGCTCGCCGACCCGCTCGCCGTCGGCCTCGATGGCGTAGACGAGCTGCTCCGCCGACGGTTGGGCGCCCGGGAACAGGCGCTCGACGTCTGCCGCCGCCTTTGCAGCGGCGCCCTCCGGCGAGAAGCCGGCGTGGTCGATCATCGACTGCGCGTAGCTGTCGCGCATCCGCGGCAGCCAGGCGCCGAACTCGTCGTCGCGCAGCGGGCGCAGCTGCACGCTCACGCGACGACCTTGCTCATCGCGACCGCGTTCTCCTCGTATCCGAGCGACTCGCAGAGCCGGCGGACAGGCTCGTTGCGGCCGCCGACGGAGAGGGCGACGCGGTCGATTCCGCGCCGTCGCGCCTCGTCCTCGGCGAACGCCAACGCGGCCCTGCCGTAGCCCCGGCCGCGATACGGCTCGTCGACGGCGACATCGAACACGACCAGGCTCGCGTGGGACATGTCCTCTCGCTCCGCGAGCCACAGGTCGCCCACGGGCTCGCCGTCGACTTCGAGCACGAACAGCGAGTGGCCGGCCGGTGGACGGCCGTCCGGGAGGAGGCGCTCGAGGTCCGCCGCCGCCGCGGTCACGGCCTGCTCCCGGGACATGCCGTAGTCGCGCACGAGATCCTCCGCGAGGCGACTGCGCAGCTGCGGGAGCCAGGCTGCCAGCTCGTCGTCGCGCATCGGCCGCGGGTGCACGTCCATGTCGGCGACCCTACCCCGAGGCGGGCGTGGTTGACACGACACTCCACCGGCCGGTTGAGTCCCGTCCATTCGCACGCACGGTGCGGGGTCGACAGGGAGGACCGATGAAGCGGTTTCTGATGCTCGTGGCGGTCGCGGCCGTCGCCGGCGCGATGTACGTCGCAGCCGCGCCGGGAAGTCGGCAGGCGCGGCCCGCGAGCGCGAAGCAGTTCGCGGCGCTGAAGAAGAAGGTGGCGACGCTGAGCAAGACCCTCAAGACGCTGAAGAAGGACGAGAGCGCGGTCAAGACCGTGGCGGCGGACGAGGCCGTCGTGATCGGAGCGTGCATGGCGGTCGCCGTCCCGATCGACCAGTTCGGCGACGCCTCGGGGCAGACCCAGGGCTACCACTACTCGCAGACGCCGCCGGCGACGAGCACCGCGGGCGACACGTTCGTGACGGCGCTCGACGCGGCGGATCCGACGGACACCGGCGCCGTGTGGTTCGTCGGCGGCGACTCGTCCTGCCAGACGGCGCTGACCACCGGCGGCGCCCTGCGGCACGCCGCGGCGGTGGCAGGATTCCCGCTCCGCCACGCCTCGTTGCCGCACGCGTTCGTCGCGCACCGGCCCTGAGTCGAAGAGGGGGAGGGCGGCCGGTGTCGACCGTCCTCCCCCGCGGGGACTAGGCGGCGAGCTCCTCGGTGTGCAGGCGGTAGAGGTCGGGCTCGCACGCCTCGAAGCCGTCGACGACGTCCGGGTCGAACTGGCCGCCGCGGCAGCGCTGGATCTCCTCCACCGCGGCTTCCCAGCTGACCGGCACGCGATACGGGCGCACGTCGGTCATCGCGTCGAGCGAGTCGACGACGGCGAAGATGCGCGCCCCGAGCGGGATGCTCTCCTCGGAGAGCTTGTCTGGGTACCCGTTTCCGTCCCACCGCTCGTGGTGGGAGCGGATGACGCGCGCACCTTCCTGGTTGAGCAGCGGAACGTGGGCGAGCAGGCGCTCGCCGAGCTCCGCGTGTGCCTGCATCCGCCGGCGTTCCAGCTCGGTCAGGCGCCCGGGCTTGAGCAGGATCTCGTCGGGGATCCCGATCTTGCCGACGTCGTGGAGGAGGAAGCCCCACTCGAGGCTCGGATCGTCGAGCAGCGAGGGGGAGACCTCGAGCGTGAGTCTCGTCGCGTAGGCCGTGACGCGGCGCGAGTGCCGGCTCGTACCGAAGTCGCGCGACTCGAGAGCCGACGCGAGCACGGCGACGGTCTGCGCGTACGCCTCGTGCAGGAGCTGGTGCTGGCGCCGGCCGATCTCGATCAGCCGGTTCAGGTTGGCTGCATCGACCACGTCGCTGTCGGCCTCCGTCGTGCTGAAGCCGTGCCGTCGGACGAGCGGGCCGACGAGCGCGAGCAGCTCGAGCGGGCTGAACGGCTTGCGCAGGAACGCCTCCGCGCCGACCGACCGGGCCGCCCGGCCCGCCTCGTCCGAGCCGCTGATCGCGACGATCGGGATCTTGCTCGTCTGCGGCGTCTCGCGCAGCCGCTCGAGGTAGAAGATCCCGTCGATGCCCGGCAGCCCGATGTCGAGGAGGATCGCGTCCGGCCGGGACTCGGCGAGCGCACGCTCCGCCTCGATGACGTCGTAGGCCGAGTCGACCTCGTACCCCTCCAGCTCGAACGTCGTTCGCACCAGCTCACACAGGAGCCGGTCGTCGTCGATGACCAGTACGCGACGCGCGCGGCGCATCTCGAACCCCCTTGCTGACGGCAATTCCTCGAGGTTCTCTCTCGGCAGAAGTCGCGTTGCGCGCGAGAAGCGCCCTCGCCGGAACCGCGAGCAACGAGCAGCTCTTCCTACCGAAACATCCTGCAAGCTCACGGCGCAGGTTCCCCCTTTGGGGGGACGAAGCGAGGAGCGCGCGGGTCTCGGACCGGCTACTGGAGGCGTTCGGCGAGGTAGCGGATCGCAAGCGGGTAGCGATACTCGATCCCCATGTGGGTCGCGTCGAAGAGCTCGCAGGAGACGTCGGTGATCCCGAGCCCCTCGAGCTCCCGCCGGAACGCCTCGGCGCCGAGGTCGAGGAACCACTCGTCGCGCTTGCCGGCGTCGATGTAGATCGCGCGCAGGCTGCGGAGCGCGTCGGCGTGACGGCGGGCCATGCGCACGGGGTCCCACGCGAGCCAGCGCTGCCAGACCTCGTCGCGCAGCATCCCCGTCGCCACGTCGAACGGAAGCTCGATCGAGCCGTCCTCGTTCGCCGAGTAGCACGCGGCCATCGCATACGTGTTGACGAGCGGGTAGTCGGACGGCTTCGAGAGGGGCGGCCGCGAATGGAAGTCCTCCCAGAAGCGCTCGTACGAGCCGTCGTAGTCGTCACGTAGCGCCCGCACCGTGTCACGGAACTCCGGCAGATAGCAGAGCTCGAAGAGCGCGTCGCCGGAGTGCGTGCCGAGGCCGCCGAAGACGTCGGGACGCAGCATCGGCGTCACCATCGCGCCGTAGCCGCCGCTCGACTTGCCCGTGATGCCGCGGTGGGCCGCCTCGGCGAGCGTCCGGTAGCGCGAGTCGACGAACGAGACGACCTCCTGGCAGAGGTACTCGCTGTAGCGACCCGTGCCCGGCGAGTCGATGAACTGAGAGCCGCCGTAGGACGTCCAGCAGTCGACGAAGACGACGATGGCCGGTGGGCAGTCCTCCTCCGCGAAGAGGCGGTCGATGCGCTCCGGGGTGGTCGGGCGGAAGGCGCTGCGGTTCCACCACATGTCGACCTGGCCGGTCATGCCCTGGATGAGGTAGATGGAGGGGAAGCGGCGCTCCGGCTCGGCGTCGTACGCGGGGGGCACGTAGACCCAGAGCGGACGGACGTGCGGGTCGCCGAGCGGGTTGTCGCGGAGGACGGCGCTCTCGATCTCGAGCTCGTCGAACCGCCCGACCGGCTCTCGCGACCATGGCTCCATCCCGCCCTTCTATCAGAGTCCGGCTGTGCCGGTCCGGCGCCCGGCTACACTCACCGCGATGGCCGAGTACGGGACGATGCGGGTCAAGAGCGGTCTTGCGGAGATGCTCAAGGGCGGCGTGATCATGGACGTCGTCGACGCCGAGCAGGCGAGGATCGCCGAGGCCGCGGGCGCCGTCGCCGTGATGGCGCTCGAGCGCGTACCCGCCGACATCCGCCGCGACGGCGGCGTCGCGCGCATGTCGGACCCGGACAAGATCCGCGAGATCCAGGAGGCCGTGACGATCCCCGTCATGGCGAAGTGCCGCATCGGCCACTTCGCCGAGGCGCAGATCCTCCAGGCGCTCGAGATCGACTACATCGACGAGTCCGAGGTGCTCACACCCGCCGATCTCGAGCATCACGTCGACAAGTGGCAGTTCACCGTTCCCTTCGTCTGCGGCTGCACGAACCTCGGCGAGGCGCTGCGCCGGATCTCGGAAGGCGCCGCGATGATCCGCACCAAGGGCGAGGCCGGCACCGGGGACATCGTCAACGCCGTCACGCACATGCGGTCGGTCTTCGGCCACATCCGCCGCCTCGCCGCGCTGCGCGAGGACGAGCTCTACGCCGAGGCGAAGGAGCTGCGGGCTCCGTACGAGCTCGTGAAGTGGGTCGCCGAGAACGGGAAGCTGCCGGTCGTGACCTTCACCGCGGGCGGCATCGCGACGCCCGCCGACGCGTCGCTCTGCATGCAGCTCGGCGCCGACGGTGTCTTCGTCGGCTCCGGCATCTTCAAGTCGGGCGACCCGGAGCTCCGCGCGAAGGCCATCGTCGAGGCGACGACGCACTTCCGCGACGCGGAGATCCTCGCCCGTGTCTCCGCGGGGCTCGGCGAGCCCATGGTCGGCATCTCGGCACAGACGCTCGACCCGAGCCAGCTGCTCGAGACGCGCGGCTGGTAGAGCTCCGTCCGGCACGGGGCAGACGATTCCCCCGTGCACGAAGTGAAGCCGATCTGGACGTCGGCGTCCTTCCTCGTCTACGCGGGCGGACTGACCGTTCTCGGCAGCGCGATCGCCGCGCTCGTGTACCTCTCCGGTCACTACCGGAGCGGGGCGGAGGCCGGCTGGGCGCTGCTCGTCCTCGTCGTCCTGTACTGGACGGCGCACGCGTTCCGCCTCCGCGGCCGCTCCCTCGCCGCGGGGATCTTCGCCTTCGGCTCCGTGATCGCCTGGGGAGTCTTCGTCGCGCTGCTGTTCACGTGGTGGGGCTGGAACGGCGTGAGCGGCTCGTTCAGCCACTGGTCGTGGTCGCGCCTCACCCTCTGGCTCCTCGTCCTCGCGGCGGCGTCGGACGATCACCGTCGCTTCCGCTTCCCGTTGATCCGGCTGCTCTCGGCGGTCGTCGGCTGGCTCTTCGTCGTCGACCTGGTCACCGCCGGCGGAGACTTCACCGCCGCCGTCACGCTGCTCGTCGGCCTCGCCTACCTGGCCGCCGGAGGCATGCGGAAGGAGCCGTCGGCCTTCTGGCTCCACCTCGTCGGGGGAGTCCTGATCGGCGGCGCGCTCCTCTACTGGCTCCACTCCGGTGACGTGGAGTGGGCGTTCGTCGGCGTCTTCTCCACGCTCTTCGTCGCCCTCGGCGCGCGGCTGCGCCGCTCGAGCTGGACGGTGCTCGGGACGATCGGGTTCTTCGCGCTCGCGACGCACCTCTCCGCGGAGTGGACCGTCGCATCGCCGTCGTTCCCGGTCGGCTGGACGGGGTATGCGCCACTACCGGCGAAGACCGGGCAGACGAGCTTCTTCGTCGGAGTCTCGAACTTCCATCCATGGGCGCCGATCGTGACCTTCGCCGTCCTGGGCTTCCTGCTCGTCGCGTTCGGCCTCGTCGCGCGGCGGGAGAGCCCCGCGGTCGCAGCACCGCCTCCCGGATAGTGCTCGTTACCATCGCGGCGTGGAGAAGCCGCTCAGGATCGGCGTCCTCGCCGTGCAGGGGAACTTCCGGGAGCACGCCGCCGTGCTCCGGCGGTTGGGCGCCGAGCCGGTCGAGGTGCGGCTCCCGGAAGAGTTCGACGGGCTCGACGGGCTCGTCATCCCCGGCGGGGAGTCGACCGCGATCGGACGGCTGATGCGGCTCTACGACCTCGACGAGGCCGTCCGCGGGTTCCGCGGCCCGATCTTCGGGACGTGCGCCGGGATGATCGTCCTCGATCGCGACCACCTCGGCCTCGGCGACTACGCCACGCGGCGCAACGCGTTCGGCCGCCAGGTGAAGAGCTTCGAGGCGGACCTCGACGTCGGAGACGGCGCCGAGCCGCTGCGCGCCGTCTTCATCCGCGCGCCGTGGCTCGAGGATCCGGGGCCCGAAGTCCACGTGCTCGCCGAGGTCGACGGCCACGCGGTGCTCGCGCGCGAGGGGCGGCTGCTCGTCGCCGCCTTCCATCCCGAGCTGACCGACGACACGCGCGTCCACGAGCGATTCCTGAACATGGTGCGAGAGGAGGGACGTGTCCGGGCATAGCAAGTGGTCGTCGATCAAGCACAAGAAGGGCGCCGCAGACGCGAAGCGCGGCAAGCTCTTCTCGAAGCTGACGCGCGCGATCATCGTCGCCGCGAAGGAGGGCGGGCCCGACCCGGCCGGGAATCTCGCGCTCCAGAACGCGATCGAGAAGGCGAAGGCGAACTCGATGCCGAAGGACAACATCGACCGCGCGATCGCCAAGGGCTCCGGCACCGACTCCGACTCCGCCGCCTACGAGACGGTGGTCTACGAGGGCTACGGCCCGGCGGGCGTCGCGGTGATCGTCGAGGCGCTCACCGACAACCGCAACCGCACGGCGGGCGAGGTGCGGCACATCTTCGCGAAGAACGACGGCAACCTCGGCACGTCGGGCGCGGTCGCGTGGCTGTTCGAGCGGCGAGGCCTCGTGCTCGTACCGGCCGACGGCGCCGACGAGGACGAGCTCACGCTCGCGGCCGCGGAGGGCGGCGCGGACGACGTCGCCGTCGACGGCTCGAGCTTCCAGGTGCTCTCCGCGGCCGAGGAGCTCGCCACCGTGCGCGAGGCCGTCGCCGGCGCCGGGTTCGAGATCGAGTCGGCCGAGCTGACGATGCTCCCCAAGACGACCGTCGCCGTCGAGGACGAGAACGAGGCGAAGAAGATCCTGCGCCTGATCGACCAGCTCGAGGAGAACGACGACGTGCAGGAGGTCTACGCGAACTTCGACATCCCCGAACGGGTGCTCGAAGCGGTCGCCGGCTGAGCTCCGCGGCGCGTGCGCTACGCCTGGATCGCGATCATCGCCGTGACGGGCGCGCCGCTCGCCCTGGTCGTCCTCCTCGCGAACCCGATCGTCCTGCTCACGCTCGGAGTCGACCGCTGGCGGGAGCAGGTGGTGGGCCGGCTCGTGCCGTACCGCTGGTGGCTGCTCTTCCTGATCGTCGTCTGCGCGTTCGCCTGCGCCGTCTACATCGTCCACTTCGGCTAGCGGGGGAGGAGTCGTCCGGGACGGCGCCTAACGTCTCCTCGTGAAGGTCGTCGGCATCGACCCCGGAACGGCTGCTTGCGGGTACGGAATCGTCCAAGGAAGCGAAGGCCGCCTCAGGGAGGTGGCCCACGGCTGCTGGTCGACGCCGGCCGGCGAGGACACCGTTCTCCGTTTGAAGACGATCCACGACGCCGTCGCGGCGCTCATTGCCGAGCATGCCCCGGATGCGGTGGCGCTCGAGGAGTCGTTCGTCGGCGCCGACGCCCGCATCGCGCTCTCCGTCGGCCAGGCGCGAGGCGCCGTGCTCGTCGCGGCCGCCAACGCGGGAGTCGCCTGCCGCGAGTATGCGCCGGCCAGCGTCAAGCAGGCGATCTGCGGCTATGGACGCGCCGAGAAGGCGCAGATGCAGCGGATGGTGAAGATGATCCTCGGCCTCCCCGAGCTGCCGACACCGCATCACGCCGCCGACGCGCTCGCCGTCGCGATCTGCCATGCGCTCGCGCCGCCGCTCCTCCGGGCCGCCGCCGGGTGAAGGGAACGTCCGTTCCCGTGCGTACTCTCCCCGCATGATCGCGCGCCTTCGCGGCAAGCCCGTCGCCTCGACGCCGGAAGGGCTCGTGCTCGACGTCGGCGGGGTCGGCTACCTCGTCCACGCGACGCCCGCAGCGGTGCGGAAGGGCGACGCGGCCGACGAGATCACGGTCGAGACGTACCTGCACGTGCGCGAAGACGCGCTTCAGCTCTACGGCTTCGCCGAGCGGAGCGAGCGGGAGCTCTTCGTCCAGCTCCTCGCGGTGAGCGGGGTCGGGCCGAAGGTCGCGCTCGCGATCGTCTCCGGCTCGCCCGCCGCCGAGCTGCGTCGTGCGATCGCCCGCGGCGACGCGGCCCGGTTCCAGGCGATCCCGGGCATCGGCAAGAAGACCGCGGAACGGATCGTGCTCGAGCTGAAGGAGAAGCTCGGCGATCCCTCGCTGGCGCCTGCCCCCGACGGCGCCGGCGAGCAGCACGTCGTCGCGCGCGACGCGCTCGTCGAGCTCGGCTGGACGCTGCTCGACGCCGAGCGCGCCCTCGCCGAGGTCGATCAGGACCTCCCGCCGGAGGAACGCGTCCGGCTCGCGTTGAAGAAGGCGGCATGAACGCGACGCCGTTCCTGGCGCCCGTGCTGCGAGAGGACGAGGAGGCGGTCGAGCGGAGCCTCAGGCCGCGCCGGCTCGACGAGTTCGTGGGCCAGTCCCGCCTGAAGGAGCAGCTCGCGATCGTGCTCGAGGCGGCGAAGGGACGCGGTGACGCGCTCGACCACGTCCTGCTCGTCGGGCCGCCCGGGCTCGGGAAGACGAGCCTCGCGCACATCATCCGGGAGGAGCTCGGCGTCGGCATCCGCTCGGTCGCCGGCCCCGCGCTCGAGCGGAAGGACGTCGCGGCGATCCTCACCGCAGTCGAGGCGCGCGATGTCGTCTTCGTCGACGAGATCCATCGTCTGGGCCGTGCCGCCGAGGAGATCCTCTACCCGGCGCTCGAGGACTTCCGGCTCGACATCGTGATGGGGCAGGGGACGGCGGCGCGGACCCTGACGCTCGACCTGCCGCCGTTCACGCTCGTCGGTGCGACGACGCGCACGGGCCTCCTCACCTCGCCGCTCCGCGACCGTTTCGGGATCACGTTCCGGCTCGACTACTACGAGGACGCCGAGCTCGCCACGATCGTCCGGCGCTCGGCCGGGATTCTCGGCGTCGAGATCGCCGCCGAGGCCGCCGACGAGATCGCCGGCCGCGCCCGCGGCACCCCGAGAGTCGGCAACCGGATCCTGCGCCGCGTCCGGGACGTCGCCGAGGTGCGGCACGAGGGCGCGATCACGACGGCGATCGCCCGGGAAGCGCTCGACCTGCTCGAGGTCGACGAGGCGGGGCTCGAGCGACTGGACCGCGAGCTCCTCCGTTCGATCGCCGAGAAGTACGGCGGCGGACCCGTCGGGCTCAACACCCTCGCCGCGGCGCTCGGGGAGGAGCCGGACACGATCGAGTACGTGTACGAGCCGTATCTCCTGCAGCTCGGCTTCCTGCAGCGGACGCCCCGCGGCCGCACGATCACCGCGCTCGGCCGCGCCCATCTCGGCGAAGCAGCCGAACCGGAAGTCGACGCGCGCCTGTTCTAGCCCGGCTGTTCTAGGCTCGGCGGGTGCGCCGGATCCTCGTGACGGGCATGTCCGGAACCGGCAAGTCGAGTGCGCTCGCGGAGCTGGCCCGACGCGGCTTCCGCAGCGTCGACACCGACGAGCCCGGCTGGACGGTCGAGGACGACGAGGGGGCCGCTGGTGGGACGAGGCGCGGATCGCGCAGCTCCTCGCCGAGGATGGCCCGACGCTGTACGTGTCCGGGGCGGTCTCGAACCAGGGGCGCTGCTACGACCGCTTCGACGCCGTCGTCCTCCTCAGCGCGCCGGCGGAGGTTCTCGAGAGCCGGATCTCGAGTCGTACGACGAACGACTACGGCAAGTCGCCCGGGGAGCGGCGGCTGATCCTCGACCACCTCCACGAGGTCGAGCCCCTGCTCCGGCCGACCTGCACCCACGAGCTCGACGCGACGCAGCCGTTGGCCGACGTCGTCGAGCGCCTCGTCGAGATCGGACGCGAGCGTGCGAGCTAGGCTCGGGTCGTGCCCGACCTCTGGACCCCCGTCGCCGAGCTGCCGCACGAGGCGTTCGTCGAACGGCTCCACCGCTCGATCGCGTCGTTCGCCGAGGCGACCGGCGTCGAGAAGCCGCTCGTCGAGGTCGAGCTCGCCGACAGGTCCCGCTTCGTCCTCGAGCGGATCGAGCCGGAGCCTGGCTTCGGGATGGTGACCCTCTACGTGACGGACACGCGCGACGACGCGCCCGACGCGCTCATCGTGCCGATCGGCTCCCTGCGCCGGATCGAGCTCCGTACGGCTCCCGACAAGGGCGAGAGCTTCGGCTTCACCGTTCCGCCGGCGGCGTAGACGAGCCACGGCGCGACGAGCAGCGCCATCACGTCGAACCAGACGTAGCCGCTCGCCACTCCACTGGGCGGGTTGCCGTCGGGGATCCCGAGCCCCGGCAGCGCGGATGCCCAGCGCCAGGTCCCGATCGACGTCCCGTACAGCTCGAGGGCGCCGACGACGAGGAAGACGCCGGCGTACGTCGCGCGCGACCGGGACCGCCAGAGAAAGAGGAGCAGCAGCGGCACGCCGAACGCGCCCGCGACGTCGAGGCGTGGCAGCACCGTCACGCCGGCGGTTCCCCAGGCGGCGGCTCCCGCCGCAGCGCCCCAGACGACCGCACGCTCTCGCAGGCTACGGCTGAGGGCGACGCCGCTCAGGTAGACGAGCCCGTGCGCAGGCGGGATGAAGAGCGGCAGGTTGTGCAGCCGGTAGTGGTAGACGCCCCAGACGAGAGAGCCCGTGACCTCGCCGACCGTGGCGAAGAGGACGACACCGACCGCCTGGGCCCGCACGAGTGGCGGGAGCGGTCGCAGCGCCGCCGCCAACACGGCGAAGGTGAGGCCGCCGAGCGCGAGCTGGCCGTGGAACGAGACCTGCGTGTCGAGTGCGAGCAGGCCCGCGAGGTACGCCGGGAGGGCGAGCGCGTACCAGCGCGGCACGGTCATCTCCGGTACTGGAGCTCGTGCCAGCTCGGGGTCGGGAGGAGCTCGAGGAGGGCTCGGCCGCCGTTCGTGTCCGCGAAGGTGAAGTCCTGCCGCTCGTCGTCCCAGTCGACCTCGAGCAGGCCCTCCTTGACGCGGTGGTCGAGCCATGCCCCGCGAAAGACGAGCTTCTTGAGCCAGTAGACGAGCGACTCGCCGCGGACGAGCGCGAGCGCATCCCAGTGGCGCACGAGGTACTCCCCGAGCGCGCTGCGTGGCTCCTCGATCGCGTCGCGCTCGACGAGCTCGACCAGGTCGGCGGTTTCGTCGGCGTCGAGCCCGGGGCCGGGAACGAGGCCGAGCCGGACCGCCGCGGCGGTGACGCGCTCCTCGAAGTCGAGGCTGTTGAAGGAGAAGCGGTAGCCGAGAAACTCGACGACGTAGTCGTCCCCGGAGTGGTAGTTGCCTGCCGCCTCCACGCACGAAGCGTACCCTGGCCACGTGCGGATATTCCGCTATCCGGCGGCGCTCGCCGCCGTCCTCGGCCTCGTCGCCGTGGTGGCGTGGGCCCTCTCGTGGCCGTTCGAGAAGGCGGTGTATCTGGCGCCGGTGATCGTCGTCGGCGGTGCGGCGGCGATCGGGCTCGTGCTCCTCTGGGGGAAGGTCGCGCTGACCTCGCTGCGGGAGTCGCGCAACCCACGCCGCGTGCTCGCCCTCTGGGCGCTCGGGCTCGGCCTACTCGTCCTTCTCACCGTGCTCGGGGTCAAGCTCCCGAGCGAGGGCGGCTAGCAGGCGGTCGACCTCCTCGCGCGTCGTGTAGGCGGCGACGGAGAGCCGCAGGAGGTCGTCTTCCGGCCCGCCGACCGGAATCTCGACGTCGTGGCGGGTGAAGAGCCGCTCGGCGAGGTCGGACGCGGGACGGGGGAGTCGGACCGCGGCCATCTGCGCAACCATCTCGTCCGGCGCGAGCGGCTCCGTTCCCAGGAGGTCGAGGAGCTCCCGGCGCGCTTCGCGCGCGAGCCGCCGGCAGCGCCCGCGGACGTCGTCCCAGTCTCGCTCCGCCTGGAAACGGATCGCGTCGGGGACCGTGAGCCATGCCGCGGGGTCCCGCGTGCCCTGCTTCTCGAGCCGCTGCGAGAACGTCGTGCCTCCCTCGTAGCCCCAGCTGACGATCGCGGCGTCGACGTGCTCCTGCCGTTCCGGCTGCACGTGGAGAAAGCCCGCGCCCTTCGGCGCGCAGAGCCACTTGTGACAGTTTCCGGAGTAGAAGTCGGCGCCGAGGGCGGGAAGGTCGAGCGGAACGTGGGCGGGGGCGTGCGCGCCGTCGACGATCGTGACGAGACCGAGCGCGCGGGCGCGTGCAGCCAGCTCGTCCACCGGCAGGACGAGGCCGGTCGAGGACGTGACGTGGCTGACGAAGACCACGCGCGTCCGCTCGCTCGTGGACGCGAAGAGCGCGTCGGCGACCGCGCTCGGGTCGCGGAGCGGAAGGGGGATCGGCGCGCGGACGTAACGCGCGCCGGTGCGGCGGCAGAGCCAGTCCCACGCGAGATCGCAGGCGCCGTACTCGAGGTCGGTGGTGAGCACCTCGTCGCCCGGCTCGAGAACGAGCGAGCGGGCGGCGAGGTTCACGCCGGTGGTCGCGTTCTGGACGAACGCCAGATCCTGCTCGGAGCAGCCGAGAAAGGCCGCGAGAGCGCCGCGCGCGCCGTCGAGGAGGTCGCGGAGGCGGCGACTGAAGAAGTGGACGGGCTCGCGCTCGAGCTCTCGCTGCCACGCCTGGTAGCGCTCGAAGACAGGTCGCGGGCACGCGCCGAACGAGCCGTGGTTGAGGAAGGCGATCTCCGGATCGAGCAGAAACTCGCGCCGTAGCTCGGCCGGATGGGGCGCGGGCATGGGGCCTTTTCTACTCCATCCCCAGCCCCCACCCACCCAGGGGAGACGGAAGCGTGCCGGGCCAACGGCGACCGTGTCGTCGCAGCTTCGTTCCGGAACAGCGCCAATCCTTCCGCTGCTGTCTGCTCCGGACAGGTTGCGGGGCCGAATCCGTCCGCCCGCCCCCGTAGCTTGGCTCTACATGCACGACGGCACCTGGACACTCGCAGAATGCCCCCCCGGCGAACAGGCGGAGCTGGCGCACGCGCTCGGCATCTCGGAGGTGACCGCCGCCGTGCTCGTCCGACGGGGCTACTCCGATCCGGCGGTCGCGCAACTCTTCCTCGCCGGCGAGCACCCGCCGCACGATCCCTTCCTCCTCGGTGACATGGAAGCCGCGTGCGCGAAGATTCGCGCGGCGGTCGAGGGCGGTCGCCGGATCTGCGTCCACGGTGACTACGACGTCGACGGCATCGCGGCCACGGCCCTCGCCGTGCTCCTCCTGCGCGAGCTCGGCGCCGACGTCACGTGGCATCTGCCGAGCCGCTTCGACGAGGGCTACGGTGTTCGCACCGAGACCCTCTCCCGACTCGCCGACGACGGCTGCGGTCTCGTCCTCACCGTCGACTGCGGGATCACCGCCGTCGACGAGGTGGCGGAGGCGACGGAGCGCGGGCTCGACGTCGTCGTCACCGACCATCATCGGCCGGCCGAGACGCTGCCGGACTGCCCCGTCGTCGCGACCCGGCCCTCCGCCTACCCCTTCCCCGAGCTCTGCGGCACGGGCGTCGTCTACAAGCTCGGGCAGGCCCTCTTCGGCGTCGACTCCGAGATTCCGCGCCGCCATCTCGACCTGGTCGCGCTCGCGACGATCGCCGACGTCGTCCCGCTCCTCGACGAGAACCGGTCGCTGGCGATCGCCGGGCTTCGTGCGCTCGCACGCACGCGAAGGCCCGGCTTGCGCGCGCTCATGCAGGGCGCAGCCGTCGATCCTGCCGCCGTGGACGCCGGAGCCGTCGGGTTCCGCCTCGCCCCGCGCCTGAACGCGGCCGGTCGCCTCGGCCACCCGCGCGAGGCGCTCGAGCTCCTGCTCACCGAGGACGAAGCCGAGGCCCGCAGGCTCGCCGACTCGCTCGAGGAGCTGAACCGGGAGCGCCAGGCAGTCGAGGGTCGCATCCTTCGCGAGGCGATCGCCCAGGTCGAGGCGTGGACGCCGGAGGAACGCGCGCGTCCCGCCTATGCGGTGGCCGGTGCAGATTGGCACGAAGGCGTGATCGGGATCGTCGCCTCCCGGCTGGTGGAGCGATACCACCGCCCGGTCGTCCTCATCGCGGGCGCGGACGGCGACTGGAAGGGTTCCGGCCGGTCGATCCCCGCCTTCGACCTCCACGCCGCACTCGGCGCATGTTCCGGCCTGCTCGGCCGCTGGGGTGGCCATCGCGCGGCGGCCGGCCTCTCGATCGCGCCGGAGAACGTCGACGCCTTCGCGCAGGCTCTCGCCGCGCACGCCGCCGAGGTGCTCGGCGAGGCCGACCTCGAGCCCGAGACGTCGATCGACGCGGTCGTCGCACGCGGCGCCGACCTCTCCCTCGAGCTCTGCACGGAGCTGGGGAAGCTCGCACCGTTCGGGCTCGGCAACCCGGCGCCGGCACTGCTCGCTCCCGGCTGCGAGCTCGCGGAGCTCGCGACCGTCGGCGACGGCAAGCACCTGCGCTTTCGCGTACGGCGGGAGGGCCGGGACGGCGGGAGCGCGATCGCCTTCGGTCAGGGATCCCGCCTCGACGTGCTGCGTACGGATGCGCTCTACGACGTCGCCTTCCGGCTCGAGGAGAACCGCTGGAACGGCACGGTCGCGCCGCAGCTCGTCGTCCGCAGGATCTTCCCTTCCGCACCTCGCTACCGCGAGCTGCGTACCTGGCTCGCCGCCGAGTGGAAGAAGCCGGAAGCCGCACGCGACGCCGAGGCGCGGGCGATCTTCGCCGAGCTCGGCGTCGTCGAGGGCGGCCCTCGCCGTGACCTGCTCGAGTCGGCGCGTTTCCGGGCGCTGCTGGCCGCCGAGGAGCCGCTCGCGCGCGCCGCGTGATCCGTCCGGCACTGGACGACGATCGGTCCGCGATCCTCGACGTGCATCGCGCCGCGTTCGGCGGTGACCGCGTCCCGCGACTCGTGCAAGAGCTGTGGGACGGCGGAACCTACGTGCCCGAGCTCGCCTTCGTCGCCGTAGACGAAGGTCACGTCGTCGGGCACGTCATGAGCACGTGGTGCCACGTCGAGGACTCGGGTGCTCCCGTGCTCCAGCTCTCGCCGCTCGGCGTCCGCCCCGAGCACCAGGGACGCAGGCACGGCAGCGCCCTGGTACGCGCATCGCTCGACGCGGTCCGAGGCCTCGGCCGGCCGCTCCTCCTCGTCGAGGGGAGCCCGGACTACTACGGCCGCTTCGGCTTCGAGCGGGCCGACGAGCATGGGCTGTTCCCCCCGCCCGAGGCGCTCCACGACTGGGCGTTCCAGGTCGCGATCCTCGACCCGAGCGCCGAGCTACCGCAGGGAAGGGTCGTCTACTCGCCGCCGTTCAGGCACTGAGCCAGGGCGAGAGCGAGCCGGAGAGCGCTGCGGCGCCTCCGTAGGGGCCGAAAACGTGCCATGAGACGCGTCACTTCGCTCCTGCAACGGCCGTTCCTCCCGTAACGGTTCGCGCGCAGACCCCGAAGTACACTGAGACGGTGACGACGCTGGAGACAGGCGAACGGCACGAGGAGCTCCTGGAGGGGCTGCTCGCCGAGCTCGCCGCCCAGCGCGCGGACGTCGACGTCGACCTCGTCAGCCGCGCCTTCCGGTTCGCCGCCGCAGCCCACGAGGGGCAACAGCGCCGCTCAGGCGAGCCGTTCATCACCCATCCCGTCGGCGTCGCCTCGATCTGTGCCGGGCTACGCCTCGACGAGCAGACCATCGCGGCCGCGCTCCTCCACGACGTCGTCGAGGACACCGTCGTCGAGCTCGACGCCGTCCGCGAGGAGTTCGGCGACGAGGTCGCGACGCTCGTCGACGGTGTCACGAAGCTGACGCGCGTGCAGTTCCAGACGCGCGAGCAGGCGGAAGCCGAGAACTACCGCAAGATGGTCGTGGCCATGGCCGAGGACGTGCGCGTCATCCTCGTCAAGCTCGCCGACCGGCTGCACAACCTCCGCACGATCGAGTATCTCGGCAAGCAGAAGCAGATCCAGAAGTCGAGGGAAGCGCTCGAGGTCTACGCGCCCCTGGCACACCGGCTCGGCATCCACGCGCTCAAGTGGGAGCTCGAGGATCTCGCCTTCCAGACGCTGCATCCGCGCAAGTACGCGGAGATCAAGACGATGGTCGCCGAGCGGCGCGCCGACCGGGAGGGTCATGTCGCCGAGGCCGCCGACGTGCTTCTGCGCGAGCTCGAGAAGGTCGACATCCCGGTCGACATCGCCGGTCGCGCGAAGCACTTCTACTCGATCTACGACAAGATGGCCCGCAAGGGCCGCGAGTTCAACGAGATCTACGACCTCACGGCGATGCGCGTGATCGTCGAGCGCGACGGCGAGGAGGGGACGCGCGACTGCTACGGCGCGCTCGGCCTCATCCACTCCCTCTGGAAGCCGATGCCCGGCCGCTTCAAGGACTACGTCGCGATGCCGAAGTTCAACGGCTACCGCTCGCTCCACACCACGGTCATCGGGCCCGAGGGAAGACCGCTCGAGATCCAGGTGCGGACGCGCGAGATGCACGAGACGGCCGAGCTCGGCGTCGCCGCGCACTGGGCGTACACGCGCGACGGGCGCCGGTCGAAGAAGCGCGCCGACGACGAGTGGAACGCGTGGGTGCGCCAGCTGATGGACATCAACGCCGACGAGACCGACGCGCGCGAGTTCGTGAAGAGCTTCCGTACCGACCTCTTCGACGAGGAGGTGTTCGTCTTCACGCCGAAGGGCGAGGTGAAGACGCTGCCCGCCGGCGCCACGCCGATCGACTTCGCGTACGCCGTCCACACCGACGTCGGCCACCGGACGGTCGGCGCAAAGGTGAACGGGCGGATCGTGCCGCTCCACTACCGACTGCGCAGCGGCGACCGCGTCGAGATCCTCACCGGCAAGTCCGCGGCCCGCGGCCCCTCGCGCGACTGGCTCTCGCTCGTCGCCTCGTCGCGCGCCCGCAACAAGATCCGGCAGTTCTTCTCGCGCGAGCAGAAGGAGGATCTCGAGGCGAAGGGCCGGGAGGCGCTCGAGAACTCGCTCAAGGCGCAGAACCTCCCGTACAAGAAGCTCGCCGGCTCCGCGGTCCTCGCCGGCGTGATCCGGGAGTCCGGCTACAAGAAGGCGGAGGACTTCTACCTCGCGCTGGGCTCCGGGAAGCTGACCGCATCGAAGATCGTCGACAAGGTCCTGCAGCAGCTCAAGGTCGGCGAGGTCGCCGAGGAGCAGGTTCCGGTCAAGCGGCCGCGCGCCCGCGAGGCGGCCGGCAGCGAGAGCTACGGCATCAACGTGATCGGCGTCGACGACGTCCTCGTGCGGCTCGCCAAATGCTGCACGCCCGTCCCCGGCGACGACATCGTCGGCTACATCTCGCTCGGCAAGGGAATCACGATCCACCGCGGCGACTGTCCGAACGTGCGCGCGCTCCGTCGCAACCCCGAGCGGTTCACGCCGGTGGAGTGGGACGGAGGCGGGAGCCAGAGCTTCCGCGTCCAGATCGCGGTCGACTCGTGGGACCGCCCGCGCCTGCTCGAAGACGTCGCCCGGACGTTCGCCGAGCACGGCACGAACATCGTCTCGTACGGCGGCACGGTCGAGGACCAGATGGCCCGCAACTGGTACCTCGTCGAGGTCGGCGACGTGAAGAACCTGAGGGCGCTCCTCACCGCCCTGCGCAACGTCGACGCGGTGTTCGACGCGCGCCGGGTGACGCCCTCGTAACTGCCCTCGTTCGAGGGATTCAGCCGCAGAGGCCCGGGTTACCCCGTTCGAGGGAGAGCCCGGTGCTGGTGCGGCCCGTCTCCCTCGAACGGGGGACGCCTCGTCAGCTCTCCCAGCTCTCGCCGCCCGTGTCCCAGCCGACGAGGCAGAGGTCGGCGATCCCTGCGGCGACGGTCTCGAGGTCGTTCGCCGGGATCGCTCCGTCGGCTGCGAGCTCCGCGACCGGCGTGCCACGCCAGAGCACGGGGACGGTGGTGCGCCGTCCGGGATCCGGAGTGCCCGTCTCCGGTCCGAGGACGAGCTCGTCCTCCTCGGCGAAGAAGATGCCCGCCCAGGAGCAGTCCTCGCGCGCTGCGAGGGTCGAGACGGCCTGCCGCAGCAGGTCGTCGGCGTCAGGTGTCGACATCGGCTCCCCTCGAAGGCGACGACGGGATCGCGGAACGCCTGCGGCACGGGGTGGGCTCTCCGCTCGTCGACGTAGACGAGCGTCTGGTGCGCCGTGACCATCAGGACGTCGTCGGGAAGACGGTAGGCGGCGAACGAGAAGGTGACGCTCGTGCGGCCGACGCGCGAGACACGCACGAAGACCTCGATCTCGTCGTCGAAGACCGCCGGCGCGAAGTACTCCACGTCGTTCGCCCGCATCACGAAGCTGCCCGCCTCGCCCCGTCGCTGGAGGAGTCCCAGGGCGCGCAGGTACTCGACGCGTGCGAGGTCGAAGTAGGGGTTGTAGCGGCCGTAGTAGACGATCCCCTGCGCATCGGTGTCGGAGAAGCCGACGCGTGTTCTCGCGCTGAACTTGAACGGCGGCTTCACGAGCGGATCAGGGCGAGCACCTCGTCCCTCTTGCGCTCCATGAGCTCCTCCGAGGTCGCCTCGAGGTTGAGGCGCAGCAGCGGCTCGGTGTTCGAGGGGCGGACGTTGAAATGCCAGTCGTCGAAGTCGACCGAGATCCCGTCGAGGTGCGAGACGCGGCCCTCGTCCGCGTAGCGCTCCTTCAGCTCCTGCAGCTTGAGCGCGACGTCCGGCACCGGCGTGTTGAGCTCGCCCGTGATGAAGTACCGCGCGCGGAGCGGCGCGAGGATCTCCGAGAGCCGCCGACCCCTCTTCGAGATCAGCTCGAGCATCAGGAGGAACGGGACCACACCCGAGTCGGCCTGGCTGAAGTCGCGGAAGTAGTAGTGGCCCGAGACCTCGCCGGCGAACGACGCCTCCTCCTTCCGCATCCGTGCCTTGATGAACGCGTGGCCGACGCGGTTCACGAGGGGGACGCCGCCCGCACGCTCGATCGCGTCGGGCACGGCACGGCTCGCGCGCACGTCGTAGATGATCTTCGCTCCCGGCTCCTTTGCGAGCACGCTCGCGGCGAAGAGGGCCGTTGCGAAGTCACCCGGGACGAACTCGCCCTCGTCGTCGACGAAGAAGCAGCGGTCCGCGTCACCGTCGAAGGCGACGCCGAGGTCGGCGCCCTCCTCCAGCGTCTTGCGGACGATGAACTCGCGGTTCTCGGGCAGGAGCGGGTTCGGCTCGTGGTTCGGAAACGAGCCGTCGGGCTCGAAGTAGCATCGGACCGTCTCCACCGGCAGGCGCTCGAGCACCCGCGGAAGCATCGTCCCTGCCATCCCGTTCGCCGCGTCGATCACGACGCGCAGCGGCTCGATCGCCGAGACGTCGACGAAGGACAGCACCCGCTCCACGTAGGCGGGCCAGATGTCGTGCGCCTCGACCTGTCCGGGCCGGCCCCGGCCGGCTAGCGGAGACCCGCCCGGAAGGGATACGGCGCGGTCGCGGACGTCGAGGAGGCCCGACTCGCCGCCGACCGGCAGCGCGCCGCGGCGGACGAGCTTCATTCCCGTGTACTCCTTCGGGTTGTGCGAGGCGGTGACCATCGCGCCGCCCTCGAGACCGAGCGAGCCGACCGCGAAGTAGACCATCTCGGTGCCGACGAGGCCGAGGTCGAGAACGTGTGCCCCCGCCGCAGCCGCTCCCCGCATCAGCGCCTCCTGCATCGCGGGCGAGGAGAGCCGCATGTCGCGGCCGACCGCGATCCGGCGCGGCTCGAATTCCTCGACGTACGCACGGCCGATGGCCTCCGCACCGGCCTCGTCGAGCTCGCCCGGATAGAGCCCGCGCACGTCGTACGCCTTGAACACCTTGGGGTCCAGCACGCCGCGGGCGATCCTAGTCGGCCCCGGCGACTCTACGATTGCGGGATGGTGGAACGGAAGCTCGCGACTGTCCTCTTCGTCGACCTCGTCGGCTCGACCGATCTGCTCGCCGACGCAGACCCCGAGGTGGTCCGGCGACGCGTCGGACGCTTCTTCGACCAGGTCTCGCACTGCGTGACGACGCATGGCGGCACCGTGGAGAAATTCGCGGGCGACGCGGTCATGGCCGCCTTCGGTGTGCCGCTCCAGCACGAGGACGACGCCGAGCGCGCGGTGCGCGCCGCCCTGACGACGTTGGACCGGGTGCGCGAGCTCGGCCTCGACGTCCGCATCGGGATCGAGTCGGGCGAGGTCGTCGCCGACGAGACCGAGTCCACCTTCGCGACCGGCGAGGCGGTCAACCTCGCTGCGCGGCTCGAGCAGCAGGCGGGGCCGAACGAGATCGTGATCGGGCCGACGGCGGCGCGGCTCGTGCGCGACCTCGTCGAGCTCGAGCCTCTCGAGCCCCTCGAGCTGCGCGGCTGGCGCGAGCCGATCGCGGCGAGCCGGGTGCTCGGCGCACGGGAGCCGGGCCGCCCGATGCGCTCCCTCTCGGCGCCGCTCGTCGGCCGCGGGTCGGAGCTCGAGCTGCTCGAGAACACCTTCGCGCGAACCGTCCGGGACGGCCGCGCGACCCTCGTCACCCTCTACGGCGAGGTCGGCGTCGGCAAGAGCCGGCTCGGTCGCGAGTTCGTCGACGGGCTCGAGCGTGCGACGGTGCTCCGCGGCCGCTGCCTTCCGTACGGGGAAGGGGTCACGTACTGGTCGATCGCCGAGATGGTGAAGGCGTCGGCGGGAATCTCGGACGACGACCCGCTCGAGCGCGCGTACGAGAAGCTCCGCGACACGTGCGAGGACGACGCGGTCGCCGATCTGCTCGGGCTCGCGGTCGGCGTGCTCGAGGCCGTCGAGGGCGAGCGGAGCCAGCAGGAGATCGCCTGGGCGGTCCGCTCGTGGGCAGAGCAGCTCGCGGGCGCGCAGCCGCTCGTGCTCGTGTTCGAGGACGTCCACTGGGGCGAGGAGCCGCTCCTCGCGCTGATCGAGCATCTCGCGGCCTGGGTCCGCACCGCGCCCCTGTTGCTGCTCTGCCTCGCGCGACCCGAGCTGCTGGACGTGCGGCCAGCCTGGGGCGGCGGCCGCGTGCGTGCCGTCATGCTCGAGCTCGAGGCCCTGCCCGACGACGAGGCCGCGAAGCTCGTGAAGGAGCTCGCGGCCGAGGTGGACGTGCCGATCGACGTCGCTGCCGTGCTCGCGAAGGCCGAGGGGAACCCGCTCTTCGTGGAGGAGACGATTCGCGCCGTGGCGGAGCAGCCCGAGGGCCGGCAGGAGCGGATTCCCGACACGCTGCAGGCGTTGATCGCCGCGCGCATCGACCGGCTGCCGCCCGACTCCCGCAGGGTCGTGCAGCGCGCAGCGGTGATGGGCCGCGTCTTTCTCCGCGGCGCCCTCGCGCATCTGTCGCCGGACGTCGCCGACGTCGACGCGGTGCTCGACGACCTGCTCTTCCGCGACCTCGTCCTGCGCGAGGACCGGTCGGCGATCAGCGGCGAGCAGGCGTTCAAGTTCAAGCACGTTCTGATCCGCGAGGTCGCCTATGCCGGCCTGTCGAAGGGATCGCGCGCCGACCTTCACCTGCTGTTCGCCGAGTGGCTCCGTGAGCGCGCGGGGGAGGAGCTCGTCGAGATCCTCGCCTTCCACCTGGACCAGGCGACCCGGCTCCTCGCGGAGCTCGACGGCGCCCCTCCGGCGGATCTCGCCGAGGAGGCTGCCGCGGAGCTCACGCGGGCCGGGCGACGCGCCCTTTCACGCGAGTCCTTCCGGAGCGGCCGGAACCTGCTCGTCCGAGCCGTGGAGCTGGCGCCGACGCTCGACCGGCGCTACTCGGCCGCCCGGGCGGCGTGGCGCCTCGGCGACATGACCGCCGTGATCGTCGAGATGGAGGAGGTCGCGGCCGCAGCCGAGGCGGCCGGAGAGCGGCGGGTGCAGGGACGGGCGCTGACTGCGCTCGCCGACGCCGTCCTGAGCCAGCGGGCCGACGCCGCCGCCGCCCGGGAGATCGTCGAACGGGCCGTGGACGTGCTCGCCGACGAGGAGGCGGACGTCCGGTTCGAGGCCTTCCGTGTGGCTTCCACGGTCGCCTCGTGGCTCGGCGACGGGGAGGCGTTCGAGCACTGGGCGAAGCTCGCGCTCGAGGCGGCACGGGCCGCCGAGCGGAAGGACCAGGAGCTCGAGATCACGATGGCGCTTGCGGAGAGCTACATCTACCGTCTCGAGTTCGCCGGCGCCGAGCCCCTCGTGGAGCGCATCGGCGAGCTCGCCGAGGAGAGCGGCAGCGTCGTCGGCCGGGCGCTCGCCGCGTCGGTGCGCGGGACGCTCGAGAACTGGCGCGGCAACGACGCCGACGCCGAAGCGGCCTTCACGACCGCACTGGCCCTGTACGGGGAGATGGGCAACAAGCCCGCCGAGGCGACCATGACGATGCAGATCGCGCGCCGCGCCGCCGCCCAGGGCGACCTCGCCCGCGCCGAGAAGCTGCTGCTCGAGGCGGTGCGGACGATGAAGGGCCTGAACGACCGCGCCCGCCTCTGCGAGGCGCAGCGCTCGCTCGCGGAGGTGTACGTCCAGCTCGGACGGCTCGACGAGGCCGAGCGCTACGCGCTTCAGGCGCGCGAGTCGGTGGGCCCGGACGATCGCGTCTCGCTCTCCACGACGAGGCTCTCTCTCGGCATCGTGCGGGCCGCGCAGGGCCGCGACGCCGAGGCGGCCGAGCTGATGCGCGAAGCCCTCGACGACATGCGGAGACACGACCAGCTGGCGCTCGAGCGCTGGGGGCTCGGTCACGCGGTCGAGTTCCACCGGTCGCGCGGCCGGCCGGACGAGGCGCTGCGCTACGAGGAGCGGCTCGCCGAGCTGATGCCGAGCACCGCTCCGATCGCCTGAGTCGAGGCGGCGTCCGGCGCCTCGCTGATCACCGTCGCCGGACGCTCGAAACGGGCGAGCGCGTCCCGCAGCGGCTCGGCACGCAGCGTCCCCTCGCCGTAGGGGAGGTGCTTCGTCTCGTTGCGGTTCGCGTACTGGATGTCGCTGAAGTGGACGTGGAACGGGGCGCCGGATTCGAGCACCGCGTCGGCCCCGGCGAGCGCGGTCGCGAACGTGTCGGCGTCGAGAAAGGCGCCGTCGCTCGTCGCGTGCATGTGCGCGAAGTCGAGCACCGGCCGGACGAAGTCGACCTGCTCCGCGATCGCGAGCACGTCGTCGATCGTCCCCAGGTCGCGCACGCGGCCCATCACCTCGACGCCGAAGGGGACGAGCCGGTCCTTCGAGACGAGCCGGTCGCGCAGGTCGCCGAGCTGGTCGACGACGTCGGCGATCGCCTGCTCCCGTTCGCGGCCGAGCAGGAAACCCGGGTGGAAGACGACGACCCGTGCGCCGCAGGCCTTCGCCAGACCCGCCGTATGGTCGAGCATGCCGAGCGCCATCTTGAACTTCTTGCCGCGGTCGGCATGGCCCATGAACGCGGCGAGCGGTGCGTGCACCGAGAGCGCGACGTCGGCGGCTGCGGCCGCCTCGCCGAGCAGGGGAGCGGTCTCGTAGTCGAGCCAGAAGCCGCCGACGAAGCCGAACTCGCAGGCCCGATACCCGTCGGCGGCGAGCGCCGCGAACACCGCTTCGAACGTCGGCGCCTCGGGCAGGCGCGCCGGGCCGTAACGGATGTCTCCCACGCATCCAGCCTATGCCGTCCGACCCCCTTTCTACGTTTTTCGTCATGCCGAAGCGACCCTCCCGGATAGACCTCCTCGAGCTCGACATCGACCTCCGCCTGGCCGACCTCTGGCGGGAGACCCTCGACGTGACGGACTGGAACCTCGAAGTCGTCGCCGCCTTCCTCCGGGCCGCCTACGGGAAGGGCTACTGCGACGCGCTCACCGAGGACGCGCCCGGCTCGCTCTGCCACGAGCACGGATACCGCATCCCGGCGCGGAAGCCGGCCAGGACGCAGAAGAGCTAGGCCCAGCCAGTCCGGACTGCCGCTTTCGCGCTCCGCCGAGGGCTACGATGCGCGCGTGGGATCCAGTCCTGCGCGGCTCGTGATCGCCCTCTCGGTGGCGGCCGCGCTCGCCATCTTCGTCGTGTACACGGCGCTCGCCGGCAACGGCGTCGCGCAGCTGACGCCGAGCTCGCTCGCCGGCCATGCCGGCGACGTGACGCTCGTCGGCGCCGTCGTCGGCCCGCTGACGGGCGACGCCCACACCCACGGCGGCCTCCGCTTCGCGCTCAAGGACATCGGCCGTCGGACGCCTGCGCGAGTCCCGGTCGACTACCGCGGCAGCGTTCCCGACCTGTTCAAGGTCGGACGCCACGTCGTCGTCGAGGGGACGCTCCGGCACGGCGTCTTCGTCGCGAAGCCGGGCTCGCTCGTGACGAAGTGCCCCTCGAAGTACACGCCCGCCAAGTCCTCGAACACGTAATGGCCCCGCTCGGGCGCGCCGCGCTCCTCCTCGCCTTCGGCCTCGTCCTCTATGCGCTGGTCGCGGGCTCCTATGCGGCGTGGAAGCGGCGCCGCCGGCTCGCCCTCTCGGCGCAGAACGCGCTCCTCGCCGCGTTCCCGGCCACGCTCGTCGCCGCGGTCATCCTCCTCGTCGCGCTGGGCCGTCGCGACATGACGTTCACGTACGTGTCGGAGCACACCAGCCATGCACTGCCGCTCGGCTACGCGCTGTCCGCCTTCTGGGGCGGGCAGGAGGGGTCGCTCCTGCTCTGGCTGCTCGTGCTCACCGGCTACGCCGGGCTCGCCGTCTGGCTCAACCGCCGCTCGCGCGAGCTCGTCGCCTGGACGGTGCCCGTCTTCGGCCTCGTCGGCGGCTTCTTCGCCTTCATGCTCTGCTTCGTCTCGAGCCCCTTCAACGTCCAGCCGGCGCCGGCGGACGGCGCGGGGATGGTGCCGAGCCTGCAGAACCCGTACATGCTCGCCCACCCGCCGATGCTCTACCTCGGCTACGTCGGCCTCACCGTCCCGTTCGCGTTCGCGATGGGCGCGCTCCTCTCGGGGCGGACGGACGAGCGCTGGATCGTCGCGACGCGCCGCTGGACGCTCGCCGCCTGGACCTTTCTCGGCGTCGGGCAGCTGATCGGCGCGCACTGGGCGTACGTCGAGATCGGCTGGGGCGGCTACTACGCCTGGGATCCGGTCGAGAACGCCGCGCTCATGCCGTGGCTCGCGGCGACCGCGTTCCTCCACTCGGTGATGATCCAGGAGAAGCGCGGGATGCTGAAGGTCTGGAACATGATCCTCGTCGCGCTCGCGTTCAACCTCTCGCTCTTCGGCACGTTCCTCACGCGCTCCGGCGTGATCGACTCGATCCACTCGTTCGCGCGCAGCCCGATCGGCGCCTGGTTCCTCGGCTTTCTCGCGCTGATGATCGTCGTCTCGGTCGCGCTGATCCGCTGGCGGCTGCCGCTGCTGCGGACGAAGACGAAGCTCGAGTCGCTCGTCTCTCGCGAGGCGACGTTCCTCTACAACAACCTGCTGCTCGTGGCCCTCTGCCTGACGATTCTCTGGGGCGTCCTCTACCCGGTCCTCTCCGATGCCGTGCGCGGCGAGACGCGGTCGGTCTCGAAGCCGTACTACGACTTCTTCCTCCACACCTTCGGGCTGCCGCTACTGCTGTTGATGGGTCTCGGGCCGCTCGTCGCATGGCGGCGGGCGTCGCTCCGCTCGCTCGGGCGGACGTTCATGATCCCGTTCGCCGCAGCGGTCGTGACCGGCGTCGTGCTGCTCGCCCTCGGCTTCGGGAGCTCGTGGCCGGGCCTGCTCGCCTACACGTTCTCGGCCTTCGTCGCCGCCTCGATCGTGCTGGAGTTCGTGCGCGGGCGGGCGGCCGCCGGCTCCGTCTTCCGGCTGATCTCCCGCAACCGGCGTCGCTACGGCGGCTACGTCGTGCACGCCGCGGTCGTCCTGCTCGCGATCGGCATCGCCGGCTCGAGCGCGTACCAGACCGTGCGCGACCGGATCCTGCAGCCGGGGCAGTCGGTGAAGGCGGCCGGCTACACGCTCACGTACGTCTCGAGCACCGGCGTGCGCGGCGCGAACTACACGGGCTTCCGGGCCCTCGTCGACATCCGGCGCGGCGGCTCCCACGTCGCGACGGTGACGCCCGGGATGAACGACTACCCGATCGAGGGCCAGGCGACCGAGGCGTCGATCTACCACGACCCGCGCTCGCTCGGCGACGTCTTCACGTCGGCACAGGCCGCGGGGAAGGGCGGCAGGATCGAGCTCAAGGTGTTCGTGAAGCCGCTCATCAACCTCATCTGGGTGGCCGGCTTCGTCTTCGTGGCGGGCTCGCTGATCGCGATGTGGCCGGACGCCGTCGAGCAGCGGCGGCTCGCCGCGCGCTACGCGGCCGGGGCCGTCCCCGCAGGCCTCTAGATGGAATGGGCGCTCGCGCTCGCCGCGATGCTCGCGGTCGTCGCCGTCGTCTTCGTCGCGCGGCCGTTCCTGCGCGACCCCTCTCCCGCGAGCGACCGGCTCGACGAGCTCGCGCCCGAGGCGCGCCGTCGGCTGGCGCTCGCCGAGGAGCGGGACCGGGCGCTCGCCGCGCTGAAGGAGCTCGAGTTCGACCACCGGACGGGAAAGGTGTCGGACGAGGACTACCGGGCCCAGGTGGGGCCGCTGCGGAGGCGGGCCGCCGACGTGTTACGGGCTCTCGAGGCGCGGGAAGGGAGTGCGGATGAACGTATCGCGGCTTCCCGAGGACCTTCCCGGCGCTGAGGAGCCCGCCGGGCCGAGCGCGCCGTATCCGCCGCCGGGCGAGGCAGACCTGCCGCAGCCGGCGCGGGTGCCCGAGCCGTATCCGCCGCCCGACGAGGGGACGCCGCCGACGCCCGCGCCCGATCCCGGCCGGGCGGACGAATAGACCCGCTGGGCAACGGAACGGCGCAAGAGCCTCATCTCAACCGAACGGCGCCCTCGAAATCGAGGGCGCCGCCGTGGTGGTGGATGCGCCGGACCAGGCCCTCGCAGAGGGGCGGGCCCGTATGTGAACGAATCGTCGGCCCCCGCCCGGGTGGACGGCATCAGCGCCGCCTCGGATCGCGTTGCGGGTTTCCCGCAGCCGGGGTACCGCTACCAGGTCTTCGCGCGACGCTGCTGCGCCGGCCGTGCGATCCGCACCCGCGCGTCGACGGCGAGGCAGCGGTCCGGCAACGCGAGGACCGGGTTGAGGTCGAGCTCCGCAAGCTCCGGGATGTCGTGGGCGAGGAGCGACAGGTGCAGGAGCAGCTCGACGAGCGCCGTCTCGTCCGCAGGTGGGGTGCCGCGGAAGCCGGCGACGAGCTGACCGGCCTTGCCGGAGCGCACGAGCTCCTCGGCATCCTCGTCGGTGAGCGGTGCGAGCCGAAACTGCGCCTCGCCGATGAGCTCGGCGAAGACGCCGCCCGGCCCGAAGGCGACGAGCGGTCCGAAGACGGGATCCTGCACCGCGCCTGCGAGCAGCTCGGCACCGCCCCGAACGAACGGCTGGACGAGGAGCGGCGCGCCGATTCGCTCCCCCGCGGCGAGCACCGCCGCCTCGTCACCGAGGTCGAGAGCGATGCCGCCCTGCTCCGTCTTGTGCGCTCCCGGCGCCGCCGTCTTGAGCACGACGGGGAAGCCGAGCTCCCGCGCGGCCTCGACGGCCTCCTCCGGCGAGGCGACGACGCGCTCCGGCACGAGCGGAATCGAGTAGGCCTCCAGGAGCCGCCGCGCGCGGTCGGCGTCGAGCCAGCCGTCGCCGTGCTCCGCGAGCGCCTCGCGCACGATCGCCTCGGCGGTCTCGCGGTCGCGATCGAGCTCGGGCACCTCTCCCGCCGGCCGCCGCAGCCACTCGCCGCGCTCCGCAGCGCGACTGAGGGCTCTCGCCGCTGCCTCCGGATAGGCGAAGGCCGGCACCGCAGCGGCACTCCTCAGCGCCTTCGGCGGGCCTTTCGCGCTGAGGAACGCGCAGAGGACGGGCTTCCCGTCAGCGGTTGCAGCCGCCTTGCTGATCGCTGCGCCGACCTCCTCCTCGTCGGTCCCGACCGTCGGGACGAAGAGGACGATCGCGGCGTCGAAGGCCGGGTCGCGGAGCACCACGGGCAGCGTCTGCGCGAAGCTGTCCGCGTTCGCGCCGCCGAGCAGGTCGATCGGGTTCGTCATGCTCCCCTCCGCGGGCATGAGCTCGGCGAGGGCGGAACGGGTCTCCTCGCTCGGCGAGGGCAGCTCGAGCCCGGCGGCCTCGCAGGCGTCGGCGGCGAGAATGCCGAGCCCTCCCGCGTTGGTGAGCAGCGCCACCCGCCGCCCGCGGGGCACGGGCTGCGTGGAGAGGAGCTCGGCCACGTCGATGAGCTCGTCGAGCGTGCGGGCGCGCACGACGCCGGCCTGGCGGAACAGCGCGTCCACGGCGGCCTCCGAGCCTGCGAGTGCGGCGGTGTGTGACCCGGCCGCACGGCTGCCGGCCCTGGTCGTGCCGCCCTTCAGGGCGAGGATCGGCTTGCGGCGGGCGAGCCGCTGCGCGATCCGCGCGAAGGCGCGCGGGTTGCCGAACGACTCGAGGTAGAGGATCACCATCTCGGTCTCGTCGTCCTCCTCCCACCATTCGAGGAGGTCGTTCGAGGAGACGTCGGCCTTGTTGCCGATGGAGACGAACGAGGTGACGCCGAGACCGGTCGCCTCGGCGCGCTCGAGGAGCGCGAGGCCGAGGGCGCCGCTCTGGGAGGAGAAGCCGATCTTTCCCGCGGGGAAGGCCCGCGGCGCGAAGGTCGCGTTGAGCCGGACCGGGGAGGAGGCGATGCCGAGACAGTTCGGGCCGAGCAAACGAGCCCCGTGCTCACGTACGAGCGCGAGCAGCTGCTCCTGCCGCTCGACGCCTGCGCTGCCGGTCTCGGCGAAGCCCGCGGAGATGACGACGAGAGCGCGCACGCCTGCCGTGAGCGCGTCCTCGGCCGCCGAGAGCACGTGCTGGCCCGGCACGCAGACGACGGCGAGGTCGACCGTCTCGGGGATCTCGCCGACGGAGGTGTAGCCGTGGACGCCGGCCACCGCCTCGCCGCGCACGTTCACCGGATACGCGGAGCCGGCGAAGTCCGCCGCGACGACGTTGCGGAACAGCTCGCCTCCGATGGAGCCGCGACGGCTCGAGGCGCCGACGACGGCGATCGAGCGCGGGCGGAAGAAGCGATCGAGTGAGGCGCGCACCGCGGTGTGGTCGCGTGCGGCGACCTGCTCGCGGTAACCGCTCGTGGGCGCGATCCCGAAGCGGATCTCGAGATCTCCGTGCTCGGACGCGCGGGTGACCGCGAAGCCCGCATTGCGGAAGACGGCGAGCATTCCGTCGTTCTGGGGCAGCACCTCCGCCACGAACTCCTCGATCCCGGCCTCGGCCGCGCGGTTCGCCAGGCTCTCGAGCAACCGCATGCCGATGCCGCGGCGCTGGTACCCGTCGGCGACCGTGAAAGCCACCTCGGCCACTCGCGGGTCGCGCAGGCGGACCCAGTTCGCGAGTGCGACGACCCGGCCCTCGAGCGAGCCGAGGAGCGCGCCGCGCTCCAGCCAGTCCGGCTCCAGCACCGGGTCGACGAGCTTCGGCCCGACGGCGGTAAAGCCGTGGAAGCGGAGGTACCGGCTCTCGTCCGAAAGTGCGGAGAAGAACTCGATCAGCGCGTCGGCATCCTCCGCGCCGGGCGCTCGGAGGCGAAGCGTGGAACCGTCGCGAAGGATGACGTCGGTGGCTGCGGGTGCGCTCAGCGTCGCCATCAGGCCGCGGCCGGCTGCTTCACGGAGCGGCGCACGCCGCGCACGACGAGCACGGGGCAGGGTGCCTGGTGGACGAGGCCCGTCGAGACGCTGCCCGAGAGGAGCCGCTTCGCGGCGCCCCACCCGTGCGAGCCCACGACGATCAGCTGGGGGTCGCGCTCGCTTGCGATCCGGCAGATCTCGTCGACGACGAGGCCGTCGGCGGCGATCGTCCGGCAGGGGACGCCGGCCGCCTCTGCGGTCTCCTCCGCCGCGGAGAGCAGCGCCTCCACCCGCTTGTGCTCGGCCTCGGTCAGCTCGGCGACGACGTTCGAATAGCCGTAGCCGCTGTACCCGACCGCGGGGAGCGTGGTGTGGGCGACGGAGACGACGAGGAGCGACGCGCCGAGCAGCTGCGCCAGCTCGAGCGCCTCCCGCTGGGCCTCCTCCGCCGAGGGCGAGCCGTCGGTTGCGAACAGAATCGGTCTCTTGTCGCTCATCGTCTTCCTCCTTCAGGGGACACTACGAGTGTCGGGCCGGGACGGTGAAACCGCATCGGGGCGGCCACGCCACGCGGACTGCGGAAATACCCCGAGGCCGAGTGCGGGCGGCCGCGGGGAACCACGCCGGTAGGCTCCGGCGGCGATGGTCAGCGTCCACCACGCCGTCGCCTTCGCGGTCATCGCCGCGACCTTCGCCGCGGCCGCTGCGGGCGGCTGGACGTACTACCGTCGCGCCGAGCCGCGGGGTGTCCTCACGCACGTGCTCGCGCTCGCGCAGACACTGCTCGTCGCACAGGTCGGCCTGGGACTCCTCCTCCTGTCGAACCATCACCGGGCGGCCGACCGGCTCCACTACCTGTACGGGACGCTCTCGCTGCTCGCGGTGCTCGCGCCGTGGCTCTACGCGCCCGCCGACCGCCGCGGGCGTCTGGCGTGGTTCACCGGCGCTACCTTGGCGGCAGGAGCGCTCGCGGTGCGGGCGTACATGACCGCTACATGAGCAGGTTCTTCTCGCGCATCAACCCGACCCTGCGGGGTCTGCTGATCCTGGCGGCGATCGCCGGGCTCGTCGTCGTGCTCCAGCTCGAGCAGACGCTCGTCGCGCTCACGACCCTCGCGCGCATCGCGTTCATGCTCGCGATCGCGTACTTCATCTTCCTCGTCTGGCGTGAGCGGCGGGAGGGGATCTCGATGTGGTCGCAGCGCGCGCAGGCCGTCTTCTACGGTGCCGCCGTCGTCGCGGTGGCCGACGTCGGCGTCTACTGGTACGGCGGCGCCGTCGGCTACCAGATCCTCGCCTTCGTCGCCGTGCTCGTGCTGTGCGGCTTCGCCATGTGGCGCACCTGGCGCGACCAGCACACCTACGTCTAGCTCGCGGATCCGCGTAGCCTCCGGCCTCTGGCGCGGTCTTTGGTTCGAGCCGGTCAGCTCGCGCCGACGCGGGCCGCCGAGCCGTCGAGGGCGGCCAGGGCCTCGCGGACGGGCACGTACCGGCCGACGAAGATCGGGGTGTCGCGCTCCGTGTAGGCGGAGGCCTCGCTGTCGCGGAGGCGCAGCATCAGGTGCATGAAGTCGGCCGGCTCCTCGCACTCGAAGGCGGTCATGAACTCCTGGTCGTCGATCCCGAACGAGTACGTCGTGTGGTTCTTGATCCCGGGGAACTCCTCGCGGCCGATCACCATGTGCTCGTCCATGGCCCGCTGCCGGTCTGCCTCGGGCAGCGCGTACCACGGACGCACCTTCACGAACGGGTAGACGACGAGGTACGGGAGGCCGTGCGGCGTGATCTTCCGCGCTTTGCGGGCGCTCGTGTACTGCGACGCCTTCGTCGTGGCGAGATAGGAGTACGGCGTCTCGAGCCAGCCGGCGAGCGGGGTTCCGTTGAGGGCGGCGCCGAGCTCGAGTAGGTCGTCGTAGCGCTCCGTGATCTTCCAGAGGAAGAAGTCGCAGTCGGGACGGATTCCGGCGACGGTGTACGCGCGCAGGTGCTCGAACCGCGCCGCGAACTCCTCCACGACCTCCGCGAACGCCTCCTTGTAATCGTGGCGCTCGCGCGGGTCCTCGCGGCGCCAGGCGGGATCGACCCGGTAGAAGGTGTACGCAACGTACTGGCCCTCCATGGGCACCATGCTAGCCGTGTCGAGTCGCGTCGAGAACCAGCTGAAATCGCTGCCCGCGAAGCCGGGCGTCTACCTGTTCCGCGACGCCGACGGCGATGTGCTGTACGTCGGCAAGGCGAAGTCTCTGCGCCCGCGCGTGCGGTCGTACTTCCAGCGGACGACCGACGGGCGCCCGCAGATCCAGAGCCTGCCGGAGCGCGTCGCCGACGTCGAGGTGATCGTGACGGGCAGCGAGGTCGAGGCGCTCCACCTCGAACAGAACCTCGTCAAGCGGCACCGGCCGCCGTTCAACGTCCGCCTGCGCGACGACAAGTCGTTCCCGTACATCGCAGTGACCGTCGAGGACGAGTTCCCGCGCGTGATGTTCACGCGCGAGCGGCATCGCCCCGGGGTCTGGTACTTCGGGCCGTACGCGAACGCGAAGAAGGTGCGCGAGACGCTCGACGTCCTCAACCGCGTCTTCCGCTACCGGCCCTGCGAGGGGCCGAAGCCGGGCCGCCACAGTGGGATCCCCTGCCTCGACTACCACATCGACCGCTGCCTCGCGCCCTGCGTCGGCTACGTCTCGGCGGAGGACTACCGCGGCATCGTCGAGGCGGTGATCGAGTTCCTCTCGGGCGACGTGAAGCCGATCCAAGGCGAGCTCGAGCGCCGGATGCAGGAGGCGGCCGCCGGCGAGCGCTTCGAGGATGCCGCTCGCTACCGCAACAGGCTGTTCGCGGTCCAGCATCTCGTCGAGCGGCAGGCGGTGGAGCGGCAGTCGGTCGGGACGGTGGACGTGATCGGGTTCGCCGCGGAGGGCGACCGTGCGGTCGTCCAGATCTTTCCGCTGCGCGGCGGCAAGATGGTCGACCGCCATTCGTTCCACCTCGAGAACGTCGGCGGCCAGGACGTGACGACGATCCTCGAGTCGTTCGGGCTCGAGTACTACGGGAGCGCGCCGAGCGTCCCGCCGCAGATCGTCGTGCCGCACGACGCGGGCGATCTGTCGGCGCTCGCCGAGCTCCTGTCGGAGCGGCGCGGCGCGCGCGTCGAGATCCGCGTCGCCGAGCGCGGCGAGAAGCGGCGGCTGCAACGACTCGCCGACGAGAACGCGCTGCACGTGCTGACGAGCGATCTCGCGCAGGGCGAGCAGCGGCGGCTGCGGCGCGTCGAGGCTCTCGAGCAGCTGCGCGAGACGCTCAACCTCGAGTCGCTGCCGCTGCGGATCGAGTGCTTCGACGTCTCGACGGCGATGGGCCAGGACAACGTCGGCTCGCTCGTCGTCTTCCAGGACGGCCTGCCGAAGAAGGCGCACTACCGCAAGTTCGCCATCCGCGGCCAGGAGGGCATGGACGACTTCGCCGCGATGGGGGAGATGGTGTCGCGCCGCTTTGCCCGACTGGCCGCGGGGCCGGCGGCGGACGAGTACGACGAGTCGTTCGCGGCGACGCCGAACCTCGTCGTCGTCGACGGCGGCAAGGGCCAGCTCGCGGCGGCGCTCGCCGCGATGCAGGCGTTCGACCTGCCGCGCGTCGCCGTGATCGCGCTCGCGAAGCGGGAGGAGGAGGTGTTCGTGCCGGGGCGGGCGAAGCCGGTCGTCCTCTCGCGCCACGACCCGGGGCTCCAGCTGCTGCAGCGCATCCGCGACGAGGCCCACCGCTTCGCCGTCGGCTTCCACCGGCAACGGCGCGAGACACGTGGCTTCACCTCGCTCTTCGACGAGCTCGAGGGAGTCGGCCCGGCGCGGCGGCGGGCGCTCCTCAATCACTTCGGCTCGGTCGACGCGATGCTCGCGGCGACGCCGGAGGAGCTCGAAGGCGTACCCGGGGTCCCCGCGAAGGTCGCCCGCAGCGTCTACGCGCAGTTGCACAAAGCCGGACGCTGAGGGAGTGGGCGGCGCAGCGCGGACGGTCGGTGCGGCCACGGGGCCCGTCGCCGCGCTCCGGCTGATCCGCCACCGCAACTTCGGGCCGTACTTCGTCGGCAACGCCGCGTCGGCGAGCGGGACGTGGTTCCAGAACCTCGCCGCGTCGGTGTACGTGTTCGAGCACACGCACTCGCCGTTCCTGCTCGGCGTGCTGCAGTTCGGCAACTTCGCGCCGGTGCTGCTGCTCGCTCCCTGGAGCGGCAGCGCCGCCGACCGGCTCGACCGCAAGCAGCTGCTGCTCGCGACCCAGATCGGCTCGACGGTGCTGAGCGGCGCGCTGGCGGCGCTGACGTGGGCGGGTCTCGCCTCCGTGCCGCTCGTGATGGGCTGCGCGGTCGGCCTCGGGATCGGCAGCGCCTTCAGCGCACCCGCGAGCCAGGCCCTGATCGGCGACCTCGTGCCGCGCAGCGAGCTCCAGTCGGCGGTGGCCCTCAACTCGATGACGTTCAACCTCGCGCGGGCGGTCGGGCCGTCCCTGGGAGGCGTCTCCGTCGACCAGCTCGGCTTCGCGCCCTCGTTCGCGATCAACGCGGCCTCGTATCTCGTGCTCGTCGTCGGCCTCGCGATCGTCCAGCCGCGTGCGCGCGAGCTCGCCGGCCGCGGCGCGACGAGGCTGCGCGAGAGCCTGCGCCTCGTCCGCCGCCAGCCGCGCCTGCTCGCGTTCCTGCTCATCGTGACCGCGGTCGGCTTCGCGTCCGATCCCGTGAACACCGAGTCGCCGGCGTTCGCGAGCACGTTCGGGCTGAACCCGCGCCTCTGGCCGGGGATCATCGTCGGAGCGTTCGGTGCAGGAGCCGTGACGGCGGCGTTTCTCGTGGCCGGACGGGTGGCGGGCTCGCGCCGGCGGATGATCGTCACCCTGTCGCTGCTCGCCGCCGGCATCGTCGGTTTCGCGCTGTCCCCGACGATCTGGGTCGGGCTCGCCTTCCTCGCCGTCGGCGGTTTCGGCTACCTCGCGTCGAACACGTCGGCGACGAGCCGGCTGCAGCTCGACGTCGCCGATCACCAGCGCGGCCGGATCATGGCGCTGTGGAGCGTTGCGTTTCTCGGCTTGCGGCCGGTGGCGAGCCTGCTCGACGGCGCCCTCGCCGACGCTTTCGGTGTGCGGACGGCGGGGGTCGTGCTCGCGCTGCCGGCGGTGGCGGGGGCCGCGGCGATCCTCCTGCTGGGCCGCCGGGCGTCGTAGCGTCCGGCCGGTCGCTACGTGGCCCGGAGGCGCGTCCAGGTCAGCTGGTGGCGCACGGGCAACCGGTACGGCCCGTCGAGAAGCGGCCGCACCCGGGCGAAGAGCGCCGCCCGATCCTCGCCGCGGAGTGCGGCGAGCGAGCTCGTGGTCGAGTAGAGGGCGAGCAGCGTCTCGGAGTCGAGGACGCGCGTCTCCTCGAAGTCTTCCTGGCGGAGCGGCTGGAACGGGGAGTCGTCGAACGCGGCGTTCCATGGCCCCGGCCGCTGGTCGGCAAAGCGCTCGTAGTGCTCGCGGAGAAGCGCGAGCACCTCTTCCGGCAGCGGCGGCTCGGTCTCCCACCAGTGCGTCCAGACGAGAGCAAGCCCGCCCCGCGGGACGAGGACGCGCGAGATCTCCGCGATCGCCCGCGGGGCGTCGAACCAGTGGAAGGCCTCGCCCACGAAGACGCAGTCGACGCTGCCGTCCTCGAGCGGGATGCGCTCGGCAGTGCCGGCGAGAACCGTCCCGCGGTCGACGAGCGCGCGCATCTCGTCGTCGGGCTCGACCGCGAGCACGGTCGCAAAGCGGCGGGCGAGCTCCCGCGTGAGCCTCCCCGTCCCGGCGGCGAGATCGAGCACGCGCGCGCCCGGCCCCAGCCGGAGCGCCTCCTGTGCGCGGTCGAGGAGCGGAAGGGAGTACGGAAACCGGACGCGGTCGTAGGTCGCGGCGACGTTGCCGAAGGCGAACGCGAGCGGCCGCGGCTCGTTCAGCGGCTCGTCTCGGGTTCGGTCCCGAGGCTCTGCCGGTTCATGAAGGGGTAGCGGTAGTCGCGCGGCGGCACGAACGTGTCCTTGATCGTGCGCGGGCTGACCCAGCGGATCAGGTTCCACATCGACCCGGCCTTGTCGTTCGTGCCGGACGCACGCGCGCCGCCGAACGGCTGCTGGCCGACGACGGCTCCGGTCGGCTTGTCGTTGACGTAGAAGTTGCCGGCGGCATAGCGGAGCCGCTCGCGCGCCGTCTCGACCGCGCGGAGGTCACGGGCGAAGACGGCGCCCGTGAGCCCGTAGCTCGTCCCGCTGTCGACGAGATCGAGGGTGTCCTCGTAGCGCGAGTCGTCGTAGACGAAGGCCGTCACGACCGGTCCGAACAGCTCCTCCTTCATCGTCCGGAAGTCCGGGTCGGAGGTCTCGATCACGGTCGGCTCGACGAACCAGCCGTCGCTGTCGTCGTAGTTGCCGCCGGCGATGACCTGAGCCTTGCCGCCCGAGGCGCGCGCCTCCTCGATCGCGTCCCTCTGCGTCGCGAACGAGCCGGCGTCGATGACGGCGCCGACGAAGTTCGAGAAGTCGCTGATGTCGCCCATCTTCATCTCGCCGATCTCCCCGACGACCTGCTCCCGGACCTGCGGCCACAGGCTCGCCGGAGCGAAGACGCGTGACGCGGCAGAGCACTTCTGGCCCTGGTACTCGAAGGAGCCGCGGAGGATCGCGGTCGCGACGGCCTCGGCGTCGGCGCTCGGGTGCACGACGATGAAGTCCTTGCCGCCCGTCTCGCCGACGAGGCGTGGGTAGTTGCGATAGCGGGAGATGTTGTCGCCGACGGTCTTCCACATTCCCTGGAAGACGGGAGTCGACCCGGTGAAGTGGATGCCTGCGAGGTGCTCGCTCCCGAGGGCCGGATCGCCGACGGCACCGCCCGAGCCGTAGACGAGGTTGATCACGCCGGCCGGCAGACCGGCTTCCTCGAAGAGCTTCATGAGGAAGTGCGCGCTCACCGCCGCCGTCGAGGCTGGCTTCCAGACGACGGTGTTCCCCATGAGGGCCGCCGAGGTGGGGAGGTTGCCGGCGATCGAGGTGAAGTTGAACGGCGTGACCGCGAAGACGAAGCCCTCGAGCGGCCGGTACTCGAGCCGGTTCCAGACGCCCGGCGAGGAGATCGGCTGCTCTTCGTAGATGCGCGTCATGTACTGGACGTTGAAGCGCCAGAAGTCGATGAGCTCGCACGCCGCGTCGATCTCGGCCTGGTGCGCGGTCTTCGACTGGCCGAGCATCGTGGCCGCGTTCAGCGTCTGCCGCCACGGCCCGGCGAGCAGTTCGGCGGCTCGGAGGATGACGGCGGCCCGGTCCTCCCACGGTGTCCGCGACCAGTCCTCCCAGGCCTCGGCGGCCGCGGCGATCGCGCGCTCGACCTCGCTGGTTCCGCCCTTGTGGACGTCGGCGAGGACGTGGCTGCGCTTGTGCGGCATGACCGCTTCGTACGTGTCGCCCGTGGTGACGTCCTCGCCGCCGATCACGAGCGGGATCTCGAGCCGCTGCGAGGAGAGCTCGTCGAGGCGGCGGCGGAGCTCGTCGCGCTCGGGGCTGCCCGGCTCGTAGCCGTGGACCGGCTCGTTGTAGGGATCGGGGACTCGGAAGATGCCGTGGCTCGTCATGGGGACGATTCTAGGATTCGCGGTCGTGACGGTGACGCAGGTGGCCTACGAGGTCGAGGGCTGGGGTGTCGGGGAGCTCGTCGTCGCGGACGGCCGAGTCGTGTGGCACGAGCTGCCCTGGCCTCGCCCGGAGGGATGGCCCGGCTCGCGCGCGGCGGCCAACCCCACGGACCCATCCCAAACCCCCACCCACCCGGGGCGAGGGGCGGTCGGGGCTGTCGTATCACGGGAGGTGTCGGGCGAGGGTCGAGCCTTCGCGACGGAAGTCGTACAGCTGCTGCAGGCGTACTTCGCCGGCGAGCATGTGCCGCTCGAGGGCGTGCCGCTCGACCTCGACTACCCGACGCCGTTCCTCTCGCGGTGCGCGGCTGCGCTCCGCACGATCCCGCGCGGCGAGGTGGTGACGTACGGCGAGCTGGCGGCGCTGGCGGGCACGCCGGGGGCCGCCCGCGCCGCCGGAAGCTTCTGCGCGCGCAGCCACCTCTCGATCTTCGTTCCCTGCCATCGCGTCGTTTCGGCGGCGGGCCTGGGGCCGTACGGCTCCTACGGGACCGCGTACAAGCGGCGCCTTCTCGCGCTCGAGGGTTATCGCGCATGCTCTCTGACGACCTGCGCGACGAGTTGGCGGCGATCGCACCTGCGCGCGAGTGCGACCGCCTCGCCGAGCTCTCGGGCCTCTTCCACGTCGCCGGGCGGGCGCATCTCAGGGGCCGCGGCAGCGTCGATGTCCACCTCGACGTCTCGAGCTCGACGGTCGCCCGTCGCGCCTTCGCCCTCCTGCGCGCGCTCGGAATCACGTCCGAGATCCGGACGTATCCCCGCAGAGCCTTCGACCGCGCGACGCGCTACCAGCTTCACGTGGAGGGCTCGGCGGGCGCGTACGCGACGCTGCACCAGGCCGGCGTGCTCGACCGCGCACACCGCCCGCTCGGCCTCCCGCCGCGCCGCGTGGTCGCCCGCCGGTGCTGCGCAGCGGCCTATCTTCGCGGCGCGTTGCTCGGTGCGGGGACGCTCAGCGGTCCGCGGCGGCCCCAGCTCGAGATCCGGACGGCAGAGGCCGACGGCGCACGTTTCCTCGGGACGCTGGCGGTGCGTCTCGGAGCCAAGCTCCATGTCCACGTGCGCAGCTCGCATGCGACTGCCTACGCAAAGGGAACCGAGGCGATCGCGGACGTGCTCGTCGCAGCCGGCGCGACCGACCTCGTCCTCGCCCTCGAGGAGCAGGCGGTGCTTGCCGCGACCCGTGCCGACGCGAACCGCCTCGCGAACGCCGACCACGCGAATCTCGTGCGCACGAGCCGTGCGGCGCACGCTCAGCTCGAGGCGCTGCACCGGCTGGATCTCGACGCGCTGCCCGACGAGCTCCACGAGATCGCGCTCCTCCGGTTGCGGCATCCGACGGCGTCGACCGCGGAGCTCGCACGCCGCTGCAAGCCCGGTCTGTCGAAGGCGAGCGCCTATCGCCGACTGCGTCGTTTGCAGGAACTTTCTGGTTCCTGAATTACCTCGATATTCGTTTCAAGTCGTCTGGCGCGGCAACATCCCAGAAGTCATACTCGCCTCGGCGGGTCCTGCTCGTCCGACGGCGGATTCAGACCCCGTCCGCTGTCGAGTCTCGAGCGGGTGAGGGACCGGGAGGGTCGTCCTCGGAGCTTCCCGGTCCGCCCGCCCTCGGCCGGGGAAGCCGCTTCGAACTGCGGAAAGGTGCCGATTTCTCCCGCCTGCACGCGGTTAGACTCGGTGGGAGAAACCGACGACGAGAAAGGCAGCAGCGATGGCGAAGATCAGGGTCGGGATCAACGGTTTCGGCCGCATCGGTCGCAACTTCCTCCGCGCGCAGCTCCAGCAGGACGGCGCCTTCGAGATCGTGGCGGCGAACGACATCGGCGACACGCGCACGATGGCGCATCTGCTCAAGCACGACTCCGTGCTCGGGACGCTCGACGTCCCCGTCGAGGCCGGCGACGGTGTGATCGTGGTCGGCGGCCACGAGATCAAGTTCCTCTCCGAGCGCGATCCCGCCGACCTGCCGTGGGCGGACCTGGGGGTCGACGTCGCGATCGAGTCGACCGGACTGTTCACGAAGCGCCCGGACGCCGAGAAGCACCTCCAGGCGGGCGCGAAGAAGGTCGTCATCTCCGCTCCGGCCACGGATCCGGACCTGACGTTGGTGCTCGGCGTGAACGACCGCGAGTACGACCCCGAGCGGCATCACATCGTCTCCAACGCGTCCTGCACGACGAACTGCGTGGCCCCGGTGGCGAAGGTTCTGCACGAGGCGTACGGGATCGAACGCGGCTTCATGACGACGATCCATGCGTACACGAACGACCAGCGGACGCTCGACCTGCCGCACAAAGATCTCCGTCGAGCGCGCGCCGCGGCGATCAACCTCATCCCGACGTCGACCGGCGCAGCCCGTGCGATCGGGGTCGTCCTGCCCGAGCTGAAGGGCAAGGTCGACGGCATGTCGATGCGCGCGCCGGTGCCGACCGGCTCGATCGTGGACCTCGTCGTCCAGCTCGGCTCGGAGCCGACGGCCGAGGACGTCAACGAGCTCTTCCGCGCCAAGGCCGACACCGGCGACCTCGCGGGGATCCTCCAGTACACGGACGAGCCGATCGTCTCGACCGACATCGTCCACTCGTCGTACTCGTCGATCTTCGACAGCGGCCTGACGATGGCGAACGGGAACCTCGTCAAGGTCTTCTCCTGGTACGACAACGAGTGGGGCTACAGCTGCCGGCTCGTCGATCTCGTCGCGAAGATCGGCGAGACGCTGCCGACGCCGGTCGCCGCGTAGGAGGGAGGGATCTTGCGCCTGCCGCGCTCCGTCCGCGACGCCGACGTCGCGGGAAGGACCGTGCTGGTCCGCGCCGACCTGAACGTGCCGCTCGAGGACGGCCGCGTCGCCGACGACACCCGAATCCGCGCCTCGCTGCCGACCCTCGCGCTCCTGCTCGAACGCGGCGCCGCCGAGCTGCGCGTCTGCTCGCATCTCGGCCGCCCGAAGACGGAGGAGGACCGGGCCAAGTACGCGATGGCGCCCGTTGCGGCGCGGCTGCGAGAGCTTCTGCCCGACGAGCGCATCCACGTGCTCGAGAACACGCGCTTCGACGCCGGGGAGACGAAGAACGACGAGCGTTTCGCGCGCGAGCTCGCCGACGGCTGCGACCTCTACGTGAACGACGCGTTCGGCTCGGCCCATCGTGCGCATGCCTCGACGGAGGCGGTGGCGCACCTCCTCCCGGCGTACGCCGGCCTGCTGCTCCTCGCCGAGCTCGAGCATCTGGGGCAGTTGCTCGGCGACGTCGGCCGTCCCTTCGTGCTGGTCTCCGGCGGCGCGAAGGTCGAGGACAAGCTCGGCGTGCTGCGCAATCTGGGCGGTCGGGCCGACACCGTCCTCATCGGCGGAAAGATGGCCGAGGAGCTGCGCGTCGAGAATCCGCTCGAGTTCGAGGTCGACCTGCCGGTGGACGTGGTCGGGGCCGCCGAGTTCGCCGCGGACGCCGACTCGCGCGTCTGCGGCTACGAGGAGCTGCCCGACGGCTGGCTCGGGCTCGACATCGGCCCCGAGACGCGACGCCGGTTCGCCGAACGTCTGGCCGGAGCACGCACGATCTTCTGGAACGGTCCGATGGGGGTCTTCGAGTGGCCGCGGTTCGCGGCCGGGACCAGGGCGGTCGCGGATGCCGTCGCCGGGAACGAGGGCGCTTTTTCGGTCGTCGGGGGCGCCGACTCGGTGCGGGCGCTCAACGAGCTCGGACTGGCCGACGGGGTCTCCTGGATCTCGACGGGTGGGGGCGCCAGCCTCGAGCTGCTCGAGGGAAAGGAGCTTCCCGGTGTCGCGGCGATCCCGGGCCGATAGGTCATGCTGATCGCGGGCAACTGGAAGATGTTTCGCGGGCCGGATCCCGCGGCTCTCGTCGGACTGGACGCCGTCGTCTGCCCGCCGTTCACCCGGCTCCTCGACTGCGTCGGTGCCGGGCTCACGACGTATGCGCAGAATGTGCACTGGGAGACGGAGGGGGCGTACACGGGCGAGATCTCGGCGCCGCTGCTGCTCGACCTCGGTGTCACGGGCTCCCTCGTCGGCCATTCCGAGCGGCGCCAGTACTTCGGCGAGACCGACGAGACCGTCGCGAAGCGGACGCGGGCCGCGCTCGACGCGGGTCTACGCGTGATCGCCTGCGTCGGAGAGACGCAGGCGGAGCGGGAAGCGGGCGAGACGGAGGACGTGCTCAGCCGCCAGCTCTCGGTGCTCGAGCCCCATCCGGATCTCGTGCTCGCCTACGAGCCGGTGTGGGCGATCGGCACCGGCCTCACCGCGACCCCGGAGACGGCCCAGGAGACGCATGCGTTCATCAAGTCCCTCCTCGACGTGCCGGTGCTCTACGGCGGGTCCGTGAAGCCGGAAAATGCCGGGGCGCTGCTCGCCCAACCGGACGTCGACGGCGCGCTCGTAGGCGGGGCGTCGCTCGACGTCGACTCCTTCTCGGCGATATGCCAGACAGCCGCACGTATCCCCTCGTAGCGCTCGTCATCCTCGACGGGTGGGGTATCGCGCCGGCCGGTCCGGGCAATGCGATCGCGCTCGCCGAGACGCCGGTCTTCGACAGGCTCTGGCGGGACTATCCGCACGCCCGGCTCAACGCGTCGGGAGAGGCGGTCGGCCTGCCGGACGGCCAGATGGGGAACTCCGAGGTCGGGCACCTGACGATCGGTTCGGGCCGAGTGCTCGACCAGGATCTGCAGCGCGTCAACCGCGCGATCCGCGACGGCTCCTTGCTCGAGAACGAGGCGCTCGTCTCGGCGTTCCGGCGGGCCCGCGAGCGCGGCGGCGACGTCCACCTGCTCGGACTCGTCTCGTACGGCGGCGTCCACTCCCACATCGACCACCTGCGCGCGCTGCTCGAGCTCGCCCGGCGTGAGGGGATGGAGGACCGGACGTGGATCCACGCCTTCACGGACGGCCGCGACGTGAGCCCGAACTCGGCCGTCCACGACCTCGCGGAGCTGCCGGACGAACGGATCGCGACGGTCGCCGGCCGCTACTACGCGATGGATCGCGATCGTCGCTGGGAGCGCACCGAGCAGGCGCTCGACGCGATCCTGGCCATGGATAGCCATGCGCAGGACGCCATGGCTAGCCATGGCCAGAGCGCAGTGCACGCCCTGCAAGCGAGCTACGACGCGGGGGTGACCGACGAGTTCGTCGTCCCGGTGGCGCTCGCGGGCCGGCCTCGCCTCGATCCCGGTCGCGACGCTGCGATCTTCTTCAACTTCCGGCCCGACCGTGCGCGCCAGCTCTCGGAGAAGCTCGGCTCGCTCGGCGTCGACCTGACCACGATGACCCGCTACCGCGACGACTTCGAGTTTCCCGTCGCCTTCCCGGAGCACGTCGTCGAGAACACCCTCGCGGAAGTGCTGTCGGCGCACGGGGTCCGTCAATTGCACGCTGCCGAGACGGAGAAATACGCGCACGTCACGTACTTCCTCGACGGTGGGCGTGAGGAGCCGTTCGTCGGCGAGGAGCGGATTCTCGTCGACTCGCCGCGCGACGTGCCGAGCTACGACCACAAGCCCGAGATGTCGGCGCCGGAGCTCGCCCAGCGGGTCGTCGAGGCGATCGAGGGGGGCGGCTACGGGCTCGTCGTCGTCAACTTCGCGAACCCGGACATGGTCGGTCACACCGGCGTGATCCCGGCCGTCGTCCGCGCGGTCGAGACGACCGACGGCTGTCTCGCGCGCGTGGCCGAGGCAGTCGAGCGGGCGGGCGGCGTGTCGCTCGTGATCGCCGACCACGGGAACGCCGAGACGCTGCTGCAGGAAGACGGCGCCAGTCCGCACACGGCCCACACGACGAATCCCGTGCCCGTGATCCTCACGGCTCCGGACGTTCGGCTGCGCGACGGCGAGCTCTCCGACGTCGCCCCGACGCTGCTCGGGCTGCTGGGGATCGAGGCGCCGTCCGAGATGACCGGTAGAAATCTCGTACGAGGGTTGTGAAAAAACGGTCTATACTGCGGCACCTTGTCGCTGCCCCAGCCTGACCACGGCGTACTGCGGAAGGCGCAGCGGGGCGATGAACGAGCCTTCTCGATCATCGTCCGTGCGTACCAGCTCCCTGTCTACAACTACGTCCTGCGCATGGTCGGCGACCGCGCGCTCGCGGAGGACCTGACGCAGGAGGTCTTCCTCCGGGTCTTCCAGGGGCTGCCGCGGTTCTCGCTCCGCTCGAAGTTCACGACGTGGCTCTTCCAGGTGACGAAGAACCGCGTCCTCGACGAGTTGCGGGCGACCGAGCGCCGCCCGCGGGCCGTGGTGGACCTCGACGACATTCCGCCGCTCGAGGTCGTCGACGCTCCCTTCGAGCGGCTCGAGGCGATCGACGCCGTCTGGCGCGCCGTCGAGCGGCTCAGCCTCGACCTGAGGATGGCGCTCCTGCTGCGCGATGTCGTCGGCCTGTCGTACAGCGAGATCGCGGACTCGCTCGAGGTGACGCTCTCCACCGTGAAGTGGCGGATCTGGAAGGCCCGCGAGGACGTCCAGCTCGCGCTGGCACGCGAGGGGATCGACGTCTTCGGCGAGCGCGACTCGGCTGCCTCCGAGGCCGCTTCCGGAACCGCGGTGGCGCCGGTCGGCGCGCCCTCGATCTTTCCCGCCCTCCGCTCCGCCTAGCGGCTTCCAGCCGGCCCCGGAGCGTGGTTCGACCACACGCTCGTCGTGTCCCTACTGTCCGAGGGAGAGGCGGGCGGTGAGCTGCTCGGGGAGGCCCGCCTCGCGCATCTCGCGCTGCGTGCGCTCGACGTCGTACTCGACGCGGCGGAAGGTCGCCCGCTGGGCCTCGAGGTCGAGCACGAGATAGGCGGCCCGCGGGTCGCCGTCGCGAGGCTGCCCGACCGACCCCGGATTGAGGAGCGCCCGCACGCCGGCGGTCTCGAGCTCCGTTCCCGCCGGAGCGACCCCGCCGTTGAGGCTGCCGCCCGACTGCACGATCTGCAGGGCGACATGGCTGTGCCCGACGAGCACGAGCGGCGCGCTCGTCGCCTCGAGCGTGAACCAGGCCGTCTCGTCGCTCAGGATGTACTCCCAGACCGGGTCGCGCGCAGAAGCGTGGTAGAGGGCGACGCCGTGGGCCGTTCCCTCGGGCTCGAGCCGGGCGAGGATCTTCTGCGGATAGGGCTCGAGGACGTCGCGCGTCCAGCGCGCGGCCACCGCGGCGTCGCCGCCGAACGCGTCGAGGTCGATCGAGCCCACCACCGCGAGGTCGTGGTTCCCCGCGAGGCAGACGTCGGCCCGCTCGGCGATCACGGCGCAGCACTCGTTCGGGCGCGGCCCGTAGCCGACGAGGTCGCCGAGGCACCAGAGCTCGTCGGGCTTCTCCGCGTCGATCGCCGCGAGGACCGCCCGCAGCGCGTGCAGGTTCGAGTGGATGTCAGAGACGACCGCGACGCGCATGGGCAGCGGCGAACGCTAGCCCGGCCAGAACCGGAACCGTCGCCGCGACCTCTGACGTGGTGAAGAGGAGCAGCCCCCAGAAGCCGGCGGCGACGCCCGTGACCGCCGCTGCGCCGAGCCGGAGCCGGCCCGCGACGACGACGCCGAGCAGCGCGGGGGCGAGCAGGTCGAGCCACCCCATGACCGCCGAGCCGAAGGTCGCCTGCTGCAGGCTCGGCAGCTGCAGGCCTGCGGCGTGCGGAAGGACGACCGCCCCGAGCGAGTCCGTTGCCTCGCGCACGCCCGTGGTCGCCCAGACGAGGACGACGTCGAGGGCCGCGAGCCCCACGAGCCCGGCGCGAATCGACCAGGCGGGCGCGACCGCGGCCACGGCCGAGGCGGCGGCGAGGCAGGCGCCGGCGATGAGCACGACCCCCGCCGTGTCCCGCACGAGACCTCCCGCCAGCCACGCCGCGATCCACAGGCCCGCCGCCGACGGCGGCCAGAGCCACCAGCGAGCGCTGCCGCGGAAGAGACCGCCTGCGGCCGCGAGCACGGGAGTGCCGAACGTCGCGAGGAGCGCGAGGGCGTGTGGCCCCTGCGGCACCAGGTCGATGATCGAGACGCCCGCGCCGAGCAGCGCGGCGGGCACCACCAGCCAGATCCAGCTCCGCCCGCGTGCAGCCGCCTGCCGCGCGGGCGCCGCGGCCGTCACCGCCTGCGCGGCGCAGAGCGCTGCGTACGACGGGGCGAGTGAGAGCGTCAGTCCTCGGCGGGCTCGTCCGAGTGGCCCGGCGCCTCGGGCAGGTTCCGGATCCCCTCGCGCGTCACGTACTTCGACCACGTGTCCTGCAGCGCCGCGATGAGCTCGGGGATGAAGCGCGGCGACGCGTTCACCCTCGCGACGACCGCGCCGGGGACGTCGCCCTCCTCGACCTCGTGCTCGATCCGGGCGAACGTGAGCGTGAACTCGTACTGCGAGAAGCTGACGTTCGCGAAGTTCGCGTACGTGCCGCCGATCAGCTCGGCCGGCATCTGGATGTTGAGGCGGCGCTCGTCCCCGTCCGGCTCCGGTACGCCGAGCTCGTCCTCTTCCATGGCCACATACTAGGAGCATGGCCGCGCCCGTTCGTCTCCGTCAGGTCGCACGGCTGCTCGTCGCCGTCGCGCTCACGCTCGCCGCCGGGACGATCGGCCTCCGGGAGACACTGCACGAGCCGTGGTTCCAGTCGTTCTATCGGGCGGTCGTCACGGTGACCCTGACCGGGCTCGACTCGGTTCCGGTCAACGACAGCTCGCGCGCCATCTCGATCGGGCTCGTCGCCGCCGGCCTGACGATCATCGGCTACGCGGGTGCCGTTATCGTCGAGGCGATCGCCGGCGGCGTCTTCAGCGGCGCGCTGGCGGAACGGCGGAGGGAGCGGACGATCGAGCAGCTGCACGACCACTTCATCATCTGCGGCTACGGCCGCGTCGGACGGCGCGTCGCCGCGGAGTTCCGCGCGGCGGACGTTCCGTACCTCGTGCTCGACTTCCACGAGGACGCGGTCGCGTCGGCCCGCGAGGACGGCGTGCTGCTGCTCGAGGGAGACGCCACCCGGGACGAGAACCTGCGTAGGGCCGGGCTCGACCGCGCGCGCGGCCTCGTCGCCGCCTCCGACTCCGACGCCGACAACCTCTACGTCGTCCTCTCGGCCCGCTCGGCGCGTCCCGACCTCACGATCGTCGCGCGCGCCTCCCGCGCGGATGCGGAGCGGAAGCTCCTCCTGGCCGGTGCGGACCGGGTGGTGCTCCCGTACACGACCGCGGGACAGGTGATGGCCAACCTCGTGCTCAAACCGCAGGTGACCGCGTTCCTCGACGTCGTGACGACGGCGACCGGACCGGATCTCCAGCTCGCGGAGATCGAGGTGCGCGAGACCTGCGCGGCCGCCGGACGGACCATCCGCGAGCTCCGCATCCGGCACGAGACCGGCGCGATCGTCGTCGCCTTGCGGAGATCCGACGGGAGCTTCGACACGACGCCGGAGCCGGACACGCCGATCGAGATCGGCGACGTCCTGATCGGCGTCGGCTCGCCGGACGAGATCCGGGCGCTCGAGGACCTCTTCGCGTCGCCCGAGGCCGTTGCCGGCTGATCCCGTCAGATCCCTCGCCGCCGCGCTCGCGGCGTCGGCCGGCTCCGCGCTCGACCTCGAGCGGCCCGGAGAGGCCGAGCACGGCGACTACGCGACGAACGTCGCCCTGCAGCTCGCCGGGACGCTGCGCCGGTCGCCGCGGGAGATCGCGGCGGAGATCGCCGAGGCAGGTGCGGCGCTCGCAGCGGTCGAGCGCACGGAGGTCGCCGGGCCCGGTTTCGTCAACCTCTTCCTCCGGGACGAGTGGTTCGCGTCGGCGCTCGAGGGGATCCTCGCGGACGGCGAGGCGTACGGGAGCGGCGCCCCGGTGCGGGAGCGCGTGCAGGTGGAGATGGTCTCGGCGAACCCCACGGGGCCGATCCTCGTCTCGCAGGCGCGCAACGGCGCGTACGGCGACACGATCGCCCGGCTCCTCGAGCTCGCCGGCCACACCGTCGAGCGCGAGTACTACTACAACGACGCGGGTGCCCAGATGGACCGTTTCCGCGCCTCGGTCGAGGCCGTGCGGCGCGGGGAGGAGCCGCCGGAGGACGGCTACCGCGGCGCGTACGTCGACGACCTCGCCGCCCTCAAGGGCGATCCGGTGCCGCTCATGCTGCAGGAGATCGAGGCGACGCTCGAGCGGTTCCGGATCCGCTTCGACAGCTTCCGCCGGCAGAGCGAGCTCGAGCTGCGGCTTCCCGAGCTGCTGCCCCGGCTCGACACGTACGAGAAGGACGGTGCGCTCTGGGCGCGCTCGTCCGCCCACGGCGACGACGAGGATCGGGTCCTGCTGCGCTCCGGCGACCGCTCGCCGACCTATCGCGCCGCGGACGTCGCCTACCTCGTGGACAAGCTCGAGCGCGGCTTCGACCGTGCGATCTACGTCCTCGGCGCCGACCACCACGGCACGCGCAACTGGTACGCGGCGGTCGCCCGGATGCTCGGCTACGACCCTGCGCGCATCGAGGTGCTCCTCTACCAGCTCGTCCACCTGACGAGGGGTGGGGAGCAGACGCGGATGTCGAAGCGTCGCGGCGACGTCGTCCTCCTCGACGAGTTCGTGGACGAGATCGGCGTCGACGCGGCGCGCTGGTACCTCGTCAACCGCGGTCCCGACCAGACGATCGAGATCGACGTCGACCTCGCGGCCGAGCGCTCGCAGAAGAACCCCGTCTACTACGTCCAGTACGCGCACGCCCGGATCGCCGGCATCCTCCGCAACGCCGGCGACGCGGCCGTCTCCGCCGAGCCCGTCGCGGCGCTCGCCGTGGAGGAGCGCGAGCTCGTGAAGCGGCTCGCCGAGCTGCCGGCGGTCGTCGCCGACGCACTCGCGAAGCGCGGCCCGCAGGCTGTGCCCGCGTACGCGATCCGCGTCGCCGACGACTTCCACCGCTTCTACACCGAGCACCGCGTGCTCGAGAGCGAGCAGCAGGCGTTCCGGCTCGGTCTCTGCCGCGCGACCGCGAGCGTCATCGCGCGCTGCCTCGACCTCGTCGGCGTCGACGCACCTGAGAGGATGTGAGCCCGTGAGCGCCCGCAGCGCCCCCGATCGCAACATCGCGATGGAGCTCGTCCGCGTGACGGAAGCGGGCGCGATGGCCGCCGCACGCTGGATCGGCCGCGGCGACAAGGAGGAGGCAGACCGGGCCGCGGTCGACGCCATGCGCTTCGTCCTCGACAGCGTCTCGATGCGCGGCTCCGTCGTGATCGGCGAAGGCGAGAAGGACGAGGCGCCGATGCTCTACAACGGCGAGGAGGTCGGGAACGGCGAGGGGCCGGAGGTCGACGTCGCCGTCGATCCCCTGGAGGGCACCCGCCTCACCGCGCTCGGGCAGCCGAACGCGATCTCGGTGATCGCCGTCGCCGAGCGCGGGACGATGCTCTTCCCGGGGCCGGCCTTCTACATGGAGAAGATCGCCGTGGGCCCGGCGGCGATCGACGCGATCGACATCGAGCGGAGCCCGGCGGAGAACGTCGCCGCCGTCGCGGAGGCGCTCGGCAAGACACCGCGCGAGGTCGACGTCGTCGTGCTCGAGCGCGAGCGTCACGACGAGCTGATCGGCGAGCTCCGCGACGCGGGCGCGCGCGTACGTCTGATCCGGGACGGGGACGTCGCCCCGTCGATCGCGGCGGCCCAGCCGGGGACGGGCGTCGACATGCTGTACGGGATCGGCGGCACGCCGGAGGGGGTCATCTCCGCCGCCGCCCTCAAGTGCGTCGGCGGCGGCATCCAGGGACGGCTCTGGCCGCGCTCGGACGACGAGCGGCAGCAGCTCCTCGACGCGGGCCTCGACCCGGCGCGCGTCCTCCGCACGAACGACCTCGTCTCCGGCGAGGACGTGTTCGTCGCCGCCACGGGCGTGACGTCGGGATCGCTCCTCCAGGGGGTGCGGTACACGGTCGGAGGCGCCGAGACCGACTCGATCGTGATGCGCTCGCGGTCGGGGACCGTTCGCCGCGTCGTGGCGCAGCAGTCGCTGGCGAAGCTGTCGGCCCTGACCGGGTTCGAGTACACGTAGCTCGTTGGCCCGGCGAGCCGGAGGGCCCGTCGAGCAGCCGTCAGTCCGTCCCGTCGGCTGGGTGCTCCAGTCCTGCGTCCGTCAGCCTCATTCCGGCGAGATCGTCAGACGCCGACCGCCTCGCGCTCCATCTCGGGCGCGTAGGCGCCCGTGCGCGCGGCGGCGTTCATCTTCGCGCGGTGGTAGTAGGCCCGCTGGCCCGCCTCGACGTTCTCCGCCTTGCCGCTCCACGCCTTCTGCGCCGCCGCCTGCAGCGCGCGGCCGTAGGAGAAGGAGAGCTGCCAGGGATGTGGCCCGCGTGCGTTCATCGCGTTGAGGTTCGCCGTCGCGTCCTCGTCGGACTGGCCGCCGGAGAGGAAGACGATGCCCGGCACCGCCACCGGCACGTGCTTCGACAGCGCGTGCAGCGTCGCCGCGGCGACCTCGTCGACGCCGGCGCGGTCGCTCGCCTCGTACCCGGAGAGGACCATGTTCGGCTTGAGGAGCGTGCCCTCGACGTCGACCCGCTGGTCGAACAGCTCGGTGTAGAGGGCGGCGAGGACGCGCGAGGTGACGAAGCCGCTCCGCTCGATCGAGTGCGTGCCGTCCTGCAGCACCTCCGGCTCGACGATCGGGACGATGCCCGCCTCCTGGCAGAGCGCTGCGTAGCGGGCGAGCGCGTGCGCGTTCGTCCAGATGCAGTACTCGCTCGGCAGCGTGTCGGTGATCGAGTACGTCGCGCGCCACTTCGCGAAGCGGGCGCCGAGCCCGCGGTACTCCTCGAGCCGCTGCCGCAGCCCGTCGAGACCCTCGGTCACGGTCTCGCCGTCGGCGTGCGCGAGCGGCTTCGCGCCCTTGTCGACCTTGATGCCGGGGATGACGCCCTTCGAGGCGAGCAGCTCCGGGAACGGCGTTCCGTCGTCGGAGCGCTGCCGGATCGTCTCGTCGAAGAGGATGACGCCGCTGATGAACTCCTCGGCGCCCGGCGTCGTGAAGAGCAGGTTGCGGTACGCGCGCCGGGTCTCCTCGGTCGATTCGACCCCGATCGTGTCGAAGCGCTTCTTGATCGTGCCGTCGCTCTCGTCCGCGGCGAGGATCCCCTTCCCCTCGGCGACGAGCGCGGCTGCTGTCTCGTGCAGCTCGGTGTTCGGCATGGGAAATCTCCTGTCTCGCTGTCTTGGGCTCCATTATGGCCGGGCTACAATCGCGGTATCCGGCGGACGTAGCTCAGCTGGTAGAGCATTGGCTTCCCAAGCCAAGGGTCGCGGGTTCGAATCCCGTCGTCCGCTTCGTCGTCGCGGTGCCGGCACAGAGGGGTGCAGACACGCGCTGCGAATGTCGAGCGCCCCCGTGTTCCGCTGCCGTTGCGGGTGGGCAGGCGGCGTCGTACATTGAGTATGGACGTGAGAGCGATGGAGGAAGGGGTGACAGCGGGCCCGCTCGTTTCGGCCGAGGCCGTCGGCGCGCTGGTCGCGTTCCTCGATACTCCCGGTTTGGATCGACGCCGCCACGGGGTCGTGAATCGCCTTCGCGTCCTCCAGGACCGCGGCCAGCTCACGAGCCTTCCCGAGGACCTCCGCGAGAGGGTCCGCGAGATCCTCACCACCGCCGAGCAGTAGACGAGCGGCGCCGTCGGCGCAGTCCCGGCGCTGCGAATGTCGAGCGCCCGCGTGCTTGCCTCGGCGGCCGGCGCGGATGTAGGAAGAGGGTGCTAGGCGCGCGGGTTGCGTCATCGACAGCGAGATCCTCTTCCGACAGGACACCCCGTCTCCGTCAGAGCGTCTCGTTCGACATCTCGGCGCAACCCGACGCCGGCCTTCCTCAGGCGACGACGGCGCCGCTCGCGGATGTCAGGCCCAGGTCTCGGCGAGGACGCGCAGCCAGTTGCGGTGCGTGACCTTCTCGACTGCGTCCTCGTCGAAGCCGCCGTCGTGGAGCGCGTCCACGAGCTTCGGCAGCCCGGCCAGGCCGTCGAGGTCCTCCGGGACGAGCGCGCCGTCGAAGTCGGAGCCGAAGGCGACGTGGTCGATGCCGATCCGTCCCGCGACGTACGCGACGTGGCGGACGATCTCCTCGAGCGGCGTCGCGGCGACCTGGCCGCCGTCCTCCCGCAGGAACGAGACCGCGAAGTTGATGCCGACGACGCCTCCCGACGCCCCGATCGCGTCGAGCTGGGCGTCCGTCAGGTTGCGCGTGGAGCGGCAGAGTGCGTGCGCGTTCGAGTGGGTGGCCACGAGTGGGGCGGACGAGAGCCGCGCCACGTCCCAGAAGCCCGCCTCGTTCAGGTGCGAGAGGTCGACGAGGACGCCGAGCTCGTTGCACGCGTGCACGAGCTCGCGGCCGGCGGCGGTGAGACCGGGGCCGGTGTCCGGCGACGACGGGAACCGGAAGGGCACGCCCTCCGCGAATGCGTTCGCCCGCGACCAGACCGGCCCGAGCGAGCGCAGGCCGCGCGCGTACCACGCCTCGAGATCCGAGAGATCGGGGGCGAGCGGCTCGGCGCCCTCGAGATGGAGGATGGCCGTCACACGTCCGGGCCCGAAGTCGTCGGGGCTCGTGGCGAGCTCCACCGGAAGGGCCCCGAAGACGTCGTAGAGCTCGTCTGCGACGCGTGCGGCCTCCTCCCTCGGGATCGGTTCCGGGAGGGGGAGCTCGTAGACGGACGAGGTCGGGTTCGGCGGCTGCGGCGACGGAACGAAGAGCGCGAAGAAGCCACCGGCGAAATCGGCTGCCGGAGCGTCCTCGAGGCGCACATGGCGGATCTCGTCGCCGCGCCACGTCCGCGCGACGAGGTCGTTGTGACCGTCGACGATCACTCGTCGACGAAGAGCATGCGGACGACGTCTCCGAGCATCAGGAGCAGCACGAGCACTGCGACGACGTCTACCAGCACGTACTCCTCATACCCCCGATGCCGCTCCGCGACGCCAGCCGTTCGACCGGTCCCGCCGAGACGATCAACCGCCGGCCTCCGGCCACGCCTCCGCGAGCTTGCGACGCGTCTCGACGAGGTGCTCCGGGATCACCTTGACGTCGGCCAGCACGGGCATGAAGTTCGTGTCTCCGTTCCAGCGCGGCACGACGTGGAGATGGCCGTGGTCGACGATCCCGGCGCCGGCGACGCGGCCGAGGTTCCAGCCGACGTTGAACCCCTGCGGCCCGAAGACGGCCCCCAGCGCCCCGATCGCCTCGACCGCCAGCCGGTGCACCTCGAGCGCCTCCGCATCGTCGAGGTCGTCGAACGCCGAGCCGTGCCGGTACGGGGCGACCATGAGGTGTCCCGAGGCGTAGGGGAACTTGTTGAGGAGGACGAAGGCGAGCTCGCCGCGGTGGACGACGAGCTCCGGCTCGTCCTCCGGCAGTCCGGCGGCTCGGCAGAAGACGCAGCCCTCGCCGTCGTCCGCGTGCTGGACGTACTCGAGCCGCCACGGCGCCCAGAGCTGTTCCACACAGAAGAGGCTACTGATGCGCGCCGGTAGCATCGCCGGCTTGGCGATCACCCTCGAGCCGTTCGGCGAACGGCACCTCGCCGGGGTCGAGGGCATGCTCGCCGATCCGGAGCTGCTGCGCTTCACGCGCGTCCCCGAGCCCGCGCCTCCCGGCTTCGCCCGCACCTGGCTCGAGCGTTACGAGGAGGCTCGCCGGGAGGGCGGCCGCGAGGCGTTCGCCATCGTCGACGAGAGCGGCGCCTTCCTCGGCCTCGCCCTCGCGCCGTCGATCGACCACGAGGCCCGCACGGCCGAGCTGGGATATGTCGTCGCGCCCGAGGCGCGCGGCCGCGGCGTCGCGAGCGAGGCGTTGCGCCGGCTCACGGCGTGGGCGTTCGCCGAGCTGGGGATGCTCCGGCTCGAGCTCCTGATCAGCGTGGAGAACACCGCCTCGAAGCGGGTCGCCGAGCGGTGCGGCTACGTGCGGGAGGGAGTCCTGCGCTCCCGCCACGTGAAGCAGGACCTGCGCGAGGACACCGAGATCTGGTCGCGCCTCGCGACCGACCCCTAGGTCAGAGCCAGCGCTTCCAGCGGAAGAACGCGAGCATCCCGACGATGGTGACGGCCATGAGCGCCATGCTGGCGAAGAACGCACCCCAGGTGTCGATCCCGGGGAAGTGGACGTTCATGCCGAAGAAGCCGGTCAGGAACGTCAGGGGCAGCATCACGACGTTGAAGATCGTGAGGATGTAGAGGATGTCGTTCTGCTGGTGTGAGATGAGCGACTCGTTCGTGTCCTCGAGCGCCTCCACGACCTCCTTGTAGTTGTCGAGCAGGTCCCAGATGCGCTCGGAGGCGTCGACGATGTCGTCGAAGTAGAGCTCGAGCTCCTCCGGCAGGAACCGCTCGACCTGCCGCTCGAGCTGCCGGAGCGTTCCCCTCTGCGGCTTGATGATCTTGCGGTAGGAGATGATCTCCTGCTTGACCTTGTGGATGTCGGTGACGAGCCCGCGGGCGCCCTCGTCCTCGCCGATCGACTCGTCGATCTGCTCGAGCTTGAAGCCGATCTTGTCGAGGATCGGGAAGCAGTAGTCGTAGAGGTCGTCGAGGACCTCGTACAGCAGCCGCCCCGACCCGCGCGTGAGCAGCTGGTCGCGGAACTCGTCGCTCTCCGCGGCGCGGCGGAAGAGGAGGCTGACGGGACGCAGCTCGACGGCGGGGAGCGTGACGATGTAGTCCGGGCCGATGAAGACGTCGAGCTCGCCGGCGTTGAGCCGGCCGACGGTCGCGTCGTAGACCGGGAAGTGGAGGACGGTGAAGAGGTACCCGCCTCTGCCCGTCTCGTCGCCGGCGTAGACGTCGACCTTCGGCCGCTGGCGCCGGGAGAGGACGTCCTCGACGTCGAGCGGGTGCCACCCGAAGCGGCTCGCGAGCTGCTGCGCCTCCTCGGTGGTCGGCGCGAGAAGGTGGACCCAGGTGACGCCGCCGGCGCTGAGCTCAGCGGGGCCGGGACGCGGCTCCGCGATCGGACGCCCAGGGGCGGCCCGGCGCGAACGGATGCGCGGCAGGCTGGGCACCGGTACTGAGGGGGTCGACGGTCGCGGGCATGGCCCGGGAATGCTAGCCGCTGGCCGCGGCGGACACCACCGGAGCGGGTTCGCCGGCCGGCGTCCGGCGTACCCGTTCGGGGAGCCGCGGCCCGAGCGCGAGCGCTCCGGCGGCGCAGGCGACGTTCACTCCCGCGGCGATCGGCCAGAGCAGGAGCGGCCGGTGCTGGAGCAGAAAGCCGCCGGCGGCCGGGCCGACGATCCAGCCGATCTGCCACGAGATGCTCGACGCGGCGAGGTAACGGCCGACGAGGTGCGGTGGCGCGAGGTCGACGCTGAGCGGCGCCTGGATCGCTCCGTGCAGGCACTCCCCGACGGCGAAGACGAGCATCGCCGCAGCGAGGATGGCGAACGCGGCGGTGGCGCGCGTCCAGGTCCCCGCCGCCCAGACCGCCATGAGCGTGGCCGCCCACAGCATCCCCATGAGCGCGAGCCCGTGCATCCGGCGCCGGCCCTCGGAGAGCTTCACGACGGGGAGCTGGAAGACGGCGACGCCGACGGCGTCGAGCGCGAACACGATGCCGACCTCTCGCTCGCTGATCCCGGTCACGTTCTTCCCGAAGGCGGGCAGCAGCTCGACGACGAGCGAGATCGCGGCCGTCATGAAGGCGGCGTTGAGGAGGGTGAAGGCCGTGAAGACCCGGTCGCGGAGCACGAGGCGCCACCTGCCGCCGAGGCGCTCGTCGTGCAGGCCCGGGGCGCGGACGCGCACGAGGACGAGCATGTAGGCGACGAAGGTCACGCAGTCGATCGCGAAGAGGACGGTGAACGTCCGCGGGTGGCTCGACCGAGGCGATCAGCCCCGCCGCCACGCCGCCGAGCGCGACGCCGACGTTCATCATCAGGCGTTGCAGTGCGTACGCCGGAGCCCGTCGGGCCGCCGGTGTGAGCCCGGCGAGGAGCGCGGACTGCGACGGCCAGAACGAGCCGCTGCCGACGCCCCAGAGCGTGTAGATCGCGAACGCGTGCCACGCCGTCCGGATCAGCGGCATCAGCGCGAACGCGACGGTCATCACGACGAGCGCGGCGAGCAGCACGCGCTTCGGCCCGATCCGGTCCGAGAGCGTCCCGCCGAGGAACCCGCTCGCGAGCGCCGCGGCCGACTGGACGGCGGCGGCGCTGCCCGCGAGCCCGAACGGGATCCCGCGGACGTTGTGGAGGTAGATGAGCAGGAACGGGAGCACCACGCCGTTCCCGAACGCGTTGACGAGCGCGCCGAGCTCGAGCACGTAGACGTCGCGCGGCAGGCGTGGGTCGAGCGAGCGGAGGTACGTGCGCGGGCCCGGCATTCGGTGGGAGGCTACGGGCGGTGATCCTCCGCCGGGCAGAGAGCGCCGACGTGCCGGCGCTTCGAGACATCGTCGACCGCGCGTACGGCGTCTACGTCGAGCGCATCGGCCGCCGGCCCGCTCCCCTGGACGACGACTACGCGGCTAAGACGGAGCGCGGCGAGGTCTATCTGGCGGAGGACGGCGGCATCGCCGGGCTGATCGTGCTGGTGGAGCGTCCCGGTCATCTGCTCGTCGAGAACGTCGCGGTCGATCCCGCGCGGCAGGGCAGCGGCATCGGGCGCGCTCTGCTCGCGTCTCGCCGAGACGCACGCGTGCGAGCGCGGTCTCGCCGAGCTGAGGCTGTACACGAACGAGGCGATGCACGAGAACCTCCGCTTCTATCCGCGGCTCGGCTACCGCGAGGTCGGCCGCCGGCTCGAGGACGGTTTCCGGCGCGTCTACTTCTCGAAGCAGCTGGAACCGGCGAAGCGGTGAAACGGCGGCAGCCCAGGCGCCTCCTCGTCTTCTGCCTCGTCGTGGCCGTGCTCTCCGGGATCGCGCTCGCGATCGTGCTCCTGGTCGGGAAGAGTCCGCCGAGACGGCAGGGAGTGGTCGCGGGCTGGGTTGAGAGCGAGCACCTGCCGCGGGCGGCCGTGGCGGGAGCGCGCGTGTTCGCAACCGCGGGCTGCACCGTCTGCCACACGTACGCGGGCTCGGGTCGGACGGCCCTCGGCGCGCCGGACCTGACCGCGATCGGCCGGCGCCACCTCGGCACCGCCTTCCTGGTGCGCTTCCTCGACTGCCCGACCTGTGTCGATCCGGAGTCGCCGATGCCGCGCTTCGCCTCGCTCGGCGACCGGCGGCTACGACAGCTCGCCGTCTTTCTTCGGGCCTCGAAGGGGATCCGCTAGGGATCCCGCGACGATCGAGGGAGAATGCCTGCATGGTCGCGCGCCGGACGATCGTCTTCTCGGACCCGCGACTCGCGGATCTCGAGCACCCCGCCTACGAGGCGCGCGGCGTACGCGACGGGCCGCACGTCGCGCTGATCGGCGGGATCCACGGCTGCGAGTACTCGTCGATCGCGGCGGTGACGCGCGTCATGAACGAGCTCGACACGGATGAGCTCGCCGGCTCGATCAGCGCCGTCCCGGTCGTGAGCATGGAGTCGTTCCGGCAGCGATCTCCGTTCGTCGTCCCCGAGGATCGGAAGAACCTCAACCGGTGCTTCCCCGGGACGTACGAGGGGACGTACACCGACGCCCTCGCGCGTTCGATCTTCGACGAGCTGATCGCGCCGGCCGACGTCCTGATCGACCTCCACGGCGGCGATCTCGTCGAGGCGCTGGAGCCGTTCACCATCTACGACGCTTCGCCGGTCGAGGAGCGCGCGAGAGCGCTCGCCGTCGCCTTCGGGCTGCCCTACGTCGTCCGCGAGGATCCCGAGAACGGCCTGTCCGGCATGACCTGCAGCGCAGCCGCGGAGGCCGGGATCCCCGCGATCATCGCCGAGGCCGGCGGGTGCGGTCAGCTCGAGGAGGACGCGGTGGCGCTGCTCGTCGAGGGCGTCCGGAACGCACTCCGTTCGCTGGAGATGCTGCCCGGTCCGGTGGCGCCGCCGAGGCGGGACATGAGGGTCGTCGGCGCGTTCGACTGGCTCCGCTGCCGCGCTGCCGGCTGGTGGGAGGCCGAGGCCGGCGCGGGCGCGGAGGTCGCCGGGGGCGAGCTGCTCGGCCGGGTCAGGAGCCTCCACGGCGACGTGCTGGAAGAGATCCGCGCGCCCCGCGACGGCGTCATCCTCTTTCTCACGACGAGCCCTGCGGTCTCCTTCGACGGGCTCTTGCTCGGCCTCGGCGCCGAGCTCGCGCCCGTCGTCTGATGCCGATGTGAAGCGCGGACCGGCGAAGGCCGGTCACGATCCCGCCGTGACCACCGTGTCGTCCAGCGCAGGTAGCCGGCCGCAGGGGTTTGAGCCGCCGACCGCTTCGTGGTCAGATGGAACGCAGTGTCCCGCTTCCGCGCGTTGCTCCTCATGGCCGTAGTCGTGGCCCTGGCGGCTCCCGGCCCGGCGAACGCCCACCTTCGGACCGGCACTACCGCCGTCGACTACACGGCGACCGTCTCGTCGCCGGGCTCGACAGGTGCGTTCTCCGTCGGCCTCTACGCGAGCGACCTCGCCGTCCATCTCGCGACGCACGGCCTCCACACGGTCGTCGTGATCGGCTACGTCGGCGAGCCGTTCCTGCGCATCGATCGTCGCGGGGTCGCCGTGAACACGACTTCGCCCACCGCTGCGGCCAGCGGCCTGCTGAAGAACCCATCCCCGTCCAGCATGCGCGAAGGACGGTGGCGGTTCACCTCCGGCGCGCGCTCGGCCGCCGGCCGCGCACGGGTCTCGGCTCCTGCCCGGGTTCGCGAGCGCGGTATGGCACATCCGATGATCTCTGGCGCACCGGCGCAGTCGAATCGGCGGCGAAACACGTCGCTTCGAGCGTCCCGCGGTGTGGGTCTGGCTCGTCCTGCTCCTTCCTGTCCCAGCCTTCATCGTGCTGCTGCGGAGACTCTGCCGAGACACTCTGGACAGACTCTGCGTGCTCGCTGGAGGGGTGGCCGCCACAGCCGCGCTGGTCCTGAGCGCGGGATTCGTCCTCGATCCCTACGCCTCGGCTGGAACCTGGATCGCCGCCGCCGACGAAGCGGCCTTTCTGGCGGCTGCAGCCGCCGCGGCCGCATGGGCGCCGCATCGGTTCCGCCCGCTCGGCGGCACGGGACTCGGCCTGGTCGCCCTTGCAACCGGGCTCAGCAAGGGTGCGGTCTTCGCTCACGCCGTCGTGCTCTCCCTGCTGCCGGGAACACTCGTCCGAGCCCTCGTCTTCGTCGCCGTGGCTGCAGGTGCGGTTGCGATCGGGCTCGGTCCTGTTCACCTGCTGAGCGATGCCTTTGCCGGCGCCGATCGTCTTCCCGGAACATCGGCGGGCGAGGACGTCTAGCCCAGTCCTGCGGACACGCACGTACACCAGCGGCTCGTTCCGGCTGCGGCTGCGATACTGCCTTCGGCGTGTCCGTGCAGCAGTCGCCGGTGTCTTTGTCCCAGCCGTTTCGCCGCTTGAGGTGGATCCTTCTCGGCGCTGCTCTGGTACTCGGGATCGGAGTCGGGATGCTGGTCGCCGTCCTACGGTCGCCGGGCAAGGAGGCGATCCCGACCAACGTGCCGGGCGGTCCGGGGATCACATGGGCCGCAGGCAAGCAGGTTGCGCCCGGTTTCTCGCTGCGTGACCAGAACGGACGGTCGATCTCGCTCGAGCAGTTCCACGGGCGGCCCGTGATCGTGACCTTCATCGACCCGCTCTGCCGCAATCTTTGCCCGCTGGAGGCCAAGGTGCTCGGTCGAGTCGCGGCCAGTTTCCCCGCCGGGCAGCGTCCTGCGATCGTCGCTGTGAGCACGAATCGCTGGGCGGACGCTCGGCGCAACCTGCTGCAGGACGTGCAGAAGTGGAACCTGCCGCGCGACTGGCACTGGGCGGTCGGTGCGCCGTCGGCGCTTGCGCGCGTCTGGAAGGACTATTCGATCGGGGTCAGCGTGAAGACGAAGAAGATCGCGGGCGTGACCGTGCACCAGATCACGCATACGGAGGCGTCTGTCCTCGTCGACCCGAACGGCTATCAGCGGGCGCTCTACCTGTACCCGTTCCGAGCGCCCGACGTCGTGCGCACGCTCCGCTCGCTCGGGCGTGCGTAGAGCGGGGCTCGCCCTGGCGGTCGCGCTGCTGGCAGCGGCGATGCTGCCGTCGACGGCTTCCGCACACGTCGGGCGGGTAGCGCCCGCCGCAACGAACTACCTCGCCCGGATCTCACATCTCCCGGCGGGGCTCGAGGCGCGCGTCGTCGACGGCGACCAGGCGATGTGGCTCCGGGTCTCGCCTGCGCTGAACGTCGTGGTCCTCGGCCTGCGTGGCGAGCAATACCTTCGTTTCACATCGGCCGGGGTCGCAGTCAACACCCTCTCGGCGACCCGGTTCCTCAATCGCCTCCGGCCGCAGGTCGTCCCGCACTGGCTCATCTCGAGGACGCCGCCGCGCTGGCAGACGCTGACGGCGCGCCACTGGTGGACGTGGCACGAGGATCGGATGCACGCGCTCGTCTTGGCCGCGCATCCATCCGGGCACACGTACCTCGGGCGCTGGACCGTCCCGCTCGTGATCGACGGCCGCAGGACGGCCATCCGCGGCGGTCTCTGGCAGTCGGCGCCGGCCTCGCTGCTCTGGTTCTGGCCGCTCCTGCTCGCGGTCGTCTGCTTCCCGGCTCTCCTTAAATTGCGTGAGGCGAGGCTCGAGGCACCCGTCGGCGCGGGCCTGGCGTTCCTGGCGCTCGTGGCCTCGACCGTTGCCCGGCTCGGTCGCGAGTTGTATGGCCGGCCGAGCGTCTCCTCGTGGCAACTCGTGCTCGTCGCGGTCACTTGCCTCGTCGCCGTCGCGCTCGCCGTGGTGTTCAGCCGGCGTGAGTGGCGCATGATCGGCGGCCTCGCGATCGGAATCGCCGCCGCCTACCACGGACTCGCGCTCGTCTCCACGCTGCGCGACGGGTGGGTGCTCGCGGCGATCCCCAGCTGGCTGGAACGCACCTCGACCGCCGTTTCGCTCGCGTCTGGAGTCGCGCTCGTCGTTGTCTCGATCACGGTGGGTGCCTCCGACCGCGAAACGGAGGACGAGAGCGACTCCGACCGTCGCGCCGAGCTGCTAGTCCACCGCTGAGCGCGCGGCTCGTCGCCGGATCAGCAGCCGCGCCGCGACGCCGAGCACGAGTGCGACCACGACTGCGGCAACGATCTCGGTCCGGCTGCCGCCGCCTCCGCGCGCCGGCGCGGAGGCAGCGGAGCTCTTCCCGTTCGTCGACACGGTCACGCCGGCCGCTGCGGCGAGCTTGACGACGGCGGTTGTCGCGGCCTCGGTCATTCCGGCCGGCGTTGGCGTGACCTTGATCGTCGAGAGGGCTCGGTTGCCGGCCGACGGATCGTGCTTCCACTGCGCGAAGCCGAGCCCGTTCGGCATCACGACGATCAGGCGTGTCGTCGTCTTGAGCCAGTACGAGTCCTCGGTGTCGAGGAAGCGTGCGTAGTACCGCGGCTTGCGGAAGAGCTGCGGCACGGCTCCGAGGTCGTAGCTCGTCCAGATGAGCGCGACCTTGACCCGAAACCCTTGCGCGTTCGCGGATTCGACGGCGGCCAGCAGCTTCTGCTGCGACGCCTTCGGGATCTTGGCGTCGTAGGAGAGGAAGACCTTCTGCCCGATCAGGTAGTCGCTCGCGGGATCCCCGTCCGCACGCGCCACGCGGGCGCCGAGCCCCGCCGCGAGGGTGACGACGAGCAGCAGGGACGCCGCGAGCCGCGTACCGTGGAGGCGATGTTCGCGCTTCTGCTCGCGGTCGCGCTCATGCACCGGGCTGCGGCGCCGGTTCCGGTCGGCAAGGGCCCACGGTATGTGCCTCCGCCCAGGTCGTCGGCCGCGCACTTCGCCTGCCGGTCCGCGCGGCTCCACCAGGGGAAGCGCGTGCACGTCGAGCTCTTCGCGAACCGACGCGTCGTGATCGTGCCCGCAGCGATCGGAGTGCAGCGGCCGCGGCTGCGCCTCGGCAAGGTCGTCCACGCCCGCTGCCGTGCGCGCGTCTGGACGCTCGATCCGAGCGGCATCGTGGGTTTCGACCCGCTGGCGACGCTTGGTTCGCTGTTCCGAGTCTGGGGTCAGCCGCTCGCACGGGACCGGCTCGCGTCGTTCCGGGGCAAGGTGTCCGTGTTCGTCGACGGAGTGCGGCGGCGCGGAGATCCCGCGAGGCTCCGGCTCGCAGCCGGCGCCGAGATCGTGCTCGAGGTCGGAGGCTACGTGCCTCCGCACCGTAGCTTCCTCTTTCCGCCGTGAGCTAGGCACGCAGCGCTCCCTCGCGGCCGGGCAGGAGAGGGAACGAGCGCAGCGGGCGCGGTGGCACGACGTAGTTCGCCCGGTGGGTGACGAAGATGAACTCGTTGATCCCGTTGTTCGTCGTCTCGGTGATCGAGGGGTTGACGTAGGTGGCGCGCGCGGCGTTCATCGCCTTCCGCGTCTTCACGAAGTCGGCGATCGTCTGCTGCAGGGCCACGAAGTGGAGTCCCGCCTCGCCGCCGTCCGTCGTGTCGAAGTCGCGCCGGAGAATGAGCGGCCTGCCGTTGCGGCGCACGACGGCCGACGACTGGGCGTGGCCGACGACGCCGTATTGCCTCGCCGCGTGCACGAGCTCATGCGGATGGCTCGGTGCATCCGTCGTGAACTGCGCAGCCTGCGCCGGGGTCACTTCCGGTGCGTACATGCGGGCGACGCGCTGACGCTCGTCGAGGAGCCCGTACCAGCTTTCGAGCCGCAAGCGCATTCGGCTCACGTGCATGGTCGTGCCGCCGGCGAACGGCCCGGTGGCGATCGTGACGGCGTCCTCCGACGCCTGGTTCTTGCTCAGGCCCGACTTGAACCCCATGTAGAGCGGGGCGGTCGCGGGTACCGGCCGGCCCGCCGGAACGCCGGAGATGTCCTGGTGGGCAGCGGGCAGGCGGTCGCCGACGAAGCCGGTCCGGACCTCGCGCAGCGCGAGCACGCCACGAAGGTCGAGCGGTCCGTCTGCCCCGGCGAGCGGCATGCCGTGGACGAGCGCCGCGACCACCGCGTCGAGTCGCGAGTCGTCGTCGCACGCCAGGTGAAGGCAGGCGTCGTAGGTGTCGAGCTGGGGCAGCTCGAAGCTCGCCAGTGCCTCCGGTTGCGGCACGGGGGATCCGGTGCCGAGCACGTGCTCGAAGTAGTGCGGCCCCCACGACGCGGTGAAGAGCAACCCGTCCGGCCCCCACGGGAAGCGCCGCTCGAGCGTGCGTAGCGCTGCCTCGAACACCCTTGCCGAACGGGGCGAAGGACTCCCGTCGACGTGGAACAGCAGCAGACGGACGTGGCGCGGTGCGATCGCGTTCCCGTGTCCGTCGCGACGCAGGGTCGCGTCCCAGGCGTGCTGCCGCAGGGGGAGACCGCGCGGATCGGCGCCGAGCGCGATCCGAGACGCTCCACGCCCGGCGAGCCGGTCGACGAGCGCAGCGACACCGCCGCCGAGACCGAGGGCGGCGACGCTTGCGGAGAGGATGAAGCGGCGGCGTGTGAACCGCGGGTTCACGGGGACACCGTCGTGTGGAGCAGGGAGAGCACGACGATCATGGCGATCACTCCTGACAGCAGACCGAGGAACGAGACGAGCAGGCGCAGGCGGAGGTTCATCCGGAGGCTCGGTCGATCACGGTTGCGGTGAACGGCTCCCGCCCCCGCGGCGTGACGTGGAACGTGAGCGACCAGCGTCCCGACATCACGAGCGCTGGGGCGCTTCGCGCGTAGACGCCTGGTGTGGTCTCGACGAGCTGGTACTCGAGGCTGCCCATGTTCATCGCGAGCATCCCGAACGAGAGGTCACGTTCGCGCCGTGCACGGGGCTGCCGCCGCGCGCGAGGAGCAGAGCGAATCGGTCGGGTCGGCCCACCCTGTTCGGGCTCACGAGAACGCGCAACGTGTAGCCGTTGACTCGCACGGTCGAGTCGACGCGTCCCGGCCCGACGGTCGCGAGCTTCGAGTTCTCCGCGGCAAGCGCCGCAGGTGGCGGTGGAAGGCTCGACAGCACGGCGGCTGCGAGTACTGCCGAGGCGATGATCCCGGTTTCGGCGGCGACCATCTTCCGCAACAGTCGACCGGCGCTCTCGCCGAGTGCGACGTCCTCGCGCGCCGCGGCGAGCGAGGGCCGGTTGCGTCGCAAGTTGACCGAGGCGAACGCGAGTGCCGCTGCGACGAGGCCGAGCTTGACGAGGATCGCGACGCCGTATGACGTCTGCCACAGGGCGGCGAGCAGCGGCAGGTGGACGATCGTGGCTCCGATCCCGCTCGCGAGCAGGAGCACGACCGAGGCGAAGGCCACGTTCGAGAACCGCGGAACAGCGACAGCGAGCCCAGCCACCCGACGAGCGGGAGGCAGCATGGCACCGAGCACGAGGAGGCCGACGAGGCCGCCGAGCCAGATGGAGCCGGCGGCGAGATGTACCCAGTCCAGGAGGAGCGACACGCCGCGAGGGGCGGTCTGGGCGGCATGGCCGGCGAGGCCGGGGACGAGGAGCACGGCGGCGGCAGCCAGGAGCGCCCCGAGGAGGGAGAAGAGCTCGGCGATCGAACGCCGCTCGCGCTCGGGACGGTCGAGCCAGAGCGCGGCCGCCGCGGCCGCAGCGAACAGCGCAAGGCAGAGTTCGAGGTCGAGCCACGCCCGCCCGAACGCGGTGACGCGGAAGAGCGGGACGAGGCCGGACAGCGCAAAGATCGACCGTTGGGCGTCGATCGAGGTTGCGACGTCGAGGTAGAGCGGGACCGCGATCAGCGACGACGGCGACGCCGATTCCAAAGGCGACCTCGAGCGGGCCGAGGTTCTTCCCTGCGCCGCGTGCCACCAGCGGGCGAGCCACGACGGCTCGCAGCACGAACAGGCCGATCGCGACCATGACTGCGAGGAACGCGAACCAGCGCGTTCCGACTGCGTCCGAGCTCGTTGCAGAGGCCGTGGAGTGCGGAATCTTGAACTGCGGCGGAGCACCGGGTGCCGGGCCGACTCCGAAGGTGAAGTAGCCCTGCACCGGATGCCCGTCGACGGAGATCGCCCGCCAGTAGACGAGGTACCAGCCCTGCGGAAGGCGCGGACGCAGCGGCACGACGAGCGTGTCCGGGTTCGATGGGGAGCGGCGGACGGGTGCCGTCGCCTCCTCGTGGCCCTGCGGGTCGCCCACCTCGATCGTCGCGAAACGCGGCTCCACCGCCTCGTCGAAGGTGAGCGAGACCTCGCCCGGGGAGTGCGAGACGAGCGCGTTCTCGGCGGGCACGGTGTGCACGATGTACGCATGGGCGGAGGCGGTTGCCGGTGCCACCAGCGCACCGGCAACCGCTCCGAGAAGGAGCACGAGACGGCGGCCCCTCACACGAGCTCACGCCCCTCCCGGCCCGCGCCTCCGCTGCCGCCCCGCAGCAGCACCGCGATCGCGACGAGTAGCGCGAGCGCACCGAGCACGATGCCGGCCACGGGCAGCCAGGAGCTTCCCCCGCCGATCGACGACACCGCCGAGATCGTCGGCGCCGGCGCATCGGCCGATTCCGGTCCCGCCCAGTCGACGATCGAACCGTCGGAGTACGTCTGCTGAACGTGGAAGGTGTAGGTGCCGCTGTGGGCCGGCTGGGCGAGGAACTGGAAGAGCGAGTCCTCGCCGGTCGGCACCTTCCCACCCGACCAGGTCACCTGTTGGACGACCGCGTTGTCGCCCTGGCCCGCGGCAACGATCGATTGCTTCCAGCCTGGCGCCGGCACGAACGAGTCGATCCCGAAGCCCCGGGGCACCGTCAGGACGATCTTCGCGGTGGTGAGCCCTTCCTTCTCGGTCGGAATGGCGAGGCTGTAGAGCTGGAGCTTGCCCACCAGCGAGACCGCGGGGCTGACACGGGCATGTGCCCAGGCGGCCGAGGCGGCGACGAGCGCGATGGTCGTCACGGTGCCGAGGACGGCGGCACGCCGTGCGTGGCCGCTCACGTTCCCTTCCACCTGAAGGCGAAGGTCACACGGTGGGGCTTGACCCACACGTGCATGTACTCGGGGTGGCGTGCCACCTGCGGTGGGCCGATCAGAATCGTCAGCGTGTACGAGCCCGTGCCGCGGCAACGCGACGTTGTTGCCGTAGTGCGGCCCCATGAACGCCGAGAGCATCGGCCACTGGCGCTCGTCGAAGACGATCTTCGACCCCTTGCGGATCGTGCACCAGACGGTTGCATACGGAATGTCGGCCTTGGTGCGGGCGTCGGTCAGCTTGACCATCAGGTGGAACGAGTCCCTCTTCGTCTTCCTGACGAGTCGCATCTTGGTGCCGGTGAAGACCCCGAACGTGACGGGAGCGCTCCGAATCGCCTCGATCTTCATCCCCTGCCACTTCGCGACGCCGAGCGGGACCATCGCCATGGGCATCGGCATCCCGTTCGTGTGCGAGCTCTTCGCCTGCCGGTCTGTGGCCGCGCCCGCGCCGCGGGTCGCGACGAGGAAGCCGAACACGGTGACCGTGACGGTTATCCCCGCGCATGCGAGCGCGCGGAACAGCGTCGATCGTCTCATCAGTCCTCCTCTTGACGGTGAATCCGCCGCCCGGCAGGCGGCGGTTCGGATCAAGCGCCGAGGAGAAGCGGTGGGCCGCGGCGGCCGAGGCCGCGCGAGAGAACGGGCGACGGCGGAGGCAGCGTGAGCCGTGGAGGATCGGGAACAGGCAGCTCTCCCACCCGCCGCGGCGGCGCAGCCCGCAGGCGGACTCCGACCCGCGCGGCGCCGCGCAGCAGCAGCCGGGCCGCGATATACGCGAGTGCGCCGAACGGGAGCTGGAGGGCGATCCCGACGAGGAACGTCGGCTGGACGAGCTCATGCCACGGCATGAACCCCCACGCGAGCCATCGCTCGAGGTGTTCCTGGAGCGTGAAACCCACGACCGGCAAGAGCGCAAACGCCCACGGAGGCAATGCGCGCGTACCGCGACCGCGCGCCGCGTCGACCCCCGTCGCGATGAGGGAGAGCACGACGATTGCTCCCGCCACGCCGAGGACGAGGGGCAGAAGATCCATGTAGCTGTGCCCGGTGTCCGCGAGCACCCGGAGCCGGATCGTCGAGCGCGGGTAGACGATCCAGTACGCGAGCACGTGCGCCGCCTGCGATCCCGCGACCATCAGCGGCACGGCAACGAGCCAGGCGAGGCTCCGACGCATCGCGCGAGATCGTGCCACAGACTCCGCGCGGCTCGCGACTCTCTGCAAGGTGGCCGCCTGGTTGAGCGCGGTCGCTAAGGCATACGCGTCGTCATGCGCCCGGCAGGAATCGAACCTGCGACCTCGCGCTCCGGAGGCGCGCGCTCTATCCCCTGAGCTACGGGCGCCGGGGAGGGAGCCAGTCTAGCGGCGCCCCCGCGTTGGTACGTTCCGGCGATGGACGCCTCCGCGCGGATCGTCACGCTCGAGCTGGCCGAGACGTTCGTCATCTCGCGCAGCGCCCACGACACCGAGGACGCCGTCGTCGTCGAGGTCAGGCACTCCGGCGTCTCGGGGTTCGGCGAGGCGCAGCCGATCGATCGCTACGGCGAGTCCGCGGAGTCCGCGCTGGCGTACGTCGAGGAGCACGCCGAGCTGCTCGGCGACGACCCGTTCGCGCTCGAGGAGGTGATGGAGCGGTTGCCCGCGCGCGAGTTCGCCGCGCGCGCGGCCGTCGACGCGGCGCTCCACGACCTGCAGGGCAAGCTGCTCGGCCAGCCCGTCTGGCGGCTGCTCGGGCTGCGACGCGCAGGTCCGCCGACGAGCTGGACGGTATGGCTCGGCGATCCCGACGACATGGGCCGGCGGGCCGAGAACGCGCTCGCCCGCTTCGGTCGCCTCAAGCTCAAGCTCGGCGGCCGCGACGGGCTCGACGTCGAGCGCGTCCGCGCCGTCCGCGGCGTCGCAGCCGACCTGCCGCTGCAGGTCGACGTCAACGAGGCCTGGAGCCTCGACGAGGCGCTCGAGGCGCTGCCGCAGCTCGCGGAGCTCGGCGTCGAGTACTGCGAGCAGCCTCTGCCGGCCGCCGACCCGTCCGGCCCGGAGCTGAAGCAGCGCTCGCCGCTCCCGATCTACGTCGACGAGGACTGCCACACGCACCACGACGTCGCCGCCTGTGCCGAGCGCGCTCACGGAATCAACGTCAAGCTCGCGAAGTCGGGCGGTATCCGCGAGGCGGTGCGCATGGTGCACGCCGCCCGTGCCCTCGGGCTCGGGTGCATGCTCGGCTGCATGGTCGAGTCGGGCCTCGGCATCTCGGCGGGGGCGCAGATCGCGTCCCTCTTCGACCACGTGGACCTCGACGGCAATCTCCTGCTCGCGCACGACCCGTGGCCGGGCGTGCCGTTCGTCGACGGCGTCCAGCTTCCACCGGAGGAGCCGGGGCTCGGTGTCCACGCGGTATCTGCTGCTCGCTGAGGGCTTCTCGTCCGACCCGCACTACGGGAAGACGATGCGCGGCGTGCTCCGCTACCGGCGGGAGGACGTCGTCGCGATTCTCGACTCGGCGCGCGCCGGGCAGACGGAGGACGGCGTACCGGTGGTGGGAAGCGTCGAGGAGGCGCTCCCGCTCGGCCCGACGACGGCGCTCGTCGGCGTCGCGACCCAGGGCGGACGCTTCCCGCCGGAGTGGGTCGCGCTCCTCCGCGCCTGTGTCGAACGGGGGCTCGACGTCGAGAACGGGCTCCACGTCTTCCTCGCCGACGATGCCGAGCTGCGCGCGCTCGCGGAAGCACGAGGCGTCGAGCTGCGCGACCTGCGGCGGCCGCCGGCGGACCTGTCGACCGTGACCGGCGAGAACCTCTCCGTCGACGCCGCGATCGTGCTCACGGTCGGCTCCGACTGCGCGATCGGGAAGATGACCGTCTCGCTCGAGCTCGATCTCGAGGCGCGGCGTCGCGGCCTGCGCTCGGTCTTCGTCCCGACCGGGCAGACCGGCATGGTGATCGCCGGCTGGGGGATCGCGGTGGACGCCGTCGTCGCGGACTTCGTCGCCGGCGCCGCCGAGCGCCTCGTCGTCGAGGGGCACGCGCGCGGAGGCGAGCTGCTCTGGGTCGAGGGCCAGGGCTCGCTCCTGCACCCCGTCTACTCCGGCGTCACGCTCGGCCTCTACCACGGCAGCGTCCCGCACCTCCTCGTCCTGTGCCACGAAGCCGGCCGCACCGAGATCGAGGGCGCGGGCGGAGGGCCGCACCCGATTCCGCCGTTGCGCGAGCTCGTCGAGCTGCACGAGCGGCTTGCCCTGCCCGCTCGTCCCTCGCGGGTCGCTGCGGTGGCGCTCAACACACGCGGGCTCGGGGAGGAGGAAGCGCGGGCGGCGGTGGCGGCGGCGGCGAAGGAGACCGGGCTGCCGGCCGACGACCCGGTTCGCTTCGGCGCGGCGAGGCTCGTCGACGCGGTTCTCGCGGCGGTGTCGTCGGACTCGTCTTGACAGCGAACATCTGTTCGCTTAGGATGCGAACAGATGTTCGGGAAGCTCCTCATTCTCCTCTGCGTCGCAGCGCTGGCCGTGGGCCTCGCCGCGCGCGGCTCGAGCGGGGCCGGGCCGAAGCAGACGTACGTCGTGCGACCGGGCGACACGCTCTGGAGCGTCGCCGTACGCACGTATGCCGGCGACCCGCGCGAAGGCGTCTGGAAGCTCGAGCAGCGGAACCACCTGGTCGGGGCGACGATCGTCCCCGGTCAGAAGCTCGTCGTGCCCTAGCCGGCGGACGGCAGGTCGATCCCGCTGACGTAGATCCTCTCGCCCCGGAAGAGACGCTGCGCCGGATCCCACGGGAACCAGATCACGACCTTCCATTCGAGCCGCCCGACCGCGGGCAAAGCGCCGAGCCACGGCGCCTGCTGGGTCGCCGTCACGTCCGCCTCCTCGCAGACGCCCTGCGGCCCGATCACGATGTCGGTCAGGTCGAAGCGGATGTCGGGGAACGCGGTCAGCAGCTCTGTGTAGAAGCGCCGCGCCCCGTCGTGGCCTTCCCAGCGGTGGCCGGTCTGCATGAGCTCGTAGACGCAGTCGGGCGTCAGCGTCGAGATCAGGCCTTCGAGGTCGCGCGCGTCCTCGGCGATCGAGTGCTGTTTGTAGAGCTCCCGCACCTCGCGGTAGAGCTCCGGCGTCACCTCGCGCCGGTAGACCTCGAGCACGGTCGGGTCGGCCATGCCGCGAGCCTATCGCGACTGCGCCTCAGACTCGAAGGAGCTCGCCAGCGGCCGGGTCGGCCCCGAACAGCTCGGGCATCCGCTCGACGAGCGAGGTGAACGCGTCGACGACCGCCGGCGCAACTGCGTGCCGCGGTTGCGGACGATCTCCTCGGCGGCGTCCTCGAGACTCTGGGCGGAGCTGTACGGGCGGTCGGTCGTCATCGCGTCGACCGCGTCGGCGAGCCCGACGACGGCGGCTTCGAGCGGAATCGCCTCGCCCCGCAGCCCGTGCGGGTAGCCGCGGCCGTCCCAGCGCTCGTGGTGGTGGAGGATTGCCGGGACGGCGGCATGCAGGCGGTGGAGGCGGCCGATGATGTGTGCGCCGTCCTCGGGATGCCGCTTCACGATCTCGAACTCGAGCTTCGTCAGCCGGTCGGGCTTGGTCAGGATCGCGTCGGGAACGGCGATCTTGCCGATGTCGTGGAACATCCCCGCGAAGCGGAGGACGTCCAGCCGCTCCCTGTCGAGCCCGAGCTCCTCGCCGAGGGCGACCGCGATCCGCTGCACGCGCTGCGAGTGTCCCGCGGTGTACGGATCCTTCGCGTCGACCGTCGCGTTGAGGCTCTCGACCGCTTCGAGGGCGCTCTCCTCGAGGAGCCGGTTCGACTCGGCGAGCCGCAGGGTCCGCGCCCGCAGCTTCGCGTTCTGGCGCCGCAGCGTCCGCGAGGCGGCGCGCACGAGGAGGGCGAGCGCCGCCCACAGCGCCGCGAGGACGATGCCGACGGCCAGCCAGAGCGTCTGGCGCCGCGAGCCGATCAGGTGGCCGAGCGCGCGCGGGTCGGCATAGATCTCGTAGGCTCCGATCGCCCGGGTGCCGGTCGCGTTCTCGATCGGCGCGTAGACCTCGAAGAGGTGCGAGAAGCCGAGATCGTTGCGCTCGAATGCGTCTTCGCCGTCGGCTCCGGTGCCGACGAGGGCGGCAACAGGCCGGTTCTGGTGAATCGCGTCGCCGAGGAGGTCGTCGAGAGGGAAGCGATGGTCGATCAACCTGTGGTCGCGATTCTTCTTCAGGACGTCGGTGCTCGAGCGCGAGATCGGGTTCGTCCACGCGAGCACCCCGGTCTTGCCGGTCACCCTCCAGACCTTGACCGTGACGATGTCCTTCTGCGTCAGGACGCTCGATCCGAGCTGGGAGTCCTGACTCCAGGGGACGACGACGTGGTTGCGGCGGACGAGCGTCGGGCGCACCACGCCGTCCACGTAGCGGACGAGAGACGTCTGCTCGGCGTCGAGTGCCTCTGTGCGGAGCGAGTGGGAGAGGACCCAGCCGAGCGCGATTCCCGCGCCCGTGCAGATGAGCGCCGAGGTGAGCAGGAAGAGGCGCAGGAGCGTAAGCGACCGTTCGAGGTCGCGTCCGCGCCGCAGCCGCCGCATGCGCTCGTCCACCGGCCCGCATGGCGGCGGCGCAGCGGAACACGATTAGCCCCCGTTCTTAGAATCGCCGCGTGGACCTCGACGTCGTCTTCCTCGGCACCGCGGCCTCGATGCCGACTGCGCAGCGGAGCCCCGCGGCGCTGCTCGTCCGCCGCGGCAGCGAGCGGCTGCTGTTCGACTGCGGCGAGGGGACGCAGCGCCAGCTCCAGCGGTCGGCGATCGGCCTCCCGGACCTGCAGGAGATCTTCCTCACGCACTTCCACGCCGACCACGTTCTCGGCCTGCCCGGGATGCTGAAGACGTTCGCGCTCCGCGGCCGTGACGAGGTGCCGCTCACGGTGTACGGACCGGTGGGGTTGCGCGGGCTGTTCAAGCGGCTGCAGCCGTTCCTCGGCAGGCTTCCGTACCCCATGGCCCTCGTCGAGCTCGAAGCCGGAGAGACGCTCGAGCGCGACGACCACGCGATCGAGGCGTTCGCGGTCGAGCACGGGTCCGAGGCGCTCGGTTACGCGCTCGTCGAGCGCGGGCGTCCCGGCCGGTTCGACGTCGCCGCCGCAGACGCCCTCGGCGTGCCCGACGGTCCCGCGCGCGGACAGCTGCAGGCGGGAAAGGACGTGACCGTCGCGGACGGCCGCACCGTCACGCCGGCGGACGTCCTCGGGGAGCCGCGGCCGGGGCGGAAGCTCGTCCTGACCGGAGACACTGCGCCGTCGCCGGTCGTCGTCTCCGCGGCGCAGGGGGCGGATCTGCTCGTGCACGAGGCGAGCTTCCTCTCCGCGGAGGCGGAGCGGGCGCGAGAGACGATGCATTCGACGGCTGCAGGAGCCGCCGAGATCGCACGTCTCGCGCAGGTCCGGCTGCTCGCGCTCACCCACGTCTCGCCCCGCTACTTCGGGCCGGAGCTCGCCGAGGAGGCCCGCGAGGTGTTCGCCGACACGGTCGTGCCGCGCGACTTCGACCTCATCGAGGTGCCGTTCGCCGAGCGCGGCGCGCCGCGGCTCGTCAGGCGGGGCGCGCGCCCCGCTCGCACGGAGGAGCGCGGTGAGCCGGCGGAGCCCCTATGATCGACCCGAGATGAGTGGGATGGTCCAGGTCGCCGTCGCCGGCGACGTCGCGGAGGCAGAAGAGCTGCAGGAGATCCTCCGCAACGCCGGCATCGAGTCGTCGATCGAGTCCGCCCCGGACGACGATGCGGTGAGCGTCCTCGTCCCGGAGCAGGAGCTCGAGACGGCGCAGGACGCGATCGAGGCGCTCACCGAGCCCGACGACCTGATCGCGGAGCCGTAGGTTGGGCGCCATGGCGACGGTGATGGTTCGTGGCAGGGCGCGCCTCACCGCAGGCGCGGCCGCGCGGCCGCCACGCACTTCGTAGTCGCGTCCTCGCAGAGGAGCTCGTCCGCGACGCCGGGGTCCGGCCCGGCGCGCTCGTGCTCGATCTCGGCGCCGGCAGCGGCGTCCTGACCCGCGCACTCGCCGACGCCGGCGCTCGCGTGCGCGCGGTCGAGCTCGACCCCGCCTCGCTGCGCCGGCTGCGCGCGCGCTTCGAGGACGACCCCCGAGTCGAGGTGGTGGAGGGGGATGCGACGACGCTCCGGCTGCCGGGCGAGCCGTTCGCGGTCGTCGCGAACCTGCCCTTCGCCGCGGGGACGGCGATCCTGCGGCGCCTGCTCGGGGACCCGCGCGTTCCGCTCGAGCGGCTCGACGGGATCGTGGAGTGGGGGCTCGCCGCGAAGCGGACGGCCGTCTGGCCGTCGACGGTGCTCGGCTGCACGTGGGGAGCGTGGTACGAGCTGCAGCTGGTCCGGCGCGTGCCGCGCGGCTGCTTCGCGCCTCCGCCGAGCGTCGACGCGGCGGTGCTGCGCGCGACCCGGCGGCCGGAGCCGCTCCTCCCAACCGCAGACGCCGCCGCCTACGAGGCGCTGCTGCGGCGCGCGTTCGGCGCCCGGGCGCCCCTCGACCGGCTCCTCCCCCGACGGCTCGTCCACGTGGCCGCGCTCGAGCTCGGCTTCGAGCGGCATGCCGCCGCGCGCGACCTCGACGCACGCCAGTGGGCTCGGCTCTACGCCGTGGTCAGCCCCGTGAAAGGCCGGAGGCACCGAGGGGGCGCCGGTATACGAGAAGGCTGATCCCGCGCGGACGCTCGCTGAAGACGCGACCGCCGAGCAGCGCGCGCAGGTCCCGCTCGAACGCCTCGCGGCGCGCCCCGAAGCGCTCGGGCGTCGCGTACGAGAGCGAGTACACCGAGGCGACGACGTCGTCCGCGCTCCTCGCATACGTCTCGTTCCGCGGCACCTCGAGCTCTACCGGGCCTTCGAAGCCGGCCGCCGCGAGGTTCGACCGCTCGTCGTCCCGACCCGGCGGCCGGTCTCCGAGGTAGCGGTGGATGAGCGCGTCGATCTCCGCGCGCGGCACGTCGCCGGCCCCTTCGTGCGTGGTTGCGCCGACGTGGACGAGCGCTCCGCCGGGCTCGAGCATCGCGAAGAGGATTCGTGCGACGGAAGCCTGGTCCATCCAGTGGAACGACTGCGCGAGGGTGACGACGCGGAACGTGCCGAGCGCGCCGGGCAGCTCCTCGGCACGCAGACGAACGAAGCGCTCGTGCGGGGCCGCGCGTTCTTCGGCCTCCCGCACCATCGGCGCGCTCGCGTCGACGCCGACGGCCTCTTCGAACAGGGGCGCGAGCAGATGCGTGAGCGAGCCCGGGCCGCAACCGACGTCGAGCAGCCGCCCGGTGCCGTCGAGTCTCAGCTCCGTCCGGAGCGAGTCGACGAGCGCCGGCGGGTACGGCATTCGCCCCCGCGCGTAGTACGGCGCCGCCGTCGCGTAGGGATCAGAACTGCCAGGAGCCACCGTGGAGCAGCGGCACCTCGTCGCCACGGCGGGTCATGCCGCTGACCGCGACCTCCTCCGAGCCGATCATGAAGTCGACGTGGATTCCGCTCTCGTTGATCCGCGGCAGGTCCGCCGGATCCGCGATGGGGCTCGAGTACGCGTCGCCGAGCGCGACGTGGCTCGCCGCGTTCTCGTCGAGAAGCGTGTTGAAGAAGGTTCGACCGAGCCGGCCGATCCGGCTCCCGCCGTCGACGAGGGCGACCTCGCCGAGCCGGGCGGCGCCCTCGTCGGTGGCGCACCGCCGCCGCAGCGCCTCCGCGTTGGCGTCGGCCTCGATCTCGACGGCGCGGCCCCCTTCGAACCGGAGCCGCAGCCCCGACACGATCGACCCGCCGACGTCGAGCGGCTTCGTCGACGCCACGCTGCCCTCCGTCCGCTCGGGATCGGGCGTCGTGAACAGCTCTTCCGTCGGCAGGTTCGGCACGTGGTGGATGCCCGAGCGCGTCGTCGCGCCGCCGCCCTCCTTCGCGAAGCGCGAGCTGGGGAGCAGGCCGACGGTCAGGTCGGTGCCCGGCCCGACGAACCGCAGGGAATCGAGCTCGAGCTCGTCGAGGCGCGAGGCCACCTGCCAGATCTCCTCGATCCGTCGCCGCCACGCTTCCGGCGGGTCGTCCTCGTCGAGCCGGCAGACGTGCTCGAGGTCGCGCCAGAGCGCCTCGACGGCCGCGGCCGGCTCGAGCTCGGGGAAGACGACTCGGGCCCACGCCTCCGTCGGGAACGGCGAGACCGTCCAGGCGACCGAGCGGTCGTCGACGACCTTGAACAGCTCCCGCACGGTCGGCAGGCGGTCGCGGCCGGCGCGCACCGGATCGAGCCCTTCGAGCAGGCCTGGCGGAACGAACGGCGAGAGGACGATCCTCGCCGCCTCGAGGTCGCCGAGGTCGAGCATGCGGCGGCCGAGCCACGGGGGCACCCACTCGAGCGAGTCGTCCGGGGCCGCCTCGATCCGGATCCGCTTGACCTCGGCGTCGAAGTAGGCGACGTCGACGTAGCGCGCGCCCCGCTCGTAGGCGCGGCGAGCGATCCGGTGCACGAGCGGAGCCGACTCGAGCGGCCCCTCGACGGCGACGACCTGATCCGGCTGGACATTGGCGCCGAACCCCACGATGAGCTCGGCGTAGCGGTCGAGAAGGTCCTCGTGCACGGGCGAGACGGTATAGCGTCGCGCGGCGGGGTGAGATCCTCGCCTGCCGCTCGTCCGGCGCGGCAGGTACAGTCCTCCGAGCACGAGCCCCTTTAACCCGGTCCAGCGAGGCCGGAAAGGAGTCGAATGTCCACGCATGTCCCCGTCCAGGGGAAGACCGTCCTCGACGCCGATGGGCTGGGGAGGACCCTTTCGAGAATCGCCCACGAGATCATCGAGGGCAACCCCGAGCTCGACGAGGTCGCGCTCGTCGGGATCCAGACCCGCGGCGTTCCGCTCGCCCGCCGGCTCGCGCGCCTGATCGAGGAGCGCTCCGGCCTCGCGCCCGACCTCGGCGCCGTCGACATCACGTTCTACCGCGACGACGTCACGGTGCGCGGCGGCGAGGCGCCCCTCGCGCCGCAGCCGCTCGTGCGGGCCTCGCAGCTCGACTTCCCGCTCGACGGACGCACGGTCGTCCTCGTCGACGACGTCCTCTACACGGGGCGCACGATCCGCGCGGCGATCGAGGCGCTCTTCGCCTACGGCCGGCCCGCGCGCGTCCAGCTGGCCGTGGTCGTCGACCGCGGGCATCGCGAGCTCCCCATCCGGCCGGACTACGTCGGCAAGAACCTGCCCACGTCGCGGGCCGAGCGGATCCAGGTGCAGCTCGTCGAGGTCGACGAGCTCGACGCCGTCCTCGTCGTCTCGAGCCCGGAGGAGGAGCGCGGATGATCCGTCTCGTCACGGACGACCTCCGTCCACCCACGACGCCGCCGAAGCGACACCTCCTGTCGGTCGGCGATCTGAGCCGCGACGACGTCGAGCGCCTGCTCGGCACGGCGCGCACCTTCGCCGCCTCGCTCGAGCGCCACGTGAAGAAGCTGCCGACGCTGCAGGGGCACCTCGTCGTCAACCTCTTCTACGAGTCGTCGACGCGCACGTCGTCGTCCTTCGAGCTCGCCGCCAAGCGGCTCTCGGCGGACACGCTCACCGTCAAGTCCGTCGGCTCCTCGGTGGACAAGGGCGAGTCGCTGAAGGACACGGCGCTCACCCTCGGGGCGTACGACCCGGACGTGATCGTGATCCGGCACCCGCAGATCGGGGCGCCGCAGCTCGTCGCACGCGTCACGGACGCACACGTCGTCAACGCCGGCGACGGCAAGCACCAGCACCCGACGCAGGCGCTGCTCGACCTCTACACGCTCCGGGAGGAGCTCGGGAAGCTCGAGGGCCTCCACGTCGCGATCGTCGGCGACGTCCTCCACTCGCGCGTCGCGCGCTCGCTGCTGCAGGCGTTCTCGCTCGTCGGGATCCGGGCGACGCTCGTCGGTCCGCCGGCCCTGCTGCCGCGCGGCCTCCCGGCGGAGACCTCCGTCGACATCGAGGCGATCCGCGACGCCGACGTCGTCTACGTCCTCCGCATGCAGAACGAGCGGATGGAGGCGGGCGCGAACTTCGTGCCGAGCCTCCGCGAGTACACGGAGCGCTGGGGGATCACGCCCGAGCGGCTCCGGCCGGGGCAGAAGGTCATGCACCCGGGGCCGATGAACCGCGGGGTCGAGATCGACCCGCGCGTCGCCGACGCATCCGAGTCGCTCATCACGACCCAGGTCCGTTCCGGGCTCGTCGTCCGGATGGCCGTCCTCTACGACGTGCTCACCGGCGGCCCGGTCGGAATGCAGGCGCTCACCGCCGTGGAGGTGGCGTGATGCTCTGGCAGAAGGACCTTCCGCGGGCGAGCGTCGTCATTCGCGGCGCCCGCGTGCTCGACCCGGTCGAGGGAATCGACCAGCGACTCGAGGTGCGGATCGACGCCGGAACGATCGCCGAGGTCGCCGAGCGGGTCGACGCGAACGAGCACCGTGTCGTGGAGGCGGACGGACTCGTGCTCACGCCGGCGTTCGTCGATCCTCACGTCCATCTCCGCACGCCGGGCCGCGAGGACGAGGAGACCGTCGCGACCGGCACGGCGGCCGCGGCCGCCGGCGGCTACTGCGCGATCCTCGCGATGCCCAACACCGATCCGGTCGTCGACTCGGCGGCGACGCTGGGCGCGCTCGTCGAGGCGGCCGGCCGCGAGGCCGAGGTGCCCGTCGGGTTCCTCGCCGCGATCACCCTCGGCCAGCGCGGAGAGCAGCTGACCGAGATGGCCGAGCTCGCGGACACCGGCGCGGTCGCCTTCTCCGACGACGGCGTGCCCGTCGCCTCGGCGGGCCTCATGCGCCGCGCGCTCCAGTACGCCTCGATCACCGACCGGCCGCTCGCGCTCCATTGCGAGGAGCCCACCCTGTCGCGCGGCGGGCACGTGCACGAGGGACGCGTCGCGGCCGAGCTCGGCTTCGCCGGCTATCCGTCCGTGGCCGAGTCCGTCGCCGTCGAGCGCGATCTCGCGCTCACGGGCTACGAGCACGGTCGCGTCCACGTCCTCCACCTCTCGGCGGCGGAGTCGGTCGAGGCGCTGCGCCGGGCACGGGCGGCGGGCATCGCGGCGAGCGGCGAGGCGACGCCGCACCACCTCGTCCTCACCGACGACGCGGTCCGGTCTCTCGACCCGAACGTGAAGATGAACCCGCCGCTGCGGGCCGAAGACGACCGGGTCGCGCTGCTCGACGCGTTGCGCGACGGGACGATCGAGGCCGTCGCGACCGACCATGCGCCGCACGCGGCATTCGAGAAGGACGTGCCGTTCGAGGCGGCCCCGTTCGGGGTGACCGGCCTCGAGACGGCATTCCCGGCTCTCTACACCCACCTCGTCAAGCCGGGCGTGCTGTCCCTCGCGACGCTGCTCGAGCGGATGTCCGCCGGACCTGCGCGGATCTTCGGCCTCGACCGGCCGCGTGTCGTGGCGGGCGCTGCGGCGAACCTCGTCCTCCTGGATCTCGAGCGCGAGTGGACGGTCGGCGAGCAGCCCTTCCACTCGCGCTCGCGGAACTCGTGGCTCCTCGGCTCGACCCTGACCGGCACGGTGCGGATGACGCTCGCCGGCGGGGCAGTGGTGCACGAGTGAGCGCCGCCTATCTCGCGCTCGCGGACGGGACGGTCTGGCCCGGCGAGTCGGTCGGAGCGGAAGGCCACGCGCTCGGTGAGGCCGTCTTCACCACCGGCATGTCGGGCTACCAGGAGGCGGTCACGGATCCGAGTTTCGAGGATCAGCTCATCTGCTTCACGGCACCGATGGTCGGCAACTACGGCGTGGCCGAGGAGCGCAGCGAATCGGCACGGACGCACGCGCGTGCCGTGCTCATGCGCGAGGCCCGGGGGCCCGAGTGGACCGACTGGCTGCGCGAGCGCGGCATCGTGGCGCTGACCGGGATCGACACGCGGAGCCTCGTCCTCCATCTTCGCGACGCCGGCTCCGCACCGGGGATCGCGGTGGCCTCGGGCCTCGACGTCGAGGAGGCGGTCGAGCTGGCGGCGCGACAGCCGTCGATGCTCGGGCGCGCGCTCGTCGCGGACGTGTCGACCGACGAGCCATACGTCTACGCGGCAGACGGTCGCGTGCGGATCGCGGTGGTCGACTACGGGGTCAAGCGCTCGGTTCTCCGCCGACTCGCGAAAGCGGGCGCTGCGGTGACCGTCTACCCGCACACCGCCGACGCGGACGAGGTCGCCTCCTACGACGGCGTCCTCCTCTCGCCGGGCCCCGGTGACCCCGAGCCGCTCGCAGCCGAGACCGAGACGGTGCGGGACCTCCTCGGGAGGACGCACGTGCTCGGCATCTGTCTCGGCCACCAGCTGATCGCGCGCGCGACCGGTCACGAGACGTACAAGCTCACGTTCGGGCACCGCGGCGCCAACCATCCGGTGCACGAGCGGCGCACCGGACGCGTCCTCGTCACGAGCCAGAACCACGGTTTCGCCGTACGGCCGAGCGACGCCGCCGAGGTCTCGCATGTCTCGCTCTACGACGGGACGGTCGAGGGCCTCGAGCTTCCGGAGCAGCGCGCACGGTCGCTCCAGTTCCACCCCGAGGCGGGCCCGGGCCCGCACGACGCGTGGCCGCTGCTCGCGGCGTGGGTCGACGAGGTCGCGGGGGCCGCCGGTGCCTAGGCGCACCGACCTCGAGAGCATCTGCATCGTCGGCTCCGGGCCGATCGTGATCGGCCAGGCGGCGGAGTTCGACTACGCCGGCTGCCAGGCGCTCAAGGTGCTGCGCGAGGACGGCTTCCGCACGATCGTCGTCAACTCCAACCCGGCGACGATCATGACCGACCCCGGCTTCGCCGACCGCACGTACCTCGAGCCGCTCGACGCCGAGGCGGTCGCGGAGGTGCTGCGCATCGAGCGCCCCGACGCGCTGCTGCCGACGATGGGCGGCCAGACGGCGCTCAACCTCGCGCGGGAGCTGTCGACGGCCGGCATCCTCGACGAGCTCGGCATCGAGCTGATCGGCGCGCGTCTCGACGTCATCGAGCGCGCAGAGGACCGGCTCAAGTTCAAGCAGGCGGTCGAGTCGTGCGGGCTCCGGGTACCCGCGTCGAAAGTGGTGACGTCGGTCGACGAGGTCGCCGGGCTGCGGGTACCGGTCGTCGTGCGGCCCGCGTTCACGCTCGGCGGCCACGGGGGCGGCTTCGCCGCGACGTCCGAGGAGCTGCGGAAGCAGGTCGAACGCGGTCTCGCGGAGTCCCCGATCGGACAGGTGCTCGTCGAGGAGTCGGTGCGCGGCTGGGACGAGTTCGAGCTCGAGGTGGTCCGCGACCGGATCGACAACGTCGTGATCGTGTGCTCGATCGAGAACCTCGATCCCATGGGCGTCCATACGGGCGACTCCGTGACCGTCGCGCCGCAGATGACGCTCCCGGACGAGGCGTACCAGGAGCTGCGCGACGCCGCCGCGGCGGTCATCCGCGCGGTCGGGGTCGACACCGGTGGCTCGAACATCCAGTTCGCCCGCAGTCGCGAGACCGGCGAGATGCGCGTGATCGAGATGAACCCGCGCGTCTCGCGCTCCTCCGCGCTCGCGTCGAAGGCGACCGGCTACCCGATCGCGAAGGTCGCGGCGCGGCTCGCCGTCGGCTACACGCTCGACGAGATCCCGAACGACCTCACCGGGACGACGCCCGCGAGCTTCGAGCCGACGCTCGACTACGTCGTCGTCAAGTTCCCGCGCTTCGCGTTCGAGAAGTTCCCGGGGGCCGACCGCACGCTGGGGACGCAGATGAAGTCGGTGGGGGAGACGATGGGCATCGGCCGCACCTTCGCCGAGGCGTTCCTCAAGGCCTACCGCTCGCGGGAGCTCGACGCAGGGGCCGCGACTCCCTGGCCGACCCTCGCGGACGTGCCTGAGGACGTGCACCCCTTCTTCCAGCGGGAGATCGCGCGGATCCGCGACGCGCTCGCCGGCTGCGCCGAGGTCGAGTCGCTCGTCGCCGGCGACTGGCTGAGGCTGAAGCGGCTCGGGCTCTCCGACGCCGCGATCGCAAGTGCGGCGGAGGTGGAGGAGACGGTCGTGCGGCAGCGCCGGCGCGACTGCGGCGTGCGTCCCGTGTATCGGCGCGTCGACTCGTGCGCGGGCGAGGTCGAGGCCGCGTCGAACTATTACTACTCGACGTGGGGCGAGGCCGACGAAGCGCCGCCGGTCGGGGGCAGGCCGCGTGTCGTCATCCTCGGCTCCGGTCCGAACCGGATCGGGCAGGGCATCGAGTTCGACTACTGCTGCGTCCACGCGGTCACGACGTACCGCGAGCTCGGCTACGAGGCGGTGATGGTCAACTGCAACCCCGAGACCGTCTCGACCGACTACGACACGTCCAACCGGCTCTACTTCGAGCCGCTCGACACCGAGTCGGTGCTCGCGATCTGCGAACGGGAGAAGCCGACCGGTGTCGTGATCCAGTTCGGCGGCCAGACGCCGCTCAAGCTCGCGCGCGCGATCGAGGACGCCGGCTACCGGATCCTCGGCACTCCTTTCGACGCCGTCGACCTCGCCGAGGACCGGGAGCGCTTCGCCGGCCTCCTGCGCGCACACGGCCTCCGCTCGCCGGAGTGGGGGATCGCGGCGTCGCCCGACGAGGCGGTCGCGATCGCCGAGCGGATCGGCTACCCGGTGCTCGTCCGGCCGTCCTACGTCCTGGGCGGCCGCGCGATGCGCGTCTGCTACGCGGCGGAGGACGTGCGGGAGATGCCCTCCTTCGCGAGCGTGCTCGTCGACCGCTTCGTCGAGCATGCGGTCGAGGTGGACGTCGACGCGCTCTGCGACGGCGTCGACACGTACGTCGCCGCCGTCATGCAGCACGTCGAGGAGGCGGGCGTCCACTCCGGAGACTCGGCGTGCGTTCTGCCGGCGCCCAGCCTCTCCTTCGCGCAGACGCAGGAGATCGCACGCACCGTACGGATCCTCGGGCGCGCCCTCGGCACCGTCGGGCTGCTCAACGTCCAGCTGGCGGTCGCCGGTGACGGCGAGGTGTACGTGCTCGAGGCGAACCCGCGCGCCTCGCGGACGGTCCCGTTCGTGAGCAAGGCGACCGGGGTCGAGCTCGTGAAGGCCGCGTGCCGCCTCGCGCTCGGCGCGAGGATCTCGGAGCTGGAGCTTCCCCTCGAACGGCCGCCGCGGCAGTGGAGCGTCAAGGCCGCGGTGCTCCCGTTTGCGCGCTTCCCGGGCAGCGACCCCGTGCTGGGGCCGGAGATGCGCTCGACCGGAGAGGTGATGGCGAGCGCCGCCGACCTGTCGACCGCGCTCGACAAGGCCGAGCGCGCCGCGGGGCGGACGTTGCCGCGGTCCGGCTCCGTCTTCATCTCGATCCGCGAGCCGGATCACCAGGACGCCGTGCCGATCGCAGCGACGCTCGTCGGTCTCGGCTTCCAGCTGTACGCCACCGAGGGAACGGCCGAGACGCTCACACGTGCCGGCATCGCCGTCGAGCCGGTACGCAAGCTGAGCGACGCGACCGACGGCGAGTCGACGGTGGTCGACCTCATCCGGCGCGGCCGCTGCGATCTCGTCATCAACACGCCCGAAGGCCGCAACGCGCGGTCGGACGGGTACGCCATCCGCGAGGCGGCGCTCACACACCGCGTGCCGTGCATCACGACGCTCTCCGGGGCGGCGGCAGCCGTCCACGCGATCGCGACGGCGCGGGCGGAGCAGGCGGTCTCCCTGCAGGATCGGATCGATGCAGAGCTGCGGGCCAGCTCGGCATAGCGTCGTCGGCACCGAGCCGGTCGGGCCGTACACGCTGCTGCGGCTTGCGCGCGGCGGGCTCGATCCCGGTGTGCCCGGACAGCTCTTCATGCTCGAGGCGCCCGGACGTCTGCTGCCGCGGCCGTTCTCGCTCTGCCTGGCGCCGGCGGGCGAGCTCGCGTTCCTCGTCGACCCGGTCGGGCCCGGCACGCGGGCTCTCTGCGAGCTCGAGCCCGGCGACGAGATCGGCGTGCTCGGTCCGCTCGGCCACGGCTATCGGCTCGACGTCGATCGGCCGCTGCTCGTCGGCGGCGGGATCGGCGTCGCGCCGCTTCCCTATCTCGCCGAGCAGCTCGGCGGCGCGCCGCCCGTCCTCCTCGGCTTCCGCAGCCCGGAGCACGCCGAGGCTGCCGCGCTCCTGCCCGGCGCGGAGGTCGTCGTCGATCCCGTGCTCGTCACGGAGGTCATCGAGCCCGGCTTCGACCTGCTGGCCTGCGGTCCCGAGCCGATGCTGCGGGCGGTCGCGGCGCTCTGCCCGACGGCGCAGCTCGCGTGGGAGGCGCCGATGGCCTGCGGCTACGGCGCGTGCTACGGCTGCGTCGTCGAGATCGACGGTGCGCTCCAGCGGCTCTGCCTCGAAGGGCCCGTGCTCGACGCGGTCCGCGTCAGGCCGCCGGTGGAGGCCCTCGCGTGAGGATTCTCAACGCGAGCGGCTGCCTCGACGCGCTCGCGGCGCCGGCGGTCGCGCGGCAGCTCGACGCATTCGTGACGAAGACGGTGACGCCGCTGCCCCGGGAGGGAAGCTCGCCGCCGCGGATCGCGGAGACCGCCCACGGGATGCTGAATGCGATCGGTCTCGCGAACCCGGGCCGCGAGCGCTTCCTCGCCGAGCACCTGCCGCAACTGAGCGAGCTCGGGGTTCCGTTCTGGGTCAGCGTCGGCGGTTTCTGCGCCGACGACTACGCCGAGATGTGTGCGCGTCTCTCCGGGCTGCAGCTGGAGGCGATCGAGCTCAACCTCTCGTGCCCCAACGTCGACGAGGCGGCCGACTCGGCGGCGCAGATCGTCGGCGCGTGCCGGCAGGCGACGGAGCTCCCGCTGTACGCGAAGCTCTCGGCTGCGCACCCCGACGTCGCGGAGGTTGCGCGCGCGGTCGCGTCGGCCGGCGCGGACGGGCTCTCCCTCGTCAACACGCTGCGTGCCGTCGCCCTCGACCGTCGACTCCGCCCGGTGCTCGCGCGCGGCAGCGGCGGCCTCTCCGGGCCCTCGCTGAAGCCGATCGCCCTCCACGCGGTGAGCGTCTGCCACGCGGCCACCGGCCTGCCCATCGTGGGGATGGGTGGAATCCAGTCCGGCCGCGATGCGCTCGAATTCGTCGCCTGCGGCGCCACCGACGTCGCGCTCGGAACCGTCCTCTTCGCCGATCCCGGTGCGCCCGACCGCGTCCGTGCGGAGCTTGCGGCGGTGTGCGCCGAGGTCGGCGTTGCCAGACCGGAAGACGCGGCAGGTCTGGCAAAAAGCCCGGAAACGGTGCGAAAAGTCCCAGCTTGAAGGTCGCCGAAGCATTGGTAAGATCGGCGCTTCGTGTCCCCCACCAAGACCCAGGCGCACGCTCCGCTCCGTTCTCTCGACCAGCGGATGGACGCCCTCAAGCGAGCGAACGACGTCCGCGTCCGGCGCGCCAAGCTCAAGAAGGACCTGAAGGAAGGCAACGTCCGGATCGACCAGATCCTCGGTAACCCACCCGAGTACGTCTCGACGGCGAAGGTGATCGACATCCTGATGGCCGTGCCGAAGTTCGGGCGGGTGAAAGCTGCGCGGTTCCTCAACACGTGCCGGATCAGCCAGTCGAAGACCGTCGGCGGGCTGTCCGATCGGCAGCGCACGGAGCTGATCGGCCTCTTCAACAGCCGCTAGTGGAGGCTGTGCGGATGCCCACGGTGCTCGTCGTCACGGGCCCGTCGGGCGCCGGCAAGGGAACGCTGATCCGCGAGCTCGTCGAACGGGTCCCGGGAATCGAGGTCACCGTCTCCGCCACGACGCGAGAGCGACGGGACGGCGAGGAGGACGGGCGCGAGTACCGGTTCCTCTCCGACGACGACTTTCGCGCGCGCGTCGCGCGCGGCGAGTTCCTCGAGCACGTGGAATACGTCTCCGGTCACCGCTACGGGACGCTCCTCTCCGAGCTCGACCGGATCGCGGCAAACGGTCACGTGCCCCTGCTCGAGCTCGAGACCGAGGGCGCTCTTCGCGTCAAGCGCGAGGTGCAGGGTGCGATCACGATCTTCGTCTCCGCGCGGGTGGAGGAGCTCGAGCGGCGGCTGCGCGAGCGGGCGACCGAGAGCGCCGGCGAGATCGGGGAGCGGATCGAGCTCGCGCGGAAGCAGCTCGAGCTGGCCGGCGAGTTCGACTTCGTGATCGAGAACGACGATCTCGAGCGTGCGGTGGACGAGCTGACGACGCTCGTCCGCAGCCTGTTGACCCCTGCCGCTACCATGCCGCGGCGATGATCGAACCCCGCGTCGACGACCTGCTGGAGAACGTGGACTCGCGCTACGCGCTCGTGATCGTGGCTGCGAAGCGGGCCCGGCAGATCAACAACTACCACCACCAGCTCGGCGAAGGCACCTTCGGCGACAACCTGCCGCCCCTCGTCGAGAGCCGGTCGAAGAACTACCTGACCATGGCCCTGGAGGAAGTCTCCCAGGGCATGCTCAAGTACGACTACGCCTCCTGAGGGGCGTCGCCGGGCGCGCATCAGCCGCACCGGCGGCGGGTAGGCATCATTTCGGCATGTCCCGTGTCCTGCTCGGGGTGACGGGCGGCATCGCCGCCTACAAGGCGTGTGAGCTGTGCCGTCTCTTCGTGCAGGACGACCACGAGGTCGTCCCCCTCGTCACCCCGGCGGCCGAGCGCTTCGTCACCGCCGAGACGTTCCGGGCGCTCGCGCGTCGCCCGCCGGGCGACGACGTCTATCTCCACCTCACGCGGGCCGACCTGCTCGTCGTCGCGCCGTGTACGGCGAACACGCTCGCGAAGCTCGCGCAGGGGATCGCCGACAACGTCCTCACCGAGGCGGCGCTCGCGCATCGTGGGCCGGTGCTCGTCGCGCCGGCGATGAACCCGCGGATGTGGTCGCATCCCGCGACGCGTGCGAACGCCGAGACGCTGCGCGAGCGAGGTGTCGTCCTCGTCGGGCCGGACGAGGGCGAGACGGCGGAAGGGGAGCTCGGCGTGGGGCGCATGGCGGAGCCGGACGAGATCTTCCGCGCCGCGCGTGCCCTCCTCGTGGGGACCGGCCCGTTGCGGGGAAAGCGTGTTCTCGTCTCGGCCGGAGGCACGCGGGAGCCGCTCGATGTCGTCCGCTTCGTCGGCAACCGCTCGTCGGGACGGATGGGGATCGCCCTCGCGGCCGAGGCCCGCCGCCGCGGCGCCGAGGTGACGCTCCTCGCTGCGAACCTCGCCGTGCCGGCCCCGGCCGGCGTCGAGGTCGTCGAGACACCCACGGCCGCCGACCTCGAGCGTGAGGCGCTCGGCCGCGGCGCGAAGGCGGACGTCGTCGTGATGGCCGCCGCGATCGCCGACTACCGGCCCGCGGAGACGCTCGCGGCGAAGCGGCCCAAGGACACGACGGCGTGGGCGCTCGAGCTCGAGCCGACGGGCGACGTGCTCTCGGCGCTCGGCGAGCGCCGCCACGCGGGCCAGATCATCGTCGGCTTCGCCGCCGAGACCGGCCCGGGCGGCCTCGAGCGCGCGCGGGAGAAGCTCGCCCGCAAGGGCGCCGACCTCTTCGTCCTCAACGACGTCGCGCGTCCGGACATCGGCTTCGACGCGCCGGAGAACGAGGTGACACTGCTCGCGGAATCCGGGGAGCGGACGGTCGCGAAGGCCCCGAAGGAGGACATCGCGGCCGCGATCCTCGACGAGGTGGAGGCGCTGATGAGGGATGGCTGAGCGCGCAGTCGAGCCGGTACCGAGCGGGCAGATCCGGGAGATCGTCGAGAACCTCGGCCGGGTCGTCCACGCGCCCGACGACACGCTGCGCCTCGCCGTGCTCTGCCTCGTGGCCGAGGGGCACGCGATCATCGAGGACTTTCCCGGCGTCGGGAAGACGATGCTCGCCAAGGCGCTGGCGCGCTCGCTCCACTGCCGCTTCGCACGCCTCCAGTTCACGCCCGATCTCCTCCCCTCGGACGTGACCGGGGTCAACGTCTTCAACCAGCAGCGGAACGAGTTCGAGTTCCGGCCGGGCCCGGTGTTCGCCAACCTCCTCCTCGTCGACGAGGTGAACCGCGCCTCGCCGAAGACGCAGGCGGCGCTGCTCGAGTGCATGGAGGAGCGCCAGGTCTCCGTCGACGGCGTCACGTACCGGCTCGAGCCGCCGTTCATGGTCGTGGCCACGCAGAACCCGATCGAGTACGAGGGGACGTATCCGCTGCCCGAGGCGCAGCTCGACCGGTTCACGATGCGGCTCTCGCTCGGCTACCCGCCGCTCGCCGAGGAGGCGCGGATGCTCGAGGAGCAGACGAGCGCGTCTCCGCTCGACTCCCTGCCGGCGGTGGCGGATGCCGGAGACGTGCTCCGCCTCGTCGAGTCCGCACGCGGCGTGTACGTCGAGGAGAGCCTGGGCCGCTACGTCGTGGCGCTCCTGCGCCAGACGCGCAGCGACACGCGCCTCTATCTCGGTGCCAGCCCCCGGGCCGGGATCGCGCTGCTCCGGGTCGCGAAGGCGAGGGCGCTCTCCGAAGGACGGGAATATGTCGTCCCCGACGACGTGAAGGCGGTTGCGGCCCCCGTGCTCGCGCACCGGCTCATCCTCGCTCCCGAGGCCCGCTCGGCCGGGCTCGGCGCCGAGGAGCTCGTCGCGGACGCGCTCGCACGGACTCCGGTTCCGGTCTGATGACCGCCCGGGGTCGAGCGGTACTGGCTCTGGGAGTCCTCTGCTGGATCGTCGCCGTCGTCTTCGGCTCACCGGCGCTCTACCCGGTGGCCGCGGGCTTCGTCCTGGCGGTGCCGGTGGCACTGGCCTGGGTGCGGGTCCCGTTGCGACAGCCCCGCGTGAGCCGGCGCTGGCGGCACGGCGACCTGTTCGAGCGGGACGAGGTGGCGATCGAGCTCGTCCTCGAGCGCGAGCCGGGAATGCCCCTGCCGCCCACGACGGCCCACGAGCGCGCGGGCCGGCTCGAGGCGCGCGAGGTCGAGCTGCGCTCGCGCGGACGGGGCCGGCACTCGGGCGGCTACCGGTTGTACGACCTGCCGCGCGGACGCCACCGCTTCTCGCCGGTCGGCCTCACGCTGGCGGATCCGTTCGGCTTCGCCGAGACGAGACTGGTACTAGGCGGGGAGCAGGCGCTCGTCGTCTACCCGCGGCTCGTCGAGCTCGACCGGCTCTTCTGCGACGGCGGCGCCGGCCCCGAGCACGGTCGGCGTCTGCTCTTGCGCCGGCCGGTCGGCTTCGAGCTCCACAGCGTCCGCGACTACCAGCAGGGAGAGTCGCTGCGGCGCGTCCACTGGCCGTCCACGGCGCGGCGCGGCGCGTTGATGGTGAAGGAGCTCGAGGACTCCCCCCGCGACGAGGTTGCGGTGGTTCTCGACGGCGACCCCGCCGGCGTCGCGGGATCGCCGCCGGACTCGTCCTTCGACGCAGCCGTTCGGGTTGCCGGCTCGATCCTCCTCGCGCAGCTCCGGCGCGGACGGCGGTGCGTCCTCGCGCTCAACACGGCCGGGCGGGAGATGCAGGCGGTCTCGGCGGACGGTCCGGAGTGGCAGCGGGCGCTCGAGCTGCTCGCCGCGGCGGAGCCGGACGCACGCGGCGCGGTGGGCGCGCTTCTCGAGTCGGGTGCGAGCCCGGCGTCGCGCTCTCTCGAGCTCGTCGTCGTCACCTCCCGGGTCGAGCCCGCGCTCGTGAACCGGCTGCTCGGTCGCGCCCTCGCGCACCGGGCCGTCGCGCTCGTCCACGTCGAGTCGGCGAGCTACGCGGGCCGCCCGCACCATCCGGCGCCGGACCTCCTGCGTCTGCAGGCCGCCGGCGTGCCGGTCGCCGTGGTGCGGCAGGGCGACGACCTGGCGGTTGCGCTCGCCGGAGCACGAGCGGGTGAGGCTGCGCATGCGTAGCGCGGCCCGGACGGGCGCGGTCGTCGTTCCGGCGCTCGCGGTCGTCTCCCTGGCATGGCTTCGACTCGAAGAGCCGGTCGCACCGCTTTGGCGGGTCGCCGCACTCGTCGCCCTGGCGCTCGCCGCTTCGACCCCGCGCCGCCCGTGGCTGCGTGCCGCCGGCGCCGTCGTCGCGTCCGTCGCGGCGACCCGGATAGCGGTCGGCGTCGACCTCGTTCCACGGCGGATCCTCGACCCCGGCTCGGGCTTCGGCGTCGCGGACTCGTTCGCCGAGCTCGGGGCGCGCTTCGGGAACGGCTTCTCGGACTTCTACGGCACCCACCTTCCGTTCGACCCGCGCCTGCACGTCGCGATGGGAGAGCTCGTGCTCGCAGGCATCTTCATCTTCTCGCTGGCCGTCGCGCTGTTCGCGTCGGCACGCCGGCCCGTGGCGAGTGCGCTCGCGCTCCTCGTCGGCGCCGGCTGGCCCGCGACGCTGCTCGGCCCCTCGCGTGGAATCGCGATGGGGGCAGCCACTCTCGCCGCCGCGCTCGTCGTGCTCGCCGGGCTCGGTTCGCGACGCGTGCCCGCGCTCGCGCTGCCGGTGGCGGCGCTCGTCGCCGCGGGTGCGGTCGCGGTCGGCTCGGCGACTGCGGCCCGCCACGGGCTCGTGCACTGGCAGTCCTGGAATCTCGCACACGCCGCCGGAGGTCCCGTCGGGCTGGGTTTCGTCTGGAACGCGCAGTACGGCGGCCTCCACTGGCCCGCCCACCCGACGGTCGTCCTTCGGGTCCAGTCGCTGCGCACGCCCTCCTACCTGCGTGCGGCGGTACTCGACGACTTCGTGGGCGACGCCTGGTCGATCGGCGTGCCTCGCCCGGCCGACGCCCTGGAGCCTGCGGCAGCCCTCGAACCAGGCAACGAGACGCGCGAGGTCGTGACGGTGGAAGGGCTCGCCGACACGCGGCTCGTCGGCGGCAGCATTCCGGTTCGCTTCGCTGCCGGTGCTGCCCCCCTCGAGCAGCCGGAGCGCGGCTTCGCAAGCCTGCAAGAGGTCCCACCGGCCGGGTTCCGCTACGAGGCCTGGAGCTACACGGCACGGCCGACCGTGGCCGAGCTGCTCCGCTCGCCGGCGGACTACCCGCCGGAGTTGAAGGACGAGGGCCTCATGGACGTGGGCCGGGGCCTGACGCTGCCGCCCTTCGGGACGCCGCACCGCTCTGCTGCGGTGCTGGCCCGGTTGAGCCGCTATCCGGATCTCAACACGTACGTCCCGCTCGCACGCCTCGCCGAGGTCGTCGCCGGGAGCGCGCGTACGCCGTACGAGGCGGTGGCCCGCCTGGAGCACTGGTTCCTGGCTGCGGGCGGCTTCCGCTACTCGAACCAGCCTGACGTGATCGACTCGCCGCTCGTCGGGTTCGTCACCCAGACGCGCGCCGGTTACTGCCAGTACTTCGCCGGCGCGATGGCGCTCATGCTCCGCTACCTCGGTGTGCCCGCTCGCGTCGCGGTCGGCTTCGCCGGCGGGACGTACGACTCGAGCCGGCACGCCTGGCTGGTCACCGACCGCGACGCTCACGCCTGGGTCGAGGTCTGGTTCAAAGGCTACGGCTGGCTTCCCTTCGATCCGACTCCCGCGGCGGCGGGCGCCGCGCACCGGCCCGCTCCCGCGGGCGCGGACGTGACCCGCGCGATCGGGGACGCTCCGTACCCGGGAATCTCCAACTCCACGCCGCCGGGGGAGCTCTCTCCGGTCGAGAAGGCTCTGCTCCGGAAGAACGGGATCGGCTCCCGCCACGTGCGCGGCGCCTCGGCGGCTTCGACGGCGGGGGCGGCCGGCACCGGCGGGGGAGGAGTCGGCCGCGGGTGGCCGGTCTTGCTCCTGCTGCTCGTCCTCTCGGCCGCGGGTGGGGTCGTAGCGCTCGCGAAGGCGGGCTACCGCCTGAGCCGGAGAATGCGCCGCGACCCACGGCGGGCCGCAGCGGCGTGCAGGGAAGAGCTCGCCGCATTCATCGTCGACCAGCGCGTCGAGGTGCCGCAGAGCACGACCCTGACCGAGCTCGGCGAGCTCGTCCGGCAGGAGTTCGGCGTCGAGCCGGACCCGTTCGTGGCCGCGGTGACCGCCGCCCGCTACGGCCCGATCGCCGACGCGGACAGCCGCGGCCGGCACGGCATGGCGCGAGCTGCGGAATCTCCTCGCGGGCGCGCGCCGCAGCCTGACGCGGGGCGCGCGGCTCCGCGGCCTGCTCTCGTTGCGCTCGCTCTCCCGCGCGGCCGCGGTCGACCGGTCCGCGTTCCCGGGCGGCGGGACGGCGGAAGGGACGGGAGCGTGAGCGAGTCGACGTACAACCTGTTCCAGCGGGGGCGCCGCCACCTCCGGGCGGGCATGGCCGCGCAGGCCACCGTCTCGCTGGAGAAGGCGAAGCGGCGCGAGCCGGACAAGGCGTCGATCCGCGAGACCCTCGGGATCGCGTACTTCCGGATCCGCCGCTGGAGCGAGGCGGAGGCCGAGTTCCGCAAGGTGCTGGAGCTCTCGCCGGTCAACGACTACGCGCACTACGCCCTCGGCCGCTGTCTCGAGAAGCAGGGGCGGGACCTCGAGGCGAATCGGCACTACAAGCTCGCGAGCTCGCTCCGGCCGGGCTCGGAGCAGTACCGCGCGCGCATCCGCGAGCTCGACTAGCTTCGCGGCATGCGTGCGGTCGTGCAACGCGTCGCGCGGGCCCGCGTGACGCCGGGCGGCGAGATCGGTCGCGGCCTCTGCGTCCTGCTCGGCGTCGCGGCGGGGGATGGGGAGGAGCAGGCGGTGCGGCTCGCAGCCAAGATCGCGCGGCTGCGGATCTTCGCCGGCGGCGACGGACGCTTCGATCGGTCGGTCGTGGACATCGAGGGCGCGGTCCTGGTCGTCTCCCAGTTCACGCTGCTCGCAGACACCGCGAAGGGCAACCGGCCGAGCTTCGGCGGCGCGGCGCCGCCCGAGCGGGCCGAGCCGCTCTACGAGAGGCTCTGCGACGAGCTGCGCGCGCTCGGCGTGCCCGTCGAGACGGGCGCCTTCGGCGCGACGATGGACGTCGAGCTCGTCAACGACGGGCCGGTGACGATCGTGCTCGACACGTGACGGCGTGCATGCGGAGCGGCGGCCACCGTTGCTATCCTGGCGCCACCACATTTCACCGGTTCGGAGAAATGGGCCTGCGGGCCCATTTTTTGTGAGAGGCGAGACGGGATGCCGACGACATTCGAGAGAGAACGCCAGCTGCAGGGGGAGATCGCGTCGCAGGTCGAGCGCGAGCTGCCCGGCGTGGACGTGCTCGCGGTCGAGCTGCTCTCGCCGTCCCGCTTCTGCGTCTACGTCGATCACCCGGAGGGCGTCGACCATGCCTTGTGCGGGCGGGTCACCGACGTCCTGCGCGACTATCTCCGCGACTACACGATCGAGGTGTCCTCGCCCGGCCTCGAACGGCCGCTGCGCCGGCAGGAGCACTTCGCGGCGGTGCGCGGGCACCACGTACGCGTACGCACCGCTCGGCCGGAGACTGCGCGGAGAGATCCTCTCCGCCGGCGAGCAGGGCGTGACGGTCGCCGCGGCCGATGGCGCCGAGACGGAGATCCCGTACCAGGAGATCGTGCGGGCCAACCTCATCCCATCCGACGTGAAGGGAAGCGTGACATGAGCCAGGAGATCATCGAGGCCGTTCGCGAGATCGAGCGCGACAAGGGAATCGAGGAGGGCGCGCTCGTCGCAGCGCTCGAGGACGCGCTCCTCGCGGCCTACAAGAAGACGCCGGGCGCTTCGCGTCACGCCACAGTCGAGATGGACGACCACACCGGCGACTTCCGCGTCTTCTCGGTCGAGCTGCCGCCCGACATCGAGGAGCGGCTGATCGACGAGGCCCGCGAGCGCAAGCTCGAGGAGCTCGAGCGGCTCGAGGAGGAGACGGGCGAGCGCCAGCACACGCTCATCTCCGACGACGACCTCGACATCGACTGGTCCGACGTTCCCGCCGAGCAGGTCGTGCGCGCCGACGTCACGCCGGAGGGCTTCGGCCGCATCGCGGCGCAGACCGCGAAGCAGGTCATCCTCCAGCGGATCCGCGAGGAGGAGCGGCGGATGATGTACGACGAGTACATCGACCGCGTGACGGAGGTCGTCACCGGCATCGTGCAGCAGGCCGGCGACCGCAACAACGTCCTCGTCGACCTCGGCAAGGTGGAGGCGCTGCTGCCGCGCTCCGAGCAGGTCGACGGCGAGCGCTACGAGCAGGGCTCGCGGATCAAGGCCGTCATCACCGAGGTGCGCTCCGGGACGAAAGGGCCGCAGGTCATCCTGTCCCGGCGCGACCCCGAGCTGATCAAGACGCTGTTCGAGCTCGAGGTGCCCGAGATCGCGGACGGGCTCGTCGAGATCCGCGGGGTCGCCCGCGAGCCGGGGTATCGGTCGAAGATCGCGGTCGAGTCGCACGCCCAGGGAGTCGACCCGGTCGGCGCCTGCGTCGGCCCTCGCGGCTCGCGCGTGCGGATGGTCGTTTCCGAGCTCCGCGGCGAGAAGATCGACATCATCCCGTGGAACCCGGAGCCGGCGCGGTTCGTCGCGAAGGCGCTCTCGCCCGCGCGGGTGCGCGAGGTCTACCTCGACGACGAGGCGCGCGAGGCGACCGTCGTCGTTCCCGATGACCAGCTCGCGCTCGCGATCGGCAAGGAGGGCATGAACGCCCGGCTCGCCGCGCGCCTCACCGGTTGGAAGATCGACATCCAGTCGGACACCGAGTTCGCGCAGGCGGAGGCCGAAGCGGCCTTCGGCGGCGGAGAGGAGGGCGCCGAGGACTTCTCCGGCCGCTGCGCCGCGATCCTCGCGAACGGCAAGCGCTGCCCGAACGCCGCTCTGCCCGGCTCCCGTTTCTGCGGCGTCCCGGCGCATCAGGCGCTCGAGGGCACCGGCAGCGACTACGTCGCCGGCGCACCGCCCGCGGAGGCAGAAGCCGAGGAGATCGAGGCCGAGCTCCCCGCCGATGGAGCCGACCCTTCGGCCGAGGTCGTCGACGCGGAGGAGCCCGCCGCGCCCACGGCCCCCTCGGCAGAGCTCGAAGAGGTTCCGGCCGGGATCCCGGCCGAGCCGACGGAGGAGGAGTCGTAGGAGCGGAACCGTTGCGGCGTTGCGCCGGCTGCGGCCGGAGGGCGCCGCAGCGGGAGCTGCTCCGCTTCGCGTCCCGCGACGGCATCCTCGTCGCCGGCCGCGAGGAGCCGGGTCGCGGCGCCTACACGTGCCGCAGCCTCGCCTGCTTCGAGCAGGCGGCGGCGGGCGGCACGTTCGCGCGGGTGCTTCGTCGGCAGGTGCGAATCGGGCCCGAGCTCCGGCGCCTTTACACTGGAGAGAGTCATGGCTAACGGAGGCAACAGACCGAACCGTCCGCTTCGCCCGCGCGGCGGTGGCGGCGCCGGCGGGCGGCGGCGGCGCGTCGTCATCGATCAGGGGGGCGCCCGTCCCTCGCGCGAGCAGCGGCAGGCGCGCCAGGACAGCCAGCGCCGCGAGCCGCGCCCGCCGGCGGCGCCGCCGACGGGGCCCGTCTCCGTCGAGTCCGGCGTCAGCGTCCGCGACTTCTCGCAGGCGCTCGGCGTGCCGATGCCGAACATCATCAAGATCCTGATGGGGCTCGGCCAGATGCGGACGGCGACGCAGTCGCTGAGCGACGAGGAAGTCGAGCTGATCGCCGCCGAGATCGGCCGCACGGTCACGATCAAGCATGCCGCCGACGAGGAGGAGGAACCGGAGGCGTACGACGACCCCGAGGACGCGCTCGAGGCTCGACCCCCGGTCGTGACGATCATGGGCCACGTCGACCACGGTAAGACCACGCTGCTGGACGCCATCCGCAGCGCCCGCGTCGTCGCCACGGAGGCGGGCGGCATCACACAGCACATCGGCGCGTACCAGGTCGACGTCGACGGCCGCAAGCTCACGTTCCTCGACACGCCGGGGCACGAGGCGTTCACGGCGATGCGCGCCCGTGGCGCGAAGGTGACGGACATCGCCGTCCTCGTCGTCGCCGCCGACGACGGCGTCATGCCGCAGACGAAGGAGTCGATCGCGCATGCGCGCGCGGCCGAGGTGCCGATCGTCGTAGCCGTGAACAAGATCGACCTCGGCGACGCGAACGTCGACCGCGTGAAGGGCGAGCTCGCCCAGGAGGGCCTCCAGCCCGAAGACTGGGGCGGCGACACCCAGTTCGCGGAGGTCTCGGCGAAGACCGAGCAGAACCTCGACGAGCTGCTCGAGAAGGTGCTGCTCGTCGCCGACCTCGAGCTCGAGGGCCTCAAGGCGAACCCGAACGCCGAAGCGTCGGGGCCGATCATCGAATCGCGCCTCGACGTCGGCCGCGGTCCGGTGGCGACGATGCTCGTCCACCGCGGGACGCTGAAGGTCGGCGACGCCGTCGTCGCCGGCGACGCCCACGGGCGGGTCAAGGCCCTGTTCGACTACAAGGGGGAGCGCCGAGAGAGCGCGGCGCCCGGCGACCCGATCGAGATCCTGGGCTTCGACAAGCCCCCCGCGGCGGGCGAAGTCGCGCGCGTCGTCGCGAACGACCGCGAAGCGCGCGACCTCGCGAACCGGCGCGGCGAGCGGATTCGCCGCGAGCAGCTCGCGTCCGCGAGGCCGGTGGGTGTCTCGCTCGAGGGGCTGTTCGAGCAGCTCCAGGCCGGCGAGGTCTCGGACCTCAACCTCGTCATCCGGGGCGATGTCGTCGGCTCGGTGGAGGCCGTCGTCTCGGAGCTGTCGAAGTTCGAGCACCCGGAGGTGCGCCTGAACGTGATCGGGCAGGGCGTCGGTGCGATCACGCAGAACGACATCATGCTGGCCTCCGCGTCCGACGCGCTCATCCTCGGTTTCAACGTACGGCCGAACGCCGAGGCGCGCGCGCTCGCCGCCCGGGAGGGCGTCGAGATCCGCACGTACGAGGTCATCTACAAGCTCACCGAGGACATCGAGCGGGCCCTCGTCGGCAAGCTCGCCGCCGTGACGACCGAGGAGACGATCGGCGAGGCGGAGGTGCGGGCGCTCTTCCGCGTGTCCCGGCTCGGCACGATCGCCGGCTGCATGGTCATCGACGGCGTCGTCCGGCGGAACGCGAGCGTTCGCGTGATCCGCGACGGCACCGTGATCTACTCGACGACGATCGCGCAGCTGAAGCGGTTCAAGGACGACGTCCGCGAGGTCGCGGAGGGGTTCGAGTGCGGCATCCTCCTCGACGGCTTCAACGATGTGAAGGAGGGGGACGTGCTCGAGGTCTTCGAGACGCGCGAGGTCGAGCGGACGTCGCTCGCCGAGGCGCCCGCTTCCTAGAGCCTCCGCCCATGCCGAGCGGCTGGGTCGGGATCCTCACCTGTGAGCTGCACTTTCCCGCCGCTCACTCACTGAAGGAGAAGCGCCAGCACCTGCGCTCCGCGAAGGCGCACCTGCAGAACCGGGTGGGGGCGTCGGTGGCCGAGGTGGACCACCACGACCTCTGGCAGCGCGCACGGATCACGGCGGCGTGTGTCGGCCGCGAGCACCGGGACGTCGAGCGCCTCCTCGACGAGGCGGAGCGGTGGCTGCGCGGACAGGAGTGGGAGGTCGCGCTCGCCGAACGGATTTTCGTCGATCCCGAGGAGTAGGCACTAGGCTCGCGCACGTGCACGTCGTCGAGCTCATCGAGCGGAAGCGGAACGGCGAGGAGATCCCGGCCGCCGAGCTCGAGGAGCTCGTCGCCGCCTACGCGCGCGACGAGATTCCCGACTACCAGGCGGCGGCGTTGCTGATGGCGATCTGGTTCCGGGGCCTGTCGCCTGGCGAGACGTTCGCGCTCACCGAGGCGATGGTCGAGAGCGGCGAGAGGGTCGATCTGGCCGGGCGGCTCGGCCGGCGGGTGGTCGACAAGCATTCGACCGGCGGGGTGGGGGACAAGACGACGATCGCGGTCGGGCCCGTCGTCGCCGCGTGTGGCGCTCCGTTCGGGAAGATGAGCGGCCGCGGGCTCGGCCACACGGGCGGCACGCTCGACAAGCTCGAGTCCATCCCGGGCTTCCGCGTGGAGCTCTCGACCGAGGAGCTCGTCGGGCAGGTGGTGGAGGTCGGCCTCGCGGTGGCGGGCCAGAGCGCCGAACTCGTGCCGGTGGACCGCAAGCTCTACGCGCTGCGCGACGTGACGGCGACGATCGACGAGGTCTCGCTGATCGCGGCGAGCATCATGTCGAAGAAGATCGCCTGCGGCGCCAGCGGGCTCGTCCTCGATGTCAAGGTCGGCGAGGGAGCGTTCATGCGGACGCAGGAGGACGCACGGCGGCTTGCCGAGGCCATGCGCGGGCTCGGCGAGGAAGCGGGGCTGGACGTCGTCTGTCTGCTGACGGACATGGAGCAGCCGCTGGGCGGCGCGGTCGGGAATGCACTCGAGGTACGCGAGGCGCGCGAGACTCTGAGCGGCGGCGGGCCTTCCGACCTCAGGGAGCTCGTCGTCGCCGCCGCGATGCATCTGCTCGCACTTTCGGATCTCGGTCTCGACGAGGAGGGCGCACGGCAACGCGCGACGGCTGCACTGGACGACGGGTCGGCGCTCGCGATGTACGAGCGATGGGTTCGCGCACAGGGCGGCGATCCGGATCCGGATCTGCTCCCCCGCGCGCCCGTCGTGCGGTACGTGCTCGCGCCGAGCGCAGGCTTCGTGCGTGAGGTCTCGGCTCGCGGGGTGGCTGGTGTCGCGCTGGAGCTCGGCGCGGGGCGTGAGCGCAAGGAGGACCCGGTCGACCACGCGGTGGGGGTCGTCTGCGGCGTGAAGCGCGGCGACCGCGTCGAGCGGGGCGAGCCGCTCGCCGAGATCCACGCGCGCGACGAGGCGGCGGCCGACTCTGCCGAACGGGCGCTCCTCGCCGCGTACGAGGTCGGTGACGCACCCGATCCGCGGCCGCTCGTCCTCGACGTCATCCGTTGAAACGGACGGCCGCTCCGACCGGCGCGTGGCCGAGCTGCCGAATCGCGAGATGCCGGCGCTCCGTGACCGATTTGGCACGGGTTGTTCACCCCTCGGCCGGTACGCTCGACGCCGAGGGCGGAGGGACGGCATCCCCACCCTGGGTGGGGGTGATGTGGGGCGGGCATGTGCGAAGCGCCACGCACGGACGCCGCCCGTCAGCCGCGATATGGGTCATGAGGCGCTTGAATGGAGGCCATGAGCGAGCGCATGCGCCGCGTGAACAATTCGGTGAGGCAGGTGCTCGCAGAAGCGCTTCCCGAGCTCAAGGACCCCCGGATCGGGCTCACCACCGTCACCGCCGTCGAAACGGCGCCCGATCTGCGACACGCAACGGTCTACGTGAGCGTGCTGGGCTCGAGCCGTAAGCGGCGCGCGAGCCTGCTCGGTCTCGAGGCCGCCCACGGAGTCCTCCAGTCGCGGCTCGCCCGAGAGCTCCGGCTCAAGCGGACACCCCAATTGACCTTCGAGTACGATCCCACGGTCGAGCGCGGCGTGCGCATGACCCGCCTGATCGACGAGCTCGCGCCGGACGACGATGACGCAGACGACTGACCTGAAGGCGATCGCGGACGCGTTGCGGCGGCACGACCGCTTTCTCGTCGTCACCCACGAGAACCCGGACGGAGACGCGCTCGGGTCGCTTCTCGCAGCAACCCTCACACTGAGGATGCTCGGTAAGGACGCCGTCATGTATCTCGCGGGTACGATGCCGCTACCGCGCGAGTACGCGTTCATGCCGCTCGGCGAGCTCCTGCGCGAGCCGCCGGCGGACGCCGCCGAGCGGGTGCTGCTCGCGGTCGACTGTGCGAAGGAAGACAGGATCGGCGATCCGGCCGCCCTCTCACGCGCTCCGCTCGTGCTCGACGTCGACCACCACCACGACAACACGCGTTTCGGGGATCTCAACCTCATCGTCGCCGACGCGTCGTCGACCGGCGAGGTGCTGAGGGACGTCCTCGCGGAGCTGGGGCTCGAGCTGACGCCGGAGCTCGCGGAACCGCTGTACATCGCGCTCGTCACCGACACGGGGCGGTTCCAGTACGCGAACACGACACCCAAGGCGCTCCGGCTCGCCGCGGAGCTCGTCGAGGCCGGGGCGGACATCCACGCGGTCTTCCAGCGGGTCTACGAGTCGGTCGAGTTCGCGAAGCTGAAGCTGCTCGCGCGCGCCCTCGCCCGCGCCGAGGTGCTGGAGGGCGGTCGCATCGTCGTGTCGCACCTGCTCCGCACCGACTTCGCGGAGGTCGGCGCCGCCGAGCCGTATTCCGAGGGCATCATCGACTACCTACGCGCGGTCGAGGGGGCCGAGCTCGCGGTGCTGGTCCGGGAGCAGTTGAACGAGGGCGTGCACGCGCACAAGGGATCCCTCCGTTCGAGCATCGACGAGCTCGACGTCTCGGTGATCGCGAGGCGTTTCGGAGGAGGCGGACATCGCCAGGCCGCCGGCTTCTCCTCGGACCTGCCTCTGGTGGAGATCGTCGAGCAGATCCGCGAAGGCTTCCTCGCCCAACGTGCCGCCTCGCGCGCTTGAGCCTGCCGGGGTCGCGCTCGTCGACAAGCCGAGCGGACCGTCCTCGTTCGCGATCGTTGCCCAGATCCGCAGGGTGACGGGAGCCCGTACCGGCCACGCCGGGACGCTCGATCCGTTCGCGACGGGGCTCTTGCTGGTGTTGTCCGGAAGGGCAACTAAGCTTGCGTCGTGGCTCGTTGGCCTGGACAAGCGGTACCGCACCGAGATCGATCTGACCTGTCGCACGTCGACCGGCGATCCGGAAGGAGAGACCTTCGAGCGGCACGCGCCGCCGGGGGAGGGCGAGCTGGGTGCCCGGCTCGAGCGCCTCCGTGGTGAGATCGAGCTGCCGATCCCGGCCGCGTCCGCGGTGAAGATCGGCGGCGAGCGCGCCTACAGGCTCGCCCGGCGCGGGGTCGAGGTCGAGATGCCGGTTCGCCGGTCGATCGTGCACGCGCTCGAAGTCATCGCGTATACGGGCGAGAGCGTGACCCTCGACGCCCACGTCAGCTCCGGGACGTACGTCCGGTCGCTTGCGATCGCACTCGGCGGGCATTGCGCGACGCTGCGGCGGACGGAGGTCGGGCCGTTCGCCGTCGACGACGCCGTTGCGCCGGAGGCGTTCACGAGGGATCGACTTCTGTCGGAGGCCGACGTGCGGCAGCTCGTCCAGGCAACAAGCGCCCCGAAGGCATGAACGTCGCCCGCGAGCCCGCGGAGTTGCCCGAGGCGCGGCGCGGCGTCGCCGTCGGCACCTTCGACGGGGTCCACCGTGGCCATCGGCGCGTGATCGACGCGGCTCGAAGCGCTCGCCTGCGAACGGGTGTGGTGACCTTCGACCCGCATCCGCGGGCCGTCCTCGGCGGACGGATCGAGCTCCTGGCCACCCTCGAGCGGCGACTCGAGCTCTTCGAGGAAGTCGGCGTCGAGGACGTTCTCGTCCTCCGGTTCGACGAGCGGCTTGCGGCGCTCTCGGCGGACGAGTTCGCCGAGCGGATGCTGCGGAGCATCGGCGCCGAGGCGGTCGCCGCGGGTGAGACATTCCGGTTCGGGCGCGGGCGCGAGGGCGATCTCGCGTTGCTCGAACGGCTCGGCTTCGACGTGCGGCGCGTGCCGCTCGTGGAGAACGTCTCGTCGAGCCGCATCCGGGAGCTCGTCCACGCGGGCGAGACCGTGCGGGCAGCGGCGCTGCTCGGGCGCCCGGCGGAGGTCGAGGGGATCGTCGTCCACGGTGACGGACGTGGCCGCGGGCTCGGCTACCCGACCGCGAACCTCGAGGTGCCGAAGGAGCTCCTGGTGCCGCCCGACGGGGTCTACGCGGGCTCGACGCTCGGCAGGCGCGCAGCCGTGTCGATCGGGACGAACCCGCACTTCGACGGCGTGGAGCGGCGGGTCGAGGCGCATCTCCTCGACTTCGATGCGGATCTCTACGGGGAGCGGCTGGTGGTCGAGATCTGGAGCTCGATCCGAGGGCAGCGGCGCTTCGACTCGCTCCAGGCGCTCGTGGCCGCGATCGGCGACGACGTCGAGCGGACGCGCGAGGCCGAGCGTCCCGGCTGACGGTCACGCGCGCGGCAGCGCCGTCCAGCCGACGCGGGCCACGCCTTCCCGTGGGAAATCGACGCGGTGGCTCATCAGCACGCCGCCCGCGAATCCGTAGACGCCGCCTCCGAGCGGCTCGACGGGGAACGGCGAACCCTCGATCCGGGTCGACGTGAGGGGGTCCGTCTCGGCCTCCGCGATTCGCCAGCTGCCGCCGACCGCCTCGACCGTGGCCTCCGCGCTGTCGAGCGCGTAGCGCCCCGGAGCGATCGGATCCGCCTCAGGCGCCGAGTTGCGGCTCCCGCTGCCGGGAACGAGGCCGAGCCCGAGGGCGACCCGGCGAATCAGCCCGCTGCCGCGCCAGCTGTTCGTGAGCACCGCGAGCGCCGCCTGCTCCTCCGGCAGGACGAGCAGCAGGGATTGGTACCCGCCGACGGAGCCTTCGTGGTCGTATGCGGTCCGGCCGCCCTCGAGCTCGCGCTGCCAGCAGCCGAGGCAGTAGCGGCCGCCCAGCGCCTCGGCCCGGGGCTCGCGGAGCGCGGCCAGCTGCCCGGCGGTGAGCGGGCCCGGCCCACCGAGCTGGTGGGCGGCGAAGCGAAGGAGGTCGCCGACCGTCGACCAGAGCCCACCCGACGGCCTACGCGCCGTTGGGTATGTGGCCGATCCGGCGGGCCGGTGACCGGTCTCTCCCTCCTGGACATGCCCGGGGGCCGCGCCCGGCGGCTCCTCGTAGCTCGTCTCCGCGAGGCCGAGGGGCTCGAGCAGTCGCTCCCGCATCGAGTCCGAGAACGGCGCGCCCGCGGCCTCGGCGCACGCGTCGCCGACCACCCAGTAGCCGGCGTTCGAGTACGACCAGAGCCCGCGGCAGGCCTCCGGCAGAAGCTCCGCGGACTCCGGACGCAGATCGGCCGTGTGGGAGAGGAGTCGCCCGGGGCTCGCACCGCCGGCCAGCTCCTCGTCGGGGTCGAGCGAGAGCGTCGCGAGCGCCGCCGTGAACCACTTCGAGATCGACGCGATCCGGAACGGCGTGTCGACGTCGACGGGCCCGTCCGCAGCGAGCTCCGCCCTTCCGCGCCGGAGAAGCCCCGCGGTGACGGCGGGAACGCCGGTGCGCGTCCGTGCCTCACGGACGATCTCGACCAGGCGCTCTTGCGGAATCGCGCTCGCCATGCCGGTTTCCGCTACCCTACCCCGCGACCCCGGCCCGGCTCGCGCTGCGTTCCTTGGCGCCGCGGGCGGAGCCTAGGGAGGCGACAGGAAGGAGAGGGCGTGGGCCTGACCAAGGAAGCAAAGCAGGAGATCATCGCGAAGCACGGCCGCAGCGAAGCCGACACCGGCTCGCCGCAGGTGCAGGTCGCGATGCTGACGCAGCGGATCAACGAGCTCACCGAGCATCTGCGCTCCCACAAGCACGACCACTACTCGCGACGGGGGCTACTGAAGCTTGTCGGGCGCCGCCGCCGCTTCCTGAACTACTTGCAGAGGAACGACCTCGAGGGCTACCGCGCCCTCATCAAGGAGCTCGGCCTGCGCCGCTAGCTCCGGAGAACACGGAGGGTGGAAGTTCGAGCGAGCTCACCGGATCGGCGACGGGCTGGCTCGAGCTCCCGCCCTCCACAAGCAGAGTGGAGGACAATCGAATGAGTATCGCGACCGAGCGCCGGGCGCAGGTCTCCGTCCAGATCGGGAACCAGGAGATCAGCTTCGAAACCGGCCACCTCGCGAAGCAGGCGGACGGCGCAGTCGTCGTCCGCGGCGGCGACACGATGGTGCTCGCCACCGCCCAGGGGCGTGCCGAGGCGCGCGAAGGGGCGGACTTCTTCCCGCTCACCGTCGACGTGGAGGAGCGGATGTACGCCGCCGGGAAGATCCCGGGCGGCTTCTTCAAGCGTGAGGGGCGCCCGACCGAGCGCGCCATCCTCACGGCACGAATGATCGACCGGCCGATCCGGCCGCTCTGGCCCAAGGGCTTCCGCAACGAGGTGCAGGTGATCTGCACCGTCCTCAGCGCGGACATGGTCACGGCCCACGACATCCTCTGCATCAACGGTGCTTCGGCGGCGCTGATGCTCTCGCCCCTCCCGTTCCTCGGCCCGGTGGGCGCCGTCCGCATCGGGCTGATCGACGGGCAGCTCGTCCTCAACCCCACCCTCAAGGAGAGCGAGGAGGAGACGGAGCTCGACCTGATCGTCGTCGGCACGAAGGAGGCGCTCACGATGGTCGAGGCCGGCGCGAACGAGGTGCCGGAGGACAAGATTCTCGAGGCGCTCGAGCTCGCGCACGGTGAGATCCTCAAGCTGTGCGAGGCACAGGAAGAGCTGCGCCGGCAGGCGGGCAAGCCGAAGTGGCTCGATCTCGAGCTCGTCGCGGAGCTCGAGCGCGACCACGGGGACGCGATCTGGCAGCGCATCCAGGAGGTCGGCATCCGCGAGGCCGGCGGGCTCGTCGACGAGCTGCTCTCCGAGCTCGCGCCGTCGATCACGATGGAGTCGACCGACGAGGACGTCACGCGCCAGACGCAGGTCCGCTCGGCGCTGGCCTCGCTGCTCGAACGGCAGCGGGCCGTTGCCGTCGAGGGGCCGATCCGCGAGCAGTTCGCCGACGAGCTGAAGGCGCTCACCGACGCGGAGCAGGACTCCAAGGCGCTGCGCTCGGCGAAGCGGCAGCTCCTGTTCGACCGGATCATCGAGGAGGTCGAGCTGCCGTTCCCGGTCGGGAGCGCGTCGACCGACCCCGAGACGGGCGAGCAGGCGCCGGCGGCGAAGGACTCGCAGACGCGCTCGTACGTCAAGAAGGCGTGCGACTCGATCTACAAGGATCTCATCCGGCAGAAGATCGCCGTCGAGAAGCGACGTCCCGACGGGCGTGGGGCGGAGGAGATCCGCCCGATCGAGATCGAGGTCGGCGTCAACCCGCGCGCGCACGGCTCCGGCCTGTTCACGCGCGGCCAGACGCAGATCCTCTCGTCGCTCACGCTCGGTACCGCCAAGGAGGGCCAGCGGATCGACGACCTCTCCCTCGAGGAGGAGCGCCGGTACCTGCACCACTACAACTTCCCGCCCTTCTCGGTCGGGGAGACAGGGTTCATGCGGGGCCCGAAGCGGCGTGACATCGGCCACGGCGCGCTCGCGCAGCGGGCGCTCGAGCCGGTCATCCCGACGCCCGACGAGTTCCCGTACACGATCCGCATCGTCTCGGAGACCCTCGAGTCGAACGGCTCGTCGTCGATGGGCTCGGTCTGCGGCTCGACGCTCTCGCTGATGGACGCCGGCGTGCCGATCAAGGCGCCGGTCTCGGGCATCGCGATGGGGCTCGTGAAGGAGGGCGACGAGTACGTCATCCTCACGGACATCCAGGGTGCGGAAGACCACCTCGGCGACATGGACTTCAAGGTCGCCGGCTCCAGGAACGGGATCACCGCGCTCCAGATGGACATCAAGATCACCGGTGTCACCCAGCAGATCATGCGAGACGCGCTCGAGCAGGCGAAGCGGGCGCGGGAGGCGATCCTCGAGAAGATGCTCGACGTGATCCCGGAGTCGCGCTCGGAGCTCTCCGAGAACGCGCCGCGGATCACCTCGATCAAGATCGATCCCGAGAAGATCGGCATGGTCATCGGCAAGGGCGGCGAGACGATCCGCGGCCTGGAGTCCGACTTCGAGGTCCAGATCGACATCGAGGAGGACGGCACGATCCTCATCTACGCGACCGAGGGCACGAACGCGAAGGCCGCGATCGCCGCGATCGAGGCGCTGACGAAGGAGCCGGAGGTGGGCGACACGTACACCGGCAAAGTCGTGAAGACGACCCAGTTCGGTGCCTTCGTCGAGCTGAAGAAGGGAACCGACGGGCTCCTGCACGTCTCGAACGTCGGCCCTGGGCGGGTCGCGCACATCGAGGACGTCATGAGCCGTGGCGACGTCGTCGACGTCGTCGTGCAGGAGGTCGACAAGGCCCGCGGCCGGATCGGTCTCAAGCTCGTCGCGAAGCACGAGAACGGCGGTCTCGTCCAACCGGAGGAGCTGATCGAGCGGGCGAAGAACGCGCCGCCGCGGCCTCCCGAGGAGGAGCGGCCGCGCGGCGACCGGCGGGGCGGCCGGGGTGGTCCCCGGCGCGGGCCGCGCCGCGACGACGACTAGGTAGTCGACTGCCGGGGAGGGCGGCGTGGAGCGCGCCGCCCTCCCCGCGTCCCGTCACGTCCTCACTGCCGCCGCCGGCGCGCGTCGCCGGCGCGAAATCCCCCGTTTGCGGCAGGTATGACGCTCGAAAGTGCCTCATCCCGGGTCGCGGTCGTGCCGATGACTGCGAGGCGAACCCCACCACGTGACCCTTCCGACCATCTCACCGCTGCGGGGCCTTGTCGAGGTGACCCGCCTACTGCGGGCGCGTGAGGACCTTCCTGCGCTGCTCGACGCCGTCGCGCGGACCATCGGCGAGTCCCTCGGCTACGCCACGGTCGCGGTCAACCTCTACCGGCCCGCCTGGCACGACTTCGAGGTGACGACCGTGTACGGCAACGAGGAGGCCCGGGCGACACTCCTCGGCAACGCGCGGCCGGGCGAGGACTGGACCGTCCTCCTCTCGGACCGGTTCGAGCGCCGCGGCGCCTACGTCGTGCCGAGCGGCACCGTCGACTGGGCTTCGCTCGGACCGAGCTACGTACCGCAGGGGGAGCCGGCGTCCGATCCCCAGGCATGGGATCCCGAGGACGCGCTGTTCGTCGCGATGCGCGACCAGCAGGGAAGCCTGCTCGGGATCATCTCGGTCGACGAGCCGGCCAACGGGCGCCGGCCCACGGACGACGAGCTCGACGTGCTCGTCGCGCTCGCCGACCATGCGGCGCTCGCCCTCGAGGCCGCGCGCGAGTCGGCGGCGTCGAGGCGGCACCAGCGTGCGCTCGAGGAGCTGCTCGCCGTCTCTTCCCGCATCACGGCCGAGACGTCGAACGCCGAGATCCTCCGTCGCGTCTGCATCGGCATCCGCGACGCGCTCGACTTCCGCAACGTCTGCGCGGCACTCGTCGACCAGGAGACCGGGGCAGTCGTTCCGCACGCGGCGGCGGGCTGGCAGCTCGAGGAGCTGCGCGAGCGCGGGGGCATCACGGTCGCGCAACTCGAGCCGCTGCTCGACGAGGCGTTCTTCCGCGAGGGTTGCTACCTCCTGACCCACGAGGAGGCGCGGGGGCGGCTCGCGAGCGACGTCGAGGTCTATCCGTCGCAGCTCAACGGCCGCGGCCCGTGGGCGTGGAACCGGCATTGGCTGATCGTCCCGCTCAGGGACGGCGGCGGCGCACTGCTCGGGATCATCTGGGTCGACAACCCGTGTGACCGCCTCGTGCCGTCGGCCGATCGCCTGCAGGCGCTGCGGATCTTCGCCAACGACGCCGCCGCCGCGCTCGTCTCGGGCCGGAATCTCGGGGAGCTCCGGTTTCTCGCCGACCACGACCCGCTCACGCGTCTCCTCAACCGGCGCGCCTTCGTGAGCCGGCTCGACGGCGAGGTCGCGCGGGCGCGGCGCTACGGGCGGTCCTTCGGCCTCGTGATTGCCGATCTCGACGACTTCAAGCGGCTCAACGACCGGTTCGGACACGCGTCCGGGGACGAGGCGCTCGCTGCGTTCGCGAGCGTGCTGCGGAAGTCGCTGCGAAAGCCGGACGACGCCTTCCGGGTCGGCGGCGACGAGTTCGCCGTGCTCCTCGCGGAGGCGAGCGAGGCAGATGCCCGCCGGGTCGTCGGACGCGTGGAGGCGCTGCTCGAGCAGCTCTCCGAGGGCGGGGAACCGTGGGTTGCCGATCTGAGCGCGAGCTTCGGTTGTGCGTCCTGCCCGGCGGACGCCGACGACCCGCAGGCGCTCTTCCGCCTCGCCGACGAGGCGCAGTACGACGCGAAGCGGAACGGCACGGTGCTCCGCTTCGTCGCCCGCGCGTAACGCGGCCGCGCTCCGTCCTTCGCCTACGATCCCGCCGTGCAGAAGGTCGTCCTGAGCGAGCTCGACACCGGCGAGCGCGTCATTTCCGAGCGCGTCGCAAGTGTGCGCTCCGTCGCGCTCGGCTTCTGGATCGACGTCGGCTCCCGCGACGAGCGCGCCGACCGGGCGGGCGTCTCGCATTTCATCGAGCACCTCCTCTTCAAGGGCTCCCGGCGCTTCGCCGCGCAGGACATCGCGGAGACGTTCGACGCGATGGGCGCCGAGCTGAACGCCGCGACCTCGCGGGAGAACACCGTCGTCTATGCCCGCGTCCCCGACCACCACGTCGAGACGGCGCTCGAGGTGATCACGGACATGGTCTTCGCGCCGTCCTTCGCCGAGGTCGACCAGGAGCGGGAAGTCGTTCTCGAGGAGATCGCGATGTACGAGGACACGCCGCAGGAGCTCGTGCACGACCTGTTCTCGGAGGCGGTCTTCGGCGACCACCCGCTCGGGCGGCCCGTGATCGGCACCGCCGAGGTCATCTCCTCGATCAGCCGCCGGGCGCTGTCCGGGTACCACCGGACGTCCTACGCGCCCGGCAACGTCGTCGTCGCCGCGGCCGGGAACCTCGACCACGACCGCCTCGTCGGGCTCCTGCAGCGGAGCGAGCGCCGAGCGGGCGCACCGGCGCGGGCGGGCACGCGCGTGCGCCGACCGCTCGCGCAGCTTCCCGGCCCCGGGCTCCGGTTCCAGCGCAAGGAGACCGAGCAGTTCCACGTGTGCCTCGGCGCGATCGGCATCTCCCGCTCGGACCGGCGTCGCTTCGCGGCGTCGCTGCTCGACGCGATTCTCGGCGGCTCGGCCTCGTCGCGGCTCTTCCAGGAGATCCGCGAGAAACGCGGGATGGCCTACGCCGTGTACAGCTTCGCGGCCCAGTACACGGACACGGGCGTGCTCGGCGTGTACGTCGGCACACGCGAGGAGAATCTCGCGTCCTGCATCGAGATCTGCGTCGAGCAGATCGCCGAGATAGCTGCCGGGCGGCTCCGCAAGGGTGAGCTCGAACGGGCGAAGGAGAGCCTGAAGGGACGGATCGTCCTCTCCCTCGAATCCACCGCGAACCGCATGAGCCGGCTGGGAAAGTCGCTCGTGACGGACACGGAGCTGCTCACGCTCGAGCGGGTGATGGCCGAGATCGACGCGGTCGACCCGGACGAACTCGCCGAGCTGGCGACCGTGCTGCTGCCTCCCGAGCGGCTCGCGGCCGCCGGTGTCGGGCCGGACGAGGCGCGCTTCCGCGCCGCGGTCGGCCGCGCCAGCTCGAGGCTCGTCGCGCAGGCGGCGGCGTGAAGGTCGCGTTCTTCGGCGCGGCAGGCAAGGTCGGCAGCGCGATCGTCCGGCGGCTCGAAGCGGCCGGGCACGAGGTGCGCGAGATCGAGCTGGGCGACGAGCCCGACGTGAGCGGCTGCGGCGCCGCCGTCGACTTCACGACACCCGAGGCCGCGCCGGTGAACGTTCGTCTCGCACTCGAACACGGCGTCTCCTGCGTCGTGGGCACGACGGGCTGGGACCCCCGAGACCTCGGCGAGCTCGCCGCGGAGAGAGGTTTGCGGCTCTTCGTGGCCCCGAACTTCTCGCTCGGCGCCGTTCTGATGATGCGCTTCGCGCGCGAGGCGGCCGTCCACTTCCCGCGCGCCGAGATCGTCGAGCTCCACAACGAGGCGAAGAAGGACGCGCCCTCGGGAACCGCGAAGGCGACGGCCGAGCTCCTCGGCGGCGAGCCGGCGATCCACTCGGTGCGCCTGCCGGGGCTCGTGGCGCACCAGGAGGTCATCTTCGGGGGCGAGGGGCAGCTGCTCACGATCCGGCACGACACGACGGGCCGCGAGTCGTTCGCCGACGGCGTCCTCCTCGCGCTCGAGAAGCTGCAGGAGCTCCCTCCGGGCCTGACCTTCGGCCTGGAGACCCTCATCTCGTAGAAGATTCCCCCATGCCGACCGAGGCCGCCGAGCTCGTCTTCGACGAGGCGACGAAGGTCTACCCGGGACGGGGCGACGCAGCGGTCGACCACCTGTCGCTCACGGTGCCGGCCGGCGAGATCTGCGTCCTCGTCGGGCCGTCGGGCGGCGGCAAGACGACCGCGCTCAAGCTCGTCAACCGGCTGATCCCGCTCACGAGCGGCTACATCCGCATCGACGGCAAGCAGATCGGCGACTACGACGTAACCGAGCTGCGCCGCTCCATCGGCTACGTCATCCAGCAGGTCGGGCTCTTCCCGCACATGACGGTGGAAGGAAACATCGGGACGGTGCCGCGGCTGCTCGGCTGGCAGCGGCAACGGATCCGGGAGCGCGTGGTGGAGCTGCTCGAGCTGGTCGGTCTCGACCCCGACGAGGATCGCCGGCGCTTCCCGGCCGAGCTCTCCGGTGGGCAGCGCCAGCGTGTCGGCCTCGCGCGCGCGCTCGCGGCGAATCCCCCCGTGATGCTGATGGACGAGCCGTTCGGCGCGATCGACCCGATCGTGCGCGCCCGGCTCCAGGACGAGTTCCTCCGCCTGCAGAGGGAGCTGCGCAAGACGGTCGTCTTCGTCACCCACGACGTCGACGAGGCGATCAAGATCGGCGACCGCATCGCGATCCTGCGGGAGGGCGGCCGGCTCGCCCAGTACGACACGCCGCAGAAGATCCTCGAACACCCCGTGGACGAGTTCGTGGCCGACTTCGTCGGACCGGACCGGGCGCTGAAGGCGCTCGCGCTGCGGACGCTCGGTGAGCTCGAGCTGGCGCCCGGAGACGGAGACGGGCTGCCGCGGCTGCCGGCCGAGACGAGCCTCCGCGAGGCGCTCGCTCTCCTCATCGCGGAGCGCCGCGAGGCACTGCTCGTGACCGACGCTGCCGGCTCGCCTCTCGGCGTGGCGACACGGGAGGACCTGCTCGCATGACGGGATGGCGCGTCGCGGCGGACGGCGGCCCGGTGATCCCGAACTTCGGCCATTCGAGCGCCTGCGAGCGGTCGAACGGCTGGTTCTGCACCCACTGGCTCCGCGACCACTGGGGCGACACCCTGCAGCCGGCGCTCGTGCAGCACATCGAGCTCACGCTCATCGCGGTGGGCATCGGCTTCGTGATTGCGTTTCTCCTCGCGCTCGCAGGCTTCCGTTGGCGTCTCTTCGACCTGTCCCTCGGTGTCTTCACCGACTTTCTCTACACGGTTCCCAGCCTGGCGCTGTTCCAGATCCTCGTGTCCGTGACGGGTCTCACCGTCACGACCGTGGAGATCGCGCTCGTCTCGTACACCCTCTTCATCCTCTACCGCAACATGGTCGCGGGTCTTCGTGCCGTACCCGCCGAGGTGCTCGAGTCGGCGCGGGGGATGGGGCTGACGCGCGTGCAGACGTTCGTGCGGGTCGAGGTGCCGCTCGCGGCTCCGGCGATCATGGCCGGGCTCCGGATCGCGACCGTCTCGACGATCTCGATCGCGACGGTGGCCGCGTTCTTCATCCGCGACGGGCTCGGCGATCCGATCTTCCGGGGGATCAACAACAACCTCTTCCGGACGGAGATCCTCGCGGCCGGGCTTCTCGCCATCCTGCTCGCGCTCACGGCGGACGCGCTGCTCGCCGCCCTCCAGCGCGCGCTCACTCCCTGGAGCCGGCTCCGGTGATCCTCGCCGGCACGTTCGTCGACGCGTTCCGCTTCATCCCGGCGCATGCCTCGCTGCTGCTCGAGAAGACCGGACAGACCGTGGAGCTCTCGTTCGCGGCGCTCGGGATCGCCGTCGTGCTCGCTCTACCGCTCGGCCTCTGGCTGGGGCACCGGCATCGCGGACTGTTCCTCGCGCTCGGCATCTCCTCGCTCGGCCGTGCTCTGCCGAGCATCGCGCTCATCGCCTTCGGGATCGCGATCCTCGGAGTGGGCTTCTGGAACAACGCGGCGGCGCTCGTCGTGCTCGGGATCCCGCCGATTCTCACGAACTCGTACTTCGCGGTCGAGGGGGTGGACCCGGACGCGGTCGAGGCCGCCCGCGGGATGGGGATGACGGAGGCGCAGATCCTCGTCCGCGTCGAGCTGCCGCTCGGGCTGCCGCTGCTGCTCGCCGGGCTGCGGATCGCCGCCGTGTTCGTGATCGCAACGGCCACGATCGCGGGGATCGCCGGCGGCGGAGGGCTCGGCGACGTGATCGTCAACCAGCCCACGTACGGCCTGGCGGGGGTGTTCGCCGCGGCGCTCTGCGTGTCGGCGCTCGCTCTCCTCGTCGCCCTCGCGCTCGGGCTCGCCCAGCACGCCGCCTCGCGCAGGATGGCCCCGAACGCTTAGGGTCCTTCGGCGAGAGGCAACTCGAGAGGAGGAAACGATGGTCCGCAAGCACACGCGCCGTGCGGCCAAGGCGGCGTTTGCGATCTCGTTCGGGGTCGCGCTTCTGATCGGCTTGACAGCGTGCGGAGGAGGCGGCGGCGGCAAGACGACCACCTCGACCGGCTCGGCACCGAAGCCGAAGGTGATCGTCGGCACGAAGAACTTCACGGAGGAGTTCATCCTCGGCCAGCTCTACGCGCAGGCTCTGAAGGCGAAGGGCTTCCCGGTCGAGGTGAAGAGCAACATCGGCTCCTCGGAGATCGTCGACGCGGCGATCACGAGCCACAAGATCAACTTCTATCCGGAGTACACGGGTGTGATCGTCCTCGACCTCGCGAAGAAGACGTCGCCGAAGTCGGCTGCGGCGAACTACTCGGAGGCGAAGAAGTTCGAGGAGACGCGGGGCCTGACCCTGCTCAAGCCGACGCCGTTCTACGACAGCGACACCGTCTCGGTGCTGAAGTCGACGGCGCAGCAGCACGGCCTGAAGACGATTGCCGACCTGAAGAAGCTCGGCTCGTTCTCGTACGCCGGCTATCCGGAGTGCGACAAGCGCATCACGTGCCTGCTCGGCCTGAAGCAGATCTACGGCCTGACGAAGGTCTCCTTCGTCCAGATCGGCACGATCAGCGTCGAGACGCTGCTCGACCAGCACAAGGCGACAGCGGGCGACATCTTCTCGACCGAGCCCGCGCTCGCGAGCGGCAAGTACACGCCGTTGACGGACACGAAGCACATCTTCGGCTTCCAGAACGTCGCACCGGTCGTGTCGCAGAAGCTCCTCAAGGGCTCGAACGGGATGCTGCTCGAGTCGATCTGCAACAAGGTCTCGAGCAAGCTGACGATCGACGCGATGATCGCGATGAACAAGGCGGTCGGGGTGGACAAGAAGACGCCCGCGGCCGTCGCCAAACAGTTCCTGCAGGCGAACGGGCTGCTCGGCTAGTGAAGGTCGTCGTCCTCGGCGGAGGGTCGACCGGCGAGCACTTCGTCGGCGCCCTCCGCCGGTTCGACGACGAGGCCGAGATCGCGCTCGTCGAGACGCGGCTCGTCGGCGGCGAGTGCTCGTACTTCGCGTGCATGCCGACGAAGACGATGCTCCGCGCCACGGAGCTCGGCTCCTCCCTCGAGCGGGCTCCGGGACTGCACGGCGAGCGACCCGAGGCGGACGGGGTCTGGTCGTGGCGCGACTGGATGACGAACGACTGGGACGACGCCGGCCAGCTCCATTACCTCGAGGAGTGGAACTGCCGGCTCGTGCGCGGCGAGGGCCGCGTGGCGCGGCCCGGGGTGGTGGAGGTAGACGGGCAGGAGCTCGAGTACGACCGGCTCGTCCTCGCGACGGGCTCGCGACCGGCGATCCCGCCGATCGAGGGGCTCGACTCGATCGAGTACTGGACGAACCGCGAGGCGACGCGGACGCACAAGGTGCCGGAGAGCCTCGTCGTGATGGGCGGAGGCCCCGTCGGCGCCGAGCTCTCCCAGTTCTTCTCGCGGATGGGCTCGCAGGTGACGATCGTCGAGCGCGGCGGGCATCTGCTCGGCCGCGTCCACCCGGACGCGGGGGAGCTCATGGCGGGGCTCTTCCGTGAGGAGGGGATCGACGTCCGCACCGGCGTCGGGATCGAGCGCGCCGAGCCGGGCGTTCGGCTCCACCTGTCGGACGGCTCGACGCTCGAGGCGGAGCGCCTGCTCGTCGCCACCGGACGGCGGCCCAACGTCGAGCGGCTCGGGCTCGAGGAGCTCGGGGTCAAGGTCTCGCCGCGCGGGATCGAGGTGGACGAGCGGCTGCGCGCCGCCGAGGGGGTGTGGGCGATCGGCGACGTGACGGGTGTCGCGCAGTTCACGCACGTCGGGAAGTACCAGGCCCGGATCGCGGCGGCCGACATCGCGCGCCGCCGCGCGAAGGCCGACTACCGCGCGATCCCGGCCGGGATCTTCACCGATCCGGAGGTGGCGAGCGTCGGCCGCACCGAGGGAGACGACCTCGCGAGCGTGCGGATCGAGCTCAGCTCGCTGCCGCGGCTCTCGACGTACGAGAAGCCGGCGCGCGACGGGTTCGTCCGCGTCTTCGCCGACCCGAGGCAGCACGTGCTCGTCGGCGCGGTGTGCGTCGGGCCGCAGGCGGCGGAGTGGCTCGGGCAGCTCACGCTCGCGATCCGGGCGGCGGTGCCGGTCGAGACCCTCCTCGACACGATCCAGCCGTACCCGACGTTCTCGGAAGGCGTCTTCTACGCGCTCCGCGAGCTCGACGACGCGCTCGCCGCCGCCTAGCGGCCGTCCGCCTCGAGAATCCGCTTCAGACGTTCCAGATCCTTCCGGTTCGCGCGTCGCATCGCGCCCGCGAGCAGCGGCGCGGCGACCTTCGAGAAGCCGGACGGCTCGCCGCGGTTGCGCAGGGTCATCCGCGTTCCGCCGCCCGGCGCGTCGGCCCACGTGTACGTCGTCTCCATCGCGAAGGGCCCGCCCGCGGTGCTCATGACGAGGCGCTCACCGGGCACCAGCTCGCGCACCTCGTACGTGTACGCGAGCCGGCGGCCGAGGAACGACGCGACGAACGCGATCCGGGAACCGACGGCGAGCGGAGGCTCGCTCTTCCACTCGACACTCGTGATGTTCTCGTACCACTCCGGGGCGTTCAGGGGCTCGGTCGCATGCCGGGAGACCTCGTCGCGTCGGCGGGCTATCCCGATCTCGGTGACGACGCGGACCGGCACGCCGGGAGCCTGCCACAGGGCCGGCGGCCTCGCCGTAGAATCCATGGACGGTGCTCGGCTCGGTCCTCACCGCGATGGTCACCCCGTTCAGTGCGGACGGGGCGGTCGACCTCGAGCGGTTCCGCGAGCTGGCGAGCTTCCTCGTGGAGAATGGCTCCGACGGTCTCGTCGTCTGCGGGACGACCGGCGAGTCGCCGACCCTGAGCGACGACGAGAAGCTCGAGCTCTTCCGGGCCGCAGTGGAGGAGGTCGGCGACCGCGCCGTCGTGATCGCCGGCACCGGCACCTACGACACGGCGCACTCCGCGCAGCTCACGCGGCGGGCGACGGAGCTCGGCGTCGACGGGATCCTCGTCGTCACCCCGTACTACAACAAGCCGCCGCAGCGGGCGATCGTCCGCCATTTCGAGGAGATCGCCGCGGCCACGCATCTGCCGGTCGTCGCCTACAACATCCCGGGCCGCGTCGTCGTCAACATCGAGTCGGCCACGATCGCGCGGCTCGCCGAGATCGAGAACGTCGTCGCCGTGAAGCAGGCGCTCGACGACCCCGGGCAGGCGCGCTTCATCGCCGAGGAGACGCGACTCGATCTCTACTCCGGCGACGATCCGAACACGTTCGCGTTCCTCGAGCTCGGCGGCGTTGGCGTCGTGTCCGTGACCGCGCACCTCTGGGGTGCGCAGATCGCCGAGATGGTCCGCCGGCACCGCGAGGGCGACGTCGACGGCGCCCGGGCCGTCCACGAGGCGATGCAGCCGTCGTACGACCTCCTGCGGATCCAGGTCAACCCGATCCCGATCAAGGCGGCCCTCAACCTCACCGGCCACGAGGTGGGCGGTCACCGGCTGCCGCTGGTCGAGGCGGACGAGGACGAGGTCGCGCAGATCCGTTCGTGCCTCGAGCGGTCGGGGCTCCTCGCCGCAGCCTCGGCCTAGCGCCACCTAGACTCCTCCGCGATGGGCGTTTGCCGGATCGTTCCGCTCGGCGGCCTCGGCGAGGTCGGCAAGAACATGACCGTCTACGAGGCGGACGGGTCGATCGTCGTGGTCGACGCGGGGCTCGCGTTCCCGCGCGACGAGCATCTCGGGGTCGATCTCGTCCTGCCGGACTACTCCTATCTGCGCGAGCGGGAGGAGATGGTGCGCGCGGTCGTGCTCACGCACGGCCACGAGGATCACGTCGGCGGCCTCCCGTACCTCATGCGCGAGGTGCGGGTCCCGCTCGTGCTCGCGACGCGGCTCACGCTCGCCCTCGTGAAGTCGAAGCTCGACGAGCACGGGCTCCTCCGCTCCGCCGAGCTGCGGGAGATCGCGCCGGGCGACGAGCCCGTCGAGATCGGCCCCTTCCGGCTCGAGCTCGTGCGGATGGCGCACTCGATCCCCGACGCCGCCGCGGTCGTCCTCGAGACACCCGGCGGTCGCTGCGTCCACACGGGGGACTACAAGCTCGACCACACGCCGGTCGACGGCCAGCGGACGGACGTCGGCCGGCTCGCGGAGATCGGCACCCGCGGCGTCGACCTCCTGCTCGGGGACTCCACGAACGCCGAGCGGCCCGGGATCACGAAGTCGGAGCGGGTGGTGGGGGAGGCGTTCCGCCAGATCTTCCCGAGCCGCGAGGGCCGCATCCTCGTCTCCTCCTTCGCCTCGAACGTGCACCGGATGCAGCAGGCCGCCGACGTCGGGGTCGCCTGCGGGCGCAAGATCGCCTTCGTCGGCCGCTCGATGCGGAAGAACGGGAACATCGCGCGGAGCCTCGGCTACATGGACGTGCCCGAGGACGCGATCCTGCGGCCGAACGAGCTCGCCGAGCTGCCGCGCAACCAGCAGCTGATCCTCTGCACCGGGAGCCAGGGCGAGCCGATGTCGGCGATGACCCGCATCGCGTACAACGACCACCCCTCCGTCCACGTCGAGCGGGGCGACACGGTGATCATCTCGGCCAAGCCGATCCCGGGCAACGAGCTGCGCGTCCACGACGCGATCAACCGGCTCGCGAAGATCGGCGCGGAGGTGCTGCACGAGGACAACGCGCCGGTGCACGTCTCGGGCCACGGCTGCGCCGAGGAGCTGAGGACGATCATCGGGCTGCTGCGCCCGCGGGCGGTGATGCCGGTGCACGGGGAGTTCCGGATGCTCGCCGCGCACGCCCAGCTCGCGCGGGAGGGCGGCGTGCCCGATGACCGGATCGTCCTCGCCGAGAACGGGACGGTGGTCGAGCTGCGAGACGGGGTACCGCAGATCGTGGACGAGGTGGAGGCCGGGGTCACGTTCGTCGACGGGCTGGGTGTCGGCGACGTACACGACGTCGCGCTGCGCGACCGGCGGCGGCTTTCCGAGGACGGGATCCTCATCGTCGTGGCGACGCTCGCGGCGCAGGACGGCGGCGGCCTGACCGCCGCGCCGGAGTTGATCGCGCGCGGCTTCGGGGAGGCGGCCGAGCCGCTCCTCGTCGAGCTGCGGGAGGAGGCGGCGCGGGTGCTCGAGGACCTGGTGAGCAGCGACGTGACCGAGATCAAGCTCCTGCAGGAGCACCTGCACGAGGCGCTCGGAGGCATCGTCTACGACCGGACGCGGCGGCGCCCGATGGTGCTGCCGGTCATCGTCGAGGTCTGAGCTCCTACTTCGCCGGAAGTGATGCGGCGTAGCTCGCGCCGCGCTCGACCCACGCTGCCAGTGTCGCGTCGGCGGCGACGTCGGCAGCGTCGACGCGGAGCCAGCCCGCCATACGGCGGCCGCGCATCTCCAGCGGATACGCGGGAGTCGAGGCGACGAGCTCGTCCGACTCCGCCGGGATCGACGCGGACGAGGATCCCGCCCCAGGCGCTCGCGGCGACCGCCATGTTGCCGCCGACGAGGAAGGCGAGGCCGCCGAACATCTTCTTCTCCGCGAGTCCCGGCCGCTCGCCCAGGAGCGCCCGGATCCGGCCGGCGAGCGCCTCGTCGTAGGCCATCAGTCGTCCTCGACCGGCTCGCCGTCGAAGTAGTCGAGCGTCTCGATGCGGCCGATCACCCCGAGGCCGCGCCACGCGATCTTGCTCGAGCGCGGGTACCAGCACATGTCGTTCGGCTCGCGCGTGCCGTAGACGAGCATCGTCACGCCGTCCGGCCCCGGCGCGGAAGGAGTGGGAGACGCCGCGTTCCCGGCAGGCCGTGCGACGACGTGGCCCGGGCGGAGCGGCGTCTCCTCGTCCGCGCGCCGTCGCGCTCGCTGCGGGGCGAGGGCCAAGCTCGAGCGTCGCCGTCCCCTTCGAGGATGACGAAGACCTCCTCCTCCGCCGAGTGGCAGTGCGGGACCGAGCCGCGGCGTCCGGCCGCGATCTGTCTCCCAGCCGAGCCCGGCGAGTCGGGTCGTCGCTCGTCGGGCGTGAGATAGGCGCCCACGTCTGCTGGCGCTCGCGTCTCGAGCTCGACCTCGTCGACGTTGACGATGTTCGGCGGCCGTGGTGCCACGCGCGCCGATCGCGAGCGGCTCGAGGGCCGCCTCGACGTCCCAGGGATCGTCGTCGCGACCCTCGACCCACGGCCAGCCGAGCCGGATCGCGCGCGAGCGCGGCAGCCAGCCGAGCTCCGTCGGATGGCGAGTGCCGAAGACGAGGAACTCGAGCCCTTCCGGCCCGGCGACGAACGTGTGCTCCAGCTCGTCGGGGCGGTGGATGACGCAGTCGAGCGGCCGCACCTCGTGCACGTCGCCCGTCCTGCCAGGCGAGCCCCGACCCGGCGAGGACGAAGTAGAGCTCCTCGGATGCGCCGTGGGAGTGGGGCGGGGTCGGCAGCTTGCCCGGCTCGACGCGGACGCGGCTGACGCCGACGCCGCGCGTGCCGGCGGCGTCGCCGAGGCGCTGCCAGGTGGCGTCCATCTCGCCCTTCGAGCGGCGGTCGGCCCCGACCTCGTCCCAGTGCGCGACGCCCATCCGCCGCGGAGTGTGTCAGGACCGCGGGTCGGTCTCTTCCGCCACGCGGGCCGCGGCGCCGTCGACCTTGCTGCACGACCGCGTATCCGCCGGCGCGCTCGACGACCTCCTCCACATCGGGAATCTCGTGACCCGGCACGACCACGTAGAGGAGGCTGTCGCTGCGGGCCCGCTCGTACTCCGCGACCGGAACCTCGATCTGCTCGGCGCAGTTCGCATTGCCGCACTCGCAGACGACGGTCATCGTGCGCTCGCCCGTCCCGGCGTCGTGGTCGAGGGAGCGGATCTGCTCGTTCACCTGCCGGAAGATGGATTCGTTCAGCCCGACCCGGCGGGTTCTGTCGTCACTCACGCCGGCTCCGTTCTCGAGCCGGCCTCGTGTTCGGCCCTCACGACAACTGTTCGTTCCCGAAGGTCGCGCCCATACACCTCGGGATAGGCTCGTTCGGTGGCTGCGCCCCGTCTCACGGTCGTCGGCTCGATCAACCTCGACCTCGTCGCGCGGGCCGAGCGCCTGCCGCGGCCGGGCGAGACGGTGAGCGGCGCGAGCTTCTCCCGCGTCCCCGGGGGGAAGGGCGCGAACCAGGCGGTCGCGGCGGCACGGCTCGGAGCGGAGGTCGCGCTCGTCGGCTGCGTCGGCCGCGACGAGCTCGCAGCAGAGGCGCTCGCCGGCGTGCGCGAGGCGGGGGTCGAGGAGCGCCTCCTCGCGCAGGACGCGCCCACCGGCGTCGCGCTCGTCACCGTGGACGCGGGCGGGGAGACGACGATCGTCGTGGCGCCCGGTGCGAACGCGGAGCTGCGTCCCGACGCCCTCGCCCTCGGCGAGGCGGACGCGGTTCTCTGCCAGCAGGAGATCCCGGCCGACACGGTCGCCCGGGCCGCCGAGCTCGCGCCGCGCTTCTTCCTCAACGCCGCGCCCGCGCGGCCGGGCGCTCCCGAGGCCGAGCTGACCGTCGTGAACCGGCTCGAGCTCGAGGCGCTCGGCGAGCGCCGCGGGCCGGTCTGCCTCACGCTCGGGGCCGACGGCGCCGTGCTCCTGGAGGACGGGCAGGAGGTGGCGCGGGCCAGGCCACCCGCGGTCGAGGCGGTCGACGGAACGGCCGCCGGCGACGCGTTCACGGCCTGCCTCGTCGTCTCGCTGCTCGAGGGACGGCGGCCCGACGAGTCCCTGCGACGGGCCTGCGTCGCCGGCGCCCTCGCCGCGTCGCGCTTCGGCGCCCAGACATCCCTACCGACAGCAGAGGAGGTCGACGCCCTCGTATGAGCACGAAGATCGTGATCGACTGCGACCCCGGCCACGACGACGCGATCGCGATCCTCCTCGCGCTCGCCTCGCCGGAGCTCGAGCTGGTCGGCGTGACGACCGTCGCCGGCAACCAGACGCTCGACAAGACGACCCGGAACGCGCTCGTCGCCCTCGAGGTCGGCGGCCGGGCCGACATCCCGGTCGCAGCCGGCGCGGAGACGCCGCTGCGGCGAGAGCTCCGCACGGCCGCGCACGTGCATGGCGAGAGCGGGCTCGACGGGCCCGAGCTGTTCGAGCCGTCGGCGTCGCCCGTCGCTGCCCATGCCGCCGACTTCCTCGCGGAGCTGATCGAACCGGGTGTCGTCCTCGTCCCGACCGCGCCGCTCACGAACGTGGCGCTCATGCTCGAGCGCCATCCGGACGTGCCCGACCGGCTCGAGCGCATCGTCTGGATGGGCGGCTCGATCGCCGAGGGCAACATCACGCCGGCGGCGGAGTTCAACTCGTTCGTCGATCCGGAGGCCGCGGCCATCGTCTTCGCGAGCGGGATCCCGATCACGATGATCGGGCTCGACGTGACGCACAGGGCGCTCTTCACCCGCGCCCACGCGGAGGGCCTGCGCGAGGCCGGCCGCGCGGGGCGGTTCGTCGCGGAGCTGTCGGACTTCTTCCAGGCCTTCCACGAGCGCTCGTACCACTTCGACGGCTCGCCGATCCACGATGCGATGGCGGTCGCCCACGTCGTCGACCCGACGCTCGTGACGACGCGGCACGCGAACGTCGCCGTCGAGACGCGCTCGGAGCTCTGCGACGGCCGCACCGTGGTCGACCTGCGCGGCGTCACCGGCAGGCGCGAGAACGCGGACGTCGGGGTCGACGTCGACGCCGACGCGTTTCTCGAGCTGCTCGTGTCGCGGCTCGCGTCGTTGCCGTGAGCCCGCGGCCGGTTGCGCGGCTCAGCCGCGACCGGCGTGCGTGAGAGCCGGCAGCTCCCGGGCGAACCAGCCCACGAGCGTCTTCGAGAACGTCGCCGTCAGGTGGTAGGCGTTGCGGTAGACGAGCGCATCCCCGATCACGGCGGGGCAGCTGCCACCGGGGCAGAGGACGGGGAGCGGGTCGATGAGCTTCACTCCCGGCACGAGCTGCGCCGCCTGCGCGTCGAACGCGAGCGCGTCCGGTCGGGTCGGCACGAATGCGCACGTCGAGAGACGCGTGGGGTTGGCGGCGACGCACCCGTTGATCCCGGGCGGCGCGCCGGCGATGTCGCGTACGACGACGACCTTCGCCCCCGTCCGCTGGAGCCGGCGGAGCGTTCGCACGAGACCGGCCACGAGGTACGGCTCGCTCTCCGTGCGCGTGAGCCGCGTCCCGTCGTGCAGCACGAGGTACCGGTTGGCGTTGGCGATCGTCTGTGTCGCGGTGCTCACGACGACGAGGCTCGGGTGTTCGCGGGCCACGCGCTGGAGCGTGTTCTCGCGCCACGCGTCGCAATTCGGCCGGTACACCACCTCGGCGACGGTGCAGCCGGAATGCGTCAGGTTGACGAGCCGCCAGTGGCGCTTGACCGCGAGTGCGATCAGTCCCGAGGAGTACATGAGGCCGTGCGAGTCGCCGATGTTCACGACCGTCGTCTGCGACGAGCGGTCGCCGAAGACGCACGTGTCGCCGCCCGGCGGCCTGGGAGGAGACCAGTCGTGGGCCTCGCAGTGGGCGAACGCGACGCCCCGGTCCTTCCATGCGTTCCACGGCGCAGGGTGGATGCTTCCGGCGCCCGTCCCGGCGGCGGCGAGCCCGGCACCGAGGGCCGACAGGGCGCAGGCGGCGCCGACGGCCACCGCGAGCCGCGGGCGACGTCCGGGCCTCCGAGAGCGACGGAAGCGCTCGGCCACGAGACGGCGGTCGACGACGGTTGAGATTCCCGGGAGCGGAGCCACGGCGAGTCTCTGCTCCGACGCGAGCGGGCCGCGGAAGTTAGCCGCCGCCGGCGGCGGGTGCGAGAGGCGGCAGCTCCCGGGCGAACCAGCTTTCGAGGGTCTTCGAGAACGTCGCCGTCAGGTGGTAGGGGTCGCGGTAGACGAGTGCGTGCCCGATCACGGCGGGGCAGCGGCCGTTCGGGCAGAGGATGGGGAGCGGGTCGATGAGCTTCACTCCGGGCACGCGATGCGCCGCCCGCGCGTCGAACGCCAGTGCATGCGGACGGTGCGGGGCGAACGCGCACTTCACGAGATGGTGGGGATGGGCGGCCACGCAGCCGACGACCCCGTCGGGCGCGCCGGCGAGGTCACGTATGACGACGACCTTCGCGCCCGTCTGCCGGAGCCGGCGGAGCGTCTGCACGAGGCCGGCGGCGAGGTACGGCTCGCTCTCGGTGCGCGTGAGCCGCTTCCCGTCGTGCAGGACGGCGTACCGCTTCGGGTTCGCGACGGTCTGCGTCGCCGTGCTCACCACGACGAGGCTCGGCCGTTCGCGGGCCACGCGCTCGAGCATGTTCTCGCGCCAGGCGTCGCACCTCGGGTTGTAGTGCACCTCGGCGACCGTGCAGCCCGCGCGCGTCAGGTTGACGAGCCGCCAGTGCTTCCTGCGTGCGAGTGCGATCAGCCCCGGCGAGTACATGAGGCCGTGGGAGTCGCCGATGTTCACGACCGTCGTCCGGGAGGAGCGGTCGCCGAAGACGCACGTCTCGCCGCCCGGTGAGACCGGGCGGGACCACACGCGGAGCTGGCAGTGGGCGAACGCGATGCCCCGGTCCTTCCACGCGTTGCGTGGGGTGGGGCGGATGCGGTCGACGCTGCCCTCGAGCGTACGGTCGCCGGCGAGGACGACGCGCGCGCCGAGGACCTGCCCGGGAGGAGCCGCCGGGAGCGAGCGGCGCGTCCCGGCCACCGCGAGCCCGGCTCCGAGCGCCGACACCGTGCAGGCGGCGCCGACGGCGACCGCGAGGCGCGGGCGGAGCGCGAGCCGCCTCGAGCGGCGGAAGCGCTCCTCGACGAGGTAGTGACTGGCGACGGTCGGGATCCCGGAGAGCGCGATCACGGCGACCTTCTCGTTGGACGTGAGCGTGCCGAAGAAGGTGGCCGCGAAGACGAGAAACGGCCAGTGCCAGAGGTACCAGGCGTACGAGAGGCGGCCGAGATACCGGAGCGGCGAGGTCATGAGGAGCCGGGTCGGCAGCGACCGGACCGTCGCGGTTCCGCCGGCGATGATCGCCGCCGACGCGAGCGTCGGGACGAGCGCCCGCCAGCCGGGATACGGCGCCGTCTGGTCGTACGCGGTCGCGGCCCAGAGGATGGCGGCGAGGCCCGCCCCTGCGAGCGCCGTCGCGGCGAGCCTCGGCAGTCGGATGGCCGCGGGCAGGGCGAGCGCGAGCGCGCAGCCGAGGCCGATCTCCCAGACGCGCGTGAGCGTCGAGAGATAGGCGGCGTCGACGTGGAGCGGGCTGTACCAGACGCTGTAGCCGAGGGACGCACCCCCGAGCGACACGACGACGACCCAGAGCAGTGGCCGCAGCCGTACTCGGAACCGGCTCGCCAGCCCCAGGGCAGCGACGACGAGCACGGGCCAGGCGATGTAGAACTGCTCCTCGACCGCGAGCGACCAGTAGTGCTGGACGGGGCTGACCGACGGGTCGTCGAACGCGAAGTAGTCCGTCGAGTGCGCGATGAAGTGCCAGTTGACGAGATAGCCGGCGGCGGCGACCGCATCGCCTGCCACCTGCGCCCCGCGAACGGGGTTGAGCGTAAGAGCGGCCACGACGAGCATCGCGCCGAGCACCGTCGCGGCGAGCGGCAGGATGCGCCGCGCCCGCCTGGCGTAGAAGCGCAGGAGCGAGACGCGCCCGGTCCTCCGCGCCTCCTCGAGCATCAGTCCGGTGATCAGGAACCCGGACAGGACGAAGAAGATGTCGAGGCCGACGAACCCTCCGTGCAGGAACGAGACGTCCGCATGGGTGGCGAGGACGAGGACGAGTGCCAGTCCGCGCATCCCCTCGATGTCGAGGCGGAAGCCGGACGCGTCGGCCGCTCCCGGTGCATCGGGGTTCTCGTGCCCGCCACCGCGGCCGCGGCGCTCGAGAAGGTGGGATGGGATCGACGGTCTCAGATTGCGCACGTCGCTCACCGGGTTTCGCGCCGCATTGCTCGTGACGGCGTCAGACAGCGGCCGACGAGCCGCCACTACCTTCGCCCTTGCCCCACGGTCGGCGAAACGACACCTCGCGACCGGCTAGCCTCGCTCGCATGAGCCTCTGCTTCGCCTGCATCGCGCCGCACGGCGACGTCGACCTCGACCCGGCACTACGGTCGGCGATGGAGGAGCTGGGCCGCCGCTTCGAGGCTGCGCAGCCGGACGTCGCGGTGGTCGTCACGCCGCACGGCGTCCACGTCGCCGGCCACTTCGCCGTCGTCACGGCGGGCCGGGTGGGGGAGTGGGAGACCGACCGGGACACGGCACTGGCGCTCACCCGCGCGAAGCTCCCGATTCTCGGCGTGTCGTTCGGCGGGAACGACCCGGCGAGCGCCGAGTTCCCGCTCGACTGGGGGACGGAGGTGCCGGTCTCCTTCCTCGGGGCGGCGAAGATCGTCGTCGTCTCGCCGGCACGCGACCTGCGCATGGAGGAGCACGTGCGGCTGGGCGAGACGATCGCGGCGCTGCCGGGCCGTGTCGCGCTGATCGCGAGCGCCGACCACGGTCACGCGCACGATCCGGACGGCCCGTACGGGTTCGACCCCGCCGCGGGCTTCTACGACGCGGTCGTGCAGGACATTCTCGTGTCGGGCCGACTCGACTTCACGCCCCTGAGCCTCGCCGTCGAGGCAGCGAAGGCGGACTCGCTCTGGCAGCTGCTCGCCCTCCAGGGTGCGGTGGGTGAGACCGCACGCGTGGACGTGCTCGCGTACGCGGCGCCGACGTACTACGGGATGCTCGTCGCCGAGGTCGAGGCTCAGACGGCGGCGTAGACCCGCCACTCGCCGGGGACGCCCTTGAGCTCGTGCGTGCCTCGCTCCGTCGAGCTCGCGCACGTCTCGGGCGTCATCGACGGAGGATAGGCCGCCTCCCGCGCGAACACCAAGCCCATGCCGCGCCGCAAGCGGAAGTCGAAGCTGCGTCCGAAGCTCCCGAGCCGCGTCAAGAAGACGCGGACGAAGCGAAACGCGCGCGCGCGCCGGCAGCATCCCGAGCTCTGGGGCCTCGGCTCCGTCGCGCTGGGCTCTTCCTCGGAGCCGTCCTCTACGTCGGCTGGAACGGCGGCTACGTCGGCGGCTGGCTCGGGGAAGGGCTCGACCGGCTCGTCGGCGACGCGAGATACGTCGTTCCTGTCGCCCTGGCGGCGCTCGGCGCGCTCGTGGTGACGCGAAGCGCGCTCGTCGACGTCCGGCCGTTCCGCACCGGGCTCGCGGTCCTCGGCTGTGGGCTCCTGATCACGCTCGGCAAGGACCAGGGCGGCTATGCGGGCCAGCTCCTCGGCGGCGGCGTGGGGATCGCGGTCGGCGCGACCGGCTCGCTGCTCCTGGGGGCCTTCCTCATGCTGATCGGCTCGCTCCTCCTCTCCGGCGCCTCGCTCGGGGCGATCCTCCGGCACTCGGGCCACCGCCTCCACCTCGCTGCACGCGAGGCGCGGAAGCGACGGGTGCGCCCGGAGCCCGCCGACTGGCCGGAGCCGGAGCCCATGCGCCCGTCGCCGGTACGACCGGTGGACGCCGTCTCCGCCTTCCCGGATCTCGTCGCCGAGAGCGGCCTGCCGCCGCACGCGACCGCACAGCCGGAGCCGCTCCACGCCGAGCCGTCGCCGCTGCTCGACGAGGCGCCGACGCTCTTCGACGAGGTGACCTCGGAGCGCGCCGAGTATCGGCTGCCCGACGCAGGGGTCCTGCGTGTGTCGCCGGAGCGCGGCGACGACTCGGGCGAGGCCTCGGCCCGGGTCGCGGAGCTGCTCGTCCAGACGCTCGCGCACTTCGGAGTCGAGGCCACGGTGATCGGCGAGATCTCGGGTCCGCGGGTGACCCGTTTCGAGCTCCAGCTCGCGCCCGGGACGAAGGTCGCGAAGGTCGCCGCGCTGAAGGACGACCTCTCGTACGCGCTCGCCACGACCGAGATCCGCATTCTCGCGCCGATCCCCGGCAAGCAGGCGGTCGGCGTCGAGCTCCCGAACCTCTCCCCGAACCTCGTCACGCTCGGCGACATCTACGAGCCGCTGCCGCCGACTGCGAGCCCCGTGTCGGTCTGGCTCGGCAAGGACATCTCGGGGGCCGCCGTCTGGACCGACCTCGCGCGGATGCCGCACCTGCTCATCGCCGGCACGACCGGCTCGGGCAAGTCCGGCTGCCTGAACACCCTGCTCACGTCGGTCCTCCTGCGTGCGACGCCCGACGACGTGCGCCTCATCCTCATCGACCCGAAGCGGATCGAGCTGAGCCACTTCGAGTCGGTCCCGCACCTGCTGACGCCTGTCGTCTCGAGCCCGAAGGAGGCGAGCGCCGTCCTCGCCAACTGCCTCGCCGAGATGGAGCGCCGCTACGAGCGTCTCTCCTCGGTGCGCGCCCGCAACATCAACGAGGCGAACCGCGCGTTCCGGCAGCGCGGCGAGCCGCTGCTTCCGTACGTGCTCGTCGTGATCGACGAGCTCGCCGACCTGATGATGGTCGCGCCGCAGGCGGTCGAGGACGCCGTGATCCGCCTCGCGCAGAAGTCGCGCGCCGTCGGGATCCACCTCGTCCTCGCCACGCAGCGGCCGTCGGTCGACGTGATCACCGGGATGATCAAGGCGAACGTCCCCTCGCGGATCGCCTTCGCCGTCTCGTCCCAGACCGACTCCCGCGTGATCCTCGACCAGGGCGGCGCCGAGTCGCTGCTCGGCCAGGGCGACATGCTCTTCAAGCCGCTCGGCACCTCGCGCCTGCAACGCGTCCAGGGCGCGTTCGTGACGGAGGAGGAGATCGCGCTCGTCGTCGAGCAGACCCGCCAGCGCGAGCAGGAGCTCGACGAGAGCTACCTCGAGCTGCCCGAGGTGTTCGCCGAAGGTGGCGACGACGAAGACCACGGCGAGTTCGATCCGGACGACGACCCGCTGCTCGACAAGGCGATCGAGATCGTCGTCCAGACGCAGACCGCGTCCGTCTCGCTTCTCCAGCGGCGGCTGCGGGTCGGCTACACGCGGGCCGGCCGGCTGATCGACATGCTCGAGCGGCGCGGGATCGTCTCCGGCTACGAAGGCTCGAAGCCGCGTCGCGTTCTCCTCGACGAGAGCCAGTACCACACGTACGCCGCCGCCGAGTAAAACCTTCTAACCCCACCTCTTCCGGTTCGTCGGATATAGGGCTAGGATCGCCCGATCGGGTTTCCGAGGAAGATCGGGCTCAAGACCAACGAGGAGGGCAAGCGTGAGGTTAGACGCTGGATGCTTGCGGCAGGCTTGGCCGCGCTCGCCGCGGCGATCGCCGTCGGCACCGCGCTCGGCAGCGCGAAGGCGCGCACGAACCGGCGAAGAAGGCCGGCTACAAGGCGGCGCTCGTGAGCGACGTCGCCGGCTTCAACGACAACGGGTTTCAACAAGAACCAGCTCAAGGGGCTGAAGCGTGCGGCGAAGAAGCTCGGGGGGACGGCGTACCCGCTCGTCTCGCACTCGTCGAGCGACTACCAGCCGAACTACAACCAGGCGATCCACGACGGCGCCGACATCATCATCGCCGCCGGCTTCCTGCTCGGCGACACGATGAAGCAGTACGCGACGCAGTACCCGAACACCAAGTTCGCGATCACCGACGACCCGGTCTCGCGCGGTCGCCGCAAGAAGGCACGTCTCTGCCGAGTACGAGGAGGACATCACCTACGCCACGCGGAGGGCGGCTGCCTCGTCGGCGTGCTCGCCGCGAAGATGGCCCAGCAGCATGGGCAAGAAGATCATCGGCGTCGCGGGCGGCATCAAGATCCCGCCGGTCGACTCCTACATCGCGGGCTACAAGTACTGCGCCCAGAAGGCGGTCAAGGGGACGAAGGTCAAGATCCAGTACTCGGGCGACTTCGAGGACACAGACGAAGTGCGCGACGATCGCCCAGAACGAGATCAACCAGGGTGCGCAGGTGATCTTCCAGGTCGCCGGCCTCTGCGGCGACGGCGCGCTCAAGGAGGCGTCGAAGCTCCACAAGTGGGGCATCGGCGTCGACGCGGACGAGTACAGCGTCGCGAAGCGGATCCTGACGAGCGCACTCAAGAAGACCGACGTCGGTGTCTACGACACGATCGTGGGAGCTGCGACCGGCAAGTTCAAGGGTGGCAAGGATCTGCTCTTCAACCTCAAGAACAACGGCGTGGGCGTCGGCAAGATCAGCCCGAAGGTGCCGAAGTCGTGGAAGAAGCTGATGAACAAGTACAAGTCGCAGGATCATCCACGGCCAGCTCAAGTTCCGCCGCGGTTCTCGAGCTAGGAAGGAGTCACGAGAGGGCGGGCTCCGGGCCCGCCCTCTCCGTCTCCGGCCGGACACTCCACCGACGTGGCTGACGACCTCGTCCTCGAGATGCGGGAGCATCCGCAAGGAGTTTCCCGGCGTTCGTCGCGAACGACGACGTCGACTTCGACGTGCGCCGCGGCGAGGTGCACGCGCTACTCGGCGAGAACGGAGCAGGCAAGTCGACGCTCATGAACATCCTCTACGGCCTCTACCGCCCGGACGGCGGGCGAGATCCGGCTGAACGGGAAGCCGGTCTCGTTCGCATCCGCGCGCGAGGCGATCCAGGCAGGGATCGGGATGGTGCACCAGCACTTCATGCTCATCCCGGTGATGACCGTCGCCGAGAACATCGTCCTCGGCACCGAGCCCTCCGAGACGGCGTCCTGCTCGACGAGGCGGCGGCGGCGCGGAGGGTCGGGAGATGGCGAAGACGTTCCACTTCGAGGTCGACCCGGATGCGCGCGTCGAGACCATCGGCGTCGGCCAGCAGCAGCGCGTGGAGATCATGAAGGCGCTCTACCGCAACGCCGACATCGCTGATTCTCGACGAGCCGACCGCCGTCCTGACGCCGCAGGAGGCCGCCGACCTGTTCGAGATCCTCCGCACGCTGCGGCGCGAAGGGATCTCGATCATCTTCATCAGCCACAAGCTGAACGAGGTGCTGGAGATCGCCGACCGCATCACCGTGCTCCGTCGCGGCCAGAAGATCGAGACCGTGCAGCGGAAGGGTGCGACCGAAGCGTCTCTCGCCCGCGCGATGGTCGGCCGCGAGGTGCTGCTGCGCGTGGAGAAGACGCCGGCGCAGCCGGGAGACGTCCTGCTCGAGGTGCGTGACCTCCACGTCATGCGACGATCGCGGGATCGCGAAGGTGCGCGGAGTCTCGTTCGACGTGCGAGCGGGCGAGATCGTCGGGATCGCCGGCGTCGACGGCAACGGCCAGACGGAGCTCATCGACGCGCTCACCGGCCTGCAGAAGATCGAGAGCGGGACAGTGACCATCGCGGGCCGGCATGTCTCGAGCACGCGACGCCCGGGCGGCGCTCGACGCCGGGCTCGGACACATCCCCGAGGACCGGCAGCGGCGAGGGCTCGTGCTCGAGTTCTCGATCGCCGAGAACATCGCGCTGCACGACTACGACAAGGCCGCCGGACTCGCAGTGCGGCTGGATCTTCCCGGAGCGCATGGTCGCGCGGGCGAGAGCGCTGATCCGGGAGTTCGACGTGCGCGGCGGCGGCCCGTTCACACGTGCGGGCGGCCTCTCCGGCGGCAACCAGCAGAAGCTCGTAGTAGCGCGCGAGATCGCGCGCGACCCGAAGGTGCTGATCGCGGCGCAGCCGACGCGCGGCCTCGACGTCGGCGCGATCGAGTACCTCCACCGGCGGCTCGTGGCGGAGCGCGACGAGGGCCGCGCCATTCTCCTCGTCTCGCTCGAGCTCGACGAGATCCTCTCGCTCTCGGATCGGATCCTCGTCCTCTTCGAGGGCCAGATCGTCGGCGAGCACACGGGCGAGGTCTCGGAGGAGGAGATCGGCCTCGAGATGCTCGGCGGCGGGGAACGGACGGCGGCGTGACCGTCGACCCGGCTCCCCCCGCCCTCGCCGGAGGAGGCGGCCGCAGACCGGCACGCTGGCCGCGAGCCTCGCGCTCAGGCAGCGCGCCGGCGGGATCGTCGTGCCGATCGTCACGGTGCTCTTCGCCTTCGTCATCAGCGGCATCGTCATCGCGGCGACGCAGCACAGCGTCACACGGCTCTCGTCGTCTTCAAGGAGATCTTCGAGGGCTCCGGCCTGAACTGGGTCTTCCATCCGACCACGAGCCTGCTCGACATCTCCGCGTACAACCTCTCGCAGACCCTGCTGCAGACGACGCCGCTCATCTCTGACCGGCCTCGCCGTCGCGTTCGCCTTCCGCTGCGGGATGTTCAACATCGGCGGCAACGGCCAGTACATGGTCGGCCTGATCGTCGCCAACTGGCTCGGCGTTCGACTTCGCGGGCCTGAACCCGGTCCTTGCACATCCTGCTCTGCATTCGGCAGGAACGCTCGCCGCGGCGGCCTCTGGGCGGGCATCGCCGGCTTCCTCAAGGCGACTGTCGGCGCCCACGAGGTGATCTCGACGATCATGCTCAACTGGATCGCCATCTGGATCGGCGTCCTGGCTCGTTCGGGGCCGGCGGCCCGCTCCAGATCCCCGCGAACGCCGACGAATCCCGATCTCGAGCGACGTCGCCGGGCGCGCGGCTCCCGGAGCTTCTGGGGCGAGCAGGGCTTCCAGGGGCTGCACGTCGGCCTCTTCGTCGCGCTCGCGGCCGTCGTCGTCTTCTGGGCGCTGCTCAACCGGACGACGCTCGGCTACGAGGTGCGCGCGGTCGGCTTCAATCCCGACGCGGCCGCGTACGGCGGGATCAGCGTGAAGAAGAACCACTTCCGCGCGATGGCGATCTCCGGCGCGTTCGCGGGCCTTGCCGGCACGCTCGACATGCTCGGAGGACCCAACTACCACTCGGCCAGCTCGACATCCCGGTCATCGCAGTCGGGTTCATCGGCATCGCCGTCGCGCTGCTCGGCCGCAACACGGCGATCGGCACCGGCCTCGGCGCGCTCCTGTTCGGGGCGCTCTCTTCGGGACTTCGCACGGACTGCAGACCGGCGTGAGCACTATCGACCCGGCGCTCGCGAGCAACCTCACCTACATCATTCAGGGACTGATCGTCCTCTTCGTCGGCGCCGACGTCCTGATCCTCTACGTCTGGAACTCGCGCAGGCGCCTGCGGCGGCAACCGCGGTCGGCGAATCCGGCGGAGGCTCCGCGTGAGCGTCTCGGCGGGCCGCCTCGAGAACCCGGTCAGTGCACGGCTGCGCGACCCGGCGGTGACCGGCTACCTCGCGATTCTGCTCGCCGCGTTCGCCGCCTTCCTCGCGATCCCGCCGCTCGAGGTTCGCGGACGTTCACCTGGCCGATCCTCGTCGGCATCGTCGCGGCCATGCTTCGGGATCTGGACGGTCACCCGCGGTCGGCGCCGGCTCGGCTGGGGCGCGGTCGCCGCCGGCATCCTCGGCATCGGCCTGGGCGTCCTCGCGACGCGGTCGAGCACGGCGAATCCTCGGCTCCACGTTCGACGCGACGCTGGTCGCGCAGACCCTCGCGGCATCGCACGCCGCTCGTCTTCGCGGCGATCGGCGGCATGTTCTCCGAGCGGAGCGGCGTCGTGAACATCGGCCTCGAGGGGATGATGCTGATGGGCGCCTTCTGGGGCGTCTACGGCGCGGACAAGGGCGGCAGCTGGGTAGTCGGCCTCCTCGTCGCGATCGGTTTCGGGCGGCTCTCTTGCGCTCGTCTACGCGTTCTTCGCGATCCACCTCCGAGCCGACCAGATCGTCGGCGGCACGGGAGTCAACTTCCTCGCGCTCGGGATCACCGGCTACTTCTTCATCGAGCTCTACCACGGCAACCCCGTTCCCAGCGGCGTCTCGACCGCTGCCGAACGTCCGCATCCCCGGCCTCCGGCACGCACTTCTTCGGGCAGGCGATCGGCAACCTCAACCTCCTGACCTGGGCGAGCTTCGCGCTCGTGGTCGCCGTCGTACGTCGTCCTCTTCAAGACGGCCGATCGGCCTCCGGATCCGCGCCTGCGGCGAGCATCCGCGCGCCGCGGACACGGTCGGGATCAATGTCTACGCGGATCCGCTACGGCTGCGTGATCCTGTCGGGGATGCTCGCGGCGATCGGCGGCATCTACCTCTCGGAAGGGCCGCAGCGAAACGGGACGTTCCTCGACAACATGACCACCGGCCGCGGCTTCATCGCGCTTGCGGCGATGATCTTCGGCAACTGGCGGCCCGCCGGAGCGTTCGCGCCGCCATCCTCTTCGGCTTCTCGAGCGCGCTGGCGCTGAAGCTGCAGGTCTACTCGTCGTCGGCAGCGACGCTGTTCAAGATCCTCCCGTACGTGCTGACCCTGATCGCGGTCGCCGGCGTGATCGGACGGACGGTGGCCCCGCCGCCGACGGCAAGCCGTACGCCAAGCAATGAGCGAGCGAAGCCGACGCTTCGCTCGCTGAGACCGGGAACTCCGCGCGCCGGAAAGCGTGGTTTCCGGCGCGCTTCGTGCTGTTCTTGCCTTTGATGCTCTGGACGAGGTGCCTACCTCCTGCGCTCGCGCGCGGCCAAGGGGCCGGCGCGAGCGCAGTCCGGCCTGAGTGGAGTTCGAGGCGTCGAGAGCTTCACTGCAGCAACACACGAGTGAGCCGCAGGTCTGGATCGCTACGTGATCGAGACCATGCGCTCGATCGCGAGGCGCGCGCGGTCGGCGAGCTCTGGCTCGACGGCGACTCGGTGCATGCCGTCGCGGAGCGAGTCGCGCACCTTCTCGAGTGTCGTCAGCTTCATGTAGCGGCACTCCGCGTCGTCGCGCACCGCCTCGAACCGCTTGCCGGGCGCCTCGCGCTCGAGCCGGTGGAGGATGCCGGTCTCGGTCGCGACCACGAAGCGCTGCTTCGGCGAGCGCCGCGCGTAGTCGATCATCTTCTCGGTCGAGAGGATCTGCGTCCGCTCGTTGCCGAACGCCATCGCCTGGCTCGCGCAGCCGCACTCCGGGTGGACGAGCAGCTCGGCGTCGGGGGCCTCGACCTGCCAGCGCTCGATGTCGGCCGGTCGGATTCCGGCGTGGACGTGGCACTCGCCGAGCCAGATCGTGAGCTTCCGGCCGGTCACGCTTCTCGAGCCACAGCCCGAGGTACATGTCGGGGAGGAAGAGGATCTCCTGCTCCGGCGGGATCGCCTCGATCACGGCCTTCGCGTTGCCGGACGTGCAGCAGTAGTCGCTCTCCGCCTTGACCTCCGCGGTCGTGTTCACGTAGGAGACGACGACGGCGCCCGGGTGCTGCGCCTTCCAATCGCGCAGCTGCTCGGCGTCGATCGAGGCGGCGAGCGAGCAGCCCGCGCCGAGGTCGGGGAGCAGGACCGTCTTCTCGGGGCTCAGAATCGCGGCCGTCTCCGCCATGAAGTGGACGCCGCAGAAGACGATCGTCCCGGCTTCGGTCGCGGCCGCCTGGCGCGAGAGGCCGAGCGAGTCGCCGACGTAGTCCGCGACGTCCTGCACCTCCGGACGCTGGTAGTTGTGGGCGAGGATCACGGCGTTCCTCGCCTCGGCGAGGGCACGGACCTCCTCGTGCAGCGCGGTCGTGGACGGTGCGGCGACGGTCATCGGACCTCCAGGGAGACGTGGAGCGAACGGGCGGAGTGGGTGAGGGCGCCGACGGAGACATACTCGACGCCGGTCTCGGCGTACGCGCGGACGGTGGCGAGCGAGACGCCGCCGGATGCCTCGAGCTCGGCGCGGCCGGCGGCGACCTCGACCGCCTCGCGCACCTGCTCCGGGCTCATGTTGTCGAGCAGGATCCGGGGCGCGCCCGCGTCGAGCGCCTCGCGGACCTGGGCGATCGTCTCGGCCTCGACCTCCACCGGCAGCCCGTCGACCCGGCCGTCGAGAGCCGCCAGGGCGGCGGTGATCCCGCCGGCGACGCGGAGATGGTTCTCCTTCACGAGCACGCCGTCGTAGAGCCCGGCGCGGTGGTTGGCGCCGCCGCCGCAGCGGACCGCGTACTTCTCGAGCGCGCGTAGCCCGGGCGTCGTCTTGCGGGTGTCGAGGACGGTCGTCCGCGTGCCGTCGGTCAGCTCGACGAAACGACGGGTGAGCGATGCGATCCCGCAGAGCCTCGCGAGGAGGTTGAGCGCCACCCGCTCGCCGCTCAGGATCGCGCGAGCCGGCCCGTCGACCTCCGCGACGACGGCCGGGACGGCCGAGACCGCCGCGCCTTCGCCGAGCTTCGCTTCGACCCGGACGGCCGGGTCGAGCGCGCGGAAGACGGCGGCCGCGGCCGGAACGCCGCAGACGACGCCGGGCTCCTCGAGCAGAAGCTCCGCATGGCAGTGCGCAGACTCGGGAACGAGCGCGAGCGTGGTGGCGTCGCCGGAGCCGACGTCCTCGGCGAGCGCGGCGGCGACCACGCGGTCGATGTCGTTCTGTGTCAGCTCCATCGCTCGAGCTCCGGCTCGCGACCGGGGTGGACGACGAGGTGACCCGCGAGGTCGTCGCTCTCGACCGGGAAGTCCTCGCGGAAGTGAACGCCTCTGCTCTCCTCCCGCGCGAGCCCGCAGGCTGCGATCTCGCGCACGAGCGGGTGCGGCGAGCCGAGCAATCGCGTCAGGCCCTCGGCACCGCGGATCAGTCCGGCGTCGCTCCAGAGGGAGCCGCCCGGATCGGGCGCGGGAGGGAGCGGAGCGGCGTCGGTCTCGAACCGTGGACCGTCGAGCGCGGCAAGACCGGCGCGACGGCCGAAGACGAGGCACTCGAGCAGCGAGTTCGAGGCGAGCCGGTTCGCGCCGTGCACTCCCGTGCAGGCGCACTCGCCTGCGGCGTAGAGACCGGACACCGTGGTCCGTCCGTCGAGATCGGTGACGATGCCCCCGATCGCGTAGTGCGAGGCGGGGGAGACGGGGACGGGCTCGTCGGCCGGGTCGTAGCCGGCCCGCTCGAGCGTCGCCATCAGCGTCGGATAGCGCTCGCGCTCGATCTCCCGCAGGTCGAGGCGCACGCCCACGTGGTCGGCGATCGCCCGCGCCACGACGTCACGCGGAGCGAGCTCGTCGACGAACCGCTCGCCGTTGTCGTCGAGGAGCGTCGCGCCGGCGCCGCGGAGCGCCTCGGAAAGGAGAAAGCCGTCGTGGCCGTTCCCGTCGCGCAGCGCCGTCGGATGGAACTGGACCAGCTCGAGGTCGGCCAGGGCGGCGCCGGCCGCCTGTGCGAGCAACAGTCCGTCCCCGACCGCACCGCGGGGGTTCGTCGTCCGCGCCCAGAGGGCGGCGTAGCCGCCCGTCGCGAGAACGACCGGCGTGCCGCGGAGCGCTGCGAGCGTCGCCACGCGGCGGCCCTCGACCATCCGGATCCGAGGGTGCTCGCGGGCGCGGACGGTGAGGACGTCCGCGATGTGGCGTCCGGTGTCCGCACCGCCGGCGTGTACCACGCGCGCACGGGAGTGGCCGCCCTCCCGGCCCAGGCCCTCGTCGAAGCACGCACCGAGGCGGCGCAGCCCGTCGATCCGGGCCGAAGCGTCGGCGGCGAGGAGCTCGACGGCGGCGGGGCGGCAGATGCCACGGCCGGCAGCCACGGTGTCGGCGGCGTGAAGACCCGGATCGTCGTCGGGGCCGAGGGCGGCGGCGACGCCTCCCTGGGCGGCGTAGCTGTTGGAGCTCCGGTGGGACGCCTTCGCGAGGACCGCCACGGAGGCGCCCGCGTCCGCGGCGGCGAGGGCGGCCGAGAGGCCGGCGACACCGGCTCCGACCACGGTCAGGTCGTACCTCTCGCGTTTTTGCCTCACAAGCGATAACCTCCGTCCGTGAGTCTACATGGTTGACGACTCCCAGGCGAAAACCGCGGCGCACGTCGTGCTCGCCGTCGTGCTCCAGGTGCGCGACGGGGAGCTCCAGGCACTGCTCTGGCAACGTGCCCGCGAGCCGTTCGCGTCCTGCTGGGCGCTGCCGGGCGGTGCCCTCGCACCGGACGAGACGCTCGAGGAGTCGATGCGCCGGCATCTCGCCGAGAAGGTCGACGTGCGGGAGGTCTCACATCTCGAGCAGCTCGAGACGCTGAGCGACCCGGGTCGCAACCCCGTGCGCCGCGAGCTCGCGACGGCGTATCTCGGGCTCGTCCCGAGCGGGGTGGACCCGCAGGTTCCGGCCGACACGCGCTGGCATCCGGTCGACGAGCTTCCGGAGCTCGCCTACGACCACGAGGAGATCCTGCTCAGCGCGCGCGAGCGGCTGCGCGCAAAGCTTTCGTACACGAACCTCGGCTTCGCCCTCGCGCCGCCGAGCTTCACGCTCGCCCAGCTACGCAACCTCTACGCGGCAGCGCTCGGGCACCCGGTGGGCGCGACGAACCTCCAGCGCGTCTTGCTCCGACGCCGGCTGCTCGAGGACACCGGCGAGCGCCGGCACTACGGCAGCGGCGGCGGCCGGCCGGCGACGATCTACCGTTTCCGGAGCCCGAGCCTCGAGATCACGGACCCGTTCGCCGTCCTCCGGCCGCCTACACTTAGCCACTGACGTGGCCGTTCGCACCCAGACCCTTTCGTTGCAGACGCGCCGGCTGAACGTCCGAGCCTGGCTCGCGTTCCTGTTCGGTGCCGTCGGGGCAGCCAGCATCCCCGTCGCGATCGAGCTAACGCGGAAGGTTCCGGGGGCGGCCCTCCTCGACGCCGTGTGGGCGATCCCGGTCGCGGCGACGGCGTCCGCGGCCTCGCTGCTCTTCGCCCGCGGCGCCCACGGCGCGATCGCCCGTACGCTCGAGCGCACCGGAGGGTCGCTGTGGATTCGGCTCGGCCGCATCCTCGCCGTGGCGGGCATCTGCGCCACACTGTCCGCGTCCATCGCCGTGGGGCTGTACGAGCTCCTTTTACGGCTCGAGCACTAGCTCTAGACTCCGTCCGTGTTCGAGATCGGTCACAGCCTGCGCGAGGCGCGCGAGCGGCAGGGGCTCGGCTATCCCGAGATCGAGCTCGCGACGAAGATCCGCGCGAAGTACATCCGGGCGCTCGAGGAGGAGGACTTCACGTCGGTCCCGGGCGACGCCTACATCCGCGGCTTCCTGCGGACGTACGCCGAGTACCTCGGTCTCGACGGCGACGTCTACGTCGGCGAGTACGCGTCGCGCTTTCTCACGAGCTGGCGCGACGAGATTCCCCCGAAACCCGAGCGGCGGCGGATCCGGACCCGGGAGCGCCCCATCGAACGGCGCGCCGTGCTTCTCGTGCTCGCCGGGATCGCGACGGTGTTCGCGCTGGTCTTCGTCGCCTGGCGCTACGGCGCGTCGTCGGCGGGCACACCGCCGGTCGTTACCCAACAACAGAAGCAGCAGCGGGCGGCACGGCGGCTCGTCCTCCGGGGCGTCGGACGGGGGACGTACGTCGAGGTGCGCCGCAACAAGCCCTCCGGCAAGGTCGATCTGCAGGGAACCGTGGGAGCGGGAGAGACCGACAGGCTCGCGGGCAACCGGTTCTACCTCCGAGTCAGCAGGCCCGCGGGCCTACGGGTCACGATCAACGGCCGTCCGGTGGCGCTGCCGGCCGCGCACAATCTCCGCGTTCTCGTCACTCCGCAGCGGACGACGCGCCTCTCCGGGTGACGCCCCGCCCGCGGGCGGTCGTCGTCGTCACCGGTAGCGAGCTCGTCCGGGGCGAGCGCACCGACCGGAACGGCCCGTTCCTCGCCGGCGAGGCGCTGAAGCACGGCCTCGAGCCGGCTCGCATCACGATCGTCGGCGACGCGCCCGCCGAGCTGGAGACGGCGTTCCGGGAGGGCCTGGCGGCCGAGGCGTGCCTCGTCTCGGGCGGCCTCGGCCCGACCCACGACGATCGCACTGTCGAGCTGCTCGCCCGCGCGGCCGGGCTCGACCTCGTCGTGGACGAGACGCTCGAGCGGGGGATCGAGGACGTCTCGCGTCTCGTGGCCGAGCGGTTGAAGCGACCGTACGCGGACTTCGCTGCGGGCGTGACGAAGCAGGCGACGCGGCCCGTCTCGGCCGTGTCGATCGGGCTCGCGGGCACCGCTCCGGGCCTCGTCTTTCGCGCGCCCACAGGATGTGTCGTCGTCGTCCTGCCCGGACCGCCGAGCGAGTTGCAGCGCCTCTGGCCGCGTGCGCTCGCGAGCGCGCCGGTGCGCGAGCTGCTCGCCGGAACGCGGCCACCCGGAAGGCGGGTCCTGCGGCTGTTCGGCGTCAGCGAATCCGCGGTCGCGCGGGCGCTCGAGGAGGCGGGCGGTGACGGTGCCGGGGTGGAGGCGACGATCTGTGCCCGCGAGTTCGAGATTCATGTCGATCTCGTCGTCGATCCGGGCGCCGAGCAACGGGCCGACACGCTTGAAGAGGCGCTCGCCGAGCGGCTCGAGCGCTGGCTCTTCGCGCGAGACGAGCGACGGGTCGAGGAGGTCGTGCTCTCGCTCGCGGGCGCGCGAGGCCTGTCGCTCGCGACCGCGGAGTCGTGCACCGGGGGAATGGTCGCAGCCCGGCTGACCGGCGTTCCGGGCTCGAGTGAGAGCTTCGTCGGCGGCGTCGTCGCCTACGGGAACGAGGTGAAGCGGGCGGGGCTCGACGTGGCGGACGAGCTGCTCGCGACGTACGGAGCCGTCTCGGCGGAGGTCGCGGCTGCGATGGCCGAGGGGGCGCGAAGCAGGCTCGGCGCAGACGTGGCGGTTGCGGTGACGGGCGTGGCCGGCCCCGGCGGCGGAACGCCGGAGAAGCCGGTCGGGCGGGTTCATCTCCATGCGAGCGGCCCGGACGGCTTTCTCGCGCGCATGCTCGACCTGCCGGGCGAGCGCGAGCAGGTGCGCCTCCGCGCGACGGTCACGGCCCTCCATCTCCTCCGTGCGCTCCTGCTTGGAAGTCGCGACGAAGGCGTATGACCTCGCCCGCTAGCGTGGCCGGCGATGCACGGTTCCGCCTCTTCCTCGCGCTGCGCCTGCCCGACGACGTGCTCGACGCGATCGAGCGATGGCAGCGCGAACAGCTCGCGGGTGTGCGTGTCGTGCCCCGGCAGCAGCTGCACGTCACGCTCGCCTTCCTCGGCAGTCGGCCCGCTGGAGAGCTCGAGGCCATCGTGGGCGCGCTGCGAGACGCTGCCGCCGCGGCGGAGGAGATTCGTCTCACGCCGGCCCGGTACCGCGAGACGCGGAGCGTCGGCATGCTCGTGCTCGAGGACGCGGGAGAGAGGGCGGCCGTGCTCGCAGGCGATCTCCAAGAGCGGCTCGAGCATCTCGGCGTCTACCGCCGCGAAGGGCGCACGTGGCTGCCGCACCTCACGGTTGCACGTTGGCGCGAACGTCCCCGGCGCGGGCTCGATCCTCCACGGGTACGAACGTTCGTTCCGTCCGACGCAGCTGCTTATCTCTCTCGACTGCGGCCGAGCGGGGCCCAGTACGAGGTTCTTCAGACGGTCGCACTAGGAGGCGAATAGGTGGACAGGCAGGAAGCACTCGACGTCGCGCTCGGCCAGATCGAGCGCCAGTTCGGCAAGGGCTCGGTCATGAAGATGAGCGACCGCGCGGCCGTCTCGGTCGGCGCCGTCTCCACCGGCTCGCTCGCGCTCGACCTCGCGCTGGGGATCGGCGGCCTCCCACGGGGTCGCATCGTCGAGATCTTCGGCCCCGAAGCGTCCGGCAAGACGACGCTCGTCTACCACGTGGTCGCCGAGGCACAGCGGCGCGGCGGCATCTGCGCCTTCATCGACGCCGAGCACGCGATGGATCCGGCGTATGCGAAGCGGATCGGGGTCGACATCGACAACCTTCTCGTCTCGCAGCCCGACACGGGCGAGCAGGCACTCGAGATCGCGGAGCTCCTCATCCGCTCGGGCGCGCTCGACGTCGTCGCCGTCGACTCGGTCGCCGCGCTGACGCCGAAGGCCGAGATCGAGGGCGAGATGGGCGACTCCCACGTCGGTCTTCAGGCGCGCCTGATGAGCCAGGCACTGCGGAAGCTCGCCGGTACGCTCAATCGCACCGACACGATCTGCATCTTCACGAACCAGCTGCGCGAGAAGATCGGTGTGATGTTCGGGAACCCCGAGACGACGCCGGGAGGCCGCGCGCTGAAGTTCTATTCGTCGGTCCGGCTCGACATCCGGCGGATCGAGACCCTCAAGGAAGGCGTCGAGGCGTTCGGCAACCGCGTCCGCGTCAAGGTCGTGAAGAACAAGGTCGCGCCGCCGTTCAAGCAGGCGGAGTTCGACATCATCTACGGCTCCGGCATCTCGTGGGAAGGCACGGTGCTCGACTCGGCGCTCGACCGGAAGGTCGTGACGAAGTCGGGCTCGTACTACAGCTTCGGCGACGAACGGCTCGGTCAAGGCCGCCAGAACGCGACCGCCTTCCTGGGTGAGCACCCCGACGTCACGCAGCAGATCCTCCACCAGATCCAGACGGAGCTCGGCGCGGATCAGATCGTGTCCGCACGGCTGCTGCCGGTTGCCGCCGAGGAGTCCGCGGCATCGAACGGCAAGGCAGAGGTGGCGGCGGAGGCGCTCGCAGCGGCCGAAGCCGAGGCGTGACGCCGACCGTTACGGGGCTGCGCGAGAAACAGCGCGGCCGCCGGGTCGCCGTCGAGCTCGACGGCCGCGTGTGGCGCGTTCTGCCGACTGAGGCGGTCGTACGGGCGGGTCTCGTCGTGGGGCGCCCGCTCGACCGGCCCAGGGCGCGGGAGCTGTCGCGCGCGGTGCGACGGGCGAAAGCGCTGGCGGCCGCGACGCGCTCGCTCGAGGCGCGTCAGCGCTCGCGGCAAGCTCTCGAGCAGCGCCTGGCACGAGCGGGTCACCCCGCGGCTGCACGCGAGGATGCCCTCGCGACACTCGGTCGCGCAGGCATCCTCGACGACGCCCGGCTGGCGGAGAGCAGGGCGGGGCTGCTCGCGCGGCGCGGCTACGGCGACGCCGCGATCCAGGCCGACCTCATGCGGCAACAGCTCGCGGTCGAGACGGTTGCGGTCGCCCTCGCGGGCCTCGAGCCCGAGCTCGATCGCGCCCGACAGCAGCTCGAAGGCCGGCACGTGACGCCTGGTCTGCTTCGACGGCTCGCCGGGCGCGGCTTCTCGGACGACACGCTCGAGGAAGTTGCCGCGGCGTTTGCGCAAGAGGCGTGAAACGCGGTACGATTGGCCCGCGTTCCATTCGGCGTTTTACCTGCAAAAGCAGCTTTTCCGAAACCACATCCGATGATCGACCGCTCACGTCCGACGACCTGGAGGTTGTGCGCGAGGTAGCGCGGTGTCTTCCGGCGGGCCGTGGCCCCCCGGAGTGGGCTCTTCGGATAGCTGTCTTGGCAGGCCCGGCGCCGGCGGGGACGCGCCGCCGACAGCGGCTGGGCCCGCGACCGAGGAGCTACGCGCGTGCTGATCGGGATCGGAGTTGCCATCGGGATCGCCGGAGGCGTCGCGCTTGCCCTGCTCGCCGTGTCGGTCTTCGGCACGACCGGGGTGTCGAAGGCGCGCCGGATCCGTGACCAACTCCTGGAGGATGCCGCGTCGCGAAGGTGACGCGGTACGGCGCGAGGCGCACGTCGAAGCGCGCGAGCAGGCGGTCCGGTTGCGGGGCGAGATCGACGCTGAGCTCACCGACCGGCGGTCGCAGGTGCTGAAGATCGAGGAGCGGGTCCTGGCGAAGGAGCTCGAGGTCGAGAAGAAGCTCGAGGAGCTCTCGCGCCGCGACCAGGGGCTCGCCGACCGGGAGGAGCACATCCGCCGGCTCCAGGACGAGCTGAAGGAGACGAGGGCTGCTCACCTCGCCGAGCTCGAGCGGGCTGCCGGCCTGACCCAGGCAGAGGCGAGGACGATCGTCCTCGGACGCGGAGAGGAGCAGGCGCGTCACGAGCTCGCCCGGCGCGTGCGGACGCTCGAGGACGAAGCGCGCGCCGAGTCGAAGCGTCGCGCTCGGAATCTCGTGGCCGACGCGTTGCAGCGGGTCGCCGCCAGCCACACGGCCGAGACGACGGTCACCGTCGTCGAGCTCCCCTCCGACGACATGAAGGGCAGGATCATCGGCCGGGAGGGCCGCAACATCCGCGCGCTCGAGCACCTCACCGGCGTCGACTTCATCGTCGACGACACGCCCCACGCCGTCGTGCTGTCGTCGTTCGACGGGCTCCGGCGCGAGGTCGCGCGCTTGACGGTGGCGAAGCTCCTCGAGGACGGCCGCATCCATCCGGCGCGGATCGAGGAGACGTACTACGAGTCGAAGGCCGAGGTCGAGGAGGTCGTGCGCCAGGCAGGCGAGCAGGCCGTCTTCGAGGCGAACTGTGGACCGTTCCCCGACGAGCTCGTCCAGGCTCTCGGCCGGCTCCGCTTCCGCACGAGCTACGGCCAGAACGTGCTCAAGCACACGCTCGAGGTCGTGCACCTCGCAGGGATCATGGCGACGGAGCTCGAGGCCAGCGTCCGGACGGCGAAGCGCGCCGCCATGCTCCACGACATCGGCAAGGCGATGACGCACGAGGTGGAGGGCTCGCACGCCCTCATCTCCGCACAGCTCGCCCAGCGCCACGGTGAGTCGCAGGGAGTCGTCCACGCCATCGAGGCGCACCATTACGAGGTGCAACCGCAAACGGTCGAGGCCGTCCTCCTGATCGCAGCAGACGCCGTCTCCGCGAGTCGTCCGGGCGCGCGGGGAGAGAGCCTCGAGCAGTACATCAAGCGCCTCGCCGCGCTCGAGGAGCTCGCGGCCTCGAAGGCCGGCGTCGAGAAGGTCTACGCCCTTCAGGCCGGTCGCGAGATCCGGGTGATCGTCAGCCCCGGCGACGTGGACGACGACGAGGCTGCGCTCCTCGCGCACGAGATCGCCCGCGAGATCGAGGATCGACTCGAGTACCCGGGGCAGGTGAAGGTGACCGTGATCCGCGAGAGCCGGGCGGTCGAGGTGGCGAAGAACCACTCCGCGGCGGCCCCAACGCCTCGGCCGGAGCAGCCGGACCGTCCCGCCGACGCACCGATCCAGGCCGCGTAGAGAGCTCCGGGCCCCCGGCTACCCTTGCGCCGTGCGCAGGTACCACGTGACGACGTTCGGGTGCCAGATGAACGCCCACGATTCCGAGCGAATCAAGGGCCTGCTCGAGGAGCTCGGGCTCGGCGAGGCGCCCTCGCAGGAGGAGGCGGACGTGATCGTCCTCAACACCTGCACGATCCGTGAGAAGCCCGACACGCGCTTCGCCGCGTACATGGGCAACGCTGCGAAGCTCAAGCGAGAGCGGCCGGGCACGGTCGTGGCCGTCGGCGGGTGCTACGCCGAGGCGCAGCGGGAGAAGCTCTTCGCGCTCTATCCCGACGTCGACGTCGCGTTCGGGCCGGGGACGATCTCGCATCTCGGCGACTGGCTCGGTGCGGGCGGCGAGGGGATCGCGCGCTGCGCGTTCGGTACCGGCGAGGAGCGTGCCTTCGCGGCGGCCCTCCCGGTGCGCCGCCGCCGGCGCTTCCAGGCCTGGGTTCAGGTCTCGATGGGCTGCAACTCGGTTTGCTCGTACTGCATCGTCCCGGCGGTCCGTGGACGCGAGATCTCCCGTCGGCCCGGCGAGATCCTTGCGGAGATCGAACAGCTGGCCGCAGAGGGCGTCCGCGAGGTGACCTTGCTCGGGCAGAACGTCAACTCCTACGGCCGCGACGTGGGCTCGAGCTTCGCCGAGCTTCTCCGCGCCGTCGACGCGGTGGACGGGCTCGAGCGCATTCGCTTCACCAGCCCCCACCCGAAGGACTTCCGGCAGGACGTGATCGCCGCGATGGCCGAGTGCGCTGCGGTGTGCGAGCACGCGCACCTGCCGCTTCAGTCCGGCTCGAGCCGGGTGCTCAAGGCGATGCGCCGAACGTACTCGCGCGACCGCTACCTGCGGCTGGTCGCCGCGCTCCGAGGAGGGATTCCCGACCTTGCGCTGACGACGGACATCATCGTCGGCTTCCCCGGCGAGACCGAGGCGGACTTCGTGGAGACGCTGGACATGGTCGAGGACGTCGGTTTCGACAGCGCGTTCACATTCGTCTACTCGCCCCGCGCCGGGACCGAGGCCGCTGCGATGCCCGGCCAGATCCCGGACGAGGTGAAACGCGATCGCATCGAGCGGCTCGTCGAGGTGGTGCAGCGGGTGGCGGCGGAGCGAAACGCGCAACGGGTGGGGATGGTCGAGGAGGTGCTCGTCGAAGGACCGAGCCGCACCGAGCCGGAGCTTCTGCGTGGCCGGACGCGCAGGAACACGACCGTCAACTTCAGCGGCGACGCCGCACCCGGCGAGCTCGTCTCCGTCACGATCGCGGGCGCGACGTCGACGACGCTGCGCGGGGCTCGGCGTGCGGCAGTTGCAGCGTAGAGACCTCGTCTGGGACGGTTGTCTCAACGTCCGGGAGCTCGGCGGCCTGCCGACCCAGGACGGCGGCGAGACCCGCTTCGGCGCGGTCGTGCGGGCCGACAGCGTCCGGCAGCTGAGCGACGACGGGTGGCAGGCGCTCGTCGACCACGGCGTGCGAACGGTCGTTGATCTTCGCAACGAGGACGAACGGGAGGGCGACCCGCCTGCCGAGCTCCCCGTCGGCGTCGTGCACGTGCCGTTCCTTGCCTCGACGGCAGCCGATCGGGAAGCGATCGAGGAAGAGATCGACGCAGCGGTTGCAGCCGCGCCAGACGCATCGACGTCGACGCGAGACGTGTATCTCGTCTTTCTGGAGCGCTTCCGTGGGAATGTCGCCGCCGCCGTTCGCGCCGTTGCCACCGCCCCGGACGGGTGCGTCGTCATCCACTGCGTCGGCGGCAAGGACCGTACCGGGCTCCTGGCAGCGTTCCTTCTCCACCTCGCCGGCGTGGCGGACGAGGAGATCGCTGCGGACTACTCCCTCAGCGAGGAACGGCTCCGTCCTCGCCACGAGCGATGGTTCGCGGCTGCCACGAGCGATGAGGAGCTCGAGCGCCTCCAGCGGATCGCACAGACCCCCGCGGCGTCGATGGTCGGCGTGTTCGCCGAGCTCGAACGGCGCTACGGCGGTGTCGAGGAGTACCTGCGCGAGGCCGGAGTGAGCAACGAGGAGCTCGAGCTGGTCCGCGTGCGCCTCGGTGGCTGAGGGTGTCATCGGCCTCTTCGGGCCGACCGCGAGCGGAAAGTCGGACGTCGCGGCGGCCGTCAGCGAGCTCATCCCCGCCGAGGTCGTCTCGGCGGACGCGATGCAAGTCTACGACGGCCTGCCGATCCTCACGAACCGCGCTCAGCACCCGGAACGGCTCGTCGGGATCTGGCCGCTGTCGCATCTCGCGTCGGTGGGTGAGTACGCACCGCTCGCACACGCGGCGATCGACGAGATCCTCGCTGCCGGGCGGACGCCGCTCGTCGTCGGCGGGACGGCCCTCTACCTCCGTGCTGCCCTCGCCGAGCTCGAGCTGCCGCCGGCGCCGGGGCCGGGAGCGCGCGAGCGCTGGGAGCGGTTCTACGACGAGTCCGGGGCGGCACGCGCACACGCGCGCCTTCTTGAGCTCGACCCCTCGGCCGCGGCGCGAATCCATCCGAACGACCGGCGTCGCGTCGTCCGTGGGCTCGAGCTCGTGGAGGCCGGCTCGTCGCTCGTCCCGGAACGACAGAACCTCTTCGGCGGCGCCTGGAGGCACCGAACGCTCGTCGTCGGGCTGTCAGTGCCGAAGCCGGAGCTCGACCGCCGGATCGCGGAGCGGGCAGGGCGCATGTTCGAGGCGGGGGTCGAGAACGAGGTGCGGGCGGCTCTCGCCGACGACCCGTCCGCCACGGCGCAGAAGGTGATCGGCTTCCATGAGGTGGCGGCACTGCCGCGCGAGGAAGCGGTCGAAGCCCTGATCGCGCGGACTCGGCGCTACGCCGCGTATCAGCGGAAGTGGCTGCGGCGACTCGAAGGGCTCGTTATCGTCGCGGCCGACCGGCCGCCGGAGGAGACCGCAGCTGAGATCGTCGCGCTGGCACGCACACGGGAACGTCTACCTCGTCCATGAAGGGCCCGTGGCCGGGGTCGATCTGTCCGGCACGGACGGTGCGGTCGAGGTGCTCGCTGTCGACGGCGACGACGTCACGGTCGGCATCGTCAACCCCGACGGCTCGCATGCCGAGCTGTCCGGCAACGGAACGCGGATCGCGGCTGCGTGGCTCATGAATCGCACCGGCTCTACGTGTGCGCGGGTACATGTCGGGCCGCGGACCGTCGAGGTCCGACGGACCGAAGACGGGCTCTACGAGTCGGAGCTCGGCCCTGTGGAGGTGGGTGCACCGGAGGTCGTGGACGGGATCGAGCTGACGCCCGTCGTCGTCGGCAACCCGCACGCCGTCGTCGTCGGTGACCCGGGACTGATCGGCGAGCTCGGTCCCCGGCTCGAGCGGCATCCGCGCTTTCCCGGGCGGACGAACGTGCAGATCGTCAGGGTGGAGCGCCCGAACGAGGTGACCGCGCGGGTCTGGGAACGCGGGGTGGGGGAGACGACCGCATCGGGGACGAGCGCCGTCGCCGTCGCAGCTGCTACGCACCGTGAGGGGGAGATTCTCGTCCACTTCCCGGGAGGCGACCTGCGGGTACGCCTCGCCGGCGGTCGGGCGTGGCTCACCGGCCCCGCGGAGTCGCTCGACGAGGCGCCGGCACCCGGTCGCGGAGTCGAGACGGACCCGTAGCGGGTTTCGGGATATCGTGTGCTTCGAGGGCGGAGGGAGCTACCCCGCCCTTTGGGTGGGGGTCTGGTGCGCCGCGGCCGCGAAGCGTCCCTCTCCGGTGCGACTACGCTCAGCTGCCGATCTCGAACTCGCGCAGGACGTCGTTGAGGCTCGTCTTGAGATCCGTCTGCGCGCTTCTCCAGCCGACGACGAGGGCGCAGGCCACCTCGTAGGTCCCGGCGGGGAACTCCTTCGGCCTCGTGCCCGGCACGACGACCGCCCGCGGCGGGACGTACCCCCGGTGCTCGACCGGCTCCGGGCCCGTGACGTCGATCACCGGCACCGAGCCCGTCAGCGACACGTTCGGGGCCAGCACGGCTCGCTCTCCGACGAGGACTCCCTCGGTGAGGATGCAGCGCGACCCGACGAACGCTCCGTCCTCGACGATCACGGGCCTGGCCTGCACCGGCTCGAGCACGCCGCCGATCCCGACGCCGCCGGCGAGATGGACGTCGGCACCGATCTGCGCGCACGAGCCGACCGTCGCCCACGTGTCGACCATCGTGTTCGGACCGACCCAGGCGCCGATGTTGACGTAGCTCGGCATGAGGATGACGCCGGGGGACAGGAACGAGCCGTACCGCGCAGTCGCAGGCGGGACGACCCGCACGCCACGCTCGGCATGGTCGTGCTTGAGCGGGATCTTGTCGAGGTACTCGAACGGGCCGACCTCGATCGGCTCGACCTTCCGCACCCGGAAGTACTCGAGGATCGCCGTCTTCGCCTCCTCGTTCACACGCCACTCGCCGTCGACCTTCTCCGCGACCCGCAGCTCGCCGCTGTCCAGTGCCGCGATCGTGGCCGCCACGTCCATCAGGCGACCTCGCGCAGGATGTCCGCCGCTCTCGTGCACTCCTCGAGCGTCGGCACGAGCGCAAACCGGACGTAGCCCTCGCCGCTCGGACCGAACATCTCTCCTGGCGACACGATCACTCCCCGCTCGAGCAGCGCGGCCGCGTCGGGACCAGCCACCCACAGGTACATCGTCGCCTCGCTCGCCACGATCTCCCAGCCGCGGCTCTCGATCGCGGGGATCAGGACGTCCCGCTTCGCTCGGTAGCGGGCCCGCGTCTCCTCGACGTGCCGTTCGTCGTTCCACGCGACGACTGACGCCCGCTGCACGAACTCCTGCGGCGCCGTCCCGACCGTAGGACGGTATGCCTTCAGTGCCGCGACGACCTCCGGCGGCCCGGCGACGAATCCGGATCGGTAGCCCGTCATGGAGGAGCGCTTGCTCAGCGTCTGGAAGACGACGACGCGCGACCGATCGGCCGCCTGGAGCGCCGACGCCGGCGGCTCGTCGAACCAGAGCTCGGTGTAGGCCTCGTCCGAGCCGATCACGAAGTCGTGGCGCTCGGCGGCCTCCGCGAGCTCGTCGTAGAACTCGCGGGGCGCGACGGCGCCCGTCGGGTTGTGCGGGTAGTTGACCCAGACGAGCGCCACGTCGTCGTCGAGCCCGTCGAGATCCGGCAGGAAGCCGTGCTCGCGCCGCAGCGGCAGCGTCTGCACCCGTGCGCCGGCGAAGAGCGCGCCGCGCTCGTACACGGGGTACGCGGGCTCGCCGAAAGCGACGACGCGACCAGCGGTTCCGAGCACCTGCGCGAGCGAGAAGATCGCCTCCTTCGAGCCGTAGGTCGGCACGATCTCCGTCTCCGGATCGAGCGAGACGCCGAACCGCCGGTCGAGCCAGCCGTGCCGCCGCCTCGCGGAGCTCGGGCAACCCCTGCGCGAGTGGATACGGCGCCCGCTCCGGCAAGGCGTCGACCAGTGCCCGGCGGATCGTCGGGTCGGTCGGCTCGTTCGGGTCGCCCTTGCCGAAGTCGATCACCTCGATGCCCGCCGCCAGCAGTCTCCGCCGCTCCTCCTCGAGCCTCGTGAACGGGTATGCGGCGAGCTGCGTCAGCAAGGGGTTGATCACGTCAGGAACCTAGCCAGCGTCTCGTACACCGCGTGCAGGTTCGCGATCGGGATCTGCTCATCCTGCCGGTGCGCGAACGCGGTGGCGCCGGGGCCGTAGTTGATCGCGTCGATTCCCTGCGCGGCGAACTGCGCGACCGGCGTCCACGCCTGCTTCGGGGCGACGCCCGGCACGAGCTCGCGCAGGCGCTCGACGAACGGGTTCGCGAGCGCCGGCGGCGCCGCCGGTGAGTTGTGCAGGACGTCCAGCTCGCCTTCCGGGACGAGCTCGCGCAGCCGCACCTCCGCCTCCTCGCGGGACTGCCCGGGCGCGTAACGGAAGTTGAGCTCCGCCGTCGCTCGGGCGGGCACGACGTTCGCGGCGATCCCTCCCTCGACGCGCACGACACTCACGACCTCGCGGTACACGAGCCCGTCGAGCTCGACATCGCGCGGGGCGAGGCGAGCCAGGGGAGCGAGGCCCTCCGCGAGCCCGTGAATCGCGTTGCGGCCCGTCCACGGCCGTGCCGAATGTGCACTCTCGCCGTGGAACACGACCCGGGCCTGGAGGTTGCCGAGACAGCCCGCGTGGAGGATCGCATCGGTCGGCTCGAGGACGACGGCGAGCTCTGCCCTCTCGAGCACGCCGCTCGCGAACACGGCCGGAAGCGGGCTTTCGGCAAGCGCGACCTCCTCGCGCGTGAAGAAGACGTAGCGCGCGGGGACGAATGCGCGCGCGAGCTCGAGCATCACGGCGACCCCGCCCTTCATGTCGCTCGCGCCGAGGCCGTGCACGACGCCGTCGGCGAGCCGGCCGGGGAGGTTGTCCTGCGCCGGCACCGTGTCGACGTGACCCGCGAGGACGACCGGCGCCGCGCGGTCGCCCCACACGATCGCGTCACCGTCGTCGTAGAGCGGCTCGCCGGGCAAGAGGCTCCGCACGAGCCCCATCGCCGCCTCCTCGCAGCGACTCTCCGAGGGGACGTCGACGAGCTCGAGCGTGCGAGTTGCGAGATCGGAAACGGGCATGGCAGGAGTCATAATGACCGGCGGATGGCGGTGAGACAGCCCGATCGCTCCTGGGTGGCCGAGCCCGAGCGCGGGTTCGTCCTCGCCGTGCTCGCACCCGGGATCGACGGCGCCGACGAGCTCGCGGAGCTCGAGGAGCTCGCCCGCACCGCCGGCGTCGAGCCTGTCGGCCGCGTCGTCCAGCACCGGCGGCTGCCCGACGCGCGCACCTACGTCGGCAAGGGGAAGCTCGCCGAGCTCGAGCAGGCGTACGGCGACGCCGGCGCGGAGGTGCTGCTCGTCGACGACGAGCTGAGCCCGCCCCAGCAGCGGCTGCTCGAGAACAGGCTGCAGGCACGTGTCGTCGACCGGACGCAGCTGATCCTCGACATCTTCGCCCAGCACGCCGTCAGCGCCGAGGGGAAGCTCCAGGTCGAGCTCGCGCAGCTCGAGTACAACCTGCCGCGAATGCGGGGGATGTGGCAGCACCTGGAGCGGCTCGGCGGCGGCACCGGCGGTCTCGGGGCCGGCGTCGGCACGCGCGGCCCCGGCGAGTCGCAGCTCGAGACCGACCGCCGGCTGGCCCGACGCCGCATCACGCTCCTCCGCGAGCGGCTGCGCAAGCTGAGCAGCCAGCGTGACGTCCGGCGGAAGGAGCGGAAGCGCACGGAGACGCCCACGGTCGCGCTCGCCGGGTACACGAACGCGGGAAAGTCCACGCTTCTCAACGCGCTCACCGACGCCAGGGTTTCGGTTCGCGACCGACTCTTCGAGACACTCGACCCGACCACGCGCGGCTTCGAGCACGAAGGGCGGCGGTACCTCGTGACCGACACGGTCGGCTTCGTGCGCCGCCTCCCGCACCAGCTCGTCGAGGGCTTTGCCGCGACGCTCGAGGAGACGCTCGTGGCGGACCTCGTGCTGCACGTCGTCGACGGCTCGGCGCCGGAGCAGCAGCTCGCCGAGCAGATCGCCGCCGTCGACTCCGTCCTGCGCGAGATCGAAGCCGACGACCTGCCGCTCGAGCTCGTGGTGAACAAGATCGACGCGGTGGACACGCTCGCCCGTCGCCGGCTCGCCGACCGCTATCCGGATGCTCTCCAGATCTCCGCGCTCACCGGCGACGGGCTCGCGGAGCTGCGGGAGCGCATCGCCGAACGTTTCGGCGACCGGTTCGAGCGAGTGCGGCTGCTCCTCCCGTACGCCGAGGGTGGCCGCCTGAACGAGCTGTATGCCCTCGGCGCCCCGATCGACGAGCGTGAGGACACGCCCGAGGGCGTGCTCGTCGCTGCGCGGCTCCCGCTCCGCGAGCTGCGCCGTTTCGCGCCGTACCTCGTCGCCGAGGCGGCGCCCAGGCGCCGGACGGGGGCGTGACCGAGCTCCCGATCAGGCGCGTCCACCCGGCCGCGGCGGTGCCCACGCGGGCGTACGACGGCGACGCGGGCCTCGATCTCTCGGCGTCCGAGCGAGTCGAGCTCGAGCCGGGAGGGCGTGCCGTGGTCGGCACCGGGTTGACGGTGGCGATCCCCGACGGACACGCCGGGTTCGTCCAGCCGCGCTCGGGCCTCGCCGCACGCCACGGCATCGCGGTCCTCAACTCACCCGGCCTGATCGACGCCGGCTACCGCGGGGAGGTGAAGGTCGTCCTCCTCAACACCGACCGCGAGGTGCCGTTCGTCGTCGAGCCCGGGATGCGGATCGCGCAGCTCGTCGTCGTCCCGGTGGCGCTCGTCGAACCAGTGGAGGTGGAAGAGCTGCCGGCGAGCGAGCGGGCCGAACGGGGCTTCGGCAGCTCGGCGCACTGATGCCGCTCGAACCCCGCATCCGGGTCTCGGCCCTCCTCCGCTGGGAGGGAAGAGTTCTCCTCTGCCGGCACGAGAAGACCGGCCGCGGCGAGTACTGGCTCCTCCCCGGCGGCGGCGTCAACACCGGCGAGAGCCTCGTCGACGCGCTGCACCGGGAGCTCGCGGAAGAGGTCGGGATCGGTGACGACCTCACCTTCGAGGGGCCCGTCGCCGTGGTCGACTCGATCGCCCCGAAGCGGGCCTTCGTCGGTCGGCACGTCGTCCACATCATCTTCGCCGCCGACCTCTCCGGCCGCTCGCTCGAGCGCGTCACGTCGACCGACGCCGCCGTGAGGGGGCATCGCCTCTTCGACCCCATGGAGCTCGACGACGTCGTGCTCCATCCGCCGATTCAGCGCTTCCTGCGCCGCTGGGAGCCCGGCGACCCCGCCGTCTACCTGGGCGCGCTGTGGGCACCGTGAGCGTGTCGCTTCCACTGCGGAGGGTCTCCATCCAGGGCTATCGGGCGGCCCGGGAGCTCCAGCTCATGCCGGGCTCCGTGTGCGCGCTCGTCGGCGAGGCGTCGAGCGGCAAGTCGACCGTGCTGACCGCGATCTGGACCCTGCTCGAGGCGGCTGCCCCGCCGCCGACGATCGACGACGTCGCCCACGACGGAGCGGGAGGGAGGATCCACCTCGAGGCGGACGTCGCGAAGGGGACGATCTTCCTCGACGCCCGGCCGCCCGACACGCTCAACCTCAACCGAGCCGGCGCGCCACCGGTGCTCTTCCTGCCGGCCAATCTTCGCTCGCGCACGCTCGTCGCTCCCGCCACCGGGCGCGGTGCGGCCGAGGTGGCGGAGCTGCTCCCGCCCCCGGCCGCCGACCGGCACTGGGCCGCTGCGGATGGCGGGCTCGCGCTCGTCGCCGCGATGGAGCGCCTCGCCGGCTCGAATCTCCGCCAGTTCGTCCTCCTGATCGAGGAGCCCGAGCTCTACCTCAGCCCGCACGCGCAGCGTCACCTCTACGGCCTCCTGCGGGCGCTCGCGCAGGGCGGCAACCAGATCCTCTACTCGACGCACGCGCCGGTCTTCCTCAGCGTCGACAAGCTCGAGGAGCTCGCTCTCGTCCGCCACACCCCGACAGGCGGAACGTCGCTCTTCCAGCCGCAACCGCTCGCGGAAGCGGAGACCTTCCGCGCGCTGGCGGAGTTCGACCGCGACCGCCTGGAGCTGTTTCTGGCGCGCTGCGCCGTCCTCGTCGAGGGACGGACCGAGAAGCTCGCCTTCCCGCTCGTCTTCGACGCTCTCGGCGTCGACGCCGACAAGGAGGGAATCCTCGTGCTCGAGTGCGGCGGCAAGGGCAACATGCCGCTCTTCGCGCGCATCTGCAACGCGTGCGGCATCCCATACGTCGTCGTCCACGACCGCGACGCACCTCGAGGCATCCCGCCCGTCGATTCGGAGCGGATCGTCAACCGCCAGATCCGGGAGGTCGCGGGGAGCCGGCGCACGGTCGTGCTCACACCGGACTTCGAGACCGTGTCGGGGCTGCGGGTAAGCACGCGGGGCCGCAAACCGCAGAAGGCGTGGCAGCGCTACCGCGGCAACGGCGAGGTTCCCGATCCCTTGCGGGTCGCCGTCGAGAAGGTGCTGAAGACCGCAGCGGCGGGCTAGGCGTCCAGGCGGCCGCCGCGCCTCCGAGCGCGGCTCGCAGAGACGTCGTGTGCCCGGCGCTCCAGCCCGTCCGGCAGCGGCGCGAGCTCGGGTGGCTCGGTGCCCAGCCGATGCGCGAGTGCCTGGGCGAGCAGCCAGTCGGCGAGCCACGGGTTCCGCGGCAGGAGGGGACCGTGGAGGTACGTGCCGATCACGCGGCCGTCGCGGCAGCCCTCGAAGCCGCTCTCTCCGTCGTTGCCGAAACCCGCGAGCACCCGCCCGAGCGGCTGGGCGCCGGGATCGAGGTCCGTGCGCCCGGCGTGGTTCTCGAAGCCGGCGAGCGTCCGCTTCTCTCCGGGCTCGAGCTCGCACTCGATGCAGCACGTCGCCGATCATGCGACGCTCGCCGGCGACCGTCTCCAGCGGCAGGAGGCCGATTCCCGGCATGCTCTCGCCGTGGAAGCCGCGGTAGCCGCGGCCGAGCAGCTGGTAGCCGCCGCAGACGGCGAGCGCCGCCGCGCCGCCGGCGACCGCCTCGCGGAGAGCCGGAGCCTTCCCGGTGAGATCGTCCGCCACGAGGAGCTGCTCGCGATCCTGCCCGCCGCCGACGTAGTAGAGGTCGTGGTCGCCGGGCACGACCGGATCGCCCATTCCCAGCGCCGTGACCTCGAGCTCGTGACCTCGCCAGCCGGCGCGCCGCGCGAGCACGGCGATGTTGCCGCGGTCGGCGTAGATGTTGAGGTAGTCCGGGTAGAGGTGGCCGACCCGAATCGCCGTCATCCCGCTCGCTCCCAGTAGGGCTTCGCGAGCCCGCGAGACGCAAGGAGTCGTTGCAGGCCGAGCATCGCGGTGTAGGTGGGGAGGACGACGAGCTCGCCGCCGTCGGGCGTCAGGTCGAGCCCGCGGTCGAGCGCGGCGGCGAGGTCGGACTCGAGCTCGATGGCGTCCTCGTCGAGCCCGCCGTACCGGAAGCGCAGCGCGAGCTCCGCCGCGCGGCCGCCGCTCGCCACGAGCCGGTCGAGGCCCGGTAGGAGCGGCTCGAAGTCGACGTCCCAGATCCACGAGACGTCGCGTCCGTCGGCGATCTCGTCGTTGAGCGCGACGACGAGTGCGCGGGGCGAACCGCCTTCGACGAGCGTCCGGACGGCCTCGTTCGCCCCGGCCGGGTTCTTGATCAGGAGCAAGAGGACACGCTTGCCGCCGACGGCGACACGTTCGAAGCGGCCGAACGCCGCCGAGAACCGCGCGAGTCCGGCGGCGATCTCATCGAGGCCGGCACCGAGCGAGCGCGCGAGGGCAGCGGCCGCGACGGCGTTGTAGACGTTGTAGAGGCCGGGGAGCCCGAGCTCGATCCGGCGGGATCCGTCGGGCGTGTCGAGCTGGAACGACGCGCGTTCGAGTCCGTGCACGGCGACGTCGCGGGCGGCAATCTGGAGCGGTGGGCGGAAGTGGTCGCCGCGAGGACAGCGGTAGTCGCCGAGGTGCCCGACGTACGCGGCGGCATAGGCGTACGGCGTACCGCAGCGGACGCAGTACTTCGAGTCGGCCGCGTGCTGCAGCGACGGGCGGGCGATGCCGGGGTCGTCGAGACCGAAGGCGACGCTGTCGGGATGCACCTCGCTCGCCGCGGCGAGCTGTGGATCGTCGGCGTTGTAGAGCAGCTGCGCGCCCTCCGGCAGCGTGCCGACGGCGTCGCGCCAGCGTTCTGCCACGAGCTCGAGCTCGCCGTAGCGGTCGAGCTGGTCGCGGAAGAGGTTGCCGAGACAGACGGACCGCGGACGCAGGCGCTGCAGGAGCTCCGGCAGCGCCGCCTCGTCCACCTCGAACAACCCGAGCTCGGCGCCCCGCTGCGCGAGGAGCGTCGACGCGACCCCCGAGACGAGGTTCGCGCCCGCCGCGTTGTGGGCGAGCCGGTGCCGCGGCCGCAGGATCTCGGCCGCCATCGCCGTGGTCGTCGTCTTGCCGTTCGTGGCGGATACGACCGCCGTTCCGCTCGCGAGTCGCGCGGCGAGGCGGTCGATCGCCCCGCGGTCGAGCTGGGCGAGGAGCCTGCCCGGAAGCGTCGTCCCGCCGCCGGCTCCGGCACGCCGGGACAGCGCAGCCACGCCGCGTGCGACGGCGATCTCGAGCGCGAGGGGGGGACGAGGACGCATCGGGCGAGGGTATGTCACACCGACTCTCAGAAGACACGCCTGCACGGCGCTACTTGCGGATTCTTCAACCTGCTCTACACTTATTGACATGGCGGAGAAGCCGCGCTACCGGGCCGTCGCCTCGATCGACCCGACCGAGCTTGCGACGTTCCAGGCCGGGATCCGCAAGCGCTACACCGACGAGCAGATCGTGGCGGAGATCGTCGCATGCGCCGAGCGGCTCGGGCGCTCGCCGACGATGCGGGAGTTCGCCGCCGACGGCGACACGGCGGTGCACCCGCAGACGGTGATCGAGCACTTCGGCTCCTGGAACGCCGCGAAGCGGGCGGCCGGGCTCGTGCCGCGCCGGTTCGCGACGAGGGAGGAGCTTCTCGGGCTCTTGCGCACGCTCGGCGACGAGCTCGGGCGGCCGCCGACGGCGCGCGACATCGACGAGCACAAGGGACGGCTTCCCTCGAAGTCTCTCTACTGGCACACGTTCGGCTCCCTGACGAACGCACTCCGGGAGGCGGGGTTCGACGTGCCGGTGGGGGAGGAGCGGCTCGAGCGGGCGATCGACCAGGGCGTCGCGCTCGCGGAGCGGATCGGGCGACTGCCGAAGTTCGCGGACTGGGCGCAGGCGCGGAGGGACGACGAGTCGCTCCTGACCGAGTGGCAGGTCTACCGCATGTTCGACGCTCGCCGCGGCGCCTGGTCGACGTTCCAGTTCCTCGTTCGCCAGCGGCTCTCGGAGCAAGGGCGCGACGTCGCGAGCGACGGGACGTTGCGCCGGTCCTAGCTACGCGGTGGCGGCGATCACGGCGAGCCGCGCGAGGCAGTGCGCGCTTTCTCCCGGTGCGCGCACGGCCGGCAGAGCCGTGTTGTCGACGTAGCTGCGATCCGGACGGAAGCGGGCGGTGCGTGCGACGCGACCGGAGCGGAGGGCGAGGAACGTCCCGTCCCGCACCTCACTCGGCCGCAGCTTGACGCCCGTGTACTCGGAGACCACCTCGAGCGCGGCGCGGTTCGAGGCGAAGAAGACCTCGTTGCGGCCTCGGCCGAGCCAGAGCGGCCGGCCGACGCCGCGGGCGGCGAAGACGGTCCCCGGCTCGCGCTGGTCGAGCCAGGCGGCAGCCATCGCGCCGGCGAGCGCCTCGAGGGCGCGCGGCTCGTTCCGCGAGTGCGCCGCGAGCGCGAAGATCGCCTCGGAGTCGACGGTCATCCGGGGCTCGGCGCGGGCGCAGGAGTGGGGGGCGAGCAACTCGTCGTCGTTGAGGATGATCCCGTTGTGAATCCCGACGACCGGTCCGTGCCGTACCGGATGGTTATTGGCAGGGATCGAGGGATGCCCCTTCGTGTAGTCGCGGACGTGGACGAGGAGCTCGGTCGCAGGCTCCGGCACGCCGATCCGCTCGAGCAGGAGCCTCGCGGGCGTGCGTTGCTTCGTGACCACCGGATACGTGTCGGAGGGACTGCGATAGGCGTAGCCGACTGCATCGGCGCCGCGGTCCGCGATCCCGGCGAGGAGTGCCTGCGCAGCGAGCGTCCTGTCGACGCCGCTCCGCGGCGAGAGGCTGTATCCGGCGATGCCGCACATTCGTCCTGGGGAAGCCTTTCTCCGTCCCTGTATGCGTCCCTTGCACCGTATCGTCAAGTGGTGAAGGTTTTCTAAAGCGAAATCGCGCCACGGCCGATACAGCGGGCGATGGAACCCTTTGCGGCTGAGGGCCCGGCCGAGCCCGAGCAGATCACGGCGGCGGACCCGCTCAAGCTCTACGTACGCCAGATCGGCGGCGGCGCGCTGCTGACCCGTGAGGAGGAGCGCGAGCTCGCCCGCCGGAAGGACGAGGGCGACGAGGCAGCGAAGCGGCGGCTGATCGAGTCGAACCTCCGGCTCGTGATGGCGATCACCCGCAACTACACGAAGGCGAACGTCCCTCTGCTCGACCTGATCCAGGAGGGCAACCTGGGCCTCATCCGGGCCGTGGAGAAGTTCGACTACCGGCTCGGCTACAAGCTCTCGACGTACGCCACCTGGTGGATCCGCCAGGCGATCACCCGCGCGCTCGCCGACCAGGGGCGGACGATCCGGCTGCCGGTGCACGTGGCCGATCAGGTGCGCCGCCTGCTGCGCGCCCGCCGCCAGCTTGCGCAGAAGCTCAACCACGAGCCGACGCTCGCCGAGCTCGCACGCGAGACGCAGCAGTCCGAGGAGCGTGTGCGCGAGCTACTCGAGCTCGTCGAGAATCCCGTCAGCCTCGAGACGCCCGTTGGTGACGGCGAGAGCCTGTACGGCGACCTGATCGAAGACGTCCACTCGCTGGCGCCGCACGAGCAGTCGGCCGAGCAGGCGCGGGGGAGGGAGCTCGCAGGAGCCCTCGAGCAGCTCAACCCGCGCATGCGCCGCGTCCTCTCGCTTCGCTTCGGTCTCGACGGCGAGCCTCCGCAGACGCTGGAAGAGGTCGGAACGCAGCTCGGCATCACCCGCGAGCGCGTCCGCCAGCTCGAGACGCGTGCGCTACGCGAGCTGCGCCTGGCCGCTCCCGGCCTCGAGCACTACCTCCGCACCGAGTAGTCGCGCGGGAGACCGCGGTCTCCCGTCGGCTTCCTCTGAGCGAGCGAAGCGAAGCGTCGCGAGCTAGGAAGCGATCATCTGCATCTCGCGCAGGTTCGCGAGACGGCGGAGCGAGTCGAGCTCGATCTGGCGGACGCGCTCGCGGGTGAGCCCGAGCCGCTTGCCGATCTGCTCGAGCGTCTTCGGCTCCTCGTCGACGAGCCCGTAGCGGAGGACGAGCACCTGCCGCTCGCGGTCCGACAGTGCCTGCAGCGCGACGGCGAGCGCCTGGCTGCGGAGCACGCCTTCCACTCGCTCCTCCGGCAGCGGGTCGTCGCCGGCGACGAAATCGCCGAAGACGGCGTCCTCCTGGTCGCCGACCGGCTGATCGAGGCTCGCGGACGCCCGGGCAGCGGACCGCACCTCGCGCGCCTGCTCGACCGGCAGCGACGCTTCGGTCGCGATCTCGTCGAGCGTCGGTTCGCGGCCGAGCTCCATCCAGAGCGTCCGCTCGGCGCGGTTCATCTTCTGCATCCGCTCGACGATGTGGACGGGCATCCGGATCGTGCGGGCCTTGTCGGCGAGCGCCCGTGCGACCGCCTGGCGGATCCACCAGGTCGCGTACGTCGAGAACTTGTAGCCGCGCCGCCAGTCGAACTTCTCCACGGCGCGGATGAGCCCGAGCGTGCCCTCCTGGATCAGGTCGAGGAACGGGAGACCCTGGTTGCGGTAGTTCTTCGCGATCGAGACCACGAGGCGGAGGTTCGACTGGATCATCCGCTGCTTCGCGCCCGGATCGCCGCGTTCGATCCGCTTTGCGAGCTCGACCTCCTGGGCCGCGGTGAGCAGCTGGTGCCGCCCGGCCTCGCGCAGGAAGAGCTGGAGCGCGTCGGTGGTCGTCTCGAGGGGTTGCTGCGGGACCGGGGGCGCCTTCTCCGGCTCCGGCTCGGCCTCTCGCTCGGGCTCGGCGAGCAGCTCGATTCCGCGCCGGTCGAGCTCCTGGTAGACGGCGTCGGTCTCGAGCGGATCGAGCTCGAGCGGCTCGAGCACCTCGAGCAGCTCCGCCTGCCGCAGCTGGCCGCTCGACTCCGCGGCCTCGAGGAGGTTCACCAGCTCCTCGCTCGCAAGGACCGACTCGATCTCGACCGTCGTCACTGCTTCCCCCTCAATCGGCGCTCCTGGACGTGAGTTACCCGCCTGTCGAACCTACCCAAACACGCGGGCCCACCGCGAATCAAGTCCCACGCACGATAAGCAGTGTTATGTCAAGTAGGCGCACGCGACCGCTGCCACGGCGACTCCCTCCTCCTCCTCGCGAGGCGCCGGCGGCCCCGCTCTGACTCGACCGCGCTCGTGGCCGAGCCGCGGGTCCCGACACGACGGATCCTGACCGGGCGGACACCGAGGCTCGTCACTCCGACCCCGCCACCCCGACTTATCCACAGGATGCACAGAGGGCTGTGGAAATGTTGATTATTCAACGTTCGCAAATTGCGGCATTTTCGTTCTGGGGGACCCTTGCGCCCCGTCCGCAGAGGCCATACATTCCCTCTTGCGCCGAGCACGGCGCGGGAGTAGGACGAAGCAGCACCGGAAGGTCGTACGGGGCGGCTCGCAAGGGCCGAAGCGGAAAGTCGACCGGCGCTGTGGACGAAACCGCGACCGGCTCGGCGACTTTTTTTGGTCCCGCCCACCCTGTCGCGCCACGCTCGCCTCGCCTCGACTACGATCGCCGCGATGCAGCCGCCACGTCCGCCGAGCATCGACCAGGGAGTGATCGCGCTCGTCTGGGCGGTCGTCCTCGCTACGTACGTCTACTTCGGCCTCCTCGCCGTCGGCGCGAGCGGCGCGACCGCGATCGTGCTCGCGCTCGTCTCCTTCGCAGGGATCTGGCTTCTGGTGAGACTCCGCGGCGAGGAGATTCCGGTCCGGCGCCGCTCGGGCCGCGGCCGCTCGTAGGAGCGCTACGCCGCGCGCCGACTGGGCGGATGCGGTGCGAGGGCGAAGACGAGCTTCCGCGCCAGCTCGCTGCCGAGCTGAGCGTCGAGCCTCTCGCGAGCCTGGACGGCCTCGGGGTCGAGGCTCTCCAGATGCGCGACGAGGAGGCACCGCCCGCGTCTCGTCTCCTGCTGCACGTTCTGCATCTCGGTCCTCTATATCGGAGGACCTACCCCTTTGGCGTGATCCCTCCCGGCAGGGATCCGCGGCCGTCGTCACCCGTTCGGGACGCGGCCGCGGACCGCTGCTTTCGTCAACGAGCCGGAGTGCGGGTCGGCGGACGGGTTTCCTGCCCGGCCGCGGGTTCCGCCGCCGTGTCGGCCGGCCGTCGTCTCGTAGCCCAGCGGCGCTCGGCCGCTACGGGCTCGTCGGCTGCGGGTACGGCGTGTGCCGGAGCGGCCTCGTCGAGCGCCGGCGCCGGAACGCCGTCGAGCGACAGCCCGAGCACGAGCCCGAGCCCGAAGGCGAGCACTCCGTGCCAGAGACCGACCGAGTGCACGACTCCGAGGATGCCGATCGAGCCGCTCCAGGAGTCGATTCTTCCCTCCTGCCAACCCGAGCCGGGCTGGCTGGCGAGCAGGATCCAGCCGACACAGACGAGCGCCGGCAGGAACACGAGGGTGAACGTTCCCGGGGAGACTCGGAGTCGCAGCCCCTTCGTCCACGTCCCGACGTGGCCTGCCAGCGCGAGCAGGAGACCGGCGGCGGCGACGACCACCATCGCGATCCAGAAGCGGCCGGGTGTCTGGGTTCCGACCTGTGCTGCGCCCCAGAGGGCAAGCCCCACCAGCGCTGCAGCGAACGCGAGCGTCAGCCCGCGAGAAGCGTCGTACATGCCGTAGCTGCGCATTCATCTCACCTCGTTCGGTTGCCCCACGGAGTGAGAACGGCCGAGCGACCCCCACGGGTGCGGCCGGTCCGCGGTTCCTCAGTAGGTGATGAGCGAGAAGAGGTCGTACTTCGTCAGGCGTTCGCGTCCGCCGAGGAAGGAGAGCTCGATCACGAAGTTCACGCCCACCACCGCGCCTCCGAGCTGTTCGACGAGACCTGCGATCGCCTCGACCGTCCCGCCCGTGGCGAGGACATCGTCGTGGATGACGACTCGGGCGCCGCCTGCGATCGCGTCCGACGCGACCTCGAGCGAGTTCTGGCCGTACTCGAGCGCGTAGGTCGCGGAGACGGTCTCGGGCGGGAGCTTGCCGGGCCGCCGTGCCGCGACGAAGCCGCAGCCCGCCTCGACGGCGACCGCCGCGCCGAGCCAGAAGCCGCGTGCCTCGGCTCCGAGCACGAGATCTGCCCGGCGCTCGCGCGTCCAGTCGGCGAGCTGCCCGACCGCCTGGCGCAGCGCGGCGCCGTCGAGGAGCAGCGGCGAGATGTCCTTGAAGCCGACGCCGGGCTCCGGAAAGTCCGGCACCTCGCGGACGCGGGTGCTGAGATCGATCTCCCCCACGCGCCGAGGCTACTCGACGAGGCGGCGGACGTTGCGCCGCAAGAGAAGGTCGGCGAGCTCCTGCGCGCTCTGGGCGAGCCGCTGCACGTCGCCGAGAGCGGCCTGCCGCCGCTCCGCGTTCCGCGAGCGCAGCGCCGGCCCGATCACCGCCTCGAGCAGGCTGCTCTCGCGGTCGGCCGCGGTCCGGAAGGCGCGCAGGTTCCGCGCGTCGATCCCGAACCGGGCGAGTGCCTCGCAGGCCGCAGCGATGTCCGCCTCGCTCTCCGCGTACAACCGCTGACCGTCCTCCACGCGCGATTCGAGCAGCCCGAACTCTCCGAGCTCGCGAGCCCGGTCGGTCGTGATGCCGGCCCGCTCGCAGAGCTCCTCGAGGTCGAGCTCCTCCTCCCCCGCATCGACGACGCTCCGGCGGCGTCGCCGCTGCCGGCCCGCACCGGCCTCCAGCTCCTGCCGGATCACCCGCAGCGGCAGGAACTCGTCTCGTTGCAGGCGGAGGATCGTCTCGAGGCGCTCGACGTCGTCCTCCGAGAAGAGGCGGTACCCACCCTGCGTCCGCCGCGGATTGAGGAGCCCCTGGTCCTCGAGGTAGCGGATCTTCGAGATCGAGACGTCGGGGAACTCGTCCTTGAGCCGGCCACAGACGGTGCCGATCGTCAGGAGCCGCGGGCGCGGCGGTGCCTCTGTCGCCGACATCAGCGCTGGAGGAACGTGAGCCGGTACTTGCCGATCTGGAGCTCGTCGCCGTCCTCGAGCTCGGCGTCCTCGACGCGCTCGCGGTTGACGAACGTCCCGTTCAGGCTTCCCTGGTCCTCGAGCCGCCAGCGCTCTCCCTCCAGGGTGCAGACCGCGTGCTTGCGGGAGACCGTGACGTCGTCGAGGAAGATCGCGCACTCGGGCGAGCGGCCGATCGTCGTCGGGCTCGTCTCGAGGTAGAACGTCTCGCCGGCTCGTCCGCCGCCCGACCGGACGATGAGCGCGGCGCCGTGGACGCCGAGATCCTCGAGCGGGTCGAGGCTCTCGGGCGCCTCGGGAGCCGTGAACGACTCGGTCGACTCACCCTCCTCCGGGAGGACGAGCGCGGCTCCGCACCTCGCGCAGAAGTGCGCGGACTCCGGGTTGTTGTACCCGCACTCCGGACAGTAGACGTGCGCCATCAGGCAGGCGGCGTCGCCTTGCCGGTGAGGATCTCGGTGAGCGACTCGACGTCGACCGTCGCGAGGACGCTCTTCCCCTCCGTCTCCTGCAGCCGGGCGACGAGCTCGGCCCGGAGGATGTCGATCTTCCCGTGCAGGAGCCGGCGGCGGTACGAGACCTCCTGCTCCTCCTGGGTCAGGTCGTCGATCAGCTTCTTGAGATCCTCGTCGGACAGCGTCGCGAGATCCGGCAGCGGTTCCATCCTGGCCTTTCTACGGGTTGTAGGCGCCCTCACCGGGGGTGAAGCTGAACTTTAGCCTTTGCGTTCGGCTGTCGTGAAGAATCGCTAGGAAGACGTTGCGGCGGCCTCGCCCTGCTCGATCTCGTCCACGAGCACCCGCAGCTCCCGCGCCAGCTCCTCGGACTGCTCGCGCGTCTCTCCCTCCGCGTAGAGGTGGATGAGCGGCTCGTCGGGGTCGGGGAGCACCTGCGCCCAACCGCGCTCGTCGAACAGCTTGATCCCGTCCGTGAGATCGAGGTCGCGCCCGGCTAGCCGTTCGTTCAGGACCCGCATGACGAGGCCCTTGAGCGCCCACGGGCACGGCACCTGGTGACGGACGAGCGTCGGCTCCGGCAGCTCCGCGACGAGCTCGGAGACCGGCCGGTTCACCGGTGCGAGCAGCTCGAGCAGCTTGGCGAGGCTCGCGACCGCGTCGTACCCGGGGAGGAACTCCGGGAAGACGTACCCGCCGCCGACGGCCCCCGCGAAGACGACCCCCTCCTCGGCGGCCGTGCGGGTCAGCTCGGCCAGGGACGTCGGCGTCCGTACGACCTCGAGTTGCGAGCCCGCCACGAGTCGGTCGACCTGGCTCGTCACCGTCACGGGGAAGGCAAGCTTCCCGCGGCGGCCGTTCGAGCCGAGCAGGCGGAGGAAGAGGAGCAGCGCCTGCTCGACCGGCACCTCGTGCGCCTGCTCGTCGACGAGATGGAGCCGCTCCGCCGAACGGTCGAAGACCGCGCCGAGATCGGCGCCGACGACCGGGACGAGCCGCTTCGTCTGGCCGATCGAGGCCGCCAGCCCGGGAGCGGCGTCGGCGTCGGGCCCCTCGCCGGTGAACGCATGAGCGGCGACGAGCTCGACGCCGAGCGGTCCGAGCACGAGCGGCAGGACGTACGACGCACCCGAGAAGCCGTAGTCCACGACGATGCGGAAGCGGCGCGCGCGGACGGCTTCGACGTCGATCGTCGAGAGCAGCTCGGCCGCGTACGTCTCGCGCACCCGCGCGGGATACGAGATGCCGCCCACCTCGCCGGCGGCGACCCGCCGGAACTCACCGCGCGTGAAGTGCTTCTCGACCTCCTTCTGCAGCGCGGCGCTCATCTCGATCCCCGGAGGCTCGAAGAACTGGATCCGGATCACCTCCGGATCGGTCGGGCTGACGCCGACGTGGAACCCGGCGTCGTGCGTCTCCGACTTGACGAGGTGGCGAGCCACCGCGGCCGGGCTGACCCGGAGATCGGCGACGTGGACGCCGGTCGACGAGATGCCGGAGATCATCGCCCGCTTGATCATCCGGCAGGCGCTGGCGCTCTCGCGGCTCGCGACGACGCGTGCGCCCCGCTTCAGCGCGGTGCCGAGCGCGGCGGCGAGCCGCACCGCGACGTCCGGCGTCAGATCGACGTTCACCATCCCCGTCACGCCCTGCTTGCCGAAGACGCGAGTCGTGCCCCTCGACTCCCAGATGAGGCTCTCGTGGAGCTGAGAGCCCGTCTCGACCTCCTTGAAGGGATAGATGCGGACGCCGGGCAGGATCACGCTCTCGGCGCCGACGGTGACCTCGTCGCCGATTGCGACTCCCTCGTGCACGCGCACGTGCGCGCGCAGGTCGCAGCCTGCGGCCGATGATCGCGCCGACGACGTCGGCGCTGCGGCCGATGTACGTCGAGGTGTCGACGATCGAGCGCACGACCCGCCCCCGCTCCCGCACGGTCACGCTCGTCGCGAGCACGGTGTGCGGGCCGACGTGGGCGCCCCGCGCGACCCGGCAGTAGTTGCCGAGGTAGGCGGGCCCCTGGATCGCATCGAGGTCGTCGAGGTCCACCCCGTCCCCCAGCCACACGTTGCCGCGGATGCGGATTCCGGGTATCTCCAGCCGGACGCGCTCCTCGAGCGCGTCGAAGTTCGCCTGCCGGTACTGGTCCAGGTTGCCGATGTCCTGCCAGTAGCCGTCGAAGACGTGTCCGTAGATCGGCCGGCCCATCTCGAGCAGCAGCGGGAAGAGCTCCTGCGAGAAGTCGTACGGGCGGTCGGCCGGGATGTGCTTCAGGACCTCTGGCTCGAGCACGTAGATGCCCGTGTTGATGGTGTCGGAGAAGACCTGGCCCCACGAGGGCTTCTCGAGGAAGCGCTCGACGCGCCCGTCCTCGTCGGTGACGACGATGCCGAACTCGAGCGGGTTCTCGACCGACTTGAGCCCGATCGTGACCGACGCCTGCTTCTCGCGGTGCGCCTCGACGAGACGCGTCAGGTCGACGTCGCAGAGGGCGTCGCCGGAGATGACGAGGAACGTGTCGTCGAGCCTTCCTGCGGCACGCTTGACGGAGCCGGCCGTGCCGAGCGGTGACTCCTCGACCGAGTAGCCGATGTCGACGCCGAGCGACTCGCCGGTGCCGAAATAGCTCCGGATCGCCTGTGGCAGGAAGGCGACCGTGACGATCACGTCCTCGAAGCCGTGCCGCTTGAGGAGCTCGACGATGTGCTCCATGCACGGCTTGCCGACGATCGGGACCATCGGCTTCGGCTGATTCGAGGTCAGGGGACGCAGCCGCGTGCCCTCGCCCCCGGCCATGACGACGGCTTTCATCCGCGCAGTTCTTTCCGGGCGGCCACGATGTAGAACACGCCGGCGAGGAGAGCGAGCGCGATCCCGGCCCAGAAGACGTCGACGGGCCACTGTGTCGCGCGGTGCGTGACGATGCGGAGGAAGATCGCCGCGTAGAGCACCCACGTCGCGGTCTTGCCGACGAGGTTGACGTCGATCTCGATCCCATGCGGGACGAGCGCGCCCGAGCCGAGGAGCAGCAGGACGTCGCGTCCCAGGATCACCGCGAGCCCGGCCCACGGCAGCCGGTCGTACGCGAAGAGAAGGATCACGGCGGCGTCGATCATCAGCCGGTCGGCGAGCGGGTCGACAAGCCTGCCGAAGCGCGACTCCACGCGCCAGCGGCGCGCGAGGAATCCGTCGACCTGGTCGGTGATCCCCGCCACGCCGAAGGTGACGCCGGCCGGCCAGCTCGGCCGGTGACCTGCGCGCAGCATGAGCACGACGAAGACCGGGATCAGCGCGAGGCGTGCGACGGTGAGCGCGTTCGGGAGCTGTGCGAACGGCGGCGAGACGACCGGGGCGTCCATGTGGCGAAGGATACGGGCCTGTCTCCGTATGCTCTCGCGCGTGCCGGAGCTGCCGCGGATCCCGGGCTTCGTCGATGCGCACTGCCACGCGTTCCAGCGGGCGCTGCGCGGGCGGACCGAGGGCGGGACTTCTGGGCGTGGCGCGAGACGATGCTCGAGCTCGCCCGCGAGCAGACGCCGGAACGCGTCCGGCGCGAGTACGTGGGCGTGTACCGCGAGCTGCGTACGGCCGGCTACACCGCGGTCGGCGAGTTCCACTACCTCGGGGTCGGGGAGGCGCGCGCGGCGGCTGCCGCCGCGGCCGAGGCGGGGGTCGAGCTGGTCCTCCTTCACGTCGCGTACGCGCGTGGCGGGCTCGAGCGCTTCCGCCAGGAGTCGGTGGCGGCATATCTCGGCGAGCTCGAGGAGCTGCACGCCGGCGGCGCTCGCGTCGGCGTCGCCCCCCACTCCGTCCGCGCCTGCCCGCGTGACTGGCTCGAGGCGCTCGGCCGCTACGCCGCCGAGCACGAGCTTCCCCTCCACGTCCACGCCGACGAGCAGCCGCGCGAGGTCGAGGAGTGTCTTGCCGAGCACGGGCTGCGGCCGATCGAGCTGCTCGACGCCTGTGGTTGCCTCGGTCCGCACACGACCGTCGTCCACGCCACGCACGCCGACGGGCACGAGCTCGACCTGCTCGCCGCGGCGGGTGCTCGCGTCTGTGCCTGCCCGACGACGGAGGCGAACCTCGGCGACGGCTTTCTCCCGGTCGAGCGTCTTCTGCACCGAGGCATCGAGGTGTGCATCGGCTCCGACTCGAACGTGCGGATCGACCCGCTCGAGGAGCTGCGCGAGCTCGACGGGATCGCGAGACGCCAGTCCGGCCGCCGCGACGTCTTCGCGGTCGACGGCCTGCTCGCGATCGGATCCGCCGGTGGGGCGAGGGCGCTCGGCCTCGAGTCCTGGCCGGACGTGGAGGTCGACACCGGGCACGCTCAGCTCGTCGGAGTCGAGGACTGGCGAAGCGCTCTCGTCGCCGGCTGCTCGTCCGACGTCCTGCGCGCTCGGTCGTCCGGGGACGCAACCTAGACTCGAAGGCGTGGGCGATCTCCGGCGGCTGGCGGGCAGCGTCTCGAGGAGGGTCGGGCGAGTCGCGCGAGCCTTGCAGGGCGGCGAGCACGACTACCACCTCGCTCTGCTCGAGGAGGACGGCTTTTACGTCGCCTACCGGCAGGGCACGGCGGACGAGCGCGTGCTCAAGCACAGCCTGCGGCGGGACATCTTCCTGCCCGGCATTCCCGAGTACCGGCCGCGACCGAGCGACACGGTGATCGAGGTCGGCGCGCACATCGGCACGTTCACGGTGTTGATCGCGACGCAGGTCGCGCAGGTCTATGCGGTCGAAGCGAGCCGGGAGACCTTCGAGTACCTCCGGGTCAACTGTCTCCTCAACCGTCTCGACAACGCCCGCCCCTTCCATCTCGCGCTGGGGCAGGAGAGCGGGCCCGCGACGCTCTACCACGACCGTGCGAACTGGGGTCATACGACCGTGAAGCACCTCTCGCGCGTGAGCGAGACGGTGCCGATGCTGACGCTGGCCGACTTCATGGCGGAGCAGAGCATCGAGCGTTGCGACTTCCTGCGCATGAACTGCGAGGGAGCCGAGTTCCCGATCCTCCTGCACACTCCGCCGGAGATCCTCGAGCGCGTGGATGCGATGCTCGTCTCGTACCACTGCGACCTCGTCTCGGACGTGCCGCTGGAGTCGCTCGTCGAGCATGTCCGTGCTGCCGGTCTCGAGGTGGAGATCCGGAATCGCACGAGCCCGCAGCACGGTTGGCTCGTCGCCTACCGGCAACGCCCGGAGACGGGCTAGGAGATCACCTCGACCAGTCGGGGCGGCCGGATTCGAACCGGCGACCTTTGGTCCCCCAGACCAACGCGCTAACCAGGCTGCGCCACGCCCCGCAGCGAGGAGAACCGTAGCTCACCCGGGACCGGACGGCGGCGCTCGCACGTATCGGAGGCATGCGCCGAAGTCTTGGTCTCTTACTCGCGGTCGCAGCGCTCGTCTGGCCTCCGGCGGTGGCTGCGGGCTCCGCGGGCCGGCCGGTCGCGCTCGTGACGGCCGAGACCGCGAACGAGGTGCTCGCCGTCTCGCTCGGACCGCACGGCGGCCGCATCCTGCGGCGGGTGCATCTCGTCGACCCGCTCATGATCGCCGCGCCCCTCCACGGGCCGGCGGTCGTCGTCGGCACGACCGGCACGGTGACGCTGCTCGGCTGGCACAGCCTGCGGCCGCTCAAGGTCTTCCACTCGTTCCGCTCTCCGAAGGTCGCTGCGATCGCGCCGGACGGACGGCTCGCCTACGTGACCGACGAGCGCACCGGCGACCTCTCGGTGATCGACCTTGCGCGCCGCAGGATCGTCGGTCGGGTCTTCGTCGGCCTCCAGGCCCACCATCTGGGGATCAGCCCCGGCGGCAGCCGCATCTGGGTCGTCCTCGGAGAGACCGCGTCCACGATCGTCCGGATCGATGCGTCGAACCCGCGCAAGCCGCGCGTCCTCGGCCGGGTCCACCCCCGGCTCGCCGCGCACGACGCCACGTTCGCTCCGGACGGCCGCACGGTCTGGGTGAGCTCCGCCGCGGCGCCGCTCGTCACGGTCTTCGGCGCCGCGACCGGCCGAGCTCTGCGCACGGTGCGCGCGAACAGGGCACCGCAGCACATCGCCTTCTCCGGCGGGACGGCTCTCGTCACGAGCGGCTACGGATCCTCGCTCGACGCCTTCTCGTGGCGGACGTACCGGCTCCGTCGCACCATCACGTTGCCGTACGGCTCGTTCAACCTGCGCGCCGTCGGCGGCGAGGTCATCACGACCTCCCTCCTCACCGGTCAGGTCACCGAGCTCGAGGCGGGAACGCTCAGGCGGTTCTGGACGGCGGGAGTGGCGCCTGCAGCGCGCTACGTCACGATCTCGGTCTGGCCGCGCTAGCCGATCGCGAGATCGTCGACCGGCGTCGCTCTCCGTACCCCGAGGAGCGTGCTCACGGTGTGCCCACGTCGGCCGGCGAGGATCCTGTCGGCGGTCCGCGTCACGACCAGGCCGCCGGTGAGGCTCACGACCCTGCCTGCCACCCGGAAGCTCTCGAGCGGCCGGCCGGCCGGGCCGAGCGTGCGGACGAGGGCAGCCGTAGCGCTGGTCTCGAGGGCCACGGCAGGACGGTCGTGGAGCCAGCCGATCGCGTCGACTGCACCCGTCGCGACCCGCTTCCCCCCGAGGACGACGGACTTCGGCGTCGCCACCAGCAGCGTCCGACCCGCCGGCCCGAAGGAGAGGTGCGTCACCGGACGTGCGTTCCCCACGACGCCGTGCTGCTCGTGGGACAGGTCGTACACAACTGCCTTTCCGCCCGCGCCGACGTAGGCGAACGCGAGCGAGTCGGCGCGCCAGGAGGGGCGCACGGGACGAACCGAGTTGTCGGCCGTCGTGTCGTGGATGCCGTTGCCGTAGATGACGTGCAGCACGAAGCGGCGGCCCGCGTGGACGACGTAGGCGATCCGGAAGCCGTCCGGCGCCCAGGCGATCGCGACCACCCTGCCTCCGGCGGCGTGCGACCAGGCCTGCTTCCCGCTCGGCCGGATCGCCACGAGCGAATCGCCGACTCCGGCCGCGACGAACAGGGCGTGCGGCGACAGCGCGGCCGTCGTCACGGGGAGGCCCTGCAGCCGGAAGCCGCTCCGCGTGACGACGGACAGGCGTCCGCCGACGACGGCCGCGACACCCGCCGCTCGGGGCGGAAGGGTGAGCGCCCGCGGCGCCCGACGGCGGTGGGGCTTCGCCTTCGCGCTGAACGTGACGTGGAGCTTCCCCGCCGCCGCGAGCGAGCCGGCGGCGACCGCGAGCAGGACGCCTGCGGCCGCGAAGACGAGGACGGCGCTGCGCAGCCCGCGCCGCCCGGCCGCGAGCGGCTGCAAGGCGACGAGTGCCCGTGCGAGGGCCTCCTCCCCCACGCCGGGCGCGGGCTCGGGCGCCTCGGCGAGCAGCCCCTCGAGCCTGCGCTCGAGCTCACTCGACATGCTCGACCTCCAGTGACTCCCGGAGCTGCTCGAGCGCGCGCGCGAGACGCGAGTTGACGGTTCCGACCGGCAGGCCGAGAGCGTCCGCGATCTGCTTCGGGGTCATCCCGACCCCGTAGCGCAGGACGACGGCGAGCCGACGTTCGAGCGAGAGCTCGGCGACTGCGGTGAGGAGGCTGCGGTCCCCCGCGGCGTGGCCGGGCGCGAGGTCGGGCGTGTCCGGAAGCTCCTCGTCCGAGAGGCGACGCTCGGCGCGCAGGAGGTCGAGGGCGCGGTTGGCGACGATCCGATGCAACCACGGCCCGAACGGGCGGTGCTCGTCGAACCGCCCGAGTGCTGCGAACGCCCGCTCGAACCCGTCCGCCGCCACGTCGTCGGCGAGCGAGCGCCGTCCCGTGATGGCGAAAGCGGCGCGCCACGCATCGCGCCAGTAGCGTTTGAACAGCGCAGCCGCGGCGTCTCGGTCGCCACGTCGCGCCCTCCGTACGAGGTCCCGGTCACTCGGCTCACGCACTCCTTCGCAGTCTTGTACGAACGAGGCGGGTTTGCGCGTCCCGGCTCGGGAATACTCCCCTCGTGACCGAGTGGGAGGAGAAGGACGCCGCGCTCGTACGGGAGTTCGAGCTTCCCTCGTTCCCCGCGGCGATCGCGTTCGTCGACCGGCTTGCGGAGCTTGCCGAGAGCGAGAACCACCATCCGGACATCGACGTCCGCTACCGGCGCGTCACCGTCCGCTGGACGACGCACTCCGCCGGCGGAATCACGGAACGCGACCGCGAGCTGGCGGAGCGGACGTCCGCGCTTCTCCCCTCGTAGCACGCGGCTGCGCCGGTAGAACGTAAGACCGTGGCCGCAGCCGACACCAATCCCGACGTGAGCGCGCTCGCGGCAGCCCCCACGCACGAGGAGTGGCACCTCGACCTCCGCGAGGAGGGCGTTCGCCGTGAAGAGGCACTGGAGCGCCTCCACGGGCTGCTGCTTCGAGCGGCACGCTTCGAGGTGAACCGCCGGCGCGGCTCGCTCCCGCAGGTCTCGGCGGGCGAGCTCGAGGAGCTCGCGCAGGACGCCGCCGACGACGCAGCGGTCTCGATTCTGCGGCGCCTCGGCGACTTTCGCGAGGAGAGCAGCTTTCGTACCTGGGCCTACAAGTTCGCGCTGCTGGAGGCGTCGGTCACGATGCGTCGACGCTCCTGGCGGGACCGCGAGGTGACGCTCGAGCCGGGGCGGTGGGAGAACCTCGCCCACGGAGGGCCGAGCCCCGCCGACGCCGCCGAGCACGGAGCCCTGCTCGACGCCGTACGCGACGGAATCCGCACCGCGCTCACGCCGCGGCAGCGGAACGTCCTCGTTGCGGTCGTGCTCGAAGGGGTGCCGATCGACGTGCTCGCCGAGCGGCTCGGCTCGAACCGGAATGCGGTCTACAAGATGCTGCACGACGCACGTCGGCGGCTGCGGGCCCACGTCACCGCGGCGGGGCACCTGGAGGCGGGCGAATGACCGGACGGGACCTCGACGCCACTCTCCTGCGGCTGCTCGGCGGCACCGAGCCCGAGCTCGACTGCGACGCGTGCTTCGCGCAGCTCGACCGTTACGTGGAGCTCGAGCTCGCCGGCGCACCGGCCGACGCGCTCGTGCCGGGGCTTCGGGCCCATCTCGTCGGCTGCCCGGCGTGCGCGGAGGAGCATGAGAGCCTGCGCGCGCTGCTCGAGCTCGACTCATCCCCCTGAGGCAACTTCTCCCGAAAGAGGACCAGATGCACACGACCAAGTACCTCATCGTCGGAGCCGGCATGACCGGCGACATGGCCGCGAAGGGGATCCGCGAGCACGACAGCGACGGAGCGGTCACGGTGATCGGGGCCGATCCGCACCCTCCCTACAAACGGCCGCTCCTCACGAAGGGGCTCTGGCAGGGAGCGCCCGAGGAGAAGGTCTGGCGCGAGCCGGCGCCGGGCGTCGAGCTCGTGACCGGCCGGCGCGTCGTCGCCCTCGACCTCGCCGCTCGCACCGCGACGGACGACACGGGCGAGGAGTACGCGTGGCAGAAGCTCCTGCTCGCGACCGGAGCACAGCCGCGGCAGATTCCCGGTGCGGAAGGCGTCATCTGGTACCGGACGCTCGACGACTACCGGCACGTGCGCCGGCAGGCGACGGAAGGGGCGCACATCGCCGTGATCGGCGGCGGGTTCGTCGGCTCCGAGCTCGCCGCCGGCCTCGTGGGAGCCGGCTGCCGCGTCACGATGCTCTTCCCCGAGCCGGGGATCGGACATCGCCTCTTCCCGGCCGGCCTGTCGGCCTCCGTGACCGACTACTACCGCGAGAAGGGCGTCGAGGTGCTCCCCGGGGAGACGGTCTCCGCCGCGTCCGGCGACCGCGTCGAGACCGAGTCCGGTCGCGTGCTCGAGGCCGACACCGTCGTGGCCGGCCTCGGCGTCGTTGCCGACACCGAGCTCGCCGAAGCGGCCGGGCTCGAAGTGGACGACGGCATCGTCGTCGACGAGTACGGACGTGTCCCCGGCCACGAGGACGTCTTCGCGGCCGGCGACGTCGCCCGTTTCCCGGTGCTCGCACTCGGCATCGCGCTACGGATCGAGCATGAGGACCACGCCAACACGCACGGCCGGGTCGTCGGGGCGAACATGGCGGGCGCCGACACGCCGTACGACCATCTTCCCTTCTTCTACTCCGACCTGTTCGACCTCGGTTACGAGGCCGTCGGGCTCGTCGACTCCCGGCTGGAGGCGAGCGAGAGCTGGCAGGAGCAGTACCGCAAGGGCATCGTCACCTATGTCGAGGACGGCCGGCCGCGCGGCGTGCTCCTCTGGAACGTCTGGGACAAGGTCGACGCCGCCCGCGACCTGATCCGCGCCGGCGAGGGGACGCTCGTTGCCTAGCGCCCTCGCACGTTCGCGCAAGCCGCGGCGCGGGACGGAGCTCGTGTGCGAGCGCGTCTTCCGGCCGCTCGCGCATCCGCTCGTCCTCGTGCTCGCGCGGCTGCGCGTGGCGCCGCCGCTCGTGGTCGCCGCGGGGGGTGTCGCCGGTCTCGCGGCCGCCGTCGAGCTCGGGCGCGGATCGCTGCTCGCCGCGGCGCTCCTCGTCCAGCTCAAGACGCTGCTCGACAACGCGGATGGCCAGCTCGCACGGCTCACCGGCCGGACGACGGCTTTCGGGCGCTACCTCGACTCCGAGATCGACCTGCTCGTCAACGCCGCGCTCTTCACGGTGCTCGGCTGGACGGCCGGACGGCCGGCGCTTGCGCTCGCCGGGCTGCTCGCGCTCTCGAGCGTCCTCAGCCTCAACTTCAACGCGGAGCGGCTGGCACGCGGCGCTGCCGCCGAGCCGGAAAGCGAAGACCGGGCGACGGGCTTCCTCTGCCGCGTCTACGGCATCGTCTACGGCCCGCAGGACCGGCTCGCCGAGGCGCTCGTGGCACGCCGGCCCGCGCTCGTCGGTCCGACGGCCGTCTCGCTGCTCGCGAACCTCGGCCTCTCGACGCAGCTCGCCGCGTTCGGGTTGCTGACGGCCCTCGGTCATCCGCTCGGTTTCGCGTGGCTCGCGCTCGCAGAGATCGCGGGGATCGCGCTGATCCTGCTTCCCAGGCGCGCGCCGAAGCAACAGGAGGCGCTGAGATGAGCAACGTCTTCGAGCTTCCCGCCGGCGACGGCGACGGTGGGCGCGAGCTGACACCCGCCGACTGGGTGCGGCTCGAGCGCAACGCCGCGGAGATCCTCGCGGCGCTCGGGCTCGATCTCGACACGCCGGGCACGCGCGAGACGCCGCGCCGCTTCCTGCGGGCCCTCTTCGACGCGACCGCCGGCTACGAGGGCGACCCGAAGCTGCGGACGCTCTTCCCCGCGGAGCGGCCGGAAGGCGTCGAGGGGAGCCACGCACAGATCGTCGAGGGACCGGTCGGCTTCTACGCGCTCTGCGAGCATCACGCGCTGCCGTTCCACGGCCGTGCGTACGTCGGCTACGTGGCCGGCGACGAGATTCTCGGCATCTCGAAGCTCACGCGCCTCGTGCGGCTCTACGCCCGCCGCTTCACCGTTCAGGAGCGGCTCGCCGAGGAGATCGCGGACGGGCTGTGCGAGCTCGCAGCGCCGCGCGGCGTGGCCGTCAAGCTCGAGGCCGCACACCTCTGCACCGCGATGCGCGGCGTCGAGGAAGACGGCTCGGTCACCGTCACGACGGTGTGGCGCGGCCTCTACGACGAGGACGCGTCGCTGCGCACCGAGTTCCTTACGCTGGCCGGATGATCGAGGCGTTCACGGTCCTCGCGGAGGACGAGGACCTCCCACGGTGGGACGCCCCGGAGCAGCTCGCGACCCTCTACGGCGGTGCGATCGGCCTCGAGGAGCCGTGCCTCGTCGCGAACTTCGTCGAATCGGTCGACGGGGTCGTCGCGGTCCCGCAGCTCCCGCGTTCGCACGCCGTGCTCGGCGACGAGAGCGAGGCCGACCGCTTCGTCCTCGCCCTGCTGCGCGCGTGCGCCGACGTCGTCGTGGTCGGCTCCGGCACGCTGCTCTCGTCGCCCAAAGGCACCTGGCGGATCGACCGCGCCTATCCCCCGGCGGCGGAGGCACTCGCAGAGCTCCGCGCCTGGCGCGGCCGCCCGGAACAGCCACTCGTCGCCGTCGTCACCGCGGGCCACTCGCTCGATCCCGCCCATCCCGTGCTCGAGACGGGGGCGCTCGTGCTCACGACCGAGGGAGCGGCCGCCGGCCTGCGCACGCGTCTGCCGGCGGCAGCCGAGGTCGTTGCCGTCAACGCAGGCCCCGCCGTCGACCTCGTCTCCGCCGTCGCCGTCCTGCACGGCCGCGGTTGTGGCGTCCTCCTCTCCGAGGGCGGCCCCACGCTGTTCGGCCGGCTGCTCGCGTCGCGGCTCGTCGACGAGCTCTTTCTCACCGTCTCGCCGCTGCTGGCGGGTCGCGCGAAGGGCACCCGACTCGGCCTCGTCGAAGGCGTCGAGCTCCTGCCGCAGGTTCGGATCGCGGGCCACCTCCGCTCGATCCGGACGCACGGCTCGCACCTCTTTCTCCGCTACCGGCTGCGCTGACGCAGATCAGCGCTTTTGCGGATGCCGCCCGGTGTCCGGCGCGGGATCCTCCCGGAGACGAAGGGAGACGCATGGTCGCAATCGACCTCAACCGCCGGCACGAGCTTTCGGAGTTCGTACGCGAGGTTCGTGTAGCCGCACGGACGATCGGCGCCCAGACGATCATCGAGCGCAGGGAGACGTGCGAGTCGCTCGCCACGACGTTGCGCGACCGCCTCGAGCCGCATGCGAACCTCGACGAGCCGGGTCTCGAGGCTCTCGGGGTCTGGACCGACGCCCTGTCGGGCGCCGACACGTTCGACGTCGACCTGCTCCAGGAGCTTCTGTACGGGATCGACGCGCTCGTACGCGTTCACCTCTGGCGGGAGACGGGCTTCCCGCTCGAGCCGCCGACGGCACGCAGCCGCGGCGACATCTAGGGGCCGGGCCAAGAGCTGCGCTCTTCGCCCGGGCAGCTCGCGGAGCCTGCGGCTTCGCGAGCTATGCCTCGAGGCGCCTGTACAGCCGGTCGATCAGCTCCGGCATCGCTTCGAGGCGCTCCGTGATCATCCGCAGGCGGTATTCGCGGAAGTGCTCCGGTTCCACCTCGAGCGCCTTGGCGAGAGTCCCGACCACGTCGTTCGAGGGCACGGGGCGATTGCCGTGGACGAGGTGGTTGAGGTAGCCGGCCGAGAGCCCCGTGAGCGCCGCGAGCTGCCGGTACGTCACTGCCTGCTCGTCCATCAGGCGCTCGACGGTCTCACCGAATCCCGTCTCGCTGAACCGCCGCCGCTTCGCCATCGCCTACGCCTCCTCGCCGAGCTCCGCCACATCTAATCGCTTCTCGGCGCCGCTTGCGCGGTCGCGCACGTCGACCTTGCCGTCTTCGAGGCTCTTGCGCCCCGCCGTGACGCGGAGCGGGCAGCCGATCAGGTCGGCGTCGGCGAACTTCTCCCCCGCCCGCTGGTCGCGGTCGTCGAGGAGCACGTCGAGCCCGGCTGCCGACAGCGCCTCCGCCGCCTGCTCGGCGATCGCCTCGGCGCCGGGGAGCGCCACGACGTGTGCGTCGTAGGGCGCCACCGTCTTCGGCCACACGATCCCGTTCTCGTCGTGCGACTGCTCCGCGATTGCGGCCATCGTCCGCGCGAGTCCGATCCCGTAGCTCCCCATCACGAGCGGTTTCTCCCTCCCGTCCTCGTCGAGAAACGTCGCGTTGAACGCCTTCGAGTGGAAGGTGCCGAGCTTGAAGATATGGCCGACCTCGACGGCCGTCTGGACGCGGAGCGTGCCCCCGCACAGCGGGCAGGCGTCGCCGTCCTTCGCCTGGCGGATGTCGGCGAACGTCGGCTCGTAGTCGCGGGCGGCCTCGACGCCGCGGAGGTGCCAGCCGTCGTCGTTGGCCCCGGCCACGTACTGGCCTGCGCGAAGCGCCTCGTCGGCGATCACCTCGACGTCGACGCCGACGGGGCCGAGAGAGCCGCCCCCGGCTCCGAACGCGGCGCGGATCTCCTCCTCGGTCGCCGGCCGGAACGCGGCCTCGAAGAACGTCTCGAGCTTCTCGGGGCTGAGCCGGTCGTCGCCGCGGACGAGGGCGAGCACGAGCCGGTCTCCCGTGACGACCGGCAGCGCCTTCGAGGTCGCCGACTCTGCGATCCCGAGGAAGGACGCGAGCTCCTCGATCGTGCCCACGCCCGGGGTCTCGACGCGCTCGGGCGCGTCGAGGGGCGGAGGCAGATCCGCCGGACGAGGCGCACCGCGAGCGGCCTCGGCGTCGGCGAAGTAGTCGCCGTTCTCGCAGCACATCAGCTCGTTCTCGCCCGATCCCGTCGGCGCGAGGAAGCCGAGCGAGCTCTTCCCGCCCATGACCCCCGACTCCGCCTCGACGAGGTACGCCTCGAGCCCGCAGCGCTCGAAGATCCGCGCGTATGCCTCCCGGTGCCGTTCGAAGGCGGCGTCCAGCCCCGTCACGTCCGCGTCGAACGTGTACGAGTCCTTCATCACGAACTCGCGAACGCGCAGGAGGCCGCCGCGGGGGCGCGGCTCGTCGCGCTCCTTCGTCGAGAAGTGGTACCAGACCTGCGGCAGCTGCCTGTACGAGCTGATCTCCCGCGCGAGGAACGTCATCGACTCCTCATGCGTCCACGAGAGCACGAAGCGGCGGCCGCTCGAATCCTGCAGCCTGAACAGGATCGGGACGTCGATCCGCCCGGTCGTTTCCCAGAGCTCTGCAGGGGTCAGCGTCGGGGCGAGCATCTCCTGGCCGCCGATCGCGTCGATCTCCTCGCGGATGATCTGCTCGATCCGCATGTGGACACGCCAGCCAAGCGGCAGGAAGCTCCAGAGGCCTGCGCCGATCTGGCGGATGAAGCCGCCGCGCACGAGGAGCTGGTGCGACGCGGCCTCCGCGTCGGCGGGGGCCTCGCGCAGGGTCGGCAGGAAGAGCTTGGAGGCTCGGGCGATCATCGGGTCTCGCGAGACCCTATTCGAGCGGGATCATCGAGGCCTCGGCCATCGCGAGCGCCGCCGGCTTCGCCATCTTGAGGCGCTTCGGCCGGTGCATGCCGTCCTCGATCCACCTGTCGATCTCGTGGAAGAGCTCGTCGATGAGGATGTCGGAGCTCACCTTCTTCAGCACCCGGCCGTGCGCGTAGATGAAGCCGACGTCGCGTCCGCCGGCGATGCCGAAGTCGGCGTCGCCCGACTCGCCGGGCCCGTTGACGGCGCAGCCCAGGACGGCGACCTCGAAATGCTGCGGATACTCCTGCAGGCGCCGCTCGACCTCCTCGGCGAGCGTGTGCACGCCGACGTTGTCGCGGCCGCAGCTCGGGCAGGCGATCATCACCGGCCCCCGCTCGCGCAGGCCGAGCGCCTTGAGGATCTCGTACGCCGTCTTCGGCTCCTCGACCGGATCGGACGAGAGCGAGACGCGGATGGTGTCGCCGATCCCCTCCGCGAGGAGCGTCCCGATGCCGACCGCGCTCTTGATCGACCCCGCGAAGACCGTTCCCGCCTCGGTGACGCCGAGGTGGAGCGGATACGCAACCTTCTCCGAGAGCATCCGATAGGCGCGGATCATCGTCGGCACGTGGCTCGACTTGACCGAGATCTTGAACTCGTAGAAGTCGAGGCTTTCGAGCAGGCGGACCTCCTCGAGCGCCGCCTCGACGAGCGCCTCCGCCTGGTCCCTCTGCGCGACCTCCTCGAGGTGCTTCGGCAGCGAGCCGGAGTTCGCGCCGATCCGCATCGGGATTCCCTTCGCCTTGGCTGCGCGGACGACCTCGGCGACCTTGTCGGAGCCGCCGATGTTGCCGGGGTTGATGCGCACGGCGGCGACGCCCTGCTCGATCGCCTTCAGCGCGAGGCTCGCGTTGAAGTGGATGTCGGCGATGATCGGCACCGGGGACAGGCGGACGATCTTGGAGAGCGCCTCGGCGTCCTCCGTCTTCGGGACGGCGACGCGGACGATCTCGCAGCCGGCGCTCGCGAGCGCCGCGATCTGGGCGGTCGTGGCGGGGACGTCGTGCGTCTTCGTGGTCGTCATCGACTGCACGACGACGGGGGCTCCGCCGCCGATCTTCACGCCGCCGACCGTGATCTGCCGCTGACTCGCCATCCGAGTCTTCAGTGTATCCAGGCGCCTTGCGGCGAAATCGCGGCCCTCAGGGGACGCTGAGGGGTGTTCTTCGGCTAGTGCGGCGCGCCGGCGGATACGTCGTTCGAGAAGGCGATCACGAACACGAGCAGGATGAAGGCGATTCCGATCACGGAGACGCGCTCGTAGACCTCGCGGGCGAGCGCGCGCCGGCGGACGCCTTCGATCAGCGAGAAGAGGATGTGGCCGCCGTCGAGCGGCAGCAGCGGCAGGAGGTTCAGCAGAGCGAGCGACATGCTCACGAAGGCGAGGATCTCGAGGTACCACGTGAATCCGACCTGGAGCTGCGCGTGCGAGACGCGAACGATCCCGACCGGGCCGGAGAGATGGCTGCGTCCCTGCTTCGAGAACAGCGAGCCGATTCCGGTCACGGTGCCGCTCACGACGTGCCACAGGTCGGCCCCGGCCGTACGGGCGGCCTTGCCGACCGGATACCTCACGACCTGCACGGTCGGCGCGAAGCCGAAGATCCAGCGGCCGCTCTCGAGGATCGTCGGGCGGGGACCGATCTGCAGGCGCCGTCCGTCCCGCAGCACCGTGAGCGTCACCGGTCGCCCGCGACTTGCCCTGATCCGCTGCGACACCGCGGCGAACGTGCTCGTGGGGCGTCCGTTGACCGCCCGGATCTGGTCGCCTGCGCGCAGGCCCGCCGCAGCGGCCGGGGTGTTCGCCTCGACCACGGCGACCTGGACGGTGGGGCGCTGCGACGCGGAGGGCCCCCCGCTGACGGCGAAGACGACGAAGAGGATCACGAAGGCGATCAGGACGTTCGCGAGCGGTCCGGCGGCGATGACGGCGACCCGCTTCCAGGTTGCAGCCCGCCAGTACGCATCCGGAGCCGTACCCTCCTCCAGGTCGCGCAGCGCCCGCTGCGCAGAGCGCCGCGCGCCCGGCGACAGGTGTGCCGCAGCGATCTCGCGCTCGAGCGCCGGGTACGCCTGCCGGGCCGCCGCGTAGTCCTCCCGCTCGAGCGCGCGCCGGGCGACGCTCGCGGTTGCGGAAAGGCCGGGCTGCTCCCGCACGGCCGGCTCGATGGACATCTGGAGATCGCGCGCGGCGGGCCGGTGCATGCCAGGGATCCGCACGAGGCCGCCGAGAGGGATCATGCCCAGCCCGTACTCGATGCCCTTGCGGCGGACCTTCACGAGCGCCGGCGGAAAGCCCACGTAGAAGCTCCGGGGCCGCATGCCGACCGCGAGCGCGACCGAGAAGTGGCCGAGCTCGTGGAGGAAGACGAGCAGGACGAGACCGCCGATGACGACGAGCCAGGTCATGCGGCGGCGAGTGCTCCTTCCGCGAGGGCCCGTGCCGCGCGGTCGGCCTCGACGAGGTCGTCGACGTCGCGGACCAGCTCCGTGCCCGCCGTCGCGAGCGTCTCTCCGACCACCTCGGGAATCGCGAGGAACGGCAGCCGTCCGGCGAGGAACGCGGCGACGGCGACCTCGTTCGCCGCGTTGTAGACACACGGCGCGCTACCACCCTCCCGCCCGGCCGCGCGTGCCAGGGCGAGCATCGGGAACGTGTCGGTGTCGGGCGCGGTGAACTCGAGCGTGAGCGACGTGAGGTCGAGCGGCTGGAGCGGCGTCGCGGTCCGCTCGGGATACGTCAGCGCGTACGAGATCGGGACGCGCATGTCCGGGTACCCGAGGTGCGCGAGCGAGGCGCCGTCACGGAAGCGGACGAGCGCATGGACGATCGAGGTCGGCTGGATCGCCACCTCGATCCGTTCGTAGTCGACAGCGAAGAGGAAATGCGCCTCGATCACCTCGAGCCCCTTGTTGGCGAGGGTTGCGGAATCCACTGTGATCTTCGGGCCCATGCGCCAGGTCGGATGTGCAAGCGCCTGCTCCGGCGTCACGTCCTCGAGCTCGGCGCGGGTACGGCCGCGGAACGGCCCGCCGGAGCCGGTGATGACCAGCGTGTCGACCTGCTCCGCAGCGCGCCCCTCGAGGCACTGGAACAGCGCCGAGTGCTCGCTGTCCACCGGCAGGATCCGACCTCCGCCACGCTCCCGGGCAGCAAGGGCGAGCTCGCCCGCTGCGACGAGGCTCTCCTTGTTCGCGAGCGCGAGGTCGACGCCGTGCTCGAGCGCCCAGAGCGTGGCATGGACACCGGCGAAGCCGACGACGGCGTTGAGCACGATGTCCGGCCGGGCGCGCTCGAGGAGGTCCGTCAGGTCGCCCCCGACCTCCTTCAGCGGCGCGTCGACCTCGTCGAGCGGCGTCGAGCCGGACGCAGCGGCACAGAGCTCGAGCTCCGGGTGAGACTCGACGATCTCGATCGCCTGGCGACCGATCGACCCCGTCGCCCCGAGCAGCGCAACACGCTTCACCCGCCAAGTGTACGGAGTCAGTGGTAGCCGAACGAAACGACGAGGAAGTACGCAGCGGGCGCCGCGAAGAGAAGACCGTCGATCCGGTCGAGCATGCCGCCGTGCCCGCCGAGCAGGCGTCCCGTGTCCTTGACCTCGAGATCGCGCTTCAGCGCCGACTCGAACAGGTCGCCCAGGACCTCGGCGACCACGAGGACGACCCCGAGCACGATCGCCTGCCAGACGCTCAGGTAGCGGTGGCGGGTGTCGTACAGGGCGACGAACGAGACGAAGACACCCGCGGCGGCTCCGACGAGCAGGCCCTCCCACGACTTCCCGGGTGACAGCCGCGGCGCGAGCTTGTGGCGACCCAGGAGCCGTCCGCCGAAGTAGGCGAACGTCGCGGCGGCCCACGCCACGAGCACGACGGTGAACGCGACGAGCCTCCCCTGCGTGTCCATCTGGCGCAGCAGGAGCAGGAACCCGAGGCCGAGCCCGATCCAGGCCGAGCCGAGGACCGTCGAGCCGACTGCGGCCGTCGTGGGCGCGCGCGTGCTGGAGAGCGCATGGAGGAGGAAGCCGAGCACGAACGTCGCGAGGAAGCCGCCGAGCAGCCATACGATCCCGCCGCTCCGCGCGCCGAGGAGCCCCAGCAGCACGCCGCCGTACACCGCGGGCGCGAGCGGCCGCATGGGCCGCGCCGTCGTCACGAACTCGTGCACGCCGACGAAGGCCGCGATCGCCAGGAGCGCGAACAGCCACCAGCCGCCGAGCCAGAGCATGCCGAGCACGAGCGGCAGGCCGACCGCCGCGACCAGCAGGCGCGAGACGAAGTTGCTCATCGACGAGGTGCCGCAGTCACCTTCCGCCGAATCTACGGCGCCGGCGCGCATACTCCTCGATCGCGGTCCGGAGCTCCTCGGGCCCGAAGTCGGGCCACAGGGTGTCGGTGAACACGTATTCGGCGTACGCCGACTGCCAGAGGAGGAAGTTCGAGATGCGGCGCTCGCCCGAGGTGCGGATCACGAGGTCGGGGTCCGGCATCTCGGGCTCGTAGAGGCACGAGGCGAGCGCGGCCTCGTCGACGTCGTCGGGGTCCGCCCCGCTCTCGAGCAGCCGCCGGGCCGCATCGACGAGCTCCGCGCGACCGCCGTAGTCGAAGGCGATCCAGAGCTGCAGCTTCGACCGGTCGGCCGTCGCCGCCTCGAGCGCGTCCATCTTCGCGCGCAGCCAGTCGGGCGCGCGGTCGCGACGCCCGACGAATCGGCACCGGACGCCCTGCGCGGCGAGGTCCTCGAGCTCGCGGTCGATCGTCTCGCCGAAGATCTCCATCAGGGCCGCCACCTCGTCGACGGAGCGGCTCCAGTTCTCGGTCGAGAACGCGTAGACGGCAAGCGAGTCGATGCCGAGGTCGATCGCCGTCTCGACCACGGGCCGCAGCGCGCGCGAGCCCGCCCGATGCCCGTCGGCGACCGTCGACGGCGTGCTCGGAGGCCCAGCGCCCGTTCCCGTCCATGATGATCGCGACGGCGTGCGCGAGCTCGGGAAGGTGCTCCTCGGGGGTGACGTCGGTGCCGGGAATGGAGGCCACCCCGGCTAGACCTCCATCACTTCCGCCTCCTTGTGCTTCAGGAGCTCGTCGATCTGCTTCGTGTGCTCGTCGGTCAGCTCCTGGACGCGGCCCTCGGCCCGGTGCTCCTCGTCGGCGCCGACGTCCCCCTCGTCGACGAGCTCCTTCAGATGCCGCATCGCGTCCCGCCGGATCTCGCGCACGGCGACGCGGTGGTCCTCGGCCATGTTGCGGACGACCTTGACGAGCTCCTTCCGCCGCTCCTCGGTCAACTGCGGGATCGGTAGCCGGATCAGCTTGCCGTCGTTCGACGGCGTCAGGCCGAGGTCCGACTCCTGGATCGCCTTCTCGATCGCACGGATCGAGGTCGGGTCGAACGGCTGCACGGTGAGCATGCGCGGCTCGGGGACGTTGACCGTCGAGAGCTGGCGGAGCGGGGTCTGCGTGCCGTAGTAGTCGACCTCGATGCGGTCGAGCAGCGACGCCGAAGCGCGCCCGGTGCGCACGGTCGCGAACTCCGAGCGTGCGTGCTCCACCGACTTCGCCATCCGGTCCCGTGCACCGTTGATCAGCTCCTCTGCCGTGGCCATGCGTCAGCCCTCCTTCTCTGGAGTCGCGATGATCGTCCCGACCTCCTCGCCGGCGACCACGCGGGCGACGTTGCCCTCGGCGAGCTCGAAGACATGGATCGTGAGGCGATTGTCCATGCAGAGCGAGAGCGCGGTCGTGTCCATCACCCTCAGCCCCCGCTCGATCGCCTCGAGATGCGTGATCCGGGGCAGGAACTCGGCGTCCGAGACGTTGCGCGGATCGCCGTCGTAGACGCCCCTGACGCCGTGCTTCGCCATCAGGATCGCGTCGGCGCCCATCTCGAGGGCCCGCAGCGCCGCGGCCGTGTCCGTGGTGAAGAACGGATTGCCCGTGCCGGCCGCGAAGATCACGACGCGGCCCTTCTCGAGGTGGCGCATCGCGCGCCGCCGGATGTACGGCTCCGCGACCTCGGACACCTCGAGCGCCGAGAGGACGCGCGTGTCGGCTCCCTCCCGCTCGAGGGCGTCCTGGAGCGCGAGCGCGTTGAGGAGCGTCGCGAGCATGCCGGCGTAGTCGGCGGTCGCGCGGTCCATCCCGCTCTCCGCCGCAGCCGCGAGGCCGCGGTAGAAGTTCCCACCGCCGACGACGACGGCGACGTCGACCCCCTCGCCGCGGAGGCCGGCGACCTCCTTCGCGAGCGCCTGGGTCACGCCCGGATCGATCCCGTAGTCGCGCTCCCCCATCAGCGACTCGCCGGAGAGCTTGAGCAGCACCCGGTGGAAGACGGGAGGCGCGCCCGGCGGCGGGCCGGTGGTCTCGGTCTCGGGCTGGGTGGTCATCCCGCGAGCGAGAAGCGCTCGAACTCGAGCACCTCGGCCCCCGCGTCCGCGAGGACCTTGCCGACGGTGAGCGAGCCGTCGTGGATCCACGGCTGCTCCGCGAGCACGCCGCCACGCTCGGCGAAGAAGCGCTTGTCGAGCATCCCGGTCACGATCTTCTCACGCGCCTGCTCGGGCTTCGACTGCACCTCGTCGGAGTTGAGGTAGATCTCCCGCTCGGCGGCGACGAGGTCCGCCGGCACGTCGTCGCGGCCGATCCAGCGAGGATCCGACCACGAGATGTGCATCGCGAGATTCCGCGCCAGCTCGTCGTCGCCCCCGCGCAGGTGCACGAGGACACCGAGCTTGTTCGCCGGCGGATGCACGTACGCGGCGAGCCTGCCGCCGTCGACGGCCTCGAAGCGCGCGGCCCCGGCGACCGCGATGTTCTCGCCGAGCCTCCCGGAGAGCTCCGCCCGCTCCTCCTCGAGCCGCGAGACGGCCTCGATCCCCTCGGCCTCGACGAGGTCGAGCGCCTTCTCGCCGAACGCCCGGAACTCCTCGTTCTTCGAGACGGGCTCGGTCTCACAGCCGACGGCGACCATCGTTCCGCGCGAGTGGTCGTCCGCCAGCCGGTAGCCGACGAGCCCCTCGGTCGTCTCCCGGTCGGCGCGCTTCGCGGCATTCGCCATGCCCTTCTCGCGCAGGAGGACGACCGCCGCGTCCATGTCGCCGTTCGTGTCCTGCAGCGCGCGCTTGCAGTCCATCATCCCCGCGCCGGTGCGCTCGCGAAGCTCGCGGACGAGCTGAGCCGAGATCTCCGCCGCCATCACGATCCCTCCCCGCTCGCGGTGGGGTCTCCGAGGGCGGCCTCGGAGGCGGGCGTGATCTCTGCGCCTTCCTTCGCCGGATCCTCGCCGGTCGGCACCGGCACGGACTCGCCCTCCGTGACGGGCTCGATGTTCTCGCCGGCCGAGACGTTCTCGACGTCGCCCTCGGGAGCGCTCGGCTCCGCGGCGGCAGCCGCCGCCTCCACCCGCTGCTGCTCGAGCTCGCGGGCCGAGACCTTCTGCTTGCCGTCGGAGATCGCCTCGACGAGCGCGTGCACGACGAGGTTGCACGACCGGATCGCGTCGTCGTTGCCGGGAATGACGTAGTCGGCCTCGTCGGGGTCGCAGTTCGTGTCGACGAGCGCGACGACCGGGATCCCGAGCCGCCGGGCCTCTCGCACGGCGAGCGCCTCCTTCTTCAGGTCGACGATCACGACCGCGTCCGGCTGGCGCCGCATGTCGGCGACGCCGCCGAGGTTCTGCTCGAGCTTCTCGAGCTCCCCCGCCATCGCGATGCGCTCCTTCGCGGGCAGCAGCTCGAGCTGGTCCTCGTCCCGCAGGCGCCGCAGCTCGTGCAGGCGGTCGATGCGATCGGCCATCGTGCGCCAGTTCGTGAGCAGACCGCCGAGCCAGCGGTGGTTGACGTACGGCATGCCGACGCGCTTCGCCTCGTTCTCGACGGCGTCCTGCGCCTGCTTCTTCGTGCCGACGAAGAGGACGGCGCCGCCGCGCTCGGCGACGTTGCGCAGGAACTGCTGGGCCTCGTCGAGCCGCTCCGCCGTCTGCGTGAGGTCGATGATGTAGATCCCGCCGCGCTCGGCGAAGATGAAGCGGCGCATCTTCGGGTTCCAGCGGCGTGTCTGGTGGCCGAAGTGGACTCCGGCCTCCAGCAGCTCGCGCATGGAGACCGTGCCGGCAGACGCTGCCCCAGTCGAAGCTGACATCGAGAAACTCCTTCCGGATTCGTTTGCTTGGAGCGCCGGCGGGAGTCCGGGCGCACCTCCCGCGAGGAGAGGCACGCGCGCCACGGCTGGGCCGCCGGGAAGTGGGAACTGGACGCGGGAAGGTTAGCTGGCTCGCGCGACTTCCAGGGCTGCGGCGAGATCGGGCGGGAGCGGCGACGAGACGTCGACCGCCGCGCCGGTGGCCGGATGGGCGAACGCGAGCCGCGCCGCGTGGAGGAATTGCCGCTCGAGGCCGAGATCCCCTGCCGTCCCGTACACGGGGTCGCCGGCGACGGGAAGGTCGATCGCCGCGAGATGCACGCGAATCTGGTGGGTGCGGCCGGTCTCGAGCCGGACGCGGAGCAGCGCGTGGCGCGGCAGGAGCTCCTCGAGCTCGAAATGCGTCACGGCGGCGCGCGGCGTGTCCGTGTCGAGGGAGTGCCGGAGTCGATCGTGCCGGTCGCGCCCGATCGGGGCATCGATCGTCCCGCGCCGGGACCGAGGTCTCCCGTCGACGAGGGCGAGGTACTCGCGCGTCAGCGCCCGGCGCCGCACGAGGCGTTGCAGCCGGTCGTAGATCTGCGGCGAGCGCGCGACGACGAGCAGCCCGGACGTGTCCCGGTCGAGCCGGTGGACGATCCCCGGACGGTCCTCCTCCCCGCCCGCCGCGCCCGCGGCGGCCAGCGCCTGCGCCAGCGTCCCGGCTCTGTGACCCGGCGCCGGATGAACCACCACCCCCGCCGGCTTGTCCACGACGAGCAGGTGCTCGTCGGAGTACGCGATCGTCAGGTCCAACGGTGCAGCGAGCGGCTCGACCGCGGCCGCCGCGGGATGCTCGATCTCGATTTCCTCCCCGCCTGCGAGCTTGTGGCTCTTTCCGCGCGTGCGTCCGTCCACGAGGACCGTGCCTGCCTCGAGCAGGCGCTCCGCGGCGGCTCTCGAGCCCACGTCCGCCAGCCCCGCGAGATGGCGATCGAGCCGCTCTCCCGCGGCCTCCGGCGGAACGACGTGCCGCTTCAGCGCCGGGGCGGCGTGCCGTTCTCGCGCGCCGGACGCGGCTCGCGCTCGGCGAGGAGAAGGGCGACGAGCAGGATCCCGACGCCGATCACGATGAAGCTGTCCGCGAGGTTGAAGGCCGGCCAGTAGCGGAAGTCGAGGAAGTCGGTGACGAAGCCGAGCCGCACACGGTCTGCGAGGTTCGAGACGCTGCCGCCGATCACGAGCCCGAGCGCCACCGGCAGCACCGGATGGCGGGCGCCGGAGCGGGCGAAATAGGTGAGCATCCAGCCGACCGCGATTGTGGTGACGACGATGACGGCCGGCGTCGCGCTGGAGAAGAGGCCAAACGCGATCCCGGAGTTCTGGACGTGTCTGATCCAGAAGGGCCCGACGACGTGGACGCCTGCGCCGAGACGGAGGTTGGTGGCGACGACGTGCTTCGTCGCCTGGTCGGCGACGACGGCCGAGAGCACGATCGCCGCGAGCCCCAGCCACTGCACCGGCGTGGCGGCGAACGACCGCGTGGCGCGGGAGAGCGGCGTCAACGCGTCCGTCGCGGAGCCGACCCGCACCTCGAGTTGTCGGAGAGGCTCGTTCACTCCTCGGACTTTCGCCTGCAGTCGATGCAGAGGGACGCCCAGGGATACGCCTCCAGCCGTGCGACCGGGATCTCCCGCCCGCAGTTGACGCACGTCCCGTACGTGCCCTCCTCGATGCGCTTCAGCGCGGCGTCGATCTCGCCGAGCACCTGCTCGGAGTTCTCGCCCAGCGTGTAGTCGATCTCGCGCCCGAGCGTCGCGCTGGCCGTCTCGGCGAGATGGTTGTCGTTCGTCGCCTCGATCTCCTCGACCTCCTCGTCGAGCGAGCCGGGATGCTCGGCGCGGAGCGTCGCGAGCGCATGTTCGACCCTCTTGCGCTCGTCGAGCAGCAGGTCACGGAACCGATCCGTGTCGATGCTCGTCACCGCCTCTCCTTTCTCCCCCGGGCCGCGGTCGCCGCGGCGAGGCGCCGCTCGATCAGCGCCGGTCCCACCCCGGTGAGCTCCACGATCTTCTCCCGCGCCCCGTGCCCCGAAACGAGTGTCACCGCCGTGCGCGGCAGCGCGAGCGTCTCGGCCAGCAGCCGCAGAACGGCCTCGTTCGCGCGGCCGCGTTCGGGCGCCTCGGTCACCCGCACCTTCCACGAATCGCCGTGGCGGCCGACGAGCGTCGTCCGGCCTGCTCCAGGGCTCACGCGCACGCGCAGCCGCGTCGTCTCCGCGGTCATGCGCTCAGTCTACGTCCGGCCGCGTTCGCGGCCGGCTCGTCAAGCGGCGTTCACGTCGCGCACGGGGGAGCCGTTCGGGGGTCCGTACCAGCTGCGCTCCGACTGCGGGTCCCCGTCCTGCTCCACCGCCGCAGGCGCCTCTGCGGCCTCGACCGCACCGGCGGATCCGGTCTCGTCGAGCGCCGAGAGCGCGTCGACCAGCTGCGCGCGCAGTCGGCGCGACTCGTGGGCGAGACGTTCGTTCTCGGCGACCGCGCGCCGCTGGACCTCCCGCGCCTCGGCGTGGGCCTGGCTCAAGATCAGCTCGGCCTCGCGCCGGGCCTGGTCCCGCACCTGGGCGGATGCCTGCTCGGCGGAGACGAGCGTCGTGCGCAGCAGGCTCTCGAGCTCGCGGAAGCGGACGAGGTCGGCCTCGAGCTGCTCGACCTTGTCGGCGAGGTCCGCGCGCTCGCGCCAGACGTCCTCGAAGCTCATCGCGATCTCCTCGAGAAGCCTGTCGGTCGGCGCGACGCGGTAGCCGCGGAGGGCCGTGCGGGGCGGCGTCATGTGTCTGATCTCGACAGGTGTGAGTGCCATGGGGATCTCCCCTCTAGTGGAAGTGGTCGAGGATCCAGATGAGGAGGCGGTTGATCACGCCGAGGGAGACGAAGGCGAGCACCGGCGAGAAGTCGATCGCCCCCGTCGAGGGGAGGATTCGCCGGAAGAGCCGCAGGTACGGCTCGCAGACGTCGTAGAGGAAGCGCTGGATCCGGTTGAGCGTGGGTGAGTACGGCAGCCGCAGCCAGCTCGTGAGGATGTACACGAAGATCACGAGCCCGTACAGGATGATGAAGACGTTGACGAACGTCTCGACGCGCGTGATCGCGTCGGCAAGCAGGACGAATGTGGCTGCGCAGCCCATCCCGGGCCGGGTTCGCCCTCACCGGGCGTTCTCCTATGCCGCAGGAGCGCCTACGCCTGGTTGAAGAAGCCGCGCTCGAGCATCCGCGCCCGGTCCTCCGCCGACAGCTCGACGTCGCGCGGCGTGAGGAGGAAGACCTTGTCCGCGATCCGCTGCATCCCGCCGTCGAGCGCGTACGTCAGGCCGCTCGCGAAGTCGATGAGCCGCTTCGACAGCTCGGCGTCCGCCGACTGGAGGTTGAGGATCACGGGGACGCCGTCCTTGAAGCGGTCGGCCACCTGCTGCGCGTCGTTGAAGCTGCGGGGCAGGATCAGGTGTACGCGGGACGTGCCGGGCCCGCGGACGGGCGCGAGGTTCCGGACGCGGCGGGTGTCCGCCGACCGCGGCCGCAGGATGCTCGTGCGGCCGCCCTCGGGCTCCGGATCGGTCCAGTCGTCGTCGTCGTGGGCCTGCCGTGTCCGGCGGGCCGGGAGCCGGCGGACGTTCGGGCGCTCGTACGGGTCGGCGAGCTCGTCCTCGGTGAGGTAACCGTCCTCGTCCCAGTCCTCCTCCTCGGCGATGCCGAAGTACACGAGGGTGCGGGCCCAGACATCGGAGAGACCCATGGCGCCGCCGATGTTAGCGCTGCCAGAGGACTGCGCCGACCCGGACATACGTCGCTCCCTCCTCCGCGGCGACGCGGTAGTCCTGGCTCGTCCCCATCGAGAGATCGGACAGCCCGTGGCGCTCGGCGAGCTCGCGGAGGCGGCGGAAGTACGGACGCGACGCCTCGGGGTCGCCCGTGGCCGGCGGCATCGTCATCAGCCCGCGCACGTCGGGATAGAGCTCGAGCAGCGCGGGCAGCTCCTCCGGCGAGACTCCCGACTTCGTGCCCTCGCCGGAGAGGTTGACCTCGACGAGCGCCGGAATCGAGAGCCTCCGGGCGGCGGACTCCGAGGCGAGCGAGTGGCAGAGCTCGCAGAGCTCGCTCACGAGCGGCGCCTTCCGGCTCTGGAGGTGGCCGATGAAGTGCCAGCGGAAGGCGTCGCCGTAGGCGGCGTGCTTCGCCTGCAGGTCCTGGGCACGGTTCTCGCCCACCACCTCGACGCCGGCCTCGGCCAGCGCCGCGAGGTCCTCGAGCGGGACGTATTTCGTGGCCGCGACCACGGTGACGGACGGCCCGACCTCCTCGCGGATGCGCTCGTAGCGCTCGCGGATCTCAGCCGGCGACGTAGGCGATCACCCCCTGCCGGCCGGTGCGGCCGGCGTCGCGGCGGTGCGAGAAGAACGCCTCGGCCTCGCACGCGGTGCAGCGGTCGAAGCGATCGACCCGCTCGACTCCCGCCACGCGGAGCGCGCGCTCCGCGCTCGTCGGGAGGTCGAGGCGGCTCTCACGGACGACGTCGTCGCCGAAGCGCCTGCGGAAAGGCGCCGCCACCTCCTCCCCCACCTCGTAGCAGCACGGACCGATCCCGGGCCCGATCGCGGCGGCGAGCGCTCCTCCGCCGAGGGCCCGTGCCCCCGCCTCGACGATCCCGGCGAGCAGGCCGCGCCAGCCGGCATGGAGGACGGCGACGGCCGGCCGTCCTCCGCCGCTGCGAACGAGCGCGATCGGCAGGCAGTCGGCAGCCAGCGCGAGGAGCGGAAGTCCCGGCTCGTCCGTCCACAGCCCGTCGGCATCCCCGCCGCGCTGCGCCGGCCCGGCCCGCAACACGAGGCTGGAGTGCACCTGGTGGTTGAGCGCGAGCTTGGCGGGGTCGGCACCGATCGAGTCGGAGGCGATGCGCCGGTTCTCGTCCACGCAACCGACGTCGTCGCCGCTCTTGCGACCGAGGTTGAGGGACGCGAAGGGCCCCTCGCTCACCCCACCGCGACGGGTCGTGAAGACCACCGCGTAGCCCTCGGGACGCCAGGGGATCATCGGCGGTCCTCGGCCAGCGCGAGCAGCTCGTCGCGGGTGTTGAGAGCGGGCTCGTCGACGACTGCGTCGAGGAGGTCGTGAAGGACGCGCCCCAGCTGCGGCCCCGGCCGGAAGCCGAGCTCGATCAGGTCGTTGCCGTCCACCGCGAGGTCGCGCAGCCGGTGCGGGCTGGAGCGCTCCCGCTCCACGACCTCACGAAAGCGCGCCAGCGCCTCGATCTCGGCGAGCGGCGGTGGCTCACCCCCGCTCCCCCGCTTGCCGAGCAGGTCCGCGTGCTTGTGGTCGATGAGCTCGAAGCCGAGCTCGACGCCGTTGCGCCGGAGGAAGCGCCGCGCGCGTCGTGCGTCGCCCTTCCCCGGGCGGAACATGTGGCGACGCACGATCCGGACGACGCGTTGCCGGAGCGCATTCGGGTATCTCAGCCGCAGGAGGGCACCGGCGGCGAGGCCGGCGCCGACCTGGTCGTGTCCATGCTCGGCGAAGCCGGGCTTTGCGTAGTAGTGGAGACGGCCGTCGTCACCGCGCCACGCGACCTGCGGCTTGCCGAGGTCGTGGAAGAGCGCCGCGAGCCGTACCGCGAGCGAGAAGCCTCCGTCCGCGGCGGCCTGGACGACGGCGAACGTGTGCTCGTCCACCGTGAGGTCGTGGTAGCGGCTCTCCTGGTCGAAGCCGATCGCGGGCCCGAACTCCGGCAGGAGCTCGACGAGGACGCCCGTGTCCCGGGCCAGCCGCAGCGCACGTGCCGGGTGCAGGCCGAGCAGGAGCTTCGAGAGCTCACCCATCCCGTCGGCGGCGAGCCCGCCGCCGATACGCTCGCCCGAGACGAGCTTCACCGCGGGTGCCTCCTCGCGCATCTGGGCGAGCAGCTCGTCGTCCGGCTCGAAGCCGAGCTGCGAGACGAAGCGGAGGGCACGGACGAGCCGCAGCGGGTCCTCCCGGAAGCTCTGCGCCGAGACCGTGCGCAGACGGCCCGCCTCGAGGTCCGGGCGGCCGCCGAGCGGGTCGACGAGCTCGTTCGTCTCCAGCCGGCGCGCCATCGCGTTGACGGTGAAGTCGCGGCGGCGCATGTCGTCCTCGACCGACAGGGCCGGATCGGCGACGATCTCGAAGTCGTGCCGGCCGGGGCCGGTGGAGATCTCCTTGCGGGGCGGCGCGAACTCGATTCCCGCGCGCGTCAGCTTCCGGATCCGCCTGTCGTGCGGGAAGCAAGCGGACGCCGACGAGCCGGTCGGCGACGACGAGGTCCTCGACGCGTCCGTGCGGCGCAAGCGCGGCCCGCAACCCCTCGGTGTCGACCCCGGGCACGAGGAAGTCGGCGTCCTTGGAGTCCAGGCCGAGCAGCTCGTCGCGCACGGCGCCGCCGACGAGGTAGGCGTCGAGGCCGAGGGAGCGGACGTAGCTCTCGATCTCCTGGAGCACCGGGCCATTGTCGCGTGTCCTACAGTCGGCGCCGTGGACGACCTTCAGCAGGCGTGGGAGGAGAACGCCACGGCCTGGGTCGCCTGGGCGCGGGCGCCCGGTCACGACAGCTACTGGCGGTTCCACCGCGACACCTTCCTCGAGCTCGTGCCTCCGCCGAACGGCCGGACGCTCGACCTCGGCTGCGGAGAGGGTCGGCTGGCGCGCGACCTCGCGGCGCTCGGCCACGACGTAGCCGGCGTCGACGCGTCCCCCACGCTGCTCGCCGCTGCGCGGGAGTCGGCTCCCGAGATGGAGCTGCACCTCGCCGACGCGGCGGCACTTCCGTTCGCCGACGCCTCGTTCGGCCTCGCCGTCGCCTTCATGTCGCTCCAGGACGTGGACGATCTCCGCGGCGCGATCCGCGAAGCGGCTCGCGTGCTCGTGCCCCTCGGGAGGCTCTGTATCGCGATCGTCCACCCGCTCAACTCGGCCGGCGCGTTCGCGGAGCGCGCCGCCGGAGCCCCTTTCGTGATCGAGCGCTCGTATCTCGACGAGTTCCGTACGGATGCGACCTTCGAGCGTGACGGCCTGGCGATGCGCTTCGTGAGCAGGCACGTGCCGCTCGAGACCTACGTCGAGGAGCTCGCCACGCACGGCCTGCTCGTCGAGCGCCTGCGCGAGCCGAAGCTGCCGGAGAGAGCGTTCAGCGACCCGTCCGGCGAACGCTGGCGCAGGGTCCCGCTCTTCCTCCACCTGCGGGCGGTCAAGCCCGCGCCCTAGAGGAGCGCCACCGCCTCGATCTCGACGAGCGCGCCCGACGGGAGCTGCGCGACCTCCACCGTGGCCCGAGCCGGCGGCCGCTCGCCGACATGCTTCGCGTAGACGGCGTTCATCGCCTGAAAGTCGTCGAGATGCTGGAGGTAGACCGTCGTCTTCACGAGGCGCTCGAGCCCGCTGCCCGACTCCTCGAGGATCGCCTTCAGGTTCGCGAAGACCTGCTCGGTCTGTTCGGCGATTCCGCCCGAGATCGCGGTGTCCCCCGGCTGCAGGCCGAGCTGGCCCGAGACGAAGACGAAGCCGCCGGCCGCGATCGCCTGCGAGTAGGGCGCGCCCTGGAACGGTGCCGGCGCCGCCTCGGTGCGCACCACGCGCTTGTCGCTCATTCGCGTACCTCCCGTCGCTCGCAGGCCTCGGCGAGCGCGGCGCCGAGCCCCTTGAAGATCGCCTCGAGCACGTGCCCGCTGTCGGTGCCGTTCAGGAGTCGGACGTGGAGCACGAGCCCGGCGTGCTCCGCGAGCACCTCGAGGAATCGACGAGCGACGTCGGTGCCGAGCCCCCCGATTCGTGCCTCCGTCAGATCGACGTTCGTGACGAAGAGCGGCTCGTCGCTCGTCTCGAGCACGACGTAGGCGAGCGCCTCGGCGGACGTCAGTGCGCCGGCGCCGTGGCCCCGCGCCCCGTCCGCCCGCAGCGGCCCGGCGAGCGCGCGCCCGATCGCAGCCGCGGCAGCCTCGACCTCGGCCTGGGCGTCTCCCGGCTCGATGTCGAGGACGAGATCGAACCGCGCCGTCTCGGCGAGGCGGGTGAGCAGGCGGTTGAGCACGGGAAGTCCCGTCTCCACCGTCGCCTCGCCACGCCCGTAGACGTTGACACGGAGGCCCGCCGCAGCCTGCTCGCTCATGCTGCGGAGCGTAGCTCCGGCGAGGCCACTGCTACGTCTCGACGCGCTCGATCTGGGCGCCGAGCGCGCGGAGGCGCTCGTCGATCCGCTCGTAGCCGCGGTCGATCTCCGCGACGTTGCCGATCATGGACCGCCCGCTCGCGCAGAGCGCGGCGATGAGAATCGCCATCCCGGCACGGATGTCCGGACTCGTCAGCCGCTGTCCGTACAGGCGCGACGGCCCGCTCACGACGACGCGGTGCGGGTCGCAGACGATGATCCGTGCCCCCATCGAGACGAGCTTGTCGACGAAGAACAGCCGGTTCTCGAACATCTTCTCGAAGACGAGGACCGTTCCCCACGCCTGCGTCGCCACCGCGACGGCGATCGACGTCAGGTCGGCCGGGAACGCGGGCCACGGACCGTCCTCGATCTTCGGAACCTGGTCGCCGAGATCGTTCCGGATCACGAGCTCCTGGTGTGGCGGCACCCGCAGCCAGCCGTCTCCGAGTTCCACCTCGATCCCCAGCCGGTTGAAGGCGGTGAGGATCGAGGAGAGGTCGCGGGGCTCCACGCCGTCGATGGTCAGGTCGCTGTTCGTGACCGCCGCGAGGCCGATGAAGCTCCCGACCTCGATGTGCTCGGGGGCGACCGCCCACTCCCCACCGCCGAGGCGCTCGGCTCCGCGGATGCGGAGGAGGTTCGACTCGATGCCCTCGATCTCCGCCCCGAGCGAGACGAGGAAACGGCACAGATCCTGGACGTGGGGCTCGCACGCGGCATTCGAGATCGTCGTCTCGCCCGGGCTCAGGACGGCGGCCATCACCGCGTTCTCCGTCGCCATCACGCTCGCCTCGTCGAGGAAGATGTCGGCCCCGCGAAGGCCCTCCGTCTCCATCTCGTAGCGGCTCTCGAGCTCGACCCGCGCTCCGAGGCGCTCGAACGCATGGATGTGCGGGTCGAGCCGGCGCCGGCCGATCACGTCACCGCCGGGCGGGGGCACGCTCGCCCTGCCGAGGCGCGCCAGCAGCGGGCCGGCGAGGAGGAACGACGCCCTGATCCGCTCTGCGAGAACGGCGTCGACCTCGTACGAGGAGAGGCCTTGCGAGTCGATGCGGACCTCGTTCGGTCCCGTCCACTCGGCGTTCGCCCCCGTGGCGGACACGAGCTCGAGCATCGTCTCGACGTCACGGATCCGCGGGATGTTCGAGAGCGAGACGGGCTCGTCTGCGAGCAGGCAGGCGGCGAGGATCGGCAGCGCGCCGTTCTTGTTCCCCGAAGCCCGGATGCGGCCGTGGAGCGGGTTCCCTCCCTCGATGACGAGGGCCTGCGGCGCCGTCGCGACGGACATGCCGGGCCAGCATAGCCGGGCTGCGAACCGGCTCTTCCTAGGCGCAGGAGGGCAGCGGCGGCAGCTTGCGGAGCGGGACGACCGCGACTCGCAGGTGAGGATGCAGCACCTTCCTCCGCGCCCCGTAGACGACGAGCAGCGTCGACGAGTCCACCAGGGTCCAGCCCCCGCGCCGGCTCACCTCGACGTAGCGGCGCGTTCGCGTGTCCGCGACGAAGACGTGCGGCCAGATGCCTGCGCCGATGTAGCGTCCGCCGATCCCGATCGAGTCGTCGAGGTGGTTCGAGCCCCGGGCCGAGAGGATCGCCCGGGAGGCGCTCCGCAGCGACGGCGCCCACCGGAGCGTCTCGTACCGGGCATCGGGGTAGGCGACCCGGCGGCCGTCGGTGTCGAGGCCCGAGACGCCGCGAAGCCTCCGCAACGCCCGCGGCGCCCTCACGCGCCTGCCGTCGAGCGCGGAAGCGACGTACATCCTCGTCTCGCGGTCGGGCGCCGGGGACTCCGGCCAGGCCACCAGATGCCCGGCGAGCAGGAACGAGCTCTGGGCGTGACCCCGGTGCACGACCATGCCGTGCCCGTCGCGGAGGGCGTAGACGTGGACGGCGCCGATTCCGGCCGGACCTGCACCCTGCACCCACGTCGCGATCCCGGCTCGCGTGTCGGGCCCGCGCAGGGGGCTCGGCCAGAACTCGCCGTCCGGCCCGCGCGTCGCCGCTCCGATCCGCGCCAGCCGGCCGGTCTGCGAGTCCCAGGCCCAGACCGTGAAGTCGCCGAGGTTCGTGAAGTCGTGCTCCTCGTTCCAGACGAGCCAGCGCCCGTCGAACGCTCCGACGGCCTGGTCCCGATTCGGGTCGGGGAACGCCTTGATCCTGGTGACGGCACCCGTCTGCGCGTCGATGCGCGCGACGCCGGAGAAGCTCGCCGAGTGGACGGCGGCGAAGAACGTGCGGCCGTCGTGGGCGAGTGCGAGCGGCACCATCGACGTCGTTTGCGAGAGCGCCACCACGCCCCGGGAGAGTGCGCGACGCCAGGCTCCGCTCGGACGAGCTGCGCACCAGGCTCCGCGCGCCCGCGCCACCCGCGACGGCGGAGCCTGAGCCGAGCTCGCCGTACCGGCGGCCAGCGCGGCTGCGGCCGCCAGGGCGAGCACGGCGCCCGGGCGGCCACCGATGAACCGCCTACCAGACGTAGCCGCGTCCCGAGACGATCGTGACGATCGTGCTGCTCGACAGGGTCGAGTAGGCGGGAACGTTCCGGGACCAGCCGATCGTGCCGGCACCGTGTACGGAATCCTCGTACATCGTGGACGCCCCGTGGTTCTTGTAGCCGCGGATCTCGAACCAGTGGAAGATCTGCTGGCTCGCCGGATGTCCGACGAGGTGGGGGCCGCCGGGTGCCTCCCACGCATCGCCCACGAGCGGGACGCGGAGGAGGTAGATGTCCAGCTGGAGATCGCTCTCGTAGCTCTGGGTCGCGCTCGAGCTCGCCGAGCCGACGGGCTGCGGGACGTAGTAGTTCTCGCGCTCGTGCGCGTTCAGGACGTCGGGCACCGGATAGCCGGAGGGCGAGGTTCCGCCGCCCGACCACGCCGTGCCGGCGGGCGTCGTGCGGAGTGCAGCCGCGGCAGCCGCCTGCGAGAGCGAGACTCCGACGGCACCGAGGGCCTCGTGGACGGAAGCCGGGCCGCAGTAGTAGCTCGTGCTCTGCGGCGTCTGGTTCGCCGCCAGATGTGCAGAGCTCGCGTAGCCGCCTCCACCGCCGCAGTCCCCACAGGGCATCGAGACGAGGAACGGCGCTAGCGACGCGCCGCCGGTCCGGGCCTCGACCGCGCGCTTCGCGGCGGCCACGTCGAGCTGCCGGGCGGTGAGTGGCAGATGCGGATCGGTGTCGTGCGCGGCCTTCCACCCCCCGTCGTCGGCGCGCGCACCGCCGACCGGAACTGCCGTGATTGCTGCGAACGCGGTCGCGAAAGCGACCAAGAGGATGACCCGACGCATGACCGACTCCTTTGCTGAGCGAGGCTTACCGGTGAGATTCCGACCGGTGATCGGTGTACGTCGCCGCCGCCCGGCACGCAAGGCGTTTCGGCGTTCTGCGACACAGTCGGCCCAGTCTCGTGAGGCGGGCTGCACGACTAGGATGGACGGCCATGGAGCCGACTCGCGAACGCGCCTGGGAAACCCTCACGCGGTACACGAAGAGCGAGTCGCTGCTGCGCCACGCGCTCGCCGTCGAGGCGTCGACGGCGGCCTACGCCAGGAAGCTCGGCGAGGACGAGGAGCTCTGGCGCGTCGCGGCGCTCCTCCACGACTTCGACTACGAGATGCACCCGACGCTCGACAAGCACCCGCAGGACGGTGCGCCGATCCTCCGCGAGGAGGGCTATCCCGAGGAGGTCGTCGAGACGGTGCTCTCGCACGCCGAGCATCTCGGACTGCCGCGCGACACGCCGCTCAAGAAGGCGCTGTTCGCGTGCGACGAGCTGAGCGGCTTCGTCCACGCGTGCGCGCTCGTGCGCCCGACGGGCCTCGAGGGGCTCGAGCCGAAGTCGGTGCGGAAGAAGCTCAAGCAGCCGTCCTTCGCGGCCGGCGTCCACCGCGACGAGGTGTACAAGGGCGCCGAGGAGCTCGGCGTCGAGCTCGACGACCACATCCGCACGATCGTCGCGGCCCTCCAGCCGATCTCGGCCGAGCTCGGCCTTCCGGCCTCGTAGCGCACAGGGACCTCTCGGGCCGGCCGGCCGCTCGGCTGATCAGGACGCGGCCGCGATTCCGTCCGCGAGGCGGCGGAGGTCGTCCTCGCTCGTCCACCAGCCGCACGAGGCGCGAACGAGGTTCCGGCCCGGCAGCTCGCGGACGACCACGCCCCGCTCGGCGAGCGCGGCCACGAGCTCGGTCGGATCACCCGGCGGGCGGAAGGAGACGAGCGTCGAATGGCCGCCCGGGGTCACGACGTCCACCAGAGGCGCGAGCAGCTCGCGGCAGCGGGCCGCCGCGGTCGCAGCGGCCTCGTACCGCCATTCGGGATGGACGTCGAGCGCCGCCTCCAGGCCGGCGAGCGTCGCCGCGCCGATCCACCCGGAGTCGAACCGCCTCGCGCCCTCGTTCGGGACGAAGGAGCCGTCGCGCTCGTGGCTCCGGTAGGCGAGGAAGCCCGGCAGGCCCACGTCCAGCCGCTCGGGGTCCCGCACGAAGAGCGCGCCGGTCGGCTCGGGCGCACAGAGCCACTTCTGCGCGGAGACGGTGTAGAAGTCGACGCTCCCGAGCTCGACGGGGATCGCACCCGCGGACTGCGCACCGTCGACGAGGAGCAGCGGCCCCTCCGGGCTTCGCAGCCGGGCGAGATCGAGCCGGCGCCCGGTCGTCCAGAGGACGTGCGACACGGCGACCAGGCGCGTGCGCGGCGTCACGGCCGCGAGCAGCGCCTCCTCGTCGGCTTCGGCGACGACGACTCGCGCGCCGCTCGCGTGCAGCGACCCCACGAGACCGAAGTGCTCCTCGTCGGTCGTGACGACCTCGTCGGCCGAGCCGAGGCGGAGCCCCGCGACGACGATCTGGCAGCCGCGGGTCGTGGAGTCGGTGAGCGCGACCAGGTCCGGCGAGGTTCGGAGGACCGCCGCAATACCCGTGCGGATGCGCTCCCGCAAGGCGAGGAACTCCTCGATGTAGGGCGTGCCGCTCCGGCCTTCGGCGAGATCCCGCTCGAGCCGTCGGCGTGCCGCTTCGGCCGCCGTGCGCGGCAGCGGCCCCGCCGAACCGGCGTTGAGGTACGCATACCGCTCGAGCACCGGGAACTGTGCCCGGGCCTCCTCGAACGTCACCCGACCACCGCCTCGACCGGCGCATGATCGGAGAGGACACGACCGGCGACCGTGCGTCGCTCGACGGGCCACGCCGCCGGGCCGTCGCGCAGGGCGAGCCCTCGCACGAGGATCTGGTCGATGCTCGCCGCGAGCGGCGCCGAGAAGCCCTCGGCGCCCGGCGCCACGAGATTCGCGTCACCGGCCACGATCGACCGTCCTGGCGCGAGCGCGACGACGCGTTCGAACTGCGCCCGATCGCCGTCGATGTGGAAGTTGACGACCGTGACGCCGTCGACGTCGACCGCGTGGGCGATCCGCCGGAGCTTCGAGTCTCCGACGACCTGGGCGCCGAGATCGCGCGCGGGCGAACGCGTGAGGATCGCGTCGGCCTCGCCGGTCACCGCCGAGCGCAGCAGCCCGTGGTGGAGCGCGGTCACGGCTCTCGCGCCGAAGGGCAGCAGAGGCCGCCGGGCGACGGCGCCGCAGGCGTGCATCCCGCTCCAGCGCTCGAGATGCCTCAGCGCCCACGCGGGCAGCTCCTGCAGGCAGACGACGTCGGGGCGGTCGCTCGTCACGAGCTCGATCATCCGCCGCAGAAAGGCCCTCCGCTCGGGCGGAGCGGCGTTCCCGTGGAAGAGGTTCCACGTCCGCACGAGCATGGCCACGCGCGTAGCGTACGAAGCCGTGCGCGTCCTGCTCGCCGATCCCCCCGCCTTCACCCCGCCGTACGACCACGAGCTCGCCGCGGCGCTCGCCCGCGCCGGCGCGGACGTCGAGCTCGTCACGTCGCGTTTCCGCTTCGGCGAGGCGCCCGAGCCGGACGGCTACCGGCGGCGGGAGCTCTTCTACCCGCTCTCGTCGCGCCTCTTCGGCCGCTCGCCGCTGCGCCTGCCCCTCAAGGTCGCGGAGCACCCGTTCGGGCTCGCCGCACTCCGCCGGCTGCAGGCGGACGTCCTCCACGTCCAGTGGCTCCCGACGCCCGAGCTCGACGCCCGCCTCTTCCGTCCGCACCTGCCGTCCGTCTTCACCGCGCACGACCTCCTCCCCCGCCGCACCGCGCATCGCACGGGGCTCTGGCGCCGCCTCTTCGCGCGCTTCGACCGGATCGTCGTCCACAGCGACGACGGCCGCGACGCGCTCGCTGCCTTCGGCGTCGAGCCCGAACGGCTCCGCGTCATCCCCCACCCCGTCTTCCCCAGCGAGCCGGAGCGGCAGGACGACGGTCGGACGGTGCTCGCCTTCGGGATGATCCGGCCGTACAAGGGTCTCGCCGACGCGATCGAGGCGGTGCGGCAGGCCGGCGGCGCGCGGCTGCTCGTCGCCGGCGACCCGCTCGAGCCCGTCGAGCCGTACCGGGCGCGCGCGAACGGTCTCGAGGTGGAGTGGCGGCTCGGCTACCTCGCACAGCCGGAGATCGACCGCGCCTTCGGCGACGCCACCGTCGCCGTCTTCCCCTATCGGCCGGAGCTCGACCAGAGTGGAGCGCTCCTTCGCGCGCTCGGAGCCGGAGTCCCCGCCGTCGCCTACGACGTGGGCGGGATCGCCGAGCCGGTGCGCCGGTTCGAGGCGGGGCGCGTCGTGCCCGCGGGCGACGTCACCGGGCTCGCGGCCGCGGTACACGAGCTGCTCGCCGACCCGGAGGCGCTCGAGCGGGCGCGCGCGGGTGCGCAGCGGGCGCGCCAGGAGCTCACCTGGGACGCGGCAGCCCGGGCGCATCTCGCCGTCTACGAGGAGATCGTGTGATCTTTCGGCGCGAGCCCTTCCGCGACGTGATCGGGCGCCAGCTCGACCTCTTCGCGGAGGACCAGGCGCACCTGCTCGACGAGTGCCGCGAGAGGGCCCGCTCCTACGAGCGGGCGACGCGCGAGGACGCGGAAGAGGCGTACGGCGACTTCGTCGACGCGGTCGAGACGGCGACCGGGACGCTCGCGGACATGCGCGACCGGTTCGCCGGGACGCTCGGCGGGGACGCGGTCGAGCTGTACGAAAACGCCTTCAACCGCGCCGTTCGCAAACGCTGGCCGGAGCTCGGCGTGGAGATAGGGAACCGCTGATGCCGCCGCGCATCGAGGACTACGCCCTGCTCGGCGATCTCCAGACGGCGGCGCTCGTCGACCGCGGCGGCTCCATCGACTGGCTCTGCTTCCCCCGCTTCGACTCCGGCGCCTGCTTCGCCGCGCTCCTCGGCACGCCCGACAACGGCCGCTGGCTTCTCGCGCCGGCGACTCCCGCGACGAACACACGCCGCTACCTCCACGACACGCTCGTTCTCGAGACGACCTGGGAGACGGAGGACGGCTCGGTGGCGCGCGTCCTCGACTTCATGCCGCCGCGCGGCACAGCCCCGGACATCGTCCGCATCGTCGAGGGCGTCAAGGGCTCCGTCCCGTTCCGCTCCGAGTTGACGATCCGCTTCGACTACGGGCGCATCGTCCCCTGGGTGCGGAAGCGGACCCACGAGGAGGACACGCGCGTCGCCCTCGCCGGCCCCGACGCACTCTGCTTCCGCACGCCGGCGCCGACCCGCGGCGAGAACATGCACACGATCTCGGAGGTATCGGTGGACGAGGGCGAGCGCGTGCCGTTCGTCCTCACGTGGTTCCCCTCGCACCGTGAGACGCCGCCGCGGATCGACCCCGAGCAGGCGCTCACCGAGACCGAGGGCTTCTGGCGGCAGTGGAGCGAGGCGTGCCCGCTCGACCTGCCGGACGAGTGGGCGTCGCTCGTGCGCCGCTCCCTCATCGTGCTCAAGGCGCTCACGTACGAGCCGACCGGCGGCATCGTCGCAGCGCCGACCACGTCGCTGCCCGAATCGCTCGGCTCCGTCCGCAACTGGGACTACCGCTACTGCTGGCTCCGCGACGCCACGCTCACGCTGCTCGCGCTCCTCCACTGCAACCACGCCGACGAGGCCGGACAGTGGCGGCGCTGGCTGGTGCGGGCGATCGCGGGCGATCCGGCGGACGTCCAGATCATGTACGGCGTCGCAGGCGAGCGGCGCCTGAGCGAGTTCGAGCTGCCGTGGCTCGACGGCTACGAGGGCTCGAAGCCCGTGCGGGTGGGCAATGCGGCGAGCGAGCAGCTCCAGCTCGACGTCTACGGCGAGGTGCTCGACTGCTTCTACCAGGCCCGCGTGCACGGCCTTCCCGTCGATCCGCAGGGCTGGCGCATCCAGCTCGGCCTGCTCGAGCACCTCGAGGAGGCCTGGCGGGAGCCCGACGACGGCATCTGGGAGATCCGCGGCGGGCGCCGGCACTTCGTCCATTCGAAGGCGATGGCCTGGGTCGCGTTCGACCGCGGCGTGCGGACGGTCGAGGAGCACGGCTTCGAGGGCCCGGTCGACCGCTGGCGGGCCGTCCGCGACGAGATCCACCGCGACGTCTGCGAGCGCGGCTTCGACCCCGGGCTGGGCTCCTTCACGCAGTCGTACGGCTCGCAGGAGCTCGACGCGAGCCTCCTCATGCTGCCGCTCGTAGGCTTCCTGCCGGCGACCGACCCCCGCATTCGCGGCACGATCGAGGCCGTCGAGCGAGAGCTTCTGCAGGACGGCTTCCTGCTCCGCTACCGGACGCAGGAGGAGGGCGTAGTGGACGGGCTGCCGCCGAGGAGAGGGCGTGTTCCTGCCCTGCTCGTTCTGGCTCTGCGACTGCTACGAGCTGCTCGGGCGGCACGACGAGGCGCACGAGCTGTTCGGACGGCTCATCGAGCTCGGGAACGACCTCGGCCTGCTGGCGGAGGAGTACGACCCGAAGGCCCGGCGGCTGTTGGGGAACTTCCCCCAGGCGTTCACGCACCTCGCGCTCGTGAACTCCGCCTTCAACCTCGCGCCGCACCTGCCCTCGCCGATGCAGCACCGGCACGCGAGCCGGCCCTGAGCGCGTCGCCGATCGCGCCCGCAGCGTTGACGAGCGCGAGATGGCTCAGCCCCTGCGGGAAGTTGCCCAGAAGCTCGCCGCTGTCGGGGTCGATCTGCTCCGAGAAGAGCCCGAGGTCGTTCGCGTACGGGAGGATCCGCTCCATCGTCTCGCCCGCCTCGTCCACGCGCCCGAGGCGGGCGAGCGCCTCCACGACCCAGAACGAGCAGGCGACGAAGGCGCCTTCCTTGCCGACGTGCTCGCTCGTCCGGTACACGAGGCCGGGCGCCGCCGCGAGCCGGTCGCGAATCGCGTCGACGGTCTCGCCGAGGCGGTCCCGCTCCGGATAGCCCATCCGCACCGCACGCAGCACGCCGGCGTCGAGCGACTCCTCTCCGGCCCAGCCGCGGTATGCGCCGAGCTCGTCCGACCAGAAGTGCTCCTCGATCCAGTCGCGGAGCCGGTCGCGCTGTTCGCGCCACTGCGATACGTGGCCGGCGGGTAGCTGCTCCTCCTCGGCGAGGTGGAGCGCCCGGTCGAGCGTCGTCCAGATCGACAGCTTCGAGCTCGTGTAGTGGCGGTGCTTCGAGAGCTCCCACATGCCGGAGTCCTCGTCGCGCCAGAGAGTCGAGGCGCGGTCGACGCAACTCGCCAGCATCTCGCCGGTCTCGTCGTCCAGCGCGTTCGCCTCCGAGACGTAGAGGTCGGCCGTCTCGAGCAGGTCGCCCCAGGAGCCGAGCTGGAGCTGCGATGAGGCGCCGTTGCCATAGCGGACCGGCCGCGAGTCGCGGTAGCCGCGGAGGTGGTCGAGCGTCTCCTGGCGCGAGGGCACGCCGCCGACGAGGGAGTAGAACGGCCGCAGGTCCGGCGCGGTCTCCCTCACCGCCCGCAGGAGCCAGGCGAAGGACTGTTGCACCTGCTCGGGCAGGCCGAGCCGCATCAGCGCGTCGAGCGTGAACGCCGAGTCGCGAATCCAGGCGTAGCGGTAGTCGTAGTTCTTCTCGCCTCCGATCACCTCGGGAAGCGACGTCGTCGGTGCCGCCGCGATGCTTCCGCCGGGGGCGTAGACGAGAAGCTTCAGCGCGAGTGCGCTCCGGGCGACCTCCTCCTCCCACGGGCCGTCGTAGGCCCACATCCCCAGCCAGCGCTCCCAGACGCGCCGCGTGGCGTCGAGCCGCGCCTCGACATGCTCGCGGCTCGGCACGTGCAGCGGCTGGCCGTGCACGGCGACGAGCGCGAGGAGCGCACTCTCGTCCGCCCCGATCTCGAACGAGCCGCAGAGGGCATCGTCCGCTGGCCTCGACCTCACCCGCGCCCCAGGAGCGGACGGCGAGCCGGAGCCCGGCTCCCTCCGCGACGGGAACGTCGCCGCGCCGCACGATCTGCGGCGCTTCGCGTCCCCAGTCGAAGCGCGGCTCGAGCCGCCACGCGAGCGGCACGGACCCTTCCTCTCCCTCGATCCGCCGGGCGAGCTCCACCCAGGGGAGCAGCCCTCCGTCCTGGAGCGTCAGCGCCTCGGTGACGCGCACGACGCCGCCGGAGGTGCGGTAGGTCGTCTCGAGGACGTTCGTGCGTCCGACGTAACGGCGCGCGGCCTCGAACTCGACGGTCGGCGCCAGCGTGAAGCGCCCGCCCTGCTCCGGATCGAGGAGCGCGGCGAACGTCGTCGGGGCGTGGAGGCTCGGGAGCGACATGAAGTCGACCGATCCGTCGGCGGACACGAGCGCGACCGTCCTCCCGTCGCCGATCGCCGCGTAGGAGCCGATCGGTGCGAAGCCGTCCTTGCGTGCCACCCCTTGTAAACGCGCGAAGGCGGCGAGCGGTCGCGCATGCGATCCTGTACGTCGGCCGCGCAACGGCGTGGACGCGGTTCGGGCCGTTAGCCGCCCGTTGGACCGCGGCACTACTCTGACAGCGTGCCGAGGTTCACTATCCTCGTTTCCCTCGTCGTCCTCGCCCTCGCCTCGAGTGCGAGCTCGTTCGCCGGGAACGGTTACAGGGTCTGGGGCACGGCTTGGCACCGGCCCCCAACCGGTTCCTTGTTCACCGTGCTCTCTCACGGCGTCGCCGCCCAGAAGGCGCGCCTGTACGTCTACCTCGATTCGCAGCCGTGCCGGGCGGCATGGGTGAACGAGGCAAAGCGCTTCACGTCGTTCAAGGCCGGCCAGTCCTCCTTCAGGGCGACCGGACGCGCGTTCGTCATGCTCCCGGTCTCCGGCCACTTCAGCAAGGCGCTCACGGCTCGCGCCGGGACGACCGCCCGGCCGGAGTACGCATGCTCGTACCTGACGACTCCGAACTCGCAGGGCCGCTATCGGATCACCGCAGCACGTCGGTCGAACGCGTACTTCGTGACGAGCTGACCAGGGGGCTGCCGCCGGGCCGAAGCGGCAGTCGGCGGGCTCGCGGGCGGTACGTCGTCGAGACCGGCTGCCAGGTCGTGCGGTACCTCAGCAGGAGGAAGAAGCCGAGCACGACGAGCAACAGGCCGAATGGGAAGTGGCCGCCGGTGACGAGGACGAGGAATGTCGCGAGGGCGATTCCGATGGCGAGGCGCATGACCCGTGCTCCTTGTTCGCGGTGAATGGGCTCGCGGGAGACGGTACGGCGATCGAGGCAAAGGGCGGGCCAGGGTTCGGCAAGGTTTCGGCGGAGAATCCGCGAACGCCCGAGGGGCGAGCGCGAGCTGCCCAACGAGCCTCAGCCGACGAAGCGGTGGCACAGCTCGCAGACGACGGCGTACTTCTTCACGCCGGAGGGCGCGACCGCGATCTGGCGGCGCACCGGCCGGTGCCGGCACGTGTTCACGGGCGGCAGGAGGCGGCGCAGCGGCGGCAGGTCGGGCAAGTGGCGGACGGCGCCGCCCACCGCGGGACAGCCGGCCTCGTGCTCGCGCCAGACGTCGTTGACCGCCTGGCTCGTGATCGCGACCCAGCCGCACGCTTCGCAGGCAACCTCGATCACGCTCTCAGGGTACGGATGAGGCCTGCCTTCCGACCTACGGTGCCGCGGATGAAGAGCACGCTCCTCGTTGCGGCGGCCGCTGTTACCGGTGGCCGAAGTGGTGGGCGCGCGGCAGGGCTCCGTGGACGTCCGCACCGTCGGTGAGCGACCGCGCCAGCGGCGAGAGCGAAACGAGCTCGCGTACGAGGATGTTCCGGTTGCGGTCCGCATGCTCGTAGCGGCCCCGGACGAGCAGCAGCGGCTCGCTGCGCACGACCGCCCGCAACCGCTCGTACACCTGCGGCATGACGATGAGGTTCACCTGCGCGAGCTCGTCCTCGAGCAGCATGAAGACGACGCCGTTCGCGGTCGCCGGCCGCTGGCGCGCGACGACGAGCCCGGCGAACTGCACCTCCGCCCGGTGCGGCCGTGCGCGCAGCTCGTCGCTCGAGAGCGTCCCCGGCGGCAGGTGCGGACGGAGCAGCGCGAGCGGGTGGACGCCGACGGACATGCTCGTCGTCCGGTAGTCGGCGAGCATCCGCTCCCACACCGTCGGCTCGGGCAGCTCCGGCGTGGAGACCGTCGGCTCGAGCGGCAGCGCGAGCTGTTTCGCCTCTCCACCCGTGCCGGGGACACTCGCCGGTCGCGGTACGAGCCCGAGCTGCCAGAGAAGCTCGCGGCGGCGCAGCCCGAAGCAGTCGCAGGCACCCGACTCGGCGAGCGCGCGCAGCTCGTCCGCCGAGAGCCCGCTCCGCTGCGCGAGCTCCCGGACCGAGGAATATGGGCGGTTCGCCGCCACGGCCTCCGCGTCGTCCTCCCCCAGCCCGGTCACGTACTTCAGGCCGACCCGCACCGCCCCGTCCTCGATCACACAGCCGGCCTCGCTGCGGTTCACGTCCGGCGGCCGCGTCTCGACCCCGCGCCGCTGCCCGTCGCGCACGAGCGTCGCCGGCGGGTAGAAGCCCATCGGCTGCGCGTTGAGGAGAGCGGCGAGGAACTCGGGGGCGTAGTGGTGCCGCAGCCAGGCCGACTGGTACGCGAGCAGCCCGAACGCCGCCGCGTGAGACTTCGGGAAGCCGAAGCCCGAGAAGGCGACGAGCTTGTCGTAGAGCTCGTGCGCCTTCGCGTCCTCCACCCCCTTCTCGAGCGCGCCGGCTACGAACCGCTCCCGCCACGCCTCGAGCGCGGCATGGGAGCGCTTGCGGCTCATCGCTCGCCGCAGCCCCTCGGCCTCGCCGACCGAGAAGCCGGCGAGATGGACGGCGACGTCGAGCACCTGATCCTGGAAGACGACGACGCCGAGCGTCTCGCGCAGCGGCTCCTCGAGCAGCGGATGGTCGGCCGGCGCGCGATAGCCCGGGTCGTCGCGCAGCAGCTGGCGCCTCTCGACGTACGGGTGGACGGCTTTCCCCTGGATCGGCCCCGGCCGCACGAGCGCGACCTGCACCGTGATGTCGTCGATCGTCTCCGGCCGGGTGCGGAGGACGACCTGCATCTGCGCGCGGCTCTCGATCTGGAAGCACCCGATCGTGTCGGCCCGCTGGATCTCCGCGAAGACGTCCGGATCGTCGAGCGGGATCCGTGAGAGGTCGATCCGCCGGTTCCGCCGGCGGGCCACCAGGTCGACGCACTCCTCGACCGCCGACAGCATCCCCAGCCCGAGCAGGTCGATCTTGAGGAAGCCGGCGTCGGCGCACGAGTCCTTGTCCCACTGGCACATCTGCCGGCCCTCCATCGCCGCCGGCTGGACCGGCACGAGCTCGACGAGCGGCCGGGACGAGATCACCATCCCGCCGGGGTGCTGCGAGATGTGGCGCGGCAGGCCGGCGATCTCGCTGCACAGAGCGCCGAAGGCGCGCCAGCGCGGCGAGCGGAGCTTCGTCGCCGCCTCCGGGAGGGCCGCGATCTCGTCGGCGACGCGCTGCGCGTTCCAGCCGTCCGTCAGTCTCGCGAGCCGCTCGAGGTCGGCGTACGGAAGGCCGAGCGCCTTGCCGACGTCCCGGATCGCGCCGCGCGAGCGGTAGGTCGCGAAGCTCGCGACGAGCGCCGCGTGCTCGGATCCGTAGCGCTCGACGACGCGGACGATCAGCTTCTCGCGGATGTCACGCGGGAAGTCGAGGTCGATGTCCGGCACCGACGCGAGCTCGCGGTTGAGGAAGCGGCCGAGCGAGAGGTTGTTCTCGACCGGGTCGACGTGCGAGAGGCCGGTCAGGTAGCAGACGAGCGAGCCGACCGAGGAGCCGCGCCCGCGCCCCGGCGGCAGAACGTGCCGCATCGAGCCGGGGCCGCGCACCTCGAGCGCGACCTCGCGTGCGAGCTCGAGCACCTCCCAGTGGAGGAGGAAGAAGCCGGCGAGGCCGAGCTCGTCGATGAGCGCGAGCTCCTCCTCGAGACGCCGGCGGACGCGCCGCTTGTGGCCGTTGAGGTCGCTGTAGCGCTCGGCGAATGCGTCCTCGCAGACACGGCGCAGCTGCGCGCTCGCCGGCTCGGCGCCGTCGGAGAAGTCCGGGTAGCGGTAGCCGAGCTCCTCCGTCAGGTCGAACTCGAGCCGGCGGGCCAGCTCGCCGGTTCGCCGGGCGGCATCACGGTCGCCGGCGAAGCGGTCGAGCATCTCCTCCGGCGCCAGGAGGACGGACTCGTGGTTGCCGCGCCGCTCCTGCTCGCAGCCCTCGAGGGACGTGCGGCAGCGGACGGCGACGAGCACGTCCTGGAGCGTGACGCGGCGCCGGTCGTGAGCGTGGACGTCGCCCGTCGCGACCGTCGGGACGCCGATCGTCTCGGCGAGGTCGCGGAGGCGCGCGTTCCGACGGACGTCGCCGCGCTCGTACGGCCGTTGCAGCTCGACGTAGAAGCGGTCGCGGCCGAAGGCGCGCGCAAGGCGCGCCGCAGCATTCGGGTCGCGGACGGCGAGACCGTTGCGGGCGCAGCCGGAGAGGCAGACGAGCCCCTGGTTGAGCCCGCTGTCCAGCTCCTCGAGCAGCGACACGTCGAGTCTCGGCGGCAGCGGCTCGCGATTCGTCGCGTCGCGCGTGTGCGCATGCGCCGCCGTCAGGAGCCGGCAGAGATTCGCGTACCCGCGCGCGTCCTCCACGAGCAGCGTCACGTGTGAGCCGTCCGCGAGCGTCACCTCCGCACCGGTGATCGGCCGCACGCCGAAGTGCTTCGCCGCGTGCGCGAACTCGAGCGAGCCGTAGACGCCGTCGTGGTCGGTGAGCGCGAGCGCCTCGTAGCCGAGCTCTGCTGCACGCGCCGCGAGCTCCTCGGGCTGCGAAGCGCCGTCGAGGAAGGAGTACGCCGAGTGCGCGTGCAGCTCGACGTACGTCATGATCTTTCTCGATGAGCGTCTTCTTCGCGCCCGGCCCGGACGAGGGCGAACGGCTCGAGCGCGGCCTCCGCAGCGGCCGCGTCCTCGGCGACCTGCCGCACCTCGAGGTGCTCGAGCTCACCTTCCAGCCGGGGTTCGAGGGGGTCGACGCCCACTCCCACCCCGACCACACGGACACGTTCTACGTGCTCGAGGGAGAAGTCGAGTTCCTCGTCGAAGGCGAGTGGCGCCGCTGCGGTCCGGGCACGTTCCTGTCGGTGCCGCCGGGGGTGGAGCACGGTTTCCGCCTCGCGAACGACCGCCCCATCCGCCTGCTCAACATCCACGCCCCGAGCGTCGGCTTCATCGACTCGCTGCGGGACTAGTCCCATCCACGGAGTCTAGGCGAACATCTGTTCGCTTTTCTAGGGGTGGTGCACGAGCTGCCAGAGCGGCTTCTCGTGCGGCCCGAGCGGGATGTAGTCCATCCCGTCCGGCGTCTGCAGCTCGTTCCGACCCGTGCCGGGACGCGCGAGGTGGCCGTACTGCCAGACGATCCGCCCCTTCTTCGGGTCGACGATCACGACGCGGTCGTTGTAGTCGTCGTTGATCGCGATGTTCCCGTTCGGGAGCATGATCGCGAGCGACGGGTGGTTCAGCGCGCCCCAACCCGACGCGGGGCCGTACCGCCAGAGCACCTTCCCGTGCCGGTCGAGGATGACCGCTGCTCCCGGGCTCGCGTAGTCCGCCAGGAGGATCCGCCCGCCCGACAGTGGCTGCGGGTCGGAGGGATACGAGACGGGCGCCTGGAACGACGAGACCAGCCGCCCCGTACCGCTGAAGCGGTCGATCCACGAGCCGTTGATCTCCGAGACGAGCACGCCTCCGCCGGGGAGCGGCGTGTCGCCGTTGACAGCGCCCAGCGTGCGCGGAGGATCGTGGACGCAGACGCCGGTGCGCCCGATCTGGCGAACGATCCGCCGGTGCCGGACGAAGAGGATGCGGCAGTTGTAGGCGTCCGCGACGGTCATCGTCCCATCCGGAAGCACGTAGGCGTCGTCCGGCCAGTTCAGCTCTCCCGGGCCGCCGCCCTGCACTCCCGGCCGGCCGTAGAGGCGTGTGACGCGATGCGTCGCGATGTCGATCGAGAGGATGTCCTGGTGGTCCTCCTCGTTCGTGATGAGCGCCTTGCCGCCGGGCTCGACGAACGTGTCGTCGTCGAAGACGAGCTGCCTGCCGAGCGCGCGGTCGCGCGCCGTCGGAAAGCTCCAGAGCGTGCGCCGGTGCGGATCGACGAGCAGGATCCGGTTGTTGCCGCGGTCTGCGATGAGGAGGGCGCCCGGCAGCGGCCCGGGGTGCGTCACGACCCGGTTCGGGTCGGGCTTCGGCTTGGATGCCGTCGTGGCTCCGCCGGCCGTCGCCGTCGGTGGCGCGGCGTTCCCGTTTCCGTTCCGATGGACGAAGGCGCCGACCAGCGCGACCGCCGCGAGCACGGCGAGTACCACGGCGAGCCGCGACGTCATGGAACGACCCTAGCCGGACGGACGTGAGCCGGACGTGAGCAACGCATTACGCTCGCGGCGATGGATGGACCCGCCCGCCGCGCCCGACTCGCGCATGCGCGCCTGTACCTCGTCCTCGAGGCGCGGCCCCACGGCGAGGATCCACGTCCGCTGCTCGAGGCTGCGCTGGCCGGCGGCGTCGACGTCGTTCAGCTCCGCGACAAGGAGCTCGACGACGAGGCGCTGGTCGCAGGAGCCGAGCCGTTCCGCGTGGCCTGCGTGGCGCACGATGCGCTGTTCGTCCTCAACGACCGGCCGGATCTCGCCGCGGTGTGCGGCGCGGACGGCGTCCATGTCGGGCGCAGCGACACACCGGCTGCCGAGACGCGGGCGCTGCTCGGCCCCGACCGCCTGGTCGGCCTTTCCGTGTCGACGTTCGCCGAGCTCGACGACGTCCGCGGTGCCGACTACGTCGGTGTGACCGCGTTCGCCACTCCGACGAAGGGGAACGCGGTCCCAGGTGGCGTGGAGCTGCTCCGCGCCGCGGCCGGGACGTTGAGGACTCCGTGGTTCGCCATCGGCGGCGTCGGGCTCTCGAACGTCGCGGAGGTCGTCGCCGCCGGTGCACCGGGCGTCGCGGTCGTGCGTGCGATCCGGGACGCCGGCAATCCCGAGAGGGCAGCGCGCCGGCTGCGCGCGGCGTTCGGCGTCTAGCGGACCGGCAGCAGCAGATCGATCTCGTCGTGGCGGCGGTAGTGCTCGAGGCTCGGCCGGCTCGTGTCCGGCTTCCGTTGACGAACGAGCTCGTCGAAGGTCGGCCCGATCCGCTCGTACACGGCAGGCGGTTCACCACGCAGCCGGGCGCGAAGGTACCGGCCGCCGGGCAGCGTGCCGGACTCGAGCCCGGGGGCGAGCTCGTCTCCCTCTCCCACCTCGACGCACGCGCAGTAGTCGCTTGCGACAGGGTCGAAGGCGCCGTAGAAGTGACGGCCGCGCAGCGAGACGACGGCCTCGAGCTCGGTCCAGGCGCGCCGGATCGCCGGCAGCCCGTCCGGGACGCGGACGAACTGGACCGCGATCTCCTCGCGCTCGATCTCGACGAAGTCGCTCAAGCTCCGCGCTGGATATACCAGCCGCCGCCCGCGCTGTCATGGAAGACGACGGTGTTCTCGCCGCTCTAGAGCACGAGCTCGAAGTAGCGGCGCACGACCGGCTCCTCGGTCCACCAGCGGTCGACGACGCGCCATTCCTCCCGCACGAGCGCGACGGGGCGGTGGTTCACCTCGAGCGGCGACCCGTCGACCCTCGCCTCGACACGCGCCGCACGCGGCGCGTTGAAGCGGGCGACTACTCGTCCTTCGGCACCAGCAGAGCCCGCGACTCGGGAACGCGCGACCACGGTGCCACCTCCACGACGGTGCAGACGGAGCCGGAGCCGGTGCTGGCCCGCACCTGGCGCAGCCCGTTCCGCAGCCGGGCACGGTCCTCGGCGCCGGCTGCGAGCAGCTCCAGCTGGTGTCCGGTCGGCTCGGTCAGCTCGACGAGCTCCAGACGGAGCTCGACGACCGGCGCAGGCAGCTCGGCGAGCCGCGGCGAGAGCGCGACGCGGATCCGGTCGGGATCGGCACTCGGCTCGCGCAGGGTGAGCGTCCGCCGCCACGAGCCGCCGCTCTCGAGGCGCGCCGAGAGCGCGAGCTTGCGCACGAAGCGGTCTCGGCGCTCGGGGCGTGCGAGCGCGGCCTCGACGAGCCCTGCCAGCGCGCGTCTCAGCGTCAGCTCGTTGCCGAGCGCCTCCGGGAACTCGAGCGCGGCGGCGACGGCGGCGGGCGGGCGCCGGCCGCGCACCCGCCCGGCCGTCCCACCTCTCGCCAGGCCCCAGGCGCGCCGGCCGTCCGGCCCCAAGCGTTCGGCGACGGCACCACCTGGGAGCCCGGCAAGCTGCCCCAACTTGCGCACTCCGAGTGCCTCGAGCTCCTCGTAGCGGGCCCGCTCGAGCGGGAGGAGCGTGAGCGGCAGAGGCGCGAGGAACTGGGGCAGCTCTTCGTCGGCGACGACGACAACCTGTCCCGGCCGCGCGACCGAAGCTGCGGCGAGCGCGGCGAAGCGTCGTCCCGCCGCGCCGATGCGCGCGTCCCATTCGGTTCCGACCGCGGCGAGCGCGCGCCGCAGCGCCGGCTCGAGACCGCCGTACAGCCGTTCGACTCCTCGCGTCTCGAAGTACGCGACGCCGGACGAGGCGGGCTCCACGGAGAAGCCCGCGTCCTCGAGCGCGTGGAGGATCTCCTCCCAGGCAAGCTCCGCACCGGCCGCGTCGGGCTCGACGAGCGCGAGCGAGGGGCAGGTCGCGAGCGCCTCCCCCAGCCGCATCCCGGGCCGTACACCGGCGGCCTCGGCGGCAGCGGTCACGGGGCCGAGCAAGGGCTCCCCCTGCGGCTCCGGCGCGAGCGCCGCCGGGCGCAACCCGAGCGTCGGCGTCCGGCGTAGCACCGCCTTCAGCTCGAGCCCGGGGATGGTGAGACATGCGATCACGGGAACGTATGTTCTACCCGAACACACGTTCTCCTGTCAAGCCTGGACAGCCGGGCGGCGCTCAGCAGGTGCGGGCGAGGGTGACGCTGCCGGAGAAGTCGATCGGCGTGCTGCTGTTGGGCGTGTTCACCCCTCCGCTCACCTGGAAGAACCCGTTGCCCGGTGCGGTTCCGACGAAGAGGTTGTTGCTTCCCTTCTTGACCGCCTGCTGGTCGAAGCCCTTGCCGGGCCCGAGTGGGCCGACGTAGGAGAAGCCCGCCTTCGCGCCGGCCGGCCCGGAGTACGTCAGCAGCGCATAGAGGTTGTTGTCCGAGCCGCAGCCGACCGCGCCGCTCACCGTCGAGCCGCTCGGATACACCTTGGTGCCGGACGGGAGGGAGCCGGTCTGCGCGCTCTTGGGCCCGAAGGCGAACCCCTTGAAGGTGATCTTGGGCTTGGTGGGCAGCGTCCCCGCGGCGCGGCACTTCGAGCTCAGGCCACGCGGCGCCGCTCCGAGGCTCGTCTTGCTCACGTACAGCAGGAACGTGGCCTTGAACGGCTTCTGGTAGCCCTGCTCCGACGGCAGTCCGCTTGGCTGGATGGCGAGGAACTTGCCGGTCGCCCGCAGACGTGCCCCCTGCCCCGTTCCGCCGAGAACGGTGAACTTCCCGCCGACGAACTGGTCGCGCCCGCCATGGGGCAAGCTCGCGCCCGACATCGACAGGCACGCCGAGTTGCTCTTCGCCCTCAGCACGCCGAGCCCGTGCAGGGAAAGGCTGTCCGTGTGGGCGTGATAGGCGACGCTCGGCTTCCCGACCAGCCGCCCCGACGCGAGCGACTTCAGAATCTTCAGCACCGCCTGCGTGTGTGCACCGCCTCGCGCGGATCCGACCTTCTCCGACACGGCCACCCACCCGCTCGGATCACCGATCTGCACGTGGACCAGGAGAGCAACCTGTCCCGAATCCAGCTTGCCCTTCTCCCACGTGCGCGGGATGGAGTGACCTTGATCCTCCACCGGCTGGCCGGAGAAGTCGGTGGAGATCCAGTAGTCCACTCGCGTGGCCTGGTCGAACTTGCTCGCGTCTGTCTCGGTGAAGTAGTTGAGGCCGAAGTTGGTGAAGCTACAGCCCGTGACGACCACGCTCGCACCCACGCCGAGCACGGCCAGGAGCGCGTAGCCCAGCGCGACGCGAGCCGGCACGCGCCTCGCCGCAGCCATCAGTGTCCCCCACCGGCGCCGCAACACCGCGCGAACGTACCAGACGGTCTTCGTCGACTCAATGCGACGGTGTCCCATGGGTACCCTCGCCCGAAGCGGAAGGGAGGAGCGATGGTCGAGGAAGCACGCCTGGAGGACGTCGGCTCTGGTCTCGCGCCCGTCTCGCCGGGCTGGTTCGTCGTCAACGTGGGCGAGGCGGCCTGGGTGCGGAACGACGCGTTCGGCGGCCGCTGCGTGTTCGAGAGCAGCCCGCGCGTGCTCGCCGAGCGGCCCGGCGCCGAGCCGCAGATGTTCGCCGACACGGGCTTCACGCTCGCAGTGCTCGAGCCCGGCAAGCCGACGGGCATGTTCCACGCGGAGTCCACGCAGGAGGACTTTCTCGTCCTCGCCGGCACGTGTCTGCTCGTCGTGGAGGACGAGGAGCGGCCGCTTCGCGCCTGGGACTTCGTCCATTGTCCCGCCGGAACGCGGCACACGTTCGTCGGCACCGGCGACGGACCGTGCGTCGTCTTCATGACCGGGGCACGACGTGAGGGCAGGACGATCGTCTACCCGGTCGCCGAGCACGCCCTCGCGCGCAGGGCCGGCGTCGAGACGGAGACGAACGAGCCTCGCGAGGCGTACGCGCCGTTCGCGCACTGGCGCAACGGAAGGCCCGACGCGTGGCCGGAGCTTCCCTGGACCGGCTGACACCATGGACCGGGTGCGCATCGACAGGTGGCTGTGGGCGGCGCGCTTCGCGAAGACGCGGAGCGCGGCGACGGAGCTCGTCCTCGCCGGTCACGTCAAGGTGGGCGGAGAGCGGGTCAAGCCCGCGCGGGAAGTGGCTCCCGGCGACGTGATCGAGATCCGGCTCGGCGTCGTGCGCCGCGTCGTCGTCGTCACGGGCCTGGCCGACCGGCGCGGGCCCGCGAAGGTCGCCGCGACGCTCTACGAGGAGACGCCCGAGTCGCGCGAGGAGCGCGAGCGGGTCATGCTCGAGCGGCGGCTGGCTCGGCCGCTCGGAGCCGACCTCGGTGCACGGCCGACGAAGCAGGAGCGGCGGCGGCTCGACGCCCTGCGGCAGGGGCGGCGCCGCCGGTGAGGTGGGTCGCCCTCCTGCGGGCGGTCAATCTCGGCCGCGACAACAAGGTGCCGATGGCGGAGCTGAGGGCAGTGCTCGAGGCCGCCGGCTACGGCGACGTCCGGACCTACATCGCGAGCGGCAACGTCCTCCTCGACGGTCCGGCGGCCCGTGCACGGCTCGGGGCAGCTCTCGAAGAGCTCGTCGCGGCTGCGTTCGACGTGACCACGACGGCGATCCTGCGCAAGCCGGGAGAGCTCGCCGCGGTGGCGGCGGCGCACCCGTTCGGGGCCGATCCCTCGGAGACGCACGTCGCGTTCCTCGCCGCCCGGCCCACGAAAGCCGCGGCCGCACGGCTGGCCGCCGTCGGCGGCGGCGCCGACCGGGCGGTTCTCGCAGGAGCGGAGCTCTACCTCCGGCTGCCGCGAGGCGTGCACGGCTCCCGGCTCTCGATCGCGCGCATCGAGTCGCTGCTCGGCGTCTCCGCGACGCTCCGGAACTGGCGAACCGTCGCCAGGCTGGCCGAGCTCGCCGCAGGAGCGTAGGCTCGCGCCGACACGCGATCCAGGGAGGGTTCGATGGCACTTGCACGCGTCGTTTCGTTCGAAGGGGTCAGCTCGGATCGGATGGCGGAGCTGAAGAGCCGCGTCGAGGAGGGCGGCCCGCCGGAAGGGATGCCGCCCGCGGAGCTCCTGATCCTCCACGATCCCGCCGGCGAGAAGTCGCTCGCGATCGTGCTATTCGACAACGAGGACGACTACCAGAAGGGTCATGAGATCCTCGACGCGATGCCCGGCCCGGAAACGCCGGGACAGCGCGCGTCGATCACGAAGTACGACGTCGCGGTCCGCACGACGGCCTAGTCAGAGCGTCACCTCGGCCGCGGGGCCGACGCGGCGGACGTAGCGCGGGACGACGTCGAGGACGTTCTCCTGCGCGCACCGCTCGACGTCGGCCTCGAGGCCGTGGTGGCGCAGGTTCGCCGCGCTCCGGCTCGCGGCGAGCCCCTCGACGGCGCTCGGAAAGCTGCGGGCGAGCAGGATCGCCGCGCGGGCGGAGTCCTCCGGCTCGCCGCCGAGCGCCTCCGCGATGCGGCCCGCGCAGTAGGCGTCGTCGAGGGCGAGCTCGCCGAGCACGCCGGCGCACAGCACCGCCACGTCCTCCCCGCTCTCGCGTGCCGCGGCGGCGACGGCGTCGACGTTGAGGAGGGATCCGACGAGGACCCGCTCGAAGCGCTCCGCGGCCGCGACGAGGAGCCGGGTCCCGTTCGTCGTCGTGAGGATCAGCGTCTCCGCCGCCGGCGCGCCTTCGAGCTCGCGCGGAGAGTTGCCGAAGTCGAAGCCCTCGATGTGCTCGAGCCGCCGTTCCCCGGCGAGCTTCGCCGAGCCCTCGCTCTCTGCCAGCGCCCGCGCCTCGTCGATCTCGGCGCAGCAGAGGACGCGCCGATAGCCGGACGCGAGCGCCTGGCACATCGTCGAGGTCGCCCGGAGGACGTCGACGACCACCCCGATCGGGGCGGAAGTGGTTTCGCCGGGCGTGAAGGCCACGTGGACACGCATCCTCGGGACTAGGCTAGTCCCGATGTCGACCGGCGAGATCCGCTACTGCTACCGCCACCCGGACCGCGAGACCGGGCTTTCGTGCTCGGAGTGCGGCCGGCCGATCTGCGCCGACTGCGCCACCTTCGCTCCGGTGGGGATCCGCTGCCCCGAGCACGCGGGGGCGCGCCGCGGGCCGGCGACGAGGATCCGGCCGCGTCCGGTGCGCCGCGCCCCGGGAGTCGCGCTCGCCACGGGACGCGCGCCGATCACGAGGGCCCTGGTCGCGATCAACGTGGCCATCTACCTCATCGGCGCCAGCCAGGGCGGCGGTCTGAGCGATCCGGGCTCGAGCATCGTCCGGCCGGGCTCTCTCTACCGGCACATGGTCCTCTTCGGGCCGTGGGTACCGCACGGCGGCTGGTTCCGGCTCGTCACCGCGATGTTCCTCCACGAGAACCTCCTCCACATCGGCTTCAACATGGTCGCGCTCTATCTGATCGGAGGCCCGGTCGAGCAGTACCTCGGACGGGCGCGGTACGCCGGGCTCTACTTCGTCTCCGGTCTCGCCGGCTCCGCGGGAGCCCTCCTCCAGACTCCGACAACGCCGGTTCTCGGCGCGTCGGGCGCGATCTTCGGCATCCTCGGCGCGATGATGATCATCGAATGGCAGGTCACCGGGCGCCTCGCCGGCAACGCGATGACCTGGATCGTGATCAACCTCGCGATCTCGTTCACGATCCCGAACATCTCGTGGGGCGGCCATGTCGGCGGCCTGATCGGCGGGATCCTCATCACGCTCGCCTACGCCCACTGGCGCGGCGGTCGCGCCGAGTACGGACAGCTCGGCCTCGGCGGCGTGCTCGGCCTGATCGTGGTCGCGGCGGGAAGCATCGCGCTCGCGTACTGGAAGGTCCGCGGCTACGCCTGACGGCCGGGGCGTGAAGCGCATCCCGTTTCGCCACGAGGAGCTCGCGCCGGAGGAGGCGCGGGAGCGCTCGCGCGCGTTTCTCGGGCTCATGCAGGAGCGGCGGTCGCTGCGCGCCTTCTCCCCGGAGCCCGTGCCGCGCGAGCTCGTCGAGAACGCGATCCGGGTCGCCGGCACGGCGCCGTCGGGCGCGCACCAGCAGCCGTGGACGTTCGTCGCCGTGTCCGATCCCGCGCTGAAGGCGCGGATCCGGGCGGCGGCCGAGGTCGAGGAGCGCGAGTTCTACGAGCACCGCGCCACGCCGGAGTGGCTGGAGGCGCTCGAGCGCCTCGGCACCGACTGGGAGAAGACGCACCTCACCGACGCGCCGTGGGTGATCGTCGTCTTCGAGCAGGCGTGGGGCCTGACGCCGAACGGCGCCCGGCGCAAGCACTACTACGTCCGCGAGTCGGTCGGGATCGCAGTCGGCTTCCTGCTCGCGGCGCTCCACGAGTCGGGCCTCTGCGCGCTCACGCACACCCCGTCGCCGATGGGCTTCCTCCGCGACCTGCTAGGCCGGCCGGCGAACGAGCGCCCGTACGTGGTGATCCCGGTCGGCTACCCGGCGGAGGACGCGACGGTGCCGGATCTCGAACGCAAGCCGCTCGAGCAGATCGCGATCTTCCGCTAGTCCCTAGCCGCCGGCCTGGACGTACTCGGCGCGGTGCGCCTCCTTCAGCGCCGCCTGCGCCGCGGCCAGGCGCGCCAGCGGAACGCGGTAGGGCGAGCAGCTGACGTAGTCGAGCCCGATGCGGTGGCAGAACTCGACCGAGGACGGCTCGCCGCCGTGCTCACCGCAGATGCCGAGGTGGATCTCCGGCTTCGTCCCCCTCCCCCGCTCGACCGCGATTCGCATGAGATCGCCGACGCCCTCCTGATCGAGCGCTTCGAACGGGTTGCGCTCGAGCACGCCGTCCTCGAGGTAGAAGGTGAGGAACTTGCCCTCGGCGTCGTCGCGCGACATCCCGAGCGTCGTCTGCGTGAGGTCGTTCGTGCCGAAGGAGAAGAAGTCGGCGACCTCGGCGATCTCGTCGGCCCGCAGCGCGGCGCGCGGGAGCTCGATCATCGTCCCGCACAGGTAGTCGAGGCCCGGCGCCTCCTCCTCCATCACCCGCTCGGTCAGCTCGCGCAGCCGGCGCAACTCCTCCCGGAAGCCGACGAGGGGGTGCATGATCTCGACGAGCGGCGCCTCGCCGGCGCGCTCGGCGACCGCCTTCGCCGCCCGCGCGATCGCGCGCACCTGCATCTCGTAGACCTCCGGCCACTGGATGCCGAGCCGGCAGCCGCGCGTGCCGAGCATCGGGTTCGCCTCGGAGAGGGCACGGATGCGCTGGCGCATCCGCTCGTCCTTCGCCTCACCGATGGGCGGCAGGAACTCGTGGAGCGGAGGATCGAGCAGCCGGATCGTCACGGGCAGGCCGGCCATCGCCTCGAAGATCGCCTCGAAGTCGGACTGCTGGAACGGAAGGAGCCGGTCGAGCGCGTCGCGGCGGCCGTCCTCGTCGCGCGCCAGGATCATCTCCTGCACGACGGGAAGCCGCTCCTCGCCGAAGAACATGTGCTCGGTGCGGCAGAGCCCGATTCCCTGCGCGCCGAACTCGCGCGCCTTCGCCGCATCCTCCGGGTTGTCGGCGTTCGCGCGCACCTTGAGGCGACGGAGCTCGTCCGCCCACTCGAGGATCGTCTCGAAGTCCTCGTTGATCGCCGGCGGGACGAGCGGAACCTCCCCCACGATCACCCGGCCGGTGCCGCCGTCGATCGTGATCACGTCGCCCTCGCGCAGCTTGCTGCGGCCGAGGCGAACCGTCTTCTTGCCGAGATCGATGTCGAGGCCCTCGCAGCCTGCGACGCACGGCTTCCCCATCCCGCGCGCGACCACGGCCGCGTGCGACGTCATGCCGCCGTGGGCGGTGAGGACGCCCTTCGCCTGGATGAGGCCGTGGATGTCGTCGGGCGTCGTCTCCCAGCGCACGAGGATGACCGGCTCGCCGGCCTTGCCGCGCTCCTCGGCGCTGTCCGCGTCGAGCACGATCCGCCCGCACGCCGCGCCCGGCGAGGCGTTGAGGCCGTGCGCCACGACCTCGAACTCGACATCGGGGTCGAGACGCGGGTGGAGCAGCTGGTCGAGCTGCGCCGGGTCGATCCGCGCGACGGCCTCCTCACGCTCGATCAGGCCCTCGGCGGACATGTCGACGGCGCACTTGATCGCGGCGGCCGCCGTCCGCTTCGCGGTCCGCGTCTGGAGGAGGTAGAGGCGTCCCTCCTCGACCGTGAACTCGATGTCCTGCATGTCGCGGTAATGCCGCTCGAGCGCCGCCAGCGTCGCGAGCAGCTGGTCGTAGGCCTCGGGCAGCCGCTCCCGCAACTCGGCGAGCGGCTGCGGCGTGCGTGTCCCGGCGACGACGTCCTCGCCCTGGGCGTTGACGAGGTACTCGCCGTAGACGCCCTGCTCGCCGGTCGAAGGGTCGCGGGTGAAGCAGACGCCGGTCGCAGAGCCCTCGCCCTTGTTCCCGAACACCATCTGAACGACGTTGACCGCCGTGCCGAGGTCGTCGGGGATCTCGTACGTGCGCCGGTAGACCTGAGCGCGCGGCGATCTCCACGAATCGAAGACCGCGGCGATCGCGCGCCGCAGCTGCTCGCGGGCGTCCTGCGGGAAGCCGTGCCCCGTTTTCCGCTCGTAGACCTCGCGGGCTCGTTCGACGGTGTCGTCGACGCTGAAGCTCTCGTGCGGGATCCCGTCGACGGTCTCGCCGAACATCTGGATCAGCCGGCGGTAGCAGTCGCGTGCGAACTCCTCGTTGCCGGTCGAGCGCGCGAGCCCGACGACCGACTCGTCGTTGAGCCCGACGTTGAGGATCGTGTCCATCATCCCGGGCATCGAGATCGCGGCGCCGGAGCGCACGGACACGAGCAGCGGGTTCTCGGCGTCGCCGAAACCCTTCCCGGTCTGCTCCTCGAGTCGCGCGATGTGCTCCGCGACCTCGGCGTCGAGCCCTTCGACCACCCCGCCGGAGGCCATGAAGGCACGGCAGGCGTCAGTCGTGATCGTGAACCCGGCGGGGACCGGGATGCCGAGCTGCGTCATCTCCGCGAGCCCGACCCCCTTGCCCCCCAGCAGGTCCCGACCGCCGTCGGCGGGCTCGTCGAAGTCGTAGACGTAGTGGGTCATGCGGGCGCAGATGTTGTCATATGCACGGTACTCGCCTCCCTAGCGGCGCCGGGCTCGGAACTCGGCCGCCCAGGCAAGTGTGCGCAGCCCGATCCAGAGCGGGGTGAGCAGGACGTAGAAGACGAGGTCGGCGACGATGAGCACGAGCCACCAGAGGGGCCAGTAGTAGAACGGGATCGGCGGCTTGCGACTCATCCCGCCTTTACGGCTCCGGCGCGGCGCTCCTCGACGACGCGGAGAATCCGGTGGGCGGTCTCCTCGATCGAGAGCTCGGAGATGTCGATGACCGGGCAGCCGAGCCGGCGGTGAAGCCGTCCTGCCTGCTCGAGCTCGTCGTAGATCTCGCCGAGCTCGGCGTACTGCCGGTTGCGGCCCGGTGCACCCATCGCGCGCACCCGCGCCCGCCGGATCTCCGCGAGCCGGTCGGGATCGATCGTCAGGCCGACGACCTTCGTCTGGTCGATCTCGAAGAGCTCCGCAGGCGGCTCGATCCCCTTCACGACCGGGACGTTCGCCGCCTTGTGGCCGAGGTAGCCGAGGTAGATCGAGAGCGGCGTCTTCGAGGTGCGCGAGACACCGACGAGGACAACGTCCGCGTCGTGGAGGCCATGCGCGACTCCGTCGTCGTAGCGAACCGCGAACTCGATCGCCTCCATCCGCTTGAAGTACGCGGAGTTGAGCGGTGGGCGGGAGCCGGGTGTCATCGTCGCCGCCCGGCCGGAGACGCGCGCGACGGCGTCGATCGGCTGCCCCAGCAGGTCGCAGTAGTGCAGGCGGGCGCGCCGGCAGAGCGTCCGCATCGCCTCGCGCAGCTCGGGCTGGACGAGCGTGTACACGACGACGGCGGGCCGGCCCCGCATCCGGTTGACCGCGAGATGGAGGTCGTCCTGCGACTCGACACGCGGGTGCCGGATCTCGACGAACTCCTGCTCGGGGAACTGCGCCTCGAGCGCCTGGACGAGGCGCGCCGCGGTCTCGCCGGTGGCGTCGGAGACGACATGGAGCTCGACCAGCGGGTTCGGCATGCGGCGCTCAGCGTAACGGGGCGCGCCTGGCGCACCGTTCCCTGGACCGCCTCGTGAACCGTCCCGAACCCCCACCCACCCTCGGGGTAACCAGCCTACGCCGACGGCTGCGACGGCCGCGTGGCAGCTTCGTGCCGAGAGGTCCCCAGGCTCGCGTCCGCCCGCAGGCGCCCGGGTAACCTCCGCCCATGGCCGAGCCGACGCAGCCGCTGACGATGGACACGATCGTCTCCCTCTGCCGCCGGCGCGGCTTTGTCTTTCCATCCTCGGAGATCTACGGCGGGCTCGGCTCGACGTACGACTACGGCCACTACGGCGTGCTCACGAAGAACAACATCCGCACGCTCTGGTTCCGCGCGATGGTGCAGGAGCGGGACGACATCGTCGCCCTCGACTCCGCGATCATCCTCAATCCGCGCGTCTGGGAGGCGTCGGGCCACGTTGCCGGCTTCACGGACCCGCTCATCGACTGCCGCACCTGCAAGCTTCGCTTCCGCGCCGACCAGCTCGAGCAGGCCAGGTGCGGGCGAAAGCCGAGCAAACGACCGGGCGAGACGCCCGATTGCGACCTCACCGGGGCGCGCCAGTTCAACCTCATGTTCGAGACTCATGTCGGGGCATTGCAGGACGAGAGCTCGGCCGCGTACCTGCGCCCAGAGACCGCGCAGGGGATATTCATCAACTTCAAGAACGTCGCCCAGCTCGCGCGCCGCAAACCGCCGTTCGGCATCGCGCAGTTCGGCAAGGCGTTCAGGAACGAGATCACGCCCGGCAACTTCCTCTTCCGCGTTCGCGAGTTCGAGTTGATGGAGATGGAGTACTTCGTCCCGCCCGCCGAGGCGTCGCGCTGGCACGAGTACTGGATCGAGCAGCGAATGGACTGGCATCGGAGCCTCGGCCTGCGCGAACAGAACCTTCGCGTGCGGGAGCACTCGGCGGAGGAGCGCTCGCACTACTCGAGCGCGACGAGCGACATCGAGTACCTGTACCCGATCGGCTGGCAGGAGCTCGAAGGCGTCGCGAACCGGGGCGAGTACGACCTCACGCAGCACACGCAGCACTCGCACACGAAGCTCGAGTGGATCGACCCGGACGGTACGCGGTACACGCCGCACGTGGTCGAGCCCGCGGTCAGCATCGAGCGGATCTTCGTCGCGCTCCTCTGCGACGCCTACCACGAGGAGGTGGTCGGCGAGCGCGAGCGCGTCGTCCTCCGACTCCATCCGGAGGTCGCACCCGTGAAGGCCGCGATCCTTCCGCTCGTCCCGCGCGACGAGGGCATGGCGACCCGGGCGCGTGCGCTGTACGAGGAGCTTCGCCGCCACCACGTCGTGGAGCACGACGACAGCGGGCAGATCGGCAGGCGTTATCGTCGCCAGGACGAAATAGGTACGCCGTGGGCCTTCACCGTCGACGAACAGACACTCGAGGACGAGACCGTCACCGTGCGGGATCGGGACTCGCTCGCGCAGGAGCGGCTCCCGATCGCCGGCGTGCGCGAATGGTTGGACGACGCGCTGCAGCGGGACTGGTCGCCGTCGCGCTCGGACTGACGGCCGCAGGCTGCGGCCTCGGTGGCAGCAAGACCGTCACGACGATCCGCACCCGAACGGTGACGACGACGCGTACGGTGACCACGACCGGCGCCCCGACCTCCGGCAAGCCGTGCACCGGCGACCAGCTCGCGGGCACGTTCGCCCTCGTGCCGGGTAGCGCGGGCGCGGGCCAGATCGCGTACGAGCTCACGCTGAAGAACACGTCTCGGACCACGTGCTCCCTTCGCGGGATCCCCAAGGCGACGCTGGTCGGCGCGAGCGGCGCGCCCCTGCCGACGCACGTGGCGGCGGCCGGAAGCGGAGGGGCACGGCGCGTCGCGCTCGTGCCGGGTGCGTCCGCGGTGGCCGACGCACGGTTCTCCCCCGACATCGCCGGCCAGGGAGACTCGCAGTCGGGGCCGTGCCAGCCGAAGGCCGGAACCCTGCAGGTGACGCCGGACGGGGGCGGAGTGACGGATGCACCGATCAAGCCGCCGACGAGCGTGTGCCAGCAGGGCTCGCTCGACTTCAGGGCCTTCGACTACGCCGGCTAGCTCTACGCGCTGCGGCTCGTCAGCGTCCGCAGCCGGAAGCCGCCGTGGTACTCGTACGACGCGGTGACGACGCGCAGGGCGTCCCGGCGCGCGCGGTCCGTGAGGCGGAGGTCGTGCGACTCGGCGAGAGGCCGGGCGAGGAGCGCCTCGATTCCGGCGATTCCCTCGGCGGCGAGGGCGAGCGCTTCGGTCGCCGGCGCGCAGCGCGTGCAGACGGCACCGCCGGCACGTGGCGAGTAGCCCACGAGCGTCCCCCGCTCCGCACCGCACTCGGCGCAGCCCGAGACGTGCGGCAGATACCCCGCCAGCCAGAGCAGCTTCAACTGGAACGCGAGCCCGAGCGGGTCGAGGACCGGCCGGTCGGCGGCGTGCGGCGTGCCACGCGCGGTGTGGCGGTCGAGGAGATCGAGGAAACGCGTCAACGCGGTGAACGCCCGCTCGTTCGCCTCTTCCTCGCTGAACAGCCGCAGCATCGCCTCCGCGCCGATCATCCCGACGGAGAACCGGTAGTAGTCCTCCCGCGCCTCCCGATGCGACCGGACGAGCTGCGCCCCGGTCACCGTCGCGAGCTCGCCGCGGCCCGGGTGCAGGACGAGCTCGACGTGCGAGAGCGGCTCGAGCCGGGCCCCGAAGCGCGACATCGTCTTCCGTATGCCCTTCGCCACGGCGCCGACCCTGCCGTGCGCCTCGGTGTAGAGGTGGAGGACGCGGTCGGCCTCCCCGAGCCGGATCGACCGGAGCACGACGGCCTCCGTCCTGTACGCCCGTCCGGCCATGGCTGTCGCAGTCTAGGGACGGCGCCGGGCAGGAACGGACGCGCGGCTTCCTTCGTTGTACGTTGGAGTGCCGAGGATCCTCGTCTACACCACGCGCTGGTGCGGGTACTGCGTCCGTGCGAAGACCCTTCTCGACTCCCGCGGATTGCCGTACGAGGAGGTGGCGCTCGACGACGATCCTGCCTTCCGGCAGACCGTGTACGACGCGACGGGCGGCTGGACCGTCCCTCAGATCCTCGTCGACGGCCGGCCGATCGGCGGCTACGCGGAGCTCTGGCGGCTCGACCGCGACGGCCGTCTCGACGAGCTCCTGTCGGCCTGAGCCGCCTCCTCGGACTGGCACGTGGGACAGAACCACGTCGTCCGGCCCGCGACCTGCGTGCGGGCGATCGGCGTCCCACACCGGTCGCACGGCTCGTCGCGACGGCCGTAGACGCGAAACTCGTCCTGCATCGAGCCGGCGCTCCCGTCCGGCAGCCGGTAGTCGCGCAGGGTCGAGCCCTGCCTCGCGAGCCCGTGCTCGAGCGCAGCGCGGATGCCGCGATGGAGCCGCCGCAGCTCCGGGCGATCGAGGCCGGCAGCGGCGCGGAGCGGGTTGAGTCTCGCCCTCCACAGCGCCTCGTCCACGTAGATGTTGCCGAGCCCCGCGAGCGTGCGCTGGTCGAGGAGTGCGGCCTTGAGGGACGTACGGCGCCTCGCCAGGCGCTCGCCGAGTCGGGCGGCGGTGAACAGCGCGTCGAGCGGCTCGTCGCCGACACGGGCGCCGAGGTAGGGCTCCGCCTCCCCCGGTTCGAGCAGGAGCCACGTGCCGAACCGCCTGACGTCTCGGTATGCGACGTCCGAGCCGTCGTCTAACGTGACAACGGCCCGGCGGTGGGGCTCGTCCTGGAGCGAGCCGCCCGAGCCGTGCAGCAGGCTTCCCGTCATCCGGAGGTGGATCAGGAGAACCCGACCGCTCTCGAACCGAACAACGAGATACTTGCCGCGTCGCTCGACGGCCGCCACGCGCTCTCCTTCGAGCTCGGCAGCCACGCTCGGCCGCGTCGTAGGGGCGCACAAGGCGCTGGTCGTCGATGACTACGCGCTCGAAGCGACGGCCGAGGAGTGCGGGCTCGAGCTGCCTGCGGACGCTCTCGACCTCCGGCAGCTCCGGCATGCGGCCAGCGTAGTCGTCGCCGCCGGGTGCGCTACGGCGTGACGATCGGCTGGCCCGGGATCCCGCGCGACGGCGCCTTGCCTCCGAGCCACGCGTTCACGGTGGCACCAACGTCCGCGAACTCGCCCTCGTGGAACCGGCCGGCTGCGTTCTGTCCCTCCACGTACATGAGCAGAAGCGCGTGCTCCCGAGAGTGGTCCGTCGACGGCGTCGTCGGGTCGCAGCCGTGGTCCGACGTGATGACGAGAAGGTCGCCCGGCCTGAGCGCGTCGAGAAGATCCGGGAGGCGATGGTCGAAGTCCTGCAGGCACCGATGGAAGTTCACCGGGTCGTTCCGATGTCCCCAGAGCGTGTCCGTCTCGACGAGGTTGACGAACACGAAGCCGTCGTCGAGCTCGCGCAGAAGCCTCTCCGTCTGCTGGATCCCCTCGATGTTCGACTTCGTCGGCAGCGACTCGTCGATGTCGCAGCCGGCGAAGATGTCGCCGATCTTGCCGACGCCGTGCACCTTCTGCCCGGCTTCGCGGATGAGCGTCAGATAGTTCGGACGGCGCGGCTCGAGCGAGAAGTCGTGCCGGTTGGGCGTCCGGACGTAGTTGCCCGGCTCCCCTGTGAACGGCCTCGCGATCACGCGTCCGACCGCATGCTTGCCGGTCAGGATCTCTCGAGCGGCTCGACAAGCGTCGTACAGCTCCTCGAGCGCGACGGTGTCCTCGTGCGCAGCGATCTGAAAGACGGAGTCGGCCGACGTGTACACGATCCACTTGCCGGTCCGCTGGTGCTCTTCCCCGAGCTCCTGGATGATCTCGGTGCCGGATGCCGGCTTGTTGCCGAGCACCCCGCGTCCGGTCCGGTGCATGAACGGGTCGATCACGTCGTGTGGGAAGCCGTGCGGGTAGGTCGGAAACGCCTGTGAGGTGACGACTCCCATGAGCTCCCAGTGGCCGGTCGTCGTGTCCTTGCCCTTCGACCGCTCGATCAGTCGTCCCGCCACCGCCTGCGCACCAGGTTGGGGCGGGCAGCCCTCGAGCTGCTCGACGTTGCCCAGCCCGAGGGCCTCGAGGCTCGGCAGGTCGAGGCCGCCGACTGCTCGTGCGACGTTGCCGAGAGTGTCGGAACCCTCGTCTCCGTACTGACCGGCATCCGGCAACTCGCCGACGCCGACCGCGTCGAGCACGATCACGCACGCCCTGGGCACCGGGCTATTCTAGGGGCGCCCGTGTCGACCGCCCTCGGCCTAATCGCTTTCGTCGGCTACGTCCTCCTCATCGTGGGGGCGGCGGCCGCCGTGACGTGGGTGGTCGTGCGGGTGACACCCAACCGCAAGATGTGAGACGACGCCGGGCTAGACCGGCGCGAGCGGCAGGACGTCCGCGAGCGGCGTGTGCTCGAGGCCGTGCGCCTCGGCAACCGCCTCGTACGTGACCTTGCCGTGGAGCACGTTGACACCGCGGCCGAGCGACGGGTCGCGTGCCACTGCACCAGGGAGGCCCCGGTCGGCGATCGCCTCCACGTACGGCAGCGTCGCGTTCGTGAGCGCCCTCGTGGAGGTCACCGGCACACCACCCGGCATGTTCGCTACGCAGTAGTGGATGATCCCGTCGATCTCGTACACGGGGTCGGAGTGCGTCGTGGGGTGCGCCGTCTCGATGCATCCGCCCTGGTCGATGGCGACATCGACGATCACGGCGCCGGATTGCATGTCGGACAGCATTGCGCGGCTGATGAGCTTGGGGGCACGGGCGCCGGGGATGAGAACTGCGCCGATCACGACGTCGGCCTGCGCGATGGTCTGCTCGACCTCGAGGCTCGACGACATCAGGAGGGTGACCCGGCCGGACAGGATCTCGTCGAGGTGCCGCATGCGGTCGATCGAGCGCTCGAGGACCGTGACGCGGGCACCGAGACCGAGCGCGATGATCGCTGCGTTGTAGCCGACGATCCCGCCACCGAGCACGACGACGTGGCCGGGTTGGACACCGGGCGTTCCCGCGAGGAGGACCCCGCGTCCCCCGAGCGGCTTCTCGAGGAAGTGGGCCGCCGCCTGCGGAGCGAGCCTGCCGGCGATCTCGCTCATGGGCGCGAGCAGCGGTAGCCGCCGGTCGTCCGTCTCGACGGTCTCGTACGCGACGGCGGCGATGCCGCTGTCCACGAGCGCACGCGTGAGCGGCTCGTCGGCGGCGATGTGCAGGTACGTGAAGAGCACGAGACCCTCTCGCAACCGCGCGTACTCCGGTTCGATCGGTTCCTTGACCTTGAGGACGAGATCGGCTCCACCCCACGCCTCGTCGACCGAGACGATGCGGGCTCCCGCTCGCTCGTACTGCTCGTCGGCGAAGGCACTGCCGACTCCCGCCGTCGTCTCGACGAGCACCTCGTGACCGCGCTGGATCAGCTCCCGCGCGCCCGCCGGCGTGAGCGCCACCCGGTACTCGTCCGTCTTGATCTCCTTCGGCACGCCGATTCGCAAAGCCCGGAGACACTATCTCTCCAACGCTGGAACACGCAGCCGAAAAGGAGTTGCCGGACAATAGCGACGCCACGTCAGAGCCTCGTCACAGTCCCGCCGGTAGCGTCGACCGCGAGGGCGGAGGGATCGACTCCCCACCCTTGGGTGGGGGTGCGGCGGACGGGCCTAGTCGGGGCTCGTCCTCGCTGGACGCGTGGAGAGGTAGAGCAACAAGCCGGCGAGCGTCTTCGCGTCCTCGATCTCGCCGAGCCGCTGGCCGATCTCGGAGACCGGCCAGCGGACGAGCTCTAGCTCCTCGTCGTCCTCCGGAGCGGCGTCGCCCGGCACCACTCCCTCCGCCGCGAACAGATGCATCCGCTCGCGGCAGAACCCGGGCGTCGTCCAGAACGCCGCCAGCTCGCTCCACTCGCCGCCGGTCAGGCCACACTCCTCCTGCAGCTCCCGCCGCGCCGTCGCCAACGGCTCCTCGCCCCGCTCGGCCGTTCCCGCCGGCAGCTCGAGCAACCGTCTCCGCGCAGGCTCACGCAACTGCCGGACGAGCGCGACGCACCCCTCGTCGTCCACCGCAACCACGGCGACCGCGCCGGGATGCTCCACGATCTCGCGCTCGTGCGCGCCCCACAGCTCGACCGTCACGCCGAGCAATCGCCCCTCGTACACCCGCTGCGCGGAGTCGGGCTCGAAGCTCATGAGCGGGCAGCCTCGACGAGCGCAAGGGTGACATCGGCCATCGCCTCGAGATCGCCGACCGCGATCCGCTCGTGCGGGCTGTGGAAGTCGTGCACGCCGTGCGTGAGATTGAGACAGCGAAGGCCGCGCTCGTTGAAGACGTTCGCGTCGGCGGCCCCGCCCGAGAACACGTACCGCACCTCGTGGCCGCAGCCCCCGAGCGCGTGCGCAGCGAGCCGCACCACGTCGTCGCTCTTCGCGAAGCGGTAGCCGCGGTACGTCTTCCGCAGCTCGCTCTGCAGCTCGCACTCGGCCTCGTTCGCGGCGAACGCGCACGCGTCGAGCATCTCCTGCACGAGGTCGCCGAGCTTGCGCTCGTCGTGGCTGCGCGCCTCGGCGACGAACGAGCACGTCTCGGGGACGATGTTGCCGGCCGCCCCGCCACGGATGACTCCGACGTTCGCCGTCGTCTCCTCGTCGACGCGACCGAGACGCAGGTCGGCGATCGCCTTCCCCGCCGCCTGGATCGCCGACCGCCCTTCCTCCGGCGACATCCCCGCGTGCGCCGCGCGGCCGTGGAACGAGATCTCGAGCCCTTGCGCGAACGGCGCCCCGAGGACGATCGCGCCGATCGGCCCCTCCTGGTCGTAGACAAAGCCGAGCTCGGCGTGCAGCCGCGTGTGGTCGAAGGCGGCCGCGCCGAGCAGACCGATCTCCTCCTGCCGCGTGAACACCAGCTCGACGCCGGCCTGTGGCACGTTCTCGACGAGCAGCCGCCGCACGCCCTCGAGCATCTGCACGACCGCGGCCTTGTTGTCGGCGCCGAGGATCGTGCCGCCTGCGTTTCGGACGACGCCGTCCTCCACGACCGGCCGCAGCTCTCCCGAGGGCGGCACCGTGTCGAGGTGCGCGCAGAAGAACAACGGCGTCCCCTCGGCGGTCGGCTCGACCCGCGCATAGACGTTGCCGAAGCCGTCCTCGTCCGGGCGGAGGCCGAGGTCGCGGAGGTACCGGACGACGACGTCGGCGGAACCGCTCTCTTCGCCCGAAGGAGTCGGGAGCGCTGTGAGCTCGAGAAAGAGGTCGAGGACCTCGGACACGCGCCGATCCTACGGGCGATCCGTCAGGCGGCGACGCGCTCGCCGGCGCGCGCCCGGGCGCGATCGTACGCCGCGCCGACGAAGCCGCGGAAGAGCGGCGCAGCCCGCGTGGGCCGCGACTTGAACTCCGGGTGGAACTGGCTCGCGACGAACCACGGATGATCGGCGAGCTCGACGATCTCGACGAGCCGCCCCTCCTGGAACGTGCCGCTCACGACGAGCCCGCTCTCGACGAGCCTGTCGCGATACGTGTTGTTGACCTCGTAGCGGTGCCGGTGCCGCTCGTGGATCGTCGCCTCCTCGTACAGCTCCCGGGCACGCGTCCCGTCGGCGACCTCGACCGCCTGCGCGCCGAGGCGCATCGTGCCGCCGAGGTCCTCGATCCCCTTCTGCTCCGGCAGGAGGTCGATCACGGGATACGGCGTCTCCGGGTCCATCTCCGTCGAGTTCGCCCCGTCGAGCCCGGCGACGTGCCGCGCGAACTCCGAGACGGCGACGTGCATCCCCAGGCAGATGCCGAGATACGGGATACGACGCTCGCGCGCGACGCGGCAGGCGAGGATCTTGCCCTCCCAGCCGCGAGAACCGAATCCGCCGGGCACGAGCACGCCGTCGACGTTCTCGAGCAGCTCCGCCGCCTCGTCGTACGACATGTCCTCTGCGTCCACCCAGCGCACGCGGACCGCGCAGCCGTGCTCCAGCCCGGCGTGCTTGAGCGCCTCGTGGACGGAGAGGTACGCGTCCCGGAGCTTCACGTACTTGCCGACGAGCGCGATCTCGACGACGTCGCGGCGACCGTGGACGCGCTCGAGCAGCTCGTCCCAGTCGGAGAGGTCCGGCTCGCTGAGGTCGAGCCCGAGCCGCTCGCCCACGAGCCGGTCGAGCCCCTCCTCTCTCAGCACGCGCGGCACCTCGTACACGTCGGGGACGTCCGGGCACGCGACGACAGCCTCGGGGTCGACGTCTGCGAAGAGCGCGATCTTGTCGCGGATCTCGCGCGAGAGCTCCTCGTGCGAGCGGCAGACGACGACGTCGGGGTGGATGCCGATCCGGCGCAACTCGTTCACCGAGTGCTGTGTCGGCTTCGTCTTCAGCTCGCCGGCCGCCTCGATGAACGGCACGAGCGTCACGTGGACGTAGACGACGTTCTCGAGACCGACCTCCCGCCGGAACTGGCGAATCGCCTCGAGGAACGGCAGCGACTCGATGTCGCCGACGGTGCCGCCGATCTCCGAGATCACGACGTCGGCGGGGCTCGCCTCGGCGGCGCGCCGGATGCGCGCCTTGATCTCGTTCGTGATGTGCGGGATCACCTGCACCGTCGCGCCGAGGAAGTCGCCCTTGCGCTCCTTGCGCAGGACGGTGTCCCACACCGCGCCCGCGCTGTGGCTCGCGCTGCGCAGGAAGTTCTCGTCGACGAACCGCTCGTAATGGCCGATGTCGAGGTCGGTCTCGGCCCCGTCCTCGGTGACGAAGACCTCGCCGTGCTGGAACGGGCTCATCGTCCCCGGGTCGACGTTGAGGTACGGATCGAACTTCTGCAGCTGGACGCGCAAGCCCCGTGCCTTCAACAAACGGCCGAGCGAAGCGGCGACGATCCCCTTCCCGAGCGCCGAGACGACCCCACCAGTGACGAAGACGTACTTCGGGTCCCGTGCGCTCACGGGATTTCAGGGTAGCACCCCCGGCGGCGGGCGCCTACTCGCGTGCCGCCCGGACGCGGCCGGCGAGCTTCGCGAGCGCCTGCGACGGGAAGGCGCGGCCGACGCCGGAGAACCGCGGCGCATCGACACTGAGCGTCGCGGTCGTCTCGCCGTCCCCCGTCTCCTCGAGCTCGAGCTCGGCGTCGATCCGGGCTTCGCTCAACTGGAAAGCGAGTCGTCGCTGCGGCACGACGTCGAGCACGAGCAGCGTCCCGCTGAGCTGCGGGCGCCGCAGGACGCTCAACCGGTTCGCCCCCTCGACCTGCCAGAGGGCGCCCGGCGCCATTGCGCGCCGCACGGTCGGCTCGACCTGCTCGACCCCCGGCCACCACTCGGCGAACCGCTCCGGCTCGGCGAGCAGCGCCCATACGTCGTCGACGCTCGCCGGCAGGACGCGCCTAGCCGCGTACCGCGGCAAGGAATTCCTGTCCGCCCAGCATCCGCTCGAGCTCGGCCTTCCGCTCCTCGTCCCCGAGCTGCTCGATTCGCGTGTGGGTCGGGTCGCCCGGCATCTTTTCGACGCGGAAGTGGCGGTCGGCGAGGGCCGCGATCTGCGGGAGATGCGTGATCGTCACCACCTGAGCATGCTCGGCGAGACGCCGCAGCAATCCACCGACCGCGTGCGCCGTCTCGCCGCCGACCCCCGCGTCGATCTCGTCGAACACGAGCGTGTCGCCGCCGGCGACCGCCGCGATCGCGAGCGCGATCCGCGAGAGCTCGCCTCCGGATGCGGTCTCGGCGACCGGTGCGAACGGGAGACCGGCGTTCGGGCGGACGAGGAACGCGGCCTCGTCGGAGCCGGTCGAGCCGGGCTCGTCCCGCTCGCGCAGCTCGCAGACGAACTCGCCCTCCCCCATGCCGACGCCGCGCAGCTCGGCGGCGACGGCGTCGGCGAACGCGGGCGCCGCAGCGTTGCGCTCGGCCCTGAGCTCGAGCGAGAGCCCGTGCACCCGCTCTTCGGCCTCCGCCAGCTCGCGCAGGGCGATCTCGACCGGGTCGCGGCCGCCTTCGAGCGCAGCGAGCTCGGCGCGCGCCTCCTCCCGCCGCGCGAGCAGCTCGTCGTAGGTCGCGCAGCGGAAACGGCGCTTCGCCTCGGCGATCCGGTCGAGCTCGGCTTCGAGCTGCTCGAGGCGTCCCGGGTCCGCTTCGAGCGACGCGAGGAACGCGTGGAGATCGGACGCGGTCTCGCGCAGGCGCAGCTCGGCGTCACGCAGCTCGTCGCCGGCGCGCCGCAACTCCGGCGCGAGCCGCTCGAGCGGCGCGACCGAGCGCTCCGCCGCGGCCACGAGGCCGGCGGCTCCCTCGCCTTCGTCCGGAGACAGGGCGGCCGCGGCGGCAGCGGCCCCGGAGGCGAGCTCCGCGACGTGCCGGTGCCGCTCGCGCTCGGCGCGCAGGCGTTCCTCCTCACCGGCCTCCATGCCTCGGGTGTCCTCGGCGAGCGCGCGGAGCTCCTCGACCCGGGCCTCGGCGAGTGCGGCGTTCGCGGTCAGCTCGTCGTGCCGGCGGCGAGCCGCCTGCGCGTCGCGCCACGCGGTCCGCGCCGCGCCCCGGCGGGCGAGCTGGTCCTCGCCGCAGAAGCGGTCGAGCACCTCGAGCTGGTACGACGGGCGCGCGAGCCGGCGCTGCTCGAACTGGCCCGACATCGCGACGACGCGCTCCACAGCCGCGGCGACGTCCTCCCGCGCGGCTGCCCGTCCCCACGCGTAGGCGCGGGTCCGCCCGTCGCCGAAGACGCGGCGGGAGACGACGAGAGCGTCCTCGTCCTCCGGCCGGAGCTCGTCGAGCGCCTCCAGCTCCTCCGGCAGATCGAGCTCCGCCTCGACGTAGGCCTCCTCGCCGGCAGCCCCCACGTACGAGTCGTCGCCCTTCGCGCCGAGCAGGAGGCCGAGCGCCTGGGCGAGGATCGTCTTACCGGCGCCGGTCTCCCCCGTGATCGCGTTCAGCCCGGGCGAGAGCTCGAGCTCCGCCTCCCGAATGAGCACGAGGTTCTCGATGCGCAGCCGTCGAAGCACGCTGCCGATCGTAGACCCGCCGCCCGACGCCGCCCATTCGCTCTTGGGGACGGGCCGCTACGAGGTGAAGGTCTCGCGGTAGCGGCCGAAGAACGTCGTCTCCGGCAGCGTCGCGAGAAGGCTGCGCTGCTCGCCGAGCCGGATCGAGAGCGAGCGCTCCGGCACGAGGTCGCCGCTGCGATGCCCGTCGACGAGAACCGCGGCGTCGACGTCCGCGGTCGCGTTGCGCACCGTCAGCTCCGCGCCGCGGGGCACGACGAGCGGCCGGGCGCGGAGGGAATGCGGCGCGATGAACGTGATCGCCATCGCATCGAGGCCGCGAACGAGCACCGGGCCGCCGTTGGAGAGGTTGTACGCGGTCGAGCCGGACGGCGTCGAGCAGATCATCCCGTCGCACGACACGACCCCGAGCTCCTCGCCTCCGATCGCCCAGCCGAGCTCGACCATGCGGCCGAGCGTCGAGCTCGTGGCGACGACGTCGTTGACGGCCACGAGCGTCCGGCCGTCGAGCTGTGCCTCGAGGGTCGGCTGCTCGATCGTCTCGTAGTCGCCCGCGAACACCCGTGCGAGGTCCTCCTCGAGCCGGTCGGGCGTGATCGAGGCGAGGAAGCCGACACGGCCGAAGTTGACGCCGATCACCGGCACGCCCGTCCCCAGCAGCCGGGCGAGCGTGCGGAGGATCGTCCCGTCGCCGCCGACGGCGACGGCGAGCTGGGCGCGCTCGGGATCGTCGACGAGCTCCACGCCGGTGCGCTCGGCGACCCCGCGCACGCGTCCCACCGCATCGCGGACGTCGATGCGGCCGTGCGCGACGACCACGGCCGTCTCAACCGGCGAGTGCGCGCTCGATCCGCTCGGGGAAGTCATCGGGAAGGGTCGGCTGCTCCGAATGCACGAGGTGGAGGAAGGTCTCCCGGTTCCCCTTCGGGCCCGGGAGCCCGGAGTCTACGACGCCCCGGACGCTCGCCTGCCACGAGAGCGCCGCCTCGGCGACCTCGCGGAGGACGCGCCGCCGCACCTCGGGGTCGCGGACGACGCCGCCCTTTCCCACGTCGGCTCGTCCCGCCTCGAACTGCGGTTTCACGAGCACGACCGCCTGCCAGTCGGGCGCGCAGAGACGCAGGACCGGCGGCAGTGCGAGCCGCACCGAGATGAAGGAGACGTCGCAGACCGTGAGCTGCGGCGCGAACGGGAGCCCCGTCAACGTGCGCGCGTTCGTCCGCTCGAGCACGGTCACGCGCGGGTCGGCCCGCAGGCGAGGGTGCAGCTGGCCGTAGCCGACATCGAGCGCGATCACGCGCGCCGCGCCGTGCTGGAGCAGGACGTCCGTGAAGCCGCCGGTCGAGGCGCCGACGTCGACGCAGTCGAGCCCGGCGGGATCGACGCCGAGCCCCTCCAGCCCGTGCGCGAGCTTCTCGCCGCCGCGCGAGACGTACTGCGGCGGCCGCTCGACCTCGAGCTCGGCGTCCTCCTCCACCTGCTGACCCGGCTTCTCGAAGCCGGGGACTAGCCCGGCGAGCACGAACGCCTGCGCCTGGGCCCGCGACTCCGCGAGCCCGCGCTCCACGAGGAGGACGTCGAGGCGCTTCTTCACCGCCGCACACACACGTACGTCCCGTAGATCCGGGAGCGGATCTCGCACTCGCGCATCTCGAAGCCGGCCCGCTCGAGCAGTGAGTCCAGCAGCCAGGAGTACGGCGAATGCTCGTCCCGGACGTGCTCCTCGAGCTCGCGGCGCGTCCAGCCCTCCGAGGGATTCGGCGGCGCCGCGGAGAGCCACTCCTCGATCCGCTCGTCGGCCTCGGCGGGCTGAAAGTCGTAGACGAGGTCGCGGAGGACGAGCACGCCGCCCGGCGCCAGCAGGTCGTGGATGCGGGCGAGAGCGACGCCCTTCCAGAAGTCGGGCAGGTGGTGGAGCGCGTGGCGCGAGTGCACGAGCTGCGGCGGATCGCCCGAGTGCTCGTAGGTGAGGAAGCCCGCCTCGACCCACTCGACCGCGTCGCTCCTGGGGCGGGCCAGGTCGAGCATCGCCGGCGAAGGGTCCACGCCGACGACGTGCCCGGCCTCCGCCGCGGCGGCCGCGGCGAGCAGTCCCGTACCGCATCCGAGATCGACGAGCGTCGCCCCGGGGCCGAGCCCGTGCCGACGCAGGAGCTCGAGCGCGGCATCGAGATCGAGGCGCGCCTTCGCGTCGTACGCCGCGACATAGGCGGGATCGAGGTGCTCGGGTCCGGCGTGCGCCCGCTCGTCGAGGAACCACCCCGGGGCGCTCAAGCGGTGCGCACTGCGAGGCCGTCGACGATCTCGCGGAGCACGGACGTGTCCGCGTCGACCTCGTCGAGCCGCTCGCGCGCCCGCTCCGCAGCCTCGTCGGCGTAGCGGCGCGCCACCTCGGCTCCGTGCTCGCGGACGTACCCGTCCTCGTCGAGGATGTCGTCGACGATCTGGAACAGTAGCCCGAGCTCCTCCGCGAACGCGCGCCACGGCGCCTGCTCGACGTCGGGCAGCTCGGCGGCCCAGAGCGCCATCGTGACGGAGGCGTAGAAGAGCCGCCCGGTCTTGAGCCGGTGCACGGCGGCGAGGTCGTAGTCCTGGACCATCGTGTCGAGGTACTGGCCGCCGATCATCCCGAGCGTCGCCTCGGCGAGCTCGCGGGCCACCGCCGACGACTCGTAGCGCGCCGCGAGCCGGAAGGCCTCCGCGAGCAGCGCGTCCCCCGCGAGGACGCCTACGCCCTCCCCGAACTTCTTCCACGTGGACGGCTCCCCGCGCCGTTCCTCGTCGTCGTCCATCGCCGGCAGGTCGTCGTGGACGAGCGAGAACGTGTGGACGAGCTCGATCGCGAGCGCCGCCGGCAGCACCTGCTCGACCGACGCGCCGAGCGCCTCGCCGACGGCGAGCGCGATCACCGGACGCACCCGTTTGCCGCCGACCTCGAGGGAGTACCGGACGGAGGTCGCCTGGCCGTGCAGCTCCGGCCAGAGATCGAGCCCCTCGAGCGCCTCGTCGGCGAGCTCCTTCAGCTGGTCAGGACTGTGCATCGGCCTCGGCCGCCCGCTGGGCGCGGGTCAGCTCCTCCTCGACGGCCTTCGCGAGCTCCGAGAGCTCGCCGAGCAGCTCGATCGCCCGCTCCGGCGAGCCGCCCTCTCCCTCGGCGACCTGCTCGAGCTCCGCGCGCACGGCCTCGACCCGCGCGAGCAGCTCCTCCGCCCGCGTCAACGACTCGTCAGTGCTCACTTCGCGTCTGCTCCTCCTCTCGCACGAGCTTCCCCAGGATCCCGTTCACCAGCCTCGCAGCATCTTCGGATGCATACCGCTTCGCAAGCGTGACCGCCTCGTCGAGGACGACCTCGACCGGCACCTCTCCCTCGTCGAGCTCCTCGAGGGCCACACGGAGGACGTTCCGCTCGACCGCGCCGAGCCGGTCCGCGGTCCAGTCGTCGGAGGCAGCCGTGATCCGCGCGTCGAGCTCGTCCGCGCGCTCGGTGACCGCGCCGGCGAGCCGCTGCGTGTACCCGTCCACGTCGCCCTCGTAGAGCGAGCCGAGCGGCCGGCCGGTGACGTCCCACTGGAAGAGCATGAAGACGGCCGCGCGGCGCGCCTCGCGGCGGCTGATCCCGCTAGCGGACACGCTCGAGCTCCTCGACCACGACGTCCACGGAGTCGACCTCGACGTCGCACATCCGCGCCAGCGCGTCGGCCACCCGCTCCTGCACGGCGGCCGACACCTCGGGCAGGACACGGCCGTACTCGACGGCGAGCCGGAGCTCGGCGCGTGCGTGGCCGTCCTCGAGGACGACGCCGAGCCTCCGGCGCCCCTTGCGCAGGCGGGCGCCCTCGACGGAGGAGACCGCGCGCTGCACGATCTCCGTCAGCGCGACCTCGCTCACGCGCACCGAGCCGCCTTTCTCCTGGGCGAGCACGCGGCTCACGAGCCCGCGAGCGCCGGTAGCCGCGCGCCCGCCTCGTCGAGGAAGGAGGTCGAGTAGTCGCCGCTGCGGAACTCGTCGCTGTCGAGGATGTCGAGCAAGACCTCGCGCGTCGTCGGCACGCCCTCGACCACGAGCTCGCGCAGCGCCCGCCGCGCCCGCTCGATCGCCAGGCGGCGGCTCGCGTCGACGACGATGAGCTTCGCGATCAGCGAGTCGTAGTACGGCGTGATCGTCGTCCCGTCCTCGACGAACGTGTCGACGCGGACGCCGGGCCCGAGGGGCGGCCGGAACCGCTCGATCCGCCCGGGCGCCGGAGCGAAGCCGCGGGCGGGATCCTCGGCGTTGATCCGCACCTCGATCGCGTGACCCTTGCGCGGCCCCGCGCGGCCGCCGTGGGCGAGCGGCTCTCCGGCTGCGATCCGCACCTGCTCGCGGACGATGTCGAGCCCCGTCACGAGCTCGGTGACCGGGTGCTCGACCTGGAGGCGCGCGTTGAGCTCGATGAAGGAGAACGAGCCGTCCGGCCCGACGAGGAACTCGAACGTGCCCGCGTTGCGGTAGCCGATGTGGCGGCACGCGCGCTCGGCCGCCGCCTCCATCTCCTCGCGCAGCTCGTCGTCGAGCGCGGGCGAGGGAGACTCCTCGATCAGCTTCTGGTGGCGGCGCTGCACCGAGCACTCCCGCTCGCCGCACGTGAGGACGTGGTCGTGGTGGTCGCACAGCACCTGGATCTCGACGTGGCGGGCCGGCGTGATCACCTTCTCGACGTAGAGCGAGCCGTCGCCGAAGGCGGCGTGGGCCTCTGCCGCGGCGCGCTGATACGCGTCGTGGAGATCGTCCGGGCGCGTCACGATCCGCATGCCCTTGCCGCCGCCGCCGGCGGCCGCCTTCAGCAGCACCGGATAGCCGAGCTCGTCGGCCGCCGCGCGCGCGTCCTCCGGCCCGGCGACGCCCTCGGTGCCCGGGACGAGCGGGACGCCCGCGGCGCGCATCTCCGCCTTCGCCTGCGCCTTGTCCCCCATCCGCGCCATCACGTCGGCGGGCGGGCCGATGAAGACGAGGTCGTTGTCCTCGCACATGCGCACGAACTCGTCGTTCTCGGCGAGGAAGCCGTACCCCGGATGCACGGCCTCGCAACCGGTGGTCGCGGCCGCCGCGACGAGACCCGGGATGTTGAGGTAGCTCTCGGCCGCCGCCGGCGGCCCGATCCTGACGGCGCGATCGGCGAGCCGCACGTGGAGCGCATGTTCGTCGGCGGTCGAGTAGACGGCGACCGCCTCGACGCCGAGCTCGTGCAACCCGCGGATCACGCGGACTGCGATCTCACCCCGGTTCGCTACCAGCACACGCGAAAACACGGCAAGAGTCTACGGACGGCAGACTCCCCTCATGCCCACGAACTTCGAGCGCGCGTTCGAGCCACGGCCGGAGGTGTACGCGGCGTGGCAGCAGCTGAACGGCGCGATCAAGTCCGGCATGGACCTCCGCCGCTACGAGCTCGCGACGCTCGCCGCCGCACGCCGCCTGCGCTCGAGCTACTGCAGCCTCATGCACGGGCGGGCGCTGCGCGACCAGTTCGCCGCGCCCGTCGCCGAGATCGCCCGCGACCGCCGCTCCGCGCCCCTCGACGCCGTGGACGTCGCGGTGATGGATCTCGCGGAGAAGGTCGTCGACGACGCGACGTCGATCGACGACGCGGATCTCCAGCCTCTCCGCGATCTCGGCCTCTCGGAGGCGGAGATCATGGACGTCGTGCTCGCGGCCTCGGCGCGCTGCTTCTTCTCGAAGAGCCTCGACGCGCTCGGCGTGCTCCCCGACGCGGAGCTCGCGGAGCTCGGGCCGGAGCTGCTCGAGGTGCTCGTCGTCGGCCGGCCGATCGCGGAAGCCGCGCCCGAGAGCTAGAGCGCGGGACGGCCGGCGAGCGGCTCGAGCTCGAACAGGAGCTGGCCGAACTCGACCGCCTGCGCGTTCTCGGCGTGCACGCCGCGCACGACCCCCTCGACGTCCGCCTTCACCTCGTTCATCAGCTTCATCGCCTCGAGGATGCAGAGCGTCTGGCCCGGAGCGACGACGTCGCCGACCTCGACGAACGGCGGCGACCCGGGCTGAGAGGAGCGGTAGAACGTGCCGACCATCGGCGACTCGACCCGGAAGAGCGTGCCGCTGACCGCCGTCGCAGAGGGGAAACCCGGCTCGGGCACCGCGAGCGGCGCGTCGCCCTGCTCTCCCGCGACGGCATCCGGCGTCGCACGGACCGAGATCCGCATCCCGTCCTCCTCGATCGTGACCTCGCCGATGCCGGACTCCTGCACGATCCGCACGATCTCCTCGACGCGCGCGGAGCGGCTTTCCGCCACGCCGGCGAGGTCGGCGTCACGGCGGCCCCGGCTGCGGATCCCACGGAGCAGCCGCTCGGCGTCCTCCCCGAACAGGCCGAGCAGGAGCAGCTCCTCCTCGCTCGCCGCGACGCCTTCGGCGCGCTCGCGAACCTCCTCGAGGGCCGGGGTCCGGCTCTCGTCGCGCTCGGGATCGGCGGTGAGCTCGACGACGCGGGCGAGCGCCGGGTCGATCGGTGCCGGCGGCGTGCCGAAGGCACCCGTGACGAGCGCGCGCACCTCGTCGAGGAGGGTGAGGTAGCGGCTCGCGGAGAGGACGTTGATGATCGCCTGCGAGGCGAGTACCTGGCCGATCGGCGACGCGAGCGGCGGCCAGCCGACCTCCGCCCGGATCCGGTCGAGCTCCTCGAGCACGTCTCCCAGCCGGTCGGCCGCGCCCTCCGCCTGCAGGGACCGGTCGATCCCTCCGACGACGCTCGCCGGCAGGTCGTGGCGGGCCGCGAGCACGGCGATGCGCGGCACGAGCGGAGTGACGAGCTCGTCGCCGATGTGCTCGTCGACGAGGTCGGTCGCCTCCCACAGCGCGTCCACGTCGACCCCGGCATCGAGGCCGGCCCCGGCGAGCGCCTCCGCGAGCGCCTCCCCCGAGACGCGGTGGAGCGTCAGCGCGAGCGGGTAGATCGCGCAGGCGATGAGCTGCGCGCCGGCGCGGGCTGCGGCGAGTGCGGCGGCGAGCGCGCGTCCGCCGGCTCCCTGCCCGTAGATCCCCACGGGCAAGCCGCTCGCGTCGGCGAGCGCGTGCACGAGCTGCTCGGCGGTGTGTGGCTGGAGCGAGCCGGTCGGGTCGTGGAGGAGGACGCGCACGGCACCGAGCTCGGGCAGCATCTTCGCCCGTTCGATCAGCGTCTCGATCTCGCCCGTGCGCCCCGGGCTGTAGACGAGCCCGGCCTCGAAGTCACGGTCCGCCGCCACGATCGCCTCCGCGGCCTCGCGCAGGTTCGAGACGTCGTTGAGTGGGTCGTGCAGCCGGAAGACGTCGATCCCGTTCTCCGCCGCCGAGGCGACGAAGCGCCGCGCGAAGTCGGCGTCGACGGGACGCGAGCCGACGAGGAAGCGGCCCCGCAGGGCGAGACCGAGGGGCGTCTTGACGCGCGCCTTGAACGCGCGGATCCGCTCCCACGGGCTCTCGACGCCGCGCTTGACGGCCGCGTCGAAGCAGCCGCCGCCCGAGATCTCGAGGTACGCGAACCCGGCGCGGTCGAGGATCTCCGCGAGCCGGAGCTGCTCGGCGACGGGCACGCGTCCCGCGAGCGGCTCCTGCCCGAGCAGGCGGATCGTCGTGTCGACGAGCGACGGCACGCGACGAGACTACCTCGGAACCGCTGCGCGGTTCCTCGCTCGCGGCGCGCTCAAGCGCGCGAGATGTAGCGCCCCTCGCGGGGATCGACCTTGAGGCGGTCGCCCACGTTCACGAAGAGCGGGACGTTCACGACGGCACCCGTCTCGAGCTTGGCCGGCTTCGTCACGTTCGAGACCGTGTCCCCCTTGACGCCCGGCTCCGTCTCGACGACCTCGAGCTCGACGGAGGCCGGAAGCTGGATGCTCGACGGCTCGCCGTCCACGCTCAGCACCTGGACGGACGCGTTCGGCTGCATGTAGGACAGCTCGTCGGCCAGCTCGGCGTGCGGGAACGCGAACTGCTCGTACGTCTCCGCGTCCATGAAATGCACGTCGGTGCCGTCGTCGTAGAGGAACTGGACGTTCTTCGTCTCGGTGTGCACACGCGGGAACTTCTCGCCCGCGCGGAACGTGCGATCGACGACCGCGCCCGCGTCGAGGCTCTTGAGCTTCGTGCGGACGAACGCGCCGCCCTTGCCGGGCTTCACGTGCTGGAACTCGACGATCCGCCAGACCTTGCCGTCGAGGGAGATGTGCATCCCGTTCTTGAAGCTGTTCGTGTCGACCGTCTCGGCCACGGCGCCCGATGGTAGCTACGAGACCGTGACCAGCTCCTTCGTGAACCGGACGGGGTTCTCGATCCCGCTCCTCGGTCACGATCACGTCGTCCTCGATCCGGATCCCGAAGCTGTCGGGGAGGTAGACGCCCGGCTCGACGGTCACGACGTTGCCGGCCGCGAGCGTGTCGGGGCTCTCGGTCGAGAGTCGCGGCGCCTCGTGGACGTCGAGCCCGAGGCCGTGGCCGAGCCCGTGCCCGAACGTGCCGGCGAGCGCGCTTGCCTCGATCACGTCCCGCGCGGCCGCGTCGACGTCGATCCCGGACACGCCGGCCCGGATCGCGTCGAGGCCCGCCTGCTGCGCCCCGCGCACGACCTCGTACGCCTCCGCCATTCCGGCGTCCAGCTCGCCCGTGGCGAGCGTCCGCGTGTAGTCGGAGCAGTAGCCGTCGACGCGGCAGCCCGTGTCGATGACGACGAGCTCACCCGTCTCGATCACACGGTCGCCGGCACGCGCGTGCGGACGCGCACCGTTCGGTCCCGAGCCCACGATCGACTCGAACGCGAGCTCGTCCGCGCCCTCCTCGTAGAAGATCCGCTGGATGTCCCAGGCGACGTCGCGCTCGCGGCGTCCGACGAACGGAACCTCGCTCACGAGCCGCTCGAACATCCGGTCGGTGATCGCGCAGGCGCGCCGGAACGCTGCGAGCTCGCCCTCCGTCCTTCACCGCACGCAGCTGCTCGACGAGACCCTGCTGCGGCACGAGGTCGACACCGCCGCCGCGCAGCTGCTCGGCGAACGACCACGGCAGGACGTCCGCCTCGAAGCCGACACGCCCTTCGAGCTCGTCCGCGAGCCACGCGATGAGCGAGCGCTTCGTCTGCACCACCTCGACCCCGCCGATCGCCCGCGCCGCCGCGATGTAGCGGAAGTCGGTGAAGAGCCGTACCCGCTCGGGCTCGACGAGGAGTGCGGCGTTCGAGCTGTCGAGGCCGGTCAGGTAGCCGACGTTGACGAGGTTCGTGATCAGGAGCGGCTCCTCGAGCAGCGCCCGCAGCCGTTCGATCCTGGAGCTCATGCGTCACGCTCCTTGAGGTAGTCGAGCGCCATCCGGTACCCGTCCGGTCCGTGGCCGATGAAGCGGGCGGCGACGAGGTCGGAGACGACCGACTTGCGCCGCCACTCCTCGCGCTCGTCCACGTTCGAGAGGTGCACCTCGACGATGGGGATCGTGAGCGGCTCGAGCGCGTCGTGGATCGCCCACGCGTAGTGCGTCCAGGCCGCGGGATTGACGACGATGCCGTCGACGGTGTCGTAGGCGTCGTGGCACCACTTGACGAACTCGCCCTCGTCGTTCGTCTGGCGGCACTGGACGGTCAGCTCGAGCTCCCGCGCCCAGCCGTAGATGCGGCTCTCGAGCTCCGCGATCGTCAGACCGCCGTAGAGCGCCGGGTCGCGACGCCCGACCACGTCGAGGTTCACACCGTTGAGGACGAGGATCCTCACGCGATCAACCTATCGAGTTCGTGGCGCACGTCCGCTTCGGGAAGGACGACGCCCTGCACCGGCCCGTCCGGCCCGAGGAGCACGAAGCGCGGCTCGCCGCCGCGGGACTTCTTGTCGCGGCGCATCGCCTGCCAGGCGCGCTCGCGGTCGACCCGGACCGGCTGCGGGCGCAGCACCTCCTCGACCACTCGCGTGTCGCGGCCGGAGAGGCGCAGCGCAGCGAGCAGGCCGAGCGCGACCGCGCGTCCGTGCGTCAGCTCCTCGTAGCCGGACGCCGCCTCGAGGGCGTGCGCGAACGTGTGCCCGAAGTTGAGGAGGGCTCGCTCGCCGCGCTCGAACGGGTCGCGGAGGCAGATCCCCGCCTTGAACGCGATCGAGCGGCGGACGAGCTCGTCGTCGGCGAGCTCCCAGAACGGCTCGCCCGCGAGGAGCCCGGCTTTCACGACCTCCGCCATGCCCTCGAGGCGCTGCGGCTCGGGCAGCGTCTCGAGCAGCGCCGGGTCGACGATCGTCCGCTCCGGCCAGTGCACCGCGCCCACGAGGTTCTTCCCCTGCGGGAGGTCGATCGCCGTCTTGCCGCCGATCGCCGCGTCGACCTGGGCCAGCAGGCTCGTCGGCACCGGCGTCCAGGCGACGCCGCGGAGGTAGGTCGCGGCCGCGAAGCCCGCCGCGTCGGTCGTGCAGCCGCCGCCGAGCGCGACGATCGTCCCCGTCCGGTCGAGGCGCAGCTCCTGCCAGAGCCGGTCGACCGCCGTGAGCGTCTTCGCCTCCTCCCCGGGCGGGAGCTCGTGCGTCTCGCCGAGCCGCGCGCCGAGCGCGAGCTGCGCGTCCATGCCGTGGATGCCCGCGACGTGCGGGTCCGAGACGAGCGCCACCGGACCGTCTCCCGGAACGAGCTCGCCGAGCCGTTGCAGCGCGCCGCGCTCGACGTGGATGCCGGCGACGGCGAGGGCGACGTCGTGCACGTCGCGGGCCACGACGTCCGCCACCTCCGCGTACAGCCGCCGCCGCTCGTCGAACAGGCGGCGGAACTCGCCCTCGTCGAGGGCGAGCGGGCGCCCGCTGCCCCGCACGCGCTCCCAGCACGTGTCGACGTCGACGTCGAGCCAGATCGTGAGCGTGTCGCCGAGCGCGTCCCGCACCGCCGCCGAGCTCACCGCGCCGCCGCCGAGGGCGAGGACGACCGCCTGCTCCTCGTGCGCGCGGAAGACCGCCTCGCCGTCGTCGCGGAAGATCTCGGCGACCGGCTTGCCGGCCGCCGCCTCGACGAGGTCGTCGGAGTCGACCGCGGGGAGGCCGAGCGCTCGCGCGGCAGTCGTCTTGCCGGACGCCCATGAAGCCGACGAGCGCGATGGGACGGCTCAGCGGGGCGTCCAGTCGATCCGCTCCAGGTAGGCGCGCCAGGCGCCCACGAAGTCGTCGACGCGCGTCGCCGCCGAACTTCTCCCGCGCGGCACGCGCGAGCTCCCAGGCGACGGCGGCCTCGGCCACGACCGCGAGCGCCTCGACGGCCGCGACGTCGCTGCGCTCGACGAGCGCGTCGGCCGCCTCGCCGGTGGCGAGATCGACGGAGCGGAGGGGGCGCATGAGCGTCGGCAGCGGCTTCATCGCAGCCCGCACGACGACCTCCTCGCCGTTCGAGACACCACCCTCGATGCCGCCCGCGCGGTTCGTCTCGCGGTGGAGGCCGTGTTCGTCGCGCACGATCTCGTCGTGTGCCGCCGAGCCGCGCAGGCCGGCGAGCGCGAAACCGTCGCCGATCTCGACGCCCTTCACGGCCTGGATCCCGAGCACGGCGGCGGCGAGACGGGCGTCGAGGCGGTCCTCCCGTCTCGCGTAGGAGCCGAGGCCCGGTGGGACTCCACGCGCCCGCACCTCGACGCGGCCGCCGAGCGTGTCGCGCTCCTGCCGCGCCTCGTCGACTGCGGTGGGATCGGCTCCCGCCTCGGGGAGCGCCTGCCCCGCCACCTCGATCCCGATCCTGCCGAGGAGCGACTTCGCGACGGCGCCGGCCGCGACGTAGACCGCCGTGTGCCGCGCGGACGCTCGCTCGAGCGCGTCGCGGACGTCCGCGAGGCCGTGCTTCTGCGCCCCGGCGAGATCCGCGTGCCCGGGCCGCGGGAGCGTGACCGGTTTCGCGCCCTTTCCCTCGGGCTCGCCCGCGGGGGGCCACGGGCTCATCCCCCACGCCCAGTTCGCGTGGTCGCGGTTGCGGACGACGAGCGCGAGCGGCGTGCCCAGCGTGCGACCGTGCCGCAGGCCGGCGAGCACCTCGACCTCGTCGGCCTCGATCTGCTGCCGCGGCGAGCGGCCGTAGCCCTGCTGACGCCGCCGCAGGTCGGCGTCGATCGCGTCCTGCTCCAGGACGAGGCCCGCCGGCAGACCCGAGACGATCGCGACGAGCGCAGGCCCGTGCGACTCGCCCGCGGTCGCAAGCTCGAGCGTCATGGAGGAGAGCGTAGTGGGCTACAGGCGGGAAAGCACCCGCGAGACGAGGCTCGGGTGCCGGCCCGCCGCCGCCGTGCGGAGGAAGCGAGAGAGGCGGCTCGTCTCGTCGGGGTCGAGGGAGATCACCGCCTGGGCCTCCTCGCCGCGCCAGACGCTGAGGCGGGCGTGCCTCGGCTCGGTGAGATAGACCGAGACCCGAAGCCCGCCGTCGCCGACGTCCGGGTGCCCGCGGAAGTATTCGACGATCTTCGTCCGCTGCGAGCGGCCGCAGTGCGGGCAGAAGCGGAAGTCGTCCTGCACTCCTCCCCCGCATGCTCGACAGCCGCGCATGTGCTCGTTCTATGCCCCCGGCGATCTCAGGTCAAGCCCAGCGCACCGCGCATCGCCGCGACCGGAGCCTCCACCCCGGTCCACAGCTCGAAGCTCGCCGCGCCCTGCGCCACGAGCACCTCGAGCCCGTCGAGCACGCGCGCGCCCGCCGCAGCCGCGGCCACCGCCGTCGCCGTCCTCGGATACGGGAGGTCGACGAGCGTCTGACCCGGTCGAAGCTCGAACAGGACCTCGTCGCGCACCGGCGTCGCATGGATCACGAGGTCGGCGTCCCCGACTGCGGGCGGCCAGACGCCGCGCCGCGAGAAGACGCGCGCCGCCGGTAGCGCCGCGCGAAAAGCCGCCGCCGCTCCGCCGTCCCCGACGATCGCCGGCTTGTAACAGTCTGTTACTTGCTCGAGGATGGCGGCGTCCGTCGAGAAGCCGCGCCCGCGCGCGATCGTGTTGACCGAGGGCAGGTCGCTGCCGAGGAGCCGCGCAGCGTCGAGCTTGTACGGCGCCGTCACGTTCGCGTGCTCGACCTCCCGCACGGCAGCCTCGAGCTCGGCGGGCAGGACGTCGCGGAGGACGTACTCCCACTCGAGCCGGGCGGCCGCGAAGGCCGCGTTCTGCATCCGGGGCGAGAGCGAGTGCGCCACCGGATGGCCGAGCAGGACCACCTCAGTAGCCGTAGGCGGCCTCGTGCCGGAGGAAGTCCTGGTAGTTCGCGGTGAAGTAGTGGTGCCTGTGGTCGGGCTTGCGCACGAAGTAGAGGTAGTCGACGTGCGCGGGATGCGTCGCCGCCTGCAGCGAGGCGAGGCCGGGGTTGTCGATCGGCGTCGGAGGCAGGCCGTCGTGGAGCCGCGTGTTGTACGGCGTCGGGTTGTGCAGCTCCGACTGCGTGAGCGACTGCGTCGGCGGGATGTGCAGGCCGTAGCGGAGGGTCGCGTCGATCCCGAGCGGCATCCCGGCCTGCAGCCGGTTGTAGATCACGGCGGCGACGAGCGGCCGCTCCTTCGGCACCTGCGCCTCGCCCTCGATCATCGAGGCGATGGTGAGCACGTCGTACGGCGTGAGGTTCTTGCTCCGCGCGTACGAGAGGTTCAACGTCCGCCACGTCGCCGCGAAGTCGCGGAGCTGCTCGCGCACGAGCTGGGCCGACGTCGACGTGCGGTCGAAGTCGTACGTGTCCGGGAAGAGGAAGCCTTCGAGCTGCCTGTGGCCGAAGCCGGCGAGCGTCCGCGGCTTCGCGGTCGCGGCGGCGTATGCGGCTCCCGAGAGCTTCACCTTGCGGTGCGACTCGTGCTCGGCGATCTTCGCGACGGCCTGCACGCGGGCGATCATGTGCGCGCGCGTGAATCCCTCGGGGAAGACGATCCTGAACTGGCGCAGCTGGCGGACCGTCGTGGTCGGCGGTGCGGCCGCACTGCCGCCGCCGCAACCGGCGACGATCGCCGCCAGCGCGAGCGCGCAGGCGGCTACGAGCGCGCCGCGCACCACTCGAGGTACGTCGAGAGGAGATGCGCCGCGGCGAGCGCGTCCTCGGGAGCGGAGCCGGCCGTGCGCTGCGCGAGGTCGGTGGTGAACCGCTCGTCGTAGAGCTCCACGGGGACGTCGAGGACGAGGCGGAGCGACTCGACGAAGCGCTCGGTCTCGGCCGCCTGCTCGCCGCGCGCACCCCGCATCGTCAGCGGCAGGCCGACGACGACGCGCTCGGCCTCCTCCTCGCGCACCAGTCGTGCCAGGTCGGCGAGCCCGCCCTCGGTGCCGGCCCGCTCCACGACGCCGAGCGGCCGCGCGACCGTGCCCGTCGGGTCGGAGACGGCGACCCCGGTGCGCGCGGAGCCGTAGTCGAGCGCCATCACCTTCACGCCGGCATCTTCACGGCGTGACGAGCTCCTTCGCGGCAGCGAGCGCGTCGGCGATGCCGTCGGGGTTCTTCCCTCCCGCCTCGGCGAGCGTCGGCTTACCGCCGCCGCCGCCGCCGATGTGCTTGCCGAGCTCGCGCACGACGTGCACGGCGTCGAGCCCGCGCGCGACGAGCGACTCGTCGAAGTTGACGACGAGGAACACGCGGCCGTCGTCGCGCGAGGCGACGATCGCGCCGTCGGCCTTCTCCTGCTGACGGATGCGGTCGGAGAAGTCGCGCAGCGGCCCGCCCCTGAGGCTCTTCACCTCGACGAGGACGACGCCGCTCTCCCTCTCCTGCGAGACGATCTCCGTCTGCTCGGCCTGCTGTGGCCGCTTCGTCTCCTTCCTCGCCCGCTCGAGCTCGCCCCGCAGCACGTCGGCCTCGCGCGCCCGCTCGTGGAGAAGCGCGAACGCCTCGCCGGCGGTCACCGCCTCGATCCGCCGCGCGCCGGCGCCCACCGAGCTCTCCGAGAGCACGCTGAACGGCCCGATCTCCGCCGTCGAGCGCACGTGTGTGCCGCCGCAGAGCTCGACCGACCAGCCGCCGACGTCGACGACCCGCACGACGTCGCCGTACTTCTCCCCGAAGAGCATCATCGCGCCGAGGTTCCGCGCCTCCGACAGGGGTGTCTCGAAGATCCGCACGGGTAGGTTCGCGAAGACGCGCTCGTTCACGAGCCGCTCCACGTCCGCGCGCTCGTCCGGGGTGAGCGGCGACGGGTGGGTGAAGTCGAAGCGGAGCTTGTCGGGCCGCACCGCAGAGCCCGCCTGGCGCACGTGGTCGCCGAGCACCTCCCGCAGCACCTGGTGGAGGACGTGCGTCGCCGTGTGGTTCGCCATCGTGGGATAGCGCACGTTCCACGGCACCACGGCGCGGACGCGGTCGCCCTCCGCGAAGCCTTCGCCCTGGAACACGAGCTCCTGGTCGTTCTCGAGCCGCAGCGCGTCGACGAGATCCGCGCGGGAGCCGTCCTCCTTCTCGAGCCGGCCGGCGTCGGTGACCTGGCCGCCGCCCGCGGGATAGAACGGCGACTCGGCGAGCTTCACCTGGAAGTAGCCGTCCCCGAGGTCGGCGTACGCCGTGATGGCGGTCCGCACGTCGATCTGCTCGTAGCCGACGAAGTCGGTGCGCGGCGCGTCGGCGAACCGCGGCTCGTACCGCGCGGTGCCGCCCTGGCGCGAGACGACGCGGTGCCGCTCCATCAGGCGCTCGTACTCCTCCTCGTTCAGCGCGAGGCCGCGCTCCCGCGCGAGCTCCTGGGTCAGCTCGACCGGGAAGCCGTCCGTCGTCGCCAGCTCGAACGCGTCCTCTCCCGTGATCTCGCCCTTTGCCGCCGCCTCCTCGAATTTCGCCATGCCGCGCTCGAGCGTCTCGCCGAAGCGCTCCTCCTCGGCGGCGAGCGTGCGGTGGATCTCCTCCCGGTGCTCGACGAGCTCCGGATAGCCCTGCCCCATCTGCTCGATCACGACGTCTGCCAGCCCGGGCAGGAAGGGCGAGCCCAGCCCGATCCGCAGGCCGTGCTGCACGGCGCGGCGGACGACACGGCGCAGGACGTAGCCGCGTCCCTCGTTCGACGGCGACACGCCCTCGGCGGCGATGAACGTCATCCCGCGGCCGTGGTCGGCGAGGACGCGGTGGGCCTTCGTGGCGTCCTCGGAAGCCCCGTAGGCGACCCCGGACTGTTCCGCGACCCAGGCCATGATCGTCTGGTAGCCGTCGGTGTCGTAGACGGAGGGCACGTCCTGGACGACCCGCGCCACGCGCTCGAGCCCCCAGCCGGTGTCGATGTTCTTGCTCGGGAGCTCCGTGAGCGTGCCGTCGGGATGAAGCTCGTACGACATGAAGACGAGGTTCCCGAACTCGAGGAAGCGCTCGCAGCGCGTGCAGCCGGGCTTGCAGTCGTCCGTGCCGCAGCCCGTCTCCTCGCCCCAGTCCCAGTAGAGCTCGGAGTCGGGCCCGCACGGGCCCGGGCCGCCGACCGACCAGAAGTTCTCGGACGAGGGCAGCGGGACGATCCGCTCCGCCGGCATCCCGATCCGCTCCCACAGGCCGATCGCCTCCTCGTCGGGGCCGAGCTTGAGGCCCGGGTCGCCGGCGTGCACGGTGACCCAGACGCGGTTCCAGTCGAGCTTCAGGCGCTCCTGGATGAACTCGGTCGCGTACGCGATCGCGCCTTCCTTGAAGTACTGCCCGAACGAGAAGTTGCCGAGCATCTCGAAGAAGGTGAGGTGGTACGTGTCGAGCCCGACGTCGTCGATGTCGGGCGTGCGGAAGCACTTCTGGCACGTCGTCGTCAGCGGCGCGGGCGGCGCCTCGCGCCCGAGGAAATACGGCATCTGCGGCTGCATGCCGGCGCTCGTGTACAGCGTCGAGCGGTCGTCGGCGCGCGGGATCAGGGACGCGGACGGCCGCCGGAGGTGTCCGCTTTCCTCGAAGAAGGCTTGAAAGCCTTCCCGCAGCTCGGCCGTCGTACGCACGGCGGCCATTCTAGGAGCGGGACCGCCCGAGGGCCGACCGCAGAGGACGCTACATTCGAGGCGTGTCGCTCGACGTGCTCGTGCCGGTGGAGCGTCGACGCCGGCGACGCCGTTACCGCGCCGGGAGGGTCGCCCTGCTCCTCCTGGTCATGCTTGCCGCCGTCGCGGCGGGTGTCTGGTTCGGGCGGCGTGCGGCGGCGTCGCCGCATCACCAGGTGACGACGCGACAGCCGGACCATGCTCCCGTCGCACGAACGGTCTCGCACTCCCCCGCTCCGCCGCCGAAGCTGCTCTACGGGACGCCGCTCCTCGCCGGTCGACCGCATGCGCGCATCCTCGCGCCGGCGGCGATCCTCGTCGACGCGCACACGGGCCGCGTCCTCTGGGCAAAACACCCGCACGAGCGGCGGAAGATCGCGTCGCTGACGAAGATCATGACCGCGACGCTCGCCCTGCGCGAGGTGCCGTGGGAGAGCAAGATCACCGTCGCGCGGTCGGTGACGCATGTCCCGCTCGTCCGCGAAGGGCTTCGCACCGGGGAGCACGTGAAGGCCTGGAAGCTCTTCTACTCGCTGCTCCTGTATTCCGGGAACGACGACGCGAACCAGCTCGCGATCTCGAGCGCGGGCTCGGTGCGAGCGTTCCTGCGCCAGATGAACGACGAAGCGCAGCGGCTCGGACTGCGCGACACCCACTACACGAGCCCGAGCGGGGTCATCGACCGCGACAACTTCTCGACGCCCTGGGATCTCGCCGCCCTGACCCGGTACGCGTTCCGGAACCCCCGCTTCGACGCCCTCGTCCGGACGAGGCGGATCGAGGTGCGGTGGGCGGCGCCCACGAACTCGAAGATCTACCTCAACAACAACTTCCTCCTCCACGCGTATCGCGGCGCGAACGGCGTCAAGACGGGCTACACGCACGAGTCCGGCTGGTGCCTCGTCGCGTCCGCGACCCGGCACGGCAGGAAGCTGATCGCCGTCGTCCTCGACTCGCCGAACATCTACGGCGACGCGCGGAAGCTCCTCGACCTCGGCTTCGGCCACGCCTGACGAGACGCCGCTCGCCGGCGGCGCCGCCCGGCTGGACTCCGACGGAACACTCTTCCGAGACGGCTACGGTTCCCGATTCGCGGTGCCGAGGGTCGGCGGCGCGGGGGTCGAGTGGAGAAGCGCACATGAGATTGCCGTCGTTCGCAGCCGGCACGGACCTGGCCGTCGATCTCGGGACGGCGAACACGGTCGTCTTCCGCCGCGGCGAGGGCATCGTCCTCTTCGAGCCGTCGGTGGTCGCGATGGACCAGCAAACCGGCCAGGTCTACGCGGTCGGCGAGAAGGCGCGGCAGATGCTGGGCCGCACGCCGGCGACGATCGTCGCCACCCGGCCGCTGCGGCACGGCGTGATCGCCGACTTCGAGACGACCGAGCAGATGCTCGGCCACTTCGTCCGTCGCGTCGGGGGCCGCGGGCTGAGACGCGCGGTGATCGTCTGCGTCCCGAGCGGACTGACGCAGGTCGAGCGGGACGCCGTGGTCGAGGCGACGCTCGCGGCAGGGGCTCGTGAGGCGCATCTGATCGAGGAGGCGATGGCCGGCGCGATCGGCGCCGGGCTGCCGGTCGAGGACGCCGTCGCGTCCCTCGTCGTCGACATCGGCGGCGGCACGAGCGAGATGGCCGTGATCGCGCTCGGCGGGATCGTCGTCTCCACCTCGCTGCCCGTCGGCGGCTACGACCTCGACGACGCGATCGTCCGCTTCGTCCAGGATCAGCATCGCCTGCTCGTCGGCCACGAACAGGCGGAGCGGGTGAAGCTCGAGATCGGGAGCGCGCTCGAGGGTCACGCCGAGGCGCCGGAGGCCGACGTCGCCGGCCGCTACATGTCGACCGGGATGCTCGCCCGCATCACGCTCGGCGAGGACGACGTGCGGCAGGCTCTCGAGCGGCCGCTCACGCGGATCGTCGCGGCGCTCAAGGAGCTGCTCGAGCAGACGCCGGCGCAGCTCGCGTCGGACATCGCCGACCGCGGCGTCACGCTCGTAGGTGGAGGAACGCTCCTCCCGGGGCTGGCCGAGCTCATCCGCGGCGAGACGGGCCTACCCGTCAGCCGCGACACGGAGCCGCTGACGACCGTGGCGCGCGGCGCCGGCGCCGCCCTCGCAGAGCTCGACGCGCTCCGTCGCTCGGAGCGGCACCGGCGTCCGTCGCGCCGGCGCTAGGAGCCGATGGTCTCGTGGACGGGGAACTCCTTGACGTCCGGCGGCGCCTGCAGCTCGACGCCCGACGCGGCCATGCCCGCCTGGATCTGACCCTGGAACGCGTCGAAGGCGTCGCGCGACTCCCAGAAGTCGATGACGCCCCAACCGCCGTCGATCGGGCCGGAGGCGTGGAAGATGAGGCCGGGCGGCGCCGAGCGGTCGGGGTTGATGTGGTCGTGCGCTGCGTCGAACTGCTCCTGCGTCAGCCCGGAGAACTTGATGCGGATGCCGATGGCCACAGAGGCTCCTCTCGTGGGGGGAAAGGCGACTCTACGCCGAAAATCCCGGCCGGAAGCGCGACCCCGCGTCAGGACGGCGCGATCACTGCCAGCCTCGAGAGGCGGGACATGCCGGCGGACAGCTTGTCGCTGATGCCGAAGTCCGTCTCGCCCTCGGTCGGCGACCAGACTTGCGTCTCGATCGTCCCGCGGGGCGACCTGCCTCCCGGCGGGCGCGAGCACGATTCGCAGACGAAGTGCCCACGGAGGACGATCAGGTAGAAGCGCGCCTTCCGTTCCCGCGACGACTCGGCCACGACCTCACCTGACGACGCCTCGACGAGCGTCGCGCGCGAAGCCGGGCCGTACACCTCGATCGTTCGCACCGACGATGCACCGGAGCCGTTTGCGCTTCGGGCTGCGTCGATCTCCTGCGCGAGACCCGCAGGCAGAGCCGCCGCTCCGCCGTCCGGGCGGCTGCTCCCGCAGCCGGACACCGTGAGCACGATCGCGGCGAGCAGCGCGACCCGGATCCGTCCGGTGGGCACACCACAGATACGCCGCCGAACGCGTGACCGTCACGGCCCCTGCGGTCGGTCCTCGGCTCACGAACGCCCGCGCGGGCCGTGCTCGTTAGCGTCCCGGAAAGAAACCGCGGGATGAGGTGCGCAGCGTCTCGCGAGTGGAGCCCGAGGCGAACGCGTCAGGCGTGGTAGGCGCGCTCGGCGTAGTCGACACGCTCGAACGGCCAGCCTTCCGCGAGCCAGTCGGTGACGACCCGCAGCTGCTGCACGTCGAGCTCGGGCCGACTCGCCCGCACCCACGAGCGCACGCGCGCATCCTGCTGTCCGCTCTTGTCGGGATAGATGTAGACGCAGCCGATCACGTCGCCGGTCGGGGGGTCGAGGACGGTGTAGGTGAAGCCCGTCCTCTTCTCGAAGTCGTCGGCATGCGCTTCCAGGTCGCGCAGGTTGTCCATCAGGCTGCGATCGTCCGGCCAGGAGCTCGTCTCCCAGCCGGGCGTCGTCCGGATGTGCTCGATCGACGACGACCACGCCTCGTAGTCGGAGTCGTTGTGCTGCGGCCCGAGCGGCTCGAGCTTGAACTGCTCCGTCGCGAGACCTCGCGGGACGACGAATCCGGACGGGACGAACGACCGCTCCACAGCCCTAGCTCTCGAGCCGGCTAGTCGAGGGGCTCGACGACAAGGATGTTGTACGGCGAGCGAGGAATGTCGGGCACCTGTTCACGGAGCGTGATACGCCACGGGCCCGACCCGTTGGACAGATAGAGCTCCTGGCCTTCGACCGGCTCCTTGTCCGGAACCTCGTAGACGTACTCCCTCATGATCACAGGGCCGTTCAGGGCTCCCTCGCGGACGGTCCAGCTGTAAGGCGCCACGCGTGGATTCTCGCAGTTCTCCGCGGACGAGGCCAGGCCGGGCGGCAGCAGGCACAGGCGGGAGGCCGCCTCGGAGTGGGCGGCGACGATCGCGGCCGCCTGCCGCTGTACGCAAGAGGTCCGCGAGTTCGGGTACGACCCACGCGCCTGATCGCGCGAGAGGAACGGTCTTGCGGCTAGGCGCCCCGCCGTGGGCTCGGGCAGACTCATGGTTCGTATGGCGGAGACGGCTGGCCGGCTCGTCTTCGGCGCTGCTCGTGGCGTCGTGGGGGATCTGCGTCCTCAGCTACGCGACCGCGCCACCGACTGCGTACGACGGCGAAATTCTCACGGCCTTTGTCGCATTGGCCGTGGCGTTCACATGTCTGGCTGGGATGTTGATCCGGCGTGCGTGGGCTGAAGGGGAGCGCACGATCCCTGCCGTCGCGGTGACCCTTATCGCGATTCCAGCCGTGCTCTGGCTGGGGTTGGTCGCTCGTCTGGGTGGTTGAGACGCGCGGGGCCAGTGTTCAGGAATGACCTGAGGCGAGCTAGTAGACGATGACTGGCTCGTCCTCCTCCCCGTTGCGGCGCCGGCGTGCGTGCCAGACGACGCGGAGGCCCCCTTCCTCGATCACTCTTGGGGAAGCCAGCTCGTCGGCTGAGGCCGAGTCAGAACATCGCTGGCGACCGACACGACGGCCCGTGGCGGCCTCTCGCCCGGGCCAGCGTTTACGAACGTCCTTTGACTGCGGCTACATGCAGGAACATCGGGATCGGCTGCACGTCGTCTCTGCCGGCGAGTTCAGCCATGTCAGCGATGGCGAAGCCCGCCTTCAAGAGCGCCGAGACGTATCTGCTGATCGGCCGTTGGTACTGCGTTATCTCGTGGCTGTCCAGCGGTCGCCGCACTGCCCGCTCGTGGAGGTAGTCACCGAGGATGTATCGCCGCTGCAGGTCGCTGCTCTCGCCGATCTCGTAGTCGCCCGCGGTGGCGATCGGATGCAGGATCGCGAAGCAGAAACTGCCGTCCGGGCGGAGCACGCGGTAGGCCTCACGGCACGTCCCCACCAGATCACGGATCGCGTGGAGTCCCTGGAACGAGACGACCACGTCGGCAGAGCCGTCATCGAGAGGCAGCGAAGCCGCGTCCGCCACCTGGTAGACGCCATCCGGATCGGCCGTAACCGCCATCTCGCTCAGCGACGGCGACGCATCGAAGCCGATCACGCTGTACCCCATCTCGACGAGGAGCCGGTCGAACCGTCCCTCGCCACAGCCGATGTCGACCAGCCGCCTCGGCGGCGCGGGAACAAGTCCCAAGAACGCAGATGCATTCCGTTCGAAGAACGGGTCCGCGGCCGCGAAGCTCGCCCACTCCATCGCCACGCTCTCCCATTCGCCGCCGTTCACGACAACCACAGTCTCGCGCTTTGACGACCGAACCGTCGCCTGGGCCAGTGTTCCGGAATCACCCCCGCGCGGGTGCCTGAGAGCTGCCGCGATCCGAGCCAACGTCTGGCCTCGGCAAGGGCGCTGACGGGCGGGCTCTAGATCAGGCGATGCGGCATCAACGGCGAGCGAGGCGGCGTCCGCTCTCCGTGTCCGGCGGCGTGTAGTTGAGTTCGTAGTGATGGTAGAGCGCAGATTCGTCTGCCTGGGAAAGTTCCTCGCCGTGCTGCTCGATGTTCGGCGCGGACACGACCTGCTCTTTGGTTACCGTCACCTGGAGTTCGTCCGGGAGAATGTTGAGGCCGCCAAGCGGCACGAAGGTTAGGTGACGGCCGATGAAGCCCTCCTTGACCGTGGCGAACTGCGGCTCGTCATTCTCCACGTCGACGTAAACGTCCTGCAACTTGCCGATCCTCTCGCCGTTCCGATCGACCAGCATCTTTCCGTGCCAGTCCGCGACGTTCCACTCTGCGTTCTCTTGGTGCTGGGTCACCGAGTTTGCCTCCTATCGCCGTCATCGCCTGGCCGGAGCATTCTACTGCGCTCATAGAACCAATCTGCCGTGACCCTGACCGCACCCAAAGGGAGGAGCACTCGGCTGCGCGAGTGCTCCGGGACGCCTGCCTCAGAACTCCAGTCCCCCTAGCGCGGCCGCCGGACTACGGCGAGAGTTCAGCCCGGCGCGCCCACCAGGCCTCGGCGGCGTTCATTGCGCTCTCGGCCTCGTGGATGCCGTCGCCCACGAGCCCTGCGGTGGCAGCCCAGTGCAGGGGTATGAGGGCTAGAGCTCCGGGGAGCCATCGGTGCTCGTCGCGAGTCAGCGGTTCCGGAGCCGTGCTCTCGTAGGCGTCGAGCAGTCGTCGCGGCTCGAGCACTTCAACCGGCCGGCCCACGCCATCGGGGCCGCTCTGTGCGACGTGGTTCAGGCTGCCCGCGATGTCGTACAGCCGCTCCCTGACCCTCGCAAAATCCAGGTCGAAGGTGGCCCATGAGCCGTCTGACAGTTCTCCCACGTTGCCCAATCTGTAGTCCCCATGAATCGGAGTGCATGGCAGTGCGACCTCCTTCCGGAGCTTGGAGAGCTCGCCAGTCAGTTGGCGCATCCGACGCACGACCGGCTCGCTGCGGGGTCCGAGCCTGCGGCGTGTGAAGCCGACCGAGTAACGCAATTGCCCGAAGGTTCTGTGGTCGTCGAGGGGTTCGGGCGGGCCGGGCTCCCAGACTGCTTTGAGCGCAGTGTGAAGGCGTCCGAGCTCCTCGTGGAGGCGGACGTAGGAGTCCTCGTCCGCCCGTGGCTGGACGTGATCGATGAACTCCTCCAGCTCAGCCCAACGACCATCGACCCTCAGGAGGTCGCAGCCGGAAATCCGCATCGGCCGAGCGACGCGAACTTGCGTCCGCTGGAGCCGCTCCCGCAGGCGCCGCAGTCCCGCGACCCGGCCGCGGCGGACCCAGGGCCTGTGAACCCGGAGGAGAACCGGCGGCTCAGCGTCTATCCGCAGGTTGAGGTTGAACGCACCGCCAATGTCTGCCCATCCGGCCCCTCGCGCGACGCGGGCGATCAGAGCCGAGACGGCCGGGTCATCTGGGCTGGCTCTAGGTTCAAACCAGCGCGGCAGGGCAGGGGGAGAGGTCGAAGCTTCGACTCCGGTCATGGCAATGGCCCACCAGCGCACCGACCGAGGGTCCGCCTGGCGAACCCATCCTCCTCGACGCGGGTCGATCGTGCCACGCATGTGCCGTTCCAGGGACGCTCGCGAACGCGCCAAACGCCTTCTCGCTCGACATCAGCTGCACGTATCCGCCGTTCTGCGCCGCCCGACACTCTCCGAACGCTCGGGTGGACCAGTGTTCCGGATGACCCCTGAGGCGCACTTGACCTCGGGCATGATCAGCTAGGTGCCCGCCGACGAGGATCTCCTCGCTCGAATCAGAGAACTCCGAGAAGAACTAGACGCTGCTGGCCCGGATCGGGTTCGGCGACCGGGGGACTTCACCTACGTTGCTCTTCCGAGGGCCGATGCGGATGTCCTGCGGGACATCGTCATCGCGGAGAAGGCTCAGGTCGTGATCGAGGTTGGCCTGGCGTATGGAGTCTCAGCCCTCGCGGTTGCCGAAGCAGTTGTGGCGAACGGGGCCGCTGAGCCGAAGCACGTCATCATCGACGCCTTCCAGGATCACTTTCACGACTCAGGCTGGAACGCGCTCGTCAGGGCGGGTCTAGGTTCCGTTTGCACGTTGCTTCGGCAGCGGTCGCAGATCGCACTGCCGAGGCTCCTCGCCGATGGATTCCACGCGGACGCGGCGTTCGTGGACGGCAGCCACATCTTCCACAACGTCTTCGTTGACTTAGCCGTCCTTCGCTGCCTCGTTCGGCCTGGCGGTCTGATCATCCTGGACGACTGCGATCTGCCTTCGGTCGCGACAGCTGTGCGCTACTTCGAACTTAATACCGGGTGGCAGGCGGAGCCGACACACTCCGACACGCGCATCCGGGCCTATCGACTGCCCGACCCGCCCGTCGAACCCAGCTTCGAGGACTTCAAGCCCTTCGGATTTGACTGAGCTAACGATGCTCGGCTGGGCAAGCGTTCAGGAATGACCCCTGAACCGGCATCCTTCGAGAGTGGGCAACGACGCTGATCGCTGGCTTCGCGAACATCCGACGGTCGAAGTCACTACGCCGGGTCGGCCGAAGGGCGACTGGCGAGACGAAGTCGGCTACGGCTGGATAGCGAAGTTCTGGTTTCGCACTTGGAGGGACGCCCGCACGGCGAAGGCTGAGATTGAGCGCGAGGGCTGGACGTCTGGGTCTTTGGGACGGAGGATTCGGGTCGGCGTCGGTGATGGACACGACGGGCAGAAGCTCGCCGCGTTCGTCCTGGAGCGATGGCCCGACGTTCGACGAGTCCAGCTTCGTTGCGACTGACGCTCGGCTGGGCCAGTGTGCCGGAATGACCCCCGACGCTGCAGGACGCCAGTGCGATCACTTTCGAGAAGACAGCGCCCGACCGAGAGCGCTTCTCCGGCGCCGTGACGCATCTCGTCACCCGCTGACGCGCCACAGTCACCCAACCGCGACCGGACAGTGATGGCGGCGTGAACGTGCTACTCTGTCTATTAACAGTGCTGTAATCATCGGTGCTGTGGAGTTGTTCGCCGGCTCCCAAAATGTGGTCCGGCTGAACGTCCTCCCCTCAAGCGTTGCGGGTTGGAGCAGATTGCGGCTGACCCATACAGCCTGGTCGGCGACCACGCTTTTGACTAGTGGAGGAGAAATGACTGAGCCGTCGTCATCCATGTCTGGAACTGACCTTCCGAAGGAAGAACTCGCCGTCGACGCTCCCGAGAATGTTCCGGAGGAAAACGGAACCGGGGCCGAGGCTGATCCGACCGTCGCCTACCGCGACTTCAGCGAGTGGCACGGCAAGGACTTGGTCGATCGGGACGGTGAGCGGATCGGCAGGCTCGAAGACGTCTACTTCGACGTCGGAACGGATCAGCCACAGTTCGCCACCGTCAAGGAAGGCCTGATCGGACGCCACCTCACGTTCGTCCCGCTGACCGAGGTGACGATCGGGCCAGACGCCCTGCAGGTGCGAGCATCGCGGGCAGAGGTCAAAGACGCGCCGAACCTCGAACTGGAGGGCGATGAGCTCTCCCAAGCAGGCGAGTCGACTCTCTACCACTACTACCAACTCAACTACACGCCGTCAGACACCCCAAGCGGACGCCGACTCGCCCGCCGCTGACAGCGCTCTTTTTCCAATTTGCCCTGAACGATGGACAAAGGAGGCCCTTGATGGGCACAGCAGTCAGTCTTCTCATGATCGCCGCCGGCGCGATCATGGCCTGGGCGGTCACCACGACCGCAACCGGCTTCAGCATCCACACCGTCGGGATCATCCTGATGGTCGTCGGCGCAGTCGGACTCGTGCTCTCGATCGTCTTCTGGTCGAGCTGGGGCGGCTTCAGCGGCGTCGGGAGCCGACGCGACGGCAGCACGACCGTGGTCGAACGCTGATCGGTTCAGCTCTCCCGACCCAGCCCACGGCGACCGCCGGTGGGAAGGCGCAGCGGACGGGGTCGGGGCCGCAAAGGCCCCGACCCCGTCATCGTCGCGACCAAGTCTCAAGACTCGACAGTTCATCGCAGCTCGACGTCAGGTGATACCGGGACCGAGCACACTCGCCTGCGCGAGTGCCCTCTCACCTGGACGGCTAGCGGGTCAGAGACTCCTCGTCTTCGGCGATCGTCTCGCGGATCTTTTCGAGCGAGCGGCGGATCAGCCGGGAGACGTGCATCTGCGAGATCCCGATCTGCTGCGCGATCTGCGACTGCGTCAGGCCCTCGAAGAAGCGCAGCTGGAGGATCCTCCGCTCGCGGTCGTCGAGCGCCTTGAAGCCGGGGGCGAGCACGGCGCGATCCTCGGACACCGCGTACTGGTGCTCTTCGGTGCCGAGAGACTCGAGCGGATCGAGATCGTCGTCGTCGCCTCCCCCGCCGCCGACGGACAGCGAGAGGGACGTGTAGGCCCGACCGGACTCCAGTGCCTCGAGCACCTGCTCCTCCTCGACGCCGGCCGCCTTCGCGAGCTCGGGGATCGTCGGGGAGCGGCTGAGCTGCACGGTGAGCTGCTCGACGAGCCGAGAGAGCTGGACGTTGAGCTCCTGGAGGCCGCGCGGCACGCGCACCGACCAGCCCTTGTCGCGGAAGTGCCGCTTGATCTCGCCGATGATGTTCGGCGTCGCGTACGTGGTCAGCTCGACGCCGCGCTCGATGTCGAAGCGGTCGATCGCCTTGATCAGCCCGATCGCGCCGATCTGGACGAGATCCTCGAGCTGCTCGCCGCGGTACGAGTAGCGCCGCGCGAGCGAGCGCACGAGCGACATGTACTGCTCGATCAGCTGCTCCCGCGCCTGGAGATCGCCGTCCTCGTGGTAGCGGCGAAGCAGGATGCGGTCGTCGACCCGCGTCATCCGGGAGCTCCTCCGCCACCGCCGGCGGCGCTGCCGGCCACGGTCGCGATCCGTTTCGTCAGCTCCACCCACGCGCCACCGTCGCGCTCCTCGACCTCGTGCGTGTCGCAGACCGTCTCGAGCACCCGATGGAGATCGAGCCCTCCGTCCGACTCCTCCGCGTGCACCCTCCCCGGCGCGAACGGGCCGAGCGACGCGCGCAGCACACCGTCCTCCGCGGAAAGGGATACGACGAGCTCGTCCGCGTCGTCGCGCAGCGCGAGCAGCGCCTCGATCCCGACCTGGAGGTCGTCGAGGTCGTCGTAGGTCACGTCGAGCCGCATCGCGAGGCCGCCCGTCACGAGGTGCGCGATCGGCCGGAAATCCTCCTCCGCCGGGATCACGAGCCGAATCTCCTCGGCTGCCGTCACGTGCCCGCCTCCCGGAGCTCCTCGGCGAGATCGCTCTCCCGCCGCGCCGCCGCCTCCTTGCCGGCCTGCACCGCATGGCGCCAGTCGCGGCCGGCCCTGAAATCGGCGGCTCCGAAGCTGACGCCGGCCGCGAAGCCCGACACCTTCTGCACCGGACGCGTGATCGCCAGGCTCACCGCCCGGATCGCCGTGTCGACGCTGTCAGCCGCGTCCACGACGCTGTCCGTGACGCGGTCCACCTTGTCGAGTTGCCCGTTCACACGGTCCACGCTTCCTCCGACCTTGCCGATCACCGGGAGGACCGAATCCTCCGCTCCACGGATGAACGAGGAAACCCGCGCGACGGTTCCGGCCAGCCGGACGAGCAGGTATGCGAACGAGAGACCGACTGCAAGGAGGAAGACGGCGAGAGCCAGCCGCCAGAGATCCCCCCACGTGAATGCTGCGACCAGCATCGCTATCCGATCTTAGTGGGACGAGCCGATCAGACCGTATCCCACCACGGCATCGCCGTCGTACAGCACGGCGGCCTGGCCCGGCGCCACGCCGTAGGCGGGCGCGTCGAGCTCCAGCCGGAAACCGCGGGCGGTCGGCTCCACCCGCGCGGACACGCCCGACGACCGGTAGCGGAGCTTCGCCTCCACCCGCTCGACGTCGGCGTACAGGCGCCCACGAGCCGTGATGCGCGTCCGCGCCAGCGCCTCCCGCGGCCCGACGACGACGGCGTTTCCGGCGGGACGCGTCCCGAGCACGTACAGCGGCTCCGGAGACGCCAGCCCGAGCCCTCGCCGCTGCCCGGGCGTGAACCGCCAGTAGCCGTCGTGGCGCCCGAGTTCCTCGCCGTCCTCTCCGGTGATCGCTCCCTCCCGCGCCTCGAGCCCGTGCCGCCCGAGGAAGCCGCGGTAGTCGTCGCCCGCGAGGAAGCACGCCTCCTGGCTCTCCGGCCTGCGCGCCGCGGCCAGACCCGCCCGCTCGGCCTCGCCCCGGGTCGCGTCCTTGTCCTGCTCGCCGAGTGGGAACGCGACATGCCCGAGCCGGCGCGGGTCGAGCGACGCGAGCATGTAGCTCTGGTCCTTCGCCCGGTCGGCGCCGCGCGCGAGCAGCACCCCGCCGTCGCGCTCGACGATGCGCGCGTAGTGGCCGGTCGCGAGGCGCTCGCCACCCGCTCGGCGGGCGAACGCGAGCAGCTCCGCGAAGCGGAACCCGCCGTTGCAGCGGATGCACGGGTTCGGCGTCAGGCCACGCGCGTAACCGCGCACGAACGGCGCGACGACCGCCCGCCGGAACTCCTCCCGCAGATCGAGCGTGACGTGCGGCACCCCGAGCCGGTGGCACGTCTCCCGCGCGGCGATCACGCTCCCGGGCGAGCAGCATGCGCGTTCGGAGTCCGGCCCGGCCGGATCGAGCCAGAGGCGCAGCGTCACGCCGATCGCGTTCGGCAGCGAGCGGAGCAGCGCGACCGCGCTGTCGACCCCGCCGCTCATGGCGACCACGCCGCGGCCCGGCGACGGAGCCGCCCGGAACACCGGCCCGAGCGCATTCGCGAGCGCGTCCACCGCGAGCGTCTCACCGCCCACGGCCGCCGCCTCGAGCAGCGTCAGCCCCGCGAGGTCCCGCTCGAGCCCGGGCGCGTCCGCCTCCACGATCCGGTCTCCGTCGAGGAGCAGCCGGACGGCCGCCCATTCGCCCTCACGGCTCGAGTCGCCGAACACCTCGCGCATGCAGTCACCGTAGACGAGAAGGAGGCTCGACCCCTGCGTTCCGAACCGAGCTATGTGATCCTGGTTTCCCAGGTGGGTGCCGTGCCCTCCTCGGCAATGCCTCGTCGGGACGCCGGCTCCCTTTCACGTAGCGTTGGATCTACATGTGTGCCCGGTTGGGCGCACGGGGCCGAGCCACCCGGGACTGTAGCGGCCGCTACTCGGGCGGTGGGGCGGCCAACCGGATCCCGAGCTCGCGCAGATGGCCCTCCTCCGCGTCGCTCGGTGCGCCCGTCATCGGGTCGATCCCGGCCTGGTTCTTCGGGAAGGCGATCGTGTCGCGCAGGTTCGGCTCGCTCGCGAGCACCATCATCGTGCGGTCGACGCCCCAGGCGATCCCGCCGTGCGGCGGCGCGCCCATCGCGAGCGCGTCGAGGAGGAAGCCGAACTTCGCCCGCTGCTGCTCGGCACTGATTCCGAGCAGGTCGAAGACGCGCGCCTGGATCTCCGGCTCGTGGATCCGGAAGGAGCCGCCGGCGAGCTCGTTCCCGTTCCCCACGAGGTCGTACGCGAAGGCGCGCGCGTTGGCCGGGTCCTCGTCGAAGCGCCCCTCCCACTCTTCGTTCGGCCGCGTGAAGGGATGGTGGACGGCCGTCCAGCGCTCCTCGACCTCCGACCACTCGAACATCGGGAAGTCGGTCACCCACATCCACGACCAGGCTTCCTCGTCGATCAGCTCGAGCTTCTCCGCAAGGTGGACGCGCAGCGCGCCGAGCACGCGGGACGTCAGCGGCCGGGCGCCCGCGGCGAAGAGGAGCGTCTCGCCCGCCTTGCCGCCGAGCGCCGCCAGCGTCTCCTCGGAGAGGAACTTCGCGATCGGCGAGCGCACCTCGCCCGACTCGTCGTAGACGAGGTACGCGAGCCCCTTCGCGCCCCACTCCTTGGCGAACTCCTCGAGCTGCGCCAGCTCGGTCCGGGAGAAGACGCGCGGCGCACGCAGGAAGCGGACGGCGTCGGCCGAGGCGAAGACGCCGAACTCCGAGCCGCGCGTCGCCTCCGTGGCGTCCTCGATCTCGAGCCCGTAGCGGAGGTCGGGCTTGTCGGTGCCGAAGCGGCGATCGGCCTCGTCCCACGTCAGGCGCAGGAACGGCGTCTCGAGCTCGACGCCGAGACACTCGCGCCAGATCGACTGCACGAGGCGTTCGGTGAGCGCGAGCAGCTCCTCGTAGTCGGGGAACGCCGTCTCGACGTCGAGCTGCGTGATCTCCTGCACACGGTCCGCCCGGAGGTCCTCGTCGCGGAAGCAGACGGCGACCTGGTAGTAGCGCTCGAAGCCGGCGATCACGAGCAGCTGCTTCGCGATCTGCGGCGACTGCGGCAGCGCGTAGAAGTGCGCCGGCTGCAGGCGGGCGGGGACGAGGAAGTCGCGCGCCCCCTCGGGCGTCGGCTTCCAGAGGATCGGCGTCTGGATGTCGACGAAGCCCGCGTCCTCCATCAGACGCCGCATGATCCCGACCATCTGTCCGCGCAGGCGGATGTTGCGCTGCAGCCGCTCCCGCCGCAGGTCGAGCCAGCGGTAGCGGAGACGGAGCGTCTCGTCGACGCCCTCCTCGTCGAGCTGGAACGGGAGCGGCGTCGAGCGCGAGACGATCCGCAGCTCGTCGACCTGCACCTCGATCTGGCCGGTCGGCAGGTTCGGGTTGACGAGCTCCAGCGCGCGGGTCACGACCTCGCCGGTCGCCTGCAGCACGAACTCGTTCCGGATCTCGTGGGCGGTCTCGATCGCAGCGGGCGCGCGCTCGGGGTTGACGACGAGCTGGATCTTTCCCGTGTGGTCGCGGAGGTCGACGAAGACGAGCCCGCCGTGGTCGCGGCGCGTGTCGGCCCAGCCCGCGACCGTGAGGCGGCGGCCGGCATCGTCGGCCCGCAGCTCGCCGCACATCGCGTCGCGCCAGCTCAAAGCTCGCTCAGGTCCTGCACGACGCGGTCCGCCTCCCCACGCCGACGCACCTCGTACGCCCCGTCGTCGCGCGCGACCACGACGGTCTTCGCACCGAGCCGCTGCGCCTGGGTGAGCTGGCCCTTCATCGAGCGGCCAGCGTAATCGGTGTCGGCGGAGACACCCGACCGGCGGAGCCGCGCCAGAGCCTCGAGCACCGGCCCTCGCGCCGCACCGTCCTGCACCGCGAAGAAGACCTCGATCGCCGGCGGCTCCGGCACCCGTCCCTCCGCCTCGAGCGCGATGAGCAGACGCTCGATCCCCGCACCGAACCCGATCCCCGGCGTCGGCGGCCCTCCAAGCTCCTCGACGAGATAGTCGTAGCGTCCGCCCGAGCAGATCTGCGGCTGCGCCTTCTCCTCCGGGTTGAGGAACTCGAAGACGGTGCGCGTGTAGTAGTCGAGTCCGCGCACGAGGGTCGAATTGACCGTGTACACGATGCCGAGCAGGTCGAGCAACCGCCGCACCTCGGCGAAGTCCGCCCGGCACGGCTCGCAGAGGTGGTCGCCGATCTTCGGCGCGTCCTGTAGCGCCGCCCGCACGCGCTCGCTCTTGACGTCGAAGACGCGGAGCGGGCTCCGCTTGCGCTTCAGACGTGCGTCCTCGTCCAGCACGTCCTCGTGCGCGTCGAGCCAGGCGCCGAGCTTCTCGAGGTACGCGGGCCGGCACTCGCGGTCGCCGATCGAGTTCACCTCGAGGACGTAGCGCGTGATCCCGACGCGGCGGAGCACCTCGCCGTAGAGGTCGATCACCTCTGCGTCGACCGCGGGATCGGCGGAACCGAACGCCTCCACCGACACCTGCCAGTGCTCGCGGTAGCGGCCCTTCTGCGGCGCTTCGTAGCGGTACATCGGCGCGACCGTGTACAGCTTCACGGGCTGCGGCTGCTTGTGCATCCCGTGCTCGATGTACGCGCGTGCGATGCCTGCCGTGCCCTCGGGCTTGAGGGTCAGCGAGCGTCCGCCGCGGTCCTCGAACGTGTACATCTCGTTCTGCACGACGTCGGAGCCGGCGCCCGACGTGCGCGCGAACACCTCGGTGTCCTCGAAGTTCGGCGTCTGGATGCGGCGGTAGCCGTACAGCTCCGCGACCTCGGCAAGCGTCCCGGTCACGAGCTGCCACGCCGGTTGGTCGGCAGGCAGGACGTCGTGCGTCCCGCGCGGCGCCTGGAACTTGGTCATGCCTCGGCGTTGCCGAGCGCGCGTCTTCCGGCTGGCACCGGCGGCTCGGCCGCCGGTGCTTCCAGCCTCCGCGCGGAGCTCTGCGAGGAACGGGTTGCGTGCGAGCTCGACGCCGAGCGTCGTCTCGTGGCCGTGGCCCGGATGGATGACGGTCTCCGGCGGGAACCGCTCGGCGAGCATCCGCACCGACGCGAGCAGCGTGTCCCAGTCGGCCCCGGGAAGGTCGACCCGCCCGACGGAGTTGGCGAAGAGCAGGTCTCCGCTGAACAGCTCCCCTTCGGCATGGAACGCGACGTGCGCCGGCGAGTGTCCCGGCACCGCGAGGCACTCGAACGGGATGCCCGCGACCTCGACGGTCTCGCCGCCGCTCACGAGGTGCTCGGGCACGTGCGGCCGGCCCGGGACACCGACCGGCGCGAACTCCGGATAGCGCTCGAGCCGCTCCCGCTCGCCCTCCGGCATCCAGACCTCGGCGCCCGTCCCCTCCGCGAGGTCGGCGACGCCGCCCAGGTGGTCGAAATGGCCGTGCGTGATCAGGATCCCGGCGCACGCCGTGCCGAGCCGCGCGAGCTCGAGTCGGAGGCCGGCGGCGTCGCCGCCCGGGTCGATGACGGCGCAGTCGGACGCTCCGCGCTCGCGCCGGACCACGTAGCAGTTCGTCTGTAGCGGGCCGAGCTCGTATCTGTCCACCGCGAGCGGCATCGCGGCGAGTCTAGTGAACCACCGGTTAGGGCTCGGGCAGGTGCGGGAACGCTTCCTCCGTGCGTCATTGGAAGCTTCACGACGTCGACACGCCGGACGGGGCCCGTTCGCCCGTCGTCCTCCATTCACAGGACGGCGTGCGCCGTGTCGTGCTGATCGAGCTCCGCGCGGGAGAGACGCTCGGCGACCACGGCGTGAAGGAGTCCGCGCTCCTCCTCGTGCTCGACGGGGCGGTGCGGGTCGAGGCGGGCGAGGAGGCGGTCGACGCAGCCGGCGGGGCGCTCTTCCAGTTCGAGCCCGACGAGCGGCACTCGGTCGCGAGCGCGGACGGCGCCCGGCTCCTGCTGCTCCTCGCGCCCTGGCCCGGCGAGGGTCACTACCGGGGCAGCGAGGGCGCGGCCCGGCCGGGCGTCAGCGCTTCCTAGCCTGCTTGTTCCGGCCCTGCTCCTCTGCGCGCCGCTTCCAGCGGTTGTGCGAGAAGCGGTCGATCATGTACGTGAAGGGGATGAAGAGGGCGGTGTAGACCACCGCGAGCGCGAGCGCCGACCCGAGGTTGTGGTTGCCGTTCTTCGAGCCGAGGATGTAGAAGAGCGCGAAGATGGCGCCGCCGAGGATCAGCGAGCGGCGCGCAGCCCGCTGCCACGACGGCGGCGGCGGGACACGCACCGAACGGCCGCCGCGTTGCGATGTCGCCTTCGCCTTCGGCTTGGCGCCGTTCCGCTTGTCCGGTGCTGCGGCGAGGTCCTCCGGCGGCTCCTCGAGCTCGTTTCCCTCCGCGTCGACCCAGACCGTCTCGTACTCGTGCCGGCGTCCCTTCTCCATCCGACGCCTTTGCTTCCTCGTGGGCATGGGCGGCTAGCGTAGCTCGCCCCCGACGACCACTCTCGCGACCACGCGGGCCCCGAGGTGGTAGGCGAGGTAGCGCCAGTCGGGCGCCTCGAGCAGCGTGACGTCGGCGCGGCAGCCGGGCGCGAGCCGGCCGATGCGGTCGGCGCGCCCGAGCACGTGGGCGGCATTCACGGTGCAGGCGGCGAGGGCCTCCGCCGGCGCCAGATGGAGCTGCGTCGCCGCGAGCGAGCACACGAGCGGGAGGCTCTCGCAGAAGGCGCTGCCGGGGTTGAAGTCGGTCGCGAGAGCGACCGCGGCGCCGCCGTCGACGAGCGCCCGCGCCGGCGGCATCGGCCGGTCGAGGAAGAGGGCGCTCGCCGGGAGGAGCACGCCGACGACGTCGCTCGCCGCGAGCGCCCGGATCCCGTCCTCTCCCGTCGCCTCGAGATGGTCGACCGAGCGTGCGCCGAGGTCGACCGCGAGCGGGATCGCCCCGGCCTCGGTGAACTGGTCGCCGTGGAGCCGCAGGGCGAGACCGGCGTCGCGACACGCTGCGAGGTACCGCCGCGCCTGCACCGCGTCGAAGGCGCCGCGCTCGAGGAACACGTCGGCCGCCTCCGCGAGCCCGGCAGCCTCGGGCAGCACCTCGGACAGCGCGAAGTCGAGGTACGCGTCGGCGTCGGCGAACTCCGGCGGCACGGCGTGGGCGCCCAGCCAGGTCGGGACCCCGCCGGCGTCCCGGATCGCGCGGAGCGAAGCGAGCTCCGTCTCGCGATCGAGCCCATAGCCCGACTTCGCCTCGAACGTCGTCGTCCCCTCGCGGAGCATCCACGAGCGGTGCCGCTCGACCGCCGTCCGCAGGCCGGCCTCGCCCGCAGCCCGCGTCGCACGGACGGTGGAGAGGATGCCGCCGCCGGCAGCGTGCAGCTCCTCGTAGCTCGCCCCGCGCGCGCGAAGCGAGAACTCGTCCACGCGGTCGCCGCAGAACGCCGCGTGCGTGTGGCAGTCGACGAGACCCGGTACCGCGCACAGGCCACGACCGTCGACCTCGACGACGTCACCGTCGAGGGCCGGAAGCTCGCGCATCCGGCCGATCGCCTCGATCGTCTCGCCCGCGCAGAGGACGAACGCATCCTCGAGCACGTCGACCTCCCCGAGCGCCGGACCGCGCAGCGGAGCGCCGGACCCGGCCGGAGTGGCGATCTGCGCGAGATCCCGGACGAGAAGCCGGCTCACCGTGACGCTCCGAGCAGCGACAGCACGCTGCGCGGGATCGGCCCCGTCTCGCCGCTCGAGGAATGGGCGTAGGCCTCCGCAGGGTCGGCCGTCTCCCGCTCCACGCTCGCTCCGTGGCGGCGCGCGAGCTCCGATACCGGGTACCTGATGCTCTCCTCGCCGCCCCGCGCGCCGACCATCAGGATCAGGCACGGCTCGGTACCGGCGCCGACGAAGATGTGCTCGGTGCCGGGCGGGCAGTGGACGAAGTCCCAGGCGCGGAGTGCGCGCTCCTCGCCGTCGACCAGGAGGAGGCACTCACCCGCGAGGACGAGGAAGTCCTCCTCAGCCGCCTCGGAGTGGTACATGCCGTTCGGTTGACCGGGCCACAACGCCTTCAGGCGGATGCCCAGCTGGGGGAAGTCGTGCCCCCCTTCGAAGTAGCACGACGCCCCACGGTCTTCGCTCCGCCACCAGGGCGCGCGGGCAGCGTTGACCACGAACCACCCCTCGCTCTCCGGGACGAAGCCGCCCTCGTGCTCGACCAGCCGCGCTTCTCCGGACATGCGTCCCTCCCCCGCCGTCAGGTCCGGCGCGCAGCCGGCGGCGGCAGCGGAGCCCGAAGGCCGGTCCGTGCCGCCTCCTCCAGCGCTTCGGGATACCCCGCGTCGACGTGCCGCATCACCCCCGTGCCCGGGTCCGTCGTCAGCACGCGCTCGAGCCGCTCCGCCTGGGCGTCGGTGCCGTCGGCCACGACCACCATCCCGGCGTGGATCGCGTTGCCGATCCCGACGCCGCCGCCGTGGTGGACGCTCACCCACGTCGCTCCCGCCGCGACGTTGACGAGCGCATTCAGGATCGGCCAGTCGGCGATGGCGTCGGAGCCGTCGCGCATGGCCTCGGTCTCGCGGTACGGCGAGGCGACGGAGCCGGCGTCGAGATGATCCCGCCCGATCACCACCGGCGCCTTGACCTCGCCGCCCGCGACGAGCTCGTTGATCGCGAGGCCCGCCTTCGCGCGGTCTCCGTAGCCGAGCCAGCAGATCCGCGCGGGCAACCCCTGGAATGCCACCCGCCGGGGTGCGAGCTCGAGCCACTGCTGCAGGAGCGGATCGTCGGGGAACAGCTCCCGCAACCGTTCGTCGATCGCGGCGATGTCCGCCGGGTCACCCGACAGCGCCGCCCAGCGAAACGGGCCGATGCCACGGCAGAAGAGCGGCCGGATATAGGCCGGGACGAAGCCCGGGTATGCGAACGCGTCCTCTACGCCACCTTCACGCGCCTCACCCCGCAGGTTGTTGCCATAATCGAAAACATACGCGCCGCGGCGGACGTACTCGAGCAGCGCCTCCACGTGGCGCACGATCGACTCCCGGGCGAGCCGGAGGTACTCGTCCGGGTCGGACGAGCGCAGGGCGGCCGCCTCCTCCACCGAGTGGCCGCGCGGGATGTAGCCGTTGAGCGGGTCGTGGGCAGCGGTCTGGTCGGTGATCAGGTCGAACTCCTCGCCGCGCGCGGCGAGCTCGGGCACGACGTCCGCCGCGTTCCCGAGCAGCCCGACCGAGAGCGGGCGCCGCTCGGCCGCCGCGGTCCGCACCCGCTCGAGCGCGTCGTCGAGCGACTCCGTCGCTTCGTCGAGGTAGCCGGTCTCGAGCCGGCGCTCGATCCGGTGCGGATCGACCTCGACGCAGAGGATCGCCGCGCCGGACATCGTGCCGGCGAGCGGCTGCGCGCCCCCCATGCCGCCGAGCCCGGCCGTGAGGACGGTCCGCCCGCGCAGGTCGGGCGAGCCGAAGTGCTTCTCCCCCGCCGCCGCGAACGTCTGGTACGTCCCCTGCAGGATCCCCTGGCTCGCGATGTAGATCCACGAGCCCGCGGTCATCTGGCCGAACATCGTCAGGCCCTCCGCTTCGAGCCGCCGGAACTCGTCCCACGTCGCCCACCTCGGCACGAGCAGCGAGTTCGCGATCAGCACGCGCGGCGCGCCTTCGTGGGTCGTGAAGACCCCGACCGGCTTGCCGCTCTGGACGAGGAGCGTCTCGTCGGGGCCGAGCTCGAGGAGGGCGGCGACGATCGCCCGCAGCGCCTCGTGGTTCCGCGCCGCCTTGCCCGAGCCGCCGTAGACGACGAGCTCCTCGGGCCGCTCCCCCACGTCGGCGTCGAGGTTGTTGAGGAGCATCCGCAACGGCGCCTCCGTCGACCACTGGCGGGCGTTCAGCTCGGTGCCGCGCGGGGCGCGGATCCGCGAGAGGTCGCCGACGAGCGCCTCCACGCGCTGCTCGAGGCTCGCCGACGAGCCGACGCTCACTCGAGCACCCCCGCCTGCGCCTCGACCGCCGCGACGAGAGAGCCGTCCCGGATCGCCACGGCCACGGCCTCGATGTCGCCTGCGAGCGGCCGGTCGTCGCGCAGCCTCGGCGAGAGCTCCCGCACGGCCGTTCGAGCCGCCCGTCCACCGAGGCCCGGCTCGAGCGGTGCGTGGAACTCGACCGCCTGCGCACCCGCGAGGAGCTCGATCGCGACCGCGCGCTCGGAGTTGGCCAGCACCTGCCAAGCCTGGAGGCCGGCAGCGTTCCCCATCGACACGTGATCCTCCTGCCCGGCGCTCGTCGGGATCGAGTCGACGGACGCCGGATGGCAGAGGACCTTGTTCTCCGAGACGAGCGCGGCGGCCACGTACTGCGGGATCATGAAGCCGCTGTTGAGGCCCCCGTCGGTGGTGAGGAACGCGGGCAGCCCGTCCGAGAGGTTCGGGTTGACGAGCCGCTCGAGGCGCCGCTCGGAGATGCTCGCGAGCTCCGCGACGGCCATCGCGAGCGCGTCGAGCGCGAACGCGAGCGGTTGCCCGTGGAAGTTGCCGTTCGAGACGAGCTCCTCGTCGTCGACGAGCACGAGCGGATTGTCGGTGGCAGCGTTCAGCTCGACGCCCACCGTGTACGCGGCGTATTCGAGGAGGTCGCGACAGGCGCCGTGCACCTGGGGCGCGCAGCGGAGCGAGTAGGCGTCCTGCACCTTGTCGCACCAGCGATGCGCCTCGATGATCGCCGAGCCGTCGAGGAGGCGCAGGACGTTCCCGGCCGAGGCTCCCTGGCCGCGTAGCGGCCGGAGCGCGTGGATCTGCGGCAGGAACGACGTGCGCGAGCCCTGGAGCGCCTCGACCGAGAGCGCGCAGGCGACGTCCGCGGCGCGCGCGAGCCGCAGCGCACGCACGAGCCCGAGAGCGAGCGTCCCGGCCATGAACTGCGTGCCGTTGACGAGCGAGAGGCCCTCCTTCGCCGCCAGCTCGACGGGCTCCAGCCCCACCCGGGCAAGCGCGTCCGCACCGGACAGCCGCTCGCCCTCGACCCACGCCTCTCCCTCCCCGACGAGCGGGAGCGAGAGGTGCGCCAGCGGCGCGAGATCGCCCGAGGCCCCCACCGACCCGCGGCTCGGCACGAGCGGCACGACATCGCGGTCGAGAAGCGCGAGGAGGAGCTCGACCGTCTCGACGCGCGCTCCCGAGTTGCCCTTCGCGAGCGCGTTCGCGCGCAGGAGCATCGCCGCCCGGACGATCTCGTCCGGGTACGGCTCGCCGACCCCGCAGGCGTGGGAGCGGAGCAACCGAAGCTGCAGCTCGGCGGTCTGCTCCTCGGGGATCGCGACGGCGACGAAGCGGCCGAATCCGGTGTTGACGCCGTAGGTGTGCTCGCGGCTGCCGTGCGCCGCCCGCTGGACGAGCTCCCGCGCGGCGTTCATCTGCTCGCGCGCCCGGTCGGAGAGCACCGCGCCCGACCGGTCGACGGCGACGGCCCAGACGTCGTCCACGGTGAGGTCGTCGCCCGTGAGGCCGATCGCCGTCCGCTGCGCCACGCGGCGAGTCTAGTGCCCTGCGGCCGCTCTACTCCCCGAGGAGCCGCAGCTCGAGGACGTGCGACGGATCGAGGCCGGCGACGCGCAGGAGCGAGCCCGCAGCCGCGACGGCGGCGCCTGCAGGGAGCAGCCCGACGAGCTCGGCGCCGGCGACGTCGAGTCCCCTGGCGTTCGCCTCCCGCTCGACCGCGGCGACGACCTCGTGCAGCGGCGAGGCCTGCCAGTCCTCGACGTTGAGGCTCACCTGGACGTGGCCCGCGCTCGGCAGGCGGAGCCCGAGAGCACGCACCCCGCGAAAGCCGCCGTCGCGCTCACGCACCGCGCTCGCCACCTCCCGCGCCGCCTCGAGGTCGTCGCCGCCGAGGTTGACGTTGAACGCGATCAGCGGCGGCCGCGCGCCGACGATCACGCCGCCGGCCCGCTCGTCGAGCCGCCCCGGGCCGAAGTCCGGGGCGAGCTCCCCGTCGTCGATCCGCCGCTGCAGCTCCGCCGGGCCGCCGCGCCGGAAGAAGGCCGGGCCGCGCCCGGGCGCGAGGTCGGCGTAGAGGAAAACGGGGAGCGCGAGCTCCTCCCCGACCCGCCGCGCGAGCTCGCGCGCAGCGGCACGCGCGCGAACGGCGTCGTCCTCTCGGATCGGGACGACCGGGACGACGTCTGCGGCGCCGATGCGGGGATGCGCTCCGTCGTGCGTGCGCAGGTCGATCCGCTCGCGTGCACAGTCGATGCCGGCGAGGAGCGCCTCGACGAGCTCGGCCTCGGTGCCGACGAGCGTGTACACCGAGCGGTTGTGATCCGGGTCGCTGTGGACGTCGAGCAGGCGCGCGTGCCCGGCAAGCGCCTCGCCGATCGCGCCGATCGTCGCGCGGTCGCGCCCCTCCGAGAAGTTGGGTACGGCCTCGAGCGGGAGCATCGGCGATGAGCCTACGCTCCGGCCCGGTGACCGTTCGCAAGTCGTCCTACCGCTCGCTCGCCTCGCTGCAGCGCGACCTCGCCCGCTGCCGAGCCTGCCTCGAGGCCGGGTACCCGCTCGAGTCGCTCCCGGTCCGCGTTCCCGGTGCGGGGCAATCCGCGTACCTCTTCGGGCAGGCGCCCGGTGTCGTCGAGGGAGAGGAACGGCGACCGTGGCGGGGACGGGCCGGCCGCACGCTCCGCCGCTGGCTCGAGCTCGAGGAGGAGTCGTTCTACGCGACCTTCTACTGCGCGTCGGTGACGCGCTGCTACCCCGGTCGCGCCCCCTCGGGCCGCGGCGACCGGACACCGGCGCCCCGCGAGCAGCAGCTGTGCTCCTTCTGGCGCGAATGGGAGCTCGAGCTGCTGCGCCCGCGGCTGATCGTCACGGTCGGCGGTCTCGCGCTGCGGCGGCTGCTCGGCCTCACCTCGCTGACGCCGTCGGTCGGCGAGCGGTACGAGCTGGCGGGGACGCCCGTCGTCCCGCTCCCCCACCCGTCGGGCGCGAGCGGCTGGCTCAACGAGCCGGCGAATCGCGAGCGGCTCGACACGGCTGCGGCGCTCGTCAGGAGGGAGCTCGCGCAACTGCGATGACCCGGCGTGACTCGGACGTGAGCGGCTCACCGTCGTAGCCACGGAGCTCGACCTGGTCGAAGCCGGCCGCCAACAGCCACGCCCGCAGCTCGTCGGGCAGGAAGCACCGGATCCGGTAGCCGATCTCCCGCACCTCGCCGTCGCGGATGTACGTGCGCGTCGTCTGCATCGTGCGCGCCTGCTCGTCGAACTCGTGATGCTCGTCGAGCATGACGTCGGCGCCGCGGCGCACGAACGACTGCCGCTGGAACGTCGCGAGGATGCGCGGCAGGTTCTGCACGTCGACGGCCGCTCGACCACCCGGGCGCAGGACCCTCCGCAGCTCGCGCAGCACGGCCCTGTTCCCCTCGTCGTCGAAGTAGCCGAACGAGGTGAACCACAGCAGCACCGCGTCGAAGCTCGCGTCGGCGAACGCGAGCGCGCGCATGTCGCCCTCGACGTAGACGGCGTCCGTTCCCGCTTCCCGCGCTCTCGCCAGGAAGAACGGATCGGCGTCGAGCCCTGTGACCCGCGCACCGCGCTCTGCCAGCCGGTTCGCGATCCGACCGTGACCGCAGGCCACGTCGAGCACCTCGGCTCCCGCCTCGAGTTCGAGCAGTCTCCACACGACTTCGGTCTGCTCCTCGTCGAGCTCGGGCGTCAGCCACGTCCCGTAGAAGTGGAGATAGTCCTCGCCGAACGCCTCGGGGCCGACGCTCATGGGCGGAGGAGCATCGCCGTGCTGCCGGCGCTCTCGGCGCGGAAGCCGAACCGCTCGTAGAGCGGCCGCCCGGCCGGCGTGGCGACGAGCGCCACGATCGTCCGCGCCGCGGCCCGCTCGAGCAGCCGCTCGAGAATTCCGCCTCCGATGCCGCGCCGCTGCGCCTCCGGCGCGACGATCATGTCCCAGATCGTGGCGTAGAGCGCGCCGTCGTCGAGCAGTCGACCGATCCCGACGATCTCGCCCGCCTCTCGGGCCACGACGTTCCAGGTCCGGTCGAGCGCCGCCTGAAGCGTGGCGTCGTCCGCGGGCGGCGTGCCCCAGCCGACAACGTCCCGGAGCCTGCGATAGTCGCCCGCGCCCAGCCGCGCGCCAGCCTCGAACTCGGCCACCGGGGGAGCATAGGACTCCGACGGTACGCTCAACGGGATGAGCGCCGCCCCCTATCGCCGCACGTTCGTGCGGCTCCTTTCCTTCCTCCGTCCCTACCGGAGCGGGCTCGCCGTCTCGGCCGTCCTCGCCGTCGGCTCGCAGGCTGCGCAGATCGCGCTCATCTGGGTGACGGGCCGCAACGTGATCGACGGCGCGCTCGAGCGGCACGACACGCACCGGCTGTGGCTGTACGTCGGGTTGATCGCCGCGCTCGGCTTCGCCTCGGCGGCGCTGATGCTCGGACGCCGCCTCATCTCGGGCAAGCAGGCGCTCGACGTGGAGATGGACCTGCGGCAGGGCCTCTACGCCCACCTCGTGCGGCTCTCGTTCGGGTTCTACGACCGCCACCAGACGGGCCAGCTGATGTCGCGGGCGACCGTCGATCTCCAGGGCGTGCGCTTCTTCCTCGGCTACGGCCTCGTCTTCTTCTTCCAGAACGTGCTCACCGTCGCGTCGGTGACCGTCGTCCTCTTCTTCTTCGAGTGGAGGCTCGCGCTCATCGTGCTCGCGGTGACGCCGTTCCTCATCGCGCTCGCCTACCGCTACAGCCACATCGCCCATCCGACACTGCGGGACGTCCAGCAGAAGCTCGCCGACGTCGCAACGGTCGCGGAGGAGAACATCGTCGGCGTCCACGTCGTGAAGGCGTTCGCCCAGGAGCCCGCGGAGGAGGCGAAGTTCGCCCTCCGCAACGACTCGCTCTTCGGGCAGACGATCCGCGCCAACCGGCAGCGCGCGACGTACGTGCCGCTCCTCTCGTTCGTCCCCCTGCTCGCGCAGGCCGCGGTGCTCCTGGTCGGCGCGCGGATGGTCGCGAACCACTCCCTCGCGGTCGGCTCGTTCATCTCGTTCAACCTCTATCTCGGGATGGTCGTCACGCCGCTCCGCTCGCTCGGCATGTGGATCGGGCAGGCACAGCGGGCGACGGCGTCGGGCGAGCGCATCTTCCAGGTGCTCGACGAGCCGGTGGACATCGCCGACCGGCCGGACGCGATCGCCCTGCCGGAGGGCGAGGGGGCGATCCGTTTCGAGAACGTCTCCTTCTCGTACCTCCCGGGCCGGCCGGTGCTCGAGCATCTCGACCTCGCGCTCGAGGCCGGCAGGACGGTCGCGCTCATCGGCCACACGGGCGCCGGAAAGACGACGCTCGCCTCGCTCGTGCCGCGCTTCTACGACGTCGACTCGGGACACGTGCTCGTCGACGGCACCGACGTGCGCGACGTGACGCTCGGCTCGCTGCGCCGCGAGATCGGCATGATCCCGCAGGATCCGTTCCTCTTCTCGGCGAGCGTGCGCGAGAACATCGCGTTCGGCCGTCCCGAGATGGGCGACGCGGAGGTCGAGCGCGTGGCGCGCCTCGCGCAGGCGCACGAGTTCGTCGAACGGCTGCCGCAGGGCTACGAGACGGTGATCGGCGAGCGCGGCATCACGCTCTCGGGCGGGCAGAGGCAGCGGATCGCGATCGCGCGCGCGCTCGCAATCGACCCGCGGATCCTGATCCTCGACGATGCGACCGCCTCGGTGGACGCGACGACCGAAGCGCAGATCCGGGCCGGGCTGCGCGAGGTGATGAGCGGGCGGACGACGCTGATCATCGCGCACCGGTTGTCGACGATCGCTCTCGCCGACGAGATCGTCGTCCTCGACGGCGGGCGCCTCGCCGCGCGCGGCACGCACGAGGAGCTCCTCGAGGAGAGCCCCGTCTACCGCGAGATCCACGAGCACGGCCTTCTCGAGCGGCAGTTCGCCGACGCGGTCGAGGCGCGCGGGGACGTCGAGGAGGTCGCGTGAGGGTCCACCAGCCCGGAGGCCATCTCCTGCGCGAGCGCGGCGCGGCGGTCGACGACTGGTCGTGGCGCACGACTCGCCGCCGGCTCGGTGTGCTGTGGAGGCTCACGAAGCGGTATCGCAGGCGCACGCTCTTCTCGCTGTTCTCGCTCCTCACGGCGACGGCGGCGGCGCTCGCCCCGCCGATCCTCGCGCGCGAAGCGCTCGTCGACGCCGTCCAGCACAAGACCGGCAGCGCGCTCACCCTCGTGATCGCGATCTTCGTCGCCGCAGGGCTCGCGAACTGGGTGATGACGTACGTGGAGACGTACATGACCGGCTGGGTCGGAGAGCGGATCCTCGCCGACCTGCGAACGCAGCTCTTCGGGCACCTGCAGCGCCTCTCGCTCGGCTTCTACGAGCGGAACCGGGCCGGCGTCCTGATCAGCCGGATGACGAACGACGTCGAGGCGATCGACCAGCTCGTCACCGACGGGGTCACGACGCTCGCCCAGAGCACGCTCCTCCTCACGGGCACGGCGGTGGTCCTCTTCGTCTACGACTGGCAGCTCGCGCTCGCCACCCTCGCTGTGATCCCGTTCATGAGCATCGCCAGCGCGTTCTTCCGCGTCCGCTCGGCGCGCGCGTACTCGGAGGTGCGCGAGCGGCTCGGCCTCGTCACCGCGACGCTCGCGGAGGACATCGCGGGGATGCGCATGGTGCAGGCGTTCACGCGCGAGCAGCTCGCGGCGGAGAACTTCCGCACGGTCGCCCGCCGCTACCGCGACGCGAACATGCAGACCGTCGTCCTCAACGCGGTCTACTTCCCGTTCGTCAGCTTCCTCGCGACGCTCGCCCTCGCGGTCGTGCTCGGCTACGGGGGCTACACGTACCTCCAGCATCCGACGCCCGCCAGGCTGGGGACGCTGTTCGTGTTCTTGCTCCTCGTGAACAACTTCTTCGACCCGATCCAGCAGCTGTCGCAGCTCTACAGCACCTTCCTCTCGGCGACGGCGGCCCTCGACAAGATCGTCGTCGTGCTCGACGAGGCCCCGGAGGTCGTCGACCGGCCCCGGGCCCTGCCGCTCTCTGAGATCGACGGGCGCGTGCGCTTCGAGGACGTCCACTTCGCGTACGGCCTGCGCGGCGGCACGCTCGGCGAAGAGGTCCTGCACGGGATCGACCTCGACGTGCCGGCGGGGACGACGGTCGCGCTCGTCGGTCACACGGGCGCCGGCAAGTCGACGATCGCGAAGCTCCTCGCGCGTTTCTACGAGCCGACGAGCGGCCGGATCACGATCGACGGCGTCGACCTGAACGACGTGACGCAGGAGTCGCTCCGGAAGCAGCTCGGGATCGTCCCGCAGGAGGGCTTCCTCTTCGCCGGCAGCGTCGCCGAGAACATCGCCTTCGGCAAGCCCGACGCCCGCCCGGAGGACGTCGTCCGCGCGGCGCAGACCGTCGGAGCGCACGAGTTCGTCCTCCGGCTCGAGGACGGCTACGAGACGCAGCTCGGCGAACGTGGGTCACGCCTCTCGCTCGGCCAGCGCCAGCTCGTCGCGTTCGCCCGCGCGCTGCTCGCCGACCCGCGGATCCTCATCCTCGACGAGGCGACCTCCTCGGTCGACATCGGCACCGAGCGGACGATCGAGCGGGCGCTGCGGACGCTGCTCGCCGACCGGACGGCGTTCGTGATCGCGCACCGGCTCTCGACCATCCGCGACGCCGACCTCATCGTCGTCCTCGAGCACGGGCGGGTGGTCGAGCAGGGCTCCCACGACGAGCTCCTCGTCCGCCGCGGCCTCTACACGAGCCTCTACGGCGACTGGGCGGCGGCCTAGCTCAGCGCAAGGGATAGTCCCGCACCGGCACGACGACGTCGTTCGCGGCCTTGTCGTGCCAGCACTGCTTCTCCCCGTCCCAGAGCATCCACAGGTACCCGAGCAGGATGACGATCGCCGAGACGAGGCTCACGAGCCAGCGGAGGAACGCGCGGCCGTAGCCGATCGAGCTTCCGTTGTCGAGCCCGAGCACACGGATCCCGAGAGCCATCTGGCCGAGGGTCTGGCCACGCTCGGCGCCGATGAACGCCGTGAAATAGACGGCCGAGACGAGGACTCCGAGGCCGGTGCCGGGGCCCGTTCCGAGGACCGCTCTGAGGATTCCGCTCGCGATCCCGACGAAGATCCCGTCGACGAACGCGCCGGCGAAGCGCCGCCAGAACCCCGCGCGAGGCCCACCGTGGACGCGCGCCCCTGCGTACGCGCTGGACTGCATGCCTCAACGATGACTCGGGTGTCGGACGTACGTGCGCCACGCGGCCGTCATCTCGATCCGCTGGACGAGCGTCGGGTGGTTCTCGAGGAAGACGTAGTCCCACCACGGCGGGCTCGGGTCGTCGAGCGTCTCCGAGGCGAACAGCCGGAACAGCTGCCGCCCTGCGGCCGGGTCGCGCGTCGCGCGCAGCGCCGACCAGTCTGCCTCGGCCTCCAGGTGGCGCGACACCACGTTCTGCAGGGGCAGCGCCACGAGCTGCAGAACGACGTAGACGAAGATCGCGAGCGGGACGGCGGTGGCCACTCCCATCCCGCCCCGCCTCCGGGTCGCGAGCGCGAGCAGGAACGCGAGCGGGAACGCGAAGAGCGCATACCAGCCGATCGACTTCCAGATGTGGTCGTGCGCGAGATGGCCGAGCTCGTGCGCGAGGACGAAGCGGTCCATGCGCGGCGTGAACGGCGGCTGGACGATCGGCTTCCAGAGGAAGACGCGCTGGCTGGCGCCGAGGCCCGTCGCGAACGCATTCGGCTCGCCGAAGCCGCTCAGCACCCGCACGGGTACGTGCACGTGCTCGGCGCGCTGGAGTGCCCCGACGTACGGCGCGTGGAAGGTCTTGCCGCCGAGCAGCCACGGGGTGACGAAGGCCAGCAGGATCCTCAGCCCGACGAAGACCGGCGCGGCGGGCAGCCACCAGCGGTCGCCGATCCAGCGTGTCCGCGCGAGGCCCATCACGATCGCGAGCGCGGCGCAAAGCAGCACGAACTGCGCGCCGAGCGCGACCCAGTTCCCGAACGTCGCCTGCACGTAGCTGCCCGAGAGCCCGTAGCGGTGGCGCCACCAGACGTTCAGCACCGCGAACGGCAGCTCCGCCGACCAGACGAGGGCGAAGCCGATCATCCCGAGCAGCATCCCGGTGCCGATCGGGCCGGCGGCGGACTCACGAGTCCAGCGCGCGCCGAAGCGCACGAAGAAGCCGAGCACGAGGAGCTGCGTCATCGTCTTCCCGAGCCAGAAGAGACGCTCGACCCCGCTGTAGTGCCGTGCGCGGTGCAGTGCGCGAGGCGGGAAGAGCGCATGCTCGTCCAGGGGCGGCAGGTGGTACGCGGGCAGCGACGATCGCCAGAGCAGCCACGCCGCGACCGCCCACACGGCGCCGAGCGCGACGAGGAGCGCCGAGCGCCTGCGGGTCACTCGCCGGGGGTGTCTTCGCCCTCGAGCGGGCTCGCGTGCGGATAGGCGTCGGTCAGCAGCAGCGCGTACGCCTGCGTCTGCGCGTCGTAGCGGAGCGCGTAGGCCGAGAGGTTCCGCAGCCCCCATGGCGCCGAGCCCTTGACGAGCGCGTAGAACCACGTGAGGACGGCGGAGGCGACCAGCGCCCCTCCGAGCGCCGCGCTCGACGAGGACCGCCGGAACCGCCAGCAGGATCCGGAAGCCGGTCTTCCAGCGGTTCTGCCGCTCCGGGCCTCCGATCTCGAGGTCGAGCGGGTAGCGTCGCCGCGGTGCCGGCGAAGCCCGGGAAGGGGTTCGCGACGAGCATGAGATACGCGTACACGTGCAGCCGATAGCGGACGTACCGGGTGAGGAAGCGATGCAGCCCCGCCGCCGGCGTGCCGCCGAAGAGCGTCACGAACCATTGCGCGATGGCGGCGAAGAAGGCGGCGATCGCCCAGAGCACGAGCCAGACGAGGTGGGGCAGCGCGAGCAGCAGGCGGAAGAAGACGGTGAGCCGGGAGCGGCGCAGGTCGTACGGGTCCCCGACGACCCGCACCGGATGGCGCGCGCGGCCGGTCGGTGACGTCGAGGAGCATCTCCGTCGGGTCGGCGTTCGGGTAGCGGTCGGTGACGAGCAGGAGATACGCCGTCGACTGCGCCGAGTAGCCGATCGCGTACGCGCCCGCGTCGCGCAGTCCCTTCGGCATCCGCCCGCGCGCGAGCGAGGCGAACCACCCCAGCACCGCGCAGACGAGCAGCAGAGCGCCTCCGCCCGTGCCACGCCGCGTGCTCCTGCCGCGGGACGTGCCGAGATTGCCCCCGCTCAGGCCGGCGAGCGTTCCCGAGACGATCAGCGCCGGCACGGCGAGCAGCACGCGGAGGAAGATCGTCCAGCGCGGCTGTGCGACGGGCTCCTCCGGCAACAGCACGTCGACGGGGTACTCCCCGGCCTCGCCCATGAAGCCCGGATACGGATTCCCGACGAGCGAGAGATACGCGCCGAGGTGCGCCTGGTAGCGGACGTAGCCGCACATCACCCGGTGGAACCAGGGCAACGGCCGGCCGGTGAAGATCGAGATCAACCAGTTGAGGAAGCCGGTGATCACGATCCAGATCGTCCAGAGGAAGAACCAGATGAAGTGCGGGATCGCGAGCAGCAGGCGGAAGAAGACCGTCAGCCGCGAGCGCTCGTAGTCGTCCTCGACGAGGAGCCGGACCGGATGCGGGTCGTGTGCGCTCTGCATGTCCCCATCTATACGCCATCCGTCAGACTGCACCGCGGGATGGACGAAGCGAACCTCGACGAGGAGACCGCGGAGCGGATCGACCAGCCGGTCGCCGCCGAGGCCGAGCAGGAGACCCGGCTCACCCCCGCGGAGGCCGCCGCGCGGATGCGCATCAAGGTCCCGGTGCGCGGCAACCGCAAGCTACGGACGCTGATCGAGCGCGTGAACGCCGACGACCAGCTCAAGGGCTGGTGGCACGTCGCGAACGTGAACGCGGTCGCCCGGATGGAGATCAACGACCACTCCTGGGTGCACATCCAGATCGTCACGAACATCGCGCTCAAGCTCCTCCGCCAGCTCACGAAGCACGGCGTCCAGCCGGGGCTCGTCCGCGACTTCGGGCTCGACCAGGACGACGCCGAGGTCGTCGTCGTCCTCGCCGCGCTCCTCCACTGCGTGGGCATGTCGATCCACCGGCACGGTCACGAGGACTTCTCGCTCTTCCTCGCCGAGCCGAAGCTCCGCGAGCTGCTCGACGGCCTCTACGAGGAGCCGGAGCTGACCGTGATCGTGTCGGAGGTGCTGCAGGCGATCATCAGCCACCGCGCGGACGGGCAGCCCCTGACGGTCGACGCCGGCATCGTCCGTGTCGCCGACGCGCTCGACATGGCGAAGGGCCGCTCCCGGATCCCGTTCGAGAAGGGCAGCGTCTCGATGCACTCGCTCTCGGCGGCGGCGATCGAGGACGTCACGATCTCCGACGGCGAGGAGCGGCCGATCAAGATCGAGATCCTGATGAACAACAGCTCCGGGATCTTCCAGGTCGACGGCCTGCTGAAGGCGAAGCTCCGCGGCAGCGGCCTCGAGCCGTACGTCGAGGTCGTCGCGCACATCGACACCGAGACCGAGCAGCGGCTCGTGCCGATGTACCGGCTCGAGATCTAGAAGGCGCGCAGGTCGTTAGCCGACGTGGATGCGGTAGACGTCCCGCCCGCCGTAGCTCGGGACCCAGACGTCGCCGAACGCGAAGGCGGCGGGGAAGGGCCTCTGCCCGACCGGAATCGTGCCGATCACCTGGTTCGTCGCGGGATCGATCCTCGAGACCGTTCCGTCGTTGACGCTCGGGACGAAGACCGTCCCGTCGCCGGCGATCGCTGCGTTCTCGGGCAGCTGCCCGACCGGGATCGTCGCCACGACCGTGCGCGTCGCCGGATCGATCCGTGACACGGTGTTGTCGGCCGAGTTCGAGACCCAGACGGCCGTTGGCGACACGGCCAGCGAGCGCGGGCCGTTCCCGACGCGCACGGAGGTCACGCGGTTCGTGCGCACGTCGATCCGGAAGATGCGATTCCCGCTCTGCTGCCCGACCCAGACGGCGCCCGCGCCGTAGCGCAGGTTCGCCGGTCGAGAGCCGCGAGGCAGTTTGATGCGCTTCCGGACGCGGTTCTTCTTCGGATCGATGCGGTCGACGTAGCCGAGGGTCGTCTCGGTGGCCCAGACGGAGCGGGCGCCGAAGGTCACGTCCCAGATCAGATCGGGCAGGTGGATCCGCTTCACGACCTTCATCCGCCGGGGGTTCACGCGGACGACCGAAGCGGAGCTGTAGCCGTCGACCCAGACGCTGCCCGCGCCGATCGCGACCCCGCACGGGCCCGCGCCGACACGCACCGTCTTCGTGACCTTGTTGCGCTTCGGGTCGATGCGCGCGAGCGTCCCGCTGCCGTTGTTGCCGACCCAGAGGGCGCCGAAGCCGCCGGCCTCCGAGCAGGGCCTGCTGCCGGTGGGGATCCGGGCGACGACCTGGGGCGTCCCGGTCGCCGCCGCGGCGGAGGCGACGACCAGGGCGGCGAGGGATCCAGGAAGGAGGATGCGGAGCTTCACGGCGTTGAAGCTAGAGCCTTCGCGGCCCGGTGTTAAGGTCCACTTCAGGGCTGATTTCGTGGACCACTCGACGCGGACAAGCCGGGCGCCGGAAATGCTCGTCGAGCTCGACCGGAGCGCGCGTGAGCCGCTCTCCCTCCAGCTCGAGAGCGCCCTCCGGGACGGCGTCCGACGGGGCGCGATCCGGCCGGAGACGCCGCTCCCCTCGACCCGGGCGCTCGCGGCGGAGCTCGGCATCTCGCGCGGTCTCGTCGTCGCCGCGTACGCGCAGCTCGGCGCCGAGGGCTACCTTCGCCTGCGCCGGAACGCGCCACCGGTCGTCGCAAGCGGCGTCGGTGTCGCCGCACCGGCCCGCACCCTCGCCGCCGACCCCGCCTGGCCGCACAACCTCCGGCCGGACCTGCCCGACTACGCCGCCTTCCCGCGCGGCGAGTGGTTGAAGTCGTACCGCGCCGCCCTTCGCGGAGCCGCCGACAGCGAGCTCGCCTACGGCGACGTCCGTGGCGCCCCGTACCTGCGCGACGCGCTCTCCGCGTATCTCGGCCGCGTCCGAGGGGTCGTCGGCGACCCGGAGCACACGTTCGTCTGCTCCGGCTTCGCGCAGGCGGTCCATCTGGTCGGCGGCGTCCTCGTCCGCTCGGGGCGGCGACGCATCGCGGTCGAGGACCCGAGTCACGCCGTGGTCAGGGAGCTCGTCGCCCGCAGCGGTCTCGAGCCCGTGCCGGTCCCGGTCGACGCCGACGGGATCGACGTGGACGCGGTCGTCGCGGCGGCGCCCGACGCAGTGCTCGTGACGCCCGCCCACCAGTTCCCGACCGGGGTCGTGCTCGCTCCGGAACGGCGCACGCGGATCCTCGCCTGGGCCGAGCGAGACCGGGGCGCTCGTGATCGAGGACGACTTCGACTCCGAGTACCGCTACGACCGCCCTCCCGTCGGCTCGCTCCAGGGCCTGATGCCCGAGCGTGTCGTCTACTGCGGGACGGCGAGCAAGACGCTCGCCCCGACGCTCCGCCTCGGTTGGATCGTCGCGCCCGGCGAGCTCGTCCGGCCGCTCGTCGACGAGGTGCTGTACACGGTGATCGCGCCGCCGCGCCTCGAGCAGCTCGCCTTCGCCGACTTCCTCCTCCGCGGCGAGCTCGACCGCCATCTGCGCCGGATGCGGCTGCGGTACCGGCGCCGGCGCGACGTCCTCGTGGGCGCGCTCGAGCGGGAGCTGCCCGAGATCGAGGTGCGCGGCCTCGCGGCCGGGCTCTACGTCGAGGCCGTGCTGCCGGAGGGGACGGACGAGGCGCGCGTGCTCGCGGAGGCGCGGGCCCGGGGCGTCGGGCTCTCGGGAATGCGCGAGCACTCCGCAGGGGCCGCACGCGAGCCGGCCCTGCTCCTCGGATACGCGGTGGCGCCCGAGCCGTCGCTGCGGCGGGCTGTCCGGGTGCTCGCGGAGGCCATGCGGGCCGCGACGTGACACCCGGCTACACTGGCGCCGACCCGTGCGGGGTCGTCTAATGGTAGGACGCCTGACTCTGGATCAGGAAGTTGGGGTTCGAATCCCTGCCCCGCAGTCCGGTGCTCTCAGCCCGACGAGATGCCGCCGAACAACCCCCTGAAGATGCTCTTTGCGCCTCCGTTCGGCCGGCACCATCTTCGGATAGAAGACGGCGATCCGTCCGGCTGGAAGCTCCCCCACGGTCTTCGCTCCGCTCGCGACCATCTCGTCGCGAAGCTCGCTCCAGGGACGCGCGTAGTACTTCGGCTTGCTCGGCGGTGCGGCGCCTTCACCTGCAGCTCGCTCGGCCACGTCGACGAACAGCAGCGCGTCGAACTCCGACCGTTTCATCCATTCGACCCTAGGGGCGGGTGATGAGAACGGCAGGAAAGCGGTCGCGCACCGCGGATAGAGAGGGGAATGGCCAGACTGATCCGCTTTGCGCTGCTCGGCGCGCTCGTCGTCGCGATCGGCATCGCCGTGACCGCGGCAGCCGCCACGCCGCCGTGCGCGCACGGCGCCTCCTCCGTCGGGCCGGTGGTCCTGGTCAACGGCCATCTGGCGCAGCAGCGGAGCGACCTCACGCCGCACGCCACGGCCTGCCTCGCCGCAGCGCAGCGCACGCGGTAGCGCACGGCTTCACCCAGGTTTCATCTCCGTCCGGGAGAGTCGTGTCCGGCGATGGCTGCGGCGACCTCATACGACTCGCTCGTGCGGCTCGAGCTCCTCGCCCGGCGCGCCTTCCAGCTGTCGGACGAATTCGAGGAGCTCGGCTACGCGATCGAGGCTGCCGTCGCGCGCCTCTCGGGTCGCGACGACGAGTTCATGGCTGAGCTCGACCGCGCGGTCGACCGTCTCGAAGAGCGTTCGGCGACCTCCTAGGCGAGCTCGCCCGGGAACTGCGGCTCAGCCCGCCACCATGCAGCGCGTCTCGCCGGTCGGCGTGTTCGAGATCGTCGAGGGAAGCGCGGTGAAGCCGTCGCCCGCCCTGACGCTGCGAGGGACTCCGTTCGGCAGGATCTTCGCCCCGCTCAGCGACGAGTTGTCCTCCGCTATCCCGATCGTCGGCGGAGTCGAGCCGGCGAGGACGTCGACGAAGTAGTAGAGACCGCTCGCAGGGACGGTGTACCGGCTCGTCAGCGAGAGCTTGACCCAGCTGTCTGCAGGCGCGTTCTCGAACTGGCTCGGACTGTCGGCCGTCTTGGCGACACGCGTGAGGTTCGAGTTGTAGATCCCGTAGGCGGCGTGCGTCATCCCGGAGCCGGCCACGGTCACCAGCTCCGCGAGCCAGTCGATCTCCTGTCCCTTCTCCAGCCAGACGGAGCCGCCGTGGACGGCGCCCGACGCGTCCTGGCGAGACGTCGAGATCAGCGCCGGGTCAACGGTCCAGGCGACCAGCCCGGACGCCTGGGCGAGCTCGTTCGCGCCGCTCGGGCCCTGAGGACCGGCCGGCCCCTGCGGGCCCTGCGCGCCCTGCGGCCCGGAGTCACCCGTCGCGCCAGGCGGGCCCTGCTGCCCGGCCGGGCCGGTGGCGCCCTTCGCCCCCTGCGCACCACGAGCGCCGGAGCTGCCTTTCGGCCCCTGCGGTCCCGTGCGCCCCGCAGGGCCGGCCGGCCCCTTGCGTCCGCGCAATTTCGCAATCGCCTGGCGCGTCAGCTTCCCCTCGGGCACGGAATGGTTCTTGATGTTCCTCCCCGAGATGAGACTGCCGGCGACGGCCGTGCCGCTGCCCAACGCGACGAACAGGGCGAGCAACGCCATGATCGTCGCGGGATGCTTCAGGCTTTTCACGACTCCACCCCCTGATCGCGGGACGCAAGTAGCAGCGGTTCTCGTGCGCAAAGCCGCTGCATGGACGGCAAATATGCCCCTTTTTGCCCACGCAAGCAACCCGGTGGGCCGTGCGCCCGCTGCTGCCGTCGGGTCCCGGGACTAGGGTCGGCGCATGCCCGAATTCGAGTACCGAACCGAGATCCTCAGTTCGCTGGTCGGCCGCGACAAGCTCCGGGTCGGCGACCTCGAGGACGTGCTGCGGAAATACGGCGCCGACGGCTGGGAGCTTGTCACGCTCAACCTCGACGCCGACATACGTGGCACGAGAGACGGGCACCTGCTCGTCTTCAAGCGCGCCGTCCAGCCCTCCTAGGGCGTTGCGAGGTATTGCCAGACGTTCTGGACGAGCCGCTGGAACGGCGCGAAGCGGAGTCCGCTCGTGAGGTTGAGCGTGCCCGAGGCGAAGACCTTGGCGCCGTCTGCCTCGTAGTACGTCATGTCTCCACGGATCGCGGGGTTGGGCAAGCCGGGGTCGACCGCCGCGAGAAGCTCGGTTCCGCGGGGCGAGACGGACGTGGTCATGTCGAACTCGATTCCCAGGAACGGCCACCGCGCGAGCGCCTGCCCCACGCCGTACATCGCCCAGGATCGTTGGCCGAACGACGTGAGCTCGTACGCGCCGCGATGCTTTCCCTCGTCGTTCGCCCGGTACTGGACGCCGATCAACCGTGATTCGGGCCTGCCGAGCGTGCGCCACTCGGCCACGCGGGTGATCACATGGCGCCGCAGCGCGATCTTCCAGAGGAGATTCGTCGCCGACAGGAACATCAGGTTGCCGCCGAGGTCGCGATAGCCGCTGATGAGGTCGTACATGTGCCCCGTCACGTACTCCTCGTGGAACGGGAAGACCACGAGGTCGTAGAGACGCGCGAGATCCTGGGCGCTGTGGAAGCGTTGCAGGTCCTCGTCGCTGATGAAGTCGACCTGCTTGCCCGTCCGGTAGAGCCAGTGCAGGAACGGCACGTCGTACATGCGCCATTTCGGCGGCGCGCCGCCCTGGACGTAGGGGCGGGAGAGGTCGACCGTGTGGAGATCGTTCGCCGCGTACCACGTGTCGCCCCAGCCGTCGCCGTCGCGCGTCGTAGTGGTTGTACGCCTCCCACGTGTAGGTGTGGAGAACCACGGCGACGCGGTGCGCTCCGAAGACGCGGGGCCGGATGACGAACGGCGCGTAGTAGCTCCGCCCGTCCGGAGCGGTCAGGCGCGCGAAGTAGATCCCGTTGACCCAGTCCCCCAGCCGCACGCTGAACGTCGCCGGAGCGTTGCGGTGCGCCGACCAGTCGATCCAGCTGCGACCGCTGACCGGCTCGCCTTCCATGGCTCGAGCCCCGCGTCGGCTGGGTCTCGGGTCCGGTCCGGAAGAACTGGAGGGTGAAGTGGGGCACGTCCGTCGCGATGTGCAGGTGCGCGACGTCGCCTGGCGAGTACGTCGAGTGCATGAAGCCTGCGTCGATGCCCATCACCCGCACGACCGGCGCCGGCGGCAGCCAGGCGAGCAGCCGGTGGTCCCCGCAGCCCCGGACGGGCCGCGCCCCGGCTCCGCTCCCCACCTTGAGGAGGAGCCGGTACGTCTGCGGCGGCGTGCCCGCCGGCGGCGCCCAGACGAGCTCGTGCTCGCCCGCCCCGAAGGCGGTCGTCGTCTCCTCCACCAGCGTCGGGTACTTCCGGCAGACCATCACCTGCAGCGTCACGGTCGCGGGATCCACGAGCCGGAAGCTCACGACCGCACGGTCTCGCAGGCCGTCGCCGTTCGGGCTCACGGTCGCGAGGAGACTGCGGTCGCCGGCGAACGGGGTCCCGCTCGTGACCCGCACGTCGGAGAGACGCGGCGCGCTCGTCGACCGCCGAACCGCGCGCAGGACCTGCGCAGGGGCGAGCGGAGGCGAGATCTCGTCCTGATCCCCACGGGCGACGCCGAGCTCCCAGTCGGGCCGCGCCGCGTGCGTGGCGTGCACCGGCGGAGCCGAGGCCTCCGAGAACACCGGGCCGAGCAGCGCCGCGGCGAGAACGAGGGAGACGGGGAGGCGCGGCATCGACGGACACGGTGCGGCACGTCGCGGGCTGCCGCATCCGTGGAGATCCCCACCGTAGGCGCGACGCTCCGCTCATGGTTGACTCGACCCTCCGCGTCCCTCCATAATCCGCCGTCCCGTAATCCCGAAGGGGGAGGAACCTCTCGATGAGGAAGTTGTTCGTGCTGCTCGCCTTCGCCGCGTTGGCGGCGGGCCTGCTGGCCAGTTCAGGCTCCGCCGGCGCGTCGACGAATGCCTGCACGCCGCTCAACACAGCGCCGAGCGTCGGTCACATCGCCGGCGTCGTGAGGGCGCAGGCGATCACCAGCGCCTGCCAGGCCCAGAACACCAGCGACCCCGCCAACGGCCTTCCGCCGCTGATCTGGAACGGCGGCCCCGTGATGGGGACGTACCGGACCGGCCCGGTCGTGGTGACCCCGATCTACTGGTCGCCGTACGGCCACCCGATGGACCCGAGGTACAAGAACGTCCTCACCACCTACCTGGACGGCGTCGCCCGTGACAGCGGCCGTCAAACGAACGTCTACTCGACGCTGAACGAGTACTGGGGGAGCAACGGACGCATCAGCTACCGCGTGCGGCTGGGGCGACCGATCTACGACTACCAACCCCTACCCGCCAACGGCTGCACGGTCGAAGCCGTGGACACCACCGGCATCTACGCGGACAACTCCGGCTACAACGCCTGTCTCGACGACGACCAGGTGATCGCCGAGACCGACCGGGTCGTGTCGGCCATCCACGGGCGGCGCGACCTCGCGCACATCTACGTGCTCTTCCTGCCGAAGCACGTCGAGTCCTGCTTCTACGCGGGCCCGACCGATACGGGCAACAACTTCTGCACGATCAACCACCTGCCGAGCGCGGCCTACTGCGCGTACCACAGCATGGCTCCGGACGGCATGGTCTACGCGAACCTCTCGTACCCGATCTTCCAGTCGCCCGTCGGCTACACGTGCGGCAGCGACTCGCGGTTCCCGGTGATCGAGTCGCCGAACCACAACCTCGACGCCGACACCCAGGTCAGTCCCACCAGCCACGAGATCATGGAGGCCATCACGGATCCGGACACCGAGACCGGCTGGTACGACTCCGTCGGCTACGAGAACGGCGACGAGTGCGCGTACGTGTACGGCTCGACGTACGGCGCTCCCGGCCAGCTCTTCAACCAGGTGATCGCACATCACCGCTACCTGACGCAGGAGGAGTTCTCGAACCAGGACTTCTTCCGCACCGGCGGCGGTTGCCTGCAGTACGAGTGGTTCTGGCACTAGGCACGACCGACGTGGCGGAGGCGGCGCGAGCCGCCTCCGCCACATTTCCCACGCGCGGCTAGTCGATCGCGCGGCGGTAGAAGCCGCGCACCCCGACGGCGAGCAGGACGCCGACCGAGAACACGAGCACGACGAGGCAGATCCAGGGCGGGATGTGGGGCACGGACGGCACCAGCGCGCCGCGCAGCACCTCGCTCACGTACGTCATCGGGTTCGCGGCGGTGACGACCTGGAACCAGCGCAGGCGCGCGAGCTTCGGCCACGGGTACTGGCTGCAGCCGGTGAAGAGCAACGGCGTGAAGACGAGCGAGAAGAGCAGGTTGATCCGCTGCGGCTGGACGAGCGTGCCGAGCAGCAACCCGAAGCCCGCCCCGACGAGCGCTCCGAGCAGCAGCCCGGCGACGAAGAGCGGGAAGCCGCTCCACCGCCACGGGATCGAGCCGAGGATCACGATCCCGACCGGCAGCATGATCAGTGTGGCCACGAGCGAGCGCAGCAGCGCGAACAGCACCTTCTCGGCGGCGACGAAGGAGGTCGGCATCGGCGCGAGCAGCCGGTCCTCGATCTCCTTCGTCCAGCCGAACTCGGCGACGAGCGGAAACGCGAGCGTCTGCATCGCGGTGATCACGGCGGTGAGCGCGAGCAGCCCCGGAAAGAGCAGATTCGCGTAGCCGTGCTGCGTGTAGTTGAGGCTGCCGAGCACCTTGCCGAAGACGAAGAGCAGGAACAGCGGCTGCAGGATGACCTGTGCGAGGAAGGCCGGCAGCTCGCGCCACGTGACGTAGAGATCGCGGTAGAGCACGGCGAGGAATGCGCGCCGCTGCGTCGCCCGCTCGACCGACGGCACGGCGACCGCGCTCAGCGGAGCGTCCGCCCCGTGAGGTGGATGAAGACGTCCTCCAGGGTGGGCGTGCCGAGCTTCACGTCCTGCAGCGTGAGCCCGTGCTCGGCCAGGACGGCCGCAGCCGGCGCGACGAGCAGCGCGGCGTCGCCCGTGAGGTAGAGGCGCACGCGCAACGGCTGGGCGTCCGGCGCCGGTGGGGGCGCGCCGGGAACGCCGTTCTCGGCCGCGGTCTGGATCGGCTCCACCCGGTCGACCCCGGCGAGGGCCGCGAGCGCGTCGACGACCGTTCCGTCGGCCGGCCGGTCGGCGGCGAGCTCGAGCGTCCCCTCGCCCTCGAGCGAGCGCATCAGCGCCTCGGGCGTGTCGAGAGCGAGCAGGCGGCCGTGATCCATGATCCCGACCCTGTCGGCGAGGAGAGCCGCCTCGTCCATGTCGTGCGTCGTGAGGACGATCGTCACGTCGGACGCGCGCAGCTCGCGCAGCCGGTCCCAGACGAAGAGGCGCGCGGCCGGGTCGAGGCCGGTCGTCGGCTCGTCGAGGAAGAGCACGCGCGGGGCGTGCGTGAGGGCGCGGGCGATCATCACCCGCTGCGACTGGCCGCCGGAGAAGAAGTCCGGCTTGTCCCGCGCGCGCTCGAGCAGGCCGAACTGCTCGAGCAGCTCGTCGGCGCGCTGCTCGCGCTCGCGCGCCGACACGCCGTGGTAGGCGGCGTGGAAGACGAGGTTGTCCCGGATCGAGATCGAACGGTCGAGGTTGCTCCGCTGCGGCACGACCGCCAGCTGCTTCCGCGCGTGCACCGGATCGCCGACGACGTCGACGCCGCCGATGCGGGCAGATCCCGCGGTCGGCCGGACACGGGTCGTGAGCATGCCGACGGTCGTCGTCTTCCCCGCTCCGTTCGGTCCGAGCAGACCGAACACCTCCCCTGCCGCCACGCCGAACGAGACGCCGTCGACGGCGTTCACCGTCGCCTTCGGGTACCGCTTGACGAGCTCGACGACCTCGACTGCGAGACCCACCCTGTCCTCGGAGCGCGACGTCCCGGTCACCACGAGATCGTAGGCGCCGCTGGTCGGGTCGCGGCGCCGGGTGTACCTTCGCGCCATGGACGGGCTCTCGAATCGAACCGTCGAGGGACGGAAGACGGTCACGGTTCTGTTTTGCGACCTCGTCGCCTACACGGAGCTCGCCGGCCGGCTCGATCCCGAAGCGCTCAGGCACATCATGCTCCGCTTCTTCGAGCGCGCAGCTGCGGTGATCGAACGTCACGGCGGGACGGTCGAGAAGTTCGTCGGAGACGAGGTGATGGCCGTCTTCGGGGTGCCGATCGTGCGCGAGGATGACGCGCTGCGGGCCGTGCGCGCGGCCCTCGCCGTGCAGGACTGCGTAGCCGAGCTCGACCGCGACAGCGACGTGCACCTCGAGGTGCGGGTCGGCGTCAACACCGGCGAGGTCGTGACCGGGGATCCGGCCGCGGGCCACGGCTTCGTGAGCGGTGACGCCGTCGCGGTGGGGAAGCGTCTCGAGCAGGCCGCCGCACCCGGGGAGATCGTCCTCGGCGAGTCGACACACCGCCTCGTCGCGCACGCGGTCCGCGCGACGCAGCTCGAGCCACTGACACTCAAGGGCAAGTCCGGCGAGACGACCGCGTTTCGCCTCGAGTCCGTCGACCCTGCCGCGTCGGCGATCCCGAGGCGCGACGACACTCGCTTCGTTGGCCAGGAGCGGGAGCTCGAACGCCTTCACTCCGCGTATCGCGAGGCCACCTCCACGGGCGTCCGTCTCGTCACGATCGTCGGCGACTCCGGCATCGGGAAGTCCCGGCTCGCCCATGAGCTCATCCGGTGGTTGGAAGGGCAAGCGACCGTGCTCGTCGCGCGCTGTCCCCCGTACGGCGAGGGCACGACCTTCTCTCCGATTCGCGAGACGTTCCGGCAGGCCGGCCGAGACGAGACCGTGCTCGAGGAGTCGAGCTACGAGGTGTTCGCCGCGACGAGGAGTCTGTTCGAGGAGCTTGCCCGCGAGCAGCCGCTCCTCGCCGTCTTCGACGACGTCCACTGGGCCGAGGAGACCCTTCTCGACCTGATCGAGCATCTCGCCGTCCGACTCGGCGCGGCACCTGTGCTGCTCCTCTGCCTCGCACGTCCCGAGCTCGGGGAGCGGCGTCCGCAGTGGCTCTCGCGCCCCGAAGCGACGCTGGCGCTCGACGCGCTCTCCGCGCCGGATGCACACCGGCTCCTCGACGCACTCGATGCCCCGCCGGCCGTGCGCGAGCGCATCGCCGGGCTCGCGGAGGGAAACCCGCTCTTCCTCGAGCAGCTCGCTGCGTTCGCCGGCGAGGAGGGCGAGGATGTGACGCTCAGCGGCTCGATCCGCGGTGTCCTTCATGCGCGGCTCGACCGGCTCGCCGCCGAGGAGCGCACCGTGCTCGAGCGGGCCGCGGTCATCGGGCGCAGCTTCCCGCTCGAGGCAGTCCTCCAGCTCATCCCGGCGGAAGAGCGCGAAGACGCACAGGCGCGGGTGTTCGAGCTCGTGCGGCGTGGGCTCGTTCGGCCCGACGTGAGTGTCGCGGAGGACGGGTTCCGCTTCCAGCACGCACTGATCCGCGAAGCCGTCTACGAGGCGATGCCGAAGGCGCTTCGCGCGGACCTCCACGAGACCGTCGGCGCGAGGCTCGACGACGGGGGAGCGGCGCCGGCCGTGGTCGGCTTCCACCTCGAGCACGCGTGTCTCTTGCGCAAGGAGCTCGGCCTGCGGGACAGCACGCTCGCCAAGCGCGCCGGCCGCCTCCTGAGTCTCGCTGCCGAGGAGACGCTCAGCCGCACAGACGCCCCGGCAACGATCTCGCTCCTGGAGCGGGCGCGGGCGCTCCTCCCCGCCGACGACCACGAGCTGCCTGCCGTCCTGACAGGGCTCGGCGTCGCACGGCTGAACGGAGGCGATCTTCCCGGCGCGGAGTCCGCGCTCGCCGAGGCGGTCGAGAGCGCCGTCGCCCTCGGGCTCCGGGCAGCCGAGCTGCACGCTCGCATCGAGCTCCAATTCGTCCGCTCGTTTGCCGAGAGCACGCCGGCCGAGGAAAGCGTCACTCTCGCGACGGAGGCGATCGCCGAGCTCGAGCCGCTCGGCGACGAGCTCGCGCTCGCCCGGGCCTGGTGGTTGCGGAGCAGCGGCGACATCGCCGCCTGCCGCTGGCGCGCACGGGGAGAAGCGATCGAGCGTGCGCTCGAGCACGCCCGCCGGGCGCGGGCCGGGGTCGAGATGGTCGGGACGCTCGCAGGGCTGCTCGGACAGGCGCTCCTGTACGGACCGACTCCGGTCGACGAGGCGATCTCTCGCCTCGAGGGGCTGCCCGACGAGCTCGACCTCGCCGCGCCCTTGCGGAGCTCGGTTCACACCAGCCTCGCCGGGCTGCTCGCATTGCGCGGCGACTTCGAGGAAGGCCGCGGTCTGATCAGGGACGCGGCCGCGACCTACGAGGAGTTCGGCATGCGCTTCCGTCGCGCGACCCAGTCCTTCGTCTGGGCGCAGATCGAGTTGCTCGCCGGCGACGTGGAGGCCGCCGAGCGGGAGCTGCGCGCCTCCTCCGAAGCATTCGACGAGATCGGGGCCGCCACCTCGGCGACGACGCACCGCGCCCTCCTCGCGGAGGTCCTGACCCGGCTCGGGCGGCTCGACGACGCCGAGGAGCTCGCCCGGCGGGTGGCCGCGGAGGCTCCGGACGAGGACCGACTCGCAAACGTGCTGTGGCGCTGCACGCTCGCGCGCGTCCGCGCGCGCGAGGGATCGTCGGGAGAGGCGGTCGAGCTCGCAGCGGAGGCGCGGCGGCTTCTCGCGGACGCCGAGTTCCCCCAGCTCGCGGTGACCGCGCTCACCGCGGCCGCCGAAGCCGCGGCCGCGGCGGACGACGGTGCGGAGGTCGTGCGCCTCCTCGCCGAAGCGCAGAGCGTCGCCGTGGCGAAAGGCGCGGTCGCGAGCCTTGCCCAGGTCGATGCCGCCCGAGTCGCGATCGGTTAGATTCGCGCCAACGCTGCGGACAGGAGGCCGGAATGAACGACGACGAGCACGGCCACGCGGAGGACGGGTCCAGCGAGCACACGCTCGAAGGACACACCCTCGAAGGCCATACCCTCGAAGGCCACACGCTCGAAGGCCACACCCTCGAAGGCCACACCATCGAGGAGAACGGCGAGGAGGAGTCCTCCGGCGGCGGCAGCGACGAGTAGGACGCCCGTCGGCGGAAGCGCCCGCGAGCCGCTTCCCGGGGCGCACCGAGTCGGGGCGGTCGCGTCCGACGAACCGCTCGAGGTGACGGTGATCGTGCCGCCGCGTGCGCCGCTGCCCGAGCTCGACGAGCTGGGCCGCAAGCCGCCCGGAGAGCGTCGCCACCTCAGCCGGCGGGAGTTCGCGGCGCGCTATGGCGCCGATCGAAAGGATCTCGCCGCCATCGAGGGCTTCGCCGCAGCGCACGGGCTGCGCGTGCGGCAGGCGAGTGCGGGCCGGCGGAGCGTCGTCGTCGCAGGGCCGGCGCGCCGCATGGAGGCCGCCTTCTCGACGCAGCTCGCCCGCTACGACTCGCCCGCCGGCGAATATCGCGGCCGCTCGGGCCACCTCCACGTGCCGGCCTCCGTCGCTCCGGCGATCGAAGCCGTCCTCGGCCTCGACGACCGGCCGCAGGCGAGCACGGCGCACCGCACCGTCCCGCACGAGCGCGTCGAGGCCGCACGGCTGACGTCGTTCACGCCCCCGCGAGTCGCCGAGCTCTACGACTTCCCGCACGAGCTCGACGGAAGCGGGCAGCGAGTCGGAGTGATCGAGCTCGGCGGCGGCTTCCGCCGCTCGCTCCTTCGGCGCTACTTCGAGAAGCTCGGCAAGCCGGCACCGAAGGTCACCGCCGTCTCGGTCGACGGCGTCCGGAACCGGCCCGGGCACGATCGCAGCGCGGACGGCGAGGTGGTGCTCGACGTCGAGGTGATCGGTGCGATCGCCCCCGGCGCGGAACAGCTCGTCTACTTCGCTCCGACGAGCGACCGCGGGTTCGTGGACGCAGTGACGACGGCGATCTTCGACCCCCGCGGCCCTTCGGTCCTCTCCATCAGCTGGGGGCAGGCCGAAGCCGAGTGGACCGAGCAGGGACGGCGCGCGCTCGACGCCGCGTTCCAGGCTGCGGCGCTTCTCGGTATCACCGTCTGCGCCGCTTCGGGCGACAACGGCTGGCGGGACGGCGTGACCGGACGCGTCGCCCACGTCGACTACCCGGCCTCGAGCCCGTGGTCCTCGCCTGCGGCGGGACGCGCCTCGAAGTGATCGACGGTGGGATCTCCGAGATCGTCTGGAACGACCATGACGGCAACGCGACGGGCGGCGGTGTCAGCGACTTCTACGAGCTGCCCTCGTGGCAGGCGGGCTCCCGTGTGCCGCGATCGATCAACGAGGGCGGACGGATCGGCCGTGGCGTGCCGGACGTGTCCGGGAACGCCGATCCCGACACCGGCTACTTGATCGGCGACGGCGTGAGCGAGCATCCCTTCGGAGGCACCAGCGCGGTCGCCCCGCTCTGGGCCGCGCTCGTCGCGCAGATCAACCAGCACCTCGGCGGCCGCGCAGCTTTCTCGATCCGCTGCTCTACGAGCACCTCGAGCGCTCGGTCTTCAACGACGTCCCGACGGGCGGGAACGGCGCGTACCGGGCTCGCCGCGGCGCGTGGGACGCTTGCACCGGCCACGGGACGCCCCGCGGCCGGGCGTTGCTCGCCGCGCTCAGCGGCTGAGCTGCACGCGCACCAACCGCCGTGTCGTCCCGACTCCGACCGTGAGCCGGCCGTGTGCGCTCCGCGAGCGACCGCGGAACTCGAGGCGCAAGACACGGCGGCCTCGCGGCGGGATCACATCCACCCTGCACGTGAAGCGAGCCGCAGCCACCCGGCAGGACGCGGCAGAGCCGCTCACGAGCGGGCGTGCCCCGTTCGCGAGCCGTCCCGCGACCGAGACGCCGCCGACCGCGCGGTTCGTCGGGTTGAGGAGATTCACCTTCGACCCGGTCACCCGCCCCACCACGCGGACGACGAGCGGGCCCACTTTTCGCGACACCGGCCGGAGATACCCGGGCGCGGGACCGGTCGCCTCGACCACCGACTCGTTGTTCGGCCCTGCCGACACCAGAGAGCCGGAGTGGCGCACGATCGCCGGGGTGAGCGCGATCCGCATGCCGTCGCTCTGTGAGACGGCGAACAGCGTGCCCCGTTTCGCCGTCCAGCTGCCCGGGAGCAGGAACAGCGTCCCGCCGGCCTGCGCGAGGAGTCGGAGGCCGCCGTAGACGTGGACGGTCGTGCCGCCGGCGGCCTCCTGCGCCGAGCTCGTGCTCGTACCAGAGGACGTCGCGGCTCGAGCGCTTCCCGTCGGCAGGCCGAGATCCGCGGTGCTGGAGATCGTCACGCCCGGCAGCTCGTCGAGATGGCGGGCGAGCCTCGCCGCCTGGTCGCGGCCCACCGTCTCCGCATACAGGCCGGCCGCCCAGAAGAGGCATACCGCGACGAAGAGGCCGACGAGAACGCGTCCGCCGAGGGACAGCGGAGGCGCCCCGCGGAGACGAGAGACGCAGATCGACGGCATGGGCGATGAGCAGCACGCCTCCCGCCGGGAAGAGCGTCGCCACGAGGTACGGCGTGTGGAACGGGAAGGCCCCGAAAGCGCCGATGCCTCCGACGAGCAGGAGCAGCACGCCTCCCGTCAGACCAAGCTGGGCGAGCCGTCGCAGCGCCTGTGGCCTCTCGCCGGCCCGGTGGACGTTGCCGAGATAGGCGTGGACGAAGGCGAGCGCCATCAAGGCCAAGAGGACGACGATCACCGGCAGGAAGAGAGCGTCGAGGCTGTTGAGGACGTAGTCACGCGTCGAGTAGCCGACGGCGCTCGGCTCGAGGCCGAAGTACCCGTCGAACGCCTTGACCCGCTGCCAGCCGAAGTAGAACGCGATTCCTGTCAGCAGCGTCGCCGGCGCGACGAGCGCCGAGACTCCCTGCAGCACCTGGCCGTACCGGAGCGAGGAGGAAGGCGCCGCGCCGCCCGCGTCTCCTCCTTCACCGGGGGACTCGTCCACGGGGCCGATCGTATGCCGATCGCGGGCGCCGACCAAACGCTGCGACGGGAGGGCCGTCAATCCGCGGAAAACCGTCGTGCGCGGGCGTAATTCCCCGATGCGCCCGCCGCACCCGGCATCGACGATCGAACTGTGCAAGAGATGCTCCTCACCGGCCGCGGAGGCGAGGGGGTCGTCCTCGCATCACAGCTCCTCGCCGACACCTTCGCGCGCGCCGGCTACTGGGTGCAGAGCTTCCCCGAGTTCAAGGCCGAGCGACGCGGCGCGCCGATCTCCGCCTTCCTCCGCTGGGACGACGAGCCGATCCGCCGCCGCTACAAGGTGCGCGAATGCGACGTGCTCGTCGCGATCTCGGCCTCGCCCCCGCCCGCGCAGTCCGTGGAGATGCTGAGGCCCGGAGGCCTGCTCCTCGTCAACCGCGAGACGCGCTTCCCCCACCGCGGCGACTACCGGGTCGCGCGCGTTCCGGGCTCGAAGATCGCGCGGCGCAACCGGATCCTCTCGGCCGAAGGCCGGCCGATGGGGAACGTCGCCGTGCTCGGCGCCGCGGTGCGGCTGCTCCTCCCCGACGGGCTCGGCTTCCTCGAGGAGGCGATCCGGGCCCGCATGGGTGCGGTCATCGCGGAGCCCAACGTCCTCGCCGCGCGCGAGGGCTACCGCCTCTGCACGCACCAGCACGCGACCGCCGGCGACACGCCCTACGAGGCGCACGAGGCTCGGGCACCCAGACCGCCCCTTCCACCGTTCTCGGTCAGCCTCACCGACTCGCGCGGCAACCACACCGGCACGTGGTCGCTCGAGCGGCCCGTCCTCGCGGTCGCCTGCTCGGGTTGCGGCGTCTGCGCGCTCTTCTGCCCCGAGGGCGCGATGCGCCGCCTCGACGACGGAACGATGGAGATCGACTACCTCTACTGCAAGGGCTGCGGCATCTGCGAGGTCGTCTGCCCCGTACGCGACGCGATCGCGATGGAGGAAGTGGTCGCATGAGCCAGGAGCTCCCGCACGGGCGCACCGTCCTGACCGGCAACGAGGCGGCCGCGACGGCGGCCGTGCTCGCACGCGCGCAGGCGATCGCCTGCTACCCGATCACCCCGCAGACGCTGATCGTCGAGCGGCTCGCCGACCTCGTTGCCGGCCGGGACGACGTGGAGTTCAAGAATCTCGAGAGCGAGCACTCGATGTTCGGCTACGCCCTCGCCGTCGCCCACACGGGCGTCCGCGCGTTCACGGCCACCTCCTCCCAGGGTCTTCTCTACGCACACGAGCAGCTCCACCGCGCCTCGCGCGAGCGGATTCCGCTCGTCGCCGTGAACGTCAACCGCTCGATCGTCGCTCCCTGGAGCCTCGAGCCGGATCTCACGGACAGCATGAGCCAGCGCGACACCGGCTGGATCCAGCTCTACAGCTCGTCCGCGCAGGAGCTCCTCGACAGCGTGCTGTCGGCGTACCGGATCGCCGAGGAGACGATGCTCCCGGTGCTCGTCTGCGCCGAAGGCTTTCTCCTCTCCCACACGGCCGAGGTCGTCGACGTCCCGACGCAGGAAGCGGTGGACGCCTTCCTGCCGCCGTTCCGGCCACCCGAGGACTGGGTGCTCGATCCGCGCTTCCCGCGCGCGTTCAGCGCGCTGCCGGAACCGCGCGACTACGCGACGTATCAGCGAAACGTCGCCGACGCCCTCGATCGCGCGCGCGACGTGATCGCAGAGGTCGCCGCGGACTTCGAGACGAAGATCGGCCGGCCCAAGACCGCGTCCCTCGAGATCACCGGCGATCCGGCGGCCGACACCGCGCTCGTCACGATCGGGACGATCGGCGAGACCGCCCGTGAGCTGCTCGCCGACGACGAGCCGCCCCTGGTCGTGCGCGTGCACGCGTACCGGCCCTTCCCCACAGAGGAGCTCGCGGCCGCCCTCGAGCACGTCTCCCACGTCTGCGTCGTCGACCGCGCCCCGGCCTTCGGAGCGCTCGGCCCGCTCGGTGCGGACGTCCGCGGTCTCGGCATCCCCGCGACGGACGTCGTCTGCGGGCTCGGCGGCACCGACGTGACGCCCGACACGCTCCGTCTCGCCCTCGCGCAGGCGCGCGAGCACGTGCACGACGAGCAAGCCCTCTACCTTGCGGAGAGCGCGTAGCGATGGCCGTCTGGCTCGACGAGGTCATCAGCGAGGAACCGCACCTCTTCCCCGGGCACGCCGCGTGTGCGGGCTGCGGCCCCGCGATCAACATGCGCCACGTCCTCGGCGCGCTCACCGCGGCGACGCCCGAGCGGCGGATCGTGCTCGTCATCCCGGCCTCCTGCTGGACGATCATCGCGGGAGCCTGGCCCGTCAACGCGTTCGACGCGACCGTCCTGCTGACGCCGTTCGCCTCCGCCGCGGCGGAGGCCTCGGGGATCAAGACGGCGCTGCGGCTGCGCGGCCTGGACGACGCGCACGTCGTGGTCTGGGGCGGGGACGGCTCGACGAACGACATCGGCTTCTCAACGGTCTCGGCCGCCGCCGAGCGGAACGAGGACCTGATCTACGTCCTCAACGACAACGAGGCGTACATGAACACCGGCGTGCAGAAGTCCGGCGGCACCCCGGAGGGCGCGTGGACGACGACGACCCCGGTCGCGGCGCCGCGCGAGGGGACGAAGAAGGACATCGACCGGATCATGGCCGCGCACGGGATCCCGTACGTCGCGACCATCGCCGCCGGCTCCGTGCCGCTGCTCAAGGACTTCCGCCGCAAGGTCGGCCGCGCCGCCGAGCTCCACGGCTTCCGCTTCCTCCACGCCCTCGGCGCCTGCCCGCCGGGCTGGCGCTACTCGACCGACCAGTCCGTCGAGATCGTGCGCCGCGCCGTCGAGTCGCGGTACTTCCCGCTGCTGGAGGTCGAGAGCGGCATCTGGCGGATCACGTACAAGCCCAAGCACCCGCTGCCGGTGGCCGAGTTCCTGGAGACCCAGGGCCGCTTCGCGCACCTCGGCCTGGAGCAGGTCGCGCGCGTGCAGCAGCACATCGACGAGCGCTGGGACGGGCTCGCCCGGCTCGAGTCGGCGACCTCAGAGCAGAAGGAGTGACGAGATGAGCGCAGCGACACCGACCCGCCCCACCGTGCGGCCGAAGGAGTTCCACTTCCCGCTCGTCGTCGACTGGGTCGGCGCCCGCCGCGTGAGCGCGCGGGTCGAGGGCAAGGAGCCCGTCGAGGTCTGCCCGCCGCCGGTCTTCCGGGGCGACGACCCCACCGCGTGGAGCGCGGAGGATCTCCTCGTCGCGGCCGCCGCTTCGTGCCTCGCCGTCACGTTCACGGGGATCGCCGAGCGTGCCGGCCTCGAGTACGAGAAGCTCGCGGTGGCCGGCGACGGCGTGTGCGGACGACGGCCGGACGGCCGCTTCGGCTTCACGCGGCTGACGCTCCGGGTAGAGCTCGAGACCCCGGCCGACGTCGCCGAGGCGCGCGGGCTCGTCGAGCAGGCCGAGGCCAACTGCCTCGTCGCCGCGTCGCTCGACGTCCCGCTCGAGACCGTCATCGTCGTCAACGGCCGCTGACGATGCATTCCTTTGCGGTCGTCGGAGAGCGGACGGATCCTGTAGCGGATCTGACCGCCGGCATCGTCGCCGCGCTCGAGCGCCACGGCTTCGAGGCGACGACGAACGGCGACGCGCCGGCCGTCGTCCTCAACCTCGTCGACGCCGCGCGCCCCCGCCCCTTCCGCCGCCGCTCGCGCGGGACGTTCGCGGCCGCCGTCTGGAGCCTCCCCTCGCCGCCCGCCGACGCGCTGCGCGAGACGTACCCGATGCTCGTCCGCGCGCTTGCGAACATCAGCCTCTGCTACGTCCCGGGGCAGGGAGTGCTCTTCACGACGATGGAGCGCGGCTGCTACCTCGTGCCCGAGGGGCCGGACCTCGCCGAGGAGGTCGTCGCGCGGCTCGAGCCGCTCGCCACCTCGCATCTCGTGATCGACAACGAGTTCGTCCCCGACCTCGAGCCGGAGCTGTGGGGCGGCGACTGCCGGACGAGGGAGATCGGAGAGGCCGGGCGACGGCTCGACAAGCTCGGCCTGCTACCCGCCCCCTTCCCCGTCGAGGAGCTCGTGAGCGAGCGCGACCTGCGCCACATCAAGCGCCTGTACGCGATCGGCGGCCTCTCGTACGGCAACCTCTCCGCCCGTAAGGACGACACCCGCTTCTGGATGAGCGCGAGCGGCGTCGACAAGTCGAAGCTCGAGGAGCCGGCCCGCGACATCCTCCTCGTCTCCGGCTACGACGCGGCGCAGGGCAAGATCGTCCTCAGCGTCCGGCCCGACCTCGAGCCGCGCCGCGTGTCGGTCGACGCCATCGAGCACTGGATGATCTATCGCGAGAACCCGGACGTCGGCGCGATCCTCCACGTCCACGCCTGGATCGACGGAATCGAGGCCACCGAGATCAACTACCCGTGCGGTACCGCCGAGCTCGCGGAGAACGTCGCTGCCCTCGTCGCGGCGGCACCGGATCCCGCTCACGCCGTCGTCGGGCAGCTCAACCACGGGATCACGGCGACCGGCACGAGCCTGACGGAGATCCTCGACCGGATCGAGCCGAGCCTGCTTCCGCAGGTGCCGATGGCATAGCCGATCGGCGCATCGCAGTCCGCTCGAACACCTCTTCCAAACCGGCCGAAGCTGCGGCAGACTGGGGCGATGCGGCGCGGGGTCTGGCCCCTCATCCTCGGCGTTCTCGCGGCGGCCTGCACCGCTGCGGCCGCGCACGCGGACGGAACGACCGGGACGACCACCACGACGTCGGCACCGACCTATGCGCGGCTCACCCCCTCGTTCCTGCCCACCGGCTGCGTCGGCGCAGGCGAGGCAGCCATCGCGGAGCCGGGCCGCAAGGTGCTCGCGCTCGGCACGCCGGCCTCGGCCGTCGGCCCGTCCGGGTATCCGGCCGCGGTTCCCGTCGTCACCTTCGGCTCGGCGACCGCGAGCGGAACCACCTGCCGGAGCGCGGGAGTCACGCTCGAGTCGGTGTCGCTGTTCGGCGGCTTCGTCACCGCGACGAGCGTCGCGGCGGTGCACGGTCGGGGGACGGTGAGCGGGCTCGAGGTCGGCGGCTCGCCGGTGGCGCTGGCCGCCGGAGGATCCACGCTCCTCGGGCTCTGGGGGCAGCTCACGCTCGGAAGCACGGTCGGGCGGGTCACCGCCCCGCTCGTCGTGGTGCTCCTCAAGCGGCACTACCTGCTGCCCGCCGGGACGACGATCTTCGTCGGCTTCGCCGCCTCTCCACAGCCCGCGGCCCGGCCGAAGAAGACGCATCCTCCCGCCACGACGACGCAGCGCACCGCCACGACGCCGGCCGCCGCCTCCCGGCAACGCGCGTCCCATACGGCGCGCCGCGCGAAGAAGCGCCACCACAAGAAGCCCGTGCCGCAGCCGCTGAAGGCGAAGCCCTCGCTCGGCTACCGCCCGAAGCACTACGTCTTCCCGGTCGCCGGCGGCGCGTCGTACGGCGACTCGTACGGCGCGAACCGGAGCGACATCTACGACGGCTGGCACCACGGCGACGACCTGTTCTCGCCGCTCGGCACGCCGGTCGTCGCCGTCGCGAAGGGAAAGCTCAGCCTCGTCGGCTGGGAGCGCCTCGGCGGCTGGCGGCTCTGGCTCACCGACAACAAGGGCAACTCCTTCTACTACGCCCACCTCGCCGGCTACTCGCGCTGGATCCTGCACCACCGGCACGTCCGGAAAGGCGAGGTGATCGGCTTCCTCGGCCGGACGGGAGACGCCTTCACGACGGACCCGCACCTGCACTTCGAGGTGCACCCGCACCAGTACGACGCGCGCGGCTACGACGGCGCGGTCGACCCCACGACCTACCTCGAGAAGTGGCACGTCGTGCACGTGCCGGCGGACGAGATCCCCCGGCCCGCGCGGTTGAAGGCGCCACGGGGCGCTCCGAGGCAGGAGGCGGCGGTCGTCTGGCACCAGCTGCTCGCGGCCCGACGCCGGCTGCTCGCCGCCGGTGCGACTCGCTCACCCGCGGATCACGGCGGCGCGGTCCGCCGGCCGCCCATCCTCGATGCGGCCGGGGAGTGGCCGCCGCCGGTCGTGGCCGTCTTGCCCACCGCCGTGCACCTTCCGGCGCGGGCGAGCATGACGCCGTGGGTCGGCGGCGGTGTCAGCGGCGCGGTCCTCGTGGTCGCGCTCTCGGCGGGCGCCTTTGTCTTCAGCCGGCGGCGCCGTACGGCCGACGAGGCCGAGACCTAGCCGCCCTCCACTCGGAATCTGCTCGCCGGCGCCGCTACACTTTGGCGTCTCGTCGGGCGCATTCGTCTAGTGGCCTAGGACACCGCCCTCTCACGGCGGCGGCACGGGTTCGAATCCCGTATGCGCCTCTCACTACTGCCGTCGGCCGCCTCAGCACTCTCGAATCCCCCGTCCGGGGCGGTGACCGTGTCTACACTGGTGTCCATGGTCAGGGGTCGCTGGACAGGTATCGCAGCAGCGCTCGCGGTCGCCGCGACGGTGGGCGTCACGGCCGGCTGCGGCGGCGGCGGCACGGGCAACGCACTCTCGCTCGACCCCGTCGCCGCGGCCGCGACGAAGACGCAGCAGGCCGGCACTGCGCGGATCCACTTCGCCGTCCAGGTCAGCAGCCCCCGGCTGTCGGGCGGCAAGACACTCCACCTCGACGGCACGGGCGCGATCGACGGCAAGAGCAGCGAGCTTACGATCAACCTCGGCTCGGGGTTCCAGAAGCTCGGGGCACCGGCGGGAACCTCGCTGCGGGAGATCTCGCTGCAGCAGAACGGCGACTACGTCGTCTTCCTGCGCACCGGCCTCCTCGCCTCGTATCTCCCGGGCGGCAAGCACTGGGTCGAGCTCGACCTCTCGAAGCTCGGCCGGTCGGCCGGGCTCGACCTCGGCAAGCTCCTCTCGGGAAGCGGTCTCCAGCCGGGCGACCTCCTCACCCTGCTCGAGGCCGGCGGCGCCCAGATCCGCGACCTCGGCCCGGCTACGGTCGACGGCACGGCGGCCACGCACTACCGGGTCACGATCGACCCGGCCAAGGCGCTCGAGGCCAAGGGCGTGGCGAACCCGCTCCTCGCCGCGGCCGCCGCCGGCCTGCCCAAGGTTCCGGCAGACGTCTGGATCGGCAAGGACAAGCTCCTGCGCCGGGTGGCAGGTCTCGCTCGGTCTTCCGCTTCCGCAGAGCGGCAAGACGGCGCAGCTGGGGATGACGCTGGACGTCACCGACTACGGCGCGAAGGTGAGCATCGCGGCACCGTCGAGCAGCGACGTGTTCGACGCGACACAGCTCGCCCGGCAGGGCATCGGCAGCACCTTCCACTAGCTCGCGCGCCGTTCCACGAATGTCATCCGGGGCGGCTCGTACGCTCCGCCGCGGTGGCCGCCGCCGCGCAATCGCACCACGGAGCCTTCGGGCAGGACAGCTTCGGCCAGTTCGCCGAGCGCCTCGCGCGGTTCTTCGGGACACCTCAGTACATCCTCGGCCAGACGATCATCGTCCTCTGCTGGATCGCCTTCAACACTGCCGCGCTCGGCGGCCTCGTCAGCTTCGACCCCGAGCCCTACATCCTCCTCAACCTCGTCTTCTCGACCCAGGCCGCCTACGCCGCTCCGCTGATCCTGCTCGCCCAGACGCGCCAGGCCGACCGCGACAAGGTCTCGGAGGAGAGGGCCGAACGCCGCCACGGCCGGGTCGAGCACGCGATGAAGTCCGAGACCGATCGCCTGCTCGAGCTCCTCGAGTCGAACACGCAGCTCACCACACAGGACAAGGATCTGACCGAGCAGGTCGCGCAGCTCACGCGCGAGATCCACGCGCTCATCGTCGGGCCGGGGAAACCGGCGGCGACCTGAGCCCCTACGCGGTGTTCAGCTCGGCTGCGAGCGGATCCGTGTCGAGCGGGTCGAACCCGAGCCGCCGTGCGATGTCCTCGGTCGACGGCCGCGTGCCCTCGCTGAACAGCGCGCCCAGGATCTCGCCGGTACCGCTGCGGCGCCACCAGTCCTCCCCCACCTCGCGCCGCAAGTGGGTCCGGAGCTGGGCCGACCGGATCCACGCGCGCAGGTAGTCGGCCGAGTAGAACCCCGCGTCCATGTCGGACAGGTAGCCGCGGCCGTCGTAGCGAAGCCCGGTGGCCGCGGTCAGCAGCGGCTCGTAGTCGCGCGACGATCCTCCCTGCTCCGACGAGAACGCGTCCCAGAAGCCGAGCTCGAAACGGAGCTTCGCCGCGTAGCGACGGAAGAGAAACGACTCGAGGAAGACCGTCGCCTCGGCGTTCTCCTCGGCCTGCGCGTCCGGAAGGTCGAAGTGGAGCGCATGCCAGCCGGGCTCGCGCGAGACGGCCTCGACGATGTACGAGTAGATCTCGGTCAGCGCATGGTCGCGCGAGACGGCACGGAACGTCCACGGCAGCCGCGGGTCGCAGCCCGCGTAGTGGAGCGCGTGCCCGGCCTCGTGCAGGAACGAGGCGTAGTCCGCGAGGCCGCCCTGCGCCCGGGTGATGAGATGGACGACCTCGGGCGGATCGGAGGGGATCACGCAGGCGCGCGGGCTCTTCTGCGGCCGGTCCTCGAGGTCGAGTCGGATGTTCGGGATCGCCTCGAGGTCGAACCCGAGCGCGCGGACGGTCTCGACGCACACCTCCACCGAGCGCTCCTTCGTGTACGTCGAGGAGAGCGGCGAGAGGCGCCGGAGCCAGCGAGCGTGCGGGCTCGACGGCAGCTCCGCGCGTTCCGGGCCGAGCAGCCGCTCGAACCAGCGATCGCGCAGCCGGGCGTACGGCTCGGCCGCCGCGTCCGCCGTTCGCCGCAGCACGCCCTCGAGCTCGCGCAGCGAGATCTGCTTCTCGTCCTCGTTCCGGGCGACTGCGTCGGGCTGGCCGGACAGGCCGGCTTCGCGAGCGTCGCGGGCGGCGAGCAGCTCGCGCCGGGGCTCGTTGAACCCGGCGTCGAGCGTCCGCACGAGCTCGCCGAGCTCCTCGCGCTGCGCGTAGTCGGGGAGGACGGCGAGCTGCGCCTCGGCCGCCCGCAGCGGGAGCTCCTCGCCGTGGAACGTGAGCCGCGCCGCGAGTAGCGCGTTCGCGAGCTCGTCCTCCCGCGCGGCGAGCTCCGCGTCGACGATCCCCGCCTCGCACGTCCGGCGCAGACGGTAGAGCCGCTCCCGCTCGTCGGGCTCCGCCGTCTCCGCCTCGGCGGTGCGAAGCGCCTCGAGCTGGCCCGGCGTGAAGAGATCGGCGTGGCGCTCGACGATCTCCGCCTGCTCGGACGTCTCCTTCTCTCCCACGCGAACGGCGCGGAACTCCTCCGAGGCCTCGAAGTAATACGTCCGGTAGGCGGTCTCGTACTCGTGCGCGCCGCGCACCACGGTGGCGCTCATCGGCCGGCGCGCGCTCCCGCGAGCGCGCGGACGGTCGCGAGGAATGCGTCGAGCTCGAACGGCTTCGGCAAGATCGCGTCGACCTCCGTGAATGGCTCCCTGCGTGGGGTCCGCGGAGCCGGTCACGAGGAGGACGGGAATCGGCGGTCGCTGCGAACGGCACTCGGCGACGAGCTCGTCGCTCCGCTCGCCGTGCAGGTGGACGTCGAGGACGACGACGTCGACCTGCCCCGCGTCGACAGCCGCCCGCGCTTCCGCGAGCGTTCCCGCCTCGACCACCTCGTGACCGTCGAGCTCGAGGTTGACCCGGCAGAGAAGCCGGATCGACGGCTCGTCGTCGACGACGAGGATCCGAGGCGGCGCCGCACGCCCCCCGCTGTCGCCCATCGGCGCGAGTCTAGCCGCCGTCGCCGATCCGTACCCCAGCTCCGGACACTCCCGTTTATGACTCTGAAATGGCAAGGGACTCTCCGCAGCCCGATCATGGCGGGCGCGGCGTCCAGAGCGCCGGTCTGGCCGGCCTACCTCAGCCGACCCGGCGCTTCCGGCGCCGGGCGTGGCTCGAGTTCCAGCTGGCCCTCGATCCACTCGCGCCGCCGAAGCCTCTACCGCTCCCGCCGGCCGAGCCTAGGCCGCGCGGGAGGCCGCCGCCCGGAGGCGCTTGAGCGTCGTCTCGCGGCCGAGCAGCTCGATGCTCTCGAACAGGCCCGGGGAGACCTTCGAGCCCGTGACCGCGACCCTGACGGGTTGGAAGGCCTGCCGCGGTTTCAGCCCGAGCCCGTCCGCTGCCGCCCGCAGCGCCTCCTCGATCGTTTCCGCGTCGAACGGCTCGAGAGCGGCGAGAGCCTCGTCCGCCGCCGCGAGCATGGGTCCTCCGCCGTCGAGCTCCGCCGGCTCCGGTTCGACGTCCCGGAAGAAGAAACCCGCGAAGCCAGGAAACTCCGACAGCCTCGCGATCTTCTCCTGCACGAGCGGCGCGGCCTTCGTCACGAGCTCGGCATCCCAGTCGTAGGCGTTCTCGCCGAGCCAGAGCAGGAGCCGGTGCGCGAACTCGTCGGCGGGAAGCCCGCGGATGTAGACGCCGTTCAGCCAGTCGAGCTTCTGGTAGTCGAACTGGGCCGGACTCGGGCTGACGCGCTCGAGGGAGAAGCGCGCCACCAGCTCGTCGGGGGACATGACGGTCGTCTCGCCGTCCGGGGCCCAGCCGAGCAGCGCGAGGAAGTTCATGAGCGCCTCCGGGAGGTAGCCGGCGGTCCGGAACTCCTCGACCGCCTGGGCGCCGTGCCGTTTCGAGAGCTTCTTGCCGTCCATGCCGAAGATCATCGGGACGTGCGCGTAGACGGGCACCTCGGCCCGGACGGCGCGGATGATGTTGAGCTGCTTCGGCGTGTTCGAGATGTGGTCGTCACCGCGAATCACGTGCGTGATGCCGTCCCAGACGTCCTCCAGCGGCGAGGCGAAGTTGTAGGTCGGCCGGCCGTCGGAGCGGACGATCACGACGTCCTCGAGCTTGTCGTTCGGATACTCGATCCGGCCGCGCACGATGTCGTCCCAGGCGGTCGTGCCCTCGTCGGGCATCCGGAAGCGGATCGCGCCCTCGTCCTCGTACGCCTTCCCGTCGGCGAGGAGCTGCTCGGCGACACGGCGGCAATCCTCCATGCGGTCGAGCTGGAACGTGTGCGGCCCGTCCCAGTCGAGGCCGAGCCAGCGCAGCGAGTCCTGGATCTGGTCGACCGCCTCGGCCACCTCGCGCGAGGTGTCGGTGTTCTCGATGCGAAGCCGGAACTCGCCGCCCTCGTGACGCGCGTAGAGCCAGTTGAAGAGGGCGGTGCGAGCCGTGCCGATGTGGAGCAGGCCGGTCGGGCTCGGTGCGATGCGGACGCGGACGGGCATGCGGATAGCGTAGGCAGCGATGCTGATCGGCGCACACGTGTCCTCCTCCGGCGGGATCGACAAGGCGATCGACCGCGCCGCCGAGCTGGATGCCGACTCGCTGCAGGTCTTCACGCAGAGCCCGCGCGCCTGGCGCCCGACGAACCACGACCCGGCGAGCTTCGACCGCTTCCGCGAGAAGCGGGAGCAGGCGGGGATCGGCGGCGTCCTCTGCCATGCCGTCTACCTCACGAACCTCGCCTCGCCGGACCCCGTCACGTACGAGCGCTCGGTGGCGACGCTGCGGAACACGACCGAGGTCGCCTGCGCGATCGGCGCCGACGGCGTCGTCTTCCACGTCGGCTCGCACCTCGGGAGCGGCCTCGACGCGGGGCTCGAGCACGTCGTGCCGGCGCTCGAGGAGGTGCTGGAGCTCTGCACCGACGAGACGTGGATCCTGATGGAGAACTCGGCCGGCGCGGGCGGCACGATCGGCCGCTCGATCGAGGAGCTCGCGACGATCCACGAGCGGCTCGGCGGTCATCCGCACCTCGGCGTGTGTCTCGACTCGTGCCACCTCTGGGTGTCCGGCGTCGACGTCACCGACGCGACCGCGCTCGATGCCTGTCTCGACGAGCTCGACTCGGCGATCGGCCTCGACCGGCTGCGGGCGCTGCACGTGAACGACGCCGCCGCGCCGCTCGGCTCGAACCGCGACCGGCACGCCAACGTCCTGGAGGGGGAGCTCGGCGAGCGGCTCGGCGTGTTCCTCTCCAGCCCGCGTCTGCAGGGGCTCCCGGCCGTGCTCGAGACGGCGGGCCCGGAGAACCGCGGCCCCGACGCCGCCGAGGTGCGCAAGACGAAGGAGCTGCGCGCCCGCTGGCTGGCCTGACGGCTCGCGACATGTACGTTCGAGCCGTGGCGCGCGGGCGATACCGCTGGGTCGTGCTCGGCGCAGGGACGCTCGCGCAGACGAGCTTCTCCGCGTCGGCGGTGGGCCTGCCGGCGCTCGCCCCGGCGCTGAAATCGCACTACGGGCTCACGCTCGGCGAGACCGGCGTCGTACTCGGCGCCATCGGGATCGGGATGCTCTTCACGCTGCTGCCGTGGGGCCTCGTCGCGGATCGCCTCGACGAGCGCTGGGTGATCGCGACCGGGCTCACGAGCGCGGCCGGGGCGCTCGCCGCAGCTTCCGCCACCCACACGTTCGGCGCCCTCACGGGCGTCCTGTTCGCGGTCGGAGCGCTGGGAGCAAGCGTCAACGCCGCCAGCGGTCGCGCGATCATGGCGTGGTTCCCGTCGTCGGAGCTCGGCCTCGCGCTCGGGATCCGGCAGACGGCGATCCCGATCGGAGGCGCGCTCGGCGCCGCTCTCCTCCCCGTGCTCGCCTCCGCCGGCGGCACGCACCTCGCCTTCCTCTTCCTCGCCGGAGCGTGCGCGGCCGGCGCGGTCGTCGCGGCCGTGTTCATCCGCAGCCGGACGGAGCCGGAGCCGCAGCTCGGCGACGTCTCGCGCCCCCTCCGCGACCCACGCATGTGGCTCCTCGGGACGGCCACCGGCCTCTTCCTGACCGCGCAGATCGGCATCACCGGCTTCGTCGTGCTCTTCCTCCACGACCACCGCCACGTCTCGTCCCACGCGGCGGCCGCGGTGCTCGCGACGATCTACGTGCTCGCCGTCGGAGCGCGCATCGTCTCGGGGAGGATCTCCGACCGCCTCGGCAGCCGCCTGCGGCCGCTGCGGACGATCGGCGTCGTGCTCGCGGTGAGCACCGCCGGCGTGGCCGCGGCGACCGACGCACCCCTTTCCCTCGCTCTTCCGCTCTTCGTCGTCGCCGGCGTTCTGAGCATGGCGTGGAACGGCCTCGCCTACGCCGCCGCCGCGGAGACCGCCGGCACCGCCCGCACGGGTGCCGCGCTCGGCTTCCAGCAGACACTCCTCGGAGTCGTCGTCGCCGGGGCACCACCCGCGATCGCGGCCGTCGCCGAGCACAGCTGGCGCGCCGCGTTCCTGCTCGCCGCAGCCGGCCCGCTCGGCGGCGTCCTGATCCTGCGGCGGCTGGGAGAGCCCGCTAGAGGTCCGCGACGCGCGCGAACACCCGGAACGTCGGCGAGCGCCCCGGCAGCTCAGCGAACTCCGGATTGAGACAGCCGAGCTCGTTCTCGCGCTGCGAGAACGTCGACTGCACCGCCGCGGCGCACATCGGCAGTGGCTTGCGCAGCGCACGGACCGCGCCGAATCCCTCGGGCGTCTGCTCCGCCGCGGCGAGCATCCCGACGTCGATCTCGGCCTCGAACACCTTCTGCAGGCAACCCATGTACCGGTGCCCGTGCTCCTCGTAGGCGTAGGCGAAGGGGCACGCCCGCTCGAGGCACGCGGCGGGGTAGACGACCTTCTCGCAGTGGACGGCACAGCGCCTGCACTCCGCCGCGTCCTGCGGATGGAGGGGGAGCGTCGCCGCCTGTGGCCCGGAGCTCACGCTCTCATTGTCCGAGCGGGGGCCGGGCTCCGCAAGACTTGACAGGGCGGCGAAATGGAGGTAGGCGGCGCAGCGCACCCCGAAACGACACGCCGCTCTCATAGCCGCTGAGGCGCTCTTTAGGCTTGCGCGGTGGACCGCAGGCTCCTCTGGGCGTCGCTCCTCCTCGCACCGGCGACGGTCGCGGTCGACAAGCTGACGAGCGCCGGCGACGTGACGCTCTTCGTGCTCGCCGCGCTCTCTCTCGTCCCGCTCGCGTGGCTCATCGGCGAGGCGACCGAGCATGCGGCCGAGCACACGGGGCCCGGCATCGGCGGGTTCCTCAACGCGAGCTTCGGGAACGCACCGGAGCTCATCGTCGCCCTCTTCGCCCTCGGCGCCGACCTCCCCGTCGTCGTGCGCGGCTCGCTCTCGGGGAGCGTCATCTCGAACCTCCTGCTCGTGTACGGCGTGACGCAGGTCGCGGGGCCGGACGGAGCCAGGATCGACCGCCGGTCGCTGCTCCTCCAGATCGGCCTCGTCGGCGCAGCCGTCGGCGCGCTCGCACTCCCGACGGCGCTCGGCTACACCGGCCCGCCCGAGCGGCACACCGTCGTCGTCGCGTCGGTCCCGGTCGCGGCCGTCCTCCTCCTCGTCTACCTCGCCGTGGTCGGCCGCAACCTCAACCGCCACCGGAGCCGCGAGCGGGAGGAGCCCAGCGAAGGCGCGTGGTCGCTGCCGGCGGCGCTCGCCGTCCTCGCCGTCGCGACCGGCGGAACCGCGTGGGTGAGCGAGATCCTCGTCCACTCGCTGCATGCGTTCGCGTCCGCCGTCGGCCTGAGCGAGTTCTTCATCGCCGTCGTGATCGTCGCGGTCGTCGGCAACGCGGCCGAGCACGGCGGTGCGGTCCTCATCGCGCGGAGCGGGAAGATGCGGCTCGCGACCGAGATCGCGATCTCCTCGAGCGCCCAGGTCGCCCTGCTCGTCATCCCGGTCGTGACGCTCCTCTCCCTGCTCTTCTCGCACCCGCTCGCTCTTTCGTTCCGCTGGACCGAGCTCTTCGCCATGGGAGGAGCGGCGGTCGTCGTCGCCGCGACGGTGTGGGACGGCCGCTCCCATCGGCGGGAGGGCATGCTCCTCGCGGCCGCCTACGCGGCGGCCGTCCTCGGCTTCCTCCTGGGAGGCGGCCGGTGACGATTCGGTGAACCTGACCAGGACGGTCGTACTTCGTCTACGGTGGGCGCCATGGCCGTGAGAGAGGAGTCGACCGGCGACTTCGCCGTGCCCGCCGGAGCGGCGGTCGAGGGGCGCGGGATCGCGCGCCGCTACGGGCAAGGCGCGACCGCCGTCGACGCGCTGCGGGGCGTCGACATCGACGTCCGCTCCGGTGAGCTCGTGGCGGTGATGGGCCCGTCCGGGTCCGGCAAGTCGACGCTCATGCACATCCTCGCCGGCCTCGACCGGCCGACGGAGGGAACCGTCACGATCGCCGGCACCGAGATCACGAAGCTCGACGACGCCAGGCTCACGCGCCTGCGCCGCGACCACATCGGCTTCGTCTTCCAGTTCTTCAACCTGCTGCCCATGCTCGACGCGGAAGAGAACGTCACCCTGCCGCTCTCGATCGCCGGCGAGAAGCCCGACAAGGCGTGGCTCGACTCGCTGCTCTCGCAGATGGGTCTCTCCGACCGGCGCCGCCACCGGCCCGCCGAGCTCTCGGGCGGACAGCAGCAGCGCGTCGCGATCGCCCGCTCGCTCGTCACCCGGCCGACGATCCTCTTCGCCGACGAGCCGACCGGCAACCTCGACTCGAAGACGGGCGGCGAGATCCTCGACCTGATGCGGGCCTCGACCGACTCCTACGGACAGACGATCGTGATGGTCACCCACGAGGCACGGGCGGCCTCGATCGCCGACCGGATCCTCTTCCTCGCCGACGGACTGATCGTGAAGGAGCTGCGCGAGGCGACCGCGGGGGACGTGCTCACGGTCATGAGCGAGCTGCACTAGATGGTTCTCGTCGCGCTGAAAGGCCTCGCCGGGCGGAAGCTGCGGGCGGTGCTCACGGCCGTGGCGATCATCCTCGGCGTCGCGATGATCAGCGGCACGTACGTCCTGACCGACACGATCCAGTCGGCGTTCGGGACCGTCTTCACGAGCGTCTACAAGCACACGGACGCGGTGATCAGCGGGAAGAGCGCGATCGGCACCAACAACAACAGCAACGCGCTGCCGCCGTCCTTCTCGCAGTCGCTGCTCGGCCGGGTGCGACAGCTGCCGGGAGTCGCAGAGGCTGAGGGCGGCATCGCCGACTACGCCTACCTCGTCGGGCGTGACGGCAAGGTGATCTCGGGGCACGGCGCGCCGCCGCTCGCGTTCAGCGTCCATCCGCACGGCGACCAGCGCTTCAACCCGCTCACGCTCGTCTCGGGCACGTGGCCGGTGGGCTCGCACCAGGTCGACATCGACGCGCACACCGCCTCGAAGCACGACTACAAGGTCGGCGACGCGATCGGCGTCGTCGCGCGCGGCGCGAAGCAGACGTACCGGGTCGCCGGAATCGTCCAGATCGGCGGAGTCTCCTCGCTCGGAGGCGCGACGATGGCGATCTTCGACTTCCCGACCGCGCAGCGGATCTTCCACAAGGAAGGCCGTCTCGACTCGATCTCGATCGCCTCGAAGTCCGGCACGAGACCCGAGCAGCTCGTGCAGGAGATCAAGCCGCTGCTGCCGCCCACGGCGCAGGTCCGCACCGCGGAGGCCCAGGCGAAACAGGCGACGAAGGACACGAACGGCTTCCTCTCCATCATCCGCGACTTCCTGCTCGCGTTCGCGGGCGTCGCGCTCTTCGTCGGCACCTTCGTGATCGCGAACACGCTCTCGATCACGATCGCCCAGCGGACGCGCGAGCTTGCGACGCTGCGCACGCTCGGCGCCACCCGGCGCCAGGTGCTCGGGTCGGTGCTCGTGGAGGCGTTCGTGATCGGCGTGCTCGCCTCGGTCGCCGGGCTGTTCCTCGGGCTCGCGCTCGCCAAGGGGCTCAACTCGCTCTTCATCTCGTTCGGGATCGACCTCCCGCAGGCGGGAACGGTCTTCGCGACGCGCACGATCGTCGTCTCGCTGCTCGTGGGCACCTTCGTCACGGTGCTCGCGGCGCTCCGGCCCGCGGTCCGCGCGACGCGCGTGCCACCGATCGCCGCAGTGCGCGAGGGGGCCGTGCTGCCGGAGTCGCGGTTTGCGCGCTTCAGCGCGCACACCGCAGTCGTCGTCATCGGCGGGTCGATCGCGCTGATGCTCGTCGGCCTCTTCGTCGGCGGGCTCTCGACGACGCAGCGGCTGCTCGCGATCGGGGTCGGGGCGGCAGCCGTCTTCCTCGGCGTGGCGATGCTCGCGAAGACACTCGTCCCGCCGCTCGCACGCGTGCTCGGCTGGCCGGCGGCCACGCTGGGCGGCGCGCCCGGGACGCTTGCGCGCGGCAACGCGATGCGAAATCCCCAGCGCACCGCCTCGACCGCGTCGGCCCTGATGATCGGGCTCGCCCTCGTCACCGTCGTCTCGGTGCTCGCCTCGGGGTTGAAGACGACCTTCGAGAACGCGGTCAACTCGGTCTTCCGAGGGGACTACGCGGTGACCGCCACCGACAACTTCTCCCCGATCTCGATCGCGTCCACGAACGCACTGAAGGACGTTCCGGGCGTCACGGTCGTCTCCGGCGTGCGCGCAGGCGACGGGAAGGCGTTCGGGCACCGGATCGGGGTCACCGGCGTCGCTCCGGACATCACGAAGGTGATCACCGTGAACTGGCAGGTCGGCTCGCAGGCGGTCCCGGGCGAGCTGGGCCGGAACGGCGCGTTCGTGGCGAAGAACTACGCGAACGACCACCATCTGTCGGTCGGCTCGCCGATCGCGGTCGAGACGCCTTCCGGCAAGACGATGCATCTCCGTCCTTCGCGGGATCTTCGCGCCGCCGAAGGGAGGCTCGCCGTACGGCGACGTCACCGTCTCGGCGCAGCGCTTCGACGCCGAGTACCAGAACCCGCAGAACGTCTTCACGTTCGTCAACACGACCGGAGGAGTCACCGCCGCGAACACGGCGAAGCTGAAGCAGGCGCTGAAGCCGTTCCCCGAGGCGAAGGTCGCAACCGAGAGCGAGTTCAAGAAGAACCAGGAGCAGGGGATCGACACGCTGCTCAACCTCCTCTACGTCCTTCTCTCGCTCTCGATCGTCATCAGCCTGTTCGGGATCGTGAACACGCTCGTCCTCACGGTCTTCGAGCGCACGCGCGAGCTCGGGATGCTGCGCGCCGTCGGCATGACCCGGCGCCAGGTGCGCCGGATGATCCGCCACGAGAGCATCGTCACGGCGCTCATCGGCGCTGCACTCGGCATCCCCGTCGGTGTCGTGCTCGCGCTCATGGTCGGCAGGGCGATCAAGTATCCGGCGTTCACGATCCCGTTCGGGACGCTCGCCGTATTCGTGATCGCCGCGATCATCGCCGGTCTGATCGCAGCCATCTTCCCGGCGCGCCGCGCGGCGAGGCTCAACGTGCTCGCTGCGCTCCAGTACGAGTAGCTCGCGGAAGCGTCAGCGTTGCGAGCCGTCGGGCCCGCGCCAGGGCCCCGGTTCCCTCGTGACGGGGTAGCCGGCCCACACCATCCGCGCCGGCGTGCCATCGGCGGCGCGCTGGACCCGCAGCGCCTCGCCGTGCTCGGGCCCCGAGACGGTCCGCCAGCGATCGTCCGCCTCCCGCTCGAACACGGCGGACGGTTCCCAGTCGTCCATTCCGTCGTAGCGCGCCTCGAGCCGTCCCTCGCGCCAGCGGAAGACGAGGCGGGCGGCCTCGCTGAACCAGATCCCGAGCAGCGGCACGACCTCGTCGGGCGGGGGCTCGCCGATCCGCCACGGCTCCGGCGCGACCGGCCACTCCTCGAGCGTCGCGCGCACGAGTGAGAGCCCGAGCTCGATCAGCCCGGCCTCGCTCTCGTTCGTGAGCGCGGCGATCGCGAGCTTGTCCTGCGGCGAGAAGAAGAGCCGCGCGATGAAGCCGGGCATCGAGCCGCCGTGGCCCGCGAGAATCCGGTCGCCCTCGCGGCGCAGCTGGACGCCGAGCCCGTAGCCGGAGAGCCACCGCTCGTGGTCGTCGATCGCCTGCACCGTTCGCATCTCCTCGGCGCTCGCGGCGGCGAGCACCGACTCGTCGGGATCCGCGAGGAACGCGCCCCAGCGGCAGATGTCGCCCGCCGTCCCCCAGAGCTGTCCCGCCGACGCCCAGGCCCCCGTGGTCACCCCGACCGTGTCCCAGACGCCGTCGGCGTACGGCTGGACGAGGTACCCGCCGGCGGCCGGCTCCTCCGGCTCGAAGCTCACACGCGTCAGGCCGAGCGGCGCGAGCAGGCGTTCGCGCACGTAGTCCCTGTACGGCAAGCCCGAGACGCGCTCGACGACGATGCCGAGCAGCGCGAAGGCGAGGTTCGAGTAGTGGAAGCGCGCGCCGGAGGGAAGCACCTGCTCGGCCTGCGCGAGCGTCTCGAGCAGCTCCTCGGGCGGCGCGAACCGGAGCGTCAGCCACGAGTCGTCCTGCGTCTCGCGCTGGAGGCCCGACGCGTGCGAGAGGAGCCGGCGGATCGTGGGCCGGCGCGCCGCGCCCTCGAGATGGCGGTCGAGCGTGTCCTCGAGATCGAGCTTGCCCGCGTCGCGGAGCTGCATGATCGCGGCGGCCGTGAACGTCTTCGTGATCGAGCCGATGCGGTACTGCGTGTCCGGGGTGGCCTCGAGGCCCGACGCGACGTCGGCCGCTCCGACCGCGGCCTCCCAGACGAGCTCGCCGTCGCGCAGCACGGCCGCCGCGAGACTCGGCAGCCGCTTCTCACGCTGCTCGGCGCGGATCAGCCGCTCGAGCCGAGCGGTGAGCCGCTCAGGCGTGGACACGAGCCACGTCCTGCATCCGCGCGACCGCCTGCTCGATCTCCTCGTCGCCGACGTCCAGGTGCGTGACGGCGCGGAGCCAGCCCGTGCGGAGGTCGCCGACGCCCACGCCCCGCTCCAGGAGCCGCTCACGCAGGCCGGGCTCGTCGGGGATGGGAACGAAGTTCGTCTCGACGGTCGCCGGATCGATTCCGATTCCCTCGGCGAGCCGCCGCGCGCGCACATGGTCGTCGGCGAGCCGCTCGACGTGGTGGTCGAGCGCGTAGAGCATTGCCGCCGCGGCGATGCCCGACTGGCGGAGCGCACCGCCGAAGAGGAACTTCGCGTCCCAGGCGCGCTCGATCGTCTCCTCCCGACCGGCGAGGATCGCGCCGAACGGGCAGCCGAGCCCCTTCGAGAAGCAGAGCGTGACGGTGTCGGCGAGCGATCCCCAGGCCGACGGTTCGACGCCGGCCGCGACCGCGGCGTTGAAGAGACGCGCTCCGTCGAGGTGGACGGCAGCGCCCCGCGAACGCGCCGCCTCCACCACGTCGCGGAACTCGCCGAGCGGCCAGACCCGGCCACCCGCGCTGCGGTGCGTGTTCTCGAGCACGACCACGCTCCCGGGCCCGAGCTCGTCGACCTCCTCGATCTGCTCGGGCGTCGGCCGTCCCGCCTCCGCGACGAGCCCCTGCATGACGAGCCCCGAGTGGATCGCCGGGCCTCCCCACTCGTAGATGAGGACGTGCGTCCGCTCCTCCGCGACGACCTTGCGGCCGGGCCGGCTCAGCGCGCGCAACGCGGCCTGGTTCGCCATCGTCGCCGTCGGGAAGAAGAGCGCCGCCTCGTGCCCGAGCAGGTCCGCCACGCGGCGCTGCAGCTCGTTGGTCGTGGGGTCTTCGCGCTCCTGCTCGTCGCCGAGCCTCGGCGGCCGCCATCGCCGCGAGCATCCCCGGAGTCGGCTTCGTGACGGTGTCCGAGCGCAGGTCGATCACGAACCTTGACGCTACCGTAGCCCGATGGATCGGGCGCTTCTCGAGGGCACGCTGCACGACCGCGGTGAGCCGGCGTTCCGCGCCCGCCAGGTGTGGGAGTGGACGTCGCGGGGTGCTCCGGGTTATGCGGCGATGACGAACCTGCCCCTCGCGCTCCGTGAGGAGCTCGAGTCGTCGGTGCCCTTCTCGACGCTTTCCGTCGAGGCCGAGCGGGAGTCGCGCGACGGCACGGTGAAGACGCTCTTCCGCACCGGCGACGGCCACCCGGTGGAGACCGTGCTGATGCGCTACCGCGACGGCCGGCGCTCGGTCTGCCTCTCGTCGCAGTCGGGCTGCCCGCTCACGTGCACCTTCTGCGCCACGGGCGCGATGGCGTTCGGCCGCAACCTCACGGCGTCGGAGATCCTCGACCAGGCGCTCCACTTCCGGCGCCGGACGGAGGTCGACCACGCCGTGTTCATGGGCATGGGCGAGCCGATGCTCAACCTCGACGAGGTGCTCGCGGCGGCGCGATCCCTACCCGACGTCGGCATCACCCACCGCCGCACGACGATCTCGACGGTCGGCTGGCTGCCGGGACTGCGGCGCTTCGTCGACGAGGTCGGCGAGCCGATCCGCCTCGCGCTCTCGCTCCACGCGCCGGACGACGAGCTGCGGTCGCGGATCATGCCGGTCAACGAGCGCTACCCGGTCGCGGAGGTCGTCGCGGAGTGCCGGCGCCACGCGGAGGCGACGCGGCGCCGCGTCTTCGTCGAATACGTGATGCTCGCGGGTGTGAACGACGCGCCCGAGCAGGCGCGGGCGCTCGGGGAACTGCTCGGCCGCGACCACTTCAAGGTCAACCTGATCCCGTACAACCCGACAGGCGCATACGACGGGTCCTCCGCGGGAGCGGATCGCGGGGTTCCGGCACGAGCTCGAACGGGCGCGCGTCCCGGTCACGGTCCGCCTGACGCGCGGGCGCGACATCGAGGCCGCCTGCGGTCAGCTCGCCGCGGCGCCCAGGGCGCGGCGCACACCCGCCGCCGCCCCAGCACGATGACGCGCCTCGTCTTCGAGCGCGAGACGTTCGAGGCCCGGCTGCTCGACCCGCGGCGCGGCTTCGAGCCGACGACGGCGACGGTCGAGGTGCGGCGTGACCCGCTCACGGGACACAGCGCGCGGATCCTGCCGGCGGGCAGCTTCCCGCCGCCGGCGCTGCACGACCTCGAGCAGCTCGCGGCCGCGACGCGCGAGAGCTGTCCGTTCTGCACCGGTCGGATCGAGGCGCAGACGCCCTGCCTGCCCGGCGAGGTCTCGGCGCAAGGTCGGATTCACGCCGGGGAGGCTGTCCTCTTCCCCAACCTCGTGCCGTACGCGAAGTGGAGCTCCGTCTCGGTCTACTCGCCCGAGCGCCATCTGCTCCCGCTGACGGAGCTCACGCCCCGCCTCGTCGCCGACAACCTGCGTGTCCAGCGCGACTTCGGACGCGCGGTCCACGCCTTCGACCCGAGCGCCCGGTGGATCAGCGTCAACGCGAACCACCTGGCCCCGTCGGGCAGCTCGATCTTCCACCCGCATCTGCAGGGGAGCGCGAACCCGGTGCCGACGACCATGCAGCGCCTGCTCGCAGCTCTCCGGCCGGAGGACCTGCGCGCGTACGCCGCCGCCGAGCGCGAGGCCGGGTCACGTTTCCTCGCCTCCTCCGGGGAGGTCGACTGGGTCGCGAGCTTCGCCCCGCTCGGCCCCGCCGAGGTCTGCGGCTTCGTCGGCGGGGTCGGCTCTCCGCACGAGCTCGAGGACGCCCCGATCGACGAGCTCGCCCGCGGGATCTCGGCCGTCCTCCGGGTCTACGACGGCCTCGGCTTCCAGAGCTTCAACCTCGCCCTCTACGGCGTCCCCGGTGCCGAGACGATGCTCGTGCGCCTCGTCGCACGCGCGTACCTCGGCGCCGCGGCGCGGTCGGACGCGATGTGGAGCGAGCGGCTGCAGTGGGAGGCGGCGACCGACCTCGCGCCGGAGCACGTCGCCGAGCTCGCCCGCGCCGTGTTCGCCTAGACGACCGGCGCCAGGTCCTCGTCGAAGCCGTGCTTCACGACCGGGTTCTTCGCCGCTCGCACCTCGTCGAGACGCTTGACCGGCCGGTGGTGCGGCGCCTCCTTCAGCAACTCGGGTTGCTCGGCCGCTTCGCGAACGATCGCGAGCATCGCCTCGCAGAACGCGTCGAGCGTCTCCTTCGTCTCGCTCTCCGTCGGCTCGACCATCAGCGCTTCCGGGACGACGAGCGGGAAGTAGATCGTCGGCGGGTGGAAGCCGTAGTCCATCAGCCGCTTGGCGACGTCGAGCGCCGTGCAGCCGTGCTCCCGCTTGAGGGTCCGGGCGGAAAGGACGAACTCGTGCATGCAGAGCCGGTCGAAGGGCAGGTCGTAGGCGTCCTTCAGCCGCGCGAGGACGTAGTTCGCGTTGAGCACCGCCGCTTCCGACATCTCGCGCAGCCGCGGGCCCCACATCCGTAGGAACGCGTACGAGCGGACGAAGACGCCGAACGGCCCGGTGAAGCCGCGCACCTTGCCGATCGTCTGCGGCCGGTCGAAGTCGAGACCGAACGCGCCGTCGTCCCGCCGCACGACCGCCGGCACGGGCAGGAACGGCTCGAGGACGTCCCGCACCGCGATCGGACCGCCGCCCGGGCCGCCGCCGCCGTGCGGCTGCGAGAACGTCTTGTGCAGGTTGATGTGCACGATGTCGAAGCCCATGTCGCCGGGTCGCGAGATCCCGCACACCGCGTTGAGGTTCGCGCCGTCGTAGTACATGAGCGCGCCCGCCCCGTGGAAGATCCGCTCGATCTCCTCGATGTTCTCGTCGAAGAGGCCGAGCGTCGACGGGTTCGTGAGCATCAGCGCGGCGGTCTCTCCGTCGACCTTGCCGCGGAGGTCGTCGACGTCGACGTTCCCGCGCGCGTCGGTCTGGACGTGCGTGAGCTCGAAGCCCGCCATCGTGACCGAAGCGGGATTCGTGCCGTGCGCGGTGTCGGGGATCACGACCTTCCGCCGCTGCTCCAGCTCGCCCCGCGCGGCGAAGTAGGCGCGGACGAGCATCAGCCCGGTCAGCTCGCCCTGCGAGCCTGCGGCGGGCTGGAGCGACACGCCGTCGAGCCCCGTCACCTCCGCGAGGATCTCCTGCAGGCGCCACATCAGCTCGAGCGCGCCCTGCGCCCCGTCCTCCTCCTGCAGGGGATGCAGCCGCGCGAACCCGGGCAGCGCCGCCAGCCGCTCGTTGATCCGCGGGTTGTACTTCATCGTGCAGGAGCCGAGCGGGTAGAAGCCGGTGTCGACGCCGAAGTTCCGGGTCGACAGCTCGGTGAAGTGCCGCACGAGCTCGAACTCCGGCACCTCGGGCAGGCGCGGCGGCTCGCTCCGCCGGAGCTCCGGCGGTACCTCGGGCGGCGGGACGTCGTCGTGTCGCGGGAGGCCCGAGGCGCGACGGCCCGACTGCGACTTCTCGTAGATGAGCTTCACGGTGCCGTCCTCATCGCGCCACCTCGGCGAGCACGTCGGCGAGGCGGTCGATCTCGGCCGGCGTCCGGCGCTCGGTGACCGCGACGAGCAGGACGTCGTCCATCCCCTCGTAGTCGCGTCCGAGCGCGTAGCCGGGATGCACGCCGAGCTCGCGGGCCGATGCCACGACCTCGCGCGCGTTCCGTCCGACGCGGACGGCAAACTCCTTGAACGTTGCCTGTCCTGCGAACACCACCTCGAGACCCGCTCGCTCCTCGAGGCGCTGCTTCGCGTAGGCCGCGAGGGACAGGCAGGTCTCCCCCAGCTCGCGCAGCCCCTGCGGCCCGAGCCATGTGAGATAGACGAGCCCGCCGAGCGCGAGCAGCGTCTGGTTCGTGGTGATGTTCGAGGTGGCCTTCTCCCGCCGGATGTGCTGCTCCCTGGTCTGCAGGGTGAGGACATAGCCGCGCTCGCCCGCGGCGTCTACCGTCTCGCCGACGATGCGTCCCGGCATGCGGCGGATGAACTCCTTGCGTGCCGCGAGGAAGCCGTAGTGCGGGCCGCCGAAGGACGGAAAGTTGCCTGCCGCCTGTCCCTCGCCGAGCGCGAGCGCGGCCCCGTAGCGACCCGGCGCCTCGAGCACGCCGAGCGAGAGGAGGTCGACGTGCGCGACCGGCAGGGCACCCGCGGCGGAGGCTCCCGCGACGAGCTCGGGCGCCGGCTCGAGGCAGCCGAAGAAGTTCGGCTGCTGGAAGAAGACCGCGGCGGCGTCCTCGGCGGCGACCGCCAGCTCGTCCGGGTCGGTCGTACCGCCCCGGTGCGGCACCTCGACGATCTCGAGCCCGAATCCCGCGGCGTACGTCTTGACGACCTGGCGCACCTGCGGATTCGTCGCCTCCGTCACGACGATCCTGTCGCGGCCGGTCGCGTGCTTCGCGACGTAGCAGGCGTCCGCGGCGACGGTCGTGCCGTCATACCCGGAGGCATTCGAGACGTCCATCCCCGTCAGCTCGCAGATCGCGGTCTGGTATTCGAAGATCGCCTGCAGCACGCCCTGGCTCATCTCCGGCTGGTACGGCGTGTACGCGGTCAGCAGCTCGCCTCGCTGGAGGACCGCGTCGACGACCGCGGGGACGTAGTGGTCGTAGACGCCCGCGCCGAGAAAGGACAGCTCACGGCCGGCGTCGGCGTTGCGGTCGGCGAGGGCGGCGACGTGCTCGAAGACCTCCTGTTCCGACAGCGCCGACTCGAGGTCGAGCTCGCGCCGCAGGCGAACCGCCTGCGGCAGGTCGCGGAAGAGTTCGTCGACCGTACCGACGCCGATCGTCCCGAGCATCTCCTCCCGGTCGGAGTCGGTGAGCGAGAGGAACGGATGCGTCACTGATCCGCGAGCAGCTGCCGGTAGGCGCCCACGTCGAGGAGACCGCCCACCTCGCCCGGATCCGCGAGCCGGATGCGGATGAGCCAGCCGTTGCCGTACGGGTCTTCGTTCACCGTCTCGGGCGCGTCGACCACCTGCTGGTTCACCGCGACGACCTCACCGGAGAGCGGGGCAATGAGATCGGAGACCGCCTTCACGGACTCGACCTCGCCGTACGACTGGTCCTTCGTCACGCTCGAGCCAGCCTCGGGCGGCTCGAAGTGGACGAGCTCGCCGAGCGCATCGCAGGCGAACCAGGTGATCCCGAGCACGGCCTCTTCGCCCTCGATGCGCGCCCAGTCGTGCTCCTCGTGGTACTTCAGGTCTTCGGGATAGCTCTCGGCGGCTGCCACTCAGTGCTCCCTCCTGTAGATCGGCTTCTTGACGACGCGCGCCCGGCGCAGGCGGCCGCGGACGTCGATCGTCAGCTCGGTTCCCGGCTGCGCCTGCGCCGCCGGCACGTATCCCATCCCGATCCCGATCTCGAGCATCGGCGAGTGGGACCCGGACGTCACCTCTCCGTCGCCGCCGTCGCCGGCGGCACTGATCCGCATTCCCTGCCGCGGGATCGCCTTGTCCTCCATCACGAACGCCACGAGCCGGCGCTCGGGCCCCTCGGCCTTGACGCGCCGAAGGACGTCGACGCCCTCGAACTCCTTGTCCAGCGCGCACGCCCAGCCAAGGCCAGCAGACAACGGGTCGGTCTCGGGCCCGATGTCGTTGCCGTGCAGCGGATAGCAGACCTCGAGGCGCAGCGTGTCGCGTGCGCCGAGCCCGCACGGGACGGCGCCACGCTCGAGCACCGAGTCCCAGAGCCGGCGCGCGTCCTCGCTCATGCAGAGCAGCTCGCAACCGTCCTCGCCCGTGTAGCCGGTGCGGTTGACCATCACCTCGACCCCGTCGAGTGTCGCCTCCGCGAACGTGAACGGGCTCGCCGCCGGCAGTCCCAGCCGCTCCACCGCGCGCGGGCCCTGCACGGCGAGGAGGGCGCAGTCGTCCGAGACGTCGCGGACGTCGGAGCCGGGAATCTCGTGCTCCTTCAGCCGGACGTACGCGGCCTCGCGGTTCGAGGCGTTGACGACGAGGAGATACGAGTGCTCACCGGTGCGGTACGCGATCAGGTCGTCGACGATGCCGCCGTCCTCGTTCGTCAGGAGCGTGTACTGCGCCTCACCCGGCGCGAGCCGATCGAGATCGTTCGAGAGCGAGCCCTGCAGGAGCTCGTGGGCGCGCGGTCCCTCCACCTCGAGCTCGCCCATGTGCGAGACGTCGAAGACTCCGGCATCGGTCCGCACGGCACGGTGCTCGGGGATGACCCCCTCGTACTGGACGGGCATCTCCCAGCCGGCGAACGGCACCATCCGCGCTCCGAGCTCGACGTGCCGATCGTGGAGCGGCGTGTGCAGGAGCGTCTGGGGCATCGACACGCCCGATCCTAGTGCGTCACCACCGCGCCCGACTCAGTGGAAACCCTCCCCGAGAACGGAACCGCCCCGGCTCGTCCGAAGACGGGCCGGGGCGGCGGACCGGGTCGTGGGGTTGACTCGGATGCGGTCAACCCTGTTGAGGGCACGAAGCGTGTGCCCCATTTCCCCGGGGCCAAAACCTGCTGCCGAGGAACGGGCGGGCGGCTACTCGCCGCGCAGGAAGGACGGCACGTCGAGCCCGCCCTCACCGCTCTGCTCCGGACTGGCGGAGGAGAGCGCTACGGGCGCCTCGGCACTTCCGCGCCGGCGGCGCCGCTGTGCGCCGAAGCCCGTGGCGATGACCGTGACGCGGACCTCGTCGCCGATCGTCTCGTCGATCACCGCGCCGAAGATGATGTTCGCATTCGCATCCGCGGCGCTCGTGACGACCTCTGCCGCCTCGTTCACCTCGAAGAGCCCGATGTCCGGGCCGCCCGTGATGTTGAGGAGGATCCCGGTGGCGCCTTCGATGGACGACTCGAGCAGCGGCGAGGAGACCGCCGCGCGGGCCGCTTCCGCCGCGCGGTTGTCGCCAGTCGCGGCACCGATCCCCATCAGTGCCGAGCCCGCGTCGCGCATGATCGTGCGCACGTCGGCGAAGTCGAGGTTGACGAGCCCGGGAACCGTGATCAGGTCGGTGATGCCCTGCACGCCCTGGCGCAGGACGTCGTCCGCCATCCGGAAGGCATCCACGACCGAGGTCTGCTTCTCGACGACCTGGAGCAGGCGGTCGTTCTCGATCACGATGAGCGTGTCGACCCGGTCCCGCAGGCTCTCGATCCCCTGCTCCGCCTGCTGCCCGCGCTTTCTGCCCTCGAAGCCGAACGGCTTCGTCACGACGCCGACGGTCAGCGCCCCGAGCTCGCGCCCGAGCTCCGCGAGGATCGGTGCGCCACCCGTGCCGGTGCCGCCGCCCTCCCCCGCGGTGACGAAGATCATGTCGGCGCCCTTGAGTGCCTCCTTCAGCTCGTCGCGGCTCTCCTGGGCGGCAGCGGTTCCGACCGCGGGGTCCGCCCCCGCGCCGAGCCCGCGAGTCGCCGCCGAGCCGATGTGGATCTTCACGTCGGCGTCGCACACCATCAACGCCTGCGCGTCCGTGTTCACCGCGATGAACTCGACACCCGAAAGCCCGGCGTCGACCATCCGGTTGACGGCGTTCGTGCCGCCGCCGCCCACGCCGACGACGCGGATCAGCGCGAGGTAGTTGCCGGCGTCGCTCGTGCTCATCTGCTCGTACACTCAACCTTCACTAGAGGATTGGGCAAGGATTCAGCCACGACGCGCCGCAGGGTATGTGCGCGCAAGCTCTTTGTCAACCGGAGGTCCAGCCTTTATCCATCAACCTCTACTAGAGCCTTTGGCCACGCTCACGGCCGGACTGCCCGCGCCGGATACGGGCCGGCTCGGGACCGTCACGTCGAGGAAGGTCGCGCTGGCCGGTACGGCCGGCAGCGTGCGTGCGGCAACGGCCACCTTGAGCCTCACGTCGCCGCTCCCGCCGAGCACGAGCTCGAGCCCCGACCGCAGGTGGAACGCGAGGACCCCGCTCGTGTAGGAGGCCGTCGCGACGCGCGCAGCGAAGCCTCCGGCCAGGCCGACGGCGCGCGCCGTCGCCGCCGCTCCGCTTGCGGTGAGCTCCACGCCGAGTCGGACGGGCGTGCGCGCAGGAACCCAGATCCGCGGCAGGCTCGCGTCTGCAGCCGACGGCAGACGCGCCATCACACGGCCCCGGGCCGAGATGATCCAGCTCTCGGGGCCGCGGCGGAGAACGGCGGCGGGGCGCTCCGGGACGATCGTGACACGCAGCGTGTGTGGAAAGTCCCGGTCGTAGCTCGAGCGGACCACGGTCGGAAGCGCGTTCACGCTCCGCAGGACGGCAGTACCGTCCAGCCCCACCAACGGCCTCCCGACGAACGAGGAGAGCGCCCCGCGTACCTGTGCCGCGACCTGGGGCGAGCCTCCCTGGACCTCGATGCGAGCGATCGCGAAGAGCGACGACTCGCGCGCGAGCGCGTAGGCGCCCAGCGCGAATGCCACGACGCCGAATCCAAGCGCCAGCGACCGGCGCGTCGGGACCACCCGGAGGAGCCAGGCTCGTGCATGCGCCCGCGGTCGGCCCATCCGCCACGGCAGGGACACGGCCTCCGCACGCGCGACGGACCTCGGTGAACGAGCCTTGCCAGGCACATCTCCGATGTTCGTCGCCGGAGCACCCCCTCCTACGCCGAGCCTTCCTAGAGCGGCGGCAGCTCGATCCGGCCGAGAAACTCCACCTCGTGCTCGAGCCGGACCCCGAACCGGTCCAGCGCCCTCCGCCGAGCCTCCGCCATCAGTGCGAGGGCGTCCACCGTCTTGGCGCCGTCCGCGTTCTCGATGAAGTTCGCGTGCTTCGGCGAGATCTGGGCGCCGCCGATCCGCTGGCCGCGGAGCCCGCACGCTTCGAGCATCCGCCCCGCGCTGAGCTCGTGGTCGGGGTTCTTGAAGACGCTGCCGAAGGTACGCCGGTTCGTCGGCTGAGCTTCCTTGCGGCGCGTGTTGAGCTCGCGGACCTCCGCCCTGATCTCCTCGGGAGGTCTCGGCCGCAGCCGAAGCTCGGCCCGCAGCACGACCTGTCCGTGCTCGAGCGCCGAGTGCCGGTAGCTCAGGCCGAGCTCGGCGGGAGTCAGCCAGCCGCTGCCCTCGGCGGTTGCGACGAGAGCCCGCTCGAGCACGCCGGCGAAGTCGCCGCCGTACGCGCCGGCGTTCATCCAGACGCCGCCGCCGATCGTCCCCGGGATCGCGCAGGCGAACTCGAAGCCCCCGAGACCGGCGGAGCGGGAGCGGTGGAGGGCGACCGCATTCGTCGCCCCGGCCCCGACGCGCAGCATGTCTCCCTCGACCTCAACCGTGGCGAGCTCGCCGCCGAGCTTGAGGACGAGCGCGTCGACGCCGTCGTCCGCCGCGAGGAGGTTCGAGCCCAGCCCGACCACGGCAACCGCGAGCGAGCGCGCTCCCGACCAGCGCAACAGCTCGGCCACCTCGCGCTCCGACTCCGGTCGGGCGAAGGCCCGCGCTGCTCCACCCGTGCCGAGCGTCGTGAACCGCGCGAGCTCGACGCCCTCCTCGATCCTCATCCGAGCTCCTCGAGAAGGAGCGGCGCCGCACGATCGACGTCGCCCGCGCCGAGCGTGACGACGGTATCCCCCGGTCGAGCCCAGCCGGCGACGAGCCGGGCCGCGTCCTCGAGCGCCGGCGCCCAGCCCACCCGCATGCCGGGACGGAGGAGTCCGAGCTCGTCGACGACCAGACGGCCGCTCACACCGGGCACGGGCTCCTCCCGCGCGGGGTAGATCTCCGTCACGCAGGCTGCGTCCGCGGCGGCGAGTGCCTGTGCGAAGCCGTGCGCAAGATGCAGCGTCCGGGAATAGAGGTGCGGTTGGAAGAGGGCGAGGACGCGCCCGCCGCCACGCACCGCGGCGAGATCGGCCGCGAGCTCGGCCGGATGGTGCGCATAGCTGTCGAGCACGGTGACCCCTCCTGCCTCGCCTTTCGGCTCGAGCCTGCGGCCGGCGCCGCGGAACTCGACGATCGCCGCCTCGGCGTCCGCCCGTGCCACTCCCGCGAGCTCGAGCGCGGCGAGCGCAGCGGCGGCGTTGCGCCGGTTGTGCTCACCCGGCACGGCGAGCTCGAGCTTCACCGGCTCGAGCTCCTCGGCGCGAACGACGTGCGGCACGTCCCGCAGCCAGTCCTCGAAGAACGACTCGAGCTCGGCCCGCGAGACGAACGTCGTGTGGTGGTCGAGGTCGACGTTGAGGAGCACGGCGATCTCCGGTCGGAGCGCCCCGACGGAGCGGTCCGACTCGTCCCCCTCGACGACGAGCCAACCGGGGCCGGCCCGCGCGTTGCCGCCGAGCTGCGGCACCTCTCCGCCGACGAGGAACGCCGGGTCCAGGCCGAGCCGGTCGAGGCAGAAGGCGATCATCGCGCTCGTCGTCGTCTTGCCGTGCGCGCCGGCGACGACGATCGCCCGGCGGTGCGCGACGAGCTCCGCGAGCAGGTCGGCGCGCGGGCGGCCCTCCACGTGCCCCGCGAACGCCGTCGAGACGTACACGTCCCAGCCGGCCGGAGGCGCCGGGGGTTCCGCCGAGATCTCGACGGCGACGTCGCCGAGATGGCGCAGATACGGGGTCTCGACCCGGTCCCAGCCGGCCACCTCTGCGCCCCACGCGCGCGCGAGCAGCGCGTAGCCGCTCATGCCGGCGCCGCCGATCCCGGCGATCCAGATCCGCCTACCGGCGAGCGGCTGCGAGGGAGACGAGCTCATCCGCGATCTCTTCCGCTGCATCGGGTTTCGCGACGGCGCGCATCGCTCCGGCCATCGCCGCGAGTCGGTCGGCGTCCTCGAGCAGATCCTCCACCACGTGCGGCGCTCGTGCCGCGTCCGTCTCGGACACGACCACCGCCCCGCCCGCGTCGGCGAACCAGCGCGCGTTCTTCTCCTGGTGCTGCCCGGTCGCGAAGGCGCCCGGAACGAGCACCGCGGGGAGACCTGCCGCCGCGAGCTCCCAGACCGAGCCGCCCGCCCGCGCGAGGGCGATGTCCGCTGCGCCGTACGCGACTCCGATCTCGTCCACGAACGGCCGGAGGAGATAGCCGGGCCGCGAGACCCTGTCGCGCAGCTCGGGGTAGTCGCGCTCGCCGCAGAGGTGGACGACGGCGGGACCGTCCGCGGCCCACGCGTCGAGCGCCAGCTCGTTGAGAAGCCGTGCACCGAGCGAGCCGCCGAAGACGAGGACGACGCGTGCGTCGCCTGCCAGCCCGAGACGCTCGCGCGCCTCGGCGCGCTCCACCGCATGCGATGCGGCGGGGATCGGGCGCCCGACCGCGCGGTACTTCTCCCCGCGCAGACCGAGCGGGAGCGCGAGGAAGACGCGCTGCGCGAGCGGCGCCGCCAGGCGGTTCGCGAGCCCGAGATGCGCGTCTGCCTCGGTCAACGCAGCCGGGATCCCGCGCAGCCGCGCGGCGAGCACCATCGGCCCCGCCACGAACCCGCCCGCGCCGAGCACGGCGTCGGGCCGGCGGCGGCCGAGGATGCGGAAGCACGCAGCCGGTGCCGCGAACGCACGGCCCGCCGCGCGCACGAGCTCGGCACTCGGCCGTCGAGGCAGCCCCGAGACGGCGAACGCATCGAACTCGTAGCCGAGCTCAGGAACGAGCCGCGCCTCGACGCGCTCCGGCGACCCGGCGAACGTCACCAGCCCGCCTCGGCGCCGCAGCGCCTCCGCGACGGCGAGTGCCGGCGCGACGTGTCCGACCGTCCCTCCGGCCGCGATCAGGAACCGCAGCTGCCGCTCGTCCGCCATCGCCACGAGCGATGTTAAGGAGCACGCCGACACCGGCGAGCATCACGACGAGGCTCGAGCCCCCGTAGGAGACGAACGGGAGCGGGATCCCGGTCAGTGGCGCGAGCCCGATCGCCGCGGCCATGTTGATCGCCGCCTGCCCGCAGACGAGGGCGGTGATCCCGGCCGCGAGGCGCTTCGCGAAGGGGTCGCGGCAGGCGATCGCGAGCCGCACGCCCGCGTAGGCGAACGCACAGAACGCCATCATCACGAGCGTGACGCCGACGAGGCCGAGCTCCTCCCCGACGACGGCGAACATCATGTCCGTGTGCGCTTCCGGTAAGTAGGACAGCGGCTCGAGGCCCTGGCCGAGCCCCCGTCCGAAGATCCCGCCCGACCCGAGGCTGATGAGCGCCTGCACGTTCTGGAGCCCCGCACCGGTTGGATCCTTCCAGGGGTCGAGGAAGGTGAGCAGGCGGTCACGTCGGTAGGGGGACGACCACGCGGCGATCGCGGCCAGCGCGAAGACGATGCCGTAGGCCGAGCCGAGCAGGGACAGGCGCGTCCCGGAGACGAGCAGGATCGCGCCTACGACGAGAAGCAGCGTCATCGCGGTGCCGAGGTCCGGCTCGACGAGCACGAGGGCCGCGAAGACCAGGACGAGGAGCCCGAGCGGCCGCCACAACTCCTTCAGGTTGCGCGGCGGGGGGCGGCGCGAGAGGTAGGCGGCCGTCCAGACGACGAGAGCGAGCTTCGCGAGCTCCGACGGCTGGAAGACGAGCGGGCCGACGGAGATCCACCGGCGCGCGCCGTTGATGCGTGCACCCACCGCGAGTACCCCGAGGCAGAGGACGAGCGCGGTCACGACGAGCGTCGGTGCGAGGGCGCGGATCCGCTCGAGCTCGAGCCGCGAGACGACGACGACCAGCGCGACGCCGACGAGCGCGTAGATCACCTGGCGCTCGACGTAGCCGAGAGGGTTTGCGTTGACGAGCGCGGCGGATCCCGAGGTCGCGCTGTACACCATCACGAGCCCGAAGAGGACGAGGGCCGCGGTGACGAGCACGAGCAGGTTCCACTCGAACTGAAGGCGCTTCGGACGCCGGCTCACGGGAGCCTCTCCACGAGGCTGCGGAACGTGTCGCCTCGCTCCTCGAAGTTCCCGAACTGGTCGAAGCTCGCGCAGGCCGGCGAGAGGAGGACGACGTCGCCCGGCTCGGCGTCGGCAGCGGCGCGCGCGACGGCCGTCGGGAGGTCGCCCGCGCGGGCGTATCCGCGCCCCACGGCGTCGAGCGCCGCCGCGAGCTCGTCGCTCGCAGCACCGACGAGGTAGATCGAGCGGACGCTCTCCGGCAGATCGTGGACGAACCGGCCGAAGTCCTCTCCCTTGAGCGAGCCGCCGAGGATGAGCCGGAGCGGCGCGCCGTAGGCGGCGACGCCGCGGCGGGAGGCGGCGGTGTTCGTCGCCTTCGAGTCGTTGACCCAGCGGACGCCGCGAAGCTCCCGGACGAGCTCCAGCCGGTGCGGGACGCCGGGGAAGGTGGCGAGCGCCTGTGCGATCGCGTCTTCGGGGACCTCGGCGGCGCGGGCGGCGGCGGTCGCGGCGGCGGCGTTCTCGCGGTTGTGGCGGCCGGGGATGAGCGGCTCTGCCGGAAGCGGATCGTCGGCGGAGAACTCGATCCCCCCGATCCCGAGGTCACGGGGCACGACCTTCGCGCGGGCGCGTTCGAAGATGCGCAGCTTCGCCGCACGGTACGCCTCGAAGGTTCCGTGACGGTCGAGGTGGTCGGGCTCGAGGTTGAGGAGGACCGCCACGTCACAGGCGAGCGTCTGGACGTCCTCGAGCTGGAAGCTCGACAGCTCGCAGACGATCCACGAGCCCTCTGCGGCCGCTTCGGCCGCGGCCGTCAGCGGTCGGCCGACGTTCCCCGCGACCTCGACGGACCGGCCGGCGGCCCGGAAGATCGCGCCGAGCAGCTCCGTCGTCGTCGTCTTGCCGTTCGTGCCGGTGACCCCGATCAGCCGCGCGCCGGCGGGGAGGAGCCGGTAGCCGAGCTCGACCTCGCTCCAGAGCGGGATCCCGCGCGCCCGCGCGGCGGCGACGACCGGCGACTCCGCCGGCACGCCCGGGCTCTTGACGACGAGATCCACCCCAGCCAGCAATGCCTCCTCCTCCGTTCCGAGTCGAAGTTCGACACCGAGCTCGCCGAGCCTGCCGGGGACGACGTCGGCGGAGCGGTCGGTCGCCACGACCTGGACGTTGCGCCGGGCGAGCGCCGCCGCCGCCGCGCGACCCGACCGAGCGAGTCCGACGACGAGCACGCGGCGAGGCAGCCATCTCTCGCCGGGAGACGGCTCTTCGGGACGTGCCCCGCTCACGGCAAACGCTCCCCCCCGATGGGGGGCGCGTGCCCCCTGAGGTCAGGGTATGCGCGAGAACGCGACGGCGGTGTCGAGGCTTGGAGGCGGATGCGATACGGGTTCGTCGTCCGGCTCCGGGATCCTCAGCGCAGACGACCGCTCACGACGGCCTCTCCGCCCGCGTCTGCCACCTCGACCTCCTCGAAGCCGGCGGCTGCGAACGACCGGGCGAGGTTCTCGGCGGCGGCTCCGTCCGGCTCGGCGAAGGAGACCCGCCCGCGAGCCGACAGAATCCGCGCGAGCTCCTCCGCGGCCGCGTCGAGCGCCCCGTCGGCCGTGACGATCCGCCCGAGCGCGGCCGCCACGGCGCCGTCCGGCAGCGGGAGAACCGGAGCCTCTCCCACGAGGTACGCCACGCCGCTCGCGCCGGCCGCATGGGCCTCGTCCAGCAGCTCCTCGAGCTCGTCGACCTGGGACCGGACGACGTAGACCCAGCCGTCACCGACCCGCGCATGCGCGCCCAGTGCGAGCGACCCGCCGCCGAGGACGAGCACGTCCTCCTCCGGCTCCAGCCTCGCGGCGTCGAGCAGGGCTTGCTCCACGTCGCCGGCGTTCATCCGCGAGCGAAGGGGAAGTAGTAGCGGTAGTAGAGCGCGAAGCCGACGGCGCACAGCAGGCCCGCGACGATCCAGAAGCGCACGGTGATCTTCGTCTCGGACCACGCCTTCATCTCGAAGTGGTGGTGAATCGGCGCCATGAGGAACACGCGGCGGCCGAAGCGTTTGAACGAGAAGACCTGGATCATCACCGAGAGCGCCTCGATGACGAAGATGCCGCCGATCAGGAGCAGGAGCAATTCGACCTTCATCATGATCGCGAACCCGGCGAGCGCGCCGCCGAATGCCATGGAGCCCGTGTCGCCCATGACCACCTCGGCCGGGAACGCGTTGAACCAGAGGAAGCCGACCGCCGCGCCGATCAGGGCCGCGCCGACGATCGCGAGATCGAGCTTCGTCAGGTTGCGGTGGCCCACCTGACCGGAGCGCACGTACGAGACGACGTTCATCGCCGTGAAGGTGAAGAGCGCGATGATCCCGGTTCCGCTGAGCAGTCCGTCGACGCCGTCGGCGAGGTTCGTCCCGTTCGAGGCCCCGGCGATGATGAGGAAGAGGAACGCGTACCACCCGTAGGAGAGCGGCACCGTGACGTCCAGCACCGGGACGTAGACGTCGGTGCTCAGGTGCAGGTGGCGCGCGACGATCGCGACCACGACCGTGACGCCGGCGAGCAGCAGCATCTTCCACCTGCCCGACAGCCCGAGCGACCGCTTGTGCGTGAGCTTGATGAAGTCGTCGAGGAAGCCGATCGCGCCGCACGCGAGCGTGAGGAACAGCACGGCCACCGACTGCAGGCGGAAATGGCTGACGGGAAGGAAGGCGATCGTCGCTGCGAAGAGGATCAGCAGCCCACCCATCGTGGGCGTGCCCTGTTTGGCGATGTGATGCTTCGGGCCCTCCTCGCGGATCTGCTGACCGAACTCGTTGCGTCGCAGGAAGTCGATGAATCTCGGCCCGATCGCCACCGAGAGGGCGAGGCCGACCGCGGCAGCGATCAGGACGCGGATCACGATCGGGGCTCCAGCAGCGCCTCGGCCACGACCTCCAGGCCCACCGAGCGCGATCCCTTGACGAGGATCGTGTCGCCCGGACGAACGAGGGCGAGCACGACCTCCCGCGCCTCGGCCGCGGTGGGCGCCCACTCGTCCGGCTCGTAGCCGCGGGCCAGCTCGCCGACGCCGACCACGAGATCGACGCCTTCGGCCCGGCGGCCCACCTCGGCGTGATAGCTCGGAGCGTCCGGGCCGAGCTCGGCCATGTCGCCGAGGATCGCCACCGTCCGGCGGCCGTTCGCGCGCTCGAGCAGGTGCGCGAGCGCGGCGCGCATCGCCACCGGGTTCGCGTTCCAGGCGTCGTTGATCAGCAGGCCGCCGCCCTGCAGGTCCGTCTCCTGCGAGCGCAGGCGGGAGAAGCTCACCTCGACCGGCCCGTCCGGAGGCTCGACTCCGAGCGCGGCCGCGGCGGTCAGGGCTGCCGCTGCGTTCGCGGCGTGGTGTCGCGCGGTGAAGCCGAACGCGACCTCGCGGCCCTGCCAGCGCACGTGCATGCGGCCGTCGCGAACGTCCGCCTCCGGCGGTGCGAAGCGATGCACGTCGAGCCCGTCCGGCACGAAGGGCTCCAGCTCCGGGGCATCTTCCGGGAGGACTGCGACCCCGCCCGTGGGAAGCTCCTCGAGCAGCTCCGCCTTCGCGCGGGCGATGTTCTCGAGGCTGCCGAGCAGCTCGAGGTGGACGGGCGCGATCGCCGTGATCACGCCGAGGTGGGGACGCGCGACCCGCGCGAGGTCGCGGATCTGGCCGGTCCCGCGCATCGCCATCTCCGTCACGACGACCTCCGTCTCGGGCTCGATCCGGCAGAGCGTCAGCGGCAGTCCCACCTCGTTGTTGAATCCGTCCGGTGCCGCGACGGTACGCACGTGGGGCCGCAGCAGCGCCGCGAGGATGTCCTTCGTCGACGTCTTGCCGACCGAGCCGGTGATCGCCACGACGCGAGCATCGCTGCGGGCGCGGACGGCACTCCCGAGTGCGGCAAGGGCAGCGTGGGCGTCGTCGGGCACGAGCGTCGCGGCCGCTCCGCGCCGCCGGGCATCGTCGACGAACGCCTCCCCGCCGGAGACGGCGACGAACAGGTCGCCCGGCCGGATCCGGCGCGAGTCGACGTCGACGCCCGTCACGGCCGTCGCGTCGCCCTCGAGCCTGCCCAGCGAGAGCGCCCGCACCTCGGCGAGAGGCAGGGCGATCAGGTCCGCGCCTCCAGTACCCTCTTCGCCTCCTCGCGGTCGTCGAACGGCACTGTCCGGTCGGCCAGCTCCTGTCCCTGTTCGGCTCCCTTGCCGGCGATGACGACGACGTCACCGACCCGTGCCAGCTCGATCGCCTGGCCGATCGCGGCGCGCCGGTCGAGCTCGACCTCGACGTTGCCGTTCGTTCCGGACACGATCTCGGCCGCGATCGCCGCCGGATCCTCGCTGCGCGGGTTGTCGGAGGTGACGATCGCCACGTCGGCGAGCTCGGAGGCGAGCCGGCCCATGAGCGGACGCTTCCCGGGATCGCGGTCGCCGCCCGCGCCGACGACGCAGATGACCCGGTTCCGGCCGGCGAGCTCGCGCGCGGTCCGCAGCACGTTCTCGAGCGCGGCCGGCTTGTGCGCGTAGTCGACGACGACGTGGAACGGCTGGCCCGCATCCACCGACTCGAATCGCCCGGGAACGCCCCGCACCGATTCGAGCCCGCGCCGGATCGCGTCCTCCTCGATGCCGAGGAGTCGCGCCGCCGCGAGCGCCGCAAGCGCGTTCTCCGCGTTGAAGCGGCCCTGCAGCTTGAGGTCGATGCGGTCGAGCGCACCGGGCCCGATCGCCGCCTCCGGCGCCAGGCCGTAGGTGAGCGCCTCCGGCAGCTCGGCGGCGAGCCTCCTCCCCCACTCGTCCCCGACGTTGATCGCCGCGGGAGGACGACCTGCGACGAAGAGCCGCCGTTTCGCCTCGAAGTACGACTCCATGTCGCCGTGGAAGTCGAGGTGGTCCTGGCTGAGGTTCGTGAAGACGAGCGCGGCGAACCGGACACGATCGAGGCGATGGAGGACGGACGCGTGCGACGACGCCTCCATCGCGCAGGAACGGTCGCCGGCGTCGAGCATCTCCCGGAAGAGCCGCTGCAGGTCGATCGCCTCCGGGGTCGTCCGCACGACGCCGCGCCGCTCGCCCCCGACGCGCGCCTCGACGGTCCCGAGGAGCCCGGGACGCCGGCCGGCGGCGGCGAGGATCGCGAAGAGGAGGAAGCTCGTCGTCGTCTTGCCGCTCGTGCCCGTCACTCCGACGACCTCGAGCTCGTGCGTCGGCTCGCCGAAGAAGACGGCCGCGGCCGGCGCCATCGCGGCCCGCGAGTCCGCGACTACGACCTGCGGCACCGGCAGATCGAGCCCGCGCTCCACGACGAGGGCCGCCGCACCGTGCGCCACCGCCTGCGCGGCGAAGTCGTGCCCGTCGGCCCGCTCCCCGGGCACCGCGAAGAAGAGCGCATCAGGAGTGACCGCGCGGGCGTCGTACGCGAGATCGCGCACCTCGACCGCGGGGCGCCCGAGCACCTCCACCGGCTCGAGCGCTGAGACGAGGCGCTCCAGGTCCATCTCGGCGGCGAGTCTACCCCGGGCCGGTACGCCTACCGGATCCGCAGGTCCGGCGGGACCTCGAGGTACTGCAGGTCGAAGGAGGCGATCTGCTCGAACGCCGGGGCTGCGACGAGGCCTCCGTAGATCTGGCCGTGCGGCTGATCGACGCTGACGAGCACGAGGAGCCGCGGATTCGACGCGGGCACCATCCCGACGAACGTCGCCACGTACGCACCCGGGATGTAGCCGTGGGGCCCCGGCTTCTGCGCGGTCCCGGTCTTGCCGGCGACGGTGTAGCCGGGAATGCGGGCGAGCTGGGCCGTCCCCTGGTCCGAGACGACGCCCTTCAGCATCGTGCGCAGCTCTTCGTCGACCGCCGGCGTGAGGATCCGGCGCCTGTGCAGGCGTGGCGGCGGCTCGCCGAGGACGTGGTCGACGAGATGCGGCTCGATCCACTCGCCGCCGTTCGCGATCGCCGCGTAGACCGAGGCGAGCTGGATCGAGGTGACCGAGACGCCCTGGCCGATCGGCACGTTGCCGATCGTCGACCCCGACCAGTAGGAGGGGAGCAGGCCGCGGCTCTCGCCGGGAAGGTCGATCCCGGTCGGCCGGCCGAAGCCGAAGCGCGTCATCCACTTCTTCAGGCCGCTCTCGCCGAGGTACCGCTCGGCGATCGTGACCGCGCCGACGTTCGACGAGCGCTGCAGGATCTGCGAGACGGTCATACGCTGGGTCGGCCGGATCTCCGCATCGTGGATCACCCGGTCGGCGACATGGATCGAGTACGGCAGCGTGAACGCGGTCTGCGGCGTCACCTTGTGCTCCGACAGGGCGCCGCCGATGGTCACGACCTTGAAGACGGAGCCCGGTTCGTAGACGTCGTTCACCGCGTGCTCGACCGTCAGCCCGTGCACCGTCGCGGCCGGGTAGTCGTTCGCGTTGTAGCCCGGCTCCTGTGCCATGGCGAGGATCGCGCCCGTGTGCGGATCGAGGACGATCGCCGTGGCGTCCTTCGCATGCCACTCGCGCACCGTCCGCTCGAGCACCTGCTCGGCGTTCGCCTGGATGTGGCTGTCGAGCGTGAGAAAGACGCTGCGGCCGTCGCGGGCGGGACGCTCCTGAATCGTGTTGACGACCCGGCCGACCGCGTCCCGCACCACGGTCGCGTGCCCCGGAGTCCCCTTGAGCTTCCTGTTCAGTGCGAGCTCGAGCCCGCCGAGCCCGGTGTTGTCGGTGCCGACGTAGCCGAGCACCGGCGCCGCGACCGTCCGCTGCGGATAGTCGCGCTGCTGGTCGGCGTAGAACGTGAAGCCGGTGAGGTTTCGCTTCGCGAGCGCCGACGCCCGGGCGGGCGGTGCCTTCCGCTGGACGTAGACGAACCCGCGGCTGCGATCCGCGAGCTGCCGGTACAGCGGCCGGAGCGGAAGTCCGAGCACCTTCGCCGCGACCCGGGCCTCGCGCCGTGGGTTCGCGATCTGCATCGGGTCGGCGACGACGTCCGTCGCCTGCTCGCCGATCGCGAGCGGAGTCCCGAGCCGGTCGTAGATCGTGCCGCGCCCGGCCGGGAGGCTGAGCGTCGTCTTCGTCTGCTCCTGCGCCAGGGCGGCGAGCGACGAGGCGCGGACGGTCTGGATCCAGGCCGCTCGCGCGCCGAGTGCGGCGAACGTGAGAAGGATGACGAGGAGAAGGAGCCGAAGACGCGAGTTGACGACGCGGGCCTTCAACGGCGGTGGGGGGCCAGGTCGAGGTACGACGTGACGGCGGCAGACGCCTGCACGAGGCCGAGCCGGCGTGCCGCGGCCTCGATCCTCGGCGCGGAGCTCGCGGCGGAGAGCTCGGAGGCGAGCGCCTGGTTGCGCGCTTCGAGCTTGGCGCGCTCCTCGTCGAGCCGCGTCACGGCGACATGCGCCCGCAGGACGGCGACGTTGACCGCGACGACGCCGGAGAGAAGGAGCGCGAAGAGGATCATCCAGACGATGTGGGCGCGAACGCGGCGGCGGGTGGGCTTGCGCCGCGAGCGTACGGCCGCCGCAGGACGAGCCGGGGCGCGCTGCGGTCGCCGCCTGCGGGCCGGCGCGGGCGCCGGCTCGGCGAGCTCGGCGGGAGCGAACCAGTCGACCGCCGCCACTAGTTCTCCTCCGCTCCCGTCTTCACGGCCGCCCGCAGGCGCGCCGACGCCGAGCGCGGGTTCGCCGCGATCTCGGCCTCGCCCGGCCGGATGGGGCGCCGCTGCAGGGCGCGGAGCTCGGGCTCGTGGCCGCAGACGCAGACCGGGAAGTCGGGCGGGCACGTGCAACCGCGCTCCCGCTCGCGCAGGAACCGCTTCACGATCCGGTCTTCGAGCGAGTGGAACGAGACGACCGCGAGACGACCGCCGGGCCGCAGCATCGCGAGCGCCGCCGGCAGCGCAGCCTCGAGCGACGCGAGCTCGTCGTTGACGGCGATCCGCAGGGCCTGGAAGACCCGCTTCGCCGGATGGCCGTCGCCGAAGCGCGCCGGAGCCGGGATCGCGGCCTTGATGGCGTCGACGAGCTCTCCGGTCCGCTCGAACGGCTGCTCGCGCCGACGGCGGACGATCGCCCGTGCGATCTGCTTCGCGTACCGCTCGTCGCCGTAGCGGCGGAAGATCGCCGCGAGGTCGCGTTCGCTCCAGGTGCCGACGACGTCGCGCGCGCTCAGGTCCTGGGTCGGATCCATGCGCATGTCGAGCGGCGCGTCGGCCGCGTAGGAGAAGCCCCGCTCGGGACGGTCGAGCTGCATCGAGGACACGCCGAGGTCGAGGAGGATCGCGTCGGCCTGGACGCCATTCTCCGCGAGCTGCGGGAGCACGACGCCGAAGTCGCCGCGCAGGAGGCGAGCGTTGACGGGCACGCGCTTCGCGAGCTGCTCGAAGTACGAGCGGGCGGTCGGGTCGCGGTCGATCGCGATCAGCTTCCCCTTGCCGCGCAGATCGGCGGAGAGGATCGACGCGTGCCCGCCGGCGCCGAAGGTCGCGTCGACGACGGTCTCGCCGGGGCTCACGTCGAGAGAGGCCCGCACCTCCTCGGCGAGGACGGGGACGTGGTCAGCTTCCCTGGGCTGCAAGACGTTCGGCAACATCCTCAGCACTCCCTTCGACCTCGGCGAGCTCGCGCTTCCAGGCGGCGCGGTCCCAGATCTCGAGGCGGTCGTTGACCCCGGCGACGACGACGTCGCGGCCGAGCTTCGCGTGCGTGAGCAGCGCGGGCGGAATGCTCACCCGTCCCTGCTTGTCCGGCATCGTCTCGCTCGCGCCGGAGAAGAAGTGGCGGTGCATCCGCCGGCCTTCCTGGCTCAGTGGGTGCAGCGCGCCGAGGGTCGAGTCGCGGTAGTTCGCCCACGCTTCGGGCGTCCAGGCGTAGACGCAGCCGTCGAAGCCGCGCGTGACGACGATGCCGTGCTCGAACGCCCGCCGAAACTTGGCCGGAAGTGTGAGACGGTTCTTGTCGTCGATCGTGTGCTCGTACTCGCCGAGAAGCATGGGGCCGCTCTCTCCCTAGCTCACCACCGGGCCCCACTCTACCCCACCCTGGTCCACCTGTCCAGCCAGCGCCGGCGGGAGACCGCCGTCTCCCGCCGGCGCTGCTTGCTTCCGCGAGGTCTCGCTCGCTACCGAGCGGAGGGCAGCTCCTCGCGAGGCTCCTTGCCGTCGAGGTCACGCGTGGCCGGCTCGTCCTCCGCGGCGACGTCCACCGGCAGCGGGGCGGCGAAGTTCTCCGCGTTGCCTGGCAGGGGCTCGTCGGCGGGCAGCGGGTGCGTTGCGCGGACGATCGCCCCGACCGCGACGACTGCGAGCGCGCTCAGCACGGCGATCAGCAGGATCCAACCCCAGACAGGCATTGCTCCTCCTTCGTCGTGAGCGGTAGTCCCTTGCAACGGACGGACGCCGCCCGGCGATTCGCTCAGCCTGCGGGCGAGCGCTCGGCGTCGCGCAGCCGAGCCGCGAGCGTGCGCAGGAGCTCCCGCACGAGGGCCGGCTCGCTGCGGAGCAGCTTCCCGAACGCGCTGCTGCTGATCGTCATCGCGAGCACCTCGCCGTCGGCGACGACGCTCGCCGAGCGCGGCGAGTCGTCGAGGAGCGCCATCTCGCCGAAGAAGTCGCCGGCGCGGAGCCGCCGCGACCTCCCGGTGGGCGTGTCCACCCGCGCAGCGCCGTCGATCAGCACGTAGAACGCGGAGCCGGCATCTCCTGCGCGCACGATCGTCGTTCCCGCCGCGAAACGACGAGTCCGGGCGAGCGAGGCGACGCGCTTGAGGTTGCGTCTCGAGAGGTTGCGGAACAGCGGCACGTCCGCGAGCACCGGCGCCCAGTCGGCTCCCATCCTGTCGGTCTTGCGCGGTGACGAGAGTGCGGCGCGGGCGGCAGCGCCCGGAGCGGGCCGGCTCATGGCTGCAGACCCTACAGCGCGTCAGGCGACGTCTGCATCCCCGCCGGAGAGCTGGTGACCGTAGGCGCCGCGGCCCGTGAGAACGGCTGCACCGCACGAGGCGCCGAGCGCGACCGCCTCGTCGACCGGCCTCCCTCGGGCGAGGCCGTACGTGAGCCCGGCGGCGAAGCAGTCGCCGCAGCCGTACGTGTCGGAGACCGGCCCGGGCAGGGACGCCGCCCGGAACGGCCCGCCGGGACGAATCCAGCCGCCGAGCGCGCCGGCCGTCGTGACGACGATCGGAGGCGCCGGATCGAGCTCGCCGGACTCGAACCGCTCCGCCGCGTCCGCGCCGCTCCCGACGAGCACGTCGACCTCCACGGCTGCGCGGCGCAGCGTCGCGAGCTCGCGGGCCGTCGCGACGAGCACCGTGCTGCGGCGCGCCGCGCGGAGCGCGGCGACGTCCCCGCTCACGAAGTAGACGGCCTCACAGCGACCGAGCAGCTCCCAGGGGAGCGAACCGTCCTCCCCCGACGGGAGAAGCTTGTTCCCGAGCACGGTGATCGTCCGCTCACCGCTCTCGTCGACGTGCGTCAGCGCACGCCGCTGCGTCCCCGGCGCGTGAGACGCGTGCACCGTGATGCCGCGCGCCTCGAGCTCCTCGCGCGAGCGGCGGCCGAGCTCGTCGTCCGCGAGCGCCGTGAAGAGGTGGCACGAGCCGGCGAGGTTCGCGAGCTGGACCGCGGCGACTGCGCCGCCGCCGGCCGGCTCCTCCCACGTCTCGAGCGCATGCACGATCTCGCCCGGCGCGGGCATGTGGTCGACGCGCGCAAACTCGACCCACTCGACGTGCCCGACGACCGCGAGGTTCATCCGGATCTCCCGAGGAGGGGGCCCGTGGGGGAACCATGGGTTCCCCCACGTCGAAGCTCGACCCACTCGACCTGACCGACGACTGCGAGGTTCATGACCTCACATCTTGAAGGGCAACTACGTTTCAGTCGGCTGTGAGCGGCATCCCTCCCTTCGAGCGCTTCTATGAATCCCACAACCGCGAGGTGCTCGCGTTCCTGCGCCGCCGGGTGGGCGGCGACCGGGCCGACGACCTCTTCCAGGAGACGTTCTTGCGTGCTCTCCGCGCCTACGGACGGCTCGAGCACGGCGAGCAGCTGCGCGCGTGGGTCTTGACGATCGCCGGCAACGCGGTCGTCGACGCAGCGCGCAGGGAGCGGCCGACGACCGAGCTGGTGCGCGAGCCCGCGGACGAGGACGAGCGCCCCGCCGTCGAGGAGCTCGCGCCCCTGACCGACGGCCTGCCGCCCAAGGAGCGCGCGGCTGTCGTCCTTCGCTACGGCTACGACCTCGACTACGACACGATCGGCGCCGCTCTCGGCTCGAACGAGCAGGCGGCCCGGCAGGCGGCCTCCGCCGGCGTGCGGCGGCTGCGGAAGGAGAAGGAGCAGCGATGAGCCCTGTTTCAAGCGGTCCCGTCCCGACCGCCCTCGACCAGCGGTTCCGTGCGGCTGCGGCCGCCTCGGGCGAGCTCGACGTCGCCTACGACGTCCTCGACGACACGCCGGTGGGGCCGCTGCTCGTCGGCGTGAGCGACCACGGCCTCTGCCGTATCGGCTTCGACCCGGAGCCGGAAGCGGAGCTCGAGCGGCTCGCCCGCAGCTTCGGTCCGCGCGTCCTCCGCACTCCGAAGGCGCTCGACGGCGTGCGCAGGGAGCTCGACGAGTACTTCGCCGGGAACCGGCACGCGTTCGACCTCGAGCTGGACCTGCGGGCGGCGCCGGACTTCCACCGGCGCGTCCTCGAGGAGCTGAGCCGCGTGGAGTACGGCCACACGACGACGTACGGCACGCTGGCGCGCCAGGTGGGCGCCCCGCGCGCCGCGCGGGCGGTCGGGACCGTGATGAACCGGAACCCGATTCCGATCGTCCTCCCCTGTCACCGCGTGGTCGGCGCGAACGGCAGCCTCACCGGCTACGGCGGCGGCCTCGACCGCAAGGAGTGGCTGCTCCGGCTCGAAGGCGCAATGCTTTAGCCGGAACTGCGCGCGGGCTCGAAACGTCCACGCTCCAACCAGGCCAGGGGCCGGAGGCTAAGCAGATCCGCGCAAGCGGGGACTTAGCCGCAGGCCGCACTGCGCTCGCGCCACAGCGCGCGAGCGCACGAGGCAGCCAACTCATCGAGGGATCCACCAGCAGGAACAGCACGTAGCGGTCCCTTCACCCAGCGAGCGAAGCGAAGCCTTCGCGAGCTAGCGGAAATGCCCCCAGTGCGTGGCGACGATCAAGCAGGCGAAGCCGACCGCGAGCGCGAGCCCTCCCACGACCATGCCGGCCCGCCGGCCGAACGGCGTGAGACCACCGACGAGGAGCGCGAGCCCTCCGATGCCGCCGACCGCCTCGCCGACCTCGGCGAGGCGAAGCCCGGTGTGCGCCTTGAGCGTGAGTGCAAGCAGTGTCATGCGGCGCATCATCGCCGGGGCGGCGGACGGTACGACGCTCAGCTCCCGGGCACGTGTCTCAGCTTGTAGCCGACTCCCCAGACGTTCACGACCCAGCCCGGGAGCCCGGCCGAAGCGAGCTTCCGGCGGACGCGCGAGGCGTGCGACTCGAGCGTCCGCGTGGGCACGTACGTGCGGAATCCCCAGACGTCGCGTAGCAGCTGCTCGCGCGTGAAGACGCGATCGGGAGCGGACGCGAGCTTCACGAGCAGCGCGAACTCCTTCGCCGACAGCTCCACCTCCCGCCCGAGCACGGTGACGCGCCGCGCCGCGCGATCGATGGCGAGCGGGCCGATCTCGGTGAGCTCGACCCGCGGCGGGCAGCGCCGCAGGAGCGCGTGGATCCGCGCGAGCAGCTCCTCGTAGACGAAGGGACGTGACAGGCAGTCGTCGGCGCGCGCGAGCGCGCGGACGCGGGCTGCCGGGTCGGAGCCGCCGAGCACGATCACCGGGCAGTCCGGTACCACGCCGCGGTCGAGCGCCTCGGCGTCCCCGAGCAGGAGGACGTCGGGGTCCGCGGCGCGTGGCAGCTGCTCGGCCCGCTCGCAGGCGACGACGTCGAAGCCGTCGTTGCGGAGCTGCCGTTCGAGAAACCCGCGAACAGCCGGCTCCGGCTCGGCAAGAAGCAGCGCGGTCACGACTCGAGGCTAGGCGCGGCGAGCACGGAGCGCCAGATGTCCTTTCACGCGAAAGCGTCACATCCCGCTCGCGAAGCTGCACGCGTCGAGAGCTAGAGCCGTCCGGAACGGATGACGCCCCAGAGGAGCCAGAGCCCGAGCACCGCCGAGAGCGCGAAGCCGACGATCGAGATGACGTTCACGCCGAGGAGGTTCGCCCCGCCCTTGGCGAAGATCCCGATCAGGCTCGAGCCGATCAGGCCGCCGACGACGACGAGCGCGATCACGAGCCGGTTGAAGGCGACGTCGAGCTTCTGCATGAACTCGTCGAGCCCCTTGTGGACGAAGCCGACCTCGATCTGGCCGTCGCGAATCTCCTCCATGAAGTCGTGGAACTGGTGGGGCGCCTCGGCGATCACCTGCGCGTACCTCAACGCTTCGCGCCGCGCGCGCCGCGCCACGCGGTCGGGCGAGAACCGCTCGAGCATCAGGTCGCGCGCGTACGGCCGCGCGACCTCGAAGACGTTGAAGTCGGGATAGAGCTCGGCGCCGACCGAGCCGAGCGTCGCGATCGTGCGGTCGAGCAGGAGGAAGCGCGCGGGCAGATGGAGGTTCATCGAGTAGATGAGCTGGAAGCCCTCGCGGATCACCTGGATCGGGTCGACCTCGCTCAGGCTCGCGCCGTAGTAGCGGTAGTAGAGCTCGCGCAGCTCGGCGAGGAACTCTCCCTCCCGCTCCTTCGGATAGCGGACGCCGAGGTCGCCGAGGCGCTTCGGGAGCATGTCGATGTTCTCGTTCGCAGCGTCGATGAAGAGGCCGGTCAGCTTCGACATGTCGTCGTCGGTGAGCGTCCCGACCGCGCCGAAGTCGATGAGGCCGACCACGCCCGCCTCCGCCGGCAGGAGGATGTTGGCCGGGTGCGGGTCGCCGTGGAAGAAGCCGTGGCGGAAGATCATCGTCATCCACGCCTCGGTGACCCGGTAGGCGAGCTCGCGCCGCTCCTCGAGCGTCATCCCGACGAGGTCGACGTCGGCGAGCTGGATCCCGTCGATCCACTCGAGCGTCAGGACGCGCTGGCGCGTGTACTGCCAGTAGACCTTGGGGACGTGGACGTGCGGGTGGCCGGCGAAATGGCGGTGGAAGTTCTGCGCGTTCCGCCCCTCCGACCGGTAGTCGAGCTCCTTGCGGATGGAGCGGGCGAACTCGTCCACGAGCTGGCGCGTGTCGACGAAGTCGAACGCGCGGATCCGCTCGTGCGCGAGGCGCGCGGCCTGGTAGAGGAGGCCGAGATCCGCCTCGATCTTGCCCGGCGCTCCCGGCCGCTGCACCTTGACCGCCACCCGGCGCCCGTTCGGCAGGGTCGCGCGGTGTACCTGGCCGATCGACGCCGCCGCGACCGGCTGCGGCTCGAACTCGAGGAAGAGCCGTTCGAGCGTGTTCCCGAGCTCCTCCTCGATCACGCGCTCGGCCTGTTCGAAGGGGAACGGCCGCACGTCGTCCTGGAGGCCGCGCAGCTCGACGACGATGTCGGGCGGCACGACGTCGGGCCGCGTCGAGAGGAGCTGCCCGAACTTGACGAACGTCGGCCCGAGCTCGTCGAGCACCTCGCGGAGGTGCTGGCCGCGAGAGGAGGCCGCGCCGTGCTCGGCCGCCGCGTTCGCGATCCGCTCCTCGGCCGAACGCCCCGGGAGGAGGTCGCTGAGCTTGTGCGCCTCGAGGAAGTAGCCGAAGCCGTGCCGCACCATGACCTGGGCGATCTCGGACAGGCGCCCGATGCTGCGGGTGGTGCTCACCGCAGAAAGGCTACGCGGCGCGCAGGAAGATGTCAGGCGGCGATCGGCCGAGGTCGCGTAAACGTCACGCCACGACGCCGCGGCGGCTCTCGCGGCGGCGGGCCCACGGGCCCGGCGGGACGAGCAGCGACTCGGCGTGCAGATACGCGATCCCGACCGCCGGCAGATCCGTGTACCGCTCGACGCAGATGTAGCGAGGGCGCCACTCGGGGAAGAACTTGCGGTTGAAGGCGTAGAGCCTTTCGAGCTGGAAGACGCTGTCGGCGAGCAGGAGGCCGCGGCGCACGAGCCGGCGAACCGGCGTCCTCACCCGTTCGGGCGCGAGGAAGTCCGTCAGCGCACAGAAGTTGAGGGAGAGCTCGCTCGCGCCCGCTTCGCGCGCCCAAGCGAGGGTCTCGACCACGAGGAACTCCGTGAGGCCGTTCGGGGCGCTCGGGCGCCGGCGCATCGCGCTCAGCGACCACCCGCCGCCCGCCGGCGACGGTGCGAGGTGGAGGAACCCGCCGACGCAGCCCGCGTCGTCCTCGGCGAGAGCGAGCATCGTCCCCGGTATGTGGAGGTCGTCGATCGCCATCGAGAAGCCCCGCTCCGGCCGGCCCCGGCGCCACGCGGCGGACACGTCCTCGAGCTCCTCCTCGAGCTCCGGGCCGACCTCGTCCGCGGTGACGATCCGGAACGAGTAGCCCGCCTTGCGGAGCCGCGAGACCGACTGCCGCACCTTCCGGATGGCGCGCCCGTCGAGCGAGAACTCCTGGGGCCGCAGTACCGCTTCCTCCCCCATCGCCACGGGCTTCAGCCCGAGCGCCCGGTACCGGTCGAGCTGCTCGCCGGAGGCGCCGACGACCGCAAACCGCCAGCCTCGTGCCTGGACGAGGCGGCGCAGCTCCGCGAGAAGCTCGTCGATCTCGGTCTCCTCGCCGACCGGATCGCCGCTGACGAGGGCCGTCCCCGCCACGACGCGGTAGGCGAGGAACGCGCGGCCGGACGGCGAGAAGAGATAGCTCTTGTCGCGGCGCAGGGCGAAGAAGGAGAGGCTGTCGCTGCCGTAGGCGTCGACGAGCGCGCGTGCGACCCGACGCTCCGCCACCGTCTGTGCGACTGCGTGCCCGAACGGCCGCAGCCAGACGTGGAGCGCGAGGAACCCGAGGGCGACGCCGAGCCCGAGCAGGGCGTCGCTCGTGCGGTGCGAGAGCTCGACCCCTCGCAGCTCCCCGCCGGCCAGGATCGCGCCGATCCCGGCGAACGCGGCGCCGACACCGAGCAGCGGGCGAACGCTCGCGGGGTCGCCCGGCACGTCGAACCGGCTGCGCCCGCGGACGAGGGCGACGAGCAGGAGGAGCGACACCGCCGCTTCCTCGAAGTCGAGACCCTTGGCCAGGTGCGCGGCGGCCGACGCGACCACGACGCCTACCGCGAGCTGCCAGGCCCGCCGCCGGCGCTTGGCGAGCGAGCGGGCGAGCCAGATCAGGCCGATCCCGAAGGCGACCGTGAGCACCCGCGCGGCCTCGGGCCAGCCCGGGGGCAGGACTCCCTTGAGGAGCCTGACGCGGTTCGCCATCTCCGGTGTCAGCGCCGAGACGAGCCCGATCGCGCCGACGAGCGCGGCGGCCCACGCCAGGAGCTTCTCCATGCTCGGCAAACGCCGGATCACGCTCCGAGGGTACAACGTGGTCATGAGGGAACTGGGAGAACCGCTCGCGGAGGAGGAGCCCGAGGGCCACCTCCGGATTCAGGTGCCGCGCTGGGTCACGTTCCTGCTCGGCCTCGTCGCGGTCGGGCTCGTCCCGTGGACGCTCTACCTGACCTTCACGCTCCCTTCGCGGCACGTCACGTTCCACTACGACCTCGCCTGGATCGGTTTCGACGTCGCGCTCGCGTGCGCCTTCGCGGCGACGGCGTGGGCGACGTTCCGCGGCTCGCGATGGCTCGTCCCGCTGGCCGCGGTCACGGCGACGATGCTCTGCTGCGACGCGTGGTTCGACGTCGTGACCTCCCGGACCGGCAGCGAGACCTGGGAAGCGGTGACGGAGGCGGTCCTCGCCGAGCTGCCGCTCGCGGCCGTCTGCGCCTTCATCGTCTACGACGCGGAGGCGTTCCTGGCGGCAACCGTGAACCGCTTCAGGCGGTGACCCGGCAGGTCGGCGCAGTGCCTTACTCGGCGACCGGATGCGAAGCGTCCGGGCGCTCGAGCAAACGTAAGCGGTGCTCGAGCTGAGCGACGCGCAGCTCGAGCTCGTCGAGCTCGTCGCGCGTCACGAGGTTGAGCTCGTCGGCGATCCCTCGCAGCGCGGAGAGCGCGTTCTCGGACAGCCGCTCCCGGCTGCCGCGCACGCGACTCGGCAGCTCGGCGAGCAGCTCCTCGACGGTGTCGAGGAGCAGCCGGCCGCTACCGCGCGCGGCCATGCGGCCTCGAGCGTCGACGTTGCCGCCGCTTCTCGCGCCGCGCCTGAGCGGACGGCTCCGAGGGCGATGCGGTCACGACGTCGACGAGCTCCGGCGTCGGCTCGTCGGCGAGCGCCTGCTCCGAGGAGGCGAGAGCGGCCGCGCCGGCATCGTCGCCCCGGCCGCGCCGCCGCCCGTCGCCGTCCGCGATCTCCGCTTCCGCCGCGGCCGCCTTCCGCCGCGCGTAGTCGGGCTCGCGCTCCTTCCAGATCGTGAGCAGCGGCGCAGCGAAGAAGATCGAGGAGTAGGCCCCCGAGGTGACGCCGACGATGAGCGCGAACGCGAAGTCCTTCAGGGTCGCGCCGCCGAGAATCTCGAGGCAGATGATCGGCAGCAGCGTGATGAACGTCGTGGCCAGCGAGCGCCTGATCGTCTCCCACAGCGAGACGTTCGCGATCGTCGCGAACGGCGAGCGTCGCATCAGCGGGATGTTCTCGCGGATGCGGTCGAAGATGATGATCGTGTCGTAGATCGAGTAGCCGAGCACCGTCAGCACGGCCGCGACGGTGGCGACGGAGACCTCCTTCCCCACCAGGGCATAGACCCCGACGGTGACCGCGATGTCGTGCAGCATCGCGAGGATCACCGGCATCGCGAACTTGAGGTCGAACCGGATCGCGATGTAGATCGTGATCAGGAGGAGCGAGACGATGATCCCGTAGATGGCGTCGATCGCGATCTGGTGCCCGAACGTCCCGGAGACGTTCTTCACCCCGCTCGAGTAGGCGCCGAACTGGCTCTTGAGCGCATCGGTCAGGTTGGACTGCTGCGTCCGCTCGAGCGATGCCGTCCGGATCTGCCACTGCTTGTAGTCGTTGTGCACGCTCTTGCCCTCGCCCTGGACGACGGCGTCCGGTTGCCCCTGCTGCGCCATGAACTGCGCGAGCGCGCCCTGCGAGTACGCCTGGTGCGTCTTGAACGTGACCTGCGTCCCGCCCTTGAAGTCGATCCCGAGGTTGAGCCCGCGCACGCCGAGCGCGACCATCCCGGCGACGACCACGACCCCCGAGAGCGCGAACCACAGGTAGCGGCGGCGCATGAAGTCGATCTGGAGCCACTTCGCCGTCTGCTGGCCGTGCGCGCCCATGAAGCGCGGGTTGTCGAACCAGCGGAAGCCGCTGAGGAGGCCGAGCATGGCGCGGGTGGCCGCGACCGCGGTGATCAGGGAGATCAGCGTGCCGATCAGGAGCATCAGGGCGAAGCCCTTCACGTCGGCGACCGCGATGAGGAAGATGATCATCGCCGTGATCACGGTCACGACGTTCGCGTCGAGGATCGTGTGGAAGCCCTTCCCGTACCCCGCCGCGATGGCGGCCCGCACCGATCGACCGGCTCGCACCTCTTCCTTGATGCGTTCGAACACGACGACGTTCGCGTCGGCCGCGACGCCGATCGTGAGGATCAGGCCGGCGAAGCCCGGCAGCGTCAGGGTCACGTTGAAGAGGAGGATCGCCGCGTAGTAGAGGAGCCCGTAGATCGCGAGGCCGGCGACCGCGACGACGCCGAGGAAGCGGTAGAGCAGGAGCAGGAAGAGCGCGACGATCGCGAGGCCGGCGGCCGCGGCCCAGATCGCCTGGTGGAGCGAGCTCTTGCCGAGCGTCGCGGAGACCTGGGTCTCCTCGAGCTGGTGGAACTGGTACGGCAGCGAGCCGCTCTGCAGGATGAGCGCGAGATCCTTGGCCGCCTTGATCCCACCGGCGCCCATCTGGATCGTCGCCTGGCCGGCGATCCCGTCGGAGAGGCTGTGGTCGGTGTAGTCGATGTACGGCGTCGACTCGAGGACGCCGTCGAGCACGATCGCGTTGTGCCCGGCGTACTGCTGGACGACGGCCGGGTCGCTGTTCCCGGACTGCCCCGCCCGGCCCGCATTGAGCTGGCCCCGCTGGTACTCCCTCCTCGTGATGTCCTGGAACTCGTGCGAGCCGTGGCTCGTGAAGCCGAGCACGACCTCCGGCTGAGCCGTCGTCGGGTTGAGGTCGGCGGTGATCTGCGACTCGTTGAGGTCCTTCCCCGTCAGCTCCGGCGGCCCGTTCGGATGCTGCGCGTCGCGGTAGAACTTGAACAGGTACCAGGGCTTTCCGCCCTGGCCGTGGACGGCGAGGCGGTTCTGGGGCACCGCGAGGATCTCGGTGTCCGCCGGTTGCTTGCCGCGGTAGGGCAGGAGCAGCTGGTGGCGGCTCCCGACCGGGCCCTGGATGACCTTGTGGGTCGTCGTCTTCTGCGGTTTGGTGACCTTCTTGCCGTTGACCGTCGTCGTGACCTGCTTCGTGACGGTCGTGTTCTTGAAGAGGTAGTACGACTCGGGACTGCCCTTCTGCGCCTGCTTCTTCACCGCCGTGAGGAGGCCGTAGAGGGTTTTGAGCGGCGTCGGCTGGCCGTTGGCGTTGACCGTCGGCGCGACGAGGTCCTGCTCGAAGTCGAAGAAGTAGAGCTGGCCCGTCGTCCCGATGATCTGCGCCGCTTTCTTCGTGTCGTGGACGCCCGCGAGCTGGATCACGATCTCGTCCCCGCCCTGGACGGCGACGTTCGGCGAGGCCACGCCGAGCTTGTCCACGCGGTTCGTCATGATCTGCTGCGCGACCTGCATCTGCTGCGCGTTGATCGTCTGACCCTTGTCCGGGACGGCGCGCAGCACGACCTCGATCCCGCCCTGCAGGTCGAGGCCGAGGGTCGGCTTCTGGTAGATGGGCGAGCCCGGGACGGCGAGCAGCACGGCGCCGACGAGCGCGGCGGCGATCGCGCCCATGAGCAGGAGGTATCTGCGGCGCTCTCTCACGAAGGGTCCTCCACGACCGCGAAAAAGGTTAGCCGCGGATCTCCTCGTTCGAGGCGTCGCCGCTCGAGCCCTCGTCGTCGAACGCCGAGCGCCACCTCTCGCCGTCGCCGGCGTCGTCCTCCTCCGGCGCCGCGGGCTCGTCCTCTCCCGGTTCCCGCGTGACGCCGGCGATCGCGCGCCGGGCCACCCGCACCTCGGTCCTCGGCGCGATCTCGACGGTCACCTGGTCCTCGTCGAGACGCGAGATCGTGCCGTAGATCCCGCCTGCCGTGAGCACCTCGTCGCCGACGCGCAGGTCGCCGAGCATCTGCTGCTGCTGCGACTGCCGCTTCCGCTGCGGCCGCACGACGATCAGCCAGAGCAGGAGGAACGCGACGATGATGATCAGGAAGAACCCCGACCCGCCGCTGCTCGCTGCGATCATCACCCGATTGCTCCCTTCGCTCGCCCGAGCGCGTGGTCCTTCCACTCGAGGTACTCGCCGCGCTCGACCGCGTGCCGCGCCGCAGCCACGAGATCGAGCAGGAAGCGCAGATTATGCAGGCTCAGCAGCCGCAGCCCGAGGATCTCCTGCTGGTTGACGAGGTGGCGGATGTAGGCGCGGCTGAAGCGCGAGCAGGCCGGGCAGCCGCACCCCTCGTCGAGGGGGCGCTCGTCCCGGGCGAAGCGGGCGTTGCGGAGATTGAGCCGGCCCTCCCCGGTGAGCGCGCTGCCGGTGCGGGCGGTGCGCGTCGGCAGGACGCAGTCGAACATGTCGACGCCGCGGGCGATCACCTCGAGCACGCCCTCCGGGTCGCCGATCCCCATGAAGTAGCGCGGCTTCTCCTCGGGCAGGAGAGCCGCCGCCTCGCTCGTCGCCTCGAACATCGGCTCGCGGTGCTCCCCCACGCTGAGCCCGCCGATCGCGTAGCCGTCGAAGCCCAGCCCCTCGAAGCCCAGCGCGACGAGCTCCTCCGACGAGCGTCGCCGCAGCTCGCCGTCGAGACCGCCCTGCGTGATCGCGAAGCGGAGCTGGCCGGGCGCGCGCGGCAGGTCGCGCTGGCGCTCCGCCCACAGGGACGTCCGGCGCACGGCTTCCTCGAGCTCCGGGCGGGACGCGCCAGCGGGCAGGCAGATGTCGAGGCACATCGCGACGTCCGAGCCGAGCAGCTCCTGCACCCGTGCGGCAAGCTCCGGCGTGAAACGCTCGGGCCGGCCGTCGTAGACCGAGCGGAACGTGACGCCGTCGTCGTCCACGTCGAGGAGCGTGTCGCGCAGGGAGAAGACCTGGAAGCCGCCCGAGTCGGTGAGGATCGGCCCGTCCCAGCCCATGAAGGCGTGCAGCCCGCCGAGCTCGGCGACGAGCTCTTCCCCGGGGCGGAAGTGGAGGTGGTACGCGTTGCCGAGGACGATCTCGGCCCCGAGGGCGCGCAGCTCCTGCGGATCGACCGCCTTGACCGTCCCCTTCGTCCCCACCGGCATGAACGCCGGCGTGCGCACCTCGCCGTGGGCGGTGCGGAGCACTCCGGCACGTGCCGTGCCGTCTCGCGCCGTGACGCTGAACGTGTCGGTCACGAGCCGAGCGTAGTGGGGCGCGCCCGTTTCTCCGGCCACTGCGTCGGATAAGATCGTAGTGCGATGGCAACGTGGGGACCGCTCGGACGCACGCCGTACTTCTTCTCCGCCCGCCGTCCGTTCCGCGAGGAGCGCCTCGTGTCGTACATCCGCCGCAAGCACCGGCGCGGGCGGCACCTCGGCGCGATCCTCGACGACGTGTACGTCCGCCGCTGCGGCTCGCGGGAGTTCGTCTGGGCGACACTGCGCCATACGGCCCTGATCGAGCTGCTCGAGCGGGACGTGCGCGAGTCGATTCAGCGCGAGAGCGCCGCTCTCTCGAACCAGCCGTAGATCCGGGCCGCGATCTCCGCGTCCCGGTCGGGATCGGCCGGGCTGTCGAGCTGGTGCTCGCGGATGCGGCCGAGCTCGGCGACGAGCGCGCGGAGCGGCGCGCTGCTGCCGAGGAGGGTCGCGATCCGCACCGAGTGCGGGGCGAACTCCTCGAGCTGCGCATGGAGCTCGCGCTCGCCGCCGTCGCGCCAGAAATCCCGCCATTCGTTCGCGCTGCGCGGCCTCACGGCGCCTCCACCACGTTGCCGTGCGGGTCCTCGGCCGCGGGGACCGGCGCGGCCGGGTCCGAGGCGGTCAGCGTGACGCGCGCGAACATCCGCGAGCAGCATCGCATCGCCGACCGCGAGCCCGCGCAACGTCGTCCGCGGCGGGCGGCGACGTGGGCAGGCTCAGCGGGCGTGCTTCAGGAGCCCGAGGCCGTTGCCGCCAGGGCCTCACCCCCCGTACCCGTCAGAGGCGCGTCGACCGCGACGCTGTCGCGCGTTCGCTTGGCCTCCCGCACCAGGCGACTCGCCCCATCGAGGGCGGCTTCGGCGGACTTGGTCTCGTCGAGGAGCACGGCGCCGACGGATCCCGTAACCGTCCGCGGGTGCCCCTCGACCGAGAACGGGCGGGACGCGATGAACATACGGAGCCGCTCGGCGAACTCCATGAGATCCTGGCTCTCGACCTGCGGCGCGAGCACGACGAACTCCTCGCCGCCCCAACGGAAGACCTGGTCGCTCGCGCGCAGCTCGTCGCGCAGCCGCCGGTAGACGTCCACGAGCAGCTTGTCGCCGGCCCGGTAGCCGTGCGTGTCGTTGACGGCCTTGAAGCGGTCGAGGTCGAGGAAGCAGAGGGCGGCGGGGCGGCCTCCGCGCCGGATCCGCGCCTCCTCGGCGGCGAGGGCCTCTTCGAGCGCGTACCGGTTGGGCGCATTCGTGAGCGCGTCGAGCCGTGCGCGCGAGCGCTCCTCCGCCAGGCTGCGTTCGAGGCGGAGGCGGAACCTGTTCCCGAGCGCCAGCAGGAGCAGGAGCCCGACGGCGCGTGCCAACGGAAGGGTCGGCGCGGCCCAGAACTCGAAGAGGAAGACGGCGAGCAGCGGCATCGGGAGGATCGAGGTGAGAACGGTGGCACGCCACGACGCACGAAGCTGAGGGCGGAGGTCGATCTTCCGGTCGAACGCGACGACGACGTTCGCAGCCGTCGTCAGCACGGTGCCGGCCACGACCCCCGCCGCCGCCGCGGTGAGCGCGCCGGACACGCCGCGCAGCGTCAGCTGCTCTCCGATCAGACCGACGACGAACCCCTTGAGGGCGCGAGACCCGGCATAGGTCGAGCGCGGACGCCACACGTCGCCGCCCGTGAACGCCTCCGTCGACGCGCCGGCCAGGGCTCCGACCAGCGGCCCGCCGGCGAGCGCCGCCGCGACGAGAAACGGGGCGGCGGCAGAGATGCGGGCCCGCGGCGCGACGACCACGCTGATCGTCTCCGCGACCGCGGTCATCGCGACCAGGACGATCGCCGCCGGAACACTCGTGTCGAGGCTCATTCCGTGCAGCCCCGACCACAACGCGAGGGCAAGCAAAGCAGCGCTCGGGAAGCCGAGCGCGACGAACGTGCCCTGGCCTCGGGAGGGCCAGACCGCCGCAGGCATGACCTCATCGTCAGCCGAGGGTGGTACGAAAGCGTCACCCGAAAGGGGAATCTTCCGGAGCCGCGTGCCCGGTCTCAGACGATCAGCACCGCGTCGCCGAAGGAGTAGAAGCGGTACCGCTCCTCGATCGCGAGCCGGTAGAGGCGTCTCGTCTCCTCGATCCCCGCGAACGCCATCACGAGCGCGAGCAGCGTCGACCGCGGCAGGTGGAAGTTCGTCAGGAGGACGTCCACGCGGCGGAATTCGAAGCCGGGCGTGACGAAGAGCTCGGTACGGCCGCGGAGGGGGCCGCCGCGCGCGAGGGTCTCGAGCACACGGAGCGTCGTCGTACCGACGGCGAGCACGCGCTCGGCCGCGCGGATCCGCTCCCACGCCTGCGGCTCGACCTCGTACCGCTCGCCGTGGATCCGGTGCTCCTCGAGCCGCTCCTCCGTCACGGGACGAAACGTGTCGAGACCGACGTGGAGCGTGACGCGCACCGGGTCGAGCCGCGCGAGCAGCCCGGGCGTGAAGTGGAGACCGGCGGTGGGCGCCGCCGCCGAGCCGGGCTCGCGTGCGTAGACGGTCTGGTAGCGAGACGGATCCTCGAGCGGCGCCGTGATGTACGGCGGCAGTGGCATCTCGCCCGCCGGCTCGCCGTCGAGGCGGACTCGCCAGCGCCCCTCTCCGAGATGCTCCAGCAGCTCGACGGGCCCGTGCCGGCGCCCCGGCCGCAGACGCCGGGTGGGTCGGGCGAGAGCCTCCCACGTCCCGTCCCCGAGCGGTTCGAGCAGCAGCACCTCGCCGCGCGGCGATTCGATCGGAATCCGCGCCGGCACGACGCGCGTGTCGTTGACGACGACGAGCTCGCCCCGGAGCTCCTGCGCCAGCTCGGCGAACGTGCGATGACGGACGGCACCGGTCGCGCGCTCGTAGACGAGAAGACGCGACGCGTCTCGCCGTGCCGCCGGATGCTGCGCGATCAGCTCCGGCGGCAGCTCGTAGTCGAGCTCCGAGAGGTCCATCCGACGCCAGTTGTACCGTCGGCGCCCATGGACATGGAAGCGATCACCCGCGCGCAGCAGCGGATCGAGGACGCCGCCGCGGGCCGCACCGATCCCGCCGCGTTCGACGCGACGCTGCAGCGGGCGAGAACCGCCGTCGAGTCGCTGGCCGCGACGACCGCCCGGCTCGAGGCGGGACTGCCGGCGGCGATCCAGGACGGGTTGCGCGAGCATTTCCGCCCGAGTGCCCGCCACCTCGCCGAGGTGCGCGGGCTCACGAACCAGGCCATCCGACGGCTCGAGCGGATCGAGGGAGACCTCCTGATGGAGCGGCACGCCCGCGTCGACGATCTCGCCCTGCTCGTCGACCTCATCGCCTCGGGCTGGCGGAGCGTCGAGGAGCGGCTCGGCCGCCTCGAGGAGGGCCTGAAGCGCGACGGCGCGATGGTCTACCGGCTCGAAGAACGTCAGGCCGGCTGAGGGCCCTTCACCGGCAGCAGGAGCACGAAGCGGCTGCCGTGGCCGGGCTCGCTGTCGAGCTCGAGGCGGCCGCCGAGCGCGAGCGCGAGCTCACGCGCGATCGTCAGGCCGAGCCCGGTGCCGCCGCCGTCACCCGACCAGAACGGCCGGAAGATCCGCTCTCGCTGCTGGGGCGCGATTCCCGGGCCCGAGTCCGACACCGTCACCAGGACCTCCCCGTTACGCGCCGCGAGCGCGAGATCGACGCGGCCGCCGGGCGGCGTCCAGTGGAGTGCGTTCGCGATGAGGTTCGTGACGATCTGCAGCACGCGATCGCCGTCGGTGACGAGCACGGCTCCCTCCCCGAGCTCGAGCTCGTAGTCGATCTCGCGCGCCCGCGCCTCCTCTGCGAAGGTCGCATAGGCGCGTTCGCAGAGGGCCCGCATGTCGACCTCCTCGTGCAGCAGCGCGAACCGGCGGGCGTCGAGCTTCGCGAGGTCGAGGACGTCCCCCACCAGGCGCTCGAGCCGGAGCGCCTCCTCCGCGATCACCTCGAGCGACCGTTCCCTCGTGTCCTCGTCCTCGAGGACGCCCTCCCGCAGCGCTGCCACGTGACCGCGGATCGCGGTCAGCGGCGTGCGGAGCTCGTGCGAGACCGACATCAGGAAGCGGCGGGAGAGCTCCTCCGACTCGGCGAGCCGCGCGGCCATCTCGGCGAAGCTCGCCGCGAGCCGGTCGACCTCGCTGCCGCCCGTGCGTTCGGGCACCGCGACGGCGTAGTTCCCGCCGGCGACCTCGCCGGCGGCGACGCTGAGCGCCTCGAGCGGCTGCGCGATCCGGCGCGTGAAGTAGAGGACGAGGGCTCCCGCTACGGGAGTGCCGATCCCGAATGCGAGCGCGAGCTCCCAGGCGAGCTCGACCCAGCGGCTGCGCAGCGCTGCTTCCGGCTTCGCGACGACGAGTGCGCCGACCGGAAGGTTGGCCAGCTTGACGACCTGCCCGACGGCGAGATAGGTGCCGCCGCGCACGTGGAGGTCGAACGCCGCCGGCTTGCCGCCGCCGAGCTCCGAGCTCGGCACGGCGCTCCGCGGCAGCTGCGGCAGCGGGCCGGCGAGGAGCGACGCTCCGGGCACGGCCGGGACCCAGAACACCTTGTCGCCGCCGAGCGCGAGCTCGAGGTTCGAGCGCGAGACGTGCCCGATACCGGCCTGGCGCTCGTAGAGCACGACGATCCCCGCCGACTCCCCTCGCAGCTCGGTGGCGGCGTGCGTGCGCGTGTAGCCCTGGAAGAAACGGACGGCGATTAGCGTCGCGACGACGCCGGCGAGGACGATGCCGAGCAGGAAGAGCGCGGGCAGGCGGAAGCGCAGCGATCTGAGCACTGCAGCTCCTAGCCGTCGCCGTCGCGGGCGGGTGCGGCCTTGTAGCCGATTCCCCACACCGTGACGATCGGCGCCGCGTCGCCGAGCTTCCGCCTGAGCTGACGGACGTGGACGTCGACCGTCCGCGTGTCGCCGGCGAACGTGTACCCCCAGACTCGCTCGAGCAGCTGGTCGCGCGTGAGCACGAGGCCCTTGTGGTCGAGCAGCTCCCAGAGCAGGTCGAACTCCTTCGGCGCCAGCTTGACCTCCTGCTCCCCCACACGGCACTCGCGCCTGCCGGCGTCGAGCACGAGCTCACCGTGCCGCAGGATCCCTGCCTCGGGCCGCGCCCGGTTCCCACCGCGCCGCAGGATCGCCCGCACTCGCGCCACGAGCTCGCGCGGGTTGAACGGCTTCGTGAGGTAGTCGTCGGCTCCCATCTCGAGACCGGCGATCTTGTCGAGGTCGTCGTCGCGGGCCGTCAGCATCAGCACGGGCAGCGTGCTCGTCTCGCGGATCCGCCTGCAGACTTCGAGGCCGTCGAGATCGGGGAGCATCAGGTCGAGGACGACGAGCGAGGGCGCGTTCGCACCGACGATCGCCAGCGCCTCGCGACCGCTCGCGGTCATCTGCACGTCGTAGCCTCCCTTGCGGAGGAAGGCGGCGACGAACGACGCGATCGCCTGCTCGTCCTCGACGACGAGGATCGTCTCCTTCGGTCCGCTCATCCGCCCGCCGCCCGGCCGATCGTGCGCGTGAGGGAGGTCGCCGGGAGCGAGTGGAAGGCCGCGCCGTCGACCGAGTAGAAGCCGTCCGCACCCGGATACGCAGAGGAGCCGTGGAGCGTGACCCTGCCCTGGCCGCCGGCGAAGAGATAGACGCCCGAGCCCCGCACGACGACGCGGTACGCGCCGCCGAGCGCACGGAACCGGAACCCGCTGCCGCTGTACTCGGTGCCTTCGAAGCTGCGCCACCGCACGGCGCTGTGGGAGACGTCCACCCCTGCGTACTGCGGAGCACCGCCGCCCGCCGGCGAGACGAGCTGGAAGATCTGCACGCGCGCCTGCGCCTGCGGCGAGACGCGGCCGAGCACGAAGCCCTCGACGACGAGGGTGACCACCGGACGGCCCGCGACGCCGCCGTCGCCCGCGGCCTTGCGGACGACGAAGAACCCGGGCACGGCGTGTCCGCGCGCTCCGGCGGCCGTCGCAGCCGGCAGCATGAGCACCGCGACACTCGCGCAGCTGAGCAGGATCCGCCGCATGGGCGCCCTCAGAGTACTCGCGCGCAGCAGGAACGTCCGGCAACTCCGCGAAGCTGCGTTGCCATGGCAGACGATCGCCTGCAGCGGCGCGCCGAGGAGCTCACGGCACGGGTCGACGCACTCGCGGCAGCGCTGCGTGAGAGCGGAGTCCCCGACGAGACCTCCGCGAGGCTGCTCTCGCACGCGTCGGCGGCGGTTCTCCAGGCGCTCACGCTCGAGCTCGTCCTCGACGAGCCCTCGGCCCCGAAATCCCGCGCGTCCGGCCGGACGCGGGCTCCGCACGACCGAGAACTCGGTGCCGAGCGGAGAGCGCACCGGCGTCCACACGCTCTACTCCGCCGCGGCCTGAAGCGCCTGGCGGGCTCTAGGGCGTTGGTCCCTCGTTGGTATGGAGGTCTACCCTTGGGCAGCGATGATCCGTCTCGGCCGCACGGTGGCAGTAGTCGGTAGCGCGCTCGCCGTCGCGGTGGCATTCGGCTGCGGGGCCGCGGGGGTGCGGGGGCGAAGCGGACGGTGTCGCCGTGCGGGACGGTGACCGCTCCGGCCTGGTCTCCCGATGGGACGCAGATCGCCTGGTTCGGCTACCGCTGGCCCCGGCCGCCCCACGGCCACGCGGTCGGCAGCTGGAACATTCTGCGAGCGTTCTGCGTCGCGGACGCCGACGGCAAGCACCTCCACCAGCTCCCCCGCACGGTCTGTAGCGAGCGTTGCTCCAACAACCTGGGCGACCCGCCGGACCAGCTCGACTGGGTGGGGCCGAGCCTGCTCGTCTACGGCAGCGACGACGGGGTCCACACGATTTCGGTCGGCCAGAAGCCCAAGCTCCTCGCCAGGAGCGGGCCCGACCCGTACGCCATCGACGCGCAGGGCGACCGCGTCGCCACGAGCAACTTCGCATCCTCCTGCGTGTCGTGCCGTGGGCCGGTGAGGATCTTCAGCGTCCCGTCCGGCACGGTCGTCGGCGCGGTCGGCGGCAAGAAGCTCAACAACACCACACCGAGCCTCTCACCCGATGGGACGCAGGTCGCCTTCGTGAGCAGGCCCGCCACGGACTCGGGACGGCCCTCGATCTGGACCGCCGCTGCCGACGGCAGCGGCCTGCAGCGGCTGGAGCAGCACGGCGACGACCCGCTCTGGTCGCCCGCCGGCAATCGAATCGCCTACCTCGCCCCTTACCCGGGGGCACCCCAGTCGACCCTGCGGCTCGTGGCGCCGCAAGGCGGCCCGAGCACGACGCTCCTACGACACGGCATCGGAGTCGTCTTCGGCTGGTCCCCCGACGCGCAGAACATCGCCTTCTCGGATTCGAAAGGGCGGCTTGCGGTCGTCGACGTCGCGACGAAGAAGGTGCGGACGCTGCTGAAGCGTCATCCTCCGTACGACCTATTGGCTGTCGCTTGGTCGCCGGATTCGCAGCAACTCCTCGTGCTTTGGCGGCCGCCGGCCCACACGTCCTGTCCGAGCGGCCTGTGGCAAGTCCCGATCAGCGGGGCGAAGCCACGCCTGGTCCACGGCTGCTAACTCCCGGGTGCGCCGCCCAGGCGAGGGGTCAGTCGGCTGCGCGCGCGTCCTCTCGCCTGAGTGTCGCGGCTGAACGAGCGTCCAGACCGCCCGTCAGCTCGGCTACTCGTAGGTGTAGAAGCCGCGACCGCTCTTGCGTCCGAGGAGCCCGGCGTTCGCCATCGCGACGAGGCGCGCCGGCGGCGCCATCCGCGCCTCGCGCAGCTTCTCCCACAGGGCCTCGCTCGCGTGGACGTGGACGTCGATCCCGACGAGGTCGACGAGCTCGCAGGGGCCCATCGGCCAGCCCGCGCCGTGCTTCATGCCCGCGTCGAGGTCGGCGGGCGTGATGCGCGCCTCGTCGAGCACGCGGATGCAGTCGTTCAGGAGCGGGATCAGGACGCGGTTGACGACGAAGCCCGGCGTGTCGTGGCAGCGGATCGGATGCTTCCCGAGCCGCTCGCCGAGCGCGTAGGCGGCCTCGAACGCCTCGTCGGACGTTCGCTCGGCGCGGACGATCTCCACGAGCGGCATGAGCGGCGCGGGGTTGAAGAAGTGCATCCCGACCACGCGCTCGGGTGTCGACACGGCGCCCGCTATCTCCGTCACCGAGAGCGCCGACGTGTTCGTCGCGAGGACGGCGTCGGGGCGGCAGACCTGCTCGAGCTGGGCGAAGAGCTCCCGCTTCGGCTCGAGCTCCTCGACGATCGCCTCGACGACGACGTCGCAGCCCGCGAGGTCGGCTGACCTCGGTCGTCAGGCTGAGCAGGCCGATCTCGAAGGAGTCGAGCTGGCCCTTCTCGACCTTGCGGCCGAGGAAGTGGTCGATCCGGCCGCGCGCGGTCTCCCCCAGCTCGTCCGTCACCTCGCGCCCGACGGTCTCGAGCCCGGCCTCGACCGCGAGCTGCGCGATCCCCGCGCCCATCGTCCCCAGCCCCACGACTCCGACCTTCATGCCGCGGAGCCTAGACGCGGTCCCAGAAGAGCGATGAGGAGAGCTGCCGCGCCGACGAGCCCGAGCGCACCGGTGAGGCCGACGCCGCGGGCGAGGAAACCGATCGCCGGCCCGTTGACCACGCCTCCCGCGTAGCCCGCCGTCGCGACCGCGGCGATGCCCGCCCCCGAGGCGACACCGGGAACCGTCCCGCCGAGCCTGAAGAGCGCCGGGATGATCGGGGCCGAGCCGGCTCCCACGCAGCCGAACCCGATCAAGGCCGGCGCCGGCGAGCGAGTGCCGAGCGCCAGCGCGAGCCCGACGCAGCTGAGCGTTCCGCTCCGAAGGGCCAATCCCCCGATCCCCCAGCGTTCGACCAGCCGGTCGCCGACGAGCCGGACCAGCCCCATCGCGAGCGAGAAGGCTGCCACCCCGCCCGCGGCCAGCGCGCCGCTGGTTCCGACCGGGCCGGTGAGGAAGACGGCCGCCCAGCTGACGGTCGCGGCCTCGACGAAGAACGCGCAGAACATGAGCAGCGCCGGGAGCGCGAGCGCCCCGCGCGGCAGGGCGAAATGCGCGTCGCCCGCCGTGCCGGTGGCGGGCAGCAGGAACGGTGTCGCGACGCCGAGCGCAACGAGGGCGACCGCCGCTACGACCGGAAACTGCACCCGCAGCCCGACCTCCGCCGCCGCGGCGCCGGCCGCGATCCCCGAGCCGGCGAGCAGGCCGAAGCTCCACGCACTGTGCAGTCCGGACAGGATGCGCCGGCCGAGGGCCCGCTCTACCGCGATGCCGTGCGCGTTCGCGGCCACGTCCGTGATTCCCCAGCCCGCCCCGATCACGCAGGCTGCCGGCAGCAAGGTCGCGTACGACGGCACGAACGCGGCCGCGCTGATGCCCGCGCCCGCGAAGACCAGTCCGAGGGCGCTCGGCCCGCGACTCCCGAGCCGTGCCGAGAGCCAGCCGGCGAGAGGCAGGACTGCGGTCGCCGTCAGGGTGACGGCGAAGATGACGAGACCGAGCTCGCCGCTGTCGAGGGAGAGCCGCTGCCGGACCGCGGGTAGCCGCGCATCCCAGTTGCCGCCGAGCATCCCGAAGACGACGAAGACCGCCGCAAGGGCGAGGTGCGCGCGGCGCAGCGGCCGGTCTCGCATCACGTCGCGGAGCGTAGACTCGCGGCGGCGTGGACGCGCGCGAGGGCACAGTCGGCTTCCCGCTCGAGGACGGCGAGGAGGCCGAGACGTGGTACCGGGTGACCGGTGAGCTGCGGCCAGGCGAGCGAGACGCTCCGGCCCCGCTCGTCGTCCTCCACGGCGGGCCGGGCGCGACGCACGACTACCTCCTCTCGCTCGCCGATCTCGCCGGGGACCGTGCGGTCGTCCACTACGACCAGCTCGGCAACGGCCGCAGCACGCACTACCCGGACCGCGGCGCCGACTTCTGGACGGTCGACCTCTTCGTACGCGAGCTGCACAACCTCGTCGAGGAGCTCGGAATCGCCGGCCGCCACGACGTGCTCGGCCAGTCCTGGGGCGGGTTCCTCGCGCAGGAGTACGCGCTCACACGGCCGGCCGGGCTACGCGCGCTCGTCCTCGCGAACACGGCAGCCTCGTTCCCCGACTTCGTGGCGGAGTGCAACCGTCTACGCGCCCTCCTGCCGTCGGAGGTCGAGGAGACGCTGCGCCGGCACGAGGCCGCAGGCACGACCGACGACGCCGCCTACGCCGCCGCGTGTGACGTCTTCTACCGCCGGCACGTCTGTCGGCTCGACCCGTGGCCCGCCGAGGTGGTCGAGGCGTTCGCGTGGATCGAGCGCGACCCGACCGTCTACCACACGATGAACGGCCCGAGCGAGTTCCACGTGATCGGCTCGATCCGCGACTGGCAGTCGAAGGATCGCCTGGGCGGAATCGGCGTCCCGACGCTCCTCGTCTCCGGCCGCCACGACGAGGCGACGCCGGCGTTGCAGGAGACGCTGCTCTCCGGGATCCCCGGCGCGGAGTGGGTCTGCTTCGAGGAGTCGGCCCACCTGCCGCACGTCGAGGAACGCGAGCGCTACATGCGGGTCGTCGGCGACTGGCTCGGGCGGTACGACTGACCAGACGGCGGGGCTACCCTCGAGCTCGTGGACGTCCTCCCGTCGAACGGCCTACGGACCGCCTGGCGGAGGGCCGGCGGCTGGCTCGTCACCATCGCCCTCGCGATCGGGTTCGTCCTCGTCTTCGAGGCGGAGATCGCGAAGCCGTATCGGATCCCTTCCTCCTCGATGGAGACGACGCTCAATTGCGCCCGCCCCGGTCGCGGGTGCCTCGGCTCGACGAACGATCGCGTGCTCGTGAACCGGCTCGCCTACGACTTCGGTAGTCCTCAGCGGGGGCAGATCGTCGTCTTCGAGGCTCCTGCCGCCGCCGGCAGCTGTGGGGCCGGAGACGGCGGGAAGACGTTCGTCAAACGGCTCATCGGCCTACCGGGCGAGACGGTACGGGAGGACGACCTCGGCTTCATCTGGATTCGCCGACCGGCGGCAACGGTGTGGACGAAGCTCGCGGAGCCGTACCTTTCGAGAGCCGCACGACTCGCGGACACGTCCCACTTCGGCCAGATCTGGCACGTGCCGCAAGGCGAGTACTTCATGCTCGGCGACAACCGCGCCGACTCCTGCGACTCGCGAACCTGGGGGTCGGTTCCGCGGAGTGACCTCATCGGCCCGGTGATCTTCACGTACTGGCCACCCACCCGGATCTCGTACCACGCGGGCGGCTGGTAGCCCCTTCCTACACCCGTTCGACGACCGCGGCGATCGCCTGGCCGAAGCCGATGCACATCGTCGCGAGCCCGTAGCGCGCGTTGCGCCGCTCGAGCTCCGAGACGAGCGTCGCGGTGATCCTCGCGCCCGTCGCGCCGAGCGGATGGCCGAGGGAGATGCCGCCGCCGTTCGGGTTCACGTCACCGGCCTCGTAGCGCTCCTGCAGGCCGGTGTCCGCGAGGAACTGCGCGACCACCGAGGCGAATGCCTCGTTGACCTCGATCACGTCGATCTCGTCCCACGTCAGCCCCGCCTTCGCGAGCGCCTTCGCCGACGCCTCCGGGTTGCCGTGCAGCATGAGATGCGGGTCGACACCCACGACGCCGAACGAGACGAAGCGCGCCCGCGGCTCGAGCCCGAGCTCCGCGACCTTCGCCTCCGACGCGACCAGCACGGCGGCGGAACCGTCCACGATCTGGGACGAGTTCCCGGCCGTGACGACGCCGTCCGGGATGAACGCCGGCTGGAGCGCGGCCATCTTCTCGAGCGTCGTGCCGCGCCGCACCGCCTCGTCCACGGCGAAGCGGACGCGGGTGAGCGTTCCCGCCCCGCCCGACGCATCGGGCTCGGGCACGTCGAGCTCGATCGGAGCGATCTCCCGTTCGAAGCGGCCCTCGTCGATCGCGCGCGCGGCGCGCAGGTGCGACTCGTAGCCGATCCGGTCGAGCTCCTCGCGAGCCAGCCCCCACTGCTTCGCGATCTCCTCGGCGGAGATCCCCTGCATCACGATCTCGTGGCGCTCCCAGACGAGCGGCGACATCGAGCCGTTGTTCGAGCCCATCGGGACGCGCGACATCATCTCGACGCCGCCCGAGACGACGAGGTCGAGCTGGCCCGACCAGACCGCGGCCGCGGCGTTGAAGTTCGTCTGCATCGAGGAGCCGCACTGGCGGTCGACCGTCGTCCCGGCGACCGACACGGGCCAGCCGGCGGTGAGTGCGACGTTGCGCCCGATGTTCCACGCCTGCTCGTCGACCTGGGTCACGCAGCCCCACTGCACGTCCTCCACCTCGGCGGGGTCGACCGCGTTCCTCGCCAGGAGCGCGTTCACGACCTGGGCCGAGAGCTCGTCGCCGCGGATGTGCGAGAGGGTGCCGTTCTTCTTGCCGATCGGACTGCGAACCGCGTCGACGATCATTGCGCCGGACTGCGTCATCCACGAGACTGTACCGCGGTCGATGCTGCGCAAGAACGCGAAGATCGAGCTCCTGAAGCGCGTCCCGCTCTTCGAGCGCTGCTCGAAGTCCGAGCTGCAACGGGTCGCGTCCCTCGCCGACGAGGTGAGCCTCCCCGCCGACCGGAAGCTGACGCGGGAGGGCGAGCCGGGACGCGAGTTCGTCGTCCTCGTCGAGGGGCGGGCCGAGGTGCGGCGCAAGGGGCGAGTGCTCCGGGAGCTCACCGGCGGAGACTTCCTCGGCGAGATCGCGCTCCTGGCCGAGGTGCCGCGCACCGCGACCGTCACCACGCTGACGCCGGTGACGATCCTGCTCATGACGGCACGCAACTTCCAGACGCTTCTGCGCGACGTGCCGTCGCTGCAGCCGAAGGTGCTCTACGCGCTCGCGACGCGGCTTCCGCCCGAGTTCCAGTAGCGGCTGGGCGGTGCGCTCTAGACGGGGCGGCGCGGCACCCGCGGCTCCGCGACGTGCCCGAGGTACGTCGGCGCGGCGAGCTCGAGGACGAGCTTCCGGCCCGGCGTGTCGCCCCGCTCGAGCTCCTCGAACGAGTGGCCGACGTCCCCGCCGAGCACGACCGGCCCCCGGTCGGTCTCCACGACGACGATCTGATGCCCGCGCGTCTCCCCCGGAGCCGGCACGAGACGCACGCCCGGCAGGATCTCCGCCTCGCCGTCGTGCTCGACGTACGTCGCGCCGGGGAAGTCGACCCACTCGCGGATCGTGTAGTCGTCCTCGCTCAGCGCGTCCTCGAGCTCCGCGCGCTGCACGTGGATCGGCACGCCCGCGAAGAGCCGGTTGCCGCCGCAGTGGTCGAAGTGGAGGTGGGTGTTGACGACCAGCGTGACGCGCCCCACGAGCTCGGCAGGCAGTGGGTGCGGAGTGGGAGACCACTCGTCGTCGAGCTCGGGTGTCGAGTCGATCATCCCCGTGTCGACGAGCACGAGCCCGTCCGGGTGGTCGATCGTGTGCGAGAGCCCCGGCCACGTGTCGCCGGCGAATACCACTTCGCTCGTCAGGTGGATCCCGATATCGTCGCGGGTGAGCACGAGACGAGGATATGGCGACGACGGCAGACGTGCAGAAGCTGCTCCTGGACGGAGCGTGGATCGAGACCGGCGACTCGGTCGAGGTCCGCTCGCCGTTCTCCGGGGACGTCGTCGGCCGGGTCGCGAAGGCCGGCGCGGCCGAGGCCGGCCGCGCGGTGGACGCAGCAGCGCGTGCGCTCGAGTCCCCGCTGCCGGCGCACGAGCGGGCGGCCATCCTCGACCGGGTCGCCGCTCTCCTGCGCGAGCGGCACGAGGACATGGCACAGACGATCTGCGCCGAGGCCGGCAAGCCGATCCGCACCGCGCGCGTCGAGGCGTCGCGCGCCGTCTCGACCTACACGTTCGCGGCCGTCGAGGCGCGGAAGCTCGCCGGCGACGTCGTGCCGATGGCGGCGTCCGAGGCCGGCGAGGGAAAGCTCGCGTTCACGCTGCGCAAGCCGATCGGCGTCGTCGGCGCGATCTCGCCGTTCAACTTCCCGTGCAACCTCGTCGCCCACAAGCTCGCACCGGCGCTCGCCGCAGGCTGCCCCGTCGTGCTCAAGCCGGCGAGCGCGACGCCGCTCTCGGCGCTTCTCCTCGCCGAGCTCGAGCAGGAGGCCGGTCTGCCGGCCGGCTGGCTCAACGTCCTCGTCGGCCCTTCCGGCGAGATCGGCGACGTGCTCGTCGAGGACGAACGCGTCCGGATGATCACCTTCACCGGCTCGAGCGGCGTCGGCTGGGGGATCGCCGGGCGCGCGGCGAAGAAACGCGTCCGGCTCGAGCTCGGCAACTCCACCCCTGCCCTCGTCGCCGCCGACGCCGACCTCGAGCTCGCGGCCGCGAAGCTCGCCGGGAACGCCTTCTCGTTCGCCGGCCAGAGCTGCATCTCCGTGCAGCGGATCTACGTCGAGCGGCCGGCGCTCGACGACTTCCTCGGGCGCTTCCTGCCGAAGGTCGAGGCGCTCGTCGTCGGCAACCCTGCGGACGAGGCCACCGACGTCGGCCCCGTCATCGACCGGGACGCCCGCGACCGGATCGCGGCGTGGGTCGAAGAGGCCACGGCCGCAGGAGCGACGCTCCTCGCCGGCACCGTCGACGCCGACCCACTCGGGCCGATCGTGCTCGCGGAGGCACCGGAAACGGCGCACGTCGTCTGCGACGAGGTCTTCGGGCCGGTCTGCGTCGTCAACGCCGTCGACTCGCTCGCGGAAGCGTACGAGCGCGCGAACGCCACCGAGTACGGGCTCCAGGCGGGCATCTTCACCGGCTCGATCACGACCGCGCTCGCCGCGGCCGAGGCGCTCGAGTTCGGCGGCGTCACGATCAACGAGGCACCGACCTTCCGCGCCGACCAGATGCCGTACGGCGGCGTCAAGGGCTCGGGCAACACGAAGGAGGGGCCTGCCTACACGGTCCGCGAGATGACCGAGGAGCGGCTCGTCGTCATCCAGGCCTGACGCGACGCCGACGTTTCCCGTTCCGGAGCCGCGGGGACGCGAAGCTCGTGATCGGCGTAGGAATCGCATTCATCGTCGTCGGCCTGATCTTCCTCTTCATCGTCCCCTGGGTGGGGATCCCCGTCGGCCTCGTCGGGCTCGTGCTCGCGATCCTCTGGCTGGCCGGCTTCGGGCGTCGCGCCGTCGGCCGGGAGACGCCCGCAGAGCGCGACCGATCGTGACCGTCTGTTTGCTGTTCCGCCAACGAAATCCGCCACTTTGTAACACGCCCGGTACGATGTAATATCGAGCCACGGGGCAAGGGGAGGCCCGTCGGGAATCGGCTTCGGACAAGGCCTTGCGGGGTCTACGACGAGGAGACGCAACGCGAGTGATCGAAGAGAGAACTGCCCAGCTGCAGCAATGCATGTATCAATACTCACGCGCGATCTACCGCTCGGTCAAGGACATGATCGATCCGTACGCCGACCGGGAGACGCAGCTCGAGTCGCGCCGGGCGGTGCTCATGGCCTGCGAGCAGACGATGGAGCGCCTGGCCACCGATCCGCTCTACTTCGCGAAGCCTGAGCGCGCGCTCTTCCAGGACGTCCGGCGCCACTTCCCCATCACGACGCAGGCGCAGGTCGCCTGGGCCGTGGAGCAGGGCGTGAAGGCCGCCGTGGACTTCATCGAGGAGCAGATCGAGTCGGGCCTGCTCGACGGCGGGGTCGCCCGCTGCCGGGCCACGACACGCAAGGGCAAGCCGTGCCAGCGCACGCCGCTGCCCGATCGCGACTACTGCCCGTCGCACCAGCACCTGGAAACGAAGGCAGCCGCGTAGCCGGCTCGCCCTCCACAGGCTTTCCACAGTCGCGATCCACAGGCACCCGGCGATAGGGTGCTGCGCGGGTGTCGCACGATACGGACAAGCTGATCCGGCAGCTCTCGCTCGTCGCCTTCCTGATGGCGGAGCGCCGGGCGATCACCGCCCGCGACGTGAAGTCGAACGTCGAGGGCTACTCCGAGATGTCGGACGAGGCGTTCGCGCGCCGCTTCTACTCGGACCGCGCGGAGCTGCTCTCGCTCGGCGTGCCGCTCCAGTCGCAGCGCGACGAGTTCACGGGCGAGGAGCTGTACACGCTCCGTTCGGAGCAGTACTTCCTGCCCCAGCTCGAGCTCGAGGACGAGGAGCTCGCGGCGCTCCAGACGGCCTTCTACCTCCTCGAGGGGAAGTTCGCCTATGCCGAGCCGCTGCGCCTCGCCCTCCAGAACCTCGCGCTCGGACGGCCGGGCTTCACCGAGGCCCCGACCGAGACGGCGAGCCGTGTCGAGGTGCTCGATCCCGACTACTCGCCGGAAACGCCGGGACGGCTCGCGAAGCTCGAGAACGCGATCTCGAAGCAGCGGACGGTGCGCTTCGACTACTGGTCGATCTCCCGCGACGAGGTGAGCGAGCGGACGCTCAACCCGTACGCCCTGCTCAACGACAACGGGCTCTGGTACGTCATCGGCCACGATCTCGACCGCGACGACACCCGCACGTTCCGGGTCTCGCGGATCCGGGGCGACATCAAGTTCGCGACGCGGCGAGAGCGGGACTTCCGCGCCCCCGTGGACTTCGACGTCGAGCTCTACCGCGGCCGGCCGCCCTGGCAGATCGGCGACGCCCTCGGCACCGCGCGGATCGAGGTGCGCGGCGACACGGCCTGGTGGGTGCGGCGCGCGTACGGCTCGACCGGAAAGCTCGAGGACGGCGTCTTCGTCACCGAGTACTCCTCCATCCCCCAGCTCGCGTCCTGGGTCCTGCGTCAGAACGGCCGCGCAGTGCCGCTCGAGCCGCCGGCGCTCAAGCGCGACGTCGCGGCGGCGCTGCGGCGCGTTCGGGAACGGCACGAGGGCGAGGCGCCGAAGCCGGCCCGCGAGGCCCCGGCCACGAGCGCCGACGGGAGCATCGAACGGCCCGCCGGACCGGTCGCGCCCGAGCGCTTCGCCGTCCTGCAGGCCCTGCTCGCATATCTCCTCGCGGCATGCGGCGAGGATCGCGAGGCCGAGATCCCGGCGGAGGAGCTGTTCGAGCACTTCCCGTCGATCCCGGCGGAGGAGCTCGAGGAGCACCTGTCGCTCCTCAACCTCGTCAACTTCGGCGGTGGCTGCTACACCGTGTACGCCGAGCTGCGCGACGGCTCGGTCCACGTCGACAAGGAGCTCTGGGGCGACACCTTCCGCGCCGCCCCGCGGCTGACGCCGCTCGAGGCGCGTGCCATCCGGCTCGCGCTCGAGTACGTCGGGCCGATGATCGCCGCCGACGCGCACACACCCCTCGCGCGCGTCCGCAAGAAGCTCGAGGAGACGTTCGGGCAGTTCGAGCTCACGCAGACGCCCGAGCCGCAGGTCGCCACCGAGGAGGTCGACCTCGTCTCGAAGCTCGCGCGCGGCATGCGCGAGCGGCGGCTCGTCGAGATCGAGTACCAGAAGGAGGTCGACGCCGCGCCCTCGACGCGGCTCGTCGAGCCGTACTCGCTCGAGCGGCAGCTGCCGAACTGGTACGTCCACACGTGGGACCGGACGAGCGACGGCGCGCGCTCGTTTCAGCCTCGACCGGATGCGCAGCGCGAAGCTGACGCGCGAGCGCTTCGACGCGCGGGAGGGCTTCGAGCCGACGCGGCTGCGCGACGCGCGCACCGCGAGGCTCCTCTACGACGCCGAGATCGCGCGCTGGGCGATCGAGCGCGGCGCGCGCCTCCTCGCCGACGGGAGCGCCGTGCGCGAGCTCCCGGTCGGGAGCGACGAATGGCTCGAGAGCGAGGTGCTCTCGCTGCGCGGCGAGGCGGTCCTGCTCGAGCCGGACGAGTTGCGGCGTTCGATCGCCGCCCGCACCAAGGCCCTCGCGAAGGAGCTCGGCGTCGAGCGCATGCGCGTGCGCGTGTAGCCGCGCGCCGTTTGCCGCCAGGCCCGCATCTGCGCGAGGATCGGGCCGTGGACGCGCTCGACATCCGCTACGCGCGCAACGGCGGCGTCGCGATCGCCTACCAGGTCGTGGGCGACGGAGCCGTCGACCTCGTCTACGTCCCCGACTACGTCTCCAACCTCGTCTACGGCTGGGAGTCACGCCACTGGCGTGGGTTCTACGAGCGTCTCGCGCGATCGTTCCGCCTGATCCTCTTCGACAAGCGCGGCACCGGCCTCTCCGATCACGGCGGCCACTTTGCGGCGCTCGAGACGCGCATGGAGGACCTGCACGCCGTGCTCGACGCGGTCGGCTCTTCGCACACCATCCTGCTCGGCTCGCACGACGGCTGCTCGCTGTCGGCGCTCTACGCCGCCACCTATCCCGAGCGCACGCGAGCGCTCGTCCTCTTCCACCCCGTCGCACACGCGGATTTCTACGCGGACGCCGACGCCGAGCTCGTGGCGTTGCGTAGCGAGTGGGGCACGCAGGCGCACGCCGACAAGATCCTGCGCGAGATCGAGCCCTCCCTGGCCGAGACCGAGAGCGACCGCGCCTGGTTTGCGAACTTTCTCCGCGTCAGCGCGAGCCCCGCGGCGGCATATGCACTGAACCGCGCCTGGTTCGAGACCGACCTCCGCGAGATCCTGCCGGCCGTGCGCGTGCCGACGCTCGTCCTCTACCGCCCGTCCGCGTTCTACGAGGAGGACTCACTAGAGGTGGCACGACTGATCCCGGGAGCGAAGCTGCTGATCGCCTCCGGAACGGACGCGGGAGCCATCTGCCTCTCGCCCGAGATCCCGGAGGAGATCGAGCGGTTCGTGTCGGGCGAGGTGGCGCGTCATGTTCCGGACAGCGTCCTGGCGACGCTGCTCTTCACCGACATCGTCGCCTCGACGCAGCGGGCGGCGGAGCTCGGCGACCGCGCCTGGCGGGAGCTCCTCGAGCGCCACCACGCACTCGTGCGCCGGGAGCTCGGCCGCTTCCGCGGCGAGGAGCAGGACACCGCAGGCGACGGTTTCTTCGCGACCTTCGACGGTCCTGCGCGCGCGATCCGCTGCGCGCAGACGCTCGTCGAGGGAGTGCGCGAGCTCGGTCTCGAGCTGCGCGCAGGCGTCCACACCGGCGAGTGCGAGCGCCACGAGGGCAAGGTCGCGGGGCTGGCCGTCTCGATCGGCGCCAGGGTCGCCGCCGCGGCCCGCCCGGGCGAGGTGCTCGTCTCGCAGACGGTGAAGGATCTGGTCGCCGGCACCGGTCTCGCCCTCGAGGAGCGCGGCGAACACGAGCTGAAGGGTGTCCCCGGGGTGTGGCGGCTCTACGCAGCGACCGAAGCCGCAGGCGAGGTCGTCGCGGCTAGCCGCCGACCGGAAGGACGAGGGTGAACGTCGAGCCCGGGTCCACCCCCGAGCTCACCTCGAGCGAGCCGCCGTGCGCCTCCGCGATCGACCGTGCGATGAACAGGCCGAGACCCGTGCCCGGCTTCGACGCGCCCGGGACGTCGACCCGGCCGAACTTCGCGAAGATCCGCGCCTGCTGATCGCGCGGGATCCCGGGGCCGGAGTCGCGCACCGCGATGCGCACGGTGCCGTTCCCCGCCCCCGCGGACACGCGCACCTCGCCGCCCTCCGGCGAGTACTTGACGGCGTTCTCGATCAGGTTGCCGAGGACCTGCCGGAGCCGCGCCCGGTCGCCGCGGATCGCCGGCAGCCGCCCGCGAATGGACGCGATGATCGGCACCTCCTGCTGTGCGAGCACGGCCGCCGCGACGGTCTCGTCGACGACGCGCCGGAGATCGACCTCCTCGAAGCGGTAGCTGAACGTTCCCGCCTCGATCCGGGACGTGTCGAGCACGTCTCCGACGAGGGCGGCGAGGCGAGCCGTCTCGTCGCCGATGAGCGCGAGAAAGGACTCCCGCTGCACGGCGGAGAGCATCCGCCAGCGGTCCTGCAGCGTCCGCGCCGCGCCGATCACGGCCGCCATGGGGCTGCGCAGCTCGTGCGAGACGAGAGAGACGAAATCCGCCCGGAGCTGTGAGAGCCGCGCCAGCTCCTCGACGCGGCTCCGCTCGGCCTCGTACGCGCGGATGTTCTGCACCGCGGTCGCGACGAGGCGGCCGAGGAGGGCGACGAGCTCGACCTCGTCCTCGCCGAAGGCGTCGGGGCGGTCGCGCGAGAGCCCGAGCATCCCGATCGTGCGGGCGCCGAGCTGGAGCGGCGCCACGAGCTCGCTGCGGAGACCGAGTGCGAGGAGCTGAGCGTCCGACGGGAACTCGAGCTCCGAGAGGTCGCGCCGTACGACGATCCGTCCGTCGAGCACGCGCTCGAGCACCGAACCGCCGATCGGGTCGCTGTTGCCCGGCGGGAAGACGGATCCCTCGCCCCGGCCGGCCGTGGCGATCGTGGTGGCCGTGTCGTCCTCCACGAGCACGATCGCCGTCCGCTCGAACGGGACGAGACCGCGCAGCTCGCGAATGAACGCCCCGAACGCCTCGTCGAGCTCGAGCGACGAGCCGAGCGCACGGGCGCAGCGGTTGGCGGCCTCGAGGACGTCGACGCGGTGGCCGAGCTCGTCTCGCAGGCGTTCGGCCTCGGCCGCCCGCGCCTCGGCGCGATTCCGCTCGGCGCCGATCGTGTCGCGAAGCCGGCCGACGACGATGCCGGAGAGCATCCCGACGAGGATCCGGACGAAGGCCGAGCGCCATTGCAGACCGGGCCCGAGGTCGTCGATCACGATCGTGGCGCCGGTCATCACGGCACCCGCGAGCGCGCCGCCGAGGAGCCCGAAGCGGAGAGCCGCCTCGGCGATCGGGATCAGGTAGAGCGGCCGGTACGGCTGGCCCGCCTCGAACGAGAAGACGGCGACGAACCCGATCCCGACGACTCCGTCGGCCGCGATCAGGAGCGCCCGCGCCCGCACGCGAGCGGCCCGCCCGAGCTCCTTGGCGGAGAGGACCGCCGAGAGGACCGTCTCGGCCGCGAAGAAGCCGGCGACGGCCCACCCCCAGGCGCGGTACGACCCGGGCATCGCGGTGAGGCCGACCGCAACGACGGCCGCGACCACGAGGGCCGCCCGCAGCAGGACGAGCCAGCGCCCCGGGCGGCTAAACACCGCGCTGCTCGAGCCGCTCGAGAGCCCACGCCGCGAGCTCGCGCGTCGCCTCGTCCGGATCGTCGAGATGGTCGGCCACCGCGTCCCGTTCGCCGTCTCCACCCACGTTGCCTGCCGCGACCAGCGCGTTGAGCCGGAGCCGCCGGCCGTCGTTGCGCGGCACGTACAGCCGCGCGAAGCGGCGCCTCAGCTCGTCGGGGTCGCCGCGCAGCCACTCGACGAGCGAGACGTGCGGGGTCGCCTGGTCGGGCAGCGGCTCGCCCGCGCGGCGCTTCTCGACGCCCCGGTTCCACGGGCACACGTCCTGGCAGATGTCGCAGCCGTAGACCTGCTCCCCGAGCTCGGCGCGGTACGCGGCGGGAGGCGGCGCAGGCGCCTGCGTCCAGTACGAGAGGCAGCGCGTCGCGTCGAGCGTCCCCGGCTCGTCGAGCGCTCCGGTCGGACAGGCGTCGATGCAGAGCCGGCACTCTCCGCAGTCGAGGTCGAGCGGCGGCGTCGACTCGAGCTCCACGTCCGTGACGAGCGTTCCGAGCACGACCCAGGAGCCGTGCCGGCGCGTGATGACGAGCGTGTTCTTGCCGTAGAACCCGACACCGCTCCGTGCCGCCGCCTCGCGGTCGACGTGCTGGTTCGCGTCGACGAGGACGCGATACGAGCCGCCCAGCCTCCGCCCCATGACGTCGAGCTTCTCGCGCAGCCGCGCGTAGGCGTCGAACCACGTGTACCGCGGCAGCCGGCCGTGGCCCGGCGGCCGTTGGGGCTCGGGCAGCCAGTAGCAGAGCGCCGCGGACACCACCGTACGGGCGCCCGGCAGCACCGTCTCGGGATGACACGACTCCTCGGGGTGGGCCATCGTGAAGCGCATGTCCGCGAAGAGTCCCTCGCGCACGGCGCTCGCGGATGTGCCGCTCGGTGTCGGCATACGGCTCGGCCGGCGCGGCGCCGACCGCGTCGAGCCCGAGCTCGCGGGCCAGAGCTTCGAGTTCGGCTTTCCTCACACGGATAGTCTGCCCCGGTGCGCGCGGTTCGGATTCACGAGGACGGCGGTCCGGAGGTGCTCGTCCTCGAGGAGGCACCCGATCCCTCTCCCGGTCAGGGCGAGGTGCTCGTCCGCCTGCGCGCCTCCGCGCTGAACCATCTCGACGTGTGGATCCGCAAGGGCCTGCCGTCCGTGCCGAAGCCGCGCATCCTCGGCGCCGACGGAGCCGGCGTCGTCGAGGCGCTCGGCGACGGCGTGGACGGTCTCGCCGCAGGCGCCCGCGTCGTGATCAATCCCGGCATCGAGGTCGGCGACGGCCGGATCCACGTGATCGGCGAGCACGGCGACGGCACGAACGCCGAGCTGATCGCCGTCCCGGCGACGAACGTCCACCCGATCCCCGACGAGCTGAGCTTCGAGGAGGCGGCGGCCTTCCCGCTCGTCTTCGAGACCGCCTATCGGATGCTCGTGACGCGGGCCGGCCTCCGCGAGGGCGAGTGGGTGCTCGCGTGGGGCGTCGGCGGCGGCGTCTCGACGGCGGCGCTCGCCATCGCGAAGGCCCTCGGTGCGCGCGTCCTCGTCACGTCGTCGAGCGACGCGAAGCTCGAGCGCGCCCGAGAGCTCGGCGCGGACGCGTCCGTGAACCACGCGACGGGCGACGTCAAGGCAGCCGTGCAGGAGGCGACGGAGGGACACGGCATCGACGTCGTCGTCGAGCACGTCGGCGAGGCGACCTGGGCGACGTCGCTCCAGGTCGCGGCGCCGGGCGGTCGCATCGCGGTCTGCGGCGCCACGTCCGGTCCGAATCCGCCGGCGGCTCTCCATCGCATCTGGTGGAAGCAGCTCTCGGTCCTCGGCTCGACGATGGGAACGGGCGAGGACTTCGCGGGCGCCTTCGAGCTCGTGAAAGACGGCCGCGCGCGACCGGTCGTCGACAGGGTCTTCCCGCTGGCGGAGATCCGCGCCGCGCACGAGCGGCTCGAGGCGGGCGAGCAGTTCGGCAAGGTCGTGCTGACGATCGACGGCTAGCCGGACGGGCCCTTCGGCTCCGGATCGTCCGCGATTCCCCTAGCGGGGGAAGCGGGCCCACCAGCGGAGGAAGACCGCGAAGACCGCCAGGTAGGTGCCGAGTGTGATGTAAAGCCAGGTCATCGCCGATGAACGCGGGTGCGCCGAGCTTCTCGAGCGAGACACTCCCGGGGGAGTACTTGCCGCAAAACCGACCATCTCGCCGTCGATGACGCCGCCTGCGTCGCCCCGATCGTTACATCCGAGCCCGTTCGCGTCCACCAACGAAGCGCTTGGGAGTCGCAGCGCGCGTGGGAGGCCCACCCGAAAATCCTCATCGTGTTACGATTGACTACGTGGCGGTCACGAGCGGCAGTTCACGGCACTACCGCCCGCCGAGCTGGTTCGACCGCAAGGTCATGAATCCGCTGATCGCCGGCGCGACGCGGCTCGGACTGAGCGCGTGGGGATCCAGAATCCTCGAGGTGCAGGGCCGCAAGAGCGGTCGGCCACGGCGGAATCCCGTCAACCCGCTGGACCACGACGGCGGCCGCTACCTCGTCGCGCCACGGGGCCACACGCAGTGGGTGCGCAACCTCCGGGCCGCCGGCGAGGGCGCCCTGCTCCTCGGCAAGCGGCGCGAGCAGTTCACCGCCGTCGAGCTGCCGGACGCGGAGAAGGAGCCGATCCTCCGCGCCTACCTTCGGCGCTGGAAGTGGGAAGTCGGCCAGTTCTTCGACGGAGTCGGACCCGACTCGGCTCCGGAGGAGTTGCAACGCATCGCGCCCGACCATCCGGTGTTCCGGATCAGCGCATGAGCAGAGGCGAACGGGTCACCCTGATCCTCCGCGTGACGATGGAGATCGGCGTCGTCGCTGCCCTCGGCGCCTGGGGCTACAGCGTCGGCGGCAGCACCGGCACCCGGATCGGGCTGATGATCGCGGCACCGCTCGTCGGCTTCGGATTCTGGGGCGCGGTCGACTTCCGACGAGCCGGCAGGTTTGCGGAGCCGCTGCGGTTGACCCAGGAGCTCGTCGTCACCGGCCTGGCGGCGGTCGCCTCCTATGCGGCCGGCCACCACGCGGCGGCGGTCGCCCTTGCTGCGCTCTCTGTCGTCTACCACGCCCTCGTCTACGCAACCGGGGAACGGCTCCTGAAGGCAAAGGCGAGAAGCGAGGGTCGGCAGCCGCAGGCGGGCCGGCGCGCTCAGGCTCGGCTCAACCGAAGCCCAAGATGAACTTCGCGTCGTCGGACATCCTGTCCGGCGTCCACGGCGGATCGAACGTGAGCTCGAGCTCCACGTCGTCGATCCCCTCGACCTGTCGCACGGCACTGTCGATGTCCTGCGCGATGAGCGGCCCGGCAGGACAGCCCATGGAGGTCAGGCTGTACTTGACCTTGGCCGTGGCGTCCTCGACCTCCACCTCGTAGAGGAGCCCCAGGTCGACGATGTCCATGCCGAGCTCGGGATCCTCGACCTGCCGCAGAACCTCGAGCACCTCGTCGCGCGTCGCCACGGGGCCAGTGTAGAGCGACGTACCATCCCGCCGTGGTCGTCGCGGGCGACAAGGGAATCGTCGAGGCCGTGATCTTCCTCTCCTCGATCGTGCCGGTGATCGGCCTGATCTGGTTCGCATGGTGGTTCCTCCGCGCCGGCAAGCGCTACGACGAGCGCGAGCGGGCGGCAGGACGCCGCCCGCCCGGCTTCTGACTGCCCGCCCCTACGCCGCCGGAGCGATGTTCTGGTTGACCCGGAAGACGTTGTCCGGGTCGTACTGCGCCTTGACACGTGCGAGCCGGTCGTAGTTCGAGCCGTACATCCCCCGGACGCGGTCGGGAGCATCCATCTCGAAGTTCGAGTAGCCGCCCTGCATCGCGTACGGGCGGATCGCGTCGGAGTAGCCGCGGGCCCAGTCGCTGACGGCCGCGGCGTTCGCCGGATCGGGGTCGACGCCCGCCGTGACCTGCGCCCAGCGCGCGTGGCGGTAGGCCCAGGCGGTCTCGTCGTTGCCGACGCGGGCGGCCGCCCCGTTGAGCGGATACATGTGCATCGTCGACTTCCAGGTCGGCGCCTTCCGCATCCACTCGGTATGCGCGCCGATCATCCCGTCGCTCAGCTCGTCGACGAAGTCGCCCCGCCAGTACCACTGCTCGCCCGGCGGGAGCACCGCGTCGAAGGCGGTGTTCCAGACCGGGAACGGCATCGGCGCGACACCGTCGAGCAGCGGCTTGCCGAAGGCGCGCAGCTCCCGGAGCCCGGGGCCCTCCTCCTCGCCCGGCTGCGTGCAGATCACGGCGCAGACCGGCCGCAGGTGCAGCTCCTCCGGGAACGGCGGGCCCGGTGGGATCGAGAGATACGCGAACCACGCTCCGAGCTCCTCGGGCGCCGACGCGATGAACCCGTCGTACCAGCGCATCACCTCTGCGGCGTCGTCCAGGTCGTAGACGACCGGCCCCGCGAGCACGTTCGTGAGCGGATGGCAGCGGAACGAGAACGACGTGACGACCCCGAAGTTGCCACCGCCGCCGCGCAGCGCCCAGAAGAGGTCCGGCTCGCGCTCGGCGTCGGTCTGCACGACGGAGCCGTCGGCGAGCACGACCGTCGCCGCGACGAGGTTGTCGATCGTCAGCCCGAACGCGCGTGTCAGATGCCCGACGCCGCCGCCGAGCGTGAGGCCGCCGACTCCGGTCGTGCCGATGACGCCGACCGGCACCGTGAGCCCGGATTGATGGGTCTGCTCGATCAGGTCCTTGAGCAGTGCGCCGCCGCCGACGCGAGCCATCGATGCGGCGGCGTCGACCGTGATCTCGTCGAGTTCCGAGAGATCGATCACGAGCCCGTCGTCGACCGAGCCGAGCCCGCCGCCGTTGTGCCCGCCGCCGCGCACGGCGACAGGCAGTCCGCGCTCGATCCCGTAGCGCACTGCCGCGGCGACGTCCGCCTCGTCGCTGCAGTAGGCGATCGCGGCCGGCCGCTTGTCGATCATCGCGTTGTAGAGCGCGCGGGATGCGTCGTAGTCGGGGTCGTCCGGCGCGACGACCCTCCCCCGCACCGCCGACGTAAGACCTTCGACGGAAACAGCCATCGTCTCCTCCCCTGTCGGTTTCGGCCGATGCTACGCGGGGCTCGTGCGAAATGGAACGAAGCTTCGGCCTGCGATCAGTACCCGAGCAGGCGCACTTCCTCGCGCCGCTCCCGGGCGAAGAAGTGGATGCCGTCGACGAACCGAACCCAGTTGCACCGCGTGCACATGACGAGCGAGTGCGTGCGGGCGCTGTCGGCGAGGAAGCGCACACCGCGCAACAGGTCGCCGTTCGAGACGCCGGTGGCGGCGACGATCACCTCGCCGGGTGCGAGGTCTTCGGTGCGGAAGACACGCTCGTAGTCCTGGATCCCGGCCTCCTGCAGCTCGTCGATCTCGCGCCTGGAGGTGGGCCAGAACTGCGCCTGCAGCTCGCCGCCGAGACAGCGGAGTGCAGCGGCCGAGAGCACCGCCTGCCGGGTGCCGCCGATTCCGATCGCGAGATGGTCGTTCGTGCCGCGGATCGCGGCCGAGATCGACGCGGTGACGTCGCCGTCCTGGATCAGCTTGATCCGCGCGCCCGAGTTGCGGATCTCCTCGATCAGGTCGTGGTGGCGGGGGCGGTCGAGGACGATGGTCGTCACGTCGTTCACCCGCCGCCCGAACGCCTCGGCGATCGCTTCGATGTTCGCCGCCACCGGACGCAGGAGATCGATCGCGCCGCGGGCGCGCGGGCCGACCGCCATCTTCCGCATGTAGATGTCGGGCAGCGTCGTGAAGCGCCCCGGCTCCCCCACCGCGATCATCGACATCGCGCCGTTGCCCCCACGCGCGACGACGCCGTGACCCTCGAGCGGGTCGAGCGCGAGGTCGACCTCCCCTCCCCCGCTGCCGACGATCGCCCCGGGAGCGAGGCCGCCCGAGTCGTCGATCGAGCCGAAGACGACACGGCCGCTGATCGGGAGCACGTCGAGCGTCGCGCGCATGCCGGTCGCCGCGGCCTCCTCCGCCGCCGCCTCGTCCGCGCGGCCGAGCCAGCGCGCCGAGACGAGCGCCGCGCGTTCGGTCGCCCGGAGGTACGCCTGGCACTGGCAGGGGCGCTCCTCCTCGGCGGCGTAGGCCGCGCCTTCGCTCACGGCGCCACCGCGCGGCTCCGCTCGGCGGCGTCGAGGACGAGATCGGCGACGATTCGCGCCGCCCGGTCGGCGTTCTCGTTCTCGATCACCGGCACGCCTTCGCGCCGGGCGCGCCCGACGATGGCGTCCTGCAGCCGGCGAATGTCGTCGAAGCGCTCGAGGTAGCGGGACTCGGGCCGCTCGGTGCCCTCGTCGCGGTAATGGAAATGGCGCGCATGGTCGTCCTCGTTTTCGATCGTGAGGACGACGAAGACGGAGGCGGCGAGGTCGGGTCGCGGCAGCTCGACCATGCCCGGGACGAGGTGGACACCCTCGAGCACGAGCGACCAGCCCTCCTCGAGCGCGCGCTCGGACGAGGCGCGCACGCCGACGAGGACGTTTCTCGCCTGCTGCAGGAAGCCGAACTCGAGCGGGTCGTCGGCGTCCGGGTAGACGTCTCCCGCCTCGAAGCTCGACTGGTGGATCGACGGCATGAAGTCGCTCGAGAAGAACGCGCGCATCGTCTGGCGGACGAAGTCCGTCGACGTGACGCGCGTGATGCCGAAGCGGTACGCGAGCTCCGTCGCGACCGTCGACTTGCCGGTGCCGGTCGCGCCTCCGATGAAGACGATGATCGGCAGGTCGAGCTCCCGGAGCTCCTGGTACCGCCGCAGGCGCTTGATCGACTCGCGCCCCTCCTCCTCCCCGAGGACCTCGACCGCGAGCTCCTCGAGCCGCTCGAGCTCGATCTCGCCACGCCCTCGCTCGAGCAGCTCGTCGCCGACGCGGCTCGCGAGGGCGTAGGCGCGATGTCCGGCGACGCCCGCAGCCATGAGCGAGCGCGCCATCAGCCCGCGCGAGTACGGCAGCCCGAGCTCCCCACCGCCGAGCGGGAGCGGCATGATCCGGCGCGGCTCGTTCATGCGCGCACCACCCGACGCGCGAGCTCGAGGACGCGCTCGTCGAGCTCGTCCGAGACGACGTCGTTCGCCGCGAGGACGACGCGCGCTCCATGTGCGAGCGCAGTCTCGGCGACGACGTCGACCGCGGCGGCCTTGAGCTCGACGAGATACACCTCGGCCTCGACGTGCTCGAGCTCCTCGCGCAGCGCGTCGCGTCGCGCGAGGTTCCGGGACACGTGGACGACGTCCGCATCGAGCCCGTCGACCGGGGCGGGGCCGGTCGTGAAGACAGCCGTGCGCCGTCCGCCGAGCGGCTCACTCGGCCGCAGCCTCAGCTCCGCCGCGACGACTGGAACGTCCGCGATCTCGCGGATCGCCGCCCGGTCTGCGCCGCCGGTGTCGACGACGAGGTCGGAGACGAGGACGCGATACGCGTTGAGCCCGGCGCGCACGTCGTGACGGCCGTTCGTGACGAGGATGCGCACGTCGGCGGACACCGGCGGGAGCGCCGCGCCGCTGCCGTCGAGGACGAGCAGCTCCGGGATCGAGGTCCCGGGCGACCTCCAGCCCCGCGAGCACGTTCGAATCGTACGGAGCGCCGGCGAGCCCCCCGCCCGCGCGGCGGCAGCCGATCGACGGCACACCCGCGAGTGCCGCCGCCTCGAGGTGGTCGGAGGCGGCGTGCCTGCCGGAGCGGGAGAGCTCGAGCAGGTCGTCGAGCGTCGGCGGCACCTCGACGAGCTCGGGCTCGGCCGGGCCGCCGCGACCCATCGCGACGACGACGACACGGCGGTCGCGGGCGAGGAGCCGCGCGACGTGACCCGCCACCGCGGTCTTCCCGACCCGCTTGCCGAGGCCGACCACTGCGAGCGAGGGTGTCTCGACCGGATGGAGCGGCGGCGGATCGAAGCGGAAGTCGGCGCCGCTGTACGGCAGCCCCAGCGCGAGCGCGCGCGACGCCCAGAGCATCCGCTCTCGCGGTCCGAGCACCGGCTCGTCGGAGAGGTCGACGACGAGGTCCGCGTCCACGGCGTCGAGCGCGTCGACGAGCGGGGCGCCGTACTCGTCACCACCGCGGAGCTTCTCCGTCCCGCCCACCAGCAGCACGCCGGCGACGTCGTACGGAAGCGCCTCGAGCGCGTCCCGCACGACCGGCGCGTAGTGCTCGCCGTCGATCAGCACGAGCGCCCGCAACGTCATGACGACCGCACCTCGTCCTCGATGCGGGCCGTGTACTTCTCGTAGGTCTTCGTGTCCGTCGAGAACTGGATGATCCGCTCCTGCCCGTGGAACGGGTAGCGACGCCAGACGTCGACGTGTGTCCCCTCGACCTCGACGACGTTGTAACAGGGGCGTCCGTTGCCGCGCAGGCGCGACGAGGAGACGGTGCCGGCGTTGACGACGAAGAGGTTCTCGAGCCGCCAGGCGTACGGCACGTGCTTGTGGCCGGCGAGGACGAGGTCGACCCCCGCACGCTGGAGGCACTCGAGCGTGTCGCCCGCGTCGTTGACGATGTTCCGCTCGCGGCCGGTGCCCGGCACCGGCAGCAGGTGATGGTGGAGAACGAAGACGCGGAGGTCGGCCGGCTCGACGAAGGACTCCTCGATCCAGCGGTAGCGGCCGCGGCCGATCTGGCCGTTGTCGAGGTCCGGCTCGCTCGAGTCCGCCGCGACGAGCGTCGCGTTGCCGACCTGGAGCACGGAGTTCCGCGCCCCGAAGAGCGTTTCGAAGTGGACGTAGCCGACGTTGCGCGAGTCGTGGTTGCCCGGAATCACGACCATCGCCTCGCAATCGATCCGGTTCAGGTACTCGCGCGCGAGGACGTACTCGTCCTTGAAGCCGTTCGAGGTGAGATCGCCCGAGATCACGACGACATCGGGCTCGAGCTCGTTCACCTCGGCGATCGCGCGCTCGAGGTGCTGCGGGAGGAAGAACTGCTGCCCGCAGTGCAGATCGGACAACTGCACGATCCGGAACATGCGCGAAGGCTATAGCGCCCGAAAGCTTCGCTCTCGCGCGCTGGAGAAACGGAACTGCGCGCGCCCAAGACGCGGTCTCGGGCGCGCTCCGTGCTGTTCTTCCTTTCGATGCTCTCGATGGCGTGGCTACCCGGTGCGCTCGCGCGCTACGGCGCGAGCGCAGTCCGGCCTGCGGCCAAGTCCGCACTCCCGCGGATCCGCTGAGCCTCCGGCCTTTGGCCCGCGTGAGCTAGAAGATCCAGACGACGGGGAAGTACAGGGCCGCGGCGACGAGGCCGGCGGCGGGCAGCGTGAGGAGCCACGCGAAGACGATGTTGCCGGCGACGCCCCAGCGGACGGCCGAGAGGCGACGCGTCGCTCCCGCTCCCATCACCGAGCCGGAGACGACGTGGGTGGTCGAGATCGGGAACCCGAAGTGCGTGCCCACGTAGAGCGTCGTCCCGGCGGCGACCTGGGCCGCGAACCCGTGTTCCGGCGACATCTTGTAGATCCGCTGGCCGAGCGTGCGGACGATCCGCCAGCCGCCGACGTACGTCCCGGCGCCGATCGTCAGGCCCGCGGCGAGCTTCACCCAGTTGGGTATCGAGAAGTTCGCGACGTCGCCGCCGTTGTGCAGCGTGAGCGCGAGCGCGATCGCCGCCATCGTCTTCTGCGCGTCGTTCGCGCCGTGCGTGAAGGCGACCCAGGTGCCGGAGGCGAGCTGGCCGAGGCGGAAGCCGCGATGCGCGACGCCCGGAGACACGTCGAAGAAGACCCGGTAGATCACGACCGCGAGTACGAACGCGCCGGCGAAGCCGAGCGCCGGCGAGATGGCCGCCGGAAGGATCACCTTCTCCCAGAGGCCGTGCCAGAGCACGCCCTGCGAGCCGGAGCGGACGAGGGCGGCACCGATCAGGCCGCCGATGAGGGCGTGCGTCGAGCTCGACGGAAGGCCGAGCCGCCAGGTCAGGAGGTTCCAGGCGACCGCACCGACGAGCGCCGCGAGAATCACCTGCCCCGTCGCGAGGTTCGCGTCGATGATCCCCTTGCCGACGGTGCTCGCGACCGCCGTCGTGACGAAGGCGCCGGCGAGGTTCGCGGCCGCGGAGACGACGACCGCCGCGCGCGGAGAGATCGCGCGCGTCCCGACCCACGTGGCGACGTAGTTCGCGGTGTCGTGGAACCCGTTCGTGAAGTCGAACGCCAGCGCGAGCGCGACGATGACGACGAGCAGCGTGCTGCTCAATGGTTCTTGACGAGAATCGCCTCGAGCACGTCGGCCGCGTTCTCGCAGGCGTCGACCGCCTCCTCGAGCTGCTCGTGGATGTCCTTCCAGCGGACGAGCCCGATCGGGTCGGTGTCGTTCGCGAACAGGTCGGAGATCGCCTCGCGCGCCAGCCGGTCGCCCTCGTCCTCGAGCTCGCGCAGCTCGATCAGCTGCCGCTTCGAGACCTTGAACCCCTCGAGGTGCTCGATCGCCTCGCACAGCTTCGCCGCGCACCGGTGGATCACCTCGGCCTGCCGCCGCGCCGGCTCCCGCACCTCCCGGACGCCGTAGCCGACGATCTTCTCGGCGGTGTCGTCGATGTTGTCGCAGACGTCGTCGAGCACGCCGGCGAGGCGGTACATGTCGTCGCGGTCGAACGGCGTGACGAAGGTGCGGTTGATCAGGTCGACGAGCTCGTGGGTGAGGCGGTCGCCCTCGTGCTCGAGCTCCTTCACCTCGCGCGCGAGCTCCTCCGCTCCCTCCGGATAGCGCTCGAGCAGCTCGACGAGCCGCTGCGCGAGCTCGGCGATGTTCGCCGCCGCCCGGTTGTAGAGCTCGAAGAACTCGCGCTTCTGCGGGATGAGCGTCAGGCGGGCCACGGCAGGCGGTTGTCTATCACGCGCGCCCCGTGCATGCGTTTGGCCTTTGTGCGGATTGTTTCGGCGTCCGACGGCGCCGCTACCGTGGCGTGCGATGGAGCTTGAGCTCCCGGTCTTTCGGGCGTATCGCGGCACCGAGCCGCCGCGGTTCGCGAGCCCCGCTGAGCTCGAGTGCGCGAAGGTGCTCGACTACTACGACGTCGCGTGGGCATATGAGCCCCGTACGTTCGTGCTCGAGGAGGACGAGGACGGGCGCGTGCTCGAGGCGTTCACGCCCGACTTCTATCTCCCCGAGCAGGATCTCTACGTCGAGATCACGGCCATGAAGCAGTCACTCGTCACGCGGAAGAACCGGAAGCTGCGCAAGCTGCGCGAGCGTTACCCCGACGTTCGGATCAAGCTCTTCTACCGGCGCGACCTCGAGCGCCTCGCCCAACATTTCCACCTCGACCTCGCAAGCTGAGCCCGGCCGCGTGGCGGGTGACGACCGGATCGGAGAGGTCTACCTCTCCGCCGCTGAGATCGACGCGCGCGTGCGCGAGCTCGGGGCCGAGATCGCCCGCGACTACGCGGGCCGCGAACCGGTTCTCGTGGGGTCGCTCAAGGCGAGCCTCGTCTTCGTCGCCGACCTCTCCCGGGCGATCCCGATCTTCCACGCCCTCGACTTCGTCGAGCTCGCGGGCTACGGAAGCTCGAAGATGGGCGGCCACCAGCAGATCCGCGTGCTCAAGGACCTCGATCTCGACGTCCGCGGCCGCGACGTCCTCGTCGTCGAGGACGTCGTCGACACCGGCTTGACGCTCAACTACCTCGTGCGCACGTTCGAGCTGCGCGGCCCCGCCTCGGTCGCGGCGGTGACCCTGCTCGACCGGCCCTACCGGCGGCTCGTCGACGACCTTCCCGTGCGCTACGTCGGCTTCGACGTCCCGGACGAGCTCTACGTCGGCTACGGCTTCGACCTCGAGGAGCGGTACCGCGAGCTGCCCGACCTGCGCCTGCTGAACCTCTAGGCAATCTCCGCACGAGGGAACGCCCGGGGAGTAACGTCGGCTCGTGCACGCATTCGGCGTCAAGAGCGTCATCGAGCGGCTGCGCCCGGAGGGTGGAGGCTACGAGATCGTCCACGAGTCGCCCGGGATCGAGCTCGGCGTCTACGTCCTCGTGGCGCCCGAGCCGGACCGGCAGCAGCCGCACGCCGACGACGAGGTCTACGTCGTCCTCGAGGGCTCCGGCGTGCTCGAGGTGTCCGGTGAGAGCGTGTCCGTACGGGAGGGCGACGCGGTCTTCGTCGAGGCGGGCGCCGAGCACCGCTTCACCGCCTACGAGCAGCTCGCCGTGCTCGTGATCTTCGACCGGAACCCCTAGGGCGCGACCTCGGCCTCCGGCGACCAGCGCCATTCCGAGACGTCGGGAGCGTCCTCGCCGTGCTCGCGCGCGTACGCTCGTGCGCGGAGGCGCGCATCCTCCATCTCCTGCCGCAGGTGCCCGGCCCGGTCGCCGAGCCCCGGCACACGGTCGATCACGTCCATCACGAGGTGGTAGCGGTCGAGGTCGTTGAGCATGACCATGTCGAACGGCGTCGTGGTCGTCCCCTCCTCCTTGTAGCCGCGCACGTGCAGATTCGCGTGATTCGTGCGCCGGTAGGTCAGGCGGTGGATCAGCCACGGATAGCCGTGGTAGGCGAAGACGACGGGCCGGCTCGTCGTGAAGAGGGAGTCGAACTCGTGATCGGGGAGCCCGTGCGGATGCTCGCTCTCCGGCTGGAGGCGCATGAGGTCGACGACGTTGACGACACGCACCTTGAGCTCGGGCAGCCGCTCGCGGAGGATCGCCGCCGCGGCGAGCGTCTCGAGCGTCGGCACGTCGCCGCAGCAGCCGAGCACGACGTCGGGCTCCTCTGCGCCGTCGCTCGAGGCCCACTCCCAGATCCCGATCCCGCGCGTGCAATGGAGGATCGCGTCCTCCAGCGGCAGGAACTGGAGTGCAGGCTGCTTGCCGGCGACGATGACGTTGACGTAGTGGCGGCTGCGGAGACAGTGGTCGGCGACCGAGAGGAGGCAGTTCGCGTCGGGCGGCAGGTAGACGCGGATGATCTCCGCCTTCTTGTTCACGACGTGGTCGATGAACCCGGGATCCTGGTGCGAGAAGCCGTTGTGGTCCTGACGCCACACGTGCGACGAGAGGAGGTAGTTGAGCGAGGCGAGCGGCCGGCGCCACGGAATCGTCCGCGTCACCTTCAGCCACTTCGCGTGCTGGTTGAACATCGAGTCGATGATGTGGATAAAGGCCTCGTAGCAGTTGAACAGGCCGTGGCGGCCGGTGAGGAGATAGCCCTCGAGCCAGCCCTGGCACTGGTGCTCCGAGAGCATCTCCACCACCCGCCCGCTCGGGGCGAGATGCTCGTCGACGGGCTCGACAGCCGCGTCCCACTGCTTGTCCGTCACGCCGTAGACCGCGTCGAGGCGGTTCGAGGCCGTCTCGTCCGGCCCGAAGATGCGGAAGTCGGAGGGGTTCGCGCGGACGACCTCCTCGAGCCAGCGCCCGAGCACGCGCGTCGCCTCGGCCGTCTCGGCTCCCGGCGCCTCGACCGGAACGGCGAAGCGTCGGAAGTCGGGGAGCTCGAGCTCGCGCAGGACGAGGCCGCCGTTCGTCTTCGGGTTCGCGGACATCCGCCGGTCACCGGCCGGCGCGACCGACGCGAGCTCCTCCCGCAGCGTCCCGGCCTCGTCGAACAGCTCGTCCGGCCGGTAGCTCCGCAGCCATTCCTCGAGCTGGCGCAGATGTGCCGCGTTCGTCCGCACCGCGGCGAGCGGCACCTGGTGCGCCCGCCACGTGCCCTCGACGGGCAGCCCGTCCACCTCGCGCGGCCCCGTCCAGCCCTTGGGCGTCCGGAACACGATCATCGCCCGGCGGTCGTCGAGCGCGCGGTCGAGCAGCTCGACGAAGCGGCCGTGGATCGACAGGACGTCCTCACCGTCGAACCCGGCGGTGAAGAAGAGCGGCTCGTAGCCGTAGCCGCGCAGCAGCGAGGCGAGCTCCTCCTCGGGAATGCGGGCGAGCACGGTCGGATTCGCGATCTTGTAGCCGTTGAGGTGGAGGATCGGCAGGACGCGGCCGTCGTGCTCCGGGTCGGAGAACTTGTTCGAGTGCCAGCTCGTCGCAAGCGGCCCCGTCTCGGCCTCGCCGTCGCCGACGACGCAGGCGACCGTCACCGCCGGATCGTCGAAGGCCGCTCCGTACGCGTGCGAGAGTGCGTAGCCGAGCTCGCCGCCCTCGTGGATCGAGCCGGGCGTCTCAGGCGCCGCGTGGCTCGGAATCCCTCCCGGGAAGGAAAACTGCCTGAAGAGCGCGCGCAGACCCGCTTCGTCCCGGGAGACGTGAGGATAGAGCTCGCTGTACGTCCCCTCGAGATACGCCTGCGCGACGACCGCCGGCCCGCCGTGACCGGGGCCGCAGACGAAGATCGCGTCGAGGTCGCGCTCGCGGATCGGGCGGTCGAGATGCGTATAGAGGAAGTTGAGGCCCGGCGTCGTCCCCCAGTGCCCGAGCAGGCGCGGCTTGACGTGCTCCGGCCGCAACGGCTCGCGCAGGAGCGGGTTGTCGAGCAGGTAGATCTGCCCGACGGAGAGGTAGTTCGCGGCGCGCCAGTAGGCGTCGACCGTGCGTAGCTGGTCGTCGGTCACGAGAATCCCTTCCTATGGATGTCCTGGTGGTCAACACTGGCTCCACGAGCCTCAAGCTCTACCTCGTCCACGGAGACGAGTCCCGCCGCGTCGACGGCTTCGTCGCGGCGGATGCGGTCGGGCATCGCGTCGTCCACGGGGGACGCCGCTTCGACCGGCCCGTGCTCGTCGACGAGAACGTCGAGCGCGCGATCGAGGAGCTCGCGGTGCTCGCCCCGCTCCACAACCGACGCGCCCTCGAGGAGCTCCGCCGGGCGCGAGAGGCGCTGCCGGGCGTACCGCACGTCGCCGTCTTCGACACGGCGTTCCACCGGACGATGCCGGCGGCCGCGTCGACGTATGCGATCCCTGCCCGCTGGCGGGACGAGTGGGACGTGCACCGCTACGGCTTCCACGGCATCTCGGTGCAGTGGGTCACCTCGCAGGTCGAGGCGGAGCGGCTCGTCGTCTGCCACCTCGGTGGCGGCTGCTCGGTCACCGCTGTCCTGGGCGGGCGTTCGGTCGACACGACAATGGGATTCTCGCCGCTCGAGGGGGTGCCCATGACGACTCGGTCGGGCTCCGTCGATCCTGCCGCACTCGTCTACCTTCTCCGCGAACGGCGTCTGAGCCTCGACGAGCTCGAGCAAGCCCTCGAGCACGACTCCGGGCTCGCCGGGCTCTCGGGCGGCGGTTCGGGGGACGTGCGCGACGCCTCCCCGCTGGCAGTCGACGTCTTCGTCCATCGCGTGGCCGGAGCCGTCGCCGCGATGGCGGCCGCCTGCGGTGGGATCGACGTGCTCGCATTCACGGGCGGGATCGGCGAGAACGCCGTGGAGGTGCGCGATGGGATCGTGGAGCGGGTGCGCTTCCTCGGCTCCTTCCGCGTCGAGGTCGTCGCGGCGCGAGAGGAGCTCGTGATCGCGGCGGAGACTCGCCGGCTGCTGGCCTGAGAGTGCCCGGGGCTACGGCTTCGCGCTGAGCCGGGTCAGCTCGTCCGCGAGCTCTCCACGCATGCCCGGCCCGTCGACGACACCGATCCGCAGCGGCCCTCCGGCCGCGAGATCGAGCACGACGGACGGACGTCCGCGCAGCCTCTCCTGTGCGCGCCTGCCGATCCGCACACGCTCGATCTGGCCGTAGCCGAGCCGGTGGACCGACGTCCGCGTGCGGCCGTGCGAGCCTTCGAACCGGATGCCGCTCGGCTCGAGCTCGAGCTTGCCGGCCTCGACCTCGTGCCTGGGCTCGCTCCAGAGGACTGCGTAGCTGCTCATGCCCGCATCGTCGGCCCGAAGCGGCCGCCGTACATCGGTAGGGACGACCTGTCCTCGTGCGGGAAAGCCGCTTGAGCCCTACGCGTTCTCGTCGGGCTCGAGCAGGCCCTGGCGGATCGCGTGGCGCACGAGCTCGGCGCGGGTCGAGAGCCGGAGCTTCTGCATCACGTGCGCGCGGTGCGTCTCCGCCGTTCTGACGGAGATGAAGAGGAGCTTCGCAATCTCCTGGTTCGTGTGCCCGAGCGCCAGCAGGCGGAGCACCTCGCGCTCGCGCTCCGAGAGCGGGTCGGCATCGGCGCGGGCCTTCGCCTCGGCCTCGGCGGCGGCGAGTCGCGCTCCGAGCGCCGGATGGACGTAGCGACCGCCGGAGGCAACCTCCCGGACGGCCTGCACGAGGTCGTCGTCGGCAGCTTCCTTCAGGAGGTAGCCGCTCGCGCCCGCGGTGAATGCCTGGCGGACGTAGCTCGGGTCGTCCTGCATGGAGAGAACGAGGATGCGAGCGTGTGGCGCGGCCGCGAGGATCTCGGGCGCGGCCTCGATACCGCTCTGGCCCGGCAGCACGACGTCGAGCAGGATGACGTCCGGCTTGTGCAGCCGCGCGAGGCGGATCGCCGTCTCGGCCTCGCCCGCCTCGTCCTCGACGACGAAACCGTCCTCCGCTTCGAGCAGCAGACGGAGCCCGGAGCGGACGAGCGTATGGTCGTCCACGATGAGGACGCGAATCGGGTCGGGTACCGGCTTGATCTTCTCGGCGGCGCTCATGGGGCGCAGCGTGCATCAAGCCGGCCGTGCGCGGATCCGTGCCGTCGCGCCACGCGCGTACGTAGTTTCCCGCAGATCCCCCGAGGGCGCGAGGCTACGCGGTGTCGTGCTCGTGCAGCGTCTCGCGGCGCGGCTGGTGTTTCTCCGGCACCGGCGAGGCGTGGACGATGACGACCGGGCAATGGGCATGCGCGGCGCAGTGATGGCCGACCGAGCCGAGGAGCATCCCCTTCAGCCCGCCGAGCCCGCGCGAGCCGACGACGAGCAGGTCGGCGTTCGCCGAGTGGTCGACGAGCACCTCGGCCGGATTGCCCGTCACCGTCTTCGTGAGGATCCGGATGCCCGGCTCGCTGCCCACCGTCTCGCGCACGATCTCGCCCGGCCGCTCGTGCGCCGCCTCCCGCAGCGGCTCCCAGTCGACGAGCGGCGGCACCCCGAGGGAGACGAGGGCGCCCGGATCCCACGCGTACACGGCCTCGATGGTCGCGCCGCTCAGCTTCGCCTGCTCGACCGCCCAGCGGAGGGCGCCCGCCGCCGACTCCGAGCCGTCGATCCCCACGACGATCTTCGCATGCATGCCGCGAGCATATTCGGACCGGTCTGCGGCTAGGCTGCCGAGGTGATCGGCGAGGGCGAGGTGGCACCCGACTTCACGCTGACGAGCGACGCCGGGGCCGAGGTCAGCCTCTCGGACTTCCGCGGCAGGCCCGTCGTCCTCTACTTCTATCCCAAGGACGACACGCCCGGCTGCACGATCCAGGCGCGCGGGATCCGCGACGTCTACGGCGAGTTCGAGCGGGCGGGCGCGGTCGTGCTCGGCGATCTCGCCCGACGACGCCGGCCGGCACGCGAAGTTCAAGGCGAAGTACGGGCTCCCGTTCACGCTGCTCGCCGACCCGGAGCACGAGGTAGCGGAGCGCTACGGCGTCTGGGGCGAGAAGCGCTTCGCGGGCAAGAAGTACCTCGGCGTGAGCCGGACGACGTTCGTCGTCGCAGCCGACGGCACGGTCGCGAAGGTGATCGAGAAGGTCAAGCCGGCGACGCACGCCGCCGAAGTGCTCGCCGTGCTCGCGGCCGGCTAAGGGCGGCAAAACCCTCGGCCAGGGACTTGCGCCACCCGGTCGCACCGAGGAGGATCGTTGGTGCGGCCCATGCAGCTCTTCGTGCGAGATCCCAGCTACACCGAGAAGCTCGCGGCGTTCCTGGCGAGCGTCGGCCGACCCGCGGTCGTCGGCGCGCCGAACCGTGTCGACCTCGAGGAGAGCGCCGAGGACGAGCTCGGGCTCGAGCTCGAGCTGTACCTCCGCGTCTGGCGCGTTCTCTATCCGGACGCCGACGTCGAGCTCGCGGTCGGCTAGCGCGGCCCTAGGCGCCGCGCCGTTTTTTTGCGACGCTAATCGGGTGCTCGCGTGGTTCTTCGCGCTCTTCCGTCGCGGGCGGCCGGTCGATGCCTCCCCCATCCGCGAGTCGGACGCCTATGCGCGGAGCTACGGGGAGCGGAGCGGCGAGATCGTCAGCGTCGCCAAGGCCGAGCCGAAACCGATTCCGCGCCGGACGGGGGACATGACCGGCGAGTTCCTGCGCAGAGCGTTCGAGGCGAGGCTCGACGCGCGAGGCAAGTCCTCGACCTGAGCCTGCCCACGCCGAGGACTTCGCCGCTGGAAGGCGAATGTGCACTTTCGCAGGGAGCTGTATCTGCGGCCGCTGCCGCAAGCGGCACGTACGCTTCGGAACAGCTCTCCTGCACGGACGGCCCGCTTCCCCCTTCGCGGGCCGTTCGCTTATTCGCACGAAGGTTCTGGCCATCCCCGCCCTTCCAGGGGAGGACGTCCGACGATCGCCGCCCTAACTACAGGGTGAAGGGGGAAGTCAGGGACAACTTGCGGCGTGGCACGTTGTCTAGCCAGTAACGCCCGGGACCCGAGGGGCGACGACGACCCGGGGACGTGCCCTCCCTGACTGCCGCCGCGCGACAGCGCCGGCGTCGCGATGCGGATGAGAGGACTTGAACCTCCACGGGCCGAAGCCCACACGGACCTGAACCGTGCGCGTCTACCAATTCCGCCACATCCGCGCGGAGCGACAGTGTAGCCGGGCGGGTTCCGAGCCTTCTCCTCCGCCACCTACCATCAGACGCCGGCTAGGCGCTGGGCTGGCGAGTGGTCTCGTTCATCGGCCCCTCACACCGCGGAGGGCCAGCCGTACTCGGCGCCCGAGGAGGCAGGAATGATCGCCTCGTGGGATGGCTCGTCGTCACGGCGCTCGTAGTGGTCGAGCTCGAACGCAGCGAGCGGTAGCGGCTCGTCGTCCGCCGTCGGCGCCTGACTCGCCGGGCGAAGTCGGCGCAGACCGGTCAGGTCGCGTTCGGCCATGAACGCCACGCCGTAGCCGAACGCCGCCAGCAGCAGGCAGAGGATCGCCGGGCCGAGCCCGACGGTCATCCAGACGGCGCCGAAGCCGAACCCCGCTGCCGCCCCGATCAAACGCCACGAGTTGCTCACCACAGACCTCCGTTTCGTAGACCCCTGCCCGGCGGGGATTCGCGCCTCCGGGGCAGACACCTGCATCGGACGAGCTTGCAACGGACTCCGGCGTTTTGTCTTGCGGCGAACGTGTCGATAACGAGCGCAGCCCTCAGGGGCTCTCCCTCTCTCCAGTTCCTTGGGGAGTGGGAGACATCAGCAGGTGCGACGGCTCTCGCGACGACTTGCCCTCCCGCGGAGTCGTCGCGTTGCCTCTCTGCCTCCGCGGCGCCGAATCGCCGCCACGCGCGTACCATGCGCGCCTCTTGCGTCGCTCGCTGCTTCCGCTCGCGCTGACCCTCGCGGCGACTCTCGCCCTCCTCGCGGGCGGAGGAGCGGCCGCGCTGCCGCAGCGCGCGACGAAGCTCGTGGAGGTCGTCGTCACTCTGCCGCGCCCACCGCTCGCGGTGGAGGCCGGCCGGGACCGGACGCTCGCCGCAGCGGTACGGCGGCGCCACTCGGTCGACGTACGCACGCCGGCCGCCGTTTCCTACCTCCGCACACTCGCGGCCGCGCAGCGCACGCTCACGGTTCGCCTCGCCGCCGCGATTCCGGCGGCCCGGGTCAACTGGCACTACGACGTCGCGCTCGACGGCGTCTCCGTCGTGCTTCCCGCCTCGGACCTCCCGCTTCTGCGGACGCTCCCCGGCGCGACCGTCTGGCCGACGGCGACGTATCACGCGCTGCGGGACGCGGCTGTCGCCTCGGCCACGCGGGCGCGGCTGGCGCAGGCGAACTCGGGCCCCACGCTGATCGGCGCGACGGCGCTCTGGGGCTCCACCCTCACCACGGCGGGCCAGGGCCTCAAGATCGCGCTCGTCGACGACGGGATCGACCAGGCGCATTCGTACTTCAACCCGTCGGGGTTTGCGTATCCCCCCGGCTTCCCGAAGGGGAACGCGGCCTACACCACGGGGAAGGTGATCGTCGCGCGCGCCTTCCCGTCGCCGTCGACGAGCTGGAAGTACGCGAGCACGCCGTTCGATCCGAGGTACTCCTTCCACGCCACGCACGTGGCGGGGATCGCCGCGGGCGACTACGACACCCCGTCGGGCGGCGGCGGACCCGTCGTCTCGGGCGTCGCGCCGAAGGCGTATCTCGGCAACTACAAGGCGTTGACGGTGCCGACGAGGGACTACGGCCTCGACGGCAACTCGCCGGAGATCGCGAAGGCGATCGACCAGGCCGTCGCGGACGGGATGAACGTCATCAACCTCTCCATCGGCGAGCCCGAGGTGCAGCCACGTCGCGACATCGTCGTCCAGGCCCTCGACAACGCCGCCGCGGCCGGTGTCGTACCGGTGACCGCGGCAGGGAACGACTTCGCGGAGGCGGGGCTCGGCTCGGTCGGCTCGCCGGCGAACACGCCCGCCGCGATCACCGCCGCGGCGTCGACGCTCGGCGGCGACGGATCCCGTCCCGACGTCGTCGCCTCGTTCTCCTCGGCCGGCCCCACTCCCGTTTCGCTCCTGCCCAAGCCGGACGTGACCGCGCCGGGGGTGAACGTCCTTTCCTCGATCCCGCCGAACACGTTCGAGCTGCTCGACGGGACGAGCATGGCCGCGCCGCACGTCTCGGGAGCCGCGGCGCTCCTCCTGCAGCGCCATCCCACGTGGACGGTGGAGCAGGTGAAGTCGGCGCTCGCCTCGACGGGAGATCCGGTCTATCCGTCCGGCAGCCCGTCCGAGACCTCGCCGTTGCGCGAGGGCGGCGGCCGGATCGACCTCGTGCGCGCCGACGCGCCGCTGCTCTTCACCGACCCGACCTCGCTCGGCTGGGGGCTCGTCCGCCGCGGCTTCTCGAACACGCAGCAGCTCACGACGGCCGATGCCGGCGGGGGGAGCGCGCCGTGGACCGTGTCGGTCGCCGCACAGTCGATGCCGCAGGGCGCGTCGCTCACGCCGCTCGCGACGACGCTCGTAGCGGGGACGCCGCTCTCGCTGCGCCTCGCGGTGTCCCCGACTGCGAAGGCCGGCGACGGCACCGGCTTCGTCGTCCTCACACGCGGCGGCGACGTGCGGCGGGTCGCGTTCTGGTTCCACGTCGAAGTGCCGAGGCTCGGCCTCGATCCGCACGGGACCCTGCACCAACCCGGCACCTACCGCGGCAACACGGCCGGGCGTGCCTCCCGCGTCTCGTCGTACCGGTATCCCGAGCGCGGTATCGCGGGGGGCGTTCCGATCCGGCTCGGAGGACCGGAGCAGGTGTTCCGGTTCACCCTGCGCCGTCGGGTCGCCAACTTCGGCGTCGCCGTCACCGGCCACGCGCCGGGCGTACGGGTCTCGCCGCGCCTCGTAGCCGGCAGCGACGAGAACCGCGTGGTCGGCTACACGGGGATCCCGGCGACCCTCAATCCGTACCAGGGATTCAGCCGGCCCGAGCCGGTGGTCGGGGCGGTGCTGCCCGATCCCGGCACGTATGCCTTCGTCTTCGACACGCCCACGGGAGCGAAACCCGGAGCCTTCACGTTCCGCTTCTGGATCAACGACACGACGCCGCCGTCGGTCCGCCCGCTCGGCCGGACGATCGCCGGCGGGCGCCCGATCCGTTTCGCGGTCCGCGACACGGGCTCCGGAGTCGACCCCTCGTCGCTCCACGCGACCCTCGGGGGAAAGGTCGTCCGCGTCGCGTACTCCCACGGTGTCCTCTCGATCCGGACGAAAGGCCTGCGTCCGGGCAAGCGGCTCGTGACCGTCACGGCGTCGGACTACGAGGAGACGAAGAACATGGAGGACGTCGGGCCGGTGCTCCCGAACACGCGCGTCCTACGCACGACGGTGACCCTGAAGCGCTAGCTCTAGCCCTTGCGGCGTTCGCGGTCGTCGATCGTCGGGAGATTCGCGAGATCACGCTCGACGCTCGCCGCGAACTCGTCCGCCTCGTCGTCACGGACGACGCGAAGGCTCGCCTTCCGCCTCGCGCGCTGCCGGCGACGGCGCGAGTCGCCACCGAACCGCTCCTCGAGCCGCGGCCATTCGGCGCCCGCGACCAGAATGACAGCGACCGCGAGCAAGGCGATGTACAGCCAGCTCACGTCGCGAGTCTAGCGCAGTACCGCAGCCCGGGAACTATCCCGTGTCGAGGGCGTCGACCTTCTCCCGCAGGTAGGCGAGATAGGGCTCCGGATCGAGCGGCCCGCCGACGATCCGATCGAGCAGCTCGGGCGGCTCGAAGGCGCGCCCCCAGCGGTGCACGTGCGCGCCGAGCCAGTCCCGCAGGGCACCGAACTCCCCGCGCTCGAACTCCTCGTCGAGGTCGGGGAGCTCGTTCGTCGCCCGCTCCCAGAGCTGGACGGCGATCACGTTCCCGAGCGCATACGTCGGGAAGTAGCCGAAGTTGGAGTCCGACCAGTGCACGTCCTGCAGCACCCCGTCGACGACCCCGGCCGGTTCGACGCCGAGATACTCGCGGAGCTTCGCGTCGAACGCCTCCGGCAGGTCGGCGGGAGTCACGTCGCCGGCGAGCATCTCGCGCTCGAGCTCGAAGCGCAGCACTATGTGGAGCGGATAGGTGATCTCGTCGGCGTCCACGCGGCACACGGTCGGCGCGACGCGGTTCAGCGCGCGGTGGAACGTCTCCAGCGACACGTCCGCCAGCCGTTCGGGGAACGTCTCTCGCAGACGTGGGTAGAAGAAGCGCCACGTCGAGAGGCGGCGGCCCACGATGTTCTCCCAGAGCCGACTCTGTGACTCGTGGAACGCCGACGAGGCCCCCGCCTGGAGCGGCGTGCGCGCGTACCGGTGGTCGAGCTGGTGCTCGTACAGCCCGTGCCCGAACTCGTGCAGGCACGAGAGGATTCCGGCGAGGTCGCCGGAATGGAACCGCGCGGTCAGGCGGATGTCCGCCTGCGAGATGCCGACCGCAAACGGATGCACGGTCTCGTCGAGCCGCCACGACCGGTCGTCCATCCCCCAGCGCGTGAGCACCTCCAGCGAGAACGTCCGCTGACCGTCCGGAGAAAAGCCGCCGTGGAGGCACGAGTCGTCGACCGGCTCGCCGAGACCGGCGACCAGCGGGACGAGCTCGTCCTTCAGGCGGGTGAAGACCGCCTCCACGTCCGCGGTCCGCATGCCCGGCTCGTCGTCGTCGAGGAGGACGTCGTAGGGGTCGTCGTACGGCTCGTGACAGGCGACGTACTCGCGCATGAGCGCGAGACGCCGCTCGAGGTGCGGCCGAAGCAGCTCGAAATCGCCGGCGGCGCGGGCCTCGAGCCACGCGCGGTAGCCGAGGGAGCCGGCCCGGGTCAGCTCCGCGCTCAGCTCGCTCGGGACGCGGCGTTTCCTCTCGTAGTCGCGCCGCGCGACCCGGATGACGCTCGCCTCGAACGACTCGTGCTCGCAGCCCTCCTCGAGCTCGCGGAGCTCCTCGAGGAGCGCACCCAGCTCGGGCGCCGTGCCGAGCTCGTGGGCGAGGCGCGCCAGAGTCGCGCGCTGCTCGGCCCGGGCCGGAGCGCCGCGCGGCGGCATCTTCGTCTCCTCGTCCCAGCTGAGCAGGAAGGCCGCGTGCTCGAGGTCGGAGATCTCGCCGAGCCTCTGCAGGAGCTCGTCGAGGCTGGAGCGCGAACCGGGCACGAGGACGCAGCCTAACGGCGCGCGACGCGCGGGCCCTGCGCCTACTGGTAGCGGAGCGCCTCGGCCGGGAACACGCGCGAGGCGCGGCGGGCGGGCGCGAGCGTGGTCAGCAGGGCGACCGCGTAGACGGCGACGAAGATGACGCCGAGGGTCAGCCACGGGACGCTGAGGCCGAGGTTCTCCATCGACGGCTGGCGCGCGTACTCGTCGACGACGTTGAAGGCGACGGCGAGCCCGAGCCCCGTGCCGACGACGATCGCGGTGAGCGCGATGAACGACGACTCGAGCATGAAGCTGAGCTGGACCATCCCCTTGCGGAAGCCGATCGCCCGCAACACGCCGATCTGCTGGCGTCGCTCGACGACTGCGCGCGCACTGATGACGCCGAGCGCGGTCACGCCGACGAGCAGGCCGAGGGCCATGAACGCCTCGATCAGACGGTCGAAGGTGAGGCTCGCCGAGACCGCGTCGTGGAGCACCTCGGAGATGGCGTCCGCCTGCATGCCGTTGGCGAGGAACGATGCTTCGAGGTGCTTCGCAGTCGCCACCGCGTCGACGCCCGGGCGGAGCGCGATCAGATAGCTCGTCGGCCGGACGCGGTCGCCGAAGGTCGGTGTGAGCGCGGCCTGTGCGGTGTACAGCCCGAGCATCTCCTGGGGAGCGGTCTGGGCCAGCACGCCGATCACCGTGAGTACGCGGGCGTGCCCCGTCTGCGCGTCCCGGACGCGAACCCGCAGCGGCGCGAACGTCCCGTCCTCGAGGTAGAGGCCCCGCAGGTGGAATGCCTGGACGGCTCCGAAGTTGTAGTTGATCTTGTGGGGCACCGAGAGCGAGTCGATCACGGCGAGACCCGGGTGGGTGCGCACCGCCCGCCACACGGCGGCCGCGGAGGAGTAGCCACGGGCGTGCGCCGACATCCCGAACGTCGTGCTCCGGAGAAACGTGTCGTCGACGCCGTGGACGACGAAGTCCTCGGGCTTGGCGCTCTCGCCGAGCTGTTGCGCCTTCACGGGAAGCGTGGACACGGCGGCGACGGCCCGGAAGTTCGAGACGTCGAGACCCTGCGCATGGCGCAGCGCCTGCTGGACGTTCGCGATCGGGGTCGAGGGCGAGACGTCGGCCCGTACGTCGAAGCCGCCGCCGAAGCTCTGCACGTCGTTGAAGGCGTTGACCATCGAGCCCGTGATGGTGGAGCCGACCACGAGCGTGAAGACGACGAGCGTGAACATGGCGAGCGTCACACCGGTGCGGAACAGGCTGCGGAGCGGATAGGCCACCGCCATGCGCAACACCGGCGCGAGCACGCGGATCCGGCCGAGGGTTGCGCTGAGCCCGCCGAGCAGCAGGTCGGCGTTGTAGGCGATCACCCACGTGGCGCCGATCACGATCATCAGGCCGCCGAAGACGAAGAGCCCGAAGTTCGTCTTCAGCTGGCCGAGCAGGAGCCGCGGGATCGGCAGCGTGAACCAGCACACGAGCGCGAGACCCGCGGCGGTGCGGAGCGGCCGGTCGGGGACGCCCGCGCGGGACAGCAACGGCACCGCACTGAGCAGAAGCGCCGAGACGCCGACGCCGAGCGCGACGGCGTCCGCGGCCTGCACACCCGCCCAGACGAAGAGCAAGCCGAGCAGGATCCCGAGCGTCGGCCAGAGCCAGCGGCGCTTGCCCGACCTGGTCGCCGCGGGGTCCGGCAGGCTGCGGATCGCCGAGACGATGTTCATGCGGCTCACGCGCCGCGCCGAGTAGCCGACGACGGCGAGGGTGAGCAGAACGCCGATCGAGTACGCGAGCACGATGCTCGCCGCCTTGACGGTGAAGCCGACGCTGATGTCGCTCTCGGACTCGAGCCAGCCCGAGAGGGCCAGCACCATGAGATACGCGACGCCGAGCCCGGCGAGGACGCCCGCCGCGGCGGCGACGAGGTCGTAGGCGACCCCCTCGAAGACGTACATCCAGACGAGATGCGAGCGGCGCGTCCCCACTGCGCGCGCGATCCCGAGCTCGCTGCGCCGCTCGGCGGCGAGCATGACGAAGATGAGGAAGATCAGGAGAACGCCGGCCATGATCGAGAACGAGCCGAAGGTCGTGAACAGGGACATGAACGCCGCTCCCTGCTGGTCGGCGAGCTTCACGAAGTCCTCGCGTGTGTTGTCCGCCTCCAGCCCGAGCGGGCCGAGCGTCGGCTTCAGCGCCGCAATCACGGAGTCGGTCGCGCCGATCCCGTGGCGGTTGCCGACGAGGAAGGAGTCGACCATCCCCGGCTGCTCGAACAGGCGCTGCGCCGCCGGCAACGAGATCAGGAGGCCGCTCGTCGCGGCCGCGCCGCCCGAGTAGCGGCGCACGTCCTTCACGCGGACGGTGACCGCCCGCGCTCCGGCGAGCACCCGCAGCGTGTCGCCGGCCTCCGCGTCGAGCTTGTCCGCCGCCTTCGTGTTGAGGACGACCTCGCCCGGTCGCAGCGCACCGGTCGGCAGACCCGCCGGGGTGCTCCCGTAGAGCGTCACTCGCGGCTCGCTCTGCCGGCTGCGTACGTCCACGACCGCGACCGAGTCCACGAGGGTCGGATAGACGAACGCGACGCGGTCGCCGCCGGCACGCGCGATCTTGCGGGCATACGACTGCGGGAAGTAGCGGGGCCCGGTGGCTCCGCTACCGGTGGCGAACATGCTGCTGATGCCCTTCGCGCCGACGACCTCGTCGGCCTGGCCCAGCGCACCGAGGGCGGTCGCGCGGATCGTCTGGCTCATCGTGTCGCCCGTCGCGAGCGCCGCGCTGATGATCACGGTCCCGAGCATCAGCCCGGCCACGATCAGGACGCTGCGCCCCCGCCGCCGGCGCGCGCTGCGCAGGCCGAGCCGCACGAAGACACGCTGGCGGAAGGCGACGGCGGCGACGACCGCGAGCGAGAGCCCGAGCAGCGCGACGAGCACGAGCGCGAGCGTCCCGACCGGGATCCCGAACAGCTTGTGCAAGCCGGCGCTCCTAGCCGGCGACCGCCACCGCGTCCGAGACCACGACCTCGTAGGCCTCGCGACCCGGCGACGACCGGTAGACGACGAAGTCCGACAGCCTGTCGATCTGCGACTGGTAGAACCCGCTCGCTCTCGTCGCCTGTGCGGCCTCCTCGCTCGCCCAGAGGGTGATCACGAGCACCTTGCCCTCGTCCGAGAGAAGGACGGAGCAGCCCTCGTAGCCCTCCTGCTCGCGCAGGGCCGGAACGAGCACGCTCTCGAACCGCTCGATCGCCTGCCGCGGGTCCTGCCGCACGGGATCGATCTCGGCGACCGTCACGCGGGCAACCATCACTGCCTCACCTCCAGTAGCTCTTCGCCCACGATCTGGCCGTCGACCATGCGCACGATGCGATCGGTCGCCCGGCCGACGGAGATGTCGTGGGTCACGATCAGGAACGTCAGCCCCCGCTCGCGGTTCAGCCGGCGCATGAGGCCGACGATCTCGCCGGCGTTCTCGCTGTCGAGGTCGCCGGTCGGCTCGTCCGCCCATACGATCGCAGGCTCGTTCACGAGCGCCCGCGCGATCGTCGCCCGCTGCCGCTGGCCGCCGGACAGCTCGTCGGGAACGTGGTGGGCGCGGTCGGCGAGCCCGACGAGCTCTAGCGCGGCGAGCGCCTTCCGCCGCGCTTCGCCTGCCGCAACCCGCGCGACGAGCAGCGGCAGCTCGACGTTCTCCACCGCGCTCAGGACGGGCATCAGGTTGTAGAACTGGAATACGAAGCCCATCCGGCGCGCCCGGTAGTCGGTGCGCTCCTGGTCGGACATCGAGCTCAGCGCCACGCCGTCGATCAGCACCTCGCCTGCGTCGACGCTGTCGAGGCCGGAGAGGCAGTTCAGTAGTGTCGTCTTGCCCGAGCCGCTCGGGCCCATGATCGCAAGCATCTCGCCGGGCCGGACCGACAGGTTGACGCCGCGAAGCGCATGCACCTCGACCTTACGGGTGTCGTAGACCTTGTCGACGGCCTGCGCCTCGACGATCGGCTCCGCCCGGAGCTGCGACTCGGGCGCCCCCGGCTGCCGCACGGCCTCCGGAGCCGTCCCCTGGCGCATCGGCCGTACGCGAACGGCCATCCCTTCCTCCCCTGTCGGCTCTCCACGGGAGATTGCCGGGGTCGGCCCCGCCGTCCATCAGCAAAGCCCGTGAAACGGCATGCCCGGAACTACGTAGCGACCGGCACCGCGCGTGCGCACGCTCGCGGGGATGGCCGTCGAGGAGCTCCGCACCGTCGCCGAGGTCGCCCGTGAGCGGGCAATCTGCTCGGCACCGGTGGCACACTCTGCCCCATGAACGGTGCCTGTCGGCTGATCGGCCACCGCGTTCTCGTCGACGGGATGATGGGGTCCGGGAAGAGCACGTTCGCACGGGCGCTCGCGGCAAGGACTGGCTTGCCGTTGATTCACCTCGACGTCCACTACTGGAACCCAGGCTGGGTGCGACCGTCGGACGACGAGTGGCGACACCGGCAACACACGCTGCTCGCCGGCGAGGCTTGGATCATCGACGGTAACTACAACGAGACGCTTGCCTTCCGGCTCGAACGCGCGGAAACCATCGTCTTTCTCGATACTCCTTGGTGGTTGTGCGCGAGTCGCGCGTTTCTGCGGGGGTTTCGCAAGCCCGTTGGCGAGATGCCCGAGGGTTGCGAGGATTCGGTCGACCGACGCTTGCGCGACGAGTGGGGCGGCGTCGGGAGGATTTGGCGCAACCGCCGTTCAGAACCTGAGTACGCACGATCCGAGATCTTGCGGCACGGGTCTCACACGACGGAACACGTGCTCCGTTCGCGGCGGGAGACGCAGGCGTTTCTTGATGCCGTCTGCCATCAACCCAGCCAACGAAACGAGCTCTGAGTGCCGAGCTGGATGCCCCTTCTGGGTGGCGCAGTCGGCGACGGAACGACTGAAACATGCGAGGCGCTAGTCCTCGACACCAGAAAGGGGTGCGGGGATGGGCGCCCTGATCGGCGGCGCAGCTCCCCGGGTTGGACTCGAACCAACAACCCTCCGGTTAACAGCCGGATGCTCTGCCAATTGAGCTACCGGGGATCGGCGGCGGCCATTGTAGCCGGGCAGTCTGCGAGCTCAGGCGAAGGCGCGGATCTCGTCGCGCAGGGCTGCGAGCCGCTGCTGGAGCTCCACGAGATGCTCGTCGTCGGCGCTCGCGAGCTCGCGTTCGAGCCTCCGCTCGCGCAATCGCAGCAGGAGCTGGGTCGCGGTGTCGAGCGTGATCTCCTCCTCGTCCCGCAGTGCATAGAGCCCGGCGAGGAGCGCCGTCAGGTCGCCGTCCGCCGTCTCCTGCCCGAGGAGGTACGCGCGCGCGCGCCGGTGCAGCTCGTCGTCGAAGTGCTCCGGCCCGAGCTGCTCGAGGTCCGGCAGGAGGGACTCGTTGCCGGCCACACCGGCGAGCGCGCTGCGCTCGAGCCTCGCCCCCGCGTCGAGGAGACGAGGTGAGACCACGCCGGCCGAGACCTTGCGGCGAGCGATGAGGCCGGCCTGCGTCTCGGGCGGCAGATCGAGCAGGTCCGCCGCGAGGCGCACCGCCTCGTGCTGCTCGACCGAATCCGGGTACGCGCTGAGGAACGCACGGATCTCGTTGAAGGCGGCTTGCCTGTCGCTCGCCCGCTCCCAGAACAACCTGACGCGATGTACCGGATAGCTCACGGGTGCGGCAAGCCGCTCCTGGAACGCCGCCGGATCGTCGGCCGGATCCGTTCCCTCGGCGAGGGGAACGACGCGCACCACGAAGCCCTGGCGCACCGCGAGCTCCATCCCCCTCAGCGTCGCGTCCTGTCCGGCCGCGTCGGCGTCGAAGCAGAGGAAGAGCCGCTTCGTCAGCCGGGCGAGCGCCCGCAGCTGCGCCTCGGTCAGCGCGGTCCCCATCGAAGCGACGACCGGCAGGAAGGCCGCCTGCCGCAGCGCGATCGCGTCCGCATTCCCCTCCACGACGACCGCCCGGTCCTCTCTCGCGATCGCCTGACGGGCGAGGTCGAGGCCGTATAGGAGATCGCCCTTGCGGAACAGCTCGCCCTCGGGCGAGTTGACGTACTTCGCCTGCAGCGGGTCGTCGTCGTGGAGCTTCCGTGCCTGGAAGCCGAGCACGCGCCCCCGCGCGTCGGCGAGGGGGAAGACGATCCGGCGCTGGAAGTAGTCGTTCCCGCGCCTGTTGGCCAGACCGACCGCCAGCAGCTCCTCCTGCGTGTAGCCCTCCTGCAACGCCCGCGACGCTAGCCGTGCCCCGCCGGGGGCATAGCCGAGCCGGAACTCGCGGCAGATCTCCTCGCCGAGATCGCGCGAGGCGAGATAGTCGCGCGCGGCGGCGCCCGCCTCGGACTCCCAGAGCACGCGCCCGTAGAACTCGGCCGCCCGCTCGAGCAGCGCGCGCAGCCGGTCGTCGCGTTGCCGCTTCCGCTCCTGCTCGGGCGACGACTCCTCGTACTCGAGCTCGACGCCGAAGCGGCGCGCGAGAATCTCGACGGCACCGACGAAGTCGACGTTCTCCGTCTTCTCGACGAACGTGATCGCGTCGCCGCCCTCACCGCAGCCGAAGCACTTGAAGGTGCCCCGCGCGGGCGAGACCGTGAAGCTCGGCGTCCGCTCCTGGTGAAAGGGACACAACCCCTTGTACGTGCTACCGGACTTGCGGAGGCGGACGACGTCCTCGACGAGGGGGACGATCTCCATGGCCGCCTTGACGCGCTCGACCGACTCGTCCTTGAGGCGGGCCACGCGCTAGTCCAACTCGGCGACGTAGGCGAGCGCGAAACGGTCGGTCATCCCGGCGAGATAGTCGGTGGCCTCCTCGGCGTCCATCCTGCGGCGGCCGACGAGCTGCTCGAAGATCCGCCGCACCGCCCGCTCCGCCGGGGCGTGATCCTGCGCGAGGTAGACGTGCTCGAACATGAAGGCGCGGAGCGCGAGCATCGCATCGCCGATCTCGTCGCTCTGCACGACGTCTCCGGCGCGCGCGGAGCTCTCGACGACGTCGTGGACGAGCGTGTCGATCCGGCGCGAGCCCGTGTCGCCGAGCAGCTCGATGGGCCCGGCGGGGAGGTCGGCAGGGTCGAGGAGCTCGGCTCGGACGGCGTCGTCGATGTCGTGGTTGATGTACGCGAAACGGTCGACGAGCCGGACGATCCGCCCTTCGAGGGTCTCCGGCTCCTCGGGCCCCGTGTGCTTGAGGATCCCGTCGCGAACCTCCCAGGTGAGGTTGAGTCCGCGGCCGTCGCGCTCGAGCCGCTCGACGACGCGGAGCGAGTGCTCGTTGTGCCGGAACCCGCCGAGCCCGCGCTCGCGGAGGAGGTCGTCGAGCGCCTGCTCCCCCGCATGGCCGAACGGCGGGTGGCCGACGTCGTGGCCGACGGCGATCGCCTCGGTCAGGTCCTCGTTCAGGCGCAGCGCGCGCGCGACCCCGCGCGCTATCCCGGCCGCCTCGAGCGTGTGCGTGAGCCGCGTGCGGAAGTGGTCGCCCTCGGGGTCGACGAAGACCTGCGTCTTGTGGCGCAGGCGCCGGAACGCCTTCGAGTGGACGATCCGGTCGCGGTCGCGCTGGAACGGCGTCCGCAGGCTGCACTCCTCCTCCGGGGCTTCGCGCCCCCGGGTCTCGTACGACCGCACGGCGAGAGGCGAGAGCCACTGCTCCTCGTGCTCGCGAACCGCGTCCGCGAAGCCGTCCGCGACCTTCCCGGCGATCTCCGGCATCGTCGAGGCAGCCTAGCCCGCGCTCCGGCGCGTGCCTAGACGATGATCGGGACGGTGCCGCCGTCCGCGCTCCACGCCGCGCCGGTGACGTAGCTCGCCCGCGGCGAGCAGAGGAAGGCGACCACGGCCGCGATCTCCTCGGGCTCGGCGAGCCGGCCGAGCGGCCGCCCGGCGGCGACCTTCGCGAGCACCTCGTCGCGCTCGCCCTGCTGGTCGGCCAAACCTCCCTCGCCGAGCCACGCTCCCGTCGCCGTCGGCCCGGGCGTGACGGCGTTGCAGCGAATCCCGTCCCTGGCGTAGAGGTCGGCGACCAGCCGGGAGAAGGAGAGCAGCGCCGCCTTCATGACCGAATAGTCCGGCATCCCCGTCGAGGGGCGCTTCGCCGCGGTCGAGGAGACGTTGACGATCGTCCCCGCCCTCCGCTCGCGCATCCCCGGCAGCGCGGCCCGCGTGGCGCGCACCGCGCTGAGGAGGTTGATCTCGAACGAGGCCTGCCAGATGTCGTCGGTCACGTCCTCGAGCTTGCGGATCTCGCTGTAGCCGACGTTGTTCACGAGCACGTCCAGGCGTCCGTGGCGCTCGATCGTCTCCGCCACGACGCGCTCCGGCTCGCCCGGCCGCGAGAGGTCGGCCGTCACCTCGCCGCCGCTGCGGCCGGTCGTGACGACGGTCGCGCCCTCGGCACGGAGCAGCTCGGCCGTCTCGAGACCGATCCCCCCCGTGGAGCCGGTGACGAGGCAGACGCTGTCGGCGAGACCGAGGTCCATCGCTGGCTAGCGTAGTCGTCGTGACCACGCTCCTCCTCGTTCGCCACGGCGAGACCGACTGGAACGCCGACGGCCGTCTGCAGGGCCAGACCGACCGGCCGCTCAGCGACTACGGCCGCCGGCAGGCACGGCAGCTCGCCGAGGAGCTCGTCGACGAGGAGCTCGAGGCGATCTACGCGAGCGACCTCGCCCGCGCCCGCGAGACGGCCGACATCGTCGGTGAACGGCTCGGCCTTCCGGTCGCCCTCGACCCCCAGCTGCGGGAGAAGGACTGGGGCACGTGGGAGGGCCTGACCGCGGTCGAGCGCGACCGCGTCGAGTTCGTCGGCGAGTCGACGGAGGCGCACTCCGAACGGATGCTGCACGCCCTGCGGCGAATCTCCGAGCGTCATCCCGGCGACGCGCGCGTCCTCGTCGTCACGCACGGCGGCTCGATGCGGCGCATCCAGAGCGCCGTGCTGGGCATGGCGCTCCCGGTCGTCGAGAACTGCGGCCGCTGGGCCTGCGCCTGCGAGAACGGCTCGTTCCGCGCACTAGACTGAGCCGCAGGTGGAGGACTACACGAGCAAGTACAAGGGTGAGCAGGTCGAGGTCGCGCTCTTCGGCGGCGAGTACCAGGAAGGCGTGCTCACCGCGTACTGCTACGTCGACGAGGTGGCGCACATCGAGCTCAACGGCCACATCCTCGTACCGCTCCAGAACATCGCGTCGCTCCACTGCTCGAGCCGGTGCGACGCGCCGCAGAACGAGGACTGGCCGCCGCGCGGCCTGCTCGAGGACGACGGGCAGGACAACGGCGGCGACGACCGCTAGGAGCCCGGGTGCTCCTCTCGCTCCGCAACATCGTCAAGGCCTGGCTGCTCGTCCTGGCGCTCGCGGGAGTGTTCGCGCTCGCGGGCTGGGCGCTCGACGGCGTCCAGGGCCTCTCGATCTTCGTCTTCTGCGCGCTGCTCGTCGCGGCGGGCGCGTACTGGACGTTCGACCGTGTCGTGCTGGGGATGATTGGAGCGCGCGAGCTACCGCTCGCCGAGGCGCCGCTCCTGCACTCCACGGTCGAGCGGCTCGCCGCCCGCGCCGGGATCGCGAAGCCGCGGCTCTACCTCATTCCCGACGGGCTGCCGATCGCGGCCTCGACGGGACGCGGCCTGCGCAGCTCCGCGCTCGCCGTCAGCACGGGCTGCATCGCCGCCTGTGCGCCGGCAGAGCTCGAAGGCGTACTGGCACACGAGGTCGCACACGTGCGGCTGCACGAGGTTCAGGTGCAGACCGCGGCCACCGTCGCCGCCGCGGTGACGCTCGAGGCGAGCCGGATCGGCGGCTGGCTCGAACGCGCGCTGCTCTTCGTCCTCGGCCCGGTCGCCGCAGCCTGCGTCCACCTCCTCGTGTCGCCGAAGCGCGAGTTCGCGGCCGACCGGCTCGCAGCGAGGCTCTGCGACTCGCCGCACGGATTGGCCGACGCCCTGACGCGCCTGGAGCAGACGGCCGAACTGGTCGCGTTCGAGGGCAGCCCCGCGACGGAACCGCTGTTCACGATCAACCCGTTCGCCGAGCACGGGCTCGGGGCGCTGTTCGTCACGCACCCACCGATCGCGGAACGCGTCCGGCGGTTGCGCGAGCTCGATCCAGCCTGGCGCGACAGGATCCACAGCGACGTCGCCGCCTAGTCCCTCGCGTCAGCGCACGAAAAAGAGCCGCTTTCGCGGCTCCCTTTCGTCAGATAAATCGGCGGCGACCTACTCTCCCGGGAGGTTGCCCTCCGAGTACCATCGGCCCTGGCAGGCTTAACTTCTCTGTTCGGAATGGGAAGAGGTGTCTCCCTACCGGTATGACCGCCGAACTGTCAAGGCCGCGCGATCCGCGTTGACCCTCAAAACTCCATAGCGACTCCGACCGGTGTTCAAATCAAGACCTCGGGCAATTAGTACGGGTCCGCTGAACGCATTGCTGCGATTACACGTCCCGCCTATCAAGGTCGTGGTCTCCGACCGCCCTTACTCCCTCGAGGGGATGGGAGCTCTCATCTCGAGGTGGGCTTCCCGCTTAGATGCTTTCAGCGGTTATCCCATCCAGACGTGGCTAATCAGCAGCGCCGTTGGCACGACGACTGATACACCAGAGGTCTGTTCGTCTCGGTCCTCTCGTACTAGAGACGACTCCTCTCAAAGCTCCAGCGCCCATGGTGGATAGGGACCGAACTGTCTCACGACGTTCTGAACCCAGCTCGCGTACCGCTTTAATGGGCGAACAGCCCAACCCTTGGGACCTGCTTCAGCCCCAGGATGCGACGAGCCGACATCGAGGTGCCAAACCCTTCCGTCGATGTGGACTCTTGGGAAGGATAAGCCTGTTATCCCCGGAGTACCTTTTGTCCGTTGACCGACGGCACGTCCACCAGTTACCGCCGGATCACTAAGGCCCGCTTTCGCGCCTGCTCGACCTGTCTGTCTCGCAGTCAAGCTCCCTTATGCCTTTGCACTCTACGCACGATTTCCAACCGTGCTGAGGGAACCTTTGCGCGCCTCCGTTACATTTTGGGAGGCGACCGCCCCAGTCAAACTACCCACCTGACGCTGTTCCCGCCCCGGATCACGGCAGCGGGTTAGAAGCCCAGAACACGAAGGGTGGTATCCCAAGATTGGCTCCACGAGGACTGGCGTCCCCGCTTCACAGCCTCCCACCTATCCTGGACAACGAATCCCGAACTCCAACGTCAAGCTGTAGTAAAGGTTCACGGGGTCTTTCCGTCCAACCACGGGTATTCGGCATCTTCACCGAAACTACAATTTCACCGGATCCCTCGTTGAGACAGCGCCCAAGTCGTTACTCCATTCGTGCAGGTCGGAACTTACCCGACAAGGAATTTCGCTACCTTAGGACGGTTATAGTTACCGCCGCCGTTTACCGGGGCTTGGATTCAAGGCTTCGCCCGAAAGCTAACCTCTCCTCGTGACCTTCCGGCACCGGGCAGGAGTCAGCCCCTATACGTCGTCTTGCGACTTCGCAGAGACCTGTGTTTTTGGTAAACAGTCGCTTGGGCCGTTTCACTGCGGCCCCCTCGAGCTAGGCCCGTAAAGGGCTTCACTCTACCGGGGCGTCCCTTCTCCCGAAGTTACGGGACCATTTTGCCGAGTTCCTTAACGAGGGTTCTTCCGATCGCCTTGGTATTCTCTACCTGCCCACCTGTGTCGGTTTTGGTACGGGCACGTCCAACCTCCCTAGAGGCTTTTCTCGGAGGCATGGTTTCAGGCACTTCGGCCCCTAAGGGCCTCGGCATCCCGTCTCAGGCTTAAAGGCCGGCGGATTTCCCTACCGACCGCCCTACGCGGTTACCCCAGGTCGACCAACGCCTGGGTTGCCCTAACCTACCCCGTCCCCCCATCGGTGATAGCGGTTGGGACGTGGTACAGGAATATCAACCTGTTGGCCATCGCCTACGCCTGTCGGCCTCGGCTTAGGTCCCGACTAACCCTGAGCAGATTAGCTTTACTCAGGAACCCTTGGGCATTCGGCGGGCGAGTTTCTCACTCGCCTTTCGTTACTCATGCCAGCATTCTCACTTCCCAGCGCTCCACGGCAGGCTTCCGCCGCCGCTTCTCCGCCCTGGGAACGCTCCCCTACCACTCCACGCAAAGCGTGAAGTCCGTGGCTTCGGTTCCATGCTTAAGCCCCGTTACATTGTCCGCGCCCGACCACTTGACCAGTGAGCTGTTACGCACTCTTTGAATGGTGGCTGCTTCTAAGCCAACATCCTGGTTGTCTGTGCAATCGGACATCGTTTCCCACTTAGCATGGAATTAGGGACCTTAGCCGACGGTCCGGGCTGTTTCCCTTTTGAGCACGAAGCTTATCCCCCGCACTCTGACTGCCACGCTCTGGAATGACGGCATTCGGAGTTTGCCTGACTTCGGTAAGCTGGTAGGCCCCCTAGGCCAAACAGTGCTCTACAACCGTCACTGAACGCGTGACGCTATACCTAAATATATTTCGGGGAGAACCAGATATCTCTGAGTTTGATTAGCCTTTCACTCCGACCCACAGCTCATCCCCGCCGTTTTCAACCGACGTGGGTTCGGTCCTCCACGGGGTCTTACCCCCGCTTCAACCTGGCCATGGGTAGATCACTCAGTTTCGGGTCTAGCTCCCACGACTGAATCGCCCTGTTCAGACTCGCTTTCGCTACGGCTCCGTTTCCTTAACCTTGCCGTGGAAGACTAACTCGCTGGCTCATTATGCAAAAGGCACGCCGTCACGGATTGCTCCGCTCCGACCGCTTGTAAGCACACGGTTTCAGGTGCTATTTCACTCCCCTTCCGGGGTACTTTTCACCTTTCCCTCACGGTACTAGTTCACTATCGGTCACCGAGTAGTACTTAGCCTTACGGGGTGGTCCCCGCGGATTCCGACCGGGTTTCCCGTGCCCGGCCGTACTCAGGTACTCGCCAAGGAAGGCCATGCGCTTTCGCCTACAGGACTGTTACCTGCTGTGGTGCGGCTTTCCATCCGCTTCGGCTAACACATGACTTTGTAACTTCCCGACCCGTCGGCAGACGGATCAAGGCGAGCCCTACAACCCCCACACGACAACGGCTGCCGCCTATCGCGTCGTGCGGGTTTGGGCTCTTCCCCGTTCGCTCGCCACTACTAAGGGAGTCGAGGTTTCTTTCCTTTCCTCCGGCTACTTAGATGTTTCAGTTCGCCGGCTTACCCCCCGCACCCTATGGATTCAGGTACGGGTACCGCCGCATTACCAGCGGTGAGTTTCCTCATTCGGAGATCCCGGGATCGCAGGATGGTCAGCTCCTCCCCCGGGCTTATCGCAGCCGCCCACGTCCTTCATCGGCTCTCGGTGCCAAGGCATCCACCGTGTGCCCTTGTTCTCTTGATCAGAAGAACACCGGTATTAGATGTCGCTATGGAGTTTTCAAGGTCCACGCGGGCTCGAGCGCCCAGTCCTTCAAAACTCAACAGCGTACGAACGTCGAGGTCGACGTTGTTTCCAGGCGAGCCGGCTTTCCCGACGGCTAATGCCATCAAGGGGACCAGCGCCTGCCGGAGTAAGAGCTCCGGCATCCCTAGAAAGGAGGTGATCCAGCCGCAGCTTCCGCTACGGCTACCTTGTTACGACTTCACCCCAATCATCGACCCTACCTTCGACGGCTCCCTCCCTTGCGGGTTAGGCCACCGGCTTCGGGTATTGCCGACTTTCGTGGTGTGACGGGCGGTGTGTACAAGGCCCGGGAACATATTCACCGCGGCATTGCTGATCCGCGATTACTAGCAACTCCGCCTTCATGGAGGCGAGTTTCAGCCTCCAATCCGAACCGGGACCGGCTTTTTGGGATTCGCTCCCTCTCGCGAGTTTGCAGCCCTTTGTACCGGCCAATGTAGCACGTGTGTAGCCCAGGACATAAGGGGCATGATGACTTGACTTCGACCCCACCTTCCTCCGATTTGTCACCGGCAGTCTCCCATGAGTCCCCGTCTTTCACGCTGGCAACATGGGACAGGGGTTGCGCTCGTTGCGGGACTTAACCCAACATCTCACGACACGAGCTGACGACAGCCATGCACCACCTGCACACTGGCCCCGAAGGGAGGCCGTATTTCTACGGCTTTCCAGTGCATGTCAAGCCCTGGTAAGGTTCTTCGCGTTGCGTCGAATTAAACCACATGCTCCGCTGCTTGTGCGGGCCCCCGTCAATTCCTTTGAGTTTTAGCCTTGCGGCCGTACTCCCCAGGCGGGGCACTTAATGCGTTAGCTTCGGCACAGCGGGAGTCGACACCCGCCACACCTAGTGCCCATCGTTTACGGCGTGGACTACCAGGGTATCTAATCCTGTTCGCTCCCCACGCTTTCGCGTCTCAGCGTCAGTACCGTCCCAGAGAGCCGCCTTCGCCACGGGTGTTCTTCCCGATATCTGCGCATTTCACCGCTACACCGGGAATTCCACTCTCCTCTTCCGGACTCTAGCCAGACGGTTTCCACCGACCTCTCGAGGTTGAGCCTCGAGTTTTCACAGCGGACCTGTCTGGCCGCCTACACGCTCTTTACGCCCAATAAATCCGGACAACGCTTGCCCCCTACGTATTACCGCGGCTGCTGGCACGTAGTTAGCCGGAGCTTCTTCTGGAGGTACCGTCACCCTCTGGGCTATTAACCCGAGTGGCTTCGTCCCTCCTGAAAGAGGTTTACAACCCGAAGGCCTTCTTCCCTCACGCGGCGTCGCTGCGTCAGGCTTTCGCCCATTGCGCAAGATTCCCTACTGCTGCCTCCCGTAGGAGTCTGGGCCGTGTCTCAGTCCCAGTGTGGCTGATCGTCCTCTCAGACCAGCTACGGATCGTCGCCTTGGTGAGCCTTTACCTCACCAACAAGCTAATCCGCCGCGGGCTCGTCCCCGACCGGAGGCCGAAGCTACCCTTTCCCGGCCGGCCCGAGGGCCGGACGGGGCATCCGGTATTAATCCGAGTTTCCCCGGGCTATCCCGGTGTCGGGGGTTGATTACCCACGTGTTACTCACCCGTTCGCCGCTGTCCCCAGGGCCGAAGCCCTGGTTCTCGCTCGACTTGCATGTATTAAGCGCGCCGCCAGCGTTCGTCCTGAGCCAGGATCAAACTCTCCGTGAAGAAGTGTTGGCCGGCCAAAGCCGACCGGTCTTTTCACTTTGAGCTTGAGCTCAAAGTCCCACCCCGTGCTTGTTCAGGGGTGGAGACAGGGTTGATTCGCCGCCCCGGCCAGAAGCCGGAACGACGTCTCGACGTAAACGCACGCTGTTGAGTTTTCAAGGACCGAGCCTCTGGGACGGCACGAAAAAGGCCTCGACTCGCGCCAGAGGCCTCAGGACTTGCGGGTTTCCTCTTGCGGGGAATCCTCCTAAGGCGCTCCGTTTTCGCTCGCTTGCAGGGACTTTTCCACGCCGCCCTCTCGGGCAGCCGGGGAAGTGTAGCAGGGTCGAAGCCCCCGTCAAGTGGCTTCGTTGAGCCGAACGAAGCGCCGCTTGCCGGCCTGGAGGACGGCCCCGGCGAGGCGCGCCCGCGGCAGATCGAGCTCGCTCACGGTGTCGCCGTCGATCTTCACGCCTCCCTGCGCGATCAGCCGGCGGCCCTCGCTCGTGGAGAGCCCGAACGCGTCCGCCAGCAGCCCGGGCACGTGGAGGGGATCGCCGGCGGGCAAGGGAAACTCGGAGACCTCCTCGGGAGCCTCTCCCCGCCGGACGACCCGGGTGAAGTGCTCCTCCGCCTCGCGGGCCGCCGCCTCACCGTGCGACCGCGCGACGATCATGCGGGCGAGCTCGAGCTTGGCCCGCATCGGGTCGACTTCGGGCACGGGGCGCTCGGCGACGAGCGTCCACCACTCCTCGAGCTGCGCGTCGGGGATCCGCATCGTGCGGCCGAACATCTCCTCGGGCGGCGCCGTGAGCGGGACGTTGTTGCCCACCGACGAGCTCATCTTCTCGCCGTCCCACGAGAGGAGAAGCGGAGTCGTCAGTACCACCTGCGGCTCGAGGCCGAACGCCTCCATCACCTCCCGGCCGGCGAGGAGGTTGTAGAGCTGGTCCGTGCCGCCGAGCTCGACGTCCGCCTCGATCGCGACGGAGTCGTACGCCTGCATGAGCGGGTAGAGCAGCTCGGAGATCGAGATCGGCTCTCCCGCGCGGTAGCGCTGCTCGAAGTCGTCGCGCTCGAGCATCCGCGCGACCGTGACGATCCGGCCGAGCCGGACGACGTCCGCGTAGCCGAGCTTCGAGAGCCATTCGCCGTTGTACCGCACCTCGAGCAGCGTCCGGGTCGTCGCGCAGGATCACCTTCGCCTGCTCCAGGTACCGCTGCGCGTTCGCGTCGATCTCCTCGTCGGAGAGGATCGGGCGCTCGCTCGAGCGGCCCGACGGGTCGCCGATCCGGGTCGTGTAGTCGCCGACGATGAAGACCGCCTTGTGCCCCTCGTCCTGGAAGGCGCGCATCCGTTGCAGCGGGATGCCGCGACCGAGGTGGATGTCGGGAGACGTGACGTCGATCCCGAGCTTGACGCGCAGAGGGCGGCCGAGCTTCAGCTTCGCCTCGAGGGCGCCCTCGGGGAGGACGTCGACGGCGTTGCGGGTCAGCTCGGCGATTCCCACGGCGGTGATCCTAGAAGCGACGGCTGAGGTACGGCGAGCCGGCGAGGCCGAAGCGCCACGGCTGCTCGACCGCGCGCGTGATCCCGATCCTCGGCCCGACGACGAGCGGCGGGTCGGAATCGCGCCGCAGGAGCTCGAACGGCGGCTCGTCGAGCGGCAGGCCGTCCTGGTCACGCGTGATCGCGAGCGCCTGGCAGAGCTTCCCCGGGCCCGAGCAGAGGGTCCGCTCGTCCTCGACGCCGCGCCGCGCCTGCATCGCCTCGAGCCCGTGCGTCGGCTCGAGCGCGCGTACCAGCGCCGCCTCCGCGCGGCCCTCCTCCGCGCAGACGAGGTTGAGGCACCAGTGGACGCCGTACGAGCGGTAGACGTATGCGCGGCCCGGCGGGCCGAACATCGACGCTGTACGGGGGGTCCGCCCGCGAAAGCCATGGCTCGCAGGGTCGTCCTGGTCGTAGGCCTCGACCTCGACGATCCTCCCGCCCACCCCGTCCACCAGCAGCGTCGCGCCGATCAGGTCCGGAGCGACCTCGTGCACCGAGCGCGCGAAGAAGTCACGCGTCAGTCGCATGCCGTTTCGCGTCGTAGCGAAGCAGGGCCGGGAAGGCGACGGCGCTCGCGAGCGTGCCCGCGATGCAGAGAAGCCCGCCCGACGCGACCGAGAAGCGGATGCTCGTGAGCGAGGCGACGACGCCCGCCTCCACGTTCCCGAGCGACGGCGCGCTCGCCACCTGCATGAACTCGATCCCGCGCACGCGCCCGAGCAGTCGGTCGGGCGTGAGCGCGAGGAGCATGGAATTGCGGAAGATGGCGCTGACCTGGTCGGCGAGACCCGCGAGGCCGACGAGGACGAGCGCGAGCCAGAAGCGGTCCGCGTAGGCGAACCCGGCGATCGCGACGCCCCACAGGCCCGCCGCGGCGACGACGACCAGCCCCTGCCGGCGGACGTGCGCCACCCAGCCCGAGGCGAGCCCCGCGACGAGCGCCCCCGCGGCCGGCGCCGAGTAGAGGTAGCCCACGAGGGCCGCGTTCCCGAAGTGGCGTGCGGCGATCGCCGGAAACAGGGCGAGTGGCATCCCGAACACCATCGCGTTCGTGTCGACGGCGAAGAAGCCGAGGATCACCCGCTCGCGCACGATGAAGCGGAAGCCCTCGACAACGGAGCGAATCCCGGGCCGGTCGGCGTCGGGGTGCGGGGGCATCGCCGGCAGGCCCCACAGCGCGACGACGGTCGCGGCGAACGAGGCGGTGCCGATCGCGTAGACGGCAGAGAGGCCGGCGGCGCCGATGATCACCCCGGCGAGCGCCGGCCCGGCGACCCCGCCGAGCCCGTAGTAGATCGAGTCGAGCGCCCCTACCTGCGCGAAGACCCCCTCGGGCACGAGGCGCTGCGGGATCGAGCGCATCGCGCCGACGCCGGCGCTGAAGCACGACGCCACGACGGTCGCGAAGGCGAACAGCGCGACGACGCTCGGATGCGGCAACGCCGCATTGACGAGCAGCCCGGCCACGCCGAGCGCCTGGAGCGTCTCGGTGACGAGCACCATCCGCCGCCGGTCGAACGCGTCCGCGACCGCACCCCCGGCGAGCGTCAGGGTCAAGAGCGGAACGAGCTCGGTGAAGGAGAAGAGCCCGAGCGCGAGCGTCGAGTGGGTCAGCTGCCAGATCTGGTACGGGAGCGCGACGAGCGCCATCTCGCTCCCGACGAAAGTGATCGCCTGGCCGATCCAGAGCCGCCGGTAGTCCGGATAGTCCCGCAGCGGCGAGAAGTCGACGGCGACACGCGCGACGTATCCGCGCCACGACGGGCGCTCCTCGGTCGGAAGCGGCTCCACCTAGAAGAGCTGCTCGGGCTCGGCCGGCTTCGCGGTCTTCTCGAGCACGCGCCGCGCACGCCGCCCGAGGTCGCGGAGGTCGAGCGGCCCCTCGTCGACCGCCTTCGCCACGCGCTCCGCGAGATCGAGCGCATCGTCGAGGACGACCGTCGCCGCCTCCGCGTCCTGCCCCATGTCGTGGAGGATCGTCCGCTCCGTGCGGCCGGCGAGGATCGGCTCGGCTATGCCGTCGATCCAGACGCGCGTGCGGCGGCCGCCGCCGCGCTCGTCCCCCGTGATCGGCTCGAGCGCGTAGATGCGGTCCGCACGCGCCCACTTGCCGAAGCCGAGGAAGACCATCCGCTCTCCCACGTCATCATTGTCCGTCATGGAAGACCTGCGCGTCCAGGGGCTCGCCGTCAGCTACTCCCCGGCCGGAAGCACCGCGCTCGTCGCCCTCCACGGGGCCGGTGGCGGGACGCGCGATGCGTCGCGCCTCTACCGGCACCTGCACGAGACGCTGCCCCGGCACGGCGTCGGCGTCGCGACGTTCGACCGGCGCGGCGAGGGCGAGTCCGAGGGCGAGCCGACCCGTGGCCGCTTCGAGGCTCAGGCCCGGGATGCCCTCGCGGTGGCGGCGGCGCTCGGCACGGACCGCGTCGGCCTCTGGGGCCTGAGCCAGGGCGCCTGGGTGACGCCGCTCGCGGCGACGCTCGCCGGGAGTGTGGGCTTCGTGATCACGATCGCGGCCACGGGCGTCACGCCCGCCGAGCAGATGCTGTACGCGAACCAGCGCCACCTCGAGCTCGCCGGCTACGGGCCCGAGGTCGTCGAGCAGGCCCGGACTCTGCGCCTGCAGCTCGAGGCATGGGTGCACGACGTCGGGCCGCCGCCGGACCTCGCGGCTGCCGTCGACGAACCCTGGTTCCCCCTGACCTATCTTCCGCCGTCCACATTCGACGACGAGGCGAAGCAGCGGTGGATCGCCGAGATGGACTTCGACCCGCGGCCGGTGTTCGCCGCCGTCCGGGTGCCGGTGCTCGCGTTCTACGGGGCGCTCGACTCGACTTCTCCGGTCGAGCCGAGCGTCGCCGCCTGGCCGTCCGGGGCGACGGTGGTGGTGATCCCGGAGGCGGAGCACGACCTGACGCTGCCGGACGGGAGTCTCGCGCCGCTCTACGAAGAGACCCTCGTCGCGTGGCTCAGCTGAAGAACGTGTCCTCGTGCGAGTACGGCGGCGAGCACATGCAGAGGACGGTCAGCTCGCTCGTGCCGTCGTTCTCGAGCGTGTGCCACGCGCCCGGCGGGATGAGGATCGCGTCGCCCGGCCGGACCCTGCGAGCCTCGCCGTCGACTTCGAGCTCGCCGGAGCCTTTCGTGACGAGGTAGATCTCCTCGGTTCGCTCGTGGTAGTGGCGCTCCGTGGCCTGCCCGGGCTCGAGCGACGCCTCGGCGAGGCTCTGCGCGGGCGTGTGGTGCAGCTCCCGGATCGTCGAGCCGTCCTTCGTCGTGAACGGCTCCGCGCGCTCGAGGCTCTGCAGGTTCACAGCGCCGACGCCAGGACCTCGGCGACGCGCTCCTGTGCAGCCGTCCCGATCCCCGTGAAGAAGGGAAGCGCGAGCGAGCGCGAGCTGACGTCCTCGGCGACCGGGCACAACCCCTCGCCGAAGCCGAAGCGCTCGCGCATGTACGGCTGGAGGTGGATCGACGGGAGATAGCGGTTGTAGCCGATCCCCTCCCGCTCGAAGGTGGCGATCACGCGCTCGCGGGCCGCGGCGTCGGGCAGCAGGACGACGTACACGAACCAGGAGCGGCGATGCTCGCCGTCGTCGCCGCACGGGAGCTCGAGCCCGGCGGCGTCGCGCAGCAGCGTGGCGTAGCGGCTCGCCGCCTCGGAACGCAGCCGGAGGATCTCGTCGAGTCGCTCGATCTGCCCGATCCCGAGCGCCGCGGCGACGTCGCTCAACCGGTAGTTGAACCCGAGCCTGACGTGCTCGAGCCAGCCGCCGGGCTCCGGGCGCCCCTGGTTGCGGAGCGAGCGGAGCAGATGCCACTCCTCCTCGGAGTGCGTCGTCACCATGCCGCCCTCACCCGTCGTGATCTGCTTGTTCGGATAGAAGGCGAAGACGCACGAGGCGCCCTGCGAGCCGAGGGGCGCTCCCCCGTACTCGGCGCCGAGCGCCTCGCAGGCGTCCTCGACGAGCGCGAGCCCGTGACGCTCCGCGATCGCGCGGAGCTCGTGGAGCTCGCACGGATAGCCGTAGATGTCGACCGCCACGATCGCCTTCGTCCGCTCCGTGACCGCCGCCTCGACCGCGGCGGGATCGAGGTTCAGCGTCCGCGGGTCGATGTCCGCGAAGACGGGGATCCCGCCCTCGTACATGAAGCAGTTCGCGCTCGCCGCGAACGAGTAAGGCGACGTGATCACCTCGTCTCCCGGCCCGATACCGGCGGCGATGCAGGCCAGGTGGAGGCCCGCAGTGCCGGAGGAGACGGCCGCGGCGTACGGAGCGCCGACCCGCTCCGCGACGAGCGCCTCGAAGCGGTCGATCGTCGGGCCGAGCGAGAGCCTCCCCGAGCGAAGCACCTCGAGCACGAGCTCCTCCTCGCGCTCGCCGAGATACGGCCCCGAGAGCGGGACCGAGTCGACCTCTTGCCTCACGCCTGGTTCGCTGCCGGCGCGTATTCGAGCCACTGGCTCCAGCGGTCGCTGCGCCCGTGGACGGTGTCGAGGTACGCCTGCTGGATCTCGAGGGTCACCGGGCCGGGCGGCCCCACGACCTGGTCGTCGACCTCGCGGATCGGCGTCACCTCGGCCGCCGTCCCGACCATGAACACCTCGTCGGCGAGGTAGAGGTCGGTGCGGATGATCGGCTTCTCGACGACGCGATGGCCGAGATCCTGCGCGATCTGGATCACGGTGTCGCGGGTGATGCCGACGAGGATCGAGGCCGAGAGATCGGGCGTGTAGATCACGCCGTCGCGGACGAGGAAGATGCTCTCGCCCGAGCCGTCGGCGACGTAGCCGTCGGCGGTGAGGAGGATCGCCTCGTCGTAGCCGGCGCGGTTCGCCTCCCCGACGGCCAGCATCGAGTTCAGGTAGACGCCTGTCGCCTTCGCGACGTGCGGAATGACGTTCGGGCCGACCCGCTCCCAGCTCGAGATCTTGACCCGGATCCCGTTCCGCATCCCTTCGTCGCCCAGATACGCGCCCCACGGCCACGACATGACCGCGACGTCGATCGGGTTCCCCGCCGCCGACACGCCGAGCTCCCCGTAGCCGACGAAGGCGATCGGCCGGATGTAGCAGGAGGGCAGCTCGTTCGCGCCGACCAGGTCCCACGTCGCCTCGCGCAGCTCCTCGACGGAGTACGGGAGGTCGAGGTAGAGGAGTTGCGCGGAGCGGTGGAATCGCTCGAGGTGGTCGGTGAGGCGGAAGACGGAGGTGCCGCGCTCGGTCTCGTACGCGCGGATCCCTTCGAAGACGCCGGAGCCGTAGTGGAGCCCGTGCGTCCCGATGTGGATCGTCGCGTTGCCCCAGTCGACCAGCTCGCCGTTCATCCAGATCTTCTTCGTCTCGCGCATCGCGGCTGTCCCTTCGGTCGGGTGCTGGCGCCCCAAATCGTACCCGGACGGCGAAACCGCGCCCTACGTGAGATCTACGGTTCGAGCCTGCGTGAGCCGCACGAGGTCGAGCGGTGAGATGCCCGCCATGTGACACTCGGTACCTGCACCGATCCAGACTCGGTCGTGGGCGAGGAGCTCGCCGTCGATGAGCACCTCCGAGACGCCGGGCGCGGGGAACGGGGCCACGCCCCCGGGCTCGAAACCGGTCGCCGCGAGGACCTCGTCGGGCCGCGCCACGCGGAGGCGACGCGCGCGCGTCGCCGCCGCGAGCTTCGCCTCGTCCGCACGGCGGTCGCCGGGAACCAGCGCGAGCGTGGGGCGGCCGTCGCAGATGAAGAGAAGCGACTTGACGATCTGCGCGCGCGAGCTGCCGACGGCCTTCGCCGCCGCGCTCGCGGTCGGCGTGCCCTCCGGGAACTCCTCGACGCGAGCGTCGACCCCCTCCCGTGCGAGCACGGCGGCGACGCGCGCGACAGGTTCGGGCCAGCGCTCCACAGCCGCACCGTAACGGGTGCGAAACCCGCCGCCGCCCCGGCGCGTTCTTCCTCCGCCCACACGCCGCAGTCGAAGGGAGACGACCGTGAACGAGCGCGAACGGCAGGCCACGACGGAAGCCCTCTTTCGGGATGTCAACGAGCGAATCGCCGAGAGCGCAGAGCGCTTCGACGCGAGGCACACCGAGTTCGTCTGCGAGTGCTCCGATCCGAGCTGCACCCACCGCGTCGCGGCGAGCCTCGCCGAGTACGAGGAGGTACGTGACGAACCGACGACGTTCCTCGTCGAGCCGGGTCACGAGCAGGGCGACATCGAGCGCGTCGTCGCCGACCGGGGCCGTTTCCGGATCGTGGAGAAGGTGCAGGACGCGATGCGCCGGACCGTCGTACGGCTCGATCCGCGCAGACGGCGACCCGCTCCGAGCGAGTCCTAGACCGGCCGTCAGTCGGCGACCGGGCCGAGCTCGAGCACGCGGGCGTCGTCGAAGCCCTCCCCGCGCAGCCGTTCCACGAGCTCCGGCTGGAGGGACCGAGTCGACGGTGAGAGCCATCAGCGCCTTGCCGCCTCGGCGGCTGCGCGACACGGTCATCGCGGCGATGTTGATGCCCGCCTCGCCGAACATCGTCCCCACGCGGCCGATCACGCCGGGCACGTCGTCGTAGCGGCAGAGGACGAAGAGCGGGGCGAGCTCCAGCTCGATGTCGAAGCCGAGGATGTTCACGAGCCAGAGCCTGTCGTCGCTCCCGATCGTCGTGCCGGCGACGCCGACCAGCGAATCGGCGCTCCGCACCTCCACCCCGACGAGGTTCGTGTAGTCGCGTGCCGTCCGCGACCGCTCCTCGCGCACCTCGATCCCGCGCTCGGCCGCGATCAGCGGCGCGTTGACGTAGTTCACCGGGCGGTCGGCGCGCCCCTGGAACGCGCCGTTCAGCGCGGCGACGGTGAGCAGGCGTGTGTCGTAGGCCGCGAGGCCGCCGTCCGCCGTGATCACGATCTCCTCGGCGACGCCGTCCGAGAGCTCCATCGCGATGCGGCCGAGCCGTGCCGCGAGCGGAACGTACGGCCCGAGCACCTCCAGGTCGTCCGCGCCGATCACGGGAATGTTGACGGCATTCGTGACGAGGCCGCCTTCGAGCGCGGCGGCGACCTGCTCCGCGACGATGACGCCCGCCCGGTCCTGCGCCTCTCCGGTCGAGGCGGCGAGATGCGGCGTGACGACGACGTTGTCGAGCTCGAGCAGCGGCCCGGAGTACGGCTCGCTCTCGAAGACGTCGAGCGCCGCGCCCGCGACCTGACCCGACCGGAGCGCGTCGAGCAGCGCCTCCTCGTCGATCAGCGGCCCGCGGGCGGCGTTGACGATCCGTACGCCGGGCCGCATCGCGGCGAACGCCGCGGCCCCGACGGAGCCGCGCGTCTCCGGCGTGAGCGGCTGATGGAGCGTGAGGAAGTCGGCGACCGCGAAGACGTCCTCGGGCGACCGGGCGCGCTCCGCGCCGAGCTCGCGGAAGCGCTCGGCGGCGACGTAGGGGTCGTAGGCCACGACACGCATTCCGAGCCCGAGGGCGCGCCGCCCGACCTGCTGGCCGATCCGGCCGAAGCCGAGCACGCCGAGGGTCTTGCCGGCGAGCTCGATCCCACCGTGGGCCCCGCGCTCCCAGCGGCCCTGCTTGAGCGCGGCATGCGCCTGCGGGATGTTGCGGGCGAGCGCGACCAGCAGGCCGATCGTGTGCTCCGCCGCCGAGACCACCGTGGACTCGGGTGCGTTCGCGACGATGATCCCGCGCCTCGTCGCCGCCTCGACGTCGACGTTGTCGACGCCGACACCCGCGCGCCCGATCACCTTCAGCCGAGCGGCCCGCTCGATGAGATCCGCGGTCAGCTTCGTCGCGGAGCGGATGACGATCGCGTCGTAGCCCTCGATGATCTCCTCGAGCGCCCGCTCGGCGTCCACGTCCACGTCGAACCGGGAGCGAAGGAGCTCGACGCCCGCGTCGGAGATCTCCTCGCGCACGAGTACGCGCGGAGTCACGGGCGGGAAGGCCCGGCCCCGCCGCCGACGGCGCCCACTGCCTCGAACGCCTCGAGCGCCGCCGTCACGGCGGCGCCGCGCTCGACGTCGGCCCCGATCTCGGCGAGGAGGAGCTCGACCGCCGCGATCTGCGTCGTGACGTCGAAGATGTCGAACCAGCCGATGTGGCCGAGGCGGAAGATCTTCCCCTTCAGCTCTCCCTGGCCGTTCGCGATCGTGATCCCGAAGCGGTCGCGGACGCCCCGGATGACGTCGCCGGAGTCGACCCCGGCGGGCGCACGCACGGCGGTCACGACGGCGCTCCGGTCCTCGTCCGGCGAGAAGAGCTCGAGCCCGAGCGCCTTCACGCCGGCGCGGGCCGCCCGGCCGAGCCGGACATGGCGCTGGAACGACGCCTCCAGCCCCTCGTCGAGCAGCAGCCGGAGAGCGGCATCGAGCCCCGCGACGAGCGAGACGGGCAGCGTCACCGGCGCGTCGAGCTTCTGCTGCCCCGTCCGCGTCCGCTGCCAGTCGAAGTAGAAGCGCGGCGAGGAGCCGGTCGCGGCCAGCGCGGGCTCGGAAACGGCGGCGAGGCCGAGCCCGGGTGGTGTCATGAGCGCCTTCTGGGAGCCGGAGACGACGACGTCGAGCCCCCAGGCGTCGGTCTCGCAGGGGACGGCGCCGAGGCTCGAGACCGCGTCGACGACGACGAGCGCGCCGGCCTCTCGCGCCGCCGCCGCGAGACCGCGGACGTCGGCGACGACGCCGGTCGAGGTCTCGGACTGGACGAGCCACACCGCCTTCGCCTCCCGTTCTGCGAGCCGTGCCCGCAGGTCGTCGGCCTCGGGCGTCTCTCCCCACGCGTACCGGAGCACGTCCACATCCGCTCCGTATGCGGTCGTCATCGAGACCCAGCGCTCGCCGAAGCTGCCCGCGGAGATCACGAGATGCGGCTCGCCGGGCGAGACGAGGTTCGCGACGGCCGACTCGAAGGCGCCGGTGCCGGAGGCCCCGAAGAGGAGCACGTCGTTCTCCGTGCGGCAGACCTCGCGCAGCCGGGTGAGGACGCGCTCGTAGACGGGGAGGAAGTCCGGGCTGCGATGGTGGACGACCGGGGCGCCGACGGCCGCCAGCACCTCGGGCGGCACCGGCGTCGGACCCGGTGTGAACAGGTACCGCTTCACCGCCCCCAACCGTAGCGTTCTAGGCTGCCGGCGTGGACGCGCTCGTCGCCTTCGCAGCCGCACTTCTGGCTCTGCGCCTCGCAGGCCTCCTCGCGGGGCGCTACCGCGCCACCCGCCGACCCGAGCTGCTCGCCTGGGCGGGCGGGCTCGCCGCGTACGCGGTAGCCGCGGCGGCGATCGCGTGGGGCGAGGCCGCCGGCTGGGACGGGCGCACGTTTCGGGTCTACTACGCAGCGGGAGCCCTGCTCACCGCGCCGCTGCTCGGAGCCGGCTCGCTCCTCCTCGCCGGTCGCCGCAGCGCTGCGCCGGCGGCGCTCGTCTACATCGGCCTCGCGGTCGGCATCTCTCTCGCCGTGCCGCTGCACGGCGCCTTCGCCGCGCACGGGATCCCGGCGGCACAGGATCACGTCGCGTTCCTGCCGGCCCGGCTCCTCGCAATTCTCGCGAACGTACTCGGCACGCTCGCGGTCGTCGTCGTCGCCCTGCGGTCGTTGCGGCGCCGGCCGCTGGCGAACGGCCTGATCGTGGCCGGGATCGCGGCCGCCGCGACGGGCAGCGGCCTCGCCGGCCTCGGAGCCGCCGGGAGTGCGGTGGGGATCGCGGCCGGCGCGGTGCTGCTTTACGCAGGATTCGTCGCTCCGGCGCACATTCCGCGGCTTTTCCGGCCCAAAATGGCTCCTCGCTGAGTCACAAGCGTTGCCTCACCGACGCACGAACGTTGCGCTTGTCGCTACGCTGCCGCGACCGATCGCATAAGCCGCGCCGAGCGGTGCACGTCTGAAGGGGCGCTCTCCCGCCCGCTCGGCCTCCGACTTGCAATCGACCTGGGGAGGTACGGTTTGCGGCGCTTCATCCTGGCCTGCGGGCTTCTGCTCGCGTTCGCAGGCATGGCCACTGCGGCAGCGGCCGCCGTAGGGTCGGGAACCCCGAAGGCGAGCTCGACCTCGAGCACGGCCGTCGCCACGACAACCACGAAGACGGCCCAACCGCACAAGCGCAGACGGGCCGCCAGGTACTGGCGCCGGCACGTCCGGCACTACCGTCTGGGCACGCGCCGCTGGTTGACCGTGATCCGCGGCCGTCCGCCACACGACGTCTCGCGCCGGCTGAGCGCGCACTCCGTGCTCCGGCTCCGGGCGCTCGCGCGGGCGTGGCGCCGGCGCGAGCACGCGGCCTGGCGCCGGGCGAACCATCCACCCAACTTCGGGGGCTGGCTCTGCATTCACCACTACGAGGGGAGCTGGACGGACTCCGGCGGACCGTACTGGGGCGGGCTGCAGATGAACCTCTCGTTCCAGGCGCACTACGGCGGCTGGCTCCTGCGGCACAAGGGAACCGCCGACCGGTGGAGCCCGCTCGAGCAGATCTGGACCGCCGTTCGCGCGTCGCGCGTGCGCGGCTACTCGCCGTGGCCCAACACGGCCCGGTACTGCGGCCTGGCCTGAGGCTCCAACCCGTCGCCTGAGGGCCGGAAGACGGCTCGCAGAGCGGGTCGACGTCAGTCTGCCGTCAGTGTGGCTTGACAATGACATCATTGTGATGTCATACTGCCGCCATGCAGATCGACGGTCACATCCAGGCGCTCCGGGAGGACCTCGTCCGCGTCGCGTCCCTCGGCGACGAGCGGACGTCCCGCGCGGCAGAGCTGCTCTCGGTCGCGCTCGAGGCGTCGCTCGGGCGGCGCCTCCAGGACGTCCTCGCGGAAGCCGCGCTCGAGCTGAACGCCCAGCTCGACGCGGCGCACGTCGAGGTCCGCATCGCCGGCCGCGACCCCGAGCTGGTGCTCGTCCGCGAGGACGGCAGCAGCACGGAGCCGGCCGACGAGGCGTTCTCGGCGCGAATCTCGCTCAGGCTCCCCGAGAGCCTCAAACAGCGGGTCGAGTCAGCCGCCGCCCGCGAAGGCGCGTCCGTCAACACGTGGCTCGTCCAGGCGCTCCAGCGCTCGGTCGAGTCGCGCCGATCCACGTCCGCCGGCAGCCGCAACCGCCTCACCGGCTACGGCCGCAGCTGAAAGGAGGAGGCATGTTCACCGACCAGCATCTTCCCTACGACAAGACGGAGCGCCTCATCCGCGCCGACCGGCGGCCACTGCCGCGGGCGAGCGAGATCCGGCTCCGCGTCAAGCGCATCCTCAGCGCCCGCGAGGCTCGAGGATGATCGAGCAGACCTTCCACACCCCACTCCCGCTCACGCTCGAGGTCGCCATCCCGAGTGGGACCATCGACGTCGAGACCACCGACGCCGAGGAGACCGCGCTGACCGTCGCAGGCGACGAGCGCCTCCTCGAGCACGTGGAGGTCCGTCAGGACGGTCCGCGCGTGGTCGTGACGATGCGCGGGAAGTCGAAGATCGGGTTCGGGTTCTCGCTGGGCTCCCTCGTCTTCGGCAGCGACGGCCTCCGCGTGGAAGCGCGCGTGCCCCACGGTGCCGGCGTGCAGGTCAAGACCGCCTCGGCGGACACCGAGGTGTCCGGACGGCTCGCCGAGCTCGACGTCAACTCGGTCTCCGGCGACGTCCGGGTTCGCGGCGACGTCGCCGAGAATGCGACGGTCAAGACCGTCAGCGGCGACGTCAACCTCGAACGGGTGGACGGCGACCTCTCGGCACAGACCGTCTCGGGCGACGTGCGAGTTCGCGCCGTCGGAGGCTCTGCCGACACGAAGTCGGTCTCGGGGGACATCCGCCTCGAGGCCCTCACGGCCGGCGACGCCCGCTTCTCGAGCGTGTCCGGCGACGTCGAGATCGGAATCGTCCAGGGATCGAACCTCGACGTCGACGCGGGCTCGACCTCAGGCGACCTTTCCTCCGAGGTGCCGCTGGGAAGCGAGCAGCAGCCGCAGGGCGAGGACGAGGCCGCGCCGACGGTCGTCGTCAGGGGCCGCACGGTGAGCGGCGACGTCCGCGTCTTCCGGGCCGCGTAGGGACGGACGTGCGCAAGCTCCTCGCAGATCGCGACGCCCGTCTGCTCGTCGGGGGCCAGACCCTGTCCGCGTTCGGCGACTGGGCGATGTTCATCGTGATGGCCATCTGGATGAAGACGCTGACCGGCTCGAGCGCCCAGGCCGGGCTCGTCTTCTTCGTGCTCGCGCTCGGCAGCCTCGCCGGACCGCTCGGCGGGCTCGTCGCCGACCGCTTCCGGCGGCGACCCCTGATGATCGCGTGCGACTGCGTGCTCGGGGCGTCGGTGCTCGTGCTCCTGCTCGTGCACGACCGCGGCGACGCCTGGCTCATCTACCTCGTCGCGCTCCTGTACGGCACCGTCGGCTCGGTCTTCTACCCCGCCCAGTCGGCTCTGCTGCGCGTGATGCTGCCCGAGGAGCTGCTCGCCGACGCCAACGGCGCGCTCTCCTCGATGCGGCAGGGACTGCGGATCGTCGCACCGCTGGCCGGCGCCGGCCTCTACGCCGCCTTCGGCGGGGGGAGCGTGGCGGTCGTCGACGCCGCGACGTTCGCCGGCTCGGCACTGCTGATGTCGCGGATGCGGGTGGCGGAGACGAAGCCGGAGCCGTCGGAGCACCGCTTCCTGCGCGAGGTGACGGCGGGGATCGAGCACCTCTGGAACACGTTGCCGCTGCGCCAGATGACTCTTGGAGCGACCGTTGCGCTCCTCGTCATCGGCTTCGCCGAGACGCTGATCTTCACCGTCATCCAGCACCTCGGCAGGCCGCCGTCGTTCTTCGGCGTGCTCGGGACGCTGCAGGGGGTCGGCGCGATCGCCGGCGGCGTCACGGCCGCCTCCCTCATCCGCCGGATCGGCGAGATGCGCAGCGTCGGCGTGGGCCTCGGGCTCTTCGGCGTCGGGGACCTCCTGCTCGTCTTCCCCTCCCTGGCCGTCGTGCTCGTGGGCTTCGTGCTCGCCGGTGTCGGTATCACCTGGGCGATCGTGGGCTTCACGACCGCCCTCCAGACGAGAACGCCGCTGGCGATCCAGGGCCGTGTCTCGGCTGCCGCCGACATCTCGCTCTCGACCGCGCAAACGGCTTCGATCGCAACCGGCGCAGCGCTCTCCACGGTCGTCGACTACCGGATCCTGCTCGTCGTGATGGCCGCCGTCGTCGTCGCGAGCGCGGCGTATCTGACGACGCGAGACGAAGCCCCTGCCGCGGCAGCTGAGACCCCTGCGACCATGGAGGCGTGACCGAGCTCCCTCCGCTGCGGCGGAACCGGGACTTCCTCCTCCTGCAGGCCGGGCAGCTGCTCTCGACCTTCGGGTCGAACATGTCGACGATCGCCTACCCGCTGCTTGCGCTGGCGGTCACCGGCTCGGCGGCGAAGACGGGTTACGTCGGAGCGCTCGAGTTCGCACCGTACGTGCTGCTCAGCCCGCTCGCGGGAGTCGCCGCGGACCGGTACGACCGGCGCCGGCTGATGATCGCCTCGGACGCCGTCGGCGCGGTTGCGGTCGGCACGCTCGCCGCGGCGGCGCTCGCCGGGCGCTCGACGTTCTGGCTGATCCTCGTCGTCGCGTCCGTCGACTCGATGTGTGCGACGTTCTTCCGCGCAGGGAACAGCGGGGCGTTCAAGGCCGTCGTGCCGGAGCCCCAGTTCGCCGACGCGGCGAGCGTCATGTACGCGCGCATGTCGGCCGTGCGGCTGGCCGCTCCGCCGGCCGGCGGTGCGCTGTTCGGCCTCGCCCGCGGTCTGCCGTTTCTCACGGACGCGATTTCCTACGCCTTCTCGACGCTCACGCTCCTGCTCATGCGCACCCGTTTCCAGGAGGAGCGGGAGCGGGGCGCGCGGACGCGCTTCCGGGAGGGCCTCGCCTATTTCTGGCGGATCCCGTTCCTGCGTACGACGATCGCGATGATCGCGGTCAGCAACCTCGCGGCGTCCGGAGCGCCCATCGCGGTGATCGTCCTCGCCCACCGCCACGGCTTCTCGAGCGCGGCTATCGGCGGCCTCGTCGCCGTCCAGGGCGTGGCCCTGCTCGCAGGCTCGCTCGTCTCGCCGCTGCTGCGACGGATCTTCCCGATGCGCGCGATCCTGCTCTCCGAGTTCTGGACGGCGCTCGTCTTCGCGGCGTTCCTCGCCCAGCCGAGCGTGTACGTGCTCGCCGCGGCCGCCTCGCTGCACGCCTTCTGGTTCCCGAACACGGACTCGGCGATGACCGCCTACTCGTACGCGCTCATCCCCGACCGTCTGCTCGGGCGGGCGATGGCCGCCTCGAACATGCTCCGGGCGGTGACCGCCCCGCTCGGGCCGCTCGCCGCCGGGCTGCTGCTTGCGCACACGTCGCCGCGGCTGACGATCGTCGTGCTCGCCGCGCCCGTCGTCGTCGCCGCGATCCTGGGAACGCTCAGCTCGACGATCCGCGACCTACCTAGCCTCGAAGCTTCTCCCGCAGCAGCCGGTTGACGACCTGCGGGTCGGCCTTCCCCTGCGTCTCGCGCATCACCTGGCCGACGAAGAAGCCGAGCACGCCCTCCTTGCCTCCGCGGTAGGTGTCGACCTGCTCCGGGTGCGCGGCGAGAACGGCGTCGACGACGGGAGCGAGCGCGTCCTCGTCGCCGAGCGCGGTTCTCGAGAGGTAGTCGTCGGCCGCGATCGACCGGTCGGCCGCTGCTGCGAACGCCTCGTCGAGCGCCTCGCGCGTCACGTTCGCCTGCACGATCCGGGCCAGCGCGGCGGCGTTCTCCGGACGGAAGTCGCCGCGGTTCATCGCGATCGCTGCCGCCCCTTTCCAGTCGACGCCCTCGGCCGCGAGCGCCTCGGCCTTCCGCTCGTTGCCGGTCGTGACCAGCTCCGCTGCCGGCTCGAAGCCGAGCTCCTCCGCGAGCCGCCGGATGCGGTCGCCCGGACGCTCGGGAACCCCGCCGCGCAGCTGCTCGACGAGCTCCGCAGGCGGCTCGACGGGGACGAGATCGGGCTCCGGGAAGTAGCGGTAGTCGTCCGCTTCCTCCTTCGAGCGGTGCACGGTGAGCCGGTCGGTGTCGGCGTCGTAGTCGTACGTCGACTGGGCCACCTCCTCGCCCGCCTCGTGGGCCTCCACCTGCTGCCGGAAGGCGGCCTCGATCGCGCGGCCGACGAACGTGAAGGAGTTCATGTTCTTGATCTCCCAGCGCGGCCGGAGGCCCTCCTCTCCGGGGCGGCGCACGGAGACGTTGACGTCGGCGCGCAGCGTCCCCTTCTCCATCTCGGCGTCGGAGACCCCGAGCTCGACGATCGTCTGCCGGAGGAGGCGGAGGAACCACATCGCCTCGTCCGCGGAACGCAGGTCGGGAGCGCTGACGATCTCGAGCAACGGCGTGCCGCCGCGGTTGAAGTCGACGAGGCTGTACTCGGCCCCGACCGAGCGGCCGGTCGCGCCGCCGGCGTGGACGGTCTTCGCCGCATCCTCCTCGAGGTGCGCGCGCACGATCCCGATCTCCCGCTCGCCCTCCGCCGTCGGCAGGAGGAACCGACCCGGACCGCAGAGGGGCGCCTCGTACTGGCTGATCTGGTAGCCCTTCGGCAGGTCGGGATAGAAGTAGTTCTTGCGGGCGAAGACGGCGTGCCGGGCGATCTCGCAGTCGAGTGCGAGGCCGAGCAGGATCGTCATCTCGATCGCGCGCCCGTTCGGGACGGGAAGGGCGCCGGGGTGCGCGAGACAGACCGGGCACGTGTGCGTGTTCTCCGCGGCTCCGTACTCGAGCTCGCAGCGGCAGAACATCTTCGTCCGCGTCTTGAGGTGCGCGTGCACCTCGAGCCCGACGACCGCCTCCCAGTCAGCGCTCAGCGAGCTTCTCCTTGGCCTCGACCAGCGCCGCCTCGACGTCCTCGTGCACCTCGACCATGCCCACCCGGTGTTCGAGCGGGCCGTGCGTCTCGATCAGCCACAGCTCGCGCTCTCCCGCCTCGAGCTGGAGCTTCACGTCGCCGACGAGCAGGGCCCGCGAGCCGTCGAGCACACGCGGATGCGCGCCGAAGACACGCTCGGCCGCGAGCACGAACTCCGCCGCCGGATCCTCGAAGCGGTAGGTCATGCGCGCAGCCGTTCGGGGACGGGATCGAACCCGATCGCCTGCTCGAGCGCGTGACCGATCCGGAAGAGCGTGTTCTCGGCGAACTGCGGCCCGATCAGCTGCAGGCCGACCGGCAATCCCTCCGAGAGACCGCACGGGACGTTGAGGCCGGGCAGGCCGGCCATGCAGGACGGGATCGTGAGCAAGTCGCTCAGGTACATCGCGAGCGGGTCGGCGGTGCGCGAGCCGAGCGGGAAGGCGACGGTCGGCGAGGTCGGCGAGACGAGCACGTCGAACGTCTCGAAGAGCGCGTCGTGCTCGCGCTTGATCACCGTCCGCACCTTCTGAGCCTGGCCGTAGTACGCGTCGTAGTAGCCCGCCGAGAGCGCGTAGGTCCCCACCATGATCCGTCGCTTCGGCTCGTCGCCGAAGCCCTCGTCGCGCGTCCGCTCGTACATCTCGAGCCGCTCGGCCGCGTCGGCGCGATAGCCGTAGCGGACGCCGTCGTAGCGGGCGAGGTTGGAGGACGCCTCGGCCGGCGTGATGAGGTAGTAGCAGGCCATCCCGTACTCGACGGAGAGCGGCAGGGAGCACTCCCCCACCTCCGCGCCCAGCTCCTCGAGCTGCGCGATCGCTGCCTGCACCGCCGCCGCGACTCCCGGCTCGATCCCCTCCGCCTCGTTGAGCTCCTTCGGAACTCCGATCCGCAGCCCTCCGAGGCGCTCGCCCTCGGGGAGCTCGACCGGATGCGGCAGCTCGACCGTCGTCGTGTCCCGCGGGTCGCGCCCCGCGATGATCGAGTAGAGGTACGCACAGTCGCGGACGCTGCGCGCGACAGGGCCGACCTGGTCGAGGCTCGAGGCGAAGGCGACGATGCCGTAGCGCGAGACCGTGCCGTAGGTCGGGCGCAGGCCGACGTTGCCGCAGAGAGCCGACGGCTGCTTGATCGAGCCGCCGGTGTCGGAGCCGAGCGCCCACGGCGCGAGCCCGCCGCTCACGGCCGCCGCCGAGCCGCCACCCGAGCCGCCGGGCACGCGCGTCGGATCCCACGGGTTGTGCGAGGGGCCGAAAGCGGAGTTCTCGGTCGAGGATCCCATCGCGAACTCGTCGGTGTTCGTCTTGCCGAGGATCCGGAGCCCGTGGGAGCGGAGCCGTTCGACCACCGTCGAGTCGTAGACGGGCACGTAGCCCTCGAGGATCTTCGAGCCGGCCGTCGTCGGGATCCCCTTCGTGCCGATGACGTCCTTGAGCGCGATCGGGATCCCGTCGCCGCCGGGGTCGTCGCAGATGTGGAGGTAGCAGTGGAGCTCCTCGTCCCGCTCGCCGATCGCGGCGCGGTAGGCGGCGAAGAGCTCGGCGCCGGAGATCTCCTTGCGCTCGAGCAGGCCCTTGGCCTCCTCCGCGGTGAGCCGGAGGGTGTCGATCACGCGGTGCCTCCCGGCGGCACCTTGAAGAAGTCGCCCTCCCGCTCGGGCGCGTTGGCGAGCGCCTCGGAGACCGGCAGGCACGGCCGCGGCTCGTCGGCGTCCCAGACGTTGACGACGTCGAGCGGATGCGAGGTCGAGGGCACGTCCGAGAGGTCGAGCTCGGACACCTTCGAGACGGCCGCGAGGATGTCGTTCAGCTGTCCTTCGAGCCGCTCGACCTCGTCCTCGCGCAGCTCGAGCCGCGCCAGATGCGCGACGTGGAGAAGCTGCTCGCGGTCGATCGCCATTCGCTCGATCCTCCCAAAACGAAGAAGGCCCCTGTCGGGGCCTTCTTCAACCTTTTATCCGACAGGTTCTCTCTAGATCGCCTGGACGTTCGCGGCCTGCGCGCCCTTGTCGCCCTGTACGACTTCGAACGACACGCGCTGACCCTCGGTCAGCGACTTGTAGCCGTCCATCGTGATCGCCGAGAAATGGACGAAGACGTCATCGCCGCCTTCGCGCTCGATGAAACCGTAGCCCTTCTCGTTCGAGAACCACTTGACGGTGCCCTCAGCCAACCCTTCCTCCTTGCAGAAAAACGACGGCCCGGGCACCGAGCCGCCGACCGTTGATGAAGCAGCCCGAGTTTAGCTCAGTTTCCTGCCCGCGCAACCACGCCGGCTCTGTGCAGACGCGCTGCCGTTACCGCGTTTTGCAGCACCATCGCGATCGTCATCGGCCCGACGCCGCCCGGCACCGGCGTCATGTAGGCGGCCCGTTCCATGGCCTCGGGGTCGACGTCGCCGAGCACCTTGCGGCTGCCCTCCTCGCGGTTCATCCCGACGTCGACGACCGTCGCCCCCACCTTGACCATGTCGGCCGAGACGAGGTGCAGGCGGCCGACGGCGGCGACGAGGACGTCGGCCTCGAGCGTGTGGCGCCGAAGGTCTCGCGTCCGCGAGTGACAGACGGTGACGGTCGCGTTGCGCTGGAGGAGGAGGTGCGCCATCGGCTTGCCGACGATGGCCGAGCGCCCCACGACCACGGCTCGCGCGCCCTCGAGCGGGATCTCGTACTCGTCGAGCATCCGCATGATCCCGAGCGGAGTGCCCGGCACGAGCGCCGGCCGACCGAGGTAGAGCCGGCCCGCGTTGACCGGATGGATGCCGTCCACGTCCTTGGCGGGGGCGATCGCCTCGATCACTCGGTTCTCGTCGATGTGGTCGGGAAGCGGGAGCTGCACGAGGAGACCGTCGACGCCGTCGTCGGCGTTGAGCTCGGCGATCGCCGCGAGCAGCGCCTCCTCGCTCGTGTCGGCCGGCAGCTTGAGGTCGCGCGCCTCCATCCCTGCCTGCTCGGCGGCCTTCTGCTTGAGATCGATGTAGATGTGCGAGGCGGGATCGTCGCCGACGAGGACGGTGGCGAGGCCGACGTGGCCGAGCTCCGCGACGGAAGCGGCCACCTCCTCGCGCACCTTCGCACCGAGCGCCTTGCCGTCGATGATCGTTGCGGCCACGAGGCGAGGTTATAGCCTCCGCTCCATGCGGCTTCCCCGGAAGAACGACCCCGGCTCGGTGCACGCCCGCCAGGAGGCGCTCGGCCTCCCGGAGGTCGACCTCGCACCGTACGCGCGCGCCGCCGAGTCGGTCACCGGCATCGTCTCGATCCCGGTCTCCGTCGCGCAGCTCGCGGTCTCGCTCGGCGAATACGCGCTGTCGGAGGACGGCGAGGTCGTCGAGACCGGCCGGGCGGACGAGGAGGTCGTCGTCCCGCTCGCCCATACGGAAGGCGGGCTCACCGCCTCGGTGCAGCGCGGGGCGAAGGCGGTCGCGGAGTCCGGCGGTATCCGAACGTACGTGATCGCCGACAGGATCACCAGAGCATCCTGCTTCATCTGCAAAGACGCCGGCGACGCCCTCGTGCTCGCCCGCTGGATCGAGGGCGAGGTCCCCGCGATGCGCGAGTTCCTGCGCGCCGCGGACCGGCCGGAGCTGTCGAAGCACGCCGTGCTGCGCGAGGCGAAGACCCACGTCGTCGGCCCGATGTGCCACGTCCTCTGGCGCTTCACCACCGGCGACGCCTTCGGGGCGAACATGATGACCCGCAACGCCTACGCGCTGAACATGGCGTTCGTGCTGCCGCAGGCGCCCGTGCCCGTCGAGCGCACGATCCTCGAGGCGAACATGGGCGGCGACAAGAAGCCGTCCTTCGAGTACTTCCAGCAGGGGCACGGCAAGACGGTGATCGCCGAGACGACGCTGACCGAGGCGGCGATCGAGCGGGTGCTGCGGACGAAGCTCCAGGACCTCGAGGAGCTCGCCTGGGCCGGGACGCACGGCGCCGTCGCATCGGGGATGCAGTCGGTCGCCTTCACGCCTGCCTCCGCGATCGCGGCCGTCTTCGCGGCGACCGGCCAGGATCTCGGGCTCGTCGCGACGAGCTCGATGGCGCACGGGACGGAGCAGCGCGTCGAGGGCGGGCTGCACGTCTCGATCCGCTTCCCCGGCATCGAGGTCGGCACGGTCGGCGGCGGCACGACGCTGCCGGACCCCGCCCGCTGGCTCGGGCTGCTGGGCTGCGCCGGGCCCGGCAAGGTCTACCGGCTCGCCCAGATCGTCGCGGCGACGGCGCTCGCCCTGGAGATCAGTGCGTCCGCTGCGATGGCGACGGCAGGAAGCGAGAACTTCTTCCGCGCCCACTTCGAGCGCGGGGGAATGCGCTAGGGCGCTTCGCACCGGGCGAGGCTGCTGACGAGCCCGCCGGATTCAAGTATCCGCCGCCGCTGCCGACAACGACTCAATGGCGGTCTTTCCGGCTTCCGACGAGCGCTCCGGCGCCGCGTTCTCGACGCTGTTCGGCGACGCCGTCGGCCTGCCGCGCTTCCCCGGCCAGGAGCGGCCGATCCCCGAGTCCGCAGCACGCCGGCGGCTGGTCCACGCCGTCTCGCTGTTCGCGGTCCTGGCCACGCTCGCCTATCTCGTCTGGCGCGTCGCCTTCACCATCGATCTCTCGTTCTGGTGGGTCGCCTTGCCCCTGCTCGTCCTCGAGCTCCACAACGCGCTCGGGCTCGCCATCTTCACCTTCGCCCTCTGGGACGTGGATGCCGGCCCCCGCGTCGAGCCGCGTGACGCGACCGACCTGCGCGTCGCGGTGCTGATTCCGACCTACGACGAGCCCGAAGACGTGATCCTGCCGACGATCGCGGCCGCCGTCGCGCTCGAGCCGGCGCACGAGACGTGGGTCCTCGACGACGGACGGCGTCCCAGCGTGCGGAGGCTCGCCGCAGCTCTGGGCGCCCGCTACCTCACGCGCGACGACAACTCGCACGCCAAGGCCGGCAACCTCAACCACGCGCTCCAGTCGATCGACGCCGATCTCGTGGCGGTGCTCGACGCCGACCACATCCCGCGGCCGGGCTTCCTGCGCAACACGCTCGGCTACTTCGACGATCCCGAGGTCGCGCTCGTGCAGACGCCGCAGGACTTCTACAACCTCGACTCGTTCGAGCACCAGCTGCGGGGCGGCCACAAGCTGTTCAACGAGCAGACCGTCTTCTACCGCGTGATCGCGGCGGCCAAGAACCGCTGGGACGCCGCATTCTGGTGCGGCACCAGCGCCGTCGTCCGCACCGACGCGCTGCGCTCGATCGGCGGCGTCGCCACCGGCACGGTCACCGAGGACATCCACACGACCCTTCGGCTCCATCGCCGGGGCTGGAAGACCATCTACCACAACGAGGTCCTCGCTCGCGGGATCGCGGCCCGCACGGCCTCCGAGTACCTGCTCCAGCGCCGGCGGTGGGCGACCGGCGCCATGCAGCTGCTCCGGCGCGAGCGGCCGCTGACCGGACCGGGACTGACCTTCGGCCAGCGGCTCGGCTACGCGGCCACGTTGTGGGGCTGGTTCGACGCCTGGCGGAGCCTCGGCTACATCCTGCTTCCCGTCGTCGTGATCGCGACCGGCGGTATGCCGGTCGACGCACCGATCGTCGTCTTCGGCCCCGTGTTCATCGCGGTTCTCGGGATCCAGTTCCTCGCGCTCCGCCTCCTCGCCCGCGGCCACTACCCGCCGGTCCTGTCGATCCTCTTCGAGTTCCTCCGGATGCCGGCGGTGCTCGCCGGCACGCTCGCGCTCCTGCGTCGCGACCGCTCGCATGCGTTCCAGGTCACGCCGAAGGGGGCTGCGGAGTCCGGCGGCCGCCTGCGCGCTCCGGTGCCGAGGCTGACCGGCACGCTGCTGACGATGTCCGCGGCCGCCTTCGTCTGGTACGCGCTGACGCTCGCCCACGTGACGCCGCTCGACTACCGCCAGCCGGGAGCCGTGCTCGGCGCCTGCGTGTTCCTGGCCGGAAACGCGGCGCTCCTCACCGCGGCCGCGCAGCGGGTACGCCAGCTGCGATTCGCACCCGACCGGAGGGCCGGAGTGCGCCTCCCCGTCCTCCTCCAGGGAACGAGCGGCGGCAGCCCGTGCTCCTTCCTCGATCTCTCCCTCACCGGGGCCCGCGTCACCGGCCCCGACGACGAGCGCGTCCAGATCGGGGACGAGGTTCCCCTGTCGATCGAGCTGGGCGGGAGCATGCTCAACCTGCGCGCCGTCGTGCGGCGAAAGGCGCCGCGCCCCGAGGGCGAGGCCGAGCTCGGGCTCGAGTTCGCCGCCGGACAGCAGGCGACCCTCGCGCGACTTGCGATCGCCTTGCTCGCCACCGACTTCTCGCAGCCCGAACGTTCGCCCGCAGCCGAGCGCTCCGGCCCGGGGCGCCGCACCGGCCGCACGCCACGGCGCGACACGCCGCGTCTGCGCCGCGTCGTCACCAAGAGCCCGGCGTAGAAGCGGCGCGGGGCAAACCCGCAGCGCCGCTCACGGGCGGCACCGATGCGACCGCGCGCGCGGCAGGGATTACGCTGCGCGCATGGAGTCGACGATGTGGGCGGTGCGCAAGGAGCGCCCCGCATCCGGCCTCGATCTCGTCGAATTGCCCGTGCCGACGATTCGTCCCGACGAGGTGCTCGTCCGGGTCGAGGCGGCGAGCATCTGCGGCACCGACCTCCACATCTACGACTGGGACGAGTGGGCGCGGCAGCGGATCCGCCCGCCGCTGACGCTCGGCCACGAGTTCGCGGGTACGGTCGTCGAGGCCGGCCCGGTCGTCCGGAACGCCCAGGTCGGCGACTACGTCTCGGCGGAGAGTCACGTGACGTGCGGCGTCTGTTACCACTGCCGTACCGGGAAGGCGCACATGTGCGCCCGGACCCGGATCCTCGGCGTCGACCGCGACGGCGCGTTCGCCGAGTACGTCGCCGTCCCCGACAGCGTGGTCTGGCAGAACGACCGCTCGAAGCTGCCACCGGAGCTCGCGACGCTGCAGGAACCGTTCGGCAACGCCGTCTTCGCAGTCGGGCACGCCGACCTCGCCGGCAAGACGGTCGGGATCCTCGGCTGCGGTCCGGTCGGCCTCTTCAGCATCGGCATTGCGCGGGCCTCGGGCGCGGGACGGATCATCGCCAGCGACACGAAGCCCTTCCGGCTCCGGCTCGCACAGGAGATGGGCGCGCACGCGGCCGTCGACGTGTCCGCCGTCGCCGACGCCGCGGCCGCGCTCGTCGAGCTGAACGAGGGCGAGCGGCTCGACGTCGTGTTCGAGATGTCCGGCGCGCCGGCGGCGATCGAGACGGCGTTCGTGGCCGCCCGCAACGGCGGCCGGGTGATCCTGTTCGGCATTCCCGCCCGACCCGTCGAGCTCGACATCGCCGAGACGCTGATCTTCAAGAACCTCGACGTCTCGGCAGTGAGCGGCCGCCAGGTCTGGGACACCTGGTACCGCACGCGCTGGCTGCTCGAGCACGGCGTCGTCGACCTGCGCCCGCTCGTCACGGCGGAGTGTGCGCTCGACGGCTTCGAGCACGCCTTCGAGCTGCTCGCGAGCGGCGAGGCGTGCAAGATCGTGCTCCACCCGCAGGTCACGAGCGCGGAGGCAGCGGCATGACCGCGTCTCTCGACACCGAGCTCCGCGGCGAGCTCGACGGGCTCCGGACGGCGGGCACGTACAAGCGGTTCAACGTCCTCGAGAGCCCCCAGGGGCCGGTCGTGCGCATGGAAGGGCGAGGCGAGGTGATCGTCCTCTCCTCGAACAACTACCTCGGGCTCGCCGACCATCCCGACGTGGTCGCCGCGGGAATCGAGGGACTGCGCGCCTACGGGGCGGGCACGGCGTCGGTGCGCTTCATCTGCGGCACGTTCGCGCCGCACATCGAGCTCGAGCGGGAGCTCGCCGAGCTCTCGGAGACGGCGGCGGCGCTCACCTACGTCTCGTGCTGGAACGCGAACGAGGCCGTCATCCCGTCGCTCACCGACGCGAGGACGGTGATCATCTCGGACGAGCTCAACCACGCCTCGGTCATCGACGGCGTGCGGCTCTCCAAGCCGGAGCGCAAGCTCGTCTACCGCCACTCGGACATGGACGAGCTCGGGGAGGCGCTGCGCTCGTGCGAGCCGGGCCAGCGGAAGCTGATCCTCACGGACGGGGTCTTCTCGATGGAGGGCGACCTCGCTCGGCTGCCGGACATCCTCGAGCTCGCGCGAGCACACGACGCGATCGTGCTCGTCGACGATTCGCACGGCGTGGGCGTGGTCGGCACCACCGGGCGCGGCGTCGCCGAGCATTTCGGCGTCCTCGGCGAGGTCGACGTCCTGACCGGCACGCTCGGCAAGGCGCTCGGCGGCGCGGCGGGCGGCTACGTCGCCTCGACGGAGGAGGTGTGCGACCTGCTCGCGCAGCGCTCCCGGCCGCAGCTCTTCTCGAACGCCCTGCCGCCGACCGTCGCGTGTTCGGCACGCGCGGCCGTCCACATCCTTCGTACGCGGCACGACCTCGTGTCCCGACTGCACGAGAACACGCGCTGGTTCCGCAACGCGCTCCGCGAGGCGGGTTTCGACCCGCTGCCGGGCGAGGCGGCGATCATCCCGATCATCGTCGGCGAGACGGCCCGCGCGATCGAGCTGTCCGAGAAGTTGCTCGACCACGGCGTCTTCGTGACCGGGTTCGGCTATCCGGTCGTGCCCGAGGGGACGGCCCGCGTGCGCGTGCAGATGTCGGCCGCGCTCGAGCCCGCACACCTCGAGCGCGCGCTCGCGGCGTTCGTCGAGGTCGGACGCGAGAGCGGCCTGCTCCCCGCCTGAGGCATCCGCGAAAACCCGAGGCCGACAGCCGCATCGGCGCGGATGCGCGCAGCAGCCCTCCACGGGATGCTGGGTTTCCTGGAAGTAGCCCGGAAGGAGAACCGCGATGGCATCTGCAGCGAAGGAAGCCGACCTCGCCGGACCGGGGATCGGCGACTACGACGAGCTCGAGCACGTGCTCCCGGACGACTACGCGCCGCTGCTCGACCCGAGGGAGACGATGCGAGGGCTCTACGCCGCCAAGCGTCTGATCGAGGACCGCTTGAGCGAGGAGCTGAACCTCACGCAGGTGCAGGTGCCGCTGATCGTCGACCGCGAGAGCGGCGTGAACGACTATCTCGACCGCGACGGCTCACGCACGCCCGTCTCCTTCCACATCGCGAACGACCACGAGCAGCACCCGATCGAGGCCGAGGTCGTGCAGGCGGCGACGAAGTGGAAGCGAATGGCGCTGCGCCAGTTCGGGATGCGCGCCGGCGAGGGTCTCCTCACCGACATGCGCGCGGTGCGCAAGGACTACTTCCTCGACCACGACCACAGCGCGTACGTCGACCAGTGGGACTGGGAGCGAGCGATCCGGCCGCAGGACCGCACGCTCGACTACCTCACGGCCACGGTGCGCTCGATCTGGAAGGTGATCAAGGAGGCCGAGACGCTCCTCCACGCCCGGTACCCGGTGCTCGGCTCTGCGTACCCGCCGCTGCCGGACGAGCTCGAGTTCCTCCACGCCGAGGACATCCTCGACGCCTACCCCGACCTGCCGCGCAAGCAGCGCGAGACGGCGATCCTGCAGGAGCACCCCGCGGTCTTCATCTACGGGATCGGCTGGCCGCTCGCCGACGGGCTGCCCCACGAGCTCCGCGCGGCCGACTACGACGACTGGTCGACCGAGACCCGCTCCGCCGACGGGCGCCCGATGCACGGGCTCAACGGCGACATCCTCGTCTGGAACCCCGTCACGCGCCGCCGGCACGAGCTCATGTCCGGCGGGATCCGGGTGACGAAGGAGTCACTGGTCCGCCAGCTCGAGCTGTCGGGTCAGCTCGACTTCCTCGAGCTGCCGTATCACCGGGCGATCATGCGGGACGAGATCCCGCTCTCGATCGGCGCCGGAATCGGCCAGTCCCGGACGATGATGCTCCTCCTTCGCACGGCCCATCTCGGCGAGGTGAGCGTCACCGTCTGGCCGGAGGTGCTGAAGCGGATGTGCGCCGCGCGCGACATCCACGTGCTCGAGTGATTCCCTAGCCCGAGGCAGCCCCCGCCCGGTCGAGCAGCGACCTCAGATAGTCCTCCATCTTGTTGAAGCTGTCCGTCTGGCCGTCGTCCGCCACCATGTGGGCGCGACCGGCCTCGTCGCGGAACACCAGCGTCATCGTCAGCGTCGTCACCCCGTCCGCCTCGCGCAGCTCGACCGTCTCGACCGCGGGCGCGTCCGGCCAGCCTTCGAACAGCCAGGTCGCCACGGTCCGGGTCGGCGGCTGGACCTCCGAGTAGGTCCCCCGGAACGAGCACTCGCTTCCGTTCTGGGTCACGAAGACGATGTGGTACTCGCCACCGACGCGCAGGTCGATCGCGCACTCCGTCACCACGTCCGTGAACGGAGCGAACCAGTGGCGCACGTGCTCCGGCTTCGTCAGCACGTCGAAGACGAGCTCGATCGGAGCGTCGAACTTTCGGGTGGTGACGATCTCGAGCTCGCTGGGGAACTCGGTGACTGACGAGCCGTGCCGGTCCGGTGTCACGGTTGCTCTCCTTCTCGTTGGAGTTCCTTGAGGTAGTCGTCCATCCGGTCGAGCCGGTCGTTCCACGCCTGCTCGTACTTGGCCAGCCAGTCGTGGAAGGGCCGCAGGTACTCGGGCTCGAGGCTGTAGAGCCGCCGGCGCCCCTCCGGCCGGCATCTGACGAGCCCGACCTCGCTCAGCACCCGGAGGTGCTTCGAGACCTGAGGCTGCGAGAGCGAGAGGTCGTCCACGATCGCCCCGACCGCCTTCTCGCCTGCGATCAGCGTGTCCAGGATCTCGCGCCGGCGCACCTCGGCCACTGCGTTGAAGACGTCCGACGTCGTGGAGGAGCGGGCCACGCTCTCAATATATTCCTATATCAGCATGTGTCAAGCCCGGCTGCGCCCCGTGCAATCCTGGGCCGTGAGCGGCTTTGGCGGCGCAGCCGTGAGGCGGAGAGTGGGCCTCCTGGGAGGAGCGCCACGTGTTGCTCTACGGACTACAGGATCCTGTCGCGCGGCGTTCGCTCGCCGTGCTCGGGCTCGCTGCCGCCGCCGCGGTGCTGTTCTTCGTCGTTCGAGCTGGCGGGGACCGGCGTTCGTTCACGTTCGGACCCTGACCCGACCACCTTCACGGAGGTGTCGGGCTCCGACTGGAAATCGGAATGTGGGATGCTTGACCGCCAAGAGATGTCGAGCGAGGAGGGACCGATGGCGTGGGTAGTGATCCAAAAAGCAACCGAGACGAGTTGGGGGGATTACGAGCGCGTCAACGAGGTTGTGGGGGCCGACGCGAATCCGCCCGAGGGCTTGATCGTTCATGCGGCAGGCGAGGAAAACGGATTGTGGCGGTCCGTCGAGGTGTGGGAGTCGCAGGCTGCGTTCGAGCGATTCATGGAGGCGAGGCTTCTACCGGCGGCCAGGCAGGCTTTGGGCGACGCCGTTGTCGAGGCTGGACCGCCACCCCAGGAGTCGTTCGAGGTCAAGCACCTGGTCAAGCCGTAGATCAGACCTCCGAAGGCGCGGACATGTGGCCCGCTGCAAGGGCCAACCCGGACCGTTTCACCGTTGGCGGGTACGGATGGACGTTGGACGCTCGCCTGGGCGAGCGTCCTCTCGCCCGACGGGGATCAGCCGGCGGGCAGGCGGACGTCCGAGACGTCGAGGCCGAGGGAGTTCGCGAGCCGGACGCCGTGGTTCAGCTCCTCGCGGAGCCGTTCGCGGTCGCGCGTCTCCATCAGGTGCCCGATCACCTCGCGCGCCTTCGGCCGCCAGAGCACGTGCTGCGCGAAGATCGGCAGCATGGTGTTCGCCGCGTCGACGAGCCGCGCGCGCACCTTCTTCCCGGCCGACTCGAGCAGCACCCGCTCGTACGCCATCCCGGCGCCGTGGTGGATGCCGTCGTCGATCGCGAGCCGGTTGCAGAGATCCTCGAGCACCGTCCCGCGCGACGACTTCGCGATCAGCCGGAACCGCGGAATGATCAGCCGCTCGAAGAAGACCTGCATGAGGAAGACCTTCTCCTCGAGCAGATCCGCCTCGAGGAACATGTGCGCGAGCTGGTCGAGGAACGGGTCGCGCTCCCCCTCCCCGCCCACCTGGCCGATCAGCCGCAGCCACGCCTCGGTGTGGCGCGACTCGTCCTGCACCATCGTCGAGTAGTAGAGGCGCGCCTCCGGGTCGGGCGCCGCCGAGAGGAGCTGCGACGCCATCTCGCAGGCGAACACGTCGGCCTGCAGCTGTTGCATGATCACCGAGCGCCAGATGTCGCGGCGCCGAGCCTGCCGCTCGGGCGCCCCCTTCCCCGCCGGGACGAACGGGATGTCGCCCCACGGTACGTCGTCCACCTGCCACTCCTGGCGCTTGGCCAGGTGGTAGAAGCGGAGGACGCCCGCGTACGCGTCGCGGGACTCGGGCTCGGCCGGAACGGGCTCGGCGGACACGCCGCGGACCTTATCCTCAGCCGCATGCTCGCACTCGTCTTCAGCTACGAGGTGCACGACGCCGCCGAGTTCGAGCGCGTCTACGGAACCGACGGCGAGTGGGCCGAGTTCTTCCGGCAGGGCCGCGGCTACGTCGGCACCGAGCTCCTGCGCGACGTCGAGATGCCGGGCCGCTACCTCGTGATCGACCGCTGGGAATCTGCCGACGCGTACAACGCCTTCGTCGCCGAGCATCGCGAGGAGTACATGGAACGCGTCGACGCCACGCGCTTCCACTACGACAGCGAGCTCCGCTTCGGCACGTTCGAGACGCCTGCTGCGTGAGGGCGACCGCCGCCGGTCGCGCATTGCCGAAGCAGGAGCGGCCGGCCGCCTCGCATTGCGAGGCGCCTTGCGCTTGAACGACCGTATCGCGCAGGAGATAATCCAGGCGCCGATGTCCGTCGAGGAACGCGCAAGCGCCGTCGAGCGCGTGCTCGGAGCGCGCGAACGCTACGTCCCCCGCGGCGTGGCGACGCCCGCCCTGGTCGTCGACCGCGCCGAAGGGGCGCGGATCTGGGACGCCGACGGCCGCGAGTTCCTCGACTTCGCCGGCGGGATCGCGTGCCAGAACCTCGGTCACGGCCCGTCGGCCGTCGTCGCCGCGATCCACGCGCAGGTCGACCGCTACCTCCACCAGTGCTTCATGGTCGGAACCTACGAGCCGTACGTGGACGTCTGCCGGCGCCTCGACGAGCTCTGGCCGGGCGACGCCTCGACGAAGTCGATCCTCCTGAACTCCGGAGCCGAGGCGGTCGAGAACGCCGTGAAGATCGCCCGCGCGGCGACCGGCCGGCCCGGCGTCGTCGTCTTCGACCGCGCCTTCCACGGCCGCACGAGTCTGACGATGGAGATGACCGCGAAGCTCGTCTACAAGCAGGGCTTCGGGCCGCTCGCGACCGACGTCCACCGCGCACCCGCCCCGTACCCGTTCCGCGGCGTCTCGACGGAGGACGCGCTCGCCGGTCTCGAGCTCCTCTTCAAGCAGGACCTCGATCCGAAGTCGGTCGCCTGCATCGTGCTCGAGCCCGTGCAGGGCGAGGGCGGCTTCATCCCGATGCCGCCGGAGTTCGTGCAGGCGCTCCGCCGCATCTGCGACGAGCACGGGATCCTCTACGTCGACGACGAGGTGCAGTCGGGCTGCGGACGCACGGGCACGATGTGGGCGATCGAGCAGCTGGGCGTCGAGCCGGACCTGCTCGTGTCGGGAAAGACGCTCGGCGGCGGCCTCCCGCTCGCAGGCGTGACCGGTCGCGCCGAGCTGATGGACGCCGTCCACGTCGGCGGGCTCGGGGGCACGTTCGGCGGGAATCCGGTCGCGTGTGCAGCCGCGCTCGCCGTGCTCGACGAGCTGGCGAAGCCGGACTTCGCCCAACGAGCCGGGCACGTCGCCACGGTTCTCCGCATCCGGCTCGACGAGATCGCCGCCCGACAGCCGCTCGTCGGAGAGGTACGCGGCCTCGGCCCGATGCTGGCGCTCGAGCTGCGCGAGCCGACGCCCGACGCGGCGAAGGCGGCGACCGCAGCCGCCTTCGAACAGGGGTTGCTCCTTCTCTCGTGCGGCCTCTACGGAAACGTCATCCGGCTCCTCCCGCCGCTGACCGCATCGGACGAGGAGCTCGAGCGCGGGCTGGCCCTGCTGGAGGAGGCACTTGGCGACGCTGGCGCCGACGGCAGCTGAGGCCGAACCGATCCCCGGGGCGCCGGCCGTCCGCCTCAGCGGCATCCGGCGCGTCTACGGCGACGTCGTGGCGGTCGGCGGCGTCGACCTCGACATCGCAGCCGGCGAGTTCTTCACGCTCCTCGGCCCATCCGGCTCGGGCAAGACGACGACGCTGCGCGTGATCGCGGGCTTCGAGCGCCCCGACGCGGGCCGAGTCGAGCTGCAGGGAGTCGACGTCACGCGCGTGGCGCCGTCGCAGCGGGCCGTCAACACGGTCTTCCAGGATTACGCGCTGTTCCCGCACATGACGGTGGCGGAGAACGTCGAGTACGGCCTGCGCGTGAAGGGGATGGGGCGCCGCGACCGCCGCGCTCTCGCCAAGGACGTGCTCGAGCGCGTCCGCCTCCCGGGGCTCGGCGACCGCAAGCCCGGCCAGCTCTCGGGCGGACAGCGCCAGCGGGTCGCGCTCGCGCGCGCGATCGTCAACGGACCGCCGGTCCTGCTGCTCGACGAGCCGCTCGGCGCGCTCGACCTGAAGCTCCGCCAGGAGATGCAGACGTTCCTCAAGGCGCTGCAGCGGGACCTCGGCATCACGTTCGTCTACGTCACGCACGACCAGGAGGAGGCGCTCACGATGAGCGACCGGCTCGCCGTCTTCAACGAGGGCGGGATCGAGCAGATCGGCTCGCCGGCAGAGGTGTACGAGCACCCGCAGAGCGAGTTCGTCGCCGGCTTCGTCGGCGTCTCGAACGTCCTCGAGCGCGACGGCAGGCGCTTCACGATTCGCCCGGAGAAGATCCACATGACCGACGAAGGCAGCAGCAGCGGCGGCGAGACGGGCGTCGTCAGGGAGGTCGTCTACGTCGGAATGATCACCCGTTACACGGTCGAGCTCGACTCGGGGGGCGAGCTCACGGTCGTCCGCCAGAACCTCGAGACGTCCTCACAGCAGGCGCTCGAGGAGCGGGGCAAGCGTGTCTCGCTCTCGTGGCGTCCGGAGCACACCTACGAGATCGCCAAGGAGGGGAAGTGAGCAAGATCAAGCGCCGGTACGTCCTGCTGGCCGCGGTGACCGCGGCCCTCTGCGTCCCGGCTTCCGGCGTCAGCGCCGGCAGAGGGCTGCCCACGAAGATCGGGAAGGGCGAGGGGCAGCTCAACCTGATCGCGTGGGAGGGCTACACGCAGGGGCAGTGGGTGACGCCGTTCCAGAAGAAGACGGGCTGCATGGTGCACGCGAAGTACGCGGGCTCGTCGGACGAGATGGTGACGCTGATGCGACAGGGCGGCGGGTCGCAGTACGACGGCGTCTCGGCCTCCGGCGACGCGAGCCTGCGGCTGATCTACGGGCACGACGTCCAGGCGGTGAACCCGAAGCTGATCCCGGACTTCAAGCACTTCATCCCGGCCCTGAAGTCGCCGCCGCACAACACGATCAAGGGCGTCCACTACGGAATCTCTCTCCAGTGGGGCCCGAACACGCTGCTCTGGAACACGAAGAAGGTGAAGCCGACGCCGAAGAGCTGGTCGGCGATCTACAGCAAGAAGTACAAGGGCAAGATCACCGTCCCCGACAACCCGATCCAGATCGCCGACGCGGCGCTCTACCTGGCGAAGGCGAAGCCGTCGCTCAAGATCAAGGATCCGTACGAGCTGAACCAGACGCAGTTCAACGCGGCGATCAGCCTGCTCCGCAGGCAGAAGCCGCTGATCAAGAAGTACTGGGCGCTCGCCTCGGACGAGATCGGCCTCTTCAAGAGCGGGGATGCCGTCATCGGCGCTTCCTGGCCGTATCAGACGAACACGCTCAAGGCCGACAAGGTGCCCGTGAAGGACGAGATCCCGAAGGAGGGCGCGACCGGCTGGGCCGACACCTGGATGATGTCGGCGCACGCCAAGCACCCGAACTGCATGTACAAGTGGATGGCCTGGGTCTCGACCCCGAAGGTGCAGGCCGAGCAGGCGATCTACTTCGGCGAGACGCCGGCGAATCCGAAGGCGTGTTCGCTGATGGACAAGCTCGCCAAGGGCTCCGCGAAGCAGTACCACTGCGGTGCCTCGAAGAAGTACTTCAACTCGATCAGGTTCTGGAAGACCCCGGTCGCAGCCTGCGGGAACGGCCAGAACAACTGCATGGACTACACGAAGTGGCAACAGGCATGGACGGAGCTGAAAGGCTGAGCCCTGTCCAGCCAGGCTGTTGACCTGACCGAGCCGGGCCGTCCCCTGCGGGCGGCCCGGCTACGGTTCACCGGCGTCCTCTGGCGCCACCGTTGGGCGAAGGCGCTCGTCCTGCTCGCGCCGCCGCTCCTCGCGTTCCTCCTCGTCTACGTCGCGTCGCTCGTCGCGCTGTTCCTCTCCTCGTTCTGGACCGTGGATCCGTTCACGTCCGAGCTCCGCCACGTCTGGAACCTCGACAACTACCGGCTGCTCTGGCACGCGAGCGCCTACCACTCGATCGCGCTGCGGACGATCGGCATCGCCGCGGCCGTCACGGCCGCCGATGCGATCCTCGCCTTTCCGCTCGGCTACTTCATGGCCCGCGTCGCGGGCGGGCGCTCACGGGCGTTCGTCTTCGTCGCCGTCCTGCTGCCGCTCTGGTCGAGCTACCTGATCCGCGTCTACATCTGGCGGCTGATCCTCGACCACAACGGCGTCCTCAACTGGACGCTGCAGAAGGTCGGGCTGCCGGCGGCCAACATCGGCTACTCGAACACGGCCGTCTGGCTGATCTTCACGTACGTGTGGCTGCCGTTCATGATCCTGCCGGTCTACGGCGCCCTCGAGCGCGTCCCGGAGTCGTTCCTCGAGGCGTCGCGCGACCTCGGCGCCGGCGGCTGGACGACGTTCCGGCGGGTCCTGCTCCCGCTCGCGCTGCCGGGCGTGATCGCAGGCTCGATCTTCACCTTCTCGCTCACCCTCGGCGACTACATCACCCCCCTCCTCGCCGGGGGCGCGTCGTCGCAGTTCATCGGCAACGTCGTCTACGACTCGATCGGCTCGCAGCAGACGCCGTTCGCGGCCGCGTTCGCGGCCGTGCCGCTCGCAGTCATGGGCGTCTATCTCCTGATCGCGCGCCGGCTCGGCGCCTTCGAGGCGCTCTGATGGAGACGCGCGGCACCCGCATCGCGCTCACCGCGTGGTCGACGCTCGTCGTGCTCTTCCTCTGGATCCCGCTCGCGCTGATCATGCTCTACGCGTTCAACAAGTCGAACGTCCAGAGCTGGCCGATCCCGGGCTTCACGACGCACTGGTTCCACGCCGCCTGGAACTCCGAGGTACGCACCGCGCTCTGGCTCTCGGTCCGCGTCGGCCTGATCGCGACCGGAATCGCCCTCGCGCTCGGCTCGATGGCCGCCTTCGGCGTCGCCCGCTTCCGCTTCTTCGGACGGGAGGCGGTCTCGTTCCTGTTCGTGCTGCCGATCGCGCTGCCGGGGATCGTGACGGGCATCGCTCTGAACTCGGCCTTCGTCACCGGCAACATCACGCTCTCGACGTGGACGATCGTCGTCGGTCACGCGACGTTCTGCGTCGTCGTGGTCTACAACAACGTCCTCGCGAGGCTACGGCGCTCGTCGCCCTCGCTGATCGAGGCCTCGCAGGATCTCGGCGCCGACGGCTGGCAGACGTTCCGCTTCGTCGTCTGGCCGGTCCTCTCCACCGCCCTCGTCGCCGGCGGCCTGCTCGCCTTCGCGCTCTCCTTCGACGAGGTCATCGTCACGACGTTCACGGCGGGCGCGCAGAACACGCTGCCGCTGCTCATCCTCGGCTACATCCGGCTCGGCCAGCAGCTCCCCGTCGTCAACGTCATCGCGTTCGCAATGATCGTGCTGACGGCGATTCCCGTCCTCGTCGCACAGCGGCTCGTGCGCGACACGGGGGTTCTGCGCCGCGGAGCGGCAGAAGTGACCGAATCCGTCGAGACTGCACAGGCCACCGCCTACTGAGACAGGAGGAACCATGAGCACCACGACCGAGCAGTACCGGATCCTCGTCGGCGGGGAGCTCGCCGACGCGGCGTCCGGCGAGACGATGGAGGTGATCGCGCCGGCGACCGGCGAGACGATCGCCGAGGTGCCGCGCTGCGACGCGGCGGACGTCGACCGCGCCGTCGAGGCGGCGCAGAAGGCGTTGCCCGAGTGGCTCGAGAAGACGCCGAAGGAGCGCTCGGAGCTCCTCCACGCTCTCGCCGACGTGATGGAGGAGCACGCCGAGGAGCTCGCGCAGCTCGAGTCGGTCAACGTCGGCAAGCCGGTCATGGCCTCGCGCGACGAGATGCCCTTCTCGGCCGACAACCTCCGCTTCTTCGCCGGCGCGGCGAGGAACCTCGAGGGGAAGTCCACCGGCGAGTACATCACCGGCTACACGTCGATGATCCGGCGCGAGCCGCTCGGGATCGTCGGCGGCATCTGCCCCTGGAACTACCCGCTGATGATGGCGGTCTGGAAGATGGGCCCGGCGCTCGCCGCAGGCAACGTCCAGATCCTCAAGCCGTCGGAGCAGACGCCGCTCTCGCTGCTTCGCTTCGTGCAGCTCGCGCAGGAGGTGATCCCGCCGGGCGTGCTCCAGGTCGTGACGGGCGACGGCGTCCCGGTCGGCCAGCGGCTCGTCGAGCATCCGGCGATCGCGATGGTCTCGCTCACGGGCGACGTCGAGACGGGGAAGACCATCGCGCGCACCGCAGCCGACACGCTGAAGCGCGTCCACCTCGAGCTCGGCGGCAAGGCGCCGATGGTGATCTTCGACGACGCCGACCCGAAGGCGGTCGCCGAGGGGATCCGCCTCGCCGGCTACTGGAACTCCGGCCAGGACTGCACCGCCGGCTCGCGCGTGATCGCCGGGCCGAAGATCTACGACGCCCTGCTCGAGGAGCTCGTGCCGCAGGTCGAGTCGCTCAAGGTGGGCGACCCGCTCGCGGAGGAGACCGAGATGGGCTCGGTCATCTCGCAGGACCAGCAGGAGCGGATCCTCGGCTTCCTCGAGCGCGCGAAGGGCGCGACGATCCTGACCGGCGGCGGAGCCGGTACGAACGGCGGCGGGTTCTTCGTCCAGCCGACGATCGTGACCGACGTGGCCCAGGACGACGAGATCGTCCAGCGCGAGGTGTTCGGGCCCGTCGTGACCGTGCAGCGCTTCGCGGACGACGACGAGGCGATCCGCTGGGCGAACGACGTCCGCTACGGGCTCGCCGCGTCGGTCTGGACGCGCGACGTCGGCCGGGCGATGAACGCGGCGAGGAAGCTCCAGTTCGGCGCCGTCTGGGTGAACGACCACCTGCTGCCGATCTCGTCCGAGCTGCCGCACGGCGGCTACAAGCAGTCCGGCTACGGCAAGGACATGTCCATCTACTCCATGGAGGAGTACACGCAGCTCAAGCACGTCGCCATCAAGATCGACTAGCTAGCCGAGGCCGAGGCCGACGGCCTGTGCGAGCTCGTTCCAGAGCTTCTGGAATCCGGGCTCGCACCTGCCGTGCACCGTGACCGTGCGACCCGTCGCCCGGATGAAGTCCGAGCCGATGTCCGGATTCGTCCCCGGGCACTGCCGGCTCGCCAATCCCCCCGCGAACGCCTGGCGCACGAGGCGCGAGAGGGACCGGACTCTCGCGCGTGAGAGCCGCCGGCGATGCGGCCGGACCGAGCCCGTGGTGCGAACGCGGCCGCTCGTGTCGATCGTGACCTGGAAGGGAGCCAGGTTCCCGCCGGCGATCCCGAAGACGATCCGCAGCGGCTTGGCCTGCGTCGACGCCGCCGACGCGCCGCAGGCAGCCAGCGCTGTCGCGGTCAGGGCGAGTGCGACGATCCTGCGCACGGGCGGATGCTAGTGCGCGCCGCGCCGCGTGGGAAGCGGGGCAGTGGGCGGCCGCACACGCGGAGGCGGACTCGCGATGAGTCCGCCTGGCGCCGCAGTGTCTAGGTATGGGCCGGTCGTGTTGCGCTCGGAGAGCGGTGTGCACGAACTCGGTAACCCGTCTCTGCAGAGCATCCTGCGCCACCCGCGCCCTCGTCACACCGGCCGGAAGGCGTGTTCATCGCCACCGACCGTTGTGGCTCGATCGAGGGACGCCGCCACACCCGGGCCGGACGGGTTGGGCATCCCGGCCCTCCAGGGGACGCTGCGCGCGCCGCTTCCGCCTTAGGTCCGTTACGAGCGGGTCGGGAAGCCGCCGCGCAACGACGGAGAGCGCGTTGTCTAGCCACTCACGCCCGGCTGCGAAGGGGCGAGTACGCACCGGGGACGTGCCCTTCCTGACCCGCCCCTCCGCCGTACCGCGCAAGTCCGTGACCTACCGCGAGGTGGGCGCTCATCGCCCGCCGGCGAGGTCCGCGACGGCGCGTTCGAGCGCCGGCGCGACCGCGGAGGCGCCGTAACCGAGCTCGCGCTCCGCCTTGGCAGAGGAGAACCAGGCGGGCAGCCGCGCGAGCAGCACCTCGTTCCTGTTCGCGATCCCGAGGCGCGCGAGCAGCACTGCGGCACCGTACGGGAGCTCGACGCGAGGCGGCCGACGCCCCGCCGCGCGAGCGATCAGGGCGAACGCCTCGGCGAGGGTGACGTCGACGCCGCCGAGCAGGTACCGCTCGCCGGCGCGCCCCCGTTCGAGGGCGAGCACATGGCCTCCCGCCACGTCACGCACGTCCACGAGGTTCAGCCCAGCCCCACGAAGCGAGGCCCGGAAGCGGCCGGTCGCGACGCCGCGCACCATCGCTCCGGTCGGCGTCGGCGCCGTGTCCCCCTCGCCGACCGGCGTCGTCGGGTTGACGCAGAGCGCGTCCAGGCCCTCGCGCGCCGCGGTCAGGACGAGCCGCTCGGCCTCGACCTTCGTCCGCTTGTACGGGACGGCGAGCTCCCACCCGGGCGGCGCGTCCTCTTCCGTCGCCCGGCGCCCCGGCACCGGGCCGCAGGTCGCGCACGAGCTCGTATGCACGAGGCGGCCCACGCCGGCCGAGCGGCACGCCTCGACCACGTTCGCCGTGCCCGTGACGTTCACCGCCTCCAGCTCGGCCGCCGACGCCGTGAAGGAGTAGAGCGCCGCGACGTGGCAGACCGCGTCCGCCCCGCGGAACGCCCGCTCGAGACCGGCGAGGTCGCGGACGTCGACGAAGCCGTGCGCCACCTCGTGCCCCGCTTCTGCGAGCGCGCGCACGACATGGCCGCCGATGAAGCCGAGCCCTCCACCGGTGACGAAGACCCGCACCCGAGCGATTCTCCACCGGCCGTGCGTCGCTGTACACCGCTTCCGCGATCCCGCACGAACGGCGACGCGGTCCGTAACAGCTCGGTAAGGAGAGTTCAGCGAACCGTAAGCGGCGAAGCGTCGCGGCGGCAGTAGGGTCGGAGACGTTCAGATCGCCTCGCGCTCGAGCGTCGTCACACGTCCAGGCGCACGCGCGCAGGCGGCCGCAGATGCGGCTCTACTCCTGGGGGTACCCATGAAGCGATCACTTCTGCCTGCCCTGCTCCTGTTCGCCGCGGTCTCGTCGACACTCGCCTCGACGGCCGCCGCCGGCACGCAGCGTCGACACGACGCTCGCTCGCACCGGCACGGATTCGACCCGCGTCCCGCCGTCTTCGTCCAGACGAACGAGACGAGCGGGAACCGGATCCTCGTCTACGGGCGCGGCCACGACGGCACGCTCGCTCCAGCCGGAAGCTACGCGACCGGGGGTAAGGGCGCCGTCGAGGACGGAGCCGTGGCCGACACGCTCGCCTCGCAGGGCTCGCTCACCTACGACCGTGCGCATCACCTGCTCTTCGCGGTGAACGCCGGCAGCGGGACGATCTCGAGCTTCCTCGTCCTCGGGACGAGGCTCGTCCGTCTCCAGGTCGTTCCGTCGGGCGGAGCGTTCCCGACGAGCGTCGCCGTGCACGACGGCCTCGTCTACGTCCTCGACGCCGGTGGCAGCGGAACCGTGCAGGGATTCCGCCTCGCCTTCGGCCTCTTCCTCGTCCCCATCCGCTACGGGTCGCGCTCGCTCGGCCTCGGCAACGCAGACACCCCGAACTTCCTCACCTCGCCCGGCCAGGTCGGCTTCTCACCGGACGGCCGGCAGCTGATCGTGACCACGAAGGCGAGCACGAGCACGATCGACGTCTTCCAGGTGCGGAGAGACGGACGGCTCAGCGACACCCCCGTGGCGAATGCGTCCGCGACTCCCGTCCCGTTCGGCTTCGCCTTCGACCCGGCCGGCAGGCTCGTCGCGGCCGAGGCGGGCGGAAGCAACGTCACGAGCTACACGCTCGGCTCCGACGGGACCCTGAGCAACCCACAGTCGCTGAGCGACGGCCAGGCGGCGCTCTGCTGGATCGTGCAGGCGGGCGGCTTCTACTACGCCTCCAACACGGGAAGCAACTCGGTCAGCGGCTACACGCTCGACGCGAACGGCACGCCGTCGCTGCTCGGCGCGCCCGTTCCGACCGGCGGCGGACCGGTCGACGCCGCCTCCTCGGGGCGCTTCCTCTACGTGCAGACCGGAGTCGGCGGCACGATCGACGAGTTCGAGATCGGGTCGGACGGCTCGCTGAGCAGCATCGGCCAGGCCGCGGCGGTGCCCGGCATGGAAGGAATCGCAGCCAGCTAGTCCCGAAACACGCGCGAGGGACGGCGGCGACGCCGCCCCTCGCGCAAATGCGAGCAAGGATTGCGAGCCGCGCCGTCCGGGAAGAGCGAGGGCGATGGAAGCCGCAACACCCCGAGAATCCGCCACGAGGAGCTTGCCCGTCTCGAGGCCGAGGAGCGGCGGGTGTCCGAGGAGCGTCGTCGCCTCCAGCAGCAGATCGACAACGGCTTCGCGTCCGACACGACCCGCGGAGCGCGAGCGCGACGCCTCGCGCCGCCGACGCGAGCTGCACGAGCAGATCGACTCGCTCCGAGCTCGCCTGGGGCTGCCCGTCGGCCCGCACCGAACCTCGGACGAGGGCTACCTCGAGCAGGCTTCGCCGCCGTTCGGCTCGGCAGCGAGCTCGCGGCACGCAGCGGGCTGAGCCGGAAGGCGCCTACCGGAGTCGAACCGGTGTACTGGGTTTTGCAGACCCATGCCTAACCACTCGGCCAAGGCGCCGCGCGCGGGCCATGGTATCCGGGCGGCTGGCGGCGCTAGGCGGCGGTGCCGGCGAGCTCGGGGATGATCTCGTCGCCGAAGGCCCGCAGCGTCTCCTCCTGCCCGTGGGTCATGAGGTAGATGTTGAACTGGTCGACGCCCACGGCCTCGAGCTCCTGCAGCTTCGCCTTCGCCTGCTCCGGCGTCCCGAGGACGCAGAAGCGGTCGCAGATCTCGTCGGTCACGAACTCGCCGTGCTTCGCGCCGACGCGCGAGTGCTCGTCGTAGTCGTAGAACTTCCGTACCTTGACGTAGTCCGTGAGCGCCGTCGGCACGGCGCTGCCGTCGGCGCCGTAGCGCTCGATCAGGTCCATGACGTGGTTCGAGACCATCGCCGGGAACCAGCGCACCTGCTCGCGCGCGGCGGCGAGGTCGCCGGAGATGTGGGCCGGCGCTCCGACGATGCACTTGAGCTGCGCCGGGTCGCGGCCGGCCTCCTCGGCGGCGCGGCGCGCCGTCTCCATGATCCACTGGATGATCTCGGGATCGGCGAGCTGGATGATCACGCCGTCGGCGACGCGTCCGGCGACGGCGAGCGCCTTCGGCCCGTAGCCGGCGATCCACATCGGTATGCGCGGCAGCTCCGGCCGTACCCACTTGAGCTGGAGCTGCTTGTCGTTCCACTCGACCTCGTCGCCGTTCATGAACCCGCGCACCATCGAGCACGCACGCTCGAACTCCGCGACCTTCATCGGCTCCCGGCCGACGTAGCGGACGGCCGAGTCGCCGCGCCCGATGCCCATCGCCATCCTGCCGTCGGAGAGGTCGTGGAGCGTCGCGTACGCGCTCGCCAGCACGGTCGGGTCGCGTGTCGCCGGGTTCGTGACGAAGTGCCCGAGCCTGATCGTCGAGGTCTCGCGCGCGGCCACGGCGAGCATCGGCACCGACTCCTGCCAGAGCACGTGCGAGTCGTACGTCCACGCGTAGCCGAAGCCGTGCCGCTCGGCGAGCTGGATCAGCTCGAGCCAGCGGGAGAACGGAGGATCGGGGAGGACGGTGACGCCGAAGTCCATCCCCGCGGACCCTAGCGGGGCGTCGCGAGCGAGGCCAGCGCCGCGAGCGCGCCGAGGACGACGAAGCCGATCCTCCCGTCCCCGGGCAGGGAGAACGTGAGGCCCACGAGCGGCGTCCCTGCTACCACCGTGAGCGCCGCCCACGCGTTCACGAACCCGACCGCTGCGCCCGGTGCTTCCGGTCGCGTCGCGGCCGCTCCGGTGAAGGCGCGCGCGAAGGGGACGCCGGCGGCGAGACCGAGGACGGTCGCCGCGGCGACGTAGCCGGCGAGCGGGAGGGACAGCGCGAGCACGATCGCGGAGGCACCGCCGACGACGAGGCTCGCAGCGACGAGACGGCTCGCGTGCTGGCGGCGCAGCATCGCGCCGCCCGCGATCCGCGTGAAGAAGCCGAGCAGCAGCGTGAGCGAGCCCACGGCGGCCGCCGCCTCCTTCGACTGGCCGTGACGCTCGAGCAGCGTGACGACCCAGTTGCCGACGATCACGCTGAAGCCGAACGAGAACGAGTGGATCGCGGCGAGACGGTAGAGGCGAGCGTCACGGACGAAGCTCCAGTCGAGCCGTTCGCCCGCGTGCCGAACCGCGCGCGGAGCCTCCGGTGCGAGCGCGAGCAGCACACCGGCGAGGACGACGACGATGATCGTCGACAGGTACGGCGCGCGAAAGCCCGTCCAGCGCGCGAAGCCCGGGATGAGGGCGAGTGCGACGCCGGGAGCGAGCACGGACGACCCGCCGTAGACGCCCTGAAGCGTCGGGCTGCCGCCCTGGGCGCGGATGTAGTCCGAGCCGCCGATGAAGGCGAGCCCCGTCCCGACGCCGACGATCGCGCGGCCGAGAAAGCCGAGCGCGGGCGTCGCGGCGGGCAGCGCCACCGCGTTGCCGAGCACGAGGATCGCGAGCCCGACCGCGATGCTCCGGCGGGCGCCCCAGCGGTCTGCGGCGCGGCCGCCGGGGATCTGCATCGCCATGTGCAGCAGGAACTGGACGGTGACGAAGAGCCCGATCGTCGTGAGCCCGACGCCGTACGCGTGGCTCTCGCGCGTCGCGACGGGTCCGAGGGCGGCCAGGTTCCAGCCGGCGGCCGCGCCGATCGCGATCCCGCCCGCGGTCGCGCGGGCGCCGATCCCCTCCTCCCTCGTCACCGAGGCGAGCCTACGGCGCCACGAGCTCGTGGCTCGAGGCGACCAGCTCGCGGACGAGCTCGTCGGACACCCCGCCGCCGCACGTGATCGTGAGCCAGTGGCGCTTGTTCAGGTGGTAGCCGGGCTCGATCTCCTCGTACGTCACGCGCAGCTCGATGCCGAGCTCCGGCTCGCACTTCACGCTCACCGTCAGCGGCTTCCGCTTCAGCTGGGCAAGCGCGAACATCTTCCCGCCCACCTTGAAGACGGACGTCTCCGGGCCGAACGGAAACTCCTCCCGCGCGCCCGGCCGCGCGAGACAGAAGCGCCGCAGCGCGGCCGCGGTCAGATCCGTTCGAGCACGACGATCGGGATCTCGCGCTCCGTCCTCGTCGCGTACTCGTCGTAATGCGGCCAGATCTCGGCCATGTGCCGCCACAGCCGCTCGCGCTCCTCGCCCTCCGCCACGCGCGCGCGGACCTGCCAGCGGTCGCCCATGACCTGGATCTCGGCCTCGGGGTTCGCGCGCAGGTTGCGGTACCAGCCGGGATCCTCGGGCGCGCCGCCCTTCGAGGCGACGAGCACGACGTCGTCGCCGTCGCGGCCGAAGATGAGTGGGTTCGCCCGCTCCTTCCCCGTCGAGCGACCCTTCGTGAACAGGATCGCGATCGGAGCATCCTCCTTCCAGCGGTACCCGATCTCGCCGTTCGTCTCGAGATAGCTGCGGACGTGCTCGTCCCCGAAGAGGTGGGCGGCCGATTCCAGCGTGCTCATGCAAATGCCTCCAGTGCCTTCGACGTCAGCCTGTCGAGAGCCCGCACCGAGAGCTCGACGTGCTCCTCTCTCGTGTCCTCGATCTTCGTGTGCGAAAGCCCCCGTAGGGACTGAACGAACAGCATCACCGTCGGGATTCCCGCGCGCGCGACCTCGGCGGCGTCGTGGAGGGGCCCGGACGGCAGCCGGTGCGACGCGCCGGTCGCCTCGCGCACGGCCTCGTCCGCGAGCTCGATCAGCCGCTCGTCGAACGGGATCGGCTCGATGCTCCAGAGCCGCTCCCACTCGACCCCGACGTCCTCCTCGCGGGCGAACCGCTCGCTCGCCTCCCGGGCGAGCTCGAGCATGCGGGCGAGCTTCGAGGCATCGAGATGCCGCTGGTCGAGGAGCTGCTCGGCCGTCTCGACGACGGAGGTGACGATGCCCGGGCGGCAGACGACCCCGCCCGAGGTGCAGACCGCACCGTCCCCCACCTCGGCGGCGATCGGCCGGATCTCGAGGGCGAGCTTCGCGGCGCCCGCGAGGGCGTCGCGGCGCTTGTCCATCGGCGTCGACCCCGAGTGCGCCGCCTGGCCGCGCCACGTGACGAGGTGGCGCTCGACGCCGAAGGTGCCGAGCACGACGCCGACGGGCAGCTCGAGCGACTCGAGCACCGGGCCCTGCTCGATGTGGAGCTCGAGATACGCCGCGGCGCCGTCGAGCTGCCGCCGCGCCTCGAGCGCTCGGTCGAGGTCGACGCCGTGCTCGGCGAGCGCGTCCGGGAGCGCGATCCCGTCGGCGTCCCGGCGCTCGCGCAGCTCGTTCTGGTCGCTCATCGAGCCGGCGGCTGCCGAGGAGCCGAAGAGCGAACGTCCGAAGCGCGCGCCCTCCTCGTCCGCCCAGTCCACGAGCCGCACCGTCAGGGGCGGCGTCCCCTCCTCCGCGACCCGCCGCAGCACCTCGACGCCGGCGAGGACGTCGAGGCAGCCGTCGAGCCAGCCGCCGTTCGGCACGGAGTCCATGTGGCCGCCGATCAGCAGCGCGCGTTCCGACGCCCCCGGCAGCGTGAACCACTGGTTGCCGGCCTCGTCGATCTCGTGTGCGGCGCCCGTCGGGGCGACCTTCTCGCGCAGCCACGCCCGGGCCCGTTCCCACGTCTCGGTCCACGCGACGCGCTGCGCTCCGTTCTCGTCCGCGGTCAGCGCGGCGAGCTCCCTCAGCTCGGCAACGGTGCGGGACGGGTCGAGCGCCATCTTGCGACTCTACAAATCACGGCGTACAGTCCCGGCGTGTCCGTCCTGATCCGCGGGGGGCGAATCGTCACGGCCGCCGACGACTACGTCGCCGACGTACTCGTCGAGGGCGAGCGCATCGCGCTCGTGGGCGCGGACCTCGACGCCTCGGCAGAGCGGACGATCGACGCGAGCGGCCGGTACGTCCTGCCGGGCTGCATCGACCCGCACACCCATCTCGACATGCCGTTCGGCGGCACGGTCACCGTCGACGACTTCGAGTCGGGCCAGGGCTCGGCCGCGTGCGGCGGCACGACGTGCCACGTCGACTTCTGCATCCAGGGGCAGGGCCAGACGTTCGCGCAGGCGCTCGAGACATGGCACGCGAAGGCGAACGGCAAGACGCTGATCGACTACGGGTTCCACATCGCGATCACCGACCTCGCCGACGAGGAGCGGCTCGAGGAGCTCGCGACGCTGCCCGAGCAGGGCATCACCTCGTACAAGCTGTTCATGGCGTACAAGAACGTCCTGCAGGTCGACGACGAGACGCTCTTCCGCGCGATGGAGACGGCCGCGGCGAGCGGGGCGCTCGTCATGGTCCACGCCGAGAACGGGGACGCGATCGACGTTCTCGTCCGCGAGGCGCTCGCCCGCGGCGAGACGGCGCCGATCAACCACGCGCTCACCCGGCCGCCCGAGCTCGAGGGCGAGGCGACGAACCGCGCCATCCAGCTCGCGCGGATCGCCGGCAGCCCGCTCTACGTCGTCCACGTCACCTGCCGGGAGGCGGTCGAGCCGATCCGACGCGCCCGCGCGCAGGGCTGGAGCGTCTGGGGGGAGACGTGCACGCAATACCTCTTCCGGTCGATCGACGACCTCGCGCTGCCCGACTTCGAGGGCGCGAAGTACGTCTACTCGCCGCCCGCCCGCGCTGCGTCGAACCACGACGTCCTCTGGGACGCGGTGCGCACCGACGCGCTCTCCGCGATCTCGACCGACCACTGCTCGTTCCTCTGGGACGGGCAGAAGACGCTCGGCAAGGACGACTTCACGAAGATCCCGAACGGCGGCCCCGGCCTCGAGGACCGCCTGAAGATGATCCACCACTTCGGCGTCCGGGCGGGACGGATCAGCCTCAACCGCATGGTCGATCTTCTCGCGACGCAGCCGGCGAAGCTGTTCGGCCTCTACCCGCGCAAGGGGACGATCGCCGTCGGCGCCGACGCCGACCTCGTCGTGTTCGACCCCGAGCGGCGGCAGACGCTCTCGGCGTCGACGCACCATTCGAGGTGCGACTACAACCTCTACGAGGGCACCGAGGTGGTCGGCGCGCCCGAGCACGTCCTCCTCCGCGGCTCGCTCCTCGTCGAGGACGGCGAGCTCGTCGCGACGCCGGGAACGGGCCGCTTCGTGCGGCGGGCACGCTTCGGCGAGCCGCTCGCGGTCGAGGCGATCCGCACGTAGTCGACGACCCGGCAGGGTTTTACCCCGTACAAACAGAAGTGGGATAGCCTCGTGGCAGTTGTGGGGGACCCGATCGCAGCGCGCCGCGGGCGCCTCTGGGCTGCTCGTCGGTCTCGTCCTGGCGTTCCTGGCGCTCGTGTCGGCGAGCACGTCGTCGGCGGCAACCGGCCGTGCGCACGGTCTCGACGTCTCGAACTGGAACGGGGCGATCAACTGGTCGAAGGTCGCCGGAGCCGGCTACAGCTTCGCGTTCGGCAAGGCGACCGAGGGAACGACCTTCACCGACAAGACGTACACGACGAACCGGAACGGCAGCGAGAGCGCCGGGCTCGTCTTCGGCGCGTACCACTTCGCGCGGCCCGGGGGCAAGAGCATGTCGGCCGCCGTCAAGGGCGCGATCACGCAGGCGAACCACTTCCTCGCCGTCGCCGCGCCGCAGCCGGGCGAGCTGCCGCCGGTGCTCGACCTCGAGACGACGGGGAAGCTCAGCAAGGCCCGGCTTCTGACCTGGACGCTCGCCTGGCTCCAGCAGATCTACGCCAGGACGGGGGTCGAGCCGTTCCTCTACACGTCGCCGAACTTCTGGAAGGAGAACCTCGGCGACTCGACGGCCGCGGCGGAGGCCGGGACCGAGCTCTGGATCGCGCACTGGACCAGCGCGAGCCAGCCGACGGTTCCTGCCCAGAACTGGAGCGGAAGCGGCTGGACGTTCTGGCAGTGGACGAACTGCGCCTCGGTCCCCGGGATCAAGCACTGCACCGACGGCGACCGGATGAACGGCACGAATCTCGCCTCCGTCGCCATCGAGCCGTACCCGGCCGGCACTCCCGTCCTCTCGACGCCGCCCACGCTCGTCGGTCCGCCGGAGGCGGGCCAGCTGCTCGCAGCCGTTCCCGGCACCTGGGAGGGCGGGAAGCCGATCCAGTTCACGTATCAGTGGAGGAGCTGCGACGCCGCCGGCGCCAATTGCAACGCGATCGCCGGGGCGACAGCCGAGTGGTACCGGCCGGCGAGCACCGACGTCGGGCACTCCCTCCAGGTGGTCGTGAGCGCCACCTCGGCCGCGGGAAGCGCGAGCACCACCACGGTTCCCACGGCCGCCGTCACCCCCGCCGGCACTCCGCCGGCCGCCCGGCCGGGCAACCTCGCGCCGCCCGCGATCCTCGGCACGGCGCAGGCCGGACAGGTGCTGACGGCCGACGTCGGAACGTGGACCGGCGCGCCGCAGAAGTTCGCCTACCGCTGGCGCCGCTGCGATTCCGCGGGCGGCTCCTGCGTCGCGATCCCGCACGCGACGCAGTCGCATCACATGCTCACGCCCGACGACATCGGGGCGACGCTCTCGCTCGTCGTGACCGCCACGGGTGCCGGCGGCTCCACCTCCGCGACGACCGCGGTGACCGGTCTCGTCGTCGCGGCGCCTCTGCCTCCGGTCTCGACCGGGTCGCAGACCGTGGTCCGCGGCATCGCGGGGAACCTCCAGACCGAGGACGGGCGCGCGGTCGTCACGTGGCAGCCCGGCGCCGTTCACGCCGGGAAGACCGTCTCACTCGGAATCTTCAGCGGCACCCTCACCGTGCCCGGGAGCGAGGTGTCGCTCACGGTGCCGGGGCTGTCGTCGAAAGGCTTCAAGTGGCCGCTCGACGTCATGTACGCCCAGCCGCTGCCGCACCGGACGGTGCTCGGCTACTCGACCGACGGCAAGGTCTACCACGCGGTGCCGGCGCTCAATCCGCCCGTGCTACCGGCGGGAACCGCGGTCGGCTCCTACGTCGACTCGAACCACTTCACGCACGTGCTGACCCGGACGCCCTTCCAGCTCGCGCTGTTCAGGCGCGGCGCCTGGGGCGACCCGCGGTACACCGCGACAGGCGGACCGAAGCTCACGACGCAGCGACCGCTCGAGGTCCTCCCCCACCCGGCCGACCACAGCCTTCTTCTCATGACGCGGCTCTCCCTGCACTCGCAGGCGAGGCTCTCCGTGTCGGTCGCCCGCGGCAGGGCGAGGCCCGTCGCGATCTTCGGCAAGGGCAGCCGGCTCGGCCCGCGCCTCCGCTCCGGACGCGGCTACCGCGTCGCGAAGACCTACCGCCCGCGGCCCGGCACGATCATCGTGCGGCTCCGCGTCAACGCGCGCGGCTGGCGGCCGGGCGCGTACAAGGTTCGCTTCGTGGCGATCGACCCCTGGGGCCGGCGCAGCCGCCTGGCGCTCCGGTTCCGCTACCCCTGAGATCGAGCGAGCGCCCGGAGGCCGAGCAGCTCGTAGGCGACGTTCGCGGCGGCGAGCGCCGTCTGCTGCCCCGGGCCGTCGTACGGCGGCGACACCTCCACGACGTCCGCCCCCGCGAGCCCGATCCCGCGGAGGTGGCGCAGGAAGGAAAGGGCCTCGGCGGTCGAGAGGCCGCCGACCTCCGGCGTGCCCGTGCCGGGCGCGAAGGCCGGGTCGAGCACGTCGACGTCGAACGAGAGGAAGACGGGGCGAGCGCCTGCGCGCTCGCGCACGAGGTCGCCGTAGGCGCCCGGCCCGAGGCCCCGCAGCTCGTCGCAGGAGAGAACGGCGAAGCCGAGCTCGCGCGCCGACTCGATGTCCTCGGCGCCGTAGAGCGAGCCGCGCAGGCCCGCCTGCACCGACGCCGCCGGCTCGATCAGCTCTTCCTCCAGGGCCCGCTTGAAGGTCGTGCCGTGGAAGAAGCGCTGGCCGAAGTACTCGTCCCACGTGTCGCCGTGGGCGTCGAGCTGGACGAGCGCGAGCGGTCCGTGCCGGCGCGCGAGGGCGCGCAGCTCGGCGAGCGTGACCGAGTGGTCGCCGCCGAGCGCGAGCGGGAAGGCGCCGGCCTCGACGAGCGGCGCGAGAGCCTCCTCCACCTGCCCGTACGTCCGCTCCGTGTCGCCCGGCGAGACGGGGAGGTCGCCGTAGTCGACGATCGAGAGCGCCTCGACCACGTCGACTCCGAGCGCCGGGTTGTACGGGCGCAGCAGCGCCGACGCGGAACGGATCGCCTCGGGGCCGAAGCGCGGCCCGGTGCGATAGCTCGTCGCCGTGTCGAACGGGATCCCGTAGACGGCCGCGTCGACGCCGGCGAGATCCCGCGTGTGCGGCGCGCGCATGAACGTCCGGATCCCCGCGAACCGGGGCATGACCTGCGCGTCGAGCGGGCGATGGTGCGGAGCGTCCGGCACTACCGCGTCTGCGGGAAGCCGAGATCGACCCGCGACGTCGCGGGGTCGGGCCAGCGCGAGGTGACGACCTTGCCGCGCGTGTAGAAGTCGATCGCCTCCGGCCCGTAGACGTGCCGGTCGCCGAAGAGCGACGCCTTCCAGCCGCCGAAGGAGTAGTACGCGACCGGCACCGGGATCGGGACGTTGATCCCGACCATCCCTGCCTGGACGTCGAACTGGAACTGCCGCGCGGCGCCGCCGTCGCGCGTGAAGATCGCCACCCCGTTGCCGTAGGGGCTCTCGTTCACGAGCCGCACCGCCTCCTCGTACGTCCCGACTCGCGTCACCCCGAGCACCGGCCCGAAGATCTCGTCGACGTACGCCTTCATCGCGGGCGTCACGCCGTCGAGCAGGCTCGGGTTGAGGAAGAAGCCCGCCTCCGGAGCGCCTTCCCGCCCGTCGACGACGACCGTCGCACCCTCGGCCGGCGCGTTCTCGACGTACGAGGCGACCCGGTCGCGGTGCTCGCGCGTCACCAGCGGCCCCATCTCCGAGGACGGGTCCATCCCGTCGCCGACCTTGACCTTGGGAATGCGCTCCCGGATCGCGTCGACGAGCGGCTGTGCGACGTCGCCGACGGCCACGACGACGGAGACCGCCATGCACCGCTCGCCGGCGGAGCCGTAGCCCGCCGAGACGGCCGCGTCGGCGGCGGCGTCGACGTCCGCGTCGGGCAGGACGATCATGTGGTTCTTCGCGCCGCCGAGCGCCTGGCAGCGCTTGCCGCTCGCGGTCGCCTGCTCGTAGACGTAGCGGGCGATCGGCGTCGAGCCGACGAACGAGATCGCGGCGACGTCCGGATGCCCGAGCAGCGCGTCGACGGCGACGCGGTCGCCCATGATCACGTTGAAGACGCCGTCCGGCAGGCCGGCCTCGCGCATTAGCTCGGCGACCCAGAGCGAGGCCGAGGGATCCTTCTCCGACGGCTTGAGCACGAAGCAGTTGCCGCAGGCGATCGCCGGCGCCCACATCCACATGGGCACCATCGCGGGGAAGTTGAACGGCGTGATGCCGGCGACGACGCCGAGCGGCTGGCGGATCGAGTAGACGTCGATCCCCGTGGACGCCTGCTCCGAGTGCTCGCCCTTGAGCAGGTTCGGGAGTCCGCAGCAGTGCTCGACGACCTCGAGCCCGCGCGTGACCTCGCCGAGCGCGTCCGAGAAGACCTTGCCGTGCTCGCGGACGAGGATCTCGGCGACCTCGTCCCGCCGCGCGTGCAGGAGCTCGCGGATGCGGAAGAAGAGCTCCGCCCGCTTCGCGAGCGAGGTCGCACGCCAGGCCGGGAAGGCGGCGCGCGCCGACTGGACGGCGGCGTCGACCTCCTCCACGGTCGCGAAGTCGACCGCGCCGGTCTGGCGGCCGGTCGCCGGGTTGTAGACGGGGCCGCTGCGCCCGGAGCCGCCGTCCACGCGCTGCCCGCCGATCCAGTGCGGGATCCGGGTCGCCGTGGGAGCGTCGACCGTCTCGGTCATGCCGAGTAGCGTAACGGCGTGTCCGAGCTCGTGGACTTCGTCGAGGCTCCCGGCCGCTTCATGGCGCCGACCCCCGGCGGCCTCGTCGTGCACACGCCCCGTTTCGTCGTGGTCGCGGGAGCGGACGGCGTCTGGGCCTCGGTGCAGGGAATCCGCCTGCGCGACGGCGAGGCGCCCGACGCCGTGGCGGAGGTGCGCAGGATCCTCGCCCCCGCCGAGACGCGCGTCGTCAGCTGGTGGCTGAGCGACCGGGCGACCCCCGGCGACGTCGAGGAGCAGCTGCTCGATGCGGGGCTCGACCTCGTGGCCGACGACTACCTGCTCGACGGTCTCCTCGCGACGGCGCCTCCACCGGCCGGCCCTCCCGATGTCGAGGTGCGGCCCGCGACGACCGCGAAGGAGTGGGCCGGGCTGCGCGAGCTGCAGGACGGCGTGTTCGACAACCCGCCCGAGCGCCGGCCTACGCACGAGCAGCTCCTGGTGGAGTTCAGGCACACGAACGCGGTGCTCTTCGGGGCCTGGCTCGAGGGTGAGCTCGTCGGGGCGGGGGCCGCGACGCCGAGCAGCCGCGGGCTGCTGCTGTGGGGCGGCTCGGTGCTCGAGCAAGCCCGGGGCCGCGGCTGCTACCGCGCGCTCGTCCGCGCCCGCTGGGACGAGGCCGTCCGGCTCGGCACGCCCGCGCTGACCGTCAGCGCGAACGACCAGTCCGGTCCGGCGCTCCGCAAGCTCGGCTTCGAGCCGGTGCTCCGGTTCCGTCGGCTCGAGGACGTACGCTCCGGCTCGTGACGAAGGAGATCTGCCCGCGCTGCAGCGCCGAGATGGAGTGGCGACACGGGACGTTCCAGTGTCCGAAGTGCCGCCTCAAGATCGGCTGCTGCGAAGGCGAGACGGGCGACTGCCGCGACCCCGGTTAGGCTCCGCGCATGCGCGCGCGGCTCGAGGAGCTCGAGCGGTCGGGACTCGACCCGCGCTCGAGCGAGCTGCTCGTGATTCTCTGCTGGCTCGTGCGAGACGACGTGGCCGTCGACGAGGGTGAGCTCAACGGCGCTCGCCGCCGCGCGATGTTCGTTCTCGCCGCGGGCGGCGACCCGCATCGCGACCTCGGGCTCGACTCGATTGCCGCGGAGCGCCTGGCGGGAGAGCTCGACACACCCACGCGGCGGGCTCGGCTCGCCGCCGCGCTCGACGAGCTGCCGGCGGGCGACCTGCCGGCGGTGACCTCCGCCGTGGAGTCGCTCCGGGCCGACCCCGAGCTCGCCTGGCGCTCGTTCGCGCTCTCTCTCCTCGCGGACGAGCTCGCCGACGAGTAGCCGCCTCGCGAAACGCCGACTACTCTGAGCGTCACTCCGTGGCGATCTCGAGACCGGAACCTCGCCGTCGGCTGAAGCTCCCGCGCAATCTGCCCGGGAAGCGTCAACTCCAGCCGTATTCGCGCGTCGACGCACCGTACTTCCGCAGCCCCGGGTTCTACGTGCGGGTCGGCGGTCTCGCGGTGATCGTCGCGACCGGGCTCTCGCTGCTGCTGCTCCGTGCGTGGTCGATCCAGGTGCTCCACGGGAAGCAGTACGCGAAGGCGGCGCGCCACCAGGCGTACCGCACCGTCGACCTGTTCGGCGCCCGCGGCGCGATCGTCGACGCCCACAAGCGCGTGCTCGCCGGCACGACGGGGCACGTCGTCGTCGAGGCCGACGCGGCCTCGCTCGGCAGCCGTGGCCGCCACGGCCGGTGGCATGCGAGCCCGGCCGGGCTGCGCGCGCTCAGCCGGCTCGCCCACCTCACCGGCACCCGCCGCAGCGTCCTCGTCGCGCGGATCAAGCACGCTGTCCTCCACTCCCCCTTCGCACCCGCAGTCGTCATCCCGAAGGCCAGCACCGCGCTCACGAGCTATCTCCAGGAGCGGCCACGGGCGTACCCCGGCTTCAAGGTCGGATACGAGGCGACGCGGAGCTACCCGCAGGGCGCCTTCGGCAGCGAGTTCCTCGGCCTGCTGGGCGAGGTGAGCCGGCAGGAGCTCCGCTCGGGTGCGTACAAGGGAGCGATCCCGGGTGAGATCGTCGGCCAGAGCGGCGTCGAGGCCGCCTACGACTCGGTTCTCAACAAGGGCTTCGTGAAGGCGAAGGTCCCCGTCGACTCGCTCGGCCGGATCGCCGGTGCCCTGCACGTGCCGCGGGAGAAGCCGCTGCCGACGCTGCAGCTCTCGATCGACATGCGCCTGCAGAAGGCCGCCCAGAACGCCGTCGCCTACGGAATGGCGCAGGCACGCGCCCTCGGCCACGACCCGACCGGCGGATCGGCCGTCGCGATCGACCCGCGGACGGGAGCGATCAAGGCGCTCGTGAGCTACCCGACCTTCAACGAGAAGCTCGCGGCCAACAAGCCGCAGTACCTCGCGCACCTCTACCAGGAGAAGGTCTCGACGCCCACGCTGAACCGGGCGATCGCCGGCGTCTACCCGACCGGCTCGACGTTCAAGCCGATCATCTCCGAGGCCGCGCTCAGCGCGGGAGTCATCACCCCCAGCACGCCGATGTACTGCACCGGGTCGTTCACGCTCGGCAACCACACGTTCTACAACGTCGAGCGCGGAGCCTACGAGTCGATGACGCTGCACACGGCCCTCGCGCAGTCGTGCGACACCTGGTTCTACCGGCTGGGTGCCAGCATCTGGGCGCACGACCCGCAGGCGCAGGGAACGCTGATCCAGCGCTGGGCGCGCCTGCTCGGGCTCGGCCGGCGCCCGCCGATCGATCTCACCGGCGCCTTCGCCGGCTATCTCCCCATGCCGCGGTCGTTCCAGAAGCTGTTCGGGTTCCCGTGGACGGAGGGGCAGACGGTCAACCTCGCGATCGGCCAGGGCGCCCTCGAAGTGAGCCCGCTCCAGCTCGCCGTGGCGTATTCGGCGCTGATCAACGGCGGCACCGTCGTGCGGCCGCACGTCGGCGAGGCCGTGTACCAGAACGGAGTCCGCCACGCGCTCCACTTCAAGCCGGTGCGCAAGCTGAAGCTCTCGCCCTACACGTCGGCCATCAAGCAGGGGCTCTACGAGGCCGCCAACGGCCCAGGCGGGACGTCGGCCAGCGTCTTCTCCGGCTTCCAGCCCACCGTCGCCGGCAAGACCGGCACCGCCGAGACCTGCGGCGCGAGCTGCCCCGACCACTCCTGGTACGCGTCGTGGGCTCCGTACGACCACCCGAAGCTCGTGGTCGTCGTGATGATCGAGAAGGGCGGCTTCGGCGCCGAGGCCGCGGCGCCGGCGGCGAAGCGGATCTACGAGGCGTACTTCCACGAGAAGCCGCACTAGGCGGCCGCGCCCCGCGACCGGCCTAGGCGTCCGACGCGCCCTCGAGGCGCCCGCGCAGGCCGAGCAGCCACCGCGCGACGTCGCCGTCACGGCTGAAGTCGAGACCTTCGAGGACGCACCGGCCGTCCAGCACCGCGCCGCCCGGCTCCCAGAACGGGCACGCGCTCTCGGGGCAGGCAGCGTCCACTCCGACCGCCTGCTCGAGGCGGCAGACTCTCGGCTCGGGTGCAGCGGCGCCCATCTCCCCGGGAGAGATCACCTCCTGGCCACCGATCCTGGGGATGCGGCGGCGGGAGGGCATCGGGGGCGGCGCGGAACGGCCGCGGAGTAACTACCGAGGACGACCGACTCCGTACTCGCTCGCACCCCGTGTCGGGACCCGCCCCGATGCGCGGCGAAGGCTCGGAGTGCACGCTGACCACATGAGCAAGGAGCCCGAGCGCGACGAGCTGGAATCCCTCCGGTCGGATTGGCGGGAGGCGCTGCTGGCCGCTCGAGCCGCGCTGCAGGCGGAGGAAGGCGTGCTCGAGCCGGCGGAGATCGAGTTGCACGAGCGCCATCTTCGCGAGGAGTACCGGACCGCGGCCGACGAGCTCCGCCGGTTCGCCCTCGACGAAGGGCTGCCCACCGAGCTCGCGGAGCCGTTCCTGCCCCGCGGCCGCGCGCGCCAGGCACTCGGACTGCCGTCCGGGATCCGCTCGTGCGTCTTCGAGCTCGACGACGTGCTCGTCGGCAGCGCCGGCCTCCATCGCGAGGCCTGGACGCGCACGCTGAACGAGCTGCTGACAGCTCGCCCGGACACGTCGTACGGGCGGCTGCTCGCCCCCTTCGAGCCGCAGACGGATTACCCGCGGCACATCGCCGGTCGGCCGCGGCTCGAGGGCGTGCGCGCCTTCCTCTCCAGCCGCGGAATCCGCCTGCCCGAGGGACAGGCCGACGATCCGCCCGGCGCCGAGACCGTGAACGGCCTGGCGAACCGCAAGAACGAGTGGCTGGGGCTGCTGCTCGAGCAGCGCGGCGTGACCGCGTTCGACGGCGTCCGCCACTACCTCGAGCGGGCCCGCGACGCGGGAATCAGCTGCGCCGTCGTCTCGGCGAGCGCCCACACGAAGGAGATGCTCGAGCGGAGCGGCCTCACCGAGCTCGTGGACGGAAGCGTCGACGCCGAGACGATCGAGGCGGAGCACCTGCGCAACCGTCCCGCGCCCGACCGCCTGCTCGCCGCGTGCCGCACGCTCCGCGTGGAGCCGACGCGGGCAGCCGCCTTCGAGACGAGCGAGGCGGGGGTCGCGGCCGCACGAGCGGCCGGGTTCGCTCTCGTCGTCGCGGTCGACCCCGGCGGCGACCCGGATCGTCTGCGGCAGCTGCGGCTCGCGGGAGCCGACGTCGCAGCGCGCGGTCTCGCCGACCTGCTCGAGCGCTCCGCCTGAGACGGAGCCGAGGAAGCACTGCGCAAGAAGAGGGGCCCGCTTTCGCGGGCCCCTAGTGACCTTCGTCGGGTCTTGATCGCGTTCGTCCCCTGCTCGCGCCGAAGCCTTTGGGTGGGTTCTTCCGTCCGCTCGGCGCCGGGCAGCTTCGCCCTACTTGCGGCCCTTGTCCCAACGCAGGAGCATCCTCCCGCGGCGCGCGGCGGGCCGCATCCGGGGAATCACCGATTCGGCGCGACGGCCGTCGGCACGCGGCCCGGCTGCACGCGCGTGCCGGCGCGGCCGGCGGCGACCTCCGCGAGCTCCGACAGCGAGCCGATCACAGCCTCGCCGCCCGTACGTTCGACGAAGCGACACGCAGCCTCCACCTTCGGCGCCATCGAGCCGGCGGCGAACTCGAGCCTCCGCAGCTCGGCAGGGCTCGTCTCTTCGATCGGCGACGCGTCCGGCGTTCGCCACCCGCGCTCGATGCAGGGGACGTCGGTGAGGATCACGAGCCGGTCGGCGTCGAGCTGTTCGGCGAGGAGCGCCGCGGTCAGGTCCTTGTCGATGACCGCCTCGACGCCGCGCAGCCGTCTGCCGAAGCGCACGACCGGGATGCCGCCGCCGCCTGCGCAGACGACGACCGACCCGCTACCGAGCAGCGTCTCCACGGCGTCGATCTCGACGATCTCCCGCGGCTCCGGCGAGGGGACGACGCGCCGGTAGTGCGGGCCGTCCGGCGCCATCGTCCAGTCGTGCTCAGTGGTCACGCGCAGCGTCTCGGCTGCCGTGTACACCGGGCCGATCGGCTTCGTGGGCCGGCTGAACGCCGGATCCTCGGCGTCGACGACGACCTCCGTGAGCAGTGCGACGACGCTGCATGCCGCCTCCGCCCGGAGCGCCTGCACGATGAGGTAGCCGATCATCCCCTGGCTCTCGGCACCGAGGACGTCGAGCGGATACGGCTTCACGGCGTGGTAGGCGTCCGCTTCGAGCGCGAGCAGTCCCACCTGCGGGCCGTTGCCGTGCGTCACGACCAGCTCGTTGCCCTCCGCGAGCCGCGCGAGCGCCGCGGCGGCTGCGACGACGTTGCGCCGCTGGGTCTCGGCTTCGGCCGGCTCGCCGCGACGGAGCAGGGCGTTGCCGCCCAGCGCTACGACGAGGCGGCCCACGGCTCGAAACCGTGCGTGAGCGCGAACAGGAGCGCCGCCTCCGTCGGCATCCGGTTCGCCGACTGCGCCCAGACCGCCGACTGCGGCCCGTCGATGACGGCCGTGTCGACCTCCTCGCCGCGCTTTGCGGGCAGGCAGTGGAGGAAGATCGCGTCCGGCCGTGCGAGCTCCATCAGCTCCTCGGTGACCTCGTACGGCGCGAGGATCCGAGCCCGTGCGTCGTGCTCGGCCTCCTCGCCCATCGACGCCCAGACGTCGGCGTAGACCGCGTCCGCGCCGGCGATCGCCTCGCGCGGGTCCTCGACGACCGACAGCGCTGCGCCGGTGGCTCGGGCCAGCTCCCGCGCCCCGGCGAGGATCTCCGGACTCGGGCCGTATTCGGGCGGGCAGGCGATCGCGACGTCGAGGCCGGTCAACGCTCCCGCCTCGAGCAGCGAGTGCGCGACGTTGTCGCCGCCGTTGCCGAGAAAGGCGAGCCGCCGCCCTTCGAGCTCGCCGAAGGCCTCCCGGATCGTGAGGAGATCGGCGAGCGCCTGGCACGGATGATGCTCGTCGGAGAGCGCGTTCACGACCGGCACCGTCGCCCAGGCGGCCAGCTCGTCGACCGTCTGCTGCGCGAACGTGCGGATGACGATCGCCGCGCAGTAGCCGGAGAGCGAGCGGGCCGTGTCGGCGATCGACTCGCCCCGCCCGATCTGGAGCTCCTGCGGCGACAGCGAGACCGGCGTCGCCCCCAGCTCGGCCGCCGCAGCCGCGAAGGAGACGCGGGTGCGCGTGGAGGGCTTCTCGAAGATGCACGCGATCGTGCGGCCGTGCAGCGCTCCCTCGTACCGCGCGGGCTCGTCCTTGAGGACCGTCGCGAGCTGGAGCAGCCGCTCGAGCTCGATCGGGCCGAGATCTGCGACCCGGGTGAAGTGCCGTGTCGTCGTCGCCACGCCCATCACGAGACCACCGGCTCGGGCGCCGCCTTGGCCAGCACGGGCGCGAGAACGTCCGCCACGGTCGGATGGCCGAGCTCCTCGAGCTCGTAGCGGACGTGACGGATCGGGTGCCGCGACTCGACCAGCCGGCCGAGATCGATCGGCGTGCCGGTCACCACCACGTCGCAGTCGATCGCGTTGATCGTCTCCTCGAGCTCCCGGAGCTGCTCGTTCGAGTACCCCATGGCCGGCAGCACGTTCGTCAGCTGCGGCCACCGCGCGAACACCTCCCGCAGGGAGCCGACGGCGTAGGGCCGGGGATCGACGACCCGCGCGGCGCCTGCCCGCCGTGCGGCGACGAGACCCGCACCGAAGGGCATCTCGCCGTGCGTGAGCGTCGGCCCGTCGTCGACCACGAGCACCGTCCTGCCGCGCAGGTCGGGCCCCTCGTCGAGGATCGGCGGCGACTGTGCGAAGACGAGCTGGGCGAGCGGGTTGACCTCCTGGATGTTCCGGACGACCGTCTCGACGTCGTCGGCGGCCGCCGTGTCGACCTTGTTGAGCACGACGACGTCGGCCAGCCGCAGGTTCGTCTCCCCGGGGTGGTAGCGCAGCTCGTGTCCCGGCCGCAGCGGGTCGACGACGACGAGCAGCAGATCCGGCTTGTAGAACGGGAAGTCGTTGTTGCCGCCGTCCCAGACGACGACGTCCGCCTCGCGCTCGGCCTCGCGCAGGATCGCCTCGTAGTCGACGCCTGCGTACATGGTCATGCCGAGCCGCACCGGCTCCTCGTACTCCTCGCGCTCCTCGACGGTCGGATGCGAGGCGTCGATGTCCTCGAGGGTCGCGAACCGCTGCACGCGCATCGCCTCGAGGTCGCCGTAGGGCATCGGGTGGCGCACGAGCGCGACGCGGAGACCGGCGTCGAGGAGGGTGCGGCCGACCGACCGGCTCGTCTGGCTCTTGCCGCAACCGGTGCGGACCGCGCAGACGGCGACGACCGGCTTCGACGAGCGGAGCATCGTCGCCGCCGGGCCGAGAAGCCGGAAGTCGGCGCCGGCCGCGAGCACGAGCGACGCCTTGTGCATGACCGTCTCGTGCTTGAGATCCGAGTAGGCGAGGATCACCTCGTCGACGCCGTGCTCCCGAACGAGGTCGGCGAGCTCCTCCTCGGGCCGGATCGGGATCCCTTCCGGATAGAGCGATCCGGCGAGCGCCGGCGGGTAGACGCGGTCCGCGATCCCGGGGATCTGGGTCGCCGTGAAGGCGACGACCTGCGTCTCGGGGTCGTGGCGGAACACGACGTTGAAGTCGTGGAAGTCGCGTCCGCCGGCTCCCATGATGATGACCTTGCGCACGGTGAGCTCCTTTCGGCGGCGGCCGTAGCCGGTCTGTGCGCAGGATCGCTTCCGGCCGCGGGCCCGGCTTCCGCGAAAACGCTCCCGGGAACCGCGGCGAACTACCGATCTCCCGGGTGAGCCGGCCGTTCCCGCTCGGGCTCCGCTAGACGGCTGACGAATGGCCGACGGGCGACCGGGTGCTGCGACGCTTCACCGGGCTGCTCCGCGGGGCGCGGGCGAGCGGTGCGTCCTCGATCTGGACGAGCTCGTCGAAGAACGCGTCCCCCGCGTCCGCAGGAGCGGGGACGATGCCGCGCTCCTCGAGCATCCGGTAGAGCGCATCGAGCCGAGCCGCCTGCTGGTCGAGCCGTGCCTCGAGACGGTCGAGCGATGGGTAGCTCCTGTTCATCGCCCCACAGTCTGTGCACACGCTCGCAGCAGGAGCATCGGGGGGATGCCGCGACCCGGCCGCGACCTTTCCGCAGAGCGGCACGCGGGCGCGCTCGCCTACGGCAGGGGCAGGGTCACCGTCACCGTGATGGCCGGCTCCGTGACCGTGACCGTCGACGTCACGACGGTCGTCCTCGTGACCGTCGTGCCCGGCCCGGTGACCGTGGTGCCGGGCTCGGTGACCGTCGCCGCGGGCCTCGTGACCGTCGCGGCCGGGCCTACGACGGTGACTGTTCGGGCCGGTGCGCTCACGCCGTGGATGACGGTCCGCGAGGAGCCGACCGTTTGCACGACGGTTGCGGTGCGGGGGTCGGTCACGATCCGGCGGACGGTCACCGACTTGCCGTGCAGCAAGACCACCTGCTGCCGGTACACGGTCTGCGGCCGCTGCGCTCGCGCCGGCGAGGTCTCCCCGGACCGCGGCGCCGGCACGATGGTCGACGGGGACGCTTCGTACGTCGTCGTCACCGGGCCGTGCGCGTCGGCGGCGGAGCTGCCGCCCCCGAGCGCCGAGACGGAGACGTACCCGCCGAAGCCGAGCACGACGGCGCCCAGGATCCCCGCGGCCGCGAGCCGGTCGGGATACTGGTAGCGAAGGTCGCTCCACCAATCGGCGACGCTCCGAAGCGCATGTCTGACGGCGCGCACCACGACTCCCACCGGTGTTTGGCCGAACCGCGCATCGGCAAACACGCGCCCCGGGCGAGCCCGCTGCGGAAGCTACGACTCGCGGAGGTACGCGAGGACCGCGAGCACGCGCCGGTGATCCTCGCTCGAAGGCGGGAGGCGGAGCTTCGTGAGGATGCTGGCGACGTGCTTCTCGACTGCGCCGACGGTGAGGACGAGCCGGGACGCGATCGCGGCATTCGACCGGCCCTCGGCCATGAGGCCCAGCACCTCGAGCTCGCGGGGAGAGAGCGCGTCCAGCGGCGTTCCCGCGCGGCGGCGTGAGAGCAGCTGCGCGACGACCTCGGGATCGAGCGCGGTGCCGCCGTCGCCGACGCGGCGGACGGCCGCCACGAAGTCGTCGACGTCCATGATCCGGTCCTTGAGCAGGTAGCCGAGCCCACCGCGCCCGTCCGCGAGCAATTCGCTCGCGTAGGCGTGCTCGACGTACTGCGAGACGATGAGCACGCCCGTCTCGGGCACGAGCTCCCGCAGGGTCAGCGCCGCACGGACGCCCTCGTCGCGGAAGGTCGGCGGCAGGCGGACGTCGACGATGGCGACGTCGGGCCGCTCGAGGAGCACCGACGTGACGAGGGCGTCGCCCTCGGCAACCGCCGCGACGACGTCGAAGCCGTTGTCGCGCAGCAGCCGTGTCAGGCCGTCGCGCAGGAGGGCGAGATCCTCGGCGATCACGACTCGCACGGCATCACCGCCCTGATCGTCGTCGGCCCGCCGGCGGGGCTCGTCACCGTCGAGCCGCCCGTCGAGCGCCTCGACGCGGCGCGCGAGACCGCGGAGGCCCTTGCCGGCCGCGTCGGCCCCGCCGGCCCCGTCGTCGAGCAACCTCGACCCGGAGCGCGCCGCCGTCCTCCCGTACCGCGATGTCGACGCGCGTCGCGCCCGCGTGCTTGCCGGCGTTGGCCAGCGCCTCGGCGACGACGAAGTATGCGGCGGTCTCGACGGCGCGCGGCGGCCGTCGAGGGACGTCGACGGAGACCGTCACCTGCAGCGGCGTGCGGCCCGCGAGCGCCGAGATCGCCGCCTCGAGCCCACGGTCGGCGAGCACCGGCGGATGGATCCCGCGTGCGAGGCTGCGCAGCTCCTCGAGCGCCTCGCGCGTCCCTTCCCGCGCCTCGGCGAGCAGCGCCTGTGCGGCGGCCGGGTCGGTGTCGAGCTTCTGCTCGGCCATGCCGAGGCTCATGCCGAGCGCGACGAGCCGTGCCTGCGCCCCGTCGTGGAGGTCGCGCTCGATCCGCTCGAGCTCCGACTCCTGCTGGTCGACCGCGCCGGCCCGCGTCTCCTCGAGCTCGCTGATGCGACGGCCGCGGCGGCCGAACTCGGCGATCGCCTGCACGGCGCACGAAAGCGCGACCGCCGGCGAGGATCGGCCAGACCGGCCAGAAGTAGCCGCGACTGGTCACCGCCCAGATCGAGCGTGAAGAAGACGGACGCCCGAGACGGCGACCGCGCCGCTGATCGCCGACCCGCGCCGGGCGGCCGGAACGCGCTCCGTCGCGAGCTCGGAGAGCGCGTGGACCGCGAGCGGCAGACCGAGCGCGATGACGGTCCACTCCGGCCAGAAGTAGCCGCGGCTCGTCAGGACCCAGATCGACCGTGAGCAGGACGTTGACGGCGGCGTAGGCCGCGGCGTGGATCGGCAAGCGTCTGCCGCCGCTCCCGAGGCGTGGCCCGCGACGCCGCTCTGCCTCCTCGCCGCCGAGGAGCGAGACGACGAGGAAGCGGGAGCCGGCGGCAAGCGGACGGAGGAGCAGGAACAGGAGCACGAGCCCAATCAATCCCGGTCGGGCACGCCGAGCAGCGCGCGGCCGACCGTGTCGACGTGCCGGCCGCCGAGCTCGGGTCGCGCTCCAGCGGTACCAGATCGGCAGCGTCAGCGCTTCGAGCGACGCGGCGAGCAGCGACCAGCTCCCCGGCCGCAGACCCGATGCCGGCGGACTGGCGGACGAGCAGGTACGCCTGCTGCCGCCAGAACGACCCGTCCGCGAGGACGTTCAGGCCCGCACGCCAGAAGCCGCGCGCGCCCCGGCGAGCGCAGCGCCGGACGCACCGAGGTGCCGAGGAGGCCGTTCGCGAGCTCCCCGTCGAGGCGCGCGAGCCCACCGACCGCGGCACGGAACGCGACGAGCGCGGGCACGGCGAGCGGCGTGATCGGCGAGCACCGCGACCGTCACCCAGCCGGCGATGAGCACGCCGAGCGTGAGCGCTCCCACCGGTACCGCGGCGAGCACGAACACGAGAGTCCGGAGCCGTGCCATCACGCCGCCTCCGCCTGAAGCCGCGGCAGCCAGTGCAGGCCCCGCGGCAGGTACCAGTTCCAGCGGCCGAGGAGCTTCATCGTCGCAGGCAGCAACACGCCGCGGATGATCGTCGCATCGAGCAGCACCGCGACGGCGAGACCGACTCCCATCTGCTTCATGTCGAGCGTCGACAGCGTGGCGAAGATCGAGAACACGCCCACCATGACGAACGCGGCGCTCGTGACGGTGCTCGCGGTCGATCGGATCCCCTGCTCCACCGCCTGCTCCGTCGGCAGGCCGCGGTCGACGAGCTCCTTGATCCGGCTGAGGATGAAGACGTGGTAGTCCATCGAGAGCCCGAACAGGATCGTGAACAGGAACAGCGGGAGCCAGGTGACGATGCCGCCGTTCGAGTGGAAGCCGAGCAGCCCCTGCAGGTGGCCGTCCTGGAAGATCCAGACGAGCACGCCGTACGCGGCTGCGACCGACAGCAGGTTGAGCGCGATCGCCTTGAGCGGGATCACGATCGAGCGGAAGGTCAGCAGGAGCAGCAGGAACGCGAACCCGAGGACGAAGGCGAACACGATCGGCAGGTGCGAGTGCATCGCCGCCGTGAAGTCGACGTCGCCGGCGGTCTCGCCCGTGACCGGGGCCTCGACTCCCCGCACCTTCCCGACCGTGGTGGGGACGATCTCGCTGCGCAGCACGTGGAGCGCGTGCACGGCGGCCGCGTCCTGGGCGCTGCCGACGAGCGGCACCTCGATCTTCTCGACGGTGTGCGCGCGGTTCACCGTCGTGCGGATCGGCGCCTTCATCACGCCGGTGGCGAGCGCGCGCCGGCGCAGGGCCGCGACCGCCGACTGCACGCGGGGCGCGGTCACGTCGGGCGCCTGCACGACGACCGTCGCCGGAGACGCCGAGCCGGGGAACGCGGACTGCAGCGCGCGATAGGTCTGCACGATCGCCAGCCTGTGCGGGAAGTCGAGCGGCCCCGACTCCTTCGTCCGCAGCCCGAGCGCGGGTAGCGCGAGTGCGAGGAGGACGGCGGACGAGAGCGCGACCGCCGCGACGGGATGCCGCAGCGACGGGCGCAGGAGCGCCGACCAGATCCTCGACTCGCCGCGCTCTCCCTTGAGCCGCTGGATCACGGTGCGCCGGGTGCGCAGCCGTGCGACGAGGCGCGGCTCGCGCCTTCTGAACGCCAGCCCGATCCCGGAGGCGGCGACGGCGAGCAGGCCGCGGTCGATCCGGTCTCCGAGACCGGAGAGCAGTGCGGGAAGCACGGTGAGGGAACCGATCATCGAGACGAACACGACGATCATCGCGCCGATCCCGATCGAGGTGAAGACGGCGTCGCCGGCGAACAGCATCCCGGCCATCGCGACGAGGACGGTCGCGCCCGACACGAGGACGGCCTGGCCCGACGTCGCCGCGGCACGGTGCACCGCGTCACGTCCCTCGCGCCCGGCGGCGCGCTCCTCGCGCTCGCGCTTCACGTAGAAGAGCGAGTAGTCGACGCCGACGGCCATCCCGATGAGCAGGATCACCGAGCTCGTGGGATCGGACGCGTGCGCGAGGTGGCTGACGAGGCTCGAGAGCCCGAGCGACGCGAGCACCGCCGAGAAGGCGAGCAGCACGGGCACGCCGGCCGCCACGAACGCGCCGAAGGCGAGCAGGAGGACGGCGAACGTCAGCGGCAGCGAGAGCTTCTCGGCGCGGGAGAAGTCCTTGCCGATCGTGGCGCTGAGCGCGCGGTTGGCGCTCGCGTCACCGAGCTCCCGCACCCGGAACCCCGGATGCGCCCGCTGCACGCCGGCGACGGCGTCGAGCACCGGCTGGACGCGCTGGTCGGCGGTGTCTCCGTTGCCGCGGATCTCGAACGAGACGAGCTCCGACCGTCCGTCGGCCGAGCGGACCGGCGCCTGCACCTTCTTCACGTCCCGCCGCGCGCGGAGCATGCCGGCGACCTCCGCGGCGACGACGCCCGGATTGCGGCCGCTCTTCGCCTGGACGAGCACGGCTTCGGCGGCGGAGTTGTCGAAGCCGGACCGGGCGAGGATGCGCTGCGCCCGTGCCGTCTCCCCGTTGGAGCTCTCGGCAGCGGTCAGCTTCTTCGTGCCGGCGAGCGAGCCCAACGCCACCGCCGCGACGACGAGGACGAGCCAGCCGACCGTCGCGGTCTTCCAGTGCGCAGCGCTCCAGCGTCCGGCCCGCGCGGCGATGTTGTCCTGCATTTGGAGCCTCCTACGACGTGATGAACCCGACGTCTCGAGGCTGCCTTCGGCGGCGCCGCCGGACAATGCGGCGCCCCGGCGTCACGTCATGGTGGTAGCACCAGAGCCCGGCCGGGGGCGGTCAGCGCCGCCAGGAGATGCCCTGCGGGCCGCCGATCATGTTCGTCACGACGCGGACGCCGCCGCCCGTTGCCTTGGCCGTCACCAGCTCCTCGCCGATCGAGCCGTATCTGACGTACGCGATCCGCTTCCCGTCGGGCGACCAGGCCGGCGTGGCGCCCTGGTCGACGTTCCGCGCGACGACGCGAATCGAGCCGCTCGAGACGTCGACGACGCCGACCTGCCAGGTCTCGGCCGCGAGGAGGACGAGGATCTGCTTGCCGTTGGGCTTCCAGACAGGCGTGGAGGCGTAGCCGACGTGCGTCAGCTGGCGCCGTCCCTGTCCGGTCGAGCTCGCGAGGAAGACGTCCAAACCGTTCGCGTCCTGCGCGACGAAGGCGATTCGTCTGCCGTCGGGCGACCAGGCGGGAGCGCTCCCGTCGCTCAGGATCTTGCGCTTGTCCTTGCCGTTCGTCCGCACCGACCAGATCACGCCCGACGAGCGACAGGCCTTGCACGAGGCCGGGCGCCAGAAGGCGATGCGCTTGCCGTCCGGGGAGAAGGTCGGCGAGTTCGCGAAGCCCTTGACCACGAGTCGAGCGTGGCTTCCGTTCGCGTCCATGACGAAGATGTCACCCTTGCTCCCGTCGCCGAAGGCGATCTTGCGCCCGCCGGGCGACCAGACCGGCTCGACCGCGTTCCGGCCCTGCGTGAGCTCGATCCGTGTGGAGCCCTTCGGGGCGATCGCGAAGATGCGCGAGCCACCGGATCCCCCGCCGCCGCAGCCGAGATGGACCCGGCTGTCGTAGAGGATGGCGCCTGGATGCGCAGGTCTCTGCGGGGCGCCGCCGCCCCGGCTGACGGTGACGCTGATCTTCGCTCCCGGGCCGGAGAGCGCGCACGCGTTCGGGTGCTGTGTGACGACGCGACCTTTCGGCACCGTCTTCGACGGGACCGTCGACACCTTGCCGAACGTGCAATGGCTTCGTTTCACCGCGTCCCTGGCCCAGGGGAGCGCCTCGCCGTGCAGCCTCGGCGCGACGCAGGCGGCGACCCGCGTGGTCACCTTCCCGCCCTGGCCGAAGCTCGTGTCGAGCGATCCGTCCGGTTCGTAGCGGGCGAGCGCGAACTCCGAATGTTCCGGCTTGCCGAGCCTGGCCGAGCCGACGGCGACGATCTTCCCGTCGGCTTGCAGCGCGACGGAGCGCGCGTGACCGCCGCGCGCCGGCGAGCCGAAGGTGGTCGTGACCTTCCCTCCCGAGCCGAAGCTCGTGTCGAGCGATCCGTCCGGCTCGTAGCGGGCGAGCGCGAACTCGCAGGGGCCCACGCACGTCTGACCGGCGGCGACGATCCTGCCGTCCGGCTGCACCGCGACCGCGGCCGCCTCGTCACTGCACCCGTCGCACGCCGTCAGGTCGACGAAGGACGTCGAGACGATGCCGCCCGTACCGAAGCCCGTGTCGAGCGATCCGTCTTCGTCGTAGCGGACGAGGACGAAGCTGGGGTTGTACTTGCTGATCGTGTTTCCCGAGCCGGCGGCGACGACCTTGCCGTCCGGCTGGAGCACGAGCGCCGCGGCGCCCCCGCCCAGGCCGCCGATCGGGGTCGTGACGATTCCGCCGCTTCCGAAGCTCGCATCGAGGGAGCCGTCGGCGTCGTAGCGGGCGAGCGCGAAGCCGCCGGAGTACGACCCCGCCACGACGATCCTGCCGTCGGGCTGGATCGCAAGCGCGGACGCCACCCCGCCTTCGCCGCCGCCAACCGGCGTCGTGATGCGCCCGTCCGTCCCGAACGTCGTATCCAGCGAGCCGCTCGCGTCGTAGCGGGCGAGCGCGAACCCGGCCTGGCCGCCGTTCGCGAGCTGCCCCGCGGCCACGATCTTGCCGTCCGCCTCGACCGCCACCGCCGAGGCGCCGGCGATCGGCGAGCCGAACGCCGTGGTGACGGTGCCCCCTCTCCCGAACGTCCTGTCGAGCGAGCCACGCGACGTGTAGCGAGCGAGGATGAAGTCGAAGACCGAGCCGTCGTACGTCTTCCCGGCGGTGACGATCTTCCCGTCGGACTGCAGAGCGACCGCTCCCGCACCGGTGAGCCAGGAGGCCGGTCCCGTCGCCCTCCCTCCGGAACCGAAGCCTCGATCGAGAGACCCGCTCGCCGTGTACCGGGCGAGCCCGAAGATTCCCGACCCCTCGGCCCAGCCCGCCGCGACGATCTTCCCGTCCGGCTGGATCAGGCCGGCGTTGGCCCCGGAGTTCGGCCCGACCGCCCGCGCCGAGCCGGCCGCGAGCACGAGCGACGCAGCCGACAGGAGAAGTAGCACTCGCAAGCTCCCCCGGCTCACCGAAACTCCTTTTCACGGCTCTTCTAGCACCCGGAGGAGCGGCCGGCATCGGTACTCGGCACGGATGGGGGAAGCCGCACAGCCCGCCGTTCGGCTGGGAGAAGAAGCTCGCGAAACGCCCGGTCAGACCCAGCTCACACGTGCGTTCGGCAAACAAAAACCCCGCCTGAGCGGGGCTTTCCTAGAGCGGATGATGGACTCGAACCCACGACCTTCTGCATGGCAAGGGCTCCGCTCCGAAGCTCAAGGTCCGCAAGACCTCGCCGCATGTGTGGGAGCGAAAGCCGCGCATCAGTAGCTTTCCGCACTTCAAGCCGGCCAATTGGCGGATGCGTACACGGCCGAGAGAGCCGAGGCTCGTGGCGTGATCAAGCACGTGTGCACGCTTCGCACTGGCTCCGTAGGGCCGCCTGCCGTTTGTCTCACGACCGACTGTCCGTTTTGGCGCGGCCAGCATGCGCGGTGCCTGATTGAGAGTCAGCGCGAGACGGCGGCGGCGAGCGTCCCGACGCCGAGCTGACTACCCGCCTGCGGTTCCAAACGCTGGCAGTGGAGCTGAGCTCGGGAGTCTTGGCTTGCCGTCGACCTAGCCGACGTCGCATTTCTTCCGTGCGGATAGACGATGCCGGCGGCGTCGACGACCCGGGCTGAGCCGCCGACGCCGCCTGCGCGCGCCTCAGTCGTTCAGGTAGTCGGGGATGATCGTCCCGCTGTCGGCGATGAGCTCGTCGTCGAGGTAGAAGCGGTGGTTCTTGAGTGCGAAGTCCTGGTGGCAGCCGGTCGTGCGTGTACCGCCGAAAGTGATGTTCGAACCGAGAGCGAACAGCGTGTTCCCCCAGGCGGTGCGTCCGTCCTGGCCGATGATGTCGAGCGGGTCCTGGAACAGGATCGCGTTCCACAACGCGCGCTTGTGGGTGCCCCAACCGAGGTGGCTCATCATGTACCCCTCGGGGTCGTCCCAGCCCGCGATGTACTCGTTGATCATCGCGGCGTCGACGCCGCCCTCGATCTTGACCGCCGCGCCGTTCTCGAAGGTCATCTTGACCGGCGTCGTGATGTACCGCTTCGGGGGGTACCAGATGTCACCGGGATCGATGACGATGACGCCCTCGCCGACGTTCTCGGTCGGAGCCGTGTACTGGAAGGCGCCCGGCCAGTGGTCCCACCGGCCCGGCTCGTCCGTCCAGCCCCACTGCTCGATCACGGGCTGGCCCTCCATGCCGAACCACGCGTCGGTGCCGTTGTCGGACTCGAGCCGGATCTTCTTGGCCTGACGCATCCGCGCCGCATGCTTCTGAACCCGGACCTTGTCCTCGTCCTGCGGAAAGAGCCGCTCGAGCACCTCGGGCGGGTCGTGCACCATCAGCATCCGCGTACCCGCCTCGAGCACCTTCACCTGCTCCTTCGTGTGGAGCAGGCCGATCGAGGTCATGTCGATCACGAAGTCGGCCATCTTCAGATATTCGAGCGCCATCTTCGAGTTCGCGACGATGGTCGAGGAGATGTTCCCCGTGCGGATGAACGCCGCCTGCTCGGGCGGCGGCGGCGGCAGCAGGAGTGTCATCACGTCGGCCTCGAACGAGCGGCCGGCGGCCATCATCGCGGCGGCGTACTCCTGGTTCGTGTCCGGATCGGCGACGACGATCAGCGTCTCGTCCTTCGTCAGCTTGCACTTCTCGAGCATGCGCATGAAGAGCGGCACAAGCTGCGCCGTCCGGTAGGTCGTGTTCATCGGAACCGCCATTTCAGGAACCTCCTCCTTCGGTCGGCCGGGAGGTGCCGTCCGGAGCCCACTCCACGAGCCGGTCGTTCACATTGGCCGCAAACTGGCGTGCGACCTCCTTTGCCTTCGAAGCCATCACCTTCTGGCCGACCGACCCGAGCATCCCGCCGACGCCGACGTCGGCGGTCAGGTCGATCCGCGTACCTCCCTCCTCCGGGGTCAGCTGCACGCGGTTGGTCGAGCGAAGCTCGCCGACCGCACCGCGAACCGAGCGACCGATCGAGGTGACCTCGAGCATGCGTCCCTCCTCGCGACCGCTGACGTGCATCTTCAGGTCGAAGGTCGCGGAGAGGTAGCCGACCTTCTGCGTCATCCGCACCTTCGAGCGGCCGTCCTCGAGCGGCTCGACCGAATCGACACCGGGCACGCAGAACGCGAGGCGCTCCGGTTCTGCGAAGAAGCTCCATACCGTGTCGGCGGACTTCGGAACGGTGAACGACTCCTCGAAGCGCACTACCCCGCCTTCGTCTCGGAGAGGAGCCGCCAGATGGACTCCGCCGTGAGCGGGAGCCGGTTGATCTCGACGCCGAACGGCGAGAGCGCGTCGGCCAGGGCGTTCGCGACCGCCGCCCCGGGCGGGATCGTGCCGCTCTCGCCGATGCCGCGCACGCCGAACGGTGTCACGGGCGACGCGACCTCCGTGTGGTCGAGCTCGATCCGCGGCAGGTCGGCGGCGGTCGGCATGAAGTAGTCCATCATCGAGCCGTTCACGAGCTGGCCCGACTCGCGGTCGTAGACGATCTCCTCGAAGAGCGCCGCACCGAGCGCCTGAGCGATCCCGCCGTGCAGCTGGCCCTCCACGAGCAGCGGGTTCACCTGCGTGCCGCAGTCGTGGACGAACAGGAACCGCTCGAGCGTGAACTCGCCGCTCTCCGCGTCGACCTCGACGATCGCCGCCGCGGTTCCGTACGAGAAGGCGTTCGAGATCGGGTCGTAGTACGCGGTCGCCTCCAGCCCCGGGAGCTCGCCCTCCGGCATGCGGTGCGCGTAGAAGGCGTTGAGCGCCACTTCCTCGAAGGTGATGCTCGGCCCTTCGGTACTCGTGATCACGCTGTCCTCGAGCTCGAGCGTCTCGACCGGAACGCCGAGCATGTGCGCTGCGACACGCAGGGCTTTCTCGCGCACCTCTCGGCCCGCCCGCTCGATCGCGCCCGAGCCGGCGATCAACGTCCGGCTGGCGAAGCTCCCCGTGTTCACGGGCGTGCCGTGCGTGTCGCCGGCGAAGACTCGCACCTTCGCCGGGTCGACGCCGACGACGCTCGCCGCAACCTGGCCGAAGGCGGTCTCGGTCGACTGCCCGATCGGGGGGACGGCCGTGTAGACGTCGACGCCGCCCGAGCGGTTCGCCCGCACGACCACACCCTCGTGTGCGCCGTACTGCGCGTTGTGCTTGCCGAGGAACTTCGAGCCCGGATAGCCGGTCATCTCGACGTAGCAGCCGAAGCCGACACCGACGTGCCGCCCGTCCGCGCGCGCTTCCGCCTGCCGGCGCAGCACGTCCTCGTAGCCGATCGTCTCCGCCGCCATCTCGAGACAGGCCTGGTAGTCGCCCGAGTCGTACTTGGCGCCGCCGATCGTCTGCCACGGCATGTCGGCGGGCCGGATGAAGTTCCTGCGCCGGATCTCGAGCCGGTCGAGGCCGATCTTCCGGGCGGCGCGGTCGAGCAGGATCTCGCGCACGAACGAGCCCTCCGGCTGGCCGTACCCGCGGTACGCGCCGACCGGCACCTTGTTCGTGAAGACGACGTTCCGCTCCACGTAGCCGTTCGGGAACTTGTACGGCCCCTGGAACATGAGGCTCGAGAGCATCGGCGAGCCCATCGGCGAGTTGTGCGCGCCGGCATCGACGTAGTAGCGGTTCGTGTACGCGACGATCGCGCCGTCGGCAGCGACGCCGAGCCTCGCCTTGTGCACCGACTCGCGCGCCTGCGTCGCGCCACGGAAGAACTCCATCCGGTCCTCGACCCACTTCACCGGACGGCCGAGATCGATCGAATGGACGCAGGCGAGCAGGTCCTCGGCGAAGATTCCGAGCTTGAGCCCGAAGGCGCCGCCGACGTCGTCGCAGATCACGCGGATGTCGGCCTCCGGCAACCGCAGCGACTGGGCGAGCTGCCGGCGAAAGAGGTGGGGCGCCTGCGTCGACGCTCGCACCTCGAGCGTCTTCACCCCGGGCGTCCAGTCGGCAAGAATCGCGCGCGTCTCCATCGGCAGCCCCGAGACGCGATTGACCCGGAATGTGTCCTCCACGACGGCGTCCGCCTCCGCGAAGCCGAGCTCGGGGTTGCCGTCGCCACGCGGGTTCGTGACCAGGACGTTGGTCCCGATCTCGGGATGGAGCAGCGGCGCATCCTCCTCGACCGCCTCGAGCACGTCGACGACAAACGGCAGCGGCTCGTACTCGACCTCGATCAGCTGCGCCGCGTCCTCGGCGACGTAGCGGCTGACCGCGCAGACGGACGCAACCGGCTGCCCCTCGTACAGCGCCTCACCGTCGGGGAGCGCGCGCGGCATGATCGCGGGCGCCTCAGGGATCGGCCGCAGAATCGTGATCGGATCGATGCGCTCGAGCAGGTCCTCGGGCAGCAGCACCTCGAGCACGCCCGGCAGCGCGCGCGCGGCCGAGGCATCGATCGAGAGGATCCGGGCGCGCGGGTACGGGCAACGCACGAGCGCCATGTGCGCCAGCCGCGGCGGGTCGACGTCGTCGACGTAGCTCCCCAGCCCGCGGACGAGCCGCTCGTCCTCCACGCGCGTGCGTCGCTCGCCGATGAAGCTCCTGCGAGTCTCCTCCTCCCGGCGCTCGAGGATCTCGGTCACCCCGCGTCCCCGTTGCCGGCGACCTCGTCGAGATAGGACTCGACCGCGTCGTAGATCTTCTGGTAGCCGGTACAGCGGCAGAGGACGCCGGCGAGCTCCTCCTTCACCTGCTCGCGGTCGAGCGGCACGCCGCGGCGGCCGAGCGCGAGCGACGTCATCAGCATCGCCGGCGTGCAGTAACCGCACTGCAGACCATGGTGCTCCTTGAACGCACGCTGCACGGGATGCAGCTCCTCGCCGTTCAGCGACTCCACCGTCGCGATCTCGCGGCCCTCGATCTGCGGCGCGAGCATCAAGCAGGACTTGATCGGCTCGCCGTCGAGCAGCACCGTGCACATCCCGCATACCCCCTGCTCGCAGCCGACGTGCGTGCCAGTCAGGCCGAGCTCGTGGCGGAGGAAGTCGACGAGCAGCCGCCGAGGCTCGACCTCTCGCGTCACCTGCTCGCCGTTCACGGTCGCGCTGACGCGGACCGGCTCGATCGCGTCGGTCATGTGGCTCCTTCGCTGCGGCGCGCCTGCATCAGCTCGAGCGCGCGACGGATGTAGATCGGGATCAGGTGCCTCCGGTAGTCGGCCGAGGCGCGAACGTCGTCGGGCGGGTCGGCGGCCTCGACCGCGGCGGCCCCTGCGCGTTCGATCACGTCGGGCTCGAGCTTCGTCCCCGACAAGATCTCGGACGCCGCGCCCGCGAAGAACGGCCTGTCCGACACGCCTCCAAGTGCGACCCGAATCGACTGCCAGCCACCGTCGCCGTTCGGCTCGCCCACGGCAGCGACGCTGATCACGGCGAAATCGCCGTGCCGGCGCGCATGCTCGAGAACGGCGCTGACCGTCCGGCGCACCGGGAACCGGACCTCGACCAGCATCTCCTCCGGCTCGAGGACGGTGTAGTACGGCCCGAGGAAGAACTCGTCTGCCGAAACTTCACGGCGGGCCTCACTCCCCTGGACGACGACGGTCGCGCCGAGTGCGAGCGCCGCGAGCGGCATCTCGCCCGTCGGGTCCGCATGGGCGAGACTGCCGCCGAGCGTGCCGCGCGAGCGCACCTGCCTATCGCCGACGTAGCGCACGGTCTCGGTCAGCAGCGGCAGCCGCGTGCCGAGCGTCGGCGACCATTCGATCGCGGAGTAGCGCGTCAGGGCGCCGATCAGGACCTCGTCGCCCTCCTCTCGGATCTCGTCGAGCCCGGCAACGCCGTTGACGTCGATCACGGCCGCCGGCATCAGAAGACGCATGTTCAGCAGCGGCACGAGGCTCTGCCCGCCGGCGAGCAGCCGCGCGTCGCCCTCGTAGCGCTGCAGCAGTGCGATCGCCTCGTCGACGGTAGACGCCCGCTCGTAGGCAAACGGCGCCGGCTTCACGCCTTGCCTCCGGCCTTCTGACTGCGACCGAGCAGGTCGGCGAGCACGTAGTCGAGCGCGCTCGTCTTCTTCTCGACGAGCGCGGGCCGCTCGCGCTGGCTCCACACCGTCTCTGCGCGGGCCTGGAGCAGGAAGAGCTCGCCCTGCGTCGCCTCAACCGCCCACTCGACGTCCATCGGGCGGCCGTAGTGCTTCTCGATCTCCTTGCCGAGCCTGGCGAGCGCGATCACCTCCGGGTCGGAGAGAGAAGCCTCATCGCGCCGCTCGTCGTCCACCGCCGCCGAGACGACCTCGCCGCGCACCGGGTCGAGCCGGTACTCGATCTGCTTCGAGGCAATCGTGCGCTCGAGCACCTCGAGGATCACCTTGTCGACGAGGAAGCGATCGGGGTCGACTTCGCCGGAGACGACGGCCTCGCCAAGGCCCCATGTGGACTCGATCATGATCTTCGAGCGGTCCCCGTTCACCGGGTTGAGAGTGAACATGACGCCTGCGGTGCGAGCGTCGACCATCTGCTGGACGGCCACGCTCATCAGCGCCTCCTCGGGCGGAATCTCCATGCGCTTGCGGTAGCTGATCGCCTCGGGGGTGAAGAATCCGCTCCAGCAGCGGCGCATGTACTCGACGACGTCGTCCTCGCCGCTGATCCAGAGATACGTCTGCAGCTGGCCGGCGAAACTCGCTGCGGACATGTCCTCGGCGGTCGCACTCGACCGCACGGCAACGGGAAGCGAGTCGTCGCCGGCGCGGCGTGCGAGCTCGCCGTAGGCCCGCTTCACGCCCGCGACAACCTCGTCCGGGATGGACGACTGCTCGACGAGGGCCCGCAGCTCGCGGCTCCCCTCGTTGAGCGCCGCGACGTCCTCGTGGTCGATTTGCCCGAGCAGCTCCTCCTCGCGCGCACGAAGGTCGCCGGTCTCCAGGAAGAGCTGGTGTGCGTCGGTGGTGACCGCGAAGCCGGGCGGCACGGCCAGCCCGGCCCGCAGGAGCTCACCGAGGCTGGCGCACTTCCCGCCGACGCTGCGGATCTCTCCAGCGTCGCACTGCTCGAAGGGGATGGTGAAGGCCGGGTTCAATCGAGCACCGTGACGACGCCGGTGTTGCCGTCGACGCGGACTCGCTGCCCCGTCTTGATGCGCTTGGTACCGAAGCCCGTGCCGACCACGGCGGGGAGCCCGTACTCGCGGGAGACGATCGCCGCGTGGGACATGATCCCGCCGATGTCCGAGACCGCGCCCTGGATGCGGGAGAACACCGGCGCCCAGCTCGGCGCGGTGATCGGACAGACCAGGATCTCGTCCGTCCTGACCTGATCGAGCTCCGCGACGGTCAGGATGACCCGCGCCGGCCCCTCGGCCACCCCAGGTGAGGCTGCGAAGCCCTTGAGCTCGTTCGAGTCCCCATCTCCCTCGCCACCGTCCTGCGCCGAGAGCCACTGCTCGACCGTCTCGGCCGTGATGCCCCACAGCATCACCGTCGCGGCCTCGGTGACCGCCTCCGGCGGCTTGCCGAGCGCGGCCGGCGGCGCCCACGAACGGAGCTTCTCCATGATCCGCTTTCGCTCGGCGACCTCGGCGCGCCAGTATCCGGGCCGCGAGGGATTCGTCGTCGCCCAGCCCGTGAGGAGATCGAAGATCGCCTCGTAGATGTCGTAGCGGTGGAGAAGGAAGACGTCCTCCGAGTCCTCGAGGAAGCCCGCCCCCTGCAGGACCTGGCCGAGGTCGCGCACCTTGTTCCAGAAGATCGAGTGGTGCCAGTGCTCGACGTAGAAGTTGTGGTTCTCCACGAGGGGATACACCTGACGCGCGAGCGCGAGCACTTGCTGGAAGGCCTCGCGGTCCTCGGCAGTGGGCAGCGCCTCCGCGTACTCGGTCGCGATCCGCTCCCGCTCGCCGACGAGCGCGCCGAGCGGCCGGTCGATGTCGATCCCCTGCTCGAGCTTCTCGATGTAGCCCCGCATCGCGCTGAAGGGAATTCTCATGTCGTCGATCCAGGCGCGGTGCTGGTGGCAGTAACCCGGCCCGGTCGAGAACCAGAACCATGGTTCCTTGGCCGTCTCCAGCGCGTCGAGCCACTCTTGCCCCCGCTCGCGCTCGGCGACGGCTGCGAGGGCGTCGTCGGGCTTCTCGTGCGCCGTGATCGCATCGGCCACACCGAGCTCGAGGGCGAGCCGCGCCAGCTTGCGCACTTCGTCGTCGGGGCGGAAGAGCAGCAGCTCGACGCCGCCGAGCATCTTGGCGATCGTCTGGTCCGGGATGCCCGGAAACGCGTTCTTGCAGAAGTCGGAAAACGTCATGATGGCGCCGTACCCGAGCATGTGCAGCTCGAAGTGGTAGTTGGCCATCTCGTGCATGTTCTCGAGCAGGCGGCTGTAGTTCGCCAGGAGGTCGTACCCGCTCGTGAGGCCTCTGCCGCTTTCCACCATCTCCATCGGCTCGAGCTCGGGCAGCGGCGCGAACGTCAGCTCGCGGAGGCGAGCGATGCAGTCCTCCGCCTTCCCGACCCACTTCTCGTACAGCTCGTCCCAGTTGCCGTAGTAGAAGCCGGCCCGCTCCATGAAGACCGCGACGCGCTCCTCGATCATGTCCGGGTCGGTGATCGTGGTCGGGCTCACGTAGAGATAGCCGTTCACGAGGCGCTGGTCGATCCCAAGGGTAGGCGGCACCTGCCAGACGCGCGTGAGGTACTGGTTGAGGAAGACCCACCAGCTCTCCGGCATGATCGCGTCGAAGGGGTAGACCGGCTCGGGATTGTGCATCCCGTCGAAGAACCAGAACTGCTCTTCCTCGTACTCCCTCCGCTCCTCGGAGAAGAGGTAGTAGTCGGGATAGAGTCTGCGCCAGTCTTCCGCCCCCGGTGGCGCATCAACCCCGAACGGGCTCGGGAAGCGGCGTGACGAGCCGTTCGTGGACGCCGCATTACCGGTGGTGGTCACGTCCTCCACGGTCGCGGAGACAACCATATCGTATATCTTATTGTCAAGGTGGAGCCGCTTCGCACGACGAACGTCGGCAGCTACCCGCAGCCCGACTGGCTGATCGACCGCGAGAAGCTCGCCGAACGGCTCCCGCCGAGGGTGCCGGCACGCGAGTTGTGGCGCGTCGACGAGCAGTGGCTCGAGGAGGCCCAGGACGACGCGACGATCCTCGCCGTCGGGGACATGGTCGCGGCCGGCGTCGACGTCGTCACCGACGGCGAGATCCGCCGCGAGAGCTACTCGAACCGCTTTGCGAACGCACTGGACGGCCTCGACCTGGACGAGCCGGGGACGGCGCTCGATCGCACCGGGCACCCGAACCCCGTGCCGCGTGTCGTCGGCGAGATCCGCCGCATCCGGGCGGTCCAGGTGCGGGACACGGAGTTCCTGCGCTCGTTAACCGAGCGGCCGATCCGGGTCACCGTGCCCGGGCCGTTCACGATGAGCCAGCAGGCCCAGAACGACCACTACCCGGACCTGCGGTCCCTCGCCCTGGCCTACGCCGACGCCGTGAGCGAGGAGCTGCGCGACCTCGTCGCCGCGGGCGCGGACGTCGTCCAGATCGACGAGCCGTACCTGCAGGCGCGGCCCGAGCACGCCCGCGAGTACGCCCTCGAAGCGATCGAGCGGGCGTTCACGGGCGTCACGGGCGCGACGCTCGCGCTCCACACGTGCTTCGGCTACGCCGCGATCGTTCACGAGAAGCCGGACGGCTATCCCTTTCTCGCGGAGCTCGATGCGTGTTCCGCGGAGCAGATCTCCATCGAGGCGGCGCAGCCGCATCTCGACCCGTCGATCCTCGAGCAGTTGCCCTCGAAGCAGGTGATCCTCGGCGTCCTAGACCTCTCCGACCCGAAGCCGGAGACGCCCGAGACCGTCGCCGACCGCATCCGGGCGGCGTTGCGCCACATCGACGCCGAGCGCCTGCTCGTCGCGCCCGATTGCGGGATGAAGTACCTCTCGCGGGAGGTCGCGAGGCAGAAGCTGCGCTCTCTCGTCGAAGGCGCCGCGACGGTCCGCGCCGAGCTCTAGGCCACGACGCGCGCCGCGACGGCCTCGCCGACCTCGCGCGTGCCGGCCTCGCCGCCGACGTCTTTCGTGCGCGGCCCCTCTCGTGCGACCGCCTCGAGCGCCGCAATCACCCGAGCCGCTTCCCGTCCGTGGCCGGTGTGCTCCAGCAGCAGGGCTGCGCTCCAGATCGCGCCGAACGGGTTCGCGACGCCCTGCCCGGCGATGTCCGGGGCCGAGCCGTGCACCGGCTCGAACACCCCGGGGGCGTCGGCGCCTGGTGCGAGGTTCGCCGAGGCGGCCACTCCGAGGCCGCCCTGGAGCGCCGCTGCGAGGTCGGTGAGCACGTCGCCGAACAGATTCGATGCCACCACGACGTCGATCGAGCCGGGGTCCCGCACCATCCGCGCGCAGAGGGCGTCGACGAGTACGTGCTCCACTCGAACGTCGGGGAAGTCGTCTGCCGCTTCCCGCACGACCTCGTCCCAGAGCGCAAACGCGTAGCGAGAGGCGTTCGACTTCGTCGCGCTCGTCAGCCTTCCCCGGCGCTCGCGCGCCTGCGTGAACGCGTACCGGACGACACGCTCACAGCCCGAGCGCGTGAAGACGCTCGCCTCGACTGCGACCTCGGCCGCCAGTCCACGGTGCGCCCGCCCCCCCACGCCTGCGTATTCCCCCTCCGTGTTCTCGCGCACGAAGAGCATGTCGACGTCCTCCGAGCTGCGACCGGCCAGAGGACAGGGGATCCCCGGAAGCAGCCGGGCCGGACGCAGGTTCGCCCACAGGTCGAGTCCCTGCCGCAACTCGAGGAGCAGCCCCCAGAGCGTTTCGTCGTCGGGCAGCGAGGGATCGCCGACCGCACCGAGCAGGACTGCGTCGAAGCGCCGGACGACCGCCAGCGCGTCGTCCGGCATCATCCGCCCGTGTCGGTGCCAGTGGGCCGACCCCCACGGCAGCTCCTCGAGCTCGAGATTGACGCCGGTCGCCTCGAGAACGCGCGTCGCCTCCGCGATCACTTCGGGCCCGACGCCGTCGCCGGGGACGAGCGCGACCCGCAGCGGAGCGCTCAATCGAGGATCGTGACGACGCCCTGGTCGCCGTCCACTCGCACACGTTGCCCGGTCCGGATCCGCTTCGTCCCGAATCCGGTACCCACGACCGCGGGCAGGCCGTATTCGCGCGAGACGATCGCCGCGTGGCTCATGATCCCGCCGATGTCCGAGACCGCCGCCTGGATACGCGCGAAGACGGGGGCCCAGGACGGCGCCGTGATCGGGCAGACGAGCACCTCGCCGGTCTGCACGTCCTCCAGCTCGGCCACACTCGTGATGACGCGCGCCGGCCCCTCGACGATCCCCTTCGACGCCGCGATCCCGCGCAGCTCACCGTCGACGTCGCCCTGACCGAGCCACTGGCGAACGGTGTCGGTCGTGACGCCGAAGAGCATGACCGTGAACGGCTCCGTGACGACGTCCGGCGCCACGCCGAGGCCCGGTGGCGGCGACCACTCGCGCAGCAGCGCCATGATCCGCTTCCGTTCCCTCACCTCGTCCGGCCAGTAGGTCGGCCCGCGCGCCGGCGTCGACGTCGCCCAGCCCGTGCAGAGGTCGTAGAGCGCATCGCTGAGCTCGAACCGGTGCAGATAGAAGATGTCCTCGGCATCCTCGAGGAACTCGTGCCGCTCCAGGATCGCGCCGATCTCTCGCACGCGGTTCCAGAAGATCGAGTGGTGCCAGTGTTCGACGTAGAAGTTGTGGTTCTCGACGAACGGATAGACCGTCTTGGCCAGCTCCCGCATCTCGGCGAACGCGCTCCGCTCGTCGTCCGAGCCGAGGAGCTCGCCGTACTCGGCGAACACGTGCTCGCTCTCGGCACGAACCGCCTCGAGCGGCCGCTCGATCGACTCGCCCGCCTCGAGCTTCTCGACGTAGCCCCGCATAGCGTTGAACGGCAGGCGCAAATCGTCCATCCACGCGCGGTGCTCGTGGGAGTAGCCGGGACCGGTCGAGAACCAGAACCAGGGATCCTTCGCCGTCTCGAAGGCCTCCATCCACTCCTCGCCGCGCGGTGAAGCAGCGATCGCCGCAAGCGCCCGGCTCGGATCCGGCTCGCTCTTGAGCGCATCGGCGAGACCGAGCTCGATCGCGAGGCGGGCGAGCTTCCGCACCTCGTCGTCCGGTCGGAAGAAGAGGATGTCGATCCCCGCGACCATCTTCGCGATCGTCTGATCGGAGATGCCGGGGAACGCCTTCTGGCAGAACTCGCGGAAGGTCAGGTACGCCGCGTACCCGAGCCCCAGCATCTCGAAGTGGTAGCAGGCCATCTCCTGCATGTTCTCGATCAGCCGGTTGTAGTTCGCGAGCAGCTCGAAGCTCGCGCCCACGCCGGTGTGGGCGAAGACCTTCTCCGCCGGCTCGACCTCGGGCAGGTCGCGCAGCTCGAGCGCTTTCAGCCGGCGGATGCAGTCTTCTGCCTTCGCGATCCAGTTGTCGTAGATCTCGTTCCAGTTGCCGTAGTAGTGCCCTGCGCGCTCGACGAAAGAGCTTCGCCCGCTCGGCGATCACATCCGGGTCGGAGATCGAATTCGGACTGATGTACAGGTAGCCGTTGACGACCCGCTGATCCATCCCGAGCGCCGGCGGGATCACATAGAAGCGGGTCGTGAACATGTTCAGGGCGACCCACCAGCTCTCCGTCATGATCGCGTCGAAGGGGTAGATCGGCTCGGGGTTGTGCATCCCGTCGAAGAACCAGAACTTGCCTTCCTCGAACCCCCTCCGCGCCTCGCTGAAGAGGTAGTAGTACGGGTAGAGGCGCTGCCAGTCCTCGGCGCCCGGCGGCGGCTCGACCTCGAACGGGCTCGCGAACCCCTCCTGCGGCGTCTCGATCGCTGCCACGGCGCGATGATATATCGAATATTTGTCGGGTCAGATGACCCCGGCGCGCTTCAGCTCCTCGAGCTCCGCCTCGTCGAGGCCGACGAGCTCGCCGTACACCTCGCCGTTGTGCGCACCCGGCCGCGCCGGACCACTCCAGCGGACCGATCCGGGCGTGCGCGAGAAGCGCGGCGCGACGTTCGGGCCTGCGACAGGCCCGATCTCCGGATCCTCGTGGTCGACGATCATCCGCCTTGCCCGAAAGTGCGGGTCGGCGAAGACGTCCTCGATCGTGTAGACGGGCCCGGCGACGACGCCAGCCTCGTTCAGGATCCGATCGAGCTCCCGTGCGTCATAGTGCGCGGCCCACTCGCCGACGATCGATTCGAGCTCGTCCTGGTGCTCGCCGCGTGCGCGATGATCGACGAAGCGCTCGTCGGCCGACAGCTCCGGCCGCCCCATCGCGGAGCAGAGGCGTGCGAACACGGTGTCCTGGTTCGCCGCGATCACGACCCAGCGACCGTCCCGCGAGCGGAAGATGTTGGACGGGGCGATCCCGTCCAGCCGTGTCCCCGCCGGCTGGCGGACGTGCCCGAGCGCCGCGTACTCCGCGGGCACGCTCTCGACCAGCGCGAAGCACGACTCGACGAGCGACACGTCCACTACCTGTCCGGCTCCGCCGAGCGCGTCCCGGTGATAGAGGGCCGCGAGCAGACCCTGGACGGCGAACAGCGCGCCGAGCGAGTCGCCGAGCGAGACGCCCACCCGCGGCGGCGGCTCGCCCGGAAACCCGGTCAGGTAACGAAGGCCGCTCATCGCCTCGGCGACCGAGGCGTAGCCGGCCCGGTCACGGTACGGGCCGTCCTGGCCGTAGCCGGAGATCCGCACGAGCACCAGTCCCGGCCGCGCCTCGCGCAGGCGCTCGTAGCCGAGGTTCCAGCGCTCCAGCGTCCCCGGGCGAAAGTTCTCGATCACCGCATCGCAGCGCTCGACGAGCCGCAGACAGAGCGCCTGGCCCTCCGGCAGGCGCAGGTCGAGCGTCACGCACTTCTTGTTCCGGCCGTGGGTCGGCCACCAGAGCCGCCGGCCGCGGACGCTGCCGCTACCCCACTCGCGCACCGGATCGGGACGATCGGGAGCCTCGACCTTGATCACCTCGGCGCCGAGATCGGCGAGCAGCCGCGCGGCGAACGGGCCCGCCAGCAGCGTGCCGAGCTCGAGGACGCGAACGCCCTCGAGTGGTCCGGCTGGTTGCGACGCCATGGCAGCGTCAGACGGACTCAGACTCGGCGAGGCCCTCTGCCAGAAGCCCCTCGGTGCCGCGGAGGTGCTCGCGCATCACCCGAGCGGCCTCATCGACCTCGCCGCGGGCGAGGTGCTCGAGCAGCTCCCGGTGCTGGCTCTGCGCGAGCCGGAAGCTCTTCGCCGTCGAGACGTATAGACGGATGTACGGCTCGACCGCGACCCAGAGTTGGTCGATGATCTGCTCGAGCCGAGGCATCTGCGCCTTCCGGTAGAGCAGCCGGTGGAAATCCTCGTTCGCCGCGCGCCACTCGTCGGGGCTGTGCTCGAAGCGGTCCATGTCCGCGACGAGCGCCGACAGCCGAGACCGCAGCTCCGCATCCTCGCGCACGTGCGGCGCCGCCTGGCGGACCGCGAACGACTCGAGCTCGCCGCGGATGGTGTAGATCTCGTGCATCTCTTGCAGCGACAGCGAGTTGACCACGATCTGGCGGTTGCGCAGGCTGACGAGACCCTCCGCCTCCAGTCGACGGAGCGCTTCGCGAACAGGCGTCGCGCTGACGCCGAACCGCTCGGCGATGGCGCGGACGCGGATCGGGCCCGGCTTGTACACGCCGCGGGCGATGTCCTTGCGGAGCGCGCTGTGAATCACGTCCGGGATCGACGGCAGATCGATCGGCGACGAGAGAACCTCCGGGGGCGTGTCGCCAGTAGGCTCAGGCCAGGCGCCGTGCATCGATCTCAGGTTGCGACGGGTTGACGAGCATTAACGTATAGAATATATAAGTTCGCCGGCAGCACCAACCCGAGAGGACGACGCGATTGAGCACGGAGAACGTTGCCGGAGCGAGCAACGGATCGGGCGACGATGTAGCCGTCGACGCAGCACGGCAGATCTACTCCGAGAGTGGAATCGGCAGCCGCACCGGGTTCGGCCGGCGGCCGGCGCTCGTGGTCGTAGACCTTCAGAACGGCTTCACTGATCCCGCCTGCCCCGTCGGCGGAGACCTGACGAGCGTGCTGGACGCGACCGCACATCTACTCGGGGTCGCGCGGGACCGCGGAATCCCGATTGCATACACGGCAGTCGGGTTCCACGCGAGCCGCTCGGACGGTGCGGTGTGGCTGCGGAAGATGCCGGGCCTCGCCGCGCTCGTCGAGGGTGGACACTGGTGCGAGATCGACCCGCGCGTGCAGCCGTTGGAAGGGGAGCCCGTGTGGGTGAAGCGCGCCTCCTCCGCCTTCTTCTCGACACCGTTGCAAACGTTCCTGATCGGGCACGGAGTCGACACGGTCATCGTCACAGGGTGCGTCACGAGCGGCTGCGTCCGCGCAACGGTCGTGGACGCCGTCTCGTTCGGGTACCGCGTGATCGTGCCCGAGGAGTGCGTCGGCGATCGCGCTGACGGCCCCCACGCGTGGAACCTGTTCGACATCGACTCGAAGTACGGCGACGTCGAGCCGCTCGCACACGTGGTCGACGCGCTCCGGGCGCCCACGACGGTGGCCGGCTGATGCGCACCGAGGCGAAGGGCGCGAGCGGCTACGTCACGGGCGACGGCCTCCGTCTCCACTACCTCGAGTACGGTGCCGGCGATCCGATCGTCGTCGTCCCCGGGATCACCAGCCCCGCAATCACGTGGGAGTTCATCGCAGAGGAGCTGGCGGACGAGCACCGGCTTCTGCTGATGGACGTCCGGGGCCGTGGCCTCTCGGATCATCCCGCATCCGGTTTCGAGCTTCCCGACTACGCCGACGACATCGCGCTGCTCGTCCACGAGCTCGGTCTCGAGCGGGCGGCGGTGATGGGTCACTCCATGGGCGCACGCATCGCTGCGGCCTTCGGCGTCCGGCACCGCGACCTCGCGGGGCCCCTCGTGCTCGTCGACCCGCCGCTCACGGGTCCGGGGCGGCCCGAGTACCCGACCTCCCTCGAGGCATTCATGCAGCAGCTCGCGGACGCGAAGGCAGGAGCGACGATCGAGGATGCACGCCCCTTCTTCCCGAACTGGAGCGACGAGCAGCTCCAGCTTCGGATCGAGTGGCTGCCCACGTGCGACGAGACCGCCGTCCGCGAGACGTGGTTCAACTTCCACCGTGAGGACGTTCACACGCTGTTCGAGCAGCTCGAACCGCCTGTGCTCTTCATGTACGGGCTCGAGAGCCCGGTCGTGACGGAGGAGGGCGCCGCCGAAGTGCGCACGTTGAACCCCCGCCTCGAATACGTCGGCATCGAGCGCGCCGGCCACATGATTCCCTGGGACAACCTCGAGGATTTCCTGGCGGCGACCAGGCGGTTCCTCGCGTCCGCGGCGTGAGCGACGCCGAGGCCCGGCAGGTCTACACGCGGGCGCGGATCGGCGGACACATCGGCCTACGCGATCGCCCCGCCGTGGTCGTCGTCGACTTCAGCTGCGGGTTCACCGACCCCGCCTGTGCGCTCGGGTCGGATCTCGCCGAGGAGATCGAGGCGACGCGGCGGCTCCTCGACGCGGCGCGCGCGCGAGGCATTCCCGCGATCTTCACGACCATCGGGTACGACGAGGACCTCGTCGACGCAGGGATCTGGCCGGAGAAGATGCCCGCGCTCGCCGAGCTCCGGATCGGGACCCGGTGGGTGGAGATCGACGAGCGGCTGGGCCGCCGGCCGGACGAGCCGATCGTGCTGAAGAAGGGGGCTTCGGCGTTCTTCGGCACGAACATGACCGGGATCCTCGTCGCGCGCGCGATCGACTCGGTCATCCTCTGCGGCGCGACGACGAGCGGCTGCATCCGGGCCACGGCGATCGATCTGCTCCAGAACGGGTACCCGACCGTCGTCCCGAGGGAGTGCGTCGGCGACCGTGCGCAGGCGCCGCACGAGGCGAACCTGTTCGACATCCAGGCGAAGTACGCCGAGGTTCTCCCGCTCGCCGAGGTGCTCGCCGCGATCGGCGGCTAGCGGGCGCCGACCGGGACGAACCCCGGCGCCTTCAGCTCGTCGACCACGATGTCCCCGTTCACGACGATCGGCTCGTCGTCGAGATAGAGCGAGCAGTTCCGCATCGGCATGTCGACGTGGCACTGCGTATCGTTGCCGCCGCCGAACTCCTGGTTCGGCCCGGTCGAGAAGAGCACGTTGCCGTAGAAGGACCGTCCGTGCATGCCCAGACCGCGCTTGTCGGTCGCCATGTACGACCAGCGCGCCTTCTCGTTCATGCCCCAGCCGATGTGCGCGATGCCGTAGGCCTTCTCGTCGTTGAACGAGGCCATGTAGTCGCGGATGATCTCCGCGTCGAGCTCGCCGCGGATATCGACGATCCGCCCCTGCTCGATCGTGAACTCGACCGGCGTCTGCGCGTAGGTCTTGAAGGGGTAGACGATGTCGCCGGGGGCGAGGACGACCTTGCCGTCGACGCCGTCGTCGCGCCCACCGGTGAAGAGAAAGCCGGAGGGCCAGTGGTCCCACCGTCCGGGCGTATCGGTGTAGCCGTACTCCGTGATCACGGGGTAGGCGCCGAGCCGGTACGTGATGTCGGTGCCGTGCTCGTTCGTGAAGCGGAGCGTCTCCGCCTTCGCGAGCAGCTCGCCGCCGTACTCGACCCGTTCGCGCTGCTCGCGGGTCGGGAAGAGCTGGATCAGGTGCTCGACCGGCTCGATCACGAGCAGGATGCGAGCGCCGGCGTCCTGGATCTCGAGCTGCTCCTTCGAGAACAGGAGGAAGATCGTGTCGATCACCAGATCGGCGGCCTTCAGGGCCTCGAGTGCCGGACGGTTCGAGGCCAGCGGGGTTGCGCCGACGGTCCACTGACCCATGTCGCCCGAGAGCGTCGTCGAGGCGTGCGGGAGGCGCACATGGAGCGTCGTCGCGCCGAGCTTCTCACCCGCGGCGAGCATGGCGTTCGCGTAGTCGAGCTTCTCGTCGCCCTGCGTCAGCACGGCCATCACCTCCCCCTCCTTCAGCGCGCACAGCTCGAGAGCCTTGACGCAGAGGTCGGTGAAGGTGTTCGGGCTGACATCCATTCTGGCCTCCTGAGCCGCTTCGGGAGTGATATATACGATATTGAAGCAGGGGTAGCAACCACCTGCTGCCCTGCCGCGGCCCCCCGATGCCGTCCCTGACCGAGAAGATCGTCGACGCCCACCTCGCCGGGCGAGGTGACGGGGACGTGGAGCTCGAGGTGGATCAGGTCCTCCTCGAGGATGCCACCGGGACCATGGCGTGCCTCCAGTTCGAGCGCCTCGGCTGCGATCGCGTGAAGACGCCACTCGCCGTCTCCTACGTCGACCACAACGTCCTCCAGTTCGACGAGCGGAACCCGAACGACCACCTCTACCTGCACTCGTTCGCCGACCGCTACGGGATGAAGTACTCGCGTCCCGGGAACGGGATCTCCCACTATCTCCACCTCGAACGGTTTGCCCGTCCGGGGAAGGTGCTCGTCGGCGCCGACAGCCACACGACGATGGCCGGCGCGGCGGGCATGCTGGCGATCGGAGCAGGCGCGACCGAAGTGGCGCTGGTCATGGCGGGCCTGCCCTACGTGCTCGCCGACTCGGTCGTCGTGGGCGTGCATCTCGACGGCGAGCTGCCGCCGTGGGTCGAGCCGAAGGACGTGATCCTCGAGCTGCTGCGGCGGCGCGGCGTCCGCGGCGGACGAGGTCGAATCTTCGAGTTCTTCGGTCCCGGTGTCCCCGAGATCGGGCTGACGGGCCGCGGGACGATCTGCAACATGATCGTCGAGACCGGGGCGACAACCGCCGTCTTCCCGAGCGACGGCGAGACGCGGCGTTGGCTCGACGCGCAGGGGCGCGGCGAGGAGTGGGTGGCGCTCGCAGCGGACGAGGACGCGCGCTGGGACGAGCTGGAGGAGATCGACCTCTCCGCGCTCGAGCCGCTGATCGCGATGCCGGGCTCGCCCGGGAACGTCGAGCGTGTCGTGGACGTCCCCGGCCTCGAAGCCGTCCAGGTCTGCGTTGGCAGCTCCGTCAACTCGTCGTATCAGGACCTCGCGACGGTCGCCGCCGTCGTCGCGGAGCACGGGGTGCATCCCCGCCTCGACCTGACCGTGACCCCTGGATCGCGCGAGATCCTCGACACGATCGTGCGGAGCGGCGTGTACGGCGACTTCGTGCGCGCGGGCGCGCGGATGCTCGAGCCTGCGTGCGGCCCCTGCATCGGGATGAGCGCAGCGCCACCGCCGGGGCTTCTGTCGGTGCGCACGTTCAACCGCAACTTCCCCGGCCGCAGCGGCACGACCGACGACGCGGTGGCACTCTGCTCGCCCTCGACGGCGGCGGCGACGGCCGTGCGCGGAGCAGTCGCCGACCCGCGCGAGCTCGGCGACCCGCTGGCGCTGCGAGCGGCGCCGCCGCCCGACCCCGCGGTCGACGACCGCCAGATCCTCGAGCCGCCGCCACTCGACAGGGCGGCGGGCATCCGGGTCGTCCGGCCGTCGAACATCGCTCCGCCGCCGGAAGTGTCGCCGCTGCCGGCGACGCTCGAGGGCCGAACGCTGATCGTCCTCCCGGACGACGTGTCCACCGGCGACATGACGCCCGACGGCGCGCTCGGTCTCGCGGTCTGGTCGAACATCCCCGCCTGCGCCGAGCGGATGTTTCTTCGCTTCGACCGCGACTTCGCCCAGCGGGCGCGCGCCTGGGGCGGCGGAATCGTCGTTGCCGGCCACAACTACGGCCAGGGATCGAGCCGGGAGCAGGCCGCGTTTGCAGCGCTCGAGCTCGGCGTCCGCGCCGTGATCGCGAAGAGCTTTGCGCGGATCCATCGCACCAACCTGATCGCGCAGGGAATCCTGCCGCTCACGTTCGCCGATGCGGACGACGCGGGCCTCCCCACGGTCGGGTCGCACTGGCAGCTGGCCGGGATTCCCGACTCGCTCCGCGCAGGGCGACCCCCGGCGGCCAGCCACGACGGCGCCCCGATCGCCCTTCTGGCCGAGCTCACGAGCCGCGAGCGCGCGATTCTACTGGCGCCGGGGCTCGTCGCAGCCGGACGAGGTCGCTTGACCTGAAACGTCATATTTTGTATACGACGCCCTACCGGCAGTCTCGTGCGTGAGGTCACGTGCTGACCAAAACGACAAGGAGGAGTTCTCATGGCAAGCGTTGAGTCGGGAGGCGGAGAACACCCCGGGCCGGTCACCCGCGGGATCGACGTCGCAGGCCAGATCGAGACACACGGCATCGACTACATCCCCCAGGCCGACCGGCACTCGCACCCGCGCAACCTCGCGTGGGCAATGTTCGGACCGCAATTCGGCTTCGGGAACATGGTCTTCGGCTCGCTGCCGATCGCCTTCGGCCTCAGCTGGTGGAGCTCTGTCGCGGCGATCGCCGTCGGCGTGCTCCTCGGCTCGACGATCTTTGCCGGCGTGTGCATCCAGGCTCATCGAACGGGGACGAACAACGCCGTTTCGAGCGGCGCGTTCTTCGGTGTAACGGGCCGCTACCTCGGCTCGGCGATCAGCCTCTTCATCGGCCTCGGCTTCTTCGCGCTGCTGATCTGGACGTCGGGCCAGACGATCATCGCTGTCTTCAACCGGGCGTTCAGCACGGGTACGAGCAACACCGCCTTGACCATCGCGATGATCGTCGTCGGCGTCATTTCCTGCGCCCTGGCGATCTACGGTCATGCGACGCTGGTCGCGACGTTCCGCTTCATCGCGATCTTCAGCTTCGCCACGTCGATCCTCGGCGTCGCGTTCATCGCCAGCCATTTCCACGCGGTGCACGGCGGTGACTATCTGCTCGGCACATTCTGGCCGACCTGGTTCTTCAGCTTCGTCCTCGCCGCCTCGCTCCCCATCTCGTGGGGTCCGTTCATCGGCGACTACGGTCGCTACATCCCGGAACGGGAGAGCGAGCTCGCGACGGCCACGGCCGGTTTCATCGGGATCTTCGCCGGCTGCCTCGTCTCGGAGCTGATCGGAGCGTTCGCGACCGCGGCGTTCAAGGATCCCTTCACGCCGTTCGCCCTCGGCTTCCCGGAGCGGGTGCCACTCGTGATCGCCGTCTTCCTGATGCTCGGACCCGGCGGCCTCGCGAACATCGAGAGCGCCGCGATGTCGGTCTACAACTGTGCGCTCGACGTCCACGCGCTGCTCTGGCGGTTCACCCGCGCGCAGCTGACGCTGGGCATGAGCGTGATCGGCGTCGTGATCGCCTGGCTGACCCTCGTCCACTACAGCGAGATCAACTCGATCGAGGCCTTCGTGACGATCATGCTCGTCACGTGCACGCCCTGGATGGTGATCATGACCATCGGACACCTGATGCGGCGCGGGCGGTACTACACCCTCGACGTGCAGGCGTTCGCGATCCCCGGCAAGCGCGGCGTCTACTGGTTCTGGAACGGCCTCAACTGGCGGGCGTTCGTCGCCTGGGGTGCTGCGACCGCGTTCGGGCTTCTGTTCTCGGTCCAGAGCCTCTTCACCGGGCCTCTGTCGAGCCACATCAACGGCGTGGACATCAGCTTCCTCGTCTCGGCCGGGGTGGGCGGCGTCTTCTACTACGTACTCGCGAAAGCGTCCCCGGAACGAGGCGTCATCCCGGGCGAGCAGGGCACGGAGGAACCACTCGGCATGGCGGAGGCCGCTGCCGCCGCAACCTGAGCGCGAGAACGCCGCACGACAACGCAGGCGGCCCCACCAGCCCGGGGCCGCCTGCCGCTCTCGCCCAGACTGCGTCGGTTTGGCGATCAGCCGACGACGGCGACCGCGACGATCTCGACCAGCGCCCCGTCGAGCAGCTCAGCGACTCCGACGGCGGCACTCGCAGGCGGCGAGTCGCCGAACACGCGTCCGCGAACGCCGGCGAATTCGGCGTAACGCGAGAGGTCGGTGAGATACGTCGTGATCTGCACGACATCCTGCAGGGTTGCGCCGTACTGCCCCAGCAACGCCTCGATCTGCTCGAAGCACCGTTCCGTCTGGCCCGCCAGATCCGCCGGGACGGGACGGCCGTCGCGTTCGCGTGGCGTCTGGCCGGCGAGGTAGACGACACGCACGGCCCCTGTGTCGACGGCGACCCCGTCGCTGTAGCTCGCGCCGCCGGGAGCGGGCAGCCGGTCATGCACCGCCGGCTGCCACCTCCTCTCGCACCGAGGCGAGCGAGCGTTCGTAGTGCGGCCACGCCAGCTCGCGAGCTGGAGAGAGCTTGATCCGCTCGACCATCCAGTCCAGCTTCTTGATCGCGTTCGGCAGGCTCGTCTCGCCCTTCAGGACCCAGCCCGAGACGAGGTGGCCGTTGACCTCGAGGAACGAGATCGAGTCGGCTGCCTGAAGCAGATCGCCCTCGGGCGAACCGCCGAACTCGTGCTCCAGGATAGGCGCCTCTACCGCTTGGACGAAATCCTCCGAAATGCCCTGCTCGCGCAACCAGCGCCCGACGATCTCGGCCGAGCGTGCGCAGTGGAACCGGTTGTATTCCTCGTCCGCCCAAGCGCCCGCGGCCTTGTCCGGCTGGGTTCCCCCCGGGAAATGGCGTTCCATGTCGTGCGTTACCGCGGCGATCAGGAGCGTCTCGGGCGCCTCAGGATCCAGGGTGAGCAGCCAGCGACCGGTGTGGAACAGGTGGATGCTGTCGTAGTAGGGCTGCACCCAGTCGATGGTCACCGGCCAGAGCCGCTGGAAGAGCTCGCTTCGGCCGGGGGCATCCCGCGATGGCGAGGGAGCGGGCGACACCGGCTCGGGGGCTGCACCGGAAGGGTCGGCTCTCACCACAAGATCCTATAGAGCGACATGGGCCACATCGCCGGACGGGTCGTCAGCCATCGTCGAACACGCCAACGAGCTCGTTCGGGGCGGCTACGACGATCGTGCGGTCGCTGGGTGGCACGTACTCATGCCCCCACGCCGCAATGATCGCGAGCGCGCCGCACGCACCGGCCGCGCCGGCGTCGCGCGGAGCGTCGCCCACATAGGCGAGCTGCTCGGTCGTCAGCCCGAGGCGAGCCGCGACCGTACACAGCCCCTCCGGATCCGGCTTCGGGCGCTCGACCTCGTCGCCGCCGAGCACCACGCGGAAGAAGCGGCGCAACCCGGTCCGCTCGAGCAGGACTGCGCATGCTCGGGAGCTCGCCCCCGTGTACACCGCCAGCGGCAACCGCTCGGCGAGCTGCTCGACGGCCGCGCGTATACCCGGATACACGGACACGGCGTCAGCTCGACGCTCCAGCTCGGCGAGGTATCTCGCAACCGCGTTCGTCGGCGGCGTCCTTCCGAGCAGCTCCGCGATGACGGCGTCGGCTGCACCCACGTGGTACGCGGAGATGACGTCGCGACGCGTCGGGGCAGCCCCGCCGAGCTCACGGACGACGGCGATGTACGAGTCCGGCACGACGGTGCCGGTGTCCAGAAGCGTGCCGTCGAGATCGAACGCGACGGCGCGTACCGTTGCCGCCCGAGTCACCGCGCCCGGCGCGGGGTCAACGCGGCCCGGCGGCGTCCCAGGCAGCTTCGCGCTCGAGCCAAGGACAAACCGTGCTAGCTCGCCGGAATCTCGCTTCGGCGTCTGGTCCGCTCGAGCAGCAGGTTCCTCAACCGCTCGCCCCGCCGGGATGCGTCTGCGGAAGCGATCGTCAGCTCGATTTCGAGCTCCTCGTCAGTCAGCGCGTCGATGCGGTCCCGGCCGTCGACCAGCGGCCGGCCGGTCCGAAGGTCGACCTCTCGTCTGATGTTCATGCTCCTCCTGACCACTTGATCCCGGCGGTTGTCGAGCGCTGTCTAGCAGCCCACCCATGACTGCTGCAAACTCCACCGCCACTCCCGAGCTTTCCTCTGCCCTTGCCTCACGCCAGCCGCCTTTCGCCTCTCTGGGCCTCCAGCCCGTTGAGTCGAGTCGAAACTGGGACTCATTTGGGACTCGCCGCGTCAGATTAGAAAACAGACATCTGCGTTTAGCAGCAAGTACTTAGAGAGAGCGGATGATGGGACTCGAACCCACGACCTTCTGCATGGCAAGCAGACGCTCTAGCCAACTGAGCTACATCCGCGCGGGCGGCCAGTATAGCCCCGCCCCTCAGCGATCGGCCGCGTCGAGAGCCTCGTTCACGAGCCGGTCGGCGAGCTCGTTGTGCTCGCGTCGGACGGCCGTGTACCGCACCGTTCCGACCTGCCGCGCGAGTCGCGCCGCCTCGAGCGAGAGCTGCCTGAGCGCCTCGTTCTTCACCCGGTACTCGCCGTTCATCTGCTTCACGAGCAGCTCGGAGTCCGAGACGACCTCGATCTCGCCGACCTGCAGCTCGGCGGCTCGCTCGAGACCCGCCACGAGCGCGCGGTACTCGGCGACGTTGTTCGTCGCGACGCCGATCGCCTCGCCGTGCGTGGCGAGCACCGTCCCGTCCTCCGCCTCGAGGACGTAGGCGAAGGCAGCGGGGCCCGGATTGCCCCGCGCGCCGCCGTCGGTGAAGAGGCGAGCCTTCACGCGAGTGGGTAGACGTCGTACGGGACTTCCTCGTAGGGATGCGCGGCGCTCAAGGCGGCGACGACCGCCTCGAGGTGCTCTCCCGGGACGATCGTCTCGACGCGCAGCTCGGGGACGCGCTCCTCCACCCCGGCCCGGCCGACGGCGGGAGCAGTGCCCTCCCCGCCGAGGAACGTGCCGGTGCCCTCGGTGTAGAAGGAGCAGCGGTCGTACTCGCCGATGCGCCCGGCGCCGGCCGCGAAGACGGCGTCGCGGGTCGCGTCGAGCGCCTCGCGTGGCACGAACCACACGAGCTTGTAGCGGCTCAAGACTCGGTGTCGATCTGCGCGCGCTGGAGCCGGCCCGAGTAGTCGACGTAGATCGACTTCCACTCGGTGAAGACGTCGAGCGCGGCCTGGCCCGCCTCGCGGTGGCCGTTCCCCGTGTCCTTCGTGCCCCCAAACGGGAGGTGCACCTCCGCGCCGATCGTGCCGGCGTTGACGTACGTGATCCCAGCCTCGAGATCGCGCATCGCGCGGAACGCAGCGTTCACGTCCTGGGTGAAGATCGAGGACGAGAGGCCGTACTTGATCCCGTTCGAGACCCGGATCGCCTCGTTGAGGTCGCGCACCGGGATGAGCGCGGTCGTCGGACCGAAGATCTCCTCCTGTGCGATCCGCATCTGCGGGTCGACGTCCGCGAAGACCGTCGGCCGGTAGAAGAAGCCCTTGCCGAGCTCGCCCTCGCCCGCAACCTCGCCGCCGGTCAGGAGCTTCGCGCCCTCGTCGCTACCGATTCCGGTGTAGGAGTGGATCTTCTCGAGCGCCGAGCGGTTGATGACCGGCCCGACGTCCGTGTCGTCCTCCCAGCCCGGCCCGAGCCGCAGCTTCTCGACCCGTTCCACGAGCCGCGACTGGAGCTCGTCGTAGGCACCGCGCTGCACGATCACGCGCGAGGCGGCGGTGCAGCGCTGCCCCGACGTGCCGAACGCCGACCAGAGGATCCCGTCGACGGCGAGCTCGAGGTCGGCGTCGTCGAGGACGACGATCCCGTTCTTGCCGCCGAGCTCGAGGTGGACGTGGGTGAGCGTCTCCGCCGCCGCCTTCAGGACCTCGACGCCCGTCTCGCGGGAGCCGGTGAGCGTGATCACGCGGACGTCCGGATGGCGCACGAGCCGGTCGCCGACCGTGCCGCCGCCGCCGTGGACGATGTTGACCACGCCGGGCGGGATGCCGGACTCGGCGAGCAGCTCGACGAAGCGCTGGGCCAGCGCCGGCGTGTCCGACGCGGGCTTGAGGACGACCGTGTTGCCGCAGACGAGCGCCGGGATCAGCTTCCACGACGGGATCGCGACGGGGAAGTTCCACGGCGTGATGGCGCCGACGACGCCGATCGGCTGGCGGACGCTCATGTTCCACTTGTCGCGCAGCTCCGACGGCGTCGTGTGGCCGAAGAGGCGCCTGCCCTCGCCGGCCATGTAGTACGTGATGTCGATCGCCTCCTGGACGTCGCCGCCCGCCTCGGCCTTCACCTTCCCCATCTCGCGCGTCATCAGGTCCGTGAGCGCCGCCTTCTCCTGCTCGAGCAGGCGCGCGAGCCGGAAGAGGAGCTCGCCGCGCTTCGGAGCGGGCACGAGCCGCCACTCCGCGAACGCCTCCTTCGCGACCGCGACGGCGCGGTCGACGTCCTCGACGCCGGAGCGCGGGAAGACGCCGATCGTCTCCCCGTTCGCGGGGCTCGTGCTCTCGAAGGTCTCGCCGGAGGCGGCGTCGACCCACTCGCCGCCGATGAGGTTCTTGAAGGTCTGCGTGGTTGTCGTCGCCATGAGGCGAGCCTAGCGGGCTGCGCGCCGCGCGCCGAGGTCGAGGCGGCTACTCCGGCGGCTCGTCGACGTCCGGGAACGTGCCCGGATGCGCGCGGCGCCGGTCACGCACCGTCCGCTTCTCCAGGTCCTCGAGCCGGGCCTCCCCCCGCTTGCGGCGATCCTTCCCCTCGCGGCGGTCGACGATGACGGTCACGTTCGGGTTGTCCTTGTAGTACTCGACCATCTTGTCGTAGAGCTCGTTCTCGAGCTCGCGGGGAATCACGCAGTAGATCATCGCGCGCTGATTGTAGGACGGAAGTCGGCCCACGGCGCCGCCGCACGGGTATAAGGGGCCCATGCTGCGACGGCACGTGTGGTGGCTGGCCCCGCTCGCCGGTGCCGCTGCGGCGGGAGCGATCGTCGCAGCCGTCTCGCTCGGCGGCGGTTCGTCCTCCACACCGAAGACCGGGCCGGGCGGCCTCAAACCACCGGCTGCGGCGCTCGCCTTCCAGGACGCGATCACCGCGGTCGTGCACGAGCTCTCGCCGTCGGTCGTCCAGATCCAGAGCTCCGCGGGGCTCGGCTCGGGAGTCGTCTTCGACACGAAGGGCGACATCGTCACGAACAACCACGTCGTGGGGAGCGGCGGCGGCCCGTTCACCGTCACCGCCGGAGCGCACTCCTACGGCGCCTCGCTCGTCGGCCGGTTCCCGCCCGACGACCTCGCCGTCGTGCGCGTCTCGGGAGCGCACCTCGCGCCCGCGACGTTCTCGACGAGCAAGCTCGAGGTCGGGGACATCGCGATCGCGATCGGCAACCCGCTCGGCCTGCGCTCCAGCGTCACCGACGGCATCGTCAGCGCATTCCGGCAGGGCGTCTCGGAGGGGAACGGCGTCGCCTTGCCGACGATGATCCAGACGAGCGCCGCGATCAACCCCGGAAACTCGGGCGGCGCGCTCGCCGACATCCAGGGGCGCGTGATCGGGATCCCGACGCTCGCGGCCACCGACCCGGAGCTCGGCGGCTCCGCACCCGGCATCGGCTTCGCGATCCCGAGCAGCCTCGTCAAGGACATCGCGGCGCAGATCATCCGCTACGGCCACGTCGTCAACTCGCATCGCGCCTACCTCGGCGTCTCGATCGGCGAGACGAACGGCCTCGGCGTCTACGTCCAGAGCGTGACGGCCGGCGGCCCGGCGGCGCAGGCCGGCATCCAGAGCGGAGACGTGATCAAGTCGATGAACGGCCACTCGACGGCCACCGTCGACGACCTGACGAGCGTCGAGTCGGAGCTCAAGCCGGGCGCGACCGTCACGGTCGAGATCCAGACCCAGAGCGGGCAGCGCAAGACCCTGCACCTCACGCTCGGGACGTTCCCGGGCAGCTGAGGGGGCGGCGCTAGATCCGGGCGATCGCGGGGACGAGGCGCCCCTCGTCCTCGACCTGCGCGTTCCAGGCCTTGAAGCCGTCCTCGAGCTCGCCCAGCTCGTGCCCGCGCCGCTCGAGCCGGACGGGCTGCGCGGAGTCGGGGCTCACGCGGTACTGGTACCAGGAGAGCTCCCACGCGACCGTCACCGCGAGCTCGCCGGAGGTACCGGACAGCGGCACGATGCTCGCGCTCGGCTCGCCGAGGCTCTTCGCGATGCCGCCGACGGTGCGCCGGTACGCGCTCCCGTTGAAGAGGTCGGCGGCCTCGAGGAGGGCGACCTCGCCCTCCGAGAGCCTGCGGAGGATCGGCTCCTGGTGCGCGAGCGCGCCGTCGTCGGCGGTACGCGCCAACCCGAGGCGCTCGGCGATGTTGCGCTTGCGCCTGCGGCGGCGGCCGCCCTCGAGGGTCGGCGTCGTCGGCGCGCCTTCCCGCACCCAGCCGGCCTCGACCGCGACCTCCTGGCAGAGCGGGCAGACGTCGACCAGTTCGGCGCCGTCGCCCGGGGAGAACCGAAGCGCGCGCTCGCCCATCAACAGTGTCCGTTCGCACACGGCGCACGTCCGCGTGCTTGCGACTTTTGTGACCCGCATCCGCGCCGAGTGTAGCCGGGTTGCGCAATCGCCTCCAGAACGGATAATGTCTCTTACATGTGTCTTTTACATGTAGGTCAATGAGAGGGCCGCGCGCACGCCGCCACCACCACGGCCGGTGGCGCGTGCTCGCCCGGGTCGAGCGGTTCGCCGAGCCCGCGTTGCTGCTCCTCCTGCGCGAACGTCCGGCGCACGGCTACGACCTGCTCGAGCGGCTCCCGGAGGTGACCGGCGAGGCGCGCGTCGAGATGGGCAATCTCTACCGCCTCCTGCGCGCGCTCGAGGAGGAAGGGCTCGTCTCGTCGGAGTGGGACGACTCCTCCCCCGGCCCCGCGAAGCGCCGCTACGCGATCACTCCCGACGGCGAACGCCTGCTCGACCACTGGGCCGAGGCGCTGCGCCGCTCGCAGGAGCGAACGGCCCGCTTTCTCGCACGGTACGAGGAGAGGAGGTGAAGATGCACCATCGCCACCATGGCTGGGGCGGCCGCGGCTCGCGGATGCTGTTCCGCGGCGGCTTTCCCAGCCGCCCTGAGCTGATCGAACGGCTGGAGTCCTTCCAGCGCGACCTCGAGCAGCAGCTCGCCGACGTGGCCGACGTCCTCGCGCACCTGCGCGACCGCGACGAAGGCCGGCCTCAGCAGCAGGTATGAGCGAGGCACCGCGGGGGAGGCGGAGCTAGACCTTCGCCTCTTCCCGCTCCTTCTTCGTCTGCTCGATGATCTTCTGCGCGACGTGCGCCGGCACTTCCTCGTAGCGGACGAAGTGCATCGAGTAGTCGCCGCGGCCGCCGGTCATCGAGGTCAGGGCCTGCGAGTACGTGAGGATCTCGGCCATCGGCACCTCGGCCTGAATCGTGGTCATCCCGCCGGCCGGCTCCATTCCCTGCAGGCGCCCGCGCCGCGAGTTGAGGTCGCCGTTCACGGCTCCCACGGTGTCGTCGGGCACCGTCACCTCGAGCTGCATGATCGGCTCGAGCAGGACGGGATCCGCGTTCTGGTACGCCTCCTTGAAGGCCATCGAGCCGGCGATCTTGAAGGCCATCTCGGAGGAGTCGACGTTGTGCTCCATCCCGTCGACGAGCAGGACGCGGACACCCTGCACGGGTGCGCCGGCGAGCTCCCCGTGCTCCATCGCCTCGCGCACGCCCTTGTCGACCGCGGGCCGGTAGCTCTGTGAGATGACGCCCCCGACGATCTTGTCGACGAACTCGTAGCCGAGCTCGCCGTCCTCCGCCGGCAGCGGTTCGAGCACGATCGCGCAGTCGCCGAACTGACCGCGGCCGCCCGTCTGCTTCTTGTAGCGGTGCCGCGCCCGTGCCTCCTTCCGGATCGTCTCCTTGTACGGCACGCGCGGCGGATGGAGCTCGACGTCGACGTGGAAGCGGGTGTGCAGCCGGTCGACCGCCACCTCGACCTGCATCTGGGAGAGACCCGAGAGGAGCTGCTCGCCGGTCTGCGGGTCGCGCCGGAGGATCAGCGTCGGATCCTCCTCGCTGAGGCGCCGAAGGCCCGTCGCCATCTTCTCCTCGTCGCCCTTCGCCTTGGGCGTCACGGCGAAGCTCATCACCGGCTCCGGGAAGTCGATGTGCGGCGGCTCGACGGCAACCTCGTGGTCGACGAGCACGTCGCCGGTGACGACGTCCTTGAGCTTCGCCACCGCACCGAGATCACCGATGCCGAGCGCCTCGACGGCCTCGGAGTCCTTGCCCTGGAGGAGCAGCACCTGGCCGAGCCGCTCCTTGGCGTGCGTGCGCGGATCGACGAGCGTCGTGTCGCCCGAGACCGGGCCGGCGAGGACGCGGAAGCAGCTGATCCGGCCCGTGAACGGGTCGGCGATCGTCTTGAAGACGAAGACCCCCTGCTTCGCGTCGCCGAACTCGATCGTCGTCCCCTTCTTCGCCGGCGACGGGACGCCCTCGACGAGCAGGTCGAGCAGCGCCGTCGTGCCGAGGTTCTTCGTCGCGACGCCGCATGCGACCGGGTAGAGCTCGTCGCGCGTCACCGCCTGCTTGAGCGCCTCGGCGACGGCCTCGGCCGCGAGCTCCTCGCCTTCGAGGTAGCGGGACATGAGGTCCTCGTCCGTCTCGACGACGGCGTCGAGCAGCTTCTCGCGGTGTTCCTGCACGAGGTCGGTCATCGATTCGGGAATCGGCTGCGGCCCGCCTTCGCGACCGCCGGAGGGGTCGGTGTAGGCGCACATGTGGAGGAGGTCGACGATCCCCGTCAGCTCGTGCTCGGAGCCGATGGGCAGCTGGATCGCGACGCAGCGGTCGGACAGCTGCTGCCGCACCGCCTCGAGCACGCGGTAGAAGTCGGCGCGCTCGCGGTCGAGCATGTTGACGAAGAGCACGCGCGAGAGCTCCTGCTGCTCGGCGCGCTGCCAGATGCGCGAGGTGTTGACCTCGACGCCCATCACGCCGCTGAGGACGACGGCGACTCCCTCGACGACGCGCAGCGCCGCGTACGTGTCCGCCTGGAACCCGGCGTCGCCCGGCGTGTCGACGAGGTTGATCTTGCGGTCCTTCCACTCGAGGTGGCAGAGCGAGCCCGACAGGGACATCGCCCGCCGCTGCTCGTGCTCGTCCCAGTCCGAGACCGTCGTCCCCTGCTCGACGCTGCCGAGCCGGTTCGTCTGCCCGGCCTCGAAGAGCAGCGCCTCGACGAGCGATGTCTTCCCGACCCCGCGGTGGCCGGCGACTGCGATGTTGCGGATCCTCGTGGGCTCGGTGGCAGGCATCGGGGGCGTGTCCTCCTCGGTCGCTTCGAGCCGCATCGTATCCCCGTCGAACGGGGCGTTCGCGGGCTAGATCGCTGCGGCGGCGCCGGCCGCGGCGATGTGTGCCTTGAGCCGGAGGATCGCCTTCGTGTGGAGCTGCGAGACGCGCGACTCGGTGACGCCGAGCACCTCGCCGATCTCGCGCAGGGTCAGCTCCTCGTAGTAGTAGAGCGTCACGACGAGCTTCTCGCGCTCGGGAAGACGCGCGATCGCGTCGGCGAGCGCCTCCTTCTGCTCGGTCACCGAGAGCGTCCCCTGCGGGTCGGGCGCGCTCTCGTCCTCGATCGTGTCGATGAGCGCCACCTGGTCGCCGCCGGAGCCCTGGACGGTCCACAGCTCGTCGAGGGCCGCGATCGACGAGCGGGCGATCTCGCCGAGGCTCTCCTCGAGCTCCTCGCTGTTGATCCCGAGCTTCTTCGCGATCTCCTCGTCCGTCGGCGCGCGGCCGAGCCGCGACTCGAGCTCCCCGATCGCGCGCTCGATCTGCCGGGCGCGGGCCCGCACGGAGCGCGGCACCCAGTCCATCGACCGCAGCTCGTCGATGATCTGCCCCTTGATCCGGGCCATCGCATACGTCTCGAACTTGACGTCCCGGGCGGGGTCGTACCGCTCGATCGCGCCGATCAGCCCCAGCAGCCCGTAGGAGACGAGGTCGCCCTCGTCGACGTGCGCCGGAAGCCCCGATCCCAGTCGGCCGGCGACGTACTTCACGAGCGGCGCGTACGTGAGGATGAGGCGGTCACGCACCCTCTGGTCGCCGGTCCGCCGGAAGTCGAGCCACAACTGCTGCGTCTCGTCGGCCCGCGTCACGATCCAGAGAATACGGCGTTTTTCGGCGGACTCCTCAGCGCGAGCGGCGGAAAGCGCTCGCCGAGAGCGTCGCCAGCCACGCCGCGACGGCGGCGGCGGCGGCGCCCACCAGGAGACGGCGGGCACTCGCGCCGCCCGCGAACGCCGCCGCCGACACGGCGGCGAGAGCCGCCGCGAGCACGGCGAAGAGAACCGTGAGCGCCCGGCGCTGCATGCGCCGAGCGTACTGCTATTCCGCGAGCGATTCCTCACGCTCCGCCCGCACGCCTGGCCCGGAAACGCCCCCGGTACACTCGGGCGCAGGCACAGGGGCGTAGCTCAGTTGGTAGAGCGGCGGTCTCCAAAACCGTAGGTCGGGGGTTCGAGTCCCTCCGCCCCTGCTGGTCTCGCCTCAGCGTGCCGCGCTCGCCGCGTCTGCGGCCACAGGAGCGAAGCCGCGCCCGGGCGTCACGGTCGCCGGACGCCCGTACAGGTATCCCTGCCCGAACTCGATCTTCCGCGAGCCGAGCAGGCGCGCGGTGTCGGGGGTCTCGATCCCTTCCGCGATCACCTTCATGGAGAGCGCGCGGGCAGTGTTGACGATGCCGTCGAGGATCGCGCTCGAGACCGGGTCCGTGTTCACGCCCTCGATGAAGCGGGCGTCGATCTTGACGAAGTGGGCGGGCAGGCGGCGGAGGTGCTCGAAGGACGAGAAGCCGGTGCCGAAGTCGTCGATCGAGAGCAGGCAGCCCAGCGAGGTGAGGGTTTCGAGGCGGCGCTGCGCGCGCTCGTAGTCGCGCACCGGCGCCCGCTCGGTGATCTCGATGCCGAGGCGGCCGGCGAGCCCGGGACGGCTGCGGAAGAGGTGCTCGAGCCGATCGAGGAGCGGATCGCTCGCGAAGCTCACGCTGTCGAGGTTGACGAAGATTCGCTGGCGTGGGCCGGCCTCGAGCAGCGCGATCGCGCGGTCGAGGGCGTTCTGGTCGATCTCTTCGATCACGCCGAGGTCGCCCGCATGCGGCAGGAACTGGGCCGGGGGGATCACGCGGCCCTGCTCGTCGATCATCCGCGTCAATGCCTCGTGGTAGGCGACCCTGCCGACGCGAAGGTCGACGATCGGCTGGAGGTGGATGACGAACCGCCCGTCGGCGAGCGCGTCCTTCATCCGGGTCGACCACCCTCGCCTCGCCGCAAGCCGCTGGGTCTCCGCGAGCGTCGGCGTCCAGACCGCGACGCGGTTGCGCCCCTGCTCCTTCGCCTCGTAGAGCGCCATGTCGGCGTGGAGGAGCACCGCTTCGGCGCGCTCCTTGGGGTCGATGCCGGGCTCGATCGCGCCGATACCCAGGCTGACCGTGACGTCGAGCGCGCCGAGCTCACCGTCGAGCGGGAGGCGGTAGTCGCGGACGGCGGCGAGGATCCGGTCGGCGACGTCGACCGCCTCGTCCGTCCGCGTGTCGTGGAGCAGGAACGCGAACTCGTCCCCGCTGAGGCGCGCGCAGACGTCGCCGGGCCGAAGCTTCCCGGCGAGCAGCCGTGCGAGGTCGCACAGCATCTGGTCGCCGACCGCGTGGCCGGCCGAATCGTTGATCGACTTGAAGTGATCGAGGTCGGCGATGGCTACGACGAGGCCCGTGCCGTCGAGGTCGGCGTCGGCGATCGCGTCGATCAGGCATTCGGAGAACCTGCGCCTGTTCAGGACTCCGGTCAGCGGGTCGTGGTCGGCGAGGTACCGCACCTCGTCCTCGCGCCTACGCTCGTCGGTGACGTCGTCGAAGATGGCGACGACTGCATCGGGCGCGGCCGGCGCGCCGACCGGTGCCGTCGAGATCTCGACCCGGCGCGGCACTCCGTCCCGGCGGCGAAGGCCGAGCTCGACGTGATCGAGACGCTCTCCGGCGAGCGCGCGCCGCCGGACTCCGTCGGCGCGTCTCTCGCCCGGAGCCGGAAGCAGATCCCAGGGCCTCCCCACGACACCCTCTGCCCGCCAGCCCGACGCGACCGCGGCCGCGTCGTTCCAGCGCTGCACGACGCCGTCCCCGTCGAAGACGGCGATCGGAAGCGGCGACGCGTCGAGCACCGCCTCGAGACGCTGGGCGGACACCGTCGCTTCGCGGCCCAGGCGGCGCGCGGTCCGCGCCAGGTCGACGAGGCGGTACACCGACGAAGCCCGGGATGAGCGCCGCGGCGGTCCCGAACAGCACGAGGCCGTCGACGTCGAGCCGGCCGTGGCGGATGACGACGGCGGCGGGAATCGTCGCGAGCGCGCCGCCGAGGAGCGCCAGCCGCCGCCCGGGCACCAGTCCCGACTCGTCGACCTCGACCTCCGTCAGCCTCCGCATCGAGGGGTGCAGCGCGGCGGCGCCGATCAGCGCATAGCTGAGGTAGTAGCTCGAGTTGACCCACACGCTCTGGTAGCTCGCCGTCTGGAGAAAGCCCCGCCAGATCAGGTCGCCCATGAACCCGAACCCGATGCCGGCGACGAGGAGGCCGAACGACGGCAGTCTCGCCGCTCCCGTCAGCAGCAGCCGGGCCGCCAGCGCCAGCAGGAGGACGTCGAGGGTCGGGAAGGCGCCGATCAGGATCCGCCCCGGGAGCGAGAGGCCTGAGGCGTCGAACTTGCCGTTCATCACGACCATCCAGAGCAGCAGGAGCAAGCCGAGAAACACCGGCGCGGCGTCGACGAGCAGCATCCGCCCCGCCCGGCGCGAGTGCCTGGGGTGGCTGCCGAACCAGGCGAGCGCCACCACCAGGATGAGATTCGCGGCGAGGTAGAGCCAGTCGCCGACCGAGAACAGGGCGAGTGTTCCGCCGCTCGCGTCCGCCTCGTAGGCCACGTCTCCGCAGCCGAACAGGAAGCATGCCGAGCGCCACGAGCGACCACGCGACGAGCGACCGCGGCCGATACGTCAGGATTCCGGCGACGAGCGCGGCGGCCGCCCCGAGGCTCGCGGCATCGTGCAAGACCGACGCGGCGAGGCCGTGCCCCAGCGCGAGCGACGAGCCCCCCAGCGCCAGGTCGAGCACGACGAACGCGCCCGGACACCAGCGGGGACAGGCCCCTGAGATGGGTTGCCGCGACTCCACTCTCGGATCTTGGGAACGGCCGCGGGGCAGGCCAGCGGAAAACACCGTCGTTCCGTGCCGTAGAAAACCCCTCAAGCGGTTTCGAGCGCGAGCTGGCGGAAATCGGCCAGCCCGGAGACACCGACGCCGACGAGCCGCAACGCGCCGGGCCGGTCGTGGAGCCCGCGGTCGAGCAGCCGGCAGGCGAGATCGCCGATCGTCCCGGCGTCGTCGACTCCCGAGCGCAGCGAAGCGGAGCGGCTCCGGATGGAGAAGTCGGCATAGCGGAGCTTCGTCGTCACCGTCCGCGCGACCTGGCCGCGCCGTTGCAGCCCGGCCGCCACCTCCGACGCCATCCCGCGCAGCTCCTCGTGCAGGCGCTCGCGGTCCGAGATGTCGCGCTCGAACGTGTTCTCGACGCTGAGCGAGATCCGTTCGACGTCGAGCTCGAGCCCACGCGGGTCGATGCCGCGCGCGCGGTCGCGCAGCATCGCCCCGACGGTGCCGGGAAGCACGCCGCGGAGGCTCTCGTCGGCGAGCGCCGCGAGCTCGCCGATCGTCTCGACGCCCGCGCCGTGCAGCCGTTGCTCGGCCTTCGGCCCGACGCCGGGAAGGCGACGCACGGCGAGCGGCGCCAGGAAGGCGGCTTCCCGTCCCGCCGGGACGACCACGAGCCCGCCCGGCTTGCGCGCGTCGCTCGCAACCTTGGCGACCACCTTGCACGGAGCCACACCGAGCGAGCACGTGAGGCTCGTCCCCGCCCGCACGGCGGTCTGCACTGCCTCGGCGACGATCCGGGCCGCCAGGAAGTCACGGGCCACCTCGCCGACGTCGAGGTACCCCTCGTCGATTCCCGTCTGCTCGACGGTCGGGACGACGCCGCGCACGGTCTCCCAGACGTGCCGCGAGTACTCGCGGTACAGCGCGTGCCGCGGCCGGACGAAGACGGCATGCGGGCAGCGGCGCAGCGCCTCGGCTGCGCTCATGGCGGAGTGGATGCCGAAGCCGCGTGCGACGTAGTTCGCGGTGGCGACCACGCCGCGCCCGCGCGGGTCGCCGCCCACGACGAGCGGCTGCGTCCGGAGCTCCGGGTTCTCGAGCTCCTCGACGGCCGCGAAGAACGCGTCGAGGTCGAGGTGGGCGACGATGCCTGGGACGGCCACCCGAACAAGCGTACGGGGCGCCGCCGACGGCGACGCCCCACGTCCGCCGGATCACCCGCTGGAGGCGTGAGGCGCCTCCCGCATCCCCCGGCGTTAGGCTCTGCGTCCGATGGCGGTCCTGACCTCGCAGCTCGACCGCGACGCCGAGGAGTTCGCACGCCGGCACGAGCGGATGGAGGAGCTCGTCGCGGAGTTGCGCGAGCGGACGGCGGAGGTCGCGCGGGGCGGCGGCGAGAAGGCGACGGAGCGGCATCGCTCCCGGGGCAAGCTTCCCGCACGCGAGCGGGTCGACCGCCTCGTCGACCCGGGGACGGCCTTCCTCGAGCTGAACGCGCTCGCCGCCTGGGAGATGTACGACGGCGGGGCGCCGAGCGCCGGAATCGTCACGGGGATCGGGGTCGTCGAGGGCCGCGAGTGCGTCATCGTCGCGAACGACGCCACCGTCAAGGGCGGCTCGTACTTTCCGCTCACGGTGAAGAAGCACCTCCGCGCGCAGGAGGTGGCGGAGCAGAACCGGCTCCCCTGCATCTACCTCGTCGACTCCGGCGGGGCGTTCCTCCCCCTCCAGGCCGAGGTCTTCCCCGACCGGGAGCATTTCGGCCGGATCTTCTACAACCAGGCGCAGATGTCGGCTCGGGGGATCCCTCAGATCGCGGTCGTGATGGGCTCCTGTACCGCAGGGGGCGCGTACGTGCCGGCGATGTCGGACGAGACGGTGATCGTGCGGGGAACCGGGACGATCTTCATCGGCGGCCCGCCGCTCGTGAAAGCCGCGACGGGGCAGGAGGTCACGGCCGAGGAGCTCGGCGGCGCCGACGTGCACGCGCGGCACTCGGGCGTCGCCGACCACTACGCCACCTCCGACGAGCATGCGCTCGCGATCGCGCGCGGCATCGTCCGGAACCTGGCCATGGCCAGCCATGGCCATGGCGATGGCTATCCATGGCCACCTGACCATGGCCAGCCATGGCCAACCGCCGGCCCCGAGCCGCCTGCGCTCGATCCGTCCGACCTCTACGGACTGATCCCGGAGGACTTCCGCCACCAGGTCGACCCGCGCGAGCTGATCGCCCGAATCGTCGACGGCTCACGCTTCCAGGAGTTCAAGCAGCTCTACGGAGAGACGCTCGTGACCGGCTTCGCGCGGATCGAGGGGTTCCACGTCGGGATCCTCGCGAACAACGGCGTCCTCTTCGCCGAGTCGGCCCAGAAGGGCGCGCATTTCGTTGAGCTCTGCTGCAAGCGGAGGATCCCGCTCGTCTTCCTCCAGAACATCACGGGTTTCATGGTCGGCACCGAGTACGAGGCCGGCGGGATCGCGCGCGACGGCGCAAAGCTCGTCATGGCCGTGGCGAACGCCCAGGTGCCGAAGTTCACGGTCGTCACCGGCGGCTCGTTCGGCGCCGGTAACTATGCGATGTGCGGACGGGCGTACGGGCCCCGCCAGCTCTGGATGTGGCCGAACGCGCGCATCTCGGTCATGGGCGGTGAGCAGGCGGCGACGGTGCTCTCGATGGTCGGCGACGTCGACGAGGACGAGATCCGGGCGAAGTACGAGGCGGAGGGCAATCCCTACTACTCGACCGCGCGCCTGTGGGACGACGGGATCATCGACCCGCTCGACACCCGGCGCGTGCTCGCGCTCGGGCTCGCAGCGGCGCGGAACGCGCCGGTCCCGGACACGACCTTCGGCGTCTTCCGGATGTGACGCGCATGACCGTCCGGATCCTGATCTGGAACCTGTTCGACTCGAAGACGACGCTCGAGGAGCTGCGCGAGCACCTGCCCTCGCTGCCGGAGGGCGACGTCTGGATCGCGAACGAGGCGCAGGACCGCTTCGGGCTCATCTCCTTCGGCGACCGGCTGCCCGAGCTCGGAGAGGTGCCGGAGCTGATCGGGGACGAGCCGGCGGTCGCCGAAGAGTTCGACGTCGAGTGAGACGCCGGGAGGCGACCTGGGCCGCGGCCGCCGTGGCGAGCCGCCGTGCTCGCGATCGCCTTCTACGCGCTCGTGCGCTGGTTGGAGAAGGGGCAACTCTCCGACGTCGGCGGCTATCAGGAGCACGCGCGGATGATTCGCGCCGGCCAGGTTCCCTATCGCGATTTCCCGTTCGAGTACCCGCCGGCCGCGCTCCCGGTGATGCTGCTCCCCGCCTACCTCCCATGGAGCTACGTGACGTCGTTCGCGGTCGTGATGGGTGCGTGCGGCGCAGGATGCATCGCGGCCGCGACGTCCGCACTGCGCACCGTCGGAGCCGGGGTGAGCCGCACCTGGGCCGTACTGCTCGCCATCGGCGCCGCGCCGCTCGTCCTCGGCTCCCTCTTCGACACGCGGTTCGACCTCTGGCCCACACTGCTCGCCGTCTGCGCCCTTGCCGCACTCGTCCGAGAGCGACCCGCTGCGACCGGACTGCTCCTCGGCCTCGGCTTCGCGGCCAAGCTCTGGCCGGGCGCCCTCCTGCCGATCGCGCTCGTGCACCTCTGGCGACGGCGAGGACGGCGAGGCGCCGTCGCCGTCCTCGCCGCGTTCCTCGCCGCCGCGGCTGCGTGCTTCGTGCCGTTCGCGATCGTCGGGCCGGACGGCGTCCGCTCGATGCTCACCGACCAGCTCGACCGGCCGCTCCAGGTGGAGAGCCTCGGCGCGGCCGTGCTGCTGGCGGCGCAGCACCTCGGCATGCGCCCACTCACTACCGTGACGTCGCACGGGGCGCAGGCGCTGAGCGGGCACGGGGCGGGTCTCGCCGCCGATCTCTCGACCGCGCTCGAGGTCGCCGCGGTCCTCGCCGCGTGGGCTCTCTTCGCCCGGCGCCGCGGCGCGGACGGAGAAGACGCGCTCGTGGCGGCCGCCGCGACGGTCTCCGCACTCGTCGCCTTCGACCGGGTGCTCTCGCCGCAGTACCTCATCTGGCTCGTCCCGTTCGTCGTGCTCGTCCGCGGCGGGCGGGGCGCCGCCGGCAGCGTCTTCCTCTTCCTCGCGCTCGGCCTGACGCGAACGTGGTTTCCGCGGCACTACTGGTCGCTTGCGACCGGGCACGCCGCGCCGTGGTCGTGGTACCTGCTCGCCCGCGACCTCGCGCTCGTCGCCCTCGCGGCAGTGCTCCTGCTCGCGCTCAGCCGCGCACGAGATTCCGGAGCAGGAAGAGCAGGTTGGCCGGACGCTCGGCGAGCCGCCGCATGAGATAGCGGTACCAGTGCGGCCCGTACGGGGTCGCGACGAGGACGTCGAACCCGCGCCGGACGAGGTCGAGCTGCAGGCGGGGACGGACGCCGTACAGCATCTGGAACTGAAAGCGCTCGTTCGGGATCCCCCGCTCGCGCGCGAACGAGATCGCGTGCTCGATGAGCGTCTCGTCGTGCGTCGCGACGGCCGTGAAGCCCTCGCCGCCGAGCGAGGTCTCGAGCAGGCTCACGTACGCGGCGTCGACGTCGCGTTTCCGCGGATAGGCGATCTCGGGCGGCTCGAGGTAGGCGCCCTTGACGAGGCGAAGGTTCGGCGCGAGCGGCACGAGGGCGGCGAGATCGTTTTCGCTCCGGAACAGGTACGCCTGGAGGACCGCGCCGACGTTCTCGCGACCGCTCTCGCGGAGGCGGCGATAGATCCGCAGCGTCGCGTCGACGTGCCGGGACTCCTCCATGTCGATGCGGACGAAGTTGCCGCGGCGCGCCGCATGCTCGACGAGCTCGGCGACGTTCCGGTGCGCGAGCTCCTCGTCGAGCGAGAGGCCGAGGTGCGTGAGCTTGAGCGCGACGTTCGTGCGCAGCTCCTCCGGCCTGGATGCGGTCGAGAATCTCCTTGTAGGCGGCGACGACCGAGCGCGTCTCCGCCTCGTCACCCACGCCCTCGCCCAGGAGCGTCGTGTTCGTGAGGAGCCCGTTCTCGTTCAACCGCCGCAGCACGGGCGCCGCCTGGGCGAACGTCTCGCCCGCGACGAAGCGCGCGGCGCCGAGCCGAAAGCCGTGACGCTGGACGAGACGCTGCAAGCGCGGGCTGTCCGCCGCCGCGAGGACGAGACTGCGGAGGACGCTCACGCGCGCCAGTCGCGCACGATCCGCTCGACACCCGCGCGCTCGTCAGCCGAGAGCCCGCGCAGCGGCAAGCGCACCTCCGGGCCGAGCGGGACGCCCCGAAAGCCGAGTGCCGCCTTCGACGCCGCCTGGAACGGGAAGCGCTGCAGCTCGGCCCGCAATGCCGCCACCCGCTCCTGCGGCTGCCGGCGCCGGTTCGCGGACGAGCGGGACCACCGCGTCGGGGAAGCTCGCGGCGAGGCCGGAGACTGCACCCGCGGCGCCGGCGGCGAGCGCGCGCTCGAGCAGGGCCTCGGCACCGACGAAGACGTCGAGACCGTCGACGAGGTAGGGCTCGAGCCGCTCCCACGGGCTGTCCGAGACCTTCATGCCCGCGAGGTTCGAGACGCGCTCGCGCAGCCGGTCGATCACCGCGAGCGGGATGGCGTAGCCGCTCCGCGCCTCGAACTCGTAGAGGTAGAACGGCAGCGGCGCGCACGCTCGGGCGGCCTCCTCGAAATGCGCGAGCAGCTCCCCTGCGTCGAGCGCGAAGTACGGCGGACCGATCACGGCGACCGCATCCGCGCCCGCCGCCGCGGCGTGCTCCGCGAGCAGCGCCGTCTCGCGGGTCGTCTGCGCGCCGCAGTGGACTGCGACCTGGAGCTTGCCGCGCCCAGCCTCGACGAAGGCAGCGGCGATCTCGCGCCGCTCCTCGACGGAGAAGAGCACGCCCTCCCCCGTCGTCCCGAGCGCGAGCAGGCCGTCGAGGCCGTGCCCCGCGAGGAACTCGACGTACGGCGCGAGCGCCTCCGAGTCGAACGCACCGTCCCGGAGCGGTGTCACGGCCGCCGCCAGCGCTCCACGCAGCATGGGCAGGACTCTAAGCTCTGCGGCCGTGCCTTCGAACCTGCGTACGGAACGGGACGGCGACGTACTCCGCATCACGCTCGCGCGTCCCGACCGCCGGAACGCGTTCGACGCGGCGCTCATCGCGGAGCTCGCGGAGGCGTTCGTCGCCGTGGGTCGCGCGCGCGCCGTCGTCCTCGCAGGCGACGGGCCGAGCTTCTCCGCGGGCGCGGACGTCGACTGGATGCGCTCCTCGGTCGACCTCTCCTACGAGGAGAACGTCGCCGACGCGAATGCGCTGCGCGCGATGCTCGAGGCGATCGACGCCTGTCCCTCCCCGGTCGTCGCACGGGTGCAGGGCCACGCGCTCGGCGGGGGCGCCGGCCTCGTCGCGGCGGCCGACGTCGCGATCGCCGGGGCGGACGCGGTCTTCGCCTTCTCGGAGGTGAAGCTCGGGATCATCCCCGCGGTCATCTCGCCCTTCGCGCTCGCGCGGATCGGCCCCGGCGCGGCGCGGCGCTACTTCGTGACCGGTGAGCGCTTCGACGCCGAGACCGCACTTCGCATCGGGCTCGTGCACGAGGTCGGAGAGGATCTCGACGCGAGGGTCGACAGCGTCGTCGGAGAGCTCCTCTCCGCCGGCCCGCAGGCGGCCCGCTGGGCGAAGCGCCTCGCCCGCGAGCGCCCCGACGGCCCCGAGACCGCCCGCTGGATCGCCGAGCGCCGCACGAGCGACGAGGGGCAGGAAGGCCTGCGCGCGTTCCTCGAGAAGCGCCCTCCGAGCTGGCGCTGAGCCGGCTCAGGGCTGGAACTGCTGGGCGAAGGCGGTGATCTTGTCGACGTTCACGTCGAGCCAGACGCCGGAGACGAGCGGCTCGATCAGCTTCGGCGTCTTCGCGCCGCCGACGAGGCCGGCGAGCTGCGCTGCCGAGATCCCGGTCGTGCCCATGTTCCCCGCGTGCACGGTCAGAACCGTGCCGCTCGTCCTCGCCGGCAGGACGAATGTGAGCTCCCGTGTTCCCGCCGGGACGACGAGGCGGTCATCCTCGACTCCGGCGCACGCGAGCGGAGCGCAGGTCGTGCCCTGCTCCTGCGCGAAGGCGACGTTCGCGGTGACGCCGACCAGGAACGACTCCGGGCGCAGGACGAGCACGTAGCGCTTCGCGTCGACCTTCGTGATCGAGACGATGCGGCCGAAGTAGGTCGCGTGCTGCGGGCCGGGCGCGGCCGCGGGCGACGGACGCTCGACCGTCACCCTCGTCGTCACCGTCGAGCCTCTGTGTCCGCCGACCGCGCAGCCGGCGAGCGCGAGCGTCAGGACGAGGACGGCAACCACGCGCACCGAGCCGACGCTAGCGACGGTGCCGGACGCGGTCGGAGGCCTGCCTAGCGGCAGTCGGCGCAGAGGCCGACGATCTCCACGCGGTGCTCGGTGGCGACGAAGCCGTGCTTCCGCGCGGCGGCGGCGGCCCAGTCGTCGAGCCCGCACTCCTCGATCTCGACGACGCGGTGGCAGCGCTCGCAGAGCAGGTGGTGGTGGTGCGCGTCGCCGCACAGCCGGTAGCACTGCTCGCCGCCGTGGTGCGACAGGACGTCGATCACCCCCTTCTCGCTCAGGAGCGCAAGCGTCCGGTAGACGGTCGCCAGCCCGGCGCGAGAGTCCCGCTCGCGCAGGCGTCCCCAGAGCTGCTGGGCGGTCACGTCGTCGCGCTCCTGCGCCAGCTCCTCGAGCACCTCGAGCCGGCGGGGCGTCGCTCGCACGCCGTTTCGCTCGAGCAGCTCCGAGAGCTCTTGCCTGACCGCGGGCACGGCACTATCCTAGCTCACAGTGCGAATGAGAACCGTTATCGTTCTCGCCATGATGGCCCTTCTCTCCGCCTGCGGCAGCACGCAGGCTTCGGGCCGCGGGCTCGACGTCGTGGCGGCCGAGAACGTCTACGGGAACATCGCCGCCCAGATCGGCGGCGCGCACGTCGCTGTCACGTCGATCCTCACGAGCCCGAACGCCGACCCCCACCTCTTCGAGCCAGGGACGGCGAACGGCCTCGCCGTCGCCCGCGCGAGGGTCGTGCTCCAGAACGGGCTCGGCTACGACGCCTTCATGACGAAGCTGGAGGACGCGGCGCCACGCGAGGGCCGCATCGTCGTGACGATGGCGGACGTCCTCGGCGTCCGCGGCAAGGACGCCAACCCGCACCTCTGGTACGACGTGCCGAGGCTCGGGCGCATCGCCCGTGCCGTCGGCGCCGCGCTCGAGCGCGCAGACCCGCGTCACGCATCCGCCTACCGCAGCGGTGTCACCCGCTTCGACCGCTCGCTCGAGCGGCTCCGGCGCGAGATCACGACGATTCGCGCGCGCTTCCACGGGACGGCCGTCGCGTACACGGAGCCGGTGCCGGGCTACCTCGTCGCCGCAGCGGGGCTGCGCAACCTCGCGCCGGACGCGTTCACGCGGCCGATCGAGGAGGGAACCGAGCCGTCCCCGTCGGGCCTCGCCGCGATGGCCGAGCTCATCTCGCAGCACCGCATCCGGGTGCTCCTCTACAACAGCCAGGCCGTCTCGCCCATCACCGCGCGGCTCCGCGAGGCGGCGCGGAGCGCCGGCATCCCGATCGTGCCCGTGAGCGAGACGCTCCCGCCGGGCCACACCTTCCAGCGTGGCTCCTCGGCGAGGCGCGTGCCCTCGCGGCGGCCCTCGGAACATGAGCGTCGTCGCGGCCGAGAACCTCGCGCTGCGGTTCGGGGACCGCACGCTCTTCGCCGGGCTCGACTTCGAGCTCGAGCCGGGCGAGCTCCTCGCCGTCCTCGGACCGAACGGCACGGGCAAGACCTCGCTGATCCGCATCCTGCTGGGCCTGCTCGAGCCGAGCGCCGGCGTGGTGAGGCTCGAGGGCTGCCCGCCCCGGGAGCGCTGCCACCGCATCGGCTACGTACCGCAGCAGCGCGTCTTCGACCGCGACATCGTCCTGCGCGGGCGCGACCTCGTCCGGCTCGGGCTCGACGGCCACCGGTGGGGCTTCGGCCGGCTCGACGACGCGACGAACGCGAAGGTCGACGCGGCGCTGGCCGAGGTCGGGGCGACCGCCTACGCCGACTCGCCGATCGGCCACCTCTCCGGCGGCGAGCAGCAGCGCCTCCGGGTCGCACAGGCACTCGTCGCCGATCCCGTGCTGATCCTCGCGGACGAGCCGCTGCTCTCGCTCGATCTCGCGCACCAGCGCGGCGTCGTCGAGCTCCTCGACGCGCGTCGGCGCATGCCGGCACGCCGGTCGTCTTCGTCACCCACGACATCAACCCGGTGCTCCAGAGCGTCGACCGCGTCCTCTATCTCGCGCCGGGCGCTGGGCGATCGGGACGCCGGACGAGGTGCTGACCTCCGACACGCTTTCCCGCCTCTACGGGACGGACGTCGACGTGCTCCGCGTGCGCGGCCGCGTCGTCGTCGTCGGGACGCCGGACGACCAGCACGTCCACCACGTCGGCGAGGGCCACGACCACTGATGTTCGGCCAGCTCCTCGCGCAGCACTTCGTCCAGTCGGCGCTCTGGGCCGGCGCGATCGTGGCGATCGTGTCGGGCGCGATCGGCGTCTTCGTCGTCACCCGCGGCATGAGCTTCGCCGTCCACGCGATCTCGGAGCTCGGTTTCACCGGCGCCGCCGGCGCGCTCGTCGTCGGCCTCGACCCGGTGCTCGGGATGCTCGGCGGCTCGCTCGTCGTCGGGCTCGTGCTCGGGCTCCTCTCCCTGCGGGGGCGGGAGCGGGACAGCGCCATCGGCGCCGTGCTCGCCTTCGGGCTCGGTCTCGGCGTGCTCTTCCTCTCGCTCTACCAGGGCTATGCGACGGAGGCGACGAACCTCCTCTTCGGCAGCATCGTCGGGGTCTCGGACGCGCAGCTCCGCGACCTCGCGATCGTCGGCGCGATCGTCCTCGCCGGTCTCGCCCTCGTCTACCGGCCCCTGCTCTTCTCGAGCGTCGACCCCGAGATCGCGGCCGCCCGCGGGGTCCCGCTCCGTGCCCTCTCGGTCGCGATCTTCCTCCTCCTCGCGCTGACGACCGCCGAGGCGATCCAGGTCGTGGGCGTTCTGCTCGTGCTGACGCTCGTGATCACGCCGGCCGCCGCCGCGCAGCGCCTGACCGGACGACCGGCGCTCGCGCTCGTCCTCAGCGTCGCGATCGCGCTCGCCTCGACGGAGGGCGGGATCCTGCTCTCGCTCGAGAAGGCGTGGCCGACGAGCTTCTTCATCAGCGCGCTCTCGTTCGCCGCCTACCTCGCCGCGCGCGTCGTCAGTGCCGCAGGCCGAGGAGCAGCCTCCGCGTCACGTGCAGCCTCGTCCGGGTAGCTGCGAGCCTCGCCCCCGGCGGCGACCGTGATCCGGTAGTCGACGGGGCGTAGCGGCAGCGGCGTCCGGAACCTCCCGTGCGGATCGAGGATCGGGCGGGCGACGACGCGCCACCGGCCGCGCTCGCGCCGCCAGACCTCGACGGCGGCCTCCGGCCGCGGCAGCACCCGGCCCCCGAGCAGGCGCGGACCGAGCGGGCGCACCTCCACCCGCGGCGCGACGGCGACGGCGACCGACGTCCCGCGCGTGCCGGGCACGGTGAGACGGAACGCGGTGTTCGCCTGCGGCCGGACGCGGAGCTGCGCCGGCTGCTCGACGTGCCGCACCGTCCTCCACACGCCGCCGGCAGCTCGCTGCTGGAGCACCGCCCCGCCCTTCAGGTTCGCGGCGCGCGCGGCAAGCGTGACGCGATCGCCGTACGCGACGCGGGCGCGGCTGGCCGAGAGGCGCAGCTCCCCGATCGAGAACCAGGTCGAGAGGAGGTGGAGAGACCGTGCGACCCGCTCCCCGCTGCGGCTGACCTCGGCGCCGGAGGCGAGCCGGAACGCGACCGATTCGACCCGCCAGCTGTCGTCGCGCCGGATCCGTGCCGACTCGACGTCGCCGCCGAGCCCCAGCTTCGCCGCGAGCCGGTCCGGCGAGAGCGCGACCGGGCCCCAGTCGTGATGCGGCGAGTAGACGTCGTACGGGTCCGGTACCGAGCGGAGGTACGGGACCGGGGACGAGCCGGCCCAGGCGTCCTGCACGGCTTCGGTGCGGCCGCCGGAGCTCGAGGAGTAGTACGTCCGCGCGACCCGGCCGTCCCACATGAGGACCTGGCCGAGCGTCCGGTAGATCGCGTTGTCGGTGCGGGGCCTCTCCGCGCCGACCCCGCCGTAGACCTGGTCGCGCGTATCCGGCAGCAGGTCGTACCAGGAGTCGGGCCGCAGCTCGGACACGGCGTACGAGCGCGCGGCGACCGCCTGCGCCTCGAGAGCGGCGAGGGGCCAGCGGGACGGCGACTCCGAGGGGACGACCCCGCGGAGGTAGGTGTCGAGCGAGAGCGAGTTGACGACGGAGACGCGGCGGCCGTTGCTGCGCACGGCCAGCGTGCCGTGGTACGCGCGTCCGTCGAGCGTGAGCGGCGCGCCCGGACAGTCGACGACGGCGAGGTTGCCGAAGGAGAGCCCGGCTCCGTTCCGGCGGACCGGGAAGGCGAGCTTCGGCCCGACGCCGTAGGTGCCCGCCGGGAGCTTCCGGGTCAGGCGCTTCCCGTCGGTCACGCGCAGCGGAGCGGAGCACCCCACGGTCACGACCTTCGCGCCGCGCGCGAGCAGGACGCGGACGCGGTCCTCGCCGACGTGACCGAAACGGGTGCCCGGGTAGTAGTGCGAGAGGATCCGGTGGTACCTCCAGCCGTGCACCGCGTAGCCGTACGCGCCCCACTGGCTCAGGCCGACGCCGTGACCCCAGCCGTGGCCGGTCACGATCAGCGCCGTCCCCGCCCGCGCCGTCCCCGCGAGCGCACCGGCAACGACCACCAGCCCCGTCGCAGCGCCCAACCCCAGCCGCACGGCGATGCCCCTTCCACCTCCAAGCTCGGTCAAACGGCAAGCGTAGAGCGAACCGGCGCGAGTCGCACGTCCACCGCTGCCTAGACTCGGCGGATGCACCGGCTGCTCGTCGCAAACCGGGGGGAGATCGCGCTGCGCATCTTCCGCGCATGCCGTGCCGAGGGCATCGAGACGGTCGCGGTCGCCGCGCCCGACGATCGGGGCGCGTTCCATGCGGTGTCCGCCGACGCGCTCGTCGAGATCTCGTCCTACCTCGACCCGGCCGAGCACGTGCGCGCCGCCCGGGAGTCCGGCGCCGACGCCGTGCACCCCGGCTACGGGTTCCTCTCCGAGAGCGCGGAGCTCGCCGAGGCCGTGCTCGCGGCGGGGCTGACCTGGGTCGGGCCGCCGCCGGCCGCGTTGCGGGCGGGCGGCGACAAGCTCGCCGCGAAGGAGACCGCGCGGGGCGCCGGCGTCCCCGTCCTGCCGAGCGGCGCACCGGAGGAGCTCGGCTTCCCGCTGCTCGTCAAGGCGGCGGCGGGCGGCGGCGGCCGCGGCATGCGTGTCGTGCGCACGCCGGAGGAGCTCGACGACGCGCTCGCGGCCGCCCGCCGCGAGGCGGCCGCCGCGTTCGGCGACGACTCGGTCTTCTGCGAGCGCTACCTCGAGCGCCCGCGCCACGTCGAGATCCAGCTCCTCGCCGACGGGCACGGGAACGTCCAGGCGCTCGGCGAGCGCGACTGCTCGATCCAGCGCCGCCACCAGAAGGTGCTCGAGGAGGCGCCGTCCCCCGCGCTCGACCCGGAGCTGCGCGCCCGGATGAGCGAGGCGGCGGTCTCCTTCGCGCGCGCGATCGGCTACGAGAGCGCGGGCACGGCCGAGTTCGTCCTCGACGACCGCGACTTCTGGTTCCTCGAGCTCAACGCGCGGATCCAGGTCGAGCATCCCGTGACCGAGCTCGTGACCGGCGTCGACATCGTGCGGGAGCAGCTGCGGATCGCGAGCGGTGCACCCCTGTCCTCCCCGGCGGCGACCGCGGATCTGCGAGGGCACGCGGTCGAGGTGCGGTTGTACGCGGAGGATCCGCGGTCGTTTCTCCCCCAGGCGGGGAGGCTCGAGCGGCTGCGCCTGCCGGAGGGGATCCGCGTCGACTCGGGCGTGCGCGAGGGCGACGAGATCGGCGTCGCGTACGACCCGCTGATCGCGAAGCTGATCGCCCACGGGGAGACGCGGGAGGAGGCGTTCGCCCGGCTTGCGCTCGGACTGCGCGAGACCGAGGTCGGCGGGGTCACGACGAACCTCCCGTTCCTGCGCTGGCTCGTCACCCACCCGCTCGTGCGCGCGGGCCGCGTCACCACGGCGTTCCTGGCCGAGAACCCGCCGCTGTCCGAGCCGCCGGCCGCCGTACCGGCCGCGATCTGGAGCGGCCCGTGGCGGCTGAACCTCCCCGCCGCAGCGCCGCGGCCGGCGCCGGACGCCGACACGGCGGCGGGAGGGCACGGAGCCGGCGGGCACGAGCAGTCGGAGGTCGTCGCCCCGATGCCCGGGACGGTGATCCGGGTGCTCGTCGAGCCCGGCGCCGCGGTCGCGGCACGGCAGCCGCTCGTCGTGCTCGAGGCGATGAAGATGGAGACGCCGCTCGTCTCCCCCTACTCCGCGACGGTCCGCGCCGTCCACGTCGGCGAGGGAGACCGCGTGGCGGGCGGCGCGGTGCTCGTGGAGCTGGACGAATGAGCGACGTGGAGAAGCTCGACGACGCGGCGGCCTTCCTCGCGGCGGCGGAGCCGCTCCTGCTCGCCGACGAGGCGCGCCACAATCTCGTCCTCGGCATCGCCGGCACGATCCGCGACTCGCCGGACCTCTATCCGGTACGGAACCTCTGGCTCGTGCGGGATGCCGGCGAGGTCGTCGGCGCCGCGATGCAGACGCCGCCGTACAACCTCATCCTCGCGCGGCCGCGGACGCCGCAGGCACTCGCCGCGCTCGCAGCGGCGGTCGCCGGCGAGGACCTGCCGGGCGTGGTCGGTTCGGTGCCCGAGGTGGAGAGCTTCGCCGAGCTGTGGGCGGCGCTCAGGGGAGCGACCGCGCGCTCGAGCATGCGCCAGGGCGTCTACGCGCTCGAGCAGGTGGAGGCGCCGCCGGCCGTGCCCGGGAGGCCGCGCGTCGCGACCCTCGACGACCGCGACCTCGCGCTGCGCTGGTGGATCGACTTCGGCACCGAGGTGCTCCACGAGGGAGGCCCGGCCCACGACCGCGCCGAGATCTCGGTCGACCACCGGCTCTCCGCACCGAACAGCGGCTTCCTCCTCTGGGAGGACGGCGGCGAGACCGGTCTCCCTCGCGGGCTGGGGCGGGCCGACCCCGAACGGCATTCGCATCGGCCCGGTCTACACGCCGCCGGAGCTGCGCGGGCGCGGCTACGCGACCGCGCTGACGGCGGAGCTGTCGCAGCGGCTCCTCGACGGACGCCTCTTCGAGGGGGGCCGCCGCTTCTGCTTCCTCTACACCGACCTCGCCAACCCCACCTCGAACGCGATCTACGAGCGGATCGGCTATCGCCGTGTCGCCGAGTCGGCGGAGCTCGTCTTCGCCTAGCTCGCGAGTGCTGCGCACTCGCTCGCTGGCGGAAGGAACTGCGGGCCGGGGAGAGCGCGGTCTCCCCGGCCCTTCGTGCTGAGAGCGCATAGGGCTGACGCAAGGTTCCGGCCGCTCTTCCGTCGCGGACGAGCAGGCTCCGCGTGCTCGCCCGCGAGCCCGCGCCGCCAGAGGGTTCGAAACGTCTACACCTGGTGCGATCGAGGGCCGGAGGCCAAGCCTCGCGCAGCGGGCTTAGCCGCAGGCCGGACTGCGCTCGCGTCGGCCTTGCCGCACGCGAGCGCACGAGGCAGCCAAGTCGTCCAGGGATCCCAAAGCAAGCAACGGCACGGAGCGGGCCCGAGACCGCGTCTCGGGCGCGCGCAGGTCGTCACAGAGCTAGAAACGCCCTGCGTTTCCTAGCTGGGAAAGAGCTTCTGCAGCTTCATCGCCGCGCCCATGTCGCCCTTGAGCTTGAGCTTGCCGGTCATGTAGGCGCTCGTCGGGTTCTGCTCGCCGGCGACGATCTTCTCGAACACCTCCTGGGAGGCGCTGATCGTGACGTCCGCCGCGTCCTCGATCCCCTCGTGCACGCTGACGTTCCCGTCGGCGACGTCGACCGTCCACTGGCCGGCGCCCTCGATGTCGAAGGCGTACGAGTTGCTCATCCCCTCCGTCTTCGACGTGTCGGCGCGGGACGGAAGCGTCTCGAAGAACTCCTGCACGGTTCCTGGCATCTCTCGCTCCTTCTCGGGGTTCGCGGGCCGAGTGTATGCGCCGCCGCTTGGGCGACACCGATACCATCGCTCTCCGCATGACCAAGGTCGAGGTCACGCTGCCGGGGCAGGCCGGCGGGGACGCAATCGCGCTGCCGGTCGCCCAGCCTCCGGGGGGCGACGGCGCGAACGTCGTCGACGAGAAGCTCGGGGGGCGAATCGGGCGACTCGCCGAGAGCGGCGACCTGCGCGGCGAGCGCGGCGAGGCCGTCCTCCTCCACCTCGACGGCGAGCTCGAAGCGCCGCGCCTCGTCGCCGCCGGCGTCGGCAAGCGCGACGACGTCGACGCGGACGCGCTCCGCACGGCGGGCGCCGCCGCGGCGCAGGCGCTCTCGCGGGTCGGCGGCACGCTCGTCTGGCTGCTCGACGAGTCGCTGCCCGTTCCGCTGCCCGAGCAGGCGGCTGCGCTCGTCGAGGGCACGATCCTCGGCGCCTATTCGCCCGGGGGCTGGAAGTCGAAGGACGAGCCGCGCGCACCCGAACGGATCGTGGTGGGCCACGCCGACGACCCGGAGCTCCGGTCGGCCGCCGAGCGCGCCGCGGTCGTCGCCGACCGCGCGAACCGGGCGCGCGACCTCTCGAACATGCCGCCGAACGAGCTCACGCCGCATACGCTCGGCGAGAAAGCGAAGGAGCTGGCGGCCGAGCACGAGCACCTCACCTGCGAGGTCCTGGCGACCCGCGAGCTCGACGAGCTCGGTATGGGCGCGTTGACGGCAGTCGGCCGCGGGAGCCGCAACGAGCCGCGCCTCATCGTCCTCCGCTACGACCCGCCCGGCGCGCGCGGCGACCTGCTGCTCGGGCTCGTCGGCAAGTCGATCACGTTCGACGCGGGCGGCATCTCCATCAAGCCCTCGGGCGGGATGCAGAACATGAAGGGCGACATGTCCGGCGGCGCCGGGACGCTGCACGGGATCGGCGCGCTCGCCGCGCTCGGCACGCCCGTGCGCGCGATCGCGGTGCTCGCGGCGGCCGAGAACCTGCCGGGCGGGGACGCGTTCCGTCCGGGCGACATCCTCCGTGCGGCGAACGGCAAGACGATCGAGGTCATCAACACCGACGCGGAGGGGCGCCTCGTGCTCGCCGACGCGCTCTGGTACGTCCGCCGCGAGGGAGCGACCCACGTGCTCGACCTCGCAACCCTGACGGGCGCGATGGAGCTCGCCCTCGGCGATCTCTACGCGGGCGCCTTCGCCAACGACGACGGCTGGCGGGACACGATCGTCGAGGCCGGCCGCCGCAGCGGCGACCTCGTCTGGCCGTTCCCGCTCCACCCGCGCTATCGCCGCTACATCGACTCGACGTTCGCGGACATGAAGAACGGCTCGACGCTGCGCCAGGGGTCGCCGGCGTTGGCCGCCGAGTTCCTCCACGAGTTCGCGGGCGACGGCCCGTGGGCGCACGTGGACATGGCGGGCCCTGCCTTCCTCGAGCGGAGCCGCGGCGACTACCTGCGCGTGCCCGGCGGCACCGGCTGGGGCGTCCGGCTCATCGCCGAGCTCGGCAGGACCCTGGCTTGAACTTCGACCTCTCGGACGAGCAGGAGCTCATCCGCCGCACGGTCCGCGAGTTCGCGGAGACGAAGGTCGCACCGGCCGCAGAGGCGCTCGACCGCGAGGCCCGCTTTCCGTACGAGCTCGTCGCCGAGCTCGGCGAGCTCGGGCTGATGGGCCTGCCCGTGCCGGAGGAGTACGGCGGCGCCGGCGGGGACACGGTCTCCTATGCGATCGCGATCGAGGAGCTGACGCGCATCGACTCCTCCGTCGCGATCACCGTCGCCGCGCACACGTCGCTCGGCACGATGCCGATCCTCCTCTTCGGCAACGAGGAGCAGAAGCGGGAGTGGCTGCCGCGGCTCGCCTCGGGCAGTGGGCTCGCCGCCTTCGGCCTGACGGAACCGGAGGCGGGCTCGGACTCCGGCGCGACCCGCACGAAGGCCGAGCTGCGCGACGGCGAGTGGGTGATCGACGGCTCGAAGATGTTCATCACGAACGCGGGCACCGAGATCAGCGCCTGCGTGACGATCACCGCGCGGACGGGCGACGACGAGATCTCGAACCTCATCGTCCCGAACGGCACGCCCGGCTACGAGATCGCTGCTCCGATGCACAAGCTCGGCTGGCGGGCCTCGGACACGCGCGAGCTCTCCTTCCACGCGTGCGCGGTCCCCGCAGGGAACCTGCTGGGCGAGCGCGGCAGCGGCTTCCGGCAGTTCATGGAGATCCTCGACGGCGGCCGCATCTCGGTCGCCTCGATGGGCGTCGGGCTGGCGCAGGGCGCCTACGACCTCGCGGCCGCCTACGCGAAGGAGCGGCAGCAGTTCGGGCGGCCGATCGCGAGCTTCCAGGCGATCCGGTTCCAGCTCGCCGACATGGCGACGGAGATCGAGGCCGGCCGGCAGCTCGTCTACCGCGCGGCCTGGCTCAAGGACGCGGGGCGCCCGTTCGCGCTCGCGGCCGCGCAGGCGAAGCTCTACACGGGGCTTCTCTCGAACCGCGTCGTGAACGCCGCGCTCCAGATCCACGGCGGCTACGGGTTCATGGAGGAGTTCGCGATCTCGCGCTTCTACCGCGACCAGAAGATCCTCGAGATCGGCGAGGGCACGAACGAGGTGCAACGCATGGTGATCGCGCGGCACCTCGGCCTCTAGACGTGACGTCCGTCCTGCGACGGTTCCGGACAACGTGTCCGATGCGGACGTAGCCGTGCTGGATCTCGGACAACGGGTGCTGCGCAGGCGTTTCGCGCGCGGCCGACCAGTTCGCCACCTAGCGAGTTGAGCCACGTCCGGGACCAGGTTCCGGACTTCCGTATGCGCTCTCATCACGAAGCGCGTCTCGAGGACAGCGTCTCGGGCAGGCGCGCAGCTCCTTCACCCAGCCGGCGAGTGCGCAGCACTCGCGAGCTATCTTCGAGGCGTGATTCCGGTCGTCGCAGCCGTCGTCGCCGCGCTCCTGTTCGCGCAGGCGGTGGTGCGGCTGCGCCGCCGCGGTCGCGCCGATCTCGCCGGCTGGGACCGGATCGCGCTCTTCGCCGCCGGGCTCGGCCTGACCGTCTTCGCCCTCGTCGGGCCGCTCGACCGGCTCGCCGACGACAAGCTCCTCTCCGCGCACATGGGCCAGCACGTCCTGATCGGCGATCTCGGCCCGGCGCTCATGGTGACCGCGCTGCGCGGGCCGCTGCTCGTCTTCCTCCTCCCCGCGCCGGTTCTCGCGCCGCTCGCCCGCAGCGCCCGCGTCCGGGCGATCCTCGGCACGCTGCTGCGCCCGCGCGTCGCCCTCTCGCTCTGGGCCGCGAACCTCGCGCTCTGGCACGTCCCCTACCTCTACGACCTCGCGCTCGCGCACCAGGATCTGCACGACTTCGAGCACCTCTGCTGGACGTTCTGCGGGATCCTCGTCTGGACGCTCCTCGTCGATCCGGGCTCGCACCGGCGGCTGAGCGTCGGCGGGCGCATCGCGCTGGCGGCGGCCGTGTTCGCGTGCGGGCAGATCCTCAGCGACGTGCTCGTCTTCTCGTTCACACCGCTGTACCCGTGGTACCACGGCGCCTACGGGATCTCGGCGCTCACCGACCAGCAGCTGTCCGGGATCGTGATGATGGTCGAGCAGCTCCTCACGCTCGCGACCTGCGTCGCGCTGCTCCTGCGGCCCCGCTGGCGCCGCAGCCGCCCGGCACGCCTCGCGGCCTCGCCCACGTGAGCCCGACCGCGTTCAGCTTCGAGCCGCTCTTCCTCGCGCTCGCGGCCGCCGCCGCGGTGCTCTACTGGCGAGCCGCGCGCGCCGAACCTCCGCCCGCCTGGCGCAGCGTGGCCTTCGCGTCCGGCCTCTTCCTGATCGCGGCCTCGCTCAACTCGCCGCTGGAGACGATCGCCGACCACTACCTCCTGCTCATCCACCTGCTCCAGAACGCGCTGATCGCCGACGTCGCGCCGCTCCTCGTCATGCTCGGCCTCACGCCGCGGATGCGGGAGGAGCTCGCGCGCCGCGGCCTGGGACGCCTCCGGTCGCGGTGGATCCTTCCCCTCTGGCTCGCGGCCTGGTACTGCACCCACATCGCCGTCTTCTACGACTGGGCGCTGCGCACCGGCTGGGGGCTCAACGTCGAGCACGCGATCCTCATCGCGGCCGGGCTCCTCTTCTGGTGGCCGATCGTGAGCGGCCGCCTCTCGCCGCCGGCCGGGCTCGGCTACCTCGCGGTCGCCTTCGTCGGCTCCTCGTTCCTCGGCCTCGCGTACATCTTCTCGAGCAGCCCGTTCTACGAGTTCTACGAGCACGCGCCCCGGCTCTGGGGGCTGTCGGCGACCCGAGACCAGAATCTCGGCGGGATCTTCATGAACGGCGAGCAGACGCTCGTCTTCCTGCTCGCGATCGGCTACTTCGTCGTGCGGCTCCTCGACGAGGAGCATGCGCGGGACGACGTCGCGGTCAAGAGAGCCGGCGCCGCTTTCGGATTCATAGCCCGGCCCGGTGGTACCTTCGCGCGGTGCTGTTCAAGCAGTTCCTGGACGACGACCTGGGCTGTGCCTCCTACCTCGTCGGCGACGAGGACGCCGGGGTCGCGGTCGTCGTCGACCCGCCCTACGCGATCGAACCGGTCCTGGCGGAGGCGGAGCGCCGGCGAGGTCCGGCTCGTCGCCGTCCTCGAGACGCACACGCACGCGGACCACGTCTCCGGCCACGGGCGGCTCGCGCTCGAGCACGGCATTCCGATCCGCGTCCACGAGGCCGCCGGCGCCGCCTACCCGCACGAGCCGCTCGCAGACGGAACGGAGGTCGAGGTCGGGGACGTCGTCCTGCGGACGATCCACACGCCCGGCCACCGGCCCGAGCACTGCTGCTTTGCCGTCGTCGACCGCTCCCGCGGCGACGAGCCGTGGCTCGTCCTCACCGGCGACTCGCTCTTCGTCGGGGACGTGGGGAGACCGGATCTCGCGGTCGAGGCGGAGGAGGGAGCCGAGGACCAGTTCCGGAGCCTGCGCCGGCTCGTGGGGCTCGGGGACGGCGTCGAGGTCTTCCCCGGTCACGTCGCGGGGTCGCTGTGCGGCGCGGCGATGAGCTCGAAGGCGTCGACGACGATCGGCTTCGAGCGCCGCTTCAACCCTTCGCTCCAGGGTGAGCTCGTCGACTTCGTCTCGGCCGCGCTCGGCCCGCAGCCGCCGCGGCCGCCGAACATGGAGCGGATCGTCGAGCTCAACCGGGGCGAGCTGCTCGGCGCGCAGCCGCCGCTCGAGCGGCTCGACGCACTGCCGGAGGAGGCCGTCGTGCTCGACGTGCGCTCGACGGACGCGTTCGCCGGAGGCCATCGAGCAGGCGCGGTCGGAATCCCGGTCTCCGGCTCGAGCTTCGCCACGAAGGCGGCGTTCGTCCTGCCCGAGCGCCCCATCGTCCTCCACGCGACGGACGAGGGGGAGGCCGAGCGCGCCGCGCGGGCGCTGCATGCGGTCGGGCTGTTCGGGGTCGTCGGCTGGCAGGAGGGCGGCGGAGACGAGCGGCTCGAGCCCGTCTCGCTCGACGAGCTCGAGCGGCTGCTGGCGGACGGCGCCGTCGAGCTCCTCGACGTGCGCGAGGCGGACGAGCGGGACAGCGGCTACATCCCCGGGTCGAAGAACCTCCCGTACCGGACTGTTCGCGCCGCAGCCGAGAACGGGCTGCTCGACGGGCGCCCCGTCGTGACGATCTGCGAGAGCGGGCCGCGGGCCGCGGTCGCCGCGAGCGTGCTCCGCGCCGCCGGGGTGAACGCGCGGCCGGTACTCGACGGCGGAATCGCGGGCTGGCAGGGCGAGACGACGTCCTTCCGCCGCTGCGGCACCTAGCCGCCCCGGCGCCCTACGACAGCAGGCGCGCGATCGCGGTCACGGCGGCCGCACCGAGTACCACCACGATCATCGGCGCGCGCCGCGTGAGGGCCACGGCGGCGAACGCCGCGCCGAGGACGCGCGCGTCGAGTGTCAGCGCTCGCCCCTTGCCGAACGTCTCGACCACGACGAGCGCCGCGAGCAGCGCCGAGGCGAGCAGCTCGACGACATTCATCGCGCCGTCCCGCAGCGGACGGCCTCCGAGCGCCAGCGGCCCGGCGAGCTTCAACCCCGCCGTGGCGAGCGCCAGGGCTCCTATTGTCATCCACACGCCGATCACGAGCGCAGCCTCGAGGCGGCGACGGCCGCGACCGCGGCCGCCAGGATGGGCAGGCCGGCGGGCACGAGCGGGGTCAGAGCGAGCGCGATCCCGGCACCGCCGCCTGCGGCTGCGCGCCGACGGCGTCCACGCGCCTCCTCGAACAGGAGTGCGATGAAGAAAGCCGGGAAGAGGGCGTCGAGACCGAGTGCGTTCGGGTCGCCGAGCGCGGGACCGACGAAGACCCCGACCACCGTCCCGAGCACCCAGCCGGCGTACTGCGGGATGCTGACCCCGACCATGTACCAGGGGTCGAAGGTGCCCCTGCCGGTGGTCGCGGCCGCCCACGACGCGTCGACCGTGGTCAGCGCGAACGCTCCCCGGGACCACGCACGCCCGCGCAGGGAGGGCGCCAGCGCGAGCCCCATCGCCAGATAGCGGGCGTTGAGCAGCACGCCGGCCGCGATCGCAGCTCCGGCGCCACCTCCCGCGAGCAGGACGGCGAGGGCGCCGAACTGCGCCGAGCCCGAGAAGACGAGCACGGACATCACGATCGGAGCGACCGACCCCATCAACGGCCGGGCCAGCACCCCGAACGAGATCGAGATCGCGAAGACGGCGACCCCGATCGGGATCCCGCGCCGAATCCCTGCCCGACGCCGCTCTCTCGCGGAGCCGAGGCGGTCGGGCGCGCTCACCGCACCCATGAGCGCAAGGTTAGGTGTCGACCTCCAGGCTCCGAGGGCGCCAGCACTCCGGAGCCGCTCCCTCCTCGCTACGCGCCCGCGACCCGGCTCACCAGCGGGATCTCCATCTCGTTGGCCGAGAGCCCGCCGTGCTGCCCCAGGAAACGTTGCTCGAAGCGGCCGGGCTCGAGCCAGTACGCCGCCTCGCCCTGCCCCGGCAGGACGACGAGATTCGCCAGCCGCGAGGTGAGCGCGTCGGTGACGTGCGGCCCGAAGAGCCCCTCCGCCAGCAGAGTCTCCACCTTCCGCACCTCTGCGACGCCCGCGAGCAGCTCGGCCAGCCGCCCGGCTACTTCGTCCAGCCGCTCCGGCAGGACGTGCAGGAAGAGGTCGCGACACGACCCGGCCGGGGCGAGCGGCTTGCCGTCGGCGCCCACGACCAGGTGCCGTTCGAGCTCCGGCCAGGCGACGTTCACGTAGGTCGTCCGCTCGGGGGAGATCCCTTCCATCCCGTGGTCGGCTGTGAGCAGGACGAGCGTCCCCTCCGGCCAGGGCGCCTCGGCGATCGCCGACAGGGTCGCCTCGATCAGCGCCGCCACCTCGGGCGCTTCCGGCCCGACCATGTGCATCAGCCCGTCGGCGTCCCCGAAGTAGATCGTCCCGTACGCGCGCTCCTCGGCCGTGAGTGCAGCGCACAGCAAGGCGAGCCCCTCACGGGCCTCGCCGAAGGAATGGACGGTCGCCTCTCGGAGGAGCGCCTTGCTCGTCTGCGAGCCGGCGATCCCGGAGGGCATCGCCACGTGGCTCGGAACGGGCAGAAGTCTCCGGTAGAGCGTCGCCTCTGGGAAGAGGTCGTGCGGTGTGAGGCCGGCTTCGCGCAAGGCCCCAGGACGCCCGTCGCCGGCGAAGCAGAACCAGAGGGGCGTGACAAGGCGATTCAGCCGGGGCTCGAAGAGATTCCACTCGTAGAGGCCGTGCTCGCCGAGCGGGAGCCCGGAGTGGATGGTCGTCGAGTGGACGGTCGTGGTGGACGGGAACCTGGAGGACCATCGCTCCACGGCCGCGCCGGAGAAGAGAGGGTGTTCTCCGTGACGCTCGAGGAAGCGCCAGCCGAACGCGTCGAAGTACACGAGGACGACGCGGGGATGCGAGCCGAGGCTCGTCTCGATCAGGTCCGGTAGCTCCTCGAAGCAGCGGCTCAATCGAGTCGCTCGACGGGATAGCCCCACTCGCCCAGCTGCGTGACGAGCTGGTCGCAGTGCTCCGGATCGCGCGTGAGCAGGGTCAGCTCGACGCCCGTATAGCCGACCGGGATGCCCTTCGCCTCGCGCTGGTGCTCGACCTCGACGACGTTCACGCGCTCCCCCGCGATCAGTCCGAGCAGGCTGGAGAGCTCGCCCGGCCGGTCGAGGACGCGCGTCCGCAGCACGAGGTAGCGGCCGCTCAGCGCCAGCCCGCGACGCATGACCTGCACCATCAGCGACGCGTCGATGTTGCCGCCGGAGAGGAGAGCGAGCACGGGCCCGGAGCCCCCCGCGAGACCGGCGAGGATCGCAGCGATGCCCACGGCGCCGGCGCCTTCGACGACGAACTTCGTCCGCTCGGCGAGGAGGACGATCGCCTCGGCGATCTGCTCGTCCTCGACGGCGACGATGTCGTCGAGCGTCTCGTCGAGAATCGAGGTCGAGAGCACGCCGGGCTGCTTGACGGCGATCCCGTCGGCGATCGTGTACCCGGAGCCGCCGGCCATCGTCCCGGCGGCGCGGACGCCGACGAGGCGGAGCCCCGGCCGCACGGCGCGCAGCGCGAGCGAGATGCCCGAGGCGAGCCCGCCGCCGCCGATCGGGAGCACGACCGTCTCGATCTCGTCCACCTGCTCGGCGAGCTCGAGCCCGATCGTCCCCTGACCGGAGATGACCACCGGATCCTCGTACGGGTGCACGAACGCGCCGCCCGTCCGCTCGACGTGCTCACGGGCGGCCTCGAGCGATCCCTCGATCGCCGACCCCGTGAGCTCGACCTCGGCCCCGTAGCTTCGCGTCGCGTCGACCTTCGCCATGGGCGAGTCCTGCGGCATGAAGATGCGCGCCGGCGCTCCGAGCTCCCTCGCCGCCCACGCCACCGCCTGCCCGTGGTTGCCGGCACTCGCGGCCACGACGCCCGCAGCGCGTTGCTCCGGCTCGAGGCTCGAGAGCTTGACGTAGGCGCCGCGGATCTTGAACGAGCCGGTGCGCTGCAGGTTCTCGGCCTTGAGATAGACCGCGCGGCCCGACAGCCGCGAGAACGTCTCGGTGGGGTACGTCGGCGTGACGCGCGCGACGCCGTCGAGCACACCGCGCGCGCGCTCGATCTCAGGAAGCCCGGGTGCGGTCTGTGTCGTCATCGTGGATCCGGAAGACCTTCTCGAGTATCTCGTGCACCGCCGTCAGCGGGTCGAGCTCCCTCGCCTGTACCGCGGCGAGCAGGCGCCGCAACTCGGCGTCGTCGGCGACGGCGCGCTCGAGGTGGCGACTCGCACGGCCGGACGCGACCGCGAACACCTCGCGGGCGAGGTTCGCGCGGCGCCGCTCCTCGAGCTGCCCGCTGTTCTCGAGGAAGCTGCGGTGCTCCTCGATCTTCTCCCACAGCTCGGGCACGTGCTCACCGCGCACCGCCTCCGTCAGCACGATCGGCGGGCTCCATTCGGGGCCCTCTTGGGCACGCGAATTCCCGAGCGCGAGGATCGAGCGCACCTCGTTCAGCATCGTCTTCGCCCCCGGGTGGTCGAGCTTGTTGATCGCGATCACGTCCGGGATCTCCATGATCCCGGCCTTCAGCGCCTGCACGGCGTCGCCGGAGCCGGGCATGAGGACGAGGAGCACGGTGTCGGCGATGCCGATCACCTCCACCTCGCTCTGCCCCGCGCCGACCGTCTCGAGGAAGAGGACGTCCTTGCCGGCCGCGTCGAGCACGAGCAGCGCCTGCAGCGCCGCCTCGGCGAGCCCGCCGAGATGCCCGCGTGTCCCCATCGACCGGATGAAGACGTCGGGGTCGAGGAAGTGGTCGCTGAGCCGGATCCGGTCGCCGAGCAGCGCGCCGTGCGAGAACGGGCTCGACGGGTCGACGGAGACCACGCCGACCTTGACGTCGCGCGCGCGGACGTGCCGGATCAGCGCCGAGACGAGGCTCGACTTGCCGACCCCGGGCGGCCCCGTGACGCCGATCGCGTACGCCGAGCCGGTCTGCGGGTAGAGGTCGGCGACGACGCCGTTTGCGAGCGGATCGCCGTCCTCCACGAGCGAGATCGCGCGCGCGAGCGCCCGCCGGTCTCCCTCGCGCACCCCGGCCGCGAGAGCTTCCCGTGTCCACTCGCGCCGGCCCGCCACGAACGGAATCTATTCAGTTCGCGGTGGCGACCGGCGCACGTTCCGCGGACGCGACCTCGGCTGCGGCGGCCGACTCGCTACCGAGCTTCCGCGCGAGCAGCGAGCCCGCGAGCGCAGCCACGACGAGCACCCCGCCGGAGCCTCCCCAGATCCAGCGCGGGAGATCGGCCGGGACGGGTGGGCGGAGGAAGACCCCGCCGAGCCCGTCGCCGATGCCGACGAGCACGTACGTCACGCTCATCACGAAGGTCAGCGCCCGGCCGCGCAAGAGGTCGAACGTGCCGCGCTGGACGAGGAGCGCGTTGCAGGCGACCGAGGTTCCGTTGCCGACGCCGAGCACGACGCAGCAGGCCGCGGCGACCCACACGTTCGGGCTGAGCGCGACCGCGATCGAGGAGACGGCCATCACGAGGAGGCCCCCGCCGTACACGGGCGCGACGCCGTAGCGGGCGAGCGCCGCCGCGCTGCCGAAGCTGCCGAGCACGAGCCCGGCCCCGGTGGCGCCGTAGAGGAGCCCGTAGCCGATGTCGCCTCCCGAGAACGTGTTCTTCGCGATGAAGATCGTCGCCACGTTGCTGCCCCCGAGGGCGAACGAGGCGATTCCCCAGCCGATGAGCACCGCCCGCATCGAGGGAGAGCGGAGTGCCGCGCCGAAGCCGTCGCGGAGGTCCCGCCAGTGACCGCGCGAGAGCGCCCGCTCGCTCTGCAGCAGGCGCGGCGGGATGCGTACGAGGAGCGCGATCGAGAGGAGGAACGACGCGGCGTTGATCTCGTAGGCGGCCGACGGGCCCGCCGCTGCCGTGAGCACTCCCCCGACGAGCGGCCCCACGGCCCAGCTCGCGTTCTCGACCGTCTGGAGCAGGGCGTTGGCCCGCGGCAGCTCCCCGTCCGGGACGAGGTTGGGGATCCCCGCGTAGACGGCCGGGCGGAAGAAGCCGGTCGCGAGGCCGGCGACGGCGGCGAGACCGACGACGGTTGCCGCGTTCGGGGCGAACGGCAGCCCGACGAAGACGCCGACCCGCACGGCGTCGGCGGCGATCATCAGCGAGCGGCGCTCCAGACGGTCGAGCAGCGGCCCGAGCAGGAGCCCGACCACGATCGTCGGCAGGAACTCGACGACGAGCACGGCGCCGACCCAGAGGCCGGAGCCGGTCCGGTTCTTGACGTCGATCGCGAGGGCGACCGCGGCGAGCAGCGTGCCGACGCTGGATCCGAATGTGGCGAGGAAGAGGTTCCGGAATCCCGGCAGCCGGAGCGGCGTCAGCTGGGCGGCGGAAACCCTCACGAGCTTCCGGCCGACGCTACCACCTCGGCCTGCCGGTTACGAGACGCCCGAAAGGACGTGTCCCAAAGCGACACTGAACGCGTCGTTCTCGTCCGGCGTGCCCACCGTGACCCGGATCGCCTCGGGTGCGCCGAAGCCGTCGAGCGGGCGGACGATGACGCCCTCCCGCAGCAGCCGCTCGAACATCTCACGGCCCCCGCCGACGTCAGCGAAGAGGAAGTTGCCGCGCGCGGGACCCACCGGATCGAGCCCGTGGCTGCGCAGGATCTCGGTCAGGTGGTCGCGGCCCCCTGCGTTCAGCTGCCGCCGGCGGGCGATCTCCGCCGGATCGTCGAGGCTCGCGAGCGCGGCCGCCTGCGCGTCCGCGGTCACGTCGAACGCGCGGCGCACCTTGCTGGTGGCCGTGGCGACGTCCGCCGGCGCGACGGCCCAGCCGACGCGGAGCCCGGCGAGCCCGTAGATCTTCGAGAACGTCCGCAGCACCGCGATCCGGCGCCCCTCGCGGAAGAGCTCGATCCCGTCGGCGTAGTCCGGGTCGTCGATGTACTCGAAGTAGGCCTGGTCGAGGACGCAGAGCACGTGCTCCGGGAGCCGGTCGAGGAACGCGACGAGCTCGTCCCGCCCGTTCGCCGTCCCCGTCGGGTTGTTCGGATGGCAGACGTAGACGAGCTTCGTGCGCGGCCCGATCGCCGCGAGGAGCCCGTCGAGGTCGTAGGCGCGGTCGCGCAGCGGCACGCGCCGCTGCTCGGCGCCGAGCTTCGCCGCGGTGAGGACGTAGCTCGGGAAGGAGGGCCAGCCGCAGACGACGTCGTCGCCGGGATCGAGCGTCGCCTGCGCGAGCAGGTCGATGATCCCGTCTGCGCCGGCGCCCACCACCACCTCCTCGAAGGCGACCCCGTGACGCTCCGCGAGCGCCGTACGCAGCGTCCAGACGCCGCCGTCGGGGTAGCGGTTGAGCTCGCGCGCCGCGCGCTCCATCGCCTCGAGGGCCGACGGGAACGGCGGGAACGGCCCCTCGTTCGAGGCGAGCTTGACGACGTGGTCGAGCCCGAGCTCCCGCTGCACCGCTTCGACCGGCTTGCCCGGCTCGTACGGCACGAGCTCGTCGATCGAGGCGCGAAAGCGGCTCAATCGGCCTTCCTGCGCATCGAGGCGAGCCTGCCGCCGAGGCGCTTCGCCTTCCGCCGCGCCACGACCTTGCCGGCCTTCAGCACGAGCCAGCCGACGACCGCGTTCCGCCTGTTCACGATGCTCATTCGCTCCTCCTCTCGTCTGCGGAGGCTTAGGCGGTCGCGGCCGCCCGCGCCTTGCGGTTGGGAATGTGGATGGCGCGCCCGAGCGCGACGAGGCCCGCTTCCTTGATCGCCTCCGAGAGCGTCGGGTGCGGCGCGATGCCGTCCGCCACCGTCTCGACGGTCGACTCGGCGTCGATCGCGACCACGCCGGCCTCGACCATGTCCGTCACGTGCGGGCCGACCATCACGAGCCCCAGCAGCTCGCCGTACCGCGTCTCGTGGATCGACTTCACCCAGCCGACCGTCTCGTCCTGCATCACGGCGCGCGCGTTCGCGACCCACGGGAACTGGCCGACCGACACGTCGTCGCCGTACTGCTCGCGCGCCTCGGCCTCGGTGAGCCCGACCGCCGCGATCTCGGGATCCGTGTAGATCGGGCGCGGCACGGCGCGCGCGCCGACCACGGCCTCGTGGCCCGTCGCGTTCTCCGCGGCGACCTCGCCCTCCCGGAAGGCGGTGTGAGCGAGCTGCCAGTAGCCGGCGCAGTCGCCGACGGCGTAGATGTGCGGGACGCTCGTGCGCCGGTGCTCGTCGGTCGCGATCCCCGCGCGCCGGTCGAACTCGATGCCGGCCGCCTCGAGGCCGATCCCCTCGACGAACGGCGCGCGCCCCACCGACACGAGCATCAGGTCCGCCTGCACCGTCTCGCCGTCGCCGTAGTGCACGGTGAGCTCGGAGCCGTCGTCGGAGACCTTCGAGCACTGCTTGCCGAGCTGGAGCGAGATGCCGCGGCGCCCGAACTGCCTCGCGAGCTCCTTCGCCGCGTCGGCGTCCTCCTGCGGGATGAGGCTGTCGAGCATCTCGACGATCGTCACCTCGGAGCCGAAGCGGCGGAAGATCGAGGCGAACTCACAGCCGATGATGCCGCCGCCGAGCACGACGAGGCGGCCGGGCACCTGCTCCTGGGCGAGCAGCCCGGTCGAGTCGACGCAGCGCGGCGAGTCGAGGCCGTCGATCGGCGGCCTGAGCGGATACGAGCCGCTGGCGACGATCGCCGAGCGGAACGAGACATCCTCGCCGCCGTCGACTGCGATCGTGTTCGCGTCGGTGAAACGTCCCGTGCCCTTGACCCACTCGACCCCGTTCGCCTTGAAGAGGCTCGCGACGCCCTGCGTCATCTGCTTCGAGACGCCGGCCTTCCAGGCGTTCGAGGCCGCGAAGTCGAGCTTCGCCTCCCCCACCTGGACGCCGAACTTCGCGAAGTGCTCCTCCGCCTCCTTGAGCGCGAATGCGGTCTGCACCCACGCCTTCGTCGGGATGCACCCGACGCGCAGGCACGTGCCGCCGAGCTCGGCCTCCTTCTCGATGCAGGCGACCTTCGCGCCGAGCTGCGCGGCGCGGATGGCGGCGGTGTAGCCGCCGGGGCCGCCTCCGAGGACGGCGACGTCAACATCCATTGCGTATCCCCCTCGTCATCGTTGCGCCTGAGCGTACCTCGCGCGTGCCGCGCTCTCGCTCGGTGAGGAGCGGCGCTTGGCCGGGCTAGAGCTCGGCGACCATCGTGATGGTTCCGTCCTCGCGCCGGAGCTCGCGGAAGCCGTGCTTCTCGTAGAAGCCGGTCTGGCCGGGCTCGGCGCTGAGGCTGACGCGCGCGTAGCCCTCGCCGCGCGCGCGGGCGAGCAGAGCTTCGAGCAGCTCGCCGCCCGTGCCGTGCCCCCGGTGGCTCGGAACGACCGCGATCGTGAGCTCCGGCGTCTCCTCGTCGACGAAGCCGAAGCCGGGCGCGTCCGCCGGGAACAGCCGGTACCAGGCGGCGCCGTAGTCGTTCGGGCCGGAGAAGGCGATCACGCCCGCGTCGCCGCGGCGGCCCCAGTTCTTGACGTAGCGGAAGACCGGCAGATCCGGATCCTGCGCCATGCGCCAGTGATAGGCGTGGCGGAGCATGTCCCGGAGGAAGCGCAGGTCCTGGAGGTCGGCGGGGCGCAGCACGTTGCTCTACAGCTCCTGGGCGAGCTGAATCCGGTTGCCGTCCGGGTCGTACACGTCGAGCAGGCGCATCTCCCCGGTCAGCTCGAGGACGATCCCGACCTCGACGCCCGCCTCGCGCAGCCGCTCCGCCTCGCTCTTCAGGTCGGGCACGTCGACGTGCGCGACACCGTCCTCGCCGGGTTCCCCCTCGGCGAGCCCGATCTCCATCCCGCCGCGCTCGAGCGTCGACCAGCGGGCGTCGAAGTCGACGCTGAGCTCCTCGAAGCCGAGCAGCTCCTTGTAGAAGCGACGGGCCTCGTCGAGCTCGCGGACGTGGTACCAGACGGTCGGGGCCACGAGTCCTCCTACAGGGCGAGCCCCGGGTCCTCGAGGCTCTCCTTCACCGTCTGGAGGAAGGCGGCGGCCGGCGCGCCGTCGACCGCCCGGTGGTCGAACGTGGCCGTGAGCGTGACGATCGGCCGGACGGCGGTCTCGCCGCCGAGCGGGACGACGCGGTCCTCGGTCGCGCCGACGGCGACGATCGCCGCCTGGGGCGGGTTCAGGACGGCGGTGAAGCGCTCGACCGCGTACATGCCGAGGTTCGAGATCGTGAACGTGCCGCCGGCGAGATCCTCCGCGCGCAACCGGTTCTCGCGGGCGCGGCCCACGAGGTCGGTCCGGAGGCGCGCGATCTCGATCAGCGAGAGCCGCTCCGCCGCCCGGATCACCGGCACGACGAGACCCTGCGGCGCCGCGACGGCGAGACCGACGTTCGCGCTCGGATGGAGGAGGATCGCCTCGTCCGTGAACTCCGCGTTCACCTCGCGGTGCCGCAGCAGCGCCTGGGCGCAGACCTTCGTGAGGACGTCCGTGACCGTGACCCGCACGTCGGTGTCGCGCTCGCGGAGCCGCTCGACGAGCGCGTTCGCCCGCGTCATGTCGGCCGAGGCCTGGAGCTGGAAGACCGGGATCTGCCACGCCTCGGTGAGCCGGCGCGCGATCGTCTTGCGGACGCTCGTGAGGGGGACGCGCTCGATCTCGCCCGCCACGACGGGAGCTTGTAACAGTCTGTTACTTGCCGGAGCCGGCCCGCCCGCCTCGGCGCGCTCGACGTCCTCGGCGACGATCCTTCCCTCGGGCCCCGTGCCATGGACGGCACCGAGGTCGATTCCCCGTTCCCGCGCCAGGCGGCGCGCGAGCGGCGAAGCCTTGACCCGGCCGTTGCCCGCCGGCGCCGACACGACCTCGGGCTGCGGCGCAGGCTCGGTCCGTGGCTCCGTCTCCGCTTGTAACAGTCTGTTACTTGCGTCGGGAGGCGCCGCGACCTCCGGCACCGCCTCGCCTGCGGCGCCGATGAAGGCCACCGTCTGCCCGACGGGCACCTCCCCCGCGGCGACGGCGATCTTGAGCAGGACGCCGGCGGCCTCCGCCTCGACCTCCTGGGTCACCTTGTCGGTGTCGAGCTCGAAGAGCGGCTCGCCCTTCGCGACCGGCTCGCCCTCGGACTTGAGCCAGCGGACGATCGTGCCGGACTCCATGCCCTGACCGAGCCGCGGCAGGATGACCTCGGTCGCCACCTCAACTCTTTCCGACGGTCCGCTTGATCGCCGCGAGCACGTCCTCCGCGTGCGGCACGACGAACGCCTCCATCACGGGGGCGAACGGGAGCGGCGCGAACTTCGCGCCGACTCGCTCGATCGGTGCGTCGAGCCAGTCGAACGCCTGATACTGGAGAACGGCCGCGACCTCCGCGCCGAAGCCCATCCGCGTGACCGCCTCGTGCGCGACGACTGCGCGGTTCGTCTTCTTGACCGACGAGACGAGCGTGTCCTCGTCGAGCGGTTGCAGCGTGCGCGGGTCGACGACCTCGACGGAGATCCCGTCGCGCTCCGCCTCCTCGGCCGCCCTGAGGCTCTCGTGCACGAGCCGCCCGGTCGCGACCACGGTCACGTCCTCGCCCTCGCGGTGGACGCGCGCGCGGCCGAGCGGGATCGGCTCGATCTCCTGCGGCACGTCGCCCTTGATCGGATAGAGCGTCCGGTGCTCGAAGAAGACGACGGGGTTGTCGTCGTAGATCGCCGACCAGAGGAGCCCGCGCACGTCCTCCGGCGTCGAGGCGAAGACGACCTTCAGCCCCGGGATGTGGACGAACCACGCCTCGAGCTGCTGCGCGTGCTGTGCGCCCGGGGACCAGCCGGCGCCTCCCTGCGTCCGGAAGACGACCGGGACCGTGACCTGCCCGCCCGACATGTAGCGGTGCTTCGCGGCCTGGTTCACGACCTGCTCGGTCGCGAGGGTGAGGAAATCCTCGTACATGATCTCCGCGACGGGGCGCATCCCCTGCAGCGCCGCGCCGATCGCCGCGCCGGCGATCGCCATCTCGGAGATCGGGGAGTTGCGCACCCGCTCGGGCCCGAACTCGTCGAGCATCCCGGCGGTGACGCCCATCGAGCCGCCCATCTCCGCGATGTCTTCGCCGAGGATGAAGACGTCGTCGTCGGACCGCATCGCCTGCGAGAGCGCGTCGCGCACCGCCTCTCTGTAGGTCAGTTCCGGCATCTCAGGCGTACACGTTCTTCAGTGCGTCTTCGGGCGCGGGATCGGTGCCGTTCTTCGCGAAGGCGACCGAGGCCTCGACGATCTCCGTCACCTCGGCGTCGAGCGCGGCGAACTCCTCGTCCGAGACCGCGAGCTTCTCCCGCAGAAGCTCGATGGGATCGTGCTCCTCGCGGAGCTGGCGCGCCTCGTCGCGGTCGCGGTAGACCTGCGGGTCGCCGATGTAGTGCCCCGAGAAGCGGATCGTCTCGAGGTGGACGAAGACCGGCCCGTCGCCGCCGCGCGCGTGGTCGAGCGCCTTGCGCGCAGTCCGGTAGACCACCTCGACGTCCTGCCCGTCCGCCTTCACGGCCTTCATCCCGAACGCCTTGGCGCGCTCGGACAGGTCGCGGATCGGGGAGTGCTGCGACTCCGGCGTCGACTCCGCCCACTTGTTGTCCTCGAGCACGAACACGGCCGGGACCTGCCAGAGCTGCGCGAGGTTGAGCGCCTCGTGGAAGGTGCCGATGTTCGTCGCGCCGTCGCCGAAGAAGGCGACCGCGACGCGCGGCTCGGCGCGCAGCTTGAACGCGAGCGCAGCGCCGGTGATCTGCGGCAGCCCGCCGCCGACGACGGCGTTCGCGCCCATGTTGCCGCGCTCGACGTCGTAGAGGTGCATCGAGCCGCCGTAGCCGTGCGAGCAACCCTCCTGCTTGCCGTACAGCTCGGCCATCAGCTCGTTCGGGTGCGTTCCCTTCGCGAGGGTGTGACCGTGCGCGCGGTGGGTCGAGGCGATGACGTCGCCGTCCTCGAGCGCCCGGCAGACGCCGACGGCGCAGGCTTCCTGGCCGATCGCGACGTGGAGGAAGCCCGGGAGCTCGCCCGCGCGGAACCGCTCCTCGACCTTCTCCTCGAAGCGGCGGATGAGGAGCATCTCCCTCAGCACGTCGCCGAGGTCGCTCTTCCCGAGGCTCGCTTTCTGCTCAACCTTGGCCATCGTCCGAGTGTACGGTTCCCGCCGTGCGGCTCGCCGAACGCTGGAATCACGTCGAGAGCGGTCTGGATCCAAGATGGACGGAGGTCACGCTGAGCCTCGCGATCCACGACGGAACGGCGCGACGCCGCGCTGCCGCTCTACTCGGGCCGGCCGGGCCCGGGGTCACGGGAAACGAGATCCGCTTCGGCGTCTCGAAGGCCGGCACCGGGATCGGACCCGAAGCGGTGCGTCGACTTCTGGGACGGATCGACGAGGAGGGGATCGTCGGCCGCGTCGAGCTCGTCGCGTCGCGCGGCGAGGCCCCGGAGCCCGAGGGGCCGACACGCTCGCTGGCAGCCGAGTGGCGGACGGCGCTCGAGGTACTTCCCTCCGACTGGAGCGACGTCGTCGTCGAGCTCGAGCTCGACTCGAGCGCGGACGTCGACCGCGGCGCCGTCCTCTGCGCTCCTCTCAACCCGATCCAGACCGGGGTGCCCGGCTTTCGCTTCCGCTGCGCGAGCGCCCACGGCTACGGCGCGTCCGTGCAGATGGTCGGACGCTGCCTCGCCCGCCTTGACGAGGCCGGCATCACGGGGCGCATCGAGCTCACGAGCGCCCTGAGCGACGTCCATCCCGTCGGAACGCAGGGCGCGACGTTCGTCGTCGGCCGCCGCCCGACCTGATGGCGGATCCCGCCTCGTGGAAGGTCGTCGAGCCCGGCTGGGGCGTCGTCACGAGCGACGGAGGCGAGGTCGGGAAGGTCACCGAGGTGCTCGGCGACGCCGAGGCCGACATCTTCGACGGCCTGGCGGTCGGGTCGGGCACCGTCCTCGACCGGCCGCTCTACGTGCCGTCGGAGCAGGTGGGCGCGATCGAGGAGGGAACCGTCCATCTCACGATCGACGCCGACGGTTACGCGCGGCTGGGGCCGTACGAGGCGCCGCGCGGGGGCAAGCGGTTCCTGGCGCCTTGACGACGGGTCGATTACCGTCAGGGCCTGGTGGTAAGAACCACGCGATGAACGGCTTGGGACTGACCGGCGCGACCAAGCGGGTCGCCGACCACGCACGGGCCTTCGTGCGGCTCGAGCTGCAGCTCGCCGCGGCGGAGCTGAAGCGGCGGGTCGTCGCGCTGGCCGCCGGGATCGTCCTCACGGTCACCGCCGCCGTGCTCGGTCTGACCGCGCTCATGTTCGGACTTGCCGCCGCAACCGCCGCGATCGCGCTCGCGCTGCCGGTCTGGCTCTCGCTGCTGATCATGTTCGGCGGCCTGCTCCTGCTCGCGGGGGTCCTCGGAGGAGTCGGCGCCGTTCTGCTCCGCAAGGGATCGAAGCCGGTCCCCGAGCAGGCGATCGAGGAGGCCCAGCTCACGACGCAGGCGTTGCGCAATGGCCACTGAGTCCGAGATCCGCGAGGAGATCGCCGCCGAGCGGCGCGAGCTCACGGAGGCCGTCGCGTCCTTGCGGGAGGAGCTCGGCCACACCGCCGAGCGCGGGAAGAAGCTCGGCGCCGCGGTCGGCGCTGCGACCGGCGCCGCGCTCGCCGCGCGGACCCTGCTGCGGCTCCGGCGCCGCGGCAAGGGCAAGAGCGCGTAGCTACGCGCGCAGAACCGCGTCGAAACGCGACGCGAGCGCGTCGACGATCGAGGCACGCACCGGCGCGACGTCCTCGTCCGTGAGCGTCCGCTCGGGAGAGCCGAAGGCGAGCCGGAACGCGAGCGAGCGCTTGCCCTCGCCGATCTGCTCTCCGCGGTACTCGTCGAAGACGGCGAGCTCGCGGAGCAGCTCGCCCGCCTCCTCGCGAATCGTCGACAGCATCTCCGCGGCGGAGACGTCCTCGTCGACCACGAAGGCGAGGTCCTGCCGCACGTCCGGGAAAGGGCTCACCGGCTCGAACGCGGCCACCTGCGGCGCAGCCTCCGCGAGCGCGTCGAGGTCCAGCTCGAACACGCCCCAGACGCCGTCGAGCAGCGCCGGATGGAGCTCGCCGAGCCAGCCCTCCGCGGTGCGCGCCGCCTTGCCCGGATGCAGGAACGGCTCGCTCGTCCGCTCGTAGCCCGGCTCGACCCCGAGCCCGGAATAGACCTGCTCCACGGCCCACTTCGCCTCGGCGAATCCTCCGTCGGCGATGCCCGCGACGTGCCATCGCTCCTCGGGCAGGTCGGCCCCGGTGTCGCGGTAGATCCGCGCGATCTCGAACAGCGCGACGTCCTCGGCGCCCGCGTCGGCGTTGCGACGTGCGGGCTCGAGGAGCGACGCGTAGAGGACGGTGCGGATCGCGGCCGCCTCGGCGGAGAGCGGGTCGGGGAGACGCAGGTCGCCGTCCGCAACGAACGTGGGCGTGTACACCTCCGCGTAGCCGGCGCCGACGAGCACGTCCTCGACCTGACGCCGCAGGCGCTGCGACCGCGTGAGCCGTCCGAACATCTCCTCCCGGCGCGGCAGGGTGAACGGGATCTCGGGCAGCTTGAAGCGCGCGACCTCCTCGATCAGGTCGACCTCGCGGGTCACGTCGCGCGCCCGCCAGGTCGGCACGCGGAAGCCGTTCTGCTGCCGCTCGAAGCCGACCCGGCCGAGGATCGCGGCCTGCTCCTCGGCGGGCACCTCGAGACCGATCAGACCGCTCGTGCGCTCCGGCCGGAGATGGATCACGGCAGGCTCGGGCAGCGCGCCCTGCACGTCCTCCGCCCCGGTCCAGCGCGCGCCGGCGAGCTCGACGAGAAGCTGTGTCGCGTAGGTCGCCGCCTGCCCGGCGACGTGCGGGTCGACGCCCTTCTCCCACCGGTTCGAGGCCTCGGTGCGAAGCGCGTGCCGCTCGGAGCTGCGCAGGATCCCGATCGGCTCGAAGTTCGCCGCCTCGAGCAGGACGTTCTTCGTCGTGGCCGACACCTCCGTCTCCTCGCCGCCCATGACCCCGGCGAGCCCGACCGCCCGCTCGGCGTCGGCGATCACGAGATCCTCGGCGTCCAGCGTCCGCTCGACGCCGTCGAGCGTGAGCACCTTCTCCCCCTCGCTCGCGCGCCGCGCGACAAGGCCGCCGCGGAGCAGGTCACGGTCGTAGGCGTGGAGCGGGCTGCCGAGCGCGAGCATGACGTAGTTCGTGATGTCGACCGCGTTCGAGATCGCGCGGACGCCCACCTGACGGAGCCGCGCCTTGAGCCAGAGCGGCGAGTCGCCGATCGCGACGTCGGCGAACGTCCGCCCGATGAAGCGGAGGCAGCCGTCCGCATCCTCGATCCCGATCCCCACCGCCTCGTCGCCCTCGCGCGCCGGCTCCTCGCCCGGCATCGGCAGCAGCTCGCCGCCGAGCAGGGCGGCGACCTCGCGCGCGACGCCGTAGACGGCGAACAGGTCGGCGCGGTTGCCCGTCGCCTCGAGCTCGATCACCTCGTCGACGAGCGGAAGGGCGTCGGCGAGCGGCGATCCCGCCTCGAGCGCGTCGTCGAGGACGATGATCCCGGAGTGGTCGGCGCCGAGGTCGAGCTCGTCCTCGGCGAGGATCATCCCCTCCGAGAGCTGCCCGCGCAGCTTGCGCCGCTCCAGCACGAGCCCGTTCGGCAGCGTCGCGCCGGGCAGCGCGACGGCGACCTTGGCGCCGGCGCCGAAGTTCCAGGCGCCGCAGACGATCGAGTACGGCCGGTCCTCCCCCACGTCGACGGACGTGAGCTGGAGCCGGTCGGCGTCCGGATGCTTCTCGGCCTCGAGAACGTGGCCGACGCGGAAGAGGCCGAGATCGCCCTGCACGCCCACGCGGTGGATGCCGTTGACCTCGGCCGTCGAGATCGACAATGCGTCGGCGATCTCCTGCGCCCCCGCTTCCACGCGCACGTATTCGCGCAGCCAGCTGAGCGGGATCCTCATCGGAACTGGCGCAGGAAGCGCAGGTCGTTCTCCCAGAAGGGGCGGATGCCGCCGATGCGGTACCGAAGCTGGGCGGTCCGTTCGATCCCCATGCCGAACGCGAAGCCCGTGTACTCCTCGGGGCCCCAGCCGACGAATTCGTACAGGTAGGGGTCGACCATCCCGGAACCGCCCATCTCGATCCAGCCGGAGTGCTTGCAGACCGCACAGCCGGCACCGCCGCAGTTGAAGCACGAGACGTCGGGCTCCATCGAGGGCTCGGTGAAGGGGAAGTAGTGGGTGCGGAAGCGCATCTCTCGGTCGGGGCCGTACAGCTCGCGCATCACGTGGAGGAGCGTCCCCTTGAGGTCGGCCAGCGTGATGTCCTTGTCGATCGCGAGGCCCTCGAACTGGTGGAAGATCGGGAAGTGCGTGGCGTCGATCGCGTCGCGCCGGTAGACGCGGCCGATCGAGACCATGTAGATCGGCGGCAGACGCTCCTCCATCTTGTGGATCTGCGCAGGCGACGTCTCGGTGCGCAGCACCGTCCTGTCGTCGAGGAAGAGCGAGGCACGCGGCGAGCGCGCCGGGTGCCACTCGGGGAAGCCGAGGGCGTCGAAGTTGTAGCGCGTCGTCTCGACCTCGCGACCGTCGACGATCTCGTACCCGAGCCCGAGGAAGATGTCCTCGACGTCGCGGCGTACGAGGGTCGAGGGATGGAGCGTGCCGCGGGGCCGCAGCTTCGGCGGCCCGAGCAGCCGGGCGGGCAGCGTCACGTCGACGCGCTCGGTGGCGAGCCGCTCCTCGAGCTCGGCCCGCGCGAGCTGCTCCTCCCGCTCGGCGAGCGCGGCCTCGACCGTCTCGCGCACCGCGTTGAGCGTCATCCCGCTCTCGCGGTCGCGCACCTCGCGCAGGGCGAGCTTCAGCGCGCTGCGGCGGCCGAGGTAGCGGACGCGCACCTCGTCGAGGGCGCCGAGCGACGTCGCGTCGGCAGCGGCGGCGAGCGCCTCCTTCTCGAGGCCGTCGGGATCCACTCCGGCGACTGTATCCAAGTGCTTCTCCTCCTTTCTCGGGCTCGGGTGAAGGCGAGGTCACGCCCCGGCTCGAGCTGCTGAGGAGACGACGCCCGCTAGCGCGCCGACGCCCCGGCGGCGAGCCGGGGCTGCGTAAAGGCGAAGGTGCGCGCGTCAGGCATCTGCGCGGATACTACCGGCGATGAGCGATTACGACGCCTGGGCGCCCGTCTACGACGCGTGGGCCGCGGACATGACCGAGGACGTGGCCCACTACGTCTCTCTCGCCCGCGAGGCGGACGGGCCGATCGTCGAGTTGATGGTGGGGAGCGGTCGCGTCGCGATCGAGGTCGTGCGCGAGACCGGGAAGCCGCTGCTCGGAATCGACTCGTCGCCTGCGATGCTCGAGATCGCGCGTGAGCGGTCGGCCGGCCTGCCGCTCGAGCTGCGGCTCGGCGACGTCCGCGACCTCGAGCTCGAGGAGCCGGCCGCGCTGATCTACGTGCCGTTCCGCTCGCTTCTCCACCTGCACGGATGGCGGGAGAAGCGGCGCGTCTTCGAGCGGGTCGCGGCGTCGCTGCGGCCTGGCGCGCGCTTCGCCTTCAACGCCTTCGTCTTCAGCCACACGATCGCGGCGCGACTCGACGGAACGACCCAGGATCAGAACGGTGTGGTGCACACGCTCCGCTACGCGCCGAGCGACAACCGGATCGACATCGTCCGCGACGACGACGCGACGATCCACCTCTGGTGGGCGACGAAGTCCGAGTGGGAAGGGCTGCTCGAGATCGCGGGATTCGAGGTGGAAGCCCTCTACGGGGGCTTCGGGCGCGAGCCGTACACCGACGAGTCGCTCGAGATGGTCTGGATCGCCCGACGACCCTGAGCGTGTACGACCCGATCGCGCGGCTCTACGACCCGTGGAGCGCAAGCGTCGTCGAGGACGTCTCCTTCTACGTCGACGAGGCGCTGGCCGCAGGCGGCGAGCTCGTGGAGCTCGGCGTCGGCACCGGCCGGATCGCGATCCCGGCCGCGCTTGCCGGCGCACACGTGATCGGCGTGGACTCCTCCCCCGGGATGCTCGCTGTGTGCGCGGAGCGTGCACGGGAGGCAGGCGTCGAGGAGCGGCTCGACCTGCGGCTCGGGGACCTCCGCCGGCCGCCGGTCGACGAGCGCGTCCCGCTCGTGACCTGCCCGTTCCGCTCCTATCTCCATCTGCGAGACGACGACGAGCGGCTCGAGGCGCTGCGCGCGGCGCACGACCTGCTCCAGCCCGGCGGGCGGCTCGTGTTCGACGTCTTCACGCCCTCGCGCGAGGACGTCGAGGAGACGCACGGCCGCTGGATCGAACGGGAACCGGGCATCGAGGAGCGCGCGGACTGGGATCTCGCAGCGCAGACGCTCACGCTCTCGGTGCGCGGGGCGCAGGGCTCGTCGACGATGACGCTCTGGTGGGTCGAGCCCGAGCGATGGCACGCCCTGCTCGCCGAGGCCGGCTTCGAGGTGCTCGCGTGCTACGGCTGGTTCGACCGGCGACCCTTCGCCGGGGGCGAGGACAGCGTCTGGATCGCGGGCCGAAAATGATCCGCTCGCAAATTGCGACAAAATCGTTGCCGGCGGGTCTTGATCCGGTGACGGCGTTCGCGTAGGTTCCTTCTTGCGCCGAGCACGGAGCGCGAGTAGGTCGAAACCTCGACCGAGCGGTCGGACGAAGAGGGAGCAATCCCGAGGCGGAAGGCCGGTTGGACGGGGCGGACGAAAGCGAAACCGGCTCGGCGAATTTCTGGTCCGGCCCCCGCAAGGGGGCCGGACGTCTTTCTAGGCCCGATCGCGACGCGTGAGCTCGTAGAGGGCGATCGCGCCGGCCAGCGCGACGTTGAGCGACTCGACCTCCCCGGCCTGCGGGATCGAGGCTCGCACCTCGCAGCGCTCGAGCACGTCCGGCGGCAGCCCCTCCCGCTCCGCACCGAGCACGAGCACGACGTCGTTCGCCGCTTCCAGCTCGGGAAGCGGGATTCCGCCGCTCGGCACGAGCGCGACCCTCGTCCCTGGAGGCTCGTCGAACCCGGCCAGCGGCACGCGGAAGATCGACCCCATCGACGCCCGCAAGGCCTTGGGCGCGGTGGGGTCGGCGCAGCCGTCCGAGAGCGCGACGCCGGCGCCGAAGGCGTCCGCCGTACGGAGCAGCGTGCCGACGTTGCCGGGGTCGCCGACGCGCCAGAGCGCGAGCGTCAGCGGCCGGACGCCGCGGGGCAGATCGTCGCGCCGGAAGACGGCGAGAACGCGCGGTGCGTGGGCGAGCGTCGAGACCTCGGCGAGCAGCTCGGGCGCGACGTCCTCGCCCGCGACGAGCGTGTCCGTGGGGCGCAGCCCGGCGGCGAGCCCCGCCTCGACGAGATCCTCACCCTCCACGGAGAACAGCCCGAGCTTGTCGCGCCAGCGCCGGTCGTGCAGCTTGCGGACGAGCCTGAGCCGCTCGTTGTCCCGGGATTCGATCACGCGAGCCACTCGATCCAGGCGCCGTGGAACTCGGCGCGCGCGACCTCGTCGTCGTCGACGTAGAGGCCGTAGTAGTCGTGGCTTCCGTCCTGCGGTAGGCCTGTATGGACGATGACGCAGTCGGCCTCGTCGAGCAGGGCACGCGCCTCGTCGCGCCGTTCCTGCGGGAGGTAGCCGAGCGCGGCCGTTTCCCACACGAGCAGGACGGCGTCTGCCCGGCGCCGCCCGAGCAGGCCGGGCAGCTCGTCCACGAGGTCGCCGACCACGATCTCCGGCGGATCGCGCCGCCAGACCTCGATCGCCGCATCGAGATCTGCGAGCCGCTGTTCCCGGCCGGCCCAGACGAAGGCCTTCAGCGAACGCACGCCCTCCTCGGTACGCAGATCGGGCGGCGCGAGGTCGACGCCGACCCGCGAGCGCACGCGGGGCAGCTCCGCAACCGGCACCGGCCTCCCCCGCTCCTCGCCGCGGAACACGGGCGCCCCGCGGATCGTCCCGGCCTCGTACCCGTAGCCGTACCGATCCCAGAGCAGGTTCAGCCCGGCGCTGCAGCCGAGCTCGACGCAGTCGAAGATCTGCGCCCCCGTACGACGGGCGGCCTCGAGGAAGCACGGCACGAGCCACCAGCACCGCCGCGGCTCGTTCGTCTGGACGCGGTCGGTCGCGACCCACTCGCGGAGGAACTCCGCCTCGTCGCGCAGCGCGCCCCCGACGTCGTCCCACGACGCCCTCCCCGCGAGCACGAGGTAGTGCAATCCCGAGAAGAGCTGGAGCGGGTAGCGCCGGTCGACCTCGCCGGGAAGGAGCGGCTCGTCGGCCAGGTCGAGTGCGAGCCGCTCGTACAGCGGCGACTCACGCGCGAAGTGGCGCGCCTGGAGCTCGAACGCTGCGCGCCGGTTCAGGCGCCGGGGCGGCCGGAGGCGGCCCGGTCTCTCGGCCGGGCGGTGGCGGCTTCGCCGTCGCCGCTTCCAGCCTCGAGCGCGGCCTTCGCCTGCTCGGCGATCGCGCCGAACGCTGCCGGGTCGCTGACGGCGAGATCGGCCAGCACCTTCCGGTCGAGCTCGATCCCCGCCTTCGTGCAGCCGTGCACGAACTGGTTGTACGAGAGGCCGTGCGCGCGGGCGGCGGCGTTGATCCGCGTGATCCAGAGCTTGCGGAACTCCCGCTTCCGCACCTTCCGGTCGCGGTACGCGTAGACGAGCGAGTGCTCGACCTGCTCCTTCGCGTAGCGGTAGTGCGTGCTCTTGCGGCCCCAGTAGCCCTTGGCCTGCTCGAGGACCTTGCGGCGCTTCTTGTGCGCGTGCGACGGCCCGTTTGACCCTCGGCATCGGCCAGCCCATCCCCAGCATCTTCTTGACCGCGCTGCGGTCGCCGCCCGTGACCTCGCGATCCTTGCGGAAGCCGCGCTTACGCTTCGACGACTTCTTCTCCAGGTTGTGGCTGCGCATCGCCGGCCGGCGCAGGATCTTGCCGCTGCCGGTCACCTTGAACTTCTTGCGCACCGAGCTCCGTGTTTTCATCTTCGGCATCTGGCTTCACTCCTGCGTTCTTCGTCGGGCCTAGCAGCATCACCATGTTGCGTCCGTCCTGGAGGGGCTGCGACTCGATCTGCCCGATCTCCTTGACGTCGTCGGCAAGCCGGAGGAGCAGGTCGCGGCCCCGCTCCGGGTGGGTCTGCTCCCGGCCCCGGAACATGATCGTGACCTTCACCTTGGCGCGCTGGTTGAGGAATCGCTCGACGTGACCCTTCTTGGTGTTGTAGTCGTGAATGCCGATCTTCGGCCGGAACTTGATCTCCTTGACCTGGATCTGGCTCTGGTGCTTGCGGGCCTGTTTCGCCTTCTGCTCCTGCTCGTACTTGTACTTGCCGTAGTCCATGACCTTGGCGACGGGCGGGTCGGCCTGGGCGGCCACCTCGACGAGGTCGAGGTTCTTGCCGTAGGCGTACTCCCGTGCATCGTCCGTGGTCTTGATTCCGAGCTGGCTGCCGTCGTCGTCGATCAGCCGCACACGGGAGACGCGAATCGCATCGTTGATGCGCGTCGTGTCGCGCGGCGACGGACGGACCTGGTCGAACGGCCGGCGTCTGGGCCTCAAAGGCAAATCACCAAGTTGGGCTTATCCCTCCTCGTTTGGCTCTCGCAACAATGAAAAGCCGCTGCCATGCAGCGGCCCGATCCTCGTCGTTCTTGCCGACTCGGTTGAACCCCCGCGGTCCGTTGCCGGCCCGGGAGGTGAGGAACGGTCCGCCCCTGCTTTTCAGGTGTCAGAGGGTAGCAGGGGCATGAGCTTGGCGAGCAGCTCGTCGAAGGAAAGCGTCGTCTGCTCGCCGCCGCGCTCGCGGACCGCGAGGCTGTCGAGACTCTCGCGGTCGCCGTAGACGACCGCGAACGGGATCTTCTCGAGCTCGGCGGCGCGGATCCGCTTGCCGATCGTCTCGGTCGGCTCGGCGGCCTCGGCGCGGAAGCCGGCGTCGCGCAGCCGGAGCGCAAGGTTCCGGGCCGACTCGAAATGGGACTCTCCGACCGGCAGCACGCGCACCTGCACCGGCGCGAGCCAGAAGGGGAAGGAGGCCGCGTAGTGCTCGACCAGGATCCCGATGAATCGTTCGAGGGAGCCGAGCAGCGCGCGGTGGATCACGTACGGCGTGTGCTCGCGATTGTCGGTGCCCATGTACGTCAGGCCGAAGTTCTTCGGCATCTGCGCGTCGAGCTGGATCGTCCCCATCTGCCACGAGCGACCGAGGGCGTCGGTCATGTGGAGGTCGATCTTCGGCCCGTAGAAGGCGCCGTCCCCTGCGTTGACGACGTAGTCGATCTCGCGCTTTTCGAGCGCGGCCTGCAGGGCCGCCTCTGTGAAGTCCCATTCCTCGTCGGTTCCCAGCTTCGGGTCGGGACGCGTCGAGAGCTCGAAGCGCGCCTCCACCCCGAACAGGTCGTAGAGGTACGACGCGAAGTCGAGGCAGCCGAAGATCTCGTCCTCGATCTGCTCAGGACTGCAGAAGATGTGTGCGTCGTCCTGGGTGATGTGCTTGACGCGCAGGAGGCCGTGGAGCGTGCCGCCGAGCTCGTCCCGGTGCAGCGTCGACGACTCCGCGTAGCGGAACGGCAGGTCGCGGTACGAGCGGAGCTGCGCGCCGAAGAGGAGCATGTGGCCCGGGCAGTTCATCGGCTTGAGCGCGAACTCCCGCTCGTCCCCGTGCGACGACGTGAAGAACATGTGCTCGCGGTAGTTCTCGTAGTGCCCCGAGGTGATGTACGTGTCGACGTCGTAGAGCAGCGGCGTCTTCACCTCGACGTAGCCGCGCCTGGCGTTCTCGCGCCGGCGCAGGTCCTCGAGCTCGTTCCAGATCACCATCCCCTTCGGGTGCCAGAACGGAGAGCCGGGCGAGTGATCGCTCAGGTGGAAGAGGTCGAGCTCCGTGCCGAGCTTCCGGTGGTCGCGGCGACGGGCCTCTTCGAGCCGCTGGAGGTACGCGTCGAGGTCCTGCTGGGAGAAGAACGCGGTCCCGTAGATGCGGGTCAGCTGCGGGTTGGACGAGTCGCCGCGCCAGTAGGCGCCGGCGAGGCCGGTCAGCCTGAGCGCCTTGATCGGCTTCGAGTCCTGCAGGTGCGGACCGCGGCAGAGGTCGGTGAAGTCGCCCTGCGTGTAGATGGAGATGTCCCCCTCGGCGGTGTCGACGAGCTCGAGCTTGTACGGGTCCGCCGAGAAGAGCTGCCTCGCCTCGTCGCGTGAGATGTCCTGCCGCACCCACTCGCGGCCTTCGACGAGCTCGCGGTCGATCTCGGCCTCGATCCGCTCCAGATCCTCCTCGCGAATCGGCTCGGGGAAGTCGAAGTCGTAGTAGAAGCCGTTCTCGATCGGCGGCCCGATCGCGAGCTTCACGCCCGGGTAGAGCTGCGTGACGGCCTCCGCGAGCAGATGCGCCGACGAGTGGCGGAGCACGGCGAGCGCGTCCGGGTCGTCCTTGTCGCGCGTCGTCAGGATCTGGATCGGGTCGCCGTCGTGCAGCGGCAGGCGCAGATCCTGCACGCGCCCGTCCGCACGGACGAGGACTGCCTGCTCCGCGAGCTTCGGGCCGATCGCGCGTGCGGCGTCGAGGCCGGTCGCACCGGCGGGAAGTTCGAGCTCCGAGTTGTCGGGAAGGACGACCTTCATGGAACCGACCAAGGATATGCACCCCCGCGAGGACGATCGGATTGAGGAAATCGAGGAGTCGCCGGTGCCCGATCCGGAGGGAGGGGACGCGTCCGCCGAGGACGTTCCCGAGGCGGACTAAGCCGCGCGCGACCGGGCGACGAGCGGCCGCGCGCGGCAGGCTGTCGTTGTCCGGGTCGCGATCATCGTCCGGAGGTTAGCGCCAGAAGCGCCACGGGCGCCATGAGCAAGGCCCACATCATGGCGGCGATGCCGACGCCGCCGGCCAGGAGCCCGAGGAGCAGCGGGACGGCCGCACCCGCGATCCCGCCGAGCCCGCCGACGGCGACGGCGGCGCCGCTCCGCTCGGGCAGTGCGTCGTAGAGCCACGCCTTCTGAATGGGATACCAGGCGGAGCTGAGCAGTCCGAGAACGGCGAGGAGCGCGAGCTTCGGCGCCGTGCCGGGGGCGAGGAGAAACGCCGGGTAGGCGCCGAGCGAGACGAGGGCGGTCGTGCGCAGCACCAGTTCTCCGGTCGCCCGGCGCAACACCCCGAGGAGCAGCCAGCCGCCAACCAACTCGGCGCCCGTCCACACTCCGACGCCGAGCGTCGCGGTCGACCACGTCTGCCGGGCGCCGTCGACGAGGTAGAGCGCGAGGAAGCCGTGAAAGACGTCGAGCAAGAGGTCGGACGCCTCGAGGAGGACGAGCAGGCGCAACACCTCGCGGCGCCGGACGGCTCCGAGCGCGTCGCGCACCGCCTCTCTCAGCGGCGGCGCGGTGTCTCGTGACGGCGTCGGGAACCGGAGCGCGACGAATGTGAGCGGCACGGCCGCCGCCGCGAGCGCGGCGATCGCGCCGCGCCAGCCGACGCCGGCGTACACCGCGGCGAAGAGCAGGATCGGTCCGCCGACATAGCCGAACGAGCCGGCGAGCGTCCAGCGGGCCATGTTGCGGACACGCTGTGAGGGGTCGGCGTCCATCAGCGTCGCCTGCGCGAGCGAGACGAAGGCCCCTGTCGCCGGGTTGCCGAGGACGAGCGCGGCGAGCAGGAGCCAGAAGCCGCCGGCCACCGCGGTCAGGGCCGCCGAGGCGGCGAAGGCGACGCCGCCCGCGACCATGACGAGCCGGCGGCGCGGGGTGTCTCCAGCGGCGCCGACGAGCGGGTCGAGCGCGCTGCCGACGAAGCCGGGGATCGCGAGGACGAGCCCGATCTCGGCGTAGCTCAGGCCGAGGTCGTGCCGGATCGACGGCCATGCGGCCGCGCGAGTGCCGCCGACGAGCTCGTCGAGGAGCTCGATCGCGAGCAGCGCCGCGACGAGCGTCGCAGCGCTACGCCGGGCGGATCAGGGTCTGCCGCGAATCGACATGTGCGGATTCTGGCGCATCCTCCCGCCTGCGTCGAGCGTTAGGCGAGCAAGCGACACAGGAGGCTCGCATGCCCGGCAAGCGACCGAGCGTCAAGAACGAAAAGCAGTACGAGAAGCTGAAGGAGAAGGGGATGTCGAAGGAACGCGCGGCGAGGATCGCGAACTCGCCGGGCGCCTCGAGCCGCGGCGGCAAGAAGTCCGGCTCCTCCTCGGCGTCCCGGAGCAATCCGCGCCAGGGCGGCACGACGGCCCAGAAGAAGGCCGCAGGCCGGAAGGGCGGCCGCGCCGCCGCGCGCAAGAACTCGTCGTAGAGCGGCCCGAACCCCGTCGCCCCTACGTGCTCTCGGCACGAGAGCCAACGGGAGACCGCGTCTCCCGTTGGCGTAGTTCCGTGTCACAGCGAGCAGGTGCGCAGCACCTGCGGGCTACACGACGGGGACGACGTTGCGAGCCTCGGGGCCCTTCTCGCCCTCGGCCGGCTCGAACTCGACCCGTGCACCCTCGGCGAGGGTCTTGAAGCCCTCCGAGGTGATCGCGCTGAAGTGGACGAAGACGTCCTTGCCGCCCTCGTCCGGGGTGATGAACCCGTACCCCTTAGCGTCGTTGAACCACTTCACGGTTCCGGTTGCCATATGAAACACCTCCCTCCGCGGAAGCTCTGAACGGACAGGAGGCGCGCAACGGACGCGCAACCAGTACTCGCTCGTAGTGCCAGTGCAGGCCGAACCGTAGCGACAATCCGCGCATGACGCAGGTACTGGTGGCTCCCGACAAGTTCCGCGGCACGCTCACCGCGCGACAGGCGGCGGCGGCGATCGCCGCGGGAGCCGCGCGCGCCGGCTGGGCGGCGGTCGAGCTGCCGCTCGCGGACGGCGGCGAGGGAACGCTCGACGTGCTCGGCGGGGGCAACCGGCGGACGACGGTGACCGGGCCGCTCGGCGAGCCCGTCGACGCCGAATGGCGCCTCGAAGAGGACGGCACCGCGGTCGTCGAGGCCGCTCTCGCCTGCGGGCTCTCGCTCGCCGGCGGGCCGCAGGGAAACGACCCGCTCCGCGCGACGAGCCGGGGCGTGGGCGAGCTCGTGGCCGCGGCCGTCGCGGAGGGGGCGCAGCGCGTCGTCGTCGCCGTCGGCGGCGTCGCCTCGACCGACGGCGGCACGGGCGCCGTCGAGGCGCTGCCGGCGCCGCTCCCGGTTCCCGTCGACGTGGCGTACGACGTGGACGCGCGCTTCCTCGAGGCCGCCGACGTCTTCGCGCCGCAGAAGGGAGCAACGCCCGCACAGGTGCAGCTGCTGCGCGGGCGGCTCGGAGAGCTCGACGTCCCCGACCTGCCCGGCTCCGGAGCGGCGGGAGGGCTCGCCGGCGGGCTCGCGGCGGCCGGCGCGCGGCTCGTGCCCGGCTTCGACCTCGTCGCCGCCCGGCTCGGCCTCGACGAGCGGCTCGCCGAGGCGGATCTCGTGTCACCGGCGAGGGCCGGCTCGACGCGACGTCGCTGACGGGGAAGGTCGTCGGGTGCGTCCTCGGTCGCGCAGCAGCGGCCGGTGTCGAGGCCCTCGTCCTCGCAGGGGAGGTGGCTCCCGGCAGTCCGGTCGACGCCGTCTCGCTCGTTGCGCGCTACGGTCCCGAGCGAGCGCTCGCCGAGCCGGCGGAGTGCCTCGCCGAGCTGGCCGGGGCCGTTCTGGCGACTCGCCGAGACGGACCCTAAGCTGCTGCCGGAAGTGCCGAAACCAGTCGACAGAAGAAGGCCGCATCTCGAGTACAGACCGGGCCTGGACGGCCTGCGCGCGATCGCCGTCTCGGCCGTCTTCCTCTACCACTCGAGGATCGACTGGCTGCCCGGCGGCTTCCTCGGCGTCGACCTCTTCTTCGTCCTCAGCGGCTACCTCATCACCTCGCTGCTGCTCGTCGAGTGGGAGGCGGGAAACCGCATCGACCTGCGCCGGTTCTGGCTGCGGCGCGCCCGGCGCCTGCTGCCGGCCCTCGTCGTGGTCGTGCTCGCCGCACTCGCCCTCGCGGCGATCTTCGCCCGCCAGGACCTCGCCCACACCCGCAGCGACGCCGTCAGCGCGCTCCTCTACTACACGAACTGGCACCTGATCGTCGCGAGCCACTCGTACTTCAACGTGATGGGGAACCCCTCGCTGCTGCAGCACCTCTGGTCGCTCGCCGTGGAGGAGCAGTTCTACGTCATCTGGCCGCTGCTCCTCGTCCCCGGGCTCGTGCTCGTCGGCCGGAAGCGGCTGCCGGTGCTCGTCGTGGCGGGCATCGCCGGCTCGGCGGCGCTCATGTGGCTGCTCTACACCCCGAACGACCCCTCCCGCGTCTGGTACGGGACGGACACGCGCGCCTTCCTGCTCCTGATGGGCATCCTGCTCGCCCTCGTGTGGCCGGCGATCGCGCGGCTGCAGCGCGCGCTGCCGCTCCTCGAGCTGTTCGGCGTCGCCGCCGTCGTCACGACGATCCTCCTCTTCCGGCAGATGGAGGACTTCAGCCCGACGCTCTGGCGCGGCGGCGACCTCGCGGCCGCCTTCTGCTTCGCCGTCCTGATCGCGGCCGTCGCGCACCCGGCGACGGGGCTCGGCCGCGCGCTCGGCGTCGCGCCGCTGCGCTGGGTCGGCGAGAGGAGCTACGGGATGTACCTCTGGCACTACCCGATCATCCTGCTCACCCGGCCGGGAGTCGACCTGCCGTGGACGGGCCCCGGCGTCGTCGTGCTGCAGGCGGTGATCGTCGTCTGCGCGGCGGCGCTCTCGTACCGCTTCGTCGAGCAGCCGATCCGGACGGGGAGCCTGCAGCGGCGGCTCAGGCAGGAGTCGCGACGGTTCCGGCTCGAGGTCGTGGGCGCCGGCGCGATGTGCCTCGCCGGCGCCCTCGCCGTCCTCTTCGTGACGCCGGCCGCGCTGAACCCGGTCTCGGGCTACGTCAACCCGCCCAAGTCGCGCGCGGCGACGAAGCCGGCGCACACGACGACGACGCAGACGACGACGTCGAACACGACCACGACGCACAGGGGCGGCGGCACGACCCAGCACGAGAAGAAGCCGCGGCTCCCGGCCGGCCGGATCCTCGCCCTCGGCGACTCGGTGATGCTCGCGTGCTCGTCGCAGCTGAAGAGGGCGCTCGACCACCGCGTTCGTATCGACGCCGCCGTCGGGCGGCAGATCGCCAACACGATCAACGACCTCCAGCGCTACCGGAGGGATCACGAACTGACGAAGACCCTCGTCCTCCAGATCGGGAACAACGGGCCACTCTGGTACCGGGACCTCGTCAGGCTCAGGCGGGCGCTCCACGGCATCCCCGACATCGTCGTCGTCAACGTCCGCAACGACACGAGCTGGGAGAGCGAGTCGAATCACGCGCTCGACAGCTGGCTTCGCGGGTGGCCCGTTGCGCACCTCGCCGACTGGTACGGAAGCTCGACGAACAAGATGCTCTCCGACGGCACGCACCCTTGGCCGTACGCGTGCACGACCTACGCGCGCGTGATCGCCGACGCCCTGCGGTCGTCGGCCTAGAGCGGCTCGGTTACTTACGCCTATGCGGCTGCGTCGGGAGCTGCCGCGAGCTCCTCCTGCGCCGACCGGGTGACGAGGAGCGCGAGCGCCGCACCGACCGCGTAGGCGACGAGCACCGCGGCGAGCGAACCGCCGAGACCGGGCTTCTCGGTCATGTTCCAGACCACGCCCAACACGATCCCGAGGTTCGAGAACTCGACGACCCACAGACCGGGATCGAGCGTCATCCGCCGGGCTTCCGGCCCGAGCGGGCCGGGACCGTTCGCCCGCAGCGCTTCCCCCAGCTTCTTGCCGGTGGGCTCGGCGATGCCGGCCCCCTGGGCCAGCAGCACGACGAGAGCGACGATCCCGAGGTCGATCCAGCCCGTGCCCCACGTCCAGAAGTGCGACGTCATGTACGCACCGCTGCCGAAGAGGCCGACGATCGCGATCGGGAAGAACCGTCCCACCTTGCCGGCCGTCATCCCCCACGGAACCGCCTGCTCGACGGTGCGCGCCGCGCGCAGCTGGAGAAGGCAGGTGAGGAGAACGGCGCCGGCTCCGATGCCGACGAAGAGCGAGAGCAGGTGGATGTAGAGAACGACGTGATACGTGTCCAACGCTTCCCCCTGTGGTCGAAAGGCCGCTTGGCGTGAGGCTAAGCGAATCGCACGATCGTGTCCAGACCCTCGCCGAGGACGTCGTCCTCGATCACGAGGGGCGGGGCGAGGACGAGGACGTTGCCGTGGCGGCCGCCGCGGCCGACGAGCACGCCCCGCTCCCGCAGGGCACGCTGCGTCGTCGCGGCGCGCTCGGGATCGGGCTCCCGCGAGCCTCGGTCGCGGACGATCTCGAGCCCGATGAAGAGCCCGCGGCCGCGAACGTCGCCGACGGTGGGGTGGTCCGCGAGGTCTCGGGAGAGGCGGGCGAGCGCGCGCTCGCCGAGCCGGGCCGAGCGCTCGACGAGCCCCTCGTCCCGCAGTACGTCGATCGCCGCGCAGCCGGCCGCCAGGCTGAGGGCGTTGGCGAGGAACGTGGAGGTGACGGCGTCCGGCTCCCACGTCGTCATCAGCTCGGAACGGCCGAGTACCGCGGCGAGCGCGAGGCCACCTCCGACCCCCTTCCCCACCGTCATCAGGTCGGGCACGACGCCGTCGTGCTCCGACGCCCACATGCGGCCGCTGCGCCCGAAGCCGCACTGGATCTCGTCGCACACGAGCAGCGTGCCGGTGCGGTCGCAGAGCTCCCGCAGGCCGCGGAGGAAGCCCGCGGGCGGGACGACGACGCCGCCGTTCCCCTGGATCGGCTCGACGAGGACGCACGCAGGAGGTTCCACTCCCGAGGCGGGGTCGGCAAGCGCGTGCTCGAGGAGCTCGAGCGCAGCCTTCCCGGGGTCGCCGTCGCCCGTCCACGGGCTCCGGTACGGGTCCGGGAAGGGGACGAAGTGCGCGTCGGCGGCGATCCCGAACTGCTCCCGGTAGGCATGCTTGCCCGCGTACCGCACCGCGCCGACCGTCCGCCCCGGATACGTCCCCGAGAAGGTGATCACGTTCCTGCGCCCCGTCGCCGCGCGCGCGAGCTGGACGGCCGTCTCGTTCGCCATCGCCCCGGTGATCGCGAGGAGGATGCGGTCGAGCGCCGGCGGCGCGATCGCGGCGAGCCGCTCGTACAGTGCGGCGCGCACCTCGGACGGCGCGGCCGACGGGCAGTGCGTCATCACGCCCGCCTGCTCGCGGATCGCCTCGGTGACGCGCGGGTGGCAGTAGCCCACGTTCGAGACGGCGAAGCCCGCGTAGAGATCGAGGTAGGGACGGCCCTCGACGTCCCAGACGTGGCAACCCTCGGTGCGCGCCCAGACCGTCGGCTCCGGCTCCCAGAACGTGCGCATGCCGGTGCCCTCGACGGCGCGGATCCGCGCGCGCACGCTCTCGGACGACGCCGTCACCGTTCGACGATCGTCCGGCTCTGCTCGCGTGCGAACTGCTGGACGTAGTACGGCCCGAGGCCGCCCTTGCCGGTCAGGCCGCTCGACTTCCAGCCGCAGAACGACTGGATCCCCGGCCACGCGCCGGTCGTCGCGCCGGCGCGCCGGTTGACGTAGACGACGCCGGACTCGATCTCGTCGAGAAAGCGGTCGAGCTCCTCCTCGTCCTGCGAGAAGACGCCCGCGGTGAGGCCGTACGGCACGGCGTTTGCCTCGGCGAGCGCGGCGGCGAAGTCGGGCACCCGCACGACGGTGAGGAACGGGAGGAAGAGCTCGTCGCGCGTCAGCGGATGCCCCGGAGGCAGACCGGACACGACCGTGGGCTCGACGAACCAGCCGGCGTCATCGCCGCGGGAGCCGCCGGCCACGACCGTGCCGCCGGCGCTCGCCGCCGCGACGGAGCGCTCGAACCGCTCGACCGCCTGCACGTTGACGACCGGCCCCGTCGCGACGCTCGGATCGGCCGGGTCGCCGACGCTCGTCGCCCGGGCGAGCTCCGCGAGCCGCTCGACGAGCTCGTCGTGCGCCTCGGCCACGACGATCGCGCGCGAGCACGCGCTGCACTTCTGTCCCGAGAAGCCGAACGTCGCCTTCGCGATTCCCTCGGCGGCGGCCTCGAGATCGGCGCTCGCACCGACGACCGCCGCGTTCTTGCCGCCCATCTCCGCGAGCACCGGCCGCGGGAACGGGCCCTCCGAGAGCCGGCGGCCGATCTCGCGCCCGACCTCGGCCGAGCCGGTGAACGCGACTCCGTCCACTCCCGCGCCGACGAGCGCCTTCCCCGTCGCCGGACCGCCGTGGACGAGCGAGACGACGCCCGCGGGAAAGCCGGCCTCGGCCAGCAGCCGGACGACGGCGCCACCGGAGGCCGGAGCCTCCTCGGGCGGCTTCAGCACGACGGCGTTGCCAGCGGCGAGCGCCGCCGCCGTCATCCCGAAGCCGAGCGCGAAGGGGAAGTTGAACGGGGCGATGACGCCGAAGACGCCGTACGGGCGCAGGACGTCGCTATTCCGCTCGTCGGGCGAGAGCTGCCCGAGCGGCGTCTCGAACCCGTCGGATGCCTCGACCTGGCGGCAGTAGGTCTCGATCAGGTCGATCGCCTCTTCGACCTCGGCGATCGCCTCGGTGCGCACCTTCCCGGCCTCGAGGCTGACGTTCGCCGCGAGCTCGAGCTTGCGCTCGTCGATCAGGCCCTCGGTCCGGCGCAGCAGCGCGACGCGCTCCGTGTGCGGGAGGCGCCGCCACTCGCGCTGAGCCGCGCGCGCCGCCTCGACCGCCTCGGCGGCGAGCTCGCTCCCCTCGCGGGCCCGGCTCGCGACATGTTCGCGCCGCGACGGATCCTCGCGCGCGAACGGCTCCCCGGCCGCGACGTCGCGCCCGCCGACGAGGTGCGCCAGCGGCTCGCGCTCCTGCGCGCGTGCGTCCGCGAGCGCCGACTCGAACGCGCGGTCGAGCTCGGGGCTGCGCGACCCCGTCGTGTACGTCAGCCGCGTCGCCATCTCGGGACTAGCATCTCACGCCGAGCCGCGCCGGCCGCGCCCGTGGTAGAGCTCGAGCACCGTCTCCCGTGGCAGCGCCCGCACGACGCGTCCCTCGCGTCCGGTCGTGTCGACCGCCGCCCAGAGCGAGCAGAGCACCGCCTCTTCGGTCGCGTCGACCGCGGCCTGGAAGAGCGGGTCGAGCTGCCGGTCCGGGAGCGAGCGCTCGTCCGAGGCGGCGAAGGCGACGAAGATCTCGCCGCTGCCGTGATGCGCGACCGAGCCGGCCCTCGCGAGACCGAGCCCGGCGCGGCGCGCGAGCCGCTCGAGCTGCTGCGGCGCGAGCGGCGCGTCGGTCGCGAGCACGGCGATGCAGCTGCCGCCGGGGTCTGGCGCCTCGCGCGGCCGCTCGTCGAGCAGCTGCCCGACCGGGACGCCGTCGATGCGCAACTGCTCGCCCACGCCGAAATTCGTCATCAGGAGGACGCCGACGGTGTGCTCGCCGGTGCGTCGGCTCGACGAGCCGATGCCGCCCTTCCAGCCGAAGCAGATCATCCCGGCGCCGGAGCCGACGGCGCCCTGCTCGAAGTCGGCGGTCGCGTCGTCCACGGCGCGGGCGACGTCGGCCGGCTGCACGTGCGCCACGCGCGCGTCCGAGAGCCAGCTGTCGTCGCACTCGCCCACGACCGGGATCACGACGTCGTCGACGCCGACCCGCGGGTCGCTCGCCATCGCGACCGAGACGGCCCCGTCGTAGACGCGGCCCACTGCATGCGTGGCGGTGAGGTAGACCGGCGTCTCGAGGATCCCCCACTCCCGGATCTCGAGCGAGCCGGTCAGCTCGCCCGCACCGTTGAGGACGGCGGTGCCAGCCGGAACCGGCAGCGACGGGGGGACGACCGCGGTCACGCCGGTCCGCTCGACGGTGACGTGGCCGACGGTCACCCCGACATCGGCGATCGAGTTCCGGGGCCCCGGCTCGAGCGTGCCGATGACGATGCCGTCCTCGCGCGGCCGTGACATGGTCCCGACCCTAATGCTGCCGCCGTTCGTCTGGAGCGACGACTGCCTCCGCCACGAGCCGCAGGCGGAGGTCTGGCTCGGGACGCGTACGCCGGCGACGGAGGTGCCCGCGCGCGCGGTCGCGATCCGCGGCGCGCTCCTCGCGGCCGGAGCGCAGGAGGTCCCGGCGGTCGCGCACGGCGACACGGCGCTGCTCGCCGTCCACGACCCGGCGCTCGTCGCGTTCCTCCGCACGGCGTGGGACGAGTGGGCGGCGGCGGCGCTCCCCTCCGACCGGGTCGTCCCGTACGTCTTCGCCCGCGCGGAGCTGACGAGCGGCCGCGCGCCCGCGACGCCGGCGGCGGTCTGGGCCCGGCCCGGGCTCTTTGCGTACGACACGATGACGCTGATCGGCCCGGGCACCTGGGAGGCAGCGCGGGCGGCGGTCGACGTCGCCGTCACCGCGGTCGACCTCGTCGCCGGTGGCGCGCCGCTCGCCTACGCGTGCACGCGGCCGCCCGGCCACCATGTGACGCGGTCGCTCTACGGCGGCTCCTGCTACCTCAACAACACCGCGATCGCGGCCACGGCCCTCGTTGCCGAGACGGGCGGCCCGGTCGCGATCGTCGACGTCGACGCGCACCACGGCAACGGGACGCAGGAACTGTTCCTCGACCGCGACGACGTGCTCACCGCGTCGGTGCACGTCGATCCCGGCGCGGGCTGGTTCCCGCACTTCCTCGGCTTCGAGGCGGAGAACGGGGCGGCGAATCTCAACCTCCCGCTCGCGCCCGGCACGAGTGACGACGGCTGGGTCGCCGCCGTCCGCCGGGCCGCGGAGTTCGCCGCACCCGCCCGCGCTCTCGTCGTCGCGCTCGGCGTAGACGCCGCAGCCGGCGACCCCGAGAGCCCGCTCGAGGTGACGGCGGCCGGCTACCGGGAGGCGGGCCGGATCCTCGGCGACCTGCACCTCCCGACCGTCGTCGTCCAGGAGGGCGGCTACGACCTCGCCACGATCGGGCCGCTCGTGCGGGAGACGCTCGAGGGCTTCGACGCGGGCCGCCGCCGATGACGACCGCGCCCTGCTCCGCATCGCAGCCGGCGAAATCGGCTCGGTCGCGTTCTCGCATCCGCGCGAGATCGATTTTGTATCGTCTTCCAATGGCTGCGGCTACTCGCTTCGGACGGCCGTTGCCGGACGGAGGGACGATCGGCGTTCCCGCCCCCGCGAGCGGGTACTTCAACCGCTCCGACGTCCTCCGCGGCGTCGAGTGGTGGGAGGCGCAGGGTTACCGTGTCAAGCTCGGGGAGCACGTCTTCGAGCGCGACGAGTACGTGGCGGGAGCCGCCGAGCACCGCGCCGCCGACCTGATGGCCATGTTCCTCGATCCCGAGGTCGACGTCGTGCAGTCCTTCCAGGGCGGCTACGGCTCGATGCAGACGATCCCGTACCTCGACTTCGACGCGATCGCCGAGCACCCCGAAGGCCTTCGTCGGCTACTCCGACATCACCGCCTTGCACGTCGCACTGCGCCAGCGCGCCGGGCTCGCCACCGTCTACGGCTACGGGCTCGCCGGCATGGGCGACAAGGAGTCGACCGAGTTCAGCCGCCGCCGCCTCGTCGAGGTGCTGCGCGGCGACGGGACGGGCGAGGTGCCGCGCGACCCGGACGATCCCTACGTGCGCGCCATCGCGCCCGGGAAGGTAACGGCACCCCTGGTCGGCGGCTGCCTCTGGCTGCTGATGCAGACGATGGGGACCCCGTGGGAGGTCTCGCTCGACGGCTGCATCCTCTTCTTCGAGGACGTCGACGCCCCCGCCTGGTATGTCGACGGGAACCTGCTCCAGCTGCAGCAGGCCGGCAAACTCTCCGGCGTCGTCGGGGTCGTAGTAGGTGACATGGAGAAGTGCGACTGGCGCGAGCAGCGTCCCGAGTGGCCGCAGACCCGCTCGATCGAGGATGTCCTCGAGCGCTACCTCGAGCCGCTCGGCGTCCCCGTGCTCTACAAGCTTCCCCTCGGTCACGGCAAGCATCTGGCCGCACTGCCGCTCGGCGTCACCGCGACGCTCGATGCCGACGCGCGGACGCTCGTGATCGAGCAGCCGGCGCTGGTTGGGGAGGGTCAAAAGGAGGAGGAAGCAGCATGAGCATCGTCAAGCGCCACGGCCGCCGGATCCTGCCGGTTGCCCTACTCGCCGCACTCGCGATCGCGCTCGGCGCCTCGGCGAGCACGGCCGCCCCGACGAAGACCAAGGCAGGAGGGAGCGGGATCCTGCGGGTCGGCACGATCGACTACATCGACTCCTTCAACCCGTTCAACTGGATCGAGGCGCAGGCCGGAAACGCGATGATCATGATCTACCCGCAGCTCGTGCAGTACCTGTACGGCAAGCACGGCTTCTACGTGGCCGGCGACTGGGCGAAGTCGTGGTCGAAGTCGAAGGACGGGAAGACGTGGACGTTCCACGTCCAGTCCAACACGAAGTGGTCGGACGGCAAGCCGCTCACCGCCGCCGACGCGGCCTGGACGATCAACACGATCGTCAAGTACCGGAACGGGGCCGCCGCGGTCGCGGCGCCGGCCGTCAACCACGTCAAGAAGGCGACGGCGCCGAACGCGACGACCCTCGTCATCCGCTACGCGAAACCGGTCGGCAACGTCCTCGCCCAGCTCGAGCAGCTGTTCATCGTCCCCCAGCACGTGTACGCGAAGTACGCGGCGACCCCCGGCGGCAAGGGGTTGAAGACGTTCCACCCCGAGCAGCACCTGCCGATCGTCTCGGCCGGCGCCTACACGATCAAGTCGTACGAGAAGAAGGGCACGACCGTCTTCATTCCCTACGCCGGCTACTGGGGCCCGCCCTCGCACGCCGACGCGGTCGCGCTCACGTACTACACGAACGCCGACTCGATGATCGCCGACCTCAAGCAGGGGAACCTCGACTGGGTCGACCAGGTGCCGTTCGCGGCGATCAAGGCGGTGTCGAAGCTTCCGGGCGTCGCCCTCGACATGGTGCCGGGCGCGGAGACGACGAACATCACGTGGAACTCCAACCCGCGCAAGACGAAGAATCGCGAGCTGCTCGACCCGCGGGTGAAGCGGGCGCTCTCGATGTGCGTGAACCGGAAGCAGATCATCAACGTCGTCTTCGGCGGCCACGCGTCGCTCGTCTCGAGCATCGTCGGGCACATCTCGCCGCTCGAGAACCCGCACCTGCCCGTCCTCGAGTACAACTGCAAGAAGGCCAACCAGATCCTGAACAAGCTCGGCTACAAGAAGGGCGCGAACGGGATCCGGATCGCCCCGGCGACGCACGGGAAGCACGCCCAGAAGGCGCACCCGATGTCCTACGACATCATGACCCCGACCTCGCTCGACTTCAACGGCAACCGCGAGTTCCAGATCATCCAGCAGGGCTTCAAGAAGGCGGGCGTGAAGGTGACGCAGACCGTCGGCGGGGACTCGACGCAGGCCTACGCGTACGAGACCGGGTCGAAGTGCGACGCGTCGAAGTCGATCGGCTACACGGGGAAGTTCGACATCGCGCTCTGGGACTGGGTCGGCTACGTCGATCCCGACTTCATGCTGTCGGTCCTGACGAAGGGCCAGTGGTGCTCGTGGAGCGACACGGGCTTCGACAACCCGGCCTACGACAAGCTGTACGTGAAGCAGGGGACGACGGTGAACCCCGGCAAGCGGAGGCAGATCGTCTGGAAGATGCAGAAGATGGTCTACGACAACTTCGCGTACACGCAACTCGTGAACGAGCAGCTGATCGACGCGCATTCGTCGAAGTGGACGGGGATCGACCCCGAGCTCGGCGGCTACGCGAAGCAGTACTACACGCAACCACGCAAGAAGTGACAACCGACCACACGGTCCCGGCGGCGTAGACGATGCGCGGCGCGGACTTCGTCCTCAAGCGGATCCTCTTCGCCGTCGGAACCGTGTTGGTCGCGATCACGCTCAACTTCGTCCTCTTCCGGCTGCTGTCGGGCGACGCGGTCTCGGCGCTGCGTTGCCGGCAGTGCACGCCGCAGTTCAAGGCGTACCAGCGGAAGACGCTCGGCCTCGACCAGTCGAAGCTGAAGCAGTACTGGCTGTACCTCGACGGTCTCGCCCACGGTGACATGGGGCGCTCGCTGCGGACGCAGGAGCCCGTCTGGCAGACGCTCTGGCAGCCGCTGAAGAACACGATGCCGATGGTCGCGCTCGGCACGATCTTCTCGATCGTGCTCGGGATCATCACGGGGGTGATAGCCGCCTGGCGGCGCGGCACGTGGACCGACAAGACGAGCGTCTGGGCGAGCCTCGTCTGGTACTCGCTCCCGCCCCAGTGGCTCGGCCTGATGATCGTCCTCTTCCTCGCCGGCGCGATCGGGCTCCCGACCTCGGGGATCCACGACGCGACGCTCGGGATTCTCGGCACGCCCTCGACGTGGCAGGTCTTCGTCGACCGGATGAAGCACATGGTGCTGCCGGCCGCGACGCTCGGCCTCGTGCTGTACGGGAACTTCACGCTGATCGTGCGCTCGGCGATGCTCGAGACGCTCGGCGAGGACTACGTGCTCACCGCGCGCGCGAAGGGCCTCTCGAACTGGGCGACCGTCTGGAAGCACGGGCTCCGGAACGCGATGCTGCCGGTGATCACGCTCGTCGCGCTCTCGCTCGGCTTCATCATCGGCGGCACGATCACGATCGAGTACGTCTTCTCGTACCCCGGCATCGGGCTCGAGACGGTCGAGGCGATCGACCAGCGCGACTACCCGATTCTGCAGGGGATCTTCCTGCTCCTCACGTTCTCGGTGATCCTCTTCAACCTGGTGGCCGACCTTCTCTACTTCAAGCTCGATCCGCGGGTGACCGAATGACCGAGCTCGCCGTCGCCGAGAGTGGTGCGCTGGGCCGCCCGCCGCTCTGGCGGCGCACGCTCTCCCACCCGGTCCTCTCGACGCCCCAGTCGGTCGTCGGGCTCGCGATCCTCCTCTTCTTCGTGCTCGTCGCGCTGATCGGGCCGCTCTTCATCCATCACGACGTCCAGGCGAAGGTGGGGCCGGTGTTCGCGCGGCCGAGCTCGCACTTCTGGCTCGGCACCGACGGCGGCGGGTCGGACATGTTCGAGCTGCTCGTCGTCGGAGCGCGCGTGTCGCTTCTCGTCGGCTTCGTCTCGTCGGTCGCATCGAGCCTGATCGGCGGGACGGTCGGCATCCTCGCCGGGTTCTTCGGCGGCAAGCTCGACGTCGTCCTGATGCGGATCACGGACTACTTCCTCGTGCTCCCGGACGTACCGCTGATCATCGTCATCGCCGCGCTCTTCGGCCGCAGCCTGACGAACATCATCGTGATCATCGCCCTCATCTACTGGACGTCGACCGCGCGTGTCCTCCGCGCGCAGGTGAAGAGCGTGCGCGAGCGCATCTACGTGCAGCGGGCTCGCGCGCTCGGCGCCGGAAACACGCGCCTGATCACGCGCCACGTGCTGCCGCAGGTGATGCCGCTGCTGATCGCGAACACCGTCATCTTCATCGCCTACGCGATCTTCCTCGAGACGTTCATCGCCTTTCTCGGCCTCGGCGACCCGAGCACCGTCTCCTGGGGCCGGCTGATCCAGAACGCGTTCAACGACGACGCGATCCTCAACAATGCGTGGTGGGCGGTCGTGCCGCCCGGGATCTGCGTCGCGATCGTCGTGCTCGCGTGCGCGATGACCGGGCAGGCGATGGAGGACGCTCTCAACCCGCGCCTCCGCTCGGGGCATCTGTCGGTGCGCCGCTTCCGGCTCCGCGCCGTCCCGCCGAAGGACCTTCCGTGAGCGGGAGGCTGCTCGAGGTCGAGGATCTCCACGTCTGGTTCGACCTGCCGCACCACCGCGAGCTCCACGCCGTCCAGGGCGTCTCCTTCGGGGTCGACCGCGGCGAGCGGCTCGGACTCGTCGGCGAGTCGGGGTGCGGCAAGACGACGACGATCCTCGCGCTGATGGGGCTGCTGCCGCCGACCGCGAGCGTCGCGGGGCGTGTCCTCCTCGACGGGGAGGACGTGCTCGCGCGTGGTGAGCGGACGGTGGCTCCGCACCGCTGGCGCGACATGGCGATGGTCTTCCAGGGCGCGATGAACGCGTTCAACCCGGTGCGGCGGATCGGCGACCAGCTCGTCGAGCCGATGCAGCTGCACGAGATCGCGGAGGGCCGGGCCGCCCGGGCGCGTGCGGCCGAGCTGCTCGAGCGCGTCGGCATCTCCTCGACGCGGCTGCGGAACTACCCACACGAGTTCTCGGGAGGGATGCGCCAGCGGGCCGCGATCGCGATGGCGCTCGCGTGCGGGCCCAAGCTCCTGCTTGCGGACGAGCCGACGACGGCGCTCGACGTGATGGTGCAGGCCCAGATCCTCGAGCTGCTGGTCGAGCTCGCGAACGACCTCGGGCTCGCTCTGATCCTCGTCACGCACGACCTGCCGGTGGTCGCTCAGACCTGTACCGCGGCTGCGGTTATGTACGCGGGCGAGATCGTCGAGACCGGGCCGATGGACGTCCTCTACCACGACCCGCGGCACCCCTATACGCGGCTCCTCTTCGCTGCGACCCCGGACCTCGAATCCCGGGACGCCGTCGTGTCGATCCCGGGGACGCCACCCCGTCTCGACGAGCCGCTTGTCGGCTGTCCCTTCCGGCCGCGCTGCGACATCGCCTTCGACCGCTGTGCGACCGAGCAGCCGGGGCTCGGCCCGGTCGGCGCACAGCACGCCGCCGCCTGCCACGCCGCGCGGCAGGTGGCCGCGTGAACGCCGACGGGCACCGTGCCGGGTCGCCGCTGCTCGAGGTGGAGGGGCTCGTCGTCCGCTTCCCGGTTCACCGTGGACTGGCGGAGGCCGTCGCGCGGCGACCGAAAGAGCACGTGCACGCGGTCTCCGACGTGTCGTTCGACGTCTCGCGCGGCGAGATGGTCGCGCTCGTCGGCGAGTCCGGCTGCGGGAAGACGACGACGGCTCAGGCGCTGCTGCAGCTCGTCCGGCCGGACGAGGGAACCGTCCGGTTCGACGGGATCGACGTCACGGCGCTCGGGCCGCGCGAGCTGCGGCGGTTGCGGCGCCGGATGCAGATCATCTACCAGGATCCCTACGAGTCGCTCGACCCGCGCTTCCGCGTCGAGACGACCGTCGCGGAGGCGCTCGTCGTCCACCGCGAGGGGACGCGCGAGGAGCGGCGAGGGCGCGTCGTCGAGGCGCTCGAGCTGGCGGGGCTCTCGCCGCCGGAGCTGTACCTCGACCGCTACCCGCACGAGCTCTCGGGGGGCCAGCGGCAGCGGGTGGCGATCGCGGCGAGCCTGGCGCTCGGCCCGGATCTGCTGGTGGCGGACGAGCCGGTCTCGATGCTCGACGTCTCGGTGCGGGCCGGCATCCTGACCCTCCTCGACGACCTCCGCGGCCGCGGGCTCGCGGTGCTCATGATCACGCACGACCTTTCGACGGCTGCGCGCTTCGCGGACCGGATCTGCGTCATGTACCTCGGCCGGATCGTGGAGGAGGGGCCCACCACGGAGGTGATCGAGAACGCGCAGCACCCGTACACGAAGGCGCTCCTCTCGGTCGTCCCCCGACGCGACCCGCGACGGCGCGTGCACCCGCAGATCCTGCGCGGCGAAACGCCGAACCCGATCTCGGTGCCGTCGGGCTGCCGCTTCCACCCGCGCTGTCCGGTCGCCGTCGCGGAGTGCAGGACCGTCGACCCCGAGCTGCGCGGACCGGCCGGCGCCGCGGGCGAGGGGCACCGCACCGCCTGCCTGCTCGCGAACGGCTGAACCCAGGGCTCAGACGTGGTCTCTCGGGAAGCGGTGCTCCCAGCGCCGCCGGAAGACCTCGCGGCCCGACTCGAAGGCGCTCAGCTCGGTCGTGACGTGGAACGCGTCGGCATCCGCCCGCATCGACGACTCGACCTCGGCCCGGCCCCTCCAGTCGCGCCGGGAGATGCCGCTCGCGGCGCGGAAGGTGACCTCGGCCGTGAGCGGGTCGTCCTCCGCGATCGAGTATGCGCTCGTGTTCGAGTCCTCCGAGACGAGGTCGATCGGGACGAAGCGGACGATGCCGCCGACGTCGTAGTCGAACCGCTGCTCGAGCCGGCCCGTCGCGTAGTCGCGGCGCAACGTGCGCCCGTCCGGCGCACCTTCCTGCTGCTCCTTCTCGAGCGGCGGCGTGTGCTCGGGCTCCGGGAACTGCGGCAGCCGCGCATCCTCGGGGCGAGGCGGCCGCACCGGCAGCTCGAGCGTGCCGCCGTGGAGCGTGAGCCTCACCGGCTCCGGCGAGGGCCAGGCCCAGGGCCAGTACGTGGAGGAGACCGCGACGCGCAGGCGGTGCCCCGCCGGTACGGCGTACGCGATCGAGTCGAGCTCGACCCGGATCCGGTACCGCCGACCCGGCTCGAGCGGTTGCGGGTGCTCGTGCGAGTCGCGGTGGGTGAGGTTGAGCAGGCCGCGCGTGACGAGGGCCGACGTGCCGTCTCCGAAGACGTCGCAGAGGCGGACGCAGACGAGCGCCTGCGGCCGGTCGGCCTCGAGCTCGAGCTCGACGGCCGGGAAGCCGAGCAGGACCGTCTCCTCGGCGAGCGGCTCGAGGTCGAAGCACGCCGAGAGCGCGTCGTCGCCGCGCTGGTCGCCGGCGAGGTCGGCGGACTGGCCCTCCGCACACCAGACCCCCGCCTCGGTGCCGAGCGTCTGCACGGGCCGCTGCCGACGCTCGCCCTCGAGCGGCATCGTGCGCCGCTCGATCCGCGGCGACGGCCACTCCTCCTCCCCGGCCCAGCGGCCGGGGCGCGCCGCGTAGGCGGGTCGCGGCTCGACCGACTCGAGGACGTAGGCGCGTAGCGTCGGCTCGTCCATGATCCCCGTCTCCTCGCCCTTCAGCCAGTGGTCCCACCAGCGGACGCACTCCTGCAGCCAGCCGATGCTCGGTCCCGGCAGGGCGTCGTCCGGGAAGGCGTGAGCCCACGGCCCGACGAGCCCCTTGCGCGGGACCGAGAGCCCGGCGAGCAGGCGGAAGACCGCGTTCGTGTAGCCGTCCGCCCAACCGCCGACCGCGTAGACGGGCACCTCGATCGCCGCGTAGTCCTCGCAGACCGAGCCGTGCCGCCAGTAGTCGTCGCGCCGCTGGTGGGAGAGCCAGTGCTCGATGAACGGAGGAGTCCGCTCCAGCCGGTCGAGCCACACCTCTCGCCAGGTGTCCGGCAGGAGCGCCGGGTCGGGCGGCCGCGCGTTCCACGTCAGCATCGACGACGCCCAGTGGAGCATGTCGGTCGCGAGGACGCACCCGCCGCGGTAGTGGACGTCGTCGGCGTAGCGGTCGTCGGTCGAGCAGAGCGTCATGATCGCCCGGAGCGCGGGCGGGCGGAGCGCGGCAACCTGGAGCGCGTTGAACCCGCCCCACGAGATGCCCGTCATGCCCACCTCGCCGGAGCACCAGGGCTGGTCGGCGAGCCAGGCGATCACCTCGAGCGCGTCGTCCCATTCCTGCCGCGTGTACTCGTCCTCGAGGATCCCGTCCGACTCGCCGCTGCCGCGCATGTCGACCCGGACGGTCGCGTACCCGTGCCCGGCCACGTACGGCTGCCGGTCGAGGTCGCGCGAGACGGTGCCGTCGTGCTTGCGGTAGGGCAGGTACTCGAGGACGGCCGGCACCGGATCGGCCTCGGCGTCGCGCGGCAGCCAGATCCGCGCGCCGAGCCGCGTGCCGTCGGCGAGCTCGATCCACGTGTGGTCGATCTCGCGGACGGGCCGGGGCAGCTCGTCCCAGCCGACGATGCGCGCATGGTCGAACGCCGTCACCGAACGATTCTCGACTCCGCTGCGCGCCGAAGCAACCGGGGTCGTGTGGAAACGAGACGAGCTTACGGCGAGGAGCCGACCAGGACGGTCCGCTCGCGGCTCTTCGGGCTGCCGTCCTCGTAGTACGCGGCCGCCCAGTCGGCGCTGCGGCCGGCCAGCTGCAGCGGCTTGGCGTCGGTGGCGGTCTGCATCACGGCGCGGAAGCGGTAGTGGTCGACGAGCTTGATCGCCTCGATCGCGTACTTCGTGGCGATCTCGCGGTCGGTGAAGCAGACGAGGTTGTCGCCGTTCTCCTTCTCGCCGCCGGCGGCGAGGTTCGAGGAGCCGCCGAAGGCCAGCGGGTTCTCGCCGTTGAAGTCCGTGACGACGAACTTGTGGTGGATGACCTGTCCCGCGCCTCCGCTCCACTCCGGCTTGAACGGCGCGGGGACGTTCTGGGAGAGGTACGAGAAGGGGATGAACGTGCCGCCGGCGGGGTCGCCCGAACGCTGCACGTGCAGCGAGCCGTCGAGCCGCTGGGTCGTGCCGAAGGCGTAGAGCTCGGACCGTCCCGGCAGTGCCCTGATCGCGTCGAGCAGCGGCCCGCTGCCACTGCCGATCTCCATGATCGCGAAGAGCACGGAGCTACCGGCCTTCGTGACCGCGTCGGCGACGCGGTCGAGCGACACGCCCGGATCGTGGTGCGGGCTGAAGCAGACCGAGTAGCCGGGCAGGCCGTCGTGGCCGCCCGCGTCGTGCCAGCCCGCCGCGAGCTCGCTCGAGGCGAAGCCGCGGGCGTCGTCCCAGGACTGCTGGAACGCCTGCTCGTAGAGGGACGCGGTCGCGGGATCGTCGAAGACGAAGACGTTGTTCGACTGGACGTAGAGCCCGCGGACGCTGAAGTTCGCGGATCCGCTCAGCACCTTCAGGGCCGTGTCCCCCCGCCTCTGGATCATCACCTTGTCGTGCGAGAAGCGCTGGAAGTGGCCGACCGCGATCTGCGCCCCCTGCGAGACGAGCCAGGCGTGGGCCGCGGGCTCGCGCGCGGTGCTCCTCACGTGGGTCGCCGAGTTGTCGAGGTAGACGCGCAGGCGCGAGCCGAGCTGACCCAGCTGCTTGATCACGTCGGGCTCGTCGAGGTCGTACGCGAAGACGTCGAGCGAGCGCGTCTCGTCGGCGAGCGCCTCCGCGAGGAAGTCGAAGACGAGCCGGCGCGCGTGGAAGCCGAGCCAGTGGTACTGCGGCTGGTACGCCGCCGTGTCGAAGTCGAACGTGGCCGGACTCGGCTCGACGGGTGCGTTGTGGAACTCCTCCACGTAGGCCTGTGACGAGACGTAGCCGCGGGTGAAGCCGAGCAGGAACGGTGTCGGCCCGGCCGGCATCAGCGCCACCTCGACCTCCGCGGAGGGCCCGGCCTGGAGCGACGTCTCGCTGCCCGGCTCGAACAGCATCGCCGTGGCCTTGTAGGTGAAGGTGCCCGGCTTGACGTCCGGCGGGAAGTGCACCCAGTGGAACTTCTGCAGCGGCGCCTCGTCGGTCGGGGTGAAGCGCCGCTGCTCGGGGGCGGTCGCGCTCGTGATCGCCTGCCCGAAGTTGAGCCGGTTCAGCACCGGGAACGTGTTGCTGTCGGGGTCGGTGTACTCGACCGCGAAACCGGCGAGGTCCGCCTGCCGCGACGCGTCCAGGTCGAACGCCAGCAGGACTGCGCCGTCCCCCGCGTAGGCGGAGAAGGTGAGCCCGTCCGAGCTCGCGAGGGTCGCAGGCTCGGTCACGGCTGAGCGGGCGGCAGCCCTCTGCCGCGGAGCTCGCGGGCGGCGAGCGCGATGCCCCGCTGGAGGTCGGTCAACGGCGAGGCACCCCCGGTCGGCGTGCTCGTGAGCGCCTCCTTCAGCTGCTCGGCCTTGCGGGTCGCGGCGTCGGAGACGAGCGCCTCCCGGCCGGGGGCGGGCCGCGGCGTCGCCTCGCTCAGGAGCTCGCCCAGATCGTTCGCGACGGCCGTGCGCTTCCCCATGTAGTGCGGGTGCCCGGCGTCGAGCCACGCGAGCAGCCGCGGCAGATGCGAGCCCTCGTCCTCGAGGGCTCCCGCGCCGCAGAAGCGGAGCAGGATCGTCTTGATGATCGAGGTGTGGTCGAAGACGGTGTGCGAGACCGACCCGCGGGCGACCCAGGGCGAGACGACGAGCGCGGGAACGCGGATGCCGTAGAGGCCGAAGAGCGCGGGGTCGTCGTCCTCGGCCGGCGGCGGCGGCACGTGGTCGTGGAAGCCGCCGTGCTCGTCGTAGGTGACGACGAGCAGCGTCTTGTCCCAAAGGGGCCGGCGGCGAGGGCGTGGTAGACGGAGAGCACGAGCAGCTGGCCGTCGCGCACGTCCGACGGCGGGTGGTCGTCGTTCGAGTCGCCGCCGTAGAGGGTCGAGTCCTTGAAGTTCGGGTCGATCCAGGAGACCGCCGGCAGCTTGCCCCGTGCGGCGTCCTCGAGGAAGCTCGAGCTCGCCTCGTCGATCAGCGGCAGCTCCTCCAGCTCGGTCTTCCACGACAGCTTCGTCTTGTCGACGTAGGCGAAGCGGTCCCAGTGCGTGAGCCAGTAGTGCTTGTCGACGCAGCGGAGCGTTCCGGGGTCGTACGAGTACCAGCGCCACGACACGTCGTGCGCGTCGAGGTGCCGGACGAAGGAGGGCACATCGTAGAACGGCGCCTGTCCCGAGGGCTTGTCGTCGCGGCTGCCGTCGGCGCGCCCCGCGATCGCGTACAGCCGGTTCGGCCAGGTGGCGCCGGGAACGGAGCTGAACCAGCGGTCGCAGACGCAGAACTCCGCGGCGAGGTGGTCGTACACGGGGAGGTCGGCGGCGTTGTAGTAGCCCATCACGAGGCCCGGGTCGCGGTCGGCGGCGCCGCGCTGCGCGAGCTTGGCGGCGAAGCTGTCGACGAAGCCGCTCATCTCTCCGCCGGCGATCTGCACGCTCGTCGCCTCGCCGGAGTGGTCGGGGTCCTCGACCGGGAGGAACGCCGTGCGGTCGAGATGGTGGATCGGGTACGACCGGCCGCCGTACGCGTTCGCCATCCCGGCCCGCAGCCCGTCGACGTCCTCCCGGCCCTCCTCGAGGCTGAGGTAGCCGAGCATGTGGTCGAAGGAGCGGTTCTCCATCATCAGGACCACGACGTGCTCGATCTTCGCGAGCGCGGCTGCTGCGGGGTCCGTCGCGCTCAGCTCTCCACCCCGTTCGGCAGCACGGTCGCCTGCGCCTCGACGATGTCGCGGTAGAACGCCTCGCGGAGGCGCACCGAGAGCACCGCGGCTCGAGCCTTCGCCCAGGCGAGCAGTCCGGCGCCGGTCACGCCGAAGAACCCGAGCACGGAGGCGAGGATCGCCGTGCCGGTGTTCTGCGTGCTCGCCCCGAGGAAGTAGCCCGCGAGGCCGAGCAGCGCGATCCCGCCCGCGCCGAGGAACGTCTCCAGCGGCAGCGTCTGCACGACGCGGAGCGCCTGGCGGAGCGCGAGCCGCACACCGAAGCCCTTCGCGAACGAGGTGGGATCCCGCGAGCCGAGCAGGACGTCGCGCCAGTTCTGCAGCTGGCCGCGGAGCGCGACCTGGGCATCCGGCGAGCGCCTGCGCACCTGCTCGTCGGCGACGAGCTTGCACCAGCGGCCGAGGGGCCCCGACACGGCCGGGCCGCTCAGGGGTGCGAGCGCGCCCTCCAGCAGCGTGAGATAGGCGCCGAGCATCAGCTTGCGGCGCGGACCGAGCAGGAACTCCCAGCTCGCCGGGTCGGGCGGCGACGCCGTCGACGTCAGGGTCGGCGTCGCAAGGGGAGCGGGAGCGTCGGGGTTCAGCGCCCAGAACGCGTCCGAGAGCCCGCGGCCGAGCTGGTAGGCGGCGTACAGCTCGGCCGAGACGCCGAGCCGGTCCTGGATCTGCTCGTCCCAGTAGTAGATCGCCTCGGCCGCCGCCTCCCACGCCTGCGCGACCGCGCTGCCCGGCGGATACGTGTCGGGCCTGGCCGGCGGCCGGCCGTCCTGCTCGGCCGCCTCGAGCTTCTCCTCGAGGTCGATCGCGAGAGCCTTGACCGTGTCGCCGGGCGCCTCGGTCCGGTCCGGCAGCGGCTCGTCGAGCCCGAACCCGTCTGCGAGCAGGGCGACGGCGACGCGGGTCGCGATCTGCTGCTCGACGAGCGAGTGCTCGCCCCCGATCGGGAGCGCGTGGAACTTCTCGCGCGGGAACTGGTAGTCGACCGTCCCCGGCGGCTCGACGTGGCCGTAGCGGAGACGGCCACGCAGCTCCGCCATCGACCAGCCGAGGTTCAACGCGGCTCGAAGCTGCTCGAGACCGGGCGCGCTCGGTTGGGCCGTCGCGAGCTGGCTCATCCGCTGACGGCGACCTCGTGCTGCTCGAGGGTCCGGCCGAACGAGTTGAGGTACTCCTGCTGATCGGGAGCGGTGAAGAAGTCGTGCGCGGCGTTCACGCCCCAGGCGTACAGCGAGTCGGCCTCGGCTCTCGTCAGGCCGAAGTCGGTCGTGCTGATCTGGTGCGTGGGGATCGAGACGGTGCGCGCGGAGACGACCTGCTCCATCTGCTCGCGGTCCCAGGCCTCGGTCGCCGCCGAGAACATCGCCTTCAGCAGCGGCACCGCCCACAGCGGCCGCGGGATCCTGCGGTACGGCAGGCCTTCGTCGACGCTCGAGCCGCCGTGCAGCCGGAAGCCCCACGTCGGCCGCTTCGGATTCGGGCTGTCGAACAGCCAGATCGGGAAGTTGGAGAGGAGCCCGCCGTCGACGACGTAGACCGGCCTGCCCTCGCGGTGGAGCACGACCGGGGTGAACAGGAAGGGGTAGCTCATGCTCATCCGGACGGCGTGCACGAGCGGGAAGCTGTCCTTCTCGAACGGCGTGCCGTGCTCGTCCGTGTAGTCGGGCAGGTCGTCCGGGAGGATGATCATGCGGCCCGTCGTGATGTCGGAGCCGATCACGTGCAGCCGGTACTTGGCCCGCTCGTACTTCGCGTCGCTGATGTCGGGGATCTCCTCCTTCGGGGGCAGGTCGCGCCGCCTGACGTCCGCGAAGGTGAGCTCCGTCTTGCCGAGCTCCTTCGCGAGCGGCGAGGCCGCGAGCTGCTCCCCCATCCATTCGAGGAAGTAGCTGCCCGGGGCCATCCCGCGCAGCCGCGCGAACGCGTTGAAGAGCCCGCCGACCCACTTCCCGCCGGGGCCGCAGTCGGCGAACCGCGCGTACTGCGCGTCCGCGAGCAGGCGCTGGATCCCGGCGGCGTCGTAGCCCGCCACGAGCAGCGCGGCCACGATCGACCCCGCCGACGTGCCGGCGAGGTTCACCCACTCCTTCACCCCGGCGTCTCGCTCCGCCGCGGCGATCGCCCCGGCGAAGGCGATCCCCTTCACTCCCCCGCCCTCGAACACGCCGTCGGCACGGTGCTGTTCGTCGTGTGGCACTGCTCCCACCTCCTGTCTCTCGTGGTGGCGCCGCAGACCCACCGGGTCTCTACTCGACCTGCTCGATCACCCAGAAGTCCTGTGCGAGGTTGCGGCTGGTGACGTAGCTCGCCGGCATCCAGAAGTAGCCGTGGTCGGCCCAGTCCGGCCCCCAGGAGTTGCGGCACTCGAAATACAGCTGCCCCTCGATCTGCTTGTAGCCGACGGCGACGACGGCGTGGCCGCCGAGGACGGTCTCGTTCGGCTGCGGCATCGGGACGATCCCGTCCGAGCCGACGTCGCTCTCGAACGACTCGTAGACGGTGAACCCGAACGAGATCGGATACCCGTCGGCGAGCACGTTCTGGACCCCCATCTGGGTCTGGGGCACCCGCGCGTACCGGATCGCCTGGTGCTTGAGCGCGTCGTCGTACGCATTCGCGGGCGGCTTCGTCGCAAACGCGTTGATCTCGTACGGCCAGTCGGTCTCCGGGGGCGCGCCGAGCTGCGCGACCGACTTGATCCCGTCCCGGATCTCCGCGCCGGAGTCCTGGTCGACGGTCCCCTCCATCGAGCGCTCGTTGTAGTAGATGAAGAGCCGCGAGGGCGTCGCCGCGTCCGCCTCGCCCTGCTTGAGCTCGTTGAACTCGAGGATCGCGCCGATGCTGTTGGCGGTGCAGGAGCCGAGCTGGCCCTGGTCGTAGACGGGCGGCATCTGGTCGCGGAGGCTCACCGACTCGGGCAGCGTCTTCACCGGCTCGACCGCCAGGAGGTAGTCGCGCATGTCGGGGTGGTCCGGCCTCCAGCCGTACCGCTTCTGGGTGCGCACGGCGAGCCCCGTCGGGGCCTCACTCAGCACTGCTGTGTCGCTCACGACCCACTCCTTTCTGTGCGGTCTTGCTCTGCGGGGACGTTCCGGTGCCTCCGGGCAGGACGGAGGTGAGCGTGTCCTGCGCCCAGCGCTCGCTGAACCCGGCGACGAAGGCGAGCACGAGCAGGGCGAGCCGCCGGTCGTTCGTGCTCGCGGTCTGGGCGACCGGCAGGTGCAGCAGGCCGCCGTCGAAGGCGAACGTGATCGCGGTGCCGAACGCGCCGCCGATCAGCGGCCGGAGCGCGCCGAGGAAGAACGCGTACGGGCGGCCGACGTCGTACTCGAGCTCGAACGAGCCGCTGTTGATCCGCTGCAGCACGCTCACGACCGCGCCGGCGGCGCCGGCGACGAGGGCGGCGAGCGGTGTCGCCCAGCTGATCGCGAGCCAGAGAGCGGCGATCGCGCCGAGGGCGAGCGTGGCCGTCGCGATGCCTCCGAAGTAGACGAGCTGGGCCTGGCCGTTCGCCGCCTCGCGGTAGTAGGACTCGACCTTGTCGATCGCGGCGCGCTCCCGGTCGAGCGCCTTGGCGGCCTGCGCCTCGTCTTCGGCACCGGCGCGCGCGTCGACGAGGCTGAGGAGGTGGGCGGCGCACGAGACGACGAGCTCGAGGCAGATCCGCTGCCGCACTCCGGTGAGGATCGCCTTCGCCCGGACGGCAAGCTCGTCGCAGCGGTGGAGCTCGCCGGCGACGTCGGGGGCGTTCTTCGTCGCCCAGTCGCTCTCGCGATGGAAACCGAAGACGGGGGTGAGCAGCCCGCCGAGCCGCTTCCTCTCGGTGAGCGCGACGGCGCTCTCGAGGTGCGAGCACCAGTAGGCGCGGACGATCTGGCCGTGGCCCTCCTCGAAGGCGGAGAGAAGGGAGTCGTAGGCGGCCGCGGCCGCGGGATCCGGCGCGCCGACGGCATGGCGCGCATGCCGCCAGTCATGGTGGGCATACACGAGCTCGCTGAAGCTCGGGGGGCGCGCAGAAGCTCTCGGTTGCGCCGGCACGTGCCGCACCGGTCCGACGTCGCTCAACGGCTGGATCAGCTCGGTCATCCGACCCTCCGAGTGACGACGGTTCCCGCACCTTAGGCGGATATCAGCGGTCGTACAAGGGGTCGCGTCGTGACCCGATGCGCATTTGGTCGCGGGATGCGGACGTGCGCCCGGGCCGGGTCAGCCGGGGTCGGCCGTGCGCTGCTCGACCCGCAAGGTGACGAGACCCCCGGCGCGGGCGATGTGCTGCCGCATGAGCTCGAAGGCGGCCGGCGCGTCGTGGCGCGAGAGTGCCTCGAGGATCGCCTCGTGTTCCCGGACGTTCGCCTCGAGCATCGCGGTGCTCTCGCTGACGACGAGCCGGCTGAGGTCGCGGGGGAAGTTCCGGTGCAGCCGGGCGAGCGCCCCGGCCAGGACCTCGTTGCCGCTCGCCTCGTGGATCGTCTGGTGGAACTCGTCGTTCGCGCTTCCCCAGAGACGGATCTCGCGCACGCCGACCTCGCGCCCGCCGCGCCGCCGAGCCGCCGTCCGCTCCAATGCGGTCCGGAACGTCCCCTGCGCGTGGTTGAGGCGCTGGAGCTGCTCGCGGGTGATGCGCTCGGCCGCGAGCTGGGCCGCGAGCGCCTCGAGCGCCGCGCGAACCTCGTAGGCGTCGCGGATCTCCCGCGGGGAGAGCCCGCGGACGACTGCGCCCTTATGCGGCAGCACCTCGACGAGGCCGCCCGCCTGGAGCTTGCGCAGAGCCTCCCGCACCGGCGTCCGGCTCACCCCGAACTCCTCGGCGAGCGCCTCCTGGCGCAACCGTGTCCCCGAAGGCAGCTCGCCGCTGAGGACACGGGCGTGCAGCTGGCTCGCGAGCTTGTCGACGAGCGCGCGCCGTTCCTCCGCCGCCTGGCTCATGTGCTCAGCTTCGCAGGCCTCAGCCCGTCGTACGCGAGCTTCAGGCCGATGGCACCGATGAAGACCGCGAAGACCACGCGGAGCGCCGACCCGGAGAGGGCGAGGGCGAGCAATGCTCCCAGAACGCTGCCGACGACCCCGACGACGCCCAGGCGGATCGCGACTCCGAGGTCGCCGACCCCGCGGCGGCGTAGGGCGAGACTTCCCGCCACGGCCGTCGGCAGGATGACGAGCAGCGACGTCGCCTGGGCCGAGTGCTGCGAGAAACCGACCGCGAGGGTGAGGAAGGGCACGACGAGCGTCCCGCCACCGACTCCGAGCAGCCCCGAGGTCACGCCGACGAGCACGCCGAACGCCACGAGGGCGACGTAGAGGGTCGGTCCGGTCATGCGTGCGCTCCGAGCAGCGCCGCGACGGCGACGAGGAAGGTGCCGAACACGACCTTGAGCAGCCGCTCGTCGATCCGCGCGAGGATCCCCGCGCCGATCCGTGCACCCACGACCGAGCCGACGGCGAGGCCGAGCGCCTGCCACCAGCGCACCTCGCCGGCGACACCGTAGGTGGCGATGCCGCCCAGGCTGATCGGGATGATCGCCCCGAGCGAGACGGCGTGCGCCGCGCGCTGCGAGTAGCGCGCCCAGAGCACGAGCAGCGGCACCATGACGACGCCCGCCGCCCACCCCGAGCAGCCCCGACAGGACACCGCCGCCGAGCCCGATCGCGAGCAGCTTCGGATCGAGCGAGAGCGACTGAAGGCGGTGTCGAAGCCTCGGATCGGAAGTGCCGGCGATGACCCGCATACCCTCTCAAACTAACACTTGGATCCAGTTGACGTCAGAATGTATCCAAGTGTTAGTGTTGCGCCTTACGCGTCGCCCATCTACGGAGGGACGGAGGGAGTTCCAATGAACCGCAACCGCATCGCAGCAACCGTCGGCGCGGCGGTCGCAGCCGGGTTGCTCGCGCTCGGGATCAGCGCGGCTGCCGGCGCGTCCGCCAGGCAGGCGGCGAAGTTCAAGCCGGGTGGCACGCTCACGGTCGCCATGACGAACGGCGAGCCGGACGCACTCGACCCGACCGTCGCACGGACGTTCTCCGGCCGCGAGGTCTTTCTCACCATGTGCGAGAAGCTCTACGACCTCGACCGGAAGACGAACATCGTCCCGCAGCTCGCGTCCGCGCTGCCGAAGGTCTCCAAGAGCAAGCTCACCGTGACGATTCCGCTGCGGCACGGGATCAAGTTCAACGACGGGACGCCGTTCAACGCGGCCGCCGTCGCGAAGACGATGAAGCGCTACATGACCTTCAAGGGCTCGGTGCGCGCAAGCGAGCTCTCGGCCGTCAAGAGCGTGCAGGCGAAGGGCAAGTACGCCGTCGTGTTCCACCTCAAGTCGCCGTACTCGCCGCTGACCGCACAGCTCGCCGACCGCTCCGGGATGATCCTGTCCCCGAAGCAGGTGGCGAAGCTCGGCGCCAACTTCGCCCGCCACCCGGTCTGCGTCGGGCCGTTCACGTACAAGAACCGGATCGCCGGCGACAGCATCACGGTCGTCCGCTCGCCCTACTACTACGCGAAGAACAAGGTCCATTTCGCGAAGATCGTGTTCAAGATCTACAACGACACGACCGCGGCGGCGCAGGCGCTGAAGGCGGGGACGGTGCAGGCGATCGACGCCGTCGCCCCGACCGACATCGCGAGCATCCAGGCCGACAAGTCGCTGAACGTGATCAAGTCCCCCGGCCTCGGCTACGGCGGGATCACGATCAACATCGGGAACAAGAACGGCCTGCTCAAGCTGCCGTACCAGAACGTCGGCACCCCGCTCGCCTCGAGCGCCAAGCTGCGCCAGGCGTTCGAGATGGCGATCAACCGCAACACGCTGAACAAGGTCGTGTTCAACAACACGGTCCTGCCCGGCTGCACCGCGATCTCCCCGTCGAGCTCCTGGTTCGACAAGAGCATCAAGTGCACGCCGTACAACCCGACCCAGGCCAAGTCGCTCGTGCAGCAGTCGGGAATCTCGAACCCGACCGTGAACCTGATGGTGCCGACGGGGACGGTCGCCCTGCGCGAGGCCCAGTTCATCCAGGCGGAGGAGGCTGCCGTCGGGATCAAGGTGAACGTGCAGTCGACCGACTTCGTGACCTCGCTCTCGAAGGCGGACGCGGGAACGTTCGACGCCTTCCTGATCGGCTGGTCGGGTCGCGTCGACCCGGACGGCAACATCTACGGCTTCGTCGCGACGTCGGGGACGTTGAACGACTCGGGCTACCACAATCCGCGCGTCGACCGGTTCCTGAACAACGCGCGGAGCGCGGCGTCGACCAAGGCGCGGCGGGCGTACTACAAGGCGGTGATCGAGCAGGTCATCAAGGCTCGGCCGCTGATCTACCTCGACCACCCCGTGACTCGGTCCGGCATCTCGAAGAAGGTGTCCGGCGTGAACCTGTATCCGGACACGCTGCTCCGCGTCGCGTTCGCGGGCTACACGAAGTAGGAGAAACGACACGGGCGGCTTCCTGATCCGCAAGGCGGGAGCCGCCCTCGTCGTGCTCGTCGCCGCGAGCATGGTCGTCTTCGCCGGCGTGCGCGCGATCCCGGGCAACCCGGCGATCGCCCTCGGCGCCGAGAACCGCGATCCGGCGGTGATCGCCGCCGTGAAGGCGAAGTACCTGCTCGACAAGCCGCTGCCGGTGCAGTACGCGCACTGGATCTGGCTCGCGCTCCACGGCGACCTCGGCGTCGACCAGCGCGATCTCTCGGTCGCCCACACGATCGTCAGCCGGCTGCCGATCAGCCTCGAGCTCGCGGCACTGAGCATGCTCGTCGCGATGCTCGTCGGGATCCCTGCGGGGGTGATCGCGGCCGTGCGCCGCGGCAAACCGAGCGACTACGCGTCGACGGGCGTCGCGCTCAGCGGCCTCTCCGTGCCGCACTTCTGGCTCGGGTTGATGCTGATCGTCTGGTTCGCCGTCGACCTCCACTGGCTGCCCGCCGGCGGCTACGAGACGATGCACCACCCGCTGGCGAACCTCGAGCACATGGCCCTGCCGACGATCGCGATCGGAACCGGCCTGGCCGCCGTCCTCATGCGCCAGATGCGCTCGTCGATGCTCGACTCGCTCGGCGCCGACTACGTGCGGACCGCACGGGCGAAGGGGCTGTCGGAATGGTCGGTCGTCGGCAAGCACGCGTTCCGGAACAGCCTGATCACCGTCACGACCGTGATGGGCCTGCAGCTCGGCGCCCTCATCTCCGGCATCGTCACGATCGAGGTGATCTTCGGCATTCCCGGCTTCGGCTCGCTGACGATCGACGCGGTGAACCAGCGCGACTACACGCTCATCCAGGGCGTCGTGCTCGTGGTCGCCGCCGGCTACGTGATCGTCAACCTGCTCGTCGACGTCGTCTACTCGCTGCTCAACCCGAGGATCCGGACGATATGAGCATCGTCGCCTCCGACGCCGAGGTCGCCCCGGTCGGCCTGCGCCGCCGGCGGCTGCGGCTGGTCGGCAAGCGCTTCCTGCGGCGACCGATGGCGGTGGCCGGCCTCTTCGTCGTGCTCGGCTTCGTGATCGTCGCGATCTTCGCGCCGCTGCTCGCGCCGTACTCCGCCGGGCACACCGACTTCAACGCGATCCTCGCGCACTCCTCGTCGAAGCACCTGCTCGGAACCGACGACCTCGGGCACGACGTGCTCTCCCGGCTGATCTGGGGGACGCGCGCCTCGATGCAGGTCGGCGTGTTCTCGACGCTGCTCGCGATGGTCGTCGCGGTCCCGATCGGGATGCTCGCCGGCTACTACCGCGGCTGGGCCGACGTCGTGATCGCGCGGTTGACCGACGTCCTGCTCGCGTTCCCGTTCCTGATCCTCGCGGTCGGGTTCGCCGCGATCCTCGGGCCCTCGCTCCTCAACGCGACGCTTGCGCTCGGGATCGGCGCCATCCCGGGCTTCATCCGGATCGCGCGCGGCGAGACGCTCGCGCTGCGCGAGGAGGACTACGTCCCGGCGGCGGTCCTGAACGGCGCCAACGATGCGACGATCATCTTCCGGCACATTCTCCCCAACATGACGAACACGCTCATCGTGCAGGCGACGCTGACGATCCCGGGGGCGATCCTCGGCGAGGCGATCCTCTCCTTCCTCGGGCTCGGCGTGCAACCGCCGCAGTCCTCATGGGGGACGATGCTCGAGAACGCCGAGCCCTTCCTGACCCAGGCGCAGCGGCTCGCGGTCTACCCCGGCGTCGCGATCATCCTCGCCGTGCTCGCGTTCAACGTGCTGGGCGACGGGCTGCGCGACGTCCTCGACCCGCGGACGACCCGGTGAGCGCGGAGCCGCTCCTCGAGGTGAAGGATCTCTCGGTGAGGTTCGAGACCGACGAGGGGCCGGTGCAGGCGGTGGACCAGGTCTCCTTCACGCTCGCCCCGCGTGAGGTGCTCGGCATCGTCGGCGAGTCCGGCTGCGGCAAGAGCGTCACCTGCATGTCCCTCTTGCGACTCCTGCCCGAGACGGCGCAGGTGGGCGGAAGCGTCGTCTTCGGCGGCGTCGACCTGCTCGCGCTCGGCCGCCGCGGCGGCTGCGGCGGGTGCGCGGGCGGGAGATCTCGTACATCTTCCAGGAGCCGATGACCTCGCTCAATCCGGTCTTCACCATCGGCGACCAGATCGGCGAGGTCGCTGCGGAGGCACCTCGGGCTCTCGCGCCGCGCGGCGCGCGCGCGGGCGGTCGAGCTGCTCCAGCTCGTGCGGATCCCGGCCCCGGAGCGTCGCGTCCACGAGTTCCCGCACCAGCTCTCGGGCGGGATGCGCCAGCGCGTGATGATCGCGATGGCGCTCGCGTGCGACCCGAAGGTGCTGATCGCCGACGAGCCGACCACGGCGCTCGACGTGACGATCCAGGCCGGCATCCTCGACCTGATGCGCGAGGTCCGGCGAGCAGCTCGGGACGGCGATCGTGCTCGTCACGCACAACCTCGGCGTCGTCGCGGACATCGCCGACCGCGTGATCGTCATGTACGCCGGCCGCAAGGTGGAGGAGGCGCCGGTCGTACGAGCTGTTCGGCGCGCCGCAGCACCCGTACACGGTGGGGCTCCTCGGTGCGATCCCGCGCCCCGGCGAGCGGCGCGAGCGGCTCGAGGAGATCCCGGGACGCGTCCCGGCGATCACCGGCCCCCACGAGCGCTGCATGTTCGCCGACCGCTGCCGCTACGCGGACGAGACCGCGCGCACGCAGGTTCCGGAGCTGCGCGCCGTGCGCCGCGACCATCTCGTCGCCTGCTTCCATCCGGAGTCCGGAGCGCGCCGCATGAGCGCGTCCGCACCCGTCCTCGAGGTCGACGACCTCGTCAAGCACTTCACGGTCGGCCGGCGCATCGGCGGCGGAGGACCGGCACCGTGCATGCGGTCGACGGCGTCTCGTTCGTGCTGCGCGAGGGCGAGATGCTCGGGCTCGTCGGCGAGTCGGGCAGCGGCAAGACGACGCTCGCGAACTGCATCGTCCGGCTGCACGAGCCGACCTCCGGCTCGATCCGGCTGCGCGGCCGCGACATCACGCACCTCTCGCGGCGCGAGCTTCGCCCGCTGCGGCGCAGCCTGCACATGGTGTTCCAGGACCCGTACTCCTCGCTCAACCCGCGCATGACGGCCGGCGAGATCGTCGCCGAGCCGCTGCGGTTGCACAAGCTCGCCGCCCGGAAGAAGCGGGAGCTGCAGGTGGCCGAGACCTTCGAGCGCGTCGGGCTCGGGCCGGAGCACCGCTTCCGCTACCCGCACGAGCTCTCGGGAGGCCAGCGGCAGCGGGTCGGCCTCGCCCGCTCGCTCATCCTCGAGCCGAGCGTCCTCGTCGCGGACGAGCCCGTCTCCGCTCTCGACGTCTCGGTGCAGGCGTCGATCCTCAACCTGCTCCGCGACCTCCAGCGCGACATGGGCTTCTCGTGCATCTTCGTCACGCACGACCTCGCGACGGTCGAGTTCCTCTGCGACCGGATCGCGGTGATGTACCTCGGCAAGATCGTCGAGGTCGCGAGCCGCGACGCGATCTTCAGCGACCCGCAGCATCCGTACACGCAGGCGCTCCTCTCGGCCGCAGTCGTTCCCGACCCCGCGGAGCAGCGGAAGCGGCGGCGCGTCGTGCTCGAGGGAGACCCGCCGAGCCCGCTCGCGCCGCCGAGCGGCTGCCGCTTCCGCACCCGCTGCCCCCTGCGCGAGCAGTCCGCGCCGGACAACGAGGAGATCGAGCCGCCGCTGCGCGAGGTCTTCCCCGGTCACCTCGTCGCCTGCCATCTCGCGGTTCCGGGCTCGCGCGCCCCGCGTATCACCGGCACGGCCGCCGGCCTTCCGGTGGTTGGCCGATGAGCTTCACGACGCGGCCCGAGCTGCGGGGGACGTTCGGCATGGTGGCGTCGACGCACTGGCTCGCGTCGGCCGCCGGGATGGCCGTGCTCGAGCAGGGTGGGAACGCGTTCGACGCCGCCGTCGCGGCCGGCTTCACCCTGCAGGTCGTCGAGCCGCACCTCAACGGGCCGGGCGGCGACCTGCCGGCACTCCTCTGGCCGGCCGGCCGTGAGCGCCCGCTCGTCCTCTGTGCGCAAGGGCCCGCGCCGCGGGCGGCGACGATCGCGCACTACCGCGACGGGCTCGGCCTCGAGCTCATCCCGGGCACCGGCCCGCTGTCCGCGGTCGTCCCGGGGGCCTTCGGCGGCTGGCTCGCGCTGCTGCGCGGGCACGGGACGCTGCCGCTGCGCGACGTCATGTCGTACGCGATCGGCTACGCCGACGAGGGCTACCCGATGCTGGAGCGGATCGGCGGCGCGATCCGCAGCGTCGAGGAGCTCTTCCGCACCGACTGGACGACGTCCGCCGAGATCTACCTGCCGATCGTCGAGGCCGGGGCGCTGGCCCGCAACCGGACGCTCGCCGCCACCTACCGCCGGATCCTCGCCGAAGCGGAAGCCGCCTCGACGGACCGGGACGCGCAGATCGAGGCGGCGCACGACTGCTGGTACCGCGGCTTCGTCGCCGAGGACGTCGTCGCCTTCCAGGAGCGCGAGTGGCTCGACAGCTCCGGCGAGCGCCACCGCGGCCTGCTCGCCGAGGACGACCTCCGCGACTGGGCGCCCGTCTGGGAGGAGGCGGTCTCGGTCGACTACCACGGCTACGAGGTCTTCAAGGCCGGCCCGTGGAGCCAGGCGCCGGTCTTCCTCCAGCAGCTCCGCCTGCTCGAGGGATTCGAGCTCGATGCGATGGGTCAGGCGGGCGCCGAGTGGGTGCACACGGTCACCGAGTGCGCGAAGCTCGCGTTCGCCGACCGCGAGGCGTGGTACGGCGACCCCGACTACGCGGACGTGCCGCTCGCCGAGCTCCTCTCGCGCGAGTACGCGGAGGAGCGGCGGAGCCTCGTCGGGGACGAGTCGTCGCCCGAGCTCCGTCCCGGCTCGCCCGGCGGCCGGGAGCCGAGGCTGCCGCGCCCGGCCGGCGAGGCACCGGTCGCTCCCGGGGTCGGCGAGCCGACGCGCGGCGACACCGTCCACCTCGACGTCGTCGACCGCTTCGGGAACATGGTCTCGGCGACGCCGAGCGGCGGCTGGCTCTTCGGCGCGCCCGTGATCCCCTCGCTCGGCTTCTGCCTGGGCACGCGCGCGCAGATGTTCTGGCTCGAGGAGGGGTTGCCGAACTCGCTCGAGCCGGGCAAGCGGCCGCGGACGACGCTCTCCCCCACGCTCGCCGCCCGCGACGGCGACGCCGTACCTCGCCCTCGGCACGCCGGGCGGCGACCAGCAGGACCAGTGGACGCTGCACGCCTTCCTCGCCCACGTCCACCACGGCCTCGACCTCCAGGCGGCGATCGACGCGCCGGAGCACCACACCGAGGCGTTCCCGGAGAGCTTCTACCCCCGCGAGACCCGCCCACGGCACGTCGCGGTCGAGGAGCGCGCGGGACCGGACGCGATCGAGGGGCTGCGCCGACGCGGCCACGACGCCGAGGTGCACGGGCCCTGGACGCTCGGCCGCGTCACCGCCGTCGCGCGCGAGCCCGGCGGGATCCTCAAGGCCGGCGCGAACCCGCGCGGCATGCAGGGCTACGCCGTCGGCCGCTGAGCCCCCCCGCTCTCTCCTCCGGCGCGCTCTCCGCGCTCCCCCCCCGACGTGCGCGCTCCGGCCGACACCCAGCGTCCGCGACGCCGCGTACTGGAAGTGCAGCCCGACGAAGTACAGGCCCGGCGCCGCCGGGACGACGCCGCGCTCGTGCTGCGGCTGGCCGTCGTCGTCGAACACGGGCAGGTCGATCCAGGAGAAGTCGGGAGCGAAGCCCGCTGCACCAGACGACGTCGGCCACGTCGAGCGTGCGCCCGTCCGCGAGCAGCGGCCGGCCGTCGCGCACGCCCGCCACGCGCGGCCACGCGCTCGACGCCGGCGGCCGCGAGGTCGCTGCGACTTGACGCGGATGAGCGGCGTCGCCCTCGCGAGGATCCGCGGGCGCGCCTTCCGCCCCATCGGCGTGCGCAGCGTGCAGCACGCGCGTCCCCACGAACCGGACACGCGCAGCACGATCGCGCGACGGAACGCGCCGTCCCGGAACGGGATCTCGGCCGACGGCGCCCCCGAACGGCAGACGTCGTCCGTCCGCGACAGCTCCAAGCGCGATCTCGGCGCCGGAGTTGCCGCCGCCCACGACGAGCACGCCGCCGTCCCGCAGCTGCGCGGGGGTGCGGTAGTCGAACGAGTGCAGCTGCGCGATGCGCGGATCGAGCTCCGCCCGCGAACGCCGGCACGCTTCGGCACGCGATACGCTCCCATCGCCACGATCGACGTTGTCGGCCTCGAACGTCTCGCAGGCCGGCCTCGACCACGTAGCGGTCGCCGTCCCGCTCCAGCCGGTCCACGCGCACGCCCGTGCGCACGGGGAGCGCGAAGCGCGCCGCGTAGCCTCGAGGTAGTCGGCCATCTCGTCCTTGGTCGGGAACGAGCACCGCGGGCGCCGGAAAGGGCAGGCCGGCCAGGCCGTCGTACTGCGCCGGCGTGAAGAGGCGCAGCGAGTCCCAGCGCTCGCCGCCACGCGTCGCCGATCCGCGCCTCGGCGTCCAGGATCACGAACGGCCGCCCGCGCGGCCTCAGGTGGTAGGCGGTCGCGAGCCCGGCCTGGCCGCCGCCGATGACCACCGTCTCGAACCGCTCCGTCGTCTCCCTCCTCGGTCTCCGCTCAGCCGAGGAACTAGGTCCGTAGGCGCGAGCATCGCCCACACCACCAATTCGGGGGCCGCGCGTGGTCAATTCTGACCACTGCCGCGCGGCTCAGACGAGATCGTGCTCGAACGCGAACGCGGTCGCCGCCGTGCGCGAGGAGACGCCGAGCTTGGCGAAGATGTTCTGCACGTGCCTCGCGACCGTGTGCTCGCTGAGGACGAGCGTCGCCGCGATCTCGCGGTTCGTGCGGCCGGCGGCGACCAGCCGCAACACCTCGAGCTCGCGACCGCTCAGGCCGTGCGCGTCGTCGCCCGCGACCGCGCAGCAGGGAGTCGACGCGGCGAAGGTCCGGCTGCGCGGCGAGCTCCTCGAACACCCCGCGCGCCGCCTCGAGCTCGAGCCGCGGCGGTGTCCTCGTCCTCGAGCGCGCGGCACGCCGCCGCCACCAGGACACGCGCCCGGGCGGCCTCGTACGGGGCTCCGAGCTCCTGCCAGACCCGCAGCGCCGGCCGCAGCGCCGCGAGCGCGGCGTCGACCTCGCCGGCCGCGAGCTCGACCGCGCCCTCGCACGCACGCAACGATCGCGCCCAGCATCGCGCTCGGGAAGTCCGCAGCGATCCCGGCCAGCTCGCGGCACGCGGTGCGGGCCTGCCTCGACCTCGCCGAGCGCCAGCATCATCTCGACGTACGCGGGCAGCAGACGCGACCGCTCGAGCGGCGGCGTCGGTCTCCGGCGAGCGCGCGGCGGATCGAGGCGGCGGCGGCGTGGGCATCGCCCTGCGGCCAGCCGGAGCAGCGCGAGGCCCGGCTGCGGCTCCCGGCCGCAGGCGTCGCGTCCCGGTAGGCGGCCTCCGCGGCGGCGAGCTCGCCCCTGCCGGCGCAGCATCTCGGCCTGCTGATACGCCGCCTCGCCGGCGGCGCGCCGGTTCATCGCCCGCTCGCATCGCTCGCGCGCCCGCCGTGCCTCGTCCAGCGCCTCCGGCCACGCGCCGTGCAGCTGCAAGATCTCCGCGCGATGCGCGAGGCAGCGCCCGGTGAACGCGACCAGATCCGGCTGTCCCTCCCACCAGCGCGCCAGAGCGCGCCGTCCACTCGTGCGCGCGGCGCAGCTCGTACGCCTCCTCGCAGGCGACGATCGACACCGCAGTAGACGATCCCGGTCACGATCGGCGACAGCTCGCCGCCGATCGCGGCCACCATCGCCTCGTCCAGGAGGCGGAAGCCCTCTTCGAACCGACCCAGCCTGATCAGGGCGATGCCCTGGACGTGCGCGGCGAGCGCGAACAGGTCGCGGTCGCCGCAGCGCTCGCCGATCGTCGCCGCCTCGCCTGCGCCCTCTGCGACGAGCTCGTAGCTCGCCGGCGGCCTCGTGCCGCAAGACGAGGGGCAGCAGCAGATAGCCCCGCTCGGGCCCGTCCGTCTCCTCGGGCTCGAGCAGGCGCTGGGCCCGCCCGAACCAGCCGCCTGCCTGAGCCACGTCGCCCAGCATCGCCAGGTTGACGCCGAGGTGCGACGGCCGCCCGGACGGCGGCGCGCGACTCCTCCGCGGCGACGTACGCCCGATGCGCACGCTCCAGCGTCGCCAGGAACTCCTCGACCCGGCCGAGCATGTACGCGGCAGTCGCCAGCGACTCGAGATCCTCGGCCGCGAGCACCTCGTCGGCGTCGGCCGCGGACAGCGACTCGTAGGCAGCCGACCACGCCTGCTCCTCGTACGCCTTGCGGCCGCGCTCGAGCGTCGCCATACGGGGAGGCTAGACCCTCGCCTACGTCACGGCTCCGGCCCGTCCACGTTGACGACCAGCGGCCCGTCGCCGACGAACGCGATCACGAGATCCTGCGGCCGGTCCTCGGGGTTGACGTCGCGATGTACGAGCCCGACGGGAACCTGGAAGTAGCCGCCCTCTCCCACTTCCGTGCTGCCGCGGCCGCCGGGGCCGAACTCGAACCGGACCGTGCCGAGCAGCACGTGGCCGAAGACCTCGCGCCGGCCGTGGTGGTGCCAGCCCGACTCGACCCGCGGGCCGACGTGCACGCGGGTCAGCAACGCCCGCCCGCTCTCGAGCGCGACGAACCGCTCGATCCCGGGGGTTCCGTCGGCGGGCCGTACCTCGTCGGGCCCGACCGCCGTCACGGCCCCGGACGTCGACAGCTCGCCGCTCATCATCCGGCCTCCGCCGGGACGATGTTCTGGTTCAGGTGAAAGACGTTGCCGGGGTCGTAGCGTCTCTTGACCTCGGCGAGCCGCTGCGCGTTCGGGACCGTAGGCCGCTCGGAGCCCCTCGTCGCCGTCGTCGTCCTCGGCGTAGTAGTTGAGCCAGCGCCCGTCGGCGCGATACGGCTCGATCGCCGCGTACGTCTCGCGCGTCCACGCGATGCACGCCTCGGTCTCGGCCGGATCGAACCAGGCCGCGGGGATGACGAGGTTGTAGCCCACCTCCCGGTGAGGCACGGCTGTCGCCGCGGGATCGACCCGGGTCACGGCCCCGTGGAAGTGCTCGATCACGATCGGGGCGAGCGGGGCCGGACAGCTGCGGAACCGCTCCACGAGCGTGTCGAGGAGCTCGTCGTCGAGGCCGCGGAGGAAGCTCGACTTCCAGTAGTTGAGCGCGCCCCGCGGGGACATCGGATCGAGCAGCGTGTTCATCACCGGGTACGGCATCGGCCCGACCTGCGTCAGCACCGGCTCTCCCCACTCGAGCAGGGGCCGGAGCTCCTGCTCGGCCCGCTCGCGAGGCCCGGCGTGACAGACGATGAACGCCGCGAGTGGAGTCCCCGACCCGTCGGGTGCGGGTGAAAGGCCCGCATCAGACCGTGAGGTCGTCCGGAACGCGTCGCGTGAACTCGCGGTAGAAGCGCAGCAGGTCACCCGCCTTCTCGAACGGGTGCGCGACTAGACCACCCACTACCTCCGCCACCGGGTGCAGGCGAAAGACGAACGAGGTGACGACTCCGAAGTTGCCGCCGCCGCCCCGCAACGCCCAGAACAGGTCGGGGTGCTCGGCCTCGCTCGCCCGCACGATCTCCCCCGACGCGAGCACGACCTCGGCCTCGAGGAGATTGTCGACCGCGAGCCCGCAGACACCCATGAGCCAGCCGAGCCCGCCGCCGAGCGTGTAGCCGCCGACCCCTGTGGTCGAGAACTGCCCGCCGGTGACGGCGAGCCCGTGCGCATGCGCCTCGCGGTTGACGTCCGCCCAGAGCGCGCCGCCCTGCACGCGGGCGGTGCGCTCTCGCGGGTCGACGTCGACACCGCGCATGAGCGAGAGGTCCACCACGAGCCCGCCGTCGGACATCCGAGCGTCCCGCGACGTTGTGCCCGCCGCCGCGCACGGCGACCTCGAGCCCCTCGTCGACCGCGAACCGCACCGCACGCGCGACGTCCGCCGCGCCCCGGCAGCAGGCGATCAGCGCCGGACGCTTGTCGACCATGCCGTTGTGGCAGCGCCGCAGCTCCTCGTAGCTCTGGTCGTCGGGGCCCGTGAGAACGCCGCCGAATCCTTCGCTCAGCAGCTCCTGCCGTTCCGGTGCCTGGACTGCCATGCACGCCTCCTTTCGCCAACCGGCCCGCGGCCGTGGACGCGCGTGTGCGGTGAAGCGCGACCTTTGACTCCCCCGCACTCCGGAGCACCCCAGCTGTGAGGGCCCATCGAACCCGCGGTCGCCGCCGCTCGCTCCGGCGGCGACGGCCATATCGCATTCCGAAGCTCGACCCGAGTATGGCAAACGGCGCTCGCCGGCGCCCCGCTTCACGCCAAGGGCTAGCGTCGACCGACCAGTCGCGCCCCGACGGCGGGAATCTCGGCCCGCCCGATGGCGTCCTCCTCGTCGCGCCGCAGCGACTCGTCGAGGTCCCAGCGGTAGAGGTAGGGGCCGTAGACGGGCGTCCCGACCTGGAAGTGCGGGGCGAGCGCGGCGACGATCCGCTCGACCGGGTGGAGGTGCGCGCGATGCTCGGCGACGAGCTCCGCGGCGCCGGTGTGCTCTTCCGCTCCGAGCGCACGGCGCTTGTGCAGCCACCACTCTGCGGCCCGCTCGTCGAAGGCGGCGACGTCGAACTCGTCGACCACGAGCACGCCGCCGGGCTCGAGCAGCTCCGCGAGCCGCGCGAGCGAGGCCTCGAGCGGATCGACGTGGTGGAGCGAGGTGACGGCGAGCGCAGCGGCGAACGACGCGGCCGGCTCGTCCAGCTCGTGCAGCGCGGCCTGACGGACGTCCGGGCCGCGGGGATCAGGGTCGATCGCGAGCACCTCGTAGCCGGCCTCGCGAATCCTCTGCGCGAGCTCGCCGTCGCCGGCGCCGATCTCGAGCACCCGCGCGGGCGGCGCCGGCAGACTGGCGCGAACGAAGGCGAGGAGGCCCGGGTCGACCCCCGCCTGGCCGGCCATCAGCGCCGCACGTCGGTCACGTCGGGCGCCTGCGCGTACTGCTCGTCGGTCACGTGCTCGCCCCAGGAGACGGCGCTGCCGCTCTCGTCCGCCAGCTGCATCGCGATGTGCGTCATGAAGCGCGTCGGGGCGGCGCCGTGCCAGTGGTTCTCGCCCGGCTCGAAGAAGACGCGATCGCCCGGCCGGATCACCTCGATCGGGCCGTCCTCGCCCTGGCAGAGGCCGACGCCTTCCGTGACCCAGATCGTCTGGCCGTGGGGATGCGTGTGCCAGGCGGTGCGGGCGCCGGGCGTGAAATGCACGGCCGCGGCGTTCAGCGGCGGGGCCGCGGCGACGGGATCGATGAAGACGGTCCCCGTGAACCAGTCCGCGGGGCCGCGGGCGGTCTCGCTGCTGTTGCGCGTGATCTCCATGGCTGCCGGGTGTCTCCCTTCTGCTCCCGAATCGTTCCAGGCTCGCAGGTCGCGTGAACGGGTACACAATGGCCGATGGCCGATCGGCTCGACGCATTCCAGCGCCGCCACGGCTGGCTCGGCCTGCCGATCGCCGTGGCCTACAAGACCTTCGACGACCGCGGGCCGTATCTCGCCGCGCTGATCGCCTACTACGGATTCGTCTCGCTCTTCCCGTTGCTGCTGCTCTTCTTCAGCATCGTCGGCTACGTGCTGCACGGCGATCTCGCGCTCCAGCAGCGGCTCGCCCAGTCGGCGCTGCGGGACTTCCCGATCGTCGGCCCGCAGCTCAAGCACAACATCGGCTCCTTCAGCGGGAACGGCACGGCACTCGCCGTCGGCATCGCCGGCAGCCTCTACGGCGGTCTCGGGATCATGCAGGCCTCCCAGGCGGCGTTCAACCGCATCTACGCCGTGCCGCGGAACGCGCAGCCCAACGCGCTCAAGTCGCGGCTGCGGAGCCTCGGCCTGCTCGGCCTCCTCGGGGGAGGCGTCATCCTGACCACCGCGCTCGGGATCGCGAGCGCCGACCTGAACTCGCTCGCCGGCGCGCACATCGGCGTCGGACTGACGATCGCCGGGATCGCGGTCACGTACGTCCTGAACGTCGCCCTCTTCACCGGCGCGTTCCAGCTGCTCACGGGGCGCGACCTCCGCTTTCGCAACGTCGTCCACGGCGGCCTGATCGCGGCGGCGGCCTGGCAGCTGCTCCAGACCGAGGGGAGCCGCTACCTGACGCACCAGCTTTCCCACGCCAACGAGCTCTACGGCTCGTTTGCAATCGTGCTCGGACTCCTGGCCTGGATCTATCTCGCCGCTCTCATCGTCGTCCTCGCCGCCGAGATCAACCGCGTCGTCAACGAGCGCCTCTGGCCCCGCGCGCTCCTGACGCCGTTCACCGACGCCGTCGAGCTGACCGAGGTCGACCGCCGCCTCTACACCGAGTACGCGCAGAGCGAGCGCTACAAGGGCTTCGAGAGGATCGACGTCACCTTCGACGGCGAGATCGACGCGCACGCCCAGGAGGACTCCCCGGAGGGTCGCCCGGCGCGCACGACGTCGCACACGCAGGCGCGGTGAGAGAACGCGTCGAGACGATGCCCGGAAGGGCTACTCCGACACGGCCGCGGTGCGCGCGACCTCGGCTCCGGGCTCCGGCCCCGCGTCGGCGAGCCGGTGGATGAGCTGGACGGCGATCGAACCCTCTCCGACGGCGGCGGCGACGCGCTTGACCGAGCCGTGCCTGACGTCGCCGGCCGCGAAGACGGCCGGAATGCTGGTCTCGAGCGAGAGCGGGCTGCGCCGGAGCGGCCACTCGCCTGCGGCGAGGTCGTCACCGGTGCGCAGGAACCCGTGCTCGTCGCGAGCCGTCTCCTGCGGGAGGAACTCGGTCTGGGGGCGGGCTCCGATCAGGACGAACAGCGCATCTGCGCGGACCGTCGTCCGCTCGCCGGAGGCGCGCTCGCGCAGCTCGAGCCGGCCCAGGTGCCCTTCGCCTCCACCGTCGACGATCTCGGTGCCGAGGCGGATCTCGATGTTCGGTGCGGCCTCGATCGCCCGCGCGAGGTAGCTCGACATGCCGGCGCCGAGCGTGGGCGCGCGGATCACGACGGTCACCGTGGCGGCATACCGCGCGAGATGAAGCGCGGCCTGGCCCGCCGAGTTGCCGCCACCGAGGACGTACACCACCTTCCCGGTCAGCCCCGGGGCCTCGGAGACGGCCCCTCCGTAGAAGACCCCGGCTCCGGTCAACGCCTCGAGCGACGGGATGCCCAGGCGCCGGTAGCTCGCACCGACGGCGAGGAGGACGGAGCCCGCGGAGATCGCCCCTCCCGTCCGCGAGGCGGAGGCTGAACGAATCACCCACGCGCTCCAGCGCAGTCACCTGGTGCATGAGCAGGAAGGACGCCCCGAACGACGCGGCCTGCTGGTAGGCCTCCTCGGCGAGGCGGCCGCCGCTCACGCCCTTGCCGAACCCGAGGTAGTTGCGGATGAGCGAGCTCGACCGCGCCTGGCCCCCGATGCCGCCCGCGTCCACGACGAGGACGCGCAGGCCCTCCGAGGCGCCGTAGACGGCCGCCGACAGACCCGCCGGCCCCGCACCGACGATCACGAGATCGAACGTCTGCTCGTCGAGACCCGACGGCGCCCCGGCGGCCGCCGCGATCTCGGCATTCGAGGGATCGCTCAGGACGCGGCCGTCCGGAAGCAGCATCAAGGGCAGTTGCGCGTCGGCCCCGGCCTGCGAGACGAGCTCACGTCCCTCAGCCGAGTCGGCCAGGCAGAACGCATGTGGGACGGCGCAGCGTTCCAACACGTTCCTGAGCTCGTAGGCCCTGCCCGCCCACGTCTCACCGACGATGTGAACGGTCTGCGGAACGAGGAGGCGCTCGCGGGCCCATTCGAGGAGGAAGTCCGACACGGCCTCGTGGAACACCTCGTCGAGAGATGCGGCCGGCGTGTACACGTAGTGGTCGATCCGCCCCAGGGCGATCGAGGTGTGGATCGTCCGGGCTGTCGGCCGCGTCCGTCCACGCGCTCGGCGGGACGAGCAGCACGCGCTTCGCGTGCGGATGGAGCTCGACGCACGGCATCGAGCAGACCGTCGCGGGCCGGGCCCGCCAGGGACTGCCCCACGAGCGCGAGCGCCACGTCCACGCCGGCGTCACGCAGGCTCGACAGCGTCTGCAGCGCCTCGGCCGGATCCCGCAGGCACACGACCCGGTAGTCGTTGGCGTAGCGTCCGACGAGTTGCGCCTCGACCGCCTCGAGAACGCGCGGATCCTCCTCGACGGCGACCAACACCGGAAGCAGAGCAAGGCGCATCCGGCTCATCGGCGCAAGCTTATTGCGTGACGAGAGCCGAGCGAAGAAAGCGTTCGGACTCCCGAGAGAGGTATTGCGATCACGCACTATATAGTGCGGGAGGAACGCTACCTACTTCGGGAGGAGCAATGTCTCGGCAGGGGATCCTCGTACTCGCGGTGGCTGCCGCCGCCTTCACGGCGACCGTCGCACGCGCGGGAAGCGCGACGAAGACCTTCAAGGATCCGGCAGGCGACGCGGGCAAAGGGCCGGACGTCACACGAGTCGTCGTCAGCGAGTCGGGCGGAGCCGCGATCTTCACGATCCACACGGCGACGACAAGCACCTGGGACAACGCGGCCGCCATCCTGAGCATCGACGCCGACTCGAACACCGCGACCGGAGACGCGGGAGCTACGACCGGCCTCGAGGCCGTCTACGTCCTGCACTCGCTGCACGACCAGTTCACGCTCGACCGCTCGCACGGAGAGCACGTCGCCGCTCCGCGAGCTACCTGGGCGCTCGCCGGCGGGACGTTGACGATCACCGCCCCGCTGAGCGAGATCACGAGCTCCGGCGCCTTCGACTTTCACGTCTCGACGCCCGCCCCGGCCGGCGAAGACAGGGCACCGAACAGCGGAGAGTGGTCGTTCGATCCCGCCGCGTCGCAGCGCCGGGCAACCGCGCTGACGCTGAGATTCCGACCCACGGCACCCAGGCACGGGAAGCTGTTCCGCGTCTCCTCCGCACGCCTCACCTACTCCGACGGGACGCGTGCCGCCGCGCGCTCGGCGCTGCACTGCACGGCGAAGCTCGCGGGGCGCAGGCTCACGCTCAGGGGATCGTGCCGCTGGCGAATCCCGGCACCGGCCGCCCACAAGAAGCTCGAGGTCGCCGTCCGGGCGGCCGGAGTCGCGAGGCGCCGTACCTTCCGGATCCGCTGAGATGCTGTAGGGAGGATGAGCAGCAGGCCGCCCGAGGATCTCGAGTTCTTCCTCACGTTGACCTTGGCCGCATCGGCGGCGTGGCCTCTGGTTCAGCGAGAGTTCAGGGCCGCCGGGGTCGAGCCCGGGTCCTGGGGCCTGCTCTTCCACGTTCGGTCGCGCGGGACGATCACGCCGACCGAGCTCGCCGAGGAGACCGGCATGACCGCAACGACGATTCGCGATCAAATTCAGCAGCTGGCAGGGCGCCGACTCGTGCGCCGAGAGCCGAACCCGCTCGACGCCCGGTCGTATCTGATCAGCCTGACCGCGCGGGGAGAACGAGAGCTCCGGGCGGGGCTCGAAGCCTCGCGCCGAGTCGCACAGCGAGTCGAAGACCGCCACGGCGATCTCAGCTCGCTGCGCGACTCGCTCCTCGAGCTGATCGCGGCCCTCCACGCGCTGCGCGCCGAAGGCGCGCATGCCGACCGCGCCGAGCGTGTCCGAGCAGCGCGGAGCACGAAGTAGATCCGCGCGCCCACGGACCAGCGACCTTGCACCCGCGCGGTCGGCAGGACGGTCTCGGCGACCTCTCGAGCAGCATCCAGCTCTCCTCTGCGGCGAGGACGAGCGCTTGATACGGGCGAGCTCGAGCGCCTGCAGTCCGACCGTCTCCGGTCCGGCGACCTTCACTTCCTCGACGATCGACAGGAGCTCGTCCCAACGCTTGCTCGCCCGCGCAGTTTCCCGGCGTCGACGCGCTCTAGGCGGCGGCGCCGACCAGCTCTGGCTCCGCTGAGACTTACCGCGTTACATCCGCTCGATCATCGCCCGCCCGAACGTGGACGTCGAGACTTCGATTTGCCCCCTCCATCAAGCGTGCGAGGTCGTAGGTGACCTGCTTGTCCGAGATCGTCGCCCCGAGCGAGTCGATGATCAGATCGGCGGGCTCGGACCAACCGAGATGCCGGAGCATCATCTCGGCAGAGAGGATGAGCGAACCGGGGTTCACCTTGTCTTGGCCGGCGTACTTCGGCGCAGTGCCGTGCGTCGCCTCGAACATCGCCACCTCGTCGGAGAGGTTGCCGCCCGGCGCGATCCCGATCCCGCCGACCTGCGCCGCGAGCGCGTCGGAGATGTAGTCACCGTTCAGGTTGAGCGTCGCGATCACGTCGTACTCGGCGGGTCGGGTCAGGATCTGCTGCAGGAAAGCGTCCGCGATCACGTCCTTGATCGTGATCGTGCGCCCGTCGTGCCGCAGCGCAAGCCAGGGTCCATCGTCTATGGGTGCTGCGCCGAACTCGCGCCTGGCGAGCGCGTAGCCCCAGTCGCGGAAGCCGCCCTCCGTGAACTTCATGATGTTGCCCTTGTGGACGAGGGTGACCGAGTCCCGGCCGTTCGCGATCGCGTACTCGATCGCCTTCCGGACGAGCCGCTCAGTCCCCTCGCGCGAGACCGGCTTGATCCCGATGCTCGACGTCTCGGGGAAGCGGATCTTGCGGACACCCATCTCGTGCCGGAGGAAGTCGATCACCTTGCGGGCGTCGTCAGACTCCGCCTCCCACTCGATGCCCGCATAGATGTCCTCCGAGTTCTCGCGGAAGATCACCATGTCGGTCTGTGACGGATCCTTGAGCGGGCTCGGCACGCCCGGGAAGTGGCGCACCGGCCGGAGGCACACGTACAGGTCGAGCTCTTGCCGCAACGCGACGTTGAGCGAGCGGATGCCACCGCCGATGGGCGTCGTCATCGGGCCCTTGATGGAAACGGAGTACTCGCGCGCCGCCTCGAGCGTCTCGTCGGGCAGCCAGACGTCGCTGCCGTACAGCCGCGTCGCCTTTTCACCGGCGTAGATCTCCATCCAGTGGATCCTGCGCCCGCCGCCGTATGCCCTCTCGACGGCGGCGTCGACGACGTTCCGCATGACCGGAGTGATGTCGACGCCGATCCCGTCGCCCTCGATGAAGGGGATGATCGGGTTGGCAGGAATCGGCTCCGCGGGGACGATGCGCCTGCCCTCGGCGGGAACCTCGATGTGGGTCGCGACGCTCATCTTGACTTACCGTGTGCTCGTGGGGACAACAGGGGAGCAGGCTACAGCCGCCACGGGGGCGGGCGCTGCCACAGAGATTGCCGCGATCCTCATCGAGGGATTCGACAAGCACTACCGGCTGTTCCGAGCGACCAGTGCACGCGCAGCCGAGTTCTTTGACGCCGCGGCCTGGACAGAGCTGCAGCACGCCGTCCAGGACCGGATCCGCTTCTACGACCAGCGAGTCGCAGAGTGCGTCGAGCGACTGCGGACGGGCTTCGACGTCGAGGCGCTCGGAGATGAGACCTGGCGCGACGCGAAGCTGCAGTACATCGGCCTGCTCGTCGACCACAGCCAGCCCGAGCTCGCCGAGACCTTCTTCAACTCCGTCATCAAGCGGATCCTCCGGCGCAGCTACTACGACAACGAGCTTGTCTTCGTCCGGGCCGCCATCTCGACGGAGTACATCGAGTCGGACCCGCCCATCTACCGCAGCTACTACCCGCTCGTCGACGGCGAGCAGGAATGCCTACTCCGGATGTTCCGCGACTTCGAGTGGCGGCGGCCGTTCGCCGACCTCGAGCGGGACGTCGACCGCGTCGTCGCCGCCGTCGCCGAGCGGCTGGACGGACGCTGGCAGCATCTCGAGCCGAACTACCAAGTCCAGGCGCTGAGCTCGGCCTTTTTCCGGAACAAGGCGGCGTACGTGTTCGGGAAGTTCGTCAACGGCCAGGAGGAGCAGCCCTTTGCCGTTCCGATCCTTCACGGGCCGGACGGGCGCTTGAGGGTGGACGCGATCCTGCTCGATCCGACGCTGATCAACGCCCTCTTCTCGCTCTCGCGGGCGTACTTCATGGTCGACATGGAAGTGCCGTCTGGGTACGTCGAGTTCCTGCGCTCGATGGCGCCGGCGCGTACAGGCTCCGAGCTGTACACGATGGTCGGGCTCGGCAAGCAAGGAAAGACGCTGTTCTTCCGCGAGCTCCGACGGCACCTCAACCACTCCCGCGACCAGTTCGTCGAGGCGCCGGGCATCCGCGGCCAGGTCATGCTCGTCTTCACGCTGCCCTCGTTCCCGTACGTCTTCAAGGTCATCCGGGACGTGTTCGGAGGCACCAAGGACACCGACCGGGAGACAGTTCGTGCGAAGTTCACAATGGTGAAGCACGTCGATCGCGTCGGCCGTCTCGCCGACACGCTCGAGTTCGTCGATCTCGCCCTTCCACCGGAGCGCTTCTCGCCGGAGCTGATCGCCCAGCTGCGGCAGCTCGCGCCGTCCATGGTCGTCGAGGGCAACCCGCTGATCATCCGCCACTGCTACGTGGAGCGGAGAATGGTCCCGCTCAACCTCTACCTCGACCGCGCGACGCCCGACGAGCTCGAGGCGGCGGTCGTCGACTACGGCAACGCCATCCGCGACCTCGCCGCCGCCAACATCTTCCCCGGCGACATGCTCTGGCGGAACTTCGGGGTCACCGGCTACGGACGCGTGGTCTTCTACGACTACGACGAGATCGAGTACCTCAACGATGTCAACTTCCGCCGGATCCCGCCCGCGCCCGACCCCGAGTCGGAGCTCGCCGCGGAGCCGTGGTACGGCGTCCTGCGGAACGACGTCTTTCCGGAGGAGTTCGCGACGTTCCTCCTCGGCGACCCGCGCCTCCGCGAGGTCTTCCTCCGGCACCACGCCGATCTGCTCGAGCCGGAGTTCTGGCACGAAGCGCAGGGACGAATCGAGCGCGGCGAGGTGATGGACTTCTTCCCCTATCCGGAATCGATCCGCTTCCTGTGAGCTGATCTGGGGACTGAGAAGGCCGCGAGACCTCGGAAGGTCTCAATCAAGCCGTTGCAGAGGATGGGCGGTACTGGGCTCGAACCAGTGACCCCCAGCTTGTCGAGCTGGTGCTCTCCCAACTGAGCTAACCGCCCTCGGCGGCGCATCATAGCTTCCCTCCACCCGAAATCGGCGTTACCGTTCGAGGCAACGAAGCCCGCTATGCGCACGCTGATGATCGCCATCACGGTGCCGGCCGCCGCCGCGTTGCTTCTCGGCTGCGGTGGCGCGACCACGCCGCGGACAGAGCCCGGCGCCGACGCCCCGCACCGGGCGGCGCCGCTCGGGGCCCCTGTCACGCTCCCGCGTCACCTGCAGACGAACGCCGCGTGCAGCCATCTCCGACCCTCTCCCGCGCGCGCCTATGCAGCAATCGTCGTTCGCCGCACGACGATCCGCGGCCGCACCCGCGGCCCGGTCGCCCCCCACGATCTCAACGGCTACCGCACCGTGCTCGGCGTCCTCGGCGCTCACGTCGACGCAGGCTGCCGGCCCGTGCTCCTCCACGTCCAGCTGCCCGGGCCGCCGAACGGCCGCGCCGGCTGGATCGCCGCCGACGCCGTCCACGTCTTCCCGGTCAGCGACCGGATCGTGGTCGACCTGTCCACGCGCCGTCTCGTCGCGTACCGCGGCGGCCGACCCCTGCTGCACACCCGCGTTGCCGTCGGAGCACCGCAGACGCCGACCCCGACGGGCCGCTACGTCGTCAACGAGCGCTGGCTGCTCGACAACCCGAACGGCGCCTTCGGCGTCGCCGCGCTCGGCATCTCGGCTCACTCGACCGTTCTCCACGACTGGCTCCAGGGCGGGCCGATCGCGCTGCACGGGACGAACGAGCCGTGGACGATCGGCCGGGCCGCGTCGCACGGCTGCATCCGCCTCCGCAACGCCGACATGCGCCGGCTCCTGCGGCTCGCGCCCGCCGGAACACCGGTCCTGATCCGCCGCTGACCGGGACGCGAGGGCGGCTCAGAAGATCTCGAGGCACCAGGGGAGCGGACGCCACGCGAAGAGCGCATCCGCGCGCGCGAGCGCCCCTTCCCGCAGCTCCTCCACCCGCAGGGCCGCACGCAGCTCGGTGAACGAGACCGCGCCGAGGTAGGCGCAGCCGAGCGCCCCCACGTCGAGCGCGAGGTCGGGCTCTGCGTCGGTCCGCTCGCACGCACCGCCGTCGAGCCGCCAGCGTCCGTCGTTCCAGTCGCAGATCGCGTCCCGCACCTCCAGCACCAGCGGCCCGCCCTCGCCGTACGCGCGGCTCGACAGCGCGGCCGGCACGTCGACGAGCCGCACCCAGAGGCCGTCGCCCATCCGGTAGCGGACGCGGCGCGGGGTCGCGAGAAGCAGGAAGAGCGGATGGTCCGGCGGGACGAGCGACGCCTCGACGACGGCCATCCAGTCGACGTCGAGCAGGAAGCGCCAGATCGCCGCCATCGCCTGCGGCGTCCTGCCGAGCGCCTCGCGCACGACGAGCCGCGACGAGGCGGAGCCGCCCTCGAAGCCGAAGTGCGTCCGGTAGACCGCGTACGCCTGCGGCTCGCCGTCCACCTCGAGCACGACGAAGCGGCGGGGCGCGGCCGTCTCCTCCTCCGGCAGGCGCAGCTGGCGCTCCTCCCACCACGCCTCGCTCCGCGAGGTCATCCCCGGCCGCTCGCGCCGCACCGCCGCGTAGATCGGCGGGAAGAGCTCGCCCGCCTCCTCCGGCGTGACGAACCGCGTCGTGCCGCCCGGCTCGAGCGGAACGGCGAACGCATCCCGCTCGTGCGGAACCGAGAGCTCGCCGGCCCAGGACGCGATGCCGTAGCCGAAGCGGCCGTAGATCGTCTCCTCGGAGGCCCACAGCGCCGCGATCGGCTCCCCGCGCTCGTGGACGTCGCGAAGCTGCGCGTCCATCATCGCGCGCAGGACGCCGCGTCGCCGATGCGTCGGCTGGACGCCGACTGCCGTGATGCCCGCACACGGCAGCGAGGCACCGCCCGGCACGGACAGCTCGAACGGGAAAGCCCCGGCGCCGCCGACGATCTCACCCTCCTCGAAGGCGGCGTGCATCCGCTCGTGCGGGAGGGTACGGACGAACCGCCCGAGCATCTCCTCGCTCGGCGGCGGGTTGAAGTACTGGCCGATCGCGCCGATGGCGCGGCCGTACTCGTCCTGGTCGGCGCAGGGGCGGACGTCGAACATGCCGCGAAGCTACAGCTTCTCGAGCGGCGCGTAGTCGAGCATCAGCCGCCGCTCGCTGCCGTCGTCCGCGAAGCGGACGGTCACGAGGCCGCCGGCCTCGATTCGCACCACCACGCCCTCGCCGAGCGTCGAGTGGCGGACGGAGTCGCCGGTGGACAGATCCGGGACGTCCTCCCGCGGCGCGATCTGGCTCTGCCGCGGGGCGCCGTAGCCCGCCCACGAGGCCGGCCGCAGGCGCTCGCGCTCGACGTGCCCGTCCGGGAGCTCGTCGAGGAAGCGCGACGGCAGGTTGTGGTTGCGGCCGCCGTAGAGCATCCGCGACGACGCGTGCAGCAGCGTCAACCGCTCCTGCGCGCGCGTCATCCCGACGTAGCAGAGGCGCCGCTCCTCCTCGATCCCCTGCTCCTCGATCGAGCGCGAGTGCGGGAAGATCCCCTCCTCCATCCCGATCAGGTAGACGGCGCGGAACTCGAGCCCCTTCGCGTTGTGCAGGGTCATGAGCGTGACGAGCGAGCCGTCGCCGCGGATCGCGTCCTGGTCGGAGTAGAGCGAGACCTCCTGCAGGAACGCCGAGAGGGTCGTGTCCTGCAGGCCGGAAGCGTCGCCGGCGAAGCCGCCGACGCCCGGCCGGCGACCTTGGGCCTGCTCGCGCCACTCGCGCGCGACCGAGACGAGCTCCTGGAGGTTCTCGATGCGGCCCTGCGCCTCGATCGTCCGCTCCGCCTCGAGCGACTCCATGTACCCGCTGCGCTCGAGAACCGCCTCGATGAGCTCCGGCACCTCGAGCTCCTGCGCGGCGGACATGAGCGACTCGATCGTGCGGCGAAACGCCTTCAACGCCCGCTGCGGCGCGGCGCCGACGCCGGCCAGCTCCGCCTCGGCGGTCGCCTCCCAGAGCGAGATCTCCCGCTGGTCGGCCCACGTCGCGAGGCGCGCGAGGCTCGAGTCGCCGATCCCGCGGCGCGGCCGGGTGGCGATGCGCAGGAGCGAGACCGCGTCGTACGGGTTGTCGAGCACCTGGAGGTAGGCGACGAGGTCCTTGATCTCGGCGCGCTCGTAGAAGCGCGGGCCGCCGATCACCTGGTAGGCGATCCCCTGCCGGACGAGCACGTCCTCGAGCACGCGGCTCTGCGCGTTCGTGCGGTAGAAGACGGCGACTTCGGCGCCGTTGAAGCCCTCTTCGACGAGCAGCGCGATCTCGGCCGCGACGTACCGCGCCTCGGCGTGCTCGTCCTCGACCTCGATCACGCGCACCGGGTCGCCGTCGCCGAGCTCCGACCAGAGGTTCTTCTCCTTGCGCTCGCGGTTGTGGGCGATGACGCCGTTCGCCGCGTCGAGGATGTGCTGCGTCGAGCGGTAGTTCTGCTCCAGCGCGATCGTGTACGAGCCGGGGAAGTCCTGCTCGAACTCCATGACGTTGCGGATGTCGGCCCCACGGAACCCGTAGATCGACTGGTCCGGATCGCCGACCGCGAAGACGTTCCGGTGCTGCTGGGCGAGGAGCTGGAGGAGGCGGTACTGGGCGTGGTTCGTGTCCTGGTACTCGTCGACGAGGACGTAGCGGAAGGCGTCCTGCCACTTCTCCTGCGCCTCGGGGAAGCGCTCGAGCACGTCGACGGTGAGGAAGAGCATGTCGTCGAAGTCGACGGCGTTCGAGGCGAAGAGGCGCTTCTGGTAGAGGTCGTAGACCTCGGCGACCGTCTGGTCGTAGAAGCTCGAGACGCGCTCGCCGTACTCGGCCGGGCCGACGAGCGTGTTCTTCGCGTTCGAGATCTGCGAGTGGATGCCGCGCGGCGTGAAGCGCTTCGGGTCGCGCTCGAGCTCTTCGAGGCAGCGCTTGACGAGCCGGATCTGGTCTGCCTGGTCGTAGATCGTGAAGTTCGAGCGGTAGCCGAGCCGCTGCGCCTCGCGGCGCAGGATGCGGCCGCACGCGGAGTGGAACGTCATCACCCAGGCGGCGCGAGCGGGCGGGCCGACGAGATCGCCGACGCGCTCGCGCATCTCCCCCGCCGCCTTGTTCGTGAACGTGATCGCGAGGATCTCGGACGGCCTGACGCCGACCGCGCCGAGCAGGTGGGCGATGCGGCGGGTGAGGACGCGGGTCTTGCCCGAACCGGCGCCGGCGACGACCAGCACGGGCCCCTCGGTATGGAGGACGGCCTCGCGCTGCGCCGGGTTGAGGTCGGCCAGGTACGTCTCCGGCGTCGTCGCGGCCACCGCTCGATCCTAGCGGCGGCCTCCGGCTGTAATCCCGGACGTGTCCCAAGCAGACACGGCCGGAACCTGGTACCGGACGGCGCCCGAAAGGACATGACCGCGCACTTGAACTCGGCCAGATCCGCGGACGGACACGTCACGAACCGCCATGTCCGGAACCTGGTTCCGGACATGGCCGTAGCGGCCAGTGGCCGGCGGCGCGGATCTCGGTCACCGTCGGCGGCGGATGGGGGCGCGGGAACGCGAACGTGGGACCGCGTGCGGTACCCGCAGCCCGGTCGAGGAACGCCGTCCTGCCCGTCCGCGACGATCAGCGGCCGTGGAGCCAGGAACCGCCCGCCTCGAGACCTTCAGCGACGGTGTGTTCGCGATCGCCGCCACGCTCCTCGTGCTCGAGTTCAGCGTCGGTCACGAAGCCGACCTCGGGGGCAAGCTCCTCCACCTCTGGCCCGGCTATCTCGCCTACGTCACGAGCTTCGTCACGATCGGGATCATCTGGATGAACCACCACCACACGGTCTCGCTGCTCGGGCGCACCGACCGGACGATGCTCTTCGTCAACAACCTGCTCCTGCTGACGGTGGCGTTCCTCCCCTTCCCCACGGGACTCGTCGCGGAGAACCTCCGCGGCGCCGGCGACGAGCCGGCCACACTCGCCTACGCGGGAACCCTGGTCGTCATGGCGATGCTGCACCTCGTGTGGTGGGGGTACGCCCGCCGCGGACGGCGGCTGATCGCGGAGTCCATCCCCGATGCGGCGCTGAGAGCCGTCGATCGGGCGTATCTCCCGGGCGTCCCGATGTACGGCACGGTGTTCGTCGTCGCCTTCTTCAGCCCGCTCGCGGCGGTGTTCCTCACCTTCGCGATCGCGGCGTTCTACCTACCCTCCGCCGCCCTCTTCGATCGCTGACTCGAGCCAGGACGAGGCCGCCGCGAGGGCGGCGACGTCGCTCGACTTGAGCACGATCTCGACGGTGAAGCCGCCTGCGCCGAAGCTCGGGTAGGAGCCGACGAGGACGTCCGGCCAGCGCTCGCCCGCTTCCGCGAGCGTGCCGGCGATCACGCTCTCGTACGTCCGGTAGACGCGCCGCCACGATTCGATCGGGTTGCCCCGCCGGAACTCCGCCTCGATCGACGCGAACATCGCCTCCATCTCCGACGGGAGCCCCGGCAGGACGTAGACGTTCCCGATCGCGAAGCCCGGCGCGCCGCCGAGCGGGTTCGCGAGCGGCCGGCTGCCGCGCGGCAGGAGCGCCCAGCGCGCCGCGTAGTCCGGGTTGCGCGTGAACCGGGCGCGGAGCTCGGCCGCAACGTCCGGCACCTCCTCCTGCGGGGCGCCGAAGGCGGCGGCGATCGCCTCGCGTGTCAGGTCGTCGGGCGTGCCGCCGAGACCGCCGGTGACGAGGAGGAAGTCGACGCGCGCCGCTTCGGCGCGGACGAACTCCGCGACCGTGTCGACCTCGTCGGGCAGCGCCGCCGTCAGCCGCACCTCGACGCCGAGCGGCGCGAGCCGGCGCGCGAGCCACGACGCGTTCGTGTTCGGCACGTCGCCCGAGACGAGCTCGTTCCCGATCGTGAGGATCGAGGCGGTCGCGTTGCCACTCACAGCTCGATGGTACGGCTCGGCGCGACGGCCTCCAGGAAGCGGCGATCGTGGGTGACGAGGATCACGGTGCCGTCGTAGCCGGCGAGCCCACGCTCGAGCTCCTCGATCGCCTCCACGTCGAGGTGGTTCGTCGGCTCGTCGAGGACGAGGCAGTTGACGCCCCGGGCACCGAGCAGCGCCAGCCCGGCGCGGGTGCGCTCGCCCGGCGAGAGCGACCCGGCGGGCCGCAGGACGTCCTCCGCGCCGAGGCCGAACTTCGCGAGCAGCGTCCTCGTCGTCTCCTCGCCCACCTCGCGGAAGACGTCGAGCAGGGTCTGCGGCCCGCTCAGCGCCCCGCGGTCCTGCTCCAGCTCGCCGAGCACGACACCCGCGCCGAGCCGGCGCCTCCCCTCGGCGAGCGGGAGTCGGCCGAGGAGCACGTCGAGCAGCGTCGTCTTGCCGCTCCCGTTGGCCCCGGCGACGCCGAGGTGGTCGCCCCACGCCACCTCGAGATCGAGCGGGCCGAGCCGGAAGGAGCCGCGCTCGGCGACGGCCTGCTCGAGTCCGACGACGACGTCGCCGCTCCGCGCCGCCGGAGCGAGCGCGAGCTGCAGCTCCCACGGCTCGTACGGCTTCTCGACCGTCTCGATGCGCGCGAGCTTCGCCCCGTACGTCCGCTTGACGTCCTTCGACTTCTTCTTCTTCCGGCCCTGGCCGTAGCCGCGCCGCTCCCAGTCGGCCATCCGGCGCATCTGCTCCTCCACGCGCCGCCGTTCGGCGACCGAGGCCTCCCAGCGGCGGTTGTGCCGTTCCCGCCGGCGCTCGCGCTCGGCCTCGTAGTCGCTCCAGCCGCCGCTGTACTCCGTCGTGCCGCGCGTCCACTCGTCGAGCTCGACGATGCGCGTGACGGTGCGGTCGAGGAACGCCCGGTCGTGCGAGACGACGACGAGTGAGCCGGGCTGCGACACGAGCGAGCGCTCGAGCCAGGCGAGCCCCGTGAAGTCGAGGTCGTTCGTCGGCTCGTCGAGCAGGAGCACGTCGCAGCCGCGGCGGAGCAGCCCCGCGAGCGCGGCGCGAGCCGCTTCACCGCCCGAGCGGCTGCCCGCCGCGTCGCGTTCCTGCGCGAGGTAGCCGATCGCGAGCGAGGGCGGCGTGCGGCGGATGCGACCCGCGTCCGGCTCCTCGAGCCCGGCGAGCAGGCGGAGGAGCGTCGACTTGCCGGCACCGTTCGGGCCGACGAGCCCGATCCGGGACCGTGGCGGCACGACGAGGCTCACGTCCGCGAGGACGAGCTCGGCTCCGTACGACTTCGAGACTCCGGCCGCGACGAGCGAGCCGGCAAGGCGGGACATGCGCGACGACCTCCAACGACTTGGCGGAACAGAGGCTGATGAGACGGGTCAGTCGCGCATAGAGCGGCGCCGGGCGCCGACGCGGACTCTAGCGCGTGCGCACCGGAAAGACGAAGACGCCGGCGCCGTCCTCGACCACGCGGACGTTCGCGCCGTAGTAGGCCGCGACGTTCGGTGCCGACAGGACCTCGGCGGCGGTCCCCTCCGCCACGACCGAGCCTTCGTCCAGCAGGACGAGCCGCTCGGCGTACTGCCCCGCGAGCGTGAGGTCGTGCATGGTCGTCACGACCGTCAGCCCGTCGCCGCGCAGCGCGTCGACGAGCTCGAGCACGAGCTGCTGCCGGCCGAGGTCGAGCGCGGTCGTCGGCTCGTCGAGCAGCAGCACCGGCGCCTCCTGCGCGAGCGCGCGGGCGAGCACGGCGCGCTGCAGCTCGCCGCCGCTGAGCGACCCGAGCGGCCGCTCGGCGAAGCGCTCGAGCTCGAGCCGCCGCAGCGCACGCGTCGCCGCCTCCCGGTCGCGGCGACCCTCCCCTCCGAGGTAGGCGATGTGCGGGGTGCGGCCGAGGAGGACGTACTCCGCGACCGTCAGCGCGGCCGGGGTCTCGGGCTTCTGCGGGACGAACGCGACGAGTCGCGCCACTGCACGGCGCCCGAGCCGGTGCGCCTCTCGCCCGTCGAGCAGCACCTCGCCCTCGTACGCGGCGAGGCCGGCGAGCGCACGCAGCGCCGACGTCTTGCCCGCGCCGTTCGGCCCGATCAACGCCGTCCAGCCTCCCGCTTCGGCGCGGAGCGAGAGCCCGCGGACGGCGGCTACGGGCCCGAAGCGCACCCAGAGGTCGCGGGTCTCGATCACCGAGCAGTCCTCGCGGTGCGGAGGACGATGGCGAAGAACGGCGCCCCGAGAAAGGCCGTGACGACGCCGATCGGCAGCTCCGCCGGCGAGAGCACCGTCCGCGCGACCACGTCGGTGAGGACGAGGAATCCCGCGCCGGCGAGCAGCGAGAGCGGGACGACGGCGCGGTAGCTCGTCGAGACGAGCAGGCGGATCGTGTGCGGGACGATGATCCCGACGAAGGCGATCAGGCCGCTCACGGACACGGCGGCCGCGGTCCCGAGCGTGGCCGCGACGACGATCGCCAGCCGTGCCCGCCCGACCTCGACCCCGACGCTCGCGGCCTCGTCGTCGCCGAGGCTGAGGACGTCGAGCACGCGCCGGTGGAGGACGAGGACGACCGAGCTCGCCGCGATGTACGGCGCGCAGATCGCGACGTCGCGCCACGTCGCCGTCGAGAAGCCGCCGAGCAGCCACGCGTAGACGTTCTGCAGCTGCTGGGTGTGCTGCTGCTGGACGAACGTCTGCACGGCGGCGGTGAAGGTCGCCATCGTCACGCCGGCAAGGACGAGCGCCCCCGTCATGTGCGCGGCGCCGGCCGAGCGACCGAGCGCGTAGGTGACGACGACCGCGGCGATCGCGCCGCCGAAGGCGGCGAGCGGCACCGTCCAGTTGCTCCCTGCCGCAGCCGCCGACGCGTAGATGATCGCGAGCGTCGCGCCGAGCCCGGCGCCGCCGGCGACGCCGAGGAGGTACGGGTCGCAGAGCGGATTCCGGAAGACTCCCTGGTACGACGCCCCCGCCACCGCGAGCATCCCGCCGACGAGCGCGGCGAGCGCGACGCGCGGCGCGCGCACCTGCCAGAGCACGCCGCGCTCGACGGCGTCGAGAGGCTGGTGGACGTGCAGTCCCGGGACGTACGCGACCGCCGAGCGGAGGATCGAACCGACGCCGACGTGCACCGGCCCGACGGCGAGACCGACCGCGAGGGCCGCGAGGAGGAACGCGGCCGTGACGAGGCCGGCGCGGAGGCCGACGCCCCGCGCCTCGACGCGGGGTGCCGCCTCCACTCTCCCGGCCGCCGCCGTCATCAGCCCCTGCGCGCCACTCGCGCGATTGCCCGGGCGAACTGCACGATCCGCGGGCCCCAGCGCGAGGCGACGTCGTCGTCGACGCCCACCACGCGACGGCGCTGGACCGCGGCGATCGTGCTCCAGCCGGGCCGCGAGGCGACCGTCGCCGCCGTCTGCTGGCAGCACTTCGTGTCGGCCAGGACGACGATCTGCGGGTTCTGCGCGATGATGTACTCGGCCGAGAGCTGCGGATACCCGCCGCCGGTCGAGTCGGCGGCGTCGGCGATGTCCCGGAAGCCGAACAGCTTGTAGATGCTGCCGATGAACGTCTTCGACGTGGCCGAGTAGTAGGTCGGGTCGAGCTCGTGGTAGACGCGCAGGTGCCGGCGCGCGCCCGGCACGCTGCGCACGATCGCCGCGAGCCGCGTCCGCATCGAGCGGACGACCGCCTTCGCGCCGCGTGCGTGGCCGGTGAGGCGGCCGAGCCGGAGGATCTCCGTGTACGCCTGCCGGAGCTTGTTCGCGGCGGGCTCGTTCACGACCGTGATCCCGAGCTGCCGGAGCTGCGAGGCGAAGTTGCCGGGGTCGTACGAGATGAGGACGAGATCAGGGTGGTAGTTCGCGATCGCCTCGACGTTCGGCGTGTAGCCGGAGAGGCTCGTGCGCGGCGCCCGCCGCGGGTAGTTCGAGTCCTGGTCGACCGCGACGACCTGCTTGCCGGCGCCGATCGCGAACAGGTCCTCGGTCACCGTCGGCGAGAGAGAGACGATCCGGCGTGGAGCGTGACGCTTTGCGTGTGCCCGTTGGTGGGCGGCCGCCGAGAGGGAGACGACGGCGAGCGCGGCCGCAAGGGCCACGACGACTGCGATGGAACGGCGAAACACGAATCCTCCTTCCGCGAGGGGTTCGGGTTTGGCGGCGGGCGGCAGGTCTTCTGACTCGGGGCTCCCTCCCCCGCCGCCTTCCCGGGCCTGAGACCCAGTGGCGTCGTGGCGGGAGAGCTTCTCCCCTTACAGCGGCGGGACCGTCCCGGACTTGCACCGGAGTTCCCTCACCGCTCGCCGGTTTGTGGCGGGAATCTACCATCGCCGGTCGTGGCCGGACTTGCGCTCGCGCTCGACCTCGACGGCGTGCTCGCCGACACGCGACCGCTGTGGGACGCGTGGCTCGAGGACGCGGCGCGGCGGGCGCGGGTCGAGCTCGGGGTGCCCGAGGATCGAGAGGCGGCCGCTGGTGCGCTCGACAGCGCCCTCGGCGACTGGCGTCCTCTCCTTGCGCGCTTCGCGGCCGATCGGGCCCCGCTGTGGATCCGTCCCCGCGCAGACACGAACGCAGCGCTGCGCCGCCTGGTCTCGGCCGGTGCGCGGCTCGGCGTCTTCAGCGACGCGCCGCGGGAGCTCGTCGAGATCGCGCTCGCCCATGCGGGCGCCGGCCGCCAGGTCGAGGTCGTCGGCACGCTCGACGAGGTGCGAGACGCGCTCGGCGGGGAGACGATCGTCGTGCGGTCACGCGAGGAGCTCGCGGCGATACCACTACGATGAGCAGGTGGAGCACAACCTCTCCGACCGGCGCTTCGACCTGATTCTCGAGCGGCTCGACCGGATCGCCGAAGAGCTGGCGAAGACGAACAAGCGGCTCGACAACGACGAGAACTTCCTCCGGCTGGCGCGCGAGCTGTCGACGCTGAACGAGTCGCTGCAGGCGCTCGCCTACGCCGCCCTCGGCCAGCAGGCTCCGCAGGTCCGCCGCCGCCGCTCCGCCTGACGCGCCGAGCACACGGCGTCGTCGACAGCCATCGCGGCTAGCTGCCCGACTTCGGGACCTTGCGGAGGCGCCAGATGTCGAGCACGCCGCTCTTCGCGTGGTCGTTCGCGTCGCCCTCCGGGAGCGCGACCCGGCCGTCGGCGACGATCGGGCTGTTCCAGTGCCCGGAGCCCGCCGCCAGCGTCGCGACCGGTTTCCCATCCGGCAGCCCGTAGACGCGGAGCCCGCCGCCGCCCGGGTCGTAGACCCAGAGCAGTCCCCCGGCGACGACCGGGCTCGTACCGCCGTTACCGACCCGCCAGACCGAGTGGAGACGCCCGCTGCGCAGCGACCACGCCTGCGTCGCACCGCCGTCGGCGGCGATCAGCCACACGCGCTTCCCGCTCCGCCACACGGCGGGCGCCGTGAAGAGATCGCTGCCGGACGGCGTCGACACGATCTGCAGCTCGTGACCGCGATGCGGCTTCGTCCCGCGCAGCCGCGCGAGCGAGAGGAGCCGGATCTTGCCGTCCTTGCCGCCCTGGGCCACGATCCTCGAGCTGAGGAAGACGGGCGAGGTGGAGCCGAGATCCTGGTCGGCGTCGTTCAGCTGCTCGGTGTTGCTCGGCGTGTAGTTGCCGAGGAGCTTCGCCTTCGACGAGAGGACGAGAACCGAGTCGCCCCAGTCGGTCCGGCCGTTCCAGGGCGCATTGCCGGTCGCCACGAGCAGGTTGCCGCTGCGCGGCGCGACGACCGCGCCGGCACGACCCCAGATCGCGGAGTCGCTCGACCGGCACTTCGAGGGAACGAGCAGCCCGCGCCGGTTCGAGCAGAGCGAGTTCCAGACGTGGAGGAGGCGGCCGTTCCCGGGCGAGACGACGACGACGTGCCCCTGGTACGGCGGGGCGTCGCCGACGTAGCCGCCGGTGGTCGCGATGACGTGGCCGCCCGCGAAGTTGAGCGAGGAGGCGATCTTCTCCCGCGACGGCAGCTTCGTGATCCGCCGCCGCCAGACGGCGTGACCGTTCGCGACCGAGAGCTTCTGGATCCGTCCGTCCGGCGACGCGGCGTAGATCCACCTGCGGCTCGGGTCGGCGACGGGCGTCGCGGTGGTGATCTGGGCGGAGCCGGCCCAGCGCGAGTACCCGGGCGGCGTCCAGCGCCACAGGATCTGCCCGCTCGCCGCATCGATCGCGAGCGTGATCCCGTAGGTCGTCGTGACGAAGAACGCGTCATGCGTCGCACCGCCGACCGAGACGGCGTGGAGGTAGATCGCCGAGGAATCGACCGTCCCCGGCAGGCTCACCTGCTGGCGAACCAGCGTCCCCGCGCTCACCGCGGTGATCCCGGTCGCATCCGGATCGTCGTTGCTGCGACGCGCGTCCCAGCCGAAGCGTGTCCAGTCGTGGCTCGAGCCCGCGGCAGCGATCGACTTCCGTGCGCCGTCGACGCCGCCCGCCGGGCCGCCTCCGCCGCAGGCGGCGAGGACGAGGCCCGCGAGGGCGAGCAACGGGATCAGCGACGAAGCAGAACGCGGCGTAACTCGTCCTCCTTGCCCGGTTCGAGGATCGCGAGCACCTGGTCTCCCGCCTCGAGCACGGTGGAGCCGACGGCGATCTCGGCCCGACCGCCCCGCATGACGGAGATCAGCCGCGACCCCTCGGGCAGGGAGAGGCCCTCGATGCTGCGCCCCGCAGAGGGCGAGTCACCGTCGATCTGCACCTCGACGATCTCGAGGTTCTCGCCGCGCAGCTCGAGCAGGTGGATGAGATCGTGCTCGGGCACCTCGTGCTCGACGAGCGCCAGCACGCTCGAGGTCGCGCACACGGTCGGCGAGATCCCGAGCAGGTCGAAATGCGGCTGGTTGCGCGGGTCGTTCACGCGCGCGATCACCTTCGGGACGCCGTACTTCTCGCGCGCGATCTGGCAGATGATCATGTTGTCCTCGTCGTCCCCCGTCAGCGCGAGCACGACGTCGGGCGGCCGCGCGATCCCGGCCCGCTCGAGGACGAAGAGCTCGGTCGCGTCGCCGCGCTGCACCTGGTGCTCGAACTCGTCCTCGAGCTGCTCGAAGCGGTCGCGCCGCTGCTCGATCAACGTCGCCTCGTTGCCGAGCCGGAGGAGCGAGCGCGTCACGTTGGCGCCGACCTTGCCGCCGCCCGCGACGATGACGTACATCAGACGGGCTCCACGGTCGGCGTCTCCTCGGCTCCCGGGATCGCGCAGGTGCGCGCCGCGTGCATCAGCCGGTCGATGGCGACGCTCGTCGGGCACACCGTGTCGAGCCCGCGCTCCTGGTAGAAGCGGGCGCGCGCGGGGTCGAGGACGCGCACGACGACGCAGCGGACGTCGAAGCGCTTCTGCGCGACCTGGCCGATGACGATGTTCGTGTTGTCGCCGTCGGTGGCGACGACGACGGCGTCGGCGTCCTCGATGCCGGCCTCCCGCAGGAGGTGGGCGTCCATCCCGTGGCCGACGATGAAGGTGCCGGGCCAGCTCTCGCCGAGCCGCTGGAGCGCGTCCTCGCTCTCGTCGACGACGGTCACCTCCCAGCCCTCCTGGTGGAGCTGGAGCGCGATCGACGAGCCGACGCGGCCGCAGCCGATGACGAGTGCCTTGAGCATCGGGTGAGCGTAGCTCGCTAGGCCTCTTCGAGCACGCCCTGGGGGAAGGCGACGACGAGCACCTCCGCCGGCGCCTTGCGCAGGACGTGGTCGACCGTCGGGGAGAAGAACCGCGACTGGCGGCGCCAGCGCGGCGAGGAGCCGAGGACGATGAGGTCGGCGCCCGTCTCCTCGGCGGCCTGCACGATCGCGTCTCCGATCGACCGCGCCCGCACGGACCGGCCCTCGACCGTGACGCCGTGGTCGGCGCCGAGCGCGGCCGCCTCCGCGAGCGAGGCCGCCGCCCGCTCCTCCTCGTCGAACAGCTCCGCGTCGAGCGGCTGGTCGAGCGGCACGCGGATCACGTGCAGGGCCACGACCGCCGCGCCGCGCTCCTGCGCGAGCTTGACCGCCGTCGCGACCATCTCCTCGCCGATGTCGCCGAGCTTCATCGGCACGAGGATCTTCGAGAACTCCGCCTCCGGCAGCTCGCCCTCCTCGACCGGCTCGACGTGCTCGAGGATCCCCGTGCCCCGGCGGCGGCGCACGACGAGGTAGACGACGACGCCGATCGCGAGCCAGATCGGGCCGGCGTAGCGCGCGCCGATGTGCGTCGCCATCGCCGCGACGAAGATCGCGGTCGTCGCGAGCGCGCCGGCGACGGTCGGCAGCGGGACGTCCGCCCCGCGAATCCGCACGGACAGCGGCACGCGGAACGGTCGCTCGGCCGCCGGCTTGCTGAAGCGGAGTTTCACGACGGCGAGCTGCGCGGCGGTGAAGGCGACGAGGACGCCGAAGCTGAAGAGGCTCGCGAGGAAGCTCACCGGATCCGTGGTCAGGTCCGTCGAGACGAGCAGGACGATCGCGATCGTGGCGGCCGCGACGACGGTCTCCGGCGAGTGGTGGCTGCGGCGGCTGAGCCGGCCGAAGCCGCGCGGCAGCTGGCCGTGCTCCCCGAGCGAGTACGCGAGGCGCCCGAAGCCGGAGTTCGACGTCGCGGCGGCGGTGAGGAGGATGAGCGCCCCGGTCAGCCCGACGTAGACCCGCAGGGCCCGCTCGACCCAGAACGCGACGTGCGGACCGAGCGCGTAGACGACGCCCATCAGCGGAGCCCGCTGCCACTCGGTACCGAGCTTCGTCGTCCCGTGCGGCGCCGGGAAAGCGGAGAGGGCGACGAGCGCGATCAGCACGGTGACGACGACGACCAGGCCGATGCCGGTGAAGAGGCTCCGCGGCAGGTCGCGCCCCGGCTGCCGCGCCTCCTCCGCGAGGTTCGCGACCGTCTCCAGCCCCGTGTAGGCGAGGAGGGCGAGCGGCAGCGCGAACGCGAGCTGGTGCCACGACGGCTGGGTGCCGAGCGAGAGGCCCCGCCCGAGCGCGCTCGGCGAGAAGAGGAAGGCGAACCCGAGCAGCACGAGCAGCAGCTGCGTCACGAGGTCGACGAGAGGCACGACGAGGCTGAACGAGTAGAGACCGGTGCGGCGGAGCAGCCGCACGACCGCGATCACGGCGATCACGACGCACGCCACGATCACGTCCCCCGGGCGCCGGGCGATCGAGTGCACGCCGATCGCGAGCCCGAGGTAGTGCGGGAAGAAGAGCGCCGAGAGCGCGATCACGATCAGGTAGTCGAGGAAGAGCGCCCACCCCGTGACGAAGCCCGCGAAGTCGTTGAAGGCGACGCGGACGAAGGTGGCGGCGCCGCCGGCCTCGCCGATGGTCGTCGTCCCCTCCGCGTACGACAGCGTCACGACGAGGAAGAGCACGCCGACGACCCCGAGCACCGCGGGTGTCAGCCCCAGCGCGTGGAGGGCGACGATCCCGAGCGCGAAGTAGAGAGAGGACGCGACCTCGCCGTACGCGACGGAGGCGAGCGCCGGCGCGTCGAGCACCCGTTGCAGCCGCGGCAACTTTCTGGCCATCGCGCCGCGAGCCTAGCGGCGACGCAGGAGGTAGAGGCGGCCGACTCCGAGCGCGACGAAGAGCACACCGAGGAGATAGCCGCTCGAGCCGCCGCCGGCCACGACGGTCTCGGCGAGGAGCGCGATCCCGAGCGCGATCGCCACGATCCCGAAGGCGAGGGTCGCGCGGCGGTAGAGCACGCTCATGCCGCTCGCTCGCGGGGCGTGGCGACCATCACGCGGCACGGCGCGTGGCGGAGGACGAAGTCGACGGCGTCGCCGAAGATCTGGCGCCGGCCGCGCTGCAGGCGCACGCGCCGCGGCCCTGCCATGACGATGATCTCGGAGTGGCGGCGGACCGCCTCGTCGACGATCGCGCGGCCGATGTTCCGGGTGCGTGCGATGCGGCCGATCACGCGCACGCCGTACGACTCGCCGATGGCGCGCGCCTCGTCGAGCTGCGCGTTCGCCTCGCGCGCGTCCTCCGGGAGCTCGGCGTCGAGCGACAGCTCGAGCGGCACCTCGATCGCCGTGATCGCGACGATCGACGCCCGCCGTTCCGCGGCGAGCCGGCACGCGAAGTCCATCGCCTCTTCGGACGCGTAGCCGGTCGCGATCGGGACGAGGATGCTGCGGAACTCGAGCGCCGCGGCGAGCCCGTACTCGACCGGCGCGCGCACCGTCTCCCGGAGCGGCAGCTCGAGCACCCGCCGCCGGTAGAAGACGTAGACGACGAAGCCGAGCGCGAGCCAGCCGAGCCCGGCGTAGCGGGTGTTCGGGCTCTGGACGACCACGACGAGCCACGCCAGCGCGGTCGCCGTGCCGCCGAAGACGGCGAACAGCGGCCAGTCGACACCACGCCAGCGGAGGTTGGGACGCGCGCGGAACGCGAGCTCCTGGTCGGGGTACCGGCGCCGCAGCTGGATCACGGACACGTGCGCGACCGTGAACGAGAGCATCGCCCCGAAGGAGTACATCGTGCCGAGGAAGTCCGTCTTGCCCGGCAGGAGAACGATGATCGAGACGAAGCCGGCGAAGACGATCAGCGACAGCCACGGCGTCTTGAAGCGCGGGTGGAGCCGCCGGAAGATCGACGGCAGCTGGCGGTACCCGGCCATCGAGTACGTGATGCGGGAGGCGCCGATGATGCCGGCGTTCGTCGCGATGAAGAGGATCGTCGCCGCCAGCAGGCCCACGTAGATCTTCAAGCCGGAAAGGAACGTCCCGGAGATGCCGAGGTGCTCCACGACCCCGAGCACCGGGTCGTTCTGGAAGCCGCCCTGCTGCGGAGGCAGGGCGAGCCTGGTCGTCAGCGCGCCGTGGATCTCGTGCACCGGCAGCGCGGACAGTGCGACGAGCGGCAGCGTGAAGTAGATGGCGAAGACCGCGACGGCCACCATCGCGATCGAGCGCGGAATGGTGCGAACGGGGTCGCGCGCCTCCTCGGCGAGGTTCGAGACCGTCTCGATCCCCGTGTAGGCGATCATCCCCACCGGGATCGCCAGGAAGAACTCCCCCCAGGTCGGGGCCACGCCCCAGTGGACGTTGTGCGCGAGCGTCGCCGGGTGGAAGACGAGGAAGAAGCCGAGGAGGACGAGCAGGAGCTGCGTCGCGAAGTCGATCGCGGCGAGGACGACGTTGAGCCGCGCCGACTCCTGGATCCCCACGATGTTGAGGGCGACGAGCACGACGATCACCGTCGCCCCGCCGATGATGTCCCACGGGTTCTGCCGCAGCGGCTCCCAGAAGATCGAGAGGTAGTGCGGCACGAAGAACGCCGAGATGGCGATCGTGATCACGTAGTTGAGCATCTGCGCCCAGGCGGCCCCGAACGAGACGAGCTCGTTGAACGCGTGGCGGGCGAAGCTCGAGGAGCCGCCGGCCTCGGGGTAGCGGACCGTCCCCTCCGCGTACGTCGACGCCGTCGCGGCGAAGAAGATGCCGGCGATGACGAAGACCGCGGGCGTCAGGCCCAGGGCGAAGACAGCCGTTACGCCGAGGGCGTAGTAGATCGACGAGCCGACGTTGCCGTACGCCGTGGCGAAGAGCGCGTTCGCCCCGAGGACGCGCTCGAGCTCGTGCGCCTGGCGACGCCGTCGTGCCACGGCGTGACTGTAGTGCGCGGCGCGGTCGCCCCACTGCCCGCAACGGGGCCGGTGGCGACCATCACGCGACACGGCGCCTCGCGGAGGAGCAGGAGGACCTCGCGCGAGAACGCACGCTGGAAGCCGCGCCGCGACTCGACCGGCGCCCCGACGACCACGAGCTCCGCCCGCCGCTCCGCCGCGACGCGCGCGACCTCCTCGCCGAGGGAGCCCGGCCGGGTGCGGACGATCTCCCGTCGCACGGCGACGCCGTACGAGCCGCAGACGGCCGACGCGGACTCGAGTCGCGTCTTGAGGCCGTTCAGCCTGCCGTCGAAGCGTGCGTCGAGCGGCAGCTCGCGCTCCACGACGAGCGGCGCCACGAGGACGACCCGCGCCCGACGGTCGGCCGCGAGCCGGCAGGCGAGATCGAGCGCGTGCTCCGTCTCCTCCTGCTCGAGCAGCGGTACCACGATGCTCCGGTAGGCGATCGAGCCGGTCCAGCGCGCGAAGCGCCGTGCCCGGCGCCGCAGGAGCGCGACGTCGGGCCGCCTCATCGGATGAGCTGGTAGGGGACCGAAGCGAGGATCACGTGCGGCTCGACGAGCAGCAGCCGCTTCACGTACAGCGCGCGCTGGTTGTGGAGGAGCCGCGCCCAGCCACGCAGGATGAGCTCCGGGAGCACGACGAGGACGTCCTGGCCGCCGGCCGTGAGCTCGCGGAGGTACGCGAGCAGCGGGTCGCCGATGTCCCGGTACGGGGCCGCGAGCACCTCGAGCGGCACGCGGGCGTCCTCGGCCCGCCACTTGCGCCGCATCGCGGCCGCCTCGGTCTCGTCGAAGGCGAAGTTGACGGCGCGCGTGTCCGGCAGGCCGACCGACTCGGCCCAGTTGAGGGCCCGCATCGAGGCCGCGTTCGCGCCGGAGACGAAGATGCGCGCGGCGAGCGGCCTCCCGCTCGGGCTCTCGTCCACCGTCGGCACGTCCACGACGACGACGCCGGGCTCGGTCAGCAGCCGCAGCTTGAGCGCGAACTCGAACGGGTGCCGCGCCTCCTCGGCGAGCGCGCGGCGCCGGAACTGCTCCGGGACGACGACCGTGACGAAGTCGGACTCGCCGCGCGGCAGCCGCCAGACCTGCTCGAGCACGGAGTCGACCGCGCCGCCGCGCGAGTCGAGGGTCTCGAGGAGCGGCAGGCCGCCGGCGAGGTGGAACCAGCGCGGCCCGATCCCGGGGTCGGTGCGGTGGCGCGGGACGTGGATCGCGCGGAAGCCGTCCGGGGCGATGGTGCGGGCGAAGGCGAGGGCGCGCTCGGCCGCCGGGTCGAGCTCCTCGACGACGAGCAGCGTGCGGTTCCGCGCCCCCGGCGCCGAGGCGACCGCCGCCGCTCCCGCGCTCAGCCGCCGGGCGACCCGCCCGTAGTGGCGTCGCACGCCGAGCATCGCCAGGACGATGACGGGGATCGCGACCGTGACGAGCCAGGCGCCCTCGGCGAACTTCGTCCAGATCACGATCACCGTGACGAGGCCGGTCGCCGAGGCGCCGACCCCGTTGATCACGGCGCGCCCGCGCCACCCTGCCGTCCGCATGCGCAGCCAGTAGCGCACCATCCCGGCCTGCGAGACCGTGAAGGCGGTGAAGACGCCGATCACGTAGAGGTGGATGAGGCTGTTGGTGTTCGCCTTGTAGATCGCGAGCAGGCCGGCCGCCGCGGCGGCGAGCACGAGCATCCCGTTCGAGAAGACGAGCCGGTCGCCGAGGTTCGAGAACTGCCGCGGGGCGAAGCGGTCCCGTGCGAGCAGCGCCGAGAGCCGCGGGAACCCCTGGAACGACGTGTTCGCGGCGAGGATCAGGATCAGCAGCGTCGTCGCCTGGACGACGTAGAACATGAAGCCGCCGAACGAGCCGGGGCGGAAGACCGTCTTCGCGATCTGCGACACGACGGAGGCCGTCGCGCTCGGCGCCGCGTGGACGTGTACGGCGAGGTACGAGAGGCCGAGGAACATCGTGATCGTCAGGACGCCGAGGATCCCGAGGGTCTTGGACGCGTTCTTGCCCTGCGGATGGCGGAACGCGTTGACGCCGTTCGCGATCGCCTCAACTCCCGTCAGCGCGGTCGAGCCCGAGGAGAAGGCGCGCAGGAGGATGAACGTCGTGACGGCTCCCGTCCCCGTCGCGAGCGGGCTCGGCACGGCTGCGCGGTGCAGATGGCCGGACGCGAGCTCGACGAGGCCGACGGCGTCGACCGCGAGGATCGCGAGGATGAAGGCGTACGTCGGCAGCGCGAAGAGGAGCCCCGACTCGCGCACGCCGCGGAGGTTCGCGAGCACGATCACCGCGAGGCAGGCGAGCGAGAGCCCGACGCGGTGCGAGCTCAGCGACGGAACGAACGACGTGATGGCGAAGATCCCGGCCGAGATCGAGACCGCGACCGTGAGGACGTAGTCGGTGAGGAGCGCCGCCGCCGCGACGAGGCTCGGCGCGGTGCCGAGGTTCTCGCGCGCGACGACGTACGCGCCGCCCGCGGTCTCGTAGACGCGCACCGTCTGGCGGTAGGAGAGGATCACGATTCCGAGGAGGAGGCCGATCGCGATTGCGAGCGGGAAGACGATGTGCGCCTGGGCGAGCCCCGCCGTTCCGACGAGCACGACGAGCGCCTCCTCCGTCGCGTACGCGTTCGACGACAGCGGGTCCGAGGCGAAGATCGGCAGCGCCAGCCACTTCGGCAGCAGCGTCTCGTGCAGCTGGCCGGTCCGCATCGGCCGCCCGACCAGCACGCGGCGCAGGCGCTTCGGTTCGAGCGCCTCCTCCCCGGTGCCCGCCGCCGCGCTCACGGCTCGAGCTCCGCCAGCACGCGTGCGAGCGCCCGCCGCACATCGGCCGCGTGCTCGTCGTAGAGCGGGCTGTCGGGCTCCCGCAGCAGGCGCCGGAGGAGGAGCACGCCGCGCGCGCCCACGGGCCGGCCGTCGAGGAGCCGCTGCTCCAGGCTCTGCAGCAGGACCTCGTGGCGGCGCGCGACACCCCGCCGCAGCGGCGAGGCGGACGGCAGCCGAGCCGGGTCGCTCCTCCGCAGCGTCTGCTCGAGCTCGCGCGCCAGATCCTGCCGCGACGAGGGAGCGACGAGCTCGAGGATCCGCCATTGCACGATCTCGGATCCCTCGGCTGCGTGCGCGTCGGCGAGGATCAGCCGGTCGGAGGTGCGGCGAAGCGCACGCAGCTCGACTCTCGAGCGAGCCGCGCGGACGGCGGCGGCGAGCGCGAAGCAGCCGGCGGCCGCCGCTCCCGGGAGGCGCAGCTGCGGCGCGGCCTCGAGCGCGAGCGCGGCGGCGGCGACCGCGAGGAGCGGCAACGCCGCCCGGCCCGGCCGGGAAGGTCGAGCGACCGGAGCGACGGCGCATGAGTGGTCATGCCTCGACGCTAGGCCCGGCCGGCTCAACCGGGCCTCAGAGATCCGGCGTAGCCCTCAGGAAACGCTCAAGCGCGCCCACCGTCCGCCGCAGGCGGGCGGGGTCGTCCGCAGGGCGTCGACGGCTCGGCCGGCGACGCTTCGAGCTCGGCGAGCGGTAGCCGGCTCCGGGCTCGGTGAGGATGTAGCGCGGCCGCGCAGGGTCCGCCTCGAGCTTCCGCCGCAGCTGCGAGACGTAGACGTGGAGGTAGTGCGACTCCTCGGCGTAGCCCCTCCCCCAGACCTCCCGCAGCAGCGTCGCGTGGGTGAGCAGCTTGCCGGGGTTGCGCGCGAGCACGCGCAGCAGCGCGAACTCGTGCGGCGTGAGCTGGACCGGCCTCCCGCCCACCGAGACCGCGCGCTTCTCGAGGTCGATCCGCAGCTCACCCACCTCGACGACCGGCTCGGCGGCGAGCGTCGGCCCGGCGCAGCGCCGCCCGGAGCCGCGCGAGCAGCTCCTCGATCCCGAAGGGCTTCGTCACGTAGTCGTCGGCGCCCGCGTCGAGCGCTGCGACCTTCTCGGCCTCGTCGCCGACGACGGAGAGGACGATCACCGGCGCGCTGCTCCACGTGCGCAGCTCGCGACAGACGTCCGTGCCGCTGCCGTCCGGGAGCACGAGGTCGAGCACGACGGCGTCCGGCGGATTCGCGGCGAGCGCGCGAGCGCCCCCTGCGGCCGTCTCGGCGGTCTCGACCTCGTAGCCGGCGCCCCGCAGGCTCGTGCGGAGCGCGCGCAGGATCTGCGGCTCGTCGTCCACCACGAGCACGCGGGCGCTCATGCCGGCACCGCCGGCTGCGCCGCGAGCGGCAGCGAGAGGACGAGATGCCCGCCGGCGGGATCGTCCTGCGCCCAGAGCCGTCCGCCGTTCGCCTCGGCGAAGCCGCGCGCGATCGCGAGGCCGAGCCCGGACCGCCGTGCCCGGGCCGTCCCGCGGCGGAAGGGCTGGAACAGCGACTCCCGCTCCTCGTCGGGCAGCCCGGGGCCGCGAGTCGACGACGTGGATGCGCAGCTCGGTCGCACCGGGCTCCGCGCGGACCAGGACGCGCGAGCCCGGCGGCGAGTAGCTGGAGCGCGTTGTCGATGAGGTTCGCGAGCACGCGCTCGATCTGGGCCGCGTCCACCTCGACCGGCGGCGTCTCCGGAGCGATCTCGAGCCGACGCGCGACGTCCTCCGCGCCGAGACCGGCGAGCGCCTGGCCGACGAGCTCGTCCACGTGCCAGAGCTCGCGATGCGGCTCGACCGCTCCGGCCTCGAGCCGTGAGAGGTCGAGCAGCTGCTCGACGACGCGATCGAGCCGTGTCGCCTCGCCGCGAATCGCCTCGGCGAGCTCGCAGCCGATCGCTCCGGCTCGAGCGTCGAGACCCGGACTGGCGAGCGCGTCCGCCGAGGCGAGGATCGCGGTCAGCGGCGAGCGCAGGTCGTGGGAGACCGCGCGGAGGAGCGCCGTCTTGAGCGCATCGCTGCGGCGCAGCGCCTCCGCTTCGAGCGCTTCGCCCTCCAGCCGGCTGCGCTCGACGTCGACGGCGAGCAGCGCGGCGAGCGACGGCAGGAAGCGGCGCCGGCACGGCGTCGTCGACCGTCGCCCCTCCTCGACGAAGAGCGTCGCGACGCAGCGGAGCCCGGCCTCGACCGGCAGGCCCCGCTCGTCCGGCCTCGGCGGCTGCGCGCCGAGCACGAGGCGCGCCCGCTCGACCCCGAGCACGCCGGCGGCGAGAGCCGCGAGCCGGTCGAGCTCCTCGTCGAGGCTCCGTCCCGCGCAGCAGGTCGAGCGCGGCCTCGGCGAGCGCGTGCGCCTCCGCCCGCCGCTGCTCGGCGTCCTCCCGCCGCGCCCGCGCCCGCGCGGCGAGCGCGCTCACGGCGAAGGCGATGACGAGGTACACGGCGAGCGCGAGCCAGTTCTGTCCCTCGCGCAGGTGGAACGTGTGCGCAGGCGGCAGGAAGAACCAGTTGAAGGCGAGCATGCTCGCGACGGAGACGACGGCGGCGAGCGCCGTGCCCCCAGAGGATCGCGACCGGCAGCACGGCGAAGCACGTAGAGCGCCGCCGAGGCTGAGCACGGGCACGTGCGGCTCGAGCAGCGTCGACGACCGCGCTCACGAGCGCGACCGCGCCCGCGCTCGCGAGAAGCCCGACGAGCAGCTCGACCCGCGTTCTCACGCGGGAAACGGTACTCAGGCCGCCGCCGGGCGCCGTTCGGGTTCGGCTTGAGGACGATCGTCTCGGCCGGGGCGTTGAGCGAGGATCCAGGTCACGTCCTGCGCCGTGAAGCCGCCGCCGCGGCCGTTCGGGCGCCGGCGCGACGATCCGGTCGAAGCCCTCTTCGTCCCAGAGGCGCCGCAGCGCGTGGGTCGGCGCTGCGACCCTTCTCGATCCGCGCGTCGACGGGGACGCCGGCCCGGAGGGCGGCGTGCTCGACCGCCTCCAGCAGCGGCAGCGCCACCGCGACCTCGTCACGCAGCGGGCGAATCCTCGCCGTAGCGGAGCGGCACGAGCAGGAGGTAGGCGGGGACGAGGGTCGCGCTCCTCCGCGCGGGCGAGCCGGATCGCCGCCTCGAGCACGGTCGGGTCGAGCGTGCCGCCGGTGAAGGGCACGAGGATCCGCGAGACGCCGGTGCGCGGCGGCGGAGCCGGAAGCCGCTGCGTACCGCGAGCGCGGCGGCGAGCGCGGCCGCGAGACCGGCGAGTGCGATCGACCGCGGCGATCATTCGGCTCAAGCCGATCCCGGTCGGCCCGGTTCGCGACGACGCGGATGTCGAGGCCGGGCAGCTCCCGCACCATGCGGGAGAGGAGCGAGCCGCCGAAGATCTCGCGGCGGCGCGACTCGTCGGGCGTGCCGACGAAGATGTACGTCGAGCCGCGCTCGTGCGGCGACCCGGCGGACCGTGGCGACGAGGTCGTCGCCCTCCTCCTCGAGGAAGTGGCACGCCGAGCATGCCGGCGAGCCGGCGGAGCGCCGCGAGCTGCGTCGTCTCCTCGTCCGTCGGCGGCTCGGCCCGGGCGGGCGCACCCAGACCGCGTCCATCTCCGTGCCGAGCCGCTGGGCCGAGCGCCAGGCCCGGCGCATGATGCGCTGCGACTTCGGCTGCGGCTCGACGAGCGCGAGCACGCGCTCGGCGACCGCCTGCTGGCTGAGCGGCTCGAGCGTTCGCGCGGCGCGCCGGCGCCTCCACGTCCTCCGCCACCTCGCGCAGCGCGAGCTCGCGGAGCACGCGCGAGCTTGTCGGCGCGGAAGAAGTTCTCGAGCGCGACGTCCGCGCGCTCCCTCGGATAGACCTTGCCGGCCCGCAGCCGCTCCTGGAGCTCCTCGGGCGAGAGATCGACGAGCACGACCTCGTCCGCGTCGTCGAGGATCCGGTCGGGGAAGGTCTCGCGCACGCGGACCTCGGTGAGCTCGAAGATCGCGTCGTTGAGGCTCTCGAGGTGCTGGACGTTGACGGTCGAGATGACGTCGATGCCGGCGTCGAGCACCTCTTCGATGTCCTGCCAGCGCTTCTCGTTGCGCATACCCGGCGCGTTCGTGTGCGCGAGCTCGTCGACGAGCGCGAGCTCGGGCGCGCGCCGGATCACCGCGTCGACGTCCATCTCCTCGAGCTCGAGCGCCGCCGTGCTGCGCCCGCAGCCGCGGCACGACCTCGAGCCCCTCGGCGAGCGCGGTGGTCTCGGGCCGCTCGTGCGGCTCGAGGTAGCCGATCACGACGTCGCGGCCCTCCTCCTGCGCCTGCCGGCCCTCGTGGAGCATGCGGTACGTCTTGCCGACGCCGGCCGCCATGCCGAGCAGGATCCGGTAGTGGCCGCGCGCCACGGGTCACGCTCCCGAGGAGGTTGTGGACGACGAGGTCGATCAGCTTGATCCCGACGAACGGCAGGATCATGCCGCCGAGCCCGTAGATCAGGAGGTTGCGGCGCAGGAGCGCGGTCGCGCCGATCGCGCGGTACCTGACGCCGCTGCAGCGCGAGCGGCACGAGCGCCGGGATGATCAGGGCGTTGAAGATGATCGCCGAGACGATCGCACTCTTCGGGTCGCCGAGGTGCATGATGTTGAGCGCGTCGAGCGGCCCGCGCCGGCCCGGCTTCGTCGCGTAGGTGAAGGCGAACATCGCCGGCAGGATCGCGAAGTACTTCGCGACGTCGTTCGCGATCGAGAACGTCGTGAGCGCGCCGCGCGTGATCAGGAGCTGCTTGCCGACCTCGACGATCTCGATCAGCTTCGTCGGGTTCGAGTCGAGGTCGACCATGTTCCCGGCTTCCTTGGCCGCGGTCGTGCCCGTGTTCATCGCGACGCCGACGTCCGCCTGGGCGAGCGCGGGGCGTCGTTCGTGCCGTCGCCCGTCATCGCCACCATCCGGCCCTTCGCCTGCTCCTCCCTGATCAGGGCGATCTTCGCCTCGGGCGTCGCCTCGGCGAGGAAGTCGTCGACGCCGGCCTCCTGCGCGATCACCGCGGCGGTGACCCGGTTGTCGCCGGTGATCATCACCGTCCGGATCCCCATCCGGCGCAGCTCGTCGAAGCGCTCGCTCATGCCGCCCTTGACGATGTCCTTGAGGTGGACGACGCCGAGCGCGAAGTTGTCGCGGGCGACGACGAGCGGCGTGCCGCCCTGCTCGGCGACGCGCTGGACGGCCGCGTCGATCTCGGCCGGGCGCGCGGCCGCCGTTCTCGGCGATGAACGCCTTGACGGCGTCGGCCGCGCCCTTGCGGATCATCGTCCCGTTCGAGGTCGACGCCGCTCATGCGGGTCGTCGCGCTGAAGGGGACGAACTCGTGCTCGCCGAGCTCGCGCTCGCGCAGGTTGAAACGCTCCTTCGCGAGCACGACGATCGAGCGGCCCTCCGGCGTCTCGTCCGCGAGCGAGGCGAGCTGCGCCACCTCTGCGAGCTCGCGCTCTTCGACGCCGGGCGCCGGGACGAACTCCGCCGCCTGGCGGTTGCCGAGCGTGATCGTGCCCGTCTTGTCGAGCAGGAGCACGTCGACGTCGCCCGACGCCTCGACGGCGCGGCCGGACATCGCGAGCACGTTGCGCTGCACGAGCCGGTCCATCCCGGCGATGCCGATCGCCGAGAGCAGCGCGCCGATCGTGGTCGGGATCAGCGCGACGAGGAGCGCGATCAGGACGGTCTGCGAGAGCTGCGTGCCCGGCGTAGATCGCGAACGGCCGCAGCGTCACCACGGCGGCGAGGAACGTGATCGTGAGGCCGGCGAGCAGGATGTTGAGCGCGATCTCGTTCGGCGTCTTGCGCCGCTCGGCGCCCTCGACGAGCGCGATCATCCGGTCGAGGAACGACTTGCCCGGCTCCTGCGTGACCTCGATCACGAGCCGGTCGGAGAGGAGCTTCGTGCCGCCGGTGACGGCCGAGCGGTCGCCGCCCGCCTCACGGATCACGGGCGCCGACTCGCCCGTGATCGCGGACTCGTCGACCGACCCGCACCCTCGATCATCTCTCCGTCGGCCGGGATGACCTCGCCGGCCTCGACGACGACGACGTCGCCCCTCTGCAGCTCCGGCGCCGCGACCTCGCGTGCCGTCGCGCAGCCGCGCGCGTCGTCGTCGTGCGCGTCGCGCGCAGCGCGTTCGCCTGCGCCTTGCCGCGGCCCTCGGCGATCGCCTCCGCGAAGTTCGCGAACAGGACGGTCAGCCAGAGCCAGACCGCGATCACGCCGACGAACCAGAGCTGCCGGTGTGCCCCTGCGCGAGATCCTTGACGAAGATCACCGTCGTGATCACGCTTCCGAGCTCGACGATGAACATCACGGGGTTGCGTGATCTGCTGCGCGGGTCGAGCTTCGGGAACGAGTCGCGGACGGCCGCGACGACGAGGTCGCGCGAGAAGACGCTTGCGCGGCTGCGGCGCGCCATCTAGTCGGCATCTGCCCTCCGAGTCGGTCGAGTGCGAGGTCGAGCTCGAGGACGTTGACGCCCGGCTCGCCGAGGAAGCCCGAGCGCGCGCCCGTCGGTGCTCTGCGCGATCAGGCGCCGGACGGTCGCGAGCGGCAGGTGGCGGACGGCGGCGACGCGCCGCGCCTGCAGCTGCGCGTAGGCGAGCGAGATCTCGGGGTCGATCCCGGAGCCGGACGGCACGACGGCGTCGACCGGGATCTGGTGGATCGTGAGGCCCGGGTTGTACGGGCCCTCGAGCGCCAGGATCGCCTTCGCGTTCCGCGCACGAGCTTCGCGAGCGCCGGGCTCGTCGGGCCGAGGTTGGAGAAGGTCGTGCCCGCGGCGTTGTACGCCGGCGTGGTGGCCGACGGCCGCTCGTGGAAATACCGCGGCGACGGTGAACGCCTGCGCCGCGAGCGAGGAGCCGACCACCGTGCCGTTGCGGACTGACAGGCTGCCGTTCGCCTTGTGCGAGAAGGCGAGCTGGGCGAAGCCGGTCATCAGCGCCGGGTAGCCGAAGCCGAGCACGACGGTGAAGACGACGACCGCGACGACCGAGGCGAGCGACGGCGCGCATCAGCGCATCAGCCCTTCGACGATCGGGCCGAGCGTCAGCGCGGGCAGGATCATCAGCCCGGCGGTGAGGGCGATGACGCCGAGCAGCATCACGCCGAACGTCCCGCCGTCGGTGCGGAACGTGCCCGCGGACGCGGGAACGACCTTCTTCGTGGCGAGCGAGCCGCCGATCGCGAGGGCGGCGACGAGCGGGACGAAGCGGCCGAAGTAGAGCGCCACCGTGCCGAGCGTCGTCGAGAAGGTCGTCGCGCCGTAGCCGGCGAACGCGCTGCCGTTGTTGTTCGACTGCGACGTGTACGCGTACAGCGCCTCCGTGAAGCCGTGCGCGCCCGGGTTGAAGACGGACGCGAGACCGGCGGGCGTGACGATCGCCGCAGCCGTCATCACGAGCACCATCGTCGGTACGAAGAGCGCGCCGATGGCGGCGTACTTCATCTCGCGCGCCTCGATCTTCTTCCCGAGCCATTCGGGGTACGGCCGACCATGAGGCCCGCGACGAAGACCGCGACGAGGACGTAGAAGATCAGGCCGTACAGCCCCGAGCCGACGCCGCCGGGCTCGACCTCGCCGAGGAACATGTTCACGAGCGGGACGGATCCGCCCGCGGAGGTGAACGCGTCGTGGCCGCCGTTGACCGAGCCGTTCGAGACGTCGGTCGTCGCCGTCGCCCAGAGCGCGGTGTTGGCGATGCCGAAGCGGATCTCCTTGTCGGTCATGTTCCCGCCGACTGGCCCGCGCCGTGCGCGATGTTCACGCCGGAGTCGCGCAGGACCTGCGAGCCGTGCTGCTCCGCGGGGAAGGCGATGCCGACGCCGATCGCGAAGATCGAGAAGCACGCGGCGTACAGCACCCAGGCGTGGCGCCGCGCAAGCACCATCCGCCCGAACATCACCACCTGAGCGAACGGGATCAGCAGGATCGCCAGCACCTCGAAGAAGTTCGAGGGCGGAGTCGGGTTCTCGAACGGGACGGCCGAGTTCGAGTTGTAGAAGCCGCCGCCGTTCGTCCCGAGCTGCTTGATCGCGATCTGCGAGGCGGCCGGGCCGCGCGCGATCGCCTGGTGCGCGCCCTGCAGCGTCGTCGCGGTCGCGTGACCGTGGAACGTCTGCGGCACGCCCTGCGAGATCAGGATCACAGCGAGGACGATCGAGAGCGGCAGCAGGATGTAGACGATCGACCGATAGAGGTCGCGCCAGAAGTTGCCGAGCCCGTTGCCGCTGCCGCGCCGGGCGATGCCGCGGATCACCGCCGCGAGGACGGCCATCCCGGCGCCCGCCGAGACGAAGTTCTGCACGGCGAGCCCGGCCATCTGGCTGAGGTACGACATCGTCGCCTCGCCGCCGTAGTACTGCCAGTTCGTGTTCGTGACGAAGCTCGCCGTCGTGTTCAGCGCGACGGTCCACGGCACCGCCGGCAGGTGGTCCGGGTTGAGGAAGAGGTGCCCCTGGAGCCGCAGCAGCCCGTAGAGGAAGACGCTGAAGGCGATCGTGAAGGCGATCACCGAGAGCGCGTATTGCTTCCAGTCCTGGTCGCCGGCGGCGTCGCGCCCGAGCAGGCGCAGGAAGCCGCGCTCGACCGCGTCGCCGCGCTCGCGCGTGTAGACGCGCGCCATCCAGATCCCGAGCGGATAGCTGAGCGCGACCAGAACGACCGCGTAGAACGCGATCTGGCCCCAGCCCTGCGCCATCAGAGGTTCTCCCCGCGCACGAGCGCGTACACGAGATACACGAGCACCACGAGCGAGATCGCGAGACCGAAGGCGTCGCCGGCGCGACATCAGATGCGCTCCAGCGTCCAGCGCAGGACGAAGACGAGCGCGAAGCAGCCGGCCATGATCAGGAACGCGTAGAGATCGTCCCACGGAGACGACGCTAGGGACGCGGTCCTGAAGGCCGCCTGACGATTCAGGGCGTCCGCCTGACGATTTCCTGAAGGCTAGGACGCGGGCGTGACCAGGCGATAGCCCGGCGCCCGGCTCCGTGAGCAGGTAGCGCGGGTTCGCGCGATCCGGCTCGATCTTGCGCCGCAGCTGGGACACGTTCACCTGCAGCAGGTTCGCCGCGTCCGCGTAGCCGGGCCCCCAGACCTCCTGCAGGAGCTGGCGCTGCGTGAGGAGCTTGCCGGCGTTGACCGCGAGGACGCGCAGGAGGTCGAACTGGTGCGGCGTCAGGTGCACCGGCTTCCCCGCCATCCGCACCTCTCGGCTCGGTAGGTCGACGACGAGCTCGCCCACCTCGATGACCGGCTCACCGCTCGGCGCGGTGCGCCGCAGGACGGCGCGCAGGCGGGCGAGCAGCTCGTCGATCCCGACCGGCTTCGTCACGTAGTCGTCGGCGCCCGCGTCGAGGGCGGCGACCTTCTCCCGCTCCTCGCCGACCGCCGAGAGGACGATGATCGGCGCGCTGCTCCAGCCGCGGAGCTCGCGTGCGACCTCCGTGCCGCTGCGGTCGGGAAGCACGAGGTCGAGCACGACGGCCTCGGGCGGCCGCATCGCCGCCGCCGCGAGGGCCGCCTCGGCCGTCTCGGCGGTGTCCACCTCGTAGCCGGCGCCGCGGAGGCTCGTCCGCAGGGCGCGCAGGATCTGCGGCTCGTCGTCGACGACGAGGACGCGCGGCCCGGTCATGCGGGCACCCCCACCCGCGCGCGCGCGACCGGCAGCGCGAGCACGAAGGTCGCGCCCTGCCCCTCGTGGGACTCGACCCAGACCCGGCCGCCGTTCGCCTCCGCGAAGCCGCGCGCGATGGCCAGGCCGAGGCCCGCGCCGCGCGACGGACCGGTGAGGGAGCCGCGCTGGAACGGCTCGAAGATCCGCTCCGCTTCCGCCGCCGGGATGCCCGGCCCATGGTCGACGACGCGCACGAGCACCTCCGCCCCGGTCTCCGCGACCTGCACCCGCACCGGCTCGTCGGGCGGCGAGTAGCGCAGCGCGTTCTCGACGAGGTTCGCGACGACGCGCTCGGCCTGATGGAGGTCGGCGTGGACGAGCGGCGAGTCGTCCTCGGGAGCACGACCTCGACCCGATTCCCCGCTTCGACCCCGTCGATCGCCTGGAGGACGAGGTCGTCGACCGGCCAGTCCCCGGGCTCCGGCGCGGCGGCGCCGGCCTGCGAGGCGCGACAGGTCGAGGAGGTTGCTCGACGAGGCCGTCGAGCCGCCCCGCCTCGCCGAGGATCGTCTCCGCGAGCTCCCGCCGATCCTCCGCGGCGAGCGAGAGCTCGCCGTGCGCGAGCGCGCCGGCGGAGGTGAGGATCGCCATCAGCGGCGAGCGGAGGTCGTGGCTGACGGCGCGCAGCAGCGCCGTCTTCATCGCGTCGCTGCGTCGCAGGGCCTCCGCCTCGAGGGCCTCCTGCGCGAGCCGCTCGCGCTCCTCGGTCAGCGCGCGCAGCGCGCGCAGCGCGGCCTCGGCCTCCTCGGCCCGCCGGCGCGAGCGCGTCGCGAGCTCGCTCACGACGACGGCCGTGACGAGGAAGACGAGGAGCGCGAACCAGTTCCGCGTGTCCTGCAGCGTCAACGTGTAGAGCGGCGGCAGGAAGAAGAAGTTGAACGCGAGCATGCTCCCGATCGCCATGCCGACGGCGTAGACGATCCCCCACGCGACCGAGACCGGGATGATCGCGAGCAGGAAGAGCACCGCGAGGCTGAGCACGGCACGTGCCCCTTCAGCAGCTCGATCGCCCCCGTCACGAGCGCGAGCGCGCCGACGCACGCGGCGACCCGGATCACGCGCCTCATGCGCGCAACGGTACTCCGGGGCGGCAGGGCTCTACCCGTGGATCGAGATGATGACGGGGATGATGAGGATCGCGACGATGTTCGTGATCTTGATCATCGGGTTGATCGCCGGGCCGGCCGTGTCCTTGTACGGGTCGCCGACCGTGTCGCCCGTCACCGCGGCCGCGTGGGCCTCCGAGCCCTTGCCGCCGTAGAGGCCGTCCTCGATCAGCTTCTTCGCGTTGTCCCAGGCGCCGCCGCCCGACGTCATCGCGATCGCGAGGAAGAGCCCGGTCACGATCGTCCCGATCAGGAGGCCGCCGAGCATCTTCGCGTTGATCAGGCCCACCACGATCGGGAAGGCGATCGGCACGATCGCGGGCAGGATCATCGAGCGGATCGCCGAGCTCGTCACGATGTCGATCGCCGGGCCGTACTGCGGCCGCTCGGTGCCCTCCATGATCCCCGGATGCTCGCGGAACTGGCGGCGCACCTCCTCCACGACCTCGCCGCCGACGCGCCCCACCGCCTGCATCGCGAGCGAGGCGAAGAGGAACGGCATCAGACCGCCGATGAAGAGGCCCGCGATCACCCAGGCGTCCGAGAGGTCGAAGGTGAGGTGCGAGAGCGCCGAGCCGGCCTTCGCCTGCGTGTGCAGCCCGTCCGCGTACGAGCCGAAGAGGACGAGTGCGGCGAGCGCGGCCGAGCCGATCGCATAGCCCTTGGTCACGGCCTTCGTCGTGTTGCCGACCGCGTCCAGCGGGTCCGTGATCGCGCGCACCTCCGGCGGCAGGTCGGCCATCTCGGCGATCCCGCCCGCGTTGTCGGTCACCGGGCCGTAGGCGTCGAGGGCGACGATCAGGCCGGTCATCGAGAGCTGCGCCATCACCGCGACGCCGATCCCGAACAGCCCCGCGAGGTGGTTCGCGACGAGGATGCCGATCGCGATCACGACGACGGGAGCGGCCGTCGCCTGCATCCCGACCGCGAGGCCCTCGATGATGTTGGTCGCGTGGCCGGTCTGGGACGCCCGCGAGATCGACTTGACGGGATTCCAGCGCGTGCCCGTGTAGAACTCCGTGATCCCGACGAGCAGCGCGGTGACCGCGAGCCCGATCAGCGCCGAGCCGTACAGCTCGCCGAACGAGTAGTGCGCGAGGGCGACAGTGCCGGACGTGTAGATCGTCCCGACGAAGGCCTTCGTGACGGGGATGAAGATCAGCGCCGAGATGACCGTGGCGACGATGACCGCGCGGTAGAGCGCGTTCATGACGTTGCCGCCCTCGCGCACACGCGCGAACTGGACGCCGATGATCGAGGCGATGATCGAGACGGCACCGATCGCGAGCGGGTACAGCCAGAGGTTCCTGCCGGCGCCCGAGGCCGTGGTGACGCCGAGCAGCATCACGGCGACCGCGGTCACGGCGTACGTCTCGAACAGGTCGGCCGCCATGCCGGCGCAGTCGCCGACGTTGTCGCCCACGTTGTCGGCGATCACGGCCGGGTTGCGCGGGTCGTCCTCCGGGATCCCCGCCTCGATCTTGCCGACGAGGTCGGCGCCGACGTCCGCGGCCTTCGTGTAGATGCCGCCGCCGAGCCGGGCGAAGACGGAGATGAGCGAGCCGCCGAAGGCGAGCCCGACGAGGTGATGGATCGCCTTGTCGGGCGTGTCGCCGATGCCGGCCGTGAGGATCCAGTAGTAGCCCGCCACGCCGAAGAGCCCGAGCCCGACGACGAGGAGCCCCGTCACCGAGCCGGCACGGAAGGCGACGTCGAGCGCGGGCGGCAGCCCCGAGCGCGCGGCCTCCGCCGTCCGCGAGTTCGAGCGGACGGCGACGTTCATGCCGATGAAGCCGGCCGCAGCCGACAGCGTGGCGCCGACGAGGAAGCCGATCGCCGTCCCCCAGCCGAGCGAGTGGTAGAAGCCGAGGAGGAGGAACGGGACGACCGCGACGACGGCGATCGTCGTGTACTGGCGGCGCAGGTACGCGGCGGCGCCCTCCTGCACGGCGCGCGCGATCTCCTGCATGCGCTCGGTACCGGCCGGCTGCCGCAGCAGCCAGACCGTGAGGCCGAGACCGTAGAGGACGGCTGCGCCCGCGCAGAGCAGCGCGAACAGCACGGCGTGATGCATGAACCAGCTCATCGGGTCGGGCTCCCTCCGGGGGCGTTACAAAGTCAGCGCCGAGAGGCCTCGGCGCGGCCTGTTTTTACCACACGAGCCGGATCTACCGTGTCACGAAGCGGGTGTACGGAGGTGCCAGCGCACCTGCTCGTCGAAGATCTCGCGCATGCTCGCACCCTCCTCGTGGCGGGCGATCTGGCGCTCGGCCGCGTTTCGCTCGGGAATCGCGAGCCACTCCGCCGCGCCCAGCTCCTCGGCGACGGGGCGCACCCACTCGGCGAGCTGCTCGAGACGGGCGCGGGCGGCGACCGGCTCACCGCGGGCGAAGTCGATCAGCTCGCCCGAGAGCCCGTGCCGGATCGCACGCCAGAGGTTCTCCTCGAGCAGGCGGGGCGGCAGGTCGGGGAGCGTCTCCCCGTCGTCGAGCGCCCGTGCGATGCGCGCGGTGAGGGCGTAGCAGAGCGCCGCGAGCGAGCGCGCCTCGCCGAGATCGGGCTGCGCGTCGCAGATCCGGATCTCGACGGTCGGGAAGGCGAGGTGCGGGCGGACACTCCACCAGATCTGCGTGTGCTCGTCGATCGAGCCCGTCTCGTAGAGGAAGCGAACGTATGCCTCCCACTCCTCCCAGGACGCAAGGCCGTCCGGGATCCCGCAGCGAGGGAACACCCGGGTGAAGATCTGCGTCCGCGCGGAGTGGAGGTACGTGAACACACCGTCCACGAACGGCGAGCTCGCCGAGAGCGCGAGCAGCTCGGGCAGGTAGTTCCGGAGGGCCGAGCAGACGCGGATCGCGCGGTCCGCGCCGTTGATGCCGACGTGGACGTGGACGCCGAACGAGTTGTTGCGCCAGACGACGTAGCGGAGGATCTCGTCGTTGCGCCGGTAGTGCGGCGTGTCGATGATTCGCTGCTCCTGCCACGGGCTCCACGGGTGCGTGCCGGTCGCGGCGAGCGCGACCCCGCGCGGCTCCGTGAGCGCGCGGAGCTGCCGCCTCCGCTCGCCGAGGAGGGCCGCGGCCTCGCCGAAGGCGTCGCAGCGTCCCGTGCGGACCTCGATCTCGGACGCGATCAGCTCGCCGACGAGATGCTGCTCGAGCTCCGTCCCCCGCGCGGCTTCCTGAAGCTCCTCGAACCGGTTGACGAGGTCCAGGGTGTCTGGATCGAGGAGCGCGAACTCCTCCTCGACCGCGACGGTGAAGTCGGGGACGGTGTCGAAGGCTTCGCGCGAGCGCGCGAGCATCTCCTCGTAACCGACCGTCTGCTCGTCGCCCACTATGAAAAGGCTAGTGGCTCGAGGAGACGCGCCGAAATCCTTGCCCAGCTCCAGCGGCTCTCGACCGCGCGCCGCGCCGCACTGCCGAGCTCTTCGCGGCGGCCGGCGGGCAGCGCGAGGATCTCGGACAGGCGCTCGCGCAGCGCACCGGTGTCGCCGGCCGGGAAGCTGAGGAGCCGCGCCGTCTCGGGCCCGACCTCCTCCCCGATGCCGGCGGCGACCTCCGCGAGACCGGAGTGCGCGGAGACGACCGGCAGCACGCCGGCCGCCGCGGCCTCCGCCGCGACCATGCCGAACGCCTCGGGAAAGATCGACGGCACGACCGCGACGTCGCAGAGCGGCAGCAGATGGCGGAGGTGGCGATGCTCGAGGGGGCCGGTGAAGAGCGTGCCCGCCGGCGCGAGCGCCTCGAGCCGCTCGCGATGGTCGCCGAAGCCCACCACGACCGCACGCGCATCGAGCCCGGCCAGCGCCTCGAGCAGCACGTGGACGCCCTTGTTCTCGATCAGCTTGCCGAAGTAGAGGACCGTCGGCCGCTCGTCGGCGAAGAAGCGCGCGAACCGCTCGGCGGCGCCCTCGTCCGGATGCCACGTCTCGCGATTGCCGGGATTCGGCGGATCGGCCCGGGCTTCCTCGAGCAGCAGGGCGAGCGCCTCGGCGCGCGGCTCCGGCCGGAACTCCTCGACGTCGACGCCCGGCGGGACGACCTCGACCCGGTCGACGTGCCCGGCGACGTCCTCGAGCACGTCGCGGATGTGCTCGGACCCCGCGTACACCACCTCCGCCGCGGCGAGTGTCTCCGCCCCCCACTGCGCGAGCTCGGGACGGCCGCGCATCGCGTACTCGAGCTCCGAGCCGTGCGCCTTGACGCGGAAGCGCAGACCGCTCGCGGCGCCGACCGGCGCCCCGAGGAGAACGTGGTTCGCGAACACGAGGTCGGCGGGAGCGAGCCCGCGCAGCGCGGCCGCGTTCGCCTCGACGTATGCCTCCCGCTCCGCCGCCGAGAAGTCGACGAGCAGCCGCGCCTCGAGCCCCTCGTACCGGTCGAGGACGAACACGGGGAGCAGGCCGCCCGGCAGCTCGGGCACGACGACGCGCGCGCCGCCGAGGTCGTAGCGCCCGGGGTGGCGCTCCTGGCAGACCACGGTCACCTCGTGCCCCGCGAGGCTCCACTCGCGCGCGAGCGCGCGCGTGTAGACGTTCGAGCCCGTCCCGCCGAGGAGGTACCCGTGCCACAGGAGGATCCGCACGGAGCGGACGCTACTCAGGTGAGGTGGAAGTAGAGCGCGTAGAGCAGCTCCACCGCGGGGTTCGACGTGTGCACGGTCACGTCGGCCGGCGTCTCGAGGAGAGCCTCGGAGTAGTTGAAGACGATCTTCACGCCGGCCCCCACGAGATCGTCCGCCGCCTTCTGCGCCGCGTCTGCGGGTACGGCGAGCACGCCGACGACGACGTTGTGCTCGCGCACGAGCTCCGAGAGCCGCCCGTACGGCTCGACCGAGACCCGGCCGATGGGCTGCCCGAGCTTCGTGCCGTCCGTGTCCACGACCACTGCGATGTTGATGCCGTGCTCCGCGAAGATCGAGGACGAGGCGATCGCCTGTCCGAGCCGGCCCGCGCCGACGAGCGCGACGTTGTGCTGCCCTTGCGTGCGCAGGATCTTCCGGATCGCGTCGAGCAGCAGCTCGATCGAGTAGCCGACCCCGCGCTTGCCGAACTTGCCGAAGTTCGACAGGTCGCGCCGGATCTGCGTCGCGTTGATGTTCGTGTACTCGGCGATCTCCTGGGAGGAGATCCTCGTCTTCCCCATCTTGCGCGCCTGCGTCAGCACCTGGAGGTACCGGGACAGGCGTGCGGCGACGCCGACGTTCAGGCGATCGGCCACGTAACCCCCTTGTCGCTCGACTTCGTGACAGCGTTCTCTGTTGTACCAGCCCGCTTATGCGCCCGCTTGTGCAACCGCTCGCCGCAGCGCGTCGGGGTGGACGTGGTAGACGAAGCGCCGTCGCCCGTCGATCTCCACGACCGGGATCCAGTCCCGGTACGCCGCCTCCAGCTCGGCGTCGCCGTCGATCGCGATCTCTCGCAGCTCGAAGCCGAGCTCGTCGTGCGCCGCGGAGACGACGCGGCGGGCCGCCTCGCAGAGATGGCAGCCCGCCGCGGTGTACAGCGTGACGACCGGAGCGTCTACGGATAGATGCCCCGGGTGACGGTGGCCTCGGCGACCCGCTGCACGGCGAGCCCGTAGGCCGCGACGCGCATCGGGAGCTTGCGGCTCTGCGCCGTCTCCCACGTCTCGTCGAACGCGCGGCTCATGATGTCGTTGAGCTTCGCGTTCACCTCGACCTCCTTCCAGAAGTACTCCTGGAGGCCCTGCACCCACTCGAAGTAGGAGACCACGACGCCGCCCGCGTTCGCGAGCACGTCGGGGAGGATGAGGACGCCGCGATCCTCGAGGATCGGATCGGCCGCCGGGGTGACCGGGCCGTTCGCGCCCTCGCAGATGATCGACGCCTTGACCTGGTCCGCGTTCGCATCGGTGATGACCTGCTCGAGGGCGCAGGGGGCGAGGATGTCGCAGTCGAGCAGCACGAGCTCCTCGTTCGTGATCGTCTCCGCATCCTTGAGGCCGGCGAGCGTCCGGTTCTCGAGCTTGTACGCGAACGCGGCCGGGACGTCGATGCCCTTCGGGTTGTAGAGCGCGGTCGTGGAGTCGGAGATCGCAACGACCGTCGCGCCCTCCTGGTGGAGGAAGTTCGCGAGGTAGCTGCCGACGTTGCCGAAGCCCTGCACGACGACCTTCATCCCTGCGATGCGCTTGTCGAGCTTCGCGACGGCGTCGCGGATGGCGAACAGCGAGCCGCGCGAGGTCGCCTCGACGCGCCCGAGCGAGCCACCGATCGTGAGCGGCTTCCCCGTCACGACGCCGAGGACCGAGTGGCCCTTGTTCATCGAGTAGGTGTCGAAGATCCAGGCCATCGTCGAGCCGTCGGTGCCGACGTCCGGCGCCGGGATGTCCTTCTCCGGGCCGATCTCGTTGATGATCTCGCTCGTGAAGCGGCGCGTCATTCCCTCGAGCTCGTGGCGAGACATCTTCTTCGGGTCGCAGACGACGCCGCCCTTGGCGCCGCCGAACGGGATCCCCATGAGCGCGCACTTCCAGGTCATCCACATCGCAAGCGCCTTGACCTCGTCGACGGTGACGTCGGGGTGGTAGCGGATGCCGCCCTTCGACGGCCCGCGCGCGATGTTGTGAGTCACGCGATAGCCCTTGAAGACCTGGGTCGAACCGTCGTCCATGCTGACCGGGATCGAAACCTCGATCGCCTTCTTGCACTGGCCGAGCACCTCGATGAGGTTCGGGTCGATCTCGAAGGTCGTGCCGACGCGGTGGAGCTGCTCGCGCGCCAGCTCGAAGGGGTTCTCGCGCAGATGTGACGTCGATACGTCGACTGCGGTCACGGTGTGCTCCTTTGTTCGAGCAGACGAAACGAAAAACCCTGATTCGCGGCGAGTATACGTTTGCCCAGGCGGGCTTCCGACCGTACTTTCCCCGGTTCTCAGCGCGATGCGTACGCGTCGAGCGCGAGGTAGCGCGGGTACGGAAGAGGCTCGGCCCAGCGGGCCGCGGAGGCGATCATCGCGGCGTTGTCGGTGCAGAGGGACAGCGGCGCGGCCGCCGCGTCCGGGAGCGCCGCGCGCAGCTCCGAATTCGCGGCGACCCCGCCGACGATCGCGATCAGGTCGCGGCCGGTCCGCTCCGCGGCCTCGTGCGCGCGCTCGACGAGCGCCCGCACGATCGCGTGCTGGTACGAGGCGGCGAGATCGGCCCGCCGCGCCTCGAGCTCTTCCTCGCCGAGCCCGCGCACCGCGTAGAGCAGCGCCGTCTTCAGCCCCGAGAAGGAGAAGTCGAGACCGGGGACGCGGGCGACGGGGAAGTCGTAGGCGCCCGGGTCGCCTGCCCGTGCGAGCCGGTCGATCTCGCTGCCGCCGGGATAGCCGAGCCCGAGCAGGCGCGCCCCCTTGTCGAACGCCTCCCCCGCCGCGTCGTCGAGCGTCGTGCCGAGGAGCTCGCGCTCCGTGTGCGAGCGGACGTCGAGGAGCATCGTGTGGCCGCCGCTCGCGAGCAGGCAGAGGAACGGCGGCTCGAGCGGCCGGGGCCGGAGGTAGAGCGAGGCGACGTGGCCGTCGAGATGGTCGACGGGGACGAGCGGCAGGCGGCGCGACCACGCGACCGCCTTCGCGGCGGCGAGCCCGACGAGGAGCGCGCCGATCAGCCCCGGCCCCTGCGTCACGGCGACGCGATCGACGTCCGCGAGCGTCGCGCCGGCCTCCGCGAGCGCCTCGCGGAGGACGGGCGTCACGAGCTCGAGGTGCCGGCGCGACGCGACCTCCGGCACGACCCCGCCGTAGCGCGCGTGGAGCTCGGCCTGCGAGGAGACGACGCTCGAGCGGATCTCCCCCTCGTCGGTGACGACGGCCGCCGCCGTCTCGTCGCACGACGTCTCGAGCCCGAGGATCACGGCAGCGGCACTACCGGCGATCGCGCGCGACGGGGTCCTTCCACATGATGAGCGCGTCCTCGCGATTGTCCGTGTAGTAGCCGCGCCGGATGCCGCGCCGCCGGAAACCGAGGCGCTCGTAGAGGTCGATCGCCCTGCGGTTCGAGACGCGCACCTCGAGCGTGTAGCCGCGGCGGGCGTCGTCGGCCGTGAGATCGAAGAGTCGCTCGAGGAGCATCGTCGCGACGCCGCGGCTGCGCTGATCGGGGTCGACGGCGACGTTCATCACGTGCCATGCGTCGACGTAGCGCGAGACGATGAGGTAGCCGACGAGCGCCCCGTCCTCGCCCTCCGCCTCGAAGGCGCCGAGGCAGATGGAGCTCGGCTTGGCCAGCTCGCCCGCGAACATCGACCGCGACCAGGGCGTCGGGTAGGAGCGCCGCTCGATCTCCTCGATGTCGCCGAGGTCGTCGAGCAGGAGCCGGCGCAGCTCGATGGTGGTCATCGGACGTTCCTGTCGGCATCGGGGACGCGGAGGTACAGCGGCTCGAGCTCGTCGACCGGACCGGGCTCGCCGGCGAGCGCCGCGTGGAAGCGGGCGCGCGGCAGGTGTCGCTCGTCGCCGTCGGGCGGGACGACCGCGCCGCGCTCCTCGAGCAGCGCGCGGTAGCGCCTCGCACCGTCACCGACGCAAACCGTTCCTTCGTCCAGCGGCAGCTCCTGCGGGGCGAGGACGCGCGGCTCGCCGGCGACGAGCGCGAACACCTCACGCCGCTTTGCGTCGATCACCGGCACCGCGCCGGGAGCCCCCGCGGCGAGCGCGGCGAGCGTCGAGACGCCCGAGCCCGGGAGGTCGAGCGAGAGCGCGAGCCCGCGCGCCGTCGCGAGCCCGATGCGGACCCCGGTGAAGCTGCCCGGGCCGATGCCGACCGCGAGCCAGCCGAGATCGGACGGGTGCGCGCCCGCCTGGCGCAACAGAGCGTCGACGTCCTCGAGCAGCGTCTGCGCACGCGAGACCCGCTCGCCCAGCACCTCGTCGTCGGCGTCCGGACGGACGTCGACGAGCGCGCTCGTCGCGGACCCGGTCGCCGTGTCGAAGGCCAGCGTCAGCACTCCAAGATCTCCACCGCTCTCCCGCCGTCAGCATGCCGCAAACGCACCGCGAAGCGGGGCGGCGGCAGGACGCCTTCACCCGCCTCCGGCCATTCGACGAAGGCGATCGCGTGCTCGAAGTACGGCTCGAGGTCCCCCCACTCCGCCGGCGATACTCCCTGGAAGCGGTAGAGGTCGAGGTGCGAGACCTCGCCGCGCTCGCCGTGGTAGCGGTGGCCGATCGTGTAGGTCGGGCTCGTGACGCGCTCGCGCACGCCGAGGGCACCGCAGGCGCCGCGGACGAACGTCGTCTTGCCGGAGCCGAGCTCGCCCGCGACGGTGACGACGTCTCCCGCCGCCAGCCTGTGCGCGAGCTCTGCGGCGAGCGCCTCCGTCTCCTCCGGCGAGCTGGTCGTCGTCTCGCTCATCCGCCGAACACTACGATCCCGCTGTGCCCGCCTACGTCATCGTCGAGACGGACATCACGGACCCGGAGCAGTACGAGCGGTACAAGGCTGCGTCACCCGGGGCCGTCCATGCGGGCGGCGGCCGCTTCGTCGTGCGCGGCGGCGAGCTCGCCGTCCTCGAGGGAGACTGGGATCCGTCGCGGCTCGTGGTGCTCGAGTTTCCCGACCTCGAGGCGGCGAAGCGCTGGTACGACTCGCCGGAGTACGCGGAGGCGAAGCGCCTGCGCGAGGGCGCCGCGAACCTCCGCATGGTCGCGGTGCAGGGCCTCGACGAGCCGCTCTAGCGAACCCAGAGCTGGTCGATCAGCACGCCGAAGCCGTTGCCGCTGTACTGGTAGTTGCCGACGCGCTTCGAGACGACGTCGACCGCTTTCTGATTGTCGAGCGGAATCACCGGCGCCTGGTCGACGACCGCCTTGTCGACGCGTTGCCACAGGACGTCGGCTGCTTGCGGATCGCTCGCCTCCAGTGCGAGAGCCCTCTTGATCTGCCGATCGACTCTCGGGTCGCAGAACCCCGCCGCGTTCGGGTTGTTCCGACTGTTGGGCACGAACGAGGCGCACGTGAAGCCGCCGAAGAAGTCGGAGGCGGCCGCGTAGTCGGCAGCCCACCCCCAGATGCCGATCTGCACCTTGTTCCGCGAGTCACCGACCACGCCGAAGTAGATGAACCCCTTGCCGTTCTGCACGGTCTTGATCGACGGGCGATAGCCGAGTGACCGCAGCAACGTTGCCGTGCCCGGCCCGACGTTCTCCGTGTAGTTGTCGACCCAGACCGTGACCCTCATGCCGCGCGTCCCGGAGCGGGCGACGAGTGCCCGCGCCCTGGCGAGATCGGGCGCCGTCCACTTTCCGGACGTCGTTCCGCCTGCGGTGTACGGGCAGTACGGACGGTAGCCGGGGAAATCCGGCGGTAGGACCTGGCAGGTCGGTACCGCGAGGATCGGGCCGCCGTCGCGCCGAACCTGCGCAGAGCGATCGACGGCGAGGTCGAACGCCCTCCGGACGTCCAGCCGGTTGAACGGCGGCAGACGCGTGTTGAGGAAGAGACCGAACGTCTGCGGCAAGGGATTGCTGTGAACCTGGCTCGCGTAACGGCTGATCGTCGACTGGAGCGCGGAGGGCGACGGAGTCCCACCGAGCCAGAGGGTGCTCACGAGATCTGCCCGGCCGCCGGTCACCGCCCTGATCTCGTCGTCGGCCCTCGTCGTCGGATCGATCGCGACCGCGATCCTGTCCGGGTACCCGTCGGGCTGCGCGGCCTGTGACCACTGGTGGAAGTGGAGGTTGCGCACGAGCGTCAGCTCATGGCCGGGCCTGTAGGTCGAGATCACGTATGGCCCGGTCGCAGGCGCCGCATTCCCCGAGGAGAGCTTGGCCGGCGTCCCGGCGGGAAGCACCGATGCGAAGGGCAAGGCAAGCTTGTAGAGGAACTCGGGATCTGCGGCGACGAGATGGAAGGTGACGCTGCCGGCCCGGTCGTCCGTGACGATCCCCTGCGAGAGGTCGCAGTGCCCCGGATCTCTCTTGCACGCGGCCGTGCCGAGGATCCCGTCGTAATAGGGGGCCGGTTCCGCGCCGTTCCTGTAGTAGCGCTCGAAGCTGGCGCGTACGTCCGAGGCCTGCACCGAGGCCGAGCTGCTCGGCGGGTGCTGCGACCGGCGGCTCGGGCTCGCCCGCCGGCTCGGGAACGGCGACGGGCCCGGCGCCGCCGGCGAGCAGCTCCGGCAGGCGGGCGAAGTCGGCCTCGAGCACCTTGAGCATCGCCGGCGTGTAGAGCGCGGCGGCCGGGTGGTAGAGCGGGAACAGCAGGACGTTGCGGCCCGCGATCGCGAGCGCCTGCTCCTGCCCGTGGACGCGCGTGATCCCGAGCGGGCGGCCGGAGAGGAGCTTCGTCGCGAAGTTGCCCAGCGTCGCGATCACGGTCGGCTCGATGAGCTCGATCTGACGGAAGAGGTGCGGCTCGCACGCCTCGATCTCGTCGGACTGGGGGTCGCGGTTGCCGGGCGGGCGGCACTTCAGCACGTTCGCGATGTAGACGTCCTCGCGCCGGAGCCCGACGCCGGCGAGCAGCCTGTCGAGCAGCTTGCCGGCCTGGCCGACGAACGGGATGCCCTGCTTGTCCTCGTGGAACCCCGGCGCCTCGCCGACGAACATCAGGCCGGCGCGCGGGTTGCCCGCGCCGAACACGACCTGCGTCCGCCCCTGCGCGAGCCGGCAGCGTGTGCAGCCGGCCGTCGCCGTCGCGTATTCCGCGAGCGCGTCCAGACGATCCACCGGAACGGCACTCATGTCGGGCGAGTCTACGAAGCCCGCCCGACGGACACGATGCGGGCCCGCCAACGGCCGCGCGGCGCCTCGACCTCGATCTCGTCCCCGGGGGCCTTGCCGAGGATCGCCTTCCCGACCGGCGAGTCGGGCGAGACGCCGCCGACGCCGGTGATCTCGACCTCGAACCGCTCGCCGTCGTCCCGCTCCAGCTCGACGCGCGAGCCCACGGTGACGACGCCGCTGGCGGCAGCTGCCTCCTCGTCGACGATCGTCGCGTGGTGGAGCCGGTGCCGCAGGACCCGGATCCGCGCCTCGAGGAGCCCCTGCTCGTTCTTCGCGGCGTGGTACTCGAAGTTCTCGGAGAGGTCGCCGTGTGCGCGCGCGGTCGCGATCGCCTGGACGGCCTCCTGGCGCTTCGGGCCCTCGAGCTCGGCGAGCTCGGCCTCGAGGCTCTCGTAGGCGGCGCGCGTCAGCAGCTCGCCGTCGTCGTCCCCCCTCGCCACGGCGGGCCTAGTGGCTGCAGCCGCAGGAGCCGCCGCAGCAGCCTCCGCCTCCGCCGCCCGCCGCGACCGGCTTGGCCACGCCGTGCACCGCGAAGGAGGAGAACTGGCGTGAGACGTTCGTCGCGGCGCAGTCGGGGCAGGCAACCTGCTGCTCGCCGCGGACGAGCTCCTCGAAGTGGGACTCGCACTCCATGCAGACGTACTCGTAGATGGGCACGACCCGGATGCTAGTAGACGGAGGCCGAGGTCAGCTCGACCCGCAGGTCGCCTGCTTGCCGTCGAACACCTCCCGCACGAGCCCGCCGGGCGTCCCGGGAACGCCGAGCGCGAACCGCTCGGCCCGCGGCACCCGGAGGATCGTCATCTTGTCCGGCCCGGGCGTGACGCAGCCGGCCCCCTGCAGGCGCCAGTACGGGCTGTAGTGGGCACGGAGGAGGTAGCGCCCGGCCGCGAAGACGCGGCCCCGGATGACGGTGTGGCCGAACGAGGTGACGACCGGGCTCGCGGGGCCCGTGAGCAACGGCGTGGCATGCGGCAGCTCGTAGATCGTCCAGTTCCGGCTGCGGAAGACGACGTCCAGGCCGGAGCCCGCCGACCGCAGGACACGCCTCTCCTGCGGCCCGCCGTCCCAGTCGAGCGGCGCGGTCGTGCTCAGGAGCACGTAGCGCACCGCGTTCGCGCGCAGCCACGTGCGGTACTGGGCGGCCCCGAGATGCGTGTCGTAGAGCGTCGGGTTGTCGGCGACGTCGAGCTGCCGGTACCAGCCGCGGGCGAGCGCGAAGCCGGACCTCGGGACCCAGTAGGCCTCCCAGTGCTCCGCCGTCGGTACGACCTCGACGCGGTACCCGGGCTGCGCGTGCGTGCGCAGGAAGCGCAGCGCGGGCTGCCAGAAGCTCGCCTGCTGCGAGTCGTTGCCGAGCCGGGACGGAATCAGCAGCGCGTAGGGGACGACGTTGTAGGCGAAGGCGCCGGCGAGGGCGAGCGCGACGAGCCGCCGCGGCCGGAACCCGGCGAGGCTCGCGGTGAGCAGCATGACGGGGAAGACGAAGGCGCTCAGCCGCGTCCAGTTGTCCCCGAGCGGCGACGGCACGAGGTAGACGACGATGCTGCCGAGCCCCCACAGCGCGTAGAACGCCACGAGCGGCGCCCCGCCGCGTGCCCGGCGCGCGACGAGGACGCCCAGCGTCGTGACGCCGAGCACGGCCCCGAAGTCGACCCAGTGGAACGGATAGAAGCCGGTGCCGGCCGGAAAGAGGACGAGCGCGAGCAGCTGGATCCCCGCCGCGACGCCGAGGCCCGCACCGAACCAGAGGTGGCGGCGTGTGATCCGCCGCCGGGAGAGGGCGTAGGAGCCGACGATCAGGCAGAGGAAGGCGAACGCGAGCGGGCTGAAGCCCACGGTGAGCGCGGCGACGACCGCGGCGAGGCGGGGCCGGCGCAGCTGCAGCAGCTTGAGGGTCGCGAGCATGGCCGCGAACCCGAGCGAGTACGCGTAGAGCCCGGTGAACAGGGGCGCGGCGGCGAGCACGCCGAAGACGCGCGAGGGCCAGAGGGCCGCGCGTCCCCACTCCTGCAGCGCGAGCGACGAGAAGAGGACGGTCGAGGCGATCGCGGCCACGAATACGAGCGGCAGGTTCCCGACGAGCGCCGCCGGGAGGTAGTAGAGGAGGCTGTACGACGCGAGCGGATACGTCCCCGCGTACCAGAAGTTGTCCCAGACGAGCGCGCCCTCGCGGACGAGGAACGTCCGGTAGAGGTGGACCGGCGCGTCCCCGGGGGCCGGCCCGACGGTGTAGACGACCGCGGCGATGACGCCGGTCAGCGCGGCGGCGAGCAGCAGCTCGCGGCGAGGCGAGAAGCGGCGGACTTCGACGAGGCTTGCGGCGGCGGACGTCACGGTGCCAACCGGATTCTCGCATTCACACGGGTCAGCAGCGCCGCGGGCGGGACGAGGTCGACGCCGTCCGGCCGGGACAGGTAGCCCGGCGCGGTCCCGGCCACTCCCGTGTGTCCGTACTGCCAGACGATGCGGTTCGTGCGGGGGTCGACGACGATCACGCGGTCGTTGAAGTCGTCGTTGACGAGGAAGTCGCCGTTCGGCAGCGGCAGCGCGAGCGAGGGATGGTCGAGCTGCGGGTCGCCCGGACGCGGCTGGTAGCGCCAGTGCAGGTGTCCACGGCGGTCGAACGTCTCGAGGACGCCGGGGCTCTGCCAGCCGACCGTGACGTAGAGACCGGGCCGGATCTCGTTCGAGTCCGACGGGTAGTAGACGCCCGGCGGGTGCGTCGACCAGAGGAGACGGCCGCTCGCCGACAGCGCGTCGACCCAGTCGCCGTTGATCTCGGTGACGAGCACGCCGCCTCGCTGCAGCGGGAACGCGCCGTTGGGGCTGCCCCAGGCCCGCGGTGGATCGTGGACGCAGCCCTGGACCGGGCTGCCCGTGGCGCGCGCCACCCGGTGCGACGGAGGCCGCAGGACGACGAGCCGGCAGTTCTCGATGTCCGCCACGAGGATCGAGCCGTTGGGCAGGGGAAGCGCGTCGTCCGGGTGCGCGAGCCGGTTCGGGCTGCTGCCCGGCACGTTGACGGCGCCGTACCGCCAGACGACGCGGCGCGAGGCGACGTCGATCACGCTCACGACGTCGACGTCTTCCTCCGTCGCGACGATCCTGCGGCCGTCCGACGAGAAGAACGCGTCGTCGGGGAGCGGCAGGCTCACTCCGTCCCCGGGTCGCGGGAACTGCCAGACGACGCGGCCGCGCGGGTCGACGACGAGGAGCCGGTTGTTCGACCGGTCGGCGATGAGGACGTCTCCCGGAAGCACGGAGGGGTCGGAGCCGCGAACGAGGTGCGCGCGGCCGAGCGGATGCGCGAACGGCCCCGGCGGGGCTTCGGCTTCGTGTGGCGCGGCGGTGGATCGTGCGTCGTGCGCTGCGGCTGGCTCGTGGCGGGTCGCCGACCAGTGCCGCCGCAACCCGCAGCGACGGCAGCCGCCAGCAGCACGGCGAGTGGGAAAAGGAAAGGACGCACCAAGCTCTGTCTCTCCGGAGCTTCGCCGTTCAAGCGTGAGCCTCCGATGAAGCCTAGGCGGAAGACGGCCGGGGGCGCATCGGCGCGCCCCCGGATCCCGTGGTTCGTACTAGGCCGACGGAGCGACGTTCTGGTTGAGCCGGAACACGTTCGTCGGGTCGTAGGCGTCCTTCAGCGCGACGAGGCGGCGATACGTCTCCTCGCCGTACGCGGACTCGGCCTCGCCGGCGTCGCCGAGGAAGTTCACGTACGCGCGACCGGTCTCGTCGGCCTTCGCGGAGGCGATCACCGCGCGGGCCCACTCGGTGTTCGCGCCGAGCAGCTCGGGCTCGGGCGTGCCCGTGACGGCGTTCAGGACGAACGGCATCGAGCGCTCGGGGAACGCCGTGTCGCCCTGCCGGACGCGTCCGACCGCACCGCCCATCTGGTGGATGTGGATCTCGCACTGCGGCCCCGGCGTGTCGAGGTGGAGCTTCGCGAGCGCGTCGATCGTCTCGTCGGAGAGTCCGGCGAGGTTCGTCGCCTTGAAGTACGCGTTGATCCCCTTCGGCCAGAGCGGGTCGAGCAGGCCCTGGATGAACTGGTACGGCATCGGGTGGATCAGATCCGCGACCGGCTCCGCGACCGACCGGAGACCACGGACGAGCTCCTCGCCGTCCTCGACCGGACCGGCGCAGACGGCGATCACGATCGCCACCTTCTTGCCGTGCCACTCCTCGGGGATCACGGGCAGCGGCGGCGCCGTGGCGAGGCTGATCGCGGTCGTCACCGCATCCGGCTGGTCGGGTGCCCAGTCGCGGAAGAAGCGGAGCAGGTCGACGGCCGCGGCCGCGGGCAGGAACAGCGGCCCGGCGTACACCTCGGGCCCGACCGGGTGCAGGGCGAGCTCGAACGACGTGACGATCCCGAAGTTCCCGCCTCCGCCCCGCAGGCCCCAGAGGAGGTCGGCGTTCTCCTCCTCGCTCGCGTGGAGGTAGCGGCCGTCAGCGGTGACGACGTCGGCGCCGACGAGGTTGTCGCAGGCCAGACCGTGCTGCCGCATCAGCCAGCCGATCCCGCCGCCGAGAGTGAAGCCGGCGACACCGGTCGTCGAGACGAGGCCGCCGGTCGTCGCGAGCCCGAACTGCTGTGACTCGTGGTCGACGTCGCCCCAGACCGCACCGGGCCCGACGAATGCACGACGCGCCGCCGGATCGACCCGAACGTTCCGCATCGGGCCGAGATCGATCACCATCCCGCCGTCGGCCGTCGAGAGCCCGGCGACGCTGTGTCCGCCGCCGCGCACGGCGACCGTGAGGTCGTGCGCGCGGGCGAAGCCGAGCGCCGCGATCACGTCGGCCGCGCCGGTGCAGCGTGCGATCACCGCCGGCTCGGCCCCGTCGTGGGCACCGTTCCAGAGCTGCTTCGCCTCCTCGTAGCCCTCGTCGCCCGGCTGCAGCAGCTCGCCGCGAAGCGCGTCCCGCAACTCCTGGACGCTCGCCTCCCCGAGCACCGGTGCAAGCGTTCCGCTCATTCGTGCCTCCTTCTCGTGGGTCGTGATGCACCGGTTCTACCGGGGGCTTCTTTGCCCGCCGTTTGCGCGGGCTTTGCGAGGCTGCGAAGGCGGGTGCGCACGTACTCGACCCCCTGCGCGTCGTCGCGCGCGGCGAATGCCTCGAGAGCCTGCTCGAGCAGTGCCCGGGCCTGCGAGTCGTCCCCGCGCAGGAGGGCGACCTCCGCGCGATGCGCCGAGGTGACCCCCTGCCAGCGGGTGTTCGGGGTCTCCTCGACGACGCCCAGCGCCTGCTCCAGCAGCTCATCCGCCCGGTCGAGGCGGTCCCGCGCCTGCTCGAGCTCGGCGGTACGCCAGAGCGTCGACGCGAGCCCCCAACGGTCACCGGCGCGGCGGAAGGTGTCGGCGGCCTCCTTGAGCAGCTCCTCGGCGCGCGCGTAGTCCCCCGCAGCGACGGCGGTATGGCCGAGCCCGACGAGGGCGAGCGCAGCGCCCCGGCGGTCGCCGCGACCGGCGCGCAGCGCCCGGACGCGCTCGAACAGCTCCCCCGCCTCCGAGACCTCGCCCTCGGCGAGGGCGAGGTTCGCCAGCCGCGCCCAGACGTCGGCGCAACCGCGCTCGGTACCGGTGCGCTCGAACCGCTCGAGCGCCTCGGCGAGCAGTGCGCGTGCGCGCGGGAGATCTTCGGCCGCACGGGCGACGTTCGCCCAGTTGAGCAGGACGTAGCCGGCGGCGACGGCGCACGAGACTTCCGCGAACGGCAGCAGCGTGTCCTCGAAGACGAGGCGGAGCCCCGGCGCGCCGGGGTCGCGTACGGCGATCTGGGCGACGTTGATGAGCGCGGGAACCGTCTCGTCCGGATCGCCGAGGGCCGCGAAGAGATCGGCGCTCTCGGCGAAGCGCTCCTCGGCGGTGGCCAGCGCCCCGGCCACCCACGCGGCGACGCCCAGGGAGTAGACGCTCACGGCTTCGGGGGCGCCGAGCCCGTGCCGCCGGGCGACCGCGAGCGCCTCCTCGTAGTGGCTCGCGGCTGCGCGGCCGTCCTCGCGCGCAACCTCGATGCCGCCGCGAAAGTGGACCGCCCGCCACTCCAGGTCGGGCACGTGGAGCTCGCGCGCGAGGGCCAGAGCTTCTTCCGCGTGCCGGCGGCCGAGCCCCTCGTCGCCGGACCGGTACTCGACCGCGGCGTGGCCGAGCAGCCCTCGCACCCGCTCGGCCGAAGGTTCCGGGGCACGCTCGAGCGCCTCACCGAGCCAGCGGCGGGCTTCGGGAAGCTCGATGCGCCGCAGCCAGAACGGCCACACGCGCGCGCAGAGCCGCAGCGCGGCGGGCGGATCGTCCGCGAGGAGCGTCTCGAGCGCGGCGCGGAGGTTGCCGCGCTCCGCGTCCAGACCGGAGAGCTGCGAGTCGGCCCTGTCGACGAGGTCGGAGAGCCAGCCGGCGTGCCTCGCGGCGACGGCTCCACGTTCGCCGAGCTCCGCGAGGCGGACGGTTGCATAGGCGCGGATCGTCTCGAGGAGCCGATAGCGCCGGCCGCCGTGGCGCTCCTCGGCGGAGACGAGCGACTTCTCCACGAGCCGCGCGAGCAGGTCCGCGACCTGGGCCCGGTCGAGCCCCTCCCCCACGCACACCTCCTCTGCCGCCTCGAGCGTGAACCCGCCGGAGAAGACGGCGAGGCGGCGCAGGAGCACGCGCTCGGCGTCGGCGAGCAGCTCGTGGCTCCAGTCGAGCGCCGCCTCGAGGGTCTGCTGCCGCGTGGGCGCGGCCCGGCTGCCCGCGCGGAGCAGCCGGAAGCGGTCGTCGAGGCGCTCGGCGAGGGCGTCCGTCGCAAGCGCGTCGATCCGGGCGGCGGCGAGCTCGAGCGCGAGCGGGAGGCCGTCGAGGCGGTGGCAGATGCGTGCGACCGCGGGCGCATTCCTTTCGTCGAGCTCGAACCCGGGTGCGACCGCGCCGGCACGCTCGACGAAGAGGCGCACCGCCTCGTAGCCGAGGAGCGCCGCCGGCGTCGCGGCCGCATCGGGATCCGGGATCGCGAGCGACGGAACCCGGAAGACGACCTCGCCGGGCACCCGCAACGGCTCGCGGCTCGTCGCGAGGATCGTGAGGCGCGGAGCGGCACGAAGCAATGCGTCGGCGAGCGTCGCGCTCGCTCCGATCACGTGCTCGCAGTTGTCGAGCACGAGCAGGAGCTCACGCGGTGCGAGGTCTGCGGCGATCGCGTCGACGAGCGCGCCGCCCGGGAGCGCGCGCAGGTCGAGCGCCTCCGCGACCGCGCCCGGCACGTCCTGCCCCTCGGGGATCGAGTCGAGCTCGACGAGGATCACCCCGTCCGCGGTCAGGTCCTCGCGGCTGCGTGCGAGCTCGAGCGCGAGCCGCGTCTTGCCCGCCCCGCCGGTGCCGGCGAGCGTGAGCAGACGGGTGCGCGCGAGCAGCGCACCGAGCTCCGCGAGCTCGTGCTCGCGCCCGACGAACGTGCTCGTCTCGAGCGGCAGGCGCCTCCTGCCCGGCACGACGCCGAGGCCGTCGAGAGTCCGCTCGAGCTCGTCCCGGAGCGCTGCCAGCCGGTCCCGCTCGGCCCCGGCCCAGTCGTCGTAGCGGTTCTCGGGCAGCAGCTCGCCGCCGTAGAGGGCGAGCGCACGCTCGCAGGCGGCAGCGGTCCGCTCGCGCCGCGCGCCGGCGGCCGCGCGCTCGAACGCCTCGACGTCGAGCTCCGCCTCGAGCCGGAGGAGTCCCTCGTGCCCGGTGATCGCCTCCGCTCCCAGAGCCCTCCTCGCCGCGTGGACCGCCTGGTTGAGGTTGTTCGCCGCCGCGTCGGGATCCCGTTCGGGCCAGAGCGCCTCCATCGCCTGCTCGCGATGCAGGCGGTGCCCGTCGGCGAGCGCGAGCAGCTTCACGAGCTCCTTGGCCTTGCGGAGCCGCCACGCGGAGTCCGGTACGGGGGCTCCGTCGGCCTCGGCCGCGAAACCGCCCAGCAGGCTCACCTTCGGCCTCGAGACGTCCCCCATGCGGAGAGCATGACGCACGACACGAGTACAATCCGCCGTGCCCGGCATCCGCCTCGGAGCTGGAGCGAGACAGTGATCGAGAGAGTCCACGTCATCGGCTCGGGCCGCGTCGGCGCGCGCCGCCGCCGCCCGCCTCCGCGAGCGGGGCGTCCTCGTCACCGACGACGACCCTGACGTCGTCCTCCTCTGCGTCCCTGACACCGCCATCCCCGACGTGTCTCGGAGCCTGGCACCGGGACGTGCCTGGGTGGGACATGTCTCCGGGGCGACACCGCTCGCCGCGCTCGAGCCGCACGAGCGCCGCTTCTCGCTCCACCCGCTGCAGACGTTCGACCGGAGCGGCGACCCGACGCAGCTCGACGGCGCGTGGGCGGCGGTCAGCGGCGAGAGCGGCGAGGCGCTCGCGGTGGCGCGCGAGCTCGCGGAGACGCTCGGCCTGCGGCCGTTCGAGCTCCCGGACGGGGCGCGCACCCTGTATCACGCCGGCGCCGTCTTCGCCTCGAACTACCTCGTGACGCTGCAGCGGGCCGCGGTCCGGCTCGGCGTTCCCGCCGAAGCGCTCGTCCCGCTGATGCGGGGCACGATCGACCACGGCTTCGAGCTGACCGGCCCGATCGCGCGCGGCGACTGGGCGACCGTCGAGGCGCACAAGCGGGCGATCCAGGCGGAGCAGCCGGAGCTCGAGCACCTGTACGAGACGCTGGCCGGGGCGACGGTGCTGCTCGCATGAGGATCGTGCGCACCAGCGCGGAGCTCGGGGCTCACCCCGCCGCCGGGCTCGTGCCGACGATGGGAGCGCTGCACGACGGCCATCGGGCGCTCTTCCGCGCCGCCCGGGCCGAGAACGAGCAGGTCGTCGTCTCGCTGTTCGTGAATCCGGCGCAGTTCGACGACGCCGCGGATCTCGAGACGTACCCCCGCGACGAGGCGCGCGATCTCGAGATCGCCGAGGCCGAGGGCGTCGACGTCGTCTTCGCGCCTGCACCGGAGGAGGTGTATCCGGCCGAGTTCTCGACGTGGGTCGACCCGGCGGAAGCGGGAGCCGAAGGCGCTGCGCGTCCCGGCCACTTCCGCGGCGTGGCGACCGTCTGCCTGAAGCTGTTCAACCTCGTGAGGCCCGCGCGCGCCTACTTCGGGCAGAAGGACGCCCAGCAGGTGGCCGTGATCCGGCAGCTCGTCCGCGACCTCGCCGTTCCCGTCGAGATCCGTGTCGTCCCGACGGTGCGCGACGGCGACGGTCTCGCCCTCTCCTCGCGGAACGCGCTCCTCTCGCGGGAGGAGCGGGAGCGGGCTCTGGGCCTGCCGCGCGCCCTCGCGTCCGCCGTGGGCGAGGCCGACCCCGTGGCCGCCGCCCGCGCGTCGTTGAACGGCCTCGAGCCCGACTACGTCGAGGTGCTCGACCTCGGCGACGCGAAAGTCCTCGCCGCCGCCGTCCGCGTCGGCTCCATCCGCCTGATCGACAACGTCCTCCTGGAAGGAGAGCTCGCATGAGCATTCCCGTCGGCAAGCTGCCGGTCCCCGAGCTCGCCGCGATGAAGCGGCGCGGCGACAAGATCGTGATGGTCACCGCCTACGACGCCCCGGGCGCACGGTTCGCCGAGGACGCCGGCATCGACGTGATCCTCGTCGGCGACACCGCCGCGATGGTCGTGCTCGGCCATCCGGGCACGACTCCCGTGACCGTCGACGAGATGCTCTTCCTCACGCGCACCGTCGCACGTCAGGTCCGGCACGCGATCGTCGTCGGCGACCTGCCCTTCGGTTCCTACGAGGTCTCGGACGCGGACGCCGTGCGCACGGCGGTCCGCTTCGTCAAGGAGGGTGGCGCAGACATCGTGAAGCTCGAGGGCGCCGGACCGATGGTCTCGCGGGCTCGGGCGATCGTCGAGTCCGGCATCGCCGTCATGGGCCACGTCGGCCTGACGCCGCAGTCCGCGACGATGCTCGGCGGCTTCAAGACCCAGGGCCGGACCGCCGAGGCCGCGAGGCAGGTCGTCGAGGGCGCAAAGGCGCTCGAGGAGGCGGGTTGCTGCTCGATCGTCCTCGAGGCGGTGCCCGCTCCGGTCGCCGCGCGGATCACACGGGAGCTGTCGATCCCGACGATCGGGATCGGCGCGGGCGCGGAGTGCGACGGCCAGGTACTCGTCTACCACGACCTCCTGGGGCTCTCCGAGGGGCACCTGCCGCGCTTCGTCAAGCGCTACGCGAACCTCTCCGCCGAGATCCGCGACGCGCTCGTGTCCTACGCGACGGAGGTGCGCACCGGCGCCTTCCCCGAGGAGCAGCACACCTACGCGATGCCGGAGGAGGAGCGGGCCGAGTTCGAGGGCGCACCGAACCCCAAGTAACAGACTGTCACAAGCTGGGACACGTCCCGGCGGATCGGGCCGCGCACGGTGGTCGGCGGGATCCCACCGCACCTCGTAACAGACTGTTACAAGGGAGGACCGGTCCCGGCTAGAGGATCGTCGCGAGCACGACGAGCACCGGCAGGGCCGCCGCGAGGCCGACGGTCGCCAGCGAGCGCGCCCAGCTCCAGCCGTGCACGCTGCGCACGCCGACGACGAGCAGGACCGCGCTCCAGGCGAACGCGAAGTAGAGGAGACCGCCGAAGATCCGGTCGCCGGGCCCCCAGTCGGTGCCGCCGGTGCGGAAGAGGTTCTCGCCGTAGATGGCGATCCTGAGCGGCCAGAGCGTGAACAGCGCGAGCGCGACCGGGGTCAGCCGAGACGACGAGCACGTGCCTCGCGCGCCGGTAGCTGCCGAGCCCTCCGAAGCGGCGAGCCGCACCGTAGAGAAGCCCGCCTCCCAGCCAGTAGCCGGCAACCGCATAGAGCGCGCCTGCGACGAACGCGAGCACCGGGATCAGCACACCGAGATGTCGCCGTCGTTCAGCAGCTCGCGCGCGACCGTCGGGCTGCCGAGGACGGCAGCGATGGCGGCGAGACCGATGATCGCGAGTGAGCTGCTCCTGGCGAGCCTCGACCGCCTCGTCCGAGTCGTCCCGCAGCGAAGCGAAGACCGCGCGCGGCGCGACGAGCACGGCCGGCGCGCGGAGCCACCAGCTCCGCTCGATTGCCGAAGCACGTGCCGTCTCGACCGCCACCGGCGAGGAGCGTAGCGCCGCTACGCGGCGACGACGGCGACCTCGGGCAGTACGTGCCGGAGGAAGCGGCCGGTGAAGCTGTCCTCGACCCGTGCGACGTCCTCGGGCGTGCCGACGGCGATGAGCTCGCCCCCCGCCTCGCCGCCCTCCGGGCCGAGGTCGACGACCCAGTCGGCCTGCTTGATCACGTCGAGGTTGTGCTCGATCACGATCATCGTGTTGCCGCCGTCGACGAGGCGCTGCAGGGTCTCGAGCAGCTTCTCGATGTCGGCGAAGTGGAGGCCCGTCGTCGGCTCGTCGAGGATGTAGAGCGTCTTCCCCGTCGCCACCTTCGACAGCTCCGCGGCGAGCTTGACGCGCTGCGCCTCGCCGCCCGAGAGCGTCGTCGCCGGCTGGCCGAGCTTGATGTAGTCGAGCCCGACGTCGTGAAGGGTCTGCAGCCGCCGCCGGATCTTCGGGATCTTGGCGAAGAAGCGCAGCGCCTCCTCGACCGACATCTCGAGCACGTCGGCGATCGAGCGGCCCTTGAACCGCACCTCGAGCGTCTCGCGGTTGTAGCGCGCGCCCTTGCACGTCTCGCACGGGACGTAGACGTCGGGCAGGAAATGCATCTCGATCTTGATCTGTCCGTCGCCCTTGCACGTCTCGCAGCGTCCGCCGCGCACGTTGAACGAGAAGCGGCCCGGCTTGTAGCCGCGCACCTTCGCCTCCGGCGTGAGCGAGTACAGCTCGCGGATGTGCGTGAACAGGTCGGTGTACGTCGCCGGGTTCGACCGGGGAGTGCGGCCGATCGGCTTCTGGTCGATCTCGATCACCTTGTCGAAGGCCTCGATCCCCTCCACGCCGGCATGGGCACCCGGCTTGACCCGGGCCCGGTTGAGCCGGTTCGCCAGCGCCTTGAACACGATCTCGTTCACGAGCGTCGACTTGCCGGAGCCCGATACGCCCGTCACGCAGACGAACTTGCCGATCGGGAACTCGACGTCGATCGACCGGAGGTTGTGCTGCGCAGCGCCGCGCACGACGAAGACGCCCCGATCGTCCTCCCGCCGCTCGGGCACCGCGATCGAGCGCTTGCCGGCGAGGAACTGGCCGGTCACCGACTTCCCGACGCGCTCGACCTTGCGCGCGGGGCCCTCCGCCACGACCTCGCCGCCGTGCAGGCCCGCCCCCGGCCCCATGTCGACGAGCCAGTCGGAGCGGCGCATCATCTCCTCGTCGTGCTCGACGACGACGACCGTGTTGCCGATGTCGCGCAGCCGCTCGAGCGTGTCGATGAGACGCGCGTTGTCGCGCTGGTGGAGCCCGATCGAGGGCTCGTCGAGGATGTAGAGCACGCCGACGAGCTGGGAGCCGATCTGCGTCGCGAGCCGCAGCCGCTGCGCCTCGCCACCCGAGAGCGTCGCCGCCGCACGGTCGAGCGTCAGGTAGCCGACCCCGACGTCGTCGAGGAACGTGAGCCGCTCCCGGATCTCCTTCACGATCCGGTGGCCGATCAGCTCCTCGGTCGGCGTCAGGCCGAGCTCGTCGAGGAAGCCGAGCGCGCGCGTCACGGACATCTGCGTGAACGCGTGGATCGAGCGGTCGCCCACGGTCACTGCCAGCACCTCGGGCTTCAGGCGAGCGCCCTTGCAGACCGGGCAGGGCCGCAGCGACATGTACTCCTCGATCCGCTCGCGCGCGTGCGACGAGTCCGTCTCGCGGTAGCGGCGCTGCAGGTTCGCCACGATGCCGTCGAAGGCGAGCATGTACTTCCGCGACCGGCCCATGCGATTGCGGTACTGGACGAAGATCTTCTCGTGGTCGGTCCCGTTGAGGAAGCGGCCCTTCTCCTCCTCGGTCAGCGCCGCCCACGGCTTCGACGTGTCGATCTCGTAGCGGTCGGCGATCGCCTGGATCACGGCCTCGTAGAAGCCGGAGGAGCCGCCCACCGACCACGGGACGAGCGCACCGTCGTCGATCGAGAGCGACGGATCGGGGACGAGCAGGTCGGGGTCGATCTCCTGCTGCGAGCCGAGCCCGGTGCAGCGAGGGCAGGCGCCGTGCGGGGCGTTGAAGGAGAAGACCCGCGGCTGGAGCTCGGGCAGCGAGACGCCGTGGTCGGGGCAGGCGAAGTTCTCGGAGAAGAGGAGCTGCTCCCCCGTCTCGACCAGGTCGACCGCGACGAGGCCGTCCGCGAGCCCGGCCGCCGTCTCGATCGACTGCGCCAGCCGCAGCCGCAGGTCCGCGCGCATCACGAGCCGGTCGACGACGACCTCGATCGTGTGCTTGAACTTCTTGTCGAGCTCGGGGACGCCCTCCTCGAGGACGTACTGCTCGCCGTCGACCTTGACCCGCGTGAACCCCTCGCGCGTCAGGTCCTCGAACACGTCCCTGTACTCGCCCTTGCGGTCGCGGACGATCGGCGCGTTGACCGTGAATCGCGTTCCGTCCTCGAGCTTCAGCACCTGGTCGACGATCGCGTCCAGGCTCTGCCCGGCGATCGGCTTGCCGCAGACCGGGCAGTGCGGCCGCCCGACCCGCGCGTAGAGGAGGCGCAGGTAGTCGTAGATCTCCGTCACCGTGCCGACCGTCGAGCGCGGGTTGCGGGAGGTCGTCTTCTGGTCGATCGAGATCGCCGGGCTGAGGCCGTCGATGTGGTCGACGTCCGGCTTCTCCATCATCTGGAGGAACTGGCGCGCGTACGCGGAGAGCGACTCGACGTAGCGGCGCTGCCCCTCGGCGTAGATCGTGTCGAACGCGAGGCTCGACTTCCCGGAGCCGGAGAGCCCGGTGATGCAGATGAGGCGGTTCCGCGGCAGGCGGACGGTGATGTCCTTGAGGTTGTGCTCGCGGGCGCCGTGGACGACTAGCTCGTCGGCAGCCATGTGGCGGGCATTCTACCGTGCCGAACAGACGTTCGGGCGCGGTTATCGCCGGTGCTGGAGCGCGCGCGTGAGCCGCCGGGGGACGCAGTCGATCTCGAGCTCGCCGGCCACGACGGTGGCGTAGCCGAGGATGCGGCCGAGCAGGGGCCGCTCGACCTCGAACACCGTGCCGTTGAGCGAGACCGACGCGCTGCGGCGCTGGAGGAGCCCGTGCTCGACGACGAACGCGCTGCCCGTGACGGCGAGGTGCGTCCGGTCCCAACGGGCGACCGCCGCCACGGCGATCACCGCGGCGAGCGCGAGGAGCACCGCACCGACGGCCGCGACCGGCGTCCAGGGGGCGAGGAAGCACGCCGCGCCGGCGAGCGCGAGTGCGAGCGCCCGCACGAGCGGGCGCACGAGCGCGATCGCGTGTCGGTGCGTCTCGACGAGCGGAGCGTCCACGTCGGCTTCGTTCTCGTTGGGAGAGGGAATCCCTCGGCAAATGACTGGAACTGCCCGCCGCGCGGCGACCGTGACCCTCGTCGCCGTCGCGATCGTCGTCGCCGCGCTCGCGCTCTGGAAGCTCCGGATCCTGATCGCGCTCCTCTTCCTCGGCTTCGTGATCGCGGCCGCGATGCGGCCGAGCGTCGAGTGGCTCAACCGCCGGGCGCGCGTGCCGCGCAGCGTCGGCGTGGTCGTCCACTACCTCGGCTTCCTCGCCGCGATCGCGCTCTTCCTCTATCTCGTCGTGCCGGTCGCCATCACGCAGATCGACCGCGCGATCGGCGGGGCCGTGCCCACCACGACGCAGCAGCTCCACCAGGCGGCGACGCACTCGCACGGGATCCGGCACGAGATCCTGAGCGCGATCGACAAGCAGCTGCGGCAGCTCCCGTCGGGTACGAGCCTCCTCCACCCCGCGATCACCGTCACGAAGACGCTGTTCGAGATCCTCGTCGGGATCCTGTTCATGTTCGCCGTCGGCGCGTACTGGATCTTCGAGCGCGACGGGACGATCGCGCTCGTGCAGTCGCTCCTGCCGCCCAGGCACCGGCGCGTGACGCGCGACACGTGGGTGCTGATCGACATGAAGCTCGGCGCGTTCGTGCGCGGGCAGTTCCTGCTCGTCCTGATCGTCGCGTCGCTGCTGTCGCTCGCCTTCTGGCTCGACGGGCTGCCGTACTGGCTGCTGCTCGCCACCTTCGCGGGGCTCGTCGAGCTCGTGCCGATCGTGGGGCCGCTCGCCGCGGGGGCCGCCGCGATCGGCGTCGGCCTGACCGCGGGCTGGATGGTCGCCCTCGGCGCCGGAATCGCGGTGCTCGTGCTGCGCCAGCTCCAGGACTACGTGATCGGACCGCGCATCATGGGTCACGCGGTCGGGCTGTCGCCACTCGTCGTCCTCATCTCGGTCATCGGGATCGGCTACCTGCTCGGCGCGATCTACGTCCTGATCGCGATCCCGGTGGCGTCGATCGCCGCGACGCTCGTCGACGTCGTGGTGCGGGGCCGCGACCCTGCGGAGGAGGAGGCGCCGACCGTGCTGTTCGCGGGCACCGCGGACGGGAAGCGGTAGCTCGAGGGTCGGTGCGAGCCTCTAGCCGGTTCGCGGCTTGCGCCAGCGGCCGAAGACCAGACCGCCGAGCGTGAAGCCGAGCCCGAACGTGCCGAGTGCGAAGGCGCCGATCGCGGCCGCCTTGCGCGCCGTGGACATGCGCTGCCAGCGGCTGAGCGCTTCCTTCTCCTCGTGCGTCAGCTCCTCGCCACGCCGCTGCTTGCGCAGGGCGCCACCGGCTCGCAGGCCGACGTAGAGGTCGTCGAAGATCTCGGCGTTTTCTTCGGCCACAGCTGGAATCTATAGCCTCGTTCGGTCGTGACGGCTCGTCTTCTGCATGTTTCCGATCTGCACACGGGTACACATGAGGAGCCGGAAGCGGAGCGCGCGTTGGCGCGGCTCGTGGAGCAGGTGGAGCCGCAGCTCGTCGTGGCCTCCGGCGACCTCGCCCACCGCGGCCGCCCGCAGCAGCTCGAGCGGGCGGCGGAGCTGCTGCGCTCGCTCGGGCCGCCCGTGCTCGCGGTGCCCGGCAACCACGACCTCCCCTACACGCCGGCGCGGCTCGTTCGTCCGTGGGCGGAGTTCGAGCGGATCTGGGAGACGACCGAGCCGACCGCCTCCCCGCCCGGGCTCCACGTGGTCGGGCTCAACTCGGCCCGGCCGTTCCGCCAGCAGGGCGGCGCGCTGAGCCGCGCGCAGCTCGACCGGGCGGCCGAGCGGCTCGCCGCGGCCGAGCCGGGCGCGCTGCGGGTCGCCGTGCTCCACCACCACCTGCTCGGCGCGCCGTGGCGCGCGGCCCGGAAGCGCCCGGTCTCGCGGCGCAGCCGCGTCTTCCGCGCGCTCGTCGGGGCGGGCGCGGAGCTGATCCTCGCGGGTCACATCCACCAGGCGGCGGTGGGCGAACGGCACGAGTTCGAGGTCGTCGGCGACGACGCCCGCACCGTCGTCGTCGCGATCGCGCCCGGGCTCGGGCAGCCGCGACCGCGGCGTCTCGGCGAGGCGCGAGGGCTCCACGTCCACGAGGCGGACGCGGAGGCGATCGTCATCCGCACGTTCCGGTGGTCGCGCGGGGCGTGGACGCTCGGGGCCGAGCGTCGCTTCGGTCGCTAGCGGGCCCCGGTGAGCGGCCGCCCCTGCACGAAGCGGCGGTGCAGGTAGAGCAGCAGGATCGCGCCGATCAGCGAGAAGACGATCCCGCCCCCGTGCCCGAGGAAGAGCCACGCGGCGGTGCCGCCGAGGAACGAGCCGGCGAGGCCGAGCCCGATCGTGGCGAGGATCCCCATCGGGTCGGGCCCCGGCAGCGCGAGCCGCGCGAGCGCGCCCACGATCAGGCCCCAGAAGGCGAGGAAGAGGATGAACCAGAGCACCATCGCGAGCGCCGCCTCCCGCTAGGCCCGGAGGCTCTCGAGCAGGCGCAGCCGCGCCGCCGTGTACTCGTCGTCGGCGAGGACGCCCGAGTCGTGGAGCTCCTCGAGGAGGCCGAGGTAGTGGGCAGGGTTGTCGGTCGGGTCGCCGGCTACGCCGGCCAGGGCGGTCGTCAGCGGCGGCTGGAGCGGCGTCCTCTGCTGGAGGGCGCCGAACGGCTGGAGGCCGATCTGGTCAGGGTCGATGCCGGCCCGCTTCAGGCGCTCGCGATACGCCTCGACGCCGAAGCCCCGCTCGGGGAAGCGGTAGGCGTCTGCGCCCCAGAGGGGACGCTTCTGGATGAAGCGCCGGTAGACGACGACGAGGACGACGGCGACGAAGAAGCTCGCGAGACCGGACCAGGAGGCCGCATCGCTTGCCTGCCGATGCCGATCACGAGCCCGGTCCCGATCGCGGTGCCCACGAGACCGATCCCGATCGTGAGCCACGGCGGCATCGGGTCGGGCCCGGGCAGCGCGAAACGGGCAAGGGCACCGGTGATGAAGCCGACGAAGAGCGCGACGATGACCGCTCCGACCATGCGCGGAGCGTAGCGCGGCGGCGTGAGGCCGCAGTAAGTGCGGATCGCTACGCAGCCGTCTGCTCGAGCGCCTGCAGCTCTCGCCGCAGGTCCTTCGACCTCGTCGCGCAGCTTCGCCGCGTACTCGAACCGCAGCTCCTCCGCGGCGAGGTACATCTCCTCCTCGAGCGTGACGACGAGCTTCTCGAGCTCCTCGCGCGACATCCCCTCGACCTTGGTCGCACCGCGCCGCCGCCGCGAGGACGGAACGGTCGGCGACTCGAGCTGCAGCAGCTCGGCGATGTCGGAGACCCCCTTCGCGATCGTCGCCGGCACGATCCCGTGCTCCTCGTTGTAGGAGAGCTGGATCGCGCGGCGCCGGTTCGTCTCGTCGAGCGCCTCCTTGATCGCCTCGGTCTGCTTGTCGGCGTACATGAGCACCTTGCCGTTGACGTTCCGCGCCGCGCGGCCGATCGTCTGGATCAGGCTCGTCCTCCCGCGCAGGAACCCCTCCTTGTCGGCGTCGAGGATCGCGACGAGCGACACCTCCGGCAGGTCGAGGCCCTCGCGCAGGAGGTTGACCCCGACGAGGACGTCGTACTCGCCGAGCCGCAGCTCGCGCACGATCTGGATCCGCTCGAGCGTGTCGATCTCGGAGTGGAGGTAGCGCGCCTTGACGCCCGACTCGAGCAGGTAGTCGGTGAGATCCTCCGCCATCTTCTTGGTCAGCGTCGTGACGAGGACGCGCTCGCCTGCCGCCTCGCGCGCGCGGATCTCGCCGAGGAGGTCGTCGATCTGGTTCCGCGTCGGCCGCAGGTCGACCTCGGGATCGACCACGCCGGTCGGCCGGATGAGCTGCTCGGCGACGACGGTCGAGTTCCGGAGCTCGAACGAGCCCGGCGTCGCCGACACGAATACGAGCTGCGGCACCTTGCGCAGGAACTCGTCGAAGCGGAGCGGGCGGTTGTCGAGCGCCGACGGCAGGCGGAAGCCGAAGTCGACGAGCGTCTGCTTGCGCGAGCGGTCGCCCTCGTACATGCCGCCGAGCTGCGGCACGGTCTGGTGCGACTCGTCCACGAAGACGACGAAGTCGGACGGGAAGTAGTCGAGCAGCGTGAACGGGTGCGTCCCGGCGGCGCGGCCCTCGAGGACGCGCGAGTAGTTCTCGATCCCGTTGCAGAAGCCGAGCTCGCGGAGCATCTCGAGGTCGTACTCGGTGCGCTGCCGGATGCGGTGCGCCTCGAGCAGCTTCCCCTCCTCCTCGAACTGCGCGACCTGGGCCTCGAGCTCGTGCCGGATCTCGTCGACCGCGCGCTCGACGGTCGGCTGCGAGGTGACGTACTCGGTCGCCGGCCAGATCGAGAGGTTCTCGAGCTTCGCGAGCACCTCGCCGGTGAGCGGGTCGAAGTGCGTCATCCCCTCCACCTCGTCGCCGAAGAACGAGATCCGGTAGGCCGTCTCCTGGTTCGCCGGCTGCACCTCGACGACGTCGCCCTTCACGCGGAAGCGTCCGCGGCCGAGCATCGTGTCGTTGCGGACGTACTGCGAGTCGATGAGCTTCCGCAGGAGCAGGTCGCGGTCGTGCTCGGCGCCGACCTCGACGTAGATCATCCGCTCGCGCCACTCCTCCGGCGAGCCGAGCCCGTAGATGCACGAGACGGACGCGACCACGACGACGTCGCGGCGTGTGAAGAGCGACGAGGTCGCGGCGAGCCGCAGCCGTGCGATGTCGTCGTTCCGGGACGAGTCCTTCTCGATGTAGAGGTCGGCCTGCGGAACGTACGCCTCGGGCTGGTAGTAGTCGTAGTACGAGACGAAGTACTCGACGGCGTTGTGCGGGAAGAACTCGCGGAACTCGTTGCAGAGCTGGGCTGCGAGCGTCTTGTTGTGGGCGATCACGAGCGCCGGCCGGCCGACCTTCTCGATCGTCCAGGCCATCGTCGCCGTCTTGCCGGTGCCGGTGGCGCCGACGAGCGTCTGGTACTGCTCGCCAGCGAGGATCCCGTCGGCGAGCGTCTCGATCGCCTGCGGCTGGTCTCCGGTCGGGCGGTAGGCGGAGGTTGTGCGCAGGTCGGCCACGGGCACAGGGTATCCGTGTCGGACAGGCCCCCTTACGGCGCCTACGCGACGATCACGGCGGCGTTCTGCGGCGGGCTCGCCGGCGCGGGAGCGCTCGCGCGCTCGCTCGGCCGCGACCCCCACGAGCACACGGCACTCGATCTGGCCACGCTCGCACTCGCGTCGTTCAAGGCCGCGCGGACGATTGCGCGCGACCCGGTGGCGAGCTTCATCCGCGAGCCGCTCGTCGAGGAGGAGGACACGGGCGGCATCCAGCAGGCGCTCGCCGAGCTCGTGACGTGCACGCGCTGCGCCGGGACGTGGGTCGCGGCCGGGCTCGGCGCGACCCAGATCGTCGCGCCGCGCTTCGGGCGCCTGCTCACCTGGACGCTCGGCGCGGCCGGGCTGAACGACTTCCTCCAGGCCGGCTTCGCCGCGCTGACGCGCGCCGCGAACGAGCCCTAGTAGCCGAGCTGGGGCGCGTAGGCGCGGCGGTAGATCTTCTTCAGCCGCTCGACGCGCGCGACGTAGTCCCGCGTCTCCGAGAACTGGATGCCCTCGTGCGCGGCCCGCCAGCGGTCGACGTTGTCCTCGCCTGCGTTGTAGGCGGCGAGAGCGAGCCGCTCGTCGTCGCCGTACCGGTCGAGCAGGTGCCGGAGGTACCACGCGCCGTAGCGGACGTTGATGTCGGGATCCGTGAGGTCGGAGACGCGGAACCGCGTGCCATGCGTGTACTGCGCGATCCCCTTCGCGGTGCTCGGCGTGAGCTGCATGAGCCCGATCGCGCCTGCGCTCGACCGGGCATTCGGGTCGAACTTGCTCTCCGACTCGATCACCGCCGCGAGCAGCGCCGGCTCGAGCCGGTTCTCCCGCGCGTGCACGCGGACGATCGTCGCGTAGCGGAGCGGGTACCAGAGCCGCGCATACCACGGAGGCTCGGCCCGCTGGAGGTAGAGGAACGTGCCGAGGCCCGCGACGACGACCGCGGCCACGACGAGCCAGCGCCTCACGAGGACGGCCGTAGGTCCTCCAGCAGTCCGGCGACGAAGGCGTCGAGCTCGTCGAGCGAGCCGTCGTTGACGAACGAGAAGTCCGCCCGCCGCACCTTCTCGTCTTCGGGCACGAGCCGCCCCTCCCTCTCGGCGAGGTCGGCGCGACGGGAGCGTCTGCACCTCGGGCGGCGCGGTCACGACGACGACGCGGTCGAAGCGGCTCTCGCCGCCGGTCTCGTAGAGGAGCGGGATCTCGGCGACCGCGACGGCGGCGGTCTGCTCCGCGAGCCATTCGTCGACGGCGGCCCGGACGCGCGGATGAAGCTCCGCCTCGAGCCAGGCGAGCTCTGCGCCGTCGGCGAAGACGATCCGGCCGATCTCCGCCCGGTCGACCTCGCCGTCCGAGAAGACCCGTTCGCCCCACCGCTTCCGCAGGGCGTCCTGCAGTCCCTCGTCCTCGCGGTAGAGGCGGTGGACGACGTCGTCGCTCGAGATCACGGCCGCGCCGTGACGTGCGAACGCGGCGAGCGCCTCGCTCTTGCCGGCCGCGATGCCGCCCGTGAGCGCGACCGCGAGCGGCCGCTTCACTACTCCGTGGGCTCGGCCTCGTCGGAGGCGTCGGCTGCCGCTTCGGCCTCGGGCTCGGACTCGGCAACCGGTTCGTCGGCTGCAGGCTCGCTCCGGCTCGGCAACCGGCTCGTCGGCCGCAGGTTCGGGCTCGGCCTCGACGACCGGCTCCTCCGCCACAGGCTCGGGCTCGGCGTTCGGGCTCGGCGACGGGCTCGGGTTCGTCGTCCACGGCCGGCGCCTCGAGCGCCTCGGCGGCGGGAACCTCGTCGGCGAAGACCTCCTCGGACAGCCCGAGCGCGGGCGGCGCGGCCTCCTCGCCGGGCTTCGGCTGCACGGGCATCCCTTCCTCCACGCGCTTGAGCGAGAGGGAGAGGCGGCGGCGGTCGGCGTCGACCTCGAGGATCTGGACGTTGACCTGGTCGCCCTGCGAGACGATCTCGCGGGGGTTCTCGACGTGGTGCTGCGCGAGCTCGGAGATGTGCACGAGACCCTCGACGCCCGGCAGGATCTCGACGAAAGCGCCGAAGGTGACGACCTTCGTCACGGTGCCCCGTACGACGTCGCCCTCCTGGTAGCTCTCGAGCACCTGCTGCCACGGGTCGCTCTGTGTCTGCTTGAGGCCGAGCGAGATCCGCTGGCGCTCGCGGTCGATGTCCAGGACCTGCACCTTGACCGTCTGGCCGATCTCCAGGACCTCGGACGGATGGTTGACGTGGCTCCACGAGAGCTCGGAGATGTGGATGAGGCCGTCCATTCCGTCGAGGTCGACGAAGGCGCCGAAGTCGACGATGTTGGAGATCGTCCCCTCGACGACGTCGCCCGGGCTGAGGCGGTCGAGGATCCGCTGCCGCTGCTCCTTGCGCTCCTCCTCGAGCACGGCGCGGCGGGACAGGACGACGTTGTTGCGCGAGCGGTTCAGCTCGATCACCTTGCACTGGAGCTCCTGGCCGAGGAACTCGTCGAGGTCCTGCACGCGGCGGATGTCGACCAGCGACGCGGGCAGGAAGCCGCGCACGCCGAGGTCGAGGATGAGTCCGCCCTTGACGACCTCGATCACGCGGCCGGTGACCGGTTCGCCCTTCTCGTAGGCGCCCTCGATCGCCTTCCACGCGATCTCGAAGCGCGCGCGTTTCTTGGAGAGGATCAGCCGTCCCTCGGCGTCCTCCTTCGTCAGCACGAGCGCCGCGATGTCGTCGCCGACCGAGACCTCGTCCTCCGGGTTGATCGAGCGCCGGATCGACAGCTCGGAAACCGGGATCACGCCCTCGGACTTGTAGCCGATGTCGACCAGCACCTCGTCCTTGTCGACCCGGACGACGGTGCCGTTCACGACCTGCCCCTCCTCGATCGTGGGGAAGGTGGAGTCGTAGTCGGGGACGAGCTCGCCGCTCTCGGGGTCGGTCGTCCAGACGCCTTCCTCGAGACGGGGGTCGTTGATCGTCTCGTTCGCCATGCGGCGAGCCAATATACCGGCGTCTCGGTCGAGCCGTCCGGCGGCCGCCGATACGCTGGCCCCATGGAGGAGCGGTACCCGGTGGGAGCGACCTCGTCGTGCGCGGTGCACGTCCTGCGGCACGACGGCGGCGGGAGCGGCTACGCGGGCTGGTCGGCGACGATCGGCCTCCGCACCGGCGAAGCGACGATCCGCATTCCCGGCCATTACGCGGGCGTCCTCGCCGAGCGGCTCGTTGCGGCGTCGGAGCGGTTCGAGCCCGGCCGGCGGCTCGCGCGGGACGAGTACCTCGACGTGACCGCCCTCGTGACGGACGGCGTCGAGACGCTGGCGCTCTCCTCCACGGCCCGTTCGCCGGTGCGCGTGACGGTGGAGGTGCCGCGCGACGAGGCCGACGAGCTCGCCGAGCTGCTCGCCGAGGCGCAGCAGCTGATCGAGACGCTCCGCCAGGGTCTCGGCCTCGTCCCCGACTCGCTCCCCGACGCCCTGTGAGCGTCCTGGACTACTGCACGGCCGGCGCCCGCATCGCGGAGCGGTCGCTCGCGCAGCGGCCGAGGCTCAAGCGGGAGGAGCGGCTCGTCTTCGTCGTCGGCTGCCCGCGCTCGGGGACGACGTTCCTCGGCCGCGCGATCGGCGGCCTCCCCGGCTTCGTCGACCTGAGCGAGGTGACACCGTGGAAGGCGGCGCTCCCGTCGGACCCTTCCGCGGCCGAGCTGCGCCGGATCCTCGAGCGCATCCGGCGCATCGGGCTCGCGTGGGGCCTGCGCGGCGTCGAGCAGACGCCCGAGACGGCGCACGTGCTCGCCGCGGCGCTCGCGGCGTACCCGGCGGCGGTCGCCGTGCACGCGCTGCGCGACGGACGCGACGTCGTCTGCTCGCTCCTCGAGCGAGGCTGGCTCAACGCCGAGCAGCAGGGCAGCGACGACGCGGGCCTCGCCTACGGAGCGAAACCGCGCTTCTGGGTCGAGCCGGAGCGGCGCGAGGAGTTCGCGGAGGTCAGCGACGCCCGCCGCTGCGCGTGGGCCTGGCGGCGATACGTCGAGGCCGTGCGGTCGACCGCCGCCGGAGAGCGGCTGCTCGAGGTGCGCTACGAGAGCCTCGCGAGCGCGGCCGACCGGCTCGCGGAGTTCCTCGGCGCCAGCGCGACGTCGACGCATCGCGTGCTCGACGACTTCCGCGACTCCTCGATCGGCCGCTGGCGCCGCGAGCTCGGGCCGGAGCAGCTCGCCGACGTCGAGGCGGAGGCAGGCCCACTCCTCGCCGAGCTCGGCTACGCCTGATCCGTCATCCGTCCGGTCCGAGACCACAGCCTCCGGGGGCTGCGACGGAGACGCCGACGACCTTCACATCCACCTGCAAGAACTTTCACATGCAGCTAACGGGGATGCCGCTACGCTCGGACGCATGGTGAGATGGATCGAAATCGTTGCCCTGTATCTCCTGGGGATGGGGCTCATGGCCTGGCTCGGCGGCATCTCCGCCGCGGCCGACGCGATCTCCCAGTGGGGCCGCTCGCATGCCGAGCGGCGCCGCTGCGAAGCGTCGTCCTGCGCGTAGCGGCCGGCGCCCGCGACCTGCCGGGCTAGCCGGCTTCTGCAGAGGCAGAGGCTTCCTGGGAGTCGAGCAGTAGCTCCAGATGGGCCCAGTGCCCGTCGACGTCGGCCTGCTCGAGCTCGTCCAGCTCCGCCGCCGTCTCCGGCCGGCTGCGCTGGAGCGAGGAGAACCGGTTCTCCTCGGCGAGGAACTCGCTGACGGGGCGCTTGCGCTTCGAGTCGACGCGCAGCGGCTTCGGCTGGCGCGGGTCGTAGCGGTAGAGGGGCCAGTACCCGGTGTCGACCGCGTCCTTCTGGTGGAGCATCCCCTGCTCCATCTCGATTCCGTGCTCGATGCAGTGGCTGTAGGCGATGACGAGCGCCGGGCCGGGATACTGCTCGGCCTCCCACAGCGCGCGCACCGCCTGGGCGTTGTCGCCGCCGAGGGCGATCTGGGCGACGTAGACGTCGCCGTAGCCGATCGCGATCAGGCCGAGGTCCTTCTTGCGGGTGCGCTTGCCGGCTGACGCGAACTTGGCGACTGCGCCGCGTGGGGTCGCCTTCGAGGCCTGGCCGCCCGTGTTCGAGTAGACCTCGGTGTCGAGTACCAGCACCTTGACGTCGCGCCCCGAGGCGAGCACGTGGTCGAGGCCGCCGAAGCCGATGTCGTAGGCCCAGCCGTCGCCGCCGACGAGCCAGACGCTCTTCTCGACGAGCGCGTCCGCGAGCAGCGCCAGCCGCCGCGAGCGCGCGTCCGTCCGACCCGCGAGCAGCGTCTTCAGCTCGTCGACCTGCGCGCGGGCCCGTGCCAGCGCTCGCCTCGTCGGGCTGCGGCTCCTGGAGGCCGTGCTTCAAATCCGGGGGCAGGTCCAGCTCGTCGAGGAGCCCGAGGGCCTCTCGCCGTTGCTGGTCGATGCTGAGTCGCAGCCCGAGCCCGAACTCGGCGTTGTCCTCGAACAGGGAGTTCGCCCAGGCGGGCCCGCTGCCGTCCGCGTTCTGCGCCCAGGGTGTCGTCGGCAGGTTGCCGCCGTAGATGGAGGAGCAGCCGGTCGCGTTCGCGACGACCAGGCGGTCGCCGACGAGCTGGGTCAGGAGCTTGAGATACGGCGTCTCGCCGCAGCCGGAGCACGCGCCGGAGAACTCGAACAGCGGCTCGAGCAGCTGCGAGCCCTTGATCGAGGCCGGCTCGACGAGCGTCCGGTCGAGCTCCGGCAGCGAGAGGAAGAACTCCCAGTCCACCTGCGCCGGCCCGCGCTCGGCTTCCGCGGGGACCATCTCGAGCGAGCGGTGCCCCGGCTCCGTCTTGGAGAAGGCCGGGCAGGCGGTCGCGCACAGCTTGCAGCCGGTGCAGTCGAGCGGCGAGACGGCGATCGCGAGCTGCATGCCGGGCAAATCCTTGCCTCGCCAGGGCTTGCTCTTGAACCCGTCCGGAGCCTGCGCGAGCAGCTCGGGCTCGCAAACCTTCATCCGGATCGCGGCGTGCGGGCAGACGAGGGTGCACTTCGCGCAGTCGATGCAGATCGACGGATCCCAGACGGGCAGCTCGTCCGCGAGAGCGCGGCGCTCGAGATGGGCGGTCCCGGTCGGGAAGACGCCGCCGGGATCGAAGGCGGACACCGGCAGCTCGTCGCCGTGACCGGTGAGCAGCGCCTGCAGGAAGGGAGATGCGTCGCCGTGCAGGTCGAGCGGCGCAGCGCCGTTCAGCTTCCCCGGCTCGATCTCCTGCAGCGCCGCGAGCGCACCGTCGACGGCGGCGAAGTTGCGCCGGACCATCTCCTCGCCCTTGCGACCGTAGGTTTTCTCGATCGCGTGCTTGATCGCGCCGATCGCCTCGTCGACGGGCAGGACGCCGGAGAGGGCGAAGAAGCAGGTCTGCAGGACGGTGTTCACACGGCCGGCGAGGCCCGCCTCGCGGGCGACCCGCTTCGCGTCGACGACGTGGAAGCGGAGCTGCTTGCCGACGATCTGCTCCTGAACCGGGCGCGGCAGGTGACGCCACGTGTCGGACTCGTACGGGCTCGAGAGCAGGAACGTCGCACCCGGGCGGGCGTGCTCGAGCACGTCGACGCGCTCGAGCAGCTGGAACTGGTGGCAGGCGACGAAGTCGGCCTCCTCGATCAGGTATGGGGCGTCGATCGGGTCGTCGCCGAAGCGCAGGTGCGACACGGTCACCGCGCCGGACTTCTTCGAGTCGTAGACGAAGTAGGCCTGGACGTAGCGATCCGCCTCGCCCGCGATGATCTTGGCCGAGTTCTTGTTCGCCCCGACGGTCCCGTCGGAGCCGAGCCCGTAGAAGAGACAGGCCACGTCCTGCCGCGGCACGCGCCACGTGGGATCGTGGTCGAGGCTCGTACCGGAGACGTCGTCGTCGATGCCGACCGTGAAGTGGCGGTGCGGCTTGACGTCGAGGTCGCGGTGCACGTGCTCGAGGTCGTGCTTCTGCGCGTGGGCGAGCTCGTCGAAGGCCGCGCGCGCCATCGCCGGCGTGAACTCCTTCGAGCCGAGCCCGTAGCGGCCGCCGATCAACGTCGCCGGCAGCCGGCCCTCCTCGTGCAGCGCCGAGACGACGTCCTCGTACAGCGGCTCGCCCACGGCTGCGGAGTCCTTGGCCCGGTCGAGCACCGCCACGGCCCGCACCGAGAAGGGCAGCACAGCGGCCAGATGACGACTCGAGAAGGGGCGGAAGAGACGCACCGTGACGAGCCCGACCCGCTCTCCCTCCGCGTTGAGGCGCCGCACCGCGGCCTCGATCGTCGCGGTCGCGGAGCCCATGGCGACGAGCACCCGTTCCGCCCGCGGATGGCCGACGTAGTCGAACGGCCGGTAGCTGCGGCCGGTGCGCTGCGCGAACCGCAGCATCGCCTGCTCGAGCAGGCGCGGAACCGCCGCGTAGTAGGGGCCGGACGCCTCTCGGGCCTGGAAGAACACGTCGGGGTTCTGGGCCGAGCCGCGCAGGGTCGGATGGTCGGGGGAGAGCGCCCGCCGCTTCAGCGCCGCGATCTGCTCCTCGTCGACGAGCGCGCGCAGGTCGTCGTCCGAGAGCCCTTCGATCACGTTGATCTCGTGCGACGTGCGGAAGCCGTCGAAGAAATGGAGGAACGGCACGCGACTCTCGAGACTCGTCATGAACGCGAGCGCAGCCATGTCCTGCGCCTCCTGCACCGAGGCGCTCGCGAGCATCGCGAACCCGGTGGGCCGGGCGGCGTAGACGTCGGAGTGGTCGCCGAAGATCGAGAGCGCGTGCCCGGCGACGGCACGGGCGGCGACGTGGAAGACGCACGGCTGGAGCTCGCCGGCGATCTTGAACATCTCCGGAAGCATCAACAGCAGGCCCTGGCTGGCCGTGAAGGTGGTCGCCAGCGCGCCTCCCTGCAGGGCGCCGTGCACGGCGCCGGCGGCGCCGGCCTCCGACTGCATCTCGACGATCTCCGGCACCTGACCCCAGAGGTTGCGCTCGCCGGCGGCCGACCACGCGTCGGCCAGCTCGCCCATCGCGCTGGCCGGCGTGATCGGATAGATGGCGACCACCTCGGCGAGCTTGTGGGCCACGCGAGCCGCGGCCTCGTTCCCATCGACGACGAGATGGTGCGACTGCCGTTCCATACCTCAGAAGCTAGAAGCCGGCGGGGCCACGCTCGTTGGGGTTAACGCGCGGACCTTGTCGGGGGAACTACTAAAGAAGTCGCGCTCCACTAGCGTCGTACGGGTGATGGTCGAAGAGCTCGAGGCCCTGTACCGCGAGCGGCTGCCCGACTTCACGCGAGCCGCAGCGGCGATCGCAGGCGACGGCGAGGCCGGCTGTGACGCCGTGCAGGAGGCGTTCGCGAAGGCGCTGCGCAGGCGCCGGCGCTTCCGCGGCGACGGGACTCTCGAGGCGTGGATCTGGCGAATCGTCGTCAACTCCGCCCGTGACGCGGGCCGCCGGAAGCGCCGGAAGGTCGCCGCGCCCGCACGCGTGGAGGCCCGCGCCGACGAGCTGGGCCTCCCGCTCGAGCTGCTGACCGAGCGCCAGCGCGAGGTGCTCTTCCTCCACTACTACGCGGATCTCGACTACGCGACGATCGCGCACGCGCTCGGGATCAGCGCGGGCACGGTCGGCGCGACCCTCTCCGCCGCGCGGCAGACCCTGCGCGGCGCGCTCCCGAAGGAGGTCTCACGATGATGGACGCCTACCTCGACGGCCTGCTCGACGAGCTGGTGCCAGCCGAGCCGCGCGAACAGTGGAGCGACGTCCTCGGACGGGCGCGCCGCTCGCGGCGCCGGTACACAGCCGTTGTGGCGGCGGTCTGCGCGCTGGTCCTGGCGCCTGCGGCCTGGGCGATCACGAACGCCTTCGAGGGAACGCCGGCGCCGCCGGACGTCTCCAACGACTTCACGAACCTCAACACGATGGCGGATCTCGCGGTCCAGCAGGGCATCGCGGCCAAGTGGCCACACGCTGACGTGAGCCAAGCCCATGGGGTGGTCGAGATCCAGACCGCTGACGGGCCCGAGGACCTCTGGGCCGCCCCGAGCGATCGGGGCGGCCAGTGCTACTTCATCGACTGGGCGAGCGACCCGCCTGGGCAGGACGGCAGCAAGTACGGCTTCGGCGGCTGCGAGCAGTCCCCGGCTCCGGCATCCAAGATCGGCTTCGGTGACGTCTGGGTCGCCGGGCACCCCGATGTCCGGACCTTCTACGGGAGCGTCTACGTCAACGCGGCGACGATCCAGGTCTCGCTGGACGACGGCTCGACGTTGACGGCACCGGTCGTCGAGCACCTGTTCGTCGGCTCGTTCCCGCAGGGCGCGAAGGCGGACAGGGTGAGGGCGTTCGACGCCGCTGGCAACGTCGTCGCGTCCTTGGCGCTCTCGTCGTAGCCCGCGAGCCTACGGACGGCTCGAAGCTCGCGTCAGCCCAAGGTGCTCTCAGCACGGAGGCCGCCCGAGACCGCGCTCTAGGACGTCCGGAGTTCCTTCTCCGAGTGAGCGGGCGCGAAGCACCCGCGAGCTATTTCGCGTCGGCCCAGGAGTCGCCCGCGCCGACGTCCACGGCGAGCGGGGGGTCGAGCGGGTACGCCGAGCACATCTCGTCACGCACGAGCTCCTTCACCACCGACGTCTCGGCGTCCGGGGCCTCGAGGAGGAGCTCGTCGTGCACCTGGAGGACGAGCCGCGCGCCTCTCCCCTCCTCGCGCAGCCGCCGCTCGATCGCGACCATCGCGACCTTGATGATGTCCGCGTTGGAGCCCTGCATCACGAAGTTGACGGCGACGCGCTCGCCGAAGCCGCGAGTCGCGCGGTTCCGCACGCGCAGCTCGGGCACCGGCCGGCGCCGCCCGAGCAGGCTCGTGACGTAGCCGTCGCGCTCGGCCTGCTCGACCGTGCGGGAGATGAAGTCCTGCACGAGGGGGAAGCGCGCAAGGTAGGCGTCGATGTACTCCTGCGCCTGCTCGCGCGGGATCTCGAGGTTCTCCGACAGGCCGAAGGCCGAGATCCCGTAGACGATGCCGAAATTGATCATCTTCGCGATCGAGCGTTCCGCCGCCGTGAGCTTCGCCGGCTCGACGCCGAGCACCTCCGCCGCGGTCGCGGTGTGGATGTCCTCGCCGCGCTCGAACGCCTCGCGCAGCTTCGGCTCGCCCGAGACGTGCGCGAGGATGCGCAGCTCGATCTGCGAGTAGTCGGCCGAGATGAGCCGGCAGCCCGGCTCGGCGACGAACGCGGAACGGATCTTCCGGCCGAGCTCGGTCCGGATGGGGATCGACTGGAGGTTCGGATTCGAGGTCGAGAGGCGGCCCGTCGCGGCGACCGTCTGGTTGAACGTCGTGTGCAGACGGCCGTCGGGGCCGAGCAGCGACGGCAGCGGCACAAGATAGGTATTGAGCAGCTTCGAGAGCTCGCGCCACTCCTCGATCACGGCCACGATCTCGTGCTCGGCGCGGATCGAGCGCAGCACCTTCGTGTCGGTCGAGTAGCCGGTCTTGCCCTTGCGGCCCGGAGTGAGCTCGAGCTTCTCGAACAGGATGCGCCCGAGCTGCTGCGGCGAGCCGAGCACGAACTCCTCGCCCGCGAGCTCGTACGCGCTCGACTCGAGCTCCTCGACGCGGTCGGCAAGCAGCGCCGTGATCTCCCCCATCCGGTACGTGTCGATCTTGACGCCGGCCTCCTCCATCCGGCCGAGGACGCCGACGAGCGGCATCTCGACGTCGCGATAGAGCGGCTCGGCCCCCCGCTCGCGCACCCGGTCGAGCAGCGGGTCGCGGAGGCGCAGCGTGACGGCGGCATGGCGGACGAGCCGCGCGGTCTCCTCCTCCGCCTCGGGCTCGGGCTTCGCCTCGACCGCGTACTCCGCCTCGAGGTCGTCGAGCAGATACTCGCTCCGCGCCGGCTCGATGAGGTAGGCGAGGATCATCGTGTCGTCGGCGGCCTCGACGCCCAGCGCCTTCGCGTCGTGCGCGACGAATCTCCCCTCGAGGCGTTCCGGCCGCGGCGCAACGACGACCTCGTCCCCGAGGGCGACCGCGACCCGTCCGTCGTCGGCGGCGATCCCCGCGATCGCGCCGAGCGGCGGCAGCTCGCCCTCTCGCCAGGCGACCGCCGTGCCGGCCGAGATGCGCTCGCGGGCGGGGACGGCCTCGTCGAGCTCGTCGACCCGGCCCAGCAGCGCGCGGAACTCGAACTGCCGGAACGTCTCGCGCAGCTGCGCCCGGTCGGGCGGGGCGAGGACGAGCTCGGCCGGGTCGCAGTCCACGTCGAGGTCGCGACGCATCGTCGCGAGCACCTTCGCGGCCCGTGCCTGCTCCGCGAACTCGGTCAGGTTCCTGCGCCGCGCCGGCGACAGCTCCTCCACGTGCTCGAGCACGCCCTCGAGCGAGCCGTACTGGGCCACGAGCTGCCCCGCCGTCTTGTCGCCGATCCCGGGGACACCGGGGATGTTGTCGGAGGTGTCGCCCTTGAGACCGATGAAGTCGGGGATCTGGTCGGGGCGGATCCCGTACCGTGCCTCCACCCGCTCCGGCGTGTAGACGTTGACGTCGCTGACGCCGCGCGGCGTCATCATCAGGCAGACGTTCTCGGAGACGAGCTGGAAGGCGTCCCGGTCGGTCGAGACGACGCAGGTGCGGATCGCGGCCTCGTCGGCGCGCGTCCCGAGCGTCGCGATCACGTCGTCCGCCTCCCAGCCCTCGAACTCGAGGTTGCGGTAGCCGAACGCCTCGACGATCGGCCGGAAGTGCGGAAACTGCTCGCGCAGGAGGTCCGGCATCGGGCGGCGACCTTCCTTGTAGACGACCTCGACCGCCTCGGCCTGCGCTGCGCGGTGCACGGGCCGCGTGTCCCACGCGACCGCCACCCCCTTGGGGCGGTAGTCCGAGAGGAGCTTGAAGAGCATGTTCGTGAAGCCGAGGAGCGCGCCGGTCGGGAATCCCTCCGTCGTCGCGAGCTCCTCCGGCAGCGCGAAGAAGGCGCGGTACGCGAGGTTGTTGCCGTCGACGAGGAAGAGCTCGGCCTCGCGCGCGGGGGCGTCCGAGAGGTCGAGCTCCGCGCCGGTGAGGGTCTTCGGCGACATCTCTGCGAGTGTACGGCTCCATGAAGATCGTCCCCTTCGCAGACGAGCACGTCGACGACGCGGCCGCGCTGCTCGCCGAGCGCCACGCCGCACAGCGCGCCGCGGAGCCGCTCCTGCCCGACCGCGACGACTTCGCGGCGCACATCGCGAAGGAGCGGGAGTCCGGGAGCGGCGCGGTGGCGCTCGAGACCGGCGAGGTGGTCGGCTTCCTGCTCGGCCGCCACGCCGAGAACTTCATGGGCCGGCACGTCTGGAGCCACGTCGCCGGCCACGCCGTGCGCGAGCCGGAGCACGTCCGCGATCTCTACGCGGTCGCCGCGCAGCGCTGGGTCGACGACGGCTTCGCGCGGCACTTCGTCTTCGTGCCCGCGCACGACTCCCTGCTCGTCGACGCCTGGTTTCGGCTCTCGTTCGGCGCGTCGGCCGTGCTGGCGATGCGCGAGACCTCACCGGAGGAGCCGCTCGACGGCGGCGTCGAGATCCGGTCGGGGACGCGGGACGACTACCCCGAAGCGGCACGGCTCGAGCTGGAGATGTCCCGTTCGATGCAGCCGTCGCCGAGCTTCTCCGGCATCGAGCTCCAGACGCCCGAGGAGGTGCTCGCCGAGTGGCTCGAAGACGACGGCTCCGACTACGAACTGTTCGTCGCCGAGCGCGACGGCCGTGTCGTCGGGCAATTCCTCCTCTACCGCCGGCCACCCGATCTGCGCGTTCCCGACGGCAGCATCGACCTCGCACAGGCCTCCACGGAGCCGGCCGCGCGCGGGACCGGCGTCGGCCGGGCGCTCACGGCCCACGTCATCCGCTGGGCGTACGAGAACGGCTATCCGACGATGACGACCGACTGGCGGATGACGAACCTCTTGGCGTCGCGCTTCTGGCCGAGGCGAGGGTTCCGGCCCACCTTCCTCCGGCTCTACCGCTCGATCCCCTGACCGCTACTTCAGCGTCTTGAGGTAGGCGATCAGCTCGGAGATCTGCTGGTCCGAGAGGATCCCGCCCCAGTGCGGCATGCTCACGATCGGCGCCTTGCCGATCACGCTGCCGCTGCGGATCACGGCGGCGATCGCCTTGTCGGTGGGGAAGTCGTGGCGAAACCCCTGGCCGGAGAGCGGCGGGATCGTCTTGTCGGGCGAGAGAGGATTCGGTACGCCGCCCAGACCGTTCGGGCCGTGGCAGTTGACGCAGCCGTAGCGGACGTAGAGGGCCGCCCCGGCAACCGCCGCTCCCTGTCCCTGCGGCACGGACACCGGCTCCGTGACGGCGACCGGCGGCAGGCCGGCGCGGATGTAGGCGACGAGGTCGGTGACCTGTGTCTTCGAGATCACCTCTCCCCAGACCGGCATGTAGGGCTGCTTCGGGTTGGCCGACGCTCCGAGTCCGTGGTCGATGATGTGCTTGAGCTGGGCGACGGTCAGGCTCTGCCCGACCGTCTTGAGTGCCGGCACCGCAGGATCGACCCCGCCCTGGCCCTGCATCCCGTGGCACTGCGCGCAGGCGAACTGGACGAACGTGTGCGCGCCGGCGGCGACCTGAGGCGACACCGACGGATACGTCACCGCCGTCGTGGCCGGCCCCGCAGCCTGAGTCGTGACCGTCTTCGTCTGCTCGCCGTAGTGTCCGGCCGCGTAGGCGACCGCACCGACCGCGATCGCGAGCGCCACTCCGGCGGCGATCACGGCCGGCAGGATCCGCGTCTCCCGCTGCGAGCGCTCCTCGTCCGGCATCGGCGCATTCTTCCCGTTCGGGCCCGCACCGTGCAATGGGTACTTCTCCGCGAACTCCGCTGGTTGAATCCCGCTGGTGCCGCCACGCGTCCCACTTCTCTCGGGCACTCGCCTCGTCGTGGCCTCGGCGCCGGCCGACGCCCGCATCCTGCGGCCGCCTCATCCGGGGCGCGCGACCGACGTCGAGGCTGCGACGCGCGAGGCGTTGCGCTTCCCGCTCGACGGCCCGCCGCTCGAGACGCTCGCCGCGCAGGCGGGCCGGGCGACGATCGTCGTGGAGCCGCCGGCGCTGCCGATCGGGAGCGTGCACGCGGACCCGCGGAGGCAGGCGATCGCCGCGGTCAGCGAGGCGCTCGAGGAGCTCGGCGTGCCCACCCGCAACCAGACCCTGCTCGTCGCCGGCGGCCTCGCCCGGCGGCCGAGCCGGAAGGAGATCGCCGCGCTCGTGACGCCCGAGCTGCGGCGCCGCTTCCACGGCAGGGTCGCGGTCCACGACGCAGCCGGCCCGGAGCTCGCCGGGCTCCCTCCCGGTGCGCCGCGGGTTCGCGTCGCTCCCGAGCTGATCGAGACCGACCTCGTCGTCGTGGTGAGCGCGGCCGAGACCGTCCTGCACGGCGGCGCGGCGACGCTCCTGGCGGCCGCCGACGCCGAGACGCAGCGCCACGCGACGGCGGAGTCGCTCCTCGAGACGGGAGGCTCGGAGGGCTGGCGCCTCGCCACGCTCCTCGAGCAGGCGCTCGCCGCTCGCGTCCCGCTCTTCGGAGTCTCGCTCGTCCTCAACCAGCCGCAGTTCACCGGCCTGCTCCGCGGCTATCCGTACGAGGCGGAGGCGGCCGACCGGATCGCGCGCTCGCCGCTCAGACTCGGGTTCCAGGCCGCGCCAGGGCCGGTGCGCCGCCGTGTGCTCCGGTCCCTGACCGGGACGCGGACGGCGTCCACGGTGCTCGCAGGACCGCCGTCCGTCGTGCACGCCGAGGCCCTGCTCCGGGCGATCGAGCTGCGGCGGGCGAGCCTCGACGAGCCCCTCGACGCGCTGGTGATCGGGATTCCCGGCACGACGCCCTTCCTGCCGCGGGAGCAGCCGAACCCGCTGCTCGCCGCCCACCTCGGGCTCGCGCACGTGCTCGGCCTGTGGCGGGACGCCTTTCCGGTCCGGGACGGGGGGATCGTCATCCTCGTGCACCGCTTCCGGCGCGTCTTCGCCCGGCCGACGCAGGAGCCGTATCGGGTCTTCTTCCGGGCCGACCCGATCGCCCGCGATCCCGAGCTGCTCGCCGCGGCGGAGGAGGCCGTCGCCGCCGACGCGCGTGCGACCGCCGAGTACCGCGAGGGCCGCACGGTGCATCCGCTGCTGCCCTTCCGTGACTGGGAGGCGTGCCGGCCGGCGCTCGAGCGGCTGGGCGCCGTCTACGTCGCGGGCGCGCGGGACGCGGTCGCGGTGCGGCAGCTCGGCTTCGTCCCGATCGGCGGGATCGGGGCCGCTCTGCAGATGGTCCGCGGGCACCGCGGGCCGGACGCGCGCATCGGCTTCATCCTCGGGCCGCCCTACTTCCCGCTGCGGGTCGGCGGGTAGGGATCGCCGACCGAAGCTGCGTACCATGGCGCAGCACGCCGAAGTGGCGGAACTGGTAGACGCGCCGGACTCAAAATCCGGTGGCCCTCGGGCCGTGTGGGTTCGACTCCCACCTTCGGCATCGCGAACCGTCTAGGCTCGGAGTCGGTGGCAGAGAGCATCGGCATCCTCACGGGCGGCGGCGACTGCCCCGGGCTCAACGCGGTGATCAGGGCCGTCGTCCGGCGGGCCGACGCGGCCGGCTGGGACGTCGTCGCAGTCCGCGAGGGCTGGCGCGGCCTCGTCGAGCCGATCTTCGAGGACCTCGGCGCCCAGCAGGTGTCCGGCATCCTGCCCCGCGGCGGCACGATCATCGGCACGAGCCGGACGAACCCGTTCAAGCTCGAGGGCGCGGTCGAGCGCGTGCTGCAGAACTTCTCGGACCGTGGCCTCAGCGCGCTCGTCGCGATCGGCGGCGAGGACACGCTCGGCGTCGCGGCGCGGTTGTACGCGGAGCACCAGCTGCCGGTGGTCGGCGTCCCGAAGACCATCGACAACGACCTGTCGGGGACGGACTACACGTTCGGCTTCGACACCGCCGTCTCGATCGCGACCGAGGCCATCGACCGTCTCCACACGACCGCCGAGTCGCACAACCGCGTCATGGTCGTCGAGGTCATGGGTCGCCACACGGGCTGGATCGCCGTCATGAGCGGCATCGCCGGCGGCGCCGACGTGATCCTCGTGCCGGAGATCCCGCTCGACTTCGAGGAGGTTGCCGAGTCGATCCGGAAGCGGCATGCGCGCGGCAAGAACTTCTCGATCGTCGTCGTCAGCGAGGGCTGCGAGCTGCCGGGTCTCGAGGACGCCGGCGAGCGCGACGAGTTCGGTCACGTGATCCTCGCGAAACGCGGCGTCGGCGACGTGCTCGGCCGGGAGATCGAGCAGCGCACGGGCTTCGAGACGCGCGTCACGGTGCTCGGACACGTGCAGCGCGGCGGCTCGCCGACCGCCCGCGACCGGGTGCTCGCGACGCGATTCGGGCTCAAGGCCGCGGATCTCGCGCTCGCGGGCGAGTTCGGCCAGATGGCGGCCCTGCACGGGGACGACGTGGTCGCCGTACCTCTCGCGGAGGCAACGGCGGAGCTGAAGGTCGTGCCGCGCGAGTGGTACGACGTCGCGCGCGCGTTCTTCGGCTAGCCCGTCCTGACCGCGACGATCACGGCCATCTCCGGCGTGGCCAGGACCTCGGCGGCCGCAAGCCGCGGGTCGCGCAGGAGGAACTCGCGCACGTCGTCGCCCTCGATCGGCCGGCCGGGGCTCATGTCGTCCTTGACGAGGATCCCGCCCGGCTCGACGAGCGCGACGATCGCCTCGCGCCTCTCCTCCGTGACCGGCCGGAGACCGCCGTCGACGAAGACCAGCCCGAACGGTCCCCGGCCCCGCAGCTCCTCGTAGGCGTCGCCCTCGAGAACCTCGACCTTGCCGAGCCCGGCGAGGCGCCTGCGTGCGACGGCGGCGCGCTCGGGATCGCGCTCGACGGTGACGACCGAACGCGCGGTCTCGGCGACGACGGCCGCCGTCTCGCCGAAGGCCGCACCCATCTCCGCCACGTCCCGGCCGGCGGCGAGCGCCCGGAGGAACGCCTGCACCTCCGGGATCGCGGTGGCGCCGGCGGTCAAGCGCGCCTCGTCAGACCTCGGGCGGCGCCTCGCCGACGAGCGGCGAGACGTCGGCCGCGTGGACGATGACTGCGTCGACGCCCGCCCGCTCGAGCTCGTGCACCTCGTCCTCCGTCGTCACCGCGAGGTCGGCGACCGCGAGCTTCCCGGCGGGCACGGCGGCGAGCAGGTCGAGCACGGCCTCCAGACGCTCCTCGGTACCGCCGGGGGGCGGCGCGAGCAGGAAGATCTCGGGATCGACCAGCTCCAGCGCGTGCTCGAGCTCCTCCTCGTTTCGCACCTCCACCGCGCAGTCGAGCCCGAGCGCGAGCGCGTCCTCGTGACGCCGCTGGAGACGCGCCCTCGCGTCGTCGTCCTCGCCGACCGCGAGCGTGACGGCGTCGGCGACCTCGGCGGCTCGCGCGAGCTCGGCGTCGGCGCGCCAGAGGATCGGGAGCACGGTCGCTCCCCGCACGCCGGCGGGATCACCGGCGACGACGAGTGCCTCGGCCCGTTGCCCCTCGGCGGCTCGCGCGGCCTCCGCGTCCTCGACGGCGGCGACGACGGAGATCCCGTCGCCCTCGGCGATCGCGTGGCTGAAACGGCGCACCCCGGTCATGAGCGGCGATTCTCTCAACTCAGAGGCCCATCGGGTGCCAGACGGTCTTCAGCTCGAGGAACGCTGCGATCTCCCACGGGCTCTCGACGTCCGCGCGCCCGCGTACGACCCGCTTCACGTTGTCGGCGGCGAGGCGCTCGAGCTCCGGCAGGTCGCCGTCGGCGCCGCAGAGGTCGATCGCGTTCACGTCCATGTGGGAGGCGAGCACCGGGGCGAGCTCCGTGGCGTGGCCGGTGAGGAGGTTGACGATGCCGCCGGGCACGTCGCTCGTCGCGATCGCCTCCGCCAGCTCGACCGCCGCGAGCGGACGCGTCGCGGACGCCACCGCGACGACCGCGTTCCCGCCGACGAGCGGCGGCAGGAGGCGCGTCACGAGTCCGAGCAGCGGCGGGTCGTCGGGCGCGAGCACGGCGACGACGCCCGTCGGCTCGGGCACGGTGAAGTTGAAGTACGGGCCGGCGACGGGATTCGAGCCGCCGAGCACCTGCGGCAGCTTGTCGGCCCAGCCCGCGTACCAGACGATCCGGTCGATCGAGCGCTCCACCTCGCCGGGCCCGCTGCAGAGCTCCGCGAACTCCGCGCCGCGCGCCTCGACCATCTCGGCGAGCCGGTAGAGCACCTGGCCGCGGTTGTAGGCGGTCGCCGCAGCCCACTTCGGCTGCGCGCCGCGAGCCGCGCGCACGGCGTCGCGAACGTCCTTGCGGGACGCGCGGGCGACGTTCTGGCCCTCCGCCTCGTAGGTGCGCCCCGACTCGCTGCGCGGGAAGGCGCCGCCGATGAACAGCTTGTAGGTCTTCTTGACCGGAAGGCGGCTCACTGCTCGAACTCCAGATACGGCTCGAGACCGTGCCGCCCGCCCTCGCGGCCGAAGCCGGACTCCTTGTAGCCGCCGAAGGGCGAGCTCGGGTCGAAGCGGTTGTACGTGTTGGCCCAGACCACGCCGGCGCGGAGCCGCTGCGCCATCCACAGGATCCGGGATCCCTTCTCCGTCCAGACGCCGGCGCTCAGCCCGTACGGCGTGTTGTTCGCCTTCTCCACCGCCTCCTCCGGGGTCCGGAACGTGAGCACGGAGAGGACGGGGCCGAAGATCTCCTCCTGGGCGATGCGATAGCTCTGCGCGACGTTCGTGAACACCGTGGGCGCGAACCAGTAGCCCTTCTCAGGCAGGACGCACGGCGGCTGGTAGATCTCCGCGCCCTCCTCGACACCCGAGGCGACGAGCTCGCGGATCTTGTCGAGCTGTGCGGCCGAGTTGATCGCGCCCACGTCGGTGTTCTTGTCGAGCGGATCGCCGACGCGCAGCGTCGAGAGGCGGCGCTCGAGCTTCGCCACGAGCGGCTCGTAGATCGACTCCTGGACGAAGAGTCGCGAGCCGGCGCAGCAGACGTGGCCCTGGTTGAAGTAGATGCCGTTGACGATCCCCTCGACCGCCTGGTCGAGCGCCGCATCGTCGAAGACGATGTTCGCCGCCTTGCCGCCGAGCTCGAGCGTGAGACGCTTGCCCGTGCCGGCGAGCCGCCGCTGGATCTCCTTCCCCACCTCGGTCGAGCCGGTGAACGCGATCTTGTCGACGTCGTCGCTCTCGACGAGCGCGGCGCCCGTGCTGCCGTCGCCGGTGACGATGTTCACGACGCCCGCGGGAAGCTCCGCCTGGCGGAGGACGTCGCAGAAGAGGAGTGCGGTGAGCGGAGTCGTCTCGGCGGGCTTGAGGACGACGGTGTTGCCGCAGGCGAGCGCCGGCGCGACCTTCCACGCGAGCATGAGGAGCGGGAAGTTCCACGGGATGATCTGGCCGGCGACGCCGACGGGGCGCGGACGGCGGTTCGGGAAGGCGTACTCGAGCTTGTCGGCCCAGCCGGCGTAGTAGAAGAAGTGCGCCGCGGCGAGCGGGACGTCGACGTCGCGCGACTCCTTGATCGGCTTGCCGCCGTTGAGCGACTCGAGAACCGCGAACTCGCGAGCGCGCTCCTGGAGGAGGCGCGCGATGCGGAAGAGGTATTTCGCACGCTCGGAGCCGGGCAGCGACGACCAGCCGTCGGAGTACGCGGTGCGGGCGGCCGCGACGGCCCGGCCGACGTCGGCGGCCGTGGCCTGGCCGACCACCGCGAGCGGCTCCTCGTCGCGGGGGGCGATCGTCTCGTACGTCTCCGCAGCCTCGAGCCACTCGCCGCCGACGAAGTGGCCGTAGCGATCGGCGATGTGGACGATCTCGCGCGATTCGGGGGCAGCCGCGTACGTCCAGTCGGTGGGGACGTCGACCTCGCGGCGCTGCTTGTCGAGCTCAGCCACCGGCGCCCCGCAGGAGACCGGCGGGGACCGGTTCGAGGCGCGAGGTGCGCGTTCCCCAAACCCACCCCCCACCCTTGTGGGAGGGGGCCAGCCTAGGAGCGAAGGTGCGTCGGAACCGGGCCGTCTGCGTCACGAAAGGATGCCTCTTCAATCCCGCGTGAAGTAGTCGCCGCTCTGGTACGCCCCGGTGCGCTCCTTGCGCAGCTGCATGAGGACGTCGTTCAGCAGGGAGGACGCGCCGAGCCGGTACAGCTCGGGCGTCAGCCACTCCGGCCCAAGCGTCTCGTGCACGAGCACGAGATGCTGCACCGCCTGCTTCGCCTGCCGGATGCCGCCCGCCGCCTTGAAGCCGACGCGCCGGCCCGTCTCCTCGTACACGTCCCGGATCGCCTCGAGCATGCAGAGCGCGACCGGCAGCGTCGCGGCCGGCGAGATCTTCCCGGTCGACGTCTTGACGAAATCGGCCCCGGCGGCGATCGCGAGGAGCGTGGCCCGGCGCACGTTGTCGTACGTGCCGAGCTCCCCCGTCTCGAGGATCACCTTGAGATGCGCGCCTCCGCACGCCTCCTTCACCTGCACGACCTCGTCGTAGACCTTCGCGTAGCGGCCGGAGAGGAAGGCGCCCCGGTCGATCACCATGTCGATCTCGTCGGCCCCCAGCTCGACGGTCGCGCGGACGTCGGCGACCTTCACCGCCGTCGGATACTGACCGGAAGGGAACCCTGTGGCGACCGCGGCGATCTTCACGTCGCTGCCCACCAGCCGCTCCCGCACCGCCGGAACGAGGTTCGGGTAGACGCAGACCGCGGCCACCGGCGGCACGGACGGATCGGAGGGATCGGGCCGGCGCGCCTTCGAGGCGATCGCAGCCGCCTTGCCCGGCGTGTCCGCGCCCTCGAGTGTCGTCAGGTCGGTCGTGCGGATCGCGAGCAGGAGCGCCCAGACCTTCGCCTCGCGCTTGATCGAGCGCTTCGCGAGCGACGCCGCCCGCTCCTCGAGCGCGACGGCGTCGACCGCACCGATCCGCGGCAGGCGCGCCTCGAGCGGCAACTCGAATCCTGTGGGAAGAGCAGGCGCCTGCGCCATGCGTTGAGTCTAGTCCCGGGCCGGCGCCCGCCACATCGTGCGCCCGAACCGAGGGCTACGCTGCGCGCGTGAGGACGCTTGCGGGTCTCGCCGTCGTGGCGACGGCGGCAGCGGCGACTGCCTGCGTCGGGGCGGCCACGACGACCGCTCAGCCGACGCGCGCCCGCCGGGTCGCCGGGTTCGCGGACACCGCCGAGACCGTGATGGGAACGCTCGTCGCTCCACCGACCCGGCGGTTCCTCACCCGGATTCGCCGCGGCAAGATGGGCGGCGTCGTCCTCCTCCGGAACGGCTGGCTCGACCGGAGCAGCGCGGCGAAGGTCACGAAGCAACTGCAAGAGGCGGCGTGCACTCGCGGCGAACCGCTGCTCATCGCGGTCGACCAGGAGGGGGGAATCGTCAGGCGCCTCGCGTGGGCGCCCCCCACCGAAGCACCTGCGGAGATGTCGAGCCCCTCCGTCGCGCGTACCCAGGCGGCAGGCACGGCGGCGGCCCTCCGCTCCGTCGGGATCGACGTCGACCTCGCGCCGGTCGCCGACACGCCGAGCTCGCCGCGCAGCTTCCTCGGCTCACGCGCCTTCTCCCGCTCGCGCAGGTCGAACGCGAAGCTGGCGCGCGCCTTCGTCTCCGGCCTGCAGAGCAACGGCATCGCGGCGACCGCGAAGCACTTTCCCGGGCTCGGGCTCGCGAGCGGCAACACCGACAACGGCCGGATCGTGATCGGCTCGGCGGCCTGGAAGATCCGCCAGGGGCTGCTCCCCTTCGAGAGCGCGATCAACGCGGGCGTCGAGCTCGTGATGATCTCCACCGCCGCCTACCCCAACCTCGACCCGTCGGGAAAGCCGGCCGCCTTCTCGAGCAAGATCGCCACCGGGCTGCTGCGCAAGACGCTCGGCTTCGACGGCGTGACGGTGACCGACTCCCTCACTGCTCCGGCGGCCGAGGCGATCCCGCATACGGCGACGAAGGCGATGCTCGCCGGCTCGGACCTCCTGATCTTCGGCGCGGAGAAGGCGAGCGAGCGCGGGTACGCCACGCTCCTCCGGGACGAGGCGGGTTCCGCGCGCCTGCGGGCCCGGCTGACGACGGCTGCCGCGCGCATCCGCAGCCTCAAGGCCCGGCTGGCCGCCCGCGGCGGGCCCAGCTGCTAGAGGCCGAGCCGTTCGAGCGTCGCGGCGTCGCGGCGCCATCTCGGCCGCACCTTCACCTTGAGCTCGAGGAAGACGGGATGGCCGAGCAGCGCTTCGATCTCGGGCCGTGCGCGGCTTCCGATCTCCTTGACCATGGCGCCGCCCTTGCCGACGAGGATCTGCTTCTGCGACTCGGTCTCGACGAGGATCGAGGCGCGCACCACCTTCTCCTCGATCTCCTCCAGCTCGACCGAGATCGCGTGCGGCACCTCGTCGCGCGTCAGCCAGAGCGCCTTCTCGCGCACCAGCTCCGCCAGCTGGACCTCGGTCGAGAGGTCCGTGCGCTGCTCCTGTGGGAAGTAGAGCGGCCCCTCGGGCAGCAGGGCGACGAGCTCGTCGCGGAGCGCCGCCACGCCGTCACCGGTCTTCGCGCTCACCGGATGGAGCGCCTGGAACTGGCCGAGCCTCGCGGCCGCGTTCATCTGCGTCGCGATGTGACCGGCCTTGAGGCGGTCGACCTTGTTGAGCGCGATCACGACGGGTACGCCGAGCCCGAACACGCGCGACGCGATGAACCGGTCGCCGGCGCCGATCCGCTCCCGCGCCGAGAGAACGAAGAGGACCGCCTCGATCTCCTCGAACGCCGCGTCGACGGTCCGCTGCATGCGCTCCGTGAGCGCGTCGAGCGGACGCTGGAAGCCGGGGAGGTCGGCGAGGACGAGCTGGTGGTCGTCGCCGTTCGCGATCCCGAAGATCCGACGCCGGGTCGTCTGCGGCTTGTCGGAGACGATCGCGACCTTGCCGCCGCAGATCGCGTTCACGAGCGTCGACTTGCCGACGTTCGGCCTGCCCGCGACGGCGACGAACCCCGACTTCACAGAACCGGGCCCGGCCACGGCGCGAGGTCGGCGGCCCGCATCGCGCGCCCGGTTACGACGGCAGATCCCACGTGTCCGGCAGAAGATCGTCGGCGGCGTACTCGGCGACCGAGCCGTCGGCGCGGCGGAACCACACGCGCTCGAACCGCCATTCGTGCAGCCACTGGCGGCAGCCGCCGCACGGGGACGCCGTGATCGCGATCGCCTCCACGTCCCCCGGCCTCACCCCTTCGCTCGCCGCTTTCGCGATCGCCGTGCGCTCCGCGCAGACTCCCAGCGGATAGGCCGCGTTCTCCACGTTCGCCCCCACGAACATCCTGCCGTCGCGCGTGAGGACGGCCGCGCCGACGTGATAGCTCGAGTACGGCGCGTACGCGTTCGCGGCCGCCGCGTCCGCCTCGGCGAGCAGCTCCTCGGCCGTCATGCGGGCGCGCCTCCGCCGTAGAGGAAATGACCATGCGCCGTGTCGTGGAGATCGAGCGCGAACCCGAGCGGCCGGACGCGCGCCGAGAGCTCCGCCGGGCCCCAGCGCCGCTTGACGATGCGGAACGTGCGTCCGTCGGAGAGCGAGCGCGTCTCCTGCTCGTCCGCCTGGTCGGTGCCGGTGTGCGCGCTGTCGCCGGAGCCGCTGTCGACGAGGAAGACGCGGCCGCCCGGCCGCAGCGCCGAGCGAACGAGCGTCCAGAACTCGTCGAACCGCTCGTGCGGCACGTGCGAGAGCCAGAAGGAGAAGAAGACGAGATCGAAGCGCTCCTCGGGTCGCCAGGCGAAGACGTCGGCCTGCACGAGCTCGGCGTCGCTCGTGTTGAGCGCGAGCGTCTCCCGGTTGGCGTCGACCGCCACGACGCGCTGCGCGAGCCGCACGAGCTGGCGGGTCCAGATCCCGGTTCCGGCGGCGAGCTCGAGCGCGCTCCCGCCGGACGCGAACGCCTCGAGCGCCCTCTCCGCCTCGGCGACGTCGGCCCGCCAGCGCGCGAGCGCGTCGGCCCCGAGCTCGTAGCGGCCGCGGCGGTACCACCAGTCGTCGTACTCGCCTGCGCGCTCGGCGTAGTAGCGCTTCTGCTCGTCGAGGAGGTGACTCATGCGGCCGCGGCCTCCGCGAGATGAGGCTCGACGCCGGCGAGCGTGTCCGCGTAGCGCGCGGCGCGCGGATCCGGCCGGCGGACGAGCACCGCCGGCAGACCGACGGCCTCGGCGCCGAGCACGTCCGCGACGACGTTGTCGCCGATCATCCACGCCTCGGCCGGGCGCAGGTGCTCGAGCACGCCTGCGAACGCCTCCGCATGCGGCTTCTCGTACCCCGTCTCGGCGGAGCAGGAGACGAGCTCGACCAGGCGGTCGAGGCCGAGCCCGGCGACGATCCGGCGGAGCTCCGGCACGTGGTTCGAGAGGATCGCGTGCGTCCAGCCGGCACGCGACAGCCGTTCGAGCGTGGGCCGCGCGTCGTCGAACAGCGCCCAGCCCACGTGCGGGTCGACGTACAGGCGCCGCGCCGCCTCGGCGAGCTCGGACGCCCGGGCCGGCGCGTAGCCGGCGCGCTCGTACGCCCGGGCCAGGATCGGCCGTACCGACGCCCACCACGCTTCCGGCTCGCAGAGCTCCGGATGTGCGACCTCCGGCCGGTGCCACGGGAAGCCGTCCCGCAGGTGCGGCCGGAACGTCTCGGCCGAGTGGCCGTGTCCGGGCTCCTCGCCGTCGAGCGCCTCTGCGAGCAGGATGCTCCAGCCGGTCTCGCCGCGCCGGTGGGCCAGCGTGCCGTCGAAGTCCCAGATCAGAAGGCGTCCGCCGGACACGCTCACCCGATCAGCTGGAAGACGACGAGGGTCGTCAGCGCGCCGAGGGCGGCGCCGTACGTGACCTCGAGCAGCGAGTGGATTCCCGACTCGACCCGTGTCTGCGCGACGAGGAAGGCCATGATCAGGGTCAGCGAGGAGACGACGAAGCGGTGGTCGTCGCCGACGACGTACGTGACCGCGATCCAGCCGGCGAAGGCGAGCGCGGCATGACCCGACGGCAACCCGCCGCGAAGCGGCGTGCCTCGCCCCGTCAGCGCCTTCGTCGCGATGACGAGGAGAACGACGAGGACGAGCGCGACGAGCGTGATGTCGGCCGAGCCCGTCCGCACGCGGTCGAGCACATGCGTCGCCCTGCTCCCGGCGGCGCTCTCGAACACGAGGTAGCCGACGGCGACCGCCGTGATCGAGGCGATGAGCACGGCGCCGGCGGCGATGTCCTTCGCGAGCTTCGCGTTCGGGTCGAACGAGGTCGTCGAGACGTCGATCACGCCCTCGATCGCGGTGTTGAGCATCTCCGCGACGAGGACGAACGCGATCGCGATCACGAGCGCGATGAGCTGGAGGCGCGAGACGCCGACCGCGATCGCTCCGGCGAAGACGAAGACGGCGGCGAGGAAATGGATCCGGAGGTTCCGCTGCGTGCGGAGGACGTGGATGACGCCCTCGAGGGCGTAGTTGAAGCTGTCGAGCAGCGACGGCGCCCGGCCCGGAGCGGGCGGGGCGGCGCGGCGCGCCTGCCTTTCGCGCTCCTCTCCCTCGGGGCCGCGCGGCAGCGGCGTGACCGTCACGAGGCGTACACCGCCTCGCGCGCTTCCATCTCCGGCCCGTGGTCGTAGCCCACGAGGTGGAGGAGCGCGTGGACGAGCGGACGGCGCCACGCCGGACCGACGACGTCCGGGCAGACGACGACGTCCCCGAGCTGGCGCGGCATCCCGTCGGGGAGCGCGGCGAGCCCGTCGATCGGGAAGGCGAGCGCATCGGTCGCCTCGTCCACGCCGAGGTGCTCGCGCTTCAGCGCCCGGCTCTCGTCCGGCCCGACGAACGCGAGCCCGAGCTCGCCCGCGGCGACGCCCTCCCCCGCGAGCACCTGCCGCGAGAGCTCGACCGCCGCGGGCTCGTCCACCTTCCTGCCCGAGCGGTTGTCGACCTGGACCGAGATCATCGGCAAGCGGGGGTCACCGGCTCCGCTGCGTGCCGGTCTGCTCGGCGTGCCGCTTGTACGCCTCGACGATCCGCTGCACGAGCTTGTGGCGGACGACGTCCTCGTGGCCGAACTCGACGAAGGCGATGCCGTCGACCGTGGAGAGGATCTCGCGCACCTGGATCAGCCCGGACGCCTGCTCGCGCGGCAGGTCGACCTGGGTCACGTCGCCGGTGACGACCATCTTCGAGCCGAAGCCGAGCCGGGTGAGGAACATCTGCATCTGCTCGGGCGAGGTGTTCTGGGCCTCGTCGAGGATGACGAAGCTGTCGTTGAGCGTGCGACCGCGCATGTAGGCGAGGGGCGCGACCTCGATCGTTCCGCGCTCGAGATAGCTGTTCAGCCGCTCGGGGTCCATCGTGTCGTACAGGGCGTCGAAGAGCGGGCGCATGTACGGGTCGACCTTCGCGAGCACGTCCCCGGGGAGGAAGCCGAGCCGCTCGCCCGCCTCCACCGCCGGGCGCGTGAGGATGAGCCGGCCGACCTGGCGCTCCGACAGCGCCGCGACCGCGAGCGCGATCGCGAGGTAGGTCTTGCCGGTGCCGGCGGGACCGATCCCGAAGGTGACGGTGCAATCGCGGATCGCGTCGACGTAGCGCTTCTGGGTGACCGTCTTCGGCGTGATCTGCTTGCCGCGGTGCGACCAGACGACGTCCGCGAAGATCGCGTGCACGTCCTCGGCCTGGTCGATCGCGCCGAGGATGGCGTCGACGGTGCCGGCACCCACCTCCTGTCCCCCCTCGACGAGCTCGACGAGCTCCTCGACCACCGCCTGCGCCTCGGCGACCTTGAGGTCGTCGCCGGCGAGGGTGAGCCGGTTTCCGCGCAGGTTGACGGCGCAGTCGAGCCGATCGCGGAGCGCGTCGAGCACCCCGTCGCCGATGCCGGCCAGCTCGGCCGCAACCTCGTTCGAGACGTCGAGAATCGTCTGCACGCGGTCAGTGTAGGCGGCTCCTCGGCGCGTTCCTGCCGGCCCGGAGCGCTGCGAGAGGGTTCGTACCGTAGGTCACGAACGTGACTCCGTCGGCCCCGTCCGCTACCGTCTCGGGCCTCGGGTCGCCTCTCAACGCCGTTCTCCATGCGTCGTCACGGTCTCGTACTCCTCTGCACGCTTGCCCTCGCCTCGCTCGCGGCGGCCGCGGCGCGCGCTCATTCGACGCCGCAGATCCGCGCCCAGCAGGCGCACGCCCGATCGGTCGTGGCGCAGGTCAACCAGATCGGCACGCATCTCCAGAGGGTCGAGGACCAGGCCTGGAACGCGCGGCAGCGGCTCGCGCTCGTCAAGCAGAGCCTGAAGCGGAACGAGTATCGGCTGCACGTGGCGCGGCTCAACCTCCACGCCGCCCAGAAGCGGCTGATGGACCGTCTCTACTCGCTCTACGTGAACGGCTCCCCGAGCACGATCGACGTGATCGCCGGCGCGCACAGCATCTCGCAGATGATCGACCGGGCCGAGACCGCGAAGGTGCTCTCCGACCAGGACGCGGAGCTCGGGAAGCAGGCACTCCAGTTCGAGCGGGCGGTGCAGACGCGCGAGCGCCAGCTGCGGCAGCTGAAGGGCAAGCGGGAGCGGACGGTGGCCACGCTAGAGGCGAAGCGCCGCACGGTCCAGTCGGAGCTCGCGCGGCAGAAGCAGCTCCTCGCGTCGATCCACACGACGATCGAGCATCTCCAGCAGCAGGAAGCGGCCCGGGAGCGACGGCTTCAGGCCGCGGCGGAGGCGCGCCTGAGGGAGCAGCTGCGCGAGCGCCAGGCGGCCGCCCGGACTGCCGCGGAGCAGGCGCAGGCGGGGCAACCGCCGACGTCGTCGACCGGCGGGATCGTGCCGCCGCCGGTCCAGGTGCCGGTCGGGAACCCCGGCGTGGGGCATCCCCAGGCGGCCTCGCTGGCCCTCCAGTATCTCGGCGTCCCGTACGTCTGGGGAGGCGCGAGCCCGAGCGGCTTCGACTGCTCCGGCCTCGTGATGTACGTCTACGCGCAGCTCGGGATCTCGCTCCCGCACTACACCGTCGCGCAGTGGAACGCGACCGAGCCGATCAGCCAGTCGCAGATGGAGCCGGGCGACCTCGTCTTCTTCGACGGCCTCGGCCACGTCGGGATCTACATCGGCAACGGCCAGCTCGTCGACGCGCCCCACACCGGCAGCGTCGTCCGGATCGACAGCCTCGGCGGCTTCGGCTCGTTCGACGGCGCGCGCCGCGTGCCGTAGCGAGCGAAGCTGACGCTTCGCTCGCTGGGTGTCGGAGCTGCGCGGGCCGGAAAGCGCGGTTCGGCCTCCGGCCTTTGGCCTGGCCAGGGCTCGAGACGTTTCGAGTCCCCGTTCGATCCCAGCGGGCGAGCACGCCGCAGGCCCGCTCGCCCGCGACGGAAGTGAGGTCCGAACCCACCCAACCCAAGACGAAGCTCTACTGCACGGAGCCACGGGAGACCGCGCTCTCCCGTGGCGGAGTTCCTTCTTCCAGCGAGCGAGACCGCAGGCTCGCGAGCTACGCGAGCTTCTCGCGGACGATCTGGCTGACCTGCGAGCCGTCCGCGCGGCCGGCGATCTGCGGCATGACGTCGGCCATCACGCGTCCGAGGTCGGCCATGCTCGTCGCCCCGACCTCGGCGATGACGTCGTCGACGATCTCCTCGATCTCGTCCTCGGAGAGCGGCTCCGGCATGAACTCCTCGAGGATCTCGAGCTCACGCTCCTCCGCCGCGGCCTGCTCCTCGCGACCGCCGGTCCGAAACGCGTCCGCCGCCTCGATCCGGCGCTTCCGCTCGCGCTGGAGGACCTGCAGCTCCTCGTCCTCGCTCAGCGGGCGCCGCAGCTCCTTCTGGGAGTTCTTCAGCGCGTTGAGGATCAGGCGCAGCGCGTCGCGGCGCTCGGCGTCACGCGCGCGCATCGCGTCCTTCAGCTCGTCGTCGATCTCCTCGATCAGGCTCACACCCAGCCGCCTTTGATGTGCCAGTGCAGATGAAACACCGTCTGGCCCGCGCCGGGGCCGACGTTGACCGTGACACGGTAATCGCTCAACCCCTCCTGTGCTGCGACCTCGGCGACGAACTCGAGCATCCGCTTCGCCTCCTCCGGCGGAAAGTCGCCGATCTCGCGGAACGAGTCGGCGTGACGCTCGGGCAGGACGAGCAGGTGCGTCGGCGCCTGCGGGTTGATGTCCCGGATGGCGACGAAGCCGTCGGTCGCGGCGACGTGATCGCCGTCGCGGTAGAGGCGGCAGAACAGACAGTCGTCAGGCAGCGAGGATCCCCTCCTCCGAGACGGCGGCGCCGCGGACGCCGACGAGCTCCCCGATGGGCGTCGACACCGGTACGAGCCACGGTGAGTAGTCGTCGCCGTAGCCGCGGCCCGGACGGTCGACGAGCACGGCGTCCACGCGGCCGACCTTCGAGCGCCAGTGGGCGAGGCACGCCTCGTGCGAGATCTCGCGGAGCCTCGCGCTCCGCTCCTTCTTCACCAGAGGCGGCACGGGATCCTCGGCGGCCGTGCCGGTGCCGGGCCGCGGCGAGTAGGGAAAGACGTGCACCTTCGTCAGACCCGCCTCGCCGACGACGCGGAGCGTGTTCTCGAACGCTCGCCCGTCCTCGGCCGGGAAGCCGACGATGACGTCGCTCGTGAGGTTGAAATCCTCGCGCAGCGGCTCGAGACGCCGCAGGTACGTGGCCGCCGAGTAGCGGCGGCCCATCGCGCGCAGGACGGTGTCGTCGCCGGACTGGAGCGGCACGTGCAGGTGTCGGCTCGCGGTGGGCGTCTCGTGCAGGGCGCGCACGAGCTCGTCGTCGACGTGGTTGATCTCGATCGAGGAGAGCCGGAGCCGGTCGAGCCCGGGTATTGCGCCGGCTTCGCGCACGAGCCGCGGCAGTCGGTACCCGGCGGCGCGGTCGCGGTAGCAGCCGAGGTTGATCCCGGTGAGGACGACCTCGCGGTGGCCCTGCGCGACGCGGCGGCGGATCTCGGCCAGCACGGCCTCGGCGGCACGGCTGCGCGAGCCGCCGCGCACGAGCGGGATCACGCAGAAGCGGCACGAGAACGAGCAGCCGTCCTGCACCTTGACGAAGGCGCGGACGCGGTCGAGGCGGGCGTCCGCCTGTACGCAGCCGATCGCGCCGACGTCACCCGCGACGAAGCCGGGCGTCTCCTCGCTGGGGCGCGCTACGACGACGACGTTGGCGGGGAGCCCCGCGAAGGAGTCGCCGGCGAGGTTCGCGCCGCAGCCGGTGACGTAGACGCGCCGGTGCGTGCGCGCGGCGCGAGCCGCCTCCTTGCGCGACTTCGCGACCGCCTCGTGGGTGACGCAGCACGTGTTGACGACTGCCACCTCGACGCCGCCGTCCCGTTCCTCGTGTCCGTCCGCGAGCAGCCGTTCGCGCACGGCATGCGCGTCGACGTGCGAGACCTTGCAGCCGAGGAACCGGACCGAGAACGTCGTCACGGCCGCAATTCGAGCAGGTCCGCGGCCCAGCCGTCGCGCACGCGCCTCGCTATCCGGCGCCATCCCTCGGCGCGCGGCTCGTCGCGTTCGAGGTAGCCGGACGTGATCGCCCGCTCGACGGGAAGCTCCGGGAGCATCCGCTCGACGACGTCGAGCGCGATGTTCACGACGGCGAGCCGGGCGGGCCGCAGCTCGGTGGCCACCTCGATCGCGACGTCGTTCGCGGCCGCGTTGGCCCGCGTCGTCTCGAGCGCGACCTCGTCGACGTCGACCGCGGTCACGGGGTCGAAGCCGAGCTTGGCAGCCGCGACCGAGAGGACGCCCGAGCCGGACCCGACATCGAGCAGGCTCGTCGGCTCCGCGTCCTGCAGGAGCTCGAGGCAGAGCCGGGTCGTCGCATGGGCGCCGGTACCGAAGGCGCGGCCCGGGTCGATCGAGACGGCGACGGAGCCGGCGGGCGGCCGCTCCCACGGCGGCCCGACCCAGATCCGGCCGATCCGGACGCCGTGGTGAAAGGAGCGCCACGCGTCCTCCCAGCCCTCGGCGACGTCGTCCACGTCGAGGACGTCGAAGCCGAGCGGCGGCTCGTCCGCGTACACGGCGTAGGCGCCGTCGAGCTCCTCGACGCCCTCCGGGAAGATGTGCAGCAGGAGCGCGAGCTCCGGCTCGCCGCCGACGACGACGTACCGTCTCAGTGGAACGCGCTCTTGAGCTTGTCGAAGAGGCCCTCGGACTTGCCGTACGTCCGGTCGTCGGCGTGCTCGTCGAACTCGTGCAGGAGGCGGCGCTGCTCGTCCGTCAGCCGGCGCGGCACGCGGACGTTGACGAGGATCCGCTGGTCGCCGCGGCCGTGGCCCTGCAGGACCGGCATGCCCCGTCCGCGCAGGACGACGATCTCACCGGGCTGCGTGCCGGCCGGCAGCTCGAGCTCCTCCTCCCCGTCGAGCGTCGGCACCGGGAGCGTGGCGCCGAGCGCAGCCTGCGTGAACGTGAGGTCGACGGTGGTGTAGACGTCGTCGCCCTCGCGGACGAAGCGCTCGTCGGGCCGGATCCGCACCTCGAGGTAGACGTCGCCGGGGCGGCCTCCGATGAGCCCGGCGTGCCCCTCGCCGGTCAGGCGGATCCGCTGCCCGTGATGGATTCCCGGCGGGATCTCGACCGCGAGCGTCCGCTCCTCGACCACACGCCCTCCGCCGCGGCACTCGGTGCACGGCTGCGCGATCCGGCGGCCCGAGCCGCTACAGGTCGAGCAGGTCTGGGTGCGGACGAACTCGCCGAAGACGCTCCGGGTCACCTGCTGGAGCCGCCCGGTTCCGTTGCACGTGTCGCAGGTCGTGATCTCGGTGCCCGGCTCCGCGCCGTTCCCGCCGCAGCGCGAGCACGCGACCGCGGCTTCGAAGGGCACCTCGCGGGTCACGCCGTGCGCGGCCTCGACGAGGTCGAGCTCGACCGTCGCGGCGAGGTCGGCGCCGCGGGCGCGGCCGCCCTGACCGCGGCCCCCGAACAGGACCTCGTCGCCGAAGAAGGCCGAGAACAGGTCGGCCAGGTTGCCGAAGTCGACGTGGCCCGACTGGAAGCCGCCACTCCGCAGGCCGGCATGGCCGTAACGGTCGTAGAGGTCGCGCGTCTCCGATTTCGAGAGGACCTCGTACGCCTCGACCACTTCGCGGAACCGCTCGTCCGCGTCCGGCGCGTCGGAGACGTCGGGATGGAGCTCGCGTGCGAGTCGGCGGAAGGCGCGCTTGATGTCCCCCTCGCCCGCGTTGCGCGCGACGCCGAGCAGCTCGTAGTAGTCGCGGTCGGTGGTCGCCATCGCCCGGAATGTAGCGGCGGCGTCTGTCGCCGAAACTCAGGCCTCGTCGTAGATCGACTCGACGAAGTGCGACAGCTCGAGCGCGGCCGAGCGGACGGCTCCGAGGGCCTTTTCGTAGTCCATCCGGACGGGGCCGACGAGGCTGACGGCGCCGAGCGCGCGGTGGACGAGCCCGTAGCAGGCGCCGACGAGCGCGATCTCGGCGAGCCCCGGGTGCGCGAACTCGTGCCCGAGGCGGACGAACGGGCGCTGCGACGAGCTCGGCTCCCCGAGCACGTCGATCAGGTCGGCGCGGCGCTCGACGAGCTCGAACAGGTTCCGGTACGCGTCGAGCTCCTCCGCGCGCACCTCGCCGAGAAGGTCGGCGGCGCCTCCGACATAGAGGCGCTGCTCGGCCGAGACGAGCTCCGTGAACGCGGGCCGAAGCGCCGCGAGGAACGCACGCTCCGCCTGGCCGAGGTTCGCGTCCTCGAAGCGCCGCCGCAGCAGCGTCGTGCCGAGCTGCAGCCCGGCGACGGCCTCGTTGAGGTAGTCGCCCGCCCACTGGGCGAGCCCGGCGTCGACGGGGTCGTCGAAGTGGAAGAGCCGCTTCGAGACGCCGCCGGCCGAGGTGATGACGACGACCATCACGAGCTGCGGCTGGAGGAGGAGCACCTCGATGTGCCGGACGTGCGTCGCCTCGAGCGGCGGCGCCGAGACGAGCGCGAGCAGGCGCGTCACCTGCGAGAGCATCTCGGTCGTCGCCTGCAGCGCCGACTCGACCTCGGTGCTCGTCGAGGCGAGATCGAGCGGGAACGCCTGCGGCTGCGGCTCGAGCTCGCCGAGCAGCGCGTCGGCGTAGTAGCGGTAGCCGCGCTCGGTCGGCACGCGCCCCGCAGACGTGTGCGGATGCGTGAGCAGGCCGAGGTTCTCGAGCTCCGCGAGCTCCGCCCGGACGGTCGACGGCGAGACCCGCAGGTCGGAGCGCTCGACGAGCGTCTTCGAGCCGACGGGCTGTCCGGTGCCGACAAACTCCTCGACGACACGGCGCAGGACGGCGCTCTGTCGTTCGCTCAGCTGCAGTGTTTCGGGCATTTGCAGGCGATTTTAACCGGTGCCCACGGAGCCGACCTCTCGGTCAGGTGAGAATCTCAGCGGTGACCGCGCCGCCGAGGAAGCGTCCGCGGCGGGTGAGCGCGAGCGTCTCCCCGCCGTCGACGGCGAGACCGAGCCGTTCGGCGCGGGCGAGCGCGGCCTCGTCGAGCGCGGCGCGGAGGCCGCCGAGCGGCAGCGGCTCGTCGAGCCGGAGGCCGAGCATGACGCGCTCGCGCGCACGCGTGGCGTCGTCCAGCCGTTCGATCTCGCGGTCGTACCGGCCCTGCAGGTAGCGCCCGAGCCTCGGCGTGTTGCGACGGCGCTCGCCGCCGAGCGTCGAGACGGCGCCGACCCCGAGGCCGAGGTAGTCGCGGGCGAGCCAGTAGCCGAGGTTGTGCTGCGGCCCGCTTTCCGTCCCGGCAGAAGTTGGCGGTCTCGTACCAGCGGTAGCCGGCGCGGGTGAGCGTCGCGACGACCCGCTCGAAGTAGTCCTCCATCCGCTCTGCCTGCCGCTCGAGCTCGGCGCCGTGCGAGATCGTGAACCGCGTGCCGGGCTTCGCCTCGAGCTCGTACGCGCTGACGTGCTCGGGGCCGAGCGCGATCGCGTGCTCGAGGTCGGCGGCGAGCTGCTCCGGCGTCTGTCCGGGGATCCCGTAGACGAGGTCGAGCGAGAGGTTGTCGAAGCCTGCCTCCCGCAGGTGACCGAAGGCCCGATCGACGGCCGCGGGCGTCGCCCGCCGCTCGAGGACGCGAAGGAGGTGCGGCTGGAAGGTCTGGGCGCCGAGCGAGACGCGGTTCACGCCCGCGGCGCGCAGCTCGCGCGCGAGCCCGGGCGTGACCGTCTCGGGATTCGCCTCGACCGTCAGCTCCTGGGCCGGCGGCAGCGCGTGCAGGAGTCGGAGGAGCTCGGCGCGTGCGGTGTAGGTCGGCGTGCCGCCGCCGAGGAAGATCGTCTCCACCGGCGAGCCGTCGTGCTCGGAGCGGAGCTCACGCGAGCAGCGCGTCGACGTACGGCCCGTGCAGACTCTCGCGGCCGGTCGCCGTCACGAAGTCGCAGTAGCCGCAGCGGTGCGCGCAGAACGGCAGGTGGACGTAGAGGTGCCGCACGCTGTTCACGCCGGCCCCCGCCTCGGCCGCGGGACGAGCTCACCGCGGCAGTTCGGACACACGTTCGCGAGCTCGGCGGAGCACGAGGGGCAGAACGTGCACTCGTACGAGCAGATGAAGGCCTCGCCGTCCGGCGCGAGGCGCCGCGCCGCAGCGCTCGCACTCCGCGCGCAGCTCGAGCGCCATCAGGTCTTCGGCCCCTGGCCGATGTTGAGCACGGCGAGAAACGCCTCCTGCGGAACCTCGACGGCACCCACCTGCTTCATCCGCTTCTTGCCCGCCTTCTGCTTCTCGAGCAGCTTGCGCTTGCGCGTGATGTCGCCGCCGTAGCACTTCGCGAGCACGTCCTTCCGCTTCGCCTTCACCGTCTCGCGCGCGATGACGCGCGCGCCGATCGCCGCCTGGATCGCGATGTCGAACATCTGCCGTGGAATCTCTTCGCGCAGCCTGTCGACGAGGGAGCGCCCGCGGTCGTACGCGAGGTCGCGATGGACGATCAGGGACAGCGCGTCGACCGGCTCGCCGCCGACGAGCACGTCGACGCGGACGAGCTCGCCGGGCCTGAACCCGGCGACGTCGTAGTCGAACGAGGCGTAGCCGCGCGTGCGCGACTTGAGCTGGTCGTAGTAGTCGAGCACGATCTCGGCGAGCGGGAGCTCGTACGTGAGGTGGACGCGTTCCGGGGAGAGGTACTCGAGCTTGCCGAAGATGCCGCGCCGGTCGTTGTTGAGCTCCATCACCGCTCCGACGTGCTCCTTCGGGACGATGATCGACGCGGCGACGTACGGCTCCTCGACTTCCTCGACCTCGCGCGGGAACTCCGCGGGGTTGTGCACCTCGAGCCAGTCGCCGTTCTTCTCCTTCACGCGGTACGCGACGTTCGGCGCGGTGACGAGGAGGTCGAGGTCGAACTCGCGCTCGAGACGCTCGCGGACGATCTCCATGTGGAGGAGGCCGAGGAAGCCGCAGCGGAACCCGAAGCCGAGCGCCTGCGACGTCTCGGGCTCGTAGAAGAGGGCCGCGTCGTTGAGCTTGAGCCGCTCCAGCGCGTCCCGCAGCTCCGGGTACTCGTCCGAGTCGGTCGGGAAGAGCCCGGCGAAGACCATGGGCTTGACGTCCTTGTAGCCCGGCAGCGCCTGCGCGGCCGGCCGCCGCACGGAGGTGAGCGTGTCGCCGACGCGCAGGCGGGAGACGTCCTTCAGCCCCGTGACGACGTAGCCGACTTCGCCGGCCGAGAGCCGTTCGACGGGTGTCATCGCCGGGGAGAAGAAGCCGAGCTCCTCTGCGTCGAAGCGGGTGTCGGTGGCCAACGTCCGCAGCGCCTCGCGGGTCGAGAACGAGCCGTCGACGACCCGAATGAACGCGACGACGCCCCGGTACTGGTCGTACGAGGAGTCGAAGACGAGAGCCCGCGCCGGCGACTGCGGGTCGCCGGTGGGCTCCGGCACGCGCTCGACGATCGCGTCGAGGACGCCGGCCACGCCGTCACCGGTCTTGGCCGAGATGAGCAGCACGCGCGCGGGGTCGTCGCCGAGGAGATCGGCGACCTCGACGGCGGTTCCGTCCGCGTCAGCGGCGGGAAGGTCGATCTTGTTCGCGACCGGGACGATCTCGAGTCCGTTCTCGATCGCGAGGTACGCGTTCGCGAGCGTCTGCGCTTCGATGCCCTGCGCGGCGTCGACGACGAGCAGCGCGCCCTCGCACGCCTGCAGCGAGCGGGAGACCTCATAGGTGAAGTCGACGTGGCCGGGGGTGTCGATGAGATTGAGCTCGTATCCCTTCCACGAGACGCGGACGGCCTGCGCCTTGATCGTGATGCCGCGTTCGCGCTCGAGCTCCATCGAATCGAGGACCTGCTCTCGCATCTCGCGCGCGGAGACGGCCTCGGTCAGCTCGAGGATGCGGTCGGCGAGCGTCGACTTGCCGTGGTCGATGTGCGCGATGATCGAGAAGTTGCGGATGCGTGCCTGCTCCACGAGCGGCGATGGTACTCGCGCCTGTCCGCGGCCCCCGTGTCCGTTCCGGCGCGGCCGCCCGCACTCCCCCACCCGGGTGGGGTCCGACTCCCTCCGCCCTCGGGGCCGACGATATCCCCGGAACCCTGCCGCGGAGTGAGCGGCTTCGTCGCAGATCAGCGCCGTCTCGACCGGGGGGACACCGCGACGGCCGTCAGCGGCGGGCGCGGCGCAGTCGCAGCATCGTCTCCAGCTCTCGGACGCCGAGCAGCCGGCACGCCCCGAAGAAGGCTCCGTAGCCGAGCCCGAGCCCGACGCCGAGCGAGACGATCTGCGCCGGCAGCGAGCGACCGAGGCCGGAGTCGAGCAGGTACCACGCCCACCAGGCGACGGCTGCAAGCACCGCGGAGGCGACGGTCACGAGAACGAAGCTCCGAGCCGTCTCCGCGACCTCGAAGCCGTTGAGCCTCCGCCGGAAGAGAACGAGCAGTGCCCACGTGCCGGCGATGTTCACGAGTGACGTCGAGAGCGGGATCCCCCAGATCCCGAGCCGGTAGAAGGCGGCGTCGAGCACCGCGTTGAGGCCGAGGTTCCCGAACGCGACCCAGCTCGGGATCCACGGCGACTGGAGGGAGAAGAAGCCCCGGTTGAGCATGAGCATCGTCCCGTTGAACGTGAGCCCGAGCGCGAACGCCGCCAGGCAGCTAGCGACGATGGGCGTGTCCTTCGCCGTGAAGTGCTCGTGCTGGTAGAGGAGCCGCACGATCGGCGTTGCGAGAACGGCTGCCGCGGCACTCGCCGGCAAGAGCAGGAACGAGATCAGGCGCAGCCCCGTCGCGACGGTCCTGCGGAACGCAGCCCAATCCTCACGGGAGGCGTGCCGCGAGAGAAGCGGAAAGAGCACCGTCGCAACCGCAACCGAGAACATCCCCTGCGGGAGCATGTAGAGCCGGAACGCCCGGACGATCGCGGCCGGCGCCAGGTGCGGATTCAGGAAGTGCGTCGCGAACAGCTGGTCGATCGCGGCGTTGATGTTGATCAGGCCGAGACCGATGGTCACCGGGAGCATCAGCACGAACGTCCGCTTCACCGCGGGGTCGTGGATGTCGATCACCATCCGCAGCTTGTCGTCACGCCCGCGCAGCCACGGCAACGGCAGCAGGAACTGGACGATCGTCGCCACGAGGATCGCAACCGCATAGATGTAGAGCCTCGTCGACTTCTGGTGCGAATTCTCGGCCCCGAGGGCGAGCCCGAGCAGGATGACGAGGTTCCACGCCACCGGGCTCAGGGCGGGAACGGTGAAATGGTCGTAGCTGTTGAGGATCCCGACGACGATTCCGGTCAGCCCGAGCACGAGGACGAGCGGGAAGAGCACGCGCGCCAACCCCGCGGCGAGAGCCCCGAACTTGTCGTGCGGCCCGTAGCCGAAGACGGCCATGACCCACGGCGCGATCACGGTGAAGAGGGCCGTGAGGCCGCCGAGGCCGAGCAGCATCAGCCAGAAGAGCGACGAGGCCACCCGCCACGCGCGCTTCCGCTCGCCCTTCACGAGCAGGTCGCTGAAGACCGGGACGAACGCGGCCGACAGCGCCGAGTCGGCGACGAGCGACCGCACGGTATTCGGGATCAGAAACGCGATCTCGAATGCGTTGATCGGACCCGCGATGCCGAAGAGCGCGGCCTGGACGATCTCGCGGACCAGCCCGATGATTCTCGACAGCCCCGTGGCCACGGCGAAGACGACACCCGAGCGGGCGAGGGTCCGCTGCCCGCCCTCGGGCTCGTGCTCCGCGCGCACAGGCGGCGGCGCCGCGATCTCGGTCGCCTGTCCCTCCTCGTCGAGCGCGAGCGCCTCGAGCTCCGCCAGCTCGCCGCGGTCCCGGCGTGGACGGACGATCGAGGTCGGCTGCTCGGCGGGATCCTGGGCGACCGGCCAGGCGTCGAGCGTCGCCTCGCTCTCGAAGTACGTCGCCTTGCCCTGCTCGCGCCGGCGGCGGTCACGCGCCAGCCGCCGCTCGTGCCGCTGCCGCTCGGCGTCGTCCACGAGGGCAGCATAGGGAGCGAGGTTGCTACCATCGCCCGGCCCGCGAGCCGCGGGTCTTTTTCCGAGATGCCGAACATCAAGCAACAGGAGAAGCGCGTCCGCCAGGCGGCGCGGCAGCGGCAGGAGAACCTCCGCTGGCGCTCGACCGCCAAGACGCTGATGCGCCGCCTGAACGAGGCGGTCGCGGACGGCGACGCGGAGGAGACCGAGACGCGGCATCGCGAGCTCGTCCAGTGGCTCGACCGGGCAGTCGCTCACGGTGCACTCCACCGGAACACGGTGGCGCGGCGCAAGTCGCAGGCGGCCAAGCTCGCCGCAGGCCGACCGGACGCGTAGACGGTTCCCGCCGGTCCACCCGGCCGGAAGACCGGCGCCTACGACGCCGGTTGACGCGTGATCTCGACGAGCGTCCGCTCGAGCTGGAGCTCCGGCGGAAGCCGCGAGCCGCCCTTCGCACCGGCATCGAGCCTGGCGAGTGCGACGATCGCGTGTGCGAGCTCCTCGGCCGAGAAGTTGCCCGCCTGTTTCGCGGCCTTCTCCGCCACGAACGGGTGGGTCTTGAGGCGGCGCGCGATCTCGCTCGAGCGAACGCCCTCGTCCGCCAGCCGCGAAGCCCGCCGGACTCGGCCGACGTGGCCGACCATGGAGGCGACGAGACGGATCAGCTCGCCGGAGCGGGGCCGGTGCGAACGGTCGAGCAGGGACTCGGTCGCGCGCAGCGTCGCAGCGACGTCCCGGCGCCCCCAGGCGTCGGTGACCGCGAAGATGGGCGTTTCGGCCCGCCCGACGGCGAGCTGCTCGACGGCGGCACGTGTGATCTGCTCGCCGCCGGCCCACGTCGCGAGCTTCTGGATCTCCGACGTGAGGTCACCAACGTTGTCTCCGACGGCCTCGACGAGCGCGCGGCAGGCGTCGCGATCGACGGGCGCGCCGAGCCGCGCGAACTGCTCGGCCACCCAGTCGGGAAGCTGCTTCTTCGAGACGTCGTAGAAGAGAACCTGGCCTGCCTTCGCGACTGCCCTTGCCAGCGCCGAGTCCTTCTTGATCCCGTCGCCCACGACTGCAAGGACCGTGGCTGGAGCGGGGCTGTCGAGGTATGCCTCGACGTCCTTCACGTCGGGCGCCTTCCACGCCTCGACGCCGTCGACGACGACGAGCCGCATCTCGCCGCCGAAGAGGCCGAGCGAGTTGCAGGCGGCGACCGCGTCCTCCCCCGAGGCCTCCGAGGCGTGAAGCTGCTCGGTCGCGTCCTCACCGATCCGTCCTCGCAGGCGCTGGAGCGCCACCGCGATCTTCGGCCGATCCGTCCCCGTCAGGAGGTAGACCGGCTTCAGCTCGCGCTCGCTCGCCACGTTGCCAAGCATAGGCGGCGGCGCCGACCGCCCCCAGGGCGAGCACGCCGGCCGCGCGCGGCGAGGTGATCTGTGCACCGGGGAGACTTCCGAACCCGCGCGCACAGAGCGCGACGAGCCACGCGCCCCAACCGTTGAGCTGGGCCATGGCAGCCGCGACCGACGGAGCGAGCGGCGCGACGGCTGCGGTGAGCAGAGCAAGACCCAGCACCTCGACGACGACCGGGACCGCCACGACGTTCGCCGGCACGGTGACGAGGGAGATCTCGTGGAACTGGAACCACGTGACGGGCGCGGTGGCGAGACCGCACGCCGTCGAGACGCCGATGAGTTGTGCGAGCTCCCGCGACACCGGATACCCCTCGAGTGCTCGGACGACGCGTGGCGTCACGACGAAGATCGACGCGACGGCGGCGAACGAGAGCTGGAAGCCGGCGTCGAAGAGCGTGTACGGGTTCCATCCGAGGAGCACCGCCGCGGCGACGAGCATCGCCTGCCAGCGGTCGCGCTCGCGAGCGGCCAGCCAGGCGAGCGACCCGAGCCCGGCCGCGAGCGCCGCCCGCACGACGGACGGGTGGAGCCCGACCGCGAGTGCATATGCCGAAACCGCGAGGAGCGCAGCGATCTGAGCGGCGTAGCTGCCGAGACCGGCGAGCACGACCGCCGCGGCGACGCCTCCGCCGACGGCGGCGACCTTGAGCCCGTCGACGGCGAGACAGTGGTAGAGGCCCGTGGAGCGGAACGCGGCGAGCAACCGCTGGTCGACGCCGGACGATCGGCCGAGGACGATCGCCTCGATCACCCCGCGACGCTCGCCGCTGAGACCGGGCGCCGTGTCCCCGGAGAGCCAGCGCCCGACGCGGTCGCCGACGCCGGCAACCCCGCCCCGGCGGCCGACGACGCGCCACGACTGCCCGCGCAGGACAGCGTGGATGCCCTGCCGGCGCAGCCACGTCGCCTCGTCGAAGCCGTTCGACGGGCCGGGAGGGGCCCGCAGCGCGCCGATCAGTTTCAGCCGTGCGCCCTCCGGCGGCGACCGGCCGAGGGGAAGCTCGAGCAGAACCGGCTCGTGCACAGGCAGCGTCCCCCAGCGGAGGACGCGCGCGCGCATCCGTTGGTCGAACGTGCCCGGCCTCGGCGATTCCTCGATCTCGACCAGCGCCGGCTCGACCGTGCCGATCCGTGATGCGAGCAGGCTGCGATCGAGCCGGGCGAGCCGCACGCTTCCCCAGGCCCACGCGAGAGCCACGACTGCGGCGGCGACCGCCGACCACCGGAGCCGATCGTGGCCGGTTGCGAGACCGAGCGCGCAGAGGAGGCCGGCGGCGCCGACCGTGGAGAGCAGCGGCAGCCGCCCGACCGTCGCGAGCGCGAAGCCGACGCACAGCGCCCCGGCGAACGCATGCGCAGGACGGACCCTCATCTCACGGGATCACCAGCCCCTTCAGCTGGGCAAGCCGTCCGGCGCCGATGCCCGGGACGCCCTCCAGCTCGGGAACCGAGCGGAACGGCCCATGCGCCTGGCGGTAGTCGAGGATCTTCTGCGCCGTCACGGGCCCGATGCCCGGCAGCGAGTCCAGCTGGTCGGCCGTCGCAGTGTTGAGATCGAGCGGCGCGGACGGCGAGGATCCGGCGGCGGGAGGGCTCGCCGCCGCCACGCCGCCCGCGCCGCGGCCCGGGACGACGATCTGCTCGCCGTCCGCGACCGGCGCCGCGAGATTCACGGCGTCGAGCTGTGCCTTGGCCGTCGGCCCGCCCGCCGAGGCGATCGCGTCGTCGATCCTCGAGCCCGAGCGCAGCCGGTAGAGCCCCGGTCGCCGCACGGCACCCGCGACGTCGACGACGAGCAGCTTCGCCGCCGCAGGCTTCGCCCGCGCCGGAGCCCGCAACGGCGTCACCGCGACGCCGTTCCCGCCGTCGCTGCCGCCGAGATGGCGGATCAGGAGCACGAGGAGGACGCCGGCCGCGGCGGCGGCGGCGAAGAGCTGGCGGCGCGAAAGAGCGGAAAGCCGAACCTCCACGTCGTCCATCGTGACAACGAACCTGCGACGTGCGAGTGCCCTCTTCGTCGGGGCTTCGTAAACTCGCGCCGTGGCGGACTGGGCGACGATCTCCGCGCTCGCGACCGCCGGCGGGACGCTCGCGCTCGCCGGCGTCACCCTCGCCTCGGTCCGCTCGGCCAACCGGGCGGCCCGGGTCGCGGAGCAGTCGCTCCTTGCGGGCCAGCGCCCGGTCCTCGTCCCGTCGCGCACCGAGGATCCGGCGGTGAAAGCCGGCTTTCAGGACGACATCTGGTTCTCGGTTCCGGGCGGCCAGGCCGTGGCGAGCGCGACGGACGCGGCCGTCTACTTCGTCATCGCCGTTCGCAACGTCGGCACCGGGCTCGCCGTGCTCCACGGCTGGCATTTCTTTCCCGAGGTCCCGTTCGGCGCCGACGTCCTTCCGACGCCGCTCGAGGACTTCACGACGCTCACCCGGGACCTCTTCGTCGCTCCCGGGGACGTCGGCTTCTGGCAGGGCTCGTTCCGGGATCCGCGCCGCGCGGAGTTCGTCGCGGCCCGGCACGCAGTCGAGACGCAGGCGCGCCTGGGCGTCGACATCCTCTACGGCGACTTCGAGGGTGGACAGCGGGTGATCAGCCGTTTCATGCTCACTCCGCGGGAAGACGAGCACGGCGTGCGCTGGTACGCAGCCGTCGGACGCCACTGGAACGTCGACCGCCCCGACCCGCGCTAGCCGACGCTCGCGAAGCTGCGCTTCGCTCGCGGGGAGACGGAACTGCGCGCAGTTCGGTCCTACCCGGGCGAAGAGCACAGCTCTTCACCCGAGCGCTTAGACGACGAAGTTGACGAGCTTGCGCGGGACGACGATCGTCTTCTGCGGCTCGCCGCCGTCGAGGTAGCTCCGCACCCGCTCGCTCTCCCGCGCCCGCGCGACGAGCTCGTCCTCGCTCAGGGCGGCGTCGACCTCGAACCGGTCGCGCACCTTGCCGTTCACCTGCACGACGAGCTCGAACGTCTCGCGCACGAGCTGGGACTCGTCGGCCTGCGGCCACGGCTGCTCCCACAGCCGCTCGTGCCCGAGCACCCCCCACAGCTCCTCGGCGAGGTGCGGCGCATACGGCTGGATCAGCGAGACGGCGGTCTCGGCCGCGAAGCGTGCATCCGGCGCCTCGACGGCGCCCCCGAGCGCGTTCACGAGTTCCATCAGGCCCGCGATCGGCGTATGGAACTGGAAGCGGCGCAGCACGTCGTCGGTCACTCGGGCGATCGTCTCGTTCGCCTTGCGCGCCAGCACGCCCTCGCGCTCGCCGGGCGAAGGCGCCGCCGCCGCGACCTCATGCACGACGCGCCACAGCCGGCGCAGGAACCGGACGATGCCCTCGATGCCGGAGTCCGTCCACTCCATGTCCTGGTCCGCAGGCCCCATGAAGAGGATGTAGAGGCGCACCGCGTCGGCGCCGTACGCGTCGACGATCGCGTCCGGGCCCTCGACGTTGCCCTTCGTCTTCGACATCTTCGTGCCGCCGAGCTGCAGCCAGCCCTGGTGGAAGACGCGCGCGAACGGCTCGCGGAAGCCGACCATCCCCCAGTCGTTCATCGCCTTGACGAAGAAGCGCGAGTAGAGCAGGTGGCCCGTCGCGTGGTCGATGCCGCCGATGTACTGGGAGACGGGCAGCCAGTAGTCGACGACGAAGCGGTCGAACGGGACCTGGTCGTTGTGCGAGTCGATGTAGCGGAGGAAGTACCACGACGAGTCGACGAACGTGTCCATCGTGTCGGGATCACGCTGCGCCGGGCCGCCGCACTCCGGACAGTCGACGTTCATGTACTCCGCGTTGGCGGCGAGCGGAGGCTTCCCCTTCGGCGCGTAGTCCTCGATGTCGGGGAGGAGCACCGGCAGCTGATCCTCGGGAACGGGGACGACGCCGCACTTCTCGCAGTGGACGAACGGGATCGGGCAGCCCCAGTAGCGCTGCCGCGACACGCTCCAGTCGCGCAGGCGGTAGTTGACCGTCGCCTTGCCGCGGCCTTCGGCCTCGAGCGCAGCGACGATCGCGCGCTTGCCCTCCTCCGAGGAGAGGCCGTCGAAGCGGTCGGAGTTGACCAGCCGACCCTCGTCCGAGATCACCTGGACGACCGGCAGGCCGAAGGTCTCGGCGAACTGCGCGTCGCGCTCGTCGTGCGCGGGCACGCCACCGATCGCGCCGGTGCCGTAGTCCATCAGCACGAAGTCGGAGACCCAGACGGGCAGCCGCTCGCCGTTGATCGGGTTCGTGACGTAATGGCCGGTGAACGCGCCCGTCTTCACCGCGTCGGCGGCGCGCTCCTCGACCGGCCGCGCGCCCGCGTGGCGCGCATATTCCTGCGCTTCCTCGCTCGCATGCGCCTCGACGAACGGATGCTCGGGGGCGACGGCGAAGAAGGTGGCGCCGAACAGCGTGTCGGGCCGCGTCGTGAACACGGGGACGTCGAGGTCGAGCTCGTTGACGCGGAAGAGGATCTCGGCGCCCTCGGAACGGCCGATCCAGTTGCGCTGGATCGCCATCGTCCGCGCCGGCCACTCCGCGTCCGGATACTCGAGCAGCTCGTCGGCATAGGCGGTCGTCCGCATGTACCACTGCGTCATGTTCCGCAGCTCGACCTCCGCCCCGCAGCGCTCGCAGTGCCCGTCGACGACGTACTCGTTCGCGATCACGGTCTGGTCGTTGGGGCACCAGTTGACCGGCCCCTCCCGGCGGTAGCAGAGGTCGTTCGCGACGAACTGCTGGAAGAGCCACTGCGTCCAGCGGTAGAAGGTCGGCTGGTGGGCGGAGACCTCGCGGTCCCAGTCGATCGCCCAGCCGAGGCGCTTCATCTGCGCGCGCATCGTCTCGATGTTGCGCTCGATGGTCTCGCGCGGATGGCGCCCCTCCTTGATCGCGGCGTTCTCCGCCGGCAGGCCGAACGCGTCCCACCCCATCGGCCGCACGACGTGCCAGCCGCTGCGCCGCCGGACGTGCGTCTGGACGTCCCCCATCGTGTAGTTGAGGACGTGGCCCATGTGCAGGCTCGGACCCGACGGGTACGGCAGCATCTCGAGCTGGTACCAGTGGTTCTCGGCCGTCGGGGCGTCCCGGACGGGGTTCGGCACGTGGAACGCCTTCTCGTCCTCCCAGACGCGCTGCCACTTCGTCTCGATCTCGTGGGGTTCGTATCTCGGTGCCATCGGAAACGTCCTCTGGAACGAAAAAACCTCTCCGAGGAGAGGCAGTGGGGAGGTCGGCGCGGCGCACCGCGCGTGTCTCCCTGGACTAGGTAAGAAGCAGCTCCTGCATTGGGATCCCGATACTAGCAACGTGCTCGAGCTCCTTCCGGAAACCGCGCGGATCGCGGAGGGCGAGCTCACGATCGGCGGCGTGCCCGCGACGCGCCTCGCCGGGCAGCACGGGACGCCGCTGCTCGTGTACTGCGAGCAGACGCTTCGCTCGCAGGTGCGCGCGTACCGCGAGGCCGCGCCGGGCGCGCTCGTCGCGTACGGGACGAAGGCGTTCGCGAACGTCGCACTCCTGCGGCTGCTTGCGGAGGAGGGTGCCGGCGCCGACGTCTCGACTCTCGGCGAGCTCGCCTTCGCACGGGCCGCGGGAATCCCGGGCGAGCGGATCGTGCTCCACGGCAACAACCGCTCCGAGGAGGAGCTGCGGGCGGCGGCGGAGGCGGGTGCGCTCGTCGTCCTCGACGCGCCGGGCGAGGCGGAGATCGCGGCGGCCGTGGGTGTCCGGCGGGTGCTCGTGCGGCTCACGCCGGCCGTCGAGGCGGTGACGCACCGCTCGATCCGGACCGCGCACGAGGAGTCGAAGTTCGGCCTGGCGCCGGACGCCGCCGAGCGCGAGGTCGAGCGGGCGCGCGAGCTCGGCCTCGACGTCGAGGGCGTCCACGTCCACGTCGGCTCGCAGCTCGGCCGGGCCGACGAGAGCGTCCTCGCGCTCGAGCGCGTCCTCGGGTTCCTCGAGCAGCTGCGGTGGCGGCCGCGCATCCTCGACCTCGGCGGCGGCCTCGGCGTCCGGCACAACCGTGACGAGCAGCTGCCGTCGGTCGCGGAGTTCGTCCGTCCGCTCGTGGAGCGCGTGCCGGAGGGCGTCTCGCTGATCCTCGAGCCGGGGCGCTCGCTCGTCGGCCGGGCCGGCGTGACGCTCTACCGCGTCGGCACCGTCAAGGAGTCGGGCGGCGTCACGTACGCCGCGGTCGACGGCGGTATGTCGGACAATCCCCGGCCGCAGCTCTACGGCGCCCGCTACGAGGCGCTGCTCGCGAACCGGGCGGCGGAGCCCGCGGGCGGCGTCTATCGGATCGCGGGCAAGCACTGCGAGTCGGGCGACGTCCTGATCGAGGCGGTGGAGCTGCCCGAGCCGCGATCCGGCGACGTGCTCGCCGTGCCCGCGACCGGCGCCTACACGCTCGCGCTCGGCTCGACGTACAACGGCGTCCCGCGGCCGGCGGTCGTGCTCGTGGCGGACGGCGACGCCCGCCTCATCCGGCGGCGGGAGACGGTCGAGGACCTGCTGCGGTTCGACCCGGTCTAGCCCTCCTCCTCGAGCTCGGCGACCGCGTATTCGAGCCCGTTCGCGAGCAGGAACGCCGTCGAGCCGCCGAAGCCGGCGACCGGCCAGCCGACCGCCGCGGGCAGCAGCCAGGCCGCGAGCGCGGCGACGCCGACGCCGGCGAGCACGGAGAAGAAGCCGAGGGCCGAGGCGAGGAAGATGACGTCGGTGCGCTCGGCCTCCGCCACCGGGTCGTCGAGCAGCTTTCCCAGGGCGCCGACGGCCGAGAACCCGCCGACGGCGCCCGCGGCGAACAGGAACATCTCCCACAAGCGGGGGTGCGGGGCGAGCACGGAGACGGCGCCGAACGCGGACGTGATCATGACCGAGAAGGCGAACGCCCCGGCGTTCTCGCGCGCCGAGGCGCCGAGACCTCGGCGGTAGCTGGGGCCTGGACGCCGCGCCATCGTCCGAGGCTTCCCCGGTACGCTCAAACGCGATGCGCCGTCTCGCCGCGGTTCCCGGTGTCCTCCTCGTCGCGGTCGCCGCTGCGCTGTGGGGGACGGACCCGATCATCCGCAAGACGATGGGCGGGACGACGAGCGCGACGACGATCGTGTTCGGCGAGCACGTGATCCTCGCGGCGCTGACGCTGCCCCTCCTCCTCCCCGCGCTGCGTGCCGTGTTCCGCGCCGGCTGGACGTACGTGGCCGCTGCGGTCGTGGTGGGAGCCGGCGCGTCGGCCGTCGCCACGATCCTCTTCACCGACGCGTTGATCGGGCACGCCGACTACATCACTCCCGTCGTGCTCCAGAAGATCCAGCCGTTCGTCGCCGTCGGCGGCGCGGCGCTGCTGCTCGGCGAGCGGCCGCGGCCGAGCTTCGCGTGGTTCTTCCTTCCCGCCCTCGCCGGCTTCTGGCTCGTCAACCAGGCGCACCCGCTCGATCCGTCCGCGAACGGCGCCGTCGTGATCGCGGAAGCGACCGGCGCGGCCGTGCTCTGGGCGCTCGGGACGGTGCTCGGGCGCTACCTCTCCCGCGAGCTCGCGTTCCAGCACGTCGTGACGCTGCGCTTCTTCTTCGGGCTCCTCGCGAGCGCGGTCGCGCTCCCGGTCATGGGCGCGAAGGCGTACTCGAACGGCCACGACACATCGCTCATCCTCTACCTCGCCCTCGTCACCGGGCTGCTCGCGCTGACCCTCTACTACTACGGCCTCCAGCGGACCCCGGCCGTGCTCTCGTCGCTCGCCGAGCTCACGTATCCGGCGGTCGCGGTGATCGCGGGCATCTACGCCTACGAGCAGCATCTGCGCTGGACGCAGTGGCTCGGGGTCGCCGCGATCCTCGGAGCCGTGACGCTGCTGCCGGTGCGGCGGCAGCGGCAGGTCGTCGAGATCGAGTCGGGCGACACCGTGCCGGAGCCGGCGCCCGCGTGAGCCGCGCGGCCCGCCGCCGGCCCTGGCGTTGAATCCCGGTTCAACGCGGCGCTAGGCTGCGCCGGTGGATCTCCGCGACACGCCGGAGGAAGCGCGCTTTCGCGAGGAGCTGCACACGTGGCTCGACGCGACCCTGCCGCGCGGAGAAGCGCGGCGGCCGCGGCGGCGCGCAGCGCTTCGAGGATCCGTTCGTCCGCGAGTGGAGCCGGGCGCTCTACGACGCCGGCTACGCCGGGCTGACCTGGCCGGAGGAGTACGGCGGCGGGGGCGCCCCGTACAGCTTCCAGGCGATCCTCTACGAGGAGCTCGCGGCGGCGCAGGCCCCGCCCCACGTCGGGGTGATCGGGCTCGGCATGGCCGGGCCGACGATCATCGCGCACGGGACGGAAGAGCAGAAGGCGCGCTACCTGAGGCCGATCCTCGCCGCCGACGAGATCTGGTGCCAGGGCTTCTCCGAGCCGGACGCCGGCTCCGACCTCGCCGCGGCCCGCACGCGCGCCGAGCGCCGCGGCGACGTCTACGTCGTCAACGGCCAGAAGGTCTGGTCGTCGTTCGCCCACATCGCCGACTTCTGCATCCTCGTCACGCAGTCCGACCCCGACGCGCCCCGGTACCGGAACCTCACCTACCTGCTCGTCGACATGCACGCGCCGGGCGTCGAGGTGCGGCCGCTGCGCCAGATAACGGGCGAGGCGGAGTTCAACGAGATCTTCTTCACCGACGTCGAGGTGCCGGTCGAGAACCGCCTCGACGAGGAGGGGAACGGCTGGCAGGTGGCGATGACGACGCTCCTGCACGAGCGCGCGACGCTCGGCTTCGCGCTGACGGCGACGCTCGACGCGGCGTTCGGACGGCTGCTCGAGGACGCGCGCGGGCACGAGCTCGGCCCGCGGCTCCGCGAGGCGCTCGCCCGGGAGTGGATCGAGCTGCAAGCCCTCCGCTACACGAACTACCGCGCGCTCGGCACGTACGAGCGCACCGGCGTCCCCGGCCCCGAGGGATCGGGCGTGAAGCTCCGCTGGTCGGAGGCGAACCAGCGGCTGACGAAGCTCGCGCGCGAGATCGGCGGCACCGAGGGCATCCTCGACGACGGCTGGTGGAACCACCAGCAGCTCCGCAGCCGCGGCAACACGATCGAGGCGGGCACCTCCGAGGTGCTCCGGAACATCATCGCCGAGCGTGTGCTCGGCCTGCCGAGGTCCCGCTGATGGACTTCACGCTCAACGACGAGCAGGCGGAGCTGAAGGAGGCCGCGCGCGCCTGGCTCGCGGACCGCTTCCCGCTCGACCGCGACTGGGACGCGCCGGACGACCGCTGGGCCGAGCTCGCAGAGCTCGGCTGGCTCGACGTCGCCGACGCCGGGCTCGGCTTCGTCGAGGAGGCGCTCCTGCTCGAGGAGCTCGGCTACGCGCTCTACCCGGGCCCGTACCTCGCGCATGTCACGGGCCAGACCGACGTCTTCGGAGCGGGCGGAGAGATCGTGACCGTCGATCCGACCCGGCCGCTGCGTCGGCTGCCGGATGCGGCGGAGGAGACCCCGCGCCTGCGGGCGGCGCTGGCCGCCGAGGCCCTCGGCGTCGCGCAGCGGGCGCTCGACCTCGGCGTCGAGCACGCGAAGACGCGCATCCAGTTCGGCAAGCCGATCGGCACGTACCAGGCCGTCTCCCACCCGCTCGCGCAGACGTACACCGACGTCGAGCTCGCGCGCTCGCTCGTCTACCGCGCCGCCTGGTGCGTCGCGGAGGAGGACGCCGGCGCTGCGGTCGCCGCCGCCGCCGCAAAGGCGTTCGCGACCGAGGCCGCGGTCGCCGCATGCGAGCGCTCGATCCAGGCGCACGGCGGGACTGGCTTCACCTGGGAGCATCCGCTGCACCGCTTCTACAAGCGCGCCATCTGGCTCGAGGGCTTCGGCCGGCGACCCGCCGAGCTGCGTCTCGAAGTCGCCGACTCGCTGCTGGGATGAGACGATGAGCCGGATGGAAGGCCTGATGATGGACTTCCCGCTCACGCTCACGCACCTGCTGCGCCGGGCGGAGACGTTCTTCGCCGACGGCGAGATCGTGACGCGCCTTCCCGACGGATCCTTCCACCGCACGACGCACGGCGTGACACTGCGCCGCGCGCGGCAGCTGGCGGTCGCGCTGCGCAAGGCGGGCCTCGAGCGCGGCGACCGCGTCGCGACGCTGTGCTGGAACCACCACCAGCACCACGAGGCGTACTTCGGCGTCCCGTGCGGCGGCTTCGTCCTCCACACGCTCAACCTCCGCCTCCACCCGAGCGACCTGAACTACATCGCGGGCCATGCCGGCGACCGTGCGGTGATCGTCGACCGTGCGCTGCTGCCGCTGCTCGAGCAGTTCCGGGAAGGGACGCCGATCGAGCACGTCTGGGTGGTCGAGGACTCGTACGAGGAGCTGCTCGCGACGGCCGATCCGGACGAGTGGGAGGACCCGGAGCTCGACGAGCGCGAGGCGGCGGCGATGTGCTACACGAGCGGCACGACGGGCAGGCCGCGCGGCGTCGTCTACTCGCACCGCTCGTCCGTCCTCCATGCGCTGGGCGTCGGCGCGAACAACCCGCTCGGGATGGGCCTCGGCATCGACGACGCCGTGATGCCGGTCGTGCCGATGTTCCACGCGAACGCGTGGGGCTATCCGTACCTCGCCACGATGCAGGGCGCGAAGCTCGTCTATCCCGGGCCGCACCTCGACCCCGACAGCCTGCTCGAGAACATGGAGGCCGAGCGCGTCTCGTGGGCCGCGGGCGTGCCCACCATCTGGATGGGCATCCTCGCGCGGCTCGACGAGGAGCCCGGCCGCTGGGACCTCTCGGCGATGAAGGCGATGCTCATCGGCGGCTCGGCGGTGCCGCGCGCGCTGATCGCGGCCTTCGAGGAGCGGCACGGGCTGCGCATCTGCCAGGGCTGGGGGATGACCGAGACGTCGCCCGTCGCGTCGACCGTCTCGCTCGGCTACGACCTCGCCGACGCCGATCCCGAGACGCGCTGGGACTTCCAGGCGACGGCCGGGATCCCGCTGCCGTTCGTCGAGATCCGCGTCCGCGCCGGCGACGAGGACGTGCCCTGGGACGGCGAGGCGATGGGCGAGCTCGAGGTGCGCGGGCCCTGGGTGGCCGCGAGCTACTTCGACGCCCCGGACACCTCGAGCCCGCTGGACACCCGACGGCTGGTTCCGCACCGGCGACATCGTCTCCGTCCATCCCCGCGGCTTCATCCAGATCAAGGACCGGTCGAAGGACGTGATCAAGTCGGGTGGCGAGTGGATCTCGTCCGTCGACCTCGAGAACGCGCTCATGGCCCATCCCGCCGTGGCCGAGTCGGCCGTGATCGCGGTGCCCGACGAGAAGTGGGGCGAGCGGCCCCTCGCGGCGGTCGTGCTGCGCGAGGGCGCGGCCGCGACGGCCGACGAGCTGCGGGAGTTCCTGGCGCCGCGATTCGCGAAGTGGTGGCTGCCCGACCGGTTCGAGTTCGTCGACGAGATCCCGAAGACGAGCGTCGGCAAGTTCCGCAAGACGGCGCTGCGCGAGCGGTTCGCTCCGGAGCCGGCCCGCACGAGTTGAGAGCCGCCGTCCTTCCGGCGGTGGACGCGCCGTTCGAGCTCCGGGACGCGGCCGATCCGGAGCCCGGGGACGGCGAGGCGCTCGTGCGCGTGCGCGCCGCCGGAATCAACTTCCTCGACGTCCTCATCCGCCGCGGCCGCTACCCGCAGATGCCCGAGCTGCCGGCCGTTCTCGGCGCCGAGCTCGCGGGCGAGCTGGAGGACGGGACGCGCGTGATGGCGCTGGTTCCTGCGGGCGGCTACGCGGAGCTCGCCGCGGTGCCGCGCGGCGCCCTCGTGCCGCTGCCCGAGCACGCGGGCTTCGCGGAGGGCGCGGCGTTCCTCCTCACCTTCCTCACGGCGTACATCCCGCTCACGCGCCAGGTGCGGCTCGCCGACGGCGCGACCGTGCTCGTGCACGCGGCAGCCGGAGGGGTCGGCACCGCGACGATCCAGGTCGCGCGCGCGCTCGGCGGGCGCGTCGTCGCGGCGGCGGGCTCACCCGAGAAGCTCGAGCTCTGCCGGGAGCTCGGCGCAGACGACGCATACGTGTACGACGAGCTGCCCGACGACCTGCGTGTCGACGTCGTCGTCGACCCGGTCGGGGGCGAGCTGTTCGAGGCGGCCGTGGCGCGGCTCCGCCCGCTCGGCCAGCTCGTCGCGGTCGGCTACGCGGGCGGGCTCTGGCCGGAGCTGCAGCCTGCGCAGCTCGTCGGGCGCAGCGTCGGCGTCCAAGGCGTCTACCTCGGCCGCCTCCTCCGCCATGCGCCGGACGTCGTCGCGGCGGCGACGAAGGAGCTGCTCGAACTGTGGCGCTCGGGCACGATCCGGCCGGTCGTCGGAGCGGAGTTTCCGCTCGCGGAGGTCGAGCAGGCGCACGAGCTGGTCGAGTCGCGGCGCAGCGTCGGGAAGGTGGTGCTGCTGCCGTGAACGCGCTCGTGACCGGCGGGCGCGGCGGGATCGGCGCGGCCATCGTCGCCGCGCTCGGCGCCGCCGAGGTGACGGTCCTCGACCTGCCGGAGTTCGACGTCGGCGAGCCGGAGGCGTGGCACGCGCTCGAGGGGGAGTTCGCCGCGGCCTTCCTCACCGCGGGCACGAGCACGGGCCGCGCGGATGCAGCCGAGCTGGCGGACGAGGAGTGGCAGCGCATCCTCCGCGCGAACCTCGACGGAGTCGTCTACGGCACGCGCGAGCTCGCGGCGCGGCTGATGCCGGGCGGCGGCTCGATCGTCGCCACCGCCTCGCTCGCAGGCCTGACCGCGATGCCGCACGATCCCGCGTACACGGCGACGAAGCACGCCGTCGTCGGCTGGGTGCGCGCGGCGGCACCGGCGCTCCGGGCGCGCGGCATCCGGCTCAACGCGCTCTGCCCCGGCTTCACCGACACGCCGCTCGTCGAGGCGGAGCTGCGCGACGGGCTGGACGTCCCGCTCATGGAGCCCTCGTTCGTCGCCGAGGCGGCGCTGCGCGTGCTCGAGGACGAGCAGAGCGGCCGGGCCTGGGTCGTGCAGCCGAATCGGGTCGAGCCGTTCCGCTTCCCCGGGGTGCCGGGCCCGCGATGAGCCCGCGCTCGAGAAGGCCGTGGGGCGAGGCGCCGCCGCCGGACCCGCACGTCTGGAACACGCTCGGCTACCGCGGCGTCGAGCAGGCCGACGGCCGCGCGGTGATCGAGTGGGACGCGCCGGTGGAGTACTGCTTCCACGCGCCCTCGGGGCCGATCGTCCACGGCGGCATGGTGGCGGCGCTCCTCGACACGGCGATGGGCGGCGCCTGCTGGACGCTCGTGGCGGAGGACGAGGACTTCCTCACCGCCGACCTCCGCACGGAGTTCCACCGCTCCGCCCGGCCCGGGACGCTGCGGGCCGAGGGCCGCGTCGTGCAGCGAAACCGGCGCGTCGTCTTCTGCGCCGCCGAGCTCTTCCAGGACGGGGAGCTCCTCGCGAGCGCCCGCTGCACGCAGATCGTGCGCCGCGCGGGCTAGAGGACGTACTCCCAGCCGGGCTGCCAGGCGAACGGCTCGGCCATGACCTCCTCCAGGATCCGGCCGTTCGCCGACACCTCGAGCGCGAGCCGCGTCGCGCTGTGGTCGACGACGAGCACCCGCTCGCCGGCGCGTTCCCGACGGAGGTCCTCGAGGAAGCCGACGACCCGCCCGACCGCCTCCCGCCAGCTCTCGCCGCCCGGGTACGGGACGTCGATGTGCGCGCCCCGGCCGTGCACCGCCTCGGCCGTCCCGTTCAGCTCGCCGTAGTCGCATTCACGGAGGCGCGCGTCCTCGACGACCGGCAGCCCCGAGCCGGCGAACGCGATCTCGGCGGTCTCGGCCGCCCGCCGCAGGTCGGAGGTGAACACGACCGAGATCCCGTCGTCGCGACGGCGCTCGCCGAGCTCGCGCGCCTGCTCGCGCCCCGCAGGCGAGAGCCGCCCCGGCAGCACGCCGGTCGCGATCCCGGCCTCGTTGTCCTCGCTCGTCGCGTGCGTCTCGTAGACGACCTCGACGCTCACGGTTGAAGACGGAGAGGAAGCGCTGCTTCGCCGCGTTCGCTTCCCGGTCCGAGGCGTGCGCGACCCCCGAGCGTCACGTGAAGCGCCAGCCGTCCCCCTCCGCGAACGAGCGCAGGATGCGGCGCGCGACGACGGCCTTGTGCACCTCGTCGGGCCCGTCGTAGATCCGGCCGCCGCGCGCCATCCGCCACATGAGCGCGAGCGGCGTGTCGTCGGTGAGGCCGAGACCGCCGTGCACCTGGAGCGCGCGGTCGAGCACCTCGCCGAGCACGCGCGCGGCGAAGAACTTGATCAGCGAGATCTCGACGCGCGCCTCGTCGCCCTCGTCGAGGCGATGGGCGGCGGCGAGCGTCATCAGCCGGCAGGCCTGGATGTCGGCGGCCGACTCGGCGATCCAGTTCTGCACGGTCTGCTTCTCGGCGAGCGGCCCGCCGAACGCCTCCCGCTCGAGCGCGCGGGCGCACATCAGCTCGAAGGCGCGCTCCATCTGCCCGAGCCAGCGCATGACGTGGTGGATGCGACCGGGCCCGAGGCGCTTCTGCGCGATCCGGAAGCCGTCGCCCGGCTCGCCGAGCGTGTTCGCGAGCGGGACGCGGACGCCGGTGAAGCGCGTCTCGCAGTGCGTCGCCCAGCCCCTCCCCTCGTGCCCCATCACCGGGATGCGGCGCACGAGCTCGTAGCCCGGCGTGTCGGTCGGGACGAGGATCATCGAGGCGCGGCGGTGCGGCTCGGCGTCGGGCTCCGTGACGACCATGACGATCCCGAACGCGGCACCGTCGGCGCCGGACGAGAACCACTTGTGGGCGTCGATCACCCACTCGTCGCCGTCCCGGACGGCGCTCCCCTGGAGGAGCGTCGGGTCGGAGCCGGCCACCTCCGGCTCCGTCATGCCGAAGAACGAGCGCACCTCGCCCGCGACGAGCGGCCGGAGGAAGCGCTCCTTCTGCTCGCCGCTGCCGTAGAGGTGGAGGATCTCCGCGTTGCCGGCGTCGGGCGCCTGGCAGCCGAAGACGAGCTGCGCGACGAAGCTGCGCCCGATCTCCTCGTTGAGGTGTGCGTACTCGAGGAAGCCGCCACCGCTGCCGCCCGCCTCGGCCGGGAGGTGCGGCGCCCAGAGCCCGGCGTCCTTCGCCTTCTGCTGGAGCTCGCGCACGAGGGCGTCGGCCGCGTCGTCCTCCCGGGTCAGCGCACGCTCGTTGGGATAGACGTGCTCCTCCATGAAGGCACGCACGAGTTCGCGCCGGTCGCCCACAGCGGCGATCATCCCAGACATGCGGGAGGCGCTGGAGGCGGTGCTCGGCACGATCTCGGAGCCCGTGCTGCTCGCGGGTGGCGCGTCGAAGGAGGCATGGGCGGTGGATGCCGGCGGCGAGCGTCTGCTCGTGCGCCGCGCGGGCGGCGGTGTCATCCACCGGCACACGCTCTCGCTGCGCCACGAGTTCGAGGTGCTGCGCGCCGCCCACGAAGCGGGCGTGAAGGTGCCGCGCCCGGTCGCGTACATCGAGGACCTCGACGGCCGGGAGGCGTTCGTGATGGAGCGGCTCGAGGGCGAGACGATCGGGCGCCGCATCGTGCGCATGGCCGTGCCGGACGGGCTGCCGCTGCAGATGGCCGGGGAGCTCGCGAAGATCCACGCGCTCCCACCGGAGCAGCTGCCCTTCCTCGCAGAGGCGTCGGTCGACCGCCTGGTCGAGGAGCTCGACGACGTCGGAGAGCCGCACCCGGCGATCGAGCTCGGGCTCTGGTGGCTGCGCGAGCACAGGCCGCCGCCGCGAGAGCCGCTCGTCGTCCACGGCGACTTCCGGATCGGCAACCTCGTCGTCGACGAGACCGGTCTCGTGGGCGTCCTCGACTGGGAGTTCGCGCACCTCGACGATCCGGCACGCGATCTCGCGTTCGGGCTCGTCCGCGCCTGGCGCTTCGGCGTCGACGACCTGCGCCTCGGCGGGATCGGCGCCACCGAGCCGTACCTCGAGCGCTACAACGAGCTGACCGGCTTCGACGTGCGGCCCGAGGAGCTCGACTACTGGGAGCTCGCCGGCAACGTCGCCTGGGCGATCGGCTGCCTCACGCAGGCGCGGCGGCATCTGACCGGACAGGAGCGGAGCGTCGAGCTCGCGATCCTCGGCCGGCTCGGCGCCGAGGTCGAGCACGAGATCTGCCACCTCCTCGAGACGCAGGGCGTCGCGTGAGCGCGCGGCCGACGGCCGAGGAGCTCGCCGAGGCGATCGAGGAGTTCCTCGCCGGCGAGATCCTCCCCACGCTCGACGACCACCGGCTCCGCTTCCGGATGCTGGTCGCGTTGAACGCGCTCGGCATCGTCGGACGCGAGCTCGCGAAGCTGCCGCCCGGGGACGACACGGAGCTGCGGGAGCTGGCGGCGCGGATCCGGGCCGGCGACGTGCCCCCCGGCACGCTGGCCCGCGTCAAGGCGGACGTCGAGGAGCGTCTCCGGATCGACTCGCCCCGCTACCCGAAGCCGGGCTAAACACCGCGGGCCCCTGCCGTGTCGTACGGGTAGATGACGGAGCTCCGCTCTTCCCAGCCCTTCGCTCCGACGCGGTGGCGAGAGGCGACGGCCGAGACGATCGAGACGGCGTACCGGGCCCGCGCACCCGAGTTCCTCCGGGTCGCGACCGCCATCGCCGGCAGCCGAGAGGGCGGCCGCGACGCCGTGCAGGAGGCGCTGACGCGCGCGTTCGCCCGCCGCGCGAGCTTCCGCGGCTCGGGCACGGTCGAGGCGTGGCTCTGGAAGGGCGTCGTGAACGCCGCCCGCAACGTCCGCAGCCGCTCGCCGCGCGTCGCAACAGACGCTCAGCCCGACGCGGCGTCGCACGAGGCGGCCGACGAACGGCGCGACGCGGTGCGCGCCGCCGTCGCGGCGCTCCCCGAGCGCCAGCGGCTCGCGCTCTTTCTCCGCTACTACGCCGACCTCGACTACGCCGCGATCGCCGCTGCGCTCGGCGTCCGCCGCGGCACCGTCTCGGCCACGCTGAACCACGCGCACGAGGCGCTGCGAGCGAAGCTCGGCGAGGAGGTGCTCACGTGATCGCCGGCAAGGATCCCACCGTCGCACGGGCGCTCGACCTGTTCGTGCCGGAACTCGCGGTCGACCCGGACGGGCTGCTGGCCGCGGCGCACGACGGTGCGGCGAGGCTGCGCGCCGTACGGCGGCGGCGGCGGACGGCGGCGGCGCTCGCCTTCGCCGTGCTGCTGCTCTTCGCCGGCGCCGCAGTCGCCGCGCAGAAGCTCGACCTCCTCTCGTTCCTGCACACGAACGACCGGAACTCCGCGCGCTTCTCGGTCAGTCCGTCGCGCACGTACCACGGGGCGGCTCCGCTGGACCTGCTGTGCCCCGGCGCGCGGAGCGGCAGCTTCGCCTGCAACGTGACGGGCCCGCTGGCCGCCGGAAGTCGCAGATACGAGCTCGGCATGCGGACCGACAGGGCGCCGCAGCTCACGAGGAAGGGCATGCTCGCCTCCCTCGACCGCGCCGAGGCGAACGGGGCGGATCCGGCCCAGGTCGCCCGCGTCCGCGAGGACCTCGGCCGGGTCGGGGACGACTTCATCCGCGCGCTCGCCGTCCTGACGCGGATCGAGACGGTCAGCGGAGCCGGCGGATCGAGCGGCCCGGCCGGCACGGAGCGGGTCCCACCCGCCGGAGTACCTGCCTGGGCGGCGTGCCGCGAGCTCACCCTCACGACCTTCCGCTGCCGTCCGCTGGCCGCGCTCGTAGGCGTGGCGAGCGACACCCCGCTCTACTTTCTCCAGCCGAGCCGCGACTGGCGCACGGTCCCCGCCCCACCCTCGCAGCCGGTCGACGTCGGGCGACTGCTCGGACGCCTGCTCGGACGGAAGCTGACGGCGGACGAAACGCGCTTCTTCGTCGACTTCGCCACCGTCGCCACGACGACGAGCGGCGCGTCCGGGCCGACGAAGACACACGGAACGCTGACCGCCGTCTCCGACGCAGGCGGTGCGGCACGCCTCGCTCCCCGCAGCCTCGGCGTGCGGACGCGAGTCGTCTCGGCCACGGCCGTCCCGCTGCCGCAGGGGCACCTGCCCGCCGGGCTGACCCGATCCGGGGCGACACGTCTCTACCGCGTGACGTTCGACCTCCTGCGCGCGGACGGCGTGGACGCGGTGGGGCGGCACACGATCTACGTGTACGTGAGCCGCTCCGCGAAGCTCGGGGTGTGGAGCGTGGCGTGGGTCGGGCCGAAGCCGTAGTCAGGAGCGGCGCTCGCGCGTAAGCTCTCGCCGTGCCCGACCTGAGGGGCAAAGTGGCGATCGTGACGGGTGCGGGGCGCGGGATCGGGCGCTCGCACGCGCTCGCGCTCGCGCGAGCCGGCGCAAAGGTCGTCGTCAACGACCTCGGCGCCGGGCTCGCCGGCGAGGGAGCCGACCCCGGCCCGGCCGAGCAGGTCGTCGAGGAGATCCGCGCCGCCGGCGGCGAGGCGGCGACGAACGGCGAGAACGTCGCGGACTTCGCCGGCGCAGGGCGGCTCGTGCAGCAGGCCGTCGACGAGTTCGGCCGTCTCGACATCCTCGTCAACAACGCCGGGATCCTCCGCGACCGGATGCTCGTGAACATGACCGAGGACGAGTGGGACGCCGTCGTCGCCGTTCACCTCAAGGGTCACTTCTCCCCCACGCGGCACGCAGCCGCCTACTGGCGCGAGCGCTCGAAGGCCGGCGAGGAGGTGCGCGGGCGCGTCGTGAACACGTCGAGCCCGTCGGGCGTCTTCGGCAACGTCGGCCAGGCGAACTACGGCGCGGCGAAGGCGGGCATCGCCGGCTTCACGCTCATCGTCGCGCAGGAGCTGCAGCGCTACGGCGTCACGGTCAACTGCCTCGCACCGAACGCGCGCACGCGCATGACCGAGGAGACGTTCCAGATGGAGGCGCCCCCGGACGGCTTCGACCCGCTCGACCCGGCGAACGTCTCGGCCGTCGTCGTCGCCCTCTGCGCTGACGAGGCGCAGGCGATCACCGGTCAGGTGATCCACGTCTGGGGCGGCGCGGTGAACGTGCTTCGCGGCTGGAGCGCCGGCGAGCTCCTCGACGCCCCGGAGGGCTGGGAGCCGGACGCGCTCCTCGGCGAGCTGCTCGCGCGCTTCCCGGACGGTGCCTCTCCGCCCGGCATGCTCGCCGGGATGCAGTCCGCCGGCGGGCGCTCGCTCCAGGCGGCCGACTGAGGATGCCGCCGCTCCTGGCGCTCGAGCACGCGCGCCTGCGGTTCGGTGGGATCGTCGCGCTCGACGAGGTCACCCTCGAGGTCGCCGCCGGCTCGATCACCGGGCTCATCGGCCCGAACGGCGCCGGCAAGACGACCGCCTTCAACGCGATCACCCGCCTCTACCGGCTCGACTCCGGCGACGTCGTCTTCGACGGGCGCTCGCTCAAACGCGTCCGGCCGAGCCGCGTGATCCGCCTCGGGATCGCCCGCACCTTCCAGAACCTCGAGCTGTTCCCGCGGCTGACCGTGCTCGAGAACGTCCTCGTCGGCGCCCACGCCTCGTCGCGGCTGCAGCGCGAGACCGAGCAGCGGCGCGAGGCGCTCGAGACGCTGGCCGACGTCGGGATCGCCGAGCACGCGGCGCGTCCGGCCGCGGGCCTGCCGTACGGGACGCTGAAGCGCGTCGAGCTCGCGCGCGCGCTCGCGAGCCGGCCGCGGGTGCTCCTCCTCGACGAGCCGGCGGCCGGACTCAACCACGAGGAGGTCGACGCGCTCGCGAGCCTGATCCGACGGCTCCGCGAGGAGCGCGAGCTGACCGTGCTTCTCGTCGAGCACCACATGCGGCTCGTGATGGAGGTCTGCGAGCACGTGCACGTGCTCGACTTCGGCCGCACGATCGCGGCCGGTGCACCCGCCGACGTGCAGCGCGACCCGGCGGTGGTCGAGGCGTATCTCGGGGGCGAGCTCGCCGCGTGAGCGCGCTGCTCGAGCTCGAGGACGTCGAGGCGCGCTACGGGCCGGTGCACGCGCTGCACGGGATCTCGCTCTCGGTCGAGGAAGGGTCGATCGTCGCGGTGCTCGGCCCCAACGGAGCGGGCAAGACGACGACGCTGCGCGCCGTCTCGGGCACCGTCCGGCGCCGAGGGCGCATCGCGCTCGCGGGACGCCCGCTCGACCGCCTCGGCCCCGACGCCGTCGCCCGCCTCGGCGTCGCGCACGTGCCGGAGGGCCGCGGCACCTTCTCGGAGCTGACCGTCTGGGAGAACCTCCGCCTCGGCGCGTACACGCGCCGGGGCTCGATCCAGCCCGAGCTCGAGCGGGTCTTCTCGTACTTTCCCTGGCTCTCGGAGCGGCGGCGGCAGGAGGCGGGAACGCTCAGCGGCGGGGAGCAGCAGATGCTCGCGCTCGCCCGGGCGTTCGTGCACCGGCCGCGGCTGCTGCTCCTCGACGAGCCGTCGCTCGGGCTCGCTCCGGTGCTCGTCGCCGAGCTCTTCCGCATCGTCGGCGAGCTGAACGAGCAAGAGGGCCTCACGGTCCTCGTCGTGGAGCAGAACGCGCACCTCGCGCTGCAGGCCTCCCACGCCGGCTACGTGCTCGAGGCCGGCCGCGTCGCCCTCTCCGGCACGAGCGCGGAGCTGCGGGCCGACGACTCCGTCCGCCGCAGCTACCTCGGCTACTAGATGGCGACGCTCGAGAGCTCTCCGCGCCCCAGCCTCGGCGGCCGCAGGCCGGCGCTCGGCGGGGCTGCACCGGTCGCGGCCCTCCTCGTCGCAGCGGCCGTCGCGCTCCTCGTCGGCTCGCTGCGCAGCACGACCTTCGCCCAGCTCACCGTGCAGGGCCTCGCCATCGGCGCGGTCTACGGAACCCTCGCCCTCGCGCTCGTCCTCGTCTACCGGGCGACGCACGTGATCAACTTCGCGCAGGGCGAGCTCGCGATGGCGACGACGTACGTCGCCTACCAGCTGATCCAGTGGGGCCTGTCGTACTGGGAGGCGTTCTTCGCGACGCTCGCGATCGCCTTCGTGCTCGGCACCCTCCTCCAGGTCCTCGTCATCCGTCCGGTGCAGCATCGCTCCGTGATCGCGGCGGTCATCGTCACCGTCGGACTCTTCGTCCTCGTCGACGGCGTCGTCAGCTGGATCTGGGGCGGTGACTTCAAGTTCATGCGGTCGCCGTTCGGCAACGCGGCGTTCCACGTGGGGGGCGTCGCGATCCTCCACCTCTACGTCGGGATGCTCGGCGTCGTGTTCGCCTGCGTGCTGCTCGTCTGGGCCCTGTTCCAGTTCACGAAGCTCGGCCTCGGCATGCGGGCCGCCGCGCTGCGTCCGGCGGCGGCGGCCCTCGTCGGCGTCCGCGTCGACCGGATGCTCGCCGTCGGCTGGGGGCTCGCGGCCGTCCTCGGCGCCGTGGCCGGGCTGATGGCCGAGCCCTCGCAGCTCTTCCTCTCGCCCACCCTGATGCAGCAGATCCTCGTCTACGCCTTCGCCGCCGCCGTCCTCGGCGGGCTCGAGAGCCCGGCCGGGGCCGTCGTCGGCGGGCTCGCCATCGGCGTCTTCCTCAACCTCCTCGTGGGCTACGTGCCCGCGATCAGCTCGGAGCTGCAGCTGCCCTTCGCCTTCGCCCTTCTCCTCGCCATCCTCCTCGTCAAGCCGGCTGGGCTGTTCGGCCGCCGGGCGGTGCGCCGGGTATGAGGACGAGGCTCCCGGCGCTCGCCTCGTTCGGCGTGGTCGCGGCCGTGCTCGCGGCGCTGCCGTTCATGCTCTCGAGCTACAACGTCTCGCTCGCGGCGCAGGTCGGGATCTTCTTCGTCGCCGTGCTCGGCCTCAACATCCTCACCGGCTACTCGGGCCAGATCTCGATCGGGCATGGGGCGTTCATGGCGATTGGCGGCTACACGACCGCGGTCATGTCGCGCGACCACCACACGAACCTCGTGCTGACGATGCTGATGGCGTTCGCGATCTGTTTCGTGCTGGGCCTGGTCCTCGGCCTCCCGGCGCTGCGCCTCTCGGGCGTCTACCTCGCGCTCGCGACCTTCGCGCTCGCCGTCTCGGTACCGCTCCTGCCACTCCAGTGGTCGACGTTCCTCGGCGGAACCGGTGGAGCGCAGACATCGCGGACGGTGAGCAACGTGTGGCTCTACAGCGCGGCGTGGACGTGCTCGGCGATCCTGTTCGTGCTCGCCTGGCTGATCCTCCGCGGACGGACGGGGCGCGCGTTCCGGGCGGTGCGCGACAGCGAGATCGCCGCCACCGCGTCGGGCATCGAGCTGCCCGTCTACAAGACGCTCGCCTTCGGCATCTCGGCCGCCTACGCGGGCGTGGCGGGCTCCCTCTTCGTGCTGGGGACGAACGGCTTCGCCCAGCCGAGCGAGTTCAGCGTCTTCCTCTCGCTGCAGCTCCTGGTCGGCGCCGCGGTGGCCGGCCTCGGCTCGCTGTGGGGGACGCTCGCCGGCGCGGCGTTCGTGGGGCTCCTGCCCCAGGTCTCGACGAACGTTCCCCTGATCGGCTCCGACCACGGCCGGGACGTCGTCTTCGGCGCGGCGGTCGTCCTCGTCATGCTCCTGCTCCCCGACGGCTTCGCAGGTCTGCTCGGACGTCTCCGGCTCGGCCGACCTTGAACCGCGAGTCAATCTCCATCAAACTGCTCCGGACATCGTCTCCATACGGACACACTCGATGAACGGAGGGGCGCGCATGGCCGTCAATCGCAGGAAGCTCGGAGCGGTGCTCTGCGCTCTCGTCGCCACAGCGGCGGCCGCGAGCACGGCGGCTGCTTCGCACAGGAGCACGCCGGGGGTGACGAAGAAGCAGGTCACGATCGGCGGCACGTTCCCGCTGACGGGCCCGGCCTCGCTGTACAAGACGATTCCGGCAGCCGAGGCTGCGTACTACGCCTACGTCAACGCACACGGGGGCGTCCACGGCCGCAAGATCAAGGACCTCATCCTCGACGACCAGTACGACCCGTCGAAGACCGTGCCCGACGTGAAGCAGCTCGTCGAGCAGAAGCACGTCTTCGCGATCGTCGGGAGCCTGGGCACGGCGCCCGGCCTCGCCACCTGGGGCTACCTCAACCAGAACAAGGTCCCGCAGGTGCTCCTCGCGACCGGCGACGCCTACTGGGGCAACTGCGTCCACCACAGGTGCCAGGGGTCGACGAAGCCGTGGACGATCGGCTGGCAGCCCGACTATCCGGGCGAGGCCAAGCTGTATGCGAAGTACATCCTCAAGCAGAACTCGAACGCGAGGATCGGCGTCCTCTACCAGAACGACGCCTACGGCAGGAACTACCTCACGGGACTGAAGAACGGGCTCGGGTCGCAGGCGAGCCAGATCATCGACGCCGAGCCGTACAACGTGACGGACTCCGCGCAGGTCGTGGGCGCGCACGTCGTCAAGCTCGCCCAGCACGGCGCCGACACGTTCGTGATCTTCGCCACGCCGGCGGCCTCGATCGCGGCTCTGGCCACCGAGGCCCAGATTCCCGGCTGGAAGCCGCTGACGATCCTCAACAACGTCTCGGCAAACCGGGTCTTCATGCTCCTGGCCGCCCAGAACGGGGCGAGCCTCAACGGTGTCGTCACGACGACGTACGTCGGAAGCCAGACGACGCAGGCCAGGCTGCCGGGGATGAAGCTCGCGAAGAAGATCGTCAACGCGACGGGGAACAAGGACCTCGAGCAGTCGTTCGCCGAGGGCGACCTGAACATCGTCTACGGGCTCGGCTCGGCGTGGACGTTCGTCAACGCGCTTCAGCGGGCGGGCAAGAACCCGACGCGCAAGAGCCTCATGAAGGCGCTCCGCACCATGAAGACGAAGAAGAACCCGTTCGTCTATCCGGGAATGTCGATCCAGACTTCGAAGAAGCGGACGTTCCCGATGGAGCAGCTGATCATGACCAAGTGGAGCGGCGGCGCGAGCGGCGACTTCCACGCCTTCGGCAAGATCCTCCACAGCGGCCACTAGGTACCGCGACCAGCACGAAGCGCGCCCGAGACCACGCTCTCGGGCGCGCGCAGTTCCGGATCTCAGCGAGCCCGAAGCTTCGCGAGCTCGCTCGCGTCGGTGACGGGCGCGAGACACGCGAACCGTTCGCAGACGTAGACGGCGGGCCTCCCGTCGACGAGCGCCTTGCCCTCGAGCAGCGGGACGTCGTCGGCCGGGCCGAAGGCGACGACCGCGTTCGGCTCGAAGCCCCGCAGCGCGGCTCGGGCCACCCCGGTGTCGGGACCGCCGAGAATCGCGAGCTCGCGCGGCGGCGAGAGATGGAGGTCGAGCGCACAGAGAGCCCAGCCGAAGGCGGTAGGCGCCCGGGCGGCGACGTCGCGGACCAGGCGCAGCGCTCCAACCGCCTCGCGCTCGAGGTCGTCGTCACCCCAGATCCGCGCGAGCCGCAGAAGGACGAAGGCGAGCATCGAGCTCCCCGAGGGCGTGGGGTTGTCTTCGAACGACTTCTGCCTCGCCACGAGCGGCTCCCCGTCCACCGGCGTGAGGAAGAAGCCGCCGCGCTGTGCGTCTCCGAACGACTCCAGGGCGCGCAGGGCGAGTCTCCGCGCCTCGTGGAGCCAGCGCAGCTCCCCGCTCGCGACGTGCAGCTCGTAGAGGCCGTGCGCGACGTTCGCGTAGTCGTCGAGGTAGGCCGGGTACTTCGCGCGGCCGTCGCGGAGCGTCCGCCAGAGCGGCTCGGCCGCGAGCAGCGCTCCCAGCTCGCGGGCGGCGGCGAGGAGATCGGGGCGCTCGAGGCGCCGTGCTCCCTCGGCGAGCGCGGCGAGCGCGAGCCCGTTCCAGGCGGCGATGACCTTGTCGTCGAGGGCGGGCTGCGGCCTGCGCTCGCGCGTCTGCAGCAGTCGCGTGCGTGTCGCCTCGTCCAGCTCGCCGCGGATGATCGAGCGGCCGTGCTCGAACGGCTCGAGCAGCTCCGCAGGCGCTCCCTCCTCGGCCGTCCACGTGTACGTGAGCCCCTCCACGCCGTCCGTGTCGGCGTCCTGTGAGGAGGCGAAGCCGCCCCCCGCCAGCCTCAGCTCGCGCAGCAGGTAGTCGAGCGTCCGCTCCGCCACCGTGCGGTAGCGCTCCTCGCCGGTGGCGAGCCAGGCGTGGAGGTACGCAGGCACGAGCAGCGCGTTGTCGTAGAGCATCTTCTCGAAGTGCGGCACGAGCCACCGCGCGTCGACGGAGTAGCGGTGGAAGCCGCCCCCGACGAGGTCGTGCATGCCCCCGGCTGCCATCCCGTCGAGCGTCAGCAGCACCGGCTCGAGCGCGCCGCGCCGCAGGAGGAACTCGAGCCCCGACGCCGGCGGGAACTTCGGCGCGTGCCCGAAGCCGCCCCAGCGCGGGTCGAGCTGCGCGAGCAGGTTCTGCTCGGCCTCCGCGAGCAGCTCCTCCGTCAGCGGCTCGAGCGACGGCTCGATCTCGGTCGACCGCCGCAGCGCGTCGACGAGCGCGTCCGCCTGCGCGGCGACGTCGTCGGGCCGTTCGCGATAGGCATCCGCCACCGCCCGCAGCACCTGCCGGAAGGCGGGCAGCCCGTGCCGCGGCTCGGGCGGGAAGTACGTGCCGCCGTAGAAGGGCTCGCCGTCGGGCGTGAGGAAGACCGTGAGCGGCCAGCCGCCCTGCCCCGTGAGCGCGACGACCGCGTCCATGTAGACCGCGTCGACGTCGGGCCGCTCCTCGCGGTCGACCTTGACGTTGACGAAGAGCTCGTTCATGACGGCAGCGGTCGCCTCGTCGGCGAACGACTCCCGCTCCATCACGTGGCACCAGTGGCAGGCGGAGTAGCCGATGGAGACGAGCACCGGCTTCGCCTCCGCGCGTGCGCGGGCGAGCGCCTCCTCTCCCCACGGCTGCCAGTCGACCGGGTTGTCCGCGTGCTGGAGGAGGTACGGGCTCGTCTCCTGCGCGAGCTGGTTCATCGGGGTAGCGTAGGCGCCCATGTCCACCCTGCCCGGCGGCACCGTCACGTTCGTCTTCACCGACATCGAGGGCTCGACGCGCCTCCTGCAGGAGCTCGGCGACGAGGCCTACGGGCGCGTCTCCGGCGACCACCGGCGGCTCGTGCGGGAGACGTTCGGCGCCCGCGGCGGCACGGAGATCGACACGCAGGGAGACGCGTTCTTCTTCTCGTTCCCGCGGGCGCGCGACGCCGTGGGCGCGGCGGTCGACGCCCAGCGTGCGCTCCGCGACCACGACTGGCCGGAGGGGAAGGCGGTGCTCGTGCGCATGGGCCTGCACACCGGCGAGCCGCACCTGGGCGAGGAGGGCTACCTCGGGCTCGACGTGGTGCGCGCCGCGCGCATCTCGGCGGCCGGCCACGGCGGCCAGATCCTCATCTCCGAGACGACGCGCGCGCTCCTCGGCAACCAGCTCCCGGACGGCGTGGCGGTGCACGACCTCGGACAGCAGGACCTGAAGGACGTCCAGCACGAGCACATCTACGAGCTCACGATCGACGGGAGCGCGGCGGCCTCGCGGCCGCTGAAGACGCAGGCAGCCCCGGCGAAGTCGCGCCAGGAGGACATGGCGAAGCGGTTCGAGGACCGCATCACCGCCTACGTCGAGCAGCAGCTCGAGGCCGCGTTCGACCCGGCGGGCGGCCCGCCGAAGGTGCCCACGAAGCTCGCCGTCGGCGGCGCGGCGATCGGCCTCGGCGTCCTGTTCATGGTCGTCGTCGTGCTCGTCGCGATCGCCTTCCTGATCAAGGCCGCTCTTCTTCTGAGCGCCGCGTCGCGGGGCGGCGCTGCGATGATCTCGGGCGTGAGCCGCACGTACGAGGAGCTGGAGATCGGGGCGGTCTACCGGAGCCGCCACGGGCGCACGGTACTCGAGGCCGACAACGTCTGGTTCACGCTCCTCACGCTGAACACGAACCCGATCCACTTCGACGCCGAGTACGCAGCCACGACCGAATGGGGTCGCCCGCTCGTCGACTCGACGTTCACGCTGGCGCTCGTCACGGGCCTGTCGGTGGCGGACGTGTCGGAGCGCGGCGTCAACCTCGGCTGGCGCGAGGTGCGGCTGCCGGCGCCGGTCTTCGCCGGCGACACGATCCGCGCCGAGACGGAGGTGCTCGGCAAGCGCGAGTCGCGCTCGCGGCCGGGGTCCGGGATCGTCACCGTCCGCACACGCGGCCTCAACCAGCGCGACGAGACGGTGATCGAGTTCGAGCGCTCGATCATGCTGCCGCTCTGAGGGTCGGGTGGCGAGCCGGCGGCCACGGAGGCGGGGCCGCGGCTCTCGCGGCACCCGCCTCCTGCGACGCCGTTACTCAGTGACTGTGGTGCTTGCGCGAGAAGTGCTTGCCGGCGCGGCCGTGGTGGCCGTGGTGGCCGGAATGGGAGTCGTTGCCGCCGCTGCTCGAAGGGCAACCCTGGTCCGGCGAGAGGACGACGCCCACGCCGCTCGCGCTGCCCGTGCCGAGTGACCCGTTCGAGAAGCCGTTCTGCGGATCGAACGTCGAACTGAACGATGCAACGAGCCGGCCGTTCGGCGACTGGAGCCTCGCCTCGGAGAGTCCTGCCGCGTCGCTGCCGGAGAGGGCAGCCTCGAAGTGGCCGCCTCCGGCGCTCGCGTCGGGGCCGACCTTGAAGCGGCCCTCGACGTAGCCGAGCCCGGTCGTGGTGTCGACGACGCTTCGCGCATAGATCGCGACTGCGCCGTCGAGTCGCGCGTCGCTGCTCGACGCGTTGCCCGTGTACGACGCCTTCGTCCAGACGATGGTGTCGCCGTTCGCGGCGGTGCACGTGTTGCTCGACAGATTGTCGACTGTCGTCGCGTCGAACGTGGCCGACGCCGCCGCGGCGCTCGGCAGCCCGAGGTGCGCTGCTGCGATGCCCGCCCCGGCGAGCACCGCGGCGCCGACCGCCGCGAAGACCACCAGTGGATTCCTGGCCATCAAGTTCCTCCTCCTGCCTCGTGAGATGCGTCTCTATCGGCAGTAGAGGCTCCCGAGCGGCGAAACTTGCTCGAAACAGACAGGAAATCCCTGAAACGAGGCACCTTGGACAGTCCTTTCCCCGAAGTCGAGCTGGAGACCGAGCGGCTCGTCCTCCGGCTGCCGCGGCTCGAGGACGCAGAGCCCGCTCTCGCGCTCACGACCGACCCGGTTGCGATGGAGCACATCGGCGGCGTCCATCCGGACGCGGCCTCGGATCCGGAGTTCGTCGTCCGCCGCTGGCTCGAGCGCTGGCAGGACAACGGCTGCGGGCCGTTCTCCGTCGTCCGGCGCGAGGACGGGCGCTGGCTCGGGCGGACGGGGCTGCTCGTGTGGGACGCACGGACCTGGACGGTGGCGACCTTCGCGAGCGCCGGCGAGCACGCACAGCCCGAGCTCGGGTGGGCGCTCGCCCGCGAGCACTGGGGAAGCGGCTACGCGACCGAGGCGGCGGTCGCGGTGCGCGAGTGGGCGTACCGCGAGCGCGACGTCGAGCGGCTCGTCTCCCTGATCGCACCGGCGAACGGCCGCTCGCAGCGGCTCGCCGAGCGGCTCGGCGCGACTCCGACCGAGACGGTGACCCTGTTCGACGGCAGCCCGGCGGTCGTCTGGGAGCATCCGCGATGAGACTGCGGTCTGTCCGCGTTGCGCAGCAGCTCGCCGCACGCTACGAACGGAACAGGCAATGAGCGAGCTCCGCCCCCTCGCCGGCACGCGCGTGGTCGACGTCACCTCCTCCCTCGCCGGGCCCACGTCGGCGCAGCTGCTCGCGACCCTCGGCGCCGACGTCGTCAAGATCGAGCCGCTCGGCGGCGACCACGCACGCAGCTGGGGCCCGCCGTTCCTGCACGGCGAGGGCGCGATGTTCCTCGCCTCGAACGCCGGCAAGCGCTCGCTCGCCGTCGACCTCGGATCGGACCGCGGCCGCGAGATCGTGCTGCGCCTCGTCGACGGCGCCGACGTCTTCGTCCAGAGCCTCCGTCCGGGAGCCGCGGAGCGGCACGGGCTCGGGGCCGCCGAGCTCCGTGCGCGCAACCCGCGCCTCGTCTACTGCTCGATCGGCGCGTTCGGCTCGCGCGGCCCCCTCAGCAGCCAGCCCGGCTACGACCCCCTCCTGCAGGCCGCGTCGGGGATCATGAGCGTCACCGGCGAGGACGGACGGCCGCCCGTGCGCGTGGGCGTGTCCCTGATCGACCTCGGCACCGGCGTCTGGGCCGCGCTCGGCGTGGTCGCCGCGCTGTACGAGCGCGAACGCACGGGCACCGGCCGCACGCTCGAGGTCTCCCTCTACGAGACCGCGCTCTCCCAGCTCTCGTACCAGCTGGTGGGGTACCTCGGCACCGGGGTCGTGCCGGGCCGGGAAGGGAGCGCGTTCTCCCAGATCGCGCCGTACCAGGTGTTCCCGACGCGCGACGGCGAGCTGATGATCGTCGCCGGCAACGACAAGCTCTTCACCGCGCTCTGCACCGTGCTCGGCGTGCCCGAGCTCGTCGAGGACGAGCGCTTCCGGACGAATCCCGACCGTGTGGCGAACCGGCCGGCGCTGCTCGCCCTGCTCGAGGAGCGGACGAGGGTGCGCGAGTCGGCGGAGCTGCTCGAGACACTCGTCGCCGCCGGCGTCCCCGTCTCTCCGGTGCACGACGTCGGCGAGGCGGCGCGGCATCCCCAGACGGAGGCGCTCGGGATGCTGCAGGCGCTCCCGGGCGGCGCGGCGGACGACCTCGTGACGGTCGCCGCGCCCCTCTCAGCAGACGGCGAGCGGCTGCGGCATCACGCACCGCCACCGGCGCTCGGCGCGCACACGGAGGAGATCCTCCGCGAGCTCGGCTACGCGGCGGGCGAGATCGCAGACCTGGCCGACGCGGGCGTGATCCGCATCGGCTGAAACGGCCACGTCCGGAACCTGGTTCCGACGGAGGAAGCCGGTGGTGGACCGGCCTACGCTTCGGCCGCGTGGGCCACGTCCGAGCCGCGTCCGGAACCTGGTTCCGGACTGGTCCGCTACGGCCAGGGGCCGGCGCGGTGGACGTAGCCCTCGAGCGGGCGGCCGAGCAGTCCCTCCAGCCACTGCGCCACGGCAACGAGCGCATCGAGGTCGATGCCCGTCTCCACGCCTTCCCCCTCGAGCAGGTAGACGAGGTCCTCCGTGGCGACGTTGCCCGTCGCGCGCGGCGAGAACGGGCAGCCGCCGAGGCCGCCGGCCGAGGCGTCGAGCACGCGGGCGCCGGCCTCGAGCGCGGCCAGGCAGCTCGCATACCCGGTGTTGCGGGTGTTGTGGCCGTGGAAGCCGTCCGCTCCCGCCTGCTCGACGAGGGAGCCCACCGCCGAGGGTGTCGCGACCCCGATCGTGTCGGCGAGGACGACCTCGGCCCTCCCCGTGAACCGCGCCGCGAGCTCCGTGACGGCCCCTGGATCGACCCGCCCCTCGAAGGGGCACCCGAAGGAACAGGAGATCGTCACGGTCGCGGGCGTCTCCCCGGCCGCGGCGAGGATCGCCTCCGCCCGCTCGACCGCCTCGGCGAGCGTCGCATTCCCGTTGCGGAGATTGAATGCCTCCGTTGCTGCGAAGGTCACGTTGAGGCGGTCGAGCCCGGCAGCGGCGAATCGCTCCCAGCCTCGTTCGTTGAGGACGAGCCCCGACAGCTCGACGCCCTCTCGCCGCTGCACCCTTGCGACGACCTCCTCCGCGCCTGCCATCTGGGGCACCCGGTCGTCGCGGACGAAGCTCACGGCCTCGATCCGCGGCACCCCGGCGGCCCCCAGGCGCTCGACCAGCTCCGCGCGAGTCTGCGGCGGCAGCACCTCCGGCTCGTTCTGGAGACCGTCCCGCGGGCCGACGTCACAAAGGGTTATCCGCACCGGGCGAGCGTACTTCCTACGGGTGCGGCCGCCGAGCCGGGCGACGTAGCCTGCGAGCGGTGCACCCCTCCGCCTCCTTCAGCGCCGCGATCCGCGTCCGGATCGAGAACCGGCCCGGCGCCTTCGCCCGGCTCGCCGCCGCCATCGGAGAGGCGGGCGGGCTCCTGGGCGCGATCGACCTCGTCCGGGTCGAGGGCTCGACGAAGATCCGCGACGTCAACGTGCTCGCCGACGACGAGCGCCATCTCGAGGCGATCGTGGCGGCCGTCCACTCCGTCGACGGCGTCGAGGTCGTCCACGTGTCCGACCGCGTGTTCCTCGCGCACCTCGGCGGCAAGCTCGAGGTGAGCCCGCGCCTGCCGCTGAAGACCCGCGACGACCTCTCGATGGTCTACACGCCCGGGGTCGCCCGCGTCTCCCGCGCCATCGCCGACGACCCGGAGAAGGTCTGGAACCTCACGATGAAGCGCAACACCGTGGCAGTCGTCAGTGACGGGACGGCCGTCCTCGGCCTCGGGGACATCGGCCCCGAGGGCGCGCTGCCGGTCATGGAGGGCAAGGCCGTCCTGTTCAAGGAGTTCGCCGGCGTCGACGCGTTCCCGATCTGCCTCGCCACCAAGGACGAGGACGAGATCGTGCGCACGGTCGAGGTGATCGCGCCCGTCTTCGGCGGGATCAACCTGGAGGACATCTCGGCGCCGCGCTGCTTCTCGATCGAGCAGCGCCTGCGCGCGAGCCTCGACATCCCCGTCTTCCACGACGACCAGCACGGCACCGCCATCGTCGTCCTGGCCGCGCTTCTGAACGCGCTCCGCGTCGTCGGCAAGCGGGCCGAGGACCTGAAGGTCGTCGTCACCGGCGTCGGGGCCGCCGGGGTCGCCGTGTCGCGCACGCTGCAGGCGGCGGGCGTCGAGAGGATCGTGGGCTGCGACAGCAGGGGTGTCGTCCACCCGGGACGGACCGACTTGAACGAGGTCAAGCGCCGCTATGCGGAGGACACCGCACCGCAGGAACGCGGCAGCGCCGACGACGCGCTCGAGGGAGCAGACGTGTTCGTCGGGCTCTCGAAGCCGGGCGCGGTCACCGTCGAGGGAATCCGCAGGATGGCGCCGGACGCGATCGTGTTCGCGATGGCGAACCCCGACCCCGAGATCTATCCGGAGGAGATCGAGGGGCTCGCCGCGGTGATCGCAACCGGACGCAGCGACTACCCGAACCAGATCAACAACGTGCTCGCGTTCCCCGGCGTCTTCCGGGGCGCCCTCGACGTCCGTGCGCGGACGATCGAGCGCGAGATGGAGCTGGCGGCGGCGCAGGCGATCGCGCAGACGATCGCCGACGACGAGCTGTCGCCCGACTACGTCATCCCCAGCGTCTTCAACCGCTCCGTCGCTCCGGCGGTCGCTGCGGCCGTGGCCGAAGCCGCCCGGCGCAGCGGTACGGCACGACGTTCCGCGCCGACTACGCTCGCCGTTCCGTAGTTCGTGCGGATGCTGCGCCGTCCCGGCGCGACGACCATCGTGCCATGGTCGACACGAGTCACAAGAAGACCGACCTGCCCGTTCCGTTCGAGTCCGCGCAGGTGGGGGACGCGATGAGCCGCGGTGTCATCAGCTGCACTCCGGAGACGCCCCTCCGCGTCGTGGCGCGGATGATGGCCACGTTCGGCGTGCACGCGATCTTCGTCTTCGAGCACCAGGACGAGGAGGACGAGGCTCGGCGGCTGTGGGCCGTCGTCTCGGACCTCGATCTCGTCGCGGCGACCCAGCTCGACCTCGACACCGTGACCGCCGGCGCCACGGCCGTCACGCCGCTCGTGACCGTCGCGGCAGACCGGCCGATCGGCGAAGCCGCGAGCCTCATGGCCCAGCACGGCATCGCGCATCTCGCGGTCACCGACCCGCTCACCCGCCGGCCGATCGGAGTCGTCTCGACGCTCGACCTCGCGCGGGCCGTCGCCGCCGGCCACGGCGCCCGCGAGACGTTTCCCTCGGCGTAGCTCGCGAAGCTGACGCTTAGCTCGCTCGGAGAAGGAACTCCGCGCGGTCGGGAGCGCGGTCCCGCCCGCGCTCCGTACTGTTTCTTGCTGCTGGATCCCTTGACGAGTTGGCTACCTCGTGCGCTCGCGTGCAGCCGATGGGCCGACGCGAGCGCAGTCCGGCTGCGCCGCCCTCTGGTCGGAACGTTTGCGCGCCTTCTTAGCCTCCGGCCCTGCGCCGCCCTCTGGTTGGAACGTTTGAACCCTCGCGCGGACCTGGCGGCGGCGTAACCACGCGTGGCAAGTGGCCATTCTCTGTAGAAGCCCTGTAATAGTCGGAGCCTAGATTCATGCGTTATGAAGATCAAAGCGATCCTCTTGGCAAATGCCGCGATGCTGGATGACAACCCGATCCTCACCGTCCAGGGCGCTCGGAAGCTCTACGTCGAGTCTCGTTCATTCCCGTCGACTGTTCCGGGAACGTCTGCGCAATCATTGCGTTGAGGATCCACACTCTCGCAACCCTCTGTAGTTCGCGATGCGGTATCGCCGCGAAGCAGCTCGAGCGCGAGCTTGGCGTGAACTACAAGACCGCCCTGCAGGATGCTTCACAAGATCCGTGAAGACCTCATGCCGCAGGACGAGACGCCGCTCTCCGGCGAGGTTGAGGCCGACGAGACGTTCATCGGTGGGAAGCTGCGCGAGGGCGAGCGGCGCAAGCTGCGCGCCCAGGGGATCGTCAACCTCGGGCCTGCGACGAAGCCGCGCGATGTGGTGTTCGCTGCCGTCCAGCGCGGAGGCACCGTGCGCGCCACCGTCATCCCCGGCAAGTCGCGCAACGCCGTCGCCGTTAGTCGGCAAGCTCCATGAGTTCGTTCTGCCGGGATCGATGGTCTTCACCGACGATTGGGCGGGCTACCACCCCATCGGCAAGACGTACCGGCATCGGCGGATCAAGCACTCGCAGCGGATCTACGTCGATGGCGACGTCCACACACAGACGATCGAAGGGTTCTTCGGCCACTTCAAGACCGACGTGCGCGGCACCCACCACAACATCTCGACGCGGTGGCTTCCCGGCTACCTGAACGAATGGGTCTGGAAGTGGAATCACCGGAATGACGACGAAGCCCACTTCCGCTCGCTCCTGCGAAACGCAGTGCAGACGGCCTAGACATAACCAGCTCCCCGTGCTGGGGTTAGCAAGCATGGCCGATGCCCTTCAGAGCGCCAGAGACAAGCTTGCGCGGGGCGACTCGCACCGGGCTATCACACGGCGAGAGATACGCAGGTTCTTCAACCGTCACCCACATCCAACCTTTGAGGTCAAGCCAGAAGGCGACCTTGAAGGACTGAAGGCCGGAGACATTTGGCGAGCCTCCATCGTGGTTAAGCAGGGCGTCCCTGACCTGCCCGCGTCGTTCGCAACTCGATTCGGAGACATCCTCCACAACTACCGGAGCGTCCTCGACCACATCGCATGGCAACTCGTACGTCACGGTTCGAGCTGGCCATTGCCAGACGAAGCCGCCGAGGCCGCTGTCCAGTTCCCGATCTACGACACAGCCATGCGATTCGAGAATGGTCTGACGCGGCGTCTCCCCGGTGCGGATGTGGCTGCTATCGACTACATCCGACAGCGGTACCAGTTCGACGCGGGAGGGAATCCCACCAATAACGCCTTGCTCGGTCTGGCGAAACTGTCGAACGAGGACAAGCACCGGAGCCTCCACGCGTCCGTGGGGGTCTTCAAGTTCCTCAAAACGAATGCGCAGTTCACGCGGTGCGTTCCCCGGATGTGGGCCAATCCCCCCGAACGTCCTGGCCTCAAGCAGGGCACAGAAGTTGCGCGCTTTGAGGTCGTTGTGACCGGACCGAACCCCGAAATGAAGATGAAGATCGCACCGACCGTGCAGGTACTCATCGAAGACTGGGCCGACATGTCCGAGATGATCGAGGGACTCCGGGCCGAGGTGCGGGAGATCCTGAACGCGCCGGAGATCATCGCGGCGGTCTCCTAGCGTCACGCGGCACCACCGCCGCGCGTGAGAGCTAGTGGGCGGGTTTCTTCGCGATCTTGTCGAGCGCCCGGAACACATCCCGACGCTTCGGCAGCCCTGTCTTCGTGCCCTTCGGAAGCTCCTGCGTTGGCTCGTCCTCCGATAGGTTCTTCGTGGCGTCCATGTCCTTCTTCCCAGCCATCGCCACCTCCAAGGTAACAGGCGTCCGAGACGGCTTGGTTGAGCGGATTCTGGCCTCTACAGAGATTGGCCAGTTGCCACCACGCGTTACGACGCCGCGCACCCGCGGGCGGACGCGCGCAGCCCGTCCGCCCGGACGGAGGAGCGCTCCGAACCATGCGTCAGCCCCAAGTGCTCTCAGCACGGAGGGCCGGGGAGACCGCGCTCTCCCCGACCCGCAGTTCGATTCTCCCAGCGAGCGGGTGCGCAGCACCCGCGAGCTAGCGGAGCCGGACGGCCTCCGCAAGGACGTCGCCGAGGATTCCCGTCATCTCGTCGAACTCGGCCTGCGTCGCGACGAGCGGAGGCGAGATCTGCACGACCGGGTCGCCGCGGTCGTCCGCCCGGCAGATGAGCCCCTTCTCGAACAGCCGCGGCGAGAGAAAGCCGCGCAGGAGCGTCTCGCATTCCTCGTCGTCGAAGCTCTCGCGCGTCTCGGAGTCCTTGACGAGCTCGAGCGCGTAGAAGTACCCCTCGCCGCGCAGGTCGCCCACGATCGGCAGGTCGAGCAGCTGGCCGAGCGTCGAGCGGAAGGCCTCCTCGTTGCCGAGGACGTGCTCCATGATCCGCTCCCGCTTCATGATCTCGATGTTCTTCAGCGCGATCGCGCTCATGACCGGGTGGCCGCCGAAGGTGATCCCGTGCGTGTACATCGCGCCCTCGCTCAGGAACGGCTCCATCACCCGGTCGGTCGCGACGACGGCGCCGATCGCCGCATACGACGAGGACAACCCCTTCGCGCACGTGACGATGTCCGGGCGGATGTCGTAGCGCTCCGACGCGAACCAGTGGCCGAGGCGTCCGAAGCCGGTGATCACCTCGTCGGCCGAGAGCAGGATGTCGTAGCGGTCGCAGAGCTCCCGCACGCCGCGCCAGTACCCGGCCGGCGCGACGAACGAGCCGCCGGCGTTCTGCACCGGCTCCATGTGGACCAGGCAGACCGTCTCGGGCCCCATCTCGACGATCGTCCGCTCGAGCTCGTCGAGGAGGAACGCGGTGAACTCCTCCTCGGTCTCCTCCGGCGGACGGTGGTAGCGGTTCGTGTTGCTCACGTGGCGCACCTCGGGCACGAGCGGCTCGAACGGCGCACGCAGCTCGGCCACGCCGTTGATCGAGAGCGCGCCGAAGGTCGTGCCGTGGTAGGCGACGTTGCGGGCGATCGCCTTGTACTTCTCGCCGGGCTCGAGGCCGTCGCGCGCCATGAAGTACTGGCGCGCGAGCTTCCACGCGGACTCGACCGCCTCCGAGCCGCCGGAGACGAAGAAGACGCGGTTGAGATCTCCGGGGGCGAGCGACGCGACCTCGGCCGCGAGCTCGATCGCACGCGGATGCGCGTACGTCCAGTTCGTGTAGAAGGGCAGCTCCCGCATCTGCTCGAGCGCCGCCTGGCCGATCTCCTCGCCGTAGCCGTACCCGATGTTGACGGAGAAGAGCCCCGCGAGTGCATCGAGGTAGCGCTTCCCTTCGGCGTCCTCGAGATAGCAGCCGTCGCCGCGCACGATGATCGGCGGCTTGTGGCCCGCCATGCTCGTGAAGTGGAGCCAGAGGTGGTCGTTCGCGAGCTGACGTAGCCCGTCTGCGGTCGACGCACTCTGCGTGATGCTCATCTCGTTGTCTCCTCCTTTGGCATGCCACTTCCCCAGTCGTAGAGCTGTTTCCACATCTCGAGGTACACGAAGGTCTCGGTCGAGACGACGTCGGGCAGCGACCGCATCCGATTCGTCAGCTCGAGCAGGTGCCGCCGGTCCGACGCGACGATCTCGACGACGACGTCGAACTGGCCGGCCGTGGCGACGACGTAGTCGGCCTCGGGCCAGCGCGAGATCTCGTCGGCGACGCCGTTGGGGGCGCCGGACGTCTTGACCGCCACGAGCGCCTGCTCGTAGCCGAGCCCGAGCGGGTTCGTGACGCCCACGACCTGGAGGATCCCGGCCGAGACGAGCCGGGCGTAGCGGGCGCGCACCGTCGCCTCCGAGACGCCGAGGCCCGCCGCGATCCGCCGGAAGGAGGCGCGGCCGTTCTCCTGCAGGGCCTCGATGATCCGCCGGTCGAGGTCGTCGACCCGCCGGGCCGGGGCGACCGGCCCGCGCCGCGCGCCCTCCTCCGAGCCGAGGGCGACCGCCTGACCGCGCCGCAGGCGGCTCATGCGGGCTGCCGCCGCTGCCACAGGGCGTTGAGCGCCGCGAGCACGATGCCGCCGCCGAAGATGATCGTCCCCATCGCGAACACCTGCGGCGGGATCCCGGTCTTGACGGCCCCGTAGACCCAGAGCGGGAAGGTCAGCGTCTGCCCCGCCACGAAGCTCGTGATGATGAAGTCGTCGATCGAGAGCACGAAGGCGAGCAGCGCCCCGGCGACGATGCCGGGCCAGATGAGCGGCAGCGTCACGCGGGAGAACGTCGTCCACGGACCGGCGCCGAGATCGTACGAGGCCTTCTCGATCGAGCGGTCGAGCTCCGCGATCCGCGCCCGCACGACGACGGCCACGAAGGCGACGTCGAACGCGATGTGGGAGATGATGATCGTCGTCAGGTCGCGCGGCCAGTTGAGCGAGATGAAGAGGGAGAGCAGCGACGCGCCCACGACGATCGACGGCGCGGCGATGTCGACGAAGATCGTCAGGTCGGTCAGCGTCTTGCCGTAGAAGCGGTACCGCGCGAGCGCGAGCGCGAGCGGCGTGCCGAGGAGCACGGAGCCGACCGTCGCGATCGAGGCGACCTCGAGCGAATGGACGAGCGCCTGCGTCAGGTCGGAGATGGCGAAGACGTACCGGTACGCATCGGTGGTGAAGCCGAGCCAGGAGAAGGTCAGCTTCCCTCCCGCCGTCGCCTGGTTGAAGCTGTAGGCGACCATGACCCCGATCGGCGCGATGGAGTAGACGATCACGAGCCAGGTGAAGGTGCCGAGGGCGAAGACGCCCCAGCGGCGCCGCGGCTTGACGACGGCGGGAGCGGCGGTCTCGGGCCGCATCGGCTCCGCCGAGGCCGTCATGCGTACTCCTGGATGCGCCGGGTGCCGAAGATGCGCGCGTAGAGGGCGATCGCGACGAGCAGACCGAGCAGCAGCCACGCCGAGAGCGCCGACGCCGTCGGATAGTCGAGGTTCTCGAGGAAGCTGATCTGGATGATGTTCCCGATCATCGTCGTGCCCGGCCCGCCGAGGATGAACGCGTTCACGTAGTCGCCCACGTTCGTGACGAAGACGAGCAGGAAGCCGGCGAAGATCCCGCCGGCCGAGAGCGGCACGACGACGCGGAAGAAGGCCACGAGATGGTTCGCGTAGAGGTCGTGGGCCGCCCGGACGACGCGCCGGTCGATCTGCTCGAGCGCCACGTACAGCGGCAGGACCATGAAGGGCAGCGCGTTGTACGTCAGCCCGGCGATGACCGCGGTCGGCGTCGAGAGGACGTGGAAGCTCTGCGGCAGCACGTGCCAGCTCTTGAGCGTCCCGAGCACGAAGCCGTTGTCCGAGAGGATGAAGTCCCACGCGAGAGTGCGGATCACGAACGAGACGAAGAACGGCAGGAGGACGAGGAAGAGCAGCGTCGACTTGTGCCGGCCGCCGTGGAAGGCGATCCAGTAGGCGACCGGGTAGCAGATGACGAGCGCGACGAGGGTGGAGATCGCGCCGTACTCGAACGAGCGGATGAGCTGGACGTGGTACTGGGAGATGGTCGAGGTGAGCTCCGACCAGTGCCAGGTGAGGGCGTATCCCTGGTCGGGGTTCCCGGTCTCGAGCGCGACGGCGAGCACCGCGCCGAGCGGCACGATGAAGAAGAGGCCGAGGTAGGCCCACGCCGGCAGCCCGAGCAGATAGGGCGCGAGCCGCCGGCGGAGCCCCAGCCTGGGCAGCGCTACGACTGGATGATGGGGTTGAACGTGTTGTTCCACGCCTGGAAGTCGTTGTAGTCCTTGAACGTGTAGTAGTCGTGGGCCTTCGCCGACATCGCGGCGGACGGGAACACGAGCGGGCTCTTGCCGACGGGCGGGTCGCTCTTGAGCAGGACCGCCTTCGCCGCCGGGACGGGGGTGATGTAGTTGATCCAGTCGGCGAGCTCGGCCGCGATCTTCGGCTGGTAGACGAAGTTCATGTACTCGATCGCGTCCCGCGGATGGGCCGCGTGGAGCGGGATCGCCATGTTGTCCGTCCAGTGCATGACCCCCTCCTTCGGCGCGACGAACTTCAGGTGGGGGTAGCCGGAGTTGTTGGCCTGGAAGATGTCGCCCGACCACGCCTGCGTGATCCAGACGTCGCCACGCTCGAGCGCGTTGATGTAGCTCTGGTCGTAGTACTGGCGCACGAGCGACCGTTGCTGCTTGAGCTTGTCGGCGGCCTTGTTCCAGTCGGCCTGCGTCGACGTCGTCGGCTCGATCCCGAGCGCGAGCAGCCCGAGGCTGCCGAGCTCGGTGTTGTCGCTCATCATCCCGATGTGCCCCTTGAACTTGGGGTCGAAGAGGTCGTGGACGCTCGTGATCTCGCGACCGGTCTTGTTCGGGTCGTACCCGATGCCCGTGAAGCCCGACTGCCAGGCGACGGTGTACGTGTTGTGCGGGTCGTAGGCCGGGCCCTTGGCGATGGAGCTCGCGTACTTCTGGAAGTTCGGGATCAGGCTGAGGTCGAGCGGGATCAGCCACTTGTGGTTGATCAGCTCGGTCAGGTACCAGCCGTTCGTCATCACGATCATGTCGTAGCCGGTCGCCTGGCCGCCCTGCAGCGACGGCTGGATCTTCGCGTAGAAGCTGTCGTTGTTCTGGATGACCTCGAGGTAGTTGACCTTGATCCCGGTCTGCACCGTGAACTGGTGGAGCGAGGGGTGCGACTTGCCGTGGTTCGTGACGTCGATGTAGTAGGGCCAGTTGGCGAACTGGAACACTCCGCCCTTCTTCTGCTTCGCCCACCAGGCGGAGGAGCCGACCGCTCCGGCGCCGGAGGTCGTGCCACCGGTCGTCGGGTTCGTGCCGGCCGCGCCGCAGGCGGCCAGGAAGCCCGAGAAGCTCACGCCGAGCGCGCCGGCGCCGGCCGCCTTGAGCAGCTGCCGGCGTGAGTAGCGGCCATCCGTGAGTCCGCGCAGGAGTGCTGGGTCGATGCTGGTCGGCTCGTACTGGTCTCCGAGCCCGGTCGTGTCGCTCACGACGTCTCCTTTCGAACGATGAACGTGTGCTCCGGCTCCCAGAGCACACGGACCGCGTCGCCCTCCTGTGGCAGGGCGACCCCCCCGGCATTCTGGGTGTACACGGTCAGCTCGCCACCTCCCGCGAGCTCGACCGAGTACTGGTGACTGACCCCGATGTACGTGACGAGCGTCACGCGCCCGTCGAGCATGTTGGCGTGCGGCGGCGCCTCTCCCCTCGTGCCCGCCAGCTGCAACTTCTCCGGCCGGACGCCGATGTGGACGGACGCCGCGTCCGCGAGCTCGGCCTGGGCGACCGCGAGGACCGAGCCGCCACGGTCCAGCTCGACGCGGACGAAGCCGTCCCGGCGCTCGCTCACCCGGCCGGGCAGCAGGTTCGAGGCGCCGAGGAAGCCGGCGACGAACTCGGTCGCCGGACGGTCGTACGCCTCCTCGGGAGTGGCCACCTGCTCGACGTGGCCGCCGTTCATGACGGCCAGCCGGTTGGACATCACCATCGCCTCCTCCTGGTCGTGCGTGACGTAGAGGAAGGTGATGCCGACCTCGTGCTGGATCCGCTTCAGCTCGAGCTGCATCTGCTTGCGCAGCTTCAGGTCGAGCGCGCCGAGCGGCTCGTCGAGCAGCAGCACGCGAGGCTCGTTCACGAGCGCGCGGGCCAGGGCGATCCGCTGCTGCTGCCCGCCGGAGAGCTGGGCCGGCTTGCGCGCGTCGAGACCGGTCAGCGCGACGAGTTCCAGCATCGTGCCGACGCGGCGCCGGATCTCGGGCTTCGCCATCCGCTTCCTGCGCAGGCCGAAGGCGACGTTGTCGAAGACGCTGAGATGGGGGAAGAGCGCATAGCTCTGGAAGACGGTGTTGACGTTGCGGCGGTACGGCGGCACCAGCGTCACGTCGTCGCCGTGGAGCAGGATCCTCCCGGCCGTCGGATCCTCGAAGCCGCCGATCATCGAGAGGGTCGTCGTCTTGCCGCAGCCCGAGGGCCCGAGGAGGCTGAAGAACTCGCCCTGCGCGATGTCGAGGTTGATTCCGTCCACCGCGACCGTCTCGCCGAACGTCTTCGTGACCTGCTCGAGCCGGATGTCGGGAGGCGTGTCGCTTCCGAGCATGCCGCCCCCATCTTCTGCGCGCCGTGCGTCGGTCGCCGCCATCAGTGTCCCCTCCCGGAGATCGTCACCGCCACGTCGCCGAGCCGGGACGGTCGCCCGGTGCGGCCTTCCACCCGATCCGCCACGCGCAGCAGCCGGTGTACCGCGTGGATGCCGGCGAAGCGGAACGGCTCGGGCTCCCACGCACGCTCCGGTGGGCCGACCCACGGCAGCCGGGTCAGGCTCGTGTCGGCACCGAGCACGAGATCGCGGAGCGTGCGGGCGGCGAGGTTCGAGGCCGCCACGCCGTCGCCCGCATAGCCCCCGGCCCAGGCGAGCCCGCGCGCCGCGTCGACCCCCACCGCGGGGCGCCACGTCCGGCTCACCCCGAGGACCCCCTGCCACGCTCCGGCGACGCCGGTGTCGGCGGCGGGCCCGAACAGATCGCGCACCCTGCGGCGCAGACCGTCGACCGTGGAAGGCGACGGCGCCTCTTCCCTCGCCGTCCGCGAGCCGTAGAGGTAGGGAACGCCGCGCCCGCCGAGGGCGATCCGCCCGTCCGCCGTCCGTTGCAGGTACGTGTACAGGCGGCGCCCGTCGAGCATCGTCTCGCAGCCGGCCCAGCCGAGCTCCTGCCAGGCGTCCGCGGAGAGCGGCTCGGTCGCGATCATCGCGCTGTTGACCGGCGCGAGCAAGCGGCGCAGACCCGGCAGGTTGGCGGTGTACGCCTCGGTGGCACGCACGATCCAGCGCGCCCGAACCTCGCCTCCGGAGCTCCACACGCGCCCGGGCTCGATCCCGAGCACCGGGGTCTGCTCGTGGATCGTGCCTCCCCTGCGCTCGACCGCTTCCGCCAGCCCCCGCACGAGCTTCGCCGGCTGGACCCGCGCGCAATGCGGCGAGTAGAGACCGCCCACGCCGTCACGGATCCGCACGCGCTGCGCCAGGCCGCCGGCGTCGAGGAGGGCGCTGTCCTCCTCGCCGAGGCCGAACTCGCGGTCGTCCGCGTGCTGGGCGCGCAGCCGGGCCAGCTCGAGCTCGCTCTGGGCCACGGCGAGCGTGCCGCCCTTGACGAAGTCGCAGTCGATTTGCTCCTCCTCGACGACGCGTCCCACCTCGTCGACGGTCGCCTGGATCGCGCGCTCGAACGCGAGCGCGCCCGCATGGCCGCTCCGCTCGATCCAGCCGGCGCGCGAGCCCGAGACCGCACCGAACACCCAGCCGCCGTTGCGACCCGAGGCCCCGAAGCCGGCCACCTCTCGCTCGAGCACGACGACCTCGAGCGACGGGTCCGCGCGCCGCAGCTCGTACGCAGTCCAGAGCCCCGTGTAGCCGCCTCCCACCACGCACACGTCCGCCTCCACGCGACCTTCGAGCGGCGGCCTGGGCTCGGGCATCCCGCCGAGCTGCTCGAACCAGAAGGAGACGCTCACGCGGCTGCCTCGTGCACGACGCGTCCGGCGACCACCGTGAGGAGGACGGGAAGATCGGGAAGCTCGTCGGCCGGAGTGTCCACGACGTCGGCGGCGAAGCCCGTGAAGTCCGCGCGACGGCCGGGCGCGATCATCCCGGCCACCGCCGTGTCGCCCGCCACACGCGCCGGCTCGACGGTGTAGCCGGTCAGCGCCTGCGCTCCGTCCAGTACCTGCTCGGGCTCGAAGACGGGAGCGCCGGGATCGCCCGGCGTCCGCCGCAGCCTCGCCCACGCGAGGCCGATACGCGGGTCGTATTGCGCGACGGGCCAGTCGGAGCCGAGCGGCACGACTGCGCCGCTGCGGACGAGCTCCGCTGCGCGCCAGGCGCGCGCGCAGCGCTCCGCGCCGAGCCGCAGCGCCCACGAGTCGCCGAGATCCTCGCGGCGCCACTGCATGTGCAGCGGCTGCAGCGAGGCCGCGACTCCCTCTGCGGCGAAGCGCGGCAGGTCCTCGTCCTGCAGCGTCTCGATGTGCTCGACGCGGTGCGTGATTCCCGGCGCGGCTCCCGCCGCGCGATAGGCGTCGAGCGCGGCCCGCACGCCGTAGTCGCCCGTGGCATGGGTGGCGCACTGGAAGCCGGCCTCCGCGAACAGCCGCACGGCGCGTGCATAGCGGTCGGGATCGGGCCAGAAGGGCGCCGTCCCGTCGCCGAGCGTGTCGGGCTCGTAGAGCCAGCCGGTTCCCGTGTCGATCACGCCGTCGATGAAGAACTTCGCCACGCCGCCGCGCCAGAGCGCACCGTGCGCGTCGCGCAGCGGCAGCCACTCCTCCATCTCCTCGAAGTGCGTCTCCGGCTTGACCCAGAACGGGGACACCGTCCGCAGCAGGAGGTCGCCGTTCGCCTCGAGCTCGCGGAGCAGGTCGTGGGTGCGCGGGCTGCCGTCCATCGCATGCGCGCCCGTGAGGCCGGCCGCGGCGAAGCTCCGCTGCCGCTCCCGGATCCGTGCGTAGCGCTCCTCTTCGGAGAGCTTCGGGAGCATCCGCCGCACGAGGTCGATCGCCGCGTCCTCGCGCAGCTCGCCGGTCGGCGTCCCGTCGCGGAGGACGACCTCGGCGCCCTCGGTGAACGCCCGCGGCCCGTCGACACCGGCCAGCTCGAGAGCGCGGCGGCTCGCGAGCGCCGTGTGCTGGTCGAAGAAGGTGACGAGTGCCGGGGCGCCGCCGACCGCGGTCTCGATCGCGCCGCTCGACACGGGCACGTCGTCGAAGACTCCGTACTCGAGGCCCCAGCCGAGAACCCAGCCGTCGCCGCCGACCGCCTGCCGTTCCCGCTCGAGCTCGGCCTGCACGTCGGCGATCGTCGTGCAGCGCGTCAGGTCGGCGCCCGCCGTCTGCTCGACGAGAAGCGGATGGATGTGCGAGTCGACGAGACCGGGAACGAGGGAGATCGCGCTTCCGTCGACGAGCTCGGTGTGCGCGTCGCACCGCTCCCGCACCTCCGCGTCGGAGCCCACCGCGACGACCACGCCGGCACGGGTTGCCACCGCGCTCGCGTGCGGCCGTTCGGGATCGAGCGTCCGGATCGACGCACCGACGATCGCAAAGTCCGCAGTGCCATCGGCCGGGTGCGAATCACGAGCCGCCAGGACAGAGTCACCTCTGCGCAATGCGAGCGAGAACCTAACAGACTGCTACGCATTGCGTTGTTCCGACGCGCGCACGCTTGCGCGTCGCGCACGAAGCTGTGGTTGAATCGCACTCCGCATGAAGGTGGTCGTCGTCGGAACGGGAGGCGTGGGGGCAGCCGTCGCCGCGGTCGCGCACCGCCGCTCGTTCTTCGAGCGGATCACGTTCGCGGACCTCGACCCGGCGCGGCCGGAGCGCCTCGTCGCCTCGCTCGGCGACGAGCGGTTCGCCGCAGCGGCGGTCGACGCCTCGAGCGAGGAGTCGCTCGCGGCGCTGATCCGCGACACGCAGGCAGACGCCGTCCTCAACGCGACCGATCCGCGCTTCAACCCGCAGATCTTCGCGGCTGCGTTCGCGACCGGTGTGACGTATCTCGACATGGCGATGACGCTCTCCGGCCCGGGCGTGAAGCTCGGGGACCTCCAGTTCGCGGAGCATGCGCGATGGGAGGAGCGCGGCCTGCTCGCGCTCGTCGGGATCGGCGTCGAGCCCGGGCTCGCGGACGTGTTCGCGCGCTACGCCGCCGACAACCTGTTCGACGAGATCGACGAGGTGGCCGTGCGCGACGGCGCCGACCTCGTGGTCGACGGCTACGACTTCGCGCCGACCTTCTCGATCTGGACGACGATCGAGGAGTGCCTGAACCCGCCGCTCGTCTGGGAGAAGGAGCGCGGGTTCTTCACGACCGAGCCGTTCTCCGAGCCGGAGCTGTTCGAGTTCCCCGAGGGGATCGGCGTCGTCGAGTGCGTCAACGTCGAGCACGAGGAGGTCGTGCTCGTGCCGCGGGCGATCGATTGCCGCCGCGTGACCTTCAAGTACGGGCTCGGGGCGGAGTTCATCGACGTGCTGCGCACGCTCCACAAGCTCGGGCTCGACTCGACCGAGCCCGTGCGGGTGCGCGGGGTCGACGTCGCGCCGCGGGACCTCGTCGCGGCCGCCCTCCCCGATCCCGCCACGCTCGGGGACCGGATGCGCGGCAAGACCTGCGCCGGGACGCTCGTGACGGGCACGCGCAAGGGCGGCGGCGAGGGTGCCGTCTACCTCTACCACGTCTCCGACAACGAGCAGACGATGCGCGAGTACGGCCATCAGGCGGTCGTCCTGCAGACGGCGCTCAACCCCGTCGTCGCGCTCGAGCTGCTCGCCGACGGAACCTGGAGCGGCACCGGCGTGCTCGGCCCCGAGGCGTTTCCCGCCGACCCCTTCCTCGACCTCCTCGCCGAGTACGGCGAGCCGCACGGCATGGTCGAGGGGGATCCGCGCCGGGGCGGGTGAGTTGACGGATGCGGGCCGCGGCCGTACGCTGCGGTCGGTCCGTTCCCGGCGAGAGGAGGTTCGAACAATGAAGTCTGTGCCTGCCGCCTCCTCGGTCTTCCCGACCTAGCGCCGGGCGCTCCTCCAGCGGAGGGACGCACGGCGTCCCATCTCGCACAAGGAGCTTCTGCGTTGCCTGGATTCGTCTTGCGCGAGCTCGGCTGGAACGACGAGCTCGCCGAAAACCTGGAGCCCGGTCTCGTGCCGGGGCGCGTCGCCGCCGCCCACCGGGGCGCGTTCGACGTCTGGACGGCCACCGGGGCCGTCCGCTCCCGGCTGCCCGGACGCCTCGTGTACGACCGCCTCGACGTCGCCGTCGGGGACTGGGTGGGCCTGTCCGACGGCCTGATACGGGCCGTCGTGCCGCGCCGCAGCGCGATCGTGCGCAACGCGGCGTCGGACCAGCAGCGGCGCACGAACGGCCAGACGCTCGCCGCGAACGTCGACGTCGCCTTCGTCGTCTCGTCGCTCGGGCCGGATCTCGAGCCGCGCCGCATCGAGCGCTACCTCGTCACGATCTGGGAGAGCGGCGCCTCCCCCGAGATCGTGCTGACGAAGGCCGACCGGCTCGACGATCCCCGGCCGCTCGTGGCGGAGGTCGAGGCGGTCGCGCTCGGTGTGCCGGTCCACGTCGTCTCCGCCGTGACCCGGGAGGGCTGCGACGACCTGCGCGCCCGGATCGGCGCCGGCACGACGGCCGTCCTGCTCGGCTCCTCCGGCGTGGGCAAGTCGACCCTGGTGAACCTCTGGCTCGGCGAGGAGGTGATGGTGACGCGCGAGACGCGGGAGGACGACGACGAGGGCCGCCACACGACGACGCACCGCCAGCTGCTCGTGCTGCCGGACGGCGGGCTCGTGATCGACACGCCCGGCCTGCGCGAGCTCCAGCTCTGGGACGTCGGCCCGGCCGCCCTCGAGGCGGCGTTCACGGACGTCGAGGAGCTCGCCGCCGACTGCCGCTTCGGCGACTGCTCGCACGCCCACGAGCCGGGCTGCGCCGTGCTCGCCGCGGTCGAGACGGGCGAGCTGGCGCACGAACGCCTCCACAGCTGGCGGAAGCTCCAGCGTGAGCTGCACGCGATCGCGATCCGCCACGACGCGCTGCTGCGGAAGGAGGAGCTGAGGAGGTGGAAGCTCCGAACGCGCGAGGGCCGCGCGCGGACGCGGCCCCGGTGACCGCGCCTACATCTTCATGCCGTGACAGCCCGCCAGGTGCTTCGCGAGCCCCGAGACGCTCAGCGGGCAGGTGTCGTTGAGGAAGCCGCCGACCCGGCGGCGCAGCCAGCTGTGCAGCGCCCGTCGTTCCGGTGCGGCGAGCGGCCGGTGCGCGACCTGTGTCAGCTTCACCGTCGCCGCGTGGACGAGATAGCCCGTGAGCTTCTCCGCCGAGCTGCCGGGTGTCGCGTCCGCCACCTCGGCGATCGTCCGTCCGCCCTTCATCTCGCGCTGCAAGCCGGCGGCATCGAGCCCGAGATAGTAGGCCGACGCGCGCACGAATCCCGCGTGCGTCAGCCTCAGCGGCGGCGCGTGCAAGGCCCGGTGGACGGTGCCGCCTTGCCCGTTCGCCGCGAGGCCCGCGCCCGCAGCCGCGCCTCCCGCCACCAGCAGCGCCGCACCACCCGCCGCGAGCTTTCGCTTGAGGCTCATGCCACGATTATGAAGCCGCGAGGACGGCTGCGCTACGGCCGCGGCGCCGCGGCACCGACGGCGGCGGGCGCGTCCGCATGCTTCGCCGCGAAGTTGGCGACGAACATCTGCGCGAGCTCGCGCGCCTTGCGGTCGTACGCCTCGGCGTCCGCCCACGTGGAGCGGGGGTCGAGCAGCGACTCGTCGACGCCCGGCGCGTGCACGGGCACCTCGAAGCCGAAGATCGGATCCTCCCGGAACTCGACGTCGTGGAGCTCGCGCGAGAGCACCGCGGCGAGCAGCGCGCGGGTGGCCTGGATCGGCATCCGGTGCCCCGCGCCGAACGGCCCGCCGGTCCAGCCGGTGTTGATCAGCCAGACGGTCGCGGCGTGCCGGTCGAGCTTCTCGCCGAGCAGCTCCGCGTAGACGGTCGGCGGCTGCGGCAGGAACGGCGCGCCGAAGCACGTCGAGAAGGTCGGCTGCGGCTCGGTCACCCCCAGCTCGGTGCCGGCGAGCTTCGACGTGTAGCCGGAGAGGAAGTAGAAGAGCGCCTGGTCGCGACCGAGCCGCGCGATCGGGGGCAGGATCCCGAAGGCGTCGGCCGCGAGGAAGATCACCGAGCGGGGGTGGCCGGCGCGCTTCGCGGGGAGCGCATGCGCGATCCGCTCGAGCTTGTACGCGGCGCGCGTGTTCTCCGTCTTCGTGTCGTCGTCGAGGTCGAGCACGCCGCGCTCGTCGACGACGACGTTCTCGAGCACGGTCCCGAAGCTGTGCGCGGCTTTCCAGATCTCGGGCTCGGCCTCGGCCTCGAGGCGGATCGTCTTCGCGTAGCACCCGCCCTCGAAGTTGAAGACCCCGTCCTCGCCCCAGCCGTGCTCGTCGTCGCCGACGAGCAGCCGCCCGGGATCGGCCGAGAGCGTCGTCTTGCCCGTGCCGGAGAGCCCGAAGAAGATCGCGACGTCGTCCCCGTCCTCCGAGACGTTCGCCGAGCAATGCATCGGCATGACGCCGTCGAGCGGCAGCCGGTCGTTCATCACGGTGAAGACCGACTTCTTGATCTCGCCCGCGTAGAAGGTGCCGCCGATCAGGATCTCGCCACGCGAGGGGTGCAGGCAGACGAACACGTTGGTGCGGGTCCCGTCCCGCGCCGGGTCGGCCTCGACCTCGGGCTCGTGGAGGACGAGCACGTCCGGCTCGAACCCGGCGAGGTCGCCTTCCTCCGGGTCGATGAACATCGTCTTCGTGAAGAGCGCGTGGTACGGGTGCGCCGTGACCACGCGCACCGAGAGCCGGTGCTTCGGATCCGCGCCGCAATAGGCGTCGATCACGTAGACCTCGCCCGCCTCGAGACGCGCGGCGACCTTCGCCCGCAACCCCTCGAACTGCTCCTCCGAGAGCCCGGCGTTGACGTCTCCCCACCAGATCCGCTGCTCGGAGCCCGGTTCGCGCACGACGAACTTGTCCTTCGGCGACCGCCCCGTGAAGCGTCCGGTGTCGACGACCAGCGGCCCACCCTCTGCGAGGACGGCCTCGCCGCGCTCGAGCGCGGCCGTGTAGAGCTGGGACGTCGTCGGGTTGCGGAGCACGCGCCCGCCGACGCGCAGCCCGTGGATGTCGAGGCTGTCTTCCGGGCGGTCGGTGATCGTCAACGCGCTCCTCCTCGTGAGACGGCGGACAGGCGTTGCATGGTAGTTGCCGCCGCTTGCCGGCTGCGCAATTCGCATACTCCCGCCATGGAGACCTTCAATCTGTTCAGCGACGACACCGACACCGGCCCGGACGGGACCGAGCCGCCCGGATATCTCTGCCGCGCGGCTCGCCTCGGGCCGAAGCTCGGGGCTTCGCGCCTCGGGATGAGCGTCTACGACCTCCCGCCGGGAGAGGCGATCTGCCCGTACCACTTCGAGTGGACCGACGAGGAGTGGCTGATCGTCGTCTCGGGCTCTCCGACGCTGCGGACGCCGGACGAGGAGCGCCTGCTGAGCCCCGGCGACGTCGTGTGCTTCCCGGCCGGGCCGGCCGGCGCGCACCACGTCCGGAACCGCACGAACGGGCGGGCCCGCGTGGCCATCTTCTCGACGCGGAACGAGTTCGGCATCGCCGAGTACCCCGACAGCGACAAGATCGGGATCTGGGCCGGCGACAACCACTACATGCTGCGCCGCGAGCCGCACCTCGACTACTGGGACGGCGAGCGGTGAGGTGACCTCGGCGGGTTAGAGCGGATGCGGCGGCCCTGCCGGCACGGCACGGTGTGCTCGTGGTCGCCCTCGTCCTCGCCTTCCTCGCTCTCGCATCCCCCCGACCGGGAGCCGCCGCGACGATCGACGTCTCCGTCGCGACGCTCTGGCGCACCCCCGGTCTCGCGCGGGCGATCGACGCGCCCGCCCTCGGCAACCCCGTCGACCTCGAGGCGTGGAACCGGAATCTCGCCACGACGCGGTCGCGTGCCGGGCTCGACTCGCGCGTCGTGACGCAGGCGCTCTACGGCGAACAGGTGCAGGTGCTGGCGCTCCGGGGCGGCTGGGCGAAGGTCGCGGTGCGCGACCAGCCGACGCCGCTCGACCGGCGCGGGTATCCCGGCTGGCTCCCGGTGCGGCAGCTCGTCGCCGGCTTCCACGACACCGGCCGCCGTCGCGTCGTCACGGCGCGACGGGCGACCCTCCACCTTCCCGGTCGCACGCTGCGTCTCGGCTACGGGACGGCACTCCCGGTGACGGGCCGCGACGTCCGCGGCGACTGGCTCGTGCGGACGCCGGACGGCGCCGGCTGGATCGCAGCCGCTTCGTTCCACGCGCCCGTGCCGCCCTCGGGAGCGTCCATCGTGGCGGCCGCGAAGCGCTTCCGTGGGCTCCGCTACCTCTGGGGCGGCGTCTCGGCCTGGGGCTTCGACTGCTCGGGGCTCGTCTGGGACGTCTTCCGCGCGCACGGCGTGACCGTGCCGCGAGACACCGGCCCGCAGTCGCGGGGCGGGAGGCGCGTCGCCGCCGGCCGGCTCCGGCCCGGCGACCTCGTCTTCTACGGCTCCCCGGCCACGCACGTCGCGATCGTCGCCGGGCGCGGCACGATGATCGAGTCGCCGGACTCGGCGCACGCGGTGCGGCTCGTCCCCTTGCGGCCCGGCTATACCGCCGTGCGCCGCTATACCCGGAGCTAGTCGGCCGCCGCCAGGGCCGGCACGGGAGGCCGAGCGGCGGGGCGCGCCGTCGCCTTCCCGGGAGCGAGCAGGCGGTAGAAGGTCAGCCAGAGCACCGGTGCGGCGGCGAGGATCGCGGTGGCGGGGCCGCCGAAGCCCTTCAGATCGGTGCCGACGAGCATTGCGTGCCCGAGCGAGAGCCAGAAGGCGGCGAAGGTCGCGTAGTGGAGTCGCCGCCAGCCCTTCTGCCCGATCCAGCGGCGTGCGTTGAACGAGGCGGTGAGGGCAAGGGTCAACCAGCCCGCGACGATGCCGAGCGCGATCGCGCCGGGTCGCCACGTCGCGACACCAGGGACGAGCGCCGCGAGGGCGCCGAAGTGGAGCACGGGATCGAGGAGGACCGCACCCAGGTGGAGGCCGATCATCGAGAGGCCCGTCCACGCAAGCGTCCGGTGGAGCGCGAGCAGCGGCTTCAGCCGCTTCGGCCCGAGCAGGCGGGTGCTCATCGCGAGGCCGAGCCAGACCGACAGGGTCAGCAGCCCGAAGGCCACGAGTCCGGCGGAGCGAGCGACCAGCCAGGCGATCGGCAGGGTGGTCACGCGGCAGCCCTCACCACGAGCCGCGGCTCGGCGAGCGGCGGCCGGCCGAGCGGGATCGCGGCGCCGGCGTGCGGGACGTAGAGGCCCGAGAGCGAGGGTCTCGCGGCCACGTGCGCCTCGGCCTCGCCGAGCCCGGCGATCGCGAGGGTCGTCGCGTGCACCTCCGCCTCGGCCGAGTTCGACGCGACGACCGTCACGGTGAGCGGGCCGGCGAGCGCCGACTCGCCCGTCTCCGGGTCGATCAGGTGGTGGAGCGAGCCGGCCGGGCCGAAGCGCCGGGCGTCGCGGCCCGAGGTGGCGACGCCCCCGGCTTCCAGGGCGAGGAGAGCGAGCGTGTCGCCGCTACGGCGCGGGTCGGCGACGGCGATCAGCCACGGGCCGCCTTCGGGAGACAGGCCCGAGACGGCGATGTCGCCGCCGAGATCCACGAGCCCACCCGCGAGACGCGAGGAGGACGCGAGCATCGCGTCGAGCGCCCGGCCCGCGGCGTAGCCCTTGCCGACTCCGCCGAGGTCCACGGCCGCGCCCGGTGCGAGGCGTGCGCGGCCGCTCCGTTCGTCGAGCTCGACGGCGGCGCCGGCGCGCCAGCCGTCGGCGGTCGCGGCCGGCCGTTCCTCGAGAAGCTCGAAGGAGCGGTCGTAGCCGGCGGCCGCGAGAGCCGGCAGCACCGTGGGGTCGAAGCGGCCACCGGTGTCGTCCCGTGCGCGAAGTGCGAGGTCGAGCGCCTCGAGCAGCCGGCCGCCGACGGTGGTCCAGCGGCCGCCGGCGGCATTGAGGCGGCTGAGGTCGCTCGCAGGATCGAAGCGGGACAGCTCGCGTTCGCAGGCTGCCACCTCCTCCTGCGCGGCGGCGAGTGCCGGCTCGACGCCGGCCTCGCCGTCCGGACCGGGCGTGGCGACGGCGGCGCAGGTCGTCCCGACGGCACGCCATTCGGTGCGGCCGAGCGCGCTCACGGGCGCACCGCCGCGGAGGTCGCGGTCGTCGCGTGCGCAGGCGCCTTCGCGACGACGAGACGCTGCTTGCCTCCTGCGCCCTTCACCACGATCGTCTGCGCGGACGCGGTGGAAGCGGGGGCCGCCGGGCGGGACGACCAGGCGAGCACCGCCACGATCGCGAGCATCGCCCAGACCGAGAGTACGACCACCCAGATGCGCTGCATGATCAGTCACCTCCCTCTTCCCACGACTGCGCGGCGGGCGCGGGTGCCGGCGCCTGCTGCACGACGGTCATGGGAGCGGCCGCCGGAGCGGGTCGGTGTACGAGACCGGCGATGGCGGCCCCGCCGGTGAGGACGGTCGCGGTGAGGACAGCCGCCAGTGCGAGTAACGGTCGCTTTGCGTTCATGGCCACGTTCTACGCCGCCGCGTGGAAACACGGGGCGCGCCCGCGGCCAAGCTTCGGTAAAGGTTCAGACAGGACGGAGCCGCACCACGGCGTCGACGCCGCCGCCTGCAGCCTCGCGGAGCTCGACCTCTCCCCCGTCCGCGGCGACGAGCCGTCGGACGATCGCGAGGCCGAGACCCGAGCCCCCGGCGCCCGAGCCGGCGCGCCAGAAGCGGTCGAAGGCCCGTTCCCGCTGCTCCGCGGTCAGCCCGGGCCCTTCGTCGCTGAGGTGCAGCTCGACCCAGGGCGAGACGGCGTACGCGGACATCGTGACCGTCCCACCCGCCTGCGACGCGTCGAGCGCGTTGGAGAGCAGGTTGTCGAGCACCTGGGTGAGCCGTCCCGGCGCCGCACGCACGGGCAGGGGCCCGTCGAGCTGCGCGACGAGAGCGACGCCGTGCTCGTCCGCCAGCGGCAGCCAGGCCGCGAGACGGTCACGCACGAGCTCGGATGCATCGACGCGCGCGGACGCCTCGGTGCCGGAGTCCGCGCGGGCGAGGGAGAGCAATCCGTCGACGAGGTCGCGGAGCCGGTCGGTCTCGCGCAGCGCCGCGTCGCGGTCGGCGCTCTGCGGCAGGCTCTCCAGCCGGAGGCGGAGGGCGGTGAGCGGCGTGCGCAGCTCGTGCGAGGCGTCGGCGACGAACTCGCCCTGCGAGCGCAGCAGCCGGCCGAGCTTCGCGACGGTCTCGTTGAAGACGGCGGCGAGCGAGCGCACCTCCGGCGGCCCGTCCCGCTCGGGCGCGCGAACCTCGAGCTTCCCCTCGCCGACCGCCGCGGCCGCGTCCTCGAGCCGGTGGAGCGGCCGGGTCACGAAGCGGGCGAGGCCGAGGCCCACGACGGCGGCGCCGAGGAGGACGACGACCCCGATCAGCGCGAGGTAGAGCCAGAAGCGGAGGATGCGCGCGTCGACGGCGGAGTAGGGATACGTGATCCGGATCGCCCCGTGCACCGTGCCGCCCGACGCGATGGGAACGGCGACGTAGAGCAGCCGCTCCTGCAGCGTCTGCGAGACGCGGACGCCACGCGGGTATCTTCCCGGCGAGCGCCGCGGCGATCTCCGGCCGTGACGCGAACTGCTCGGTGCCGCGCACGCGCTTGCTCGTGTCGATCAGGGCGTACCCGCGCCGGTCGACGATCACGACCCGCGCACCGGTTCGCGCCGCGTAGTCGGAGGCGATCGAGGCGAGAGCTTCGAGCTGCTTCCGCGTCGGCGCCTGGACGGCATCCTCGGAGTCCGCCGCCAGCACCATCGCGTCGTGCGAGACCTTCGCCGTCAGGTCGTGGTGCTCCGTGCGCTGGTTCTGGATGCCGAGCGGCAGCTCGAGGCTGAGCAGGACGAACAGCGTGACCCCGAGGTAGCCGAGCAGCAGGCGCCGGGTCACGGGACGCGCAGCCGGAAGCCGACGCCGCGCACGGTCTCGATCCAGCCCGGGTCGCCGAGCTTGCGCCGCAGCGCGGCGACGTGGACGTCGATCGTCTTCGAGGAGCCGTACCAGGTCGTCTCCCAGACCTCGGCCAGCAGCCGTTGCCGGGAGAGAGCGGCGCCGGCGTCGCGCGCGAGCGCGGCGAGCAGGTCGAACTCCTTCGGCGTGAGCTCGAGCTCGCGACCCTCGAGCGTGGCGCGGCGGGCGCGTTCGTCGACCTCGAGCCCGTCCACCTGCAGCGGGCCGGCCTCGCCGCCGAGGGAGGCCGTGCGGCGCGTGACCGCGCGGATCCGGGCGATCAGCTCACGCAGCCCGTAGGGCTTGACGACGTAGTCGTCCGCCCCCAGCTCGAGCCCCACGACCCGGTCGGCCTCCTCGCCCCGGGCGGTGACGACGATGATCGGGACCCGCGAGCGCTCCCGGAGACGCCGGCAGACGTCGAGGCCGTCGATGTCCGGCAAGCGCAGGTCGAGCAGGACGAGGTCGGCCGGTGCGGCCTCGAGGGCGCCTTCGCCCGTGGCGACGCGCGCGACCTCGTAGCCCTCCCGCCGCAGCCCGGCGACGAGCGGGTCGGCGATCGCGTCCTCGTCTTCGACGACCAGGATGTGCACGCTCCGAGTGTGGGGCCAAGCCGGGGGCGCGGCATCGGGAGTTAGCCGAACCTTTACCCCGCCTTGCCCGAACCTTCGCCGGCGGCTCTCCCCGGCCTCACCCGTCGCCGCCTACGGTCGGCGGTATGAACAAGGCACACGTCACCATCCTCGCGCTTCTCTTCGCCGGCGCCGCGATCCTCGGCGCCGTCGCGGTCACCCGGACGACCGGTCTCGGCCACGCGGCGCTGCAGACGAAGGACACGGCCGTCTCGGCCAGGACGAGACAGCTGAACGCCTACGCCGCGAAGCTCCAGAAGGAGCTCAGGGCGAAGCCGCCCGCGCTTCCGGCGATCCCGAAGCAGCGACCTGCCGCGACGGCGTCGCCCGTGGCGCCCCAGGTCGTCTACCACCAGCCACCGCCCGTGGTCGTGACGGTCCACCGTCACCACAGCGACGACGGGGGACACGAGGGCGGAGGCGGAGATGACTAGCCACCAGGGACGGCTGTACGCACTCGCCCTCTCGCTCGTCGTCTTCTTCCTCGCCTGGGCGGTCGTCTCCGCGCACCCGTGGGCGACCGCGAGCGCGGATCCTCGTCTGAGTGCCCTCGCGGTCCGCGAGACCCAGCTACGACACGAGGCGAAGCTCGTCGGCAAGGTCGTCGCAGCGCGCTGGGCCAGGTACCGCGTCCAGCTGAAGGCGCGCCGCGCGCAGATCGCGCGGGTCAACGCCGCAGCTGCGTCGGTCACGGTCCAGGCCGCGGCCGCACCGCCGGTGCAGGTCGTGAACCTGCCCGCCCACGTGATCACGAGGACCTCGTGAAGACCGACCCGACGTTCTGGCTCCTCGCTCGCGCGAGCGGGCTCACCGCGTACGGCCTCCTCACCGCGTCCGTGCTCGCCGGCCTCGTCCTCAAGTCGAGGCCGTTCGGGCGCGCGCTCAAGCCCGCGCCGACCGTGGACGTCCATCGCTTCCTCGCGCTGCTCGGCCTCGGGATGCTCGGGCTGCACGGCGCGACGCTGCTGCTCGACCGGACGCTCCGGATGCCGCTCACCGGCCTCTTCGTCCCCGGCGCCTCCCCCTATCGGCCCGCTGCCGTGGCCGTCGGCGTCGTCGCGGCGGAGCTGATGGCGCTCGTCTACGTCTCGTTCCTCCTCCGGCCCTGGATCGGCGCCCGAGCCTGGCGCCGGCTCCACTGGGCGACGTACCTCGTCTTCATCCTCGGCACCGTCCACGGCCTCGCTTCCGGAACCGACTCCACCCAGCCGTGGGCACACGACCTCTACCTCGGGGCGGTCGGCGCGGTCGCCTTCGCCACGGCCTGGCGGACGCTCGGCCGTCCCACCCGTCCCGTACCCGAAAGGAGCATGTGATGTACCGGATCTCGATCGACCGCTCACTCTGCAACGGCTACGGCGTCTGCGAGGCCCTCGCACCCGACGTCTTCGAGCTCGACGGCGACGGCCTCGCCGTCCTCCGCACGGGCGTGAGCGAGAGCGAAGCCGTCCGCGAAGCCTGCGATTCGTGCCCGATGGGCGCGATCTCGATCGCCAGGGTCGAGGCGGCGTGACGGGGAAGGTCCTCATCGTGTTCGCCGTCGCGGCAGCCGCCGCGGCGGCGATCTTCGCCAACATCCTGTTGCTCGGGAGCGCATCCGCGGGCAACGACCCCGTCGGCCGGCTGAGCCCCCGCGTGCACCTCCCGGCCGCCCCGCACTGGACGGTTCGCCCCACGACCGGGCGGCCGCACGACGAGGGTGCCGACGACTAGGATCGCCCGCGTGACTCCGGCAGCGAGCTAGCGGTCTCGGCGCGGCAAGCGCCGCGCATGTTTCGGGCAAGGCGTCCGGCCGTCGACGGCGGGTGGGCGGCCTTGCCGTAATCGCCAGCGCAACGGAGGTACGAACCGATGAATCGCCAGAACCTGTTCGCCGACGCCCCCTGGAACGGCGAGGACACCGAGTACGGCAGGCTCCACCGCGTCTTCTGGCGCCCGGACGGCTCGCGCATGGGCGCGACGCTCTACGAGCTGGAGCCCGGTGCGCCGGAGGATCGCCTGCACATGCACTACGGCGCCGAGGAGATGTTCTTCGTGCTCAGCGGCCGACCGGTCCTCCGCGACCGGGACGGCGAGGAGGAGCTCGCTCCCGGTGAGTTCGTCTTCTGTCCCGAGGGGCGAGCCGGCCTGCACACGTTCCGCAACCCGCACGACGAACCGGCGCGAATCCTGGCCGTGAGCGCGGGCAGCTTCCCCGACGTCGTCGCCTATCCGGAGCAGGGCTACGCGTGGGTCGCGACGCGGGATCCCGAGCTTCCCGCTCCCGACGATCCGGGGATCATCGCGCGCTTCGATCTCCCCGAGGAGTAGGCGCAGGGGGCCGTCTCTCGGCGGCCTCCCACACGTTCGCAGCGTTCTCACAGGTCGCGCCCATGGTCGCCACAGCGGCGGCGGGCAGGCTGAAGAGGCAATCGGAAACCGAGCCCCCAAGGAGCAACAATGACCCTTCACACCGCGATCCTCATCAACGGCGTCCTCGACTTCGGAGTCGTCGTCGCCCTCGCCGCAACGCTGGCCGCGCCGTTCGCGCTCGACCGGCGCAAGGACGGGGCCACCGTCTACGCGTTCGCGGCGCCTCTCCCCGACGATATCGCCGACGAGCTCGCCGCCTAACCAGGCGGCGAGTCGTCTCAGCCGGCGTCCAGCGGCAGCGTGATCACGAAGGTCGCGCCGCCGCCGGGCGTCGGCCGCGTCTCGGCCCTTCCTCCGTGCGCGTCGGTGACGGCGGTGACGATCGAGAGGCCGAGGCCGGCGCCGCCGCTCTCGCGGGTGCGTGAGCTGTCGGCGCGGTAGAAGCGCTCGAAGACCCGCGCGGCCTGCTCCTCGGTGAGTCCGGGCCCGTGGTCGGCGACGGTCAGCTCCGCCCGTCCGTCGACGCGCCGAAGCCCGACCGCGACGGGCGTGCCCGCCGGCGTATGCGCCCGGGCGTTCGCGAGCAGGTTGTCGAGCACCTGGCGGAGGCGCGCCTCGTCGCCCGTCACGGTGGCCGGCTCGACGGAGAGCTCGAACGGCCGTCCCGGCTCGACGACGCGTGCGGCGTCGACCGCTTCCCAGACGACCGCACCCAGGTCGACCGGCTTCTGCTCGAGCGGCCGTCCCTCGTCGAGACGCGCGAGCAGGAGGAGGTCGTCGACGAGCAGGCTCATCCGCTCGGCCTCGCGGGTGATGCCGGACATCGACCGCTGGAGATCCTCCGGGCGCGTGTCGGCCCCGCGGGCGAACAGCTCCGCGTACGCGCGGACCGCGGCGAGCGGGGTTCGCAGCTCGTGCGACGCGTCGGCGACGAAGCGGCGCAGCCGCCGGTCCGACGCCTCGATCCGGTCGAGCATCGTGTTGAGCGCGCTGCCGACCCGGCCGACCTCGGTCTGCGGATCGGGATGGTCGACGCGGCTCGAGAGGTCGCCGGCCGTGATCGCTGCGGCGGTCTGCTCGATCCGGCGCAGCGGGCGCAACCCGAGCCGCACGATCCAGAGGCCTGCCGCGGCGAGCGCCGCGAGCACGACCAGGGTGACGAGCAGCTCGGCGAGGAACAGGCGGTGCAGGGTGTTGTCCTCGCTGCGGAGCGGAGCGGCGATGAGCAAGAGCTCGTCGGGATGGTCGCCCTCGATCGAGGCCCGGACGCGATAGCGGGCCTGCCCGTTCACCGCGTCGACGGTGAGGAAGCGGACCCGGTCGTTCTCCGGCGCGTTCGGCTTGGCGGGCAACGACACGGTGCGTGGGTAGTGCGGCTGCGGCGGTTGCGCCGCGTCTCCGGGCGCCTTCTGGCACGGCGGCGCCTCGACGGCCCGTCCGGTGGCGAGCGCCCGCAGCTGCACGCAGTAGCCGGGCGGCGCGAGCTCGTCCTGACGGACGCTGTGATCGGCGAAGAGGGTCTGCTCGACGCTCGGATGCACCGCGTTCAGGGTGTTGTCGACGCGCGAGGTCAGGTAGTCGCGGAGCGAGCTGTAGGTGGCGATGTCGGCCGCCGCCAGTCCGAGCGCGGAGAGGATGACGACACCGAGCAGCAGCCGCGCCCGCAGCGAGAGCCGGGAGACCAACTACTCCTCCGCGTCGAGCATGTAGCCCGCCTGCCGGATCGTCCGGATCAGCGGCGGCCCGAGGGCGTCGAGCTTCTTGCGCAGGTAGCTCACATACGTCTCGACGACGTTCGAGTTGCCGCCGAAGTCGTAGCGCCACACGTTCTGCAGGATCTGCCCCTTCGAGAGCACGCGGCGCGGGTTGAGGAGGAAGTAGCGGAGCAGGGAGAACTCCGTCGCGGTCAGGTCGACCCGCGTCTCGCCGCGGTGCACCTCGTGCCGCGTCTCGTCGAGCGACACGTCCCCGAAGCGGAGCACGTCGCCGGGCAGGTCGCCCCCCGTGCGCCGCAGGATCGCCTGCACGCGCGCGACGACCTCCGCGAGGCTGAACGGCTTCGTGACGTAGTCGTCGCCGCCGGCGCGCAACGCCTCGACCTTGTTCTCCACGGCGTCCTTCGCGGTGAGGAAGAGAATCGCCGTCTTGAAGCCGCGCTCGCGGATCCGGCGGCCGACCTCGACTCCTTCGAGGTCGGGAAGCATCCAGTCGAGGACGACGAGGTCGGGCTCGAAGTCGGCGACCGCGGATATCGCCCCGCGGCCCGTCCCCTCCTCGCGCACCTCGAAGCCTTCGTAGCGGAGCGCCGTGGCGACGGCGTCGACGATCGAGGGCTCGTCGTCGACGACGAGGATCCTGCCGTCGCCGTTCCGGCTCGCTTCGCCCATCGCCAGGACCTTGACACGGCTTGCTGTGAATCTCCTGGGAGAGGGCCCCGAATTCGATCCTCAGCACCTTCCTAGCGGGCCGGAAGGCTCCTCCAACACCACGGGCGCATCGTGGTCGGCGAGCCCGGGAGAACCCGGTCGAGCGAAAGGACGAAGCGATGCTCAGCAAGGTCAAGAAGGCGGCGCTCGGGGTGGCGGCCCTCAGCGGAGCCGCCGTCGGCGGGGCAGCGGTCGCGGGAGCGGCCACGTCCCACTCCGGCACGACCTCCAGCCCGCCGGCGGCGGCCGGCCAGGCCCCGCCGGGGCTCGGGAACATGCCGGCCCCGGGCACCGCCGCCCACGAGGACGCAGAGAAGCCGGTCACCGGCACGGCGGCCGCGAAGGCGCAGGCGTCCGCGGTCAAGGCAGCCGGTGGAGGCACCGCCGGCGACGTGACCACCGACTACCCCGGTACCGGCTACGAGGTGACGGTGACGAAGTCGGACGGGAGCAAGGTCGAGATCCATCTCGACAGCTCGTTCAGCGTCATGGCCCACCACCCGGGCGGGCCAGGCGGCTGGGGCGGCGCGTCACCGTCCGGATCCGTGAACTGAGCTCCGGTGTCGGACGCGGGCGCGGGAGGCGGCCCGGCCCGCGTCCAGGTACGGCTAGGCGAGCACGGCGCACTCGTCTTCGGCGAGGCAGGCGCGGATGCGCCGCTCGGCGAGCGTGAGCGCGAAGGAGCGGATCGGGACGTCGTCGTAGTCGTCGAGGATCCTGTCGGCGCAGGCGCGGACCTCGTCTCCGCTCTTCGTCTCCCCGAACTCGGCGACGAGCGAGGGGAGGAGCTGGGCGAGTCGCCGGCTGTGGCCCGAGCGGTCGCTGCGGATCTCGTCGGCGCGGCTTTCGATCAGGTCGCGGACGCGCCGCTCGATGTCGTCGCGGATCCGCCGCACCTGCTCGATCGGCCGGCCCGCAGGGTCGTCGACCTCCCAGTCCTCGACGCCGCCGATCACGTACGGGCAGCTTCCCTGGCAGTTGAGCGTGATCGCCTTGTCGGCGTGGAGCTGCATCTCGAGGTCGATCTTCTGTGGCCGGCGGCCGGAGATGTCGATGCCGACCTCGCGCATCGCCTCGACGACGTTCGGCCAGATCGCCTCGGCAGGCTCCTGCCCGGCCGACTCGGCACGCAGGTCGTCCGGAGCATGTCTCTCGAAGAAGGCCTGGGCCATCTGCGAGCGGCCGGCGTTGTGCGTGCAGACGAAGAGGACGTACCTCACAGCGCCGCCGGTTCAGACGCTGGGAGCCAGAAGCGCCGGGCCCAGAGGGCGACGTAGACGAGGCCGACGAGCACCGGGACCTCGATCAGCGGGCCGACGACGCCCGCGAGCGCCTGGCCGGAGGTGGCGCCGAACACCCCGACGGCGACGGCGATCGCGAGCTCGAAGTCGTTCGACGCGACGGTGAAGCCCATGCTCGCAGTCTGCGCGTAGGGCAACCCGATCGCCTTGCCGGTCGTGAAGCCGGCGACCCACATGATCGCGAAGTACGCGAGGAGCGGCAGCGCGATGCGGGCGACGTCGAGCGGTTTCGAGGTGATCCTGTCGCCCTGGATCGCGAAGAGGAGGACGATCGTGAACAGCAACCCGTAGAGGGTGACCGGGCTCAGCCTGGGCAGGAAGCGCGTGTCGTACCACTCTCGTCCCTTGCGGCGGAGACCGATACGGCGCGTGAGGAACCCGGCGGTGAGCGGGATGCCGAGGAAGATCAGCACCGTCTTCGCGACCTCCCAGACTCCCGACCTCGAACCCCTGCGTGTCGAGGCCGAGCCAGCCCGGCAGGAGAGTCAGGTAGAAGTAGCCGAGCAGCGAGTAGGCGGCGACCTGGAAGAGCGCGTTGAACACGACGAGGAGCGCGGTGCGGTCACGGTCGCCCTTCGCGAGGTCGTTCCAGATCAGCACCATCGCGATGCAGCGCGCAAGACCGACGATGATCACGCCGGTGCGGTAGGCAGGCTGGTGCGGGAGCAGGAGCCACGCGAGCGCGAACATCAACGCCGGCCCGACGATCCACGAGAGGAAGAGCGAGACGCCGAAGAAGAGGCGGTTCGAGACGCCGTCGTGCCGGGCGTGACCGAGCTCCTCGTAGCGCACCTTCGCGAGCACCGGGTACATCATCAGGAGCAGTCCGAGCGCGATCGGCAGCGACACGGTCCCGATCTCCAGCTTGTTCAGACCGTCGTTGAGGGAGGGCACGAGGCGGCCGAGGCCGAGTCCCGCCGCCATGGCCAGGCCGATCCAGAGCGGCAGGAACCGGTCGAGCGTCGAGAGCCTCTGCAGCACCGCGCCGGCGGCAGCAGCCTGCGGCGGGCTTTCGGACGCGGCAGCCTGCCCGGCGGCGGCCATCAGCCCGCCTCCGCGAGATGCTCGCGCTCGCGGTCGAGCTCGGTGACGAGCGACTCGACCTGGCGGGCGATCTCGTCCCGGATCTCCCGCACGCGCTCGAGCGGCTCGTGCTTCGGATCCGGCAGCTGCCAGGAGAGGTAGCGCTTGCCCGGCACGACCGGGCAAGCGTCGTCACAGGTCGCGACGACCACGTCGGCCCAGCCGATTGCCTCCTCGTCGAGACGGCGCGGAACGTGATCGCGCGCGTCGAGGCCGATCTCGCGGAGCGCCTCGACGACCTGCGGGTGCGCGGCGGCGCCCGGGGCGCTGCCGGCGCTCCGCGCCTCGTGCCGATCGTCCGCGAGCCGGCGGAAGATGCGCTCGGCCATCACCGAGCGGCCGCTGTTGGCGACGCAGACGAAGAGAACCCGCACTAGCAGCAGCCCGCCTTCGCCGCGGGCTCGATCGACGGCAGCCCCTTCGCTTCCGGCTCGCTGGTCTTGACCGCCTTCACGATCGCGCCGTGCATGCCGTCGGCGACCGCGTGCGTGAACTCGACCGAGACCTCCGCGAACCCGGCGGCGTCGAGCCCTGCCTCGTATTCGCTCCTCGAGAGGGCGCCGGCGATGCAGCCTGCGTACGAACCGCGCTCGGCCCGCTCCCCCGGGCTCAGGCGATCCTCGGCGACGACGTCGCTGATGCCGATCCGCCCGCCCGGCCTGAGCACGCGCGCGATCTCGGCGAGCACGGCGGCCTTGTCCACCGAGAGGTTGATCACGCAGTTCGAGATCACGACGTCGACACTGCCGGCCGGCAGCGGGAATCTCCTCGATCACGCCCTTGAGGAAGTGGACGTTGGTCACGCCGGCGTCGCGCGCGTTCTGTTGCGCGAGCGCCAGCATCTCGTCCGTCATGTCCAGGCCGTAGGCGACGCCGCCCGGCCCGACCCGCTTCGCCGACAGGATCACGTCGATCCCGCCGCCGGAGCCGAGGTCGAGCACGACCTCGCCGTCGTTCAGCTCCGCGACGGCGACCGGGTTCCCGCACCCCAGCGACGCCAGGACCGCCGCGTCCGGCAGCTCTTCCCGCTGCTCGGCGTCGTAGAGGACCTCGCCGAACGTCGCGCTCGTGACCGCACTCGCGCTCGCGTCGTCCGCGCAACAGGAACCGCTCCCGCAGCCGCAGCCGGCGCCCCCGTCCGTGACCGAGCGAGCCGACTCGGCGTAGCGGCGCCGGACCTCCTCGCGCAACTCGTCCGCAGTGGTGGCCATCAGCAGCACACTCCCTTCAGGTCGGCGACCGCCGCCAGCTTCTCGACGGCGTCGGGCCGCAACGAGAAATACGCCCATCTGCCCCGCTGCTCCCGCCCCAGCAGGCCGACCTCGACGAGCTTCTTCAGGTGGTGGGAGACCGTCGGTTGCGACAATCCGACCGGCTCGTTCAGATTGCAGGCGCAGACCGGCTCGCCGGCCGAAGCCAAGAGGTTGACGATCCGCACCCGCGCGGGATCCGAGAGCGCCTTGAACAGCTCCGCCGTCGCCGCGGCCTCCTCATCAGAGAGAACCTCGGCCGCGAGCGGCGCACAGCATTCGATCATCACGTCCGTCATATCGACAGACCTCAATATATCGACGTGCTTCGATCTGTGTCAAGACCCGAGCTCACGCAGGGGAAGAAGGCGCACGTCGAGCGCGGCAAGGCCGAGAGCGGCAATTCGGCGGGAAGCCGCGAACCGTCTGCGGCGAACTCCCGAGGCCGACGAGGCGCGCGGCGAGGAACATGGCACCGGGAGAGGACCATGCGTCTACGGAGTCCAACGTCGGAAAGCGCAATCGTGCCGCTTTCCCCCTTCGAGCGGGTTCTCGTCGGTGTCGACGGGAGCAAGCTCTCGTTCGCCGCCTGCCGTCAGGCGGCGCTGCTCGCCGAGCCGGGGACGACGATCGAGGCCGCGACCGTGTCACTCTGGCCGCCGGCGGCGGCCACGGCGCTCGGAGTGGACGACGTCGCCATGCAGCTCGACCGGAGCACGAGAGCCGTGCTCACCGCCGCGGAGCACATCCTCGGCCCGCGCGCCGAGATCCGCCGGCTCCACGGCCTCACGGTGGACGCACTGCTCGAGGAGGCGAAGCGCATGGAGGCGACGCTGCTCGCCATCGGCGCGCCCGAGCGCTCCCGGCTCGAGGAGATCGTGCTCGGCGGCGTCGCCGGAGAGTTGCTCCACCGAGCCGCGTGCGGCGTGATGCTGGCCCGTCCCGTGCCCGACGAGGCGAGCTTCCCGGCCGACATCGTGGTCGGCATCGACGGCTCCGAGAAGGGCGAGCGCGCCCACGAGATCGCGCAGCTGATCGCGACCCGACGGCACAGTGCCCTGCACAGCCTCGTCGCGCTCGGCGGCAAGGGCATCGACCGCCACGCGATCGAGAAGCGGCACCCCGAGGTCGAGGCTTCGACCGCAGCTCCGGTGGAGGCGCTCGTCGAGGCCGCGGCGGCCGCGGACCTCCTCGTCGTGGGCAGCCGCGGGCTTCATGGCCTGCGGGCGCTCGGCAGCGTGTCCGAACGCGTCGCCCACGAGGCGCCGTGCTCGGTGCTCGTCGTTCGTTGAGCCGGAGCGCGCCTGCCGCGCGGCACCGAAGCGGCTTTACGAGGCCCTTACAGCGAGCTGTTGACACAGCGGCGGCGCTGACGACGATCTGAGCACGGGGAGGCATCGAACAGCGCAAAGGAGACCCCGGTGACGAAGAGAGTACTTCCGTTCGTGATCGCCGCCCTGCTGATTCCGAGCGTTGCGCTCGCGAAGGGCCCGAATGCGAAGAAGGGCACGCACGCGAACAGGGGCAGGGCGAGGGTCATGTACGTCCTCAGAGGCTCGATCTATGCCTACACGGCGTACGACGCGACAAGCGAAACGCCGGGCTCGATCACGATCGACGTGAGCCACGCGAACCGTCACGGCCGGCTGCTCGTCGGTCAGACGATCACGATCACGATCGGAGCGAGGACGAGGGTCAGGCTCGAGCACGGCGTCACCTCGATCGCCGCCTCGCAGCCGGGCGACCGCGGCATGGTCGCGGTTCGTGCCCCGCGGCTGCGCTTCAGGAGTGCGACGCTCGCCGACGTGCAGAGCGCGCTGCAGGACCAGCCTGCGCACGTGGTCGCCGACCGCGGCCCCGCGAGCTCGAGCTAGACGGAGGCAACATCGAGCGGCGGCGGCGCTCGGCGGCCACGCGAGAGGGGCCCACCGCGAGGGGGGCCGCTCTCGTCCGCCCCGAACTCCGTAACGGGATGGAGCTAGCCGGACTCGAACCGGCGACCTCCTGGGTGCGATCCAGGCGCTCTCCCAGCTGAGCTATAGCCCCGCGGCGGCTCAGTGTAGCTCGGTCGTTTCCTCGCCGCCCTGCGTCGCCCGCTCCGTCAGGCGCCCTTCGCGGATCGTCCGCTCCATGTCCTTCGACTCCTCGCGGTACCAGCTCCCGTCCTCGAACTGGATCGCGGGATACTTGTTCTGGCCCGTCGCCTCGGCCAGCATCGTGCGCTTGCCGCGCGACCCCGGGCCGGGGACGCGTTCGTACTCGACTCCCATGTCCTGGAGCGCCTTCTCGACGCGCCAGCAGGGGTGGGCCTTGATCTTCACCCACTGGCCGCCGCAACGGTGCAGCTTCACCGCCATCCGAACCTCCTTCCGCCCCCGAGGGTCCTACGATACGACGATGCGCGCAGTGTTCGAAATCCGCCCACCGGCCTGGGGAGAGACGCTCGCGATCCTCCAGTCGGTCAGCCTGCCCGACGGTCCGGCGCACGTCCGCGCGCGCGTGGTCGACATCGAAGGAGAGCGAGTGACCGTCGACTTCCCGGCGCTCGACGGTGAAACGTCTCCCGAGCAGCTCCTCGCCGCCTGCGTCGCCGGCGAGTGGGCCGATCGCGGGGACGTACAGTCGTGCCGGCTCGTCGAGGTGGACTGGCCTCCGGGACTGCCCGGGCCTGCCTTTCCCGCGCCTCCCGGCGTCTCGATCGGCGCGATCGTCAAGCCCGCGCTCGGGCTTGCGCCGGAGGAGGCTGCGGCGGTCGCGGCCGAGCTCGCGGCAGGAGGCGCGGTGCTCGTCAAGGACGACGAGCTGCAGCAGTCGTCGCCGGAGCGCGTGCGGGCGATCGAAGCGGCGATCCCGCCTCACGTCCTCTACGCGGCGAACGTCACGGGCACCGACTCCGACGCGATCGTCGACGCCGGTGCGCGGGCGCTGATGGTCAATGCGTTCCTCGCGGGGCTCGGCTCGATCGCACGGCTGCGCCGGTACGGACTGCCGATCTTCGCCCATCGCGTCGGTTCGGCCTTCTTCCGCCGCGGCGGACCGGTTTCGGTCTCCGCTCACGTCCTCGCCGAGCTGACGCGCCTCCTCGGCGCCGACTACGTCCAGGTCGGCTCCTTCTCGCCGCGCACCTTCGACACCGCCGACGAGGTGCGGGAGCAGATCGCAGCCGCGCGGCCCGCGACGGCTGTGATCGGCGGCGGTGTCGGAGCGGAGAACGCGGCCGAGCAACTCGAGGCCGCGCGCACGCGCGCCGGGGTCATGCTCCTGCTCGGCTCGGCGGCGTACGCGCATCCGGACGGAGTGCGCGCAGGCGTCGCAGCCGCGGTCGCCGCGATCTCCGGCTAGGCCGCGAAGAGCGTCAGCTCGGGCTCGCGCTCGCCGCGGAGCACGGCAAGGTCGACGGCGACGCAACGCAGCCCCCGCGACTCCGCGAGCGCCACCGCCTGCGGCTTCAGCCGCTCCGCGACGAGGATCCCGCGGCAGCCGGCCTTCGCGGGATCCCGCCGGATGAAGTCGAGGTACCGCGTGAGCTGCTCGACCGCCTCGATCGTCCCGATCCGCTTCACCTCGACGGCGACCCACTCGCCTGCCTCGTCGCGGCACATGAGGTCGACGGGGCCGATCTCCGTCTGCCACTCGCGGCGCACGAGCGCCAGCGGCTCGCCGAGCGCCTCCGGGGCGGCCGCGAGCGCCTCCTGCAGGTCGCGCTCCACCCCGTCCTTCTGCAGCGCGGCCGACTCCCCCATGTCGTGCTCGACGTCGCTCAGCACCTCGAGCAGGCGGATCTCGAGGACGTCGTCGCTCTTCGGCTTCGAGACCACGAGCCGCTCGCCCTCGTCGGCGAGGAAGGTCGGCGCCGTCATCCAGTTCAGCGGCTTGTAGCCGCCGGCGTCGTCGTGCACGAGCACCGAGCCGTCGCCCTTGAGGATCAGGAGCCGGACCGCCTCGGGCAGGACGGCCGAGACGCGGCCGGTGTACGTAACCTCGCAACGGGCGACGATGAGGCGCATGCCGGTGCAACCTAATGTCCGTTTCGGACATGTCCCGGTGACGGTCACCGAGACGCCTCGGGTTCAGCCGCGTTCGACGCTCGAGCCGCCGACGATCGCCTCGGCGCCGTCGTCGAACCGCACCCACGCCTTCCCCTTGCCGTCGTAGTCGGGCGACCAGACGAGGAGCGTCGCCTCCCGCCCTCCGACGCGCACGCGCTCGCTCCCCTCCGGCTCGGCGCCGCTCCAGACCCGGATGAACGGATTCGACCGGCGCTCGCGCCCGATCGTCGTCTCGTCGGCATGGCCCGGTAGGACGCGGATCGTGTCGGGCAGCGCGAGGAGAACGTCGGTCACCGAACGCCGCACCGCGTCGACGTCCCCGCCGCCGACGGCGTCGCGGAACAACGTGTCGCCCGTCGCGACCACCTCCTCGCCGAAGACGAACGCGAGACCGTCGTCGGAGTGCCCCGGCGTCGCCAGCGCCTCGACGTGGAGGCTGTCCCACGACCACTCGCCGGGCTCCGCGAGCACCGGGATCGAGTAGCGCCGCGCGAGCTCCTCCTCATGCTCGACGTGGTCGTGGTGCGCATGCGTCCGCAGCAGGGCTACCGGAGTCGCCTGCCACCGCTCGGCGGCTTCGACCAGCGGCCCGATGTCGGCGCCGGAGTCGACGAAGACCCCCGGCCCGTCCTCGACCGCCACGAGAAAGGCGTTGCTGAGCCAGCCGGGATGCGTGCTCCGCTCCACAAGCATGGCGCTAGGCTACTCCTCGTTCCCCACGAGGAGGATTGATGGCGGGCCTGGCCTCACGCGCGTCGCTCATCGTCAAGTCGAAGATCTCCAAGCTGCTCAACCGGGCGGAGAACCCGACCGAGACGCTCGACTACTCGTACGAGCAGATGCTCGAGCAGCTGCAGAACGTCAAACGCGGCGTCGCGGACGTGGTCACGGCCAAGAAGCGGATCGAGCTGCAGCAGCAGAAGCTCGAGCAGAACGTCGTCAAGCTCGAGACGCAGGCGCGGCAGGCGGTGGGGGCAAACCGCGAGGATCTGGCCCGGCAGGCACTCGAGCGCAAGGCAATCGCGCAGCAGCAGCTACAGAGCATGGACGGCCAGGCGAAACAGCTGGAGGGTCAGCAGGAGAAGCTGGTCGCGTCCCAGCAGCAGCTCGAGAGCCGCATCGAGTCCTTCCGGTCGCAGAAGGAGGTCCTCAAGGCGCAGTACTCGGCGGCGGAGGCGGAGGTTCAGGTCGGGGAAGCGGCGACCGGGATCGGACGGCACATGCAGGACACGGGCCTGGCGATCCAGCGCGCGAAGGACAAGACCGAGGAGATGCAGGCACGGGCTTCGGCGATCGACGAGCTCACGTCGACCGGAGCGCTCGAGGACTTCACCGCGGGCGACCAGACGCAGCTCGACCGCGAGCTCTCCCAGCTCTCCGCGTCGTCCCAGGTCGACGACGAGCTCGCGAAGCTCAAGTCCGAGGTCGGAGCCGGCGAGCCGCAGAAGGAGATCGCCGCCGGCGACGCGCAGGCCGACGCGCCTCGCCGCGGAGCCGGCCGAGCAGCCGGCCGAGGAAACACCCGAGTCCTGACCCGGCTCGGCGACATCCTCTTCGGCCGCAAGAAGCTCGAGGGGCCCGCAGGACGACCGGCTCTTCGCCCTCTCGACCGCGGCCGTCACGCTCGACACCGAGTGCTCGCTCAGGACGGCGGGCGCGGCGGCGGCGATCTTCAAGCCGCTCTCGGCCGGCGAGTTCGGGCAGGCGGAGCGCGACATCGAGGAGCTACTCCGGAGCGTCGCCCAGGGGGCGGGCTCCACACTCGACCGCAAGACCGATTCGTTCGGCTTCGAGTGGATCATCGTCCGCGACCCGGATCTGGAGGACCAGGTCACGGGTGTCCACGCGGTCGCGTCGGAGCTCGAGGCGCGCGGATTCGGCGGCCAGCTCCTTGCCGCCCCGTTCCGCTTCGACGGCGGCACCTGGGGCGGCGAGCATCCCGTCTACTGGATCTACGGCTTCAAGACCGGAACCTGGTGGCCGTTCGTCCCGACCGGTGAGAAGCAGGAGCGCGACAACGCGCGCGAGCTGGAGCTGAAGGCGAAGCTCGAGAACGAGCTCCCCATCGAGCCCGATCTCAGCAAATGGCTCGCCCTGTACGACGCACCTATCTAGCTGATAGCGGTACCGAGCGAGCGCGAAGCGCAGCTTCGCGAGCTACGAGACGGGGCGGCCCATCTCGCGGGCGATCTCGGCGAGGGCCGCGAGGCGCTTCTCGAGGGGCGGGTGATCCATCATCCACTCGCTCATCTGCGACTTCCAGTTGGTCGGGATGATGAAGAACGCGTTCATGCCCGCGACCTCGCGCAGGTCGCGCTGCGGGATCTGCGTGATCCCGCTCGAGATCTTCTGGAGCGCGCTCATGAGGTTCTCTGGCGCGCCGGTGATGATCGCGGAGCCGCGGTCGGCCGCGTACTCGCGGTAACGCGAGATCGTGCGGATGAGGATGAAGCTGATCGCGTAGACGACGATCGAGACGAGGAAGACGATCAGCCAGACCGGAACCTGGTTGTTGTTGTTGTTCCGGTTGCCGCCCCCGTAACCGCCGCCGAAGCCGCCGAACATCCCCGCGTAGAGCCCGAACCGGGTCAGCATCGCCGCGAGCATGGCGAAGAAGCTCGCGATCGTCATGACGAGGACGTCCCTGTTCGCGACGTGCGAGAGCTCGTGCGCGAGGACGCTCTCCACCTCCTGCGGGTCGAGCCGCCGCCAGAGCCCCGTCGTCACGGCGATCGCCGCATGCTTCGGGTTCCGGCCGGTCGCAAACGCGTTCGGAACGTCCGTGTCGACGACCGCGACGCGCGGCTTCGGCAGACCGGCCATCGCGCAGAGGCGCTCGACCATCGCGTGCAGCTCGGGCGCTTCCTCGGGCTGCACGATCTTGGCGCCGGACGCCGCGAGAGCGAGCTTGTCCGAGGTGTAGTACTGGAAGAAGGCGATGCCGATCACGATCAGGAGCATCGGCGCGAGCCCGACCTTGAGGACGCTGAAGAGGACGACCGCGAAGCCGACGTAGAGCAGGCCGAGCAGCCCGCTCGTGAAGAGCATCCTCAGCGACAGGCCCCGGTCGCGCCCGAACGATCTGCGTTTCATGGCCTGAATGGTACTGAGCGGCGACGTGCAGCCGGTTCCCGCGCGCGCGGTCTTAGCGCTTCATTAGAGTCCGGTCCCGGTGCGCCGTCCAGGACTCATCGCCGCCGCGCTGCTCGGCGCCCTGGCGCTCGCGGGCTGCAACTCCCAGGGGGTCGCGTCGCCCACGCCGAAGACGGTGGTCGGCACGGTCTCGAACGGCCCCACGTTCCCGATCGTCCCGGCCTACAACCTCAAGGGCGACTCGACGAAGGGCAAGTCCGTCTTCGCCAGCGCCGGCTGTGGGAACTGCCACACGATGGCCGCCGCCAACGCCTCCGGCACGATCGGCCCGAACCTCGACTCGCTCAAGCCCGACTACCGCGCCGTCACCGCGCAGGTGACGAACGGCGGAGCGCAGATGCCGGCGTTCAAGGGTCAGCTCAGCACCCAGCAGATCGCGGACGTGGCCGCCTACGTCGTCGACTCGACCGGCGGCACGGCGCCGTAGAGCTCCCGGCCGCGTTTCCGGCGCGAGTCGCCGCCTTCGCGCTCGACCTCGACCGGACGCTGATCGCCGAGGACAGCGTGCTGCGGCCGCGCACACGGGACGCGCTTGCACGCACCCGGGCCACAGGCGCGCATGTCGTCGTCGTCACCGGGCGGATGTTCAGGGCCGTGCGCCCGTACCTCGAGCAGGCGGAGCTCGACGATCTCGTCGTCTGCTACCAGGGGGCCGTCGTCGCCGATCCGGCGACGGGCGGGTTCCTCCTCCACGTCCCGATCCCGCTCGCGGAGGCACGCGAGGCGATCGACGCCGTGCTCGCGGCCGGCTTCCACCTCAACTGCTACGTCGACGACCTGCTCTACGTCTCGGAGGTGACGCCCGAGGCGAGACGGTACGCCGACTTCCAGCACCTCGAGATCCACGCGGTCGGCGATCTGCGAGCGTGGCTCGACCGCGATCCGACGAAGCTCGTCGCGGTGGGCGATCCCGGCGCGCTCGACGAGCTCGAGGAGGCGCTGAAGCCCCTCTTCGCGAGGCGCCTCTTCATCTCCAAGTCGCTGCCGCACTTCCTCGAGTTCGCGCATCCGGACGTGAGCAAGGGCAGCGGGCTCGCCTTCGTCGCCGACCGCGTCGGCTTCCGGCCGGAGGAGACGGTCGCCTGCGGCGACGGGGAGAACGACCGTGAGCTCCTCGACTGGGCCGGCTTCGGCGTCGCCGTGGCGAACGCACATCCGGACGTGCTCGATCGCGCCGACCTCGTCGTTCCCCCCGTGCACGAGGAGGGAGTCGCGGTGCTGCTCGAGGCGTACCTAGACTCTCTCGCGTGATCGACGCGCACGCCGCCCGCCAGGACCCGGACGAGTTCCGGAGCCGCCTCGCGCGCAAGGGTGCGGCCGAGGCGTTCGACGCCTGGCTCGCCGCGGACGAGCGGTGGCGCGGGCTCGTGCCGCGAGTCGACGAGCTGCGCTCGCGCACGAAGATCAAGGGCAAGCCGACGCCGGAGCAGCTCGAGGAGCTGCGCGGGGTGAAGGAAGAGCTGCAGCAGGCAGAGCAGGCGCTCGCCGAGGCGGAGACCGAACGCGACGCGCTCGGGCTGCGGATTCCCAATCCCCCGGCCGACGAGGTTCCCGACGGCGCCACCGAGGAAGACGTCCGCGTCGAGCGGGTCGTGGGCGACCCACCGCACCGGGCGGAGGCGAAGGAGAGCCTCGAGCTCGGCCGCTTCGACATGGAACGCGCGGCACGGATGAGCGGCGCCCGTTTCGGGTACTGGATCGGGGACACCGGCCGGCTGGCGCTCGCGCTCTACCGCTACGCGCTCGACCGCCTCGCGGAGAAGGGCTTCGTCACCGTTCTGCCGCCCGTGCTCGTCCGCGAGCAGGCGCTCGTCGGCACGGGAGCCTTCCCGTCCGACGAGCAGAACGTCTACGAGATCCCGGAGGACGGGCTCTATCTCTCGGGCACGGCGGAGATCCCCATCGCGAGCCTCCACGCCGGCGAGATCCTCGATTCGGAGACGCTGCCGCTCCGCTACGTCGCGTTCTCGCCCTGCTTCCGTCGGGAGGCCGGCGCGGCCGGCCGGGACACACGCGGCATGTTCCGGGTCCACCAGTTCAACAAGGTAGAGCAGTTCTCGCTCCTCCCACCAGAGCAATCGTGGGACGAGCACGAGTACCTGCTCGCGAACACCGAGGAGCTCGTGGGTGAGCTCGGCGTTCCGTACCGCGTGGTCGTCCTTCCGGCCGGCGACATGTCGGCCGCGTCGGCGAAGACGTACGACGTCGAGATCTGGTTCCCGAGCCAAGGGCGCTACCGAGAGACGGCCTCGATCTCGAACACGACGGACTTCCAGGCCCGCCGGCTCGGCATCCGCTACCGCGAGGGCAAGAGCCCGGAGCCGCTCCACATGCTCAACGGCACCGCCGTCGTGGACCGGATGGCGCTCGCCATCCTCGAGAACTTCGAGGGCGAGGTGCCCGACGTGCTGCGCGCGTACGGTGCGCCCGAGCGCGTCACTCGTTAGCGAGCCACGCCTTCGCGAGCCGCTTCTGCGCCCGCGTCAGCCACGCCTCCTCGACGAGGTCGCGGAGCTCGTCGCGGTCGACCGCGCCGAGGTCGCGGATCCGCAGAAGCACCGCCGCGTATCCGTTCCAGTGAGGCGTCGTGAAGAAGATGCCCCGCGCGTCGGAGAGGAGCAGCTCCTTGACGCCGAGGTCGGCGACGCGGAAGACGAGCACGTCGGTCAGACGCTCGCCGGTGTCGGAGTCGACGGCGTCCTTCCGCGGGCTGCGGTGGAAGCAGAACATCTTCCCGTGGACGAGGTAGGTGGGCCGGCCGTCCTCGACCTCCTTCGTCGCCTCGGGCATCCCGAGCGCAAGCTTGTCGAGATCGGCCATGGTCGCCACGCCTGCGACACTATTCCGCGCGGCGGGGTGCCGGAGCGGTCGAACGGGACGGTCTTGAAAGCCGTTGAGCCCTCGCGGGCCCGTGGGTTCGAATCCCACCCCCGCCGCTTCTCGGCACGCGCTCTGTAGCGTTCGCGCGATGGTGGCCGGAGACGACCTGCGCACGCTGATGCGGCTCTGGCCGCACGGCGTCTCGATCCTCAGCGTCGACGTCGAGGGCGACCGGATGGGCGTGACCGTGTCCTCCCTCGTCTCGCTCTCGCTCGAGCCGCCGCTGATCGGCGTCTCGATCGGGAAGGAAGCGTCGTGCTACGAGCTCCTCCGCGGCGCCGGCCGCTTCGCGGTCAGCCTGCTCGGCTCGGAGCAGGAGGAGCTCGCGCGCCGCTTCGCCGCCGGCTACCCGCCGATCGTCCACTGGCAGGGCGTGCCCACGCTCGAGGGGCAGGTCGCGCCGCTCATCGAGGGTGCGCTCGGCTGGATCGAGGCGGAGACCCGCACGGAGGCCGACGCCGGCGACCACACGTTCTTCATCGCCGACGTCCTCTCCATCCAGCACGGCCCTTCGCACCACGCGCTCGTCTACCGCGAGAGCACGTACCACTCCGTCTAGCGCGACGTCCCGCCGGCCGACGAGGGACACGCAGAGATAGCCGGCACGCTCTCGAAACTACAGTTCGCGCTCGTGATCGACGCGGTCGTCTTCGACCTCGACGGCGTCCTGCTCCAGTCGGAGGAGGTCTGGGACGCTGTGCGCGAGCGGTACGTGCGCGAGCGCGGCGGCCGGTACGACGACGAGGTGCAGCGGGCGATGATGGGGATGTCCGCGCCCGAGTGGTCGCGCTATCTGCACGAGGAGGCGGGCGTTCCCGATGAGCCCGCCGCGATCAACCGGAGCGTGGTCGGGCGCATGCTCGAGGCATACCGGCGCGAGCTGCCCTTGCTGCCGGGCGCGGTCGAGACGGTGCGGCGCGCGGGCGAAGCGTTCCCGCTCGCGCTCGCGTCCTCCTCGAACCGGGAGGTGTTCGAGGCGGTGCTCGATCTCGCCGGGCTCGCGGACTGCTTCCAGGCGACCGTGTCGTCGGAGGAGGTCGCGTATGGGAAACCCGCGCCGGACGTCTACCTCGAAGCTGCGCGGAGGCTCGGCTTCCCGCCGGCGCGGTGCGCGGCGGTCGAGGACTCCCACGCGGGGATCCGCTCCGCGAAGTCGGCGGGGCTGCGCGTCGTCGCGATCCCGAACCCGAGCTACCCGCCGGACGAAGAGGCGCTCGCCCTCGCCGACGCCGTCGTCGGCTCGCTCGACGAGCTCACGGTCGCACTCCTCCGTGGCTAGCAGGTGCGGCCATGTCTTCCGCTAGAGGAGGCGCTCGCCGCGCGCGTCGAAGGCGCGGATCCCGGCCGCGGTCGCCGGGTCGAAGTCCTCGCGGAACAGGGTATGGATCGTGACATCGCGCAGCGGGTCCTCGCCGTGTCCCGGCAAGCGCCGGCGCAGCGTCGCCTCTTCGACGAAACCCAGCTTGCGCGGGACACCGAAGCTCGCCTCGTTTCGCGGCTCGATCCGGATCTCGATCCGGTCCGCCCCGCAGATCTCGAAGCCGACCCGGGTCAAGGCCGCGGTCGACTCGGTCACGAAGCCACGGCGGGTTGCGCTCGCCCGAATCCAGTAGCCGATCTCGAGCCCACCGCCCTCGACCCGCGGGTGGAGGCCCGTGCCGCCGACGACCTCCGACTCGTCCGCCGCGAAGATCCCGTAGATGAAGTTCTCGCCCAGGTCGAACTGGGCGCGGAACGACTTCAGGAGGTTCGTCTTCTCCTCGAGCGTCTGCGGCTCGTTCGCGGCCCACGGCATCCACGGACGCAAATGCTCGAGGCTCGAGTCGATCGCCTCCTTCAGGGGGGCGGCGTCGCGCGGGTCGTAGCAGCGGATCACGAGCCGCTCCGTCTCGATGCGATACGGAGCGGGAGGACCTTCCCAGGCCACGCCTACCGCCTCCGGATCAGCGTGATGCCGTCGCGGATCGGCAGCAGCACGCACTCGACGCGCTCGTCCGCGAGCACGTGCTCGTTGAAGCGCACGATCCCTTCGTTGTCGCGCAGGGCGGCGAGCGTGTTGTCGGCGAGGATCAGGCCGTCCGGCGCGAGCTTCGGCAGCACGAGCTCGTAGTAGTCGACGTAGTCGTCCTTCCAGGCGTCGATGAAGACGAGGTCGAACTCTCCGTCGAGCCCGGCGATCGTTTCCTTCGCGTCGCCGATGCGATAGTCGATCCGGTCGGCGACCCCGGCCTCCTCGGCGTAGCGGCGCGCGATCGCGGTCGTTTCCTCGTTCACGTCGCAGGCGACGATCGAGCCGCCCTCGGGCAGCACCGACGCCATCGCGATCGACGACCAGCCGGTGAAGACGCCGATCTCGAGCACGCGGCGCGGCTTCCGGGCGGCGACGAGGAAGCGGAGGAACAGGCCCTCGAGGTGCCCCACCGACATCTGCGCGTTCGGCAGTGCCGACGTCTCTTCGCCGAGCCGGCTCAGCACGTCGCCCGGGGGCGTCGAGTGCGCCTCGGCGTACGCCTCGATCTCTGCGAAGTCGCTCATCGTTCAGACCCTCCCCACGAGCACGCAGCCGTTGTGGCCGCCGAGTCCCATCGCGTTCGAGAGCGCCACGTCGACCTGCACGTGCCGCGCCTCGTTCGGCACGTAGTCGAGGTCGCACTCGGGATCGGGATGGACGTAGTTCATGGTCGGCGGCAGGACGCCGTCACGGACGGCGAGCACGCACATCATCGCCTCGATCGCGCCGGCCGCGCCGAAGCAATGGGCGGTGACCGACTTCGTCGAGGAGACCGCGAGGCGGTACGCGTGGTCGCCGAAGACCTCCTTGATCGCCCGCGTCTCGGCGGCGTCGCCGAGCGGGGTCGAGGTGCCGTGGGCGTTGACGTAGCCGACGCGCTCCGGCTCGACGCCGGCGCGCTCGAGCGCGCGACGCATCATCTCGGCGACGCCGACCGACTCGGGATCGGGCTGCGCCAGGTGGTGCGCGTCGTTCGACATCCCGTAGCCCAGGATCTCGGCGTAGATCGTCGCGCCGCGGCGTTCGGCGGCCTCGAGCTCCTCCAGCACGAGCACGCACGCGCCCTCCCCCATCACGAAGCCGGCGCGCGTCGCGTCGAACGGACGGGACGCGCGCGGCGGATGCTCGTCCTCGGCCACGAGGCCGCGCATCGCACAGAAGCCGGCGAGGATGAGCGGGTGGAGGCACGCCTCGGCGCCGCCCGCGAGCACGGCGTCGGCGTCCCCGCGCTTGATCAGCTCGGCCGCCTCCCCGATCGCCGTCGATCCCGTCGCGCAGGCGGAGACCGGCGCGTAATTGGGGCCGCGGAAGCCGAGCGAGATCGCGAGCTGGCCGCTCGCGGTGTCGACGAGCACGTTCGGGACGAAGGTCGGCGAGACGCGGTCGGGCCCACGCTCCCGCAGTACCTCGGCCTGCTCCATGATCCCGATGAAGCCGCCGATCGCGGTGCCGAAGAGGATGCCGATGCGATCCTGCGAGTAGGCGCCGTCGAGCCGCGCGTCGGCGACGGCCTCGCGCGCGGCGCCGAGCGAGAGGAGGACGTTGCGGTCGAGCCTCCGCGCATCCTTCGGCGACGCGACCTGGGCCGCGTCGAAGTCCTTCACCTCCGCCGCGATCCGCACCGGGAACCCGCTCGCGTCGAAGGAGCGGATGAAGTCGATTCCGCTCTCCCCGGCGACCGCCGCGCGCCAGGTCGACTGCGCGTCGGCTCCGATCGGCGTCACGGCGCCGAGCCCGGTCACGACCACCCGCATCTCGCGAGGTTAGACGCGGGCGACCGCAGCAGGTTGCGGGCTAGGCGGTCTCGGCGACGACTGCTTCACCGAGGACGGCGTAGACCTTCGTCGGCTCGGTCTTCCCCTTCATGAGCAACTCGCCCTGGGCCTCGACGTCGATCTCGTCCGCGAGGCCGAGCCGCGTGTTCTCGTCGATCAGGATCGGCCGCCCGAGCTCCTTCGTATGCGCCTCGAGACGCGCCGCGACGTTGACCGTGTCGCCGACGCACGTGTAGGTCGCCCGGTTCTGCGTGCCGGTGTAGCCGGCGACGACACGGCCCGACGCGATCCCGACCCCGATCTGGATCTGCACCTTGTCGCGCGTCGCCTGCTCTTCGTTGAACAGCCGGATCAGCTCGACCATCTGGCGTGCCGCGAGCACGGCCGCCTGCCGGTGGTCGTCACGCGGCACGGGTGCCCCGAAGATCGCCATCAACCCGTCGCCGACCATCTGGTTGACGATCCCGCCCTCGCCGTTGATCGCGTCCATCATGAGGAGGTAGTAGTCGTTGAGCAGCTCGATCGTCTCCGCCGGATCCCGGGCCTCTGCGATCGTCGTGAAGGAGCGGATGTCGCAGAACATCGCCGACGCGTCGACGTACTGGCCGCCGAGCGAGAAACCGGACGTCAGCAGATCCTCTGCGACTTCCTTCGTGGCGAACTTGCTGATCAGCTCCCGCTGCTGGTCGCGCAGCCGCTTCTTCTCGAGGCTCGCGTTGATCCGTGCGGTCAGGAGCACGGGGTTGACCGGCTTCGTCAGGTAGTCCTCGGCCCCCATCTCGAGGCAGCGCACGACGCTGTCGATCTCGTCGAGCGCCGACGTCACGACGACGGGGATGTCACGCAGATGCGTGTCGTCCTTCAGCTCGGCCAGCACCTCGTAGCCGTCGAGCTCGGGCATGAGGACGTCGAGCAGGAGCAGGTCGAACCGCTGCTTGCGCAGGAGATCGAGCGCCTCCCGGCCGTCCTCGGCGAAGACCACCGTATGCCCGTCGTGCTCGAGCCCGCGCGCGAGCAGGAGCCGGTTCACGCGGTTGTCGTCGGCGATGAGGATCGTGCCGGCCGGCGGAGCGGGAACGCTCACGGGACGGGCTCCGTCCCGAGGGCCGTGAGCGCCTCGCGGAGCGGCGGATACGCCTCCTCGATCCGGTCGACGAGCTCGGCGACGCCCTCGAGCTCGCCGGCCTTCGCGCGCTGCTCGACGGTGCGGCACAGCTCCGCGAACTCCGCAGCGCCGAGGGTCGCCCCGTTCGACTTCAGCGTGTGCGCGGCGCGGCGCAGCTCCTCGGAGCTCCCCTCGCCGAGCGAGCGCCGCAGGGTTGCGAGGAGCTCCGGAGCATCGGCGACGAACGCGTCGATCACCTCGCCGAGGAACTCGTCGCCGCCGAGCTCCCGCAGGTTCCGGAGCGCATCGTCGTCGAGGCTCACGTACTCGACGCGGTCCGAGCCGGCGTCGCCGTTCCGGAGCGGCTTCACCCGTTTCAGCGCCGCGACCAACTCCTCCGCGCGGATCGGCTTCGCCACGTAGTCGTTCATGCCCGCCGCGAAGCACGCCTCCCGATCCTCGGGAAGCGCGTTCGCCGTCATCGCGATGATGTGCGGGCGGGTCTCCGCCGGCCAGCGCTCGCAGATCCGGCGCGTCGCATCGAGGCCGTCGAGCTCGGGCATCTGCACGTCCATCAGCACGACGTCGTACGGCTGCCGCTCGAGGGCCGCGAGGGCCTCGAGCCCGTTCGTAGCGACGTCGGCGCCGTAGCCGAGCCGTTCGAGCAGGCGGAGCGCCACCTTCTGGTTCATCGCGTTGTCCTCGGCGAGCAGGATCCGCAACGCCGACCTCGCGTGCTTTCCGTCCGTCAGCTGCTCGGCTCCTTCCCCGGGCGCCCCGCCTGCGGTGAGCAGGTTCAGAAGCGTGTTGTAGAGCTGCGATGCCTTGAGCGGCTTCGAAAGCTGGGCCGAGAAGACATTTCCCGACTCCGCCTGCGGCAGCCGGCCGAGCGAGGTGAGGAGCAGGAGGGGGAGCTCCTCGGCGCTGCGCCTGCTCCGGATCTCGCCGGCGAGGGCGAGCCCGTCGAGCTCCGGCATCATCATGTCGAGCACGGCGACGTCGAACGGCTCGCCCTGCTCGATCAGCTGGAGCGCCTCCGCGGGCAGCTCGAGCGCAACCGGCTCCATCCCCCACGACCGCGCGTGGCGCGTCACGATCTCGCGGTTCGTCGCGTTGTCGTCGACGATGAGGATCCGCTTGCCCGCGAGGTGCGGCAGACCCTCGTCGAGCGCGATCTTCGCCGGCACCTCGGCCGCGACCACGGGCAGCGAGATACGGAAAGTCGAGCCCTTCTGCTGCTCGCTCTCGACCGTGATCGTGCCGCCCATCAGCTCGACGAGGCGCTTCGAGATCGCAAGACCGAGACCGGTGCCGCCGAAGCGGCGCGTGGTCGACGCGTCGACCTGGCTGAAGGAGGTGAAGAGCTTGTCCATCCGATCCGCCGGAATCCCGATTCCGGTGTCGCGCACGGCGAGGTCGATCCGGTACGACCCGGCTCCGGTCTCCTCGGCGTCCACGAGCACGACGACCTCGCCGCGCTCCGTGAACTTGACCGCGTTCGAGAGGAGGTTCAGGAGCACCTGTCGCAGGCGCGCCTCGTCGCCGACGGCGCCGGCCGGTGCACCCTCGTCGATGAGGCAGCCGAGCTCGAGCTCCTTCTCCCACGCCCTCGGCGCGACGATGTCGAGCGCGCCCTCGACGCAGTCGCGCAGGCTGAACGGCTCGCGCTCGAGGTCGAGCTTGCCGGCCTCGATCTTCGAGTAGTCGAGGATGTCGTCGATCACGTGCAGGAGCGCGTCGCCGCTCGAGTGGACGACCTCGGCGAACTCTCGCTGCTCGCCGGTCAGATCCGTGCCGAGCAGGAGGTCGGTCATGCCGATCACCGCGTTCATCGGCGTCCGGATCTCGTGGCTCATCGTGGCGAGGAAGGCGCTCTTCGCCTGCGTCGCCGCCTCGGCCTCCTGACGCGCGCGCTGGAGCTCGGTCACGTCGTGGTAGACCCCGAGGAAGCCGGAGTGGGCGCCGTCGACTGTGAGCGCGACGAGCATCAGCTCGACGTCGACGAGCGTTCCGTCCCTGCGCCGGCGCCGGGTGATCCGTTGCGCGCGCCCGTCTCGCATCGCCTCCGCCGTGGTCTCGCGCCCCTCCTCCCTGCCCGTCTCGCCGAAGACGAGATCGTCGATCGGCCGGCCGAGCGCCTCCTCGGCCGAGTAGCCGAAGAGGTCGGACGCCGCGGGGTTCCAGTCGGTCACCCGCTCGTCGGCGTCGAGGACGACGACCGCGGCGGGGGTGATGGAGACGAGCGACTCGAGGTAGCCGCGCTGCCGCTCCACCTCGGTGAAGAGGCGCGCATTCTGGATCGCGACGCCGACGTTCGCCGCGATCGTCGCGAGCAGCCGGGCGTCCGATTCGCCGAACCGGCCCTCCTCCTCGATGCTCTGGACGCTGATCGCGCCGATCGCCTTGCTCCCGACGAGGATCGGCACGCCGAGGTAGGAGCGGGACGGCGTCCCGACGAGGTTCGCCTGGCTCTCGTAGTGCTCCTCCCGGTTGAGCAGGAGCGGCTCGCGCGACTCGATGATCCGGGAGGTCAGCCCCTCCCCGTACGCCATCGACGGCTCCTCCCGGCGCTGCCCGCTCTCGTAGTAGTAGGGGAAGTCGATCCGTCCCGCCGGCCGGTCGTGGAGAGCGACGTACGCGAGGTCGGCGTCGAACGTCTCGCGCACCTGTTCGCCGACGAGCTCGATCAGCCCGTCGAGCTCGAGCTGGGACGAGAGCGCCTGACCGACGCTGTTCACGGTCGCGAGCTCAGCGACCCGCTGGCGCGTCTCCTGTACGAGCCGGGCGTTCTCGAGCGCGACGCTGAGGCTGCCGGCGAGCGTCGTCAGGAGCTGCCGGTCGGACTCGCTGAAGGCGTGCTCGCGGTCGACGTTCTGCAGCGAGATGGCGCCCGTCGCCCTGCCGCCGGTGACGAGCGGGACGAACAGGATCGACTTCGGCGCCTCGCCGACGGTCCGTCCCCGCTCGATGCCGAGGCGCGCGGCCTCCCCGTCGACGTCCTCGTTGATCATGAGGGGCTCGCGCGTGTCGAACACGTACTTGCTGAAGCCGAGCGCCGGCGCCGGCTCCCACTCCTGCCGCTCGCCGCGCTCGACCGAATACGGGACGACGAGCTGCCCGGTCGTCTCGTCGAGCGCCGAGATGAGCACCGACTGGGTGTCGAAGACCTCCTGGATCTTGTCGCCGACCGCGTCGTAGATCGCCTGCTGGTCGAGCTCGCCGGCCAGCGCCTCCTGCACCCCGTTGATCAGGGCGAGCTCCGCGTTCCGCTGCCGCGTCTCGTGCACGAGCCGCGCGTTCTCCAGCGCGACGCTCAGGCTCCCGGCGAGCGTCTCCAGCAGCTGCTTGTCGGAGTGCGTGAAGGCATGCTCATGGAAGCTCGCGAGGCAGACGACACCGGTGGCGCGGCCGCCGCTCTCGAGCGGGACGTAGAGAACGGACTTCGGCATCTCCACGCCGAGCGTCGCGCTGCCGTAGCGCTCGGCTTCCGCGTCGACGTTCTCGTTGATCAGCAACGTCTCGCGCGTCTCGAGCACGTGCGTCGTGAAGCCGCGGTCCAGTGGCCCCGGCTCCGGAAACGCCCGCTCGCCGCGCTCGGTGAAGTACGGGAAACGCATGAGCCCCTCGGCCTCGTCCGGGATCGAGATGAAGAGCTCCTCGACGTCGAAGATCTCCCCCATCTTGTCCCCGACGGCGTCGTAGATCGCCTGCTGGTCGAGCTCGCCGGCGATCGCGTCCTGCACGCTGTTGATCAACGCCAGCTCGGCGTTGCGCTGCCGCGTCTCGTGCACGAGCCGCGCGTTCTCGAGCGCGACGCTCAGGCTTCCTGCCAGCGTCTCCAGCAACTGCCGGTCCGACTCGCCGAACGCGTGCTCGCGGTCGACGTTCTGCAGCGAGATCGTGCCGGTGGCCTTGCCGCCGCTGACGAGCGGGACGAAGAGGACCGACTTCGCCCGCTCGCCCGCCGCGACCTCGCTCCCGTACCGCTCGACCTCGGCTTCCATGTCCTCGACGATCAGCAACGACTGGCGCGTCTCCAGCACGTGCTTCCCGAAGCCGACCGGCGGACTCGGCTCGGCCTGCAGCCGCTCGCCGCGCTCGATGATGTACGGGTAGTACTGAAGCTCCGTCGCCTCGTCGAGGATCGAGATGTCGACGACCTGCGCGTCGAACACGTCCCGGATCCGGTCGCCCACCGCCTCGTAGATCGCCTGCGGCTCGAGCTCGCCCGCGATCGCCTCCTGCACGCCGTTGATCAACGCCAGCTCCGCATTCCGCTGCCGCGTCTCGTGCACCAGGCGGGCGTTCTCCAGGGCGACGCTCAAGCTCCCGGCGAGCGTCTCCAGCAACTGCCGGTCCGACTCGCCGAACGCATGCTCGCGGTCGAGGTTCTGGAGCGAGATCACACCGATCGCCTTGCCGCCCGTCACGAGCGGCACGAACAGCACAGACCTCGGCATCTCGCCGACAACAACCTCGCTGCCGTATCGCGTGGCCTCGGCAGCAAGGTTCTCGGTGAGCAGCAGCGACTCGCGCGTCGCCAACACGTGTGCGTCGAAGCCGCCCGGCGAAATCGGCTCGGTCCTCAGCCGCTGGCTTCGTTCGATGATGTACGGGTAGTGCATGAGGCGCGCCGCCTCGTCGAGCGTCGAGATCGAGACGACCTGCGCGTCGAAGATCTCCTGGATCTTGTCGCCGACCGCGTCGTAGATCGCCTGCTGGTCGAGCTCCCCCGCGATCGCCTCCTGCACGCTGTTGATCAGCGCGAGCTCCGCGTTCCGCTGCCGCGTCTCGTGCACCAACCGCGCGTTCTCCAGCGCCACGCTCAGGCTCGCCGGCCAGCGTCTCCAGCAGCTGCCGGTCCGACTCGCCGAACGCGTGCTCGCGATCGATGTTCTGCAGCGAGATCACGCCCGTCGCCTTACCGCCCGCGACGAGCGGAACGAACAGGGCCGACTTCGGCCACTCGCCGACCGAGACCGCGCTGCCATACCGCTCGGCCTCGGCCCCCATGTTCTCGACGACGAGCACCGACTTGCGCGTCTCCAGCACATGCTTCGCGAAGCCGGCCAGCGGCCGTGCCTCCGCCAGCAGCCGCTCACCGCGCTCGATCGTGTACGGAGAGTGAAGGAGGCCGGTCACCTCGTCGAGCGTGTCGATCGCGACGACCTGCGCGTCGAAGATCTCCTGGATCTTGTCGCCCACCGCGTCGTAGATCGCCTGCTGGTCGAGCTCACCCGCGATCGCCTCCTGCACGCTGTTGATCAGCGCCAGCTCCGCGTTCCGCTGCCGCGTCTCGTGCACCAGCCGCGCGTTCTCCAGCGCCACGCTCAGACTGCCCGCCAGCGTCTCCAGCAACTGCTGGTCCGACTCGCTGAACGCGCGCTCGCGGTCCATGTTCTGCAGCGAGATGAGGCCGGTCACCGCGCCGCCGACGAGGAGCGGCACCATCAGCGCCGACAGCGCCTGCTGATCCGTCACGAGTGGGAGGCCCTGTCTCTCCCGCATTCCCGCAAGGTCGTCGTTGAGCAGGAGCGGCTTCCCACTCTCGATCACGAGCCGCATGAACCCGAGGCTGTCCAGCGGGTACGGCTCCCACGACGCGCGCTCGCCGCGTTCGATCGAGTACGGGAAGTGCAGCAGGTTCGCCGCGCGCTCGTATGTGCAGATGTCGACGGCCTGCGCGTCGAAGATCTCCTGGATCTTGTCGCCGACCGCGTCGTAGATCGCCTGCTGGTCGAGCTCACCCGCGATCGCCTCCTGCACGCTGTTGATCAGCGCCAGCTCCGCGTTCCGCTGCCGCGTCTCGTGCACCAGCCGCGCGTTCTCCAGCGCCACGCTCAGACTGCCGGCCAGCGTCTCCAGCAACTGCCGGTCCGACTCGCCGAACGCGTGCTCGCGATCGATGTTCTGCAGCGAGATCACGCCGGTCGCCCTGCCGGCCGTGACGAGTGGCACGAACAGGACCGATTTCGGCTGCTCGCCGACGTCGACCAGGCTCCCGTAGCGCTCCGCCGCCGCGAGGACGTGCTCGGTGATCAAGACCGATTCCAGGGTCTCCAGCACGTGTTTCGAGAAGCCGACGGGTGACATCGCCTCGGCCTGCAGCCGCTCGCCCCGTTCGAGGATGTACGGCTGATGCACGAGCCCGGTTGCCTCGTCGAGCGTCGAGATGACGACCACCTGGGCATCGAAGATCTCCTGGATCCGGTCCCCGACTGCGTCGTAGATCGCCTGCTGGTCCAGCTCCCCCGCGATCGCCTCCTGCACGCCGTTGATCACCGCCAGCTCCGCGTTCCGCTGCCGCGTCTCCTCGATCGCCTGCGCACGCGAGAGCGCCGCGCCGACGTGCTGGCCGACGAACGCGAGGAGATCCCTGTCCCGCTCCGTGTAGCGCACGTCGTCCGTATAGGACTGCACCACGAGCACGCCGACGATCGCTCCTTCGGCCTTGAGCGGCACCCCCAACCAGTCCCCGCCGTCGCCCTGAGCACCCAGGAGCGCGACCTCGCCCCGGCGGGCGAGCTCTTCGAGCCGCTCCGTCGAAATAAGCTGGGGCTCGCCGGTGCGGAGGACGTACGCCGTGACGCCCCGCGACGCTTCGCCTTGGCCGAACTCGAACCACTGGTGCGGATCGGGGAGATCGAACTCGTTCTCGTCGACGTAGTACGGCCAATTGATCAGGCGGCGCTCCTCGTCGTAGAGCGCGATGAAGATGTTCCGCGCGTCCATGAGCTCGCCTACGACGGCGTGGATCGCCCGGTAGAACTCCTGCATGTCCTGGGCAGCGCTCGCGAGCTCAGCGATGCGATACAGAGCGTCCTGCACCTTGGCGGCGTGCGTCCGCTCTGCCTCGCCGCCGGCCACGACAGCGAGTATCGCGCCTTGCGAAGGACTCGTCTAGGTTCCCGCCGAGATGGCTGACGCACCAGGCCCCGGCGTTCCCTTCCCGCCGATGGAAGCCGAGCTCGTATCGGAGCTCCCCGAGCGCGGCGGCTGGCGGTACGAGCCGAAGTGGGACGGCTTCCGCGGCGTGCTCGAGAACGACGGCGGCGAGCTCGCGCTCTGGTCGCGGAACGGCCGGCCACTGCTGCGTTACTTCCCCGAGCTGCGGCCGCTCGGCGAGCTGATGCCGCCGCACTCGGCGCTCGACGGCGAGATCGTGATCGCCCGCGACGGCGGCCTCGACTTCGACGCGATGCAGATGCGCCTCCATCCGGCCGAGAGCCGTGTGCGCAAGCTCGCGGGCGAGATCCCCGCCACCTTCGTCGCCTTCGACCTCCTCCTCTGGAAGGGGAAGCCGCTCCACGAGCGCCCGATCGAGAAGCGGCGGGCCGAGTTGGAGAAGGTCGCAACGGAGTTCCAGCTGTCTCCGGTCTCCGACGACGTCGAGCAGGGACGCGAGTGGCTGCAGACGCTGCGGGCCGCCGGCTTCGACGGCGTCGTCGCGAAGCGGCTCGGCCTCCCCTACCTGCCGGGCTCGCGCGACGGCGTCGTCAAGGTCAAGCCGCACCGCACCGCGGATTGCGTCGTGGCCGGGCTCCGCTGGAAGAAGGGCGGCCGCACGACGATCGCGACGCTTCTCCTCGGCCTCTACGACGACGAGGGAGACCTCGACTACGTCGGCTCGGCCGCGGTCGGCGCGAAGAATCAAGCGGAGATCGCAGCCAAGGTGCTCCCGCTCCTCGACGAGAAGAGCGACCGGCGCTTCAGCGAGCCGAACCGCTGGGGAACCGGCGAGCTCGAGGAGTCGCCGCTGCGGCCGGAGCTCGTCGTCGAGGTGCGGTTCGACAAGCTCGAGAAGCGCCGCTTCCGCCACGGCACGCGCCTGCTCCGCTTCCGCCCGGACAAGGATCCCCGCGACTGCACCTGGCGGGAGGTCCGTCCGCCGCGCAGCTCCGACGACCTCTCGGTCGAGGACCTCCTCCGCTGAACCGGACCCGGCTTCCCGCCGGCACGGTCACGTTCCTCTTCACGGACGTGGAGGGATCGACGCGGCTGCTGCACGACCTCGGCCCGGAGCGGTACGCCGACGCGCTCGAGGAGCATCGGCGGATCGTGCGCGACGCTGCCGCCGCGCACGGCGGTGTCGAGGTCGACACGCAGGGAGACGCGTTCTTCATTGCCTTCCCGACCGCGCAGGGAGCAGCGGCCGCGGCGCAGACGGCGGTGCAGGAACTCGCCGACGGCCCGATCCGCGTGCGCATGGGGCTGCACACGGGCTCCCCGCTGCTCGCGGCCGACGGCTACGTCGGGCTCGACGTCCACCGGGGGGCACGGATCGCTGCGCTCGCACACGGCGAGCAGATCCTCGTCTCGCCGACGACCGCCGCCCTGCTCGACTCGGAGCCGCTCGCCGACGTCGGGCGACACCGCCTCAAGGACTTCGACGGCCCCGTGCACCTCGCCCAGCTGGGGACGCGCAAGTTCCCGCCGCTCCGAACGCCCGGCAGCGTCGAGCTCCCCACGACCGCCACGACGTTCCTGGGGCGGGAGGAGGAGCTCTTCGACGCGGTCTCGCTCGTGTACGACCGCGATCCGCGCGTCCTCACGATCCTCGGGCCCGGGGGGACCGGCAAGACGCGCTTCGCGATCGAGCTCGCACGCCTCCTCGCGGAGGACGCGGACGGCGGTACCGTCTTCGTTCCGCTCGCACCGTTGCGTGACCCCGCGCTCGTGACGGCAGCGCTGGCCGACCGGCTCGGAGCGCCCGCACCCGATCCCGCGGCGATCGCGGCCCGAATCGGCGACCGCCGGACGCACGTCGTGTGCGACAACGTCGAGCACCTCCTCCCCGACGCGGCCCTCCCGCTCGCCGAGCTCGCGGCCGCGATTCCCGCGCTGCGCATGGTGGTGACGAGCCGCGAGGCGCTCCGCATCCAGGGAGAGTCGGAGCTCGACCTTCCGCCGCTCTCCAGCACCGACGCCGTCGCTCTCTTCCGCGAGCGCGCCGAGGCCGTCGGGTCCGATGTCGGCGCGACCTCGACCGTCGAACGGCTCTGCGACCGCCTCGACCGGCTTCCCCTCGCGCTCGAGCTCGCGGCCGCGCGGACGAAGCTGCTCGCGCCGGAAGCGCTGCTCGAACGGCTCGCGAACCGGCTCGACCTCCTCAAGGGCACCCGTGATTCCGAGGAACGACACGCAACGCTGCGGGCCACGATCGCGTGGTCGTACGACCTGCTCGACGACAGCGAGCGGCAGCTGTTCGCGAGGCTCGGCGTCTTCCGCGCCGGCTGCACGCTGGAGACCGCCGAGATCGTCTGCGACGCCGAGCTCGACCCACTCAGCTCGCTCCTCGACAAGAGCCTCGTCCGCCGCCGCACGGGCCGGAGCGGCGAGGAGCGGTACTGGCTGCTCGAGACGATTCGCGAATTCGCGCTCGAGCGCCTCGAGGAAACGGGCGAGGCGGAGCAGGTGCGACGGCGGCACGCGGAGCGGATGCTCGCCCTGGCCCGCGCCGCGGACCTCGGCGAAGGCGACGCCGTGCCCGACCTCGCCGCGGCGTTGGCGGAACGCGAGGATCTCCGGGCCGCGCTCGACTGGGCGGAGGAGAACGACGTCGAGCTCGGGCTCGAGCTCGCGGTCGAGCTCGGGCGCTTCTGGGACGCCTCGGCCCCCGAGGAGGGCATGCTCCGGCTGCAACGGCTACTCGAGAGCGCGGAGGTTCCATCCGGGCTGCGCGCACGAGCGCTGCGGGTCTGCGGCGGGGCCGCCGATCTCGCGGGCCATGGCACGCGGAGCGAGCAGCTGACCGAAGAGAGCCTGCGGCTGAGCCGGGAGCTGGGCGACGAGCGGGGCGTCGCCATGGCCGAGCACATGCTGGGGGTTGCAGCGTGGCGCCGGCAGGACTGGAAGCGTGTCGCAGAGCTGACGGAGCACTCGCTCGAGCTCGCCCGGGGCAGGTTCCCGTTTCTCGAGACCGCCGACTACTGGCTGCTCGGCCAGCTCGCACTGTCCGAGGGCGACCTCGAACGCGCGACCGAGCTGACACGACAGAGTGCCGCGGCGGCGAGGGAGGCGGGCTGGGCGTGGTGGGAGTCGGGACAACGGCACGAGCTCTTGATGCTCGCTCTCCGGCGCGGCGACCTCGGACGAGGCGGAGCTCGGAGAGGGGCTCTGCGCGCGCGCTGCGCGGATTGGGGCACGCGGCGAGGAGCAGGAGCGGAAGAGCTCGAGCTGTGGGACGCGGCCGCGCTCGTTCTCGGCGACGACGGCGACACGGCCGTGTAGCGGCTAGGGCTCCTTCGCGCGCGAGGGCTGGACGCGCTTCGGCTCGCCGGGCATCTTCGGGAAGTTCGGCGGGTACGGCGCCTCGCCCGCTCCCTCCGCCTCCTCCCGCTCGACCCACTCGAGCAGCTTGCGCAGGTCGTTCACGGCGTCGTCGATGCCCGCCTGGACGTCGCCCAGCTCGGCGAAACGGGCAGGCATCGTCGCCAGGGTGAAGTCCTCGGTCTCGAGGGAGTCGAGCTCGTCCCAGCGGAAGGGAGCCGAGACGGTCGCGTCCGGACGGGCGCGCACGGAGTAGGCGGAGGCGATCGTCCGGTCGCGCGCGTTCTGGTTGTAGTCGATGAAGACGCGCTCGCCGCGCTCCTCCTTCCACCAGGCGGTCGTGACGAGCCTCGGCGCCCGTCGCTCGACCTCGCGGGCGAAGGCGAGCGCGCAGCGGCGCACCTCGCGGAAGCCCCACTTCGGCTCGATCCGGCAGGCGACGTGGATGCCGCGGTTGCCGGACGTCTTCGGCCACCCGACGAAGCCGAGCTCGTCGAGCGTCTCCTGCACGAGCGCCGCGACCTGCTTCGCCTCGGCGAACCCCGTGCCGGGCTGCGGGTCGACGTCGATGCGGAGCTCGTCCGGATGCTCGACGTCGCGCCGCCGCGACGGCCAGGGATGGAAGTCGATCGTGGCGAGGTTGGCGGCCCACGCGACGTGCGCGAGCTCGGTGACGCAGAGCTCGTCGGCGGTGCGGCCGGAGGGGAACGTAACGGTCGCCGTCTCGATCCAGTCGGGCCGGTGCTTCGGGACGCGCTTCTGATAGATCGCCTCTCCCTCGGCGCCGTCCGGATGCCGTTTCAGCTGGGTGGGCCGCTCGTAGAGCGCGCGCACGATCCCCTCGCCGACGGCCAGGTAGTGCCGGACGAGGTCGAGCTTCGTCTCCCCACGCGTCGCGAAGAAGACCTTGTCCGGGTTCGTCACCTTGACGGTGCGCGACCCGACCTCGAGCTCGACGAACGGCGACTGCGACGGCATCTCCCGGGAGTATCGTGAACGGTGTGTTGGAGGACGCACGCCCGCTCCGCCTCTCGCTCGAGCCGCTCGACGACTACGTCGTCGTCGAGCCGACGGACGAGGAGGCCGAGACGCGGGCGGGCCTGATCATCCCGGCCAGCGCCGAAGCCCAGTGCCGTAGCGGCATCGTGACCGCGGTGGGATCGGAGGCGGAGGGCGTCGCGCCCGGCGACAAGGTGCTCTTCCCCCGCGACGCGGGCTACGACGTCCGCCTCGCCGGCACGGCGCAGAAGGTGCTGCGCCGCGCCGAGCTCATCGCGCGCATCCACGACTGAGACGGACATGTCCGGAACCAGGTTCCGGACATGTCTGCAGCGGAGAGGGCGGGATTTGAACCCGCGACGCACCTTGCAGCACGTACGCGATTTCCAGTCGCGCTCCTTAGACCGCTCGGACACCTCTCCGAGAGCGCCAGGGTATCGGGGCTACCCGCAGGGCGGCAGGTCGTCGAGCCCGTAGTCGGTGCTCTGGCCGGGCTTCACGCGGATCCCCTCGGCGGAAAGGTCGAGCTCCGTCTCGGCACCCGTCGACGGGTCGGTGATGTACAGCCGTTGACCTTCCTGGATGGCCTGCCGGGCTTGCTCGATCGTCCACAGGTCGTCGTACATGACGCTGTTGCCGTCCTTCGCGTAGCCGAAAGCACGGGGGAGCCCGTCGGCGCGGCGTACCACACAGATGATGCGGTACCCGGCGGCCCCTCGCTCCCCTGCCAACTCCACCACAGTCGCCTCGAGTTTATCGGCCTGGGAGAGGGCCGCACAACAATAGATAACACCGTCCGATGGGTCGGATACAACTCGCGTCACCCGGCCGGGCTGTTCTGTCAATCGACCGAAAGGGCAGTCCCGTGAACGCGAGGATCACTCTGATTGCAGTCGTGCTCGGCGCGGTGTTGCTTGCGCTCGCGCTCGGCGACGGCGTCTGGCCAGGCATCTAGCTTCCGCGGCGCCGGCTGGTGGCGAGCCGACCTCGATTGGAAAACCACCAGCCGGCGTCCCGGTAGTTCTGATTCCGATATGCCTGTAGTCTCTTGAGGTCGTGTCACGTCGGCCGTCAACGCATATCGACGATCCGACCGCTCTCGGTCAACGCCTGCGCCGGGCGCGTGAGGCAGCAGGCCTCACGCAGCGCCAACTCGCATTCGAGGGTTGTACCGCCGCCTACGTCTCACGGATCGAGGCAGGCGCGCGCGTTCCGTCGCTGCAGATCCTCCGGGAGTTCGCGAGGCGTCTGGGCGTCAGTGTCGACGCTCTCGCCACCGGCCGCGCCGAAGAACTGAGCTCGGACCTGCTCGAGGCCGAAGTTGCCCTGCGGCTTGGCGACGAGCAGCGAGCCGCGGAGCTCTACGAGGCAGCGCGCAACAACGCGGACTCGCCGGCAGCTCACGCGCGAGCCCAGCTCGGACTCGGGAGGCTCGCTCTCCGGCGCGGGGTGCTTTCCGAGGGAATCGTTCTCCTGGAGCAAGCTCTCGACTCGGGCAAGCTCGGGCCGGGAGATGCCTCCGCCGCCGCCAACGCGCTTGGACGGAGCTACGCCGCGCAGGGTCGTTTCGACGAGACCTTTGCGCTCTTCGAGCGCTTTCTCGACGAGGCGCGTTCTCGGGAGGATCACTTCGACCACCTGCGGTTCGCCCTGCTCCTCGCGAACGCATACGTCGACCACGGCGATTACGCGCGCGCCCATGCGACACTCGGCGAGGTCCTCGACCTGGCGCGGAGGACGAGCGATCCGATGTTGCGCGCAAGCCTCTACTGGTCGCAGTCTCGCGTTCTCCTGTCCCAGGGCGAGCCCGACGGCGCAGCAGAGTACGCACAGCTGGCCCTCGCCACCCTCAAGGCGAGCGAGCAGACGCTCGAGGCCGCCCGCGTGCTTCAACTGCTCGCGTTCATCGAGAACGACCGTGGCAATCCGCACGTCGCCCTAGAGCTCGTCGAGGAGGGCGAGCCCGTCGTCGCCGCGGCCGGCGAAACGACGGATGCCGCGATGTTCGTGATCGAGCGGGCGCGCGCGCTCTCCAGTCTCGGCGAGGCACGCCACGCCGCCCAGCTCCTCCTTGGCGTCGTGCCGCGTCTCACCGCCATGGCGCCGAAGGACGCCGGACGCGCGTACTGCGCTGTGGCGGACATTTTCAGGAGGCAGGGGGATGCGGCTCGTGCCCTGGAGCTGTACGAGCTCGCAGTCGAGCAGGCTCCGACCCAGAGCAGACACGTGGCGGCTGCGTTGAGCTCCATGGCCGAGATCCACGAGGAGCAGGGTGATACGCAGAAGGCGCTCGAGCTCCTCAAGCAGGCACTCGCGGCGCGCACCGGCACGACGGCCTGAGGAGACCGCGTCCCTCTCTCGGTGCGGATGTCCGAACGGGGCTTGACTTTGCCATGCAAAGTACGCTAACTTTGTGATGCAAAGTCGAGTCGAGGAAGGGACGCGAGATGACCGAGCACTTCGACACGTTCAGCCCCCCGAAGGCCGAGCCGGATCCCTGGGAGACGGCGACCGCGAGGGCAACACCGGCGGACGAAAAGGCGCTGGATCCCCGCGACGCGGCCGTCCTCCTCCGGCAGACGATGCACGAGGCGGAGCGGCAGTTCGACCTGAGGCCGACGATCCTCATGTTCGCGGCAGCCGCGACGGTCCTCATCGGCTACGGCGCCGTCTGGCTCTCCGTCCGCCATCAGCATCCATACTCGGGCCCGACCGGCCACGGACTGGCTGTCCTCTACGGTGTGCTGGCCGTCTGGATCGTCCTCAACGTCGTTCTGCTGGGCCGCGCGTTGCGTGGGCGCTCGTCGCGGGAGCGACGCCTCGAGGGGATCGTCTTCGCGTCGATCTGGATCTGCGTCTACATCTTCCAGGGAGCACTCCACCACGCCGACCACAACCCGGCGATTGCGTACGGGATCTGGCCTGCCATCGCCCCCCTGCTCGTCGTCGGTGCCGCCGCGGCCGGCTACGAGATCGCCCGCGGCAGGCGGGTGTCGGCGGCCCTCGCAGTCGCGGTGGTCGCCCTCGCCGCGATCGGCGCGTTCGCGGGCCCGGTGACGGTCTGGGGCGTGATGGGCGTGGGCCTCTGCGGCCTGTGCCTGGTCGGCGGCGCTGCGCAGTACTGGCAGCGCCGCACCGGGTGAGGGACATCATGGCCGTTGAGCAACTCGACCCACTGATCCACGTTCCCGCTCGACTGCGCATCGTCGCCACGCTCGCCGCGCTGCCCGAGGACGACACCCTCCTGTTCACCCGCCTCCAGGACATGATCGGGCTGACCCCCGGCAACCTGATCACCCACCTCCGCAAGCTCGAGGACGCCGGCTATCTCCAGACCGAGAAGAGCGGCAACGGGCAAGCCTCCCGTACGAGCGTCGCGATCACCCGTCGGGGCCGCACGGCTCTCGAGAGCTACACCGCCGCCATCCGCGACCTGCTCGGAGAGCTATGAGCTCAGTGGCTCGAGCGCTCAGTGGAGGTCGAGCCGGTCGAACGTCGTCACCGCGGCATAGAGCGCGACGAGCGCGATCCCGGTCAGGACGGCGTAGTCGCCGAGGCGCGCGCCGGCGGTGATCTGGTCGTTCGCGACCGACCAGTAGAAGAGGGATGCGTAGCGGGCCGGGTGGAGCCAGGAGACGGCGGAGGCGAGCGAGGAAAGCAGGTAGGAGGCGGCGGCCAGCGCAGTTCCGGTGCCGAGCGCGATCGACCGGCTGCCGGTCGCGGCGCCGATCGCCATGGTGGCGAGCCCGAAGTCGAGGCCGAGCAGGAGCGTCGTCGCCGAGATCGAGACGACGGTGCCCAGCCCCGTCGTGAGGTCGAAGGCGTGCCCGATGAGCACGCAGACGGCGACCGCCGCGGCGAGGACGGCCGCCTGGAACGTCATCGCGGCGGCCTTCCCGAGGACGATGCCGGCTCTGCGTGTCGGGAGGGTGGCGATCAGGGAGAGGGTTCCGTCTTCGTCCTGGCCCGCAACGGAGGCGGCGCCGTACCCGATCGTCAACAGGAGCATCAGCAGGGGCAGGAAGTTTGCGTACAGGTTCCCGTTCAGCCAGCCGCCCGAGGTGGAGATCGGGCCGGTGACGCCGAACAGCGCCGAGACGGTCGCGTCGCTCTTGATCAGCTTGTCGAGCGAGTGCGAGTTCTTGAACGCCGGATAGAGCGCGACGACGACGAGCGTGTAGACCGCCATCCCGAGCGAGTAGCCGAGCAGGCTGCGCCGGCGCAGCATCACATCGAGCCGCGTGATCTCAGTCGACACCGGCGGCCTCCCGCGGGGGATCGCGGTAGAGCTCGAGGAAGAGCTCGTCGAGATCAGCGTGTCGGGAGAGCACGTCGACCGGGTCGTGCGAGGCGATCGCCTCGAGGACGGGCCCCAGCGGTCCCGCCACCTGGAGCGTGATCCGGTCTCCGTCACCGGCGGTCACGCTCACGCCCTCCAGGTTTGCGAACGCTGCCGGATCGACCGGACGCCTGAAGCGTGCCTCGACGCGCAGTGGAGTGCTCTGGCGCAGGCGCTCCACGGTGTCGCTCGCAACGAGCCTGCCCGACCTGATGATCGCGACCCGATCGGCGAGCCGCTGCACCTCGTCCAACTCGTGCGAGGAGAGAAACACCGTCCTGCCGTCCGCGACCGTCTCGCGCACGAGCCGCTCGAACTCGTCCTGCATCAGGGGGTCGAGACCCGAGGTTGGCTCGTCCAGGATCAGCAGCTCCGGCCGGTGCATGAACGCCAACACGAGCCCCAGCTTCTGTCGGTTCCCCTTCGAGAGTTCTCGCGCGGGACGGTCCGGCACGACCGCGAACCGCTCGCACAGGCGCAGGGCGAACGACAAGTCGCGTAGACCGCGGGCGCGGGCGAACCAGTCGACGTGTTGGCGGCCGGTCAGGCGTGGGTACAGCACCAGCTCCCCCGGCAGATAGCCGACCCGGCGATGAACCTCGACGCTGTCGGCCTGGGCGTCGAGGCCCAGGACCGCCGCGCGGCCGCTCGTCGGGCGCTGCAACCCGAGCAGCATTCGGATCGTCGTCGTCTTCCCCGCCCCGTTCGGCCCCAGGTAGCCGAACACCTGCCCCGGCTCGACCCGCAGCTCGAGCTCGACGAGCGCCCTCGTCTCGCCATAGGTCTTGCTCAGCAGGAAGGTCTCGAGCGCAGCGTTCGACATCGCGCTCCGAACTTATCAAACGACCTGTTCATATGACAAACTACTTGGGTGGGCAGCAGCAAGCGCGAGCGCGGACAGGCGACACGGGCCAAGATCCTCCGGGCCACGGCGGAGCTGATCGCCGAGCAGGGCTGGTCCGGCTTCAGCACCCGCCAGATCGCCGCCCGCGCCGGCGTCACCCAGGGAATCGTCGGCTACCACTGGCGCTCGAAGGACGACCTCGTCCGTGACGCCGCCCTCACGGCCAGCGCCGAGACGCTCGCGCCCGTCTTCGACGTACTCGATCGGGCGCCCAGCGTGCGGGTCGCCCTCGGACAACTCCTCGAGGTCGAAGCAGCCCTCCGCGACCAGCCCCAGCTCACGCTGCTCCTCTTCGAGACCATGCTCCAGGCCGGCCGCGACCCGCACCTCCGGCTGGCGCTCGCCGGGCTGCTTCGCGACTTCCGCAGCCGGCTCGCGGACGCCCTCGCCGTCGAGGGCGCCGGCGAGCCGGCGGCGACCGCCGCGGCCCTCACGGCCGCCCTCGACGGCCTCTTCCTCCACGCCGTCGTCGACGACCAGTTCGACGTGCACGCCGCCGGCACCGCCCTCCTCCGACTCCTCGACCAGCCGGGAGGCCGAGCCACGCGCCCGCGCCGCCGATGAGCTGCTCAGGAAGCGGAGGGGGAGGGATTTGAACCCTCGATCCGCCTAACGACGGATAACGGTTTTCGAGACGAGATCCGCTGTGGGTGTGAATCGGGCGGTGTGCTGGGAGATTTTGATGTTGGGGAGAAGATGCGCGATCGTGTGCGCGACTGTCGGCGGGGGTTCGGGTTCGGGTTGGCAGTTTTGGCAGTGCGAAAAAGGCGCATTCAAGCCCTATCTCCTCTCGGCGCTTCCTCCGTCTGGCTCCTGCTTTGTTGTCTCTTTTGACAATCTAGATGAGAGTGTTTCTGGTCGCCAGCCGCGTTCGAGGAGGCGTGGACCGGGGCCGGCGCCGACGCGACCGCGGCTGCCGGGGGTGAGGTAGCCGCGCCGGCGGGCTTGGTTGGTGCGGCCTCGTACTTGGATCGTTGTGAGGCCGAACTCGCGGGCGAGTTGGTCGCGGAGCTTGGGCACGCCGCGGTGGTAGAGGGTGAGGTAGCGACCGGCGAACTGGGCCAACTGGTCGTCGTCGACCTTGGCCCGCTGGGGCCGTCCCTGGTCGATGCGGGCGAGTAGGTCGCGCTGCTCGCCGGACATTTGGTGGCGCCGATGGCCTTGGGTGATGAGTAGTTCAGCGCAGGCGGCGAGAATCCGTGGTGGGCTGAGCAGACGGAGGAGTTGGCTGGTGACTCCGTGGGCGATGTCGTCGCCGTCTCGACTGAGCTGGCCGTCGAAGGCTGGCCCGATTGCGAGGTTCTCGATCACGAGGGAGCCGTCGGCGGCAACGACGATCGAGCCGTAAACAACCCAGAGCGCGTTGCTCTTCTCTACGAGCCGTAGCCGGGTTCGTCTGTCGCCGGCGATCAGTTTGCGGCCTTGTCGCTTGACGACGCGGAGGAGGGCGAACTCGGCGACCCTGTCAGGCGCATCAGGGTCGACGACTGGGTGGACGGCGAGCTGAAAGTCTTTGGGGGTTCCCCAGATCCGTAGCACTTCGGGGTCGGCGCTCTTGGGGATCCAGAGGGCGCGGCGTGCTTCCTCGAGTGAGCGCACGCGACCTGTTGGCTCTCCCCGGGAAGCAGCCGCAAGCGGTCCGAAGGTGTCGAGCGTGATCGGTCCGCTCTGGCGCGGTGGCGTGTTCTGAGTGTTGCCGGTCGCCATCAGAAGATACTCGATCTTAGCAACGGTTGGCAAACTGTTGCTCTCGATGTCTTGGCTGGGATGATGATCGCGACCGTAGGAGGCATGTGGCGATGTTGAAGGTGACCGAGGTGAGCGTCGACGAGTTGGTCCTGAACGAGCGGAATCCCCGCCGGCTGCGACCGGAGCGAAAGGCGCAGTTTCTGAAGGCGCTCGCGGCCGAGCGCGGCCTGACGGAGGCGAGGCCGGTGATTGCCCGCCGATCCGACAAGGTCGTGATCGCGGGAAACCAGAGGCTGATGGGAGCGCGCGAGTTGGGCTGGAAGACGGTCCCGGCTGTCTTCGTCGAGGTCGACGACCTGCGGGCCGCGACCTGGACTCTTCTCGACAACCGAGGGTTTGGCGAGGACGACGAGGATCTCGCGGCCGAGTTGCTCGCTGAGCTGCGCGAGCGTGGGGCCGATCTTGAGCTGACCGGGTTCGAGCGCGCGGAGACCGACGCGCTCCTTCGCCGGCTTCTGCAGCGGGAGAAGGACCCAGACCTCGTGCTGCCGGTTGCGGAGGGCGAGCCGGACTCCAAGCTCGGCACGGTTTACCGGCTGGGCCCACACCGTTTGATGTGTGGGGATGCGACCAATCCGGAGCACGTGGGCGTGCTGCTGGACGGTGCGACGCCGCTCTTGCTCGCGACCGATCCCCCGTACGGGATTGGCTTGGACAACCGTTGGCGCGACCGCGCTGGTCTGAACAGGCGACCGGATGGGTCGAATGGGCGGTCGCGTGGCCAGCCGATGGAGGGACACGAGCACTCGAGCATCAGCGGCGACGAGCGCTGCGATTGGAGCGAGGCGTACGCGCTCGTCCCCTCCTTGACGGTCGCCTACGTATGGGTCGCGTCGGCGCGGGCCTGCGAGGTAGAGGCGGGCTTGCAGCGGATCGGCTTCCAAGTCCGGCAACAGATCGTCTGGGATAAGGGCCTCTTCGCGCTCTCACGGCAGCACTATCACTGGCAGCACGAGCCGTGCCTATACGCGACCCGGACCGGTTCGCCTGTCCCCTGGCGCGGTTCGCGCGATCAGTCGACGGTGTGGCGGGCGGCGAGCCCGAAGATGGTGATGTCCGCCCCGGCCGGGCCGGCGGACGCGAAGGTCGATCACGCGACGCAGAAGCCGGTGCTCCTGTTCCAGCGGCCGATCGAGAATCACTTGCAGGTCGGCGAGGCCGTCTACGACCCGTTCGCCGGCAGCGGCAGCTCCCTCATCGCGGCCGAGATGACCGGCAGGACCGCCTACCTGATGGAGATTGATCCGCGTTGCGTCGATCTGATCCGGAAACGGTGGGAGGTGTTCAGCGGTGCCCGCTAGACAGCCTGCAGCGGTCGGCGGGGCGCCGTCGAAGCTGACGCCGGAGCGGCAGATCGCGATTTGCGACGCGGTCCGTGCCGGCGTGCGCCCGGAGATCGCCGCCGTCTACAGCGGCGTCGGTGCGCGCAGCTACTACCGCTGGATGGCGCTCGGCCGCGCCGCCGAGGCCGAGCCGACCTACGTCGAATTCGCCGAAGCGGTCGAGCTCGCGCTGGCGGAATGGGAGGCGCGGGACGTGCTTCTGATCGGCGAGGCGGCCAAGGAGGACTGGCACGCCGCCGCCTGGCGGCTCGAGCGGCGGCTGCCGAAGGTATACGGCAGGCGAGAGCGACACGAGATCGCCAACGCCGACGAGGGCCCCTTCCGGATCACGGCCGGGCCAACATTCGAGCCGGACAAGCTGACCGTCGACGAACTGGAGCAGCTGCTCGCCCTGACGGAGAAGGCGACGGTCGACGATGCCGCGCACTGAGCTGAACGCGGTAACGGTGCGGGCCGCACTCGAGCGTCGCCGCGCCCAAGAGCTGATCGCCGAGGAGGCCGAAGCGTGTCAGGCCAGCTTCCGCCTCTTCGTCGAGAAGGCGTGGCCGGTGATCGAGCCGGTAACGCGATTCGTGCCCGGCTGGCACATCGATGCGATCTGCGACCAGCTGCAGGCGGCAAGCCGCGGCGAGATCGATCGGCTCCTGATCAACGTCCCGCCACGCCACATGAAGTCGATCGCCGTCTCCGTCCTCTGGCCGGCCTGGATCTGGACCACCACCCCCCACACCCGCTTCTTGACGGCCAGCTACGGAGCCAACCTCGCCGAACGCGACGCGGTCAGAACCCGCGACCTGCTCCGCCACCACTGGTACCGCGAGCGCTGGCCCGAACTCGAACTGAAGAGCGACGTCAACCGCACGAACCGCTACGAGAACACCCACACCGGCTACCGACTCGCCACTTCCGTCGGCGGCGAGGCCACCGGCGAAGGCGGCGACGTGATCATCATCGACGACCCGCACAAACTGGAAGAAGCCGCCAGCGAAACCGCCCGCGCACGCGTCCTCGACTGGCACGACGGCACACTCGCTTCCCGCTTCAACGACCCCAAAATCGGGATCGAAGTCGTCGTCATGCAACGCGTCCACGAGCGCGACCTGTGCGGACACCTGCTCGAGCGCGGCGGCTATACCCACCTCTGCCTCCCCGCCCGCTACGAACCGGCACACCCGTTCGTCTGGCCCGACGACCCCCGCAAGAGCGAAGGCGAACTGCTCTGGCCCGACCAGATCCCAGAGCCCGAACTCGCCCGAATCGAACAGACAATGGGCTCCTTCCGCACCGCCGGCCAACTGCAACAACGACCCGCCGCCGCCGAAGGACAACTCCTCAAGCGCACCTGGTGGCGCTTCTACCCACCCGAACACCTCCACGACCACAAGACCGGCGCTCTACCCCGCTTTCCCCAGATCGTGTCCAGCTGGGACACCGCCTTCGAAGACAAGAGCAGCTCCGACTACGTCGTCGGCCAGGTCTGGGGCCTCCACCGCGCCGACCGCTACCTACTCTGGTCGTACCGCCAACACGCCAACCTGAACGCAACCACCGATGCGATGCGGCGCGCCCACGCATGGGCCAAAGAAAAGTGGCCACGCGCCGCCCACACCATCCTGATCGAGAAATCCGCCAACGGCGGCGAAATCATCAGCACCCTCAAGCGCGAGCTCACCGGCGTCATCCCTGTCACGGTCTCCACCGACAAGATCACCCGCGCCATCGCCGCCTCACCCGCACTCGAAAGCGGCAACGTCTTCCTCCCCGGCCGCGCCGCCCCTGACACCGCCGCCGGCTACCACGCCCCCGACTGGGTCGCGAACCTCATCGAAGAAGCCGCCACCTTCCCCCACGGCCGATACGACGACCAAGTCGACGCCTTCAGCCAAGCCATCAACTGGGCCGCCACCAGGTCCACCGGCTCCATACGCGTCTGCATCCCCCGCGGCCGCATCCTCGCCCACAAGTACGCCCCCGACTTCGCAGCCCTCACCACCAGCCCCCTCCCCGGCTACCCCTCCAACCACCACAGCCGCGGAATCCTCACCCTCCACGACCTCGCCGCCCACCTCAACCCCCCACCACCGGCTAAGAAATGGCCCTAACACCACTGCACCGCAGCAGAGCCGCGGCAGCGTATGCTCGACGATTCAACCAGGCGAACGAGGAGACCAAATGGCCCGGCCACGGCGCACGACATCCGCAAACAGCTCAGCGGCAACTACTAGCGCAGGCGAGTTCAAGTGCCCCGAATGCGGTAAGACGTTCGGCCGGGCCGCTTCACTCGGAGCACATCGCAACCGAGCACACGGCATCACCGGAGCAAGCAAACGGCGGACAAGAGGTACCGCATCCTCGCCGGCAACCACCGCCACTAGAACCCGCCGCCGCAGATCAACCACAAGCCGCATAACAGCAGCGACCAAGACCTCGCGCCCCCGGCGGCGAGATGGCAGAGCCACCGCCAGCGTCGACCGCAACCAGCTCCTGCAAGCACTCTTCCCCAACGGCGTCCCCCCTCGCGAAGACGTGATCAGACGAATCGGCAGCTGGCTCGACGAAGCCGAGCAACTAGCAAAGCTCTAACCCAACACGACGCCTCCCCTTGACCGTCGGACGAGAGGATGCTGACGCTCGCCAAGGGCGTATCCTTCCTCTCCCAACCGCGCAATGAGTGAGCGCGCCGGACGCGAGGAGTCTCCTCCGACGGAGAGAAGGCATGGCGGCCAAGGCGGCAGTCGTGCCCGCGCTCGTCGCTCTCCTCGCCGGGTGCGGGGCAACAACCACTACCCCCGTTTCCGCCCCGCCGCCGGCTCGCATCTACTGGAGCGCACGGCGAGCTCGTCGCGTCGACCGTCGCCTTCGGGCGCTATGGAGTCAAGCGGCCAATCCCGCGGGAGGGCGAATGACAGCGCGATCGACACGAGGCCGCGGTAGCCAGACCAGAATGGAGCTCGCAAGCGGCCAGCGCACTTGCGGGCGCGACAGGAGTGCGCGGTAGCGCAACCTTCCAGCCCGAGCGCGACACCAACCTGCGGATTCAGACTGCAGGGCCACGGCGAATCCAGCACGGATTCACTCAACACCAATCCCGTTACGCAGCCATTCGTCGCGTCCCGCACAGACTCGCACGGCGCCCCCTCCTGTCCGAGTCGCGAGTTCTGTTGCGAGCGAACCGCTCACTCCTGGGGAGAACGCTCACCGATCGTGTCTTTGCGCTTCCGCACCCTCGTAAACGGCTTCGGTACGTTTCCCTCCTCCCTCGAGCCATCGCTTGGCGTCGAGGGGCTCGATGTACGGTGCGAGGTACTCGAGCCGCAGCGCACGGATTCGGCTGAGCCGCTCATTGGCATGACGCCTTTGGGAAAACGCTCGCGCTATCGCTACTTCGCTGTCCGGTCGCCTCAGGATCTCTATGAGATCCGCGAGCTCGTCGCAGTGCCCCGACCTCGACAGCAATGAGTCAGCCATCTTCCCTACCCCTCACTCGGATTCTGAACTCGCCGGCCCGACTAGCAGCGGCGGTGGCTTCATGTGGTGGCCCGTGCGGACCTGATACGCATGCCCAACGCGAAGGCAGAGCTCTTCCCTAAACGGCAGGGCTGCGATTTGCATCGCGACTGGCAAGCCATTCGTATGGAACGCACACGGCAACACCAACGCCGGAATGCCGATCAAACTGAAGACCGACGTGACGCGTGCGACGACGTCCATCCACGGATAGCGGTCGTGCCCGAGGACGGCGGCCGCCTCAACCACAGAGTCCTCGCGCTCAATTCTCGGTGCGACCGCGTTCGCGCCCGGTGTAAGCAAGACATCAACTTCGTCGAAGACTTTCTCAAGCTCTTCTGGATGACGTGCCGCACTCGCAGCGCGCGCAGGTAGTCGACCGCCAGAATCATGCCTCCATCCAACAGCCGCGCTATTGCCTCATCGGAGTACAGCTCCACTCGATCGGCATTCACCTCATGCAATGAGGCCGCTTCCGGGTTAGATATCAGCCAGGTCAGCGTCGACGGGTCGACGTCATCGAGAATCGGTATGGGAATGTCTCGTATGGAGGCGCCAGCACTTCGGAACACCTCCGCTGCAGCCAGGACACCCGACTGAACTTCGGTATCACACAAATCGAAGAACCAGTTGCTCGGAATCCCGACCCGTACATCACGGAGATCCTCGCTAAGCCGATCTCGATAGTCCGGAACCGCTGCACTGCTTGACGAAGGATCACGCGAGTCGTAACCCGCGATCACCTCGAGACAAGTCGCAACGTCCTCAACCGTGCGGGCCATCGGCCCTACATGGTCGAGCGTCCACGACAAGGGCATTACGCCGAAGCGCGACACACGTCCGAATGTGGGCTTGAGAGCGGTGACGCCGCAGAATGCCGTAGGTGCTCTGATGGAACCCCCAGTGTCAGTGCCGATGGCGAGAGGCATCTCGCGCGCGCTCACCGCCGCCGCTGAACCAGACGAAGATCCGCCCGACATGTGCGCGGGATTCCACGGGTTCCGAGTCTGGCCAAAAGGAATGCCGCTACCCGCGAATTCCCAGGTGTGCAGCTTGCAAGTAGGATGCCGCCGGCACCCTTCAATCGCTCCGCGACGGCCGCGTCAGAGTCGGACGAAGTCCTCGTAAACTCGCCCGCCGCCGGTTGTCGCCACCCCCGCCGTAAGAATGATGTCTTTCAACCCGAAAGGGACGCCTTCCAGGTGTCTAGCTGTCCCCGCATGCCAACGCTCTTCGGACGTCTTGGCGGGTGCGAGTGCGGCTTCGGCACACACGCTGCGCACTGCGTTGATGTTGCTGTCGATCGAGTCGACCCGATCTATACATGCCTTAACGGCCTCGATTGGACTGGCCTCCCGGGAGCCGTACGCCCGGAGGAGCTCGGCGCAGGTTAAGTCAGCAAGCGACGACACGCGCCATCCTTCACTGGCTCCTTTCTTGCAGCAGTCACCGGCGGCTCTTGTTGATGGTGAGCGCCTATCTCGGAAGCCTTCCCGGTCTCTCGAGCTTCGTCTTCGAGGACGAGGACACGCTCCGCTTGCGCCGCGCGCAGCAGTCGCTCAGGGGTCCGCGCATTTTCTGTGGCGCGATGAATCATCCGCTTGCCACTAGTACGCCGTTCTCAAGGATCAGCTGACCGTCAAGTTTGACAGTCGGGGGATTGCATCACGCCATCGATGTGCACGCTCGACAGCACTGCTCCCGCCTATTCCGACACTTGTCCCGAAAGCGATGTGAATCGTTCCGAGGCTCTTCTGTCTTCCAGAATCGATCCCACTAACCTCGCTGCTGGATTCGTTCCAATCCCAAGCTCGGCGATGAACCGACCTGAGAATCCGCCGCTGTCGAGGGTCGTCGGTAGCCAGTCTGCAGCGGCGCCTCCGGTGATCGCCTCCGCGCGACCGTCTTCCAATTCGATGATGAGCGGCTCCTCGAGTGCTCCCCAGCTTCCCAGGGAGGCGTCGAATACGATCGTTCCCGCGCCCTCAGTTTCGACCGGCGAGATGTACGCCTCGCCTGCCGGAAGGTTGCCAAATGCGCCTGGGGCACCCAGCCTGCCATCGTCATTCCGGCCTTGCCGATCGCGGAGTGACAGCCTCACATTGGTCCCAGCAGGAGTTGCTATTTCACAGAGACAGGCGCTGGTCAGGCTCGAGGCGATGGCTTCGCCGCGCGTATGCAGCACTTCGTAGTCAACCGTGAGAGCGCGGGTGAAAGTGTCGGCGGTAACCGCCGGCATGGAGGCGATGCGCACGCCCCTTTCAGTGGCTTCGATCCGGGCTCGGGTATGGCTGATCGAGTAGCTCGTGAGGAGGACTGCGCACGTCACCTCGTTCATTGCTACGGCAACGTGCGGCGGCGGCTCTTCGCCGCTCCGTGCCTGGATTGGATACTCGAGTAGCCGCGTATTCGTACTTCGCGAGGCAGCAACGACTGCATCAGCCAGGCGCCGTAACGGCTCGTTGCAGACGACGAGCAGAGCATCGCGGTCTTGAACAGCCAGACACTTCATCACCGCTCGCGCTCCATCGTAGATCGACACCGTCTCTCACCTCCGTCCGGCCAAGTACTCGCCATCTACTACATTTCACTGCGGATCTTCGGGTTCACGACCGCGTATGAAAGATCTACCACCAGGTTTATAAACACGATCGCGGCGCCGACGCAGAGCGCAATCCCTTGTACTAGTGGGTAGTCCCGCGCTTCCAAAGCCTGGTACGAGAGCTGACCGAGCCCAGGCCAGGCGAAGATCGTCTCGATGATCACGGCGCCACCCACAAGATCCGCAAGCGCGAGGCCGACATATGTGATGATCGGCGGGGCCGCGTTGCGAAGCGCGTGACGTACATATATCGCTCCGGAGCTCAGGCCTTTGCTCCTTGCCGCTACCATGTATGTCTCGCCGAGGACATCGATCATCACTGCGCGTGTGATCCGCGTCAGTTGCCCGGTAATGCCCAGGCTAAGGGTCACAGCAGGAAGGACAACCGAGGAGGCTGGTCCTCGGCCGGTCGCCGGGAAGATCTTCCAGTGCACCGCAAAGATCAGAATCAGGATCAGCCCGACCCAATAGGCCGGTGTCGAGATGCCGATGATGGACACGGTCTGAACTACTCCGTCTCCGAGCTTTCCCGGTTTGCGAGCCCCGAGCACTCCTAGCGGCAAAGCGATAAGTAACGCTATTGCCATTGCTGCGCCAATCAGTTCCAGCGTGGCAGGGAGTCTTCCTCCGATGAGCCCCGTGACAGAAATTTGCCAGTGGTACGACTGCCCGAGGTTGCCGTGGAACACGCCGCCCACGTACGATAGGTATTGATCGATCAGAGGCTTGTTCCAGCCAAGTTCCCTGCTCAATGCGCGCACTTCGGCATTCGTGGCGGTGCGTGGCAACATCGAGGCCGCCGGACTGCCCGAAATCCGGTCTAGGAAGAACACTAGAACGCTCAACCCAAACAGTACGACGACGGTCTGGCCCGCGCGCTTGACGAGATAGGTATGTAGGTGCACGGCCCGCCCCTACCTCGACGCCCGATTCGCGTGATCGCGGAGCCAATCCCCCAACAGGTTGATGCCCAGACTCGCCACTAGCACTGCGAGTCCTGGGAACACGGCTAGCCACCAAGCTGTAGTCAAATATGTCTGTCCGTCGGCGAGCATGTTGCCCCAGCTCGGCACGGTTGGCGGCACACTTAGGCCGAGAAAGCCGAGACCTGCTTCGTAAATGATCATCGCGGCCATCTGAAAGGATGCGACGGTCACCACCGTTGCCACGGCGTTAGGTAGGACGTGGCGTCGGAGGTTGTGGGTTGGGGTAGCGCCAAGCGCTCGAGCGTGCTCAATGAACCCCGTCCCCTTAAGTCGAAGCACTTCGCTGCGCATGAGACGACCGAACACCGGCCATACCGCGAAGCCGAAGACAATGATGACGCTCCAGTAGCTGGGGCCGATGATCCCGGCGAGCACTACTACGAGAAGAAGGAACGGGAGGCTCAGCTGAACGTCAGCGATTCTCATTAGCAGAGCATCGAGCCACCCGCCGAGGTAGCCGGCGATCAGACCTATCACTCCACCCACCACGAGTGCTAGTAGCACTCCGCCAGAGCTGATGATGAGTGACACTCGGGAGCCGTAAATCAAACGGCTGAGCACATCGCGGCCGAGGTAGTCGGTACCGAGTAGGTAGTTCGTCGAGCCGCCGTGACCCCACGCAGGCGGCAGCAAGCTGCTGGACAGGTTTATCTCTGTCGGACTGTGTGGGGCCAGCCACGGCGCGAAGATCGCGCAGACGACCGCGCAAGCGACGATCACGCCGCCGATCGCCAGCTTTAGCCGTCCGGGAACCAGGTTGAGTCCGAGACGGTCCCGAATCCCGAGTTCGGATCCGCTTGCTGTGGGCACTGGAACTCGCTGCTCGAGCGTCACAGCTCAGTCCCAGCAGTCGTCGAAGCTCCCGTTGCCATTTGCGGAACTGCCTTTGAAACCATGTCGCTGAAATGGCAAGCGACAGCGCTTTCACTCGCCGTCTGCCGGAGCACCGGCGACTCGTCTACGCACTGCACAGGTTCGCCAAGCTGTTTGTACAACCAGCATCGCGTGTGGAACCGACAGCCGGCTGGCGGGTGTCGAGGGCTTGGTATCTCTCCCTTTAACGAAATGTGCGACCGCTTGCGCTCGAGCTCAGGGTCGGGATCGGGCACAGCCGAGAGGAGCGCCGCGGTGTACGGGTGGCGTGGACTCGTGCAGATGCTGTTCGCTGGTGCCACTTCGACGACCCTGCCGAGATACATGACTGCGACCCGCTGACTGACCTGCCGCACAACTGGCAGATTGTGAGAAATGAAGAGGTAGGAGAGCGAGAGGGAGCGTTGGAGATCCCCGAGCAGATTCACGATCTGCGCCTGGACTGAGACGTCAAGCGCGCTTGTGGCTTCGTCGGCGATGATGAGTGATGGGTCCAGTGCGAGAGCCCGTGCGATGACCACGCGCTGTCGCTGGCCGCCGCTGATCTGATGTCGGTATGCGTGCTGGAACTCTGCCGGAAGCCCAACCAGGTGTAAAAGTTCTTCAACTCTCGCGTGCCGGGATGCCCTCGTCCCTATGCGGTGGATCACCAGGGGCTCTTCGATGAGCTGACGGATAGACATGCGCGGGTCGAGGCTGCCAGTGGCGTCCTGCGCGACGACCTGGATACTCCTCCGAGCAGCCCGAAGATCAGGGCCGCGGAGCCGGTAGATGTCTCTGCCACGGAAGCGCACTTCACCGCCAGGCGGCTCCAGAAGTCGAGCGATTGCCCGGCCGACGCTTGACTTACCAGAGCCAGATTCTCCCACAAGAGCGAGTGTCTCGCCCTCCGCCAGTGCAAAGCTGACACCGTCGACAGCGCGTAGAGGTGGCCTTCGAGCAGCAAATAGGGAGTTGTCACGGTACTCAACAATGAGACTTCGTACCTCGAGCAAGGGAGTTGGGGAGCCAGCGATGCGACCCCGGCCGCTGCCGTCATGGCTGGTGACTAGCGCCGCGGTCATTTGCTTGCGCGCATCAGGGTCGTCGCTGCTGGGCTTTGCAAGGGGTTATGACAAGCCACACGGTGAGGCGCGTCAGTTGGCCCGGAGATGTGGATCGTGAACTGGGGACGTTCGCGCTCGCACACTGCGATTTTCAAAGGACACCTGGCGGCGAACGGGCAGCCGTTCGGAGGCTGCCGCTGAATGGTGGGATAGCCCTCTATCGGGATGAGGCGACCTCCATCGGAGAGCAACCGCGGAGTAGACTCGAGCAAGCCACGCGTATAGGGGTGTCGCGGGTGCTGCAGCACATCATGTGTGCTTCCGCTTTCGACAATGCAACCTCCGTACATGACGATGGTGCGGTCGGTCGCTCGCGCAACGACCCCCATATCGTGCGTGATGAGTAGCACTGCGGTGCCGAGATCACGAGTCAGTTCAGCCAGCACGTTAAGAACGTCCGCCTGGGTGCTGACGTCAAGCGCGGTCGTTGGCTCGTCAGCAATGAGCAGCCTCGGACCTGGCGCTAACGCGCTTGCGATCATCACCCGCTGCGCCATCCCGCCGCTGATCTCGTGTGGATAGCGTGCCAGGATCCCCGCGTTATCCGCAATGCCGACTCGGACTAGCATCTCTTCCGCCATGTTTCGCGCAGCACGATGAGACAACTTCCGGTGCGCTCGAATCGACTCGACGATCTGCGTCCCGATAGTGAGCGACGGGTTCAAGCTCGCCATGGGCTCTTGAAAGATGAGGCCAATCTTGCCGCCACGGACGCGCCGCATCTCTCGTTCCGAAACTCGCAGTAGGTCTTGGCTTTCAAAATTCAACGTCCCGCGCATGAGGCTCGTCGGAGGGAGGAGCCTCGTAATGGCCAAGCCGGTCACCGTCTTCCCGCAACCCGACTCGCCGACTATGCCGACTACCTCACCGGGACCTATCTCGAACGAGATGCCGTTAACGGCATAGACCGGGCCGCCGCGACTTGCGAAGCGAACCCACAGGGCCTCGACACTTAGGAGTGCGGCGCCGGGGCGAGTAGCAGTCATCGCACGGCGCTCGCTTGTGGATCGACGCTGTGTTCTAGCTGCGCGCGCAGGAGGCCCGCTATTGCGCAATCCTGGATGGCGATCCCGACCGATTTGAAGACCGTGATGCCGCGGACAGCTGAGGGTGGGGCGAGTATCAAGTCGCCGAGCTCCGCTACCTGGTTCCACGAGAGCACGCCGGCCTCCGTGGCATCGATCAGTTCTCCAGCCTCTTCCTTAGCAGCCTCAATTTGGTCAACAACGACGCTGCTTGCCCGACCGAGTACCTCGAGAGGCACCTCACGCATGTCCGGCCGAAAGGAGCCGATCGCGTTGATGTGGACGCGCTCGCCGAGTGCATCGGCCGCAATCACCGGCGTCGAAGCATCTGTCGCGCAGCAAACGATGTCGGCTCCTCTGGTCGCCTGTCGACTGGAAGAAGAGATGGAGATACTCAGGTGATCCGCCTCATCCGCGAGTCGCTCGGCGAGCACCCGAGCACCGACACCACGACGGCTGAAGATTCGAAGCTCCCGAATCGGACGCACGGCGCAGACCGCCCGCACCTGATCGAGTGATTGTCCACCGGCCCCGATCATCGCGAGAATCTCGGCATCCGGCTCAGCCAGGAGGTCGGTCGCGACACCGCTAGCCGCCCCTGTTCTAATGGCCGTGACCGATGACCCGTCCACCACTAAGCAGGGCTGACCTGTATCTCGGTCGAGAACGAGTACGAGAGCGCTGAGGGTTGGATATCCCCGGGAACGGTTGTCCGGTCGGAGCGACACAACCTTGACGACAACGTCGGCGGCGTAATCGGCCTGCGCGGCCATGATCAGCGTTTGACCACCGTCCAGCACCAACCGGCGTGGCAGCGCTCCAACGCCGGCCGACAGATTCGCAAACGCGGTCCGAACCGCCGTGATTGCCTCAGTCGTCGAGACCAGGCCGCGAAGCTCCTCAGCCGCCACGATCCGGGTAGTCGTGAATCCGCTCAAGGCGTGTTCACGGCCTCCTCACGTCCGGCCCATGTGCCGCGCGTGTGCTCGAGGTGCCTAGCCATCAGCACTCGCGCGCCTTCAGCGTCTCCGGCCTCAACGGCTGTGAGCAATGCCTCGTGCTCTGCCGCAGCAGCGCCTAGGCGTCGATCAGCGGCGAGCGCCACTATCCCGTAGAGGCGCGCTTGGTCGCGCAGCCGCTCTACCACTTGAACCAGCCGACTGTTACCCACCTGCTGAAGCAGCTCGAGATGGAACGCCCTGTCTACGTCCAAGAATGCGGCCACGTCCCCACCAGCAGCGCGAGCGTTTCCCTGCTCGATGAGTTGACGACACCGCTTGAGAGCGAGGGGACCTATGTGTCCTGAGACGCGAGCGACCGCCGGCACTTCAAGCATCAGTCTCAGCTCGAAGATCTCGTCCAGGTCTTCCTCGGTCACCGGTGGAACCATGAAACCGCGATTAGGAACCATTTCGATTAGACCATCGACAGCAAGATCGCCGAGGGCCTCACGTACTGGCGTCGCCGAGACACCGAACTGATCTGCGAACTCGCCAATCGTGTAGAGACGACCGCTTTCGATTTCGCCTGTGATGATTCCCGCGCGAATCCGGCTTCCTGCCTGACCTCGCAGGCTCGGACGTTCTAGCTTTCTGACATCAGTGGCCACAATTTTTCTCTCCGACTCTCGGAAGGCACATGGACGTTCGCCTTGCGCTCGACGCCCCCTCTCATACAGCCGCTACTCCACCACCGCCGCGCGGATCACTCCCGTATACAAGCTCGCCTTGCTCTAGTGCGACTGCTTGATTGCAGCCCATGTACGTGGTTGGCACTACCTCGTAGCCGCGGTGTTGTAGTTCGACTTGTGTGTCGGGGGACAGCGCTGGCTCGACGTAGATGCGACCTGCCTCCTCGCAATGGATCCGCGGAGCGGCGATCGCCTCATCCAGCGTCATATTGTGAACCATGAGATTCAACAGCGTCTGAAATATCGCGGAAAACAGCCGCGGTCCGCCAGACGACCCGATTGCAAGCCAGGGCCGTCCGCCGCGATGCACGATTGTCGGACAGCCTCCGCCGAGGCGTTTGCCCGGCACGATCGAGTCGTGGTGTCCACGCAGCGGGTTCGCTTGCCCTACGAAGTTGTTGTACAAGAATCCGAGCTCCTCCGACATGACGCCGGCGCCTGCGATCGAACCGATCGTGTGGGTGACGGAAATGAACTGGCCACTGCGATCAGCGGCTGACACGTGCGATGTTCCGGCGAGTACGCGGTTCGGCAGAGAGGGCGAGGATGCGAACAGTCGCACAGACGCGACACGCTCGCGCGACAACAGCCACTCCGAGGGTACGGTGACGAACTTTGGATCGCCCAGGTAGGGAAGAACCTCTGCGAAAGCCGTGCGGATCACCGCTGCCAACAGCTCGACATAATCGGGCTCAGCTCGGCTGAGACCGACCAGGCCGCTTGTTTCAGCGAGAGCTAGCATGGTCAACAGAATCAGACCGTGACTCGGTGGTGGAGCGGAGTAGATCTGGTACTCGCGGTAGCCCATCGACACCGGTCGCTCAAGCCGCGCCCTGTAACCCGCGAGATCGTCGGCTGTGACAGCGGCACCGTGCGCCTCAAGGTCTCCCGCCATCAGCTGCGCGATGGCTCCGGTGTAGAAGTCCGCCGGTGCGGAGTTGCCTAGTCGCTCGAGTGTCGCCCCATACCGGAGCTGGCGAAGCGAGGCACCGCATTCCGGTGGCTTCCCGTTGGGAAGGTAGATCCGCCTCGCGAGGCTATCCATCTGAAGCTTGCGAACGATGCCTGGGTAACCCGGCCGCGACGGTCCTTCGAGCGAGTAGTAGTTTGCGAGATACCGATAGATGGGGAACCCATTCGTGCCAAGACTCGCCGCGGGAGCGACGAGCTCGCGCCACTGAAGTCGACCTCGGCCGTCGTCCATGATCGACTCCAAGCCCCGTACAAAGCCCGGAGTCGCTACCGCTTCGTACCCGAGTTGGTTTCGATCATCTTCAACGAGATACCGACCTGCGCGTTCGCTTCGCCCGATGAAGCCGTCGCCGAATGGTGCGTCCGTCCTTGATCCGAGTTCTACGGTGGCGTTGATTGACAGCGGCTCGGGACTGTCGGGGTATTCGACAAGTGCTGCGGCCATCCCGCCGAGACCGGTCCCGAGCGGATTCGTCACACACTGTGCGAGAGCGGTCGCAACCGACGCGTCGATCACGTTGCCGCCGTTGCGGAGGATCTCCTCGCCGACGGTCGCGGCTGGCGGCTCTGGGCACACAATCGCGCTGTCAACCAATTGTCGCTTCCTTACTCGCCCGCGGCCGTGCGGCTCCCGACCGAGAGGCCGGCTGGTCGTCCGATCCAGCCGGCCCCTCGGTCGACTCGCCGGGAGCTAGCCGGAGAGGCTCACTCCTGCCATCGTGTCGTCGAGTTCTGTGTTGAATTTGATGAACCCGTGCACTCGCTTGTTCACTCCGTCGAGTGAGTCGATCTGGAACAGCCAAGCGAACGGCGGGTTCGCGTGTGTGTACTTTGCGAACGCAAAAATCGTCGACTTCTTCCCCGCGATCGTCTTTGCGCCGAGGTACCGATTGTAGAGTGCCATCAGCTTTGGATCCCAATAGTTCGCCCATTGATTCGAGGGGATGCCAGACGGCAGCTTCGCGCCGGCAGGCAAGAACTTTGGGTCGACGGCGAACGCGCCCTGAATCTGCGTGCCCGGGTCGCTCGTCAGATCCCCCCACACCTCGTAGAACAGCGGAGTTGGCGTCTTCGCGAGCTCGGCGTTCCAGTATGTGGTCCCGTCCTCTAGGGTGAAGTTCGTCTTGATGCCGACAGCTTGGAGGTAGCCGTCTATCGCCTGACAGATCTGATTGACGTCTGTGTAGGCATCTGACGGGCAGCTGTAGTCAATGGAGAACCCGCTTGGGTATCCAGCCTGGGCGAGAAGCTTCTTGGCCTTCGCGGGATTGTATGGAAAGGCCTTCACCTTAGGGTTATACCCGAACATCGCAGGCCCGATGAAACTCGAGGACACCTTTGCGTACCCGTGCAGAATCTTCGAGACGATGGCTCGCTTGTCGATCGCGTAGTTCAAAGCAAGCCGCACCTTTTGCTTCGCTACCGGGCTGTTGGCATTAGCACCGAGATTGTTGACTTCGAGGTTATAGAGGTGGTAGTCGAGTGCCTTCTCGATCTTGAGACTGTGCGTGCGCGCGACGCCGGGAGCGAGTTCCGGCGAGATGTCGTACGCGATGTCGATCTGTCCGCTCTTGAGCGCGGCTACACGGGCATTCGTGTCCGGAATGAAGCGATACACAATCTTGGCGAGCTTCACGGCGGACTGATGGTAGTAGTGCTGGTTTGCGATGAATGTGACTGAGCTGCCGCGCACCCACTTCTGGAACACGAACGGCCCGGTTCCTACCGGGTGACGCCCGAAAGCCTTGTACCCCTCTTTCCCGGCGAGCTTTGGTGGATACATCCAGAGTGCGGACAGACCCTCGATAAACAGTGGATCAGGCTTGCTCAGCTTGATGACGATGCTGTGTGGGTTCCGCACCTTGATCGACTTGATTTCGTTGAAGTACTGAGCGTCTGTGCCATGGAGCTCGTGAAGCACCCAGTGCCAGCTGAAGATGACGGTTGATGCATTGAACGGCTCGCCATCGGTGAACCGCACCCCTTTTCGCAAGGAGATAGAGACGCTCTTCGGAGATGTCTGCTTCCACTTAGTCGCTAGTTGCGGGTGCAGTTTGTTGCCAGCGCCGAATGACGCGAGCGACTCGATGGTGTTATGCGCGGCCAGCACAGGGTCGGTCGAGAAGCCGAGAGGAATGAGCGTCTTGTCCTCATTGATCAACCCGACATTTAGCGTCCCGGCCGCCCGGCGCCCGGACGCCGACGACGCGACCACGGCAAAAACGAGTGCGGCAACGCATAGCCACAGGGACACCCTTACCAATCTGAAGGAACTCATCTTTCCTTACCCTCCTCCTCTGTCACACCTCGGACCTGATACCCCTCACTCACGGCGGGACGCTTCTGGTGGCACGGCGCGTCAGTCGATGACCTCGAGTCCCGCCCCGAGGAAATGCTCCGTGATCTTGTCGATACTCGTCACCTCGCCTCTCTGCAGAATGGGCTGGACGGCCGCGTACCTTTCGCTCGTCCGGTCGACCTCGGCCACGATCTCCTGGATCGCCTCGGGGGGCACGACGACGACTCCGTCTTCGTCGGCGACGATGACGTCGCCCGGGCGAACGACAGTGCCGCCACAGGCGATCGAGACATTCACCTCTCCTGTCGGCGGGTTGATCGCTGCCGGCGCGGTTGCGGTCGCTCGCGCGAACGTGGGGAACTCGAGGGCTCGAATCTCCGGCACATCCCTCACGGCGCCGTCCATTACCAGTCCAAGCACACCGCGGCGCTGAGTCCCTAGGCTTAAGTTTCCCCCCCACAGCGCGCAGGTCGTGTAGCCCTGCGCCGAAACGACCAACACGTCTCCGGGCTGGCATTCCTGGATGCCCATCTTGATCATGTCGAAGCCACCCGCTGGCACTGAGACGGTGACAGCCGTGCCAACGATCCGCTTTATCGGCGTGTAGACCGGGAAGATGCCGACCATCGTCCCCGCGCGATTCATCGCATCAGCCAGGTCGCAACTTCGGTACGCGCTCAGGGCCTCGTAAGTCGCGCGAGCAGGGCGTTTGATGTTTCGGAACACTCTGAAGCCGACGGGCATCTTCCTCCTCCTCGGGTTACTCCTTGACGACTGTCGGATCGACCGACCGAAACCAGTTCATGAAGCCGACGCACGCCTCAACCGTCTGAGAGAGGATTGCAGCACCCTTCTCCGCGGTGGCGCCAGCCGGATCGCCGAGACTCCCCGACTCGGGCGCAACTTCGCGCATATCGATCGGAACTCCAATCCGGACGTTCTCGAGTCTGAGCGCACCGAGGCCATCGGTAGGCAGGCCGAGTACTTGCCCGCGGCCGAACTCCCCCGCATTACTGAGGTCCACTCGTCCGGGCTTGAGCGCCATCATGAGCGACCCCATTGGCTCACCCCCGTGCGCGAGTTCCCGCGCCGCCCCATAAACGTCCTCCACAATGCTTGGCGTGAGCATGATTTGGAATGGTGAAATGCTCGGGATCAGGAGACCTATCTCCCGTCGCAGTCGACGCGTCACAAGCTCGATGATTGGCGCGTTACCCGCGTGGCCGTTGAAGATTGCGATGTGACTGATGCCGTGCCGCACTAGCGACGACACAACATCTTCGATCACAGCGGCAAGCGTCTCCGGTCGAAATGTGATCGTGCCCGGGTAGTGCCGGAAGTATTCGGAGTAGCCCACAGGAATCGTGGGAGCGACGAGATCACCGGTGGCCTCTCCGGTTCTGCCCGCCACCTCATCGACAACGAAGTAGTCCCCCATGGGCACATGCGGACCATGCTCCTCGATCGAGCCGAGCGGGATGATCGCGGCGGCGCCGGAGCCGATGGCATCCCTCGCTTCTGTCCAAGTTGCCTCACCCAGTCTCATGCCGTTTCCCCGGGTGTCGCGTTCACAGAGTGAAGAAGCGGCAGCCTCATACAACATTCAGCTCCGGGCGAAGTTCTTGGCTAGCGAAGCGAGTCGCAACCAGCGGCGTGACGTCGATCGATGGCTCTTGGTTGAGATAGAGATCGCGAACTACCTCACCAACGGCGGGGGCTTGCATGAAGCCGTGACCAGAGAAGCCGGTGGCATATAGGAACCGCGATGGTCCTGGTGCCTCGCCGATCAGTGCATTGTGATCGGGAGTAACCTCGTAGAGGCCCGCCCAACCGCCACGGATCGCGGCTCCCGCAAGGTCGGGGGCCACCGCCTCGGCGGCGTCGAGCAACCGTGGGAGCCATTCGTCGTCACGGTCCATATTGAAACCTGGCAGCTCCTCGGGATCAGACATTCCCATCAGCACTCCTGGTCCCTCACGGTGGAAGTAGAAGGAAGATGTGTAGTCGATGGTCATCGGAAACGGCTCCGGGCCTACGCCTTCAACCGGTCCAGTAAAGACGACTTGTCGGCGCAGAGGAGTCACGTCCAATTGACATCCGACCATTTGCCCCACTGCCGCTGACCACGCGCCCGCCGTGCAGATCACGGCATTGGTCTTGATCTCACCTCTCGTCGTGACGACGCCGGTGATACAGCCGTCGACTACCTTGATCCCGACCACCTCGGATGCTGTTTCGAGTACCGCACCGTGACGGCGCGCTCCAGCCGCATAACCCTGGACAACGGCTTCGGGCGTGCAGTAGCCATCATCGGGAGAGAAAGCGGCAGCAGCGACCTTCTCGACTGCTACGAGGGGAGAGAGCGACTTTGCCTCCGACGGTGCGATCAACCTACTGTTCACACCCAATTCGCCCTGCAGGGCGATACTCGCTTCGAATCTCGGGATGTCTTGTGGCTCGCGGAGCAAGAACAGGTAGCCGACACGCCGCAGGTCGATTTCGCCGCCCGGTCTATCACGAAAAGTGGCAAACGCCTCCAGGCTTCGAAGACCAAGCTGGACATTCGTCGAGTCAGAAAACTGCGCCCGTACACCACCAGCCGCGCGCCGAGTAGAACCCGATCCCAGCTCTCCCATCTCCACCAACACCACGGGAGCGACGCCAGCTTCGGCCAAGTGAAATGCACAGCTGACACCCATTACTCCCCCACCGATTACGACGACCTCGCACTGATCAAGCGTGAGCGCCGACATCGTCACGGCCTGACACGACGCCACTGAACCGTTTCCAAACTGGATCCACCCCGGCGCGAGGTGTCCACGGCCGCGTTGACTTGCTTTGCTCTCGCCCAAGGCATCTAGTCGTCTTCACCAACCAGGACGCCGTCATCGCGGAGTTTCTCGCGAACCGCACGCTGTCGCTCGCGCATCTCTTCCGCCCCGCGCGGCTCACGCCTTGTGGCAGTCTCGAGAGCAAGCGAGCGGTCGTGGCTAGAAAGTGCACCCCAAATGCGCTGCAACTCCACGATTGGCCGCTCATGCTCATCGACCCTCAAATTCACATACGGAACGTCCTGACTTGCGTACACGAGGACGGCGGCAGATTGTTGACCTCGACGATCACCACCCGCGCTCTGGCCAGCAGCCAGAGCGCGCAAGAGGCGAGTCGCAAGATCTGCATCGGACCCCTCCTCGAACGTCTGGACCAGCGCGTCGATCGTGTCACCGCTCGTAAGGAGATTTCCGGCCGCGGCACAATCAGCTCCGCAGGAGTGTCCGGACCATGAATCCGTCTCTTCACCCGTGTACGCAAACGGGTCCCCGGTCATGCCGATCGCAATGAGTTGTCGCCAGCCCGACCCTGGATCATTCGCAACAACCATGGGGCCGGCCCGCTCAAGCTCGACACCCGACTCAAGGAGCGCATCAAGGTCATACGACAGGTATGGGTTCGAGTATGCCTGCGACGCTGCAGCCACTCGCAGGGGCCGCACGAACGGGCATCTTGCACCTACGGCAATCACGCGCGAAGCAACGGCGACCCCAAGCAAGCCTGTCTCATCACGACCAACGACCGAGAACGTGCTCAGAAGAACAGATCGGGTCGCCGCCGGCGCGGCGGAGGTTCCCGGCCCTCTAAGCACATGCCTGCCCTCGCTGTTGCGTCGACCCATGGCAGCCCTCCTTTGCCTTAAGACCTAGAAACCCGCACCGGGGGGATATATCACACCTCACATGTCGCTACTAGTCCCCCAACGAACTTTCGCGGCCAGCCGGCAGAGCTCAGCGCGACGTGGGGATGACCAGCAGCGGTCAGATCCCTCGGCTAGGGCCGGCGTCTGGCCTTGCGCACCCTCCATGCCTGCCCGGGCCTTCAATCGGGGCTCGGACGGACGGCTCAGCCGCACGGGCAGACGAGCCTCGCCCTGTTGGCTCTAGGCGGAACCCGATGGCTGCCAGCGGTTACGGTAACCGCGTCGTCTCCTCTGCGCTCGGTCCTGCGCCAGCCCTTCTACGCGACGAGTAACCCGCCCTACTTTGAGGTAGCTGGAGGCTGCGGTGGAGTCAGAACAAGACCGTCACTAAAGACCAATGCGAGCCTCTCGCTCCGCACACCATTGTCGTCGTAATACTCGGCGACAAGCTCAATCGAAACCGTACGATCGTCGAAACGCGCCTGTTCTATGGGAAGCTCAAGCGCAACAGTCCGTTGTTCACCGCGCAAGAGTGCGGGCGCCACCTCAGCCTCCACTAGTTGCCGCCCGAACGGGTTATTGCTCCATTCGAGGATGGCAACGCTGACGTCGCGCGCAACCGCTGGGCCGGCGTTCGTCACGAGAATCTCGTAGTCCAAGACGTGCTCACGTCCGGTGACGCCGATGAGCTCGACGACGACTGTCGCCTCGAAGTCGCGTTGCCGTTGGCGTTCGGTCAGGTTGAGCTGCCGGTGCGCGAATATCGCCGTGGCTCCTGCAATCGCGAGCGCAAACGCACTGATGGCGATCCCTATGATCGCGATAGTCGAGGCCACGGCCCGGAGACGCTACTCAGCCGAGATCAAAAGACATCTCGATCTCGTCTCCTCGGTCGGCGATGACTTCGTGACCGAAGTGACCGGTCAGGTCGAGTTCAGCTTCTCCGCGAGAGACGGTGAGCGTGCCCGGCAAACGGTCGTCAGGTTGCTCGGGGAGCCACCACCACCCCCGGAACTCACGCTTCTCGATCATGCTGAGACGCTCAAGACAGCGTCGGGCGGCGAGCGAAGCGCGGCCACGGGCCGTAGGCCATGTGCCTCCCTCGCACCTCGACGACTGCGACTGCGTGAGACTCCGCTCTTGATTTCATCGCGTTTCGACACGCCTGTGCTGCATCCGGGCTCGTTGGCAAGCTCAGGAGCGTGCCGGATCATCTAACGCCGCCACAGTCGTTCGCGCTGAGCGAAGAGCTGGATACCGCCACGAAGCTAATCGAGTTCGGGCTCACCGATCTGCGCGAGCAGGCGTCAGAGGGATTCCACCATCTGCCGCTCCAGCTGCTGGCGCAGGGGCTGGAACGACTCTTGAAGCTCACTTACGTTCTTGCAGTTCTCGAAGACTCCGGCGAGCTCCCATCGATCCGAGAGATGAGGAAGTACAGCCACGATCTGGAGCGGCTTGCCGACGACCTCATCAGGCTCATTGCTCCGACCCACCGCGTTCAAGTGGATCTTGAGTTCATTCGCTCGGACGGCGATCTCAGGAGTCTTCTCAGGCTTCTTTCGAACTTCGGACAGGAAAGCCGCTACCACCATCTCAACGCCCTCCTCGATCCAGCGTCCGTTCAGGTCGAGAACGATCCGTCCCGGCAATGGTCTGAGTTTGAGGACGAGTTCATCTCAAGACGGCCGGACTGGATTGAGCGCTTCGGAACCTACGATGGGCAGGAGGAGATCTTCCGCGAAGCTGCCACAGCCATCGCTGCTCTGGTCGACCGGCTCAGCCGAGCGATCACGCGAATGTGGACCCAAGGTGCGCTTCCCGAGGAGGCGGCTCGGTACTCGCCGCAGCTGATGAAGTTCTTGCTTCTTCGGGACGAGCAGCTTGGAGTTCCGCGCACCTAGAGCGTTGCTGCGACGCGCTGGGGTTGGTGCGCGGCGTCGCGCCGATGGAGTGGCGTGGTCTGCTCGTTGACCGCGGCTCTGGCTGGAACCAAGGCCGCCAACAATTGCTAGGCCGCGGCTCTTGCCGTTCGGACGGATGCCAACAGGTGCGCCGCGAGACGTTCAGCGACGCGGCGAGCGAGCGCGGGACAGACCGCGTTTCCGATCTGCTTCGCCACCGAGGTCATCGGCTGATTCTCAGGGAATACGAAGTCGTCGGAGAAGCGACATACACCGCGCGGCTTCTCGGACCGTGATCGGACGATGCTCGCTCGGATGCAGATACCGGCCCTTCTCGGGCTTGTAGAACTCCGTCCGGATCGTGTAGGCAGGGCGATCCCACCAGAGGCGGCCGAACACGTCGGTCGATCCCGTCTTCTTGCGAAGCCAGCACGCTGGCGTGATGTCCGGCCGGCGCTCCGCGAGCTGGAACCGTCCCTCGCCTTCCCTCGGGATCGTCCTGTACCGCTCCAGGCTCGTCGGCCTCGGGTTGCGCGCCCGGTGCCACCGTTCGCCGTCGGGGACGAGCGGCAGTCGCCGTACGGCATCGCGGAAGGTTGCGCCATGTTGCTTGGCCTGGTTCGCCGCGATCAGGGGCGGCGTGTGTCTCGTCGGGCCACGGAGGCTCGCCGTCTTGGACGCCCATGACGAACGCTCGTCTCCGGCGTCTGCGGCACGCCGTAGTCCGCGGCGTTCAGGATGCGTCCCTCCACGGCGAAGCCGAGGCGCCGCGCCGCCTTCTCGAAGGCGACATACTCCGCTGAGCGGAGGAGCTCCGGGACGTTCTCCATCACGAAAGCTTGCGGCTCGGACTCCTTCAGCGCGCGCAGGTACTCGCGCCACAGGCCGCGGCGATCGAGCCCCACGCCATTCATATTGAGCGGCGAGAACCCCTGACACGGCGGGCCTCCGATCACGACTGCAACCTCGGGGAAGCTCTGCACGTCCTCGATCGCGCCGGCGAAAACGTGGTCGCCGAAGTTGACGGCGTAGGTCTCGGCGGCGTCCGCGTCCCACTCGACCGCGAACACCGGCTCGTAGAGCGCCGCTGTCGACGAAGCCGCGGGTCATCCCGCCGCACCCCGCGAAAAGGTCCATCAGCCGAAACTTCTCCACGATGCCGAACCTACCGACCGCCCCGGACGGGCCCGGCGTCGCCTCGCAAGGCCTCCGCGACTCTACGCGCGCAGGCGGCCGGATCCCGCTCGACCTCGAAGTCCCACAGCCGCAGCACCCGCCACCCCTGGTCCGCGAGCTCCCGGTTGACACTTTCGTCCCGCTCCCGATTCCGGGCGATCTTGCGGTCCCAGAACTCGCCCGACTGCCCGCGGTAGTAGTCCGGGTGCCCGTGCCAGAACGCCCCGTCGACGAACACGCACAGGCGAGCGCGTCCGAACGTTAGGTCGGGCCGTCCCGGCAGCGCGCGGTGCAGGCGCCACCCGCGCACACCTGCCGCGTGCAGGGCTCGACGTAGAGCGACCTCCGGCCCCGTGTTGCGCGTGCGAACCCGCGCCATCAGGGCGCTTCGCTGTTTGGGCGTCAGCCTGTCCGGCATCCGCCGTTGACGCTAACCGCCGCGGCGCTCGCCTCGGCGCCGCTCTTGGAACGCGGCGGTCTCCTGCAGGTGGTCTGCGTGGCAGAGCGTGACGAGGTTCGCCTCGTCGTTCAGCTCTTCCTCGGACAACGCGTCCAGCTCTTCCGCAACCGCCGTTCGGTGGTGGATCTCGAGATAGAACCGCGTGTCGCCCGCAGCGAGTGCCCGTTCACGATTGCGGCCGCACACCTGGCACGTGTAGCCGTCTCGCGAGAAGACGCGCTCGCGAAGCCCCTCGGGATACAGGCGCTGCCGCGGATCCCGCCGATCCGCCGGGTCCGCCGAGACCAGCCGGTACTCGCCGGGGCGAAGGTCGGGCTCGTCGATGTGCGAGTTGATCGGCCAGCCGTCTTCGTCCCGCAGTTCGCGCACGCGCCGGCTGCCCTCCTTGATCTTCGCGACGTAGTCGATCTGGTCGCGGTTTACGACATGCCCTTCGAAGGCGACGAGGAAGACCTCGATCCGCTCGGTCGCGCTCCCCGGCTGGCGCCGGATCGTGTTGGCGACCTGCCATCGATGCGCCCGGTCGGTGTCGGGCCTTGCGCTGTGTAGTCGATACACGCTGTCGCCGACCTCCTCGATGTCGTAGCCCTGCTCGACGCGCAGCTCGCGGAGACGGCGGGCCCACTCGTGGATTCCGCTCGCGGCGGCGAGTTCTTCTCCGGCTACGTCTTCGCCGACGTGCTGTTGCAGGTACGTGAGGATCTTCTGCCGCCCGCCCTCTCCACGCGGCGCGCGCGGTCGAGGGCCGAAGAGCTGACGCGCCGCGCCGACGATGTTCGCGACGAGCGTGTCGATGCGGTCGCGCGTCACTATCCCTGCTTCGGCGTCATCGGCGAGGGCGTCGAGCTCTCGCGCCGCCTGACGTAGACGCTCAGGAGGTTCGGTCACGCCGCGGCGTTCGCCGGCGCGGCGCGGGCCCCTTCCTGCCCCGGCCGAAGGCGGTCGCTTCGGCCATTAGGCAGATTCCCGAGTGCCGGCGTAGGTTCCTTTCGGGCCGGTGGATGTTGCACTGTCCGCGGCGTTCGGCTCGCCGCCGGCCCATCCTCCGGCCGCAGCCCGGGGGCGGCGGCCGCGCCTCCTACAATCCCTCCGTGAGGTTCAAGGTCGTTCCGCGTCTGCTCGACCACTTCGGGATTGCGATGTACAACACCGTCCCGAAGGCGATCGCCGAGCTGTGCGCGAACGCATACGACGCCGACGCGTCGCGCGTCGACGTCACCTACGCCGACAAGAGCATCTCGATTGTGGACAACGGGTCCGGAATGACAGCGACGAGCGTGGAGGACGACTACCTCCTCCTCGGCCGAGACCGTCGCGAGGACGACAAGGAGGGCGGCGAGACGACGAGGTCCGGCCGCCCCGTCATCGGCAACAAGGGCATCGGCAAGCTCGCTGGCTTCGGCATCGCGCAGAAGATGATCGTCCGCACGTGGCGCGACGGTGTCGAGACAACGCTGACGCTCGACCGCGAGGCGCTGGAGGACGCGACCGACTTGGAGTCCTTCGAGATCGAGCCCGAGACCCGGAAGGTCAAGAAGAACACGAGCGGGACCGAGGTCAAGCTCGACGAGCTGCTCGAGGACGTCACCCTCGTCGACGAAGACAAGCTGCGCGCGTACCTGGCGCGCCATCTGCCGGCGCGCAACGGGTGGCGGATCTTCGTGAACGGCGTCGAGTGCTCGCCCGAGGACATCCCCGGCGACCGTCACGACTTCGTCGACACGATCAAGGGCTTCGGCAAGGTCCGCGGCTACTACATCGTCGCGACCGACCGCCGCAGCCTGCAGCCGGGCTTCGCGATCCGCGTGCGCGACCGGATCGTCGCCGAGCCGTCGCTCTTCGGCCTCAACCAGCAGACGCACGGCTACTTCAACCTCGTGCGGATCGTCGGTGAGCTGAACCCGGACTTCATCGACCCCGTCGAGGGGACGCAGTCGCGCCGGGACAAGTTCGTGATCAACACGAGCCGCAGCGGGTTCAACCCCGAGGACGAAGCCGTCGTGGCGCTGGAGGAATACGCGAAGAAGAAGCTGGAGACGATCGCGGCCGGCCTCGCGCGCCAGCGCAACAAGGCTCGCAAGAAGGCGGCGATGAAAAGGAATCCCGGCCTCGAAGCGAGGTTGAAGGCGCTTGGGCCGGACGTCTACGAGAAGCTGGACCAGGCCGTCGAGAGCGTCATCTCGAAGCTGTCGAAGAACGAAGACGACGAGACGGTCGACCAGATCGTCGATCTGATCATCCGCTACTACGAGTCGGACGCGCTCCGGATCATCCTCGAGACAATCCGCGACGCGGCTCCGGACGAGGTTGAGCGATTGAGCAGGCTGCTCGCCGAGTACGGCGCCGCCCGCGTCGGCGAGGTCGCGCAGATGCTTCACACGCAGCTCGAGGTGATCGAGTTGCTGCGGCAGAAGGTCGCGGACGGCGTCCTCGAGGCCGAGATCCACAAGATCATCGCGGAGAACATCTGGTTGATCCGCGACGACCTGACCTACTGGTTCAGCAACCAGCAGTTCGCCACGAAGCTCGCGGACAAGATGGCGAAGGAGTTCGAGTTCGCATCGGGCAAGCGCCCCGATCTCGTCTGCTTCGACAACCGGACGTTGCAGCCGAAGCAAGGCAAGCCGCCGACGAAGCTGCTCGTCGTCGAGTTCAAGCGCCCAGGCGTGAAGATCAGCTCGAAGGAACTGCAGCAGGTGATGCTCTACAAGAACGTGTTCGAGGCCACCCTCGGCGACATCAGCGGCGACGACATCGACGTGATGATCCTCGGCGACCAGTTCGATCCCGCCTTCGACCGCAAGGCGGTCGCGTACACGATCCGGAGCTACGAAGAGCTGCTGGCGAACGCCCGCGATCGGTACCGCGAGCTGTACGAGCGGTTGGCGCCCGACGGGATCCCGCCGTCGATGGCGACGGCCGCCGGCGCTCCCGGCGACAGCGGCAACGGGTCGAAGTCCAAGGCTGCTGCGAAGAAGACCCTCGGGACTGCCACGAAGGGCGCTCGCAAGCCGCGCGCCTCCACGAAGAAGTAGCGACTGTTGCCCCGTCTGATTGCCCCGAGCGGCACTGCCGTTCGAAATACAACGGGGAGAACCGGGGCAGGTGCAGCTAGTTCTCTAAGTGCGCCCGGCATGAAATCGAACATGCGCACGTGCTTTAGGAACAGGCCAAGACCGCGGGCTGCAAGGGGGTGTCCAGAACTGCCAGGCCAAGCGGTGTCCAGAACCGCTTGTCTCTTCGAGGGCAGACTGAACGGTCTTTCACTACCCGTCTAGGCAACGCACCAACCGCTCGAGGCTGGCCAAACAGTTTTCGTACTCCGGGAGCACCGCGTCCCACCACGCTCGGCTCGGGTAGCCACTCGCGGACACTTCCTCAGTCATCCGAAGAACGACGAGCCGCGCGTGTTCGATGACGCCGTAGGCAAGAGCGCCGGCCTCATCCATGGCTGGTCGGGACGCGCGCAGCACGTCGAGACCCCCTGCCGCCCTCAACCAGCGCTCCGCCTTTTCTCGCATTAGGTCGGCGCCGCGCTCATCGAGCTGCAGCCGCTCTATGAAGACCTCCGGATCGAGCTCTCGCAGCGCTGCCATCGCTTCGCCGACAACGCGCCCCTCCTCCTCGCGGCGCCGTACCCTCGTCTGCGCGCGGAATGTGAGCAAAGAGCCGAACCAGCTCAATACGCCGCCCACCACAGCGGAGCCGAACGCCACCACCGCTGTCTGCCACCAGACCATGCCCGGACGCTAGATCGGTGACCGGACGCGGGCAGCGATCTAGAAACGGTGTGTAGAACCCCCTCGGGCGAGTCAGGTTAGGGAGCCACGAAGACCTAAGGACTCGTGAGCCCGTCCGTCTCGTGCGGCGTCGCCGGAACGCCACACGGGTTGTGAGTTCATGCTCGCGACCGTAGATCGCCATCCGGTCGCTTAAGGGGACTGCGAGTCGCGAGCGTGAAACGGGGACTCCGAGAACATCTGCGGCCCCGCGGCACGTTCCCGGCGTGCTAAGCAACTGAGCATGCACCGGTGGAATCCCTACACTCCGCCTATGGAACCAACGACAGGAGGTGTCACCAACGTGCCGACAGAGCTCTCAACCTTGCTGGCAAAACGGCGAAGTGACCTCGGCCTGAGCCTCCGAGATGTTGAAGAGGCAACCGGTATCAACAACGCGCATATCTCCCAGATCGAGACGGGCGTGATTGAACGACCAGCCCCGAACCTCCTCTACGAACTCGCGTCCGTCTACAGCCTCGACTTCAAGAAGTTGCTCCGCCTCGCTGGATTGACGAAGAAGAGCAACGCAGCGCGGGGAGCGACGCTTGAACGCGGCCTTCCGCGCGCTCGACGACCTGACACCGACTCAGCAGGCGGAGGCCGTCGCATACCTGGAGAGCCTCCGCAACAAGGCCGCTCACGGGAAGTAGCTTGGCCGACGATTTCTCGAGAGAGTTCGCGCGCCGACGACAGCTCCCGCGACTCGTCGAGCGCACTCTCCGCGACGCCGGCGTCGTCGACGTCTTCCCGACCCCGCTCGGGGAGCTCCAGCGTGTGCTCGGGATCGAGCAGGTCGTCTCGATTGCCGACCTGCCTGAACCGCCGGAGGCGAGGCGGCCTTCGCGTTGGCGGAAGATCCTGGGAGCGCTCCTCTACCGCGAGAAGACGATCTTCGTCGACTTCTCCCAGAGCGAGGAGCGCTCGAACTTCACCGAGGCCCACGAGACCGCGCACCAGTTGATCCCGTGGCACGAAGACTCCTTCATTCTCGACCACGAGGACACGCTCTTCCGCGACGTGAAGCAGGGCCTCGAGGAGGAGGCGAACTACGGCGCGACGGCGCTGATCTTCCAGAACGGTCGTTTCCACCGGCGGGCGCTCGAGTACGAGCGCAGCATCTCGACGCCGATCCTGCTCGCGCCCGAATACCGCGCCTCTCGCCACGCGACGATCCGGCACTACGTCGAGATGCACCCGGAGCCGCTCGCCCTCCTGATCACGGGCCGCCACCAGAACAGCGGCTGCCTGCCGATCTGGCACGCGGTCGAGTCCGACTCCTTCCGCGAGCATTTCGGCCCGCTCGGACGGCACTTCCCGGTGCAGCGGCTCGACCATCCCCCATCGCTCGTCGAGCTCGCCGAGGAGTCGATGGGCGCGACGCTGAGGCCGCCCTCGTGCTCGATCAAGATCCGCGACCGCGGCGGCACGCCACCGGCAGTTCAAGGCCGAGGCGTTCTTCAATCAATACAACGTCTTCCTGATGTTCGCTCCGCGGGCCCGTGTCCGCACCGGTCGCCGCGTCACGGTCGCGACGCAGGCAGCCGACGGCCTAGCGGCCGCTTCGGGCACATCACGCGCGGCTCCTCGGGCGCTCCGGCGGGCGTCTGGCGGTGGACTGCTAAGCGACTTAGCGATCTTTTGCTAATCTGCTTAGCGATCGCGTCCAGGACAGGCCCCCTTTGGGCCGAGACAAGGAGAAGAAGATGGCGAGCGAGGCGGAGCAGCACCCCCAGCACGACCCGGTCGAGGTCGACCTCACGGTCACCGACGCGGACGGCGAGACGACGACCGTCACCGAGGAGATCACGGACGACGAGAAGCACCGCAAGCTCGTCGAGGTGACGCTCACGGTCACCGACGACGACGGCAACACCACCACGAGCGGAGAAGGAGATCCCGGCGGGGCTCGACGCCGGTGCCGGCGCTGAAGCAGGAGCTCGGCGTCCCCGCGGCCGACTCCCTCTTCCTCGTCAGGGAGGGCAAGAAGCCGAAGCTGCTTCGCCGACCACGAGAGCCACGACGTCAAGGCGGGCGACCACTACGAGGTCGGTGGGCAAGGGCGGTGCGTCCTGATGGACGACTGCCCTCCGCGCGGAGATCGTCGCCAGGCTGGGCGCCGCCTTCGGCGGCGCCACGCGACGTGACGTCCGGCCGCGGGCCAGCCGCTCCACGTCCTAGCTGGAGCGGCTGGAGCTCCCCTCCGAGCTGGACGCCGAACCCGACGCGGGCGCTCACCGTCTGGGACGGCTGGCCGAACAGCAGGCCCGCGTTCTACGTCGAGCCCGGCATCCACGGCCCGAACGGGCGCCTGCCGCAGAACCCGAGCGACGCCTACATCCTCGGCGAGACACTGGCGCACGTTCAGCTTCCAGTTCCCCTGGAAGGGCGACGACCCGGTGCTCGCCATCCAGCGCTGGCTGACGCGTCTTCGACAAGGAGCGGCCGCGGTGATCGCTGCTCAGGCGACTCAGCGAGATGGGGCGCGCCGCCTCCTCGGCGGCGGCCGCCCGCGCTTCGCGGCTTCGTGCACCGGCCGTCGGGCTGGCCGAGCCAGCTCACGGTGGACGTGCGCGATCGAGGGCGAGATGTTCGCCGCCGCTCCGCGAGCACGTCGAGGACACGAGCCGCGGCGAGGAGGCCGGGTTCCTCGTCTGCTCGGTCAGCGCCGTGCCCGGCGGCTGTCGTCCTGCATGGCCCGCGACTGGCTGCCCGTGCCGGAGTCCGAGATCGAGCGCAACGCAGCACGGGTCGGCGCTGCACCTGGTCGGCGAAGTTCAACGGCGAGGCCCTGCAACGCGCGCTTCGACCTGAACGCGACGCTCGTCCTCGTCCACTCGCACGGCGGGCAGCGCGCGCCCGGTCTTCTCCCCGGACGACGCGCAGGCGGGAGCCGCGACGTCTTCGCGCCCGGCAAGCCGGATGCTCGCTCCCTTCCCGACGGGCTCGCTGCTCCTCGGCCATCGGGACGCCGTCGGTTCGTTCTGGCAGGCCGGGGCAGCGGGGCCTTGAGCTTCCGCCGCCTCGTCGTCCTCGGCGACACGATCGAGGTCTGGCGCTCCGCGACCGCTCGCTCCTCGCGCACACGCAAGCGCCTCAGCGCGCCTCACGCCCCGTGATCGGCCCGGAGGGCGACGCGAAGCTCGACCGAAGCGCGCGTCGCGGTCATCGGAATCTCCGGCGGCGGCTCGCACGTCGTCCAGCAGACTCGCGCACCAGGGCGTCGGCACGATCATCGCGCGTGGACGACGACGTTGATCGACGAGACGAACCTCGGCCGCGTCGTCGGCGCGACCTACCTCGACATCGACAGGACGCAGAAGGCCGACCTCGCCGAGCGCGTCGCCACCAGGCGATCGACCCGGACATCAAGGTCGAGCAAGGTCGAGCGAGCGCTTTCCTTCCTCGAAGGCGATCGCGGCGCTCAAGAGCGCCGACGTCATCGTCGCCTGCGTCGACACGTTCCGCACGCGCGCGGACGATCAACGCCTTCGGCCGCCGCTACGCGATCCCGCTCGTCGACATCGGGATGACGCTCGTGACTCGCGGCGAGCAGCTCGTCCGCGCTGACGGCCAAGTGATCGTGTCGATGCCGGGCCGCCCGTGCCTGCGCTGCTGGTTCGTGACCGACGCCCGTGCTCGAGCAGGAAGCAGCGCGACCACCCAGCCGGATATGACCGCAGCCCGGACGCGCCAGGCGACCCCCAAGTCGTCTCGATGAACGGCACGCTCGCCTCCGAGGCGTGCAACTGCGTGCTCGACCTGATCACCGGCTACAGCAGCGGTGCAGCGCAGCGGGCGCTGGTTCTGGCAATACGACGGCCGGAGCGGTGAACTCGACCGCGTCGACCTTCCCTCGCACCGGCCGGACTGCCCGGCCTGCGCTGAGGAGGGGCTTGGCGACCCGGTGCGGCGGTAGAGCCCGGACGTTCCCGACCCGACTACAGTGCGGGCGGCTTCCAGACGGTGAACCAGGGAACGGTGGCACACTCGGCTCGGCCGCCGGGCCGGTAGACCACAACAGCCGAGGAGAAGGCGCCGGGTCGGTGCCCGCGCCGAACTTCACAAGCGGTGCGGAAAACCGCTTGCACCTGCCCCGCAACCCGCTCCGTTCCGCCGATTCGGTTCCGCGTTCCGACTCCCAACAGGCCGAACCGAAGCCTCAGATCATGGAATCCGGCGTCAACGGCGCCCTGTGAAAAACCGCCTCTGTGCAGGCGCTTTTGTGATGCCCCCGGCCGGAATCGAACCAGCGCACGCGGTTTAGGAAACCGCTCGTGTTTCGGCCTGTTGCGTTGAAGCCAGCTGTCGAGCAGGGTGGCTGCTTGGTGTTCGTTGCCGGGGAGGAGGTGGCCGTAGCGGTCGAGGGTGATGGTGATGCTTACCGTGGCCCATGTAGGTGCTGAGGGCTTTGGTGTTGATGCCGGCGGCGATCATGTAGGCGGCGTAGCTGTGGCGGCACTCGTGCAGTGTGATTGGGGGTGAGGGCGGCGGCGGCCCAGGCTGCTTTTTTGGCGTGAGAGGGCGATCGTGCTTGGGTTGAACGGCCCGGTGTCGCGTTGGTTCGGGGAAGACGAACCCTTGGCCGCCTTTGCCTTGGCGGAGGCGGTGGTTGAGGAGTTCTCGGCGGAGAATGGCGGTGAGTGGGACTCGGCGGTTGCCGGAGCGACTCTTTGGGGCGACGAACCCGGTGTGGCGATCCCAGGCTTCGCTCGACGCTGATCAGGTCATTCGGTCGAGGTCGATGTCGTTCCCCCAGTCGAGTGCTTGTAGTTCGCCGAGGCGCAGCCCGGCGTAGAGGGCGGTCGCCCAGAGCGCCTGGTCACGAAGCGGGGCCGCAGCGATCAAGGCGGCAGCCTCGTCAGGGCGAGCGACTCGCTCACGCCGTTCACGGACTGCCGGAAGCGCCAGTCTTTCGGTTGGATTGGCTGTGACCTGCTCGCGGTTCACAGCCCGGCGGTAGATCGCCCGCACCGGCAAGAGCGTGTTACGAACGGTGCTGGGGGCTCGTCCTTGGGCCACCAGCCGATCGACAACGTCCTGCAGGTGGTGGCGCGTCAGCCCGCTCAGCCGCAGGTGGCCAAGTTCGGTCAGGAGCGGGCGCAGTGCACCTTCGTAGCTGCGAAGAGCTGAAGGCTTGTACCGGTCACCGGAGCGCGTCCGCACGATTCCCCGTTGCGCTAGGTCCAGCCATTCGCGCGCGGCCTCGGCGAGCGTCACAGTCGAAGGGGCGCCCGCGCGGCCTTGCCGGACGGCGACCTGCATCTCCTGTCGCCAGGCCTTCGCCTCCCCAAGATCAGCGAACGTCTTCCGCAACGGACGACGATCCCGCGGCGAGTACACCTGCGCCTGAAAGGCGGGCGTACACGTACAGACCAACCCTCCCCGTCCAAGGTCACAGCCACGACGATGACGGGCGACCACACCAACAGCAGGCGTCTGCACCCGACTCAGGCTCGCATTTGCGCTCATCACGAGCATCCATTAGCTCCACGAGCCCCACAGAGCAAGCCCTGCGTGCGATCGTCCGTGCGACTGCGATGGAACCGCGCGAGCCAGCAGCACGCCCGCCGTGCATCGGGGAGTGCGAGAGGCATCGATCAGTCTCGAGCCCAAGACGGGCTCAACCGTGCGGGATCACGGCCGAGAAGCGGAGGGGGAGGGATTTGAACCCTCGATCCGCCTAACGACGGATAACGGTTTTCGAGCGCCTGCTCGTTTGGCTTGGCTGCGGCGATGCCCGGCGCCTGCGCGACAACACGCGCGACAGTCGGCCTCCGCGACACGCTCGAGGCGTCCCGCCGGAAGCAGCAGACGTCCGGCTGGATCCGCTGGGCACCGCCACCTTCCGTCAGCGAATCAGGAAATCTCGCTCAGAGGGCTACAGAAGGCGGCCGGGCTTTCGCTTCGCGACGCTTCGCTGATCCGGCAGGGTGAGCGGACGCCGCATCCGCGGCACTGGGAAGCGCTCGTTTTCTCTTCCAGGGAAGCGCCGCGAGCATGGACGGCCTTTGAGGGACCGAGGGTTGAGGCGTCGGCTTGAGAACGATCGTCTCGCTCGGCGAATTGGCAAGGAGCCAGGTCACGTCCTTGAGGGTGAATCCGGTGTGCCCGTTAGTGGGCGCTGGGGCCACGATCCGGTCGAACTGCTCGACGTCCCATAGGCGCCGGAGGGCGTGAGTGGTGCTGCGCCCCTTCTCGATCCGCGCGTCGACGGCTACTCCGGCCCGGAGGGCAGCGTGCTCGACGGCCTCGAGCAGCGGCAGCGCCACGGCGACCTCGTCGCGCAGCGGCGAGTCTTCCGCGTAACGGAGCGGGACGAGCAGGAGGTAGGCGGGAACGAGTGTCGCGCTTCTCGGCATGCGCGAGCCTGATCGCGGCATCGAGCACGGTCGGGTCGAGCGTGCCGCCGGTGAACGGGACGAGGACGCGGCGGGTGCCCGGGCGCGGCCGACGCAGCCGGACCCGCTGCGGGCGACGAGAGCCGCGGCGAGGACGGCTGCGAGCGCTGCGAGCGCGATGACGGCGGCGATCATTGCTCGGCTCAGCCGATCCCTGTCGGCCCGGTTCGCGATGACGCGGATGTCGATGTCCGGGCAGCTCGCGCACCATGCGGGAGAGGAGCGAGCCGCCGAAGATCTCGCGGCGCCGCGACTCGTCGGGCGTGCCGACGAAGATGTAGGTCGAGCCGCGCTCGGCGGCGACGCGACGGGTCGGCGGCGACGAGGTCGTCGCCCTCCTCCTCGAGGAAGTGGACGCCGAGGATGCCCGCGAGCCGCCGCAGCGCCGCGAGCTGCGTCGCTTCCTCCTCCGTGGGCGGCCGTCCCGGCGGGCGTACCCAGAGCGCGTCCATCTCCGTGCCGAGCCGCTGCGCGGAGCGCCACGCGCGCCGCATGATGCGCTGCGACTTCGGCTGCGGCTCGACGAGCGCGAGCACGCGCTCCGCGACCGCCGGTCTGACTGAGCGGCTCGAGCGGTGCGTGCCGCGCGCCGCGCCTCCACGTCCTCCGCAACCTCGCGCAGCGCGAGCTCTCGCAGGGCGCCGAGCTTGTCTGCGCGGAAGAAGTTCGTCGAGCGCGACCGTGGCTTGCTGCGTGGGGTAGACCTTGCCGGCCCGCAGGCGCTCCCGGAGCTCTTCCGGGCGACAGGTCGACGAGCACGACCTCGTCCGCCTCGTCGAGGACCCGGTCGGGGAAGGTCTCGCGAACGCGGACGCTCGGTGAGCTCGAAGATCGCGTCGTTGAGGCTCTCGAGGTGCTGGACGTTGACGGTCGAGATGACGTCGATGCCGGCGTCGAGCACCTCCTCGATGTCCTGCCAGCGCTTCTCGTTCCGCATCCCGCGACGCGTTCGTGTGCGCGAGCTCGTCGATGAGCGCGAGCTCGCGGCGCACGCGCGAGGACGCGCGTCGAGGTCCATCTCCTCGAGCTCGAGCGTCCCGTGCTGCGCGCGCAGGCGCGGCACGACCTCGAGGCCCTCGGCTAGCGCCGACGTCTCGGGCCGGTCATGCGGCTCGAGGTAGCCGATCACGACGTCGCGCCCTTCCTCCTGCGCCTGCCCGCCCTCGAGGAGCATGCGGTATGTCTTGCCGACGCCCGCAGCCATCCCCAGCAGGATCCGGTAATGACCGCGCGCCACACTCAAGCCCCGAAGACGTTGTGGACGATGAGGTCGATCAGCTTGATCCCGACGAACGGGAGGATCATGCCGCCGAGCCCGTAGATCAGTAGGTTGCGGTCGAGTGCGGGTGGTTGGGATTGCGCGGCAACTCGCCACGCCGCGCAGCGCCGAGCAGCTGGATCAGCGTGGATGATCAGGGCGTTGAAGATGACGGCGGAGACGATCGCGCTCTGCGGGTCGCCCAGATGCATGATGTTGAGCGCGCTGAGCGGCCCTTTCCCGCCGGGTGTCGAGGCGTAGGTTGTGGCGAACATCGCCGGCAGGATCGCGAAGTACTTAGCAACGTCGTTCGCGATCGAGAACGTCGTCAGAGCGCCGCGCGTGATCAGGAGCTGCTTGCCGACCTCGACGATCTCGATCAGCTTCGTCGGGTTCGAGTCAAGGTTGACTTGTTCCCGCCTCCTCGGCGGCCGATGTGCCGGTGTTCATGGCCACCCCTACGTCGGCCTGCGCGAGCGCCGGCGCATCGTTCGTCCCGTCGCCGGTCATCGCTACCCCCGCCCCTCGCCCTGTTCATCCCTGATAAGCGCGAGCTTCGCCTCGGGCGTCGCCTCGGCGAGGAAGTCGTCGACGCCGGCCTCCTGCGCGATCACTGCAGCGGTGACGCGGTTGTCCCCGGTGATCATCACGGGCGCGGATGCCCATGCGACGCAGCTCGTCGAAGCGCTCGTTCATGCCGCCCTTGACGATGTCCTTGAGGTGGACGACGCCGAGCGCGAAGTTGTCGCGGGCGACCACGAGCGGCGTCCCTCCCTGCTCGGCCACGTGTTGCACCGCCGTGTCGATCTCGGCGGGCGCGCGGCCGCCGTTCTCGGCGATGAAGGTCTTGACCGCGTCGGCGGCGCCCTTACGGATCAGCGTCCCGTTCAGGTTGACGCCGCTCATGCGCGTCGTGGCGCTGAAAGGGACGAACTCGTGCCGGCCGAGGTCACGCTCGCGGAGATTGAAACGCTCCTTCGCGAGGACGACGATCGAGCGGCCCTCGGGCGTCTCGTCGGCGAGCGAGGCGAGCTGCGCGACCTCCGGCAGCTCGCGCTCTACTCGACGCCGGGGAGCAGGAATGAACTCGGTTGTCCTGCCGGTTCCCGAGCGTGATCGTGCCGGTCTTGTCGAGCAGGAGCACGTCCACGTCCCCCGACGCCTCGACGGCGCGGCCCGACATCGCGAGCACGTTCCGCTGCACGAGCCGGTCCATCCCGGCGATCCCGATCGCCGACAGCAATGCGCCGATGGTCGTCGGGATGAGCGCGACGAGGAGCGCGATCAGAACCGTCTGTGAGAGCTGGGTGCCCGCGTAGTCGGCGAACGGCCGCAGCGTCACGACCGCGGCGAGGAAGGTGATGGTCAGGCCGGCGAGGAGGATGTTGAGGGCGATCTCGTTCGGCGTCTTGCGACGCTCGGCGCCCTCGACCAGGGCGATCATCCGGTCGAGGAACGACCTGCCCGGCTCCTGCGTGACCTCGATCACGAGCCGGTCGGAGAGCAGCTTGGTGCCGCCGGTGACCGCGGAGCGATCGCCGCCCGCCTCGCGGATCACGGGCGCCGACTCGCCGGTGATGGCGGACTCGTCCACCGAGCCGGCGCCCTCGATCACCTCGCCGTCGGCTGGGATCGTCATCCCCGCCTCGACGATCACGAAGTCGCCCTTCTGCAGGTCCGGGGCCGCGACCTCTTCGAGGTGCCCGTCGGGTGAGCGGCGGAGCGCCGTCGTCGCCGTGCGCGTCGCCCGCAGCGCGTTCGCCTGCGCCTTGCCGCGGCCCTCCGCGATCGCCTCGGCGAAGTTCGCGAACAGGACCGTAAGCCAGAGCCAGATCGCGATCACACCGACGAACCAGAGCTGGCCGTGGTTCCCCTGCGCGAGGTCCTTGAAAAAGATCACCGTGGTGATCACGCTGCCGAGCTCGACGATGAACATCACCGGGTTCCGCGCCTGCAGGCGCGGGTCGAGCTTCGGGAACGAGTCGCGAACGGCCGCGACCACGAGGTCGCGCGAGAACATGCTGGCCAGCGGCGCGCCATCAGCCGGTCACCCTGTCGAGCGCGAGATTGAGCTCGAGGACGTTGACGCCAGGCTCGCCGAGGAAGCCGACGTCCGCCCCGCGGTGTTCTGGCCGATCAACCGGTCGACGGTCGTCAGCGACAGATGGCGGACGGCGGCGACCCGCAGGGCCTGCAGGCGCGCGTACGCGAGCGAGATCTCCGGATCGATCCCAGAGCCGGACGGGACGACCGCGTCGACCGGGATCTGATGGATCGTGAGGCCCGGGCTGTACGGGCGCTCGAGCTTCAGGATCGCGGCGGCGTTGGCCGCGATGAGCTCCCGGAGCGCTGGGTTCGTCGGGCCAAGGTTCGAGAAGGTCGTGCCCGCGGCGTTGTACGCCGGCGAGGTGGCCGACGGCCGCTCGTGGAAGTAGCGCGGGCGAGGCGAAAGCCTGCGCCGCGAGCGAGGAGCCGACTACTCGGCCGTCGCGCTCGATCAGGCTCCCCGCGGCCTGGTGCGGGAAGGCGACCGCGCCGATCCCGGTCATCAGCGCCGGGTAGCCGAAGCCGAACACGACGGTGGCGGCGACGATCGCCACGACGGAGGCGAGCAGGGCGCGCAGCATCAGTGGGCCAGCCCCTCAACGATCGGGCCGAGCGTCATCGCGGGCAGGATCATCAGCCCGGCGGTGAGCGCGATCACGCCCAGCAGGAGCACGCCGAACGTCGCACCGTCGGTGCGGAACGTCCCGGCCGAGGCGGGCACGACCTTTTTCGACGCGAGTGAGCCGCCGATGGCGAGCCCAGCGAGCAGCGGTACGAAGCGGCCGAAGTAGAGGGCTACCGTCCCCAGCGTGGTCGAGAACGTCGTCGCCCCGTAGCCCGCGAAGGCGCTTCCGTTGTTGTTCGACTGGGACGTGTAGGCGTAGAGCGTCTCGGTGAAGCCGTGCGCGCCTGGGTTGAAGACCGAAGCGAGCCCGGCCGGTGTCACGATCGCGGCCGCCGTCATCACGAGCACCATCGTCGGGACGAAGAGCGCGCCGAGCGCAGCAAATTTCATCTCCCTCGCCTCGATCTTCTTGCCGAGCCACTCCGGCGTCCGGCCGACCATGAGCCCTGCGACGAAGACGGCGATCAGGACGTAGAAGATCAGGCCGTAGATCCCCGAGCCGACGCCGCCGGGCTCGACCTCGCCGAGGAACATGTTCACGAGGGCACGGATCCGCCGGCGGGCGTGAAGGCGTCGTGGCCGCCGTTCACCGACCCGTTCGACACGTCCGTCGTCGCGATCGCCCAGAGCGCGGTGTTGGCGATGCCGAAGCGGATCTCCTTGTCGGTCATGTTCCCGCCCGACTGGCTCGCGCTCTGCGTGATGTTGACGCCGGAGCTTCGCAGCGCCTGCGAGCCGTGCTGCTCGGCTGGGTAGGCGACGCCGACGCCGATGGCGAAGATCGAGAAGCAGACGGCGTAAAGCACCCACGCGTGCCGGCGCGCGAGCACCATCCGCCCGAACATCACGACCTGCGCGAACGGGATCAGCAAGATCGCGAGCACCTCGAGGAAGTTCGAGAGCGGCGTCGGGTTCTCGAACGGGACGGCCGAGTTCGAGTTGTAGTAGCCCCCGCCGTTCGTCCCGAGCTGCTTGATCGAGATCATCGAGGCGACGGGTCCGCGGGCTACCGTCTGGTGCCCGCCCTGCAGCGTCGTCGCGTGGACGTAGCCGTGGAAGGTCTGCGGCACTCCCTGCCACATGAGAACGACGGCCAGCACGAGCGCGAGCGGGAGCAGGATGTAGACGATCGAGCGGTAGAGGTCGCGCCAGAAGTTGCCGAGGCCGAGACCGCCGCCGCGCCGCGCGATGCCGCGCGCGACCGCGGCGAGAACGGCGAGCCCAACGCCGGCCAGACGAACTGCTGCACCGCAAGTCCGGCCATCTGGCTCAGGTACGACATCGTCGTCTCGCCGCCCTAGTACTGCCAGTTCGTGTTCGTGACGAAGCTCGCAGTCGTGTTGAGCGCGACCATCCAGGGCACTCCCGGCAGGTGCGCCGGGTTGAGGAAGAGATGGCCCTGCAGCCGCAGCAGCGTGTAGAGGAAGGCGCTGAAGGCGACCGTGAAGACGACGACCGAGAGGCCGTATGCCTTCCAGCCCTGGTCGCTGGTCGCGTCGCGCCCGAGCAGGCGGAGGAAGCCGCGCTCGACGACGTCCCCGCGCTCGCGGGTGTAGACGCGGGCCATCCAGATCCCCAGCGGGTAGCTGAGGGCGACGAGGACGGCCGCGTAGACGAGGATCTGGCCGGTGCCCTGCCCCATCAGAGCTTCTCCCCGCGGAAAAGCGCGTAGACGAGGTAGACGAGCACCGCGAGCGAGATCGCGAGCCCGAACGCGTCGGCCGTGCTCATCAGACGCGCTCCAGCGCCCAGAGGAACGCGAGAATCACCGCGAAGCACGCGGCCGCAATGCCGATCGCTGCGAGATCCCCATGACCGCCTTCGACGGTACGAGGCGGTGCCTTAATGCCGCCTGACGATTCGCGGCGGCGGCCTGTCGATTCCCTGAAGGCGCTAGACCGGTTCGACCAGCCGGTAGCCGGCGCCGGTCTCCGTGAGGAGGTAGCGCGGGTGGCCGCGGTCCGGCTCGATCTTGCGGCGGAGCTGGGAGATGTTGACCTGGAGGAGATTCGCCGCATCGGCATAGCCAGGCCCCCACACCTCCTGCAGAAGCTGCCGGTGCGTCAGCAACTTGCCAGCGTTCAGGGCGAGAACCCGCAGAAGGTCGAACTGATGCGGCGTGAGGTGGACGGAGCTGCCGGCCATCGTCACCGAACGCTTCTGCAAATCGACGACGAGCTTCCCGACCTCGATCACCGGCTCGCCGCTCGGAGCGGTCCGGCGGAGGACGGCGCGCAGGCGGGCCAGCAGCTCGTCGATTCCCACCGGCTTCGTCACGTAGTCGTCCGCGCCGGCGTCAAGAGCCGCGACCTTCTCCCGCTCCTCGCCGACCGCCGAGAGGACGATGATCGGCGCCTTGCTCCAGCTGCGCAGCTCGCGGGCGACGTCGATCCCCGTTCCGTCGGGGAGCACGAGGTCGAGCACGACCGCCTCGGGCGGCCGCATCGCCGCCGCCGCGAGAGCTGCCTCGGCCGTGTCGGCCGTGTCGACCTCGTAACCCGCACCGCGGAGGCTCGTGCGCAGCGCCCGCAGGATCTGCTGCTCGTCGTCGACGACAAGTATGCGGGGCCCGGTCACGCGGGAATCTGGACGTGCGCGGCCACGGGCAGCGCGAGCACGAACGTCGCACCCTGGCCCTGATGGGATTCGACCCAGACGCGGCCGCCGTTCGCCTCAGCGAAGCCGCGCGCGATCGCGAGCCCGAGCCCCGCGCCGCGCGTCGGCGAGTCGAGCGATCCTCGCTGGAACGGCTCGAAGATCCGCTCTGCTTCGTGGAGGGGGATTCCGGGCCCGTGGTCGACCACGCGGACGAGCACTTCCGAGCCGACCTCGCGCACCTGCACGCGTACGGGCTCCTCGGGAGGCGAGTACCGGAGCGCGTTCTCGAGGAGATTGGCGACGATGCGCTCGATCTGGTGGCGGTCCGCGTGGACGAACGGTGGGTCGTCCTCGGGAAGCGCGACCTCGACACGGTTCACGGCCTCGACGCCGTCAAGCGCCTGCAGGACGAGGTCGTCGGCCGGCCAGTCGCCCGGCTCCGGCGCGGCCGCCCCCGCCTGGAGGCGCGAGAGGTCGAGCAGGTTCCGCACGATCCGGTCGAGACGCTCCGCTTCGCCGAGGATCGTCTCGGTCAGCTCCCGGCGATCGTCGAGATCGAGGGAGAGCTCGCCGTGCGAGAGCGCGCCCGCCGACGTGAGGATCGCCATCAACGGCGAGCGGAGGTCGTGGCTGACCGCTCGCAACAGGGCCGTCTTCATCGCGTCGCTGCGCCGCAACGCCTCTGCCTCGAGCGCCTCCGCGGCGAGCCGCTCGCGCTCTTCGGCGAGCCGCTCGCGCTCCTCGGTCAGCTCCCGCAGTGCGAGCAAGGCCGCCTCGGCCTCCTCGGCACGCCGGCGCGAGCGGGTCGCGAGCTCGCTCACGACGACCGCGGTGACGAGGAACACGAGGAGCGCGAACCAGTTCCGGGTGTCCTGCAGCGTCAGCGTGTAGAGCGGCGGCAGGAAGAAGAAGTTGAAGCAGAGCATGCTCCCCAGCGCCATGCCCACCGCATAGACGATCCCCCAGGCGACTGAGACCGGGATGATCGCGAGCAGGTAGAGCACAGCCAGGCTGAGCACAGGCACGTGCCCCTTCAGGAGCTCGATCGCACCCGTCACAAGCGCGAGCGCCGCGACACATGCCACGACCCGAGTAAGACGTCTCACGCAGGAAACCGTACTCCGGTCCCGTGAAGCACCGGCACCGGGGAATTCTCAGTCGTAGGCGATCGCTACTGCTCGCCGGGGTTACCCCTCTGCAGGACCGCCCGCACGGTGGAGGGCCACCAGCGCGCGCCGCCATGCGCGGTCGGGACGCTGTCAGCGTTGAGTCGGTCGGCAATCTGGTGGAGGCTCTTGCCTGCGGAGCGCTCGTGGTGGATGCGCTTCGCGATCTCAGGTTGGACGGCCGCCTTCCGTCCGCGCGTCGCCAGCTCGAGTCGCGGTCGTGCGGTCCGTCGACGCTCGACGGCGAGCCGTTCGAGTTCGTCGACGGGAATCAGGCTCGCGCCCCAGGGCATCTCGATCGTGTCGATGTACGGAAGCAGGCGACGGAGCGTGGAGCGACTGACGCCGAGCGCTTGAGCCGCCTGGCTGCGGGTGTAGGCCAGGCGCTCGACGTGACTCGCTTCGCGCACGACCACCCGCGGCGGCGCGGCCGCCGGCGACGGATCGGCACGCCTGCTCGTCTTCTGGGTCTCCGAGAGATGGCGGCGGACCTTGTCGGCGCGGCGTTCTTGGCGACGGCGCGACATGCGTACAAGCGTACACGAATGGTGAGACGTTTCTGCACCTAGGTGCATCTGTGTCACCCCTGCTATTCCTGTACGGAGCAGACCCACCCAGCGCCTGCTAACGAGCCGTCAGAGGTCGATGGCGGGGCTGCGGCGAAGGCTGTGCTCCAACTCGATCAGCCGCTGCAGGACAGCGAGCGGTTCTCGGTCCTGTTCGCGGTCGAGCGCGGCCAGCATCCGCGCGTGATCGTCCACGGAGGCGACCGCGGGCCGCAAGCCCTGGCCGAGCGGCGGCCGCTCCGCCCGCCGCCGCAGGTCGTCATAGCCGCGCGTGCCTGCCGGCTCCGGCACGATCTTCAGCGCGCCCGCGTCCGTCTCGAGCTCGAGCACCCCGCGACCGACCAGGTCGCGCTCCAGGACCGACCGCTCCCCGTCTGGCCGGCGCCCGTTCAGCTCCTCGAGGGCGAGCCCGAGTCGGCGCAGATTCTCCTCCCGCGTCGACGGAACGATGTCCAGACCGTCCGTAACTTCGCCGGAGCCGTGCAGAACACGCCCGAGACCACCAATCACGACATAGGTCACCCGCTGCCGCTCGAGCGCGTGCAGCAGCGCGTACGGATCGAACTCGCCGGCCATCAGCGCCCGCGCGCCTTCAGCATCGCCTGCAGCCGCTCTTGCGGCGTCTGCTCCTGGGCCTTTCCCAGCCGCACGTCCAGCGCCGCATCGGGAACCCGGTACGGCACGAGCGACAGGTCGAGGTCGAAACCACAGGCATGCAGGAGCTCGCGCAACGTCTCCAGACTCGGCGTCACGGCGTCCCGCTCCCAGCGAGCGATCTGCGCCCGATCCTTGCCGCTGCGCTCCGCAAGCTGCACCTGCGAGAGGCCTGCTCGCGTCCGCGCCTGACGGATCAGTGTCCCGCTCGTCACACCAAGATCTTACTCTCCGCTGCGCTTAGACACAGCACTGTCTTTTCTGTTACAGTATCCGCCCAATGCCGCGCCGGCCGGACGCTCAGCAACTCCGACTCGAGGTCACGCCGATCAGACGCCCCGAGCAGCCACGTCCGCGCCGCGCCGGCCACCCGCCCACGAAGCTCGGCCCGCGGCTTGCTCTCAGCCCGGGCGAGGCCGCCGACGTCCTCGGCGTGAGCCGCGACTACTTCGACGAGCACATTCTCCCCGAGCTCCGCATCATCCGCCGCGGCCGCCGCATCCTCATCCCGCTCGCCGAAATCGAGCGCTGGCTCGAGCGAAGCGCCGCGAGCGCTACCGTCGTGCGAAGGGCCTGATGGCGAAGTCGACGCTCGGCATCGACGTACGGCACAGGCGCGACTGCCCAGCCGCGCGAGATCGAGACGCTCGCTGCAGGTGCAGCCCCTCCTACCAGGCGCACGTCTGGAGCGCCCGAGACCGTAAGCGCATCCGCAAGACCTTCCGCAGCTTCGACGAGGCGAAGGCCTGGCGCGCGGAGACACTCGTCGCTCTGCGGCGCGGCACGATGCGCGCGCCCTCGGCGACGACGCTTCGAGAAGTCTGGGAGACGTGGCTCGAGGGTGCGCGTGACGGGACGATCCGCAACCGCTCGGGCGATCCGTACAAGCCGAGTGTCCTGCGCGGCTACGAGACCTCGATGCGCCTGCGCGTCTTGCCCGACCTCGGCGGCGCGAAGCTGACCGAGATCACCCGCCTCGACGTTCAGGACCTCGTCGACCGCATGCTCGGCAAGGGCCGCGACGCGAGCACTATCCGGAACACGCTCATCCCCCTCCGGGCTCTCTACCGCCGCGCACTCGCACGCGGCGAGGTCGCCGTCAATCCCGTCAGCGGCGTCGAGCTCCCATCCGTCCGCGGCCGGCGAGACCGGATCGCGTCGCCGAAAGAGGCGGCCCAGCTGATCGCCGCCGTGCGCGAGGAGGACCGCGCCGTCTGGGCGACCGCCTTCTACGCCGGGCTCCGCCTCGGCGAGCTGCTGGCACTCCGCGACGGCGACGTCGACCTCGAGGCCGGCGTCATCCGGGTCGAGCGCTCCTGGGATCCGCACGCCGGGGTGATCGAGCCGAAAAGCCGTGCCGGCAGGCGCTCCGTGCCGATCGTCGCCGCTCTCCGCCCCTACCTCGCCGCGCGCAAGCTGCGACGGCGCAGCGCCGCAGAGTTCTTCTTCGGCGACCGCGGAAGACCGTTCAACCGCAACGCGCTCGTCAACAGGGCCAACCGGGCGTGGAAGAAGGCCAAGCTCTCCCCCATCGGCCTGCACGAGTGCCGGCACACGTTCGCGTCGATCCTGATCGCCGCCGGCGTCAACGCCAAGGCACTCTCCACCTACCTCGGCCACAGCTCGATCCAGATCACGCTCGACCGCTACGGGCACCTCATGCCCGGCAACGAGGACGAGGCCGTCGCCCTTGTGGACGCCTATCTCGAGCGCGCGACAGGCCGAGGCCGTGCGAGTGCCAAAGCGTGACGACACCTTTCGGGGGTAGGACTTCGCCTTCGAGCCTGGTACCCTCTACATCGAATCCCCCCTGCCGCTTCGGTGGCAGGGCCGCGGGGCCGCCGAAAGGCGGCCTCAGCGATTTCTGGGCCATGAATCCGCCGCATAGGCTGCGCAGAGTGCGCACGAACGTCTACGTCGACGGCTTCAACCTCTATTACGGCGCCGTGCGCGGCACGCCGTACAAGTGGCTGAACATCCGCCGCATGTGCGAGCTCGCGTTCCCGAAGAACGAGATCGCCGAGATCCACTACTGCACGGCGCTGGTCAGGGACACGCCGCGGAACCCGCAGCAGAGCCTCCGGCAGCAGACCTTCATCCGCGCCCTCGAGACGACCGGCGTTGAAGTCCACTACGGCTCGTTCCTGACGAGCACCGTGCGGATGCCGCTGGCGAAGCCGCGGCCGGGCGGCTCGCGGACCGCCCTCGTGGTGAAGACCGAAGAGAAGGGCTCGGACGTCGCGCTCGGCGCGCTCCTGGTCGCCCACGGCTACCAGGGTCGCTACGAGGCGGCGATCGTGATCTCGAACGACTCCGACCTGACGCTTCCGATCCGGATCGTCCGCGACGAGCTCGGTCTCCCGGTCGGGATCTACAACCCGCATCCGCGGTTCTCGGTCGAGCTCGTCAAGGTCGCGACGTTCCGGAAGCAGATCCGCGAGGGCGTTCTCCGCGCCGCGCAGTTCCCCGAGACGCTCGAGGACCCGCACGGGACGATCCGGAAGCCCGGCGGCTGGTGACGTCGCAAGCCCGTCCGTGCGACAGTCGTGCGACAGTCCGCCGCCCAGCGAGGCGGATCCGAGCGGACTCAGCCGGATCACGAACGGCGGGGCGGCAGGCCGGAATCCCGCTCAACAAGCGGCTTCCGGGCGTGAAAGCGGAGGGGGAGGGATTTGAACCCTCGATCCGCCTAACGACGGATAACGGTTTTCGAGACCGCCGCATTCGACCGCTCTGCCACCCCTCCGCGGGTGGGCGCAGAACCGCGGCGGGCGCTGCGCTAGCGGAGAAGGAGGGATTCGAACCCTCGATGGAGCCATTCAGCCCCATAACGCCTTAGCAGGGCGCCGCCTTCAGCCACTCGGCCACTTCTCCGAAGTGGCACAGAGTACCGAAGCGCCTGGCGCGCTCCCGCTAGCCGAAGAAGTTCACGGCCGCCACCATCAGGCCGAACAGGACGATCGAGGCGATGGCGAACACGCTCAGTCCCGCCGGGCCCGGGAAGTCCGGCTTGTAGCGCGGCACGAGGAACGACGCGGCGAGCGCGAAGGCGATGAAGACGGCCGCCACGACGATGAGGCCGATCTCGTGACCCGTCGAGAGCTCTGCGCCCAGCACGAGCGGTATTCCAGCAGATCAGGCGGAGGCGAGCAGCCGGCTCTCGTCGCGCCGCCTCCGCTCGCGCACGAGCCACCACGCCAGGCCGCCGAGCAGGAGCAGCGGCCCGGCCACGACGAGCGCGTAGAGGACGATGATCCCTTCGAGCGCGAGGAAGTCGCCGGCCGAGCCGAGCAGCCGGTCGAACCGTCCGCTCTTGTGGTGCCCGCCGGCGACGGCGCCCTGCCGCGTCGACAGCGTGAGCGAGATGTCGGAGGTCGCCGCCGAGGCGAGCGTGCCGGTGCGCGCCTTCCGCGCCGCCGTGATCGCGTGCCGCGCATTCGCGAGCTTGATCTGGATCCCCACCCGCTCCGACGCGGACAGCGTCCCGCTCTGGAGCGCCTGCTCGTAGACGGCGATCGAGCGCCGCAGCGAGCCGATCTGGTTCGTCTGCTGCGTGAGCTGCTGCTGCAAGTCCTTCGTCGAGAGCTGCTGCGAGAGGAGCGTGCCGAGGTTCTCGAGGCGCGAGATCGCGACCTGCGCCTTCCCGACGGGGACGCGCAGGGCCAGCACCGCGTTGCCGCTGCGGCGGCCGGAGCTCGCGTAGCGGACGGACTGCGCGTAGCCGCCGAGCGAGGCGACGATCTGGGTCGCTTTGTTCGTCGCCTTGGAGAGCGCCGAGTGGTTCGCCACCTGCACATCGAGGGCGGCGGCTGCGTGGACGGGCCGGGTCTTCGGGACCACGAGCCCCTCGCGGCCGCGGGTGAGCGTTTGCGCCATCTTGTGGGCCGGCCCCGCGGCCTGCGCCGCTGCGTTCGCGGTCGTCGTCGCGGGCGCATGCGGCGCGAGCGTCTTTTCCCCGTGGGAGACGCTCCTGTGAACCGTGCTCGGCTTTCCGAATCCGAGCGTCGGCTGCATGCCCGCCCCGGCCTTCGAGCCGGAGCTGACGAAGCCGTGCACGAGCGCCGCACCGACGGAGAGCGCGACCGCTACCGGCACGACGACGAGGACGAGCCTCCGCCGCCGAGACATCCGCTCGCGCGAGCCGGGCCCCGACTCGAGCACGCGCTGCCGCAGCCGCTCCGGCGCGACCGGCGGGTTCGCGCGCAGCTCGGAGACGAGCGCCTCGTACCCGTCCAGTTCGCTCCGGTCAGTCGCGGACATGCGTCATCTCCTCCTCCAGTCGCTTCAAGGCCCGGCTGAGCCGGGTCGAGCAGGCGGTCTTGCTGATCCCGAGCACACCCGCCGCGCTCGGGCCGTCGAGCTCGAGCAGCACGCGCAGCGCGACGACCTCGCGCTCGGCCGGTGTCAGCCGGCGCAGCGCCCGCTCGAGCTCGGGCGACAGGCCCTCGGCGAAGACGGACTCCCCGATCAGGGCCTCGTCGCGCGCGTACGTCTCCTCGCGCCGCTGCCGCCGCGCCTCCGCGCGGAACCAGTCGACGGCGGCCGAATGGGCGATCCGGCAGAGCCAGGTGCGCGGTGCGCCGCGGCGCGGGTCGAAGCGCCGCCAGCTGCGGAACGCCCGCTCGAACGTCTCCGCCGCGAGATCCTCGGCCGCCGCACGGTCGCCGGTGAGGTAGACGAGGTAGCGGTAGACGGCGTCGAGATGCTCCGCCACGACGTCCGCGAACGGCGGGACGCCGACGCGACCGGGGGGTCGGACGGCTGCCGGCATGGCGTTCACGCCCCTCATACGGTGCTGGCACCCCGGACTGTCACACCCGAACCGTAAGCCGCAAATACGCTGGCGACCAATGCGCCGGCTCCTCCTTCTCGTGTCCGCGCTCGTCTGGGTGGACACGATGCTCTTCGCGGCTCTCACGCCGCTCCTCCCCCACTTCGCGCACCACCTCCACCTCTCGAAGGCCGGGGCGGGGGTGCTCGTCGGCGCGTACGCGGCCGGCGCCCTCGTCGGCGGGCTCCCCGGCGGCCTCGCGACGGCGCACCTCGGCGCACGCCGCGCCGTCCTCGTCGGCCTCACGTTCATGGGCCTGGCGAGCCTGGGCTTCGCCTTCGCGCACGGGTTCTGGCCCCTCTTCGGAGCGCGGCTGCTGCAGGGAGCGGCGAGCGGCTTCACGTGGGCCGGCTCGTTCGCGTGGCTGCTCGCCGCCGCTCCGCGTGACCGCCGCGGCCAGCTGATCGGGACGGCGCTCGGCGCAGCCGTCTTCGGCGCGCTGTTCGGGCCGGTCGTCGGCGCGGCGGCGGCGCTGCTCGGTCGCGGCCCCGTGTTCGCCGCGCTCGCGGGGCTCTCCGTCGTGCTCGCGGCCTGGACGCTGCGGATCGAGCCGATCCCGCCGGAAGTGCCGTCCTACGCGGCTGTCGGCCGCGCGCTCCGCAATCACTACTTCGTGGGCGGTCTCGCACTGATGGCGCTGCCGTCGCTCCTCTTCGGCGTCCTCTCGACGCTGGCGCCGCTCCGTCTGGCCGACGCGGGCTGGGGGGCGGCTGCGATCGGCGCCGTCTGGCTCGTCGGGGCCGCCTTCGAGACCGCGCTGTCGCCGCTCGCCGGGCGCCAGCTCGACCGGCGCGGCGTCGCGCTGCCCGTCCAGGTCTCGCTCGTCCTCAGCGTCGCGCTCTCCCTCGGCCTCGCGTTCAACCCACGCCCGCTGGCGTACGTGCCGTTGCTGATCGCGGCGTCGGGCGCATACGGCGTGCTCTTCACGCCGGCCTTCGCGCTGATCGCCGAGGGTGCCGAGCGGAGCGGGCTGCCCCAGGGAATGGCCTTCGGCCTGATGAACGCCGCGTGGGCGAGCGGAGCCCTGATCGGCCCGGCAGCCGGGGGAGCGGTCGCCGCGGCGTCGGGTGACGTCGTCCCCTTCGTCGTCGCGGCCGCGTTCTGCGCGGCGGCGCTGGTAGCGGTGCGGCGGGCGCGACAGCGCCCCGCGGTCGCAGCCGTCGACTGACCGGCCTCCCACGTTCGGAAGGGCGAGCCCGTACCCGGCTAGAATTCGCGCCCCGGGCGCGTAGCTCAGCGGGAGAGCACTCGCTTCACACGCGAGGGGTCGCTGGTTCGATCCCAGCCGCGCCCACTGACCGCCTGGCCCCGGTTATGCGGCCCGGGCGCGGCGGCGGTCGCGCCCCGAGCGGCGATCCCGCCCCGCCCGACGCTCGCCTCCCGGTGGACTCCACTCGACGCCGGAACGGCGGTCTGCACCCGACCGGCGATCCCGGCCCGAGCGCCGCTCGTAGCTCGCCAGCCGGGCCTCGGCGGCCCGGCGCAGCGCCAGGTCGCGCTCGATCTCCGAGGTGGTCCGGCTGTACAGATCCTCGAGGATGCGCTCTCGATCTTGCGAGCGAATCTTGTGCAACAACTCGTGGGCGCTGAGCACACGCGCCTCGGTGCGAGTGCCCTCCTCCCGAAGCAGATCCGCCATCGCCTCCGCGAGTTCCCGGTCGCCGACGACCCCAGCCGGAGTCCACACGTCGAGACGCCGAACTGGGCCTCGCTGCCGCCACCGCCGCACAACGACGACGAAATCACGCCTGCCGAGGATCGTGCGCGCATCCTGGCACATGCGGCAGACGCCGTACCGCCCGGACCGACGGCGGAAGACCTCACCGTCATGGGTCATTGACAAAGCATCGAGAGGCGATTAAAAGCCATGTGGGTTCGTGTCTCGGAGGGTCTGGATACGCGGCGTCGCTGCGGCGCTCGGGGTGTTCTTCGTCGCGCCGGGCTCGCTGCACGTCGCAGCGGCAGCGACGCACCCGCATCCGCGTCTGCTGCGCGTACGGGTCTCCAGGGCGCACACGACGCTGCCCGCGACCGGCGCACGCGTGCGGATGACCGTCCGCGTTCGCAATGCGAACCGTTGTGTCTTCCTCCGGCAGACGGGCACGTCGTCGGCGCTGCACGTGTTCCGGACGAGGTCGTGCCGGCGGGGCAGGGCCAAGGTCACGTTCCCGGCGATCAGGAACAGTTCCCTGTCGGTCGTCCGCCTGCGGTACGCGGTGCGCGCGATCGGACCGGGCCACCGGAGGGCACAGCGCAAGGTCGTCCTCCGCGAAGCCGCAGCGCTGCCGGCGGGGCTCACCGCATCGCTGTCGCTGAGCCCCGCGTCGCTGCCCGCGACCGGCGGCCCGGTCACGGCCATCTACTCGTCGTCGAACGCGACGAGCTGCTCGCTCTCGTCCACCCCGAGTCTCTGGTCGGGAAGCAACCCACTCCCCGTCTCCTGCAAGGGCAGAACGACGTTGCCGAGCCAGCCGCCGGCCGTCTCGACGAGACAGTGGACTCTGACCTTCACCGCCGACGGAGCCGGGGGCAAGGTCGAGACCGCGACTCGCACGCTCGTGGAGGGAACGTCGACGTTCACGCCGAGCGCGAACTGGTCGGGCTACGTCGTCCCCTCGAGCAGCGTCGTCACTTCGGTCTCAGGCCGCTTCACCGTGCCGACGCTGAACTGCAGCCACACGCCGAACGCGGGCGAGTCCACCTGGGTCGGCACCGGCGGTGCCGGAGGAACGACGGGCGACCTCCTCCAGACAGGCGTCAGGAGCGACTGTGTGGGCGGAACACAGCACGACGATCCTGCGTGGTGGGAGGAGGCGCCCGAGTATCCCGAGATCGACTTCCAGACCATCTCGGTCTCGCCCGGCGACCAGATCGAGGCGTCCGTCTACGAGGAGAGCGACGGCGTCACCTGGGTGACGAGGCTCGACGATCTGAGCACGGGCATCTCCGGGGTCATGATCACGGGGGGCGCCTACGGGACGATCCTCGACTCGAACACCGGCACGTGGAGAACCGTCGAAGGCTCGACCGCAAGCGTCTCGTACTCGGGCGGCTACACCGCGGAGTGGATCGTCGAGGACTACTACAGCGTGGGGCTATCTGGGGAGGTGCCGCTGGCCGACTTCGGGACGGTCGCATTCAGCGGCCTGACGACGAGTCTGCCGACCTGGGATCTGACGCCGGCCGAGGAGGTCGGAATCGTGCAGAACGGCGTGACGCTGGCAGTTCCGTCTCCGCCTGCCTCCGGGGGATTCTCGGTCTCCTTCAGCGGCTGAGACCATCCGATGAGTCGAGCACCCGTATTCCTGGCCGTCGCCGCAGCCGTCACGGCAGCCGCGACCGGCGCCGCCACGGCCGCATCGCCACCCGGTGCGACAGCGCTCTGCCGCGACGGGACCTACAGCTTCTCGAAGCATCACTCGGGAACCTGCTCACACCACGGCGGGGTCGCGAAGTGGCTGGACGGAAGCGGGAACACGAAGACGAACGACGTCGCGCTCGGGCGGACGGTCAGGCTCCAGCGTGCCACCAAGACGAGCGGGTGCCGCCTGGCCGCGCGGCCCGATCGCCGCTGCTCGCCCGGCGCCTACTACTCGCGTCTGACGAAAGCGGTCATCTGCTCGTCGAGCTTCCACACGGGCGCGGTGCGTGACGTGCCGCAGTCGGAGAAGTACGCGGTCGAGCAGGAGTACGGCCTACGGGCAAAGCTCTACGGCCGAACCCTCGAGATCGATCACATCGTCTCGCTCGAGCTGGGCGGCTCGAACGACATTGCCAACCTCTACCCCGAAGAAGCCCGCTTCCGGAACGGATCGCCCGGCTACCGGATCAAGGACAAGCTCGAGAACCGGCTGCACGACATGGTCTGCGCCGGCCAGATCAGCCTCCGTTCGGCTCAGCGACAGATCGCCGCTGACTGGGAGAAGCTCTACCGGAACGTGTTCGGCGTCGCCGCCGCGCCGAAGACGGGATAGGCCGCGCGCGAAACGCCGGGCCGTGGCGGCTCTAGAGCGGTGCGGATAACCCGCATCGACGATGCGCGCCGGCTCCGATGCTGCGTCTGGGCCCGGCCGCGATTCTCCGGAGGACGGTGCCGGAGGCGCCGGCACACGAGCGCGCACAACGACCGGAAAGGATCACCTTGGCTGTTGCCGCGAGCGACCGGCCAGGCCCAGCGACCGTCTCCCGGCGGGAGGTCTTCCTCCTGGCAGCCGTGCTTGCCGGGACCGCGTTGACCGGAGCCGCGGCCGTCGCCGGCCTCAAGCGAAGCGCTCCCGCGCAGCCGTCGACGCCACAGATCGGCCAGACGATCACCCCGCAGGCGCCGGCGGCGACGCAGCGCGTGGAGCCGGGAGACTGAGATGCGGAATCTCTGGGCGACAATCCTCGCGACCTGGGCGCTCTTCGCCGTGCTCGCGGTCCTCGCCTGGACACGGCCGCTACCGGCCCCCGCACCCGCGAACACCCCGGGAGCCGTCGTCGTGACCGGCAAGAACGGCAAGACCCATCTCGTCGTCGTTCAGGGCAGCACCTCGCCGGCACACGCGACGACGCGGACCTCGCCGGTCCCGGCGGGATGATCTCCGCCGCCACAAGCGCCGTGCCGGTCGCCTGGCTCGTCGCGCGCGCCGCCGGGCTCGTGGCACTTGCGCTGTTCACGATCTCGGTCACGCTCGGTCTCGCCCTCAGCACCAGGCTGCTGGGCGCCCGGCGCGGCAAGATGTTGCTCGCCTGGCACCAGACGATCATGTGGACCGGCCTCGCGATGGTCGGCCTGCACGGCACGGCGCTGGCGCTCGACCCGGTGATGCACTTCGGGCTCGGCGGAGTGCTCGTGCCCGGCGTGGCGCCGTGGCGGCCCCTTCCCGTCGCCGCCGGAATCGTCACGGGATGGATCATGCTCGCTCTCGCAACGTCCTTCCACGTCCGCCGCCGCATCGGCCAGCGTCGCTGGCGCCTGCTGCACTACGCGAGCTTCGCCGCGTTCGCAATCGGCCTCTACCACGCCCTCAACGTCGGCACGGACATGACCGGGGCCCGCGGGATGATCCTCGCCGGACTCGTCGCCGCACCCGTCGTCTGGCTCGTCTACGCCCGGATCCTCCTGCCGCGACCGGGAGCTCGCAAGGCACCGCTCCGGACGCCGCCTCCGGCGCCCCCGGACGGCGTTCAGCAGCCACGCGAAGAGAACCGGACCCTGGTGCCGGCGTGACGCGTCAGCTCCAGCGGAAGGCATTCCGTGCGATGGGCACGCTCTGCGCCGGCGCCGCGACGGCGGATTCGGGTGAGGTCTTCCTCGCCCGCCGCGCGCTCGAAGCGGCGCACGCCGAGGTGGTGGCCTGCGAGCGCGTCCTGTCGCGCTTCGACCCGAGCAGCGACCTGTCGCGACTCAACGGCGCAGCCGGCTTGTGGGTCGCGGTGGACGAACGGCTCGTCGAGGCGCTCGAGGCGGCGTGCCACCGGCGCGCCGACACCGGCGGTCTGTTCGACCCGACGATTCTCCCGGCCCTTCGCGCGGCAGGGTACGACGCGTCCTTCGAGACGCTCACGGAGCGAACGGAAGCGCCACTCGGCGACTGGCACGCCGGCGCCGAGATCGACGTCGACGCGCTCGCCGGGCGAGCCCGAATCGAACGCGGCGCCGCCGTCGATCTCGGCGGAATCGGAAAGGGGCTCGCTGCTACGCGCGCACTCGGCGCGATGCGCGCCGCCTGGCCCGAGATGTCCGGGGGGCTCGTCGACCTCGGCGGCGACATCGCCGTGTGGGGCACGCCACCCGAGGGCGGGCCCTGGCTGGTGGAGATCGCGGACCCACGATCGCGGGGGCGCGTAGCCGGGACGCTGAAGCTCACCACCGGCGGCGTCGCCACCTCCGGGCGCGACACCCGGCGTTTCGGGCCTCGCGGCCGCCTCCACCACCTCATCGACCCGGCCACGGGCCGACCGGCTCGTGCGGGTCCGGTCGCCGTCACGGTCGTCGCGGCGAGCGCCACGGAGGCCGAGGCATACGCCACCGCGCTCGCGATCGCAGAGAGCGACGAGGCGCGCCGCAAACTCGCGGACCGCACCGGAATCTCGGCGCTGCTGATCCCCCAGGTCGGACGGCCCGTCGCCATCGGCCGCCTCCCCCTCGTTCCCGATCGCCCACCCGCACGTTTCGTCGTCAACACCCAGGTAGGACGGTTCACATGGCACTGAGACCACATACCAAGGCCGTCGCACGGAGGGGCGCCGTCGTCCTCGCCACGGCGGCTCTCGGCGCAGCCGTCCTGACCGGCTGCGGCGGAAGCGGAGGTGGGAGCACGGTACGAGGAGCGCAATCCGCCGCCGACTTCATCGACCAGGTGACGCTGCAGTTCTCGCGCGGCCAGACCGGGCCGCTGTGGGACACGCTCCACCCGGCGGACAAGGCGATCGTCAGCCGTGCCCGGTACATGGCCTGTCACACCAGCTCCGGCTTCGACCTCCAGAAGTTCAAGGTTCTCCAGACCTACCCCGACAAGGTGGAGATCGCGGGGAGGCCGACCCCGTCCACGGCGGTCTCCGTCCGGGTCACCAGCGACGACGGCGTCACGACGGCGACGATGCACGCGATCAAGGTCAAGGGAACGTGGCGGTGGATGCTGTCACCCTCCGACTACGCCGCGTACAAGAACGGGAAGTGCCCCCCGAACTGAGTCGCGACCGTGGTCAGGCCACGCGTTCCTGCGCGAGGGCGAGATCGCTCGCCGACGCGGGCTTTCCGATGTAGTAGCCCTGCGCGAGGTCGCAGCCGAGGCTCGTGAGGAGGTTGAGCGTCGTCGCCTCCTCGACGCCCTCCGCGACGACCTGGAGATCGAGAGCGTGCGCGAGGTTGATCGTGGCCTCGATGAGCGCGCGGGTGTTCGGATCCTCGTCGAGCGTCGCGAGGAAGCTCCGGTCGAGCTTGAGCTCGCCCACCGCGAGCTTGCCGAGCGAGGCGAGCGACGTGAAGCCTGCGCCGAAGTCGTCGATCGACACGGTGCAGCCGAGCGCCCGCAGCCGGTCGATGACCTTCCCGCAGTGATCGAGATCCGAGATGAGGGTCGTCTCGGTGATCTCGAGGATCAGAGCGTCGGCCGGTAGGCCATGGCGCCGCAACTCCTCCTCGACGAGCCCGACGAAGTCGACGTCGAGCATGTTGGTCGCCGACACGTTGATGGACATCGTGAGGTTGTGGCCCTGGCTGCGCCAGTCCGCGCATTGGGCGAGCGCCTCTCGCAGCACGAAGCCGGTCAGGGGGCGCATGAGGCCGGCGTCCTCGGCGAGGGGCAGGAAGTCGAGCGGAGGCACGAAGCCCAGCCGCGGGTGCGGCCACCGGAGCAGGGCCTCCACGGCGACGACGGACCGCGACGAAAGGTCGACCTGCGGCTGGTAGTGAAGCTCGAGGCCGTCGTTCAGCAGGGCTCCGCGCAGGTCGTCGACGAGGCGTAGCCGGTCGACCTCGGCGTCGATGTCGGGGTCGTACACGGCGTACCGGTCGCCGTTGTGCTTTGCGCGGTACATCGCCTGGTCCGCACAGCGCATGAGGCCGGCAGGGTCCTTCGCGTGAACGCCGGCCAGGGCGATGCCGATGCTGCCGGCGATGCTCACGGTCACCATCTCCAGCACGAACGGCCGGCGAATCGCCTCGGAGACGCTTTCTGCGATCGACGCGGCCCGGGACCGGCCGCTGTCGACGAGGATGATCGCGAGCTCGTCGCCGCCGATGCGGAGCAGCAGGTCGCGCTCTTCGAGGCAGGCGCCGATGCGGGGGCCGATCTTCCGCAGTAGCTGGTCTCCCGCGACGTGCCCGAACGAGTCGTTGACCTCCTTGAAGTGGTTGAGGTCGACGAACAGGAAGGCCAGCTCCGCCGCCGAGCCCGACCTGCGGGCCGCGAAGAACCGGGTCAGGACGTCGTCGAGGTGCCGCCGGTTGCCGAGACCGGTCAACTGGTCGGTGATCGCCTGCTGCTGACGCTCGATCGTGAGGCTGCGCAGGCTGCCGAGCGTGAACGCCAGCCGAACGCCGGTCACGAGCAGCGTCATCGTCGCGAGGGCGATGGCGTTCGCGCTGGTGCCGCCGAGGCTGCCGAGCAGGAGGACCGAGAGCGCGCCGACGGCTCCCACGCCCGGGAGGAGGAAGCCCGGTGTGCTCGTCTCGGGAACAGGATCTCCTGCGTGGTCCGGCAGCCAGACCGCGATCGACATCAGGAGCAGCGAGGCCGGCCACGCGATCGCGTCGACGATCGAGCCGAGCGCCGGGGCGCCGGCGCCGTTGAGGAGGTTGAACGTGTCGCCGGCCGCGTTGACGGCGCAGCCGGCCGCGACGAGATACCAGGCGGCGCGGCGTCGGCCCGAGAGCAGCACCGTCCCTGCGACGACGAGCGCGAGAAGCAGAACGTCGCCCAGCGGGTAGGCGAGGTTCGTCGCGACGGTGGCGGCGCTCCCACCGGCCAGCCGCTCTATCCCGCGGAATGCGAAGGCGGCGCACAGCGCGGCCGCGCCGAGGCCCGCGATGGCGCCGTCGAGCCACAGTGCCGGCACGAGGCGAAGCGCATCTCGCCGCACCATCAGCACGAGCGCGAGGTACGCGAGCGGGAAGAAGAGCAGATAGAAGGCGTCGGCTGCCGACGGCGAGGCCGGGGTGGCACCGTGGCGCGACGCGAAGGTCACCACCACGTCCCCCAGCCCCCACATGAGCATCCCCGCGCCGAGCGCGAGCGGCACGATCCGATTGCGTCTCGTCGTCGCGCCGCGGAGGAGCGCCAGCAGGCTGGCGAGGATCTCGAAGGCGGACGATCCCCAGCCGTTCAAGAGCAGCGACTCGCGGGCCGCCGGGCGGACGATGAGCGTCACGAGGTACGCCACCAGGAGCAGGCCCAGCAGCCCGTACAAGGCGTAGAGGGCGCGCCGAAGACGCTTCGTCATCTCCGGCGGAGGCTCGGCCGCAACGGCGACGAAGGACATCAGGAGCCAATCGGCAGTGCCGGCCCTGCTGTGGATCCCCAAACGGGGTAGGCCGGTCCGGCGGCTACGGCCGGGAGCCGGCTTCCGCCGGCGCCGGCAGCACGCGCCCGCGCACGTCGCCGAGCGCGACGCCGTTCGCGGCCCGGCCGCGGAGGAGGACCTCGTCGCCGTCCTCGAGGAAGCGCTCGCCCCGGTAGAGCTCGATCATCGACCCCTCCGAGCCGGGCTCCGCGCCGGAGATCGTGCCCGACGCCATCAGGTCGCCGGTCCGCAGCGGCGCACCGTTCGAGGTCGCGTGCGCGAGCTGCTGCGGGAGCGTCCAGTAGAGCGACCGGGCATTCCCCCGCGAGACCGTCTCGCCGTTCAGCTCCACCTCCAGCGCCAGGTCGAGCCCCTGGTCCCGTCCACCCTCGAGATGCGGCAGCGGCCTCGGCTCCTGCGGCGGCGCCTCGACACGCGCGCTCTCGAGCAGCGCGAGCGGCGTCACCCACCGCGAGATCGAGGTCTGGAACGACTTGCCGAGGTTCGGGCCGAGCGGCACGTACTCCCACGCCTGGATGTCACGCGCACTCCAGTCGTTGACGAGGACGACGCCGAAGACGTGGTCGGCGAACGCCTCGACCCCGACGGTCTCGCCGAGGCCGGTCGGGACTCCGACGACGAACCCGAGCTCGAGCTCGAAGTCGAGGCGGCGGCTCGGGCCGAACGTCGGCGCCTCCTCGTCCGGCGCCTTCCGCTGCCCCCGCGGCCTGACGACGTCCGTGCCGCTCACGACGACGCTGCCGGCCCGTCCGTGGTACGCGACGGGGAGCCAGCGCCAGTTCGGCAGCAGCGGCTCCTGGTCGGGCCGGAACATGCGACCGAGGTTCGTCGCGTGCTCGAGGGAGGAGTAGAAGTCGACGTAGTCCGCGACCTCGAACGGCAGGCGGAGACGAGCGTCGGCCTCCCGGGTGCGGGGCCCGTCGTGGGCGCGCGCGGCGACGATCGCCTCCTCCCACACCGGCCGCCCCGCGGCGAGCAGAGCGTTCAGCGTCGGCGCTGCGAAGACGTCTCCGAGGCCGGACAGGTCGACCGCCTCGCGGTCCTCGCACCACGCGAGACCCCCGGATGCGAGCGCGCCGAAACCCGTCACGCGAGTATCCCCAGACGCTCGAGCTCCTCCACCGGCTCGAAGAACGAGCACGCGCCGATCGAGTGGAAGAGCGACGCGCGGACGTCGGCGAGCCGGGCGGGCGGCGCCTCCCGGTCACGCCAGCGGAACGACGTCGCATCGAGCGCGAACGCGGGAGGCCCCTCGCGCAGCGCCTCCTCCTCGTCGCCGAAGACCACCGCTGCGAGCAGGTTGAGGAAGCCGTGCTCGCCGGCCTCGGTCGGGTAGGCGTGATGAAGGCCCGCCGTCGCCTTGAAGACGAGGCCGCGCGAGCGGCAGCCGCGAATGAAGACCGCGAGCTCGTCGACCGGGGGGACGCGAGCGCCGCCGCAGCGGATCTTCGCGCGCAGCCCTCGTGCCGCGACCTCGTCGAGCGCCACCCCTTCGAGGTAGACGGCCTCGTCCTGCCGTTCGCTCCCGACCTCCACCACCGCCAAGGCCCGGTCCTCGTCCTGCGGGAGCTCGGCCAGCTGCGCCGCCGGCCAGACGAGACGACCGAGGAGCCACGCATGCTCGCTCGTCCGGGCCCGCCGGTCCTCGGCGAGCGCCTCCACCGGGGGCAGGCTCGCCGGCGGGAACGTCGGCGCGTGGTCGAAGAACCTCGTCAGGAGCGCGCGGCGGGCGTCGTCCGGCATGACGACCGAGGCTACACTGGCGGCCGGGCCGGGCCCCGTGCAGTGGGAGCCTGCGAACCGCGTCAGATCCGGGAGGAAGCAGCGCTAAGTAGTCCCTCCCAGGTGTGCGGTGCGCCTGGCCCGTTCGTCCGCTTCGCCCGCTCCGCCTTCCGCTCGCTCGGTGCGAGCGGCTGCGCTGCTCGCCGCTGACGGCGTACCGGTGCGTCCGCACATGTCGGACGCGGCTCCGAAGTGGTGGGCGCCGTTCTGCTTGAATCGCTCCGTGGCTGCGCTCTACCGGAAGTACCGTCCGCAGAGCTTCCAGGAGGTCGTCGGGCAGGAGGCGGTCGTCCGGACGCTGAGCAACGCGATCGGGACGGAAGCCGTACGGCAGGCCTACCTCTTCGCCGGGCCGCGCGGCACCGGCAAGACCTCGATGGCGCGCATCCTCGCGAAGTGCCTGAACTGCGCGCAGGGGCCGACGACGGCACCCGACGGCACCTGCCACGCCTGCCGCGCGATCGCGGCCGGTACCTCCCTCGACGTGATCGAGATGGACGCCGCGTCGCAGCGCGGCATCGACGACATCCGCGAGATCCGCGACCGCGTCGTCCTCCAGCCGGTCGAGGGGCGCTACAAGGTCTACATCCTCGACGAGGCGCACCAGCTGACCGACGCGGCCTGGAACGCGCTCCTGAAGCTGATCGAGGAGCCGCCGCCACACCTCGTCTTCGTCTTTTGCACGACCGACCTCTCGAAGGTGCTTCCGACCGTCCGCTCACGCTGCCAGACCTTCATCTTCCAGCGGCCGCGCCTGCAGGATCTCGTGCAAAAGCTGCGCCTGATCGCGGACGCGGAGGGGATCGACGTGCCCGACCAGGCGCTTGCGCTCGTCGCGCGGAGTGCCCGCGGCGCGTACCGCGACGCCGAGTCGACCCTCGACCAGCTCATCTCCGCGACCGGCAACGAGCTCACGGTGCCGGCCGTGCTCGAGCTGCTCGGCACCGTCGAGGAGGAGGCGCTCTTCCGGCTGTGCGACCTCGTCATCGACAGCGACACGGCCGGCGCGCTCACGTACCTCGAGGAGCTGTCGGAGCGCGGTCACGACCTCGGCCGCCTCGTCGTCGACCTGATCGAGCACCTGCGGCAGCTCATGCTCGCCCAGCATCTCGGCGACGTGCCGGAGTCCGCCGCTACGAGCGAGGAGGCACGGGAGCGGCTGCGGTCGCAGGCGAACCAGCTCGGGGAGGCGACGGTGCTGCGGCTCGTCGACTTGCTCGCGGTGGCGGTCGACGACATGCGCCAGGGCGGCGACCCTCGCCTGCCGCTCGAGCTCGCGCTCGTCAAGGTGACGCGACCGGCGAGCGACCTCTCGCGCGAGTCGATCGCCTTCCGGCTCGAGCGGCTCGAGCAGGGCAGCTCTGCTCCGGCTGCGGCGCCGACACCGAGGGAGAGCCCCCCACAGGCCCACGAGCCGAGCGGCGAGCCGGAGCCGCAGCTCGAGCCCGAGCCCGCGCCGGTCCCGGTTCCCGTCGGCGCCCCCGCGCTCGAGATCTCGCAGCTCCAGGAGGCGTGGGCCCGCACGATCCTGCCGGCCGTCGAGGAGCGCGGCGGCATTCCGACGGCATCCCTGCTCCGGGAGGCGCACCCGGCCGATCTGAGCGGCGACACGCTCACGCTCGAGTTCCCACCTACCGCACAGTTCCATCTCGACCTCGCCCGCGACCCGAAGAACGCGGGCATGCTGTCAGACGCGCTCTACGACGTCACCGGCCGCCGGCTCGAGCTCGTCTTCGAGCTCGGCGAGGCGCGCGAGGCGCCGGTCGTGGACGCCGAGCCGGCGGGGGAGGAGCGGATTCTGGAACTCCTGAAGGAGACATTCGACGCGCGCGAGCGGGAACGCTGAGGCCATGTCCTCCTTCGACATGGAAAAGCTCATGCAGCAGGCCGCGCAGATGCAGGAACAGGTGCAGCGGATGCAGGACGAGGCGGCGCAGGAGACCGCGCAGTCCTCGGTGGGCGGCGGCCTCGTCAAGGTCACCGCGAACGGCGCCGGTGACGTCGTCGCGATCGAGATCTCGCCCGACGCGATCGACGCCGACGATCCCGAGGCGCTCGCCGACCTCGTCCTCGCGGGAGTGAACGAGGCGCTCCGCTCGGCCCGCGCCGCCGTCGAGGCGAAGGCGCAGCAGATGCTGGGCGACATGGGCCTCGGCGGGCTGGATCTCGGCGGGCTGGGGCTCCCCGGGCTCGGCGAGTGAGCACATCCCCGCCGCCGCGGAGGCGCAGCGTGCGCGGCCGGTACATCTTCTCGAACTGGCTCTGGGCGGTCATCGTCCTCGCCCTGATCGGCGTCGTGATCTGGGGCTGGGCGTTCGACTTCTCGCCGCGCTAGCTTCCCCGCTTCGCCCGCTCCGCTTTCCGCTCGCTCGCACGCGGAACGGTTCCGCCTGTTGCCTCCTGACGGCAGACCGCTGCGCGCCGTAGGTCGCGACTGCGAGAGAACGAAGCCAGAGCCCGTCCGAAGGGGACGAGTACCCTCAGCGCATGCTCAGCCCGTCGGTGGAGAACCTCGTCGCGCAGTTGACGCGCCTGCCGGGGATCGGCAGCCGCACGGCCCAGCGGCTCGCCTTCCACCTCCTCCAGACGCAGAAGGAGGAGGCGCTCGCGCTGGCCGCCGCGATCGAGGAGGTGAAGGAGCGCGTCCGCTTCTGCCGCGAGTGCGGGAACCTCACCGAGGACGAGCTCTGCGCGATCTGCCTCGACGCGCGCCGCGATCGGACGACGATCTGCGTCGTCGAGCAGCCGGTCGACGTCGTCTCGCTCGAGCGGACCGCCGAGTACCGCGGCCTCTACCACGTTCTCGGCGGTGCGCTCTCTCCGCTCGACGGCGTCGAGCCCGAGCACCTGCGGATCGACGAGCTCCTGCACCGCGTGCAGAGCGACGGCGTGGTCGAGGTCGTCCTGGCGACGAACCCGAACGCGACGGGCGAGGCGACGGCTTCCTATCTCGCCGGCAGGCTGCGCGAGGGTGTCCGCGTGACCCGCCTCGCCAGCGGGCTGCCCGTCGGCGGCGACCTCGAGTACGCCGACGAGGTCACGCTCGGCCGTGCTCTCGCCGGCCGGAGGGAGATGTAGCCGGCGTGGCGACCACGCAGTACGAATCGGTGCCGGAGATCGCGGCCGACGCGGCGGCAGGCGGCCCCGACCTCGTGGTGATGAAGTTCGGCGGCTCCTCGGTCGCCGACACGAAGAAGATCACCGAGGTGGCACGGAGACTCGTACGGGCCCGCGAGGAGGGCCGGCGCGTCGTCGGCGTCCTGTCGGCGATGGGCGACACGACCGACGAGCTGATCCGGCTCGCCCACGAGATCTCGCCACGCCCGCACCCGCGGGAGTACGACATGCTCATCTCGGTCGGCGAGCGGATCTCGAACTCGCTCTGCGCGATGGCGGTCCACGACCTCGGCCACGAGGCGATCTCGCTCACGGGCTCCCAGGCCGGGATCGTGACCGACACCGTCCACGGCAAGGCGAAGATCGCCGAGGTGCGCGCGACGCGGATCAACGACGCGCTCGACGCCGGGAAGATCGTGCTCGTCGCCGGCTTCCAGGGCGTCTCGGCGGATTCCCACGACGTGACGACGCTCGGCCGCGGCGGCTCCAACCTGACCGCCGTCGCGCTCGCCGCCGCCCTCGGCGCGGGCGCGTGCGAGATGTACACCGACGTCGAGGGCGTGTTCACCGCCGACCCTCGCCTCGTGCCGCGGGCGCGCCGGCTCCCGGCGGTCACCTACGAGGAGATGCTCGAGCTCGCCGCGAGCGGCGCGAAGGTGCTCCAGCTACGCTCGGTCGAGTTCGCACGCAACCACGACGTGCGCCTGCAGGTCCGGTCGACGTTCTCCGAGGCCGAGGGGACGTGGATCGTGGACGAGGAGGATCCCGTGCTCGAGAAGGCGATCATCAGCGGCGTCGCCCACACCGACTGCGAGCCCCTCTACCGCGTGCGCCGGATCGACGCGGCGGGCCTGTTCGAGCGCCTTGCGGCGGCGAACGTCAACGTGGACACGATCCTCCAGGTGTCGAGCGACGAGATCGTCTTCAGCGCACCCGTCGAGGACCGCAGCGCCTGCGAGGAGACGCTGGAGGCCCTCGACGTCGAGTGGTCGATGCGCGACGACCTCGGCAAGGTGAGCCTCGTCGGAGCCGGGATGAAGAGCCACCCGGGAATCGCGGCGCAGGCGTTCGCGACCCTCGGGGGAGTCGACGTCGAGGCCGAGGTCATCTCCACGTCGCCGATCAAGATCGCCTGCCACGTCCGCACCGAGGACGTGCCGAAGGCCGTCGCCGCACTCCACGACGCCTTCGATCTCGGAACGGCGTGAACCTGCGCGACGCACGCATCGGCGTCGTCGGCGCGACGGGTGCCGTCGGCACGGTGACCGTGCGACTCCTGCGCGAGCGCGGCTGCGGCAACGTCCGCGCCTTCGCCTCGGCGCGCTCGGCCGGACGCGAGCTCGGCGGCAACCTGCCCGTCGAGGAGGCGACCCCGGAAGCGCTCGCCGCCGGCGAGCTCGACCTCGTCCTCTTCTCCTGCGGCACGAGCGCCTCGCGCGAGCTCGTCCCCCACGCCGTGGAGGGCGGCGCGCTGGTCGTCGACAAGTCGAGTGCCTACCGGCTCGCAGACGGATATCCGCTGGTCGTCCCCGAGGTGAACGGCGACCGCGCCGCCGAGGCGCTCGAGACGACCCGCGTCGTCGCGAACCCGAACTGCTCGACCATCCCGCTCACGTGCGTCCTCAAGCCCCTGCACGACGCGGCCGGGCTCCGACGCGTGCGGATCTCGACCTACCAGGCGGTCTCCGGAGCCGGCGCGCAGCAGATGGAGCGACTGCGAGCCGAGCCCCCCGAAGAGCACGATCTCGGGTTCGACTGGCCGTGGGACGGCGACGAGACCGACGAGGAGGCGAAGATCCGGGCGGAAGCACGCAAGATCCTCGAGCTGCCGGAGCTGCCGCTCGGCGCGACGACGGTGCGGGTCCCGATCCTCGTCGGACACGCGCAGTCGGTCTGGATCGAGACCGAGGAGCCGCTCGCGCCCGAGCGCGCCGCAGCGGTGCTGGCCGCGGCTCCGTCGGTGCGACTCGTCGACACGCCCACCCCCCGCGCCGCCGCCGAGACCGAGGACGTGCTCGTCGGCCGCATCCGTCCGGACCGGGCGGCGGAGGAGAACGGGCTCGTCCTCTTCCTCGCCTGCGACAACCTCGTCAAGGGCGCGGCGCTCAACGCGCTCCAGATCGCCGAGCTCCTGCTCGAGCCGGCGTTGGCTCCCCGTTAGAGGCGCGCCTCTACTCTCCTGAAAAGGTTCCGTAAATGGGACTGCAAAGGTTCTGTGATGCGGATTGCGCGCGCCGGAGGTTGAGGAGATGCTGACCTGGATGCAGCGGACGCCGAGCCTGCTGGGACCTGCGGTGCTGGCCGCCGGGGTCGTGGCGCTCAGCCTCGTCGCGGCGGCGGCCGGAAGGACCTCGGTGCCTCCGGCGAAGGTCAAGCACGTGCACGGTCGGCTCGAGGCGCTCGCCGTCGACGGAACCCGCATCGCCTACGACGTCGGCCCGGAATCCGCGAACCGGAACAAGGTCGTCGTCTGGAACGTCCGCACCGGCAAGACGACGACGGTGAGCGGCAACAGGACGAGGCACGCCGACGACAGCAGCACCGGCTCCGGGGTGTTCCAGCTCGCCATCGCCGGCACTCGCGTGGCGTGGCTCGTCAACGAGGGCGGCAACACCGAGGGCGACGACTACCTCTTCGCCTCCTCGGTCGTGAAACCGAAGGAGCGGCAGATCGCGTCGGTGGTGCGCTACGGCGACAGCTGCCCGGGGCGAAGTGAGCCGAGCTGCGCCGGAGACTGGCTCGGCGGACTCGTCGGCTCCGGAGGGATGCTCGCGTTCAACCGCTGGACGACCGACGGCACCGGCTCGGCGACCGACGGTGCGCTGAACCTGCTCGTGGGCACGAAGACGAAGCAGATCGCGACCGGAGCAGACACGGTCGAGGCGGTCTCCGCAGACGGGGGACGCGTGGCGGTGCTGCGGTCCGACGGGACCGTCGCGCTGTACTCGTCGCCGTCCGGGACCGTCGTGCGGGTCGTCAGCCCGGCAAGCATCGAGGAGGTCGCGCTCAGCGGCCACAACCTCGTCGTGCTCACCCGGGCGCGGACGCTCGAGCTCTACAACACGGAGAGCGGGAATCGCCGCAAGGTCATCCCCGTCCAGGGCAGCGCGAAGCAGAAGCCGGGGAACCTCGACGTCCAGGGCAAGATCGCGATCTACACGACGGGGTCGAGAGTCCACGCCGTCAACCTGTCGAGCCGCAAGGACCGCGTGATCGGGAAGCTCGGCCGCGCGGTGGGCCTCGCCCGCGTCGACGCCGCCGGCGTCGCGTACACGAGCAACCGCCTGTCGAACAACGGGACGCTCGTCTTCGTTCCCTGGGCGAGGGTCAAGGCAGCGGTCCGCTAGGGGCGCTGCGGCTCGGGGGCGGGAAGAAACGCCTCGCGCACGACGGCCAGCACCTTCTCCCGCTTCCCCTCCTCCACCGGCTGAAGGCCGCCGAGCTCCAGGCGCGCGAGCTCGACCCGCCCCCGGACACGGACCGGCAGAAAGCCGAAGTCGGCGAGGAAGTCGGCCGGGAAGATCGTGCGGTGGACGTGGAAGCGCTCGAAGTTCGTCTCGCCCTCGGGGTACCGGTAGGCGAATGCCTCGAGCGCCCGCGCCCCGCGCTCCCTCACGTCCCCGATGGCCGTGAGGAAGAGGGACTGCATGACCCAGGGTCGCGAGGGGTCGGTCAGGTACGCGCAGGTGACGAGCGCCGCGTCGGGGCTCGCGGGACCGGCGGGCAGGTCGCGCGCGCGCGGGAAGAGCTCCGCCGGCCCGTACTGCATCGAGCCGAGGAGCCGTCCGTCGTCGTCGTGGTAGAGGGTCCCCCAGGCTCCCCACTCCTCCTCGGCGTCGCGGATCCACTTGCGCTTGTCCGCGCTGCGCCCGCCGCGAGTCTGCCACCAGATGCACTCGTGGCAGACGCTCGGCGCCGTGTCGAGCGTCGCACCCGTCAGGCCGGAGATCCGCGTGCTCATTCGTGCTCCCGCTCTCGGCCGAGGCCGAGCCGGGGCCGGCGCTCGTGGCCGGGCTCCGTCGAGCCTCCGCTCGCCGGCCCCACCGCGTCGACGACCACCTCGACCGCCGCCGGCTCCACGTCGGCCATGCTGCCGAGGTACTCCCGCACCCGCTCCTGCACGAGCCGGCCGACCGCGGGGATCGACGCGCCCCACTCCGTCACGACGTGCAGCTCGACCCGCACCGCCGCGTCAGTGCCCGACACGCGGACCGCGCCGCGGCGCGGCAGCGGACTGTCCGCAAGCCCTCGCACTCCCTCGACCTCCTGCGCCGCGTCCGCGGCGTAGCGGGCGAGGATCTCCGTCGAGATCGACGCCTGACCGGCCATCTCCACCTAGGTTAGCCCTGCCTCAGCGTCAGCTCGGTCGCCTCGGGCCGCGCCGCGAAGCGGAAAGGGACGAACGTCGTGCCGAGCCCCGCCGAGACGTGCATCGTCGCGGCGTCGCTCCGGTAGACGCCGGCGTTGAAGCGTGCACGAGGATGGGCGAAGCGGAACTTGCCGCCCGGCAGGGGGAGGGCGATCTGGCCGTCGTGCATGTGGCCGGTGAGGACGAGGTCGAACCGGCCGGGCTCGAGGTCGTCGAGGACGTTCGGGTAATGGCAGAGGAGGATCGCGAGGTCGACGCGCTCGCCGGCCGGAGCCGCGAGTCGATTCGGATCGAGGCGGGGCCGTCCCCGGGCGATGAGCCTCGGGTCGGCGCCGGCGATCCAGACGTTCCGGCCGCGCAGCTCGAACAGCCGGCCCTCGTCGCGGAGAAGCGTCGCCGGCTCGAGCTCCCGCAGGTCGGACGCCCGCGCCTGCGGGTCGCGGCTGATGGCGACGTCGTGGTTCCCCAGCACGGCCACCGTCGGTTGCGGCAGCACGCGCACGAGCCGCCTCAGCATCGGCTCGCCACGTGGATGCGTCAGGAGGTCGCCGGTGACGGCGACGAGGTCCGGCTGCCGTTCCCGCGCCCAGACTCCCGCCTGCCAGGCAGCGCCGACGCCGGGGGACGGAACCCCGAAGTGGAAGTCGGAGAGATGCACGATGCGGAGCCCGTCGAGCTCCTCCGGCAACCCGGGGAGCTCGAGCTCGCGCTCCCGCAGCCGCACCCAGCCCGCCTCGATCAGGCCCCACCCGACGGCTGCGGCGGCAGCCGAGCCGGCCGCGGAGACGACGCGCTTCAGACTTCCAGCCGCTCGAGTGCCGGGCGCGGATCGACGACGTGGCGCTTGAACCTCAGCTCCGACTCCTCGAGCCCGGCCGCGACGCCGACGAGCTGTGCGAGGTGGAGGATCGGCAGCCTGAACGTCCGCCCCGTCGCCGCCTCGAGCTTCGACTGCCAGGCGTCGAGCGAGAGGTGGCACAGCGGACAGGGCGTGACCATCACGTCGGCGCCCGCCTCGAGCGCCTGCTCGACCGGCTGGATGAGCTCGCCGAGGGCCGTCTCCTCGCGCGCCTGGATGATGGGGAAGCCGCAGCACTTGATCTTCGCCGGATAGTCGATCGCCTCGCCGCCGCACGCCTCGATGATCCGCTCGAGCGACGACGGGCGGTCGGGATCCTCGAAGCCGAGGATCTTGGAGGGGCGCAGGATCTGGCAGCCGTAGAAGGGCGCGACCTTCAGGCCCTTGAGACCGCGGTGCGCGACCTGCTGCAGCCTCTCGTAGCCCTCGCCCTCCGCGATCTCCCAGAGGAGGTGGCGCACGTCGATCCCGCCCGAGTACGCCGGAACGCCGACGGTCTCGAGGTTCTCGTTCACGCGTGCGAGCAGCTCGGGGTCGCCCTGCAGCATGTGATTCGCCTGCCGCAGGTTCAGCGTGCAGACGTTGCAGACCGTGAGGAGCGTGTCCGCACCGGTCGCCTCGGCATAGGCGAGGATCCGCGCGTTGAGGTGGAGGTAGTAGTCCGGCTCCGCCTCGTGGATGTCGCCGGCCCCGCAGCACGTGACCGACTCCAGCTCGACGAGCTCGAGCCCGACCCGTGGGGCGAGCGCCTGTGTGGAGGTGTCGAGCTCCTTCGCGGAGAGCGAGGCGAGGCAGCCCTTGTAGTAGGCGACCCTCTTCGCCGCCGGCGCAGCGTCGGTCGTGCTCACGCCTCCTCCTTCTCCGTCTCGGGCAGATGCGGCCGCGGCGCCGCGCCGGGCCGGTCGTAGATCTCGTCGAGCGACTCGCCGAGCGCATGCTCCGAGCCGACGCGCTGCAGCGCCCGCTCACCCTGGACGTGGCCGAGCGCCCCGCCCCGGTCCTGCTCGCGGACGAGCTTGCGGAGGTTGCGCGCCTCGCCGACGTCGCGGGCGACGTGCGGCGGGAAGGGCGGCGGCACCTTGCCGTGCCGCGCGAGCCCCATCGCGAACTTCATCTGCTTGATCGACGACACGATGCCCTGCGTCTTCGGCACGAGCTCGGTCTCGCGAAGCCAACCGGTCGTCTCCGACGAGCGGACGAACCACTTGGCGTGCCTGGCGCCGAGGTCGCGGTCGACGCCGGTGGCGATCGCCTCGGCGCCGAGCTTGGCGATCGCGTCGCGGGGATCGACGCCCTTCGGACAGCGCTCGCTGCAGAAATAACAGCGCGTGCACTCCCAGATCCCGTGCTCGCCGCTGTACTCCTCCAGTCGCTCCACCTTCGCCCCGTCGCGCGGGTCGCCGACGAAGCGCATCCCCTTCGCGAGCGCGGCCGGCCCGAGGAAGTCCGGGTCGGACTCGAGCGAGTTGCACTCCGAGAGGCAGCACCCGCAGTTGATGCAGAGCGCCTCCTTGTGGATCGCCTCGGCGTCGTGGTGGGAGACGACGAACTCCTTGCCCTCCGCCGGCTCGGCGTAGCCCGGCTCCAACCAGGGCTTCATCGCGCGCACCTTCTGCCAGAAGGGATCCATGTCGACGACGAGGTCCTTGATCACCGGCAGGTTCCCCATCGAGGAGACGACCGGCACGTGCCCCGCCTCGACATACGGCAGGATCCGCTCCTTGCACGCCAGCACCGCACGCCCGTCGAGGCGCATCCCGCACGAGCCGCAGATCATCATCCGGCAGCTCTTGCGGAACGCGAGCGAGCCGTCGTGCCGGTCCTTGACGATGTCGAGGCAGTCGAGGAGCGTCGCCCACTCGGGCGCGTCGATCTCGTACTCGCGCAGCGCGCGGTCGCCCGTCGCCGAGTCGTAGCGCCAGATCTTCAGTGCGACCTGCATCGGCGACCCCTCCGGCGCATCAGTAGACCCTCACCTGCGGCTCCCACTTCGTCAGCGTAACCGGCTTCCAGTCGAGCTCGGGACGCCCATCGCGCCAGTGCACGATCGTGTGGCGCATGAAGCTCTCGTCGTCGCGCTCGGGATAGTCGTCGGGCCGGGCGTGCGCGCCGCGGCTCTCCTTGCGGGCGAGCCCGCACACGACCATGCATTCGGCGAGCTCGAGCAGGAAGCCGAGCTCGAGCGTCTGCGTGAGGTCGTTGTTGAAGACGCTGCCCTTGTCGTCGACGACGACTCGCTCGTAGCGCTCCCGCAGACCGGCGACGATCTCCCCCTGGCGGAGCATCTGCTCCTCGCGCCGGAAGACGCCGAAGTTCTCGTGCATCGTCTCGCCCAGCTCGTCGCGCATGCGCCAGGGCCGCTCGCCCTCCTCGCGGTCCAGCAGCTCCTTCAGCTCGCGCTCGGCATCCGCGAGCGCCGACGCGGGCACGGGCGTCTGCGCCGCCTGGAGTGCGTGCTCGGCCGCGTGCGAGCCGGTTCGCCGGCCGTACGTGATCGTCTCCATCAGCGCGTTCCCGCCGAGCCGGTTCGCACCGTGGAGGGAGACGCACGCGCACTCGCCGGCCGCGTAGAGCCCCTCGAGCTCCGTCAGACCCCAGAGGTCGACGTCGATCCCGCCCATGTGGTAGTGGGCGCCCGGCCGCACCGGGATCGGATCCTCGATCGGGTCGATCCCGACGAAGGTCATCGAGAGCTCGCGCGTCCCGTGCAACTTCTCGAGGATCGTCTCGGCGCCGAGGTGGCGAAGGTCGAGGAAGACGTTGCCGTCGACGCCGCGGCCCTCGTCGATCTCGGTCTGCTCGGCGCGCGAGATGACGTCGCGCGAGGCGAGCTCCATCGCGTGCGGCGCGTAGCGCGTGAGGAAGCGCTCGCCCTCCGAGTTGAAGAGGTACGCGCCCTCCCCGCGGCAGCCTTCGGTGATCAGCACGCCGGTCGGAGCGAGCGTCGTGGGGTGGAACTGCATCATCTCCATGTCCTTCAGCGGCACGCCGGCCCGGAGCGCGAGCGCCATCCCGTCGCCGGTGCAGGCGTACGCGTTCGTCGTGCCGGTGTACAGGCGCCCGGCGCCGCCGGTGCAGAGAATCACCGTCTTCGCCTCGATCGCCCGCAGGCCGCCGTTCAGGAGGTCCCAGCAGATGACGCCACAGCAGCGGCCGTCCACGACCGCGAGCTTCCAGACGAAGACCTCCTCGTAGACGCGGATGTCGCGCTTGAGCAGCTGCTCGTACAGGACGTTGACGAGCACGTGGCCCGTGATGTCGGCCGCGTAGGCCGTACGGGGCTCGCCCGCGGCGCCGAACGGGCGCTGCGCGATCCGGCCGTCCTCGGTGCGCGAGAAGACCGCTCCCCAGTTCTCGAGCTGGTAGACGTCGGCCGGCGCCTCCCGGCAGAGGATCTCGATCGCATCCTGGTCGCCGAGGTAGTCGGACCCCTTCACCGTGTCGTAGGCGTGCTCCTCGGGACTGTCCGGCGACGCGTTGCCGAGTGCCGCGTTGATGCCGCCCTCGGCCGCGCTCGAATGGCTGCGCACGGGGTGCAGCTTCGACACCACGGCTACGTCGGCGCCGAGATCGAAGGCCTCGATCGCCGAGCGCATACCCGCCAGCCCGGCGCCCACCACAAGGACGTCGTGCGAGTCCCGCATCAGCCGCGTGAGCCTAGCGAAAACGGGGCCCGCCGAACGACCGGACCGCGCGGACGAGCTTGAGCAGCGGATCGTACGACTCGTCGACGACGCGCTCCTTGAGCGGGATGATCGCGTTGTCGGTGATCTTGATCCCCGCCGGACAGACGTCGGTGCAGCACTTCGTGATGTTGCAGAGCCCGACACCCGCCCCGTCGCGGACGAGCTCGACGCGGTCGAGGGCGTCGAGCGGGTGCATCTCGAGGCTGGCGAGCCGAACCATGAAGCGCGGACCGAAGTAGCCCGCCTGCAGCCGGTGGTCGCGCAGGACGTGGCAGACGTCCTGGCAGAGGAAGCACTCGATGCACTTCCGGAACTCGGCCATCCGGTCGACGTCCTCCTGCCCGATCGACCATTCCACGCCGGGCTTCGGCGTGAACGGCGGGATCTGCTTGTTGACGTCGTAGTTCCACGAGACGTCGGTCACGAGGTCGCGCACGAGCGGGAACGTGTGCATCGGCTCGACCCGGATGGGCTCGTCCCCGGGCAGCGAGTCGAGGCGCGTCTTGCACATCAGCCGCGGCTTGCCGTTGACCTCCGCCCCGCAGGAGCCGCATTTCGCGGCTTTGCAGTTCCAGCGGACCGCGAGATCCTTCGCCTGCGTGCGCTGGATCTCGAGCACGGCGTCGAGCACCACCATCCCGGGGATCACCTCGACGTCGTACTCGGCGAGCTCGCCGCCGGAAGCGTCGCCGCGCCAGAGACGGAACCTGCGCCGGCTCATCTCGCCTCGGCCGCCTTCCGCTCCTCGACGAGCTCCGCGAGCTCGCTCTCCTTGACGACCGGCCGCCGCTCGCACTGCATCCCGTCCTCGCCCTTGCGGACGACGATGTTGTGCTCGCCCCAGTCGCGGTCGTATTCCGGGAAGTCCAGCCGGCTGTGGGCGCCGCGGCTCTCCTCGCGCAGGAGCGCGGCGCGGGTCACCGCCTCGGAGACGACGAGCATGTTGCGCAGGTCGCGGCAGAGGTGCCAGCCGGGGTTGAACTCCTTGCCGCCGACGGGCGCGCGCACCTGCGCGGCGCGGCGTTCCAGCTCCTCGAGCTGCTCGAGTGCCTTCGCCAGCCCCGGGCCGTCGCGGTAGATCCCGACCTCCGACTGCATCGTCGCCTGCAGGGCGGCGTGCAGCTCGTACGGGTCCTCGCCCGCCGCGCCGCCGACGAGATCGTCGAGCTCGTCCCGGGCCTCGGCGACCTGGGCTTCGTCGACTTCGGGCGCGGGCGCGTCTGCTGCGTGACGGGCCGCGCCGTCGCCGGCCCGCCGCCCGAAGACGAGCAGGTCCGAGAGCGAGTTTCCGCCAAGCCGGTTGGCGCCGTTGATCCCGCCGGTGCACTCGCCCGCGCCGAAGAGGCCGGGCACGCCGCTCGCCCCCGTGTCGGCGTCGACGCGGGCGCCGCCCATCACGTAATGGCACGTCGGCCCGATCTCCATCGGCTCCTGCGTGATGTCGACGCCCGCCAGTTCCATGAACTGCTCGTACATGCTCGGCAGCTTTCGCTTGACCGTCTCGGCCGGGAGGTGCGTGACGTCGAGGAGGACGCCGCCGTGCGGCGTGCCTCGCCCCTCCCGGACCTCGGTGTAGATCGCGCGCGAGACGACGTCGCGCGTCGAGAGCTCCATCCTCTTCGGGTCGTACCGCTCCATGAAGCGCTCGCCCTCGGCATTGCGCAGGATCCCTCCCTCGCCGCGCACCGCCTCGGTCACGAGCAGGCCGACGACACCGGGTGGGTAGACCATCCCCGTCGGGTGAAACTGGACGAACTCCATGTCGACGAGCTCGGCGCCGGCGTCGTACGCGAGCGCATGCCCGTCGCCGGTCGACTCCCACGAGTTGGAGGTCACCTGCCAGCACTTGCCGGCACCACCGGTGGCGAGCACGACCGCCCGCGCCTTGAACACGACGTAGCGCCCGGTCGCGCGCCAGTAGCCGAACGCACCGCAGACGCGGTCGCCGGCCTTGAGCAGGCGCGTGATCGTGCATTCCATGAAGACCTCGATCCCCTGGTGCACGGCCTTGTCCTGCAGCGTCCGGATCAGCTCGAGCCCGGTGCGGTCGCCGATGTGGACCAGGCGGTGGTACGTGTGGCCGCCGAAAGCGCGCTGGGCCATCTTCCGGTCCGGGGTGCGGTCGAAGACGCCGCCCCAGTGCTCGAGCTCGCGTACGCGGTCCGGCGCCTCCTGGGCGTGCAGCTCGGCCATGCGCCAGTTGTTCAGGTACTTGCCGCTGAAGAGCGTGTCCTGGAAGTGGGTCTCCCAGCCGTCGTCCGGGGCGACGTTGCCGAGAGCCGCGGCGATGCCGCCCTCGGCCATCACCGTGTGCGCCTTTCCGAGCAGCGACTTGCAGACGAGCCCGGTACGGGCGCCGAGCGCCGCTGCCTCGATCGCAGCGCGCAGGCCGGCGCCACCCGCGCCGATGACGAGCACGTCGACCTCGTGGACCTCCTCGACGCCGAACACCGCCATTCAGAAGATCCTCGGGTCGTGGAAGACGCCGGCCGCGGCCAGCCGGATGTAGAGGTCGCTGGCGCAGACCCAGAAGAGGCTGATCCACGCCCATTCCATGTGCCGGGCGTTGAAGACGCTCACCACGCGCCACAGCCTGTGCCGGTTGCGGGCCGCGAGCGAGCACGTGAAGCAGTCGAGCTTCCCGCCGACGATGTGGCGGAGCGAGTTGCAGCCGAAGGTGAAACCGCTGAGGAAGACGACGTTCAGCAGCAGCACGAGCGTGCCGAGCCCGAGCCCGACGTGCAGCGCCCCGTCGGCGCCGCGAAAGAAGAAGGCGCGGATCGCGTCGTACCAGAGGAAGCCCAGCACGATCGTCGCGACGTAGAGGAAGTAGCGGTGGGCGTTCTGGAGGATGCCCGGCAGCCGTGCCTCGCCCCGGTACCTGCGCCGCGGTCCTGCGACCGCGCAGGCCGGCGGCGAGAGGAAGTAGGCCCGATAGTAGGCCTTGCGGTAGTAGTAGCAACTCGCCCGCAGGCCGAGGGGCGCCCAGACGACCCAGAGCGCGGTCGAGATCGGCGCGTTCCAGCCGGTGAGGCTCTCGAGGTTCGGCGAGTAGAACGGCGAGAGGTAGTGCGCGCCGCGGGCCGTGTAGAGGTAGTCGTTCCCGAGCAAGACGACCACCGTCGCGTAGATGCCCAGCACGCCGAGAGCGACGGCGACGCGCAGCGGCGGGAGCCACCAGGCATCCCGTCGCGATGTCGTCCCGAACGTTGCGAGGGAGCCCTTCGGCTCGGCGCGCACGGTCATGTGGTTCACGCTACAGGGAACGTTTGCGGGGCTGCGTCGGTGCTTGTCCGCGTCCTGAGCGAGCGCATCCGCGGCCGATTCGCGGCAGGCGGTACGACCCGGCCGTCGAACTCGGTCGCGTGAACGCGCGGGCCGCTGCCGATCAATTCCTCGCCTCGCCGGCGCTGAGCGCCGCCACGCGCCTCGCGTACCGCGGCGATCTCGCCGAGTTCTGCACGTGGCTCGAGCGTCGCGCCACGCCGCTCGACGAGGTCGACGTCCGCGTCCTCGCCGAGTACGTCGCCTGGCTCGGGGCTGCACGCCCCGGCCGGCGGCCGATGAAGCTCGCTCCGGCGACGATCGGCCGCAAGGTCGCGGCGGTGCGCGCCTTCCTCCGGCACGCGCTCGGCACGGAGCGCGTCCCCGACGCGCGGCTCGCTCCGCGGCGCCCTCGGCGGCTTCCCGACGCGCCCGCCGCCGCCGAGGTCGACCGCACGCTGGCAGCTCTGGAGGGAGAGGGGCCGGTCGCGCTGCGCAACCGTGCGCTCGTCGAGCTCGTCTACTCGGCCGGGCTGCGCAGCGCCGAGGCGGTCGGTCTGGACCTCGCGGACGTCGACTTCGAGCAGGAGCTCGTGCACGTCCGTCGCGGCAAGGGCGGCAAGGAACGCGTCGTGCCGCTCGGCGAGGAGGCGGCGCTCTGGCTCGGACGCTATCTGCGCGAGGCCCGTCCTACGCTCGCCAAAGGCGCGAACGACGCCCTGTTCGTCTCCACCCGCGGACGGCGCCTCGACACGAGCACGCTGCGGCGAGTCGTGCCCCACCCACACCGGCTCCGGCACGCCTTCGCGACGCACCTGCTCGACGGCGGCGCCGACCTGCGAACGATCCAGGAGCTGCTCGGCCACGGCTCGCTCTCGACGACGCAGATCTATAGCCACGTCAGCGCGCGCCACCTCCGGCGCGTGTACGACCGCTCGCATCCCCGCTCCTAGTAGGCCTGGAAGCCGCTGAGCGACTCCGGCGGCTCGGTCGACACCTCGACTCGCTCGACCTCGGCGCCGCGCGGCCCCCTCCGGCAGAAGTCGACGAGCGCCTCGACGTCGTCCCGTTCGCCCTCGAACACGGCCTCGACGGCCCCGTCCGGCCGGTTTCGCACCCACCCTGACACGGCTCGCGACGCGGCCGCCCGCTCGACCGCGAAGCGGAAGCCGACACCCTGGACGAAGCCGTGCACGACGACGTGTCGCCGTTCCATCGGCGTATTCGAGCAGGCGTCGCGCGCGCAGGGACGAAGTCAGCTTCGTGGCGAAGCGGAAGCCGCAGGGACCCGATAAGGCCGTCGAGGGCTTTCTGGCCCTCGCCGCCGCACGGCTTGCGCCCCGCACGGTCGACGCCTACCGGCGCGATCTCGACCATCTCACGGCCTGGCTCGGCCGGTCGCCCGCCGACGCCGGCGCCGAAGAGCTCGCAGCCTACGTCGCGCAGCTTCGGGCCGACGGCCTGGCGCCGACGACGATCGCGCGGCGCCTCGCCGCCGTCCGCTCCTTCTTCCGGCATCAGGTGCTCCTGGGCGCCCGCACCGACAACCCTGCCGCGAACGTCGAGCTTCCCAGGCGCCGGCGGACCCTGCCGCGCACGCTCTCGCCGGCAGAGGTCGAGCGACTACTCGAAGCGGCGGCGGGCACGACGCCGGCGGCTCTCCGCGACCGCGCCCTGGGCGAGCTCCTCTACGGCGCCGGGCTCCGCGTAAGCGAGGCGGCCGCGCTCGACCGGCAGTCGGTCGACCTCGAGAACCGGCTCGTGCGCTGCCTCGGCAAGGGCGGCAAGGAGCGGGTCGTGCCCGTCGGACGCGAGGCGACGAACGCCCTCCGCCGCTATCTCGCGCGGGGCCGCCCGTACCTCGAGCGGCGCCACCGGCAGGAGCTCTTTCTCAACGCGCACGGCGGACCGCTCACGCGCGCAGGCATCTTCTTCATCCTCCGCCGGCTCGCCGCGAAGGCCGGGCTCGAGGCCGACCGCATCCACCCGCACCTCCTCCGTCATTCGTTCGCGACGCATCTGCTCGAGGGAGGCGCCGACCTCCGTGCCGTCCAGGAGATGCTCGGGCACGCGGATCTCGCGACGACGGAGCTCTACACCCACGTATCCGATCGCCGACGGCGTGAGTTGTACTTCCAGGCGCATCCGCACGCGCGCCGCAAACCACTCGCAACGCAATCCAGGAAGAAGTAGGCATGCACCTCGCACCTCACGTCGCAATCGCCGCGGCCAGCACCCTCGGTGCAGCGTGGCTCATGGTCGTCGCAGGTCTGCAGAAGAGAGGGCTCGAGCAACGTCAGCGCCGGCGCGTCTGCCCCTCGTGCGGGCGGGAGATCCGCGCCCGCGTCTGCACGACGTGCGCGAGCTGATCCGCTAGCGCTTGGCCTGAGCCTTCCGCTTCAGCCCCTGTGCGACGCCGGCGGCCGCCCGGCGGAGGTCGGCGTCGGCACCGTCGTCCTCCGCAAGTCCCTCGAGCAGGACGAGCGTCTCGCGCTGCGCCGAGCCGTTCTTCAGCGCCATGACGGCCAGCCGGCGTACCGCGGAGTTCTCCTCCCCGTCGGCGACCATCTTGTGCAGCAGGGGGCGCACCGAGTTGACGGTGCTCGGATGGTCGCGGGAGAGGAGCTCGAGCGAGAGCAACGCGGATCCGCGAGCCGCCGGGCTCCCGTCGTCGAGACCCCGCCGCAGCAGCTCTTCCTTCGCGCGCCAGCGGAACAGCCCGACGGCGCGGAACGCGAGCGCACGCTCCCGGAAGTCCGCACTGCGGGCGGAAGCCTCGAGCTCGTCGTCCCACTCGGTCCGCAGCGTGGCGAGCTCCTGCGCAGCCCCGCTCTCAGCGAGCTCACCCGCGCGCGCAGCTGCCTCGGCAAGAGTCACACGCTGCAATGTAGACGCGGGCCGCCGAACACGCCGCCGCCTGCGCGCTCCGCCGCCTGCCGGGAGAGCCCGCGCTCGTTCACCACCACGACGCCCGCTTCCCGCAGCTAGATTCACCCCGTGGCGCACAGGGTCGTCCTCATCCCCGGCGACGGCACCGGGCCGGAGCTGACAGAGGCGACGCGACGCGTTCTCGAGGCGACCGGCACCGAGTTCGAGTGGGACGTGCGCGAGGCCGGCGCCGACGTGATGGAGCGCCACGGCGGCAACCCCCTGCCGCCCGACGTCCTCGACGCCATCCGCGAGACCGGCGTCGCGCTCAAGGGGCCGATCACGACACCCATCGGCGGCGGCTTCCGCTCGGTCAACGTCGCGCTCCGGAACGAGCTCGACCTGTACGCGCAGGTGCGACCTTGCAAGAGCTACGCCGGCGTGCGCAGCCGCTTCGACGACGTCGACCTCATCATCGTCCGCGAGAACACCGAGGACCTCTACGTCGGCATCGAGTACGAGCAGGGGACGCCGGACGCGGCCGAGCTGATCGAGTGGATCGAGGCACGCGGCGGCCGGCTTCGCCACGGCGACGCGGGCATCTCGATCAAGCCGATCTCCGTCACGGGCACGCGCCGCGTCTTCGAGTTCGCGTTCGACTACGCGCGGCGGAACGGCCGTCGCAAGGTGACGGCCGTGCACAAGGCGAACATCATGAAGTTCACCGACGGGCTCTGGCTGCGCGTCGCCCGCGAGGTCGCGGCCGAGAACTCGGACGTCGAGTTCGACGACCGGATCGTGGACAACATGTGCATGCAGCTTGTGCAGCGCCCGGAGGAGTACGACGTGCTCGTCCTGCCGAACCTCTACGGCGACATCCTGTCCGATCTCGCGGCGGGGATGATCGGGGGCCTCGGCGTCGCTCCCGGCGCGAACTACGGCGACACCGCGGCGGTCTTCGAGCCGACGCACGGCTCGGCGCCGAAATACGCCGGCCAGAACAAGGTCAACCCGATCGCGGAGATGCTGTCGGGCGTCCTCATGCTCCGCCATCTCGACGAGCGCGACGCGGCCGACCGCCTCGAGCAGGCGATCGCCGCGGTCATCGCCGAGGGCACGAGCGTCACCTACGACATGAAGCCGAGCCGCGACGACCCGACGGCCGTCGGCACGAGCGAGGTCGCGGACGCCATCATCGAGAAGCTGGAGGCTGAGATCCCGGCATGAGAAGGAAGGTCACGATCGTCGGCGCAGGCGCCACCGGCGCGACCGCCGCGCACATCCTCGCCGCGCGCGACTACGCGGACGTCGTCCTCACGGACATCAAGGAGAACCTGCCGCAGGGCAAGGCTCTCGACCTGAACCAGATGGGCCCGGTGCTCGGCTTCGAGCCGCGGATCACCGGCACGAACACCTACGAGGAGACGGCGGGGTCCGACGTCGTCGTGATCACCGCCGGGCTGCCGCGGTCGCCCGGCATGTCGCGCGACGACCTCGTGGCGACGAACGAGAAGATCGTCGGCTCGGTGACCGAGCAGATCGTCGCCGGGAGCCCCGGCTGCACGATCGTCATCCTGTCGAACCCGCTCGACGCGATGTGCCACGTCGCGAAGAGCGTCTCGGGCTTCCCGAAGGAGCGCGTCTTCGGCCAGGCGGGCATCCTCGACACGGCGCGCTTCCGCACGTTCATCGCGTGGGAGACCGGCGCCTCGGTCCGCGACGTGCAGGCACTCGTGCTCGGTGGGCACGGCGACCAGATGGTGCCCGTCGTCTCGGCGGCGACGGTGGGCGGCGTCCCGTTGCGCAAGCTCGTCTCCGCGGAGCGGATCGAGCAGATGGTCGAACGCACCGCGAAGGGCGGCGGCGAGATCGTCCAGCTGCTCGGCACCTCCGCCTGGTATGCACCCGGTGCGGCGATCGCGGAGATGGTCGACGGCATCCTCCTCGACCAGAAGCGCGTGCTCCCCTGCACCGCGTACCTCGAGGGCGAGTACGGGATCGACGGCCTCTACATCGGCGTGCCGGTGAAGCTCGGTGCCGGGGGGATCGAGGAGATCGTCGAGCTCGATCTCTCCGACGACGAGCGGGAGGCGCTCGAGCGGAGCGCCGACGCGGTGCGCGAGGTCGTGGGAGTCCTCTCGACCTGATCGAGACGCTCGAGAACCGGTTCCGGGGGCGCGACTATCTCGTCGAGCTCGGCGCGCCGGAGTTCACCTCGATCTGCCCGATGACGGGCGCGCCGGACTTCGGCGAGCTCACGATCCGCTACGTCCCGGACGGGAAGCTCTTCGAGCTCAAGTCCCTCCGTGACTACCTCACCTCGTTCCGCGAGCGGAAGATCCTGCAGGAGGAGGTCGTGAACGAGGTGCTCGAGCAGCTCGTCGCGGACGGCGCGCCGCGGTTCCTCGAGGTCGAGGGCGAGTTCGCCGCACGCGGCGGCATGACGACCCGCGTCGTGGCGAGCTCCGGAGAGCTGCCGGGTTCGTGGATCTCGGACTGAGCGGTCGCACGGCGCTCGTCTGCGGCGCCTCCTCGGGCCTCGGGCTCGCGAGCGCCGAGTCTCTGGCGGAGGAAGGGGCGAACGTCGTCCTCTTCGCGCGGCGGCTCGAGCAGCTCGAGGAGCACGCAGCGCGGCTCGGCGGCGTCGCCGTCGCGGGCGACGTGACCGAGGACGCCGACCTCGAGCGGGCCGTGGCGACGGCCGTCGCCCGGTTCGGCGGCCTCGACATCGTCGTCTGGAACGGCGGCGGTCCGCCCCCGGGGACGGCGCAGGAGGTCGACGATGCGACGCTCGAGTCCGGCTACAGGCTCGTCCTGCGTCCGGCGGTGACGCTCGTCCGCCTCTGCCTGCCGCACCTCGAGCGCAGCCCGGCCGGCCGGATCCTCGCGCTCAGCTCGCTCGCCGCGCTGGAGCCGACCGCCCACCTCGCCGTCTCGAACACCTTCCGCCCGGCCCTCATCGGCTGGCTGAAGACGCTGAGCCGCGAGGTCGGGCCCAAGGGCGTCACGGTCAACTGCGTCGCGCCCGGCCGGATCGCCACGGCACGGCTCGACGAGCTCTATCCGGACGGCCCGACCGAAGCGCAGCTCGAGGAGATCGCCCTGCGGCGCTGGGGAACGCCGCGGGAGTTCGGCGACGTCGTCTGCTTCCTCGCATCCGAGCGGGCGCGCTACGTGACCGGCCAGACCCTCGTCGTCGACGGCGGCCTCGAGCGATCTCTGTTTTGAGGCGCCACGTCACTCCCTTGCGCGCGGCGGCCGCGCTCGTCGTGCTCCTGCTCGTGACCCTCCTGATCCTCTTCAGCGTCCCGTCCGGTCAGTACATCCTGTTGCCGGACGTCGCCCACCCGGTCGCGCCGCTCGTGCACGTCCAGGGATCGCGCCCGAGCGGGGACGGGACGCTCTACTTCGTGGACGTGATCGAACGACGGGCGAGCGAGCTCGAAGCGCTCTTCCCGTGGATCCACGCCCACGCGTCACTCGAGCCCGCGGGTGCGATCGTCCCCCCGTGCGCCACGGCCGCCGAGTCGGAGGCCGCGCAGCTGCAGGAGATGGCGTTCTCGCAGCGCGTCGCGGCCGCTGTGGCACTCCGCCGGCTCGGCTATCACGTCGTCGTCCGGCCGGCAGGAGTCGTCGTCTCGCAGCTCATCGCGGGGACGAACGCTCCCTGCAACCTGCAGCCGATGGACGTGATCGACTCCGTCGACGGCACCCCCACGCCGACGCTCTCGGCTCTCCGCCGCGCGCTCCGGCCCGTGAAGCCGGGCCAGGTGGTCGTGCTGCGGATCCGCCGGGGCAGAGCATCCGCACACGGTGCGGATCCGGACGGTCCGCGTGCCTCAGGAGCCGGGTCGGGCACTCGTCGGCTTCGCGCCCGGCCAGGCCGCGACGATCAGGCTGCCGATCCGCGTCTCGATCGACACGCGAGGGATCGGCGGCCCCTCGGCGGGCCTCGCGTTCGCCCTCGAGGTGATGCAGCAGCTCGGCCACAACGTCCTCCACGGCCATCGGGTGGCGGCCACCGGAGAGATGGAGCTCGACGGCAGCGTCGCGCCGATCGGCGGCGTGAAGCAGAAGACGTACGGCGTGCGGCAAGCCGGGGCCGACGTCTTCCTCGTGCCGGCCGGCGACAACGCGCGCGTCGCGCGTCGCTATGCCGGCCCCCTGCGGATCATTCCGGTCCGAACGTTCAAGCAGGCGTTGCGCGCTCTGGCAACGCTGCCGCGCGGGCAGTAGGAACCCTCTCTCCTTCTGCTTCTCCGAAACTGGCGGAAATTCGTCAGTTTTCGTTGACGGCAACGCTTGGGCTTGCGCACTTTGCCCCTATCATCGCCCCTCGACGGCGGCCCAGACTGCTTAGAGCACAGACAATCATGAGCAAACGTTCCACTCCAACCTGCGCCGATTGCTACTTCCGCCGCGCGGGCCTGTGCGCGCTCCCCGGCGAAACGGTCTGCCCCACGTTCCGCGTCCAGTCCGTGGGCCGTCTCACGCCGCCGCCCCAACCCCGTCTCGTTCCGAGAGCGCTCGCCGTCGACGCCGCGGCCTAGCCCGCACCGTAGGATGCGGCCGTGCGTCTTCCGCGACGACGACGAATCGACACCGGCGAGCTGCAGGATCGCTGGCAGCCGCGTCTCTACCTCCGGCTGATCGTGCTCGGACTCCTCGTCGCGTACGCGATCGCCTTCGTGCTCGAGAACCGCTCGCAGGTGAGCGTGCACTTCGTGTTCAAGACCGCGCGCGTGTCGCTCGTCTGGCTGATCCTGCTCGCGCTCGGGGTCGGCCTCTTGGGCGGAATCCTGCTTGCGCAGCTAGAGCGCCGCCGGCGCCGCCGCTCTCACGAGACCGCCGAGCACTGAGACACCCTCTGCGATCTCCTCCGGCGAGACGAAGCTGAAGGCGAGCCGGAGCGAGCGCTCGCCGCCGCGCCCGCCCGGGAAGAAGTCGCCGCCTGCGACGAACGTGACGCCCGCCTCCTCCGCTGCGCCGAGCAGCGCGCCGCTCGGCGGCCCGGACGGGAGCTCGAGCCAGACGAAGTACCCGCCGTCCGGCTCCGTCCACCTCGCATCCTCGGGCAGCTCGCGGGCGAGGGCGGCGAGCATCGCGTCGCGGCGCTCGCGGAGCAGACCGTTCACGCGGTGGAGGTTCGGCTCGAAGCTGCCGCGGCGGGTGAACTCGAGAACCGTCGCCTGCGAGAGGTACGGCGGCGAGATGTACGTCGAGACCGCGAGCGCCTCGATCTCGGCGGCGAGCCGCGGCGGCAGGACGAACCAGCCGACCCGCAGGCCGGGCGCGACCGTCTTCGAAAAGGACGAGCAGTAGGCGATCCCATCGCCGCCGCCGAGCTCGAACACGCTGGGGAGCGGCTCGCCGTCGTAGCGGACGAGCCCGTAGGGATCGTCCTCGAGCACGAGCAGCTGCCGCTCCCGGGCGAGCTCGGCGAGGCGGCGGCGGCGCTCGACCGAGAGCGTGCGCCCGCTCGGGTTCTGGAACGTCGGGATCGTGTAGAGGAATGCGGGCGGATCTCCCGCAGCGACGGCCGCCTCGACCGCTTCGGGCACGAGCCCTTCGCCGTCCATCTCGACCGGCACGATCTCCGCGCCGAGGCGCGTGAGGATCTTCAGCGGCCGGTCGTACGTCGGCGCCTCGACGAGGACACGGGCGCCGGGCCGGACGAGCTGCTCCGCGAGGAAGACGAAGCCCTGGAGCGAGCCGCTCGTGATCACGACGCGCGAGGGCTCGACGCCGTGCCGCTCGGCGAGCCACTCGCGCAGCGGCCCGTAGCCGCCGCCGGGGCCGTAGCTGAGGATCGAGCGCCCGTCTCGGTCGAGCGCCGCGCGCGCACAATCCGCGAGCTCCTCGACGGCGAGACACTCCGGCGCGGGCACGCCGCGGGCGAACGAGATCACGACTCGAGCGTAGCGCCGCCCCCGGCCGGGGGCCTACTTCATCCGCTCGGCCACCATCTGCGCGACCTCGGTCGGGGTGGTGCCGACCTCGATCCCACGCGCCTCGAGCGCCTCCTTCTTTCCCTGCGCAGTCCCCGAGGAGCCGGAGATGATCGCGCCGGCGTGACCCATCGTCTTGCCGGGAGGCGCCGAGAAGCCCGCGATGTAGGCGAGGACGGGCTTCGTCACGTGCTCGGCGACGTAGGCGGCGGCCTTCTCCTCCTCGTCGCCCCCGATCTCGCCGACGAGCACGATGAGCTCGGTCTGCTCGTCGGCCTCGAACTTCGCGAGCACGTCGACGAAGGAGGAGCCCACGACCGGATCGCCCCCGATCCCCACGATCGTGGAGTTGCCCAGGCCGAGCTGGGTGAGCTCGTGGCCGATCTGGTATGTCAGCGTGCCGGAGCGCGAGACGAGCCCGACACTCGCCCTCGCTGAAGATCTCCGCCGGGATGATCCCGGCGTTCGCCTTGCCGGGCGAGAGGACACCAGGACAGTTCGGACCGATCATCGTCGTCCCCTTGCCCCGGAAGTACGTGTAGGCGCGCAGCATGTCGTGCGCCGGGATGTGCTCGGTGATGCAGATCACGGTCTCGATCCCGGCATCGACGGCCTCGTAGATCGCGTCGACCGCGAAGCGCGCGGGGACGAAGACGAGCGACGTGTTCGCGCCGGCCTTCTCCACGGCAGTCGGCGACCGTGTCGAAGACGGGGACGCCCTCGACGTCCTGACCGCCCTTCCCCGGCGTGACCCCCGCGACGAGGTTCGTGCCGTACGCGCGGTTGCGGAGGCCGTGGAATCGCCCCTCCGAGCCGGTGAGGCCGGCGACGACGAGCCGCGTGTCGTTGTCGAGGATGATCGCCACTACGCCGTCACCCCCTTGAGAACGACGGTCGGCAGGTCGAGCCGCCCCTCCCGGATGCGGTCGCCGAGCAGCTCGCGCACCCGGGCGCGATCGGTCTCGGGCGTCTCCGTGCGCGCGAGCCAGTCCTCGAAGTCCGTGTCGCGCACGATGTAGGCCTCGTCGGCGACTCCGAGCCCGGCGAGCTCGAAGAAGCTCTCCCACTCGGCCGGGGAGTAGTTGCGGACATGGCTCGGGTCGCGGAGCCGATCGGCCTCCTCCGAGCTCTCGCTGACGAAGGTGTTGTCGCAGATCACGACCCGGTGGCGTGCCACACGCGCCATCTCGCGCACCGCGGCGAGCGCGTCCGGGAAGTGATGCGCGGCGATGCGGCAGGCGACTGCGTCGAAGCTCGCGTCGGCGAACGGAAGGTGATCGGCCGGCGCGATCACGTCGGGCTCCATCCCGGGCGCTGCGTCGACGGTGACGACGTTCGCACCGGCCTCGCGCAGACGTCGCGCGACATGGCCGCCGCCGGTCGCGACGTCGAGCACGTTCACCCCGGAGGCGGGCTCGCACCACGCGACGACGAGGTCGAGATCGTCCCCGGCTGCGTGGGTGGCACTCTCACGGTAGGCCGCGGCCCGCTCGTTCCAGACGTCGGTCACGCCGCCAGCTCCACCGCGCGCCTCGCTCCGTCGAGCATCGTCGCCTCGGGGTGGATGTTCGCGCGGCCGGCGTCGGCGAGGATCCGGCGGCCTTCCTCGGCGTTCGTCCCGTCGAGGCGGACGACGATCGGGTAGCTCGACATGTCGAGCCGCTCGAGTGCGGCGAGGATCCCGCGCGCGACCTCGTCGCAGCGCGTGATCCCCCCGAAGATGTTGAAGAAGATCGAGCGCACCTGGTCGTCGCGCGTGATCACCTCGAGCGCGTCGACGACACCCTCGGCGCTGCCGCCTCCTCCGAGGTCGCAGAAGTTCGCCGGACGTCCCCCGGCGTGCGCGACGACGTCCACGGTGGACATGCCGAGACCGGCGCCGTTCGCGAGCACGCCGACGTCCCCGTCGAGCTTCACGTAGGTGACGCCCTTCTCGCGGGCGAACGTCTCGATCGGATCGGCAGCGGTGGGATCCCGCCACTCGGCGATGTCGGGATGGCGGGCGAGCCCGCTGTCGTCGACGGTGAACTTCGCGTCGAGCGCCTTCACCTCGCCGTCGGGCGTGACGATGAGCGGGTTGATCTCGCAGAGCATCGCGTCGAACTCGACGAACGCGCGGTAGAGCTTCTCGACGATCGCGGCGATCTGCTTCTGCTCGGAGGGATCCTCGACTCCGCCCCCGTAGACGAGTCGCCGCGCGACCCAGGGCTGGAAGCCCTCGAGCGGATCGACGTGGAGGCGCACGAGGGCGTCCGGGTTCTCCTCCGCGACCTGCTCGATCTCGACGCCGCCCTGCGTGGTGAACATGAGCAGCGGCTTCTTCGCGCCGCGGTCGAAGGTGACCGAGAGGTAGTACTCGCGCGCGATGTCCGACGCCTTCTCGATCCAGAGGGTGCGGACGACGTGACCCCGGATGTCGAGGCCGAGGATGTCGTTCGCCTTCGCCTCGGCGTCCGCCGGATCGTCGGCCAGCTTGACGCCGCCCGCCTTGCCACGCCCCCCGGTCAGTACCTGCGCCTTGACGACGACCGGGCCGCCGAGCTCGTCCGCGGCCCGGCGTGCCTCGTCCGGGGAGGTGGCAAGACGCCCTTCCGAGACGGGGATTCCCACGCGGCGGAAGAGCTCCTTGCCCTGGTACTCGTAGAGGTCCACCGGCGCCGGACACTAGCGGCGCGACGCCGGTGGACCGAGCAGTTGGTCCTGCGGGCCGGCTCTCAGTAGCCGCCGTACCCGCCGCCACCGCCGCCCGTCGTCGTGGTGCGGGTCGAGCCGCCGGACGCGTGCTTGACGGCCTTGCCGGAGGCGCTGAGCACGTACCAGATGCCGCCGTAGCCCTCGCCGTTCACCTCACCGGCCTTCGAGTCGCTGGTGAACGTGTAGAGCGGATGGCCCTTGTACGTGACCTGGTGCTGCCCGTTCTTGCGCATCGCCACGCCGATGAGCTTCGCCTTCACGCCCTTCCCGGCGCGCGCCTTGGCCTTCGAGATCAGCGGCGGCCAGACCGACGCGCAGCCGGAGTAGCAGTTGCTCTTGTTCTTCTTGTCGGGCGCGTACATGTAGAGCGTCCTGCCCGACTTCGTCACGAGGACCTTGCCGAGCTTCGTCTTGCGCAGGTTGATGGTCGTGCCGCCGGCGGAGTGCCTGCCGGCGCGGGCGCCGGAGCTGGTGTGGCGGGCGGCGGCTGCACTGCCGGCCGCGGCGAGCGCGACCACGAGCGCGACAACGAGGATCGTTCTGTTCGACATCCGTCTCCTCCTACCTGGGGTCGCCCGGTGTCTACGCGCGTCGTCGAGCCGCGGATTGCCCAGTCCCGCTAAGCGGCCTCGATCGTGCAGATCACCTGACCCGTCGCGACCGGCTGGCCGGCCTGGACGGACAGCTGACGAACGACGCCGGCGCGGTCGGCGTGCACCTCGTTCTCCATCTTCATCGCCTCGACGACGCAGATCACCTGGCCCGGCTCGACCTCGTCGCCGTCCGCGACGCGCACCGCGAGGACCGTTCCCTGCATCGGCGACACCACGGCATCGCGGCCACCCCCGCCGGCGCGGCCGTGGCGTGCTCGCTCGCGGCGGCGCCGGGCGAGCGCTCGCCACTCCGGCTCGGGCTCCGACAGCCGCACCTCGAACCGCCGCCCGTCCACCTCGACAGCGCGGACGCGGTCGATCGTCCGCCCGTTCGGACCCGTCGTTCCTTGTAACAGACTGTTACTTGGTGGAGCGAGCGCGGTGCCGTCGAGCACGGCGGCCCGGGCGGCGAGCTCCTCCGACTCGACGACGCCGTGGCAGGTCTCTCCCGCGACGAAGCAAGGGTGCGAGAGGAGCGCCTTGTGGAAGCCGATCAGGGTCGTCGGCCCGTCGATCCAGAACTCGTCGAGCGCCCGCAGCATCCGCCGCCGGGCATGCTCGCGGTCGACGCCGTACACGATGAGCTTCGCGACCATCGGGTCGTAGGCGGCCGAGACCTCGTAGCCGGCTGCGACGCCCGAATCGACGCGGACGCCGGGGCCCGACGGCTCTCGGTAGCCGGTCACCGCCGCCGGAGCCGGCAGGAAGCCGCGTGTCACGTCCTCCGCGTTGATCCGGCACTCGATCGCGTGACCGCGCAGCTCGACGTCGTCCTGCCCCACCGAAAGGGGCTCTCCGAGCGCGACGAGAATCTGCTCGCGCACGAGATCGAGGCCCGTGACCATCTCGGTGACGGTGTGCTCGACCTGGATGCGCGTGTTCATCTCCATGAAGAAGTAGTCGCCGTCGCGGGTGAGCAGCCCCTCGACCGTCCCGGCGGAGCGGTAGCCGCAAGCCCGGGCCGCGTCGACGCCGATCGCGCCGATCCGTTGCCGCAGCTCCTCGCCGACGGCGGGCGACGGCGTCTCCTCGACGAGCTTCTGGTGACGGCGCTGGATGGTGCAGTCGCGCTCGCCGAGATGGACGACGTTGCCGTGCGCGTCGGCGAGGACCTGCACCTCGACGTGCCGCGGGTCGAGGATGAGCTTCTCGACGTAGACGTCCGGGTTCGCGAAGTAGGACTGCCCCTGCCGCTGCGCCCGCTCGAACGCCTCTTCCGCCTCGCCCGGGGCCTCGACGACCTCCATGCCCTTGCCGCCGCCACCCGCGGCCGCCTTGATGAGGAGCGGGTAGCCGATCTCCTCGCCGAGGGCGAGCAGCTCGCCGACCGAGCCGACAGGATCCGTGGTGCCCGGGATGATCGGAACCCCGGCCTGCTGCATCGCGGTGCGGGCCGCCGTCTTCGACCCCATCAACTCGATCGCCGCCGGCGGCGGGCCGATCCACACGAGCCCCGCTTCCTCCACGGCGCGGGCGAACGCCGCATTCTCCGCGAGGAAGCCGTACCCGGGATGCACGGCCTGCGCCCCGGCGCGCTGGGCGGCGTCGAGGATGCGCTCGACCGCGAGGTAGCTCTCGGCCGCCGGCGTCGGCCCGAGGAGGAACGCCTCGTCGGCGTAGGCGACGTGGAGAGCGGCGCGATCGCCTTCCGAGTAGACGCCCACTGCGCCGATGCCGAGCTCGCGGAGCGTGCGGAAGACGCGGATGGCGATCTCCCCCCGGTTGGCGACGAGAACCTTCTCGAACATGAGCGGGCCGTATTCTCTCCACGTCGTGAGCCTCACGCCGGCCGACCAGCTCACCGTCGCGCGCGCGGCTTCCGTCCCCATCGTGGTCGTGCTCTACGCCTGGGCCTTCTCGGGCCACGACTACTGGGCCACCGCGGTCTTCTGCGTGGCGATGACGACCGACTGGTTCGACGGAAGGCTCGCGCGCAGACAGGGCCGCTCCTCCTCCGTGGGCTCGCTGCTCGACCCGATCGCCGACAAGGTGCTCGTGCTGGCGGCGCTCGTGATGCTCGTCGGGCAGGGTGTCGTCCCGGCCTGGATGGTGGCGGCGATCGTCGTGCGGGAGGTGCTCGTCACGGGCTTGCGGCAGGCGGCGATCGAGCGCGGCATCGTCCTGGCGGCCCGCGACCTCGGAAAGCTCAAGACGTGGGCGCAAGCGATCGCGGCGGCCGTCGCCGGCTTCGCCGCGGCCGGTGCATGGACCCAGCACGCCGCCTGGTGGACGCTCCTCGTGGCGGTCGTGCTCACCTGGCTTTCCGGCCTCGACTACGCCCGGAGCGCACCGAGCCTCTTCAGCGGCGCGGCGCGGGCCGACTAGCGGCGGCCGTGCTCAGGCCGCGATCCCGCGGTGCTCGCACCACTCGTCGAAGCGAGCCCACGCGCGGAGATACTCGCGGAGCGCGTAGAAGCCTTCCTCGACCTCCGCCCGAACCGCCCAGTGACAGTGGCCGCAGTAGCCCTGGTCGTCCACGGCGGGAGCCTCGTTGCAGCGTATGCACTCCTCCCACATGTCGTGGGAACGCCGGGCGGCCGACCTCGGTTACGGCTCGGCGTCCGGCTCGTCCCGAGACGGCAGGAGCATGCGGGCCCATTCCGAGACCGCCGGACGCGCTCTCTGGTCGGTTGCGAGCGCCTCGAGGATCGCCTCCCGCTCGCTCCGGTCGGGCTCCGGCGTGATCTCGACGGGCTCCACCCGAAGGAGGGTATTACCCCGCGACGCCTCGACCGATGACGGAACCGTGCGTCAGCGCATCGTCACCGTTGCGGTCACAGTCGTGCTGGCCGCAGTCGCGGCCGGCTCGGCACCTGGGGCCGCAGGCCGCCTCCCCGACTGGGCGGCGCCGCAGATCGCCACGGTCGTGGCCCACCGGCTCATGGGCGCGAAGAGCGTGCGCAAGTTCCGCCCCAACGCGGCGCTCACGCGGCAGGCGCTCGCAAATCTCTCCGTCGGCCTGCAGGAGGAGCTCGCCACGCCGCCGGCGCCGCCCACCACCGATCCCTCGACGACGGGCACGACCTCGACGGATCCGACCTCGACCGAGACGACGACGAGCAGCACCGACACGACCCCGACCACGGGCACGACCGACACCACGACGACCGGCACGACCGGAGGGACGACGACCGCGCCGCCCGTCTCGAACCCCGGCGCGCAGGTGACGATGACCCAGCTCGATCGCTCGCTCGTCCACGCGCTCGGCCTCGGGAAGGCGGCGAAGGAGTTCGCCCAGGGAGCTCGTGCGGCCGGCCTCAAGGTTCCCGGCCGGTTCGGAACGGAGGTCGTCGCCCGCCTCCTCGGCCTCCGCCTCAACCACCCCGCGGCACAGGACTTCCTCGAGCTGCGGCCGCAGGACACGGCGAGCCGCGCGGAAGCCGCCTACTCGGCGGCCCAGATCCTCGACTTCGGACTGCTCGAGGACAGCTGGCAGATCGAACAGGTGCAGAGCCTCGCCGACACGTTCGCGCTCCCGGAGCTGAGCGACTGGCAGCTCCGGATCCTGACCGTCGCGCTCTCGAAGATCGGGATGCCGTACGTCTGGGGCGGGACGAGTGACGGCGCCGAGGTCGACTTCGGCGTCGACGCGGCCGGCGGCTACGACTGCTCAGGCTTCGTCTGGCGCGTGTACAAGCTCCAGAGCTACGCGGACGAGGGAAGCCTCGCCTCGACGATCCAGGGACGGACGACGTACACGATGAGCGTCGAGGTCCCGCGCTCGAAGAGGATCCCGTTCGCGAAGCTGCAGCCGGCGGACGTCGTCTTCTTCGGCACGCGCGGCGCCCGCTCGAAGGGGGCACAGGTCTTCCACACGGGCATCTACGTCGGCAACGGCTGGTTCGTCCAGTCCTCGGACCGCGGGGTCGCGCTCGCCCAGCTCGCCGGGTGGTACCGGAAGAAGTTCGCGTGGGGCCGCCGGCCGCTGCGCGAGGCCGGCCTCGAGCCGTAGCGCACGCGAGCAGCCGGCGCGCTCATCTGCCGCGGTTACCCCATTCGAGTGACGCCGCTACCCCCATCGGGTGATTCCCGCCCGGCGAGGTGCGCAGGACAATCTTTTTGGTCTGGCGTCCTCGAAGAAGTCCCCTGGAGGCAAAATGCTCGAGTGGAAGAGTCGCGCGGTGATTCTCCTGGCACTGGCTGTGGTCGTTGCAGCCCCGCTGGGGAAGCTCATGGCGCTGCACAACTACGGCTGGTAGACACCGGCGACACCTCGTAGGGGAGGAACGGTGGCGAGTGTTGGGCGGCCGGCGCTCGCCGGCACGTACGTGAATTCGACTCGGCAGCGACAGGCCCGGTAGGTCGCTGCGGTGACGACGCGCGCTGCGGTGCCGCCTCGAGTGATCGCGGTCGTGGCGCCCGTGATCGTCGCGGGCGCCGGTGCCGTCGGCTTCGCCCTCTACCGCTACGTGGACGCCCCGCGGTCGGCGTCGGACGTGCTCGCGCTCTTCGGCCTCTTCGCGAGCATGGCGCTCGCCGAGCGGTTCCCCGTGCCCGTCGAAGGGATGGGAGCCGGCGGCGTCACGCTCGGCTTCGTCTTCTCGGTCTCCGCGATCATCCTGCTCGGTTGGCCCGCGGGTGTGATCGTCGCGACGGGAGGGCCGACCTTCACGCACCTCCTCCAGCGCCGCCCGCCCCTGAGGGTGGCCTACAACGGCGCCATGTTCGCCCTCTCGGCGCTTGCGGCCGGGGTCGCCGTCGAGCGCGTCCACGGGAGCTCGGCGGGCGATCCTCGTCGCCCGGGTCGTGCTGTGCGGCTTCCTCTACTACTGGGTGGTCAACCTCGTGCTGATCAGCGCCGTCCTCTCGGCCGACTCCGGCCGCTCGTTCTTCACCATCGCGCGGGAGAACATCACCCAGACGACGGCGCCGTTCGCGTTCATGGCCTCCGCCGCGCTGACGCTCGTCGTCCTCTGGCAGCGGGAGCCCGCACTGTCGATCGCGCTCGTCGGCCCGCTGCTCGCGATCGCCCTCTACCAGCGCTCGACGTTCAAGGCGATGCGCGCGATGCGCCTCGCCCTCACCGACCCGCTCACGGGCCTCGGCAACCATCGCAGCTTCCACGAACGGCTCCAGCGGGAGCTCGTGCAGGCGGAGACCGACGGAACGTCGCTCGCCCTCTGCCTCGTCGACTTCGACGACCTGAAGTCGATCAACGACCGCTTCGGCCATCCGGTCGGAGACGTCGTGCTCGGACAGGTCGCGTCGCGCCTGCGGCAGGGAGGTGAGGCGTTCCGCCTCGGCGGCGACGAGTTCGCGGTGCTCCTGCCCCGGCAGGACGAGCGCCAGGCGACGGCGGTGGCTCGCTCCATCGTCGAGCGGGTCGCCGCTCTCGACGTCGAGGGCGTCGGGCCCGTGACCGTGAGCGCCGGCGTCGCGACCTACCCGACGCACGGCAGCGGCCGCGACGAGCTGATCCGGCTCGCCGACAGCGCCCTCTACTGGGCGAAGAAGGACGGCAAGAACCGCGTTCACGCCTATGCGGCCGAGTCGATGCTGCGCGCCAACCTCGACCAGCTCGCCGACACGCCGGACCGCAGAGCGCAATATCGAGCGGCCGAGAGCCTCGCCAAGGCGGTCGACGACCGCGACGCCTACGCCGGGAGCCATTCCCAGCGCGTCGGGGACTACGCCGCCCGGATCGCGCGCCGCCTCGGAGCAGACGAGCGCGCGGTCGAGCTGGCGCGGCTCGCCGGCAACCTCCACGACCTCGGCAAGCTCGCGATCCCCGAGGAGATCCTCCGCAAGCCGAGCACGCTCAGCGACGCGGAGCGTCTCATGCTCGAGCGGCATCCGCAGATCGGCTTCAAGATGCTCGAGAGCCTCGGCGCCGAGCCGGTGGCGGAGTGGGTGCTGCACCACCACGAGAGGTGGGACGGCGCCGGCTATCCGAACCGCCTCTCCGGCGACCAGATCCCGCTCGGAGCGCGCATCGTCTTCGTCGCCGACGCCTACGACGCGATGACCTCCGAGCGCGCCTATCGGAGTGCGCGCGACAAGCAGGACGCACTCGCAGAGCTCGAGCGGTGCTCGGGGACGCAGTTCGATCCTGCGGTCGTGCGGGCGCTCGCCGACGAGCTCCATCCCACGGCCGAGCTCCGGCACTGCGCTCGCCTCGTAGCGCTTTCCCGCAACGGCTCGGCGGCAGGCTGCGGAGGCGGCGTGCGCTCGTCCCGGCGACGCTGCTGCCATGACGATGCTCTGGTTCATCATCTGGCTGATCCTCGACCACGTCGGTTCGCGCGAGCCGCTGCTGTTCGATCCCGTGAACGTCTGGGCCGCGACACTGCTCGCCGCCGTCGCCCTCGACCTCGGCGGACACCACGCCCGGAAAAGCTCGCGAAGCTGACGCTTCGCTCGCTGGATATCGAGCTGCGCCGACCGCAGAGCGCGGTCTCCGGCCGGCTCCGTGCTGTTCTTGCTGTGGATCCGGGATCGGTCTGGCTACGCAGTCGTCGCGCCTCAGCCGCGGAGCCAGTCGCCTGCGGCAGCCGCGTGCGAGGCCAGCCTCAGCGCAGCACCTGGGTCTCTGAACCGCACGCTGACGTCCGCCGCTGACCGCGGATCGGCGGCTCTAGCCTGCCGTCCAGAAGCCTGGCTGCGTCAACCACTCTGCGTCAGCACGGCCGAGGAGACCGCGCTCTCCCCGTCGGCGCAGTTCGATCTTCCCGCTCGCGAAGCCGCAGGGTTCGCGAGCGAGGCTCAGATGTTTTCGATGAGCCGGATCAGCTCGTCGCGGCGGTAGCCGTGCTGCCGGGCGAAGCGGACGAGCTCCCGTGCCCGGGCGATCACCGCCCCGCGCTCCGGCGTTCCCGCCACGGTGACGCCGCGCCCCCGACGGAACTCGAGGAGCCCCTCCTCGCGCAGCAGGCGGAGCGAGCGGAGCACCGTGTTCGTGTTCACGCCGAGGACGGCGGCGAGGTCGCGGGCGGGCGGAAGGCGCTCGCCGGGCTTCGCCTCGCCGTCGGCGATCGCGCGCCGGATCTCCGCCGCCACCTGCTCGAAGAGCTCGGTCGGCTCCCCCCTGTCGATCTTGACCTTCAGCATCGTGCTGTTCACAATAGCACTACGTGCCCGGGCCGCCAAGACCGCGGCCACACGACGGGCTCGAGGCCCTCGTCGCGAGCTAGAGCGGGATGTTGCCGTGCTTGCGCCGGGGGCGGGGCTCCGCCTTCGTCAGCGTCGTCTCGAGCGCGTCGATCAGGACGGGGCGCGTCCGCCGCGGCTCGATCACGTCGTCGACGTAGCCGCGCTCGGCCGCGCTGTACGGGTTGGCGAACTTCTCCTTGTAGTCGGCGATCAGCTCCGCCCTGCGCGCCTCGGCGTCCTCCACGCCCTCGAGCTCGTGCCGGAAGACGATGTTGACCGCCCCCTCCGGCCCCATCACGGCGACCTCCGCGGTCGGCCAGGCGAAGTTGAAGTCGGCGCGGATGTGCTTCGAGCTCATGACGTCGTACGCGCCGCCGTACGCCTTGCGCGTGATCACCGTCAGCTTCGGCACCGTCGCCTCGCAGTACGCATAGAGGAGCTTCGCGCCATGCCGGATGATCCCGCCCCACTCCTGGGACGTCCCCGGCAGGAATCCCGGTACGTCGACGAACGTCACGAGCGGCACGTTGAAGGCGTCGCACGTGCGGACGAAGCGGGCCGCCTTGTTCGAGGCGTCGATGTCGAGCACCCCGGCCAGCGACTGCGGCTGATTGCCCACCACGCCGACCGGGTGGCCGCCGAGGCGCGCGAACCCCGTGACGATGTTCTCGGCCCAGCGCTCGCTCACCTCGAGGAACTCGCCGTCGTCGACGACCCGTCGGATCACCTCGTGCATGTCGTACGGCTTGTTCGGATGGTCCGGCACGAGCGCGTCGAGCTCGGCGTCCTGCCGGTCGGGCGGGTCGGTCGGCGAGCTCCACTCCGGTCGCTCGGCGTTGTTCTGCGGCAGGAACGAGAGGAGGTAGCGCGCGTCCTCGAGGCACGTCTCCTCGTCGGCGGCCGTGAACTGCGCGACACCCGACTTCGACGCGTGCGTCGCCGCGCCGCCGAGCTCCTCGAACGTCACCTCCTCCCCCGTCACCGTCTTCACGACGTCGGGGCCGGTGATGAACATGTACGAGGAGCCCTCGACCATGAAGACGAAGTCGGTCATGGCCGGCGAGTAGACGGCACCGCCGGCGCAGGGGCCCATCACGAGCGAGATCTGCGGGATCACGCCCGAGGCCTGCACGTTGCGCCAGAAGATCTCCGCGTAGCCGGCGAGCGAGACGACGCCCTCCTGGATCCTGGCGCCGCCGGAGTCGTTGATCCCGATCACGGGGCAGCCGTACTTGACGGCCATGTCCATGACCTTGCAGATCTTCTCCGCGAAGACCTCGCTCAACGAGCCGCCGAAGACGGTGAAATCCTGGGAGAAGACGAAGACGCGGCGGCCGAAGATCGTCCCGTAGCCCGTCACGACCGCGTCGCCGTAGGGGCGGCGGTCCATCATCCCGAAGTTCCACTCGCGGTGGCGGACGTAGCGGTCGAGCTCGACGAACGAGCCGGGGTCGCAGAGCTTCTCCGCACGCTCGCGGGCGAGGAGCCTCCCCTCCTCGCGCCGGCGCGCAACCGACTTCTCGCTGCCGGCGTGGAGCGCCGCCTCCCGCAGCTCCTCCAGCCATTCGAGCTTGCCCGCCGTCGTCTCGTGCCCGTCTGCCACCGCCGCGGAGCCTAACGTTCGCGCTCGTGAGGCAACGTCTACGGAAGCTGCCGCCGGCCATGCAGCTGCACGACTTCGCGCTGTTGTGGACGGCGTCGCTCGCGAACGGATTCGCGCTCCAGATGCTCGTCGTCGCGATCGGCTGGCAGGTCTACGCAATCCACCGCAACCCGCTCGACCTCGGTCTGGTCGGGCTCGCGGAGTTCGTGCCGCTGCCGATTCTCGCCCTTCCGGCCGGCCAGCTCGCCGACCGCGTGGAGCGCAGGCTCGTCATTGCGGTCGGACTCGCGTTCCAGGCCACGATCGCGGGACTGCTCGTCGTGATCACGCTCGCAGGCGCGAACGAGCTCTGGCCGTTTCTCGCGATCGCGGTCACGGCCGGTGTCGCCTCGGCGGTGACGAACCCGGCGGGACGCTCGCTCACGCCCGAGATCGTGCCGCCGGAGCTCCTGCCCGGAGCGGTCGCGCTGCGCAGCGTCGCGACTCAGGCCGGGATCGTCGTCGGGCCGGCGCTGGGGGGTGTGATCTTCGCTGTCGAGCCGGTTGCGGTGTACGCCGCCGCCGCCGCGCTCTTCCTCCTGGCCACGGTCACGATCCTCGGCGTCTCCCCGCGAGCCGCCGCGGCACCGCCGACGGAGCTGAGCTGGCAGAGCCTCTCCGCGGGTCTCGGCTTCATCCTGCGAACGCGGATGCTGCTCGGCGCGATCTCCCTCGACCTCGTCGCCGTGCTGCTCGGCGACTCGATCGCGCTCGCACCCGTATTCGCGCGCACGATCCTCGACGTCGGCCCGATCGGCCTCGGAGCACTGCGCGCTGCGCCGTCGGCGGGGGCGCTCGTCGCCGGGCTGCTCCTCGCCCGGCGCCCGCTCCACTTCCGCGCCGGCCCGACCCTGCTCGGCGTCGTAGCCGCCTTCGGCGCGACGATGGTCGTGTTCGGGCTCTCGCGGTCGCTCCCGCTCTCGCTCGCGACGCTCGCGGTCAGCGGCTTCGCGGACATGATCAGCATGAACATCCGCTCGACGACGGTCCTCCTCGTGACGCCGCTCGAGCTCCAGGGCCGGGTCAGTGCGGTGGAGTGGGTCTTCATCAGCGCCTCGAACGAGCTAGGCGCCTTCGAGTCGGGCGCCGCGGCGCGGCTGCTGGGCACGGCGACGGCGGTCGTGGCCGGGGGCGTCGTGATGATCGCGCGTCGCAGCTTCGTGGGCCAGGCTCTTCCCCCCGCTCGCACGGCTGGGCAGGCTCGAGGAGCTGCGGCCCGAAGCCGTATAGGGTCGCTCGCGTGCCGGATTCCCTCGACCGCTCGACGCTGTGGCCGTACGACGAGCGCGGCGAGCCGCGGGAGTTCCACTACCAGCGCTTCGCCAGCCCGACCGTCGCAGCCGCCGAGGCGCGCGCTCGGGGAGCTCGACGGCGGCAGCGCGCTGCTGTTCCCGTCCGGCGCGGGCGCGACGACGGCTCTCGCGCTCTCGCTGCTGCAGCCCGGCGACACGGTGGCGCTCGCGGCCGGCTGCTACTACGGCACCGGCGTCACGTTCGCCGAGCTCGCGAAGTGGGGAATCCGCGTGGTCGAGTTCGACCAGACCGGGCAGCCGCCCGACGGCGTCCAGCTCGTCTGGCTCGAGGCGCCGTCGAACCCGTTCCTCACGATGCCGGACTTCGAGGCGGCCGCAGCGCACCCGGCCCGGGTCGTCGTCGACGCAACCGTCGCGACGCCCGTCCACCTGCGCCCGCTCGAGCACGGCGCGGACTTCGTCCTCCACAGCGCGACGAAGTACCTCGCGGGCCACGACGACGCGCTGCTCGGCGCCGTCGTCTGCCGCGACGCGGAGGCCGCAGAGGAGCTGCACGCGTTCCGCAGCCGCACCGGCATCGTCGCCGCACCCGACCCCGCCTGGCTCCTGCTCCGCGGCCTGCAGACGCTGGAGCTGCGGGTGCGGCGGCAGACCGCGACGGCCGCCGTCCTCGCCGAGCGGCTGGGAGGGCACGCGGCAGTCGAGGTCGTCCGCTACCCCGGCTTCGGCGGCCTGCTCTCCTTCGACGTGGCCGACGCGGAGGCGGCGCGGAAGGTCGAGACGTCGACCCGCGTGATCGTCAACGCGACGTCGCTCGGCGGCGTCACGAGCCTGCTCGAGAGCCGGGCCCGCTGGGAGGGCCACCGCGTGCCGCCGGGGCTGCTTCGGCTCAGCGTCGGCCTCGAGGAGGCCGACGTGCTCTGGGCCGACCTCGAGCAGGCGCTCGCGGCCTAGATCTCAGCCGCTCACCGTCGTGCCGGGGGTCGTGGTCGTCACGGTCGTGCCCGGCTCCGTGACGGTCGTGGTGACGATCGTCGTCGTGACGACGGTCGTCGTGACCCTGACCGTCGTCGGCTCGGTGACCGTCCGGTCGGTCGTCCTCGTCTGCGTGGTCGTCCGGGTCTCGGTGGCCGTGTCCGTCTGGTGCTGGGTCAGAGTCTGGGTTGCGACGTGGGTCGCCGTGACCGGAGTGGCGACCGTGCGCGTCTTGCCGTGTTCGGTGACGACGTGCTTGCGGTAGCGCACGCGGTAGCGGACGACCTGACGGGTGACGAGGCGGCCGTGGACGATCCTGGTCGAGAGGACGGTCTGCGGCTTGGCGAGAACCGTCTTCCGCCGTAGCCGGTAGCGGACGACGGTGCGGCCGTGCTCGCGCACCGTCACCGGCACCCGCACGGTCGTCCTCGATCGGGACGAGCCCGGAGGTCTCGGTGCTCGACGCGGCGACATTGCGGGCCGCAACGAACCCGCCTCCGGCCAGGAGCGCAACCGCGAGGAGCCCCACCACCAGCTTCGTCTCGGCCGAGCCCCAGACGTCGAGCGCGGCTTCGACGCAGACGTCCCAGGCATCCCGCACGCGCCAGCGCAACCGATCCAACCACGACCCCCTTTCGCACCCTCGACGTTGTAGCACCTCGCGCTCGCGACCGAGGCGGTTCCGGAAAGAGAAACGCAAACGTTGCGGCGCGATGGTCTACCCTCGTCACGATCGCCGGTCGCACCGTCTGGATTCGCCTCGTCGTGCTGCTCGTGGGAGTGGCGCTGTTCGGCTGCGGCGCGAACCGCGTCTCGACCGCGCAGGCTAGACATCGGGGCGCGGCGCCGACCGCCGCGGCGCTCGCGGCCGAGATCGATCACGCGCAGGCGGTGATCGACGACCGGTCGGCGTCTGCGACACGCCTCCGAAAGGCGGCTCTGTCGGAGCAGCTCGCGTTCCGAGACCTGACGAATCGGCGCGCCCTGCGGCGACCGACGCTCGCGCGGTTGTCGCCTGCCGCGCGCGCGGCAGCGCGAGCGGCGCTTCGCGCCTCGGACTCGCTGACGCGGATCGTGCCCCGCGAACACCGCTTCCCCAACTGGCGCATCATCGCTCCGCCGCCCGCGGCGAAGCTCCTCGGCTACTTCCGTTCTGCGGGCGCCGCGTACGAAATCCCGTGGCGGTACCTCGCGGCGATCGAGCTCGTCGAGACGCGGATGGGGCGCATCCGCGGCCTGAGCCCGGCGGGCGCGAAGGGGCCGATGCAGTTCGAGCCCGCGACGTGGGCCGAGTACGGGAAGGGGAGCATCGACAGCCAGCACGATTCGATCCTGGCGGCGGCCCGCTTCCTCGCGGCGAACGGCGGCCGGAGCGACATCGGCGGCGCCCTCTTCCACTACAACCCGAGTCACGCGTACGTCGTCGCGGTCGAGTCGTATGCGGGCGAGATGCGCACGAGCGGGCGCGCCTTCCGCGGCTACTACTACTGGCAGGTCTTCTACCGGACGACGAAGGGCACGTTCCTCTTGCCGGTCGGCTACCCGCGCCGTCGTCCCGTGCGCCTTCCCGGCTAGATGCCGCCGTCCATCGACGGCGAGCTCGGCGCGCTCCGCGTGGGCCGACTGGCCGGAAGTCGCAGATAAATCGTACTGAGGTCCTGTTCGCCGGGAGCCTCGACCTATTTGCATAGGACCCCGGTGGAAACGCCACCGAAGCCGCCCGAAGCGGCACGAGGGACCGGGGGACGGATCAGGGGCTCAACCGGCAGCGGACGTTCGATCGGCGCGCTCGATGCGTGTCGACCCGCCGCGGCCTTCCACCACTCACGAGTCAGGCCGGGCGGCCATTCCCGCCCAGGCGCAACCAGACATCTCCGCACGGGCGGGGAGGAGGTAAGGAAGTGAAGCGATTCATCAAGAACAGGAAGGGCATCGCCCTCCTGGCCACACTCGCCGTCGCGGCAGCCGCTGCGATCGGCGCGTACGCGTACTTCTCAGGAAACGGGACGGGGACCGGGTCGGCGGCAACGGCCACGGCGGCGAACCTCAACATCACACAGATCGGCGCGGGTTACGACAGCCTGATCCCGAACAACGGCTACCACCAGGACCAGTGCTTCGCCTGCGCCCAGATCACGGAGTTCGGCAACAAGATCAAGCTCCAGCACACGGGACTGCAGCGGCTGACGAGCGCGGTCGTGGCCTTCCGGAACTGGCACGCGGCGTTCAACGACGTGCCGATCACGCTCTCGATCGTGGGCGGGCCCAGCTCGACGGTGACGCCGTACATCGCGGGGGCGCAGCCGAGTGGCCGACCGACGGTGACGAACGTCACGTTCCCGTTCAACAACTACGTGGGCCAGGAGTTCACGTACGACATCACATTCGACGCCACGGGGCATTCCGGACACGCCGGCGGCCTCAATGTTGCGCTGTCGAGCTCCGCGAACAACCTCGCAGTCGGGCACGACTCGGTCAAGGGAGCCGTCTGGGTCAACACGGGGGCCGGGGCGGGAATCGCAGGCGACTTCCCGAGTTGCACCACCCCCGGCTCCGGCTTCGCCATGGTGACCACGAACTGCGGCCCCACGGCGCCCGGCAACCCCGGCGCGTACGGGACCAACGCGCAGGTCGCCGCGGGGAACGCGGACATCCCGGCAGTCGAGTTCAACGTCGTCGGCGGTGTCGCCCCGTCGCTGTACCCGGGCGGACCCTCCGAGCCGATCGACTTCGCGATCATGAACCCCGGCTCGGCCAGCGTGCACGTCGGCCACGTCGCGATCGCCGTGACGGGCAACAGCGACTCTGGCTCCGGCTGCATGGACAGCTGGTACTCGGTCTATCCGAACAGCCCGGGGCTGACCCTGAACGCGACGATCCCGCCCGGGACGACGTTCTACTCGCCCTCGGGTGCGAACATCTCGATGTCCGACACCGGTACCGACCAAAGCGCCTGCGAAGGTGCCACGGTCGCTCTGGGCTTCACGGCGACGGGAAGCTAGTCGAAACGACTCGGGCACCTGGTGGAGGAGCGGCCCGCGCCGCTCCTCCACCGCTCGAAGAAAGACGAATGTGAGCACACAGCGGCTGCCGGAAAGACCCGAACGACCGTGACGGGCCTGCTGCGCAAGGGCGGGTTCTGCGGGCTGCTCGCGGCCGTGGTGTCCGCGGTCGCCTTCACCGGCGGCGCCCGCGCCTACTACTCCGGCAGCGCCAGCGCTAGCGGCCGCGCGAGCGTGGCGACGCTCAATGCTCCGCTGAGCGTGCGCGGGACGCCAGGAGCGGGGACCGCCGCGCTCTCCTGGCGCGGGGTCACGCCGCCCGCACCCGGATCTGTCTCCTACTACGTGAGCCGCGATGGGACGCCGATCGGAGGTTCCTGCGGTGATCCCGGCTCCCCGATCGACGGCACCTCCTGCACCGACAGCGGACTCGGCGTAGGAAGCTACGACTACACGGTCACCGCGCTGTGGCGCTCCTGGACGGCCACCAGCGGGCCGGCGACACGCGTGACGCTGGACACCGGGCCCGCGTCGCAGCTCGTGCTCTCCGGCTCGACCGACAACCTGGGCTCAGGCTCGACGAGGCAGCTGACCGCCACGGTCGAGGACGCCGCGGGCAACACGGTGACGAGCGGCCCTGACAGCGGCATCAGCATCAGCTTCGGTCAGGCGGGTGGGACGGGCTCCGTGTCCGGCACGGGAAGTGCGACCGCGTCTGCCGGCGTCGCCACGAAGACGGTCACCGGCGCGACTCCCGGAACCGTGAGCATGACCGCCGCCGGCACGCTGGCAGGGCCCGGCTCGACCAGTTCCGACACCCTCGACTTCAGCGTCGTCCCGCTGTCCGGCCCCGCCGACGCGGCCCGGTCGACGCTGACACCGACCAGCTCCTCGATCACCGCCGACGGCACCGCCACCCAGCTCCTCACCGTGCAGGCCAAGGACGCCAACGGCAACGACCAGACGACCGGCGGCTCCACCGTCACCATCACCAGACAATCCGGCACCGGCACGATCAGCCCGGTCACCGACAACGGCGACGGCACCTACACCGCAACCGCCACCGCCCCCACCACCACCGGCACCGGCACCTTCGTCGCCACCCTCGACGGCAACCCCGTCGAGAGCGGCAGCACGACGCAGACCGAGGCCACCGTCACCTACGTGCCCGGCCCGGTCGACGCGGCCCGCTCGACGCTGACACCGACCAGCTCCTCGATCACCGCCGACGGCACCGCCACCCAGCTCCTCACCGTGCAGGCCAAGGACGCCAACGGCAACGACCAGACGACCGGCGGCTCCACCGTCACCATCACCAGACAATCCGGCACCGGCACGATCAGCCCGGTCACCGACAACGGCGACGGCACCTACACCGCAACCGCCACCGCCCCCACCACCACCGGCACCGGCACCTTCGTCGCCACCCTCGACGGCAACCCCGTCGAGAGCGGCAGCACGAGCCAGACGCAGGCCACCGTCACGTACCAGGCGGGCCCTGCCGCGGGAATCGTCCTGTCCGACGAGACGACTCACCCGAGTCCCGACGTGACGTGCTCCGGACCCGTCGGCTCGATTACCTGCAGCTCCTACGACGAGGGCAACGGCGAGCCCGCGGCCAAGACGCTGACCGCGAAGGTCACGCTCGTCGACGAGTTCCAGAATCCGGTCACCAACACCGGAGGCAGCATCACCATCGACCTGGAGGCAGCCGGCTGGGGATCAGTCGACCCGTGCCGGGCCGGAGCCCTGACGATCCCGACCGGCGCGTCGACCACGACTGCGTCGTTCACGGCCACCCGCCACAACGGCAACAACAAGACCCTGACCGTGACGGCGACGGTGCACGGAACGACCCAGACCCTGACGATCGTGCTGAGCAGCGCCGCGCCGCCGGCGGACGGGACCACAGCCCCAGCGACCACGACCACGACGACCACGGCCACGACCACCACGACCACCACGGCCACGGCGGACACCGGCTCGACGGACGAGACGACCACCTACGCGACGACGACCACGGCGGCCGCATCGGCTCCAGGCGACGGGACGACCCACACGGCGGGACTCAGCACGCCGCACGAGGTACTGTTCTTCACCGTGGTGGCTGTGTCCCTGATCGGTCTGGTCCTCGTGCTGACGATGCCGATTCCGCGACGGCGCACGCGACGGAGACCGGGAGCGTAGGTGGCCCGCAGACTCGAACCCGGAACCTCGTCGTGGCACCTCGTGGCCCCGATCGACCTGCGTGAGCACGATTTGCCGGTCCAGGCGGCGCTGGGATTCCATCGCGGCCGGACGGAGGACCTGCTCACGCGCGCGGCGAACACGATCGAGCAGCTGAACCGTGACCTCGCGGAGCTCCGGGGAGCGAGGGAACGCTGGAAGTCCGAGCGGGAGCGTCTCGAGGATCAGCTCAGGGACGAGACGACGCGGGCCGAGCGACTCGTCGGCGAAGCGATGCTCGACGCCCACAAGGCGGGGCAGGCGCTCCGGGCCGAGGCGGAGGCGAAGGCCGACGAGTTGCGGGCAGAGGCCGAGGCTCTGCTCGTGCCGGCCGAGCAGGAGGCACGACGCCTCGTCGAAGAGGCGCGCGAGCAAGCGAGGGAGCTCGTGGCCGGCGGCGAGGCGGAACGTGACCGGCTTGCTGCCCAGGCAGAGCAGTACACACTGCTCGCCGCCGACGTACAGCGCCGTTCGGTCGAAGCTCTGCGGCATGCGCTCGCGTCGCTCGAGGACGACGTCCAACCCACGGAACGTGCGGCCCCGAGCGACGAAGTGGCGCCGTTTCGCACGGCCGACACGACAGCCCAGTAGCTCTGCCGAGGCGCCCCGCGATGCCGCGGGTTCGGGCGCGGCCGTTCGGGTAGAGCGTCCGTGGACACCCGAGCAGGATGGGAACTCGATGATGACGTTCGTGTCGCGGTCGAACGGCGAGGCGCAACGGGGCGCGTAGCCTCCCGCGATCCGCTGACGCAGCCGTTCCGGATCCTCGTCGCGGAGGACGACGAGTCGTTCCTCGACGCGATCGCCGTCGTGCTCGAGCACGACGACCGCTTCGCCGTGGCCGGGCGGGCGCGCAACGGACGCGACGCGGTGGTGCTCGCGGAAGAGATCGCGCCCGACGGGATCGTGATGGACATCGAGATGCCGGTGCTCGACGGCGTCGAGGCGACGCGGCTCCTGCGGGCAGCGATGCCGGAGATGCCGATCGTCGCGGTGAGCGGTCAGGACTACGAGGAGCGCGTGCTCGAGATCCGTCGCGCGGGCGCCGACGACTACGTGCGGAAGGCGCGTCTCGCCGACGAGCTTCCCCGGGCACTCGCGGCATTGCTGCCAGCTGCGAGAATCCGGTCTTGACGAAGAAGCGGATCCTCGAGGTCGTGCGCGAGGTCTGCCTCGCGTTTCCCGAGGCGAGCGAGCGGCCCTCCCACGGCGAGCCGACGTTCTTCGTCGGCGGGAAGCGCTCGTTCGCGACCGTGTGGGACAGCCACCACGGAGACGGTCGCTTCGCCGTTCTGTGCGCCGCGCCGGCGGGAATGCAGGCAGCGCTCGTCGACGCGGATCCCGAGCGGTTCTTCGTGCCGCCGTACTTCGGGCATCGAGGCTGGGTCGGCTTCCGGCTCGACCGGGGCTTCGAACGCGACGAGCTCGCCGGTGTCCTCGAGGACGCGTACGCGGAGGTCGCGCCGGCGAAGCTCGTGGCGGCGGCGGGACGCCGCCCGGCGTGAGAGAGGAGGAGCCGGAGGTCGGACTCGAACCGACGACCCACGCTTTACAAGAGCGTTGCTCTACCAGCTGAGCTACTCCGGCGCGACGCGCCCAGCGTAGCGCCCCTCACTGCAGAACTTCGCGGCCTTTCTGGTGGGCGAGGATCTTGCGCTTGACGCGCTGCAGGGCGTTGTCGATCGTCTTCGTGTCGCAGCCGAGCAGCTCGGCCATGTCCTCGTAGGACGAGCCTTCGAGGTAGAGGCGAAGCGCGTCCGCCTCGAGCGGTGAGAGCCCGGAGCCGAGGTTGAAGACGAGGCTCTGCAGCTCCTCGGTCGAGATGACGACGAGCGGCGGCTCGTGCACCGCCGGGCCCGGCAGCGCGTCGCCCAGCGTGCATTCGCCGTCGCCCTCCTGACCCGCGGGCGTGTGGCTGAACGAGATGTAGGTGTTGAGCGGCGAGTGCTTGAACCGCGTGGCCGTCTTGATCGCGGTGATGATCTGGCGCGTGACGCAGAGCTCGGCGAAGCTGCGGAACGACGTCTCCTTGTCGGCCCGGAAGTCCCGGACCACCTTGTAGAGGCCGATCAGCCCCTCCTGCAACAGGTCGTCGTTGTCGCCTCCGGCGAGGAAGTACGAGCTCGCCTTGAGGCGCACGAAGCCCGTGTAGCGGCGGATGAGCGCGTCCATCGCGACGCCGTCGCCGTTCCGGGCCTTGAGCACGAGCTGGAGATCCTCTAGCTCTCGTTGAGCTTTTTGCGGCGTACGTGCTGCCGCGGTGCGAGCAGCCATTGCGCCTCCCGGCATCTCGAGGGCGGAAGCCTCACCCTGTGGTCGAGGGCGAAGATAGCAAGCGGTCCAAAGTTTTACAAGTCCAATTGCTCTGGACCCAGCTTGTCGTGGACCCAGGACGCTAGCGGCCGCTAGCGTTCGCCGCGGCGTAACCGCTCGAGCCTGGCGAGCGTGTCGGGATCGAGGCGGTCGCGCAGGTCGCCTCGCCTCGTGGGCGGCCCGCTCGGTCGCGCGAGCTCGCCGAGGAAGGTCTGGGAGGCGATCTTCCGCACCTCGATGCCCGCCGTCCCCCTGACGGCGGTGTCGGAGGACACGATCGCCACCTGCTCGCTTCGTCGGTGCTCGGCCGCGAGCCGCTCGAGCAGCGAGTCCGCGTCCTTCGCCCAGCGCACCTCGAGCGGACCGAGCCGCTCGGTCGGCCCGTGCCCGTCGAAGACGAGCACGCCGCGGGCACCTTGCGCCGCGACCCAGCTCGCGAGCAGGTCGCGCAGCTCGTCCGGCGACCCGAACTCGCCGGCGTGCAGGAGGTTGAAGCCGTCGAAGAGGTAGAGCGTCGTCTCAGCCATCGCGCTGTCTCCGCGCCTCGTAGAGGAGGACGGCGGCGGCGACGCTGACGTTGAGCGACTCGACCTGCCCGAGCTGCGGGATCGAGACCTCGAGGTCGCAGGAACGCCGTACGAGGGGGCGCAGGCCCTTCCCCTCGGCTCCGAACACGATGGCGAGTCCGCCGGAGAGGTCGGCCTGCCACATCGGCGTCCCCGACTCTCCCACGGCTCCCGCGATCCAGAGCTCGCCGCTCTTGATCTCGGCGAGGTAGCGCGCGAGGTTCGGCACGACCGCGACGGGAAGATGCTCCACGGCTCCCGCCGAGGCGCGGCAGACCGCCGGCGTCACGCGGGCCGAGCCGTGCGCAGGCACGACGACGCCGCTCGCCCCCGCTCCCTCGGCGCTGCGGATCACCGCCCCCAGGTTCCGCGGATCGCTGACCTGGTCGAGGCAGGCGAGGAGCGGCGCCGGGCCGGCAGCGAGCTCGTGCGCGTCGGCGTAGCGGAACGGCTCGCACCACGCGACGACGCCCTGGTGGTCGCGCGTCCCCGCCGCCTCCGACAGGTCTCGCTCGAGCTTCGTCTGCACCCGGGGCCGCTCGACCCCGCTCAGCCACGGCTCGCTCCGCACCGCCCGCTCGCTCGCCCACAGCTCGAGCACCTCGCGCGGCCCGCGCAGCGCCTCCCGCACCGGGCGGCGTCCGTAGACGAGGTCGCGCGTCACGAGCGACGGACGAGCCGATAGCCGGGCTGGTCCGCGACGTCGCGCACCTCCCAGCCGGCAGCTGCGATCTCGTCGCGCAGGCGGTCGGCCCCGGAGAAGTCCTTCGCGTCTCTCGCCTCGCGCCGCCGCTCGGCGAGCTCCGCGACCTCCGCCGGCGCCTCCTCGACGTCTGCGATCGACTCGAGCCCGAAGATCCCGAAGGCGCGGCGCAGCAGCTCGTGGTCGCGCCAGCCGTGCAGCACGGCGAGCGCCTCGGGCGTGTTGAAGTCGTCGTCGAGGGCCGCCTCGAACGGGCCCCAGTCCCCGACCGGCTCGCTCGGCGAGCGGAAGACGTTGCGGAACGTCTCGAGCTGCGCACGCGCCTGCTCGAGCGTCTCGTCGGAGTAGTCGAGCGGCTTCCGCCAGTGGCCGGTCAGGAAGAAGAAGAGCAGCGTCTCGCGTCCCCAGCGGTCGAGCGCGTCCTGCAGCGAGACGTCGTTGCCGACCGACTTGTGCATCTCCGCGCCGCGCATGCTGAGCATCCCGTTGTGCATCCAGATGCGCGCGAAGCCGTGCCCGAGCGCGCGCGACTGCGCGATCTCGTTCTCGTGGTGCGGAAACTTGAGGTCGAGCCCCCCGCCGTGGATCTCGAAGCTCGTGCCGAGGTACTTCTCCGACATCGCCGAGCACTCGATGTGCCAGCCGGGCCGACCGCGGCCCCACGGGGAATCCCACCAGGTGTCCTCGCCCGGCTTGTTCGCCTTCCAGAGCGCGAAGTCGCGAGGGTCCTCCTTCAGCGGATTCGGCTCCTGCTCCTCCATCTGGTCGAGCCGTTGCCGCGAGAGCCGACCGTAGTCGGAGAACCGCGCGACCCGGTAGTAGACGTCGCCGTCGACCTCGTACGCGAAGCCCTGCTCGATCAGCTGCTCGATCAGCGCGAGCTGCTCCGGGATCGTCTCTGCGGCGCGCGGCTCGACGTCGGGCCTTCCGAGCCCCAGCCGGTCGGTGTCCTCGAGGTACCAGCGCGTCGCGTCGGCCGCGAGCGCGGCGCTGTGCCCGGGTGCGGCGTCGTAGATCTTGTCGTTGATGTCGGTGATGTTGACGACGACCGTCGTCTCGTAGCCGCGATGCTCGAGCCAGCGTTTGAGCCAGAGCGGCAGTGCGCTGACCGCGAAGCCGTTGCCGACGTGGATCCGCTGGTAGACGGTCGGGCCGCACCAGTAGATCCCGATCGGGCCTGGAGGCGGCGGCAGCTCGACGAGCGAGCCCGTGAGGGTGTCGTGGACGCGCACGGCTTCTAGCCTAGTGCGGTGCGCCGCAGCAGCTCGTCCCGCGGCAGGGCGGCGATCACCGCGGCGAGCTCCGGGCCTCGCTCGTGCCCGGTGAGCGCGAGCCGGAGCGCCTTCAGGTCGCCGCCGACGGCCTTCAGCTCCCGCACGACCGCGCGCGGCTCCAGCCCCGCCTCGACGAGCTCGCGGAAGCGGGCGAGCGTCTCGGGAGAGTCGACCTCGGCGTCCGCCGGCTCGAGCACGAGGCTCGCATAGGCGCGGGCCTCGGCGAGATTCCGCGCGCCGCGCAGCACCGGCGCCACCGAGAGCGGGACGCCGACGCGGGCCGCGAGCTCCTCGTCGCTCAACGCCGCCAGCGCGTCGGTCGAGAGCCGCTGCAGGCGCGCGAGGTCGAGGTGCACGTCGTGGCGCGGCAGTCCGAGCTCCTCGAGGTAGGCGCGCACGGCCTCGGCCGGGAAGCCTTCCTCGCGCAGGTCGGCGAGAGACGACGCGCCGTGCCGCTTCGAGAGCTTCCGGCCGTCGGGGCCGAGCAGGAGCCCGTGGTGGACGTACTCCGGCGGCTCGCCGCCGAGCGCCCTGATCAGCGCGGCCTGCAGCTCGGTGTTCGCGCGGTGGTCGCTGCCGCGAAGGACGTGCGTGATCTCGAAGTCGAGGTCGTCGACCGCAGTCGCGAGCTGGTACGTCGGGCTCCCGTCCGCGCGCAGCAGCGTGACGCGACCGAAGCGCAGCGCACCCTCCTCGTCCGGCGCCCCGACGAGCTGCGCCGCCTCGCGGTGGCGAACATGCCGCTCGCTCTGCCGCACGGGCCCCTCGTCCCAGCCGATGCCGAGCCACTCGAGATCGGCGAGGATCGCCTCGAGGCCTCCCTCGACGTTCCGGGCCGGATCCGTGTCGTCGATCCGCAGCATCAGCCGGCCGTCGTGGTCGTCCGCGTAGCGGCGGTTCGCGACCGCGCTCAGCGCGTTGCCGAGGTGGAGCGAGCCCGTCGGGCTCGGCGCGAAGCGGACCCTGACCACCGGGCGAGTGTAAGGTGCAGCCCGCGATGGAGTCCTGGCGCGCAACGGTTCTCCGCCAAAACGGCTAGTCCGCCGCTTCCCAGCACAGCGTCCTAGGGAAGCGGCGGGACGCGACGCGTTCCCGCCTCGAGAACGGAGGTGTACGTCGCGATGCCGATGCCACATCGCACCCAGCAGCAGCTGATCAAGCGCCGCCTCGTGGGCAAGGAAGGCGCCGAGCGGATCCGGGAGCTCCGAGCGATCCTCGGCGAGCTGCCCGGTTACCGCAACGGGCCGTACGCCGACCTGCGGAAGTGGGTCGAGGGCGAGCTCGCGGCGACCCGGACGCGGAAGCGAGTCGTGAACCGCGACTCGATCGCCGTGCGGCGGGAAGGGGCGGCGCAGATCGCGCTCGTGGGGCCGCCGAACGCGGGGAAGTCGTCGCTCCTGCAGGCGCTCTCGGCGATCCAGATCCGCACCGGCGACTACGCGTTCACGACGACACGGCCGGTCGCGGCGACGACGCGCCTCGGCGGCGTGCTCGTCCAGCTCGTCGAGATTCCCGGCCTGATCGAGGGAGCGGCGGAGGACCGCGGAGGCGGGCGCGCGCTGCTGGGCGTCCTGCGCAACGCCGACGCGATCCTCTGGTGCCATGCCTGCGACCGGCCCGCCGCGGAGCTCGAGGTCATCCGCGCCGAGGTCGCCGCGGCCGGGATCGAGCTGCCCTCGCTCGTCGCCGCGACGAAGTGCGACGAGGCGCCGCCGCCGAGCCATCCCGAGCTGCGCGTCCTGCCCGTGTCCGTGCTCGACGACGAGAGCCTCGACCGGCTCCGCGAGGAGCTGTGGGCGCTGACGGGCCTGATCCGGATCCACCTCCGCGACGGCGGCGACCCGGTCGCGCTGCAACCGCCCGCGACCGTCCTCGACGTCGCCGACACGATCCACCACGAGCTGCGGGAGCGCTGTACCGGAGCCCGGATCTGGGGGCCCTCGGCGCGGTTCGCCGGCCAGCAGGTCGGAGGGCAGCACGAGCTGCGTGACGGCGACACGGTCGAGGTGCTCGCTCGCTAGCGGGGTTTGGCGAAGCGGCGCGCTCGGAAAGCTCGAAAGCAGATGAGTGACGTCGTCGTCATCACCGGAGCCTCGGGCGGAATCGGGCGCGCGACCGCGCGCAGGTTCGCCGAGGACGGCGCCAGGATCGCCCTGCTCGCCCGCGGCCGAGCCGGCCTCGAGGCGGCCGCAAGGGAAGTCGAGGAGCGCGGCGGGCAGGCGCTCGTCCTGCCCACCGACGTCGCGGACGCCGACCAGGTGGAGGCAGCGGCGCAGGCGGCCGAGGAGGCGTTCGGCCCGATCGACATCTGGATCAACGACGCGATGGCGACGATCTACGCGGAGTTCCTCGACATCGAGCCCGACGAGTTCCGGCGCGCGACCGAGGTCACGTACCACGGGATGGTCTGGGGGACGCGCGCGGCGCTGAAACGGATGTCCAAGCGCGATCGCGGCACGATCGTGCAGGTCGGCTCGGCGATGGCGTACCGCGGCATCCCGCTCCAGGCGCCCTACTGCGGCGCGAAGGCGGCGGGCAAGAACTTCACCGAGTCGGTGATCACGGAGATCCGCCACCACGGCTGGAACATCCACGTCTCGATGGTGCAGCTCGCCGGCTTCAACACGACCCAGTTCACGTGGGGCCGCACGAAGCTGCCGAAGCAGACGATGCCGGTGCCGCCGTTCTACCAGCCGGAGGTCGCGGCGGATGCGATCCACTGGGCGGCGTACCACAAGCGGCGACAGATCTTCGTCGGCCTCCCGACCGTGCTCAACATCGTCGGCGAGCGCTTCGCCCCCTGGATCCTCGACTGGTATCTCGCGAGAACCGCCTACGGCTCGCAGATGACGAAGCAGCCGCTGAACGGCAACGATCACGACAACCTGTTCGAGCCGGTCGACGAGGACCGCGGCGCGCACGGGCCGTTCGACGAGCAGGCGCACGCGCACAGCTTCCAGACGAGCCTCTCCAAGCACCGCCGGCTCGCCGGCTCGCTCGCGGCCGGGGTCGGAGCGGCCGCCACCGGGGCGGCGCTCCTGCTGAAGCGCTAGGCGACCGCCCGCAGCAGCTCGGCCCCCGCGGGGCCGAAGCGGTCGGGATGCTCCTCCTCGAGCACGGCGCAGAGCGTGCGTATCTCCCCCTGGCCGAGGCTCGCGTGCCCCGATTCGAGCGCACGAACGAGGAGGAGCGAGAGGTCGCGGTGCAGCGCCGAGACGCCCGCTCGAGCGGCAGCCGCGGCGGCGATCTCGCTCACGACGTCGCGCGGCACCGGCACGACCTTGCCGTCGAGATCGAGCTCGATCATCTCCCTGCCCACTCGGCTTTCATGACCCCGCATCCCACGGCATCAACCCTTTCGGGGGCTGAAGGCGTACACCTTCGCCCAGCCGACGACGTAGAGGCGCCGGCCGTCCGTGACGACGGGCGTGAACCCGCCGTCCGGCAGAGTCCAGACCTGCTTCCCCGTACGCGCGTCGAGCCCGTAGGTGCGGCGCTCCAGGGTGGCGAAGTAGACGATGCCGTCGACGACGGTCGCCGAGCCCGAGATCGGCCCGTTCGCGTGGAACTTCCAGAGGACGTCTCCGGTGGCCGCGTCGAGGGCGTAGAAGTAGTGGCTGTACGAGCCGACGAAGATCCGGCCCCGCCAGACGGCCGGCGAGCCGTAGACGTAGCCGCCGGTGCCGTACGACCAGCGCAGCTTGCCGCTTTGCTCCCCGAACGAGTAGACGTGGCCGTCGGTCGAGCCGAGGTAGACCCGGGAATAGGCGACGGCCGGACTCGAGTAGAACGTGCCGTGGCGGCCGAACCAGTCGCGCGCCGACTGCGCCCGCCAGACGAGCTTGCCGTCGCTCGCCCGCAGGGCGTACAGGTGTCCGTCGTAGGAGCCGAGGAAGAGGCGGCCGCGGTCGTACGCGATCGCCCCCTTCACCGCCCCGCCGACGCGGCGCATCCAGAGCGTCTTGCCGTCCAGGCCGCGGAGGCAGTAGACGCGCCCTTCCGCATCGCCGACGTAGATCCGGCTGCCGACGACGAGCGGCGACGTCTCGCTCGCCCCGAGGCGCTTGCTCCAGCGGACCCGATGCGTCGGCCCGGCGGCGACGGCGAGGAGCTCGCCGTCCCCCCGCTTCGCGGCATCTCTGCCACATGGCTGCCGGTTGAGGAACGTCTCGAAGACCGAGCCGCGCCCGAGCCGGGTGACGGCCGGCGACGCCGCCTCGCAGCGGCCGACGTGCACGGTCCAGAGGCGGCGGCCGTTCCGGATGGAGACGGCGATCAGGTTCCCGTTCAGGCTCGCGTAGTAGAGGTAGCCGAAGGCGATCGCAGGCGGGAACTCGACGAGCGACGTGCCACCCGAGACCCAGTCGCGGCGGAACGGCGGCCGCACGTGCCCGACACCGACGTGGAGCCGCTGGGGCTCACCGCCGAACATCGGCGACACGATCGACTCCGGCGTCGGCGGCGCAACGGTCCGGGTCGGCTCGAACTCGGTCGACGAGCCCCTGACGTTGCCGCCGAACCGGTGCTTCGAGACGTAGTAGGCCGTCCCGGCGCCGGCGAGCAGGATCAGAACGCCGGCGGCGACGAGGAGGCGGCGCATCCGCCGGATGATGCCTGCGGCGGCGAGCAGCCCGAAGGAGGTGGTTCCTCGATCAGCGGATGGACGCGCCGACGGGTCCCGGCTCTCCGGCGGTTCGGGAGGCAGGCGTGACGGCGAGGAGTCCGGCGGCGGCCAGGCCGAGGAGGCCGGCGAAGGCGTAGATCGCGCGAGGTGAGAGCGCGATCGCCACGGCACCGCCGAGGAGGAGCGAGGCGCCCTGGGCGCCGCCCAGGATCGCACCGGCGGCGGCGGAGACACGGCCGCGTGCGCTGTCGGGGGTGCGTAGGGTGAGCAAGGTCGACAGGCAGGCGCCGGCGTAGCCGTTGCCGATGCCGCCGAACACGGAGAGAGGGACGAGGAACCCGACCGTGGGCGCGAGGGCGAAAGCGGTCACGGCGGCGCACGCGACGGCCGCCCCGGCGATCGTGGCCCGGATCTGTCCCCGCTCGGCTCGGACGCGGGCGGCCCCGAGCGCCCCTGCGACCATGCCTGCCATCCAGGAGGCTTCGGCGACCCCGTACCAGATGCCCGTGGCATGCAGGGTCTCGCGGACCAGATACACGAGCACGACGTCGACCATGCCGACCAGGAGGAGGACGAGGGCGACGCCGGCGAGGAGGGGCGCGAGGACGCGGTCGGCGCGGAGGATGGCGAGCCCGCTGCGGACCCGGTCGGAGCCGTCGAGGGTGGCAATCGGCTCCGGTACCCGGCGGGTGCGGACGAGGGCGGCCGCCACGGTCACGACGACGAAGGTGGCGGCGTCGAGCATGAGCGGCAGACCGGTACCGAACGCCCCGGCCAGCAAGCCGCCGACCGCGGGGGCGCCGATGAGGACGAGGATGTTCAAGGATTGCTGGGCCGAGATCGCCTCGGCCAGGTGTTCCTCGCCGACCACTCTCGGAGTGAGGGCCGACCAGGTGGCGCTGGTCAGCGAGGCAGCGGCGCCGAGCACGGCGACCAGCGCCACGATTGGCGCGACCGAGTGGAGGAAGATGAGCGGGATCGTGGCCGCGAGCTCGGCCAGGCCGCCGCCGACGAGCAGGAGCCGGGAGTCGTGGGTGTCGACCAGACGGCCGATCGGGCGGGCGAGCGCGAGTTGAGGGATGACCCCGGCGGCCAGCAGCAACCCCACTTCGTAGGGGTGGGCCCCGTCCGCCTGGAGGCGCAGGGTCAGGGCTACGAGCGCCACTCCGTCGCCGAACCACGACACCATGCGCCCCGCGAGAGCGATGACGAGGTCGCGCCGACCCTGGCCGATATTCAGCATTTGCTAAACAGTAAGTGCTTAACATCTTCCCGTCAAGAGCCTATGCTTCGAGCCATGCCTCCTCGTCAACCGTCCCGGAAGCCGCAGGCCTCTCTGGGCGAGGAGCCTGCCGGCGGGACGGTGCGTCTACGGGATCCCCGGAACATCCGGGCGCTCGCCCATCCAGCCCGGATGGCGATCATCGACGCCCTCGCATCGGGGGACGAGTTGACCGCGACCGAATGCGCCGAACTCACGGGGTTGAGCCCGAGCGCGACCGCGTACCACCTCAAGTTGCTGGAGCGCTACGGCTTCGCCGAACCCGCCGCCACCCGCAGCGACGGACGGGAGCGCCCCTGGCGAGCGGTCGACCGTGGCACCTCGTTCGATCTCGACTCGTCCACTCCGGCCGGGGCAGCCGCAACAGCGGCCGTCGGTTCGGCGTTCATCGACAGCAGCCGGGCCGTGGCGGAGGCGTTCGTCGCCACCGAGCGCGAGGAGCCGGAAGAGTGGCGAGGCGTAGCGGCCCTGGCCAACGCCGACCTCTGGCTGACCGCCGACGAAGCCCGAACGGTGATCGCCGCCCTCCGTGCCGCCCTCGAGCCGTACCGCCGCCGGGCCGTCGCCGGCCGCCCCGCCGGCACCCGTCGGGTGCGGGTCATGAACCTGGTCACCCCCCACCGGAAGCGCTGACTCGCGGCGGGTTGCGTTCCAGCGGCTCGTCTACCCTCCCGGCGTGGAAGAGCTGCTTTCGGCCTGGTTCAGTCGAAACGGCCGTGACCTGCCCTGGCGGAGGACCAGAGACCCGTACGCAATTCTGGTCAGCGAGGTCATGTCGCAGCAGACGCAGGTCGAGCGCGTGGTACCGCGCTGGCAGCGCTGGCTCGAGCGCTGGCCCACCCTCGAGGCGCTCGCGGCGGCGTCCGCGGCGGACGTGATCCGGGAGTGGCAGGGCCTCGGCTACAACCGGCGCGCGCTCGCCCTCCACCGCGCAGCGCAGCAGGTCGCGGCTCACGGCTGGCCCGAAGACCTGACCGAGCTGCCCGGAGTGGGCCGCTACACGGCCGACGCGGTCTCGTGCTTCGCATTCGGCCGTCCGGTCCTGCCCGTCGACGTCAACGTGCGGCGGGTCGCGGAGCGCACGGGGCACTCCTTCTCCCCCGCCGCCGCCCAGGCGCTGATGGATCTCGGCAAGACGGTCTGCCTCGCCCGCGTCCCTCGCTGCGCGATCTGCCCGCTCGCCGGACGGTGCCCTTCCCGCGGCCGCCGGTTCGAGCCGTCCCGCCGCCAGGGACCGTTCGAGGGCTCGTTCCGGCAGCGGCGCGCGACGGCCCTTCGCGCTGTCGCCTCGGGCTCGCAGCCGCAGGACGCGGAGGCCGTCGCCTCGCTGGCGCGCGACGGGCTCGTGCGGGTGGACGGCCCGATCGTGTCGCTACCGGAGTAGCCCGGTACCATCCGCCCGATGCTCGCCACGTCCCTCATCACGCTGCTGATCCCGCTCTGGATCCTGCTCGGGCTGCTCGTGATCCTCGGTGTGCTCGGCATCCTCGGGCGCATCCAGGGCGGTCGCTACCTGCGGCCGCTGTTCCGCGTCCTCACGAAGGTGCCGTTCCTGAAGCGCATGCTCGAGAAGGCGTCGAAAGCCGCCATGGAGCGCACGAACCCGGAGCTCGCGAGCGCGATGCGCAAGCTCGAGCCGCATGCGAAGCAGCTCCACAACCCGCAGCAGGCGCAGAAGGTGATCTCGCGCCTCACGCGCGAGGAGCGTGCGGCGCTACTCGAGATGCAGGAGCAGCAGGGCGGCGCCGAGGCCGAGGTGACGAACCGCCAGATGCGCCGCCAGCTCGAGAAGCAGCGGAAGCGCCGCTAGCGCCGCAACGCGAAGACGAGCCGCTCGCCTCCCCCCTCGTCGCGGCGCGTCTCCGCGTGGACGGCGCCGAGCTTCTCCACCGCGCGTCGCGAGCGGAGGTTCCCCGCAGCGACGACGAAGACGACCGTCTCGACGAACCGGAACGCGTGCTCGAGCATGAGGCGCTTCAGCTCGCCGTTGTACACACCGCCCCAGTAGGCGCGTCCGAGGAACGTCCAGCCGATCTCGACCTCGCTGCGAGCCCGGTCGTGGCCGTGGTAGCGAGACGTTCCGATCAGCTCGCCACGACGCGCGTCGAGCACCGCCAGCGCACCGCCGCTGGCCAGGTGCTCGACGAAGAATGCGGCGTAGACGTCCTCGCGCCAGCGGTCGTCGGGATGCTGCTCCCAGATCAGGCGGTCGCGCGCGACGGCGTACAGCGCGTCGTAGTCCTCCTGCCGGAGGGGACGTACCGTGACGAGCTCGCCGAGTAGCGTCGGCTGGGCGTCGAAGCCGCTCTCAGAACTGATGGCGCACCCAGACGTTCGGCTCCACGTAGACGCCGCGACCGTTCTTGAAATGCACCGGGACGAGCGCGCCCGGCACGACGTAGTTTCCGTCCTCGGGGAAGACCATCCCGGTCCATTCCTCCCACTCCGCGCGTGTGCCCGAGATCGTCATCGAGCGCCGCGCGGTCTCCAACAGCTCACCGCCTAGCCGCTCGTGCGTACGCAACCAGGGGTCGTACGGGAGACCGTCGCCGCGCCGCCACGTCGCATAGCTCTCGAGGGCGACGAGCGGATACCGCTCTTTCCAGGTCGGGCGCACGGGCGCCACGAGCGCGTCGAGCCCGTGACCGGCGCCGACGGCCGCAAGCCTGCGCAGGATCGTCTCGGCGATGCCGAGGCCGCGGTACTCGGGCACCACGCCGGCGACCACCGCGCACAACGTCGTCGGCATCCCCTCGACGCCGTCGGTCAGGGCCCAGTCGATGCCGCGCGGCGACGGGGTGCCGTTCCAACCGACGGGCACGCTGCACGCGTAGCCGACGGTGCGGCTCCGACCCGCCTCGCGGTCGACGACCCAGAGCTGGAAGTCCGGATACTGGTCGTACAGCTGCGGCCAGAAGCCCTGGACGACCGGATCGTGCGACATGAACTCCGGCCAGACGTTCGGCAGCGTCCCCCGCAGCTTCGGATGCTCGGCGTGCGTGACGAACGCGAGCTTCATCGCACGAGAAGCGCGACCGCCTGCGCCGCGAGTCCCTCGCCGCGGCCGATGAATCCGAGACCGTCCGTCGTCGTGGCCCGGACCGCGACGATGTCCGGGTCGACGTCGAGCGCTGCCGCGAGACGGCGTCGCATCTCCTCCCGGTGCGGCGCGAGTCGCGGCTCCTCGCCGACCAGCACGACGTCTGCGTTCGCGAGGGCCCACCCATGGGCCTGCACGCGTTCCCACGCCTGCGCGAGCAGTCCGAGCGAGTCGGCGCCCGCAAGCTCCGGATCGCCGGAGGGGAAGAGCGCGCCGATGTCCTCGAGGCCGGCCGCTCCCAGGACGGCGTCGGTCAGCGCGTGCGCGAGAACGTCCCCGTCCGAGTGACCCGCGAGCCCGCGTGGATGGTCGATCCGGACGCCGCCGAGCACGAGCGGCACGCCCACCTCGAGCGCGTGCGCGTCGAAGCCCGTGCCGACGCGGTACTCAGACATCGGCCAGCACGTCCGGCAGCTCGTCGAGCGAGGCGATCGTGATCGTGCCCGCCGGCGACTCCACCTCGGCGTGCGCGCCGCGGCGGATGCGGACGGCGTGGAGCCCTGCCGCGAGCGCCGGAAGCACGTCCTTGTCGACGCGGTCGCCGACGTAGAGGATCTCGCCGGCCGGCACGCCCAACTCCTCGACGACGTGGGCGAAGAAGCCGAGGTCTGGCTTCTCGACGCCCCAGCGATCCGACGAGCCGACGAAGTCGAGGTGCGGCCGCAGGAACTCCTCGTGCCAGGCGTACATGTTCCCGGCGGCACCGAGCCGCAAGCCGCGCGCACGCAGCGCCGCGAAGCAGGGCAGCGCGTCGGCATGGAGGTCGCGCTCCGCGAACACGAGGCTCGTGGCGCCCTCCGCCTCCCAGCGCTCGTACGTCGCCGTCTCGTCCACGAGCGTCTCGCCGACGTCGAAGACGACGACGCTCAACGCCATCCCGCCACCGTCTCGAGATCGGCCTCGGAGGTCACTTTGAGCAGGTGCGGATCGCCGGCGACGACCTTGATCCGGCCGCCGGCCGCCTCGACGAGCCCGGCGCAGTCGGTCGCCTCGCCGCCGTTCGTCTGGGCGCGGCGCAGTACCTCGGCCGCGAACGCCTGCGGCGTCTGGACCGCCCAGAGCCCCTCGCGCGCCACCGTCTCCTCCACGCCGCCGTCGGCGCCGACCCGCTTCAGCGTGTCGCCGACGGGAAGGCCGGGCACGACGCCGTCCCATCCCTCGGAGAGCGGCGCGAGCACGCGCTCGACGACCGCGTCCGAGACGAGCGGCCGTGCCGCGTCGTGCACGAGGACGACGAGCGCGTCAGCGGGGACCTCGGCGAGGCCGGCCCGCACGGAGTCGCTTCTCGTCTCGCCGCCCGCCACACACGCGTGCACCTTGCCGCAGCCCTCCTCTTCGGCGAGGAGGATGGCAGGTTCCTCCCAGCCGGGCGGCGCGACCAGGACGATCCCGTCCACCCAGGGCGAGGCCTCGAGCCGCCGCAGCGACTCGGCGAGGAGCGGCTCTTCTCCGAGCTTCGCGAACGCCTTGGGCCGGCCCGCGCCGAGCCGTTCGCCCCGTCCCGCTGCGACGAGGATGGCCCAGACGGACATGTCCGGAGGACGGCCCGGCTAGGCCGTGGCAGCCGCAGCGGCCTTCTTCTTCGCTGCGGGCTTCTTCTTCGGCGGGCTGTCGGAGGCGAGAACCTCCTCGAGCCAGTCCGCGCAGGTCTCCTCGTCCATGTCCTTCGCGTACATCAGCTCGGAGGCGAGGATCTTCTTCGCCTTCACGAACATCTGCTTCTCGCCGGTCGAGAGCCCCTTCTCGCGGTCGCGGAGGGCGAGGTTCCGTACGACCTCGGCGAGCTCGAGGATGTCGCCGGTCTTCATCTTGTCGCGGTTGTGCTTGAAACGGCGGTTCCAGTTCTTCGGCATCTCGGTCGAGACGCCGGTCAGCGCCGTGAGGACGACACCGACCTCCTTCTCGCCGATCACGCGCCGCAGGCCGACCTTGTCGGCGTTCTCGGAGGGCACCTGCACCGTCATGTCGTTGTGCAGGATCTTGATCGTCAGGTACTCGCGCTGCTGTCCGAGGACCTCGCGCTTCTCCTTCTTGACGACCGTTCCCGCCCCGTGGTGGGGATAGACCACCTTGTCGCCGACGTCGTACAAGCCCGACCTCCCCTGGCTTCAAGCCACTCTTCCGTCAAGAAAGCCGGCACGCCCTTCTGCGCCGGCCACAGGGCGCCAGTGTAGCAGAAACGGCCTGACCAAGCCAAATCTGGGGCCAAACGGAACGCTCGGGGCACGCTCTCGGCGGCCCGTCCCGCGTGCGTTCGGCCTCGTGGTAGCTTGACTGCGGTGCCGCTTGCCAGCCGTTTGCGGTCCAGAGCGCGCTGGATCCTCGTGGTCGCGTTCGCCTCGATCGTCGTCGTGGTGCTGGTCGTAGTGCTGCGCGGCTCGGCGCCGACCACCGGTTACGACGTCTCCTATCCGCAGTGCTCGGGCTCCTACCCGTCGGACCCGTTGTTCGGCATCGTCGGTGTCAACGGTGGGGTGGCGAACACGGCCAACCCCTGTCTCGCCGACGAGCTGCGCTGGGCGCGCCACGCGCCGGGGCAGAAGCGCCCGAAGCAGCCGTCCCTGTCGCTCTACATCAACACCGGTAACCCTGGCGCTGCCCACGTCTCGGACTGGCCCAGCGGCGGCACTGCCCCGGTCTACGGCACCTGTAACGGCTTGCTGACCAACGCCTGCTCCTACCTCTACGGCGAGCAGCGTGCAGCCCACTCCTACCGCCTCGTCGCCGCGCTCGACCCGGTCGCAGCCAGGACCGTGCCGTGGTGGCTGGACGTCGAGCTGACGACGAGCTGGGCCGGGACCTACGAGCTCAACATCGCCGCGCTGCAGGGCTTCGTCGCCGGTCTACGCAATGCCGGCGCGGCCGGTCCGATCGGGATCTACTCCACGATCGCCCAGTGGAAGGACATCACGGGGCTGACGCCGCAGACGACGCCCACGGCCTTCAAGGGCAGGCTCCGCGACTGGGTCGCCGGAACCACGGCGACACTCGCGCAGGCGCAGCAGAACTGCACCAGCGGTGGCTTCACCGGCCTCGCGCCGACGCTCGCGCAGTACCGGATCGGTCCGCTCGACGCCGACCTGCGCTGCGGATGACGGAACTCGCACCCGCGACCTTCTGCGTGCCGATCAGAGCTGCAGGTAGCGGTCGACGAGGTTGTGTTCCTGCAGCCGGCGCAGGCCCTCGCGGATCTCGCGCGCTCTGACCGCCCCCACTCCCTCGACCGATTCGAGCTCGCGCTGCGACGCGCGGACGACCGCGTCGAGGCTGCCGAGGCCGGCGACGACGCGGCGGACGAGCGGCTCGGGTAGCCGCGGGATGTGGGAGAGGATGCGATAGCCGCGCGGCGCGACCGAGTGGTCGAGAGGGTTGAGACCGCGGTCGTACCCGAGCACCTCGGTCAGCCGTGCGAACTCCAGCAGCTCCTGGTACGAGAGGGCCGCCAGCTCGGCGAGCGCCTCGGTCGCGTCGTCGCCGGGACCGAGGGCGTGGTAGTCGCGGAAGATCGCGTCGCGCTCCCGCGGCACGTCCCCCACGAGCTCCTCGAGCTGCAGGCGGATGAGCCGTCCCTCGCTGCCGAGCTCGACGCAGTCGCGCGTGATCCGTTCCGCCATGCGGGAGGTCAGCTCCGCGCGCTGGAGGACGACGAGGACGTCGTCGAGCACCACGGCGTTCTGGAACTCGAGTGCGGTCAGCCGGGTCAGTACCTGCTCGAGCCGCTGCCGGTACGTGTCGAGCGTCCCGAGCGCCTGGTTCGTCGTCGCCAGCACGTCGGCAACGGGATCGAGCTGGTGGCGCGCCGGGCCGACGAACACGGTGACCGTCTCCCGCTGCTGCGAGACCGACACGACGAGCGCTCCCGTCTGCTTCGCGACGCGCTCGGCCGTGCGATGGCGCGTCCCGGTCTCGTTGGACGGGATCGTCGGGTCGGGCATGAGCTGGACGTTCGCCCACGCGAGCCGCTTGACCGCCTCGTCGACGATGATCGCGCCGTCCATCTTGGCCAGCTCGTAGAGGAGCTGGGGCCGGAACGGAGCGTCGAGGCGGATGCCGCCGGAGTAGAGGAAGGCGAGCCGGCTGGGGTCGCCGACGACGATGAGTGCCCCCTCGTGCGAGCGGATGATGTCGTCGACCGCCTCGCGGAGGCCGGTACCGGGCGCGACCTTGGCGATCGCGGCGAGCAGCTCGGGATCGCGGCGAGGGTCTTCCTCCGACGGGATGCGTGTGAAGCCGAGGTCGCCGAGGCGGTCGGCCTTCCGCTCAGTCGTCTCTTTCGGATCGATCGCCATCGAGCCCCGCCCTGATCGCCTGCCGCAGCGTTTCTGCGGCCTCGACCGAGATCTTGCCAGTCGTGGCCGTCCCCTCCGGCGCGACGACGGCCGAGAGGCCCATCTTCGCGCACTCCTCGAGCCGTCGCTCGGCCTGCGCGGAGGGACGAAGCCGACCGGTCAGGCCGATCTCGCCGAAGGCGGCGACGCCCGCCTTCACCGGCACGCGCCGTGCCGCGGACGCGATCGCGAGGGCGACCGCGAGGTCTGCGCCGGGCTCGTCGATGCGGACGCCGCCGGCGACGTTCACGAAGACGTCGGCCTGGCCGAGCGCGACCCGGGCGTGGCGTGACAGCACCGCGACGATCATCGCGAGCCGCTTCGGGTCGATGCCCGTCGCGACGCGGCGCGGCATCGCCAGCTCGCTCTGCGCCACGAGCGCCTGGATCTCGAGCAGGATCGGCCGCGTGCCCTCGAGCGCGCAGGCGACGGCGGCGCCGGGCTCGCCCGGAACCGTCCGGCCGAAGACCTCCGACGGGTCGGCGACCCCGGCGAGCCCTGCGCCCGTCATCTCGAACACGCCGAGCTCGTTCGTCGAGCCGAAGCGGTTCTTGACGGCCCGCAGGATGCGATGCGCGTGGTAGCGGTCGCCCTCGAACTGCAACACGCAGTCGACGAGATGCTCGAGCACCCGCGGGCCCGCGACGGTGCCGTCCTTCGTCACGTGGCCGACGAGGATCGTCGCGACGCCGTGCTCTTTCGCGACGCGCAGCAGCCGCGCGGCCGCTTCCCGCACTTGCCCTACCGAGCCGGGCGCTGACGCGAGCTCGGCCGCGTGCAGCGTCTGCACCGAGTCGACGACGCACACGTCCGGCCGCTCGATGCGAAGGGTCTCACAGACGGTCTCCAGCTCGGTTTCGGCAAGGATCTGGACGTTCCCCGGGCCGCCGAGCCGCTCCGCGCGCAGCTTGACCTGCGCGACTGATTCCTCACCCGTCACGAGCAAGGAGGAGCGGGTCTCGCCGATCGCCCGCAGGGCCATCAGCAGGAGGGTCGACTTGCCGACGCCCGGCTCGCCGCCGAGGAGCACCAGCGAGGCGGGCACGAGCCCACCGCCGAGCACGCGGTCGAGCTCGGAGACGCCGGTGGGGATCCGCGCCGCTTCCTCGACCTCGACCTCGACGAGCCGGAGAGGCGTCCGAGCCGTCGCCGCGCTGCCGGCCCCTCCCGCCGCCTGGGCCGGCTCCTCGACGAGGGTGCCGAACGCCGCGCAGCCCGGGCACTTGCCGAACCAGCGCCCCGCGCTGTAGCCGCATTCGGTGCAGCTGAACTGAACGGCCGCCGTCTTCGCCATGGCGTCCACCCTACGGCCGCCGGCGGACGCGAATGGACACGGGATCCACCCGATTTCGTGCCAAGAGCCAGACAGCCCGGGGCGGCCCCGCCGAGAAGGGGGCCGCCACCGTGCTTCGAGGGAGGTTCGGGAGCCCCCGCCGCATCGGGGCTCACCGAGGTCGTGCTCTATGCAGAGGATCATGTCCCGGGGAGCCCGCTTCACTCGTCCCCCTTCGGGTGGTTCATCGCGTCGCTTCACCCCGTAAGGCCGTTGCGGGGAAACCGCAACGAGGTTCCGGGGCGGCACGGCTGCTCGCCGTCCGGGCCGCCGACAGGATGCGCGACATGTCGTACACGCCAAAGTCGAAGGAGGGAACCATGAAGAGGTTCCTCGAGATCGGCGGAGTCGCTGCAGGCGTTGTCCTCATCGCTTTCGGTGTCGCCGCGATCGTGCTCGGGACGAACGGGAAGAACACCGTCGCCAACGAGCTCAAGTTGCAGCAGATCACAGGCTCGGCCGACATGACCCCCAAGACCATCACGGCCGAGGCGAAGGCCGCCGGACTGGACCTGTCGAAGACCCCGATTCCGAGCTGCAGCGTCGCGAACCTGCCGATCAACAACGGCAGCCGTGCCCGCTGCTTCGCCGGCTATATGCGGATCCACACGCTCGACTCCACGCACGGCATCCCCTACAGCCAGATGGGAATGTACGTCGCCAAGCCGAACACGCCGAAGTCGCAGCTCACTGCGGACGGGGCGACCAGCAACTCGAAGTACGCAGCAATCGACCCGATCACGAAGCAGCCCGTCTCGAACGGCGCCCGCAACATCTGGGTGACCGAGACGGCGCTGACCACCGCCCTCAACTCGTCCTACATGGCGACCCAGATGGCGAACTTCGGGATCGTGGTCGGAGTCGCGCTCCTGCTCTCGGGAGTCGGCTTCGTGATCCTCGCCCTCGGCGGCGCGCTGCAGAACGAGATCTGGTTCTTCAAGCGGCGGGCCGTCAAGGAGACGGGAGCCCCCGGGACGAAGCCTCTGAGCGTCTGAGGAAAGCAAGCTCCCCCACGGAGGAAGGGCGGCGAAGAGGCCGCCCTTCTTCGTGGTCCGTCAGCGGATCGGCACGTCTCTCCACGTAGCGCCCGCGTCGATCGTCCGCCAGAGCTCCACCGCGTGCGATCGCGTCTGGACGAGCACGGCTCCGATCCGCCTCGTCGCGAAGTCGAGCCGATAGGCCCCGTGGATCCGGCTCGGCTGCTGCACTCGCCTCCAGTGCGCACCGCCGTCCGTCGTCCGCAACAGCGGACGCTCCACGGGTTCGTAGAGAACCGCGTCACGCGCAGACGAGGGAGCAATCGCCGCCGCGTTGATCAGCGGCGGCGTCGCCAGGTGGCGGAACGACCGACCGCCGTTCGTGGAGCGAAATGCGGCCGCCATCATCCCGGAGGAGCACGTCGCCCACAGCACACCGTTCCCGGTGGGAACGACGCCGCCCGGCAGGCCCGGGAAGCACGGGTCGGCGCCGACCGCGAAGCTCAGACCGTGATCGCGGGAACGGGCCAGGCCGGCGTGGGTCTGCGGTCCTCCCGACGGCCCGGCCCCGCTGGTCCAGACGTGCGACCCGTGGGCCGCGAGATCCACGGGGCCGGCCGTGAGCGGGAACGGCAGCAGGATCCTTCGCCAGGCGTTGCGCGCCACCGGTGAACGCGCGTAGTGCCGGCGACCCGCGACGACGTACGCGTACCCGCCTCCGAGGGCGAACGCGCGGACGGCGGCGGGGCCGGCAGCGCGCCAGCTCTCACCGCCGTCGTGCGTCACGTAGAGCGGACCGCTCCCCCAGACGAAAGCGAAGCCGTCGCGCGTGTTCGCGAACTCGAGTGTCGCCGCGGCGCCACGCGACGGAAACTGCGGCGCGACGACGCGGCGGAACCGCTTGCCGCCGTTCGTCGAACGAACGAGCGCGAGGCACGCACCGCCGCACCGTACTCGCCGAGCACCCAGAGATAGCGCGCGCCGACCGCTGCTGCGCTTTCCGGGGAAAACCCGTGCGGCACGGAGCCGGAGCCGCGACCGAGCCGGCCGCCACGACGGTCAGGGCCGCGGCAGAGGCGAGAACGCCTGCCGCGGCCCTGCGCGTCGCTACTCCTGTTCGCCTGCCGGATCTTCGTCGTCCGCGCCGGCGGAGGCGGCCAGCTCGTCGGCCGGGACCGTCACCTTCTCGGGCGTGACCTCGCCCGGGATGAAGGTGATGTCCACCTCGTCGCCCGGCTCGCCGTCCTCGGTGACCGTCCGCCCGACGAGGATCGTCGAGCCCGGCTCGAGCTCGCGCCCGAGCACGAAGTCGGCGAGCGGATCCTCGATGTAGCGCTGGATCGCGCGGCGCAGCGGCCGGGCGCCCATCGCCGGGTCGTAGCCCTTGTCGACGAGCAGCTCCTTCGCCTCGTCGGTGAGCTCGATCGCGACCTCGTGCGTCGCCATCTGCTCGCGCAGCCGCTTGAGCTGGAGGTCGACGATCGTCGTGATCTCTTCCTTGGAGAGCTTGTGGAAGACGATGATCTCGTCGATCCGGTTGAGCAGCTCGGGCCGGAAGACCTTCTTCAGCTCGCCCATGACACGGCTCTTCATCTCCTCGTACGAGAGCCCGGACTCGTCACCGACCTGGAAGCCGAAGCCCGTGTTCTTCGAGATCTGGGCCGCCCCGAGGTTGGAGGTCATGATCACGATCGTGTTCCGGAAGTCGACGCGGCGCCCCTGGGCGTCCGTCAGCTTCCCCTCCTCGAGGATCTGGAGGAGGATGTTGAACACGTCGGGATGCGCCTTCTCGATCTCGTCGAGGAGGAGCACCGAGTACGGCTTGCGCCGCACGGCCTCGGTGAGCTGGCCGCCCTCGTCGTAGCCGATGTAGCCCGGAGGCGAGCCGACGAGCCGGGACACGGAGTGCTTCTCCATGTACTCCGACATGTCGACCTGGATCATCGCGTCCTCGTCGCCGAACAGGAACTCGGCGAGGGTGCGCGCGAGCTCGGTCTTGCCGACGCCGGACGGGCCGAGGAAGATGAACGAGCCGGTCGGCCGCTTCGGGTCCTTGATCCCGGCGCGGGCGCGGCGGATGGACTTCGCGACCGCGACGATCGCCTCTTCCTGGCCGACGACGCGCTTGTGGAGCTCCTCCTCCATCCGGACGAGCCGCGCGGACTCGGCCTCGGTGAGCTTGAAGACGGGGATGCCCGTCCACATCGAGACGATGTCGGCGATCTCCTCCTCGCCGACCTGCGGCTGCTCCTCGCTCGTCTCGGAGCTCCGCCACTGCTCCTCGAGCTCCCGCTTCTTCTGCGTGAGCTTCCGCTCCTTGTCGCGGAGGGAGGCGGCCTTCTCGAACTCCTGGTTCTCGATCGACGCTTCCTTCTCCTTGCGGACGCGCTCGATCTCGTCCTCGAGCTCGCGGTAGCGCGGCGGAGCCGACATCGACTTGATCCTGAGTCGCGAGGCGGCCTCGTCGATCAGGTCGATCGCCTTGTCGGGCAGGTGGCGGTCCTGGATGTAGCGGTCGGAGAGCTCGGCGGCGGCCTTCAGCGCCTCGTCGGTGATCGTCACGCGGTGGTGCGCCTCGTAGCGGTCGCGCAGTCCGCGGAGGATCTGCACCGAGTCGTCCACCGACGGCTCCTCGACGCGCACCTGCTGGAAGCGACGCTCGAGAGCGGCGTCGCGCTCGAGGTACTTGCGGTACTCGTCGAGCGTGGTGGCGCCGATCGTCTGCAGCTCGCCGCGGGCGAGAGCCGGCTTGAGGATCGAGGCCGCGTCGATCGCGCCCTCGGCGGCGCCGGCGCCGACGAGGTTGTGGAGCTCGTCGATGAACAGGACGATGTCGCCGCGCTGCTGGATCTCCTTCATGACCTTCTTCAGCCGCTCCTCGAACTCGCCGCGGTACTTCGAGCCGGCGACGAGGGCGGCGAGGTCGAGGCTGTAGATCTGCTTGCCCTTGAGGATCTCGGGCACCTGGTTCGAGGAGATGCGCTGGGCGAGACCCTCGACGATCGCGGTCTTGCCGACGCCCGGCTCGCCGATCAGCACGGGATTGTTCTTCTGGCGGCGCGCGAGGATCTGCATGATCCGCTCGATCTCCGTCTGGCGGCCGACGACCGGGTCGAGCTTGCCCTCCTGCGCCTGCTTCGTGAAGTTGCGGCCGAACTGGTCGAGCAGCTTCGACGACTTCGACTTCTCGCCCGCCGGGCCGCCCGCACCCGCCTGGCGGCGGCCGGGGCCCGAGAGCATGCGGATGATCTCGTTGCGGATCTTCTCCGCGTCGGCGTCGAAGTCGAGCAGGATCCGGGCGGCCACGCCCTCGTTCTCGCGCACGAGACCGAGCAGGATGTGCTCGGTGCCGATGTAGTTGTGGCCGAGGGACAGCGCCTCGCGCAGCGCGAGCTCGAGCACCTTCTTCGCCCGCGGCGTGAACGGGATCTGGCCGGTGGTGACCTCGTCGCCCTGGCCGACGATCCGCGCGACCTGCGCGCGCACTTCCTCCACCGTGATGTCGAGGGACTCGAGCACCCGCGCCGCGAGGCCCTCTTCCTCGCGGAGCAGCCCGAGCAGGATGTGCTCGGTGCCGATGTAGTTGTGCTTGAGCGCCCGTGCCTCGTCCTGAGCGAGGACGACGACCTGGCGAGCCCGTTCGGTGAAGCGTTCGAACAAGTCCCTCGACTCTCCTTTCCTCTAGAACCGCCGCTGGACGGTCGAAGGTGCGCCCATCGTAGCCGACCCTTCCGGCCGTACAGAGCCGGCGCCCCCGCGGCTTACCGAACCCGAACGGCTTTCAGTCGCGGGCCCGCAGGGTCGGGAAGAGGATCACCTCGCGGATCGTGTCCTTCCCGAGTAGCACCATTGCCAGGCGGTCGATTCCGAGCCCGCAGCCGCCGTTCGGCGCCATTCCGTAGGACATCGCCTCGACGTAGTCCGGGTCGCCGGGCTCCGCTTCGGCGTCCCCCGCCTCCCGCTCCGACTCCTGCATCGAGAAGCGCCGCGCCTGCTCTTCGGGGTCGTTGAGCTCGCTGAAGGCGTTCGCGATCTCCATCCCGCTCACGACCGCCTCGAAGCGCTCGACGAGCGTGTCGTCCGCCTCGGTCGTGTGGGCGAACGGGGACAGCTCGATCGGCCAGTCGTAGACGATCGTCGGCTGGATCAGCGTCGGCTCGACGAAGTGGGAGTACGCGTGGTCGGCGAGCTGCGACCAGCTGCGGTCGCTCGAGACATCGACTCCGGCCTCGCTCAGCTTGGCGCGCAGCTCCGCCTCGTCGCGCGTCCAGACTCCGTGCGCCTCGAGCGACTCGACGAACCGCACCTCCTGCCACTGCGAGAGGTCGACGGCGTGGCCCCGGAAGGTCGTCGTCGTCCCGCCGATCGTCTGCTCCGCGGCGTGGCGCACGAGTTGCTTCAGCCGTTCGGCCGTGTCCTTGTAGTCGGCGTACGCCTCGTACCACTCGACCTGGGTGAACTCCGGCGAGTGCTTGTACGAGTAGCTCTCGTTGCGGAAGTCCTTCGAGAGCTCGTACACCTTCTCGAGGCCGCCGACGATCAGCCGCTTGAGGTAGAGCTCGTCGGCGATACGGAGGTAGAGGTCGGTGTCGAGCAGCTCCGAGTGCGTGACGAACGGCTCGGCGAACCCGCCGCCGTAGCGCGGCTGCAGGATCGGCGTCTCGACCTCGAGAAAGCCGGCGCCGTCGAGGTGGGCGCGGATCGCGGTCACCATCCGCGCCCGCAGAATCGTCTCGCGGCGCGACTCCTCGCTCATGAGGAGATCGAGGTAGCGCTTGCGGTAGCGCAGCTCGACGTCCTCGATCCCGTGGAACGTGTCGGGGAGCGGCGAGCGGTTCCGCGCGAGCACCTCGAGCTCGTCGACCTGCAGCGACGGCTCGCCGCGGCGCGACTGCGCCGGCGACCCGGTCACGCCCACGACGTCCCCGAGATGGAGGTCGAGCTCGCCCGTCCGCTCGGCGGGGCAGATGAGCTGGATGCGGCCGGAGCGGTCGACGAGGTCGAGGAAGACGAGCTTCCCCATGTCGCGGCGTGCCAGGACGCGGCCGGCGAGGCGGCGCTTCGTCGCCTCGTCGGTGGCGCCGGGCTCGAGCGACTCTGCCTCGGCCCGGACCGCCGCGACCTCGTTCCGGTCGGGGAATCGCTTCGCGGCCATGGCCGCCGAGTCTAGGAGGAACGCGGCGGCTAGGCCGCCTTGACTTCCATGATCTTGAACTTCTTCGGGCCGCGGGGCGTCGGCGCCTCGACGACGTCGCCCTTCTTGTGGCCCATGATCGCCTTGCCGACGGGAGACTCGTTCGACAGCTTCAGCTCCGCGGGATTCGCCTCGGCCGAGCCGACGACGTGGTACTCGACCGTCTTGTTCGAGCCCATGTCCTTGAGTCGCACCTTGGTGCCCACGGAGACCTCGCCCGAGCGGACCTCCTTCCGCGTGACGACACGCGCGTTCTTCAGCCGCTCCTCGAGCGTGGCGATGCGCGCCTCGAGATGGGCCTGGTCGTTCTTCGCCGAGTCGTATTCCGCGTTCTCGGCAATGTCGCCGAATTCGCGTGCGATACGAATGCGCTCGGCGACCTCACGACGGCGGACCGTCGAGAGGAGTTCGATCTCCGCCTGGAGCTTCTTGTAGCCGTCCGGCGTAAGGACGATTTCCTTCACCGTTGTCCTCCTGGACCCCACAAACACGAAAACGGCCGGCGGCAAGCTGCCTCCGGCGGGGGCGGATGGTACCCCCGCCGTCAACCCCCGTCAACACGCCGCCGATACCATCGCCCGATGCCCGTGGATCTGCAGGATTCGTGGTCGATCGGCGGGGTCGAGGTGCCCTCGCGGATCGTGCTCGCGCCGATGGCCGGCGTCAGCATTCAGGCGTTTCGCCGGCAGGGCCGGCGCTTCGGCGCGGGCCTCGTCTGCTCGGAGATGGTCTCGGCCGCGGGAATCGAGCATCGGAACGAGCGGACGTTCGGCTATCTGCGCGTCGCGGCCGACGAGCATCCGCTGGCGATCCAGATCTTCGGCTCGGAGCCGCGCGCGATGGCCGACGCGGCGCGAGCGGTGGAAGCGGCCGGCGCGGACATCGTCGACATGAACTTCGGCTGTCCGGTGCGGAAGGTGACGAAGACCGGTGCCGGCGCCCATCTGATGGAGGATGCGGGGCTCGCCTGCCGGGTCGTCGAGGCGGTCGCGAGGGCGGTCGACGTCCCCGTGACGGTGAAGATGCGACGGGGCGTCGCGAACGGCTCGCGCGCCTGCCTCGAGCTCGGTCCGCGGCTCGTGGAGGCCGGTGCGGCGGCATTGACGCTCCATCCCCGCTCCGCGCAGCAGATGTACACCGGCGAAGCCGACCACGCGCTCACGGCCGAGCTCGTCGAGCGCGTCGGCGTGCCGGTGATCGCCTCGGGCGACGTCACCTCTCGCGAGAGGGCACTCGCGGTGCTCGAGCAGACCGGCGCCGCGGCCGTGATGGTCGCGCGCGGCGCGCAGGGCAATCCGTGGGCGCTGCGGGAGATCGTCGAAGGCGACTCGTTCCGGCCGACCCGCGAGGAGGTGGCGGCGGAGCTCGTCGTCTTCGTCCACGAGGCGGTGCGCGAGCTCGGCGAGCAGCGCGCGGTCGGCTTCCTGAAGAAGTTCTACGGCTGGTACCTCGGTCACGGCCGCTTTCCGAAGCCCTTCAAGCAGGAGCTCGTCCAGCTCCGCACCACCGAGGAGGTCGTGACGCGCTTGTACGCCGCCGCGCCGGGAGCCGTCCCGCTCGTCGAGCAGCTCGAGGCGGGACTGCCGGCAGCCGAGGACGAGGTGCTGCTGCGCGGGCTGCCGATCTCGGTCTACGGCGGCGGCTGAGAGCCCGCGAAGCTTACGGCTTCGCTCGCTGCGAGAAGGAACTCCGCCGGCGGGAGAGCGGGGTCTCCCGCCGGCTCCGTGCTGAGGAGCTCGCCTGCGCTTCCGGTGGCCCTGCACCTCGCTCGAGGCGCGGCCGATCGTGCGCCTGCGGCGCAGGAGCGGCGGCGCGCCACGGACGGCCTCCGCGGAAGCCGCCTACGGCGAGACCTTCCGCTGCGGCCCGGACATACGCGACCGCGCGGGCCGACCCGCCGGACGGGACGCTACTCGCCCAAGCTGCGGCTATCGCACCTTCGGGGGAAGCCGAAGACCGCCCTCGCGGCCCACCCAGCGTGCCTCGAGCGGCCGCGGCTGCGGATCGCCGCGCTCGAGCGCGTTCGCGATCTCGTCGAGCGCCTCCTGTGGTTTGGTGCGTCCGGTCGCTCGCCAGACGAGCGTCTCGTTCTCGATGACGCCTCGATCCATGGCCGCCGTCCAACCGTAGCCTCCGGCACCGGCACGACCGTGATGCGTGCGAACGCGATCAGGGCTGCGATCGGCGGGCCGAACGGCGGCGTCGAACGGTAACGCTGGAGCAGCTCGTCATCGCGGAAAGGGTGCGAGTCGGGCAGCCGGTGGTTGCGCAGCCGCACTGTCCACTCGCGACCGTCTGGATCGCGCACCGTCTTCACAGGTGGCTGGTGTCGAGAACGCCCACCACCCGCAAGTCTAGGAACGTGGAACGCCGGCGCAGGGAGGCGTCGGAGCGAGCTATCTGTTGAGGTGCCAGACGATCCGGAGCCCCTCGAGCGTGAGGAACGGCTCGACGTGGCCAATCGTCCGGGAGTGGGGCGCGATGAGGTCGACGAGGCCGCCGGTGCCGATGACCGGCGCCTCCGCGCCCAGCTCGCCCCGGATCGCGTCGACGATGCCGTCCACCTGCCCGGCGAAGCCGTACACCAGGCCTGATTGCAGCGCGCCGGCGGTCGTCTTGCCGATCACCTGCGGCGGCTCGACGTAGTCGACCTTGACGAGCCGGGCGGCGCGCGCGAACAGCGCGTCCATCGAGACCTCGATCCCGGGAGCCAGGACGCCGCCGACGTACGCGCCGGCAGGCGAGACGACGTCGAAGTTCGTCGACGTGCCGAAGTCGGCCACGATCGCGGGGGCGCCGTAGCGCTCCTTGACTGCGACCGCGTTGACGATGCGGTCCGGGCCGACGTCGCGGGGGGCGTCGTGCTCGACCGCGATCCCGGTGCGGACGCCGGGGCCCACGACGAGCAGCTCCGCCTTTGCCCAGCGCTCGGCGACGTGCTCGTACTCCGGAACGAGGCGCGGCACGGTCGAGGAGAGACAGATCCCGTCGATCGCTCCGACGTCGAGGAAGTCGGCGAGCAGCGCGCCGAGCTCGTCGCCCGTCCGGTGCGCCTCGGTGGCGATCCGCCAGCGCTCGCCGAGCTCCGGGCCCTCGTAGAGGCCGAAGACGGTCTGGGTGTTGCCGACGTCGACCGCGAGCAGCATCGCGGCGCGAGCGTACCGCTAGAGCTCGTCCTCGCTGCGAAACGGCTCGCCGATGCGCTCGGCGAGGGCCTCGGCCGTCAGCTGCGGCTCGTCGCCCTCGCCGCGCAGCTCCTCGACCGTGACGTCGCCCGAGGTGAAGACCTTCGTCCGCGGGATGATCCGCGTCGGGCGGTTCTTGTCCCAGACCCAGACGTCCTCGAGCTCGAGCTGGAAGAAGGGCAACCCGCCCGCGGCGGTGGGCGTGGCCGCCCGCTGGATGTCGAGCCGGTTGCAGAGGTAGGTCGCGTCCTGTGTCAGCACGCAGAAGCGGAAGAGCCCGAAGACGGCCTGGTACTCGCGCTTCAGCGCAAGCTCGAGCTCGGCCTCGTATTCGTCGAGATCGTCCAGGTGCGACATCGGCGGTCAGTGTACCCCTGCCAGGAGGGCTTCCACGGCCCCGCGCCCGGGCACGACGAGGCCCGGAGCCAGCTCTGCAAGCGGTTCGAGGACGAAGCGGCGCTCGTGCAGGCGCGGGTGCGGAACGGCGAGGCCGGGCTCGGCGATCCGGTCGTCTCCGTAGAGCAGGAGGTCGAGGTCGAGCGTCCGCGGGCCGTGCTCGCCGGGAACGCGAACACGGCCGAACCGCTGCTCCAGCGCGAGCAGCCGGCCGAGGAGCTCGCGCGGCCGGAGCGTCGTGTCGAGGGCGGCGACGCCGTTGAGAAACAGCGGCTGGTCGCCGACGCCGACGGGCTCCGTCTCCCGCAAGGTCGAGACGGCGACGAGCTCGATCCCCTCCTCGGCGGCGAGGGCGTCCACCGCCTCGTGCAGCGTGCGCTCGCGGTCGCCGAGGTTGGCGCCGAGCCCGACGTAGGCGCGCGTCACGGCCTCGTGACGGTGACCGCCACCGTGCCGTCGAGCCCGGCGGGCCGGACCTCGGGCTTCCGGACGCGGACGCGGATGCGCCCCGGCGAGAACCGCCGCTCGAGCTCGTCGGCGACGGCGGATGCGAGCGCTTCGAGCAGCGTATAGCGCCTCGCGTCCGAGACCTCCCGCACGGCGTGCGCGACCTCGACGTAGTCGACGGCGTCCTCGAGCCGGTCGGTCGTTCCCCGCTCCCCCACTTCGAGCTCGACGTCGAAGAGGAAGTCCTGGCCGCGTTCGCGCTCCTCCTCGTGCACGCCGTGCCGCCCGAACACGCGCAGGTCGCGAACCTCGACCGTGATCACGCGACGGCCGCCGCGACGGTGAGCGCATCCACGTGCGGCTTGACGTCGTGGACACGCAAGATCGTCGCGCCGCGCTCGAAGGCGGCGACGGCGGCCGCGACGCTCGCGCCGAGCAGGTCGTCGGAGCCGGTCAGCTTGCGCAGCGAGCTCTTCCGCGAGAAACCGACGAGCACCGGTCTCCCCAGCGCGAGCAGGACGTCGAGCCGGCGCACGAGCTCGAGGTTGTGCGCCACGGTCTTGCCGAACCCGATCCCGGGGTCGAGGCAGATCCGCTCCTCGGGAACGCCCTGCGCGACGGCGAACGCCAGCCGCTCCTCGAGGAAGGCGGCAACCTCGGCCGCCACGTCGCCGTAGCGCGGCTCCTCCTGCATCGTCCGCGGCTCGCCTTGCATGTGCATCAGGCAGAGATACGCGCCGGAGCCGGCGACGACCTCGCCCAGGCCGGGGTCGCCGCGCAGGGCCGTGACGTCGTTCACGAGAATCGCGCCGCGCTCGAGCGCGGCCCGTGCGACCTCGGCCTTCGAGGTGTCGATCGAGAGCGGGAGCGCCCCGCCGAGCCGATCGAGGACGGGCACGACCCGCCGCAGCTCCTCCTCCGCCGAGACGCCCTCGGCACCGGGTCTGGTCGACTCGCCGCCGAGGTCGACGATCGCCGCCCCGTCCTCGACCATCCGGCGCGCCGCAGCGGCCGCGACATCGGGGTCGAGGTGGACGCCGCCGTCCGAGAACGAGTCGGGCGTGACGTTGACGACGCCCATCACGGAGGGCCGCGGAAATCGTCGTTCGATCGAAATCACCCCTGGATCCTCGCACTGTCGGAGCTGTACCATCCGATACGTGTTCAAACGAGGGCGGGACGACACGCAGAACGTACAGGTGCAGCTGCCCGACGAGCGCAAGGCCCTCGTGGAGCGCTACATGATCGACGCCGAGGAGGCGGCCGCCCGGGCGCAGATCGCGGCGTCGCAGCAGGCGGAGCAGGCGGAGCGGCACGAACCCTCCACCCTCCCGCCGGCGCCCGAGGTGAAGCGCGAGACTCGAGCCGCCCCCGCCGTGGCACCGGCGGTGCCGAAGCGCCCGACACCGGAGAATCTTCCGGTCTACGGATGGCTGGACCGGGTCGTTCCGACCCCGCCTGCGGCGGCCGACTGGCCCCGAGAGCTCGTCAAGGCGCAAGAGGCACGCAGCCAGGCGGCCCGCAGCGCCTGATCCACCCCTGCTAAAGCAGGCGAGCGCCGGTGCCGACATAGCCCGTGCGATGATCGACGACCGCCTTCTCGAGCACTGGAAGCGTGAGCGCGCGGCACGGGATCGGCTGCGGGACTCGCTTCCGCAGTCGTGGCGGTCCGATCCGCGGCCGAACATGGACATCGTGCGGGAGCTCTACGTCGAGGCGATGTTCCGGATGAAGCAGAGCGAAGCTGCTCGTCCGGTCGCGATCGGCGACGACGACCGCTAGCGCGGGGCGCGATAGGGTCCGCGGCGTGAGCCCCGACGGCGGGCGCTACGTGGTTCTGCAGCAGGTCGGCCCCGACTGGCGCGTGCTCGGCGAGGTCCGGCGGCGACCGGGGCTGGCGGCGCGAAAGTCGCGGGCACAGGCGGTGCGGGACGTGCTCGGACGTGAGCCGGCCGCCGACGAGGCGTTCGCGGTACTTCCCCGCAGCGAGTGGCGATTGAGCCTCGACCACTGAGCGCTCTGCTTGCAACGTAGGGCGATTGACTGCCGCCGCGGCATGAGGTTAGGGTCGTCCGGCACATACGTCCCACGTGATCACGGAGGTTCTGCGGTGCCCGTCATCTCCCGTTCGACACGGAAGCCCGTTGCCGTTGCGCTGGTGCTTCTCACCGTCCTGTTCGTGTTCATCGCGAGCGCCGCAGCGGCGCACTCCCGCGCCAGGGCGACTCACGGCTACATCTACTGGACGAACAGCCGTAACGGCAGCATCGGGAGAGCGAAGCTCAACGGGAAGGGCGTGAACCAGTCGTTCATCGGATCGACGACGGGTGGGAGCCCCGGCGGGGGCGGGATGGCGACGCACGGCGGCTACCTGTACTGGACGACGGCGAACGGCGGGAGCGCCACCACTGTCGCCCGTGCGCGCCTCAGCGGCGCAGGCCTGAACACCGCGTTCATCGGCGGCGGAAGCAACCCGTGCGGGATGACGATCGCCGGCAAGTACATCTACTGGGGCGGCGACGTCGGCTCGGCCATCGGCCGCGCGCGCCTGAACGGGTCGGGGGTGAACAACCACTTCCTCTCGACCGGCGACGGCGTCTGCGGCATCGCAGTGCACGGTCCGTACCTCTACTGGGCGAACTACCGTCACAACACGATCGGCCGTGCCCGACTGAACGGCTCGCAGGCGAACCCGAACTTCATCACCGGGCCCACGAACGACGCATTCGTCGTCGTCGCCGGTTCGCACATCTACTGGACGAACGGCGCCGCCGGCTCGAACTCGATCGGCCGGGCGAACCTCGACGGCAGCGGCGTGAACGAGCACTTCATCTCCGGGCTCAACGGCGTCGTCGGCCTCGCGATCGCCAAGGGTCACATCTACTGGACGATCTGGAACCCCCACGGCGCGATCCAGAGCGGCTCCGTGATCGGGCGGGCGAGCCTCAACGGGACGCACGTGAACAAACACTTCATCCGCGGCGCCAAGGGGCCGTACGGCATCGCGATCGTCCCCTAGCGATGAGCGACGAGCAGGCGACGCCCGAGACGAGAGGGATCACCACGGAGCACCTTGCGTCGGTCGACCTCGGCCCCGAGATCGAGGGCATGGCGGGACGCAAGCTGCGAATGCGCATGGTGACCATCGAGCCGGGAGGCGTGTTCGGCCCGCTCCACGACCACAAAGGCAGGCCCGGCGTCGTCTACGTGCTGCAGGGAACGATCACCGACCATCGCGACGGCGTCGCCACGGACTACGGGCCGGGAGTGGGCTGGCCCGAGGACAGGAACACCACGCACTGGCTCGAGAACAGAGGCACGACTCCGGCGGTGGAGATCTCGGTCGACATCGTCGAGGAGGCGTAGCCCGACCTCCACCCGTAGGGCGCGAGCGGCGCAAACCGGCAACCGCGCAAGGCCGGCGTCCCGAAACGCTCCTGTCGCGTGCGGTTCGCGCGCGTAGGATCCGGCCCGGATCGGAGACGGGAGAGACGATGAATCGCCGGCTTCGACAGGGGTCGCTCAGCGCCGAGGTGCGGGCGGACCGCGCCGAGACGAAGGCGTTCCGGCCGTGGGCGACTGATCGAGCGCGTCGCGAATGGTCGCCTTAGCCAGTGTTCCGCTATGACGCCAGAGGCTAAGCCGGCCTGCGAGCGCCGGAGCGACGCGAACGTAGAACGGCCGTGACGTGGCACGAGATAGGTGTGTAGTACTAGATGCCGCGTCCTCGGAGGCAGCCGGGATCTTCTGAGGCGAACGTACTATGATCGGCCGGCGCATGCAGGCATCGTCGGACGCCGCTGGCTCAACCGTTCAGGCCAGCCTTCGAATGCCTCCCGACCCACCGGTTTCCCAGACGCGGTGGCTCTCCCTGTTCATCACGACGGTCCTGGTCGTTGCTGTGGCGCTTCTCTGGGCGGTGCCGGGACGAACGGACGAGCTGTGGGCGTGGCCGGTCAAGCCCAAGATGACACCGCTCTTCATGGCCTCCGCCTATGCCGCGGGCGCCTACTTCTTCGCCCGAGGATGGCGGACACGGCGCTGGCACCGCATCGGCTCCGGCTTCCCGGGGATCGCGGTCTTTGCGGCGATGATGTTCGTCGCGACGCTGATCCACTGGGACAAGTTCAACCACGGTGACGGCCCGTTCTTCGCCGCGGCCACGTTCTACGGATGGACCGTCTTGTACGCGATCTCCCCGCTGCTCGTGGGGTGGGTGTGGCTGCGAAACCGGGGCGTCGACAACGGGGCGCCCGAGAGCGAGGACGCGGTTGTTCCTAAAGGGCTCCGAGCGGTCGCCGTCGGCGGTGGCGCGGCAGCGGTGGCGCTCGGCTCGCTCATCTACCTCGTCCCCAGCGTGGGGGTCGACCACTGGCCCTGGACGCTCACGCCCCTGACAGCCCGCGTCATCGCGTCGTTCGTGGTCGAGGGCGGCCTGGTCGGCATCTTCCTTGGGCGCGACCGGCGCTGGAGCGCGTGGCGGATCCTGACCCAGACCGCGGCGATCGGCTCCCTGCTCGTCCTGGTCGGGGCCGCGCGCGCCTGGGACGACTGGGACCGCGGCGCTCTCACGTGGCTCTTCCTTGCGATTCTTGGGGCGACGGTGGCTGCCGCCGGGGCGCTCCACCTCCAACTCGACAGGAAGCAGTGCCCGGCGGCTCCTGACCACTGACGGAGGCCCGCGTCAGTCCGCGGCCCCGAGGAGGCGTTCCAACCGGCCAGATTCACCTCGTAAGGCCGCCGACATCCCTGACGATCGACGTCCGCGGATTCAGCCGATCCCAGCGGGCGCAGTTGTGTCGACACCCACCTGCTACACCGGGCGACGCGGTCACGTCGTCGGCGTCCTGGTGGACGGCTGGTAGAGGGACGCCTCCCCTCCAGAGGACGCAGAGAATGTCGGCTGCGAGCGTCCTTACGCCTGGTCGCGTGAGACGCTGTGCGCTGTTAGCTCTTCGCGGGGTCCGGGCCCTGCATGGCCGAGCCCGGCAGCGGGAAGGGGCGCGGGCGCGGACGCTCGCGCTTCGGCTCGGGCTCGGGCTCCGGGAGCTCCGGCTCCGCCGGGGCTTCGTCCGGGAAGACCGTCACCTGGTCCTCGCCGGCGAGCAGCCGCTCGAACTGGTCCCGGTCGATCGTCTCGCGCTCGATCAGGATCGCCGAGATCTTGTGCAGCTCGTCCATGTGCTCGCGCAGGACCGAGAGCGCGAGCTCGTGCGCCTCCTCGATCACGCGACGGATCTCGTCGTCGATCTCCCGCGCGATCTCCTCCGAGTAGTCGGCCTCGGCGCCGTAGTCGCGGCCGAGGAACGGCTGGTCGAAGTTACGCCCGAGCACGCGCGGGCCGAGCTTCTCGCTCATCCCGAAGCGCATGATCATCTGCTTCGCGGTCTGCGTGACCTTCTCGAGGTCGTTCGCGGCTCCGGTCGTGACCTCGTGGAAGACGATCTCCTCCGCCGCGCGGCCCCCGAGCGTCATCCCCATCTGGTGCATGAGCGCCGTGCGCGTCGTGAGGTACTTGTCCTCGGTCGGCAGCGAGATCGTGAGGCCGAGAGCCTGGCCGCGGGAGACGATCGTGATCTTGTGCACCGGATCGGTGTGCTCGAGGAAGTGGCCGACGAGCGCGTGGCCCATCTCGTGGTAGGCGGTGATCTTGCGCTCGTGCTCCGAGAGGAGCCGCGCCTTCTTCTCCGGGCCGGCGACGACGCGCATGATCCCCTCCTCCAGCTCCTCCTGCTCGATGATCTTCTTGCCGCGGCGCGCCGCGAGCAGCGCAGCCTCGTTGACGAGGTTCGCGAGATCGGCGCCGGTGAAGCCGGGTGTCCCGGATGCGAGGGTGTCGAGGTCGATCTCGGGCGCGAGCGGCTTGCCCTTCGTGTGCACCTCGAGGATCTTGCGGCGGCCGATGCGGTCGGGGCGGTCGACGACGATCTGGCGGTCGAAGCGTCCGGGGCGCAGCAGCGCCGGGTCGAGGATGTCGGGCCGGTTCGTGGCGGCGATGAGGATGATGTTGTCCTTCATCTCGAAGCCGTCCATCTCGACGAGCAGCTGGTTCAGCGTCTGCTCGCGCTCGTCGTGGCCGCCGCCGAGCCCGGCGCCACGATGGCGGCCGACGGCGTCGATCTCGTCCATGAAGACGATGCACGGCGCCGCCTGCTTCGCCTGCTCGAACAGGTCGCGTACGCGCGATGCGCCGACGCCGACGAACATCTCGACGAAGTCGGACCCCGAGATACTGAAGAACGGCACGCCGGCCTCCCCCGCGACGGCTCTGGCGAGCAGCGTCTTACCGGTGCCGGGAGGCCCGTAGAGGAGGACGCCCTTCGGGATCCGCGCGCCGAGCGCCTGGAACTTCTTCGGGTTCTCGAGAAACTCCTTGATCTCCTGCAGCTCCTCGACCGCCTCGTCGACACCGGCCACGTCCTTGAAGCCGATCTTCGGCGCATCCGGCGTCATCCGCTTCGCGCGCGACTTGCCGAAGCTCATCACCTTCGAGCCGCCGCCCTGCACCTGGTTCATGAGGAAGATCCAGAAGCCGAACAGGAGCACGAACGGCAGCAGACCGGTGAGGATCGACCACCACGGCGACGAGCCGACGCCCTTCGAGTTGAAGCCGACGTCGTGCGTCTGCATCGCCTTCTCGAGCGCGGCCTCCGCCTGCGGCGACGCGTAATGGACGGTCACCTTCTGGTCGGTGAACTTGGGCGTGTTGAGCGTCGCGGTGATCGACTGGTGGGTCGGGTCGATCACGACGTCCGTCACCGTCGGGTCGGCGGGCGAGCTCATGGCGACGGCCGTGTAGAGGTCGGACGTCCTCACCGATTTCGCCGTCGTGCCGTGGCTGCCCAGCGTCTGCAGCGCGAGCCAGACGAGGGCCGCGATGATGACGAGCGGGAAGAGCGCGCTACGGAAGAAGCGATTCACGGGAAGTCCCTGCTGAGGGTACCAGCGTCGCGCCCATGTAACGAAGCGGCGAGGCCCGCGGCTACGCGCTCTCGAGCACGAGCGACTCGTCGAGAACGCCGACGTACGGGAGGTTCCGGTAGCGCTCGGCGAAGTCGAGCCCGTACCCGATCACGAAGCGGTTCGGGATCTCGAAGCCCGTATAGCGCACCGGCACGTCGATCTCACGCCGCTCGGGCTTCGTGAGCAGGGCGCAGACCTCGAGGCTCGCCGGCCCCCGTGCCTCGAGATTCCGCACGAGATACGACAGCGTCAGGCCCGAGTCGATGATGTCCTCGACGACGAGCACGTGCCGGCCCTCGATGTTGATGTCGAGGTCCTTCAGGATCCGCACCACGCCCGAGGAGTCGGTCGAGGCGCCGTAGCTCGAGATGGCCATGAAGTCGATCTCGCACGGCACCGTCAGGTGGCGCATCAGGTCGGCGAGGAAGAAGACGGCGCCCTTGAGGACGCCGACGAGGAGCAGGTCGCGCCCCTCGTAGTCGCTCGAGATCTCCGCGCCGAGCTCCGCGATGCGCCGCTGCAGAGGCTCCTCCTCGATGAGGACCTCCGTCACCGCGCGCTCGAGCTCAGTTGCGGACAGCGTCTACCTCCGGGTGCTCCACGAGGCCAGGCACGGCCACCACCTCGTCGCCGCGCACGACGAGCGGCCACGCCTCGCGCTCCGAGCGCGGCACTTTCGCGTCGACGAACACGTCCTGAATCTTGCGCCTCCTACCCGCGAGCCGGTCGCCGGGCCTCCACCCCCGCACTCTAAGCCCTCGGAGCTCCGAGCGGATGGTCCAGTCGCCCCATCGGATCTCTCCCGCCAGGTCGACGGGACCGCGCTCGAGCCAGAGCCGCTCGTGCTCGCGGACCGCCTGGACGCCTCCGCCGAGGTCGACCCGCTTCGAGCCGACGGGTGCGGCGAGCAGCTCTGCGAGCGCAGGCGGCAGCGTGGCGCGGGTGTCGAGCGCGCGCAGGAGGTTCTCGTCCGCCGCAGGATGGAGGCGGCGCAGGAGCGGCAGGATCTCGTCCCGGATCAACCCGCGCTTCGTCCCGGCGTTCGACGCGTCGATGCGGAAGTCGAGGCCGGCTGCACGGCAGTACGCCTCCGTCTCCTCGCGCCACAGCGGGAGCAGCGGGTGGACGATGCCGTCGCCGCCGTGCGGAGCGATGCCGGTGGCCGCGCCGCGCGTGACGAGCCGGAAGAGAATCGTCTCGACCTGGTCCGAGGCCGTGTGTCCGGTCGCGCGGAGCCGGTCGCGGCCGACCGAGCGCCTCTGCTCACGCAGGACGGCCTCCGAAAGGCCGCGGCCGTCGAGCTCCACGACCTCTGCGCCGAGCACGCGCGCGCAGAAGCGCGCGTCCTCCTCGGAGTCGGCGCCTCGGAGCCCGTGGTTCACGTGCAACGCGGAGACGCGATAGCCGAGCGAGCCGAGCAGGTGCCAGAGGCAGGTCGAGTCGGCGCCGCCCGAGACGAGGCAGGTGACCTCGCCGCCGGAAGGGATGAGCTCGTGCTCGCGGACGAAGCGCTCGACTCGATCACGCGGCTCGTCCATGCGCCGATTGTGCCGTAGGTCGGGGCGCGTCACCACGTCGGCGACGCGCACCAGACCCTCAACACACCGAGCGCGCGTCCGAGCTCCTCCTCTGTGAACGGGTACGGATGCGCGAGCTCGACGTCGACGTCCATCCGCGGCCGTGGAGGCTCGCCGTCCCGGGCGAGCAGGAGGTACGCGATCGGAAGCGCGTGGACGACCGCGAGGATCGTCTCCTCGCGGCTCTCGAGCAGGGCGCGATAGGCGTCCACGTACCGCTGCACGATCGCGAACCGGCTCTCGCCCCCGCCGGGCGCCTCTTCCCGCGAGCCCCTGTTCCAGGCCCAGGCCCGGTACTCGTCGAGCGTCAGGCCCTCGAAGCTCCCGGCGCGCGGATCCGCGAGGCGAAGCTCCTCGACGACCGCCACGTCACGGCCGGCCAGCGCGAGGTCGAGGGTCGCCCGTGTGCGCGGAAACCCGGTGTGCACGCCGAGGTCGATCTGCGTGCCGGCCAGCTCGCGAGCGAGCCGCCGCGCCTCCTCCTCGCCGCGTTCCGTGAGCCCGACCCGCGCCGTGGGATCGCCGTTGAGCAGGCCGCGGACGCTGTACTCCGACTCGGCATGCCGCGCGAGGATCAGCCGATCCATGCCGCCGAGGCTATCCGCCGTGCACTCAGAAGACGAGCGAGCGGTAGGTGAGCTCGCGCGTCATCCCGAGCGAGTCGTAGAGGCGGAGGGCCGGCTCGTTCTCGGGGCGCACGAAGAGGCAGACGGCCGGGACGCGCTCGAGCAGCAGGCGGCAGAGGTCCGCGAGTGCGCGGCGTGCGTACCCGCGACGGCGTGCCTGCGGGTCGACCCAGACCTGCTGCAGCTGCACGGCGGACGGCGTCCATGCCGACGCCTCGGCCTTGAAGAGGATCACTCCCTGCTCGATCCAGAGCCAGGAACGCCCCTCCTCGATCTGCTGGCGCGTCCGCCAGCGAAAGCCCTCGGCGTCGCGCCGGAGCGGATCGATCCCGATCTCCTCGCGGTGGGCCTCGGCGCACGCGGGCACGAGCACGTCGAGGTCGAGCAGGCGCGCCTCCCGGAGCCCGGTCTCCCCCGCTTCGGGCGGCTCGCGCAGCGCGTACACCGGCTGCCCGGGCCGGTCGTCGCGGGGGCGCGGCATCCGCGGCTTCGCCGCCTCCCAGAGCTCGCCGACCGCGTGCTCCTCGCCGATCACCATCCGCGCGCCGCTGCGCGACGCCGCGTCGGCGAAGGCGGCGCAGCCCCGGCCGGACGGAACGACGTTCGCTCCGACGTGACACAGGGCGGCGAGCCCTCCGTCCGGGCCGGCGACGGCCGTGAACCGCCCGAGGCCGCGCCGTGCGATGTCCTCGAGGAAGACGCGCTCGACCGGCTCCTGTGCGCAGAACTCGAGCACCTGGTCGAGCGCGGGCGAGACGGTTGCGGGCACGGCCGGATCATTCCAGCCTGCGAAGCTCGCTAGAGTCGCGCCGTGCCGATCCACCTCCGAGCCGAGCCGGGCGACTACGCGGACGCCGTCCTCCTCCCCGGCGACCCGCTGCGCGCGAAGTACATCGCCGAGACGTACTTCGACGACGTGACGCAGGTGAACTCCGAGCGCGGCCTGCTCGGCTTCACGGGCACCTGGGAGGGGAAGCGCGTCTCCGTCCAGGGCACGGGAATGGGCTGCCCGGGCGCGTCGATCGTCTTCGAGGAGCTGATCCAGCTCGGCTGCACGCGGCTGATGCGCGTCGGCACCTGCGGCGGGCTCCAGGCGCACCACGCGCTGGGCGACCTGATCGTCGCGCTGTCTGCCGTGCCGGCAGACGCGACGGCGATACACCTCGTCGGCGACGAGCCGCACTGCCCGACCGCGTCCTGGGAGCTGATCCACGGCGCCGTCCACGCGGCGAAGGAGCTCGCCCAGCCGATGCACGTCGGCCCGATCGTCACGAGCGACGTCTTCTACAACCCGCACGAGGGGCAGTACGAGCGGTGGTCGAGTCGCGGCGTGCTCGCCGTCGAGATGGAGGCGGCGGCGCTCTTCACGATCACGGCGCTCGGCGGTATCGGGAAAGTGAAGGGCATCCAGGGCGGCTGCCTGCTCACCGTCTCGGACATCGTCGTCGAGGGCGTCTTCACGCGGATCACGGACGACGAGCTGCGCGCCGCAGTCGACCGGATGACGCGCGTCGCGCTCATGACCGTCACCGCCGATTAGCGCCGACCGCGGTCCCGTCTTCCTCGTCAACCCGGCCGCCGACGGCGGGCGGACGGGCAGGCGCTGGCCGGTGCTCGCACGGCGCGCGGCCGAGCTCGGGCTCCCCGGCGAGACGCGCCTCTCGGAGCGGCCCGGCCATCTGCGGGAGCTCGCGCGGCAGGCGGCGCAGGAGGAGGGCCGTCTCCTCGTCGTCGTCGGCGGAGACGGCACCGTGAACGAGATCGTCGACGGGATCGCCGGCACGTCGGCCGAGCTCGCCGTCCTCCCTTCGGGGACGGGACAGGACTTCGGCCGGACGCACGGGATCCCGACGAGCTTCGACGATGCCGTCCGCGTCGCTCTCGCGGGCGCGACCCGGACGATCGACCTCGGCCGCGTCGAGTGCGAGGGCTGCGCGGGCCGCTTCTTCGCGAACGTCGGCTCCGCGGGGATGAGCGGCGCCGTGGCGCGGCGCGCGAACACGATGTCGAAGACACTCGGCGGCCGGGCGACGTTCTTCTACGCCCTCACCCGCGAGTTCGTCGCCTGGCAGAACACCGAGGTCGTGGTCGAGCTCGACGAGGGGGTCCGGCGGGAGGGCGCCATGCATGACGTGATCGTCGCGAACGGCCGCTTCCACGGAGGCGGGATGAAGCTCGCGCCGGACGCGAGGCAGGACGACGGCGTCTTCGACGTCGTCCTGGTGGGCGACGTCTCGAAGCTCGACTTCCTCACGACCGCGCCGAAGCTCTACAGCGGCCGCTACCTCTCGCATCGCAAGATCGAGCCCCTGCGATCCACCACCGTGTCGATCGACGCGGCCGAGCCGCTGCCGCTCGAGGTCGACGGCGAGCCGATCGGGACGACGCCGGCGCGCTTCGCGGTCGTTCCCTCGGCGCTGCGCCTGCGGGTGCCGCCTGCGTAGCACGGCGGCAGCGGCCGCGGCGGCGTTCGGCACGCTCGCCGCCCTCGTCGCGTCGGGAGCCGCGACCGGCCTCGACCAGTGGGCTGCGGAGCACACGATGCCGTTCGCCGGGCAGCCGGGAGCCCCGCCCACGTTGCTCGAGTCCCTCGTACCCCTCTACCACGCGGGCCTCCACCCGGTCGGCACCGCCGTCGCCGAGATCGTGACGCTGCCGGGCCAGGTCGTCGTCTCGTTCCTGCTCGTCGCGGCGGCCGCCGCTGCGCTGTGGTCGCGAGGGCGCGTCGAGTCGGCGGTCGCCTGGCCCGCCGTGTGGCTGGCGGCCGTGGTCGTGGAGGTGGTGTTCCGCCACACGCTGACGCGGGCCGCGCTCTACCGGCACGGCGCGCACCTCGTCGCGTTCGACGCGTCCTGGCCGAGCGGCCACGCGCTCCGCTGCTCGATCGTCGCGGCTGCGCTGGCCGCGACCTGGCCACGCCTGCGCGTCGTGCTGGCGATCTGGCTCGCAGCCGCCCTCGTGCTGCTCGAGCTCGCAGGCTTCCACGCGCCGACGGACATCCTCGGCGGCGTCCTCCTCGCGACGGTCGCCGTGGCCGGCGCCGTCGAGCTCGAGAGGTCAGGACTTCTTGGCGGTGGAGCCGCTCTTCGCCGAGCGCGTGCTAGACCCTGACGCAGCCCGGCGAGACGGCTTCGACAGGGAGTCCACCCGCTTCTCGAGCGCGGTCAGCCGCCGCTCGAGCTGCTCGAAGCTGCGCGTCCGACGCTGCAGCTCGTCGACCCGCTCGCCGAGCCCCTTGAGCGCCTGGAGGGCGCGGTCTGCACCCGGGGCCTCGGCGAGGCGCTGGATGGCGTCCTCGCTGATGTCGGCCAGCCGGCCCAGCAGGTCCTTGTTCCGATCAGCCATCGCTCCTCCTCGGTCGGTCGGTCTCGACGATACCGAGCGCGGCCGCCAGCGCGCGGAGCGTCTCGCCGGCGCCGGCGTCGATCGCGAGCTCGGCGCGCGAGTCCCACGGCGTCGGCCCGCGGTTGACGATCGCGAGCGCACCGCCTGCGGCGAGCGTCTCGCCCGGCAGCCCGGCGACCGGATGCACCTCGAGCGACGAGCCGACGACGAGCAGGAGCCTCGCGTCCGCCGCGAGCCGCCGCGCCTGTTCGATCACGCCCGCCGGCAGCAGCTCGCCGAACATGACGACGCCGGGCTTGAGGACCTCCCCGCACTCCGGGCACGGCGGAAGCGGCAGCTGCTCGAGGGCGTCGCCCATCGGCACCCGGACGCCGCAGTGGACGCACTCCGCCTCGCGCAGCGAGCCGTGCACCTCCACGACGTCGCGCGAGCCGGCCCGCTGATGGAGGCCGTCGACGTTCTGCGTCACGACGGTGCGGATCCACCCGCCTTCCTCGAGCCCCGCGAGCGCGCGGTGCCCGTCGTTCGGCTCGGCCTGCGCGAGGGCGTCGAGCCGGAGGGCGTAGAACGCCCAGACGCGCGCGGGGTCGCGGCGGAGCGCGTCGACGTGCGCGACCTCGAACGGGTCGTACTGCGCCCAGATCCCCTGCGCGGAGCGGAAGTCCGGGATCCCCGACTCGGTGCTGACCCCGGCGCCCGTCAGGACGACGCACGGCTGACGCGTCCGCAGCAGCTCTGCCAGACGCTGCACGCTCATGACGAGATACTGAACGGATGGAGGGCTTCACGTTCTCGGTCCCCGTCCGCGTCCGCTTCGCGGATACCGACGCGCAGGGGATCGCGCACAACTCGGCGTACCTCGTCTGGTTCGAGGTGGCGCGGGTCGAGTACCTGCGCGAGTTCGCGGGCGGCTACCAGGCGCTTCGCGACCGCGGGATCGAGGCGATCGTCCTCGAGTCGCTCTGCCGCTACCGGATTCCGGTCCGGTTCGACGACGAGCTCGTCGTCCACACCCGATGCGTCGGCCTTCGCGGCGCCCGCTTCCGCTACGAGTACGCGATCGTGCGCGGGGACGAGCTCGTGGCGGACGGCCACACCGAGCACGCCTGCGTCGACGCCTCCACGCTGCGCCCGACGCGCGTGCCCGAGTGGCTCGCCGAGGCGATCCAGGCCGCGGAAGGCGAGTCGGCTAGCCCTTCGGCATGAAGATCTCGCGCGCGATCACGAGCCGCTGGATCTGCGACGTGCCCTCGTAGATCTGGAAGAGCTTCGCGTCGCGCATCAGCTTCTCGACCGGGTACTCCTTGATGTAGCCGTAGCCGCCGAACACCTGGACGGCGTCGGTGGCGACCTTCATCGCCGTGTCGGCGGCGAACCGCTTCGCGAACGAGGAGTAGAGGGTCGCCTCGCGTCCCATCCCCTGATCGAGCATCCACGCCGCCTGCCAGCAGAGGAGTCTGGCGGCCTGGATCTCGGTGGCCATGTCCGCGACCATGAAGTTGACGCCCTGGTGCATCGCGATCGGCAGCTCGAAGGTCACGCGCTCCTTCGCGTACTCGACCGCGTGCTCGTAGGCGGCCTGCGCGACGCCGACGGCGCCGATCGCGGTGCCCGGACGCGTGAAGTCGAGCGTCGCCATCGCGATCTTGAAGCCGTCCCCCTCCTCGCCGAGCCGGTTCTCGAGCGGGACGCGCACGTCCTGGAGCGCGAACGCGGAGGTGTCCGTCGAGCGCTGGCCCATCTTGTCGAGGTGCTGCTCGATCGTCACGCCGGGCGTGTCCATCGGGACGACGAAGGCCGACATGCCGCGGTGCCCTGCCTTGGCGTCCGTCTTGGCGAAGACGACGCACCACTGGGCATACCCCGCGTTCGTGATGAAGGTCTTCGAGCCCGAGAGGACGTACTCGTCGCCCTCGCGCACGGCCGTCGTCTGCAGCGCCGCGACGTCCGAGCCCGCCCCCGGCTCGGAGAGGCCGAAGCTCGCGAGGATCGGCGACTCGGCGAGCGGTGGCAGCCACGTCGCCTTCTGCTCGTCCGAGCCGAAGAGGATCACCGGCCCGGCGCCCAGGCCGTTGGCGGTGATCGACGTCCCGATGCCCGAGCAGCCCCAGTAGAGCTCCTCGCCGACGAGCAGGCCGTCGAACGCCGAGAGGCCGAGGCCGCCGTACTCCTCCGGCACGTGCAGGTTCATCAGCCCGACCTCGTGCGCCTTCGCGATCACGTCGGCGGGGTGCTGCATCTTCTCGTCGTACTCCGCCTCGTGCGGGCGGATCTCCTTGGCGGCGAACTCGCGCGCCAGCCGGCGCAGCTCCGTCTGCTCCTCGCTGAGCGCGAAGGAGACGCCGGTCGCGGTGCTCTCGTCGATCGCGGCCATCAAGCCCTCCAGGGCGTGTTGATTGACTCGTCAGTCAAAGATACTGTCTGAGCCGGGAACCGTCTAGATCCGTACGATTGGTGCCGATGGCGACAACCGCGAAGAAGACCGAGATCGACCCGAGCGACTTCCTCGCGCTCGACGCCCTCCTCGACGACGAGGAGCGTGCGATCCGCGACACCGTGCGGCAGTTCGTCCGCGAGCGGATCCTCCCCGAGGTCGGCGACTGGTTCGAGCAGGGGATCCTGCCCCGCGAGCTCGCGCAGGAGTTCGGCCGGCTCGGCCTCTTCGGCATGCACCTCGAGGGCTACGGGCTGCCGGGCGCCAGCTCGGTCATGTACGGCCTCACGTGCCTCGAGCTCGAGGCGGGCGACTCGGGCGTGCGCAGCTTCGTCTCGGTCCAGGGGTCGCTTGCGATGTTCGCAATCTGGAAGTGGGGCTCCGAGGAGCAGAAGCAGCGCTGGCTGCCGCCGATGCACGCGGGCGAGGCGCTCGGCTGCTTCGGCCTCACCGAGCCGGACGCCGGCTCGGACCCCGGCTCGATGCGCACGACCGCGAAGCGCGACGGCTCCGACTGGATCCTGAACGGCACGAAGATGTGGATCACGAACGGCACGATCGCCGACGTCGCCGTCGTGTGGGCGCGTACCGAGGACGGCGCGATCAACGGCTTCCTCGTCGAGCGCGGGATGGACGGATTCGAGGCACCCGAGATGCACAGGAAGCTGTCGCTGCGCGCGTCGGTCACGTCGGAGCTCGTGCTCCGGGACGTGCGCGTGCCGGAGGAGAACCGGTTCCCCGAGATCTCCTCGCTGCGCGGGCCGCTGTCCTGTCTCGACGAGGCGCGGTACGGCATCGTCTGGGGCGCGATGGGCGCGGCGCGCGCGTGTCTCGAGTCGGCGCTCGACTACGCGAAGGAGCGGATCGTCTTCGGCAAGCCGATCGCCGCCTACCAGCTCACGCAGCAGAAGCTCGCCGAGATGGCGCTCGAGGTGAACCGCGGCTCGCTGCTCGCCCTGCACCTCGGGCGGATGAAGGACGAGGGGACGCTGCTGCCCGAGCACGTGTCGATGGGCAAGATGGGCAACGTGCGGGGGGCTCTCGAGGTCTGCCGGAGCGCGCGGACGGTGCTCGGCGGCAACGGGATCACGCTCGAGTATCCGGTGATCCGGCACATGAACAACCTCGAGTCGGTGCTCACGTACGAGGGCACGCACGAGGTGCACACGCTCTCCGTCGGCAAGGCGCTGACGGGCGAGAACGCGTTCCGCGGCTGATTCGCCGTCTCACCCCTCGCCGGCCCCCACCGCGTCGAGGAACGCCAGCACCCGCTCGGTGAGAAGCGTTGCCGCCGCGGCGTCGTAGGCCGGGAGCGACGAGTCGGCGAAGAGGTGCTCCTCGCCCGGATAGAGAAACAGCTCGGCCCGGGCGGTCGAGTCCACGAGGGCGCGTGCCGCCTCGAGGTCTTCGAGGAAGAAGGGGTCGGCGTCCTTGCCGTGCACCTGCACCGGAACGCCCCCGGGCCACCCGTCTCCGAACTCCGAGACCGGGAGGCACGAATACACGAGCAACGCCCCGCGTGCGCCCGGACGGGTCTGCGCGAGCTGCTGGGCGATCATCACGCCGAACGAGAAGCCGGCGTAGACGACGTCGGGGCCGATCCCCTCGGCGGCGGCCAGCCCGCGCTCGGCGAGCGCGCCGAATCCCGCTTCGCGCGCGAAGGCGATGCCTTCCTCGATCGTCCCGAAGGTGCGGCCGTCGAACAGGTCGGGCGTGTGCACGGTGTGACCGGCCCGCCGCAAGTCGTCGGCGAACGAGCGCACTCCGTCGGTCAGCCCCTGGACGTGGTGGTAGAGCACGACCTCGGCCATCTCCGAACCTCCCCGGTGAAATGATCCATTAAGTTGGAACGTTCTGCAACGCTAGTCTATTGCGGCGTGGCGGGCAACCCCTCTCCTCCCGACTACGACCTCGCCGACCGGATCGCACTCACGGCGCCCTCCCAGGTGAAGGCCATCGGCCACCCGCTGCGCACCGCGATCCTGGGCCTGCTCCACGAGCGGGCGGCGACCGTGTCCGAGCTCGCCGTGGCACTCGAGCGCCCGAAGAGCACGGTCGCCCACCACGTCAAGGTGCTCGCCGAGGCCGGGCTGGTGCACGTCGTGCGGACCCGGCGGGTGCGGGCGATCGAAGAACGGTTCTACGGCCGCACGGCACGGATGTTCTACGTCTCGGCCGAGCGGGGCCCGGAGGCAGACGACCTGCCTCGCGACTTCAACGACTTCGAGGTCGCCGCCGGAGAGTCGGCCGGCGCCTTCCGGGAGGGGAAGCTCTGGGGCTTCATCCGGCACGCACGGATCTCGGAGGAGCAGGCGTCGGAGTTCTGGGAGCGGATGGCGGAGCTCGTCGCGGAGTTCGACCGGCTTCCGCGTTCCGGCGAGACCGTCTACGGATTCGCCGTCGGCGTCTACCCCACCGAGCACCCCACCCTGCCGGGAGGCGGCGACTAGAGCCCGGGCTCCTCACGTACGGGCAGCGGGCTCTGCGGCAGGCCCTCGCGCGGCTCGCCCTCGTTGTACGCGGACGGCGCGACGTCGTTCGGGCCGTCCGGATAGAACACGCTCGCGAGACGCTGGATCTGCGGGCGACCGGGGCCGAGCTCGTACTGGCCGCCGCCGTAAAGGCGGATCCCCCGCTCCTCGCACGCCTCGATCGTGTCGAGCAGCTCGCGCACCCGACCGAAACGAGAAGGCTTGACGTTGAGCCAGCGCGGCTCGAGCGGTAGCCCGTCGAGGTCGTCGAGCGAATGGACGGGAGCGTCGAAGCTCAGTCGATCCTCGGCGCCGGCGAGCGCCTCGCGGAGGCCGTCCTCGAGCCAGGGATCCTCGACGATGACGTCGGGGAGCTCTTCGACGACGGCGCGGTAGAGCTCGGGATCGGGGGCGAGGTCGACGCTCGTGCCGCGGTAGTACGCCTTCAGGTCGACGACGCGGACACGGCCGAGCTCGCGCAGCCGCCCGAGGAGCGGCCGGTCCCAGTCCTCCTCGGCATCGAGCTTGAACTCGAGCGCCGGCGCGACCTCGAGCCACCGCTCCGGCGGCTGCCGCGTCGAGACGACGAACCGGACGGGCCGCTCCTCGCGGCCGAGCGCCTCGCCCAGGCCGAGCTCGTTCTGCCGGAGCGCGAGGTCGAGCAGCGCGCTCTCGAACGCCCAGCGGCGGTGATCCTGCCCGGTGTGGTTGCCCGGGTCGCCGCTCCAGAGCTCTAGCTCGTCGAGGCGGCGCGACAGATCCTCGAGGCTCCACGTCCCCGCGAGCATGAGGTCGGCCGGCACGTGGTCGTGATCGTCGGCCGAGTACGTGACGTCCTCGCCCTCGCCGGTCGAGCCGTCGCCCTCGAAGACGACCGCCGTCGTCACGCGCGTCCAGCCCGACGGAGTCTGCGACTCGCGCCGCTGCAGCGCGTAGCCGTCGACCTTGACCGTCAGTCCCGCCACGGCATCCCAGAGCGACATACTGGGTGAGCATATGAGGCGGAGCCTGATCGCGACCACGGTGGGCGTCCTCGTCCTCGCTGCCTCCGCCGCGGCCGCGCCGCCGAAGGCCGGGACGCTGGTGCCGGGCCGCTCGCTCGGCGGGATCCGGCTCGGGGAGCCGCGGGGCGCCGTCCGCGCCGCCCTCGGCCGGTTCTACGGCCCGTGCCGCACCTGCTCGCGCCCGACGTGGTACTTCACGTACCGCCCGTTCGGCAAGCGAGGCCTCGCGGTCGAGTTCGCGGGCGGGCACGTCTCCGCCGTGTACACGCTCTGGCGGCCCGCCGGCTGGCACGCCCCGCACGGGCTCAGCCTCGGCGCGACCCCGCTCGAGGTGCACCAGCGCGTCGGCACGCTGCACACGGTCCGGTGCCCGGGCTACGACGCGCTCGTGCGCGACTCGGCGCACGCCCGCACCGCGTACTACCTGTACGGCGGCCGGCTCTGGGGATTCGGGTTGCTCCGCCGCGGCGCCGCACCCTGTCGATGAGCGTCCGGCTCGAGGACGTCGAGCGCGCGGCGGAGCGGCTCGCGGGGGTCGCCCACCGCACGCCGGTCCTGACTTCGCGGACGCTCGACGAGCGCACGGGCGCGCGCGTGCACGCTGAAGGCGGAGTGCTTCCAGCGCGGCGGCGCCTTCAAGTTCCGCGGCGCCTACAACAAGATCTCCGCCCTCGACGAGGACTCGCTCCGCCGCGGCGTCCTCGCCTACTCCTCGGGCAACCACGCCCAGGCGGTCGCCATCGCCGCCCGTCTCCTCGGCTCGCACGCGACGATCGTCATGCCCGAGGACGCCCCGCGCGCGAAGCTCGACGCGACGCGCGGCTACGGCGCCGAGGTCGTGCCGTACGACCGCTGGACGGAGAGCCGCGAGGAGATCGGCGCCCGGCTCGCCGACGAGCGCGGGCTCGTGCTCGTGAAGCCGTACGACGACCCGCTCGTCATGGCCGGGCAGGGGACGGTCGCGCTCGAGCTGCTCGAGCAGGCGCCGGGCCTCGACCTGCTGCTCGTGCCCGTCAGCGGCGGCGGGCTCGTCGCCGGGTGCGCGACCGCGGCCAAGGCGCGGCAGCCCGGGATCCGCGTCGTCGGGATCGAGCCCGAGGCCGGTGACGACACGCGCCGCTCGCTCGCAGCCGGCGAGCGCATCCGGATCGACGTCCCGCGGACGATCGCCGACGGGTTGCAGGCGACCGAGCCGGGCGAGCTGACCTTCGAGGTGAACAGCCGGCTCGTGGACGAGGTCGTGACGGTGAGCGACGCGGAGATCGTCGAGGCGATGGTCTTCCTCTTCGACCGGCTCAAGCTCGTCGCCGAGCCGAGCGGGGCAGTGGGGGTCGCCGCCCTGCTGAGCGGAAAGGTCGATGCGCGCCGGGCCGCGGCCGGCGTCGTCGTCTCGGGCGGGAACGTCGGCGCCGCCCGCTTCGCGGAGCTCGTCGCTAGCGCGGGTTCTGCAAACCGCGGAGGCTGATCTCGAGCAGCTCCCGCTCGGCCGCGGCGACCGCCTCGTCCCCGTCCGGAAGCCGGCCGAGCACCCACGCCGTGAGCAGCTCGTCGACCGAGCCGTACACGACCCGCGCCGCCACCGGCGGGTCGAGATCCGGCCGGAACTCGCCGCGCTCGATCCCGCGCGCGATCACCCGCTCGATCGCCATGATCGGCTGCTCGAGCTCCTTCACGCGATCCGCGAGCACCGGGCTCCGGCCGAACTCCCGCACGACCACCCGCACGACGTCGGGCAGGTGGAGCCACGTACGCAGGACGATCGCGACGATGTGGCGGAGCTGGTCGGCGGCAGGCTCGTCGGTGTCCTCCACGCTCGCGATGCGGGAGACGAGAACGCTCCAGTTCTCGTGGAACACGGCCTCCAGCACCTGGTCCTTCGACTCGAAGTAGTGGTAGAGGAGCCCGTGGGCGACGCCCGCCTCCTCGGCGATGTCCCCGACCCGGCTCGCGTGGAACCCCTTGCGCGCGAAGACGCGCACGGCGGCGTCGAGGAGCTGCCGCCGTTTCTCCTCTCCGGCTACGGCCCGGGCCGTCATGGCCGGCAGACTCTACTTCGCCGGCTGCTGCCCGTCTGGCGCCGGCGTCGCGGCGACGTCCTGGATCGCGCCGGCCACCCGCCCGACCGCCTGCTGCAGGTCGCTCGGGATGATCCAGACCTTGTTCGCCTCCCCCTGCGCGATCAGCGGGAGCGTCTGCAGGTACTGGTACGCGAGGAGCTCGGCGTCCGGCTTCCCTTCGTGGATCGCCTCGAAGACGGTCTCGATCGCCTTCGCCTGCCCCTCGGCCTGCAGCATCGTCGCCTGCTTCTGGCCCTCGGCGCGCAGGATGGCCGCCTGCCTCTCGCCCTCGGCCTGCAGGATCTGCGACTGACGCGCGCCTTCCGCCTGCAGGATCGTGGCCCGCTTCTCCCGGTCGGCCCGCATCTGCTTCTCCATCGAGTCCTGGATCGAGGCCGGCGGGTCGATCGCCTTCAGCTCGACACGGTTGACGCGGATCCCCCACTTGCCGGTCGCCTCGTCGAGCACGCCACGCAACTGCCCGTTGATCTCGTCGCGCGACGTGAGCGTCTTCTCGAGCGCCATGCCGCCGATGACGTTGCGCAGCGTCGTGACGGTGAGCTGCTCGATGCCCTGGATGTAGTTGGCGATCTCGTACGTCGCCGCCTTCGCGTCGTTGACCTGGAAGTAGATGACGGTGTCGATGTTGACGACGAGGTTGTCCTCGGTGATCACCGGCTGCGGCGCGAAGGAGACGACCTGCTCCCGCAGGTCGATGAGCGGCCGCACGCGATCGATGAACGGGACGACCATGGCGAGGCCCGGCGAGAGCGTGCGCGAGTAGCGGCCGAGACGCTCGACGACGCCGGCGCGGGCCTGCGGCACGATGCGGATCGTCCGCGCCAGGGTGACGAGGACGACGACGGCGACGATCAGGATGACGATCAGGGCGACCATGCGGGATTCCAGCTCCTATCTGTACACGAGGGCGGTGGCGCCCTCGATCTGTGCGACCTCGACCTCCGTCCCGACGTCGAACGCCTCGTCGGGCACGTAGGCGCGGGCGCTCCACTCCTCTCCTCCGATCTTGACCCGGCCGCCGCGGCCGTCGACGCGCTGGAGGACGATCGCCCTCGCGCCCTCGAGTGCCGCAGCGCCGGTGCGGATCGCGCGCGGCATCGTCAGGTGCGACCGAGCGATCGGGCGCAGGAGGCCGACCGCGGCGAACGACCCGGCACCGAAGACGACGACCTGGAGCCAGACCGGTCCTCCCGCGGCGGCTGCCACGGTGGCGGCCACGGCGGCGAGCGCGATCGGCCCGAGGAAGAACAGTCCAGGGGTGAAGATCTCGCCCACTGCGAGCAGCACGGCCACGACGGCCCAGGCGATCCAGGCAGGCACATGGAAAGCGTACGCCTCCGGATCGGCTCGGGGGCGTATCCTGATCCGCATCATGAAGCGGGCGCTCCTGGTCGCGCTGACCGCGCTTGCCTGCCTCGTCCTCGTCGGCGGTGCCGCGGGGGCGACGTCGAAGCCGCGCGTGCTCGCGATCACGTTCGGGCCGGATCTCGAGATCAACCCCGTCACGCAGGGCTACCTCACGCACGAGCTCTCACACGCGGCGAGCGCCGGCTACGACGCGGCGGTCATCCTCCTCGACACGCCCGGCGGGCTCTCGAGCTCGATGAAGACGATCTACCAGGCGGAGCTGAACGCGAAGCTGCCCGTGATCGTCTACGTCTCGCCGGAAGGTGCGCGCGCCGCCTCGGCCGGCGTGTGGGTCTCGCAGGCCGCCGACGTGCTCGCCATGTCCCCGACCTCGAACATCGGCTCCTCGACACCCATCGACTCGAGCGGCCAGAACCTCGGCAAGGACCTGCGCCGCAAGGTGATCAACGACTCGGTGGCGTCGCTCACGGCGCTCGCGGCATCGCACCACCGGAACACGACGTGGCCGGCGAAGGCGGTGCGCGTGGCCTCGAACCTCACCGCGACGCAGGCGCTGCGGATGAACGTGATCGACCTCGTCGCGCCGACGCTGCCCGCCCTGCTGAAGAAGCTCGACGGCTATCGGACGAAGGACGCCCAGCGCCCCTTCACCCTCCACCTTGCCGGCGCGGAGATCGACACGGTCAAGCCCGGGTTCTTCACGCGCTTCCTCAACACGATCATCGACCCGAACCTGATCAGCATCCTCTTCCTGCTCGGGCTCGTCGGCCTCGTCTTCGAGGTGCTTCATCCGGGGATCGTGCTGCCCGGCGCGCTCGGTGCGGTCTCCCTCGTGATGGCGCTGTACGGGTTCTCGGTGCTCACGCCGAGCTGGGGAGGGCTCGCGCTCGTGGTGCTCGGCGTCATCCTGCTCGTCGTCGACCTCCACGCGCCGACACACGGCGTGCTCACGATCGGCGGCCTCATATCCCTCGGCTTCGGCCTCGCCCTCTTGTTCCAGAACGAGCCCGCCGCCTATCGCGTCAACGAATGGCTCGTCATCGGAGTCGGCGCCGCCATAGGCGCGTTCTGGGTCTTCGCGACGGGAAAGGCGCTCGCCGCCCGCGGGCTCCCGGTCGAGACCGGCGTGCAGACGATGATCGGGCAGCGGGCGAAGGTTCGCGGGCCGGGGCTCGTCTTCGTCGACGGCGCGCTCTGGCAGGCGCACAGCGCGGACGACTCCGAGCTCGTCCCGGGCGAGGAGGTCGAGGTCTCGGCGGTGGACGGCCTCCAGCTCACGGTGCGCCGCTAGGAGTAGGATCGAATCGTGCTCGGGTTCGTCCGGGTCTTGAGGGAATACGAGCGGGCGGTGTTCTTCCGCTGGGGCCGGCTGCTCGACCCGCCGCGCGGTCCCGGCCTCGTCTGGAAGATCCCGATCGTCGACCAGCTCGTGAAGGTCGACCTCCGCACGATCACGCTCAACATCCCGCCGCAGGAGGTCATCACCAAGGACAACGTGCCGGTGCGGGTGAACGCCGTCGCGTACTTCAAGATCGTCGACCCGAAGAGCGCGATCGTCCAGATCGAGAACTACATGGTCGCGACCTCGCAGATCGCCCAGACGACGCTGCGCTCGGTGCTCGGCCAGCACATGCTCGACGAGCTCCTCTCCGAGCGCGAGAAGATCAACGCGATCCTGCAGGAGATCATCGACGAGGCGACCGGCCCCTGGGGGATCAAGGTCTCGATCGTCGAGGTCAAGGACGTCGAGATCCCGAGCGGCATGCAGCGCGCGATGGCGCGCCAGGCGGAGGCCGAGCGCGAGCGGCGCGCGAAGATCATCAACGCCGAGGGCGAGTTCCAGGCGGCGGAGAAGCTGAAGGACGCGGCGGTCGTGATCGAGGAGCATCCGATCGCGCTGCAGCTGCGCTACCTGCAGACGCTGCTCGAGCTGGGCGCGGGCAACACGTCGACGATCATCTTCCCGGCGCCGATCGACCTCATCCGGCCGTTCCTCGAGCGCGCCGACAAGGAGTAGGAGCTCAGAGCCCGAGCAACGGCAGGAGCTCGTTCAGGGCCTCGGCCCGCGGGTCGAAGTCCGGGTGCAGGCGCTCGCGGTCGAGGAGGATCGCGCGCATCCCGAGCGCCCGCGCTCCCTCGACGTCGTCGGCGATCGTGTCGCCGACCATCGCGGCCTCCGGCGGCTCGACGCCCAGCAGGTCGAGCACGGCGCGGAAGATCGACGCGTGCGGCTTCGTGCGGCCGTGGTGGAAGGAGCTGATGCCGGCGTCGACGTCGAGACCGTGGTGCCGGGCGAACTCGCGCACGTCGCGCGCGGAGTTCGAGACGAGCCCGATGCGGAGCCCGGCGCCGCGCAGCACGGCGAGCACGTCCGCCACGTCGTCGTAGAGCTCGAAGTTCTCGTGCCGTTCCCAGCCGCGCGTGATCTCGACGGCGCACGCATAGGCCGAGTCCGCCTCCCCGCCCATTCCGCGCACGATCCGCTCGGTGAAGCGGAACCAGATCTCGTCGTCGTGCTCGAGCTCGGGATGGCGGCGGAGGTCGACGAGCGCGGCGTCGCGCGCCGCCTCGTAGCGGCACGGGGTCGAGCCGGAGCCCGTACCGCGCGCCGGCGCGCACGTAGCCCTCCGGCCCGAGCTCGGGCCCGGGCCGCGCAAGCGTGAAGTCCACGTCGAAGAGGACGGCCTTGAGCGCAGCCATCGCCCGCTACCCTATGGCCCGTTCTCGGGGTGTGGCGCAGCCTGGTAGCGCGCTCCGTTCGGGTCGGAGAGGTCCCCAGTTCGAATCTGGGCACCCCGATTCTCTGTTCGGGCGAAGAGCTTCGCTCTTCGCCCGACATTCCAGGCGACGCGGGAGCGCAAGCGCTGTCGCGGCCGCCGCGTACACGTCGGTGCCCGGAAGGGCGTAGTTCGGGTGGAAATCGGCGGCGCCGTTGACCTCGAGGACGAGATAGTCGCCGTCGGCCGGGAGCAGGTCGACGCCGACGAAGTCCGCCCCGACCGCCGCGGCCGCCGCGACGGCGAGGGCGCGGGCCCGCTCCGGCGGAACGACCGGCTCGAGAGTCCCACCGAGGCTGAAATTCGTCCGCCACTCTCCCGGACGCGCACGACGCCGGATCGCCCCGACGACCTTCCCTCCGGCGACGATCAGCCGCAGATCGTGTCCCCGCGGGGGGACGAGCCGTTGCACGACCGCACCCTGCCGCCGGAACCAGGCACGGCCCGAGATCGTGCCGAGCGCCGCGGACACGTCGGCGGGACCGTCGCAGCGGACGACGTCGGCGCCCCAGCTGCCGAACCTCGGCTTCATCACCAGAGGCGGCGGCAGCGGCGAGCGCGCTCCCGTGGGAGGAAGCCACGACGTCTCGGGATGGGGGACCTTGGCGGCCGCCAGGCGGCGCGCGGTGCGAAGCTTGTCGTGCGCGCTCAGCAACGCGCCCGGCGGATTCACGATCCGGACGCCGCGGTGGAGAAGCGCGAGCAGCTCGAGCAGGCCCGGCTCCACCCCGTCGAGCGTGGGTCGCACGTCGAGTCGCGCCACCACGAGATCTCCGGCGGCGAGCATGCGAAGAGCCCTCGGCTCCAGCCACGCTGCGGCGATCCCCTGCAGGCGCCACGCCTCGACGAGCGCGGCATTCGTCTTGCTCGTGGCGGCGCCGCCGACAACTGCGATCAGCGGTCGCGCTCGACTCGAGACCTCCCGCAAGGCCGGCATCTCACGATCGATGCTGGCAGGCGGGCATCCTCCGCCCATCCGTAGATATGCGCGGTGCCGGAGAGCGATCTACGGGTTCAGGCGAACGTTTCGCGCAGCCAGCGGAGCCGCTGCGCGAGCACCGGCCCGAGCTCCGGCCGGCGCGGCAGCGCGACCATGAACGACGCGTAGATCCACGCTGCGTAGACCGGGAGGCACGCCTCGAGCAGGCCGGCGTCGTGGTCGCCGTACGCCTCGAGCGCGATGCGGGACGAATCGTCCTCCCGCACCTCGTCGGAGAGCGTGAGCGCCGCGAGGTCGAACTCCCGGGGGCCGCGGCATGCCGTCTCGAAGTCGTGCCAGAGCGGCCCCGGCAGGCAGTTGCCCAGGTGTGCGTCGCCGTGGATCGCCTGCGCCCGGCCCGAGGGCTGACGCATCCCGAGCTCGCGGAGGAGCTCGACGTCGGCCGAAGGCTCCAGCCGGTCGGTGATCGCAACGAGGTCGTCGGTGTGCAGGGACGGAAGCTCGCCCTGGTAGTCGGCGAGCGCCTCGTGGATGGCGCGGAGCGCCTCGCCGGCCGCCACCGGCTCCACCTCGCGACGCGGCTTGACGTACTGCCAGAACGTCACGACGTGGCCCCCGTGGCGGTGCGGGCCCGGATCGAGGAGATCGGACGGCGGCACGACCTCGGCCCCCGCGCGCGCGGCGTGCGACGCGACGGCGAGCTCCCGGATCACGTCGTCCTCCGGAGGGCCTTCCGGATACGGGAGCCCGCACGAGACCCGGGCTACGAGCGGCAACGGCCGCAGATGGACGAGCACGTGCCACGCTTCGCGCAGGACGACGGGGTCGTCGCTGTGCAATCCGTGCGCAGCCGCGACGGCGACGGCCGCCTTGACGGCGCTCTCGCTCATCCGAACCCGTACGTGCCGGGGAACCGCTCGGCGAGGAGGCGGACGAGCAGTGCGGCCGGCAGGCCGACGACGTTGAGGTAGTCGCCCTCGATCCGCTCGACGAGAGCCGCGCCGCGCCCCTGGATCGCGTAGCCGCCCGCGCGTCCCTCCCACTCCTGGCTCGCGACGTACGACGCGATGTCGCGCGGCGTCAACTCCCGGAAGGAGACGCGCGTCGTCTCGCGATGCACCTCCTCCCAGGCCGGGGTGAGCAGCGCGAGCCCCGAGACGACGTCGTGGGTTCGCCCGGCGAGGCTCTCGAGCATCTCCTCGGCCTCCTCCGGACCGGCGGGCTTGCCGTAGACCCGGCCGGCGAGCACGACCTCGGTGTCGCAGCCGAGCACCGGACGACCGTCTGCTCCGGCGAGCACCGACCGAGCCTTGCCGAGCGCGTGCGCGACGGGATCGTCCTCTGCCTCCTCGAAGCGGGGCGGCACGGCGTCGAACGGGACGCGCAGCTGCTCGAGGATCTCGCGCCGCCGCGGCGAGGTCGAGGCTAGGAGGAGCGGGGGCGCAGGCGCGCTCGCCATATCTCCTCCGCCGGCCATTGCCGCGCCCAATCGGCACTGACGTAGTCGTAGCGCTGATGGGACTCGGCGGCGGCCGGCGCCTGGAGCTCGATCAGGTCGAGGATCTCGAAACCGTTCGCCCGGAGCACGCGGATCCAGTCCCCGTGCGAGAGGTGGTACTCGACCCCTTCGCCGGCCCACTCGAATCGATGCATCCCGAACTGGGGCCGCAGCAGGCGCTCCTCGGCAGGCGCGTCCTCGTCCGGCATGCAGAGGATCGAGAGGGTCGAGTTGCGCAGGAAGACGAGCTCGCCGCCGGATCGCAGCAGTCGTGCGGCCTCCGGGATCCAGCGGTACGGATCCGCCCAGATCGAGGCGCCGTATTCGGACACGGCCAGGTCGAACGAGTCGTCCGGAAGCGGCACCTCCTCGCCGAACGCCTCGACGAGCTCGAGGCCCAGCCCGAACCGCTCGTTGCAGCGCCGCGCCGTCTCCAGCTGTGCCGGCGTCGGGTCGACGCCGACGACGCGGGCGGCTCCGGCCCTCTTCAGCCAGGCGCCGAAGTACGCGGTGCCGCAGCCGAGCTCGACGACGTCCTTGCCGGCCACGTCCGGGAGGGCGCGCACCTCCGATTCGGGGATGCCCCAGATGCCCCAGTCGATCTCGTCCTTCGCCCAGGCTTCCTCCGCCCGCGCGTCCGTGTACTCGGCGTTGGCGCGCGTCCAGGCCTCGATCGTCGGGTCAGCCACCGAACCAGAGCGCGATCTCGCGCTCCGCCGACTCCGGGGAGTCGGAGCCGTGCACGAGGTTGTCGGGCATCGAGGACGCGAGGTCGCCCCGGATCGTCCCGGGTGACGCGTTCGCCGGATCGGTCGCGCCGATCGTCGCCCGCAGCGTCGCGATCGCGCCCTCGCCCTCGACCACGAGCGCCCAGGTCGGCCCCGAGGTGATGAACTCGACGAGGTCGGCGAAGAACGGCTTCTCACGGTGCTCCGCGTAGTGCTCCTCCCCGAGCTCGCGGCTCGCGGTGACGAGCTTCGCCTCGCGAACGTCGAAGCCGCGCGCCTCGATCCGGCCGAGGATCTCCCCGGCGAGCCGGCGCCGCACGGCGTCGGGCTTGATCAGGATGAGGCTGCGCTCGACGGCCACGGCGGGCCACTCTATCGGTCGCGCACGGCGCGTTCAGCTGCTGGTGCTGCGCCGTCCGCGACGTGTCCCGAGCGCCGGCGGCGATCCGGGTGCCGCAGCCTCGATCGGGGTCTCGCAGTACGGGCAGACCTGCCAGATCGGCTCGAGCGGCGCGTCGCACTCGGTGCACGCCTGCCTGAGCTTCGTCGTGCAGACCGGGCAGACGAGAAAGCTCGAGTCCACCTCCGCGTGACAGACCGGGCAGCGATGGTCGCCGGCCGAGATCCGCTCCTCGATCGCCTTGATCTCGAGCTCCCGCTCGCGCACGTCCTCGAGATACTCGGGAGGCCGGAAGAGCATGTAGACGAACGGCCCGACGAACGGGATCACGAGCGCGACGAGCGTCGAGAGGCCGACGAGCAGCGGATCCTCCATCCGCCGCCGGGCGTCCTTGAACGTCCAGTAGCCGAGCGAGACCCAGAGCAGGAAGGCGAAGAACGCGAGCCCGTTGAGGATCGCGTGCAGGGCCCCCGAGCTGATGAAGCTGGCCAGCGTCACAGGAGAATCCTGCCGATCAGGAACCCCGCGGCGAAGGCGGTACGGAGTGCGGCGAGGAGGACGACGGTCGCGAATGCGACGACCGAGAGCGCCCCGCCGGGCTTAGGAGTCGCTGGGCTGGCCACTGAGCTCTGCCAGAAGGTACAGGGAACCGGTGACGAGCACCGCGCCGTCCGGCCCCGCGAGCTCGAGCGCGCGCGCGCGGGCGGCCGCCGGCTCCGGCACCGCCTCGACCCGCTCGAAGTGGGCGGAGGCGACAGCGGCGAGCTCCGCGGCCGGGAGTACACGGTCGTTGCGGCTCTCGGTCGCGACGAGCGCCGGGCCGAGAACCGACAGCGCCTCGAGCATCATCCCGGGCCGCTTGTCGCGCAGGATCGAGCAGACGACGACCCAACCGGTAGGCGGCGGCACCGGCAGGCGCGGCAGCAGCCAGCCGATCCCGGCGAGATTGTGGGCTCCGTCCCAGATCTCGAGCGGATCCTCCCCGCGCCGCTCGAGGCGGCTGGGCAGCTCGACGCCGTCGGCCGCATGCGGGTCGACGGGCCGGCCGAGGAACGACTCCGCAGCAGCGACCGCGAGCGCGAGGTTGCTGCGCGCGGTGACGACGACCGCGGCCGCGCCGTTCGCCTTCGCGAGCTCCCGCCACTCCGGCTCGGCGAGGACAACCGTCGATCCCGGCTGCACGACGGCGAGCTTCTCGGCCGCGATCGCCTCGCGGGTGTCGCCGAGCACGTCCGTGTGGTCGAGCGCGACGCTCGTGAGCACGACGACGCGGGTGCGGAGGACGTTCGTCGCGTCGTGGCGGCCGCCGAGCCCGGCCTCGACGACGGCGACGTCGACACCGGCGTCGGCGAACGCGAGGAGCGCCGCCGCGGTGAGCGCCTCGAACTGCGTCGCGCCCACCCGCTCGGCCGAAGCGCGGACGGCGGCGACCGCCGGCTCGAAAATCGCCTCCGCGCCGCCGACTCGGATCCGCTCGCTCCAGCGCCGCACGTGCGGCGAGAGATAGGCCCCGACCGAGAGCCCGGCGTCGGCGAGCAGCGTCTCGGCGAGGCGCGTCGTCGTCGACTTGCCGTTCGTGCCGACGACGTGGATCGCCGGAAACCGCTCCTGCGGGTCGCCGAGCTCTCGCAGCAGCGCCCGCATCCGCTCCGTCCCGAAGCCGTCGCTCGGCCAGGGCGAGAGGGACTCAAGCCAGCGCGTCGCGCTCGGCAAGGTATTGCGCGAGCTTCTCGCGCTCGGCTGCGACCGCCTCGGGGGCGGCGTTCGCGACGAACTTCTCGTTCTCGAGCATCCGCTCGGCTCGCTCGATCTCCTTCTCGACGCGCGCGCGCTCGGCCTCGACGTCGCCGTCCCCGTCCTCGCCCGGGCGCACGACCGCCTCGAAGATCCGCTGCGCGTCGCCCGCGAGCCCGATCCGGACGCTGCTGCGCCGGTAGATGCGCGCAGCCGTCTGCGCGTCCTCGACCGGCCGGAAGCCGGGCTCCTGCGGCTGAGGCTCCGGCCACGGCGCCACGATCAGCCGCGTCGTGCGCGCCGGCAGCTGCGTCCAGATCTCCTCCGTCACGTGCGGCATCACCGGGTGGAGGAGCTTGAGCAGCCGCTCGAGCGCGGCGAACGCCGTCGCGCGTACGTCCTCCTCGGAGAGCCGCGGCTTGATCGACTCGAGATACCAGTCGCAGAAGTCGTCGAAGGTGAGGTGGTAGAGGCGCTCGACGGCGTGCGCGAAGTCGAAGGCGGCGAGGTCGGCGTCGAGCTCGGCGCGGGTCGCGTCGATGCGCGCGAGAATCCAGCGCTCCTCCACGGACGACGGCTTCGCGTCCGGCTCCACCGCGCCCGCCAGCAGCAGGAGCCGGCTCGCGTTCCAGAGCTTGTTGGCGAGCTTCCGCCCCTCCTCGATCTGCTGCGCGCTGAAGCGGACGTCCTGCGTCGACGACATCTTGAGCAGCCCGTAGCGCGTCGCATCGGCGCCGTGCTCGGCGATCAGGTCGAGCGGATCGATCCCCGTGCCGAGCGATTTCGACATCCTGCGGCCGTCGGGCGCGAGGATCGTCGTGTGGATGACCACGTCCTCGAACGGCACGTCGCCCATCAGCTCGAGCCCCGACATGATCATCCGGAGCTCCCACAGGAAGATGATCTCCCGCGCGGTCGAGTTGAGGTCTCCGGGATAGAACGCGCGCAGCTCGGCCGTGTCGTCGGGCCAGCCGAGCGTCGCGAACGGCCAGAGCGCCGCCGAGAACCACGTGTCGAGCACGTCCTCGTCGCGGCGGAGCTCCGCCGAGCCGCATTCGGCGCATGCAGCGGGCTCGGTCTCGGCGCACACGACGTGCCCCTCCGGGCAGTACCAGATCGGGAGCTGATGGCCCCACCAGAGCTGGCGGGAGACGTTCCAGGGGCGGATCGCGCGCAGCCAGTCGAGCGCGACCCGATTCTGCACCGGCGGATGGAACGTCACGCGCCCCGACTCGATCGCCTCGATCGCGGGCCGTGCGAGCTCGTCCATCGCACACCACCACTGCAGCGAGACGAGCGGCTGGATCCGCGTCCCGGAGCGCTCGCAGTGGCCGACCGAATGGCGGTAGCTCTCGCGCTTCTCGAGCAGACCTTCCTCGCGCAGCCAGGTGACGACGTATTCGGCCGCTTCGTCCTCCGTGAGACCGACGAGCTTGTCCGGGATGTCGCCCGTCATGCGGCCGTCGAGTCCGATCACCGCCGGCTCGGGAAGACCGTGGTCGCGGCCGATCTCGAAGTCGGTCGGATCGTGCCCGGGCGTGATCTTGAGCGCGCCGGTTCCGAACTCGCGCTCCACCCGCTCGTCGGCGATCACCGGCACCCGACGGCCGACCACGGGCACGATCACCTCACGGCCGACGAGCTCCGCGTAGCGTGCGTCCTCCGGATGCACGGCGACGGCGACGTCGGCGAGGATCGTCGCCGGCCGCACGGTCGCGATCGTGATGTGCCCCTCGCCGTCCGCGAGCGGATACCGCGCGTACGTGAGCGCGTCGTCCACCTCGATGTGCTCGACCTCGAGATCCGAGATCGACGTGCGGCAGTCGCTGCACCAGTTGACGATGCGATTGTCGCGATAGAGCCAGCCGCGCTCGTAGAGGTGCACGAAGAACCGCACCACCGCCCGCACGTAGGCGTCGTCCATCGTGAACCGCTCGCGGTCGTAGTCGAGGGAGCAGCCGAGCCGCCGGAACTGGCCCATGATCACGCCGCCGTACTCGCGCAGCCACTCCCACACGCGCTCGACGAACGCCGCGCGGCCGAGCTCGAATCGCGAGCTTCCCTGCTTGCGCAGCTCCTTCTCCACCACGGCCTGGGTGGCGATTCCGGCGTGGTCGTAGCCGGGCTGCCAGAGCGCGTTGAAGCCGCGCATCCGATGCCACCGAATGAGCGCGTCCTGGATGGAGCCGTTCAGCGCGTGCCCCATGTGGAGGGCGCCGGTCACGTTCGGCGGCGGGACCGCGATCACGTACGACGGTTTGTCCGACGCCGGGTCGGCCCGGTAGAGACCCTCTTCCTCCCAGGTCTGCTGCCAGCGCTCCTCGACGCCCTGCGGTCTGTAGAGCGGATCCATGCGCGGAATGTCCTCAGGCAGCGACTATGAGCGGACCTTAGCGGCGCCGCGCTTCGGCTGTGGCCAGGTACCGCCCACCTGCTCGAGGATCGCCTCGAGCAGCGCGAACGAGGAGAGGACGTGGTCGCGTGCGAGGGCGCGTGCGCCCTCCCGGCTGCCGGCCGCGAGCGCCTGCCGGATCGCGCGGTGCTGCTCGGCGTTCTTCGCGTACAGGCCGTCGATCGAGTGGTCGCCCGGCGCCCAGACGGCCGGGCCGGAGAAGGAGCGACGCGCGCTCTTCGCGAGCTGCTCGACGAGCGGCAGCTCGGCGACGCGGTAGATGACGTCGTGGAAGGCGTGGTTCGCACGCACCCAGTCCCCCGTGATGGAGCGCCGCGCCTCGCCGGGCTCGCGCGAGCGGAGCTCCTTCGAGATCTTGCCGAAGTGCTGCTCGACCTCCTCGAGCTCTGCGAGATCCTCCGGCGTCATCTTCGTCGCGGCGACCTCCGTCGCGAGCGCCTCGAGCTCGGCGCGGACCATGAACGCCTCGTGCAGCTCGTCCCGCGAGATCGTGCGGACGCGAACGCCCCGATTCGGCACGAAGGACACGAGCCCGAGCGCGGCGAGGCGTCTGAGAGCCTCGCGGATCGGTGTGCGCGAGACGTTGAACTGCTCGGAGAGCTGCTCCTGGCGGAGGACGGTGCCCGGCTCCAGCTCGCCGGAGACGATCGCCTCCTCGATCACGAGCGCGATGTCGTCGGCCTTGGTGCTGTCGAGGCTCACGGGGCGAGTCTATGTCGCGCGTGTTCGTGGAGCGCTACGCCGGGCCCGCTTCGCACGTTTCCGCACCGGCCGCCTGACCTGCGGCCCGCCCGGGCTGACGTTCGCCGAGCCCGATCGTGGACAGCGGCTACTCGTTGCCGTGATCGCGCTCGCAGAAGTCGGGGCACGTGCACTCGGCGAGCTCGGCCGTGCAGGGCCCGTCCACGTCGGGCTGCTCGCGCCGTCCGCTTCCTCGGCAGAGATCATCATCTCGGTCATCTCGCTCCACCTCCTTCGAGTCGCTCGTAGGCGGGCAGGGTCAGGAAGTCCTCGAGCTCCTCGGTCAGCGCGACCGCGGCGAACAGCTCCTTCGCCTCGTCGCCGGCGTCGACGAGCTCGATCTCGTGGCGGACGAGCTTCTCGTCGACCCGCCCGCGCTGCACCCACTGCCAGATCTGGGAGCGGGAGATCTCGGCGGTGGCGGCATCCTCCATCAGGTTGTCGATGGCCGCCGCTCCGACCCCGTGCAGCCAGGAGTCGAGATAGCGGACGCCGACCGAGACGTTCGTCCGCACCCCGGCGTCGGTCACGTCGCCCGGCGTGTCCGGGATGGACAAGAGCGCCGCCTCGTCGGGGACGACGTCCTCCCGCAGCCGCTCGAGCTGGTTCGGCCGCTCGCCGAGCACCGAGTCGAAGACGTCGGTGCAGACGGGCACGAGATCGGGATGCGCGACCCAGCTGCCGTCGAAGCCGTCGCCCGACTCGCGCTCCTTGTCCTCGCGCACCTTCGCGAGCGCGATCTCGTTCGCTTCGGCGTCCTTCCGGGACGGGATGTAGGCCGCCATGCCGCCGATCGCGTATGCACCGCGGCGGTGGCACGAGCGGACGAGCAGCTCGGTGTACCCGCGCATGAACGGCACCGTCATCGTGACCTGCACGCGATCGGGCAGCACCCAATCGCGCGCCCGGAACTTCTTGATCACGCTGAAGATGTAGTCCCAGCGGCCGGCGTTGAGCGCGCAGCCCCAGTCGCGCAGCTCGTAGAGGATCTCGTCCATCTCGAACGCCGCGAGGATCGTCTCGATGAGGACGGTGCAGCGGATCGTCCCGTGGGGGAGATCGAGCTCCTCCTCGGCGAGCGCAAACGCGTCGGCCCAGAGGCGCGCCTCGAGGTGCGACTCGAGCTTCGGCAGGTAGAAGTACGGACCGCTGCCGCGCTCCAGCTGCTCGCGCGCGTTGCGAGCCATGTGGACGCCGAAGTCGAAGAGCGAGGCCGAGACCGGCTCGCCGCCGACGAGGACGTGGCGCTCGGCGAGGTGCCAGCCGCGCGGCCGGATCAGGAGAGTCGCGACCTCGTCGTTCAGCCGGTACGTCTTGTCGGGCGTGTCGAGCGAGATCTCGCGACGGATCGCGTCGGTGACGTTGCGCTGGCCGTTCACGACGTTCTCCCACGTCGGCGAGCACGCGTCCTCGTAGTCCGCCATGAAGACGCGAGCGCCCGAGTTGAGCGCGTTGATCATCATCTTCCGGTCGACCGGGCCGGTGATCTCGCAGCGGCGGTCGCGGAGGTCGGGCGGCGCCTCGGCGACCCGCCACTCGGCCTCGCGGACGTCCTTCGTCCCAGACGGGAACCGCGGCAGGGCTCCGGCGTCGAGCTCGACCTGCCGATCGCGACGCCGCTCGAGCAGCTCGCGACGTCGCGGATTCAGCTCACGATGGAGGCGCGCGACGAGATCGAGGGCTTCGCGCGTGAGTACCGACTCGTCTGCCGACGCGAGAATCTCGAGGTCCGCCACGGCGGTCACGCCGGCTCTTTCGTGAACTGCGCCTCCTCGGTCGAGCCCTTGAGCGCGAGGGTCTCGCTGTCGGGCGCGACCGCCTGCGTGACGAGGTCGAAGTACCCGGCGCCAACCTCGTGCTGGTGCCGGGTGGCCGTGTAGCCGAACTCCTCGAGCTCGAACTCGTGCTGCTGCACCCGCACGTACGCCGGCATCTGCTCCTCGGCGTAGCCGCGGGCGAGCTCGAACATCGCCGCATTGAGCGAGTGGAAGCCGGCGAGCGTGATGAACTGGAAACGGTAGCCCCACTCCGCGAGCGCGTCTTGGAAGGTCGCGATCTCTTCGTCGGAGAGGTGCTTGCGCCAGTTGAACGACGGCGAGCAGTTGTACGCGAGCGGCTTGCCCGGGAAGCGCTCGTGGATCGCCGCCGCGAACTCGCGCGCCTCTCCCAGGTCCGGGGTCGACGTCTCGAACCAGACGAGGTCCGAGTACGGCGAGTACGCGAGCCCGCGCGAGATGGCGGCGTCGATCCCGTCGCGGACGCGGTAGAAGCCCTCCGCGGTCCGCTCGCCGGTGACGAAGTCGCGGTCGTACTCGTCGACGTCGCTCGTGAGCAGCGCGGCCGAGAGCGCATCGGTGCGCGCAACGAGGACGGTCGGGACAGCGCAGACGTCGGCGGCCAGGCGAGCCGCGTTCAGCGTGCGGACGAACTGCTGGGTCGGCACGAGCACCTTGCCGCCGAGGTGGCCGCACTTCTTCTCGGATGCGAGCTGGTCCTCGTAGTGGACTCCCGCGGCGCCTGCCTCGATCATCGCGCGCATGAGCTCGAAGGCGTTGAGCGGCCCACCGAAGCCGGCCTCGGCGTCGGCGACGATCGGTGCGAGCCAGTATGTGCCGTTCCGTCCTTCCGCCCAGTCGATCTGATCGGCGCGGAGGAGCGCGTTGTTCAGGCGGCGGACGAGGACGGGCGCGCTGTTCGCGGGGTACAGGCTCTGGTCGGGGTACGTTGCGCCGGCGAGGTTCGCGTCGGCAGCGACCTGCCAGCCCGAGAGATAGATCGCCTCGAGCCCCGCGCGCACCATCTGGACGGCCTGGCCACCCGTGAGGGCGCCGAGAGCACGGACGGGTTGCTCGCCGAGGATGAGCTGCCAGAGGCGCTCCGCGCCGAGACGGGCGAGCGTGTGCTCCTGCACGACCGAGCCGCGGAGGCGAACGACATCCTCGCCGGTGTACGTCCGCTCGATCCCGCTCCAGCGTTCGCCGAGACGCCACTCCTCTTCGAGCTGCGCAACCTCCCTCTGGATCCGAGCTTCCTGCGACATGCGACCTCCTCCGGCGACTACAGGCGATTTCGGATCCAAAACGTACCACGATTCGGCCGGATTGCACCTAACCAGACGTACTGGTCCGATGTTTGGGATCCAGAAGCGCTGGTTGGTGCTCTACGCGCCGGGCAGGTGGTAGTAGCGGAAGACGACTTCGGCGACGCATACGGGCTTCTCGCCACCCTCCCGCTCGACAGTCGCCGTCATCGTGACCTGCCGGCCCCACTCGTGCTCCTCGACGGTGTCGACGTGGAACGAGCCGCGCACCCGCGAGCCCGAAGGCACCGGCGCCGGGAAGCGCACACGGTTGAGCCCGTAGTTGAGAGCCATGCCCCCGGACTCCTCGTGCGGCACGGTCTCGTAGGACATCGCCGGCAGGAGCGACAACGTCAGGTAGCCGTGCGCGATCGTGCCCCCGAACGGCGTCTGGGCGGCCCGGGCCGGGTCGACGTGGATGAACTGGTGGTCGCCGGTCGCGTCCGCGAACGACTGGATCCGCTCCTGCGGCACGTCGATCCACGACGACGGGCCGAACTCCGCCCCTACCTCGATCGCGCTCATGACGTGAACGCTACGACACGCGGCACACCCGCGTCAGAGAAGCGACACAGATCCGCCGGTTCGCCATGGCTATACATGGCCACATGGCGATGGCTATCCATGTCCTTGTGACGGACGACCAGCGCGCATTCCTCCTGAACGAGTCGGCGCGATCGGGTCTCTCGATGGCGGAGCTCGTCAGGCGGGCCCTCGACGCAACGTATCCACTCGAGTCGCGCCAGCACGTCGGCGGCTTCGAGGTCAACGTCGGACTGTGGCGTCGACTGGATGCTGCCGTGACCGGGCGGCGGCTGCGGAGCCTCGACTAGCTAGGCGGTCTGCTCGACCGGCTCGTCGGGCTCGTCGCCCGCGGCGCCGGCGCTCGTTACGAGCGTGGGTCGGATGCCCTGCGCGATGCACTCCTTCGTGATCACGCACTTCGTGACGTCGCGCCGCGACGGCAGCTCGAACATGACGTCGAGCAGCGCCCCCTCGATGATGGAGCGGAGCCCGCGCGCGCCGGTCTCGCGCTCGAGCGCGCGATCGGCGATCTCCCACATCGCGTCCTCGGTGAACACGAGCTCGATCCCGTCGTACCCGAAGAACCGCTGGTACTGCTTGATGAGCGCGTTCTTCGGCTCTTCGAGAATCTGGACGAGATCCTCGCGCCGGAGCTGGTGCACGGCGGACACGACGGGGAGCCGGCCGATGAACTCCGGGATCAGCCCGAAATTGAGCAGATCCTCGGGCATGACGTCGGCGAGCAGCTCCGAACCCTCGATGTCGTGCTTCGAACGGATGTCGGCGCCGAACCCGACGGCGTTCTTGCCGATCCGCTTGGCAATGATCTTGTCGAGCCCCGCGAACGCGCCGCCGCAGATGAACAGGATGTTCGTCGTGTCGATCGAGAGAAACTCCTGGTGCGGATGCTTGCGGCCACCCTGCGGAGGCACCGAGGCGACGGTTCCTTCGAGGATCTTCAGGAGCGCCTGCTGTACGCCCTCGCCCGAGACGTCGCGCGTGATCGACGGGTTGTCCGCCTTCCGGGCGATCTTGTCGACCTCGTCGATGTAGATGATCCCGGTCTCGGCCTTCTTGATGTCGAAGTCCGCCGCCTGGATCAGCTTGAGCAGGATGTTCTCGACGTCCTCGCCGACGTAGCCAGCCTCCGTCAGCGCCGTCGCGTCCGCGATCGCGAACGGGACGTTGAGGATCCGCGCAAGTGTCTGCGCCAGCAGCGTCTTGCCGCAGCCGGTCGGGCCGAGCAGGAGGATGTTCGACTTCTGGAGCTCGACGTCGTCCTCGTCCTGACCCATCTGCACGCGCTTGTAGTGGTTGTAGACGGCGACGGCGAGCGTCCGCTTCGCCTCCTCCTGCGAGACGACGTAGTCGTTGAGGACCGCGTAGATGTCGCGCGGGCGCGGGAGGTTGTCGAGGTCGAGCTGGGTCGGGCTGGTCAGCTCCTCGTCGATGATCTCGTTGCAGAGATCGATGCACTCGTCGCAGATGTACACGCCGGGGCCGGCGATCAGCTTCTTCACCTGCCGCTGGCTCTTGCCGCAGAAGCTGCAGAGGAGTTGCTCGTTGCCGTCGGTTGCGCGCGCCATGTCTCTTCTTCTACCTCGCTACGGGGGATTCGTCTACTGCCCTAACGGTGGGCAATCACCTGGTCGACGATGCCGTACCCCTCGGCGTCCTCGGACGTCATGTAGTAGTCGCGTTCCATGTCTTTCGAGACCTTGTCGACGGGTTGGTTCGTGTGCTGGGCAATGATCTCCTCCAGGCGCCGCTTGAGATTGATCGTCTCGCGCGCCTGGATCTCGATGTCGGTGCCCTGGCCCTGGAAGCCGCCCGAGACCTGGTGGATCAGGATCTTGGCATTCGGCAGCGCAGTGCGCTTTCCCTCCGTGCCCGCCGCGAGAAGCAGCGCGCCCATCGACATGGCGATCCCGACACACGTCGTCGCGATGTCGGGCTTGATGAACTGCATCGTGTCGTAGATCGCGAGGCCCGAGTAGACGGAGCCGCCCGGCGAGTTGATGTAGAGGTTGATGTCCTTGTCGGGGTCCTCGGACTCGAGATGGATCATCTGCGCGACGACGAGGTTCGCCACCTGGTCGTCGATCGGCGTGCCGAGGAAGATGATCCGCTCGTTGAGCAGCCGCGAGTAGATGTCGAAGAAGCGCTCCCCGCGCGAGGTCTGCTCGATGACGGACGGGATGACGAGATTCGAGGGCGGGTTCATGTTCGTGCTCCTTCGCTCTTCTGCGGCTGGTCGGGGGTCCAGAGTTTCGTCTCGGTCGGTGGATTCTCCTTGTCGGGCGTCCAGATCGCGTCGCGTGCCTCCGCCTGCGCGAGCGGGATGCGCTGGACGTCGGCGGCGACCTGGTCGAGAGCCTTACGCAGCCGGAGGTCGTCGCGGAGCGACTCGAACCGGCCGCTCTCGCGCAGGCTCGCGAGCATCTCCTCGGGATCGTCGCCGAGCGCGTCGGCCTGCTCTCGCACGAGCTCCTCGACCTCGGCGTCGGGCACGTCGAGCCCGAGCTCGTCGGCGGCCGCCTCGAGCACGAGCTCGCGTGCGACGGAACGCTGCGCCTCGTCGCGCAGCCGCGCGACGAGCTCTTCGGGCTGCTGCCCCGTCATGGCGAGGAACGTCTCGAGCGGAACGCCGCGGGCCTCGACCTGCCGGGCGAAGCCCCGCAGCAGCTCGCGCGTCCGCGACTCGACGAGCGGCCCTGCCGCCTCGACCTTCGACGCGGCGACGAGGGCATCGGCGGCGGCCGCGCGGAAGCGCGTCTCGACCTCCTCCTCGATCTGCTCGCGCAGGCGCGCCTCGACGTCCTCGCGAAGCTCGGCGAACGTCTCGAACTCGCTCGCGGCGCGGGCGAGGTCGTCGTCGAGCGGCGGCAGCACCTTCTCCTTGATCTCCTTCACGGTCGCGGCGAGCGACTGCGTCGAGCCGTCCGCGAGCTCGAACGACATCTCCTTCGTCTCGCCGGCGCTCATCCCGACGAGCCCCTGCTCGATCTCCTCGACGACGGCGCCGCGGCCGAGCTCGACGACGTAGTCGCGGCGAGTCTCGTCCTCGGCGACGAGATCGACGACGACGGTGTCGTCGGGCGCCACCGGGCGGCCCTCGACGGGAACGAGCTCGGCGACGGTCGAGCGCAACGCGTCGAGCTCCGCCTGGACGAGCTCCTCGGGCACCTCGACGTCGGCGATCCCGACCTCGAGCGCCTTCCAGTCGGGAAGCTCCGGCTTCTCCTGCACTGCGACCGTCGCCGTGAACTCCCAGTCCTCGTCGGCCGAGTCCGGCAGCTCGAACTCGTAGTCCGGCTGCTCGACCGGCCGGAGCCGGGTACGCGCCGCGGCGTTCCAGAACCAGCCGCCGATGTGGCTTTCGACCGCTTCGGTCATCAGCCGCTCGCGGCCGACGCGCTGCAGCAGAACCTGGCGGGGCACCCTCCCCTTGCGAAAGCCGGGGATCTTGACGCTCTGGGCCAGATCTTCGGCCGCATGCTCGACGGCATGGTGGACGTCGTGCGACGGCACCTGGACGGTCAGCCGAACGCGGTTCTCCGGTAGCTCCTCGACCTGGGTCTCCACGCGGTCCATTCAAGCAGGGAGCGCCCGGGCGAGGTCGAACGACGGTCTCTGAGCGGTGAGTGCCGGCCCTGCTCGCCGTCGCCGGCGGGATCTGGCCGCGTGATGCGGGCGGAGGGATTCGAACCCCCAAGCTCCTGAGAGCACCGGCCTCTAAAACCGGCGTGTTTGCCAGTTCCACCACGCCCGCGCCCCCGCAGGATAGGTGGCCGGGATCGGGGCCGTCGGGCACGGGACGCGTCCTGCGTACTAGAGTCGCGCGGGCGTGGCGGGGATGCAGCCGGAGGACGTATATGCACTGACGAGCGTCGGCGACCCGCGGCTTTCGCCCGACGGGCTGCACGTCGCCTACGTCGTCAACCGGATCGATCGCGAGGCGAACGCCTACCGCTCGTCGATCTGGATCGCGCCGCTCGACGGCTCCTCTGCGCCGCGACAGTTCACTTCGGGCGAGCGGAGCGACACGTCGCCTCGCTGGTCCCCCGACGGGCGCTGGCTCGCCTTCGTCTCGACGCGGGACGGTGCGGAGGACAAGGCGCACGGCGAGCTCTACGTGCTGCCCGCGGACGGGGGCGAGCCGCGCCGGCTCACGCTACGGCGACGAGGCGGTCGAGTCGATCGCGTGGTCTCCGGATTCGCGCCGCATCGCCTTCGCAAGGCGTGTCCGCGACGCCGGCTACGAGGAGGAGGACGAGCGCAGGCGGCCGCCGCGGCGCTTCACCCGCCTCTACTACAAGCTCGACAGCGTCGGCTGGACGGGCGACCGTCGCACGCACATCTTCGCCGTCGGGCTCGACGGCGGCGGCGAACGACAGCTGACGGACGGAGACTGCGAGAACGACGAGCCGGCCTGGTCTCCGGACGGAGCTCGCATCGTCTTCAGCTCACTGCGCGGCGACCGCTGGGACGTCGAGCTCGTGGACGGGCTGTACGAGCTCGAGGTCGACGCCGACGGGGCCGAGCCGCGGCGGCTGACGGGCCCGGACGAGTCCGCCACCCTGGCCTCGTTCTCACCCGACGGGTCCTTCATCGCCTACTGCCACGAGCCCGAGGACGGCACGTATCCGCACAACGTCCAGATCGCGGTGATGCGCCCGGACGGGAGCGACCGCCGGATCCTCACTGCATCCCTCGACCGCCAATGCGCCCCGTACCCGCTCGTGCGCGAGCCGGTCTGGGACGGCGACCGCATCGCGTTCGCGGTCGAGGACGGAGGCAACGTCCACGTCTACGCGGTCGCCGCCGACGGCTCGGGAGACCCGGCGCTCCTCGTCGGCGGCGAGCAGTCGATCGGCGTCTACGACCTCCGCGGCGGGCGCCTCGTCTACACGGCGAGCACCCACACGCGGCCGCACGAGCTCTTCGCGGGGGACGGGACGCGCCTCAGCGCCGTTTGCGACGACTTCGTGGGAGGCCGCGAGCTCGCCGCCGCAGAGCGCTTCGCCGCCGTCTCGTCCGACGGGACCGAGGTCGATGCGTGGCTCGTGCGCCCGCCCGGCTGCGACGAGGACGGGAGCTATCCGGTCCTCCTCACCATCCACGGCGGCCCGTTCACGCAGTACGGAACGGGCTTCTTCGACGAGGTGCAGGTCTACGCGGCCGCGGGCTACTGCGTCCTCTTCTCGAACCCGCGCGGCGGCTCCGGCCGGTCGGAGGCGTGGGGGCGCGCGATCCGCGGCCCCGGCGGCGGCGCGGGGCCCGGCTGGGGCACGGTCGACTACGAGGATCTGATGGGGGTCGTCGACACGGCGCTCGAGCGCTTCCCGTTCCTCGACGCGGACCGGCTCGGCGTCCTCGGCGGCTCGTACGGCGGCTTCATGACGTCGTGGATCGTCGGCCACACGAAGCGCTTCAGGGCGGCGCTCTCGGAGCGAGCCGTGAACCAGATGGTGAGCGCCTTCGGCTCGAGCGACGTGTTCTGGGTCTTCGAGCGCCAGTTCGGCGGCCCGATGTGGGAGCACGTCGACGAGTGGATGCGGATGTCGCCGGCGACGTACGCGCGCGACGTCGAGACCCCGTTGCTCGTCGTCCACTCCGAGGACGACCTCCGCTGCAACGTCGAGCAGGGCGAGCACCTCTTCACCTTGCTCCGCCTGCTCGGCAAGGAGGTCGAGATGCTGCGCTTTCCGGGCGAGAGCCACGAGCTCTCACGCTCGGGCTCGCCGGTGCACCGGGTGCAGCGCTTCGAGGCGATCCTCGACTGGTTCGGCCGCTACCTCGAGCCGGGCGAGAACTGATGCGGGCCGTCGCGACGGCCGCCGGAATGTTCGCGCTCGTGCTCGCCGTGCTGCTCGCCGCCGTGGGTCAGCTCGGGAAGATCGACCGGCAGACGCTGGCGGTCGCCCTCGCGGCCTCCGCGGTCGCCGCGCTCGTCGCCGCGCTCCGTTCCCGCCGTCGCGAGCGCTGAGGCGCCGCTGCCGCGCAGCGGGGAGAACAGCGTCCAGGGGATCACGAGAAGGCCGCCCGCCGCACAGATCCAGAGCGTCGGATGGAGCCCGACGGCCGTCGCGACCGTACCGCCGAACAGCGACCCGAGCGGCTTCGCGCTCTGGGTCAGGAAGCTCATCGCGCCCGTCGCACGCCCGTAGAGGTGCTCGGGCGTCACCGCCTGCCGCAGGGCGGCGGTGTTGACGTCGAACACCATCACCGCGATCCCGCCGACGGCTTCGGCGACCGCGAGGATCGTCACCGCGAGCCAGGCAGGCTGTCCCGGGGAGGCGAGCGGCACGATCGCAAGTGCGGGCGGGAACCCGATCGTCGCGAGGAGGATCGTCCGGCCCGCTCCGAGCCGCCGCGTCAGGCGTGGCGCGACCTGCGTGCCGAGCAGCGCACCGACGGCTCCCGCCGCGAAGAAGAGGCCGATCAGGCCACTGCTCAGGCGGAGCTCACGGACTGCGTAGAGGACGAGCACGGCATAGATCGCGAGGCCGAAGAAGTTGAGGGTCGCCGCACTGCCGGCGATCGCGCGCTGCAGCGGGTCGTCGCGCACGTAGCGCAGACCGGCGGCGAGGTCGTGCCGCAGCGAGCGCCCGCGCTCGAGCCGCCGCTCCGGCTCGGGAGCGCGGATCGAGCGAAGCGCGACCGCGGAGACGACGAACGAGGCGGCGTCGATCAGGATCGCGAACGGCGCCGTGATCGCCTGGACGAGAAAGCCCGTGAGCGACGGCCCCGCGATCTGCGCCGTCGCGTAGCTCCCCATCAACTTCGCGTTTCCTTCGACGAGCTGCTCCCGGGGCACGAGCACGTTGAGGTAGGAGCCCCACGCGACGTTGAAGGCGAGCGTGAGGCACCCCGCGACGAACGCGACCGCGAACAGCTGGCCGAGTGAGAGCAGGTGGAAGGCGGCCGCCACCGGCACCGACAGAAGAACGGCGGCGCGCCCGAGATCCGCGGAGACGAGGATCCAGCGCCGTCGCAGGCGGCGGTCGACCCAGACCCCGACGAGGAGCGCGAAGGCGATCCACGGAGCCATGCCCGCCGCCGACAGGAGCCCCATCTGGAACGCACTCGCGTGCAGGGCGAGCACGGCCGTGAAGGGCAGCGCGAGCTCGGTCACCTGCGAACCGAAGACGGAGACCGTCTGTCCGGCCCAGAGCCGGACGAAGTCGCGGTGGTGCCGGAGGCTCATCGCTCCCGCGGCACGCCGAAGCTCGCCCACCAGACGTCGACCGCGCCGGCCGGCGCATCCTTGCGGGCGTTCGCGAAGTACGGCTCGAGCAGCTCGAAGATCGCCGTGCTCAGCTCCTGTGCCTCCGCCGGCGTCAACCGCAGCACCGCCTGCGTGTACATCGGCTCCGGCCACGTGTCGGGCGGGGCGGCGAGATACTCCTGGAGCAGGCGGAAGTCCCGCGCGAGGAACGTGCCCGAGAGCGCCCGCGACGCGTCCGCGTCGCCGCTCCCCGACCAGTGGAGCCCGCGGGCGACCTTCTGCCACGGCCGCTCCTTGCCGTTGCCCCGCTCGGCGGGCTCGACGAAGCCGTGCCTCGCGAGCGTACGCAGGTGGTAGCTGCAGGACTGAGGGCTCTCGCCGACGCGCTCGGCGCACTGCGTCGCCGTGAGCGGTCCCGCGCCGAGTGCCGCCAGGAGCTCGAGCCGGATCGGATGGGCGAGCGCGCGGATCGCCCGCGGATCCGTGAGCTCCAGTTGGTCGCGTCGAGTCGTCTTGAAAGACATCTTTCGCAAAAAGTCTTTCATATGCTTCGCCGTTCCGTCAAGCCGGCCCGATCGAGGGGTAGGTGCGGCGCGCCGAGCGAGCCGCGGCGCGGATCCGTAGAAACCACGCTCACGGGCGGGATGCAGCCGTCGATGGCCATGCCGTGGCGTGCTTCCAGCTCGAACAGCGGTCGCGGTGAACGAGATCGCGGTCCCTCGCCGGCTGCCCGGACGGGCTCGCCCGGCCGGACGGCGGGCGATCTCGACGCTCGCCGACTCGGCGACCAACCGGCTCGTGCAGGTCTCGGTTGCGCTCGGGGGACTGCTGGCGGTGTACGCGTCCTGGCAGCTGCTCCACTGGGGCCCGACCGGCGCGCGATCCCTGATCGGGGACGTGTTCTTCTATCCGGTGAGCGCTGCAGCGGCGGTGCTGGCGTGGCGTGCGTCGGCCCGCTGCGCCGCCTGGCCGCGGCTACGCCGCTCGTGGCGGCTGCTCGCGCTCGGCGCCGGCGCCTACCTCCTCGGCGACGTCGCCCAGACGGTCTACGAGCTGGTCGGACGAAAGCCGTACCCGTCGATCGCGGACGGCCTCTACCTCGCCTTCTACCCGCTCGCGCTCGCGGGGCTCCTGAGCTTCCCGACCATGCGGCGCGACCGGCGAGAGCGGCTGCGGGTCGGGCTCGACCTGGCGGTGGTGGCGCTCGCGGGCTCGGGCGCCGTCGTCTACGTCGTCCTCGGCCCGACGGCGGTGGCGGGAGGCGAGAGCCCGCTCCAGACCCTCTTCTCGATCGCCTACCCGGTCGGCGACATGCTCCTGCTCGTCGGCCTTGCCTCGGTGATCCTGCGCGGGTCGGCTCCCTCCGCCCACCGAGCGCTTCACCTGATGGCAGCCGGCCTGTCCGTCTACGTCGTCGCGGATCTCGTCTACGGCTACATGACGCTCCACTCGGGCTACCAGGGCGGCGACCCCGTCGACGCGCTCTGGATGATCGCGATCGCCCTGACGGCGATCGCAGCAGCCGCCCAGCGGCCGGTCGACCGGGCCGAGCCGCTCCGGCCGGCGCACGAGCGCGTGGCCTGGCTGCCGTACCCGGCCGCCGGAATCGGCCTCACGTCGCTCGTCTACGCCGACCGGCACACCGAGTTCTTCGCCGGCACGATGATGATCGTGGTCGCAGGAGGGCTCGTCGCCCTGCGGCAGTACCTCGCCCAGCGCGACCTGCTGGGTGCGCAACGGCAACTCCGGCACGAGGCGCTCCACGACGCGCTCACCGGCCTGCCGAACCGCGTGCTCGTGCTCGACCGGGCAGAGCAGATGCTCGTCCGCTCCCAGCGCGGGCAAGGCCAGGTGGCCGCGCTCTTCCTCGACCTGGACGGCTTCAAGGACATCAACGACACGTACGGCCACTCGACCGGCGATCGCCTCCTGCAGACCGTCGCCGGCCGGCTGGCGAGCGTCGTCCGCGGTGCAGACACCGTCGGGCGCCTCGGTGGCGACGAGTTCGTGGTCCTGCTCGACTCGCCCGGCCGCTGGGCCAACCCCGCCGACGTCGCCGAACGACTGCTCGCCGTCCTGCACGAGCCGATCGCGCTCGGCGGCGGCACGAACGGGCAGAACGGGCGAACGGTCGCGCTCACCGCCAGCATCGGTATCGCCACGGGGCCACGCGCCTCGGCGGAGGAGCTGCTCCGCGACGCGGACATCGCCCTCTATGCCGCGAAGGAGGCGGGGCGCAACCGCGCTCTCGTCTTCGAGTCGAGCATGCACGAGCTCGCCGAGGACCACCTCAACCTCCTGATCGACCTGCGGGCGGCAGTCGAGCAGGAAGCGTTCACGCTCGCCTATCAGCCGATCTTCGACCTCGGTAGCCGCAGGGTCACCGGAGTCGAGGCGCTGGCCCGCTGGGACCACCGCGAGCGCGGCCCGATCCCGCCGGACGTCTTCATCCCGCTCGCGGAGCAGACCGGCCTGATCGTCGCGATCGGCCGCTGGGTGCTCGCCGAGGCGTGTGCCAGCGCGGCCGAGTGGCGGCGGCGCGGCCACGAAGCCGGGATCTCCGTCAACGTCTCCGGCCGCCAGCTCGATCACCCCGGCTTCCTCGGTCACGTTCAGGAGGCCCTCACCGGCAGCGGCCTCCCGCCCGACCTCCTCACGCTCGAGATCACCGAGACGACGCTCATGCAGGACGCCGACTCCGCCAGGCGGACCCTCGGGGCGATCAAGGCGCTGGGCGTCCGCATCGCGATCGACGACTTCGGCACCGGCTACAGCTCGCTCGCCTATCTCAGGCAGTTCCCCGTCGACGCGCTCAAGATCGACCGCTCGTTCATCTCCGGCATCGCCGCCTCCACGGAGTCGGGCGCGCTGATCCACACGCTGGTCCAGCTCGGCAAGACACTCGGTCTCGAGACACTCGGCGAAGGAATCGAGGACGAGTCGCAATTCGAGCAGCTGCAGCGGGAGCAATGCGACCAGGGCCAGGGCTTCCTCCTCGCACGGCCCCTCGACCTCGCCCAGCTCGAACGCTTCCTCGAGACGTGACCTTCGCTCGAGGCCGCTGCAGGAGGTGACGCTCTAGCCGAAGCGCGCGACGGCGCGGGCGCGGCGACGCTCCGCCTCGACCTCGCGATCCTTCGGCGACGCCGTCGTGACGAGGTCGTCCAGGAGGTGCTGCGTGAGATGCGCGATCTCGTGCACGGCGCGATCGAACGCCGCCTCGTTCGCCTTCGACGGCTTGTTCATGCCGCTGACCTTGCGCACGTACTGCAGCGCGGCGGAGTGCACCTCCTCCGAGCTCGCGGGCGGCTCGAAGTTGTAGAGAACACGGATGTTCCGGCACATGCCTCGATGCTACGCGTTCAGCGGGCGACCACCCGGCGATAGCGCCAGATCGCGAGGGTGGCGAACACGACGATGATCGCGAGCGACCAGAGGGCTGCGAGCCAGACGTCGTTACCCGCAGGCGTGTCGATGAAGAGCCGGCGGATCGCGTTGACCATCGTCGTGAACGGGTTGTGCCTCGCAACCGGCTGGAGCCAGCCCGGCATCGAGCCGACGGGCACGAAGGCGGAGGACACGAACGTCAGCGGAAAGAGGACCGTGAAGCCGTAGGCATTGGCGGCCTCCGGCGAGGACGCGGCGAGCCCGAGGAAGGCGAACACCCACGAGAACGCGTAGCCGATCAGAAGCAGTAAGCCGATCCCGCCGAGGATCGTCGGCACGCCCGTCGCGAAGCGGAACCCGACGGCGAGCCCGACGCCGACCATGACCACGAGCTGGATCGAGTTCGTGCTGATGTCCGCGAGGGTCCGGCCGGTGAGGACGGCCGAGCGCGACATCGGCAATGACCGGAACCGGTCCATCAGCCCCTTCTTCAGGTCGTCCGAGAGCCCGAGGGCCGTGACGAATCCCCCGAAGGTGATCGACTGGACGACGATCCCGGGGATCAGGTAGTCGACGTAGTGCAGCCCCGGCGTCGAGATCGCGCCGCCGAAGACGTACACGAACAAGAGCACGAACATGATCGGCTGCACCGTGTAGCCGACGAGCAGGTCGGGCTGGCGCTTGATCCGCTTCACGCTCCGGGTGGCGAGCACCCACATGTCGGTGAGCTCGCGCGCGACCGGGCTCACTCGGACGCCTCCTCCGCGTCGACGGCCGCGTGGCCGGTCAGCTGCAGGAAGACGTCGTCGAGCGTCGGCCGGCGCGTCGCGATGTCGCGAATCGCGATCCCCTCCCGATCCAGAGCGCGAACGGCGTCCGCAACCGCTCCCCCGCCGGCGGCCGGCATCGACACCACCCCGTCGGTCATGGACGGCGCTCCGCCGCCGAGCGCTGCAAGGGCGCGTGCGGCCGACTCGGCCACCGACCCGTCGGCGAGGCGGATCTCGAGCCGGTCGCCCCCCACCCGCCGCTTCAGCTCGTCCGGCGTGCCCTCCGCGATCACGACGCCCTGGTCGACGACGGCGATCCTGCGCGCGAGCCGGTCCGCCTCGTCGAGATACTGCGTCGTCAGGAGCACGGTCGTCCCCTCCGTGACGAGCGCCTCGAGCGTGTCCCAGAGGGCGATCCGGCTGCGCAGGTCGAGCCCCGTCGTCGGCTCGTCGAGAAAGAGGATCGGCGGGCGTGCCACGAGCGCCGCAGCGAGGTCGAGCCGGCGCCGCATCCCCCCGGAGTACGTCCGCACGAGCCGCTTCCCGGCCTCGGCCAGCCCGAAGTCGTCGAGTAGCTCCCCCGCCCTCTGTCGCGCCGCGCGGCGGCCGAGATGGTAGAGCCGCCCCACCATCTCGAGGTTCTCCGAGCCGCTCAGGTTCTCGTCGACCGCCGCGTACTGGCCGGCAAGCCCGATCCGGCTCCGCACCTCCGCCGGTTGGCGCGCCACGTCGAAGCCCGCGACTCGCGCGCTTCCCTCGTCCGGCTTGAGCAGCGTCGTCAGGATCCGGACGGCGGTCGTCTTGCCCGCCCCGTTCGGGCCCAGCAGGCCGAGCACGCTGCCCACCGGCGCGTGCAGGTCGACGCCGCGCAGCGCCTCGACGTCGCCGTAGCGCTTTCGCAGCCCCTCCGCCTCGATCGCCGGGCGGTCGCTCAGACCCGCGGCCCGCCCGCTACCAGCTGAAACACCCCGACCTCCTCCTCCGACCGTACGAGAGCGTAGCGTCGCTCAGCGGGTGCGGGAAAAGCGTCGTACCGCCTCGAGCAGTTCCTCCGCCTTGGCCTGCGCCTCCGCCTCGTCGCCCGAGGCGAGCGCGCCGGCGACGCAGTGGCGGACGTGGCCGTCGAGGATCTTCACTGCGAGCGACTCGAGTGCCGTGCCGACCGCGGCGACCTGGGTGAGGATGTCGATGCAGTAGCGGTCGTCCTCGACCATCTTCTCGATCCCGCGAACCTGCCCCTCGATCCGGTGCAGCCGCTTGATCAGCGCGTCCTTGTCGTTCGTGTACCCGTAGACGGGTGCGGTCTCGGCAGTGCTCACGCGGCTGCTCCTTCGCGATTGGAGTGGAAGCGCCGCAACCGGAGCGAGTTCGAGACGACGAACAGGCTCGAACAGGCCATCGCGGCGGCGGCGATGATCGGGTTCAGCAGACCCGCGATGGCGAGCGGGACGGCGGCGACGTTGTACGCGAACGCCCAGAAGAGGTTCCCCTTGATCGTGCGCAGCGTCTTGCGCGCGAGCCTGATCGCGTCCGCAGCAGCCCGCAGGTCGCCGGAGACGAGCGTCAGGTCGGATGCCTCGATCGCCACGTCGGCGCCGGTGCCGATCGCGAGCCCGAGGTCCGCCTGCGCGAGGGCGGGGGCGTCGTTGACGCCGTCGCCGACCATCGCCACCTGGTGGCCGTCCGCCTGCAGCCGCTGCGACCTCCGCGACCTTGTCGTCGGGGTAGACCTCCGCCAGCACGCGCTCGATCCCGACCTCGGCTGCGACCCGCTCGGCGGTCTCCCGCGCATCGCCGGTGAGCAGCACCGGGGTCAGGCCGAGCGCCTTCAGCTCGGCGATCGCCGCCGCACTGGAGGGCTTGACCGTGTCGCGCACCACGAGCGTCGCGCGGGGGACGTCGTCCCAGGCGACTTCGATGCGGCCGCCGCGGCGTCCGACCGTGACCTCGTGCGACTCGACGACGCCGCGCACGCCCACGCCGGGCTCGTTCCGGAACTCGGTGACGGCGGGCAGCATGCCGAGCTCGTCGCGCGCGGCGCGCGCGATCGCCTGCGCAATCGGATGCTCGGAGGCGGCCTCGACCGCGCCGGCAAGCCGCAGCACCTCGTCGCGACCGGCGCCGTCGCGGAGGACGACGTCGACGAGCTGCATCTTCCCTTCGGTGACGGTGCCGGTCTTGTCGAGCACGATCGTGTCCACCTGCCTCGTACGCTCGAGAATCTCCGGGCCCTTGATCAGGACGCCGACCTGCGCCCCGCGGCCCGTGCCGACCATCAGCGCCGTCGGAGTCGCGAGCCCGAGCGCGCACGGGCAGGCGATGATGAGCACGGCCACCGCCGCCGTGAACGCCGTCGCCGCCGAAGCACCGAAGGCGAGCCAGCCGGCCAGGGTGAGCAGCGAGAGTCCGATCACGACCGGGACGAAGATCCCGGAGACCCGGTCGGCCAGCCGTTGCACGGGAGCCTTGCCCGACTGGGCGGCGTCGACGAGGCGTGCGATCTGGGCGAGCGCCGTGTCGGATCCGACCCGGGTCGCTCGCACGACGAGACGCCCGTACGTGTTGACGCTCGCTCCGGCGACCTCCGAGCCGGCCGCGACCTCCACCGGGAGCGACTCGCCGGTCAGCAGCGACTGGTCGACGGCAGAGGCGCCCTCCGCGACCGTACCGTCGGTGGCGACCTTCTCGCCCGGCCGGACGACGAACAGGTCGCCGACCGCAAGCTCGCCGATCGGAACGAGGACCTCGGTCTCGCCGCGCAGAAGCAGGGCCTCCTTCGCGCCGAGCTCGAGCAGCTTGCGGATCGCCGCGGAGGAGCGTCCCTTCGCGCGCGCCTCGAAGAAGCGGCCGAGCAGGATCAGCGTCGTCACGGCCGCCGCCACCTCGAAGTACGTGTCGGTGGCGATCGAGCCCAGGAGCGCAATCGTCGACCAGGACCACGCGGCGAGCGTGCCGAGCGAGATGAGCGTGTCCATCGTCGCCGCCAGGTGACGGGCGTTCGCGAGGGCCGCGCGGTGGAAGCCGACCCCGGAATAGAAGACGACCGGCGTGGCGAGGGCGAACGCGACCCACTGCCAGTCGGCGAAGCGAAGCGGCGAGACCATCGCCAGGAGCGCGACCGGGACGGTGAGGACGACCGCGAGCACGAGCCGCCGGGTCAACACGCGCAGGGGCTCGTCGGCGTGATCGTGCCCCTCCGCCTTGCCGACGGCGGCTGCGTCGTGTGCCGCGTAGCCGGCCGACTCGACCGCAGCGACCAGCTGCTCGACCGTGACGTCGCTCGGACAGTGAACCGTCGCCTGCTCGGTGGCGAAGTTGACGCTCGCCTCGACCCCGTCGACCTTGTTCAGCCGCTTCTCGATCCGAGCGGCACAGGAGGCGCAGGTCATCCCCTCGAGGTCGAGCCGCAGCTCGACCTCGCCGCGAGGGGCGGTGGCGGTGCTCATCCCGACCCTGCCTCGGCTTCGTAGCCGGCCTCGTCGATCGCTGCCCGGAGAGCCCCGTCGTCGAGGTCGCCGCCGCGAACGGTGACCAGCTTCGTCTCGAGGTCGACGTCGACCGACTCGACCCCGGCGACCGAGGACAGCTCGCTCGTGACGGCGTGCTTGCAGTGATCGCAGCTCATGCCGGGCACGGTGTAGGTGATCTCGCTCATTCCGCCTCCTTCGAGGCTGACTCTACACGTATACCTACCCAGGGTATACGTGATCGCCCCGTCGCCGAGCCGCGGGTTTCTACGTGCTGCGACGCCGGAACCACGATGGAGAGACGCGTCGACCCCGCGCGAGTCAAGAGATTCATGGCCCCGGGAGGAATCGAACCTCCGCACGCAGCTTCGAAGGCTGCCGCTCTGTCCTCTGAGCTACGGGGCCGAGCTCCCAAAGGGTATCCGGCTACGCTGTGTGCGCTCGGTGGCGGTAGCTCAGTTGGTAGAGCTCCGGGTTGTGGTCCCGGTGGTCGCGGGTTCGAGTCCCGTCCGCCACCTCGTCAGAGTCCGGGCCGGACGACGGGGCCGCCCGTCGGCGGCCCCGTCGCGCTCTCCTCAGACCGGCACGCGCTCGCCGGAGAAGATCCGCAGCATCTCGCGGTTGAACGCCGGAATGTCGTCGGGCTTGCGGCTCGTCACGAGCGTCCCGTCGACGACGACCTCCTCGTCCACCCAGTCGCCGCCGGCGTTGCGGACATCCGTCTGGAGCGTCGGCCACGAGGTGATGCGCTTGCCGCGCACGACCCCCGACTCGACGAGCATCCACGGCCCGTGGCAGATGACCGCCAGCGGCTTGCCGGAGTCGTGGAACCCGCGGACGAACGAGACCGCGTTCTCGTCGCCACGCAGCTGGTCCGGATTCCCGACGCCGCCGGGGATCAGGAGCGCGTCGAAGTCCCCGGGCGACACCTCTTCGATCGTCCGGTCGACCTTCAGGGTGTTCGCCGGATCGAAGTGGTCGAAGCCCTTGATCTCTCCGTCGTGGATCGAGACGATCTCGACGTCGGCTCCGGCGTCCTCGAGAGCCTTCCGCGGCTCCTCGAGCTCGACCCGCTCGAACATGTCGGCTGCGAGGATCGCGACCTTCTTTCCCTTCAGCGTGTCTGGCACGCAGACCCCTCCTTCGTCGCTTGCTGTCTCCGGGCGCCTACCCGGCGCCGCGAGAGCTATGCGTAGGTGCGACGGAGGTGATCGAGATACGGCCCGGCGGCGATCGGAGAGCCGGTCGCTCGACGCAACGTCTCCTGCGGCGAGAACCTGCGCCCGAGCGCATGGACGTGCTCGCCGAGCCACTGGCGCAGCGGCGCGAACTCCCCGCGGCCGATCTGCTCCTCGAGCTCGGGGAGGTCGCGCCGCGCCGCCTCCCAGATCTGCACCGAAGCGACCGTCCCGATGAGGTAGGTCGAGAAGTAGCCGATCGACCCGCCCGACCAGTGCACGTCCTGGAGCACGCCGTGCCCGTCGTCCGGCACCTCGACGCCGAGGAGCTCCCACATCTTCTCGTTCCAGCGCTGCGGGAGCTCCCGTAGTTCCACGCGACCCTCGACGATGTCCTGCTCCAGCTCGAAGCGCAGCATCACGTGCATCCCGTACGTCACCTCGTCGGCCTGGATCCGGATCAGCCCCGGTCGGACGGCGTGGACGCCGGCATGGAAACGATCCACGTCGACGCCACGCAGCTGCTCGGGGTACGCCCCCTGCAGGCGCGGATAGAAGAGCCGCCAGAACGGGAGGCTGCGGCCGACGAGGTTCTCCCACAACCGGCTCTGCGACTCGTGAATGCCGAGGGAGCAGGACTGGCCGGTCGGCAGCCGTTCGAGGTGCTGCGGCAGCTGGTGGTTGTAGAGGCCGTGCCCGTACTCGTGCATCGTCGAGAAGAGCGACTCGAGCGAGTCGGGGTGGTAGTTCGTCGTGATCCGGACGTCGTCGCGGCCGGGCCCCGAGGCGAACGGGTGCTCGGTCGGGTCGAGGCGCCAGCTGTCGGGCCGGTGGCCGAAGAGCTCGATCACCTCGTGCGCGAGCGCCTGCTGGCGGTCGGGCGGGTAGTCGCCGTGGAGGAACGCGTCGTCGACGTCGCGATCGCGCAGCGCGGCGATCAGCTCGACGAGCGGCGTCTTCAGCTCCTCGAACAGCGTCCGCACCTCGGCCGTCGTCGTCTGCGGCTCGTAGTCGTCGAGGAGCACGTCGTACCGCTCGGCTGCTCCGTCGGCGACGCAATCCACGTACTCGAGCTTCAGCTCGACGATCCGCTCGAGCGACGGCAGGAACGAGCGGAAGTCCGACTCGGCCTTCGCCTTCACCCAGACCGGCCGCGCCTGTGCGGCGGCGCGCGCCATCTCCGCGCGCAGCGACGCCGGCACCCTCACCGACTTCTCGTAGTCGCGCCGCGCGAGCCCGATCAGCGCGGCGTCGTCGGAATCGGGGTCGAGCGACTCCTCCAGCGGCTGCAACTCGTCGAGGAGCCGACCAACGGCAGGATCGGTCAACCGCTCGTGCGTCAGGCGCTGCACCGTCGCCGCCTGGTCGGCGCGATGCCCGGTGCCGGCCGACGGCATCATCGTCTGCTGGTCCCACGAGAGGAGCCGCGCGACCTTGTTGAGGTCGGTGACCTCGCCCAGCCGCTCCTTCAGCTCCTGCAGCGGATCCGCCATCGGCGGCACCCTACCCGCGCCGCCCGGCGCTCTACTCTGTGCTCGCGCGCCCGTAGCTCAGTGGACAGAGCGGCGGACTTCTAATCCGCGGGTCGGAGGTTCGAATCCTCCCGGGCGCATTCTCGTGGGTGCCGCGGGAACAGGCAGACGATGACGCGCCACTCCGCTGCAGGCGTTCGGCGGCGCGGCCCGCTCGGGCTATGGCTCGCGCACCACCGCGAGCACGAACCGCACCACGTGGTGATGCTGATGCTCTTCGCCGGGGCGCTGTCGCTCGTCGCGGCGATCCTCGTCGCCGGAGCCGCAGGCTACGTCGCCGTCGCGTCCCGGCTGCGGCACGCGAACACGTACTGGTTCCCGTTCGCCGTCGCGGGCGCCGTCGCGGCCAACGTCGGCTACACGTTCGCGTACCGCGAGGTCGCGCACGTCGGCCGCGGCGTCCGCCTCGGCACGCTGCGGGCGAGCGCAATCGTCGCCGCAGGCTTTGGCATGTTCATCCCCCGCGGCGGGTTCGCGGTCGACCTGGAGGCGCTCCAGGATCTCGGTGTCCCGCCCGACGAGGCGCGGATCAGGGTCCTCGGGCTCGGCTCGCTCGAGTACGCCGTCCTCTCGGCGGGCGCCCTCGTCTGCGCGGTCCTCCTGCTCCTCGACCACACACACGCGGAACGCGCGGTGACGCTGTCGTGGACGATCGGCGTGCCGGCGGGGACGGCGCTCGCCCTCGTTGCCGTCCGCTACCGCAAGTGGATCTGCCGCGGCCGGATCGGGCGGGTGCTCGGCCCGCCGCTCGAAGCCATCGGGGTGGTCGGGCAGATCGTCGCCTCGCCGCGGCGGCACGGGGCTGCGGCGTTCACCGGCATGGCGGTGTACTGGGCGGGCGAGGTCTTCGTCCTCTGGGTCTGCCTCGCTGCCTTCACGCGCCACACACCGTCGGTGGCCGCCGTCGTCGTCGGCTACGCGACGGGGTACGCGCTGACCCGGCGGACGCTTCCGCTCGCCGGCGCCGGCGCGGTCGAGGCACTCCTGCCCTTCGCGCTCACGTGGGTCGGCTACGGACTGCCCGCCGCAGTCCTCGCCGTCTTCTGCTACCGCGTCTTCAACCTCTGGCTGCCGCTCGGCCCGGCGGCCGCGGCGCTCTACGCGTTGCGCCGGCGCCCTCCGGACGCGCCTCTTCGGCCGGACGGCGGGCTAGCGCCGGACGCCGAAGTCGGTGGTGATGATGGTGACGCCGAGCCCGTGGAAGACACCGGGGGCGCGCACGACGTGAACGGATGAGATGCCGATCTGGCGGAACTGCGGCGTCAGCAGGTTGCGACGGTGCTCGGGGCTCGCGATCCACATCCGCAAGGCGCGACGGGCGCTCACGTTCGGAGCAGCCCAGAGGAGGTTCTCACCCACCGACCAGTACGAGAAGTGCCGGGCGCTGTAGTACTGCCGGATGCGCTGCCAGAAGGACGTGCCGTCTGCCGAGGAGTGGGCGAAGTAGCCGAGGGTTCCCATCTGGAGCGAGTGCTGGCGCGCCGAGTCGTCGAGGGCCGCGGATTCGCGCAGCGGGCGAAGGTGGTGCGCCGCACGGAACCGGTTCACTTCCGTCAGCACCCTGCGGTTCAGCGTCTGCAGGGTCGTCTCGGAGCGAGCGCCCGCAAACGCCGAGGCGGCCAGCAGCCCGACCGCGACGAGGACGGCCACCGCAGCCCCGAGGCGAAGTGCCCTCGAGCCAGTCACTGCCACACCTTGGTGGCAACCGGCATCCGCTGCCATAACCCTTTCGGGTGTTCTGAACGTGCGATGCGAAAGAATGACGCAGAATGAATCTGCGTGCGGAACCACTCGAGCAGGCGGTGATGCTGCCCGACGGCCGCGTGGTCGCCGTCCGCGTCGGCCTCGCCCAGGACTCCTACATCCCGCGCCGCGAGCTCGACACGGTCGTGCTCGAGCTCTGGGACGAGCAGCGGGGCGAGCACCTGGCCGGAGTCTCGACCGTGCTCTCCGCCGAGGACGCCGACGCCGCCCGCGCCCTCCTGCGGGAGGTCGTCGTAGGGCTCGCGGACGGATCGCTCGAGCCGACCGCCGGCGCGCTCGAGCCGCTTGCAGATAGCGTTCCCCGGCAATGACCACGGCGACCCTGCACACGAGTCACGGCGCCATCGAGCTCGAGCTGTTCGACGAGGACGCGCCGAAGACCGTCGAGAACTTCCGGAAGCTCGCCGCCGACGGGTTCTACGACGGCGTCATCTTCCACCGCGTCATTCCGGACTTCATGATCCAGGGTGGCGACCCGACCGGAACGGGCACGGGCGGCCCGGGCTACACGTTCGAGGACGAGTTCAACGACCACTCCGTCATCCGTGGCGCGCTCGCGATGGCGAACGCCGGCCCGAACACGAACGGCAGCCAGTTCTTCATCGTCACGGCCGACGCGTGTCCGTGGCTCGACGGCAAGCACACCGTCTTCGGCAAGGTCACCGGAGGGATGGACGCCGTCGACACGATCTCGCACGTGGAGAAGGACGCGGGAGACCGCCCGCGGGACGACGTCGTGATCGAGCGCATCGACCTCTGACCTCGGGCCGGCGGGCTAAAGATCCCCGCCGATTCGGCCGAATCGAGCCTTACCTCCGTCTTGCGGATCGCTTAGAGATGACTCATCGAGGCCTGCTGTGATGGTGCCGTGCCCGGCCTGACGCGACGCCTCCTGCTCGCCGTCCTGGCGACGCTGGCGCCGGTCGTAGCCGCCTCTCCGGCCGGCGCGGCCGGGCACGCCAACCGTGCCGAGCGCCGAAGCCCGAACGTCGGGATCGTCGACATCTACACCACCCTCGGCTACGAGAACGGGATCGCCGCGGGCACCGGGATGATCCTCTCGCACGACGGCGAGGTCCTGACGAACAACCACGTGATCCGCGGCGCGACGAAGTTCCGCGTCGTCGACGTCACGAGCCATCGAAGCTATCTCGCCACCGTCGTCGGCTACTCCGTCGCGCGGGACGTCGCCGTACTGCAACTGGCGAACGCGACGGGCCTGCGGACGATCAGGCTCGGACGCACGGTGCGGGTGCGGGTGGGACAGCACGTCGTCGCGCGTGGGAACGCCCAGGGTCGCGGCGGAGCGCCGAGGGCGGCGCCCGGCCGGGTCACGGCTCTCCACCGGCGGATCGTCGCGAAGGACGACACCGGCGACACCGAGACGCTGCACGACGTGATCGCGACGGACGCCGCCGTCGTGCCGGGCGACTCGGGTGGTCCGCTCGAGGATTTCAAGAACCGCGCGGTCGGGATGGTGACCGCGGGGTCGACGACGGGCCACCGCGGCTTCGCGATTCCGATCGGGCAGGCGCTCCGCTTCGCGCACCTGATCGTGAAGGGGAACGCAAGCGCGGCAGTCCACGTCGGACCGACCGCCTTCCTCGGCGTCGTGCTCACGGACGCCACGGGCGGAGCCCAGATCCGGCGGGTCGTCCAGGGGAACGCAGCCGACACCGCCGGGCTCGTGCCGGGCGACGTCATCACCTCCCTGAACGGAGCCGCGATCGCGTCGAGCGCCGACATCCGCAAGGTCGTCCTCTCCCTCGTGCCCGGACAAGCCGTCTCGATCGCCTGGACGAGCGCGAGCGGCATCGCGCGGACCGGCGACATCACGCCGACGAGCGGCCCGCCGCAGTAAGCGTCCTCGGCGGAAAGAAGTAAGCGGGTGGCGGGAATCGAACCCGCGTAACTAGCTTGGAAGGCTAGGGCTCTACCATTGAGCTACACCCGCGGGGCGCTGGGTACGGTAGCGAGATGCATCCCTCGGCGGAGGCGGTCGGGCTCGCGCCGGCGCTCGCGGTGGGGCTCGTGCTGGCCGGCCGTGGAGGCTCGCTCGCACGCGCGCGTCTCGTCGCGGGAGCGCTCGGGGTCGGCCTCGTCTTCGCCGCCTTCGCCACCGAGCTCGAGCCGCTCGCGAACCACACGTTCCTCTGGGCGCACCTCCTCCAGAACGTCGTCCTCGCGGAGTGGGCGCCGGCGCTCGTGGTGCTCGCCCTCCCGTCGCGCGTCACCGAGCGGATGCGCGGCTTTCTCCTCTTCCGGCCGTTCGTCGCCCTGCCCGTCTGGCTCGCCGTCTACTACACCTGGCACCTGCCGTGGATCTACGACACGGCGCTCCGGCACCCACACTCGGTCCTCCACGTCGAGCACTTGAGCTACCTCGCGGCGGGCGTCTGCGTCTGGTGGCCGGTCGTGCACGGGAACGGCTCGGCCGGCGCGAAGGCCGCGTACCTCTTCGCGGCCTTCGTTCTCGCGTCGCCGCTCGGCCTCCTACTCGCGCTCATTCCCCGCGCGATCTATCCGTTCTACGTGCACGCGCCGCGGACGTGGGGGCCCGGCCCGCTCGCGGACCAGCAGATCGCCGGGGTGACGATGGCCGCGGAGGAAGCAGTCGTCTTCTTCGGAGCGTTCACGGCCTACCTCCTGCGCTTCCTCGCCGACGAGCAGGCGGCGGGGCTCGTCGTCGCCGCCCACCGGCGGAGCTAGCGCCGGCTCTGCGCCGGGTCCGCCCCGACCGGCTCCGCGAAGCGTGCTTCGACCGCTTGCCGCTCGTGATACGCCGCCGCTTCCGCGTACGCCTCGAGCGTCCGATGGTCGGCGTCGGTCGTGGGGCCGCCGAAGAGGCTGCGCGGGTAGAACCGCTCCTCGAGGACGACGTTGAGCTGCGCGCCGAGCAGCGTGACCTGAGCCTGGAGGTAGAACCACCAGAGGATCGTGATCACGGTCGCGAAGCTGCCGTACGTGCTCTCGGTCTTGCTCAGCTCGCGCGAGACGATCACCGACGACGCTTCCTGCAGCAGCCAGAAGACGAGACCGGCGAGCAACGCTCCCGGCAGGACGTCGCGGAAGGTCACGCGCCGGCTGGTCAGCAGCCGGAATGCGAGCAGGAACAAGCCGACGTCGAGGACGACTGCGATCGCGTAACCCGCGAGCCGCGACCACCAGGCGAGCGAGACGGCCGTCTGGTTTCCCGTCACGAAGCTCGAGATCAGCGTCGTCCCGACGAGCCCGACCCCGATCGTCGCGAGCGCGGCGACGCTCCGAGCGAGGCGCTCGGCCAGTCCCGGCCGGTCCTTCTCCGGGATCTCCCAGACCGAGTTGAAGGCCGTCTGCGTCGTGTTGACGACCGAGAGGCCGCTCCAGAGGGCCGTCACGGCGCCGACGACCAGCGCCCACCAGGAGCCGCTCAGCCCGCCGACCTTGCTCGGGGCGAGAAGCGGAAAGAGCCGGCCGACGTTGCGCAGGACCACGTCGTGCGTGTGGCCGTGGAGGACGAAGCCCAGCACCGTCACGCCTACGAGGAAGAGGGGGAAGATCGAGAAGAACGCCCAGAAGGCGATCATGCTCGCGAGGTTGCTCGAGCGGCCCTCCGAGTACTTCTTGATCGTCGCGACCGCCACCGCGACTCTCGGCCGCCGCTGCTGGCCCCGGTCGATCGCCTCCTTCAGCCCCATGCGCGCAGGGTTGCCGCCCTGCGCGGTAGCCAAACGAGAGCATCGGGACGGAAGGATTCGAACCTTCGGCCTCTGCCTCCCAAAGGCAGCGCTCTAACCAGGCTGAGCTACGTCCCGCCGACCGGCAGTGTAGGGCCGGCGCTTCCGCGCTACTCGGACTCGACGAGCGCGCGCAGCTCCGCGAGCTTCTCGCCGCGGAGCTCGTCGCGCTCGCCGCGGTCGATCCGGTCGAGCAGGCGGCGCACCAGCGGAGCGAGCTCGAGCGGGTTGAAGGGCTTCGTCACGTAGTCGACGCCACCGATGTCGAGGCCGCGCGCACGGTCGCGGAACTCGGCGCGCGCGGTGAGGAAGATGATGGGAATCCCGTTCGTGCGCTCGTCCTCGAGCAGCTCCTCGGCGACCCGCCACCCGTCGAGGCCCGGCATCATCACGTCGAGGAGGACGACGTCGGGCTTCTCCTCCCGGGCGAGATCGAGCCCCTTCGGCCCGTCCGCGGCCTCGAGCACCTGGATCCCCTCCGCCTCGAGATTGACCCGGCAGAGCAGCCGGATCGGCGCCTCGTCGTCGATCACGAGCACCCGTGTCGACCCCCCGGCTTCCATCGGTCGGCTATACCCATCCATCTCGGCGCTCACTCTTCCAGAGTGCCGTTCTCGACGGACGAAGCGGCGGCCGCCGGCAGCTCGAAGGCGAACCGCGAGCCCTCGCCCTCCTGCGACGCGACCCAGATCCGGCCGCCCATCGCGGTCACGAGGCCCCGCGCGATGAAGAGGCCGAGCCCTGTCCCGCCGGCGCCGGTCCGGAGCTCGGCGTCGGCGCCGCGGTAGAACTTGCGGAAGATCTGCTCCTGGTCAGCCTGGGGAATGCCGATCCCCTCGTCGGCGATGCTGACCTCGACGGTGTCCCGTCGCCGCGCCGCGCCGACGGTCACGGTGCCGCCTTCGGGCGAGTAGCGGAGCGCGTTCTCGACGAGGATGGCGCACACCTGGCGCAGCTTCTCGGGATCCGCCTTCGCGGCGAGCGGCTCCTCGGGCAGGTCGACGACGAACCGGTGCCCGTTGACGTCGGCAGCCTCGACCGTCTCGAGCACCTGGCCGACGACGTCGCCGACGTCGGTCGCCGCGAGGTTGACCTGCAGGTCGCCGGTGTCGACGCGGGCGACGTTGAGCAGCGTGTCGACGATCGCGGTCAGGCGCTGGGACTCGGACGCGATGTAGCGCAGGAACGTCTGCCGTTCCTCCTCGCCGAACATGACGTCCTGACGGAGCAGCGTCTCGGCGAAGCCGTAGATCGAGGTCAGCGGCGTGCGGAGCTCGTGCGAGACGGTGCTCACGAAGTCGGACTTGACCTGCTCGACGAGCCGGTCGCCGGAGATGTCGCGGAAGGCGAAGATGCGTCCGGCGACGGCGCCGAGCGGATCCCGCATCACGGCCTCGGTGACCGAGAGCCACACCTCCTCGCGCCCGCGCATGATCGGGACGAGCCGGTCGCCGCTGGCCCCCCCGTCCGGCGCTTCGAGGCTCCGTTGCAGCACGTCGACCGGAGCGCGGCCGAGCGCGGCGGTGGCGGGAACGCCGGTGATCCGCTCGGCGGCGCTGTTCCAGAGGACGACCCCGCCGTCGCGGTCGACCGCGACGATACCGTCGGCGATGTTGGCGAGGATCGCGACCGACCGCTCCCGCTCCAGCGCGACGCGCTGGTACAGCTCCGCGTTCGAGAGGGCGGCGGACGTGCTCGCAGCCACGGCGAGCAGCGCCTCGATCTCCTCCTCGCGCCACTCCCGCGGCAGCGAGGCATAGACGGCGAGCACGCCGATCGTCGCACCCTCGGGCCCGCCGACGGGTACGCCGAGGAACGCGGCGTGGCCCGCCTGCAGCATCGGGTCGAGCCCGCGCAGGCGCTCGTCCTCGCCCGCCTGGGCGAGCGCAACCGGCGCCCCGGACTGGACGACGTCGCCCGACAGCCAGGCGCCGGCCGGACTGCGAGAGCCGAGCGCGATCTCGGCACCGGCCCCGTCGGCCGCCGTGACCACGAGCTCGTGCTCTTCGAGCAGGCGGAACGCCGCAGCGTCGGCGTTGACGAGCGCGGGCGCCTGCTGGACCACCTCGTCGAGCACCGCCGCCGGGTCGAGCTCGCTCGTCAGGAGCCGCCCGGTGCGCGTGAGCTGCTGTGCGAGAGCGCGCGCTCCCCGCTCCGCCTCGAACAGCTCGCTCCGCTCGAGCGCGCCGCTCGTCGCGTCGGCGAGGTGGCGCGCGAGCTCGACGTCGTCGTCGTCGAACGAGTGCTCGTCGGCGAAGAAGATGAGGACGAGGCCGCGGCCCGCCTCACGCGGGGCGTCGACGGGGACGGAGATGAGCGCGTGGTAGCCGTTCGCGGCGGCCCCGGCGCGGAGGTCTGGCAACAGGCGCTCGTCCTCCGAGATCGCAGAGGAGACGAGGATGCGTCCCTCGGCGGCCGCGCGGAAGAGCGGCCCCTGTCGCTCCGCTGCACGCTGCTCGACGACGAGCGCGAGGTCTCCGGGAAGCTCGTACGTCCCGACCGCCTCGAGCCGGCCGCTCGAGGGCACGAGCACGGCGGCCGAGCTCCCTCCTAGCGCCTCGGCGGCGGCCTGCGCGACGGCCTCGAGCGTCGCGACCCGCGACAGCGACTGTCCGAGGACCGACGCGATCCGGTAGAAGCCGCGCTGGATGCGTGCCTGGCGCGCGCTCTGCGTGAACATCTCGGCGTTTCGCAGCGCGAGGGACGCGAGGCGAGCGAACGCCTCGAGGACGCTCGCGTCCCGCTCCAGGAAGCGGCGACCCTCGCGCCGGCCCACCCCGAGCACCCCGCGCACCTCGTCGCTCCAGACCATCGGAGCGGCGATCACGTCGGTGAATCCCCGATAGGCGGGGTGAGGGATCGGCGTCTCGACCTTGCCGTACGCGCTCTCGATCAGGGGCCGACCCTCGCGCACCGCAGCGCCGGCGAGGCCCTGGCCGGCGGGGAACTCGAACCCGAGCAGGGCGCGGTCGAAGCCGTGCACGGCGACGCAGCGGAAGTGTCCGCGTTCGCGGTCGAGCAGGTAGCAGTCGGCGGCGTCGGCGTCCAGCAGCTGTGCGAGCTGGTCGGCGAGCCGCTGGAGCACGGCGGCGAGGTCGAGATCGCTGCCGAGAACGTGCGCGGCACGCAGGAGTGCGCTCTGCTGCGCGAGCCGCTCCTCGTTCTCCTCGAGCAGCCGCGCGAGCCGGAGCGCGAGCCCGATCTCGGCGGCCACCCCCTCGAGCAGAGCGAGATCGCTCTTGCTCCAGACCCGGACGGCCGGGCTATGCACGCTGACGAAGCCGGCCGGCCGGTCGAAGGCGAGAACCGGGACGGAGGCGACGATCTGGCCGTCGACGGTCTCGACCACCGGCCGCTGTTCCGCCACGGCCCGCTCGAGGATCTCGACCTCCGGAGTCGTCTCGCCGAGCGGCTCGAGCCCGGGTGCGCTCCACTCGGCACCCACCCGCGAGCGGTCCGGAAGGTCGCCGATCCGGACGACGCAGCGGGACGCGTGAAGAGCGCGGGCCGTCGCCTCGGCGGCACCGGCGAGCGCGGTCGTGAGGTCGAGCTCGCTCCGCAGCCGCCGGGCGATCGAGGCGATCAGCCGCTCGCGGGTCAACGCCTCCTCGAGCGCGATGCTCGTCCGCAGGCGCTCGAGCGCGACGGCAGCTTCCGACGCGAGGGTCTGCATCACGCCGAGGTCCTCGTTCGAGAAGACCCGCGGCTCGTCGAGCGTCGCAACCGAGATCACGGCGGTCACGCGCTCCTCGACGAGCAGCGGGACGAAGGCGGCGCTCTTCGCTCCCACCGCGACGGCGAGGCGGCTGCTGACCACGCCCGAGGCGGCCGTGTCGTACACCGTGAACGCCGTCGCCTCGAAGACTGCGCTCGCGATCCCCGACGACTCGCGCTCGAGATCGATGCGCAGGTCCGGCCACCAGTCGACGTCCTCGCCGAGTGAACGCCCGAGGTAGCCCGCGGCCTCGCGCCCGTCCTCGGAGACGAAGGTGAGCGCGACGAAGCCGACGTCGAAGAGCGCTGCGAGCTCGTCGAGCAACGTCCGCGCCACGCCCTCGACGTCGGCGCTCCGCGCGAGCTCCCCGGCGACGCGGCTCACGCTCTCGAGCTCCCGCGCGGGCGAGGCCCGGCGGCGGCGCGCGCCGCCGCGCCCGAGAATCGCGGGCAGGAACAGCACCGCGGCCGCAGCGCGGCCGAGCGCGCGAACCGTCGAGAGCGCTTCCGAAGTCCTCACTGGGCCGTCAAAGTGTACGAAGCCCGGTGCGGCGAGGCCAGGATTCGGCCCCGGACATGGAAAAGCCCGCCGCTCGGGGGGTCGGTGCGGCGGGCTCTCCCGATTGCTCCCCGCGGTGCGTCCGGAGACGTCGCGGTTCGCATCGCCCAGTGCCAGGGAGGGTAGAGCTCGCCTGGGAGGCGGACAATGGGCCGTCCGGCCCATCTTTGCAACGCGGAAGCATCGCCTCGTGCGGTTTCTCACGCCTCCTTAACGGCTCCCGGCTATCGTGACCGAGAAGTGGTCGACCGCCTTCTCCTCGCCTCGCCGCGGGGCTACTGCGCGGGGGTCGAACGAGCTGTCGAGACGGTCGAGCGGGCCCTCGCGCTCTACGGCCGCCCGGTCTACGTCCGCAAGCAGATCGTCCACAACTCGCACGTCGTGCGGGACCTCCAGGCCCGGGGCGCGATCTTCGTCGACGCCCTCGCAGACGTGCCCGAGGGGGCGACCGTCGTCTTCTCCGCCCACGGCATCGCTCCGGCCGTGCGCCGTGAGGCGGAGGAGCTGCGCCTGACGACCATCGACGCCACCTGCCCGCTCGTGACCAAGGTGCACGCGCAGGCACGCCGCTACGCCGGTGCCGGATACACCGTCGTGCTCATCGGACACGCGGGGCACGAGGAGGTGGAGGGGACGCTCGGCGAAGCGCCGGAGGCGATCGTCCTCGTCGAGTCCGCGGAGGAGGCCGAACGCGTCTCGCTGCCGCCCGACGGGCCGCTTGCGTACGTCACCCAGACGACGCTCTCGGTCGACGAGACCGGCGAGATCGTCGCGGTGCTGCGGCGGCGCTTCCCCCGGATCGAGGGGCCGGCCCGCGAGGACATCTGCTACGCGACCTCGAACCGGCAGTGGGCGGTGAAGGAGCTCCTCCGCGAGGTCGACCTCCTCCTCGTCGTCGGCTCGCCGAACTCGTCGAACTCGCAGCGTCTCGTCGACGTCGCCCGCGCCGAGGGGACTCCGGCCCACCTCGTCGACGACGTGCGCGGCATCGACGAACGCTGGCTCGACGGCTGCGAGACCGTCGGCCTCACCTCGGGCGCGTCGGCGCCGGAGCGACTCGTGGCCGAGGTCTGCGCGTGGTTCGCTGCGCGCGGCGCCGAGGTCTGCGAGCAGGCGGCGGTGCGCGAGGACGTGAGCTTCAAGCTGCCCGTCGAGCTCCGGCGCGCCGAGCGGCGCCCGGCCGCCTAACTCTGCTCGAGCCGCAGCTCGCCGCCGGCGACGCGGATCTCGGTCGCGAGCACGTCGCGTGCGATCCAGTCGCCGTGGCGCTCGACGAGCTCGGCCTGGGTCTCCGGCACCGTGAGCACGATCCGGTCGGTGACCTCGAAGCCCTGCTCCTTGCGCAGCGAGTTGACGCGATGGATGAGCTCGTACGCCTCGCCCTCGAGCAGGAGGTCGTCGTCGAGACCGAGGTCGAGCGCGACGGTGATGCCGTCACCCGAGGCGACCGCCCAGCCCTCTCGCCCACCCCGTTCGACGAGCACCTCGTCCGGCTCGAGCTCGTGCCCGGCGACGCGGAACCGGCCGCCCGGTAGCTCCTCGAAGTCCCCGGCCGCGAGCGCCGCCCGCACGGCGCCGAGCTCCTTGCCGAGCTTCGGCCCGAGCACCGGCAGGTTCGGCTTCACCCGCAGCTCGACCGCCTCGACGCGGGCGAGCTCGACCTCCTTCACGCGGAGCTCGTCGGCGACCTCGTCTCGATGGCCGTCGACCTCCGCGCCCTCGACGACGAGCCGGCGGAGGGGTTGCCGCAGCTTGATGCCGGAGCTCGACCGGGCCTGCCGGCCGAGCTCGACGACCCGCCGCACCTCGGCGATCTCGTCGAGGAGCGCCCGGTCCGGCTCGGCCACGTCCGGCCAGCCCGCGAGGTGCACCGACTCCGGCCCGTCCGGGACGAGCGTCCGCCAGAGATGGTCGGTCACGAAGGGCAGGATCGGGGCGAGCACGCGCAGCGTCTGCACGAGCGCGTACCAGAGCGTGCCGAGCGCCGCCTCGTCCCCGTCCCAGAAACGCCGCCGCGAGCGACGGATGTACCAGTTCGAGAGGTCGTCGAGGTACGCCTCGAAGTCGCGCATGACGTCCGGCGACAGCCAGCGCTCGTAGCCCGCGGCCCCGTCCGCGACGAAGGCGCGCGTCCGCTCGACGAGCCAGCGGTCGAGCGGCACGACGGCATGCGGCTCGAGGCTCCGCCACGACGGGCGGAACTCGGCGATGTTCGCGTAGTCGACGAAGAACTTGACGGAGTGCCAGAAGGTGAGGATCTCGCGCTTGACCTCCTCGGCCGGGCCGTAGCCGAACAGGAGGTTGCGGTCGGGGGGCTGCGCCGCGAACTGCCAGCGCATCACGTCGGCGCCCATCCGCTCGAATGCCTCCTCGGCGGGGATCGTGTTGCCCCACGAGGCGTGCATCTCGCGACCGTTCTCGTCGAGCATCTTCTCGTAGCCGAGCACGCGTCGGAACGGCGCACCACCCGTCAGGACGACCGACATGAAGAGCTGCGAGTAGAACCAGAGGCGAATCTGCTCGCGCATCTCGCTGACCCAGTCGGCCGGGAACCACTTCTGCCAGTAGGCGTGGTCGGGCAGGTCGGCGGTCGTCAGCCCCTTCGCCGCGCCGGTTCCGTTCCCCCCGGGCACCCACTCGTCGTTCTGCCACCCGAGGGTGGAGAACGGGACGATGCCGGCGTCGAGCCAGACGTCGCCGACCTCCTTGATCCGTTCGACCGGCTCGCCGCACTCGTCGCAGCGCACCGGCACGCGGTCGATCCAGGGACGGCGCAGCTCCTCCAGCTGCTCGAGCCCGGAGACGGCGCGCTCCTCGAGCTCCGCGCGCGTCCCGACCACGTTCAAGTGCCCGCACGCGCACGGGTAGAAGGGCAGCGGCAGCCCGTAGTAGCGGCGGCGGGAGATGTTCCAGTCGCCCATGTTGCGGAGCCAGTCGTCCATGCGCTTGCCCATGTACTCCGGCGTCCATTCGACGGTCGCGTTCGCGTCGAGCATCGGCTGGCGGAGGTCGCGCACGGAGATGAACCAGTCGTCGGCGATGCGGAAGATGAGCGGCGTGTGGCAGCGCCAGCACTCGGGATAGCGGTGCTCGTGGAGGCCCGCCTCGACGAGGACGCCCTTCTCCTCGAGGTTGCCGATGATCTGCTCGGCCGCCTCGGTCGTCGAGAGACCGTGCAGCCAGCCGAAGCTGTCGTAGAAGCGGCCCGATTCGTCGACCGGCTGGACGACTTCGAGTCCGTGCGCGTGCGCGAGCTCGAAGTCCTCGGTGCCGCAGCCCGGCGCGATGTGGACGATGCCCGTGCCTTCGTCCACCGAGACGTCGCCCCACGGAATCACGCGGTGCCCGACCTGGACGAGGTCGTCGAACGGACCACGGTACGTCCAGCCGACGAGGTCCGCACCTGGCCGGCGATCCGCCAGCTCCTCGTTCGGATAGCGCGCCGCCGCCACCCACTCGCCGTTCTTGCGCCGGCCGTACTCCGCCTCGGGGTTGACGGCGGCCGCGACGTTCGCGGGCAGCGTCCACGGCGTCGTCGTCCAGACGACGAGATGCTCACCCGGCCGCTCGAGCAGCGGGAGGCGCACGAAGAGGGACGGATCCGCACGGTCGACGTACGAGCCGATCAGCTCGTGCTGCGAGATCGAGGTGCCGCAGCGTGGGCACCACTCCGTCGAGCGGTGGCCGAGGTAGAGCCAGTCCCGCTCGTGGACGCTCTTCAGCATCCGCCAGACGTATTCGATGTTCGTATCGCTGGACGTGAGGTAGTCCTTGCCCCAGTCCATCCACTGGCCGAGACGGATCGAGCCACGGGTCAGCGCCTCGGACGACCGCACGACCACGTCGCGGCAACGACGTGCGAACTCCTCGAGGCCGAAGTCCTCGATCTCGCGCTTCGAGTTGAGGCCGAGCTCGCGCTCGACACCGACCTCGATCCAGAGGCCCTGGCAGTCGAAGCCGTTCTGGTAGCGCTGATCGAAGCCGCGCAGGGCCTTGTACCGCTGGAAGACGTCCTTCAGCGTCCTCCCCCAAGCCGTGTGGACGCCGAGCGAGAACCTGTTCGCGGTCACCGGGCCGTCGACGAACGAGAAGGTCGGGCCGCCGCGGTTCTGCTCGCGGAGCTTCTCGAAGGTGCGCTCCTCCTCCCAGCGCGCGAGCATTTCCCGCTCGAGCCCGGGATGGTCGGGTTTGTCCGGTAGAGGCTGGAAGATTGGCTCCCGCATCGGGAAGGCAAGTCTAGGCCGAGGCGTTAGCCACTACCGTGAGGCCGGGTACACCGCCTCGCAACGAGATCGAGAAAGAAAGGAAACGATGGCAACCGACGTAACCGACGCCACCTTCGAGAGCGAGGTCCTCCAGGCCGCCGAGCCCGTCCTCGTCGATTTCTGGGCGGAGTGGTGCGGGCCGTGTCATGCGGTCTCGCCCGTGCTCGAGCGGATCGCGGACGAGCACCACGTCAAGCTCGTGAAGGTGAACATCGACGAGAACCAGGATCTTGCGATGCGCTACGGGATCCAGTCGATCCCGAACATGATGCTCTTCGAGGGCGGCGCGCCGAAGGCCTCGGCCGTGGGCGCGATGCCGAAGGGCATGCTCGAGCGCCAGCTCGGCTTCGACAGCTAGGCGCGGGCGAGAAAGCGACGAGAGCGCGGGGCGGTCGGCACCGCGCTCCGCGCGCCCTCACGAACCGGGGTCAATCCGCCGGCTGGGCCGCGTCGCGGCCCTCGACGAACCGCAGGAAGTCGGCGTGCTTCGCGAGATAGGCCTCGAGCTCCGCGAGACCCGCGCCGGCCCAGTCCTCGAGCCACGTCTCCACGATGTCGTCCTCGATGCGATGGAAGCCCCGCTCGCTCATGCGCGCATGATCGACACGAAGCCGGGCAAAGGCTATGGGCCGTTCGGCTCAACTTCGCGGGCGGACGGTCCTAAGCCATCTGCCGGGAGGAGCAAGCGATGCACGACAACCCCCGTGCGACCGAGGAAGAGCAGGAGCTCGCGCAGACCGAACGCATGCGCGAGGAGGAGGAGCAGCGGGGCGGTCACGCCCCGCCGGAGGCGGCCGACGACGAGGAGTGAGGCGGTCGGCCCGCCTCGCCGAGCACCGCGTCGCTGAAGGCGGGCCACGCATCCTTCGCCCACCCACCGAACGGCCGGTCCGTGAGGACGCCGCACGCGAGGCCCGCTGCCGGGTCGACCCAGAGGAAGGTGCCGCTCGCACCGAAGTGACCGAACGTCCGCCTCGAATTGCGCGACCCCGTCCAGTGCGGCTCCTTCGAGTCCCGCAGCTCGAACGCCAGTCCCCAGTCGTTCGGCTCCATCCGGCCGAGGCCGGGCAGGACGCCCGCGAGACCCGGAAACTGGACGCTCGTCGCCTCGGCGAGGGTCTCGGCCGCGACGAGCGTCGGCGCGAGCAGCTCGCGTCCGAGCGCCAGCAGATCGCCGAGCGAGCCGGTGTAGCCGTGAGCCGGCGAGCCGGCGAGGCGCCCGGCCAGGCCGAGCGGCCGGACGACGGCGTGGGCGAAGTACTCGGCATACGGCATCTCCGCCCGGTCCTCCAGGAGGCGAGCCGCCAGCTCGATGCCCGTGTTCGAGTAGATGCGCCGGCGACCCGGCTCCGTCAGCGGGTCGTCACCGTCGAGCGGCAGGCCGGAGGCGTGGGCGAGCAGGTGGCGGAGCGTGGCGCCCGGCGGCCCTGCCCGCTCGTCGAGATCGACGGTCCCCTCCTCGACGGCGACGAGCAGCGCGAGCCCGGTGAGGAGCTTCGTGACCGACGCCCACGGCAGGTCGACGTCCTGCGGTCCGTGGGTCGCGACGACGCCGTCCGCGCGCGTCACTCCGGCTGCGGCGACTCCCGCGTTCCAGCCGTCGATCGCCCGCAGCGCCTCCACGTCGCGAGATACTAGGAAGGTGGAACGCCGCGCCGTCCCCGCGGTCTCGCCGTTCGCAGCGACCGTCGGCTACTCGCGGGCGGTGCGCGAGGGACGGAGCGTCTACGTGGCGGGCACGGCCCCGATCGGTCTCGACTCGAGCGACCCGTACGAGCAGGCGAAGGCGGTGCCTGCAGATCGCCGCCGACGCGCTCGCCGAGCTCGGGGCGGCTCCGGAGCACGTCGTCCGGACGCGCGTCTATCTCGTCGACGCCCGCGACTGGGAGGCGGTCGGTCGCGCGCACGGCGAGGTGTTCGGGGAGATCCGGCCGGTCACATCCTTCGTCGTGGTGTCCGGGTTGCTCGACGAGCGCTGGCGCTGCGAGATCGAGCTCGACGCCCTCCTGCCGGACGGATGAGGCTCTCGATCCTCGCGGGGCTGTACGTCGCCGTCGTCCTCTCGGCCCAGATCGGCGCGAACAAGATCGTCCGCCTGCCCTTCACGCACCTCGAGGCGCCCGGCGGCGTGTATTCGATCGGCGTCGCGCTCGCGCTCGTCCAGCTCGCGCACCACACGGGTGCGAGCCGCCGCGACGGCGCGCTCAACGCGCAGGTGCTGATCGGGCTCGGCTTCGTCGGCTCGGCGCTCTTCGCGGGCTACATCGCGCTCGTCGTCCACTCGCACCCCGCCTTTCCGGGACAGGAGTTCGACAGCGCCGTCGGCTCGACGTGGCGCATCGTCGGCGCGAGCCTCGTGGCCTTTCTCGCCTCGGAGACGGTCGACAACCTCGTCGGCGCGCCGCTCCGCGGCCGCGTCCACGACGGGCTGCGCGTGGTCGTCTCGGCCGGGGCGAGCGCGCCGATCGACAGCGCCGTCTTCCTCGTCCTCGCCTTCGGCTCGTCCGGGCTCCACTTCTTCGACGGCCAGCTCGTCGGCAAGATCGCGTCGTCGGTGGTGGTCGGCATCCCGCTGGTCGTCCTCGGCCGACGCTTTCTTCCTGCAAAGACCGGCGATATGGTCGTCGCATGACGGATTCGCTCATTCCGCCGTCGATCACCGGCAAGGGGTCGCACTTCCCACCCGGCGGGAGCGTCCTCGACCACGCGTTCGGCGCGAGCGATCCGTACACGCTCGGGGTCGAGGAGGAGTACATGCTCCTCGACGGAGAGACGTTCGACCTCGTCCAGCACATCGACACCGTGCTCGCCGCCGTGGCGGGGCACGAGCTGGAGCCCCGCATCAACTCCGAGCTGATGCAGTCGGTGCTCGAGGTGGCCACGCCGGTCTGCCATACGCCGGCCGGAGTGCGACAGCAGCTGCTGCGGATCCGGCACTACGTGACCGACGTCGCACGGGAGAAGGGACTGCGAGTCGGCTCGGCGGGCACGCACCCGTTCTCGCTGTTCGAGCGGCAGCGGATCACGGCCAAGGACCGCTACCGCGCGCTCGTCGACCAGATGCAGTACATCGCACGGCGGGAGCTGATCTTCGGGATGCACGTCCACGTCGCGGTCGACGAGGCCGAGAAGGCGATCCAGGTCGTGAACGGGCTCATCGCGCACCTTCCGGAGCTCGTGGCGCTCTCCGCGAGTTCGCCCTTCTGGCGCGGCGAGCCGACCGGGCTGCGCTCCTCGCGCCACATGGTCTTCGCCGCCTTCCCGCGCTCGGGCCCGCCGCCGCGCTTCCGCGACTACGCCGACTACGCGCAGGTCGTGAACCAGCTCGAGAAGACCGGCTGCATCCAGGACTACACGCACATCTGGTGGGACATCCGCCTGCACCCGCGCCTCGGCACGGTCGAGATCCGGATCTGCGACGCGGTGACGCGGCTCGAGGACGTGATCGCGATCACCGCGTATTGCCAGGCGCTCGTCAAGCACTACGCGGAGCTCGTCGACCGGGGCGAGGAGATCCCGTCCTTCCATCGGATCCTCACGACCGAGAACAAGTGGCTCGCTGCGCGCTACGGGCTCGCCGCGCCCGTCATGGACCTCCACACGGGACGCCGCAACCGGCTGCCGGTCGCCGCGCTCGTGCGAAGAACGCTGCAGACGCTCCGGCCCCACGCGCGCGACCTCGGCGCGGAGGAGGACCTCGCGGGCGTCGAGGAGATCCTGCGGCGCGGCAACGGCGCCGACAGGCAGCTCCACGTCTTCGACAGAAACCGGGACATCGTCGAGGTGGCGCGCGAGATCGCAGCGGCGACCGAGGTCGCGCCCCAGCCGGAGCCGGAGCCCGCAGCCGCCGCGTAGGATCGCGGCATGCTGGCGGTCGGAGAGAAGGCGCCGCTCGAGGCCGTCGTCTGGACGACGCCGCGCGAGCGCGCGAGCATCGGGCACCTGCTGCACGACTGCCCGCTGCTGCTCGTCTTCTATCTCTTCGACTGGTCCGCGACCTGAACGACCGAGCTCGAGCTCCTGCGTGACAGGAGAGCGGAGCTGCGGGAAGCAGGCGTCCAGCCGTACGCGATCTCACGGGACTCGCCGTACACCCACGTCGCGTGGATGCAGGCGCTGGACCTCGACTTTCCGCTGCTCTCCGACTGGAACGCGGAGGCGACGCACGGCTTCGGAGTCGCGTTCGAGTACAACGGCATGCGGGACGTCTCGCGCCGCAGCGCGTTTCTCGTCGATCCGGACGGCGTCGTCCGCGGCGCGTGGGCGTACGAGGTGAGCGAACTGCCCGACCTCGACGAGCTCGTCGCCGCCGCACGCGCCCTGTAACCCGTCGTTCGGCCGGCCCGAGACCGGGCTCGCCGCACGCCCGACGCGTGCAGCGAGCCCGTGAGATTCTCGCCCCTCAGAGTTGCGGAGCGTAGAGCGCCGAGCTCGGGGACGCCGGTTGCTTGCCGGCGGGCGGTTGCTTGCTCCCGGGCGGCGCGCGGAACTCGTGGTGGAAGCCGAACCCGAAGCCGCCGAACCCGTGGTGCATCAGATCGTGTCCGGACGGCATCGTGCCGTTGACCCAGCTCTTGAAGAACGTCTGCAGCTTGCCGAGCGCCGACTGCTCCTGTGCCGAGCTGAGGTGCTTGGCGGCGACGACCTTGTCGAGCCTGGTCTTGGCAGCCGCGACGAGTGCCGCCACGAGCCCGTCGGCCGTCTTGCCGTGAGCCTTCGCGATCTCGGCGAGACTCTTGCCCGCGGCCAGAGAGCTCCGGAGCTGAGCCTGGGAGATGCCGAGGTAGGACGTCACGGTGTCGAAGCCCGTGCCGAACATCCCGCCGGCGTGCCCGAAGCCGAAGCCCTTACCGCCGAAGTCGTGCCCGAACCGGCCGAAGCCGAACGAGCCGACGCCGCCGAGGAGCGGGACCTCACCCTTGTCGATCCGCGCCTTGAGCGCGTCGCCCTGCTGCTTCGTCAGCCGGCCCGCAGCGACGTCGGCGTCGATCTGGTCGTCGAGCGCCTGCTTGAGCGCTCCGGAGAGCGCCCCGGCCGTGACGTGCAGCCGGCCGGCGGCATCGTTGATGATCGCCTTGCTCCGAGCGCTCGGCGACGTGAGTTTCGTTGCAGCGACTGCACTACCCGCGGCGGCGACCGCCACCGCGGCGACACCAAGAGCGATCCAGTAACGACGACGCATTTGCGCCCCCTTCCCAGCGCTAGTCGTGGTGCCAACAATCTTGGCACACGGCCGCACCGCAGTCCACGGCCGCACGGATTCTTACGCGAATCTCACGCTCGGCGCGAGAGGCCGTTTCGGTCCGAGCGATGAGTTTCGGCCGGCCGGCCGGTCTTTGCCCCAAAGCCGCACGATTAGGCGAAACTGTCTCACGTCCCGCGAACGCTGAGGAGAGGATCGATGCCGAAGACGCTGTTGACCGTCGGAACGCGCAAGGGCGCATTCCTGCTCGAGAGCGACGACCGCCGCGCCTGGAAGCTGCGCGGCCCGTACTGCGAAGGGTGGCCCGTCTACCACGCCATCTACGACCCGACCACCGGCGAGATCTACGCTGCCGCCGCGAGCGAGTGGCACGGCTCCAGCATCTGGCGCAGCGGCGACCTCGGCGAGACGTGGGAGCAGTCGAGCGAGGGCCTCTCGTACGGCGACGAGGACGGGCGCAGGATCTCGAAGGTCTCGACGCTCGCGCGCGCGGGCGACCGAATGCTCGTCGGGGTCGAGGCACCGGGCATCTTCGAGAGCCGCGACAACGGCAAGACCTGGTCGCTCCTCTCGACCCTGTCCGGCCAGCACGGCAGCGAGAGCTGGGACGACCCGGCAAGCCAGCCGCCCGGACACCTCGGCATCTCGGGCTTCGTCACGGACGCCGCAGACTCCGACAACTTCTTCGCGATCGTGCAGGGCATCGGCGCGTTCCAGACCGGAGACGGCGGCTCCTCGTGGACGCCGCGCAACAACGGCCTGCGGCGTGACTGGCCGGCCGACTACGACGACGTCGGCTTCTGCGTCCACAAGCTCGTCCGCTCGGCCGATCCGCAGCGGATGTACCAGCAGAACCATGTCGGGATGCACCGCTCGGACGACGCCGGACAGTCGTGGAGCGAGATCACCGAGGGCCTGCCGGGCGACTTCGGCTTCGCCGCCGCCGCGCATCCGCACGACCGCGAGACGTTCTACGTCATCCCGGTCGACGGCGGACACGGTCGGACGATGCACGAGGGCAAGGCAGCGGTCTGGCGGACGCGCGACGGCGGCTCGAGCTGGCAGGACCAGCGGCAGGGGCTGCCGCAGGAGGACGCTCATCTCGGCGTCCTGCGCCAGGGGATGACGATCGACGGCCAGGACGTGCCGGGCGTCTACTTCGGGACGAGCACGGGCCAGGTGTTCGCAAGCGCCGACGAGGGCGAGACGTGGAGCGAGATCGCGAGCTATCTGCCCTCGATCTCCTCGGTCGACGTGGCGGTGCTCGACTGACGTGGCGGACGTCAGGCTGCCGGGCACGCTGACCCCGCTCTTCCCCGGGCTGCCGCGGCGCGTCGAGGTGGAGGCCGCGACGGTGCTCGCCGCGATCGAGTCGCTCGAGACGCGTTGGCCGGGGCTGCGCGACCGGATCGTCGAGGAGGGGCCGGCCCTGCGCCGGCACCTCCACGTCTACGTCGACGGCGAGCGCGCCGAACTGGACACCGCCGTCGCGGCGCGCTCGCGCCTCGACGTCATCGCCGCGATCAGCGGCGGCTAGCAGACCGGAACCGGGTCGTCAGCCCTTGGCCGGCGCCGGGATGCGCACGCGGACCTCGACCACGCCGCGCAGCTTCGCCGTCGACGCCCGGACGAGGACGACGGCGTGCGCCCCGGCGATGCGGAGCGCCTGGCCCGGCGGCAGAGCCATCGTGCCGCTCGAACCGGCCGCGCACCGCGTGCAGAGCGAGCGCGCGACCGCGGCGGCGCCGTTGACCGGCCGGAACCGGATCGATGCGCGCGCACCGGCCCCTTGAGCGCGGGCAGCCTGAGCCTTCACCTCAGCTGCCAGCGATCCCCTGTGCGGGGAAGGGCCGACCGCGCGGCCGCCCGAACCTGACGAGGCCGCCCTCGAACCCCCCTGCGGCGGTCGTCCCGGAGACCGGCGCAAGCCGTGCGTGAAGAACCAACCGGAAGCTCGGCCCGTGGCTCCCCGAGCGAGGCGGCTCGGTACTTCCCCGCCGTCGCGAGCGGTGGCGCCACCGATGCCGTCGCCGCCGCGAGAGCGCAAGGTCGAGGCATGTCGACCGTGAGCGACGAGGGGCTCGTTCTGACACGCCGTGGCCTGGACGCGCTCGTCGCCGAGCACACGCGACTCGTCGAGCTCAAACGGCCGGCGGCGACGGCAGCGCTGGGGGAGGCGGCCGACATCGCCGGCGACCTCACGGACAACTCGGAGTACCTCAACGCCCGCGAAGAGCTCGACCGCATCGAGGACCGGATCGCGCTGGTCGAGGAGCGGCTCCGGGTGGCGAGGCAGCTACGGCCCCGCCGCGGCGACGGCGAGCTCGTCTCACGAGGCTCCCACGTCGTGCTCGAGGATCTCGACACCGCGACCCGGGCCGACTACGTCCTCGTCGCTTCCGCCGAATCCGACCCGAACCGCGGCAGGCTCTCCGACGAGTCTCCGGTCGGTCGCGCGATCAGCGGGCACCGCAAGGGTGACGTCGTCGACGCCCGGGCGCCACAGCGCATCCGGCACCTGCTGATCGCCGAGGTCGACCGCCGCCGTCGTTGAGGCGGCATCGGTAAACCCGCGGGGCGAATCACGGCGGGCGCGGATGCCGTTGCGGGGCGCGCGAGCCATGCTCGCGACGTGGGGACATTCACCCCCGCGGTCTTTTCCCGCTCAGCGAGGAGGGTTCTCTATGAAACGCCTTTGGAGGGGGACGGCTCTCGGCATCGCGTCGGTCGCGGTTGCCGCAACCGTCTTCAGCGCGGCAGCAGCGGGCGGTGGCAAGTCCCCGTCGGCCGGCTATCCGCGCGCACAGACCTTGATCACGAGCGGCACACAGTGGGGCAACATCGCAGGCACGAACCCCTACGTCGGCAACTACGCGGCCGGCGTGGTCGGGCTCGTGAACGAGACGCTGCTCCGCTACGACCCGGTCAAGGACACGTACATCAACTGGCTCGCGAAGTCGGCCAAGTGGACCGGGGCGAAGCAGTACACGGTCGTCGTCCGGTCCGGCATCAAGTGGGCAGACGGCAAGCCGTTCACCGCCAACGACGTCAAGTACAACGTCGCGCTCGGCCACTTCAAGACCGCCTTCTGGAACAACCTCTGGCTGAACCTGAAGGCGATCAAGGTCAAGGGCAGCACGGTGGTCTTCAACTTCAAGGGGACGCCCAACTACGTCCAGTGGCAGAACCTGATGTGGAACCTGCCGCTGATCAGCCCGAGCCAGGCGAAGCCGCTCATCACGTCGGCGGAGAAGCTGACGACGTACAGCCCGAGCAACCCGATCGGCACCGGGCCGTACCGGATCGACCGGCAGGGCTGGGACCCGACCACGCGCGTCGTGTACGTGAAGAAGGCGCATTGGTGGGCCTCCGCTCAGCACCTCTCGCCGGCCCCGAAGCCGAAGTACATCATCGACCTCGTCAACACGAGCAACACGAACAGCCTGAACGCGGTGCTGGCGGGCGTGGAGGACCTGAACAACAACTTCCTGCCCGGTGTGGACAAGCTCGTGAACCAGAACAAGGTGCTGACGTACTTCAAGAAGGCGCCGTACATGCTCTCGGCCAACACGGCGTGGCTGGAGCCGAACACGACGGTCAAGCCGCTGAACGACCCGATCTTCCGGCGGGCACTCGCGGACGCGGTCAACCCGAAGCAGTACGCGAAGCAGGCCGAGGCGAACCTCGTCCTGCCGTCGAGTGCGACGGGACTGCTCCCGACCTGGACGAAGTACGTCGACAAGTCGGCCGTGAAGAAGAGCGGCTTCCACTTCAGCGCGACCGCAGCGGCCGCGCTGCTGAAGAAGGCCGGTTACACGAAGGACAGCTCCGGCTACTTCCGCAACAAGGACGGAACGCCGATCAACCTCGACATCTCCGTCCCGCAGGGCTGGTCTGACTGGGAGGCGGCCCGCGACATGATCGTGGCGCACGCAAAGGCCGCCGGGATCCACGTCACCGTCAAGGTGAAGGACTTCAACACCTGGCAGACGGATCGCAACACCGGCAAGTTCGACCTCGTCGTCGACAACGCCTACCAGATCAGCGACAACCCCTGGACGTACTGGAACGGCATCTTCCACATGCCGATCATCAAGTCGGGCACCGGCCAGACCTTCGCGAACTTCGAGCGCTACTCGAACCCGAAGGCCTGGTCGCTCGTGAAGAAGCTGGACCGGACGCCGCCGACGAACAAGGCGAAGATCATGAGCATCAACCACCAGCTGCAAGCGGTGTTGATGCAGCAGCTGCCCATGATCCCGCTCTGGTACAACGGCGTCTGGGCGCAGTTCACGTCGAAGTACTGGACGGGCTGGCCCTCCTCCACGAGCAGCCGCAACTACATGCCTGCCATGTGGCGCGGCTATCTCCAGATGACCGGCATCGACATGATCACGCACCTCAAGCCGGTCAAGTGAGGTGCGCGCCCTCCAGATGACCATGCCATAGCCGGTCTCAACGTCCCTCCCGGCACCCGCCGGGAGGGACGCCTTCTAGGGCCGAGGAGGCGCCCGTGCTGCGCTACTTCCTGAGAAAGCTCCTGGTCTACGGCGTCACCTTCGTCGTCGCCGTGACCGTGGACTGGGCGATTCCGCACCTCATGCCGGGCAACCCGGTTCTGACGCTGATGTCGCGGATCCAGATCCAGGACCCGAAGGTCGCGCAGCAGCTCTACGCGCACTACATGCGCGCGTTCAACCTCGACCTGCCGCTCTGGAAGCAGTACGGCTACTTCTGGGTCTCGCTCGTCCACGGCGACCTCGGCACGAGCATCCTGCAGTTCCCGACGTCGGTGAGCTCGATCATCCTCCACGCGGCGCCGTACACGCTCGGTCTCCTCATCCCGGCGATCCTCCTCAGCTGGTATGCCGGCAACAAGGTCGGCGCGCTCGCCGCCCGCCGCAAGGTGCTCGACAACACCGTGCTGCCCGTCGGCTACGCGCTGACGGCCACGCCGTACATGTGGCTCGCGATCATCCTCTCCTGGACGCTCGCCGTGATCTGGCGGGTCTTCCCGGTCGGTTTCGCGTACGACCCGACGGCGGCACGCGGCTGGACGTGGGCTTTCATCGCCGACCTGCTGCGGCACTGGTTCCTGCCGTTCATGTCGCTCTTCCTCGTCGCCTTCGGAGGCTGGGCGATCGGGATGCGGAACATGATCATCTACGAGCTCGAGTCCGACTACGCCCACTACCTGGGAGCGCTGGGGGCGCCGCAGCGGCTCATTCGAAAGTACGCCTTCCGGAACGCGATGCTGCCCCAGATCACGGGGCTCGCGCTCCAGCTCGGCGCCGTGATCGCGGGCGCGCTCGTGACCGAGATCGTCTTCTCGTACCCCGGCCTCGGCTACCAGATCTACCGGGCGATCACGAACGAGGACTACTTCGTGATCCAGGGGATCTTCCTCTTCATCATCGTCGGCGTCCTGATCGCCAACTTCCTCGTCGACCTCGTCTACGTGATCGTCGACCCGCGCACCCGGGTCGGCATGCAGGGGCAGTCGTGATGGGCGCCGTTCGCGAATCGCTCCACTTCGCGCTCCGCAACCGGAAGCTCGTCGTCGGCGGCTCGCTGACGGTCGCGATGCTGCTGTTCGCCGTCCTCGGGCCGGTGTTCGCGCAGCAGGGGCCGCTCGTGTACGGCGGCGAGCTGTCGGTCGCGCCCACGACGCACGGTGGACACTGGTTCGGGACGACCCTCCTGGGCCAGGACGTGTACGCGCAGTTCGTGACGGGCCTACGGCTGGCGTTCATCGTCGGCGCCCTCGGCGGCGGCATCGCGGCCGGGATCGGGATGCTGGTCGGCTTCACCGCCGGCTATCGCAGCGGCATCGTGGACGAGGTGCTGAACATGCTCACGAACGTCGTGCTCGTGATCCCGACGTTCGCCCTCCTGCTCGTGATCGCCGCGTACCTGCGGGTGCGCGGGATCATGACGGAGTCGATCTTCATCGGCCTCACGTCGTGGCCGTGGGCGGCGCGCGCCCTGCGCGCGCAGACGTTCTCGCTCGTCTCGCGCGACTTCGTCGACCTCGCGCGCCTCTCGGGCCGCTCGAGCTGGAAGATCATCTTCCGCGAGATCGCACCGAACATGTCGAGCTACCTGTTCATGATGTTCATCCTCCTCTTCGGAGGGGCGATCCTGATCGCGGCGACCCTCGACTTCATCGGGCTCGGGCCGTCGAACACGATCTCGCTCGGGATGATGATGCAGCTGTCCGTGCAGAACGCCGCGCTGCAGCTCCATCTCTGGTGGTGGTTCCTGCCGCCGGGCCTCGCGATCATGGTCATCGTCGGCTCGCTCTACGTGATGAACGTCGGCCTCGACGAGGTCTTCAACCCGAAGCTCCGGGAGACATGAGGTGAGCCTCCACGTCGAAGACCTCCGCGTCTACTACCGCACGCTCGCCGGCGACGTGAAGGCGCTCGACGGCGTCTCGTTCGACGTCGCCGACGGAGAGATCATGGGCCTCGCCGGCGAGTCGGGCTGCGGCAAGTCGACCCTCGGCAAGAGCCTGATCCGTCTCGACGGCCGGATGCGCTACGTCGACGGGCGCGTCGTGCTCGACGGCGAGGAGCTGCCGATCGCAGACGACGCGACGATGAACCCGTTCCGCTTCCGCCGCGTCTCGATCGTGCCGCAGTACGCGATGAGCGCCCTCAACCCCACGCGCAAGATCGGTCGCATGATCCGCGAGCTGCTGCGCACCCGGGGCGTGCACGGGAACGGGGCCAGGCAGGAGCTCGAACGGCGGCTCGAGCTCGTCGGCCTCGAACCGGAGGTGCTCGATCTCTATCCCATCGAGCTCTCCGGCGGGATGAAGCAGCGGGTCGTGATGGTGCTCTCGACGCTGCTCGACCCCTCGCTCCTGATCGCCGACGAGATCACGTCGGCCCTCGACGTCTCGACGCAGAAGGCCGTCGCGCAGATGCTCGTCGAGTTCCGCGACCGCGGCTTCGTCAAGAGCATGATCGTGATCACCCACGACATCGCCGTGCTGTACCAGATCGCGGACACGATCCTCGTCATGTACGCCGGCAAGCTGGCCGAGAAGGCGCCGGCGGAAGAGATCGTCTCGAACCCGCGTCACCCCTACACCCGCCTGCTCGTCTCCTCGCTGCCCGAGGTCGGCGTCCGCTATGCGGAGAAGCGGCTCTCGGGCGTCCCGGGCCGGCCGCCCTCGCTGCTCGACCCGCCGACCGGTTGCCGCTTCCGCGAGCGCTGTCCGCTCGCGACCGCCCGCTGCGAGCAGGAACCGCCCTGGGTCGAGGAGAACGGCCGCGGCATCGCCTGCTGGGAGGCGACGGCGGTGGGGAGTACGGCACCGCTCGTGGCGGAGGCTCGCTGATGCTGCGGCTCGACCACGTCTCGAAGACGTACCGCGTCGGTGCGTTCGGCCGTGGCCGGCTCACCGCCGTGCGCGACGTCGGCTTCGAGCTGAAGCCCGGCGAGGTGATGTCGCTGATCGGCGAGAGCGGCAGTGGCAAGTCGACGATCGGGCGGATGATCCTGCGCCTCGACCGGCCGACCCTGGGCTCGATCACGTACGACGACGACGACATCACCCGGTTCCGCGGGGGCGCGCTGAAGGAGTACTACCGGCGGGTCCAGGGCGTGTTCCAGGACCCGTTCAGTTCGTGCAACCCGATCTTCAAGGCCGACCGGATCTTCGCACTCGTCCGTTCCGAGTTCTTCCCGGAGGTCGGAGCGCACGAGTGGCAGGACCGGCTGCGGGCCGCCCTCGAGTCGGTGGCGCTCAACCCCGAGGACGTCCTCCACAAGTTTCCCCACCAGCTCAGCGGCGGGCAGCTCCAGCGGCTGCTCGTCGCGCGGGCGCTCCTGCTCGACATCCGCTATCTCGTCGCCGACGAGATCATCAGCATGCTCGACGCCTCGACGCGGATCGACGTGCTCAACCTGCTCGCCGACCTGAAGGCGCGCGGGCTCGGGATCCTCTTCATCACGCACGACCTCTCGCTCGGCAACTACATCAGCGACTCGACGGTCATCCTCCGGCACGGCTCCATCGTCGAGATGGGCGCGACCGCGAAGGTCTTCGGCGACCCGCGCCACCCGTACACGCAGAACCTCGTCGCCTCGGTGCCGCACCTGCACGAGAAGTGGCGGCGGGACGGCGCGGCCGCCGCCGGCACGAACGGGCGCGCGGCGTGGATCGAGGCGCCGGAGCTCGTGCCGGTCGAGGACGACCATCTCGTCGCGATAGCGAACGGCCGATGAGCGCAGAGCCCGCCTACCCGGCGTTCCCGCCGGGCTTCCTCTGGGGCGCGGCCACCTCCGCCTACCAGATCGAGGGCGCGACGAACGAGGACGGCCGCGGCGAGGGCATCTGGGACCGGTTCTGCACGGTGCCCGGAGCCGTGCGCAACGGGGAGTCGGGCGCGATCGCCTGCGACTTCTTCCACCGCTATCCGGCGGACGTGCGCCTGATGGCCGACCTCGGCATCGACGCACTCCGCTTCTCGGTCTCGTGGCCCCGCATCCTTCCCGACGGGCGCGGCCGGATCGAGCCGCGCGGGCTCGACTTCTACGACCGTCTCGTCGACGAGCTCCTCGCAGCCGGCATCCGCCCCTTCGTCAACCTCTACCACTGGGACCTGCCGCAGCCGCTCGAGGACGAGGGCGGCTGGCCCGTCCGCTCGACGGCCGAGGCGTTCGTCGAGCTGGCGGAGATCGTCGCCGGCCGCCTCGGCGACCGGGTGCACGACTGGTCGACCCACAACGAGCCGTTCTGCGCGGCGTGGCTCGGGTACGCGCTCGGCGTGCACGCGCCGGGGCGCCGCGACGACGGCGACGCCCTCGCGGCGGCGCACCACCTCTTGCTCTCGCACGGCTGGGCGACCGAGGCCATCCGCCGGGAGTCGCGGGGCTCGTCGGTCGGGATCATCCTCGACTCCTGGCCCTGCCACCCGGCGAGCGACGACCCGGCGGACGTCGAGGCGGCGGCGGTCGGCGACGCGATCCGGAACCGGCTCTGGTTCGAGCCCGTGCTACTCGGCAGCTATCCCGACGCGGCGCTCGACGTCCTCGCGCCGCTCGAGCCGCCGGTGCGACCGGGCGACCTAGCCGCGATCTCGACCCCGCTCGACTTCCTCGGTGTCAACAACTACTCGCGCTCGATCCTCCGCGCAGATCCGGCGGGCGGCGCGCCGCTCGAGGTGCGTGCTCCGGACGGCCGGCTGACGGAGATGGGCTGGGAGGTCTACCCGGCAGGCATCTACGAGCTGTTGACGCGCGTGCACCGCGAGTACGGAGCGTCCTCGATCTACGTGACCGAGAACGGCGCCGCCTTCGGGGACGTGCGTGGGCACGACGGCCGCGTCCGCGATCCGGAGCGCATCGAGTACCTCGCCGCCTATCTCGACGCCGTCGCCCGGGCGATCGCCGAGGGAGTGCCCGTCCACGGCTACTTCGTCTGGTCGCTGCTCGACAACTTCGAGTGGAGCCTCGGGTACGGACGCCGCTTCGGCCTCGTCTACGTCGACTATCCGACGCTCGAGCGCGTGCCGAAGGACAGCTTCTCGTGGTTCCGGAGCCTGATCGCAGCCGGCAGGACCGCGGCTGCCGTCTCGACCGATGGAGGTGAACGATGATCCGCCGCCCCTACCTCGCGTTCTTCCTGCTCCCGGTGCTCGCGTACCTCACGCTGTTGCTCGTCGTCGCGGCGCTCGTGCTCCACCCGTCGGCGCTCGGGTGGATCGGTCTCGGCGTCGCAGCCACGGCGGGACTCGCGATCGCCGCCGGAGCCTCGCTGCTCTTCCCCCGCTCACGCATGAACGCTGCGCCTCGCCGCGCCCCGGCGGACGGACCGCTGCGGCTGCTCGTCGTCGCCGACCTGCACTGCGACGAGACCGCTCTGTGCCGCGCCGTGCACCACGCCGTCGGCGACCTCGCGGCCGAGGTCTTCGTCGTCGCGCCCGTGCTCGCCTCTCCCCTCCACTTCCTCACCGACGCCGAGGGCGCCGAGACCGAGGACGCCCAGGCGCGCCTCGACGAGGCGCTGCTGGGCCTGGAGCGGCTGGGGGTCCAGGCGCACGGCATGGTCGGGACCGACGACCCGCTGCAGGCGATCGGCGACGCCCTCGCCCGCTTCCCCGCCGGCGAGATCCTCCTTGCCGTGCCGGAAGAGAGCCGCCGTGCCTGGCTCGAGCACGACCTCGAGCGGAACGTTCGCGAGACGTACGGCCTCCACGTCACGAGCCTGCGGCTCGACGGCGCCGCGGCGCTCGCGTCCACCGCGTAAACGAACCGACGACGGCCCTCCGGGGCGAAAGGAGCACGACCATGACCACAGCCGCAGCAGGGATTGCCGCGCCGGAACACGCCGCGAAGCGCGAGGAGCTCCTCGAGCTCCTGACGCAGGCGTACTGGATGGAGATCGAGACGGTGATGAGCTACCTCGCCAACTCGACCGATCTCGACGGGGTACGCGCCCATGAGATCAAGGAAAGCCTCGAGAAGGACGTCGACGAGGAGCTCGGCCACGCGCGCCGGTTCGCCACCCGGGTCCGGGAGCTGTACGGCACCGTCCCCGGTTCCCTCGAGTTCCGCGCGGAGCAGGAGTACCTGCAGCCGCCGGCCGAGCCGACCGACGTCCTGCACGTGATCAAGGGCGTGATCGAGGCCGAGAACGGCGCGATCGCCCATTACAACCGGATCATCGAGGCAGCCGACGGCGTCGACTGGGTGACCCAGGACATGGTGATCGAGATCCTCCACGACGAGGAGGGGCACCGGCGCATGTTCGAGGGGTTTCTCCGCGAGTTCGAGCCCGCGTCGGCCGTTTGAGCACCGGCGCGCAGCACACGGATCGGGGTTACCTGCTTCTACCGATGCGCAGGTGACCCCCCGCTGGGATCATCCGTACGAAAGGAGGCACCCATGCACAAACGTCTCCTCTTTCCCGCGACCGTCGGGGCGGCCGTGTTCTTCGGCACGGTTGCGACGGCCGGGGCAGTCCCACACTCCTCGTACCAGTGGCAACAGCCCGGCTGTGCGCCGGTATCCACTCCCTGCGCGCAACCACAGCTGTCGTTCTCACCGGCGCCCCTGATCGGGCTCCGGTACACGTCCTCGTCTACTTACTCCTGGGCGCAACCGGGGACCGCGCCGGTCTTCGCACCGGACGCGCAGCCCTGGTAGGGGAGCCGGGCGGCGGAACTGCCTCCGGGCGGTTCCGCCGCCCGGGGAGTCAGGCGCCCACGGGCCGTCGCGCGCGGACGAGCAGGTCGAGGGCGATTCGCTCCCCCGCCGACGTCTCGACCGGCCGCCGGACGACCTCGGCCCGCTCGGGCTCGAGGTCGGTGGGCTCGAGATCGCCCGCGACGTCGTCGGAGCCGTAGAGCACGGCCGCGTCGCGCGGGCCGCCGTAGCCGTGCTCGAGGTTGCTGCTGTCGTGCGCGACCACGAGCAGCTCGCCGCCGGGCGCGACCGCGGCCGCGGCATTGCGCAGGACGGTGCTGCGGCCGGCGGCCGGGATCTGCAGGTAGAGCACGACGACGAGGTCGTAGGCGGCCGGCTCGGGCTCGTAGCCGAGGAGGTCGGCCTCCACCCACTCGACCGCGACGCCTCGAGCAGCGGCGAGCTGCGCGGCCTTCGCGAGGGCGACACCGGAGAAGTCGACGCCGGTCACGCTCCACCCCTGCTCCGCGAGCCAGACCGCGTTGCGGCCCTCGCCGCAGGCGAGGTCGAGCGCGCGCCCCGGCGTCAGGCCCGTCGTCTCGGCGACGAGGAAGCGGTTCGGCTGCGCCGTCCAGATCAGCTCGCTGCCGGAGTAGCGGCGGTCCCAGTCCTCGCTCTTCATGCGCTCAATTCTGCGCGACGCGGCCAGCTTCGAGGAGCACGTCGGAGATGTCGCGGAAGGCGACCGTCCCGCGGGCGGCCTTCGAGAGGTTGACGAGGCAGAGGGGGCACATGGTCACGCACTCGGCGCCGGCGGCGCGGAGCTGCTCGACGCGCCGCTCGGCCTGCGCCTCGGCCTTCTCCGGATAGAGCGCCTCGACGGGGCCGCCGCAGCACCAGGTGAGCCGTCCCGAGCTCTCGGGCTCGACGACGCCCACGCCCGCGCTCGCGAGCAGGGCGCGCGGCTCCTCGACCACGCCCTCGTAGCGCGCGAAGACGCAGGAGTCGTGCAGGACGGCCTCGCGCGTCACCGGTGCGGTTGCGTCGCACGTCCGCTCGGCGAGCACCTCGAGGTAGCTCCGCACCTCGACGTCCCAGTCCTCGAGCAGGGTCGGGTAGACGGAGCGGAGTATGTTCGTCGTGTGCGGGTCGATCGTGATCACGGTGCGGACTCCGTGCTTGCGCAGGATCTCGTGCACGCGCCGCGCGTGGGCGGCGACGAGCTCGTCGAGACCGAGGTCGTGGGCGAGCGCGCCCGAGTAGAGGTCGTCCTCGTAGAGGCAGCCGGGCTCGACGCCCGCGCCGCGGAGAAGCTCGACGACCGCGCGGGGGACGCGGTCGAACTCCTCCCGCTCGCGCCGCGACGGCCGCGCGATGAAGGCCGAGACGCTGACGACCCGGTTCAGGCTGCGGCCGACACCCGTCAGGCGCGCGAGCGGCGTGTCTCCCAGACGCCGCTCGGCGCCGACGAGTCTTTCGATGTAGGGAATGAGCTGGTACATCTGGCCGGTGTAGAGGACGGTCTCGCCGCCGCGCGGCAGGTCGAGGCCGCGCGTCCAGCGGATGGCGCGGCGCGCCGGGATCGGCAGCACCGAGCCGCGCAGCCGCAGGTTGTCGCCGAGGATGCCGATCACGTCTCTCGCCGGGAGGGCCATCAGGCTCCGTTCAGGTAGTGGCGCAGGGTGCGCACGTTCTCGGTGATGTGGACCCCGGCCGGGCAACTCTCCTCGCAGAGGCGGCAGAGCAGGCAGGAGTAGACGGTCTCCGTCTCGGCCGCCACACGGTCCTCGAGCCCGAGCACGACGTAGCGGAAGAGCCGGCGGGGGAGCACGTCGAGCCCGAGCGGGCAGACGGCCGTGCAGACGCCGCAGTTCATGCAGGCCTCGGCGTCGAAGGCTCCGCTCTCGCGGACGCGCTCGGCGAGGTCGGGCGTGACGATCGTGCTCACGCTTTCGCCGCCTGGAAGCGGTAGAAGTCGCCGTCGGGCTGGGGAAGCTCGGCGAGCAGGCCGTACTTCCGCATGCCCATGACCCAGAACATCGTCTCGTTCTCGGGCGCGCCGATCGCGGCGGCGATCTCCGGCACGGTGTGCGGACCGTCGGCGAGGGCGTCGAGGATCGGGCGGCGCATCAGCGGCTCCTCCCGCACGATCTCGCGAGGGTCGCGGCTCATGCCGGGACCACCTCCTCCACCATCCCTTCGATCATCGAGCGCACCTGCGCGTCGGTGTAGCCGAGCAGGTCGATCGCGTTCTCGGGACAGACCGGCGTGCAGGCGCCGCAGCCCTTGCAGCCGGCTCCGTCGACGACGGCGACTCCGTCCGCGAGCGCGATCGCACCGAACGGACAGGAGTCGATGCAGTCGCCGCAGCCGGTGCACGCCACAGCGTCGACGACGGCGACCTGCGGGTCGAGCTCGGCATGACCCAGCTTCAGCATCGCCGCGGTCTGCGTCACGGCCGCGAGGCCCGACGCGACGCTCTCGCTCGCGGTCTTCGGTCCCTGGCACGCCCCTGCGATGAGCACGCCGTCGACGACGGTCTCGACCGGCCGCAGCTTCGGGTGGATCTCGTTGAAGAAGCCGTCGTTCCCGACCGGGAGCTTGAGGGCGGCGACGAGCCCCTCGTTCTCGCGCGGCACCATGCCGGTGACGAGGACGAGCAGGTCGACGGGGATCGTCACCTCCTCGCCGGCCGTGAGCAGGTCGCGCAGCGTGACCCTCAGGCCGTCGTCGTCGCGCGCCACCTCGGGCGGGTCGTCGTCCGGGAAGCGGAGGTAGAGCGAGCCCTTCTTGCGGGACTCGGTGAACGCGAGCTCGTGCTCGCCGTAGGCGCGGAGCTCGCGGTAGAGGTGGTACTGGCGCACCTCCGGGTCGCGTGCCGCGACCTGCAGTGAGGCGTGGATCGCGGCCGGGCAGCAGTAGCGAGAGCAGTACGTGTTCCCATCGGCCTGTCGGCTGCCGACGCAGTAGACGTAGGCGATGCTGCGGACGGGCCGCCCGGCGAGCTCGAGCGGCCCGTCCCCCCCTTCCAGCAGCTCCTGGAGCTCCGGCAGGGTGAGGACGCCCTCGATGCCGTAGCCGTACTCGCCGGCTTCGGGCTGGTAGGAGTCGAAGCCGGTGGCGACGATGATCGAGCCGACCTCGACCTCGATGGTTTCCGGCCCGTCGTCACCCTGGACGCGGAGCGAAGCGGTGTAGTTGCCGTAGCTCCCGGACTTCGCCACCACCTCCGCGTTCGTGAGCACGGTGACGTCGGGCCTGGCGCGCACCTGCTCGACGAGCCTCGCGACGAGCTCGCGGCCGTTCGCGCCGTGCGGGTAGATCTCGCCGAGCCGGCCGACCCAGCCGCCGAGCTCCGGCTCGCGCTCGACGAGGAAGACGCCGAGGCCGATCTCGGCGAGCCCGAGCGCGGCGCGCAGGCCGGCGATGCCGCCGCCGACGACGAGGGCGCGCTGCGCGGTCTCGACGACGAGCGGCTCGAGCGGGGAGGTCAGGCGCGTCCGGTTGATCCCGGCGCGCACGAGCCGGATCGCCTTCTCGGTCGCGCCCTCGTGGTCGTCGGTATGCGTCCACGAGCACTGCTCGCGGATGTTCACCTGCGTGTACTGGTACGGGTTCAGGCCCGCCCGCTTCGCAGCGGCACGGAAGGTGAAGGTGTGGAGCTTCGGCGAGCAGGACGCGACGACGAGGCCGTCGAGCTCCTGCCCCTCGATGTCGGCGACGATCTCGGACTGCGTCGCGTCGGAGCAGGTGAACATCGCCGTCCGCGCCACCTTCACGCCGGGCTCGTCCTCGACCGCCGCGACAACGCGCTCGACGTCGACGTAGTCGGAGATGTTGCCGCCGCAACGGCACACGTAGACACCGATCTTCCTCTCCGGGAGCGCGCTCACGCCGGCACCCTGTCCTGCTCGAGATACGCCGCCGCCTGCGCGACGGCGGCGCCCGCATGGAGGATCGACTCGGGGATGTCCTTCGCGCCCGAGGCCGCACCCGCGACGAAGACTCCCGGAATGCTCGTCGCCGCCGGATTGACGTCCTCGTCGGGCTCGTCGACGTAGTCGAAGTCGTCGAAGGCGAGCGTCCCGTCGGGGAAGAGCGCCTTCGAATCGAGGTTCGGGCGCACACCGACGGCGAGCACGACGAGGTCGTATTCCGCCTCGACGATCTTCCCGCCGTCGTCGACGTCCTCGTAGCGGAGGATCAGGTTGCCGCCCTCGGCCTCGGCGATCGAGGCGACGCGTCCCTTCACGAACTGCGCGCCCATCGCCTTCGACTGCTCGAAGAACTCGTCGTAGCCCTTGCCCGGCGTGCGGATGTCGATGTAGTGGACGGTCACGTCGGCGAGCGGCAGCGCGCCCATGATCAGCTGGTTCTGCTTGATCGAGTACATGCAGCAGAACTTCGAGCAGAGCGGGTTGCCGACCGTCTCGTCGCGCGAGCCCGTGCACATGACGTAGGCGATCCGCTCGGGCACCTTGCCGTCCGACGGGCGCAGCACCGTGTTGTACGGGCGTGTCGGCGCGAGCAGCCGCTCCATCTGCACTCCCGTGATCACGTTCTGGAAGCGGCCGTACCCGTACTGCGGCTTCTCGTCGGCGGGGAAGAGCGAGTACCCGGTCGAGACGATGACCGAGCCGACGCCGACCTCGACCTCCTCTGCGCGCGCGTCGAGCCGGATCGCGTCGGCCGGGCAGACGGCGACACACTCGTGGCACTCGGAGCAGACGCCGCAGTCGAGGCAGCGGGCGGCCGCCGCCCGTGCCTCCTCCTCGGTCAGGCCCGGCTCGAGCTCCTCGAAGCCGGTCGGGCTGGCGCCGAGCGCGAAGGCGGGAAGCGGCTCGCGGCGGCTGTGACTGTGCTGCCGCCGGAGGACGTCGTCGTGCCCGACCAGCGGGAGCCGCTCGTCGAACGGCAGCTCCGTGAGGCTCTCGCCGCGCAGGAAGCGGTCGATCATGAAGGCGGCGCGGCGGCCGGCGCCGACGGCGTCGACGATCTTCGTCGGACCGGCGACGACGTCGCCGGCGGCGAACAGCCAGGGGTCGGCGGCCTGCAGCGTCACGGGATCGACGGCGACGTCGCGCTCGCGCCGCATGCCGATCGCGACGATCGCGACGTCGAAGGGCAGCTCGTCGGTCTCGTCCTCGTCGTAACGGGGGGCGAACCGTCCCTCGTCGTCGAAGACCGCGGCGCAGCGCTTCAGCTCGACCGCGTCGGAGCGGAAGCCGCGGATGCCCCAGGAGTCGTGGAGGATCACGCCCTCCGCGAGCGCCTCCTCGACCTCGAATCCATATGCGGGCATCTCCGCTCGCGACTCGAGGCAGACCTCGTGCACCTCGGCGGCGCCGAGCCGGCGCGCGCTGCGCGCGGCGTCGATCGCGACATTGCCGCCGCCGATCACCACGACGCGCTTGCCGCCGAGATCGGGGGCGTCGGCGAGCTTGATGCGACGGAGGAAGTCGAGCGCCGGCAGCACGGTGTCGAGCTCCTCGCCCGGCACGTTCAGACGGGCCGGCACCGGAGTTCCCGTGGCGAGGAGGACGGCGTCGAAGCCGTCCCGCCGGAGCGCACCCGGGTCCCCGACGGGCGCGTCCGTCTCGATCTCGACCCCGATCGCGGTCACGTTCGCGACGTCGCGCTCGACGACCTCGGCCGGGAGGCGGTAGCTCGGGATGGAGAGGCGGAGCGCGCCGCCGGGCTCGGGCGCCGCCTCGAAGATCTTCACGCGGTGGCCGCGCAGGCGCAGCTGCCAGGCGGCCGTGAGCCCGGCCGGGCCGGAGCCGACGACCGCGACGCTGCGCCCGCTCTCCTCGCCGGCCTCGACGCCGGGGCCGCCCTGGTGCAGGTCGGCGACGAAGCGCTTCAGCCGCCGGATCGGCAGCGGGCCCTCGAGGTCGCTCCGCGTGCACTCCTCCTCGCAGGGGGCGTAGCAGGCTCGGCCGAGACTGCCGACGAGCGGCGTCGTCTCGAGCACGAGCCCGTACGCCTTGTCGTACTCGCCACTGCGGATGAGGGAGACGTAGCCGTGTGCCTTGATCCCGGCTGGACACGAGAACGTGCAGGGAGACGTGCCCGCGCGCTCGATCAGCGCCTTCTGCGGCACCGCCTGCGGGAACGGGATGTACGCGGCGCGGCGCGCGACGAGCTCGCCGTTGAACTGGTCGGGCACCGAGACCGTGCACGCGAGCTCGCATTGCCGGCAGCCCGTGCACGCGCTGACGTCGACGAAGCGCGGCCTCTGCGTGACGCGCACCGAGAAACGGCCGTCGTCGCCGCGGACGATGCCCTCGACCTCCGCGTCGGTGAGGACGGTGAGGTTCGGGTGGTGCGTCGTCTCGCCCATCTTCGGGGTCGAGATGCAGCTCGCACAGTCGAGCGTCGGAAAGACCTTGCTGAGCAGGATCATCTTCCCGCCGATCGACGGCTCCTTCTCGACGACGAGGACGCGGTAGCCCATGGCGCCGAGCTTGAGCGCCGACTCCATGCCGCCGATGCCGCTCCCCACGACGAGCGCGTCGTAGTCGGCGCGGTTGCCGTTGCCGCCGCTCATCGCGCCGGCCCCAGCTCGGTCAGCGCTCCGGCGAACTCGCGGACGTGCTTCGTGAACGGCGCGGCGCAGACCGAGCAGATCGCGGCCATCTTCAATCGCCGCGGCTCGTGGCCGTGCTCCTGCAGCAGCGCCTGCGCGTCGGCGACGATCTTCGACGACCGCTCCGAGCAGTCCTGGAGATAGGCGCATTCGTCGCCGTCGGAGGCGATGAACACGCCGTCGAAGCCGTGCTCGAGCGCGTGCAGGATCCACGCGGGCCGGATGCCGCTCGTGCACGGCAGCGCGATCGTCAGCACGCTCGGCGGGTAGTGCATGTGCGAGCTGCCGGCGAGGTCGATGCCGGGATCGGAGATGGAGTTCGTCGAGAAGACGAGGATCCGCGGGACGAACTCCTTCTCCGGTGCTCCCGGCGTCGCGGAGGGAGGTGCGGGCGCTGTCGCGGCCGTCGTCTCTCTCCTACTTCGCGCGCCGGACGAAGACGCGGTCGTACCCGTCGGCGGACTCGACGCCGAGGAACTCGTGGCCGACCTTGCCGGCCCAGGCCTGGACGTCGTTCTTCGTCTGGGAGTCGCTCGACCAGAGCTCGAGCACCTCGCCGACGGCAACGCTGCCCATCGCCTTCTTCGCCTCGAGCAGCGGGCCCGGGCAGGCCGCGCCGCGCGCGTCGACGACCTTCGCCGCCGCGATCTCGATCAGGGTCTCGGTCATCTCTCCTCCTAGTAGACGAGGCTGTTGGTCGCGGACGTGACCTCGGCGACGAAACGGCCGGCGGCCACGATCTCGGCGCCGTCGACGAGGTCTTCCTCGCCCAGGTGCCGCTTCTTGATGCAGGGGGAGCAGACGAGCAGCTGCCCGCCCATCTCCTTGATCGTGTCGAGCAGGTCGCCGAGCGGCGCGAACTCTTCCGCGTGGATCTGCTCGGCCACGCCCTTCCGGACGAGCTCGCACCCCTCGCCCTGGAACCCCATCACGACCTCGACGTCCGACGCGACGGCAGCCCCGGCCATCGCGAACGGGATCGTCGCGAGCTCCGGGTCCTCCGGGCCGTGCGTGACCATGACGACGAGCTTCTCGTGGTCTGCCATCGCTAGACCTCCTCGCTCTTGCGCAGGAAGAAGACGAACGCGCCGTCCTCCTCGTAGTGCTCGAGCAACTCGTTTCCCGTGCTCTCGGCCCAGGCGGGGACGTCGGCGACCGAACCGCGATCGGTCGCGATCAGCTTCAGCACCTCCCCGGGCCGGAGCTCCTTCATCGCCTTCGCCGTCTTCACGATCGGCATCGGGCAAAGCAGCCCACGGGCGTCGAGCTCCGTGGTCGTCTCGATCTCTGTCTGGCTCATTCGGTGCTCCTAGACGAAGAGGGTCACGTGTGCCTGCCGCGCCTCGGCGAGGAAGGCGGCCGCCCCGGCGAACTCGACGCCGTCGAGGAAGTCGCTCGCCTCGTAGCCGAAGACGTCCATCGTCATCTGGCAGGCGATCAGCCGCACGCCGAGGTCCTGCGCCGAGGTGAGCAGCTCCCGGATCCCGGCGACGTGCTTGCCGCGGAACTTCGCCTTCATCAGCGTGGTGGCCAGCGGCCCCATCCCGGGCAGGCCGAGCACGAGGTTCGGCATCGTGACCGGCATCGGCATGGCGGGGTTGCCGAGCGGCGAGACCTTGAGCAGCCGCTCGAAGTCCTTGTGGATGATGTTCAGCCCGTAGAACGTGAAGAAGACGGACGCGTCCATCCCGGACGCTGCCGCGGTCGTGGCGAGGATGAGCGGCGGATAGGCCCAGTCGAGCGTCCCCTTCGAGGCGATGATCGCCGCGCTCCTGGTCGCCTTCTCCCGCTCGAGCTCCGCCCGCACGATGTGGCGGACGTCCTCCTCGCTCAGTCCCCGGACTGTCGGAACCTGCTGCTGGTCGAGCATCGGCGAGACCTCCTGTGTCGAGCGCATCGTCCGCCTCGCCGCGCCGCTGCTGCATCCGGAACAACTACTAGCTTGTAACAGCGAATTTGGCATTTTCAAGCCAAACGAATCCGTACTTTGTGCGGTGCTGATCGGGGCGCCGCCGGACGCGCAGCCGGCCGCGGCGCAGCAGGCTCGGAGCCGACAACCCGAGGAGGTTCCGGAATGAACCGCAAGGCACTGTGGTGGGCCGTCCTCGCGATCGGCGCCGCATTGATCGTCGCGCCGCTCGCGATGGGGATGCCGGGCAAGGCGGCCGCAGGGCAGCGGATGCTGAACGGGTTCCAGCCGATCATGGCGCCCGCCCACGTCCAGAAGACCGCCGACTACTACAACAACGTGTTCGTCCCGCTCGGCGGCGTCGCGCAGCAGTTCACCGCTGCGTCGACGAACCCGCAGATGCAGGCGCAGCTGAAGCCGCTGATGCCGATGCTCGAGCCGGTGATCCCGGTCTTCAAGCAGGTCCCGGCGGGCCTCGCCTTCTACAAGCCGCTGGTGGACACGATGCAGGCGAACGTCGACAACTACAGACAGGTCAACAGCCTGCCGGACTTCAGGCTCTTCGCCTGGTTCTTCATCGTCCCCGGCATCCTGCTCGTCCTGCTCGCCGGCACCGGGCTCTACAGCGCCGGCTCGCTCCATCTCCACATCCACCGCCCTCACCCCGCAGCATGAGCACCCGGTGGGGAGGCCGGTGAACCGCCGGCCTCCCCACCACCCACGGCCATGAGCCTTCAACACCCACTCACCGATGACGTCGTCGAGTTGATCGCGCGGAGGTTCCGGGTGCTGTCCGACCCCACCCGGATCAAGCTCCTCGACAACCTCCGCGACCGCGAGGCGACGGTGCAGGAGCTCACGACCGCCGTCGGCTCGACCCAGCAGAACGTCTCCAAGCACCTCGGCCTGCTCCTCGACGCCGGGATCGTCGGCCGCCGCCGCGACAGGGGCTCGACCCGGTACCGCGTCGTCGACGCGGGAATCTGGCAGCTCTGCGAAGACGTGTGCGGAGCGGTCGAGCGGCAGCTCGAGAGCCTCCGCGCCGCGCTCCACGGCGGGTAGCCCCGCCGCGGGCGTCAGCAGCCGGTGCGAGGCGGGAGATCGTCGGGCACGGTCTCGAGATCGACGAGCTCGTGCGCGAAGGCGGCGAAGCGCTCCAGGTCGGAACGGTCGGAGGCCACGCCGAGCGAGGCCCGCACGGCGCCGCCGGACGCGAGCCCCATCGCGGCGAGGTAGTCGTCGAGGGTCGTCGCCTCCCCGAACTCCCCGCCCAGGAGCGTCTCGCGCGCGATGCTGAAGGCGACCTCGCCCGTACCGGGATTGCAGAAGCAGCCCGTGCGCAGCGAGATCAGATCCCGGCCCGCGAGCCGGTCGACGTAGCGCTCGTCGACCACGCGCCCGTCGGGATGGAGGAAGTTGAAGGCGACCGTGGCCCCGCGCCGTTCGATCCCGTGCGGCCCGTAGACGATCGCGACCGGCTCGCCGTTCGAGTGGTGTAGCTCCGTCAGGGTCTCGAGCAGCTCGGCGGCGAGCGCCTGCACGTGCTCGTGGACGCGCTCGATCCCGACCCGGTCGAGGAAGCGAAGACCGATCTCCACGGCAGGCAGGTCGAGGAAGCTGACGGTCCCGTCCTCGAAATGCGCCGGGCCGGGAGCCGCCTGGTACCACTCCCGCTGCACGAAGGCGGCCACGATCGTGCCGCCCGAGAACCACGGGCGCTCGAGCTTCGCGAGCGCGTCGCGGCGGGCGATCAGAGCACCGACCCCGGTCGGCCAGCCGAACATCTTGTAGAAGGACACGCAGACGTAGTCGGGACGGACGGCCGCGAGGTCGAGCCGGTTCGTCGGTACGAAGGCGGCAGCGTCGAGCAGGACGTCCCACCCGGCCGCGTGTGCCTGCTCGACCCACTCGAGCGGGTGCTGGACGCCGGAGAAGTTCGACTGCGCCGGATAGGCGAAGAGGTTGTGGCGCTCGCCGGGAGTCGCGGCGAGATACCGGCCGAGATCGTCGTCGTCGACCCGCAGCTCCGGCGGGACGCTCGGGATGTACGTCGTCTCGGCGCCGCGGGCGTGCGCGAACTCGCGGATCCCGTTGACCGAGTTGTGGTTGTCGAAGGTGAGCAGGAAGCGGTCGCCCCGGTGGAACGGGTAGGCCTCGCCCACGAGCCGCAGGGCGCCCGTCGCGTTCGGCGTGAAGATGCAGGCGTACTCGTCCTCGGGCGCGCCGAAGAACCGGAGCACGGCGGCACGCGCACGCTCGACCAGCTCGGTCGCCGCCCCCGAGGTCGGGTTGACCGAGTGGGGATTGCCGAAGACGCCAGCGCGGAGGAGCTCGAGGTGCTCGGCGAGCTGCGACTCCGCATAGAGGCCGGCGCCGGTGTAGTCGAGATACGTGTGGCCCGCCCGGTCGAGGCGGGCGAACTCGTCGCGGCGCAGCTCCTCGAAGAGCGCGGGTTCGCTGAGCGGCGGTGCGTCCACGCCCGCGTGGTACCAGCGTCCGCTCGGAGGCGAATCCGCGAATTCCCCGGTCACGACGACGGGCGTGCGAGCGCGGCCCCGACCGCGAGCACGGCGTGCACGTGACGGCGCACCTGCGCGGGCGAGAGGCTCCCCGCGGGGAGCTCGACGACGAAGGACGCGGTGCCGGGCACATGGTGGTTCTGCCAGTTGGGGGCGGTCCCGTCGAGCCAGTGGTGGTGATAGAAGCGCAGCCCGGACGCGCGAGCGTAGATCCGGCCCGCGCGGCTCGACTGCCCCCAGGCCCAGACGAGGTCCATGTGCTGATGGAACCAGATCGTGGCTCGCGGCCGGAGGCGCAGGATGAGGTTGCGCGCGATGCGCGTCTCGCGCTCGGAGAACGGCCGCGGCCCCGGGTAGTAGACGTCCCACGGCCGACCGCCGCCGTGCCAGCCGGACGACCAGTTCGCGTTCAGGTCGACACCGCGCCCGTTCTGACGCCTGCCGACGGCGTATCCGTCCGGGTTCAGGTTCGGGACGACCCAGAGGTCGAGCTTCGTATGGACGCGCTCGAGCGCGCGGGCGACGGCCAGTCCGGCGCACTCGGTGCCGTGGATGCAGCCGAACACGAGCACGGGGCGACCCCCGGGGTTCCCGACGCGGAACGCGACGATCGGGCGCCCGCGCTCCGAGCGCCCGAGCAGGACCCGCTCCGGGCGGACACGGTGCGCGATCGTGGCCCCGGGCGCCGGAGCGAGCAGGAGCCCGAGCAACAGCAGCAGGGGCGGCAGGAGCAGGCGTCTCATACGCGAGATACGAAGCGGCCGGCACCCGCGGTCCCGGGGGGCGTCACGGCGAGGCGGCGCGCAACGCCTCCCAGACCCGGGAGGCGGTGTACGGAGGATCGAGGTGGTGGATCCCGAGCGGCCCGAGCGCGTCGGCGACGGCGTTCGCGACGGCGGCCGGCGTCCCGATCGAGCCGCCCTCGCCGATGCCCTTCGCGCCCAGCGGGTTGAACGGGGACGGCGTCTCCCGCAACGCGGTCGTGAGCTCGGGCAGCGACTGCGCCGTCGGCAGGTGGTACTCGTAGAGGTTGATCGCGAGCGGCTGGCCGTCGTCGTCGTAGCCGACCTGCTCGTGGAAGCACTCGCCGATCGCCTGCACGACCGCTCCTTCTACCTGGCCGTCCGCGAGCAGCGGGTTGACCACGCGGCCGCAGTCGTCGACCGCGACCACCCGCCGCAGGTGCGTCTCCCCCGTCTCCCGCTCGATCTCGACCGTCGCGACGTACGCGCCGAACGAGAAGACAGGACCGGGGAGCTCGAAGCGCGTCGCGACCTCGAGCACTGCGGTCTCGCCGGCGTCGAGCCGCGCCTTCAGCTCGCGGGCTGCGAGCAGCGCCGCCGAGCCGCCGACGGTGACGGAGCGGCTGGCGTAGGTGCCGACGCCCTCGGGGATCTCGAACGAGTCGCCCCAGCGCACCTCGACGACGTCCGGCTCGACGCCGAGCTCCGCGGCGACGATCTGCGCGAATGCCGTCTCGTGGCCCTGGCCGTGCGGTGACGAGCCCGTGTACAGCACGACGGCGCCGTCCTCCTCGAGACGGATCCGCGCCGTCTCCCACCCCGGCCCGGCCCGCTCGACGTAGAGCGCGAGCCCCACCCCGGCGAGCCCTCCGGCGGCACGGAGCCGGTCTCGCTCGGCGAGCAGGTCGTCCCAGCGAGAGAGCTCGAGGGCCGCGTCGAGCGCGCCGGCGTAGTCGCCGGAGTCGTACGTCAGCCCGAGCGGCGAACGGTACGGGAAGGCGTCGGCGGGAATCGTGTTCCGGCGGCGGATCTCGACGCGGTCGAGGCCGAGCTCTGCCGCGGCGCGGTCCACGAGCCGCTCGAGCACGAGGGCCGCCTCGGGCCGGCCCGCGCCGCGGTAGGGGCCGGTCGGCACCTTCGTCGTGCACACCCCGGCGACGTCCACCTCCGCGGCCGGGATCGCGTAGCAGCCGACGAGCAGCGAGGCGAGCGTCTGCGAAGAGACAGGCGTCGACGTGACGAGGTAGGCGCCGAGATCGGCGAGGACGCGGGCGCGCAGGCCGAGCATCCGCCCGTCCGCGCCGAGGGCCAGGTCCGCGACGATCTCGGAGCCGCGGCCCTGGTACACGGCGAGTGAGCTCTCGGTGCGCGTCTCCGTCCACTTCACGGGGCGACCGAGGCGGATCGCGGCGAGGGCGAGAGCGGCGGTCTCCGCCTGGGGCACCCCCTTGCTTCCGAACGCCCCGCCGACGTCGGGGACGAGGACGTGCAGCTTCGCCGGAGGGCGCCGCAGCACGGTCGAGAGGCCGTCGAGCTGGCGGTGCTGGTCCTGGGCGGAGAGCCAGAGGGTGAGCACGTCGCCGGCCGGGTCGTACGAAGCGAGAACCGCGCGCGGCTCGAGCGGCGCCGCGATGAGCCTCGGAATCCGCACCGTCTGGCGCACGACCGCGTGCGCGGCGGCGAACGCGGCGTCGACGTCGCCCGAGCCGAGGCGCAGGCGGAGCAGGACGTTGTCGGGCGCCTCGTCGTGGAGCGGCTCCGCGGCCTCCGCCTCGCGCGGGTCGACGAGCGCGGGCAGCTCTTCGACGTCGAGCAGCACGAGCTCGGCGGCATCCGCGGCCTGCTCGGCCGTGTCGGCGACGACGACCGCGACCGGCTCGCCGACGTAGCGGACGCGGTCGCGCGCGAGCACCGGGTGCATCACCGGCACGAGGTCGGCGTCGCGCGCGAAGACGGGGAACGGGTCGGTCTCGCCCACGAGATCCGCGCCGGCGAGGACGAGGCGCACGCCCGGTGCCGCCCTCGCCCCCTCGGTGTCGATCCCGCAGAGCCGCCCGTGCGCGTGGACGCTCCGCACGAAGGCGGCGTGGAGCATGTCCGGCACCTTCATGTCTCCGACGTAGCGGGCCTCGCCCTTCAGGAAGCGCTCGTCCTCGAGCCGCGCAAGTGCCTCGCCGATCCGGCCCCGCACGACGCCCGGCGTGCTCATCCGCTCACGCGAGCTTCTCCCGCAGCCAGTCGGCCGTGAGCGGGCGGTACAGGTAGGGGAGGTTGTTGCAGACGTGGTTTCCGTCGTCGTAGAGGACGAACTCGCCGCCCGGCGCCTCGTCGGCCTGGCGCTTCGTCTGCTCCCACGGGATCAGCCGGTCGCGACGGCCGGTGATCGCGAGGTACGGCCGGTCGAGCAGCGGCGCCGCGTCGTAGAGGTTCAACTCGGCAGCCTTCGCGCGGGCCTCCTCCTCGTCCGCCGCGCCGACGTGGTGCTCGACGGTTTCGCGAGTCGGACGCGGCATCGTCTCCCAGCACTCGCCGAAGTCGAACGGGCCGCTGATTCCCACGGCCGCCTTCACCCGCGGCTCGTACGCGGCGGCGCGCGGAGCGTAGTAGCCGCCGAGCGACACGCCGGCCAGCCCGACGCGTCCGAGATCGAGGTCGCCGCGCCCCTCGAGGAAGTCGAGCGCGGCCGTCACCGCCCGCTCGTACGCCGGCTCGATGCTCGAGGAGAGGCCGGTCTCGCCCTGGCCGGGGCCGTCGAGCGAGAGCGTCGCCATCCCGCGCCCCAGGAAGACGTTCTCCCAGGCGAAGAACTCCTCCTTCGTCGAGTCGAGCCCCGGCAGGAGGAGCACGAGCGGGGGCCGCTCGACCGCGCTCGGCCGGCGGAGGTTCGCGGCCAGCGCGATCGCCTCGTACGGGATCTCGAGCCGTTCCGCTCCCGGGTCGAGATGGCGGTGCGCGTTGCGGAGCGCCTCGACGGCCAGGAACGTGTTCTCGCGGTAGCGGTCCAGGTCGAGCATCCAGACGAACTTCCCGAAGTGGTACGAGAGCGCCGCGCGGTTCCACGCTTCCCCCGCCGTGCGCGTCCGCCCGGCCGCCTCCGCCTCCCGCGCGAGTCCCGCGTGCTGGTCGCCGTTCGCGCGCCAGGCGGGAAGCCACTCCTCCCACGTCTCGACCGACCCGGTGACGGTCTGGAAGTCGTTCATGTCGACCCCGTTCGTGACGAAACGGGGCGCCCAGTGCGCAATCGCCGCGGCGACTCTCTCGTCCGGCACCTCTCGCTACCTCCTCGTTAGATTTGGCTCGTGGCCCGCATCGCCTACGTCGACCTCGCGACGATCGACGACCCCGAGCTCCTCGCCGACATGGAGCATTCGCGCCGGCACGGGACGCCTCGCCCCGAGACGCAGGCGATCCGCTTCAACGTTCCCGCCGTCGCGAAGGCGTTCATGCGCCCCTGGAGGACGATCTTCCGGGAGGGCATCGTCGACCACTCGCTCAAGGAGCTCTGTCGCGTCTACGTCTCGAAGACGATCGACTGCGACTACTGAGGCTCGCAGCGGTCCCTCCGGGGGAGGGACGAGGGGCTGAGCGAGGCGGACTACGACGAGCTGCTCCGCTTCGAGCGCTCCGACCGCTTCGACGAGCGGCAGAAGGCCGCCCTCCTCTACACGAGCATGCTCGTCTGGAACCCCGAGGGGGTCGACGACGCGCTCTGGACGCGGCTGCGCAAGCATTTCACCGAGGATCAGATCGTCGAGCTCGGCTCCTTCGTCTGTCTCACGTACGGGCAGCAGCGCGTGATCAAGACCTGGGACGTCCGCCACGGGGAGTTCGACTAGGTGGCGCACGTCTCCGGCGCGCCGGACGAGATCCGCGCCCGCGTCCCCGCGGTACTCGACGCGTGGGAGTTCATGCGCGACAACGTCCTCGCCGGCGGGCTCGTCGAGCCGGAGCTGAAGCGTCTCTGCTTCCGGTTCCTTGCCGACGACGCGGACGCGGCCGAGGCGTCGACCCTCTCGCCGCGCGAGCAGCTCGCCCTGCGCTGGGCGCAGGCGATCGCCTGGGACTCCGACCTCGCGGACGACGCGCTCTGGGACGCGCTGCACGACGAGTTCTCCGACCGTGAGCTCGTCGAGCTGGGCTGTTCGATCGGCTTCGCGCTCGGGCAGCAGCACTTCGAGCGGACCCTCGGGCTCGGCCCTCACGCCGGTCTCTCCTGAAGCAGACGGAGCGCGTTGCCGCCCAGGATCGCGTGCTCGTCCTCGGGCGGAAGTCCGAGCGCGCGGACGATCTCGGTCGGTCGCTCCGTCCCCATGTCGAACGGGTAGTCGGAGCCGAGCAGGACGCGGTCGGGGCCGAAGAAGCCGACGAGATCGCGGAGCACGCCGACGTCGTGGACGACGGTGTCGACGAGGAAGCGGCGGAGCCCCTCGCGCACGTCGCGGCCGGGCGGGTGGATCTCCTGCTCGCGGGCGAGCCTGCCACGGAGCACGGGCAGCACACCGCCGCCGTGGGCGAGTAGGACCTGCAGGCGCGGGTGGCGGTCGACGACCCCTGCACCGAGCATGTGCGCTGCGCTCACCGCCGTCTCGAGCGGGTTGCCGACCGTGTTCCAGAGGTAGTGCTCCTCCATCACCGGCAGCGCGAACCCGCGCGAGCTCGGGTGGACGAACACGAGCGCTCCCGTCTCCTCGGCCGCCGCCCAGAAGTCGTCCAGGCGCGGGTCGCCGAGGTAGAGGCCGTTCGGCACGGCCGGTATCTCGACCCCGGACAGCCGCCCGTCTCGCAGGAGGTCGACGAGCTGCTCGGGGCGCTCCGGATCGACGGTGCCCAGCACGAGCACCCGCTCGCCCGCCAACGCGGCGAGCGCTTCGTTCTGGCGTTCGACCGCGACGCCGCAGAGGTTCACCCACGGGCAGAGGACGACGACGTCGACACCGGCCCGGTCCTGCTCCTCGAGGATCCGGCCGACGTCCTGGATCTCGCGGAGCGCCGCCCTGGTCTCGTGCCCACCGTAGGCGACGACCTGGGCGCCGTCCCGCCACTCGACCTCCGCCCCGAGGCCGGGCACGACCACGTGCGCGTGGCAGTCGACGATCACGCAACCGGGAGCCGGCCGCGAACGGGGGCCGCGAGCACCTCCCGCGGGTCGTGACCGAGATCCTCCAGCATCACGATCGCCGCGTTCCGGCCGGGGGCGCCGGTGACCGAGCCGCCGGGATGCGTCGTGGCACCCGTCTGGTAGAGCCCGGGGATCGGCATCCGGTGCTGCGCCCAGCCGGGTGCCGGGCGGCGTGGGCCGTCGTTCGGGTAGGAGCGGTCGCCGCCGTGGATCGTGCCGTGCCACATGTGCGGGTTCGCGCGCTCGATGTCGACCGGGCTCTTCACGAGCTCCGCGAGGACGACCTCGCGCGTCATGTTGGGGGCGGCGCGCCGCATCGCCTCGAAGTTCTCCTCGGCGACCTCGTCCCTCAGCGTCTCCCAGTCGCCGTCGTTCCACGGGACCATGCTCAGGAGCTTGACGGTGTGCCTGCCCTCCGGGGCGCGCGAGGGATCGACGAGCGTCGGCGTCGCGATCAACAGCCAGCGCGCGTGCAGGAGCTTCCCCTCACGCACGTCCCGGCCCGCCGCGAGCACGTCCTCCGGCCAGCCGACGACACCCGCCGAGACCGCTGTCTGCGTTCCGTCGCGCGCGAGGAGCTCGGGCGGCTCGGTCGTCGCGTAGTACTGGGCGAGGATCGAGATCCCGGGGTCGTACGTCCGGACCCCGTCGAGGAAGTCGTCGCCCCACGCCTCGGTCGGCGCCATGTCCACGAGCGATTTGACGTGGATCGACGAGAGCACGGCCTTGCGCGCGAGCCACCGCTCGCCGTCGTCGGTGACGACACCCGTGCAACGGCCGTTCTCGACGACCAGCTCGACGACGCGCTTGCCGCAGACGACGGTCGCGCCGAGATCGGCGAGACAGTCGAGGAGGGCGCGTGGCAGCTCGCCGGAGCCGCCGAGCGGCAGCGTCCAGCTCTGCGCCTGTCGACCCGCGACGATCGAGTACGCGAGCAGCCCCGAGCCGGGCGAGTCGACCGGCTGTGCGGTCTGGAACGCCTGCCAGAGGAGGTAGGACTGAACGTGGCGGCTCTCGTACTCGCGGCGGATCACGTCGTACGCGCTGGACGCGATGCGGCGGAGCCAGCGTGGCCGGTCGGCGAGCGCGACGTCGAGCGGCGGCGCGTAGCCGATCGGGTTGAAGCGGTAGGCGCCGACCTGCGGGCGGATCTCGGCGAACTCGTCGAGGCCGCGCCGGTAGGTCTCCGCATCGCGCTGCGAGAAGCGGGCGATCTCCTCGAGCATGCGGTCGAGGTCGAGCCAGTGGGTGAACGACTCGCCGTCGGGGTAGACGACGTGCGCGATCGGGTCGGGACTGACGTATTCGAGCCCGTAGACCGACTTCAGCCCGAGCTCGTCGTCACGGAGCACCGGATTCGGCTGGATCAGCGTGTGGCCGGTGGAGCACGAGTCGAAGTGGAAGCCGGGCAGGGTCAGCTCCTCGGTCGCGGCGGCGCCGCCCGCAGCGGGGCGAGCGTCGAGCAGCAGCACCTCGTGCCCCGCCTTCGCGAGGTATGCGGCGGCGATCAGCGCGTTGTGCCCCGCGCCGGCGACGACGACGTCGGCGGTCGTCGCACCCATCGCTAGCCCCTCCGGTTCGTCGTGAGGAGCTTCAGCTCGGTCATCTCCTCGATCGCGTAGCGGAGCCCCTCGCGCCCGAAGCCCGAGGACTTGACGCCGCCGTACGGCATGTGGTCGATCCGGAACGTCGAGACGTCGTTCACCATCAGGCCGCCGACGTCGATGCGGTCGAAGGCGGCGTCGACGACCCGCAGGTCGTTCGTGAAGATCCCGGCCTGCAGGCCGAACTCGCTGCGCCCGGCGGCGTCGATCGCCTCCTGGACGTCCGCGAAGCGCTGGAGCCCGACGAACGGTGCGAACACCTCCTCGCACGAGACGCGGACGTTCTCCGGCGCACCCTCGACGACGGTCGGCCGCACGAGGTTGCCGTCCCGCTCGCCGCCCGCCAGCACGGTCGCGCCGGCCGCCTTCGCCTCCTCGAGCCATTCCTCGATGCGGTCGGCGTTCGCGGAGTCGATCACCGGGCCGACGTCGGTCGCCTCGTCGAGCGGGTCTCCGACCGCGAGCGCCTCGACGTGCCGGACGAGCTCCCGCGCGAACTCCTCGTAGACCGTCTCGTGGACGTACACGCGCTGCACCGAGATGCACGTCTGCCCGGCATAGGCGAATCCGCCCCAGGCGACGCGCTCCGCTGCGTAGGCGACGTCGGCGTCGTCGTTGACGATCACCGCCGCGTTGCCGCCCAGCTCGAGCGTGACCCGTTTGCGGCCGGCGCGGCGCTTCAGGCCCCAGCCGACCACCGGGCTGCCGGTGAAGGTGAGGAGCTTGATCCTGTCGTCCTCGACGAGCGGCCGCGCCGTCTCGGTCGAGCACGGGAGCACGGCGATCGCGTCCTCGGGCCAGCCGGCCTCGAGCACGATCCGGGCGAGCGCGAGCGAGCTGCACGGCGTCTGCGAGGCCGGCCGCAGGAGGATCGGGTTCCCTGCGGCGAGCGCCGGCGCGACCTTGTGCGCGACGAGGTTCAACGGGAAGTTGAAGGGCGTGATCCCGCTCACCGGGCCGAGGGAGACGCGCCGGATCAGCGCTTCTCTGCCCTCGTTGCCGGGGAGCCAGTCGAGGGGAACGACCTCGCCGTAGATCCGCTTGGCCTCCTCGGCCGCGATCGAGAAGGTGAACGACGCCCGGTCGACCTCGACCCGCGCCGTCTTGATCGGCTTGCCCGCCTCGAGCGCGATCGTGCGTGCGAGCTCGTCGCGGCGCTCGGCGATGCCGGCGGAGATGCGCTCGAGCACCTGCTCACGGCGCCACGAGGGAAGGCGACGCGTCGTCGCAAACGCCTCGACCGCGGTCGCGATCGCATGCTCGACCTCGTCCGGCCCGGCGCGATGCACGACCGCGACGGCCGCGCCGTCGTACGGACTCCGGACCTCGTACGTCTCACCCGTCTCGACCTGCCCGCCGCCGAGCACGATCCCCAGCTCACCAAGCGCGGTCTCCGTCACGGCCATCAGGCCACCTCCTCCTCCTCGACGCTTGCGGGAGCCTCGACGAGCGCGGCCAGCGTGTCCAGGAACTCGGCGCCGCGCGCCCCGTCCACGACCCGATGGTCGAAGCTCACCGTGAGGGTCAGCACCGGCCGCACGGTGAGCGCGCCCTGCACCGCGACGGGCCGCTCGGCGATCCGCCCGACCGCCAGGATCGCAGCCTGTGGCGCGTTCACGATCGCCTGAAAGGCGTCCACGCCGTACATGCCGAGGTTCGAGATCGTGAACACGCCGCCCTGGACGTCTTCCGGACGGAGTGTGCCGGCGCGGGCCGCGGCGACGATCTCCCGGCGTCGCGCCGAGATGTCGGCCAGGCTCAGCCGGTCCGCGCCGTGGACGACCGGAACGACGAGGGCGTCCTCGGTCGCGACGGCGATGCCGACGTTGACCCCCGGCCCGGGCACGAGATCGCCGTCGCGCCACGACATCGTCAGGCGGGGGTGCCGGACGAGAGCCCCGGCGCAGTGCTTCACGAGCAGATCGGTCACGGTGACGCCTTCGGCACGGCCGGCCTGGAGCGCGCTCGCGTCGACGTCGCGTGCGAGCACGAACTGCGGCACCTCCTGCCACGCCCGTCCCATCCGCTCTGCCATCCGCTGCCAGACGGCTCCGACGCGCGCGGCCGGCACATCGCGGACCGCCTCGACGTCGGCGGCGAGGACAGCCCCGTTGGGACCGCTACCCGCGACGGCGTCGAGGTCGAGCCCGGCAGCCTCCGCGAGTCGCCGCGCCTTCGGCGACGCAAGCCGGCGGCGTGCCGGCGGGGCCGGAGCCGCCGCCTCCGCTACCACCGCCTCCGTGGCGGGAGCTGACTCTGCGACGGGCTCGGCCGTCCCGGAGGGAGAGGCCGGCGCGGCCGCGAGCGCCTCGCCGTCGGCGAGCACGAGCGCGATCACCGTGCCGACCGGCACCTCGGCGCCTTCGACCGCGGAGACGCCGGCGAGCGTGCCGTCGGCGGGCGACTCGATCTCGACCGTCACCTTGTCGGTCTCGACCTCGAGCAGCGCCTCGCCCTTCGCGACCGCCGCGCCGTCTGCCTTGAGCCAGCGCACGACCTTACCCGTCTCCTGCGCCATCCCGAGCGCGGGCATGATCACGTCAGCCGGCATGCGCCCCCTCGAACTTCGCCGAGTCGACGACGGCATCGGCGACGCGCGCGTTGTTCAGGTCGGACGTCACCTCCCGCTGGCCCGGCAGCGGCCCGCCGACCGTGTACTGGCCGCCGGCGCTGACGAGGAGCTCCTCGGCCGGGAAGCGCGTGATCACCTCGGCCCCGGTCGCGGTGACGACGAGCTGCTCCTCGATCCGGGCCGCCGACCAGCCGTCGGTCGACGGCCAGAACGTCTCGAGCGCGAAGACCATCCCCTCCTCGATCGTCTCCGGGTGGTCGAACGAGACGAGGCGGCTGAAGATCGGCTTCTCCCAGATCGAGAGCCCGACCCCGTGCCCGTACTGGAGCGCGAAGGCCGCCTCCTCGTCCGGGAAGCCGAACTCCTCGGCGCGCGGGAACAGCTCGACCACCTCGGCGGTGGTCACCCCCGGCCGGATCGCCGCGATCGCCTGGTCGAGGTAGTCCCGGCAACGCTTGTACGCATCGATCAGCGCCCGCGACGCCGAGCCGACCGCGAACGTGCGGTAGTAGCACGTGCGGTAGCCGTTGTAGGCATGGAGGATGTCGAAGTACGCGGGGTCGCCCGGCCGGAGCATCCGGTCGGTGAAGACGTGCGGGTGCGGCGAGCAGCGTTCGCCGGAGATCGCGTTCACGCCCTCGACGTGCTCCGACCCGAGCTCGAACAGCACCTTGTTGACGAGCGCGACGCAGTCGTTCTCGCGGAAGCCCGGCCGCAGCGCCCGGTAGAGCTCGTCGTAGGCGGCGTCCACCATCGCGCAGGCGGTGTTGAGCAGGGTGATCTCGTCCTGCGTCTTGAGCTTGCGGACGTCCTGCATGAGGGCCTGCCCGTCGACGACCTCGACCCCCGCGCGCTGTAGCGCGAACAGCACGGGGAGCTCGACGACGTCGATCCCGACCGGCTCGCCGAGCAGGCCGCGCAGCTCGAGCTCGTGCCTGATCTTCTCCGCGACCGACTCCGCCCGGCCCTCGACCGCGCCGCGCAGTGTCGAGATGCCGGCGCGCGAGCGCTCCTCGCCGAGCCACGGGCTGTACAGCTTGTGGTGGCGCGCGGCCGAGCCGAAGTCCCACATGATCGGCTCGTCGTCCCGCGGCAGCAGGCAGAAGCGGATCAGCTTGTCCATCGCCCACGTACCGATGTGCGTCGCGGTGACGTAGCGGATGTTCGCCATGTCGAAGAGGAGCAGGGCGCCGAGGTCCGAGCGCGCCAGGTGCTGCTTCGCCCGCGCGAGCCGCTCGCTGCGGAGCCGGTCCATGTCGGCCCGCTGCTCCCAGTCGACCTGCATCGTCCCGTATGTGCGTAGCGCCATCGCCTCTCCTTCCTACCGGCCGCGGACGACCTCGCGCGCAGTCTGCGCGACGAGCTCGGGTGTCGGAACGGTCGCGTCCTCGAGCGGCGGCGAGAACGGGATCGGCACGTCGAGCGCGGCGAGCCGGCGCACCGGCGCATCGAGAGCCCAGAAGGCGCCCTCGGAGATCACGGCGGCGAGCTCGGCGCTTGCGCCGTAGCCGCGGTGCCCCTCGTCGACGACGATCGCGCGGCCCGTCTTCCGCGCGCTCGCGACGAGCGCGTCGCTGTCGAGCGGCACGAGCGTGCGCGGGTCGACGACCTCCGCCGAGATCCCTTCGGCGTCGAGCTGCTCCGCGGCCGCGAGCGCCACGCGAACCATCGAGCTCGTCGCGACGATCGTGACGTCCTCGCCGAGCCGCTTCACGTCGGCCACCCCGAACGGAATCGTGTGCTCGCCGTCGGGCACCTCGCCCTTGACGGCGTAGTCCATCTTGTCCTCGATGAAGACGACCGGGTTGTCGTCCCGGATCGCCGTCTTCAGGAGCCCCTTCGCGTCGGCCGGGGTGGACGGAAGGACGACCTTGAGCCCGGGAACGTGCGCGACCCAGGCGTGCAGGCTCTGGCTGTGCTGCGCCGCCGAGCGGCGGGTCGCGCCCATCGTCGTGCGCACGGTCAGCGGGACGTGCAGCTTGCCGCCGGACATGTAGTGCGTCTTCGCCGCCTGGTTCGCGAGCTGGTCCATCACGAGCGTCAGGAAGTCGCCGAACATGATGTCGACCACCGGCCGCATTCCGGTCATCGCGGCACCGACACCGAGCCCGGTGATCCCCGCCTCCGAGATCGGCGAGTCGAGCACCCGCTCGGGTCCGAACTCCTCGACGAGGCCGGAGAGCACCTTGAACGGCGTCCCCGCCTCGGCGACGTCCTCGCCGACGATGAAGACCGCCGGATCGCGGACGAGCTCCTCCCTGAGCGCAGCGTTGATGGCCTGCGCGAACGTGAGCTCGAGCGAGACGTCGGCGGTCGGCGCGCTAGACATAGACGTCCTCCGTCACCTGGCCCGCGTCGGGGAAGGGAGCCTCGAGCGCGAAGGCGAGGCCCCGTTCGATCTCGGCGCGCGCTTCCTCCTCGATCCGGCCGAGCTCCTCGGCGGTCACTCGACCCTGCTCGGCGAGCCACGAGCCCAGGATTGCGAGCGGGTCGCGCTCGTCGCGCCAGAGCTGCTCCTCCTCCTTCGTGCGGTAGTAGGAGCGGTCGACGTCGCCGACGTGGTGCCCGTGGTAGCGGTACGTGTTCGCAAGCAGAAACGCCGGGCCGGCGCCGCCGCGGGCGCGCTCGACGAGCTCCGCGGCGGCCGCGTAGACCGCCCGGGCGTCCTGGCCGTCGACCTCACGTGTCTCGATGCCGAACGCGCGGGCGCGCGCGGGAATGTCGCCGGCGGTCACCTCGAGATAGTGCGTGTACTCGTTGTAGAGGTTGTTCTCGCAGACGTAGATCACGGGGAGCGACCAGAGCGCGGCCATGTTCATCACCTCGTAGACGAGCCCCTGCCCGAGCGCTCCCTCGCCGAAGAAGCAGACGGCGACCTGGTCGGTGCCGCGCCGCTGCGCCGAGAACGCGGCGCCCGTGGCGATCCCGGCGGAGCCGCCGACGATCGCGTTCGCGCCGAGGTTGCCGTTCTCGTGGTCGGCGATGTGCATCGAGCCGCCCTTGCCGCGGCAGTAGCCGGCCTCCTTGCCGAGCAGCTCGGCGAACATCCGTCCCGGCTCGGCGCCCTTGGCGAGGCAGTGCCCGTGCCCGCGGTGGGTGGAGGTGATCCAGTCGTCGCGCCGGAGCGCCGAGCAGACGCCGACGGCGACGCCCTCCTCGCCGATGTAGAGGTGCGTGAGGCCCGGCATCTTCGCGCTCCGGTAGAGCTCGTTCGCCTGCTCCTCGAAGAGACGGATCAGCGTCATCCGCCGGTACATCTCGAGCGCGAGGTCCGAGCCGACGGCCGTTCCGGACGCGGTCGCAGTCACCCCGCAACCTGCTCCAGGATCTCGGTCTCGACGCCGGCGAGCGAGGCCAGCACGTCGAAGAGCACGGCGAAGTCGCGTCCGCCGATCCCCATTCCGCTCGCCGCGGACAGCAGCTCGTTCGTGATCGCCGTCGTCGGCAGCGGCACCTCGAGCTGCCGGCCGAGCTCGAGCGCGAGGTTCAGGTCCTTCTGCATCATGTGGCAGTCGAACCAGACCTCCTCGGGGTGGCCGAGAACGAGCGGCCCGCGGTAGGCGACCATCGGCGACGCAATCACGGAGGCGAGCATCACCTCGACCGCCTTGTCGCGCGAGATCCCGCTCTTCTCCGCGAGCAGCACGCCCTCGCTGAACGCGAGCATCTGCACCGCGAGCGAGAGGTTGACGGCGATCTTCATCGTCACCGCCGACCCGCTCGGCCCGACGTGGATCACCTTCGGACCGATTGCCTCGAGCACCGGCCGTGCCCGTTCGAATGCTTCGGCCTCACCGCCGACCATGAGCGACGCCGTTCCCTGGTCGACGGTGACCGCCGTGCCGGAGACGGGCGAGTCGAGCATCGAGGCGCCCGCCTCGGCGACGCGCTCGGCGAGCGCACGCGTGTTTGCCGGGCTGGCCGTGCTCATGTCGACGTAGATCGCGCCGGGACGGAGGCCCGCGAGAATCCCCTCCTCGCCCTCCGTGACCGCCCGCACCGCAGCGGTGTTCGTGACCATCGTGAAGACCATGTCGCCGGCCGCCGCGACCTCGCGCGGGCTGTCGGCCCAGCGGGCGCCGCCGTCGAGGAGCGGCTGCGCCTTCTCGCGCGTGCGGTTCCAGACGGTGACCTCGTGCCCGCCCGCGAGCAGGCGGCGCACGATCGACGTGCCCATCACGCCGAGCCCCACGTAGCCGACCTCAGCCATCGCCGCCTCCCCGATGGACGTCGAGCTCGACGCGATCCAGATGGCCTCGCATCTCGTCGCGGGCGCGGGCGGCCTCGCCGGCGGCGATCGCGTCGCGGATCTTGCGATGCTCGCCGACCGCGCTCTCCGGGCTACGCGGGATCCGGTAGATCGTGAGGAGCGCGCGCCGGAGCACGTCGCGCACCGCATGCATGCTGTGCACGACGAGGCGGTTGCCGGTCGCATCCGCGACCGCGAGATGGAAGCGGAGGTCCGCGTCGATGAAGCCCTCGGCGCGACCGTCGGCGGCGAGCGCCCGAGCCATCTCCTCGGTCGCAGCGTCCATCTCGGTCAGATCCTCGGGCCGTTTCCGCTCCGCGGCCAGCGCAGCCGCCTCGCACTCGAGGATCCGGCGCAGCTCGAACAGATCGCGCAACCCCGTCCGGCCGTCGAGGGCGAAGAGCAGGCGGAGCGAGCTGTTGAGCGGATTCATCGCCTCGGCGACGACGAACGAGCTGCCGCTCGCGCCGCGGATGACTCCTTGGGATTCGAGCATCCGCAAAGCCTCCCGCACGGAGGAGCGCCCGACCGCGAAGCGCTCGGTGAGCTCGCGCTCGGTGGCAAGGGTGTCGCCGGGGCGCAACGCGCCCTCGCCGATCATTCCGACGAGCCGCTCCGCGACGAGCTCGTACGTCTTTTGCCGGGCGATCGGCTCGGCGGGGGGAGTGGGAACGATGTCTGCCATGATGTCTGGTTGTCTGACAAGCGTTGAACGACCCTAGCAATCAGGGTCAGTCGAAAGCAATGCGTCGAGCTGCTCCGCGAGCCAGTCCGCGGCGAGGGTGCGCGAGCGGTAGGGGACGTTGTTGCCGACGTGCACGCCTTCCTCGAGCACGACGACCTCGTTCGGCCCGGCGAGCGTGCGGGCCGTCCGCTCCGCCTGCTCGGGGGGAGAAGCGGGATCCTGCGCGCCGTAGATCTGGAGCACCGGCACGCGCACGCGCTCGGCGTAGCCCGCCACGGTGATCGCATCCTGCACCGCCGCCGGATCGTCGCCGAGGTACTGGCGGAGCCCCGACTTCGAGAGCGGATCCTGCGTCTCGTAGCGTCCGGCCGGGCTGTACCAGCTGCTCATGGAGACTGCCGCGCGGACTCGGTCGTCCACAGCCGCGGCCCGGATGGCGAAGAGGCCGCCGTACGAGATCCCGGCGACGCCTGCGCGCTCCACGTCGAGGTCGTCGCGCGCGAGCAGGTGGTCGAGCACGGCGACGACGGCCGTCTCCTCGTCGGGGCGCAGCTTGAGGCGGAAGCTGACGAGCCCGTGGCCGGGCCCGTCGAACGCGAAGGCGGCGACGCCCCGGCGGACGAGGTGCTCGCCGAGGTCGTACAGCTCCTCCTTCGTGGAGTCCGCACCGGGGAGCAGCACGGCGAGCGGCGGCCGCTCGACGCCGTGTGGCTTCCGGAGGTAGCCCGGCAAGGTCGTCCCGTCGAAGGGCACGTCGACGAGCTCCAGCGGCGGGTCGACGAGCGGCGCCGCCTTCGCCCAGACGCGCTCTCCGGCCTCGAGCGCGGCCCGGAACGCGCCGACGTCCTCGACCGAGACGAACGTGCCCCAGTGGTAGAAGAGCCCGGCGCGGACGTACGCCTCGCCCGCGGTCAGCCGGCGCCCGCGCGCGAGCGCCTCGTCGCCGAGCGCGACGTGCCGCTCGGCCCACCGGCACCAGGTCGGGAGCCAGTCCTCCCAGCTCTGCACCTCGGCGCGGATCTGCTCGAAGTCCCAGTACGGGACGTGCGACGCGATCCGCCAGCGGAAGAGACGCTCCATCGACTCCAGGAAGTCGGTCACGCGGCCTCCTCTCTCTCGCGCCGGCGCCGCTCGGCCTCGCGCGTCCCGGTCTTCAGCAGCATGAGCGCGTTCGTCCCGTTGCCGTGGGTGAGCGTCAACGCGTCGCGCGCGAGCTTCTCCGCCGGCCAGGCGGACATCACGCCGCGTCCGCCGAAGAGCGAGACGACGCGCCGGGTGACGTCCATCGCCGCCTCGGTCGCGTACGCCCGGACGCCCCAGGCGAGCGCCGGGTCGAAGTCGTCGCCGCGCGCGAGTTCCGCGGCCACGCGGTAGACGTGGCTGCGCATCGCGTCGAGCTGCACCCGCAGCGAGCCGAGCTCGTGCGCGACGAGCTGGTGCCTCCAGATCGGGACGCCGCCCTGGACGCGGTCGAGCGAGAAGTCCAGCGCCGCCTCGTAGGCGGCACGCGCGAGCCCGAGCGCCGTGGCCGCATTCGTCACGTTCGGCCCGATCAGGACGCCGAGCTGCGCCTGTTGCGCCTGCCCGAGGGTCCCGACGACCTGGTCTGCCTCGACGCGGACGCCTTCGAGGACGACGTCCGCCTGCGGCGAGGCGCGCTGGCCGACCTTCTCGTAGAGCGGCCCCGTGGAGAGGCCGGGCGCGTCGGCGGGGACGACGAAGTGGGTCAGTCCCTCCGGAGCGCGGGCGTACACGAAGTAGACCGACGCGAGACCCGCGTTCGTGATCATCGCCTTGCGCCCGTCGAGGACCCAGCCCTCGCCGTCGGGACGCGCCGAGACCGTGACGCCGTGGCCGGGCGCGTCGAACGGGAGCGCGTTGTCGCTGCCGGCGCCCGGTTCCGTGACCGCGCTCGCCGGGACGAAACGCTCGTCGGTCGCGATCCGCTCGAGCACCCAGTCGCGCCAACGCGGCGCGAGCCGGTCGATCAGGCGCGCGAAGCGCCAGTAGTGCCGGAAGAAGTAACAGACGCCGAGGTCGCCGGCGGCGAGCTCCTCCGCGACGAGGCAGAGCGTGACTGGATCCTCGCCGCGGCCACCGTGCTCGGGCCGCAGCGGCAGCGTCTTCAACCCGAGTGCGGCGCCCGGCACGACGACGTCCCACGGGAACTCGTCGAGCGAGCGCATCGCGTCCAGCCGCGCCCGTGCCGGAACGACGTGCTCGTCGACGTAAGCCCGAACCGCCTTCACGAGCTCCGCCTGTTCCGCCGTCGGATGCATCACGGGACGAGGATCGGTCGCACGGCGGTCCGGTCGCGCATCGCGGCGAGCGCAGCCTCGATCTGCTCGAGTGGATAGACGTCGCGGATCAGCGCCTCGGTGCGGACGGCGCCGCTTGCGAGGAGCGCGATCATCCCCGGATAGGCGTTCGGGCTCGAACGGATGCCCATCACGTCGATCTCGTCGAGGACGAGGGCGTCGGGCGAGAGCTCCGCCGTCTTTCCGGCGGTGAGCCCGAGCAGGGCGACCCGCCCGCCGCGCGCGGTCGCGCGGACGAGCTGCGGCAGGATCGTTGCGTCGCCGGTGCAGTCGTAGACGCGGTCGACCCCACGGCCGCCGGTGAGCTCGCGGATCGCCTCGGCCGGGTCGCCGACGGTGTAGTCGACGAGCTCGTCGGCGCCGAGCTCGCCCGCCAGCACCAGGCGCTCGCCGCGCCCGACGACGACCGTACGACCGGCGCCGACTGCGCGGGCGACCTGGAGGGTCAGGAGTCCGAGCAGGCCGGGCCCGAAGACGGCGACCGAGGCGCCGGGGTCGAGACCGGTGCGGCGGACGGCGTGGACGGCCAGTGCGCCCTGGTTGACGAGGGCGCCCGCCTCGTCCGAGACGGTCTCCGGCAGGCGGTGGAGCAGACGGACGGGCCGGGCTGCGTACTCGGCCAGCGCGCCCTGCGCAGTGTGGCCGTAGAGCCGGTAGCCGGGCGTTCCCGCGCGCTCGCACAGGTTGTAGCGCCCCGCCCGGCAACGGACGCACTCGCCGCACCCGGCGTGGTTCTCTGCCGCAACGCGGTCGCCCGCCTCCAGGCCGGAACGCTCCGCCTCGGACCCGAGCGCGACGATCTCGCCGCACCATTCGTGGCCGAAGACGAAGGGCAGCGACGGAGGCCAGCGCGGTTCGAACCCGCCCGCGACGAGCTTCACGTCGGTGCCGCAGATCCCGCAGGCGCGAACGCGGAGCAGCGCCTCGCCCGGCGCCGGCTCGGGCACGGGCACCTGCTCGACCCTCACGTCGTCCCAGTCGCGCAGCACCGCGGCACGCATCGTCTCGCTCACGTCGTCCTCCGCCGTTCGAGCGTCTCCCACGCCTCCCGCGCCCGCGCCGCGACGTGCTCGGCGACGCGCGCCATGAGCTCCTCCGCCCGCTCGGTCGTGACGTCTGCGGGATGGCCGTACCAGCCGGACGGCGCGACGTCGCGGAAGTCGCGCAGCACCGGGAAGACGTCGCGGCGCCGGAAGAGCTCGTGCCCCTCGTCGCCCACCTCGTCGGGCGTGGCGTTCGTCGCGCGCCCGACGTCGACGAGCCGCTCGTCCACGGCGAGCACCGCGGCCGACTCGAGCGCGCCCGCGTGCGTGAGAGGGAGCTCACCGCCGGACAGGTCGTGCGCGACGACGTGCGTCTCGGCGATCGCCACCTGCAGTCGCTCGTGCCGCAGCTGCGCCTCCTGCGCGGCGAGCCGGAGCGTCGCCGTGTTCCCTTCGTGCCAGTTGACGACCAGGAGGCGCTCGACCCCGGCCGCCGCAAGCCCGTCCGCGACGTCGACGAAGAGCGCGATCAGCGTCTCCGGGCGCAGGCTCAGCGACCCGCGCCAGGAGCCGTGGTAGGGAGCGACGCCGACCGGGCTCAGCACGGCGACCGGCGCCCCGAGCAGCTCGGCGACACGCTCCCCGATCCCGAGCGCGGCGAGGTAGTCGGTACCGAGAGGCAGGTGTGGCCCGTGCTGCTCGACGCTTCCCGCCACGACGACGGCCGTCCGCGTCTCGGCGACGAGCCGCTCGGCGTCCGGCTGCGCGAGCTCGTGGAGGAGGAAGCGGGACATTAGGCTGCCTCGCGATGCCGGTCGACCGGCACACCGGGCTCCAGCTCGTCGACTTCCTGCTCGCGTACGGCGTGGAGGTCGTCTTCGGCGTGCCCGGGGGGCAGACGATGGCGCTCTACGACGGGATCGCCCAGCGCGGGCCGGCGATCCGCCACGTGCTCGTCCGCGACGAACGAAGCGGCGCGTACGCGGCGGATGGGCTCGCGCGTGCGACGGGGCGCGTCGGCGTCTGCGATGCGACCGTCGGCCCCGGGGCGGCGAAGCTCCCCTCCGGCCTCGGCGAGGCGCTCAACGCCTCCGTACCCGTGCTCGCGCTCGTCAGCGACCTGCCGCGCCCGATGCACGCGCACCGCTATCGAGGAGCTGCCTCGCAGGCGCTCGACCAGGCGGCGCTGCTCGCTCCCGTGACGAAGTGGCTCGGAGAGGTGAGCGCTCCCGAGGAGCTGCCGGCGCTCGTCGCCGAGGCGTTCCAGGAGGCGGCGACGGGACGCCCGGGGCCGGTCGCGCTGATCCTCCCGCAGGACGTGCTCGACGCTCCGTGGAAGGGCAAGGATGCACCGCCGCCCGGTTCTCGAGCCGCGGAAGGGCGCTATCCGGCGCAGCGCCCGGAGCCGGATCCCGCCGAGGTCGAGGCCGTTGCGCGCGTCCTCGATGGCGCCCAGCGGCCGGCCGTCGTCGCCGGCGGCGGCGCGCTGGCGGCCGATGCGGGTGAGGCGCTCTGCGCTCTCGCCGAGCGGACCGGCGCCGCGGTCGCGACGACGCTCTCGGGCAAGGGCCTCGTCTCCGAGGCGCATCGGCTCGCGGTCGGCGTCGTCGGCTCGCTCGGCACGTCGGCCGCGGCCGCGATCGTCGACGCCGCCGACGTCGTCCTCCTCGTGGGCATGAAGAGCGGAAGCGGGGCGACCTTCGGCTGGACGCTGCCGCGCGACGACCAGCGCGTCGTGCAGATCGACGTCGACCCGCTCGAGCTCGGACGCGCCTTCCCGCTCGAGGCCGGGATGCTCGCCGACGCACGTACCGCCCTGGAGGCGCTCCGCGGCGCGTGCTCCCCCGCCGAGCGACCTGAGTGGGCGGAGCGGATCGCCGTGGAGGTGGAGCGCTGGCGCGAGGAGCGCGCGAGGGAGGCCGCCTCGGACGCGCGCCCGATCGCGCCCCAGCGGGTCGCGCTCGCGCTCGAGCGCCTGCTCGGCGACGACGGCTTCCTCGTCTGCGACGCGAGCCTCTCGAGCGGCTGGGGCGGCGTCTACGTCGAGCAGCGCTCGCCCGGCCGCCGAATCGTGACCCCGCGGGGCCTCGCGGGCCTCGGCTGGTCGCTGCCGGCCGCGATCGGCGTCGCCACGGGGCTGCCGGAATCGCGCACGGTCGTCCTCACCGGGGACGGAGGCCTCTCGTACGCGGTCGGCGAGCTCGCCTCGCTCGTCCAGCACAGGCTCCCGGTGACGGTCGTCGTCCTCAACAACAGCTCGCTCGGCTGGATCCGCTGGTACCGGCGCATCGCCTTCGGCCGCGGCTACGAGGCCGAGGACTTCCAGCCGACGAGCTTCGCCTCGATCGCCGCCGCGTACGGCCTCACGGCCGAGCGCGTCGAGGATCCCGCCGAGCTCGACGAGGCGCTCGGCCGCGCGCATGCCGCCGAGGGACCGTCGCTCGTCGAGGTCGTCTCCGACGCGTGGCAGACGCCGATCGCGAGCCACCGGCGCGCCGTCGCGAGCTCGGAGCCCGCGTCCTACGGCGCCTGAGAACGCGCTCATCCCTGCGCGGTGTCTGCGTGGCCGTTCGCGCCCGTCTCGGGGTTTCCCCCGAGATAGAGGGCTGCGACGCGCGGGTCGTCGAGGAGCTTCGCGGCCTCGTCCACGAGCCGGACGACGCCCATGTCCATCACGGCGCCCACCTGCGCGACCGACAGGCCGAGGCGTGCGTTCTGCTCGACGAGCAGGATCGTCCGGCCGCCCTCGTTGAGCGACCGCACGGTCTCGAAGACGGCGTGGCGTGCCTTCGCGTCGAGCCCCATCGTCGGCTCGTCGAGGAGGATCAGCCGCGGGTCGAGCATGAGCGCGCGCGCGATCTCGATCAGCTTCTGCTGGCCGCCCGAGAGCGTGCCGGCCCGCTCGTGGCGCCGCTCCTCGATCAGCGGGAAGCGCTCGGCGATCTCCTCCGCCCGACGCTGGACGAGCGGCCGGTCGCGCAGCGAGTGGCCGCCCATGAGCAGGTTGTCCCAGATCGTCATCAGCGGGAAGAGGCTCCGTTCCTGCGGGACGTGGACGATCCCGCGCTGCAGCAGCGCCGCCGGGGAGAGGCCGCCCACCGGCGCGCCGGCGAGCTCGATCGTCCCGACACGCGGCTTCAGCAGCCCGCTCAGCACCCGCAGCACGGTCGACTTGCCGGCGCCGTTCGGGCCGATCACGCACGTGACCGTTCCCGCCTCGAGCTCGAGACTCACGCCGCGCAGGATGTCGGCCTGGCCGTAGCCGGCGCACAGATCGGCGATGCGGAGAAAGCTCATGTTCCGAGGTACGCGTCGAGGACGGCAGGGTCGTTCTGCACCTGTGCCGGGGAGCCGTCGGCGATCTTGCGCCCGTGGTCGAGCACGATCACCCGGTCGCAGAGGCCCATCACGAGCGGCATGTTGTGCTCGACGACGAGGAGGGTGAGGCCGCGTGCGTGCAGCGCACGGATTCGCTCCTCGATCTTCTCGACCATCAGGGGGTTCACCCCCGCGGTCGGCTCGTCGAGAAGGACGAGTCGCGGCTTGCTCATGAGCACCGTCGCGAACTCGAGCAGCTTCTTCTGGCCGTACGAGAGCCGCCCCGCCCGCTCCTCGGCGAGCCGTGCCAGGCCGAACTCGTCGAGCAGCTCGTACGCGCGCTCGCGATCGGCGCGGCGAACCGCCGGGTAGACGATCGCGCGCCAGGGCTGGTGCACGGCGACCGCCATGTTCTCGATCAGGGTCAGCTGCGGAAAGATCCGGGCCTGCTGGAACGTCCTCGTGAGCCCTGCCCGGTAGAGCACGATCGGGTTCGGTCGGCGTACGGCCCGGCCGTCGAAGCGCACGGCGCCGGAGTCGGCGGAGTCGTATCCGGTGAGCAGGTTGAAGAGGGTCGTCTTGCCCGAGCCGTTGGGGCCGATCAGCGCGGTGATGCTTCCGGTCTGCACGGCGAGGGAGCACTCCTCGACGGCGGTGACCCCGCCGAAGCGCTTCGTGAGCGCGTCGCTCTCGAGGAGGGGGACGGCGGCGGTCACGCGGCCGGCACCTCCTCGGGATGCGCCGTGACGCGCGCACCGCGATAGCGCCAGCGTTCGTAGGCGCCGGCGAGCGACGGAAGGATCCCGCGCGGCAGCACGAGGAGGATCACGACGAAGACCGACGCGTAGCCGACGAGGTAGAGCTCGCTCGCGCCGAGCCGGTAGGCCATGTACTGCTGCGCCGGGACGAGGATCAGCGCTCCCAGGACCGGTCCCCAGAGCGTCCCGCGACCACCGAGGAAGACGGGCACGACCGACCCGATCATTACGAGCGGGTCGACCGCGAACTGCGGGTAGATGTACGTGAGGTAGTAGGCCCAGACGCCGCCGGCCATCGCCGTCAGGCCGGCGGAGAGCGCGAACGTGACGAGCTTCACGCCGGTCGTGCGAACGCCGAGCCCGCGCGCCTTCTCCTCGTCCTCGCGGATGGCGAACAGCATCAGGCCGAGCTTGTTCCGGCCGATGTGCCAGGAAAGCGCCAGGCCGAGCACGAGCACGCCGAGCATCGCGAAGTAGAACGGGCGCTCGTAGGTCGCGACCGGGAAGTTCGGCGTCGGGACGGAGAGCCCCGAGGAGCCGTTCGTGACGCCGCGCAGGTTGAAGGCGAGGTTCTGGAAGACGAAGAGCAGCGTCAGCGTCACGATCGCGAACGTGATCGCCCGCGTCCGGAGCGCGATCCAGCCGATCGGGACCGAGAGCAGTGCGACCCCGAGCCCGACGAGCGGGAGGACGTAGAACGGCCGGTAGCCGTTGCCGATCGACATGAACGCATGAGCGCTGAAGCTGTAGGCCGAGCCGCGCAGCGGACTCGCGTTGCTGAAGGTGTTCGCGACCGTGTACGCGCCGATCCCGAAGAAGGCAACGTGGCCGAGCGAGATGTAGCCGCTGTAGCCCGCGAACAGGTTCCACGCCGTCGCGAGCGCCGCGTACATGAGCGTGAAGACACCGATGTTGACGAGCCAGTGCTCGTTGAAGACGAACGGGAAGGCGGCGAGCGCGCCGACGATGACGAGGCCGCGGAGGACCCCGACGGGACGAATTGCGCTCACAGCACGCGTTCCCGAAGCCCGAAGAAGCCCTGCGGCCGAACGAGCAGGACGAGGATCAGGATCGCGAAGAACGACATCGACGCCCACGTCGGCGAGTACTCCACCGCGACCACGGACTCGGTGACGCCGAGCAGCATCGCCGCCAGGACCGCGCCGCCGACACTGCCGAGCCCGCCGAGGACGATGATCGAGAGCAGCCGCGAGATGAGGTCGTAGTGGCTGCCCGGGTTGAAGGGATAGACGATGCCGTAGAGGGCGCCGGCGGCCGCGGCGGTGGCTGCCCCGATCCCGAACCCGAACGCCGAGACGAGCTTCTCGTTCACGCCGAGCAGCCGCGCCGAGGTGGGGTTCTGGACGACCGCACGGATCGAGCGGCCGAAGCGGGTGAAGCGCAGCAGCGAGTAGAGGCCGAGCAGGATGACGACGGACGCGGCGAAGCCGTAGACGCGCGGCTCCGAGAACCGGTAGGAGCCGAGCGTCCACGACTTGTTCGCATAGCCCGTGTTCGTCGCCCGGACGGTCGTCTTGTAGCCGATGCTGAGCAGCCCCTCGATCCCGAGCGCGAGCGCCCAGGTGACGAGCAGCGACATCTCCGAGGCGTGCTCACCGCGCAGAGAACGGACGAACACGAGCTGGGTCAGGACGCCGGCGAAGAACATCGCCGGCATCAGGAGCACGATCGAGAGGAACGGGTCGAGGCCGAGGTGGCCGAAGAGGCTGTAGCTGAGGTACGCGGCGAGGATCACGAACGCCCCCTGCGCTACGTTGATCACCCGCATGATCCCGAACACGAGCGTGAGCCCGCTCGCCATCAGCGCGTAGAGCCCGCCGGTCAGCACGCCCAGGATCACCGCTTGCACGAACGTCTGCATTCAGCCTCCTTCGGCTATCTCGTCCCTCTCCTTCCTGCTCGTTCTAGTGCCACTTCGGCTTCGTGATCGGCTTGTGCACTGCGATCGACTTCGGGAAGACAGGCACGAGCTTCCCCTTCACCCACTGCACGAGCACCGAGTTGCCGTTCGGGCTGCCGTACTTGTTCCAGTGGAAGTTGCCGTTCACGCCGTGCCAGGTGCCCTTGTGGAGCGCGGCGATGATCTTCTTGTTCGAGAACGAGTGCGTCTTCTGCACCGCCTCCGTGAGGATCTGCCCGCAGGAGTACGCCTCGGCGGTCGTCGTGTCGATGTCCTGGCCACTCTTCGAGCCGCCGTAGCGCTTCACGTACTCCTTGATGAACTGCTTGTTCCCCTTGAAGTTCGCCTGCGGGAACCAGTCGCCCGACGAGAAGATGCCGGCCGTGTTCTTGCGTCCGACCTTCGACGGGAACTCGAGCGGGCTGTTCGCGCCGTTCTCGATGTAGAGGAACTTCGGGTTGTAGTTGAGCTGGAGCAGGCCCTTCGCCATCGCGTAGCCGTCGACGCTCTGCGTCCCGGCGGCGATGAGGTCCGGCTTGGCCGCGACGACCGCCTGGATGATCGGCGAGTAGTCGGTCGTCTCCGACGGGTAGATCTTCGAGTAGACGGTCTTGATCCCGTGCTTCTCGAGGGTCTTCTGGAGCCGCTGGATCGGCGGCGCCGCGAACGGGTCGTCCAGCATCGGATACGCGGCGGTCTTCGGCCGCTGCGACTTCGGCAGCGACAGGATGTAGTGCGCGAGGACGTCGGCGTTCCTGATCGCCGGCGCCGGCTGCGCGAAGAAGACGTTGTCCAGCTTCGCCTGGAAGACCGCGGGGCCGCCGCCGGCCGGCTCGATGAACGCGTAGCCGTAGCGGTGGGCGAGCGTCGCCGACGGTGCCGTCAGCAACGTCGAGAACGGGCCCAGGACGAAGTTGACCTTGTCCTTGGTGATCAGGTTCGTGTAGTTCGTCACGGCCTGATCCGGACTCGACGTGTCGTCGACGATCTTGAGGTTGATCTTCCGGCCCATCAGGCCCCCGTGCTTGTTCTGGTGGGCCTGCCAGAGCTTGTATCCGCGCATAGCGGCCTTGCCCTCGTCCGAGAAGTCACCCGAGAGCGAGAGCGAGATGCCGATCACAACCGGCTTCGCAGCTGCACGATCGCGCTTCGCCGACGACGCAAGGGAGCTCGCGCTCCAGACGCCGAGGGCGACCGCAATCGCAAGAACGAGCGCGCCGATGCGGAACCGACGCTGCCTCATGTCTACCTCCTCCTCCGTGGAGCGATCAGACGATCAGACAATCTGGCAACGGATATCACTTCGCACCGCGAAAAGTCAATCCCGTTGCCGTGCGGTGAACGGAGCCGAACGGTGCCGGGCCGGTGACGATAGGCTCGCGCTCCGTGGAGGTCGGCTTCGCCGGGCTGGGCGCAATGGGGACGGGGATCGTCCGGCGACTGCTCGCCTCCGGACACGACGTCGCGGGCTGGAACCGCTCGCGCGAGAAGGCCGAGGCCCTCGCCGGCGAGGGTCTCCGCGTAGTCGGGTCGCCGGCCGATCTCGCGCGCGAGTGCGACGTCGTCCTCTCGATGCTGACGAACGCAACCGCGGTGGAGGGTGTCGTCCGCGAGGCGCTTCCCGTGCTGGCCCCCGGGAAGATCTGGCTCGACTGCTCGACGATCGCGCCCGACGAGTCGCGGGCGGTCGCGGCGCTCGTGGACGAGACCGGAGCAGCGTTTCTCGACGCCCCCGTATCCGGCTCGCCGGCGACGCTCGCGGCAGGCCAGCTCTCGATCATGGTCGGCGGCGACCGGGCTGCGTTCGCGCGGGTCGAGCCGATCCTGCTCGACATCGGCCCGAAGGTCACCTACCTCGGCCCGCAGGGCTCGGCCCTCGTGATGAAGTTCGCGATCAACCTCTCGCTCGTCGTGCAGGGAATGTCCTTCTGCGAGTCGGTCGCGATGGCGGAGAAGGCGGGCGTCGCGCGCGAGGCCGCCGTCGACGCCGTCCTCAAATCCGTGATCGCCTCGCCGATGCTCGGCTACCGCGCGCCCATGATCCTCGACGGGAAGATGCCCGAGACGCCGTTCGCGGACGTCCCGCTCCAGCAGAAGGACCAGGAACTCGGCCTGCGCCTGGGACAGCAGCTCGAGACGCCGCTCCCGTTCGCCACTCTCGCGAACCAGTTCCTCACCGCGACGACCGCGGCCGGCCTGGGCGGGCAGGAGTGGATCGCCGCCTACGAGGTGTTCCGGCGCCTTGGCGGAATCGCATGACCGAGCCGGTCCCGTACCGGACGACGATCGACGATGTCCCGCTCGAGCAGGGGCTGCGTGAAGACGAGGGCTGGGTGGACATGCAGGTGCAGTTCCTGATCGACGCGCGCGCCGCCGGCTCGGACCGGCTCGTCGTGGGGCGGACCCTCCTCCCGCCCGGGGCCCGCCACGAGAAGCACGCGCATCCCAACTGCGACGAGTTCCTCGTCGTCCTCTCCGGGCGCGGTGAGATCTACACCGACGAGGGACGCGAGCAGGCGCAGGCCGGCGACGTCGTCTTCACGCCGCGGGGCCACTGGCACGGCTTCGACAACACCGGCGACGAGGAGGTGCTCCTGATCTGGGGCTGGAGCGGCGCCGGCTCGCTCGAGACTGCGGGCTACCTCCTGCCCGGAGAGTGACGCAGCTCGGCTGGAAGGTCGGCTTCGGCGCACCGGCCGCGCAGGAGCGCCTGGGGCTCGACATGCCGCTCGTCGCACCGCTGCCGGCTTCGGGCCTGCTCGACACCGGCGCCGTCGTCCCCGTCGGCGGCTGGACGCAGCCGGTGATCGAGTTCGAGGTGGCGATCTGGATCGGTCGCGGCCTCGGCGCGGCGATCGAGCTGGCCGACGTCGAGTTCCCACCGGACGACGTCGAGCAGATCCTCGCCGCCGGGATCTACCACCGGCACGTCGTCCTCGGGCCGCCGCGAGCCCCGACGCTGGCGGGCGCGGCCGCGCGCATCATGCGCGACGGCGAGGAGCTCGCCGCGACCGGCGACCTGACGGCGCTGACGGGCAGGCACGACTGGATCCTCGACGCCGTACGGACGTCGTCGGGTCGCGACCTCCGGACCGGTGAGGTCGTGATCGCCGGCGCCGTGGTCGCACCGCTGCCGATCGCGCCGGGCGAGCGCTGGCATTTCGACCTCGGCCCGCTCGGGTCCCTCTCGGTCGCGTTCTCGTAGCCGCGCTACACCGCGTCCAGTCCGACGTAGTTCTCGGCCAACGCGGTCGCCTGCGCCCGCGACGTCGTCACGTATCGCAGCTGCGAGCGTTGCAGCCCGAGGTCGAACGCGTCCGCGTTCGGCGGCAGGTGGAGCATCGTCGTCATCCACCAGGAGAAGTGCTCGCAGCGCCAGACCCGGCGCAGGCACTGCTCCGAGTACGCGTCGAGCAGGGACTCGTCGCCGCGTTCGTACCGCTCCACCAGGGCCCGAGCCAGCAGACGCACGTCCTGGATCGCGAGGTTCAGCCCCTTCGCGCCCGTCGGCGGGACGATGTGGGCGGCATCGCCGGCGAGGAAGAGCCGGTTGTGACGCAGCGGCTCGCAGACGTAGCTCCGCATGCCGGTGACGCCCTTCTCGAGAACCGGTCCCTCGACGAGCGTCCACCCGTCGACGGCCGTGCGCGTCTGCAGCTCCTCCCAGACCCGCTCGTCCGGCCAGTCGGCGAGATCTTCGTCGGGACGGCACTGGAGGTAGTACCGGGAGCGGGTCGGCGAGCGAAGCGAGAGGAGCGCGAAGCCTCGCTCGTGGTGGGAGTAGACGAGCTCGTCGATCGAAGGCGCGACGTCGGCGAGGATCCCGAGCCAGCCGTACGGGTACTCGCGGCCGTACTCGCGCAGCACGCCGGCCGGGATCGAGGGGCGGCAGACGCCGTGGAAGCCGTCGCAGCCCGCGATCACGTCGCATTCGAGCTCCCCGGCCGCGTGCCGGATCGTCCCGCGCTCGGGATCGACGCTCTCCACCGGGGACTCGAAGAGAAGCGGCAACCCGCTCTCCAGTCGGGCGGCGATCAGATCCCTGACCACCTCGGTCTGCCCGTAGATTACGATTGCCCGGCCGTCGGCGAGCTCGCTGAGCGGGATCCGGTGGCGCTCGCCGTCGAACTGGAGCGAGATTCCGCGGTGGACGAGCCCCTCGCGCTCGAGCCTCGCCCCGACGCCCGCGTCGCGCAGGAGGTCGACGGAGCCCTGCTCGAGCACACCGGCGCGGATCCGTGCCTCGCAGTACTCGCGGCTCCGCGCCTCCAGGACCACCGTCTCGATGCCGGCGTTCTCGAGCAGCCGGCCCAGCGTCAGGCCGGCCGGTCCGGCGCCGACGATGCCGACCTGCGTCCTCACTCGCCCTCCTCGGCGAGCACCTCCTGGGCGACGGCGAAGGCACGATTCGCGGCCGGGACGCCACAGTAGACGGCCGTGTGGAGGAGCACTTCCTTGATCTCGTCCGGGGTGAGACCGTTCCGGAGTCCCGCGCGCACGTGCAGCGCCAGCTCGTGGTGGTGCCCGAGAGCGGTCAGGGCGGTGAGCGTGAGCATGCTGCGCGTCCTGCGGTCGAGGCCGGGACGCGCCCAGATCTCGCCCCAGGCGTAGCGGGTGATCAAGTCCTGGAACTCGGCCGTGAACTCGGTCGTGCCCGCGATCGCGCGATCGACGTGCTCGTCGCCGAGCACTTCACGGCGGACACTCATCCCCTCGTCGTGGCTCATGCAGCCTCCAGGACGTGCTCGAGCGCGGCGTCGGCGAACGCCTTCGGCCGCTCGAGGTTGGCAAGATGCCCCCCACCCTCGAGCACGACGAGGCGTGCTCCGGCGATCCGCTCCGCCAGCAGGTCGGTGTCCGGCGCGGGCGTCGACTCGTCCTCGCTGCCGGCGAGCACGAGCGTCGGCACGGCGACGTCCGGCAGCCGGTCGCGGAAGTCCCACGCCGCGAGCGCCTCGCAGCAACCCGCGTAGCCTTCCGGCGGGGTGGCCAGGAGGACCTGGCGGAGCCGGGCGACGAGAGCGGCCGGGGCCGCCGGGGTGAGCCAGCGGGCGACCACTGCGTCGGCGACCGGCTCGAGACCTCGCTCGCGCACCAGTGCAGCGCGCTCGGAGTAGACCTCCGGTGCCCCCACGCGCGCAGCCGTGCAGGCGAGCACGAGTGCCGCAAGCCGTTCCGGTGCGCACGCCCCGAGCCACATCCCCACCATGCCGCCGAGCGAGAGCCCGCACCACGAGACACGCTCGAGCTCGAGCTCGTCGAGCAGGTCGAGCGCGTCCCGCGCCAGCTCGGCCATCGTGTACGGGCCCGGCGGGACGGCCGAGGCGCCATGGCCGCGGTGCTCGTAACGAAGGACCCGGAAGGAGCGCGTGAACGCCGCGAGCTGCGGCTCCCACAGCTCGCGCGTCGTGCCGAGCGAGCACGGCAGCACGAGCACCGGTGCGTCGAGCGGCCCGTCGAGCCGGTAGGAGAGCGTCATTCGGCCTCCCGCCAGCGGGCAAGTGCCCGGTCGACGAACATGCCGGTCGAGCCGAGGTACTCGCGGTCGTCGCCGAGGCCGAGCCGGTCGCGCTCCGAGTAGAGCTCCGCGTTCAGGTGGGAGCGCATCCGCTCGGGGAAGACCTCGAGCCCCTCGAGACAGTCCCGGATCGCAGCGGCCGCACCGCCGGCGTGCGCGAGCGCCTCCGAGAGCGCCGTCCACTCGGCCTGCCACGCGCCGGCCGCCCGCTCGTGCTCGTGCTCGCCGGGAGAGAGCACCGAAGCGTTGGCGTGGACGAGCCGTGCGCACGCGCGGGCACGCACCGCGCGGACGGGATTCCGCTTGTGCGGCATCGTCGAGGAGCCTCCCCCCTCCGCCTCGGCGACCTCCGCGACCTCGGTCTGCGCGAGGAGGACGACGTCGAGGCCGACCTTCGCGCACGCTCCCGCCGCGCTGTCGAGGAGCGCCGCAAGGGCAGCCCACGGCCCGCGCAGCGCGTGCCAGGGCAGCGGCGGCTCCTCGAGGTCGAGCTCGGCCGCGTACGCGGCGGCCACCTCCGGCCCACGTTCGCCGAGGGCCGCGAGCGTCCCGGCCGCGCCGCCGAGCTGAGCAAGGAACGGAAACGCCCGCAACCCGTCGCGAGGGCCGACGAGCGCGAGCAGCCAGCCAGCCGCCTTAGCCCCAAAGGTCGTGGGCACCGCGTGCTGGAGCAGCGTCCGTGCCGCCATCGGGATCGATCGCTGCGTCTCCGCATGTCGCGCGGCGGCCGCCGCGGCTCCGTCGAGCTCGTCGCAGATCAGGTAGACGGCGCTTCGCGCGACGAGCATGGCCGCGGTGTCGACGACGTCCTGGCTCGTCGCGCCGAAGTGCACCCAGCGCCGGGACTCCTCGTCGACTCGTTCGCGGAGCGCGCGAACGAGTGGCTCGGCCGGGTTCCCGACGAGCCGTCCCTGCTCGAGAATCGCGTCGAGGTCGTAGCCGTCGGGCTCGCACTGCTCGGCGATCGCAGCCGCCGCCCCGGCGGGGACGGCGCCGACGAGCGAGGAGGCGTTCGCCAGCGCTCGCTCCGCGTCGAGCATCGCCGCGATCCACGCCGAGTCGGCGACGGCCTCGCGGATCCGGGCAGGCACGAAGATCGGGCCGAAGGTCGTCAATGCTCGAAGAAGACGGTCTGCTGCTCGCCCTGCATGTGGATATCGAACCGCAATCCATCCTCGGCCGGGACCGCCTGCAGCGTCGCACGCGCTTCGGGGGAGAGCCCGGCGAGCACCTCGTCCTCGACGGCGCGAAGGTAGATCCGCGTGCGCTGGTGGCGGAGCAGCCCGCGCGCGAACACGAGCGCCTCGAGGACGTCGCAGTCTCGCGGCACGAGAAAGCCGAATCGCCCGTGGGGATGCGTGCCCGAACGCCCCCAACGGCGCCCCACGGGATCCCAGAGCTCGACCAGCCCGTCCGTGACGGGCTCGCCACGGCCGTCGAGCAGCTCGCCCGTCCAGCTCGATCCCGTCGCGGTCGAGCTCGTGCTCCTTCCGCCGGCAGATCCCGATCGCGTAGTACGGGCCGACGGTCTGGGACGGGGTCCGGGTCACGGCGCCTCGAACGGGGTCGCGCGCAGGACGATGTCCCACTCGAAGGCGAGCGCCCACTCCGGCTGGGTCTGCTCGAGATCGAACCGGGCGATCAGGAGCGCGCGCGAGCGCGGATCGCGTACCGAGTTGAAGATCGGGTCGTACGCGAAGAGCGGGTCGCCCGGGAAGTACATCTGCGTCACGAGGCGTTGCTCGAACGCCTGGCCGAAGAGCGAGAAGTGGATGTGCGCGGGTCGCCAGGCGTTCGGATGGTTCTGCCACGGGTAGGCCCCGGGCTTGATCGTCGTGAAGCGATAGCCGCCGCCGTCGTCGGTGAGGCAGCGGCCGGCGCCCGAGAAGTTCGGATCGAGTGGAGCCGGATGCCGGTCGACGTCGTGCCGGTATCGCCCTCCCGCATTCGCCTGCCAGACCTCGACGAGGACGCCGCGGAGAGGTCGGCCGTCCTCGTCGAGCACCCGGCCTTGCACGACGATCCGCTCCCCGAGCGGCTCGCCGGCGTGCTGGCGTGTGAGATCGCCGTCGGAGGGCTCGAGCGCCGACTCGCCGAAGACCGGGCCGTCGAGGCGATGGAGCTCCTCGGGCAGCGTGGCGAGCGGACGCGTGGGCACCCGCCACCGCGTCGAGCGGTAGCCCGGATAGTCGACCTGCACCTCCGGCCCGAGGCGCGGGTCGTCGGGCAGGACGACCGGCCCGCCGTACGGGTCGGAGGACGAGGGTCATGCCGCGCTTCTCACCCGCAGCGAGCGCAGCGCCGCCAGCTCTTCCGTGCTCGGCGGCTCCGTCTCTCGCAGCGCGTCGACCATCCGCAGCTCCCAGCCGGTGGCCTCGCGCGCCTGGTAGGCTGTCACGCCCGCGTGCGTGGCGACGAGCGTCAGCTCACCGTCGACCGGCTCGAGGACGCCGAGGTCGGTGATGACGATCCGGATGCGGTCGTGGAGGCTCGTCGTGAAGTCGAGCTCGGAGACGAAGGCACGGCGCGAGTGGCGGATCATGACGAAGACGTCGCGCACCCCGAGCGCGATCTCGGGCGCGCCGCCGCCGCCGGGGAGCCGTACTTGCGGCGCCTCGTACGAGCCGATCACGGTGCTGTTCAGGTTGCCGTACCGGTCGATCTGCGCCGCGCCGAGAAACCCGACGTCGATTCGCCCTCCCTGGAGCCAGTACGCGAACATCTCCGGCACGGACACGACGGCGTCCGCCGTCTCGGCGAGCTCTCCGTCGCCGATCGAGAGCGGCAGCCGGCGCGGCTTCGCGCCGATCGTCCCGCTCTCGTAGACGAGCACGCAGCCGGGGGCGTGCGTCCGCCGCGCGAGATTCGCGGCGAGACTCGGCAGGCCGATGCCGACGAAGCAGACCATGCCGTCCTGTAGCCGCCGCGACGCCTCGACGGCCATCATCTCGTCCGCCGTCCACTCGCTCACGCCATCACCGCTCCCGCAAGGCTCGCGTGATACTCGCCGCTGTCGGCCGTGTCGAGCACGTGCCGCTGCATCCAGGCCCCGAAGGACTCCCGGTCGCGGCTGATCGTGTCCCAGGCGACGTAGAAGTTGTTGTCCCGGTCGTAGTAGCCGTGCACGTAGGACGGGTGGGCACCGCCGGGAGCGAGGCAGACGGCGTCCACGACCCACGCCGGCAGCACGATCGAGTCCGGCCGCGGCTCGAGCTCGTCCACGATCTCCTCGACCGTCACGATCGAGCGCGCCGAGGCGAGCACGGTCTCCTTCTGGACGCCGCTGATGCCCCAGAGCTGGACGTTGCCGTGCCGGTCCGCCCGCTGCGCATGGACGATCCCGACGTCGGGCCGGTGTGCCGGCACGGCTGCGAGCTGCTCCCCCGTGAACGGGCACGTGACCCTCTCCACGCGCGTCCTTGCCGGCAGATCGCCGCCGCGGTAGCCGCGCAGGACGCCGAAGGGCAGGTTCGCGGCGCCGGCCGCGTAGGCCGCCGCCATGCCGGCGTGCGAGTGCTCCTCCAGCTCGAGCGGGTGTGGCCAGCCGTGCTCGACCGCGTCGCGCAGCCGGTGCAAGGAGCCGACCCCGGGGTTGCCGCCCCAGGAGAAGACGAGCTTCCGGGCACAGCCCATCCCGATCAGCTGGTCGTAGACGAGATCGGGCGTCATCCGGATCAGCGTCAGGTCGCGGCGGCCCTGGCGGACGAGCTCGTGCCCGGCCGCGAAGGGGATCAGATGCGTGAAGCCCTCGACCGCGACGGCGTCCCCGTCGCCGACGAGCTCCCGGATCGCGTCGCTGAGGGAGACGACGGCCACGCGCTTCTAGAACGGGAAGGGGTGGCCGCCGCTCCGAACCGTGACCCAGCGCAGCTCCGTGAACTCGTCGACGACCGCCTGGCCGCCGAAGCGTCCGAAGCCGGAGTCCTTCACGCCCCCGAACGGCATCTGCGGCTCGTCGGCGACCGTCTGGTCGTTGACGTGGACGATGCCGGAGTCGATCTGCTGTGCGAGGGCAAGGCCCCGGTCGCGGTCCGAGGTGATGATTCCGGCGCTGAGCCCGTAGCTCGTCCCGTTTGCCTTCGCGACCGCCTCGTCCGCATCGTCGACGATCTCGACCGAGGCGACCGGCCCGAACGTCTCGTTCCTCGCGAACTCCGAATCGTCGGGCACGTTCGTCAGCAGCGTCGCCTGGAAGCACGGCCCGATGGCCTCGCCGCCGGCGAGCACTGTCGCCCCTTCTGCGACCGCCTGCTCGACGCGGCCTCGCACCATCTCGAGCGCCTGCTCGGTGATCAGCGGACCGATGATCGTGTCGTGCTCCTTCGGGTCGCCCACCCTCAGACTCTTCGTCTTCTCGGCGAGCCGCGAGATGAACTCGTCCGCAATCGTGCGCTCCACGTAGATCCGCCGCGTCGACATGCAGATCTGCCCCTGGTGGAGGTAGGAGCCGAACGCGGACGCGTTGACCGCGTACTCGAGGTCGGCGTCACCGAGCACGATCAGCGGGTTGTGACCTCCGAGCTCGAGGACGACACGCTTGAGCTGCCGTCCGGCAGCCTCGGCGATCAGCCGTCCGACCTGGCTCGAGCCGGTGAAGTTGAGCCGCCGCACCGCCGGATGCTCGATGATCGCGTTCGCGACCGGAGCCGCGGCGCCGGGCGCGTGCGTGACGATGTCGAGCACCCCGGGCGGCATCCCGGCCTCGGTCAGGATCTCGCCCCAGAGGAGCCCGCCCGTCCAGGGGGACCACTCCGACGGCTTGAGCACGACGGTGTTCCCGAGCGCGAGAGGGGCCGCGATCGAGCGTGCGGAGAGGATCAGCGCCGCATTCCACGGCGCGAACGCGCCGACGACGCCGACCGGACGGCGCATCCCCATCGCGAAGGCGCCGGTGTCCGAAGGAATTATCTGTCCGAGCGGTGCGTACGCGAGCGCCGCGGCCTGTCGGAACAGGTTCGGGACGAACGCGCACTGGAACATCCCGAAGCCGAAGCCGGCACCCGTCTCGCGGGCGAGCATCGACACGACCTCTTCCGTCCGGCTCTCGAGGATGTCGGCCGCCTTCAGGAAGATCCGCTGCCGTTCCGCCGGCGGCGTCTGCGACCACGCCGGGAACGCCGAAGCGGCCGACTCGATCGCGCGAGCGGCGTCGTCCGGGCCACAGGCGGCCGCGTTCGCGACAACCTCGCCGGTGAACGGGTCGAGGTCCTCGTAGGTGGCGCCGTCGGCGGCGGCGACCCACTCGCCGCCGACGAACTGCTTGAACTCACTCGCCGCCGTCATGGCCATCGTTCTCTCCTCTCGCAGGCGCAGAAGCTCACCGGCCGCCGCCGGTGCGCAGCCGGTAGCCGACCGGCAACAGCTGGACGTTGAAGCGATCCTGGATCGTCCCCCAGATCCCGCGCGGGAGTAGCAGCGCGAAACCGATCGCGATCCCACCGAGCATGACGAAGTACCAGATGCCGCTGATCGAGACGTAGGTCTGCAACACGTACAGAAGCACGGCGCCGATGATCGGCCCCTCGAAGGTGCCGATACCGCCCACGAGCACCATGAAGATCATCTTCGCCGTCCAGTTGATGCCGAAGATCGAGTCGGGACCGAGCGGCAGGATCGAGAGCTGCCAGGCGAGGATGACCGTGCCGGCGGCCGCGCAGCCCATGCCTGCGACGACGAAGAGGACTCCTTTCCCGAGCAGAACGCGTACGCCGACGGACGCGGCCGCCTCCTCGTCGTCGCGGATCGCCTGCAGCGAGCCTCCGAGCCGGCTGCGGAGGAGGACGAACAGGAGGAGGAGCAGCACCGCGACCGCGCCGAGCGCGGCCCAGTACGTGTAGTGGAGCCGGTGCGTCGGGTCGTAACGAAGATTGAACGGGAGGAGCGCGGAGGTGCCCGTGCCGCCGCCGATCGCCGGGTTCGGGTCGAGGGAAACGAGGATCGAGAACACCTCGGCGACCACCCACGTCGCGATCGCGAAGGCGCCGTTCTTCAGCCAGAGCACGACCGCGGCGACCGGTATCGCGACCGCGCCGCCGACCAGCGTCCCGAGCAGCATCGACGTGTACGGGTTGAGCCCGTGCTCCACGGCGAAGAAGACGGCGGCATACGCGCCGAGGCCGATGAAACCCTGCTGGCCGACGGAGACGAGCCCGCCGTAGCCGGCGAGCGCGTTCCACATCATCGCCATGATCATCAGGAAATAGAGCTGGATCAGGTTGTTCTGCGTGTTCTCGCCGAGCAGCACCGGGCCGAGCGCGAGCACGGCGACGATGCCGGCGAGCCCGCCCGCGAAGAGCACGGAGACCCAGCTCCAGCGCTGGACGCGGAAGTCCCGCGCCACCGGAGCCGCCGTGGCAGCCTCGCTCATGCGAATCCTCGCAGGACATACCGGATCCGGCTCGCCTGGGCCATGCTCCGCCCGACGAGCACGGCCAGGAAGACGACATGGCCGCCGATCGCGAAGTACTCGGGATTGATCTGCGCGCCGATCTCCTGCGAGACGCCGAGGACGATCCCGCCGCCGAGCGTACCCCAGAGCGAGCCGAGCCCACCGATCACGACCGCCTCGAAGGCAAACAGCAGCTCGGCCCCACCCTGGTTCGGGTCGAAGCCGGTTCGCATCCCGTAGAAGACGCCGGCCAGCGCAGCCGTTGCGACGGCGATGGCCGTGGCGCGTGCGTATACGGCGCGGGAGTTGACCCCGAGGAGCTCCGCCGTGTCGGCGTCGGCCGCCGTCGCGCGCAGCTCACGGCCGAGTTGCGTGCGGCGCAGCACCAGGTGCAATCCGCCCAGCACGGCCACCGCGATCCCGAGCGTGAGCACGTCGAACCACGGGATCGCGAGGGAGGAGGTCGCCTGCCAGGCCGCGGTGCCGATCGAGCCCTCGTCCAGTGAATGCACGTCGGGCGAGAAGAACTTCTGCAGCAGATTGGCGGTCACGATCAGGAGCCCGAACGTCGTCAGGAGGGGCACCAGCTGACCGCCCCGCAAGCTGCGCTCGAGCATCGTCCGCTGGAGGAGATAGCCCACGATCAGCGCCCCGGGCAGCACCGGCAGCAGCGTCAGGTACGTCGACATGCCGGTGTGCTCGACAAGCAGGAACGACATGTACGCGCCGACGAGGGCGAGCGAGCCGTGGGCGAGGTTGATGATCCGCATCACGCCGAACAGCAGCGCGAGCCCGGCCGCAAGCAGCGCATAGAAGCCTCCGAGCAGGATCCCGTGGACGACGGCCGCGACCCAGGTCACGCGGTCGCCTCCTGCCGCCGCAGCCCGAAATACGCCTCGGTCACCTGCTCACGCGTCAGCTGGCCACGGAGCCCCTCGAGGACGACACGGCCCTCGAGCATGCAGAGGACGCGGTCGGCGGCGCTCATCGCACGTGCGAGATCCTGCTCGACGAGGAGGATCGTCGTTCCGGCCTCGATCAGGGTGCCGAGGGAGCGGTAGACGCCCTCGACCACGACGGGCGCCAGGCCGAGCGACACCTCGTCGAGGAGCAGCAGCCGCGGATTCGTGATCAGCGCACGCGCGATCGCAGTTGCCTGTTGCTCGCCACCCGAGAGGCTCGCCGCCCGCTTCCGCCGGAGCGGCTGCAGCAGCGGAAAGACCTCGAGCACGACGTCGAGGTCCCACGGGCCGGACCGGCGCGACGCGCTCGCGACACGCAGGTTCTCCTCGACCGTCAGGTCGGGGAACAGCCGCCGTCCCTCCGGGACAAGCGCGATGCCCGCTCGCGCCCGCCGGTGGGCCGGCTTGCGGGTGATGTCCTCGCCGGCGAAGGTGATCCGTCCGCCGGTAGGCCGGTGCGTGCCGGCGATCGCCCGCAGCAGCGTCGACTTGCCCGCGCCGTTCGCGCCGACGAGCGCGAGGGTCTCGCCGTCGGCGACCTCGAACGAGACCTCCCGCACCGCCTGGAGCAACCCGTGGCGGACATCGAGGCCCTCGACGGCCAGTAGCGCGCTCACGCGGCCGGGCTCCCGGCCGTGCTGCCGAGATAGGCGTCGATGACCCTCGCATCCTTCATCACGGCGTTCGGATCGCCCTCGGCGATGATTCTGCCCCCGTCCATGCAGATCAGCCGCCCGACGACCTGCACGAGGACGTGGACGATGTGCTCGATCCAGACGATGGCGATGCCGCGGCTCCGCACCTCGCGGACCGTGGCGACGAGCTCGGTCGCCTCCTCGTCGGTGAGGCCGGCCCCGATCTCGTCGAGGAGCAGGATCTGCGGCGTGGTGGCGAGCGCCCGGGCCAGCTCGAGCCGCTTCCGGTGCAAGAGCCCGAGCGACTCGGCCGTACGGTTGGCCAGGCTGGTCAGCTCGCACCGGTCGAGCACCTCCACGACCTGCCTGTAGGCGTCCTTCCCGCGGCGGCGTCCGCCGGCGGACGCCCCGACGAGAACGTTCTCGAACACGGTCATCCCGCCGAACGGCTTCGGCACCTGATGCGCCCGACCGATCCCGAGCCGGCAGCGCCCCGCCGCCCCGACCGAGGTGATGTCGTTCCCTCCGAAGAGGATCTCGCCCCCGTCCGGACGCTGCGAGCCCGCGAAGACACTGAGCAGCGTCGTCTTCCCGGCGCCGTTGGGGCCGACGATGCCAACCGCCTCGCCAGCCCCGACCGCAACGTCGACGTCGTCCAGCACGACAAGCGCCCCGAACCGCTTTCTCACTCCGACGGCTGCGAGCAATGCCGTGCCGTCTTCGCTGCTCAACCCGGATATCGCTTCAGCTTCGCCTTCACCGGAACGTGGTGGTCTCCCGAATGCTCGCACAGCACGAAGTCGAGCGGGAACCTGTTGCCCTTCTTCGTGTGCACCCACTGGCCGCCGATGATCGGCGTCGTGACGACCGGCGGCACCGGGTTGTGCTTGCCGCCGGTGCCCCAGTGCAGCACCCCTGACGGCGTGTGCACCTTCAGATGCTTGAACGCGGCCGCGACCTTGTTCTTGTCCTTCGGATTGCCGGCCGCCCGCAGCACCGCTTCCGCGACGTCGAAGAGCGACATCGAGGCTCCGAGCTGCTGGTTCCACTGGCGCCCGGTCTTCCTCGTGTAGCCGTGGCCGATGTCGTGCGAGCTGATCCCGGTCAGCGACGACTTGTACGGGAAGGTCGGCGTCCAGTACGCGCCGCTCGCAAGCAACGGACCGAGCTTGCCGGACGCGGCGATCTGTGACGGGAAGAGGCCGGTCTTCGCCAGCTGCGCGATCCGGCACATCTTCGTGTAGCCCTGCTGAGCCGCCTGCTTCCAGCAGGTCGTGAAGTCGGGCGGGATCGGGGCGCAGTGGAAGATCTGGCAGTTGTTCTTCTTCCAGAACGAGATCAGTGACGTGTAGTCCGTCTGTCCGTCCTGGTAGCCGCCCGGGTCGAAGACCTTGTAGCCGCCCTTCTCGAGTAGCGGGATCAGGCTCGAGCGGAACGCGTTGCCGTCGGTGTCGTTCGGATACATGACGCCGACGTGCTTGTTCGTCTTGACCTGCGGCCAGAGGTGCTCGTAGGCCTCGGCGAACTGCGCCGTGCCGAAGCTGAAGAGGAACGAGTAGCGGAACGGGTTAGGACCGCCGGGCTTTGCCCCGCGCCCGAAGTAGAACGACTCCCACGGATCGACCGTGCCGACGCACGGTACGCCCGCCGCCTCACATGCATCCGCAACCGGATTGACGACTTCCGGCGTCGACGTCGTGAGCATCAGGTCGATGCCGGTCGAGTGGATCAGCTCGTTCGCGACCTGCGCGGCCTTCGCCGGGTCGGACTGGCTGTCCTTGGTCACCACCTCGACCTTGTAGTGCTTGCCGTGGATCTTCGTCCCGTGGCGCCAGGCGTGCCTGGCGAGGCTGACGATGTAGGGGTCGCCCTCGCCGAAGCCCGCCGCCGGGCCCGTGAGGGGGCTGACGAACCCGATCTTGATCGTGTTGCTCGCGTCCCAGCTCTTGGCACGCGCCCAGACCGGTTCCGCGAAGACGCCGGAGACCGCGACGCCCACCGCGCCCACACCGGCGCGCTTGAGCAGGTCCCGTCTGGTGACTCTCCCGCTTCCGTACTCGTCCGACATGGACCCTCCTAGAGGTCGGAATCCCGTCGCTCATAAGGGCGAACGAGGCGACGCTACGAGGGTCGGTGTCGGCTGTCAAGGACAGTGTCCCGACTACTCGAACACCGGCCTCCTGTTCTAGGATCTCCGCCATGGTCGGTGGAGCGGACCAAACGGGCGGTACGTCCTACTCGCAATCGCTCGAGCGCGGCCTTCAGATCCTCTCGGCCTTCCGCTCCGGCCAGCCGCAGCTCGGCGTCAGCGAGCTCGGACGCGAGGTCGGTCTCAGCCGAAGCACCGCCCACCGCTATGTCGCGACACTCGCGACGCTCGGGTACCTCCAGCAGGACGTGGAGACGAAGAAGTACCGGCTCGGACCGCGCGTGCTCGACCTCGGCTTCTCCGCGATCAACTCGATGGAGGTGCGCGAGGTCGCCGCGCCGCACCTCCGCCGCCTGAGCGACGCGACGGGCTTCACGGTCAACATGGCGATCCTCGACGGAGACGACATCGTCTACGTCGAACGCTGCCGGAGCACCCGGCCCGGACAGCGAGAGATCGACCTCAACCTGCACGTCGGCTCGCGCCTCCCCGCGTACTGCACCTCGCTCGGGAAGGTGCTGCTCGCCCACCTGCCCGAGCCGCAGCAGGACGCGATGCTGGACGGCATCGACTTCGCCCGCCGCGGCCCGAACACGATCACCTCGCGGGGCGCGCTGCGCGCCGAGCTCCGGCGCGTCCGCGAGCAGGGATTCGCCGTGAACAACGAGGAGCTTGCCTACGGCCTACGGTCGATAGCCGCACCGATCCTCGACTATCACGGTGACGCCGTCGCTGCGGTCAACCTCGCCGTGCACAGCTCGATGATCTCGATGAAGGACCTCGTGGCGCGGCTCGGAGGGACGCTGCGGCGGGCGACTGCCGAGGTCTCTGCGCACCTCGGCTATCAGCCCACCTGATATACAGCGCGCCGTGGCCCCTCGCGACACGCCTCCCTTCCGCGCCGACCACGTCGGCAGCCTGCTCCGCCCGCCGGAGCTCCTACGCGCTCGCGAGCAGCATGCCCTCGGCCGCCTCGACGACGCAGCGCTGCGTGCGGCCGAGGACGAGGCGATCCGCGACGCCGTCCGCCTCCAGGAGCAGGTCGGCCTGCGTGCCGCGACGGACGGCGAGTTCCGGCGCGCCTCCTGGCACATGGACTTCATCTACCAGCTGGACGGCATCACGAAGGAGGCCGGGCACATCTCGGTCAGATTCTTCAACCCGGAGGGCGAGATCGAGTTCACGCCGGCCGCCCTGCACGTGACGGGACGCCTCGGCGTCTCGGAGACGATCTTCGGCGACGCGTTCCAGTACCTTCGGGACACCGTCACGAGCGCGGTCCCGAAGCTCACGATCCCGTCGCCGAGCATGGTCCACTACCGGGGCGGCCGTGCCGCGATCGACGAATCCGTCTATCCCGACCTCGACTCGTTCTGGGCCGACCTCACGGCCGCATACCGGGAGGAGGTCCGGCGCCTCGGAGAGCTCGGCTGTCGGTACCTCCAGTTCGACGACACGAGCCTCGCCTATCTGAACGATCCGCACCAGCGCGAGTACGTGGCCTCGATCGGCGGCGACCCCGACCGCCAGCACGTCGAGTACATCGGTCACATCAACGAAGCGCTGGCCGGCCGCCCGGCAGGGATGGCGGTGACGACCCACATGTGCCGTGGCAACTTCCGCTCCTCCTGGGCCGCCGAGGGCAGCTACGACTTCGTCGCCGAGGCGCTCTTCAACGAGCTCGAGGTCGACGGCTTCTTCATGGAGTGGGACGACGAGCGCTCGGGCGGGTTCGAGCCGCTGCGCTTCCTGCCGAAGGGCAAGGTGGTCGTGCTCGGGCTCGTGACGACGAAGCGGGGCGAGCTCGAGCGAAAGGACGAGCTGAAGCGGCACGTCGAGGAGGCGAGCAGGTTCGCCGACGTCGAGCAGCTCTGCCTCTCGCCCCAGTGCGGCTTCTCCTCCACGGTCGAGGGCAACGCGCTCACGCTCGAGGAAGAGGAGGCGAAGCTCCGGCTGATCGTGGAGACCGCCGCCGAGATCTGGGGCTGAGCCCGGGCGACGCAGGTCAAGCCGTGGAGCCGCGTGTGAGCTACCTCGTCGGCAGGCTCGACCGCATCGTCCGCCGCCGGCTCGCCGCCGCGCTCGGGCCGCACGAGCTCTCGCTGCAGGAGTACACGACCCTTTCCGTCCTCCGCGCGCGCTCGGGGCTGTCGAACGCCCAGCTTGCCCGCCGCTCGCTGATCACGCCCCAGGCGATGAACGAGGTGCTGGCGCGGCTCGAGCGGCGAGGGCTCGTCCAGCGGCATCCCGGCCAGGTTCGCGGCCGCATCCGACCGGCGGAGCTGACCACCTCCGGGAAGCGGCTGCTCGCGAGGGCGGACAAGAGCGTCGACGCAGCCGAGCGCGACCTCTTCGGCGACGCCACCGACACCCGGCTCCCGGAGCTCCTGGGCGAAGCCTTGCGTGCAGTCGGAGAGGGCACATAGTATCAGGCCACCTGATATGAGAGGAGAGACGCAGTGATGTCTTGGGAGACGGTCCGTGTCGAGCTCGACGACGGAATCGCGTGGGTCGTGCTGAACCGACCCGAGAAGCGGAACGCGATGAACCCGCGCCTCAATCAGGAGATGGTCGAGGTCCTGCTCGAGCTCGACGCCGACGACAGCTGCGGGGTGCTCGTCCTGACGGGGGAAGGCGACGCGTTCTCGGCCGGCATGGACCTGAAGGAGTACTTCCGCGAGGTCGACGTCCAGCCCGAGCACGTGCAGCGGCGCGTGCGGCGCGACGCGAACTACTGGCAGTGGCGGCTCCTGCGCACGTACGCGAAGCCGACGATCGCGATGGTCAACGGCTGGTGCTTCGGCGGCGCCTTCACGCCGCTCTGCGCCTGCGACCTCGCGATCGCCGCCGACGAGGCGACGTTCGGGCTCTCCGAGATCAACTGGGGCATCCCGCCCGGCAGCCTCGTCAGCCGCGGCCTCGCGGAGACGATCGGCATCCGTGACGCGCTCCTCCACGTCATGACGGGCCGGACGTTCGACGGCCGGAAGGCGGCGGAGATGCGGCTTGTCAACCGGAGCGTGCCCCGCGAGGAGCTGCGCGGCGAGGTCGAGGCGCTCGCACGCGAGCTGCTCGAGAAGAACCCGGTGGTGCTGCGCGCGGCGAAGCTCGGCTTCAAGCACGCCCAGACGATGAGCTGGGACACGGCGGAGGACTACCTCTACGCGAAGCTCGAGCAGTCGCAGTTCCTCGATCCGGAGCGGGGGCGCGAAGACGGACTCGCCCAGTTCCTGGACGAGAAGTCGATCCGGCCGGGCCTGCAGACGTACCGCCGGGAGACGTGAGCCTCGAACGGCTCCTCGCGGACACGGCGGCGCGCGCACCGGACCGGCCCGCGCTCGCGTTCGAGGGAGCGCGCGCCACGTATGCCGAGCTCGACGCGATGGCGGACGGCGCCCGGCCAGAGTCCCGGGTCCTGCCGCTGCTGCTGCCGAACGTGCCCGAGTCCGTCGCCCGCTTCCACGGGGCGCTCCGGCACGGCGCCGTCGTCGTCCCGCTCAACCCGCTGCTGAGCGAGCGCGAGATGGAGCAGCGCCGGCGCGCGTTCGAGCCGGCGCCCGGCACAGCCGTCGTCCTCTACACGTCCGGCACGACCGGAGAGCCGAAGCGGATCGAGCTGGCCGGGCCCCTGCTCCGCGCGAACGCGGAGTACCTCGCCCACGACGCGCTGGGGCTCACCGCGGACGACGTCGTCTTCGGCTCGGCGCCGCTCTCGCACGTCTTCGGGATGACCGGCTGCATGAACGCAGCGATCGCCGCGGGCGCGACGCTCGCGCTCGTCCGGCGCTTCCACGCCCAGGACGCACTCGAGACGATCGAGCGCGAGCGCGTCACCGTCTTCATGGGCGTGCCCACGATGCTCGCGGCGCTGCTCGCCGCATCCGACGAGACCGGCAAGGCGCCGCAGCTGCGGCTCGCCCACGTCGGCGCGGCTCCGGCGGCGCCCGCGACGATCGAGGCGTTCGAGGAGCGCTTCGGCGCAACCGTGCTCGAGGGCTATGGAATGACCGAGGCCGGCGGCGTCGTCGCCGTCAACCATGCAGATCGCCCGCGCAAGCCCGGCTCCGTGGGCACCGTGGCCGCTGGCCAGGAGCTGAGGATCGCCGGCGACGGCGAGGTCCTCGTCCGCAGCGGCGGACGGTGGCTCGCGACCGGGGACATCGGCATCCTGGACGATGACGGCTACCTCTTCCTCCTCGACCGCAAGAAGGACGTCATCCTCCGCGGCGGCTACACGGTCTACCCGCGCCAGGTCGAGGAAGCGCTCGTAGCCCATCCGGCGGTCGGCGAGGCGGTCGTCCTCGGCGTTCCGCACGCCTCGCTCGGCGAGGAGGTCGCTGCGCTCGTCGTCCCCGCCGGCCCCTGCGAGCCCGACGAGCTGAAGGCGTTCGCCCGCGAGCGGGTCGCCGCGTACGCGTACCCGCGACTCGTCGTCCTCGTCGACGACCTCCCGCGTGGGCCGAGCGGGAAGGTGCTGCGCCGCGAGATCGACCGCGGCCAGCTCGCCTCCCTGCTCGGGTAGCGCCCGCCGGATCCGTACTTCGCCGTACCGAGGCTACGGCCGGCCGCCGATGCCGGACGAACCGCGCACACGGATCCTCCCATGGTCGACGCGAAGGAGTGGAGCGATGAACGTCGAGGACGTCATGACGAAGGAGGTCGTCACGGTTCGGCCGGGCGCCTCGTTGAAGCACGTGGCCGCGCTACTGGGCGAGCACCGGATCTCCGGTCTGCCCGTGGTCGACGGCGAGGGCAAGCTGCAGGGCGTCGTCTCCGAGGGCGACATCCTGTGCAAGGAACGTGGCCCGTCCGAGCGCCGGAGCGTGCTCGAGAGGCTGCGGCGTCCCCGTCGGATCGAGGAGCAGCTGAAGCTCGAGGCGCGCACGGCAGCCGAGGCGATGACGACCCCGGCGAAGACCACCGTCCCGTGGCGGTCGGTCGCGGGCGCCGCCGGGCAGATGCTCGACGAGGGCATCAACCGCCTCCCCGTCGTCGACCGGGAAGGGAAGCTCGTCGGCATCGTGACCCGCGCCGACCTCGTGCGCGCGTTCGCACGCTCCGACACGGACATCCGGCAGGAGATCCAGGAGGACGTGCTCGCCCGCACGCTGCTCCTGCCCCAGCCCGTCACCGTCGACGTCGAGGAGGGCAAGGTGAGGCTCGGCGGCTCGGTCGACCGGCGCAGTGACGCCCAGCTCGTCTCCGCCGTCGTGACGAAGGTGCCCGGCGTGGTCGAGGTCGAGTCGGAGATCTCCTGGCGCGAGGACGACCGCAGGCGCCGCTGAACGACGCAGTCCGGCCGCGGCCCTACACGCCCATCGCTTGGCAAGAGATGCCGCCTAGCGGCTGAGCAGCTCGATGAGCCTGGTCCGCTGCCGCTCGGAGAGCTCGCCGAGGGTCTTGGACGGACTGATGCAGCCGACGGCGAGCAGCCGACCCGCTTTGACAGGGCCGATCTTCGGCACCGCCACGAGCAGGTCGAACACCTCGGCGCTGGCTAGGTAGTCAGCACGGGTCGCGAGGACCTGCTCGAGGCGGACCTTGCCCCCACGCAGCTCCTGCTTGAGACTTGCCCGCATACTTCGAACGTGGTTCGCCCGCCTGAGCCCGATCATTCGGCGCTCGAGCGAGCGGGTCGCTTCGCGGCTGGAGGGGACACTCACGTCAAGGCCAGGCGGTGGAACGAACGCCGGCGGCGATCTCGACCGCGGCGGCCGACGTCGGCGGGGCGCGACCAGAGAGTGGAATCGCGCGCAACGGAGGGCCCGCGAGTGCGAGCCCTCCCTTGTTCATTCAGACAAGAACTCAGACGAGGGCCGGCGCCTTCGTCTCGTGCGCAAGCACCTTTCTGGTGATGACCTTGGGCGGATTCGGAACCAGCTTCTCGAGGTTCTCCTCCTGCGTCCATTCGGCCGCGACCCGAGTCGAGTCCTCGGCTTGGCTGGAGGTGTCGAATAGGCTGATCGACTTGACGACGCCGTCGCCGGCTTCGCTCAGGAAGTAGCCCTGAAATCCCGGCAGCTTGCTCAGTCGCGGAATCAGGCTGTCGTTCACCTTCCGGGTCAGCTCCTCGATCCGCGTCTGATCGATGCCTTCGTAGCGCCTATGGGTGGCGTACATCTGCCGCTCCTCACACTTATGCTTCAGGGTTGGAGAACCCGAGCCGAGCTCTCCTGTTGCACTTAGGCCAGGTTTCGCAAGTCGAAGAGGAAACGTCGGAGCCTCACCGGCTTCCGCGCTAGGTCTACGCGCCCACCCACCTTAGCCGCGATCTCACCTCACGGTCGGATCACCTGAGGACTGCCTGCGAGGCCGCGTGCGCAATCTGAATACGACACCCGTGAAGATCCCGAGCAGCCAGCCGAGAATCGCAGCTGCGAGGATTATCCACACCAGCGACGCCTGGCTGGCGCCGACGACCCAGCTGAGCTTCACCTGACGCGTATTCGCGACACTGAGCGCAATCAGGATGACCAGCAGCGCAACGAGACCAAACGCCGAGGCGTAGAGGCCGGTGCGCTTGCCGTGCCTCCGGAGGCGCTCGCTGCGCGGCTCGACTGTCGCAGCATCCGCGGGCAACGTTTCCGGGTGGTGCGATTCGACCTGCATCTCGGATCCTCCCTCATGGACATTGAGGTCGACCGTTCGTTGCGGTCGGCCAGCGGCTCCGGCCTGTGCTGTTGAGGGCGGATCTTTGCGGGGCCGGGTTCCCTTCGGGCCCCGCGGATGTGAGTTCGCGTGCACCGGTGCTTGAGGTGCCGCAAGAGCAAGTCTAGCGCCGGTCCGGGAGCGCTACATTTTGAGAACGATGGTCGACGAGGCGATCCGAAATCTCCGTGTCCTGATCGCCAACGAGAAACGCGAGCGGCTCGAGTTGCTGGCGCAGGTGGTGGCAGGCCTCGGGCACGAGGTGATCGCCCGCGAGATCTACGTCAAGGAGGTCGGAGCGGTGACGGCCAGGGAGCGGCCAGATGTCGCACTGGTCGGGCTCGGTCTGCATTCGGAGCACGCGCTCGAGTTGATTACCGAGATCGTCCGCGAATCCTCCTGTCCGGTGATCGCGCTGCTGTCGGCGAAGGATCCCGCATATGTCCATGAGGCGGCGAAGCGTGGCGTCTTCGCGTACATCGTCGACACGACCCCGGAGGAGCTGCAGAGCGCGATCGACATCACACTGCAGCGCTTCGCCGAGTACCACAGCCTGCAAGGAGCGTTCGGGCGTCGGGCGATGATCGAGCAGGCGAAAGGGATCCTGATGGCCCGCCGCGCCGTCGACGCCGACCGAGCGTTCGCGATGCTGCGCGACCACTCGCGGCACAACGGTCACAAGCTCGTCGACGTCGCCCAGGCGATCGTCGACAGCCACCTCCTGCTGCTCCCGCCGCTTCCCCAACCGCCGACGCCCGCGTAGCCGACGGTGCCGCCCCGTAACGGGCGGGCATCGCCTCGGTGGTAGGCTTGCGGTGGCGGCGCCTTAGCCATCGGCGCTGTGAGGTACCACGTGGCGCGGAGTACGCCGCCGCCCCGGAGAGTCCACCCTCAGCAAAGCGGGTTGGAGCCGTTTCTGGCCGACCCCAACGCCCCGGTCGGAGTCGACGCTTCGACCCCCAGGAGGTCCGGATGGTGGAGATCCGCGTTGCCGTCACAGACGCTGCGCGTGCCCACATGCTTATGCGCCGTCTCGGCGGACTCTTCGACCGCTCCTCGGTCTCGTTCGACGGAGCGAGACGAGAAATTCGCGTTCGCTCGGAATGGGAATCCCGTGGCATCGTCCAACTACTTGGCGCGGTCGAGTCATGGCTGGCGGAGGACGGTCCCGACTCGGCCAGGCTGTCGATCGGCGACCGCTCCTACACCATGTTCGCCCCGACGTCCCTCGGAGGCCCGAGCGAGCAGGCCGCATGACCTCGCTCACGCCACCCTTCTGGCGACGGGAGTCGGCCCGCTGATGATCCTGCTCGGGCTCGATCGAGAGGCGCTCCATGCCGGCAACCCCGGACGGCGTTGTCCCTCGTGCAACCGTCTGATCGAAGGCCGGCCCTGCCGAACCTGCACGAGGGGCATCCGTTGATCCTGGACGTCTTCGCCTGGGCGTTGTGGACGATCGCAGCTGCGGCGTCGGCGATCGCCGAGGTGTTCACGTCCGGGCTCTTCGTCGCGGCGCTCGTCCTACGTTGAACAGGAGAAACCCATGATCGCTTTGATCGTCTTGGCCGCCGTCGCGGTGCTCGTCCTGCTCGTCGTCGCACGCACGATCCGGATCGTCCCACAGGCGCGCGCGGGCGTCGTCGAGCGATTCGGCCGCTACCAGCGCACGCTCTCCGCCGGCCTCGCGCTCGTCGTGCCCTTCGTCGACCGGCTCAGACCGCTGATCGACCTGCGTGAACAAGTCGTCTCCTTCCCCCCTCAACCGGTGATCACCGAGGACAACCTCGTCGTCAACATCGACACCGTCATCTACTTCCAGGTCACCGACGCCAAGGCGGCGACCTACGAGATCGCCGACTACATCCAGGCGATCGAGCAGCTGACGGTCACGACGTTGCGGAATGTGATCGGCGGCATCGCGCTCGAACGGACGCTCACCTCGCGCGACCACATCAACACCCAACTGCGTGGCGTCCTCGACGAGGCGACGGGCAAGTGGGGGATCCGCGTTAACCGTGTCGAGCTGAAGGCGATCGACCCGCCCGCCTCGATCCAGGAGTCCATGGAGAAACAGATGCGCGCGGACCGCGAAAAGCGGGCCACCGTCCTCAACGCCGAAGGTGTCAAGCAAGCCCAGATCCTCGAGGCCGAGGGCGCCAAACAGAGCGCGATCCTGCGGGCCGAAGGTGACCGCCAATCACAGATCGTCCGCGCTGAGGGCCAGGCGAAGGCGATCGAGACCGTCTTCGGCGCGATCCACGCGGGCGACCCCGACCCCAAGCTGCTCGCCTACCAGTACCTGCAGATGCTGCCCCAGATCGCCCAGGGCGACGCGAACAAGGTCTGGCTCATTCCGAGCGAGTTCTCACACGCGCTCGAGCGCTTCCAAGAGCGGTTCAATCCAGAAGCGAACGGCAGGGCGCCGGTTCCACCGATCACCGAGAACCTCGCTGGGGGGCGCTAGACCGTGTTCAGCTCGAACGTCCAGCCAAAGCGCAGAATCCGGGCGGGGCCCGCCGGAGCCGGCCCCCGCTACGACGACTGTGCGCCCCTTCAACGCTGGGAAGACGAAGGAGGCCGTCGCAGCACCGACGACGAACCCGCCGCCGGGACGAACCACGGCGAACGCGCTCCGGTCGGACTCCGCAGCAACGAATGGGAGATTCCGCAAACCAACGTCAGCGCGTGACGGTTTGCAACAGTCGCAGCAGGGGGCACGCCCTCAGGGCTAGCGCGTACGTGCCGCGATCATCTCCACCCATCCGCCGCGTGCAACCTGGGTAACCCCTTGTGAACGCCGTCTAAACGGCTTTGAGCAAGCGCCTGCGGGCTTCTTGCTCCAGATCTCGTGACCTCTACATGCCCATCGCGTGGTAGCCGCTGTCGACGTACAGCGTCGTGCCGGTCACGTTCGCAGCGCCGTCGCCGAGCAGGAACGCACCCGCCGCGCCGACGTCGTCGGCGGTGATGTGGCGGTGGAGCGGCGAGCGCTCCTCGACGATGTCCTCCATCATCGTGAAGCCGGCGATCGAGCGGGCGGCGAGCGTGCGCACGGGACCGGCCGAGACCGCGTTGACGCGGATGTTCTTCGTCCCCAGGTCCCACGCGAGATAGCGGACGCAGGCGTCGAGCGTCGCCTTCGCGACGCCCATCACGTTGTAGTGCGGCACGGCGCGCTCGCCGCCGAGGTACGTCATCGTGAGGATCGAGCCGCCGCCCGCCTTCTCCAGCAGCGGCTCCGCCGCCCGCGCACACGCGACGAGCGAGTAGGCGCTCACGTCCACCGCGAGCCAGAACCGGTCGCGCGGCGTGTCGGTGAAGCGGCCCTCGAGGTCCTCGGCCGCCGCGAAGGCGACCGAGTGGACGAGCAGGTCGAGCTCGCCGCCGAACGCCTCCCCCACCTCGCCGAAGACGCGCGCCACGTCGTCGTCCGAGCGGACGTCGCACTCCGTCACGAGCGGCGAGTCGACCGAAGCGGCGAGCTCGCGCACGGTGGACTCGATCCGCTCCCCCTGGTACGTGAAGGCGAGGCTCGCGCCGCCTTCCGCGAGCTCCCGGGCGATCGCCCAGGCGATGGAGCGGCGGTTGGCGACGCCCAGCACGAGCCCGCGCTTTCCCTCGAACGGTCCGGCCATCGCCGCGATCCTAGAGAAGGCGGGGCGCTGTAGCCTGTTCTGCTGTGGGCCGGGTCGCGGTCGTCACGGGCGCTTCCTCGGGCATCGGTGCCGAGATCGCCCGTCTCCTCGCCGCGCGCGGCGACCTCTGCATCCTCCTCGCGCGCCGCGCCGACCGCCTGCAGGCGCTCGCCGACGAGGTCGGCGGGGAGGCGGAGCCGTGCGACGTCTCCGACCGGGCCGCCGTCGAGGCCGTCGCCGAGCGGATCCTCGAACGCCACCCGAAGATCGACGTGCTCGTCAACAACGCCGGCATCCCGGGGCGAACGAGCTATCTCGCCGGCGATCCCGAGGTGATCGAGCGGCTGATCCGGATCAACTACCTCGGCGGGGTCTGGTGCCTGCGCGCCTTCCTGCCGGGCCTGCAGGCCGCGGCGCCGTCGGACGTCGTGAACATCGTCTCGGTCTCGGGTGTCGTCGCCGGCCCGCCGAGCGGCCCCTACTCCGCCTCGAAGCACGCGCAGCTCGCCTTCTCGCGCACGATCGCGGCCGAACTGCGGGGACAGCGGATCCGCGTCCACACGGTGAAGCCCGGCTTCGCCGAGACGGAGGGATTCCCGCAGAAGTGGCTGCCCGGGCCGGTACAACGAATCGTGATCGGGCCGCGGGACGTCGCGGCACACGTGCTCCGCTCGCTCGAGGACGGGCGCGGCGAGACGACGGTTCCCTGGTACTACGGCCCGGTCGGCGCGCTGCAGGACCTGATGCCGAACGTCTTCACGCATGTTCTCTCGCGCGTGCCGAAAGCGCCGTAGAATCGCCAGAGATGGCCGCCCAGAGCCAGCCGACGATCCAGGACGTGATGCACGTCGCGGAATTCAGGTCCGCGCTGCGGCACTTCCTGCGGCGGAGCGAGAAGATCGCCCGCAAGTCAGGGCTCACGCCGCAGCGCTACACGCTGCTGATGATGATCAAGGGCGCGCCCGACGGGCGCCAGCAGTCCACCGTGACCGAGCTCGCCGACCGGCTGCAGCTCGCCCAGAGCACGGTGACCGAGCTCGTCCGCCGCGCGGAGGGAGCGGGGCTGATCGAGCGGGAGCAGTCGCAGCGTGACGCGCGCGTCGCCCACCTGCGGCTGACGGCGGAAGGAGAACGGCGCCTCATGCTCTCCTTCACGGCACTCGAGATCGAGCGCGCGCAGCTGCGCGAGGCGTTCACCAGCCTCGACGGCGGCGCCCTCTAGCCCCGTACGAGCAGGTACCAGCCAACACCTGCGACGAGCACGTGCGGGTCGGCCGCCGCGAGTGACTCGGCGCGGGCGCGGCGCTCGCCCGCGCAGGCGGCGAGGTCGAGGTAGGCGAGGAGCTCGCGCCGCTCGTCGCTGCGACGCTCGCGGACGAGAGCGAGCCCGTTCGCCGCGAAGAGCTCCCGCAGCTCGGAGTCGGCGAGCAGGCGGGCATGCGAGGGGTCGCGCACGGTCTCGAACTCGTGGGATGCGGCGGCCGCGCCCGGGTCGTCGGGCGCGAGCTGGTCGACGACGAGGACGTGTCCGCCGGGCCGCGTCACCCGCGCGAGCTCGGCCACGACGAGCTCCGGCTCCCCGACGTGGTGGAGCGTGCGATGCGTACCGGCCAGATCGAAGTCGCCGTCCGGAAACGGGAGCGCCGTCCCGTCCCCTTCGACGAACTCGACGTTCGCTGCGCCGCGGGCCCGCGCGAGCTCGAGCAGCTCCGGCACCGGATCGAGCCCCACGACCTCTCGCACGAGCGGCGCGAGGGCGAGCGCGAGCGCTCCGGCGCCCGTGCCGACGTCGAGCGCCCGCTCGTCCCCGCGCGCCGGGACGAAGCCGCGCACGTCTCGTTCGAGCTTCGCCGCCCGGGCGTCCTGACGCGCAGCGATGCGCTCGGCCGTGCGCGCGAAGCGCTCAGTCGACGACGACACGGTGCGCGCGTCTCGGGTCGGTGCCGATCCCGCAGGCGATCTCGTAGCCGATCGTCCCGGCGACCTCGGCGTGACGCTCGACCAGCACGCCGTCGCCGACGAGCGTGACCGGCGTGCCGACCGGCAGCTCCCGGTCGAGCCGGACGGCGACCGCGTCCATCGAGACCGTGCCGACGGCCCGCCGCCGCTCCCCGTCGACGAGCACCTCGGTGCCGGTCAGGTCCCGCCGGAAGCCGTCGGCGTAGCCGACCGGGACGATCCCGATCCACGTCGGGCGCTCCGCGACGAACCGCCTGCCGTAGCCGGTGCTCTCCCCCGGCTGCAGAAGACGCACCTGGGCGAGCCGGCTCCGCCACGAGAGCGCCGGCCGGAGCCCGTCCTCGGCCGGCTCCGTCTCGAAGGGCGAGATCCCGTAGAGGGCGATCCCGCAGCGGGCCGCGTCGAACCGCGCTTCCGGCAGCCGGAGCGCGGCAGCGCTGTTCGCGAGGTGGCGCGTGAGGTGCGCATGCGGCCCGGTCGCCTCGCGGAACCGCTCGACCTGCTGCCGCGCGAATGCGGGATCCGAGTCGGCGGTGGCGAGATGGCTCATCAGGCCGACGACGTTCGCCGGCGGCGGCGGCAGCTCCGAGAGTCCCCACCGGCCCATGCCCGTGTCGAGCTTCAGATGGACGGGGACGCCGTCGGGGATCTCGCCGCCGGAGACGACGAGCTCGAGCCTCGCCTCCCGCGCCTCCACCGGATCGCCCGGGCACATGACGAGGATGCGCGCCTGCGGCTGGTCCCGCCGCAGCGCGGCTCCCTCGGCAACCGTCGCGACGCAGAGCACGGAGGCGCCGGCCTCGAGCGCCGCCCGCGCGACGTCGCTCGCACCATGGCCGTAGCCGTTCGCCTTCACGACCGCCCAGAGCTCCGCGCCGGCGAGCGCATCGAGGAGACGCCGCGCGTTGTGGCGGATCGCGCCGAGGTCGATCGTGATCTCGCTGCGGTGCACGCTCAGGCCGGCGTCCACGCGAGACCCGCGGCGGCGGTCAGGAGTGCGGCGGCGATCCCGGCGGCGATCGCAAGGGTCGTCTCCTGCCGGCGGGTGAGCGCGACCACGGCGAAGACCCCCGCCGGCGCCAGCACGAGCCCGATCGAGAACGCGCCGAGCACGGTCCAGATCCAGAGCGTGGCGGCCGCCCAGGCGGCAGCGACTCCGCCCCCGGGGCCGGAGACGACCTCGGCCGTGGCACAGATCGCACCCGCTCCTGCGAGCGAGGCCGCGACGAAGGCGACGCGGCCGTTGACACCGCTCTCCTGCTGGCTGATCACGGTCAGGTAGAGGGCGTCGGCGGCGAAGGCGAGCACGGCGGCCAGCTGGCCGGGACGGATGCCACCGGCGATGCAGAACGCGCGCATCTCGCCGGCCAGACTACTCGTCGACCGTGCGTGCGAGAGCGCGCGGCAGGGCCTCGACCACGTCGCTCGCCACGAGCCCGTAGCGCTGCTCGGCCTCTCGCGACGCGAGCTGCTGCGCGACGCAGGCCGCCGCGGCCGCCCGCTGCGCTTCCATGCCCTTCGCAAGGAAGGCGGCGGTGACGCCGGTGAGAACGTCCCCCGTGCCGGCAGTCGAGAGCGACGGCAGGCCCAGCGCGCAAACGAGCACGCCGCGGCCGGGCGCCGCGACGAGCGAGTCCTCGCCCTTGAGGACGACGACGCAGCCGAAGCGCTCCGCCGCCTCCCGCACGGACACCAGCCGGTGCGCGGCCACCTCGCTCGACTCCCGGCCGAGCAGGCGCCCCAGCTCGCCCTCGTGCGGGGTGAGGACGCGCGGCGCCGGCCACTCGGCCGGCTCGAGCTCGAAGAGCGCGTCGGCGTCGACGACGGCCGGCACCTCCGCCTCTGCGAGCAGGCGGCGGACGAGCCCCCTCGCCGCCTCGTCGCGCCCCAGTCCCGGCCCCACCGCCAGCGCCCTCGCTTTCGCGGCCGCCTCGGGCGCCTGCTCGAGCGGACGCTTCACGGCCTCCAGCACGAGCGTCTCGAGCACGGGCAGCGACTCGGTCGGAGCCGCGATCGTGACGTAACCCGCGTCGGCCCGGAGAGCTGCGCGAGCGGCGAGCGCCGCGGCCCCGGTCATCCCCCGCGAACCGCCGACGACGAGCACGTGGCCCGCCGTGTACTTGTTGTCGCGCGGCGAGCGGCGGGGCACCGCGGCGAGGATCTGCGGCGTGACGAGCCGGTGCTCCGTCAGGGCCGGCTCGAGACCGATGTCGGCGACCACCACCTCGCCCGCGTGGAAGCGGCCGGGCGCGACCACGAGGCCGACCTTGGGGCCGTGCATCGTCACGGTGACGTCGGCGCGGACGGCGACCCCCGCGATCTCGCCCGTGGACGCGTTCACCCCCGAGGGGATGTCGACGGCGAGCACGGGAACGCCCGCTCCGTTGATCTCCTCGACGACACGCGAGGTCTCCTCCCGCGGCGCCCCCTTCAGGCCGGTGCCGAGCAGCGCGTCCATAACGACGTCCGCCCCGTCGTCGACCAGCTCGCGTCCCTGCGCGCGCAGGATCTGCGCCGCGATCCGCCCGTCGCCGCCGTTCGCGCCGCCCCCCGCGCGGAGCGCGACCCTCCGGGCGTCGGGGAAGCGGCGCATGAGCTCCTCCGCGACGGCCGCGCCGGCGCGCTGCATCAGCGCGTCGACGTCGTGGCCCGCCTCGGCGGCCCGCATCTCCTCCGCGGTATAGACGGGCTCGAGCTCAGCCATCGGAGACGACGGCGACCGCCTGCGCAAGCTCCCGCGAATGCGTCATCGAGAGGTCGACCGAGCCGACGCCGAGACCGGCGGCCCGTTCGGCGAGACGGCCCGAGAGCCGCACCGACGGCTTCGGCCGCCCGACGATCTCGATCTCCTTCCAGGCGAAGGCCCGGGCGACGCCGAAGCCGAGCGCCTTGCCGACCGCCTCCTTCCCGGCGAAGCGGCCGGCGTAGCTCTCCGCGGGATTCCGCCGGGAGTCGCAATAGGCGCGCTCGGCTTCGGTGAAGCAGCGCTCGCGAAAGCGCGCGTGGCGCCCGAGCGCCCGCCGGATCCGCTCGATCTCGATCAGATCGGTTCCCACGCGGACAGTCATCCGCTCCGGCGCCGCCCGTGCCGACGCCTCCGCTCCCTGGTGAGCTCCGTCGAGCCCACGCTCACGCCAGATGCTCCTCGAGCCACTCGGGGAGGTGCGCGATCGAGGAGACGATCCCGTCCGGTCTGACGCGAGAGGCCTCGACGGCGTCCGGCCGGAACTTCCCCGTCCGGACGAGAACGGCGCGCATGCCCACGCCGTGGGCGCCGACGACGTCGGCCTCGAGGTCGTCCCCGACCATCCAGGTCATCGACGGCTCGGCGTCGAGCGCCCGGCACGCGGCGTCGAAGTACGCGGAGCTCGGCTTGCCGAGCACGGTCGCCGTCGTCTGCGCGGCGTATTCGAGGCCCGCGACGTAGCAGCCGGAGTCGAGCAGCGGCCCTCGCTGGGTCTGCCACCAGCGGTTGCGGTGGAGGCAGTACAGGTCGGCGCCCAGCTCGAGCTCCGCGAACGCGCGCGCGAGGTTCATGTACGAGAAGACGAGGTTCGTCTCGGGCGAGTCGTCGGCGCCGCCGATCAGGACGGTGTCGGCGTTGTCGCCGACGAGCTCGACACCCTCGAGGTCGCCGACGAGCGCGTGCATGACGAGCGCGAGCACACGCCGGCCGCCTAGCACCTCGATCGCCGCATCTGCGGTCGTCTGGATCTCCCCCGCCTCGAGCTCGATCCCCATCGCCTGGAGGCTCGCTGCGAGGTCCGCCTTCGATCGCGTCGTCGCGTTCGTGACGAATCGGAGCCGGTGCCCTCCGTAGCGCAGCCGGCGCACCGCTTCCGCCGCGCCGGGTATCGCCTGACCCGAGACGTGCAGGACGCCGTCCACGTCGAGCAGAATCGCGGCCATGGACGTGGACTCTATTCGTGTCACGCGGTCGGTCGTGCTACCCGTGGCGGAGATCGCGTTGCAGGTCTCGCGCTCGAGCGGGCCGGGCGGCCAGCACGCGCAGAAGTCTGAGACGCGGGTCGTCGCCGTCTTCGACGTCGAGGCCTCGAGCGCGCTGACCGAGGCGCAGAAACGACGCGTGATCGCGCGCGCCGGCCCCGTCCTGCGGGCCGTGGCCCAGGACGAGCGGAGCCGCACGCGCAATCGCGAGCTCGCGATCGAGCGGCTCGTGGCCGCGCTGCGCGAGGCCCTCCGCGTCGAGCGGAAGCGCGTTCCGACGAGGCCGACCGTGTCGTCCCGCGAGCGCCGCCTCGAGCAGAAGAAGCGCCGCGGCCGGGTCAAGCGGCTCCGGCGCCCCCCGGACTAACCGGCTGTTCGACCTCGACGTGCGGGATCCAGCCGAGCCAGCGCGGCAGGTACCAGCTGCGCCGGTCGAGCAATCCGAGCATGCTCGGCAGGACGACGGAGCGGATGATCGTCGCGTCGAGGAGCAGGGCGACCGCGACGCCGAACCCCATCTGCTGGAACATCACGAGCTTCCCGGCCGCGAAGCCGGCGAACACGACGACGATGATCAGCGCCGCGCCGGTGATGATCCGCGCAGTCGACGCGACGCCGCCGACGACCGCCTCGTGGGTCGATCCCGACGCGTCGTAGCGCTCCTTGATCCGGCTCATGAGGAAGACCTGGTAGTCCATCGAGAGCCCGAACAGCACCGAGAAGAGGAAGAGCGGCACCCACGCGTCGATCACGTGCGTGTGCTGGAAGCCGAAGAGCCTCGCGCCGTCGCCGTAGAGGAAGACGAGCGTCAGCAGCCCGTACGCCGCGCCGACGGAGAGCAGGTTGAGCAGGACGGAGACGAGCGCGACGACGATCGAGCGGAAGGCGATCGTGAGCAGGACGAAGCTCAGCCCGAGCACGAAGAGGAGGACGTACGGCGTCGGGTTCGTGACCGCGTCGAAGTAGTCGACGTTGTCCGCCGTGTCCCCGCCGACGTATACCTTCGCGCCGGTGCCGCCGAAGACCGACGGGATGACGCGGGCGCGAAGGTCGCGCACCGCCGCCACGGCTGGGCCCCCGACCGGGTCGCCGCGCACCGGGGCCGTGAGCAGCGCGACGTCTCCGTGCGCGCTGGTCTGGATCGTCCCGCCGCCGAAGCTCCCCTCGGCCGCCATCCGCCGCGCGAGCTGCCGGAGGTCGCGATGGACGACGGCGGCGTTACCGCCGACCGCGACGATGCGCACCGGCTCCGGGTTCTGGACCGGGAACGAGCGCTGCAGCAGGACGTAGCCCCGCTTCGCCGGCAGGCTCGACGGCAGCGTGCTGACGCCGTTGGCCCCGATGTGCAGGCCGAAGATCGGAGAGGCGGCGGCGAGCATCGCGCCGACGGCGAGCGCGAGTGACAGCGCCGGCCGCCGCATGACGCCGCCGACCACGCGCCGCCAGAAGCGCCCCTCCGTCGCGTCTGCGCGACCGAGGTTCCGGCCGAGGACGGGCACGCGCAGCGCGTCGACGCGATCGCCGACGATGCTCAGCAGCGCGGGAAGAAGGGTCAGCGCCGCGGCGACCGAGACGATGCCGACGAGGATCGCGCCGAGCGCGAGGCTCCGCATGATCGAGGTCGGGACGATGAACATGCCGACGAGCGCGACAACGAACGTGCTGCCGCTGAAGAGCACCGCGCGGCTGGCCGTGGCGCCGGACCGCACGATCGCGTCCTCCTTCGCCAGGCCGAGAGCCCGCTCCTCGCGGTACCGCGACACCACGAACAGCGAGTAGTCGATGCCGAGCGCGAGCCCCATCCCGGTCAGCATGTTCACGATGAAGACGGAGAGCGAGAACTCGAGCGAGAGCACCGCGACGAGCCCGAGCGCGACGATGATCGACAGGATCGCCATCAGCACCGGCACGAGCCCGGCGACGACGGCGCCGAAGACGAGGACGAGGACGACGAGGGCGGCCGGCAGGCCGAAGGCGAGCTCGCCCTTCTCGAGGTCGGTCTGCGACTGCGTGCCGAAGTCGTGACCGGTGGTGTGGTAGCCGGTGATCCCGACGGAGAAGTCGCCGCCGTTGGCCTGCTGCACGGCCTTCTCGACGGGCCCTGCACCCGAGTCGCTGCGGATCTGGATCGAGACGAGCGCCGCGTGGCCGTCCTTCGAGACGGCGACCGGCTGGAAGTAGTCCGCCTCCCCGGTGGCGCGCAGCGCCGCGTCGAGCCGGTTCCCGAACGCACGGAACGGCGTCGAGCTCACGGCGTACCGGCGCGAGCTGACGACGACCACGTCCCTCTGCTCGGCCGCGGCGACCTGCGGAAACGCGCGGGCGATGGCATCGGAGGCCTTCCTCGACTCGGGATTGCCGATGACCTTCCCGTTCGAGCTCAGCCCGTGCAGCGAGGTCGCGACGAGCCCGAGGGCGACGACGACGGCGAGACCCCAGAACGCGAGCGTCCTGCGAGGTCTCGCGGCGGCGGCGCGCGCCAGTCTGCCCGTCAGTCCCATCCTCCCCGCCGAGTGTACGGCGCTCTGCCGGTGCTACTCGACGGTGACCGTCTTCGCGAGGTTCCGCGGCTGGTCGACGTTGTGGCCGCGAAGCCGTGCGATGCGGTAGGCCAGGAGCTGGAGCGGGATCACCGCGAGGGAGGCCTGGAGGAAGTTCGGCGTCCGCGGCACGTAGATCACGTCGTCTGCGTGGTGCTGGATGTCCTCGTTCCCGTCGGTGGCGATCGCGATCACGTGCGCGCCGCGCGCCCGCGTCTCCTGGATGTTCGAGACGATCTTGTCGTAGACGTGGATGTTCGTCGCGACGACGACGACCGGCGTCCCCTCGGCGAGCAGCGCGATCGGCCCGTGCTTCATCTCGCCGGCCGAGTACGCCTCGGTCGGGATGTACGAGATCTCCTTCAGCTTCAGCGCACCTTCGAGCGCGACGGGGAGCCCGATGTGGCGGCCGAGGTAGAGGAAGAACGGCTGGTCGTGGAAGCGCTGGGCGATCGACTCGATCGGGTGGTCGCCGTCGAAGAACTCCTGCATCTTCTCGGGCAGCTCGTGCAGGCGGTCGAGGATGAAGTCGATCTCCTCCTGCGGCAGCGTCCGCCGGATCTCGGCGAGCTTGAGCGCGAGCAGGCTGAGCAGGGCGACCTGGGCGGTGAACGTCTTCGACGCGGCGACGCCGACCTCCATCCCGCACCGCGTGTAGAGCGTCGCCTCGACCTCGCGCGTGATCTGCGTCCCCATCAGGTTCGTGATCGCGAGCGTGCGCGCGCCGCTCTCGCGGGCGAGCTTGACGGCGTTCACGGTGTCGCGCGTCTCGCCCGACTGGGAGATCCCGATCACGAGCGTGTCCTTCGAGAGAACCGGATTCCGGTAGATCCATTCGCTCGCGATGTCCGGCTCGACCGGGACCCGCGCCCACTCCTCGAGGATGTAGCGGCCCACGACGCCCGCGTGGTACGCGGTGCCGCAGGCGACGATCACGATCCGGCGGAGGTTGCGGATCTCGAGCTCGGTCATGCCGAGCGCGTCGAGCACGAGCTTGTGCCCGCGGACGCGGTCGCCGATCGTCTCGGCAACCGCCTCGGGCTGCTCGAAGATCTCCTTCAGCATGAACGTCTCGTAGCCGGACTTCTCGGCGCTCTCCTCGTCCCAGTCGACCTCCTGCGGCTCGGGCGCCTCGACCTCGGCGCCGTCGACGAAGAAGCGGACCGCCTCCGGCGTCACCTCGACCACCTGGCCGTCGCCCGGATGGAGGATGGTGCGGGTCTCGCTGAGAAACGCGGCGATCGAGGAGGCGAGGAAGTTCTCGCCGTTCCCGCAGCCGATCACGAGCGGCGTCTGGTGGCGGACACCGGCGAGCAGGTCCGGATGGTCGTGGTGGATGGCGACGATCGAGAAGTGTCCCTCGAGCTGCGGGTAGACGCGGCCGAGCGCCTGCGCGAGATCGCCGTCGTACTCCTGCTCGAGCAGGTGGACGACGACCTCGGCGTCGGTCTCGGACGTGAACGTGTGGCCGGTCGCCCCGAGCTGCTCCCGCAGCTCCATGTAGTTCTCGACGATCCCGTTGAGGACGATCGCGAGCCGGCCGGGCTCGCAGCCGGCGAGGGGATGCGCGTTCTGCTCGGTCACACCCCCGTGTGTCGCCCAGCGCGTGTGGCCGAGACCGTGACGCGAATGGGAGCCGTTCGTGCCGGCGGCCTCGACGAGATTGCCGAGCGTGCCGACGGCGCGGACGTAGTCGAGCGACTCGTCCTCACGCAGCACGAGCCCTGCGGAGTCGTAGCCCCGGTACTCGAGCCGTCGCAACCCCTCGAGCAGAAGCGGCTTCGCGTCGCGCGACCCGACGTATCCGATGATCCCGCACATCGTGCGCTCCTTTCCCCGCTGGGGCCCGACGACGACCCCGACAACACGAAGAGCCCGGCCTCACGACCCGATCGCAGCGACGCGGGCGGGTCAGCCGAGCTCGTGTGTCACCAGGGCGGCGATCCTAGCACAGAGGGCCTCGGCGGCTTCCGGCGTCTCGGCCTCCGCGAGCACCCGCACGACAGGCTCGGTGCCCGACGGCCTGACGAGGACGCGCCCGGCTCCGCCGAGCTCGACGTTGACGTCCTCGACGGCGGCGACGAGCTCCGGTGAGAGGGGTGCGCGGCCCGTGCGCGGCAGGTTTCGCGTCGCCTGGGGAAACCGCGGCATGACCGCCACCGCCTCGGAGAGAGGCCTGCCGGAGAGGGCGCGGCAGAGGAGCAGGGCCGCGACGAGGCCGTCGCCCGTCACGTGTCCGTCGAGCCAGATCAGGTGACCGGACTGCTCGCCGCCGAGCAGCAGCCCCTCGCGCCGGAGCGCCTCGAGGACGTACCGGTCGCCGACGTCGGTGACGACCACCCGGATGCCCCGTTCCTCCATCAGGCGGTGGAAGCCGAGGTTCGTCATCGTCGTGACGGCGACTCCGTCGACGTCGAGGGCGAGGGCGAGCACCGCGAGGATCTGGTCCCCGTCGACCGGCTCTCCCCGCTCGTCGACTGCGAGCATCCGGTCGCCGTCGCCGTCGAACGCGACCCCGAGGTCGAGCCCCTGGCTGCGGACGGTGTCGGCGAGCGCGCGCAGGTCGGTCGCGCCGCTGCCGACGTTGATGTTCGTCCCGTCCGGATCGTCGCCGATCGCGACGACCTCGGCCCCGAGCTGCTCGAACGCCTGCGGGGCCAGGCCGGCGTAGGCGCCGTTGGCGCAGTCGACGCCGATGCGGAACCCGCCCAGGTCGGTACCGAATCGCTCGAGCACGTGCTCGAGGTAGCTCTCCGCAGCGACCTCGACGCGGTCCACCTCCCCGCCGCCGGGAGCGGGCGCGTCGAGGAGCGCCTCGATCTCCTCCTCGGCATCGTCGGTCAGCTTGCGGCCCTCGTGGTCGAAGAACTTGACGCCGTTGTACTCGGGCGGGTTGTGCGACGCCGAGATGACCGCCGCGAGGTCGAGCCGGAGCAGTGCGACCGCAGGCGTCGGCACGACGCCGGCGAGGACGGCGACTCCTCCGGCCGACGACACGCCGCGGGCGAACGCCTCCTCGAGCTCGGGGCCGCTGGCACGCGTGTCGCGTCCGACGAAGACGCGCCCCCGTCCGCACCAGAGCGCCGCCGCCTTGCCGAGGCGCTCGACGAGGTCCGTCGTAACCGTGTCGCCGACGACGCCGCGGACGCCGTCCGTTCCGAAGTACTCCCGACCCACCGCGCGGAGGGTAGCCGCGCGGGGCTAGCGCTTCGAGAACTGCGGCGCCTTGCGCGCCTTGTGCAGGCCGGCCTTCTTGCGCTCGACCTGGCGCGCGTCACGCGTGAGGAAGCCCTCGCGCTTGAGCGGCACACGCAGCTCCGGGTTCGCTTCGACCAGCGCGCGGGCGATGCCGTGTCGCACCGCTCCGGCCTGTCCCGTCAGACCGCCGCCGTGGACCCGGACGCGGAGGTCGTACTGCCCCTCGAGGCCTGCGACCTTGAACGGCGAGATCGCGATCGTCTGCCAGACGGAGCGGGGGAAGTACTCCTCGAGCGTGCGCCCGTTGACCCACGTCGAGCCGTCGCCGGGCCGGAGGATGACGCGCGCGACCGAGGTCTTGCGCTTGCCGGTGCCGCGGTACTGCGCGAGCTCGCTCACCGGCCGGGCTCCAGCGGGCGGGGATTCTGGGCCTCGTGCGGATGCTCGGGGCCGGCGTAGATCTTCAGCTTCGTCAGCTGCTGGCGCGCGAGCCGGTTCTTCGGGAGCATCCCCTTCACGGCGACGCGCAGCACCTCGGTCGGCCGGCGCTCGAGCTGCTCCCGCAGCGTCCGGCTGCGCAGGCCGCCGGGATAGCCGGAGTGGCGGTAGTAGCGCTTCTGGTCGAGCTTGTTGCCGGTGACCCGGATCTTGTCGGCGTTCACGACGACCACGAAGTCGCCGGTGTCGACGTGCGGCGTGTACTGCGGCTTCCGCTTGCCGCGGAGCGTGTCGGCGATCTGGGTCGCGAGCCGGCCGAGCGTCTTGCCCTCGGCGTCGACGAGATACCACTCACGCGTGACTTCTCCCGGCTTGGCGCTGTAGGTCTTCATGAAAAGGGGCGGACTGCTGCCCGCCGGCGGCCGATTGTAGCGAAAGCCCGTTGCAGGCCCTGCTCGAACTCGGCGGCGCCGCCGTGCGCCGGATGGCGGATGTACGGCGCGCCGAGCACCCCCGCGGCGAGCCGCCCCACGGCGATCACGGCGCGGTCCCGGGTCAGCTCGTGGAGGAAGGCAGAGGACGCGGCGACCTCTGCCCGCGTCGGCCGCCGGTTCGAGGTCTCGGTGCCGGGATGCGTCGGCACCACGTTCCAGAGCAGCACCTCGTCCTCGACGCCGAGCGCCGCGAGCACGCGGTGGACGACCGTCGCCGTCCCCTCCGCCGGGCCCGTGCCGGTGAGCTGCCGCTCGGACGTGAACGGAATCCCGCTGACCCGTGCGCCGCGATAGCCGGCCGCCTCGCCGACGAGGACGATCTGCGTCTCGCGCCGCGCGGCCAGATACGAGCGAAGACGGTCCTGCAGCAGCGTCGAGCCGGCGTACTGGTTGAAGGTCTCGCCGATCCCGGCCCGGGCGAGCCGCTCTACGAGCTCCAGCGGTTCCACCTCACGACCTCGTCGTGCGCACGGCGGCGTTGCGAGAAGGCGCTCGTATCCCGGGCTCGTACGCTATTCCCACTCGATCGTCGCGGGCGGCTTCGAGGTCACGTCGAGCACCACGCGGTTGACGCCCGGGATCTCGTTCACGATCCGGGCCGAGATCGTCTCCACGAGGTCGTAGGGGAGCCGCGCCCAGTCGGCCGTCATCGCGTCGTCGCTCGTGACGGCGCGGATCACGATCGGGTAGCCGTACGTGCGCTCGTCGCCCTGCACGCCCACCGACCGGACCGCCGGCAGCACCGCGAACGACTGCCACAGGTCGCCGTATAGGCCGGCCCGGCGCACCTCCTCCTGCAGCACGGCGTCGGCCTGGCGCAGGATCTCGAGCCGCTCCGCGGTGACGTCGCCGATGATCCGGATCGCGAGGCCCGGGCCGGGGAACGGCTGGCGCCAGACCATCCGCTCGGGCATCCCGAGCTCCTCCCCCACACGCCGCACCTCGTCCTTGAACAGGAGCCGCAGCGGCTCGACGAGGCGCATCCGCATGTCCGCGGGCAGGCCGCCGACGTTGTGATGCGACTTGATCGTCGCGGCGACGCCCTCGGTGCCGCCCGACTCGATCACGTCGGAGTAGAGCGTCCCCTGGACGAGCCAGCGCACGTCGCCGAGCCTCCGCGCCTCCTCCTCGAAGACGCGGATGAACTCCCGGCCGATGATCTTCCGCTTCTCCTCGGGCTCCTCGACGCCGGCGAGCAGGTCGAGGAACCGGTCCTGCGCCTCGACGTGGACGAGGGGGACGTGGAAGTGCTCGCCGAACGTCTCGACGACCTGCCCGGCCTCGTCCTGCCGCAGCAGGCCGTGGTCGACGAAGACGCAGGTGAGCTGCTCGCCGACCGCCTTGTGCACGAGCAGGGCCGCGACGGCCGAGTCGACGCCGCCCGACAGCGCGCACAGCACCCGCTCCGAGCCGACCTGGGCCCGGATGCGCGCCACCTGCTCCTCGATCACGGCGGCGGGCGTCCAGGCGGGCGGCGCGTCGGCGACCGAGTAGAGGAAGTTCTTCAGCACGTCCATGCCGTGCGGCGTGTGGACGACCTCGGGATGGAACTGGACGCCGTAGAGGCCGCGCTCCGGCGCCTCGAAGGCGGCCACCGGCGTCGCCGGCGAGCTCGCGACGACGCGCGCGCCCTCGGGAGCGGCGACGACGGTGTCGCGATGCGACATCCAGACCGTCTGCTCCGGGGGAGTGTCGGCCAGCAGGCGCGACTCCTTCGCCTCCATCGACGTGCGCCCGAACTCCGAGACGCCGGTACGGTCGACACGGCCGCCGAGCTCGAGCGCCATCAGCTGCGCGCCGTAGCAGATGCCGAGCGTCGGCACGCCCAGCTCGAACAGCGCCGGGTCGACGCGCGGCGCGTCGTCGGAGTAGACGGACGACGGGCCGCCGCTGAGCACGAGCGCGTACGGGTTCCGGGCCTGTACCGCCTCGGGCGTGATCGTGTGGACGACGAGCTCGGAGTAGACGCGACACTCGCGCACGCGGCGCGCGATCAGCTGGGAGTACTGGCCACCGAGATCGAGAACGAGGACGGGCCGGTCCTCCCGGGCCGGGAGCTGAACGACTCGTGCCCCCTCAGCGCCGATAGTTCGGCGCCTCCTTCGTGATCGTCACGTCGTGCGGATGCGACTCGCGCAGGCCGGCGGCGGTGATCTGGACGAAACGCGCCCGCTTCATCTCCTCGATCGTCGCCGCGCCGCAGTAGCCCATCGCCTGCCGCAGCCCGCCGACGAGCTGGTGGACGACGTGCTGGAGCGGGCCCTTGTAGGCCGTCCGCCCCTCGATCCCCTCCGGGATCAGCTTCTCGACGTCCTCGACGTCGCCCTGGAAGTAGCGGTCCTTCGAGAAGCCGCGCGCCTTCATCGCCCCGAGCGACCCCATGCCGCGGTACTCCTTGAAGCGCTCGCCCTGGACGAGGATCACGTCCCCCGGCGACTCCTCGACGCCGGCGAGCAGCGAGCCGACCATGACTGCGTCGGCGCCGGCGCCGATCGCCTTCGCGATGTCGCCGGACGACGTGAGGCCACCGTCGGCGATCACCGGAACCCCGTCGGGCGCGGCGACGCCCGCGACGTCGTTGATCGCGGTCACCTGCGGGACGCCCACCCCCGCGACGACGCGCGTCGTGCAGATCGAGCCGGGACCGACACCGACCTTGAGCGCGTCCGCCCCTGCGTCGATCAGAGCCCGAGCCGCCTCCGCGGTGGCGATGTTGCCGGCGACCACCTCGACCGAGACCGCATCCCGGATCCGGCGCACCATCTCGAGCACGCCCTGCGAGTGGCCGTGCGCGGTGTCGACGACGATCGCGTCGGCGCCCGCGCGGACGAGGCCCTGCGCGCGCTCGAGCGCGTCGGGGCCGACGCCGACGGCCGCCGCCACGCGCAACCGCCCCTGCTCGTCTTTCGTCGCCTCGGGAAACTCGATCTTCTTCTGGATGTCCTTGACCGTGATGAGGCCTCGGAGCCGCCCGTCCGCGTCCACGACCGGGAGCTTCTCGATCTTGTTGCGGTGGAGGATCTCCTCCGCCTCCGCGAGCGTCGTCCCGACCGGCGCGGTCACGAGGTTGCGCGCCGTCATCAGCGCCGAGAGGGGCTGCGCGACGTCGTTCTCGAAGCGGAGGTCGCGGTTCGTGAGGATGCCGACGAGGACGCCGTCCTCGTCGGTGATCGGCACGCCCGAGACCTTGTACCGAGCCATCAGCTCGAGCGCTGCGCGGACGGGCGCGCCGGGCGGCAGCGTCACCGGCTCGACGATCATCCCCGCCTCGGAGCGCTTCACCTTGTCCACCTCCGCGACCTGTGCGTCGATCGAGAGGTTGCGGTGGACGACGCCGATCCCGCCCTCGCGGGCCAGCGCGATCGCGAGACGAGCCTCGGTCACCGTGTCCATCGCCGCCGAGACGATGGGGATCGCGAGGTCGATCGAGCGCGTGAGGGGAGCGCGCGTCGAGACGTCGTTCGGCAGGACGTGCGACTCGGCGGGAACGAGGAGGACGTCGTCGAACGTGAGCCCCTCGCGGCCGAACTTCCGGTCGAGCTCCAGCAGCCGCTGGACGTCGTCGCCGCTCAGCTCTGCTGCAAGATGCTCTGTCAAGAGGGGCAGGGTACCAAGCAGCGTTGACAACGTCCTAACAGGGTGCAGCTACCGTCCTCGTGTGCGAGCCCTCTTGGCGACTGCGGGCCTCCTGGTCCTCGCCGGCTCGGCGGCTGCCGGGTCGCCGACCGTGCGCACGATGGCGAGGAACACGAGCGGGCCGATCGAGGCGACCGCGCAGGACGGCCGCTCCGTCGCGTGGCTCGCGTCGGGCGGCGAGAAGTGCAACACGGTGCACGTCCGCGAGGGCGACACCGAGTCGGTCTACTCCGACACGCCCGAGGGCGGTATGACGTGTCACTGGGATTTCTCGGACGGACCGTCGCAACTGGCCCTCGCCGCGCAGGCCGACACAGTGCTCTGGACGCTGCACGGAGGCGGCCCCGCACCCTTCGACTACGTTCTCGCCGCGTCCGGAGGCGGGCTCGAGCGGCAGCTCGTCCGGCTCGCCCACGCAAGCAACGGCACCGGCGAGTGGCTCGGCGGCGTGACGGGGTCCGGCCGAACGCTCGCCTACTCGTGGAACGACGTCGAGTACGTGGACAAGCTCGGCTGCCTCTCGGGCGGGTCCTGCCAGCAGAAGATCGCGGACGGCGGAATCCAGATCGTCACGCGCACGACCGACACGGCGCTACCCGGAGCGGGACCGGCGCTCGGGCTCGCCGCGTCCACAGGGCGACTCGCCTACATCCCGGCCACGACCGTCAAGGCCGGACGCCCCTCCGCGAGCGCCAACGGCTCGGTCCGCGTCGTGGATGCGACCAGCGGTGACCCGGTGAGCAACGCGCTCGTGCGGGGGATCCCGGCCGCGATCGCGCTCTCGCCGCACGTGCTCGCCGTCCTCACGCAGCGCGGCCCTCGCGACCGGATCTCGTGGTTCTCCGCAGAAGCCGGGACGAAGCTGGGCAGCGTCCTCGTCTCCCGCCGCGCCACGACCGAGCTCGCCGCGAGCGACCGGCTCATCGTCTACCGGGTCAATCGCACGCTGTACGGGGTCTCGACCGTGACCGGTCGTATCCGGGCGCTCGGCAAGGCGGCAGCGAACACCATCGATCTCACGCTCGCAAAAGCCCGGCTCGTCTGGGCGGAGAACCGTGGCGGCACGGGCCGCCTGCGGGCCCTCCCGGTCGGCTAGGACGAGCCTCTACGCCTCGACGGGCTCGAGCTCCACGATCTCGACGCCGCCGGCGAGCCGGGAGGCCTCGCGCGGGTCGAAGCGTCCCGCCCCGAGCTCGAGCACGGAGGCGGCCGCGCACCCGACCGCGGTCCGCAGCGCATCCCCGACCGGGCGGCCGTTGAAGCGTTCGGACAGGTAGCCGCCGAGCAGGACGTCCCCGGCCCCGACCCGCGCGACCGGCTCGATGCGGGGAATCGAGGCGCGGAAGCGCCGCACCTCTCGCTCCTCGCGCAGAAGAGCGAAGCAGGCGGTCTCCTGGGTGATGAGGACGTTTCGCGCACCGAGGTCGGCGATCGTGTCGAGCGCCATCACGAAGTCCTCCTCGTCCATGAACTCCTGGCCGACCAGGCTCTCGGCCTCCCGCTGGTTCGGCGAGACGATGTAGGGCTCGGCCTCGACGCCGAGGCGCAGCGGCTCTCCCTCGCAGTCGAGGACGCACCGGATGCCCCGCCGGTTGAGGTCGTGGATCGCGGCTGCGTAGAAGTCGGTGTCGACGTCGCGCGGAAGCGAGCCGGAGAAGACGACGAAGCTCGCGACGCGGGAGACGTAGTGGAGCTTGTCTGTGAGCATCTCCAGCTCCTCCGGCCGCACGGCCGGCCCCCACTCGTAGATCTCGGTCAGCGACCCGGCCGTCGGGTCGACGACGGCGATCGAGGTGCGGGACTCGTCGGAGATGCGCACGAAGTCGCTCAGGATCCCCTCGAGGCCGAGCTCCTCGACGATCCGGTCGCCGGTACGGCCGCCCGCGAGCCCGGTCGCGACGACCGGGGTCTCGAGGCGCTTCAACGCCCTCGCGACATTGATGCCCTTCCCACCCGCGCTCGTGAGGCTGCCACTCGCCCGGTGCCGGTGCCCGAACTGGAAGTTCGGAACCGTGAGCGTGCGGTCGACCGCGGCGTTGAGGGTTACGGTGACGATCACTGCCGGTTCACCACGCCGAGGCGGAGGTTACTTCACCCGGATCCTCTGCCCGACACGAAGCGCAGTCGGGTCGACGCCGGGGTTGAGCTGCTCGAGCCGGGCGACCGTGGTTCCGGTCTTCCTCCCGATCGCCTCGAGCGTGTCCCCCGACTGGACGACGTACGTCTGCGCACGTGGCCGCTTTTGGCTGTGCGAGCCCGTCGTCTGCGTCGTCGCGGCCCGCGTCGTGGTGGGTGTCGTGCCGCCGTGCTTGCCGTGCTCCAGCCCCGCGCGGACGAGGAGCGCGCCGATCGTGATCGCCGCGAGAAAGGCGACGGGGGCGACGAAGCGCGTGACGCGGCTCCGGTCCACGGCTCAGCCGGGGACGGCGACGGTGCGCAGCTCCTCGGCGAGGCGTGCCGCCTCCGCTGCGGCGGCCTCCTGCCAGTGTTCACCCCGGTCCGCGTAGATGAGGGAGCGCGAGGCGGAGACGAGCGCGCTCCCCGGTCCCGCCGCGAACGCGGGAGCGAGATCCTCCGGCCGGCCGCCCTGGGCGCCGACACCGGGCAAGAGCAGGACGGCCCGCGGCATCAGCTCGCGTACGGTCTCGAGCACCTCCGGATGCGTCGCTCCCACGACCGCTCCGACCGAGGAGAGCCCGCTCGCCCCGACGAGGCCCGCGCCCCAGCGGTCGACGAGCTCGGCGACGTGCTGCCACAGCGGCCGTCCGTCCTCGAGCGCCAGATCCTGGACGTCGGCGCTACCCGGATTCGACGTCTTCACGATCGGCAGCACGCCGAGGCCATCGTGGGCGAGGAAGGGCTCGATCGAGTCGTGACCGAGGTACGGGTTCACCGTGACCGCGTCCGCCAGCGGCGCGAACGCGGCGGCATACGCGCGGGCCGTCGACGGGACGTCGCCGCGCTTCGCGTCGGCGACCACGAGCAGGCCGGCCGCGCGCGCGTAGTCACACACCTCGCAGAGCGCCGCCCACCCCGTCGCGCCCTGCGCCTCGAAGAAGGCCGCCTGCGGCTTGACCGCGACGGCCGCTCCGGCGACGGCGTCGACGATCCCGCGACAGAACTCGACGACACCGAGCCCGGCCGGCATGAGCGCGGGGTCGGGATCGAGCCCCACACAGAGCGGGGCCCCCTTGCGCTCCACGGCGGCGACGAGCCGATCCGCGAAATGCCCCACGCTGCTCACGCCTCCCAGGATACGAGAGGTGGCGGAGAACGGAGAGGCCGCCCGGAGGCGGCCTCTCGATCCTCGGAGGAGATCTCGCCCTCTTCGGGCCTGCTCGCTAGAAGGAAGCCGTCTGCTTCACGGCGGTCTTGAGACCGCTGCCGGCCGAGAACTTCGGAACGCGTGCCGCAGGGATGTGCACCTTCTCGGTGGGGTTGCGCGGGTTGACCCCGGTCCGGGCCGCGCGATTTGCGGTCGAGAACTTCCCGAATCCTGTGAACGTCACCTCGCCGCCGCCCTTGAGCGTGTCGGTGACGGCGTCGAGGAACGCGTCGACGGCCTTGCCCGCGTCGCGGTTCGACAGCTGCGCGCGGCGGGCCACCTCGGATACGAACTCCTGCTTCGTCACTCTCTCCTCCAGTCCTAGAATCGCTTGCTGGGCCGAAACGACCCTACCAACTCCTTGTTTGCGGCTCAACCATGCGGTTTTGCGGGGGTTTTTTCCCCTTGCAGCAACTCTTTTACCCGGAAGAGCGGACGGAGGCGGACGGCGTGGCGCGCGAGAGCGTCCGTTCCGCCCTCCTCCCGGTCGATCACGCAGACCGCCGTGCGGACGACGAGGCCCGCTTCGCGGAGGGCTCCGATCGCGTCGAGCAGCGCTCCGCCGGAGGTCACGATGTCCTCGACGAGGCACACGGTCTCGCCCGGCTCGAAGGCGCCTTCGATGCGGTTCGCGGTCCCGTAGTCCTTCGCGGAGTCGCGGACGATCACGAACGGCGTGCCCCCCGCGAGCGAGGCGGCTGCGGCGAGCGGCACGGCGCCGAGCACGGGCGCCGCGAGGCGTACGGCAGCGGGCTCGTGCTCACGGGCGGCGGCGGAGATCCGCTCCCCGAGCGCGGCGAGCAGGTCCGGACGGGTCGAGAAGCGGAACTTGTCGAGGTAGAAGCGCGACCGCTTGCCCGAGCGAAGGAGGAAGTCGCCCTCGAGATACGCAGCCGCGACGAGCGCCGCGCCGAGCTCCTCGTCGTTCATACAGGTCGCGCCGCAGCGAGGACCTGCCGGGCGAGCGGCAGCAGTCGCTCCGCCTCCGCAGATCCGGCCACGAACGTGACGAAGGAGCCGTCGTCGAAGTAGACGTCCACGCGCCCGCCGCTGCCCCCGGACCAGCGCCGATAGGCGGCCCGCACGGCGAAGGCGCCGCTCGCGAAACCGGCGACGGCGAGCAGCCTGGGCCTCATCGCCCGGCCTCCTCGTCCAGCCTGGCGAGGCACTGCTTCAGGTCGTAGAAGACGAGGCCCGCCGCCCCACGCCTGCTCGCGACGGCGGCGATGACTTGCCCACCCGTGCCGGCCACCGCGAACACGTCTCCGCCGGCGACCCGCGCGTGCAGCTGCGTAACGTGCCGCCCGGCGCGGAACCCGGCGGCGCCGTCGAGCAACTCGCGGACGGCGCGCGCGAGCAGGCTCGCACGCGCGTCGGGAACGCCGACCGAGCCGGCCGGCTCGCCGTCCCCGGCGACGACGACCGCCGCCTCGATCTGCGGCGAGATCTCGACGAGATCCGCGAGCGCACGTGTCGCATCCACCGCTCCGACGGTATCAAGGTGCAGACTCTCCTTCCGTGCGGATTCGCCGGCGCCAGCTCGTGCACAAGTTCTTCGCCGACCGCGGCACCCATCTCGCAGCGATGGTCGCCTACTTCGCGCTGCTCTCGTTCGTGCCGCTCGTCTTCCTGACGCTGTCGCTCTTCGGCCTCGCCCACCGGGCGCAAGCGTCCGACTTCTTCATCCGGGAGCTGAAGCACGCGTTCCCGGGAACGTCGCTCGACAGCATCATCAAGCTCGTCCGTCGCGTGCAGAACAACGCCGCGGCGCTCGGGATCATCGGCGGCGTCGGCCTGCTCTGGTCGTCCCTCTCGCTCTTCAGCGCGCTCGAGTCGGCCCTCAACATCGTCTACGGCCTGCCGAACCGGCGCTTCGTGCACGGCAAGCTGATCGCGGGAGCGCTCGCGGCGAGCGTCCTGATCGCGTTGTTCGCCAGCCTCGTCGTCGGCGCGTTCGGCGTCGAGTTCCTGAAGCACAACCTCGGGACGTTCGCGCGGAGCTCCGCGCTCGCCTACGTCGTCTCGATCAGCGCCTCCCTCGCCGGTGTCTTCCTGTTCCTCCTCGCCGTCTACCGCTGGCTGCCGAATACGCAGGTCCGATTCGAGGAGGCGCTGCCAGGCGCGGTCCTCGGCGCAATCGTCCTGGAGGCGTCGTTCCAGGCGCTGCCGCTCTTCGTCCGCTTCGCCGACGTCAACGTGACGCTGCGGACGCTGGGCGGGCCGGCGATCCTCCTCATCTGGCTCTACGTGATGGCCAACGTGATCGTCTTCGGCGCCGAGCTCAACTGGTGGTGGCGGGAGCGGAATCGAGAGCTCTGAGGAGCGCACGCGCGGCCCGCGCCCGATGGGAGTTCTCGCCCTTCCACTCGTTCCCGAGCTCGGCCACGGTCCGCTCCTCGCCGTCCGGGACGAAGATCGGGTCGTAGCCGAAACCCTCGCTTCCCGCGGGCTCGCGGCCGATGCGCCCCTCGAGGGTTCCCGTGCCGCGGAGCTCGCGCCCGTCCGGCGCGAGGAGGACGAGCTCCGAGACGTAGCGCGCGAGCCGATCCTGCACTCCCTCGAGCTCGCCGAGGAGCCTCGCGACGGCCGGTGGGCCTTCGGGCGCGTAGCGCGCGGAGAGAACGCCGGGCCGGCCGTCGAGCGCCCCGACCTCGAGGCCCGAGTCCTCCGCCAGCACCCAGCCGGGTTCGTGCTCGCGGCCGAAGGCGGCCTTGATCGCGGCGTTCTCGTAGTACGTGCGACCCGTCTCCGGCGGGTAGTCGTCGCGGTCGAGCGGCTCGATCGTCCAGCCGGGGAGCAGGCGCTCGAGCTCCCGTGCCTTGTTCGCGTTCCGCGAGCACAGGACGGCCCTCAATCCGTCCACCGCACCTCGAGGACGCCGTCTATCTCGGCGACGGCCGCCACGACGGCCGGGGCGGACCCGGCCGCGAGCTCGACGTCGACGGCGATCGAGCGCCGGTCTCCCTCCTGTGCGACGTCGAGGGAGACGACCTTGCCGTTCTGGCGCTCGATCGCCTCGATGATCGGGACCGGGCTGCCGCCGGCCGGGATCTCGACGAGCAGCCGGTCGCGCACCGGGCGGAACCGGCCCAGGATCCGGAAGGAGACCACACGCAGCGGGCCGAGGGTGAGCAGCGCTCCCAGGGTGGCGATGAGCGCGCCGTCCCAGTAGCCGGCGCCCGACGCCATCCCGATCGCCGCGACGAGCCAGAGCGAGGCGGCCGTCGTGAGCCCGCGCACCGAGAGGCCCTGGCGGATGATCGCGCCTGCGCCGAGGAAGCCGATCCCGCTCACGATCTGGGCCGCGATCCGCGTCGGGTCGACCTTGCCGCCGAAGCCGGCGAAGCCGTACGCGGAGACGAGCGTGAAGAGCGCGGCTCCGACCGAGACGACGAGGTGCGTCCGCAGCCCCGCCTGCCGCTCGCGCAGCTCGCGCTCGACGCCGATCGCGCCGCCGAGCGCGGCGGCGACGAAGATGCGCAGCAGCACCTCGGGCCAGCCGATCGACGCGACCGCGGCGAGCACGCTAGGGGAGCTCACGAGCGACGGCGTCCGCCTGGAGAGCGCCGATCGCCTCGATGCCCGCCGTCGCCAGCTCGAGCAGCTCGTCGAGCGTCTCGCGCGCGAACGGGTCGCGCTCGGCCGTCGCCTGCACCTCGACGAGGCGCCCGTCGCCCGTCATGACGACGTTCATGTCGGTGTCGGCGCTCGAGTCCTCGGCGTAGTCGAGGTCGAGCAGGGGGACGCCGTCGACGACGCCGACGGAGACGGCCGCCACCGAGTCGCGGAAGGCGCGCGAGAGTCCGAACCGCTCGAGCGCCCGCATCCCGGCGACGTACGCACCGCAGATCGCCGCGCACCGCGTGCCCCCGTCGGCCTGGAGGACGTCGCAGTCGAGCCACAGCGTCCGCTCGCCGAGCGCCTCGAAGTCGGCGACCGCGCGGACGGCCCGCCCGATCAGGCGCTGGATCTCCACCGTCCTCCCCTGCTGCTTGCCCCGGGCGGCCTCGCGCTGGACGCGCTCGCCGGTCGAGGCCGGCAGGAGCGAGTACTCCGCCGTGATCCAGCCGCGCCCCTGGTTGCGGAGCCAGCGCGGGATGTCCTCCTCCACCATCGCCGTGCAGAGCACCTTCGTGCGGCCCTGCGTGATCACGACCGAGCCGTGGGGGTTCTCGAGGTAGTCCGGCTCGAACGAGATCGGGCGCAGCTGATCGGGCCGCCGCCCGCCTTCCCGGCTCATGCCGCCGCCTCCAGCGTCGCCACCGTCACGTGCTCGACCTCGCGGACGGGCAGCTGCAGGAAGCGGCGCCCGAGCTCGCGGAACGCGGCGGGGTCGCCGGTCGTGAGGAACCGGTACGCCCCAACGCGGCCGCGCTCGTTCTCGACGCCCTTCCGCGCGAGGGTCTCCGCAACCTCGCGCGCCGTCTCCTCCGCCGAGAAGACGAGCGTCACGTCGCGACCGAAGACGCGCTCGAAGATCCTGCGGATCAGGGGGTAGTGCGTGCAGCCGAGGATGACCGTGTCGACCGCCGCCCCCTGCAGCGGCGCCGCGTACTCGCGCACCGCCTGCTCGGTCTCCTCGCCGTACGGATCGTCGCCCTCGATCAGCGGCACGAGTCGCGGGCAGGCGACCGGATGGAACGAGATGCCCGCGTCGAGCGCGTGCACGAGCTCGGCGTAGCGGCCCGCCTCGACCGTGGCCGCGGTGGCGAGCAGCCCGACGCGCCGGTTGCGCGTCGCCTGCACGGCCGCATGCGCTTCGGGGGTGAGGACTCCGACGACCGGCACCGCGAGCCCCTCCTGGAGCTGCGGCAGCGCCGCCGAGGTCGCGGCGTTGCACGCGACGAGGATGAGCTTCACGTCCTGCCGCGAGAGGTACGCGCCGATCTCGCGCGCGAAGCGGCGGATCTCCTCGAGCGGCCGCGGGCCGTACGGGAGGCGCGCGTGGTCGCCGAGATAGACGAAATCCTCGTTCGGCATGGTCACGAGGCACTCGTGGAGCACCGTCAGGCCGCCGACTCCGGAGTCGAAGACGCCGATGGGCCGCGCATCCATGCGCGCATCGTAAAGGGGCGCTAGCGTGCGTTCGTGGGTCGCAAGCGCGTCCTCGTCGCGGTCGCCGTCGCGGTGCTGGTCTGTGCCGGAGCGGCCTCGGCCGTCCTCGCCGCTCCGCGCACCTCGCGCGTGACGACGCAGGAGCTGACGATCACGGTCTCGGACGGCACGCAGCTCGCGTGCGGGCTCGTCCTTCCGGCCGGCACCGCCGCCTCGGGAGGCTGGCCGGGGCTCCTGCTCTTCCACGGCCTCGGCAGAGACGCACGCGACGATGGAGACGATCGCGACCGCCGCGTTCGCGCCCGCCGGGCTCGTGTCGCTCGCCTGCGACGCCCGCGGCACCGGCGCGTCGGGCGGCACGTTCGGGCTCGACGGCCCCCGAGAGGTGCAGGACGCACGCGACCTCTTCGCCTGGCTCGCGGCCAGAAGCGACGTCTCGAACAGCGAGATCGGAGCCTTCGGCCTCTCCCTCGGCGGGGGCGAGGTCTGGAACGCCGCCGTCGCCGGAGTCCCGTTCAAGGCGATCGTGCCCGCGATCACGTGGACCGATCTCGGCCGGGCTCTCGCCCCCGCCGGCGTCCCCAGGTCCGGGCTCGTGGGCCGGCTCGCCCGGCTGATTTCCGGCCCGTGGGACACGTCGATCGTGGAGGCGCGCGACGACCTGCTCGACGGCCTCGTCACGCCGGCGGTCGAGGCCGCCGTCGCCGCGCGATCGTCGAAGCAGAGGCTCCACTCGCTCACGGTGCCGACGCTGCTGCTGCAGGGCCGGCACGACTTCCTCTTCGACCTCGACCAGGCGCTCGCCGCCTACCGGCGTCTCGCCGGCCCGAAGCGCCTCTACCTCGGCGATCTCGGCCATTCCCCGGCCGCCAACCCGGTCGCGGAGCTGCCCACGTACCTCGGCGAGGCCGTGGCCTGGTTCCGCCACTACCTCGCCGGCAGCGGAACCGTGCACGCCGGCGTCGCGCTCGCCCACGACCCGTGGGACGGGACGACGACCTCGTACAAGAGCTTGCCGCGCACACGGCACGAGAGCGTGAATCTGCCGGGGACGAAGAAGCTCGGCTCCTCGGGCAACGTCCGGCGGGCCGTGCGCCTGCCGGGAGGCCCCCTCGAGACCTTCGGCGACGGCTCCCTCGGCGTCCGCTACTCCGGCAACACCGGCTGGACGGAGCTTCGGGCGCTGGTCTCGGTCAAGGGAAGCGGCACGCCGCTCACCGCCGGCGCCGCGACGATCGACAAGAGCGCAGGCGTCGTCGAGATCCCGCTCCTCGACGAGGCGGTCCTGCTGCCGCGAGGCAAGAAGCTCGTCGTCACGGTCGGCGCGACGACGGCGGACGGCGTCTACTCGTCGGCCGAGGCGCCGGCCGGCAAGGACGCCTCGCTCACGATCGGCCGCGTGACGCTGCACCTGTCGCTCCTGCGCCGTTCCGTCTCTCGTTAGCGTCCGCGGCATGGCCGCCACGATCCGGATCGGCACGTGCTCGTGGGCCGACGAGGCGCTCTCCAAGTGGTTCTATCCGCCGAAGCTGCCGGCGAAGGAGCGTCTCGCCTGGTATGCCGAGCACTTCGACACGGTCGAGGTCGACTCGACGTTCTACCGGCTGCCGAGCGAGTCCGCGGTGCAGGGCTGGGCCGAGCGGACGCCGCCGGGCTTCACGATGCACGTGAAGGCGTTCGGCCTGCTGACGCGGCACCCGGTGAAGGCGGAGGCGATCCCGCCGGATCTCCGCGACGTGATGCCGCTCGACGAGCGTGGCCGCGTCGACCGCCCGCCGCGCGAGCTCCGGGCGGAGGTCTTCCGCCGCTTCCTCACCGCGCTCGAGCCGCTCCGCGCCGCCGGCAAGCTCGGCGGCATCCTCTTCCAGCTCCCGCCGTACGTCGTCCACAAGGAGGCATCCCTCGACTACCTCGAGTGGGCGCGGGAGCAGCTCGGCGGCGACGAGATGCTCGTCGAGTTCCGCCACCGCTCCTGGCTCGACGACGAGAACCGCGCCGGGAGCCTCGCCTTCCTCGAACGCATCGGCGCCGGCTACGTCGTCGTCGACGCGCCGCGCTCGGAGACGGCGCGAAACCTCGTCCCGACGGTCGTGGCGGCGACCTCGGACACGGCGTACGTCCGCTTCCACGGCCGCAACCTCGGTACCTGGAACAAGCGCGGCGGCTCGGCTGCCGAGCGGTTCGACTACCTGTACTCCGAGGACGAGCTCGCCGAGTGGGTCGGTCCGCTGCACGAGCTCGCGGGCCGGTCCGAGCAGGTCTTCGCCTTCTTCAACAACAACGCCTCGTCCGAGGATCCCGAGAACCCGCTGCGCCGCGTCGCGCAGGCGGCGACGAACGCCCGTCAGCTGCGGGCGATCCTGGCCGCGAACGGGATGCGGCGGTGAACGTCCTCTCGCTCGTCCACGGCGAGGATGCGGGGACCGAGCTCTTCGCTCCGGTCACGGCGGAAGCGGGCCACCGGCTCGACGAGTGGAGCTTCGGCTGGGAGTCCCCGCCGCCGTGTCCGCTCGATTCGTACGACGCGGTGCTCGTCTTCGGCGGGGCGATGCACGCCGACCAGGAGGCGGTGCATCCGTGGCTGCGCGAGGAGTCGGAGTGGCTGGCAGCGCTCCTCGGGCGGCCGGTCCCGACGCTCGGCATCTGTCTCGGCTCGCAGCTCCTCGCGCGCGCCGCCGGCGCGTGGCTGGGAGCGCTCCCGGAGCCCGAGCTCGGGTGGCACGAGGTCGAGCTCACGGCGGAAGGAGCGTCCGATCCCGTGCTGTCGGCTCTACCGCCGCGCTTCACGGCGCTCGAGTGGCACCACTACGGCCACGGACTGCCGGACGGCGCGGTCGCGCTGGCGCGGAACGCGGCGGCGCTCCAGTCGTTCCGGCTCGGGGAGACGACCTGGGGCGTCCAGTTCCACCCGGAGGTGACGGAGCCGCAGCTCGGGCGCTGGCTCGCCGACAAGAGCGACCTGCCGCCCGAGCCCGAGCGGCTGCGGCGGGAGACCCGCGAGCGGATCGGGGCGTGGAACGAGCTCGGACGCCGCCTCTGCCGGTCGTTCCTGAGCGCAGCGGAACACCTGGCCGTACAGGCCCGCTGAGCCGTCGCGCTCGCCCCCTCCGGGGTGCCTCGGTCAGGTCATCGTCAGGAGACCTTGCGAGCGCTCCAACTGCCCCCACCCTGGGGACTGCTCCAGGTGCCCGACATCGTCTTCCCGTGGACGGTGCCCTTGTAGGACGCCCCGACGCCCAGGGCGCCGAACTTGACCTTGCCGCCGTGGCGGATGCTCCCGTCGATGCCGTACTTGCCCTTCGGATTCGAGAGCTTGATCGCCCCGCTCAGCTTCCGGCCCGTCTGCGTCCAGTGCAGCGTGAAGTGGCCCGAGAAGGCGCCGCTGTACTGGCCTTTCCACTTACCGGCAAGCTTCACCTGGGCCGCGGAATGGGTCGAAGAGCTCGCCGCGGCGAGCGCGGTGCTCGTGCAGCAGCAGGCCAGCAGCGTCGTCATCCACAGGACGCGGGCCAGTCGCGTCATCTTGCGGCGCGGGTCTCGAAGGTCCATCGTCGGGCTCCTCTCGTCGTCCGGGGCTGACGTTCCGGATCAGCGCATTCTTCACCCGAAATGGGCGCCTTTCAAGACGTGGTGCTTGACTCGCGGGCGCGAGCCGATCAGGATCGGCCGGACAAGGGACTTCGGTTACTGGAGGTGGCCAGTATGAAGGAGCTCGACACATGGATTTCGTGAAGAACCTCTCCCGCGAGATGCAGATGATCCTGGGCGGGACTGTGCTCTACCTGATCTTCTCGTTCCTCGACTGGCAGCAGGTCTCCTATGCGTTCGGCACGTACGGGCGATCCGAGTGGACCGGCATCGGCATCGTCGCCGGCCTCGTCGCGATCGCGCTGCTCCTGTGGGAGGGCGCGCGCTTGTTCGCCGTCAAGGTGCCGCTCGGCGGGCTGAGCGAGGGACTGGTCTCGGTCGGAATCGCCCTGCTACTCGCCTTGTTCACGGTGATCACCTTCCTCACTCACGGCACGGCGCGGCATTGGCCCGCCTGGATCGGGCTGATCCTGTCGCTTGCGATCGCGGCCGCGGCAATGGCCCGCGCCCGCGGAGAGGGAGTGGAGATGCCGCAGGCGAGAGCGATGACCCCAGCGGCAGCCACACCGGAGCCGGCGCCGCCGGCGGAGCCCGAGCCCGCGCCGGAGGCTCCCGCCGCCCCCGAGGAGTAGCTCAGCGCTCGAGCGGCAGCTCGTCGTGGCGGCTCCATTCGTGCCAGGAGCCGGCGTAGTTGCGTGCCTGGTAGCCGGCGGCGCGCAGAGCGAGGGTCGCGAGCGCGGAGCGCGACCCGGAGTGGCAGTAGGCGACGATCTCGGCCCCCTCCGCCAGGCCGACGAGCTCACGGATGCGCTCGGGCGGCGCCGGCCGCCCGGGCGCCTCGAACAGCTCCCCGACCTCGAGGTTCCGCGCGCCGGGAATGTGACCCTGGCGCGGGTCGCAGCGGCTGCCGCGGCGCCCCGAGAACTCGTCGGGTGTCCGTACGTCGAGAAGCGCGAGCGACGGATCTCCGAGCCGCCCCGCGAGCTCCTGCCGGGTCGGCAGAGCGAGCGGGTTCGGGTCGAGGTCCGCCTCCGCCTCGCGCACCGGCGCCAGCTCGACCGCGCCCTCCACCAGCTCGCCCTCCCAGGCGGCGATCCCGCCGAGGAGGATCGCGACCTGCGGATGACCCGCGAGCTCGGCCATCTGCGCAGCCGGCATCGCGCCGACGCCGTCGCCGCGGTCGACGAGCACGAGCCGCTCCCGGCCCGTGATCCCGTGTCGCCGCAGGCGCAGCGCGATCTCCTGCGCGAGCGCGCGCGCCGACTCCTCGTCGGCAGCCGGCGGCGGCGAGCCGAGCACGAGCGGCCGCGAGCCGCGGATGTGACCGCGCATGTGCGCGTTCGGGCCTCGAACGTCACCCACGACGAGGTCGTCCTCGCCGAGATGCGCCGCGAGCCACCCGGAGTCGACGACCGCCCTCACAGGGCCGCGACGATACCTGCTTCGGCCGCGATCGACGGCCGCTCCTCGAGCCGGGCGAGCCAGGCCGCGAGCGACGGGAAGCCGGCGAGCTCGACGTCGAGCATGTCGCGGGCGCGCAGGAGCCACGGGACGTAGGCGATGTCCGCGAGCCCGTACTCGTCGCCGCCGAGGTACGGCCGCTCGGCGAGCACGGCGTCGAGCCCCGCGAGCGCGGAGTCGAGGGCCTCGCGGGCACCGGTCTCGCCGCGCCGGAAGGCGTAGTACGGATCGGTGAGCTCGCGGTCGCGGAAGACGAGCAGCCGGACCGCGGCGCGGTCTGCGGGATCGGACGGCAGCAGCGGCGGCTCCGGGTAGCGCTCCTCGAGGAACTCCATGACCACGGCCGACTCGGGCAGCGGCCGGCCGTCCTCCTCGAGCACGGGCACCTTGCCGGCCGGGTTCTTCTCGTAGATCCACGCAGGCCGGTCGGAGAGGTCGATCTCCACGACCTCGAACTCCACCGCCTTCTCGGCGAGCACGATCCGGGCCCGTGCGCAGTAGGGACAGCGCGGAGCGTCGTACAGGACGAGACTCACGCCTGCACTCCCATCACGGCTGCGATCCGCTCGTACAGCTCGTGCGCGGGCGGCAGCTCGTCGGGCGACGCGGCGGTCCGCGCGACCTCGCGCACGCGCTTCGGATCGGCGCCGGTCAGCCGGGCGACCACCGTCGGGTTCGCTCCGAGGGCGTAGGCGTCTCCGGGCGGCAGCGGCCCGTAGTACTCGGGGACTGAGAGGTACTCGTCGACGTCGGCGCCGCGGTCGAAGAGGTCGTAGCGGACGACGACGCCGCGCTCGACGCCGAGTGAGAGGACGACGCCGCCGCTCGTGTACGACAGCTCCTTCGCAAGCGCCTTCAGGCGGGCCGGATCCGCGTCGGTCGCGTCCGAGCGCACCCGCACCCAGCCGGTCCCGACCTCGACGTCCGGCTCCAGGCGCAGGACCTTCACGGCATCCCGCTTGACCTTCTCGACGTCGTCCGTCTGGACGTGGACGTAGCCGAAGGTGGGCCCCTCGCTCGGGGCGAGACGCTGCTCGAGCTGCGCCAGCGGGGCACCGAGCGTCAGCTCGACGGGCTTCATTCCCCAGCGCTCGTAGATCGCCCGCGCCTCGGCGTTCGAGGCGAGGACCTCGAGCTCGAGCATCTCCGCGCCGGCCTCCCGCAAACGGGCCACGACCTCCCTCACGAGCCGGGCCGCGAGGCCGCCGCGGCGCGCCGCCGGCCGGACGTACACCACCTCGAGGAAGCCGAGCCGCTTCCCCTTGCGGCGGGCGACGGCGAGACCGGCGTCGTCGGCGAGCAGGACGATGTCGTCGCGGATCGCCTGCTCGAGCCAGGCGAGATCCTCGGCGAGGTCGTCCTCGCGCCACGGCTCCTCGGGGATCTCCGTCGTGAAGGCCCGCCACAGCTCGCGGACGAGCGGCAGGTCGTCGGCGGTCGCGGGGCGGATCACGGCGTCAGGTACCGGGCGAGGAGGTAGTGCGCGGTCAGGTTCTGAAACGGCTCGAAACGCCCGCCCAGCGCGCGGACGTCGACCTCACCATAGAGCCCCCGAACCGCCTTCCGCAGCGCAAGGTCGCCCGCCGGCCAGGCGCGCGGGCGGCCGAGGTGGCGGGCGAGGTACCAGTCCGCGGTCCACTCGCCGAGCCCTCGCAAGGCCGTCAGACGCGACTTCACCTCCTCGTCGGGGAGCAAGGCGATTGCGTCGAGCTCGAGATCGGAGCGCGCGAGCGCGACGACGTACTCCGCCTTCCGCCGCGAGAAGCCGACGGAGACGAGCTCCTCCTCCCCGGCCGCCGCGAGCCGCTCCCGCGGCGGGAACGCCCACACGCGACCGATGCGCTCGCCGAGCCGCTCGACGAGGCGGTTGCGGATCGCGACTGCTGCGAAGAGCGAGACCTGCTGCGCCGTGATCGAGGTGACGAGCGCCTCGAACGGGTCGGGTGCGAGGGAGGGGCGAAGGCCCGCATAGCGGACGACGAGGGGTGCGAGCCGATCGTCGCCCGCCGCCCACGCGGCGAAGGAGACGAGATCGAAGTCGAAGCCGAGGACCTTGCGGGCGACGGCCTCCGTCTCGCCGTCGAGCGGCTCCACGTCGACGCCGCCGGCGGCGGCTGCGATGCGCACCTCGCGCCCGCGGACGGCACGGTAGAGCGCCCCGTCCTCCCAGACCGTCGCCCGGTCGAGGCCGAAGGCGCGGAACCGGGCCGTCGTCAGCTCGAGGGAGAACGGCTGCGGGGCCGGCAGCAGCGGCACGCGCCGGGCGTGCCTAGAGGTGCGAGGTCAGCCCGGCGCCGGAGGCGTCGGCGCCCTCGGGCGGCGAGTCGCCGTTCTGCGCGTTCTCGTACCAGGAGTACGCGTAGCGCCCGTCGTCGAGGTCGCGCGCGAACGTCGTGAGGCGGAGCGGATGGAACGTGTCGCACATCACGGCGAGCTCGTGCGTCTCGTGCATGCCGAGCGCCTTCTCGGCGAGCCCCGGCTGCGGCCCGTGCGGGAGGCCCGACGGATGGAGCGTGATCGAGCCGACCTCGACGCCCTTGCGCGAGCCGAAGTTGCCGGAGACGTAATAGATCATCTCCTCCGACTGCAGGTTCGAGTGGTGGTACGGGATCGGCACCGCGAGCGGGTCGAAGTCGAGCTTGCGCGGGCAGAACGAGCAGATCACGAAGTTCTGGCCCTGGAACGTCTGGTGCGACGGCGGCGGCTGGTGGATGCGGCCGGTGATCGGCTCGAAGTCGTGGATCGAGAACGTCCACGGATAGAGGTAGCCGTCCCAGCCCACGACGTCGAACGGGTGGTAGTCGACGACATACGTCTGGTAGCCGCCCCGCACGCGGACCTTGACCCGGAACTCGCCGCTCTCGCGCACGGTGTGCAGCTCGGTGGGCGGATGGATGTCGCGGTGGTAGTACGGCGCGCCCTCCATCAGCTGTCCGTACTGGTTCCGGTAGCGGCGCGGGATCTCGATCAGGCCCGGCGTCTCGAAGACGAGATACCGCTGCGGGCCGTCCGGCTTGAAGCGATACGTCGTGCCGCGCGGGATGACGACGTAGTCGCCCTCGGCGTACGCCAGGTCGCCGAAGATCGTCTCGAGCGTCCCCGATCCCTCGTGGACGAAGATCACCTCGTCGCCCTCGCCGTTGCGGAAGAAGTAGTCCATCGACCCGGACGGGCGGCAGAGCGAGATCTCGACGTCGCCGTTCCACATCAGCAGGCGCCGCCCCGTGATCTCGTCGCCGGCGGGCTCGGTGTCGAACGTCTTGAAATGGCGGTGTGCGTGCTGGTCGGGCACCCACTCCTCGCGCTCGATCGGCTCGAAGCCGGCGAGCTCCATCACGCGGCAGGGCGACTGCAGGTGGTAGAGGATCGACTCGTTGCCGGTGAAACCCTCGAGCCCCATCACCTCTTCGGTGAGGAGCGTCCCGTTCTCCCGAAACTGGACGTGGCGCTTGCGCGGGAGGTCGCCGAGACGCTGGTAGAACGGCATGGCGACAGCGTATCGCCTAGGCGAGCGCCAGCTCCGCGAGCCGGCGACCCACCGCGGGCGCGAACTTGAAGCCGTGCCCCGAGCACGCCGAGCCGACGACGACGCGGCCGCGGCGCTCGAGGACGAAGCGCTCGTCGGCCGTCGTCGTGTAGAGGCACGTCTGCGTCTCGACCGGCTCGGGATCGACATCCGGGAAGCGGGCGCGGACCCAGGCGGAGATGCGCTCGACGATCGCGGGATCCGGGGACGCCTCGGCGCCGGGCTCCGCCTCCGCACCGGCGTGATGCGCCCCCGCCTTGAGCCCGTGCACGGGGTCGTGCAGCGAGTACATGCCGTGGCCGCCGGTCTCGGCGTTGAGGTCGACGATCGAGGGCGGGGGCGGCCCTTCTCTCGCGAAGTACGCGACCGTCTCGCGCGTCACGATCACGGACAGATCGGGGACGAGCTCGCGGATCCACGAGCCGGCCGTCACGACGACGACGTCGGCGTCCAGCTCGTCGGTCGACTCGACCCGCCTGTTCGTCTCGACCTCGACCCCGGCGGCGGCGAGAAAGGCGTGGCGGGCGCGATCGGCGAACACGACTCCCGCGTCGGGTACGTAGAGCCCGGTCCAGCCGTCGGGCAGGGCGGCACCGAGCGCACGCACCTCGTCCCGGTCGAGGAGGCGGTAGGTCACACCGCACTCGTCGAGGGCGCGCGCCGACGTGAGCGCCGGGTCGGCGACGAGCTCGACGAGCCCGTACAGGCCGAGCAGGCCGGGATCGAGCTCCTTCCAGCCTGCGTACGCGTCCTGCGCGAAGCGGATCCAGTACGGATCCGGGTACGCGACGCGGAAGATCCGCGTCCGCCCGTGGCTCGAGCCCCGCTCGTGGTCGAGCTCGAACTGCTCGAACACGGTGACCTCGGCGCCGCGCTCGCGCAGCGCCCACGCCGCCGCGCAGCCCATCACTCCGGCGCCGACGACCGCGACCCTCACCGGACGATCAGGTCCCCCGGGTAGAGCCGCGTGTTCTCCGCCGCGTGCGCGACGAGCCGCTCCCAGTCGACGCCGGGCGGCACCGCCTCGTCCGGCGTCGTGACGACCGGCCCGAGGACGAGCGCGAAGTCGCGCTGCTTCGCCCCTTCCAGCTGCGGCGCGACCCACTCGACGAGCGGCGTGAAGCCGCCGATCGCGCCGGCGGCGCCGACGATCCCGGCCACGTGCTCCACCTGCTCCGCCCCCTCCACTCCGGGATCCTCGCCGGCAGCCTTGATCGCGGCCGGGTTCGCGAAGGCGAAGTCGCCTGCCTCGTCGAAGATCCGCACCGACGGCGGATGGAGCACCGGCGCGCGAAAGACGACCTCGGCGAGCGGATACTCCGCGTGCTCACGTGCCCGGCCGCCGCCCGTGAAGAACGACTGCAGCGTCTGCGCTGCGAGCTGCACCACCGTGTCGCCGTCGATCCGTCCGGGCCAGCCGCGCTCGAGATCGAGCGCTCGGGGCGAGAACATGCACAGCTTCATCCCGGCTCGGTGTGGACGACGACGTCGGCGATCTCCGGCCGCTCGCGGCGGATGAGCTCCTCGATCCGGCTCGCGTCGGCGTGCGCCGCGGCGAGGGTGTCCGAGCCGAGCCGCAGCGTCAGGTAGGCGACGAGCCCCTCGTCGGTGTCGACGAAGCGCAGCTCCGCCGGATCGACGCCGAGCTCGGTGCGGACGATGCGCCTCACGGTCGCCGCGTCGCCGGCGACCTCCGTGCCGGCGGCCTCCTCCCCGAGCGGCTCGAGATGCGTCCGCACCGAGGACACCTCGGGGACCGCGCGCTCGATCGCCCGCTCGACCTCCTCGGCGATCGCGTGCGCCTCCTCGAGCGGGAGATCGCCCGGCAGCTTGAGGTGGAGCGAGAGCTCGGTGCCCGTGTCGACCGAGACGACCGAGACGTTGTGCACCTCCCGCACGCGCGGGACACCGAGCGCCGCGGCGTGCGCACGCTCGCGCACGTCGGCGTCGGCGACGCCGAGCGGCTCGACGTGGACGACGACGTCCGCCTCGGGCAGCGCCGACTGCACCGCGCGCTCGACCGCGTCGGCGGCGGCGTGGCCCTGGCCGACGCCTGCGCCGTAGTCGACGCCGATCACGACGTCGGCGAAGACGCGGCCCGCCGCCTGGCGCATGCGCAGCCGCCGCAGCTCCACGGGCGGCCTCACGCCGACGATCGCGCGGCGCGCCGCCTGCTCGGCGTCCGCGGGAACGCGATCCATGAGCACGTCGACGTTGCGCCGCATCAGCCGCGCGGCGGCGACGAGCACGAGCGCGGCGACGAAGAGAGCCGCGACGGCGTCGGCGCGTGGATGCCCGGCCCGCACGAGCAGGAGGCCGACGAGCACCGCCACCGAGCCGCCGAGGTCGCTGCCGAAATGGAGCGCGTTCGACGCGAGCGCGGGGCTCGAGTAGGCGCGAGCCGCGCGCCACGATGCCCTCGTCCGGGCGAGGTCGATGCCGATGACCACGCCCACGACGAGTAGCGCATACCACGTCGCGTGCACGGAGGTGCCGCCGTTGGCGAGGCGGGAGATCGCACGCCAGACGATCGCGGCGCTCGCGGCGACGAGGATCGTCCCCTCGGCGAGCGCAGCGAGATGCTCCGCCTTGCCGTGCCCGTACTGGTGGCCGGGGTCGGCGGGCCGCACCGCGACGCCGACCGCGAAGAACGTGAGCAGCGCCGCGATGAGATCCGTGCCCGAGTGCGCGGCCTCCGAGATGAGCCCGAGGCTGTGCGTCGCGAGACCGGTGCCGAGCTTGAGCGCGATGAGGGCCAGTGCCGCGAGCACCGACCAGAGCGCGGTTCTCCGCTGGGCCTCCACGCGCGAAAGCGTACGTAGGCCCTAGGAGCGAACGGGTTCCGGCGGCCAGATGAGCGCGTCCTGGCGAAACGCGAAATGGCAGCAGCGCGGCGCGGCGCCCAGCCCGAACGGCGCGATCGAGGCCAGCTCGACCTCGGCCTCCGCCGGGGCGAGCAGCCAGCGGTCGTGGTGCATCTCGGCGCGGCCGTCCGCCGTGAAGAGCCGGTAGCGCTCGGTCAGGAACGACTCGAGCGAGCCGGGCTCCGGCGTGAAGGTGTCGCCCGCCGCCCGGTAGCGCCCGGAGAAGACCCGGCCCGGCTCCCCGAGCCGGACGCACTCGGCCTCCTGCCAGTCCCCGAGCTGCTCGAGCGTCATCCTCGCGTGGAAGGCGGGCACGCGGTAGATCCTGCGCACGCCGATCGCGGCGAGCCGGCTCGAGGCGTCGATGCTGAAGAACCAGACGCCGGGCAGCCCGTCGGGGCCGCGGACGTACGTGCGGACGTTGAGCTGCAGGAAGGACGAGATCCCCGGCACCGGCAGCGCACCGCGCGCCCGCAGCGCCCGCACGCGGAAGAAGACGATCCCGAGCCAGGCGCTGCCGTCGTGCTCCTCGATCTCGAGCTCGTCGGGCACGCGCGGCCGAAGCTCGGTCGAGCTGAGGGGCCAATGAGCCCAGAAGACCTGCTCCCACGTCTGCCCGAGCGTCCAGCGGCTGTCGGGAAGGGGGAACGGACGGTGCCCGACACGGCGCAGCGAGCGCGCCTGCCGGCTCGCCGCCCTCGCGTCCTCGAACATGCGCCGCTCCCTACAGGTTCCCGCGCAGGGCCTGCTCGCGCTCGATCGCCTCGAACAGGGCCTTGAAGTTGCCCTCGCCGAAGGTCGTCGCGCCGTGCCGCTCGATCACCTCGAAGAAGACCGTCGGCCGGTCCTGGGCCGTCTTCGTGAAGATCTGGAGCAGGTAGCCGTCGTCGTCGCGGTCGACGAGGATCTTGTGCTGCTGCAGCACCTCGTAGTCCTCGGCGATCTCGCCGACGCGCACCGGGGCGTCCGCGTAGTAGGAGTCGGGCGTGTCGAGGAAGACGAAGCCGCGCTCCTTCATCGCCTCGACGGTGTGCACGATGTCGGTCGACGCGAGCGCGATGTGCTGGGCGCCGGCGGTGCCGTAGAAGTCGAGGTACTCCTGGATCTGGCTCTTGCGCTTGCCCTCGGCCGGCTCGTTGATCGGGAACTTGACCTTGCCGCTGCCGTCGGCCATGACCTTCGACATGAGCGCCGAGTACTCGGTCTGGATGTCGTCGTCGCCGAAGTGGATGATGTTCGTCATCCCGAAGACCCGCTCGTAGAACTCGACCCAGTAGTCCATCTTCCCGAGCTCGACGTTGCCGACGACGTGGTCGATGTTCAGGAGGCCGACGCCGGCGTCGCGGTGGCCGTTCTCCGAGAGGGAGACGTAGCCGGGCAGGAACGGGCCCTCGTACTCGGAGCGGTTGACGAAGGTGTGGATCGTGTCGCCGTACGTCGCGATCGCGGCGCGCTCGATCGTCCCGAACTCGTCCTCGTCGCGCGTCGGCTCCATCACACTCTGCGCGCCGCGCGAGACGGCCTCGCTGTGGGCCTGCGTCGCGTCGGGGACGGTGAGCGCGATGTCGCGGACGCCGTCGCCGTGCTTCGCGTGGTGGCGCGTGATCTCGTGCTCCTCGCGCAGCGCGCTCGTGACGACGAAGCGCACGTCGCCCTGCTCGAGGACGTAGGAGGCCCGATCGCGGACGCCCGTCTCTGGACCGGCATACGCCGTCCTCGTGAACCCCATCGCGTGCTCGTAGAAGTACGCTGCCTGCTTGGCGTTGCCGACCCAGAGCTCGACGTGATCCCAGCCGAGCAGCGGCATGAAGTCTTCGGCCATGGGCCGATTATGCCCGTCCCTAGTCCGCGCCGAGTACGCGCCAGGCGGCAAACGCGATCAGGAGGAGCGCGACACCGGCGAAGAGCGCGGTCTCCGTCAGCTGGAGCGGCCAGAAGCTGCTTTGCGGCTGGTAGACGGCGTGGAAGACCGCGTGCCTCAATCCCGGCGCCTCGAACTTCACCATCCCGCCGGTGAACCCCCCGTCGTTGAGGACGGTGCGCCCGTGGACGGTCGCGACGAGACTCATGACGTCGGCGTTGTGGAGCGAGCGCGGCTGCTGGGCTCCGTGCCACACCGTCCGCATCGGCGCCACCAGCAGCGCCCGAACCTTGTAGTCGACCATGAGCCGAACCGCGAAATAACCGGCGAAGGCCGCGATGAGCGAGGTTGCCACGCGGCGCCACAGCACACCGAGCGCAACGGCGAGACCGAGTGCGAAGAGCGTGTAGCCGATCATCACCGTCCCGGTCATGTCGTAGACGGCGTGCTCGATGCGCCCGTCTAGGTGGGCGAACGGCCCACGCCACCAGGTGAAGAGCAGGATCAGCGCGCCGCTCGCCAGCAGGGCGGTGACGATCGGCAGACCGAGCTTCCCGGCCAGCCAGCGGCGCCGGGTGATGCTCTGTGTCCAGGCGAGCCGGTACGTGCCGTGCTCGAGATCGTTGACGAACGGCGCAGCGAGGAGGACGCCGATCAGGCCCGGGATGAGCGTGAACCACGTGGCGTTGTCGCTGAGCGACTGGAAGTGGAGCCTGAAGGTGCCGATCCTGCCCATGCAGGCCGGGCCCGGGTTGACCGTGAGACACGCGGCGAGCCCGTCGTGGTGGTAGGCGTGCCACATGCCGAGCCCGGTCGGGACGAGCAGCGCCGAGAGCAGTGCGAGGATCCCGAGAGCGATCAGCATCTCAGTGCGCTGCAGCCGCCAGCCGAGCCAGATCACGACGCCACAGCCTCTGCGCCCAGACGCACGGCTCCCTGACCGAGATACGCCAGGACGATCTCCTCGAGATCGAGCTCGTGCACCGTCCAGCGCGAGTCGTAGACATGGCCGTTCGCGCGGACGATCAGCGTCGTCTGGCGCTCGGCATGACTCTCGCGCACGACGTCGTGCAGCCGCGCCACGTCCTCCGTCTCGTCGCGCGGGCCTGTGAGGAGGCGATGCGACGCGACGATCTCCTCGATCGAGCCGACGAGCTGCGTCCGGCCGGTGGCGAGGATCACGAGGTGGTCGCAGACGCGCTCGAGGTCGGCGAGGATGTGGGACGAGAGGACGACCGTCAGCTCACGCTCGGCGACCGCCTCGAGCACCGACTGCATGAACTCGCGGCGGGCGAGCGGGTCGAGCGAGGCGACCGGCTCGTCGAGCAGGAGCAGCTCCGGGCGCTTCGCGAGCGCGAGCGTGAGCGCGACCTGGGCGCGCTGCCCGCCCGAGAGGCTCCGCACCCTCTTCCTCGGCGGCAGGTCGAGCGCGGCGACGCGGGCGCGGGCCGCCTCGTCGTCCCAGCCCGGGTTGAGCTTCCGGCCGACGCGGAGCATCTCCTCGATTGTGAAGCTTCCGTAGAGCGGATGCTCCTGGGCGAGAAAGCCGACGCGCGGCAGAGCCTCGGCGGCGTCCGCGTGCGGATCGAGCCCGAGCACGCGCACGGAGCCGGCGCTCGGCCGCGTCAGCCCGACGGCGAGGCGCAACAGCGTCGTCTTGCCCGCGCCGTTCGGGCCGACGAGCGCGGTGACGGTGCCGCGGGGAATCTCGAGCGTGCAGTCGCGGAGCGCCCATTGGGAGCCGTAGCGCCGTCCCAGCGCGCGCGTCTCGAGGACGGCGTTCACGCCGCATGCTCCGCCGCGTTGCGCTGCTCGGAGAGGAGCGCTTCGATCGCCTGCTCGTCGAGCCCCGACGCGCGGGCCTGCGTGAACCAGTTCCGGAGCGTGCGCCGGAGCTTGCCGACGTCGTCGCCCAGAGGCGACGGCGCCGACGTCGTGACGAAGGTCCCCTGGCCGCGCCGGCCCTCGACGATCCCCTCGCCCTCGAGGGCGCCGTACGCCTTGAGCACGGTGTTCGGGTTGATGGTCAGGCTCGCGACCACTTCCTTCACCGTCGGCAGCTGGTCGCCCGGCCGGAGAATGCCGAGCTGGACGGCGTGGCGCACCTGCTGGACGAGCTGGAGGTAGGTCGGTACTCCGGAACGCGAGTCGAGATGAAACTCGATCAACGCCATATATCTAGGCTAATAGATAAACTCGACCGCCGTCAAGCGACGGCGACGAAGTCCTCCCCCTCCACGAAGCCGAGCGCGGCGACGACCTCACGCACCCGCGCTCGCCCTTCCGGTCCGGCGACGGCGCCGAGCCCGAGCGCACCGCGGAAGTCGGCCGCGCGCTCGGCCGTCACCACCGGCGCGCCGTGAATCCGCTTGCCGAGCTTGCGCGGGTCGACCTCGACGAACGCGGCGAGCGGCGTGCCCGCCGCGAGGAGCTCGCGTGCGAACGCCTTGCCGGTGGGGCCGGCGCCCCACACGACCGCGGCGCGGCCGCCGGCGAGCAACGTCCTCCGGAGGAAGTGCACCTTGCAGCGCCGGAACGCGTCGAGCGTGTACGCCGGCTCCGTCCGGGTCAGCCGCTGCGGATGGTCGCGCCACCGGTGGACGAGCCGGTCGACGTTGCGGAAACGGCCGCCCCCCTCCCGGATCCGCAGGACGAGGTCGTAGTCCTCGGGCCAGCCACGGTCGCGGTAGGAGACGAGCTCGGCGCGCGCGGTCAGGCCGGGCCCGGGCAGCGGGCACTCGACCCAGAGGTCCCGCAGCGCGGCCTCGACGGTGACGAGCGAGTTGAGCCAGGCCGCATACGCGCGCATCCCGTCGGTCGGCTCCGGGAAGTACTCCACCCGCCCACCGACCGCAGCGAGGCCCTCCCCCTCGATCGCCTCGACCTGCAGCTCGAGCCGCTCCGGCAGCGCGACGTCGTCGGCGTCCATGCGGGCGACGAGCGGCGCCCGGGCTTCCCCTCGCGCCCGCTCGGACGCGGCGACCATCCCGGCGGGCTCCTGGCGCAGGACGCGGAAGCGGGAGTCGGTGCGGGCATGCCCGCGCGCGATGGAGGCCGACGCGTCGGTCGACCCGTCGTCCACGACGACGACCTCGAAGTCCGGCAGCGTCTGCGCCGACAGCGACTCGAGGCACTCCGCGAGATGGCGCTCCTCGTCCCGCACCGGCAACAGGACCGAGACGCGCGGAGAGCTCACTCCCCTGCGGGCAGAGGCGACGGCGCCCGCCGCCGCATCCGCTCGTAGGCGATTCCGGCGAAGATGAGGACGCCGCCGGCGATCTCGAGCGTATGGAGGCTCTCGCCGAGCAGGACGAGCGCGAAGAAGACGGCGAAGAACGGCTGCAGGTTCCCGAACAGCGAGGCGCGCGACGGACCGACGCGGTCGATCGCGGTGAACCAGAGGATGTTCGTGAGGAAGAGCGGGCCGACCACGGCGTAGCCGAAGCCGAGCCAGACCTTCCAGCCGAAGGAGAACGACTCGGCGGCGAGCTGCGTCGACGCGAGTGCCGCGAGCGGCACCCAGCCGATCGCAAGCACGAGCGCGCTGATCCGGTACGGCGAGTAGCGGCGCATGAGCGGTCTGATCGAGACCGTGTACGCGGCCCACGTGAACGCCGTCGCAACCGCGACCAGGTCGCCGCCGAGCGAGCTGCCGAGGCCTCCGGTCGCTCCGGCCGCGATCAGCCCCACGCCCGCGAACGTGACGAGCGCGCCGATCCAGAACGAGAGGGCGAGCGTCTCGAGGCGCAGAGCGACCGAGATCAGGCCGATGAACACCGGCGTCGCGCCGAGCAGGAGGGCGACCGTCGAGGCGTGCGCGAGCTTGACGCTGTAGACGAAGCAGACCTGGTTGGCGAAGATGCAGAGCGCGGCGAGCAGGACGAGCGGCACGTCCTCCCTGGCGATGCGGAAGGAGCGCTCGCGGCGGTACGTGAAGATCCAGAAGAGCGAGATCGCCGCGAAGTAGCGGATCGTCCCGTAGGCGAGCGGCAGCCAGCCGTGCTCGAACATGTACTTCGTGACGGTGATGTTGAGCGCCCACAGCAGCACCGTCCCGAGCAGCATCCCGTCGATCGGAGAAGGGCGGCGCACGTCCGCGAACGTACCTTCGTTAGGCTCCGCTGCGATGCCGGAGCCGACCTTTGCCGACGTCGACGAGCTCGTCGGGCCCGCGACCCCGCACTTCGCGTACCAGCTGCGCGCCCGCGTGCGGGAGCTCGTGCTCGACCTGCCGGAGGAGCACCCGGTGCGCCGGTACGCAGAGGAGAAGATCGAGCTGCTCGACCGGCTCGGGCACGCGTCCTCGAAGGCGGCCGACAGCCACCGCGAGCCGCGCACACGGCCCGGCTGGAGCGAGCTCCCGAGCTCGGCTCCCGCCGACGAGCCTCTGCCCTCCGGGCCATGAGCCTCGATGGCGCGTCGGTCCTCGTGACCGGCGGGACGCGTGGGATCGGCCGGGCGATCGCGCTCCGGCTCGTGGCCGACGGCGCCTCCCGTGCCGTGCTCGGATACATGCGCAACGACTCGGCTGCGGAGGAGGCGGCCGCGCTCGTCCAGGAGGCCGGCGCCGAGGCGGTGCTCGTCCGCGGCAACGTCGCCGACGCGCGTGTGGTCGCGGAGCTTGCCGCCGCCGGGCCGTACCGGGTCGTCGTCCACAACGCCGCGACGGGCGTGATCCGCGCAGCGCTCGAGACCGAGGACAAGCACTGGGACTGGACGCTGGCCGCGAACGCCCGCGCCCTTCTCTCGCTCGCCCGTGCGACGGTGCCCGCGATGCCGGAAGGAGGCTCGATCCTCGCGATCTCGAGCCTCGGCTCGCAGCGCGTCCTCCCGAACTACGTCCTCGTAGGCACGTCGAAGGCGGCCCTCGAGTCGGTCGTGCGCTATCTCGCCGTCGACCTCGCACCGCGCGGGATCCGGGTCAACTGCGTCTCGGCGGGCGTGGTCGACACCGAGGCGCTCGACTGGTTCCCGAACAAGGAGCAGATGCTCGCCACCGTGAAGCGGACGCCGGCGGGGCGGCTCGTCGAGCCGGACGACGTCGCCGCCGTGGTTTCCTTCCTCTGCTCGCCCGACGCGACGATGATCTGCGGCCAGACGCTCGTCGTGGACGGCGGCTACTCGCTCGGGGCGTAGCGGCGGTGGAGCCGACCGAGGAGAACCTGCGCGCCTGGGAGGCGGCGCACCGGGCCCGCGGCGAGCCGGCGGAGCTTCCGCCGATCGTGCAGCGCACACTCGGCGATCTCACCGGCAAGCGTGTCCTCCACCTGCACTGCCTGACGGGCGAGGCGACCGCGGCGCTCGCCGAGCTCGGAGCCGTCGTGACCGGCGTCGACCCGCGATCGGCGGCGCTCGAGACCGCGCGCGAGCGATGGCCGAAGATCCTCTGGGTGGACGGCGACCCGCAGTCGCTGCCCCGCCAGCTGCGGCGCGGCCGCTTCGACCTCGTCTACTCGGGCGAGGGCGTGCTCGGCCACCTCGACGACCTCGACGGCTGGGCGATCGGGATCGCAACGGCGCTGCGCGGGAACGGCGAGCTTCTGGTCTTCGACGACCACCCCGTCGCGGATTGCGTCGACGGGCTGCTGCGGTGGCGCCACGACTACTTCCGCGACCCGGCCGACCCCGACCGCCTGTGGCGGATGGGCCAGGTCGTGAGCGCGCTCGCGCGCGCCGGGCTGCACGTCGAGGCGCTCGAGGAGTATCCAGGCGGCACCTCCCGCCGCCGCCACGACCGCCGCATCCCGTCGACGTTCCTCCTCTACGCGAGACGCGTCAGCTAGCCCCGTCCCAAAGAGCCACGTCCGGAACCTGGTTCCGGACGTGGCTCGACGAGACGCGGCTTCGCGCGGCGTTGCGGCTTCGTCATGCGATGGCCACTGTCCGCTGCAGACATGGCCGGAACCTGGTACCGGCCGTGTCTCGTCAGGACAGTCGATCGAGCGCCTCGTCGACCTCGGCGTCGGTGATCGTCAAGGGAGGCGTGGCCTGGATCAGGGAGCCGTCGAGGCCCGCCGGGACGACGAGCACGCCGGCCGCGAGCGCCTCGTCGGCGTCGCCCTCGCGGGCACGGAGGAGCCCGCGCCCGTGCCAGCCGGCCCGCTGGAAGCGGTCGCCCGCCTCCCGCACGCGGCCGAGGAGCTTCGGCACCTCCTCGAGCACGACGAGCGCCGCTGCGCAGGCGAGGGGGCTGCCGACGTGCGTATGCGTGTACACGTCCTCGGGCCCCAGCCGCCACACCTCCTCGAGCCCGTCCCGACAGAACAGCGCCGCCGCAAGCGGGAGCCCGCCGCCGAGTGCCTTGCCGACGCAGAGCACGTCTGCGACCTCCTCACCGGGCCACATCTCGCCGACGCGACCGAGCCCGGCGTAGATCGAGTCGACGAGGAGCAGCGCGCCCGCGTCGTCGCAGCGGCCGCGCAAGACCTCGAGAAAGCCCTCCGGCGGGACGCGTGAGCCCGCTCGCCCCTGCACGGGCTCGACGACGACGCAGCCCGCGTCCGCCGGAAGCGGCCCGGGATCCTCTCCGTACACTCGCCGGTGCACGGGCCCCGGCAGCCACGCCGCGAACGGCTCACGGAACCGCTCGAAGCCGGTGGCGGCGAGCGCGAGGAGCCCCGTGCCGTGGTAGGCCCCGTCGAAGCAGACGATGCCCGGCCGGCCGGTCGCGAGCAGCGCCGTCCGGAGCGCGATCTCGACCGCGTCCTCCCCCGTCACGCCGAGCTTCGCGGGCCACGGCAAGGCCTCGCGCAAGCGCACGGTCACCTCGGCGTCGGCGAGATCGCCGAGCGCGTGCACGACCTCCTGCTCGCGCCAGGCCTCGAGAATGCGCGGGTTCCGGTGACCGAGCGCCGCGACGCCGAACCCGCCCGTGAGGTCGAGCAGCTCGCGACCGTCGGCGAGCGTGACCCGGCACCCCTCGGCCCGTGCCCAGATCACCGGCCGAAGCGCAGCACGCGGCCCGCCGTGGCGCGCGCGATCGTCCCCGCCATGGCCGGATTCTCCTGCAGCCGGCGCAGCGAGTACCGGTACCAGTGCTCGCCGAACGGGACGTAGACCCGCAGCCGGTGCCCCTCGGCGACGAGCTCGTCGCGCCGCTGCTCGCGCACGCCGAGCAGCATCTGGAGCTCGTACTCGAGGGACGCGAGCCCGCGTCTCGAGATCCCGGCGAGCGACTGCCCGATCAGCCACTCGTCGTGCGTCGCGACGCCGACGTAGCAACCCGCGTCGAACAGCGCGTCGAGGCAGCGGAGGAAGTTCGCGCGCACCGCCTCGAAGTCGGTGAACGCGATCGCGCTGCGCTCGAGATAGATGCCCTTGCAGAGGCGGACGCTGGGCCTCAGATCCGCGAGCGCCCGGACGTCGTCGAGCGTGCGCCGCAGCCGCGCCTGCAGGACGACACCGAGGTTGTCGTGGCCGTCCTCGCGGAGCTCGCGGTAGAGCCGGAGCGTGTCGTCCGTCGTCGTCGAGTCCTCCATGTCGATCCGGACGAAGTTCCCGTAGCCGGCCGCCGTGCGGACGACGTCGAGGAGGTTCTCGCGGCACAGCTCGTACGAGAGCTCGAGACCCAGAGCCGTGAGCTTCACGCTCGACGTTGGAGTCGAGCGCCGCCTCGTCGATCGCGGCGAACACGTCGCGGTACGCCTGCGCGATCGCGCGGGTCTCCTCCTCGCGGGTGATCTCCTCGCCGAGGACGTCGACGGTGGCCATCCTGCCGCCCGCGTTGAGCGCGCGCACGCACTCGACGGCCTCGGCGAGCGTCGCACCGGCGATGTACCGCGAGGAGAACAGCTGCACCACGGGTTTCGGCACCGCCGGCAGCAGGCGGACGAGGGCGGAGTCGAGCAGCGACACGGGCGCGGCGATTCTACGCGCGCGCCGGACCTACCCCTCGCGCATGAACCCCTGGCGCGCGGCGCTCACGAGCGCCACGGCTTCGGGGAAGAGGACGCGCATCGCGTCGCGGAGCGCGATCGCCTGCTGGTCGACGCCGCCTTGGGGCTGCACCTGCTGCAGCGCCGCCGCGGTCAGCTCGACGGCGGTGTTGAGCGTGAGCGTCGCGAACTGCTCCCGCTGCGCCTCCTGGACGCTCTCGGCCTGCTGCTCGGCGAACTCGCGCAGGCCGCGCATGATCTCCTCGGGATCGCCGCCGAAGGGGAATCCGAAACCGCCGCCTTCCATCCGGCAAGCGTAGCGGCGCCTCTAGGTCAGCGGCAGCTTGTGGTTGCGCTCGACGTCGGCTGCGAGCGCCTCGACGGAGCCGCGCGCGGCCTGCATCGCGGCCGCGAAGGGAGAGCCGCCACCGTCGGCGAGCGCCTGTTCGAGCCGTCGGGACGCCGAACCGATCGCGTCGAGGTACGCGTCGCTCGCGACGCGCGGCTCCTCCTGCAGCGTGGCGGCCAGGGACGCCGCCGCCTCCTCCGCCTCCTCGATTCCCGCGGGACGGTCGGTTTCGCGCAGCTCGGCGAGCCGGGCCCGGAGCTCCGCAAGGTGTCCACCGCCCGCGGACTCCTCCGCCACCTCGCAGAGCCCTGCGAGCGAGGCGGCCTCCCGCACGAGGCGGGCCTCGGCCAGCGGCGCTGCGGCGTCGTCCAGCGCGAGCCACGCGCGGCCGTGCGGTGACTCGAACGCGCAGAGGTAGACGCGGCGGCCGAGCGTCTCGGCGACGAGGACGCCGACGAGCTCCTCACCGACGGCTGCGAAGCCGGCGGCAGCACCCGCGATCCGCGCGACGTCGTCCGCGACGGTCATGTGGCCAGAATACGGCCGTGCAGATCTCCGCCCGCACGCGCCACGCGCGCACGCTGTTCGCGCCGCTCGGCCCGACGTACGACCGGTACGCACGTCTGCTCTCCTTCGGCCAGGACCCCCGCTGGCGATCGTTTCTCGTCTCCCGGATCCCGCCCGAGGCACATCGCGTGCTCGACGTCGCCACTGGAACCGCGGCCGTGGCGATCGAGCTCGCGCGCGCCGAGCCCGCCCGGGCGGTGGTCGGTGTCGACCAGAGCCCCGAGATGCTCGCCGCCGGGCGGCAGCGCGTCGAGCGGGAGGGCCTGAGCGGCCGGATCGAGCTGCGCGAGGCACGAGCCGAGACCCTGCCGTTCGCCGACGAGGAGTTCGACGCCCTCACGTTCACGTACCTGCTCCGCTACGTCGACGACGTGCCCTCGACCCTGCGCGAGCTCGCCCGCGTGGTCCGGCCCGGCGGGACGGTCGCGATGCAGGAGTTCGGGCTCCCGCGCGGAGGGTGGCGCCCGCTGTGGGAGCTCTACGTCCGCGCCGGACTGCCGTCGGCGGGAGCGCTCCTCTCCCCGGGCTGGCGAGGGGTGGGCGGCTTTCTCGGTGGCAGCATCCGCGACTTCTGGGGCACGTGGCCGGAGGCGCGACTTCTCGCCGCGTGGCGCGAGGCGGGCATCGCCGAGCCGTGCGCGCGGCGGCTCAGCCTCGGCGGTGGAATCGTCGTCTGGGGTCGGCGCGCGTGACGGCTGCACGCCCACGGCCGGCGTTCTACGCGCTCCGCGCGGGCAGCTGGCGCGACTACGTCACCCTGCTCCATCCTCCGTACACGCTCTGGCACCTCTCCTACGTCGCCGTCGGCGCTGCTCTCGCGCCGCGGATGGACTGGGCGCTGCTCGGGTGGACGACGCTCGCGTTCGCGCTTGCGATGGGGATCGGAGCCCACGCGCTCGACGAGCTGCGTGGACGGCCGCTTCAGACACGTATCTCTCAGCCCGTGCTCGCAGCGCTCGCCGCCGCCTCGATCTCCGCCGCGGCCGCGATCGGGATAGCAGTCGCCGTCTCACGCACGCTGTGGCTGCTCGTCTTCGTAGCCGTCGGCGCGTTCCTCGTCGTCGCCTACAACCTGGAGCTGTTCGGCGGCGCCTTCCACGGCGGGCTCTGGTTCCCGGCAGCCTGGGGCGCCTTCCCCGTGCTGACCGCGTATTTCGCGTCGGCGCGGACGCTGCACGGAGCGGCGCTCGCGGCGGCGGCCTATGCCTTCGCGTCGAGCTGGGCACAGCGGCGCCTGTCGACCCCCGTCCGCCTCGTCCGGCGGCGTGTGGTCGCGGTCGAGGGGAAGGCCGAGCTCGACGACGGGACCACGCTGCCGCTCGACGCCGACGCGCTCGCGTCCGCCCCCGAGACGGCGCTCAAGGTGCTCGCTGCCGCGACCGTCCTCGTCGCGCTCGCGCTGCTCCTGTTCCGGGCGGGGTAACGCCTACACTCCGGGCCGTGGCGCTGACGACCATCGCCGATCTCACCTTCGCCGGAGGCGTCGTGCTCGCAGCGCTCGTCCTCGCCTGCGCCGCCCTCCGGAGGGCGCCGACGGCGCTCCTCGTGTCGTCCGTCGTGCTCGAGGGGTTGGCGGCCATCGGGATCTGGGTCGCGTTTGCCCTGCGTCACGACCAACCGCTCGCGGTGGCCGCCGGCGGCCTGACCGTCTGCACCCTCGCCGCCGGGGTTGCCGTTCTCCTCCGCAAGGCGTTGCGTCGGGTCGGCGCGATGGATGCCCGCCTCGCCGAAGCGGAGGCCGGCCTGGCTGCAGTCGTCGAACGGGAGAAGGCCGCGCTCGCGGCGGAGATCGAGCTCACCCTCGCCCGCGCCCGTGCGGACTCACGCTCCCTGCTGGAAGAGCAGGAGCGCCAGATCGCCGAGGAGCGGCGCGCTCTCGTCGCGGAACGGGAGCACGACGCGACGGCGGCTCTCGGCGACAAGCTGACGAAGGTCCAGGCGCAGGTCGAACAGCGACTCGGGGGTTGGGCGCAGGACCTCGACCGTGCCGCGGAGGCGACGAAGACACGACTCGGCGAGCTCGAGCAACGGCAGCAACGGCTGCTGCGCGAGCTCGAGCTCAGGCTCGCGGCGGACGCCGAACGACTTTCGGCCGAGAGCGAGGAGCAGCGCGCAGGCCTCGCGCGGCTCCGCGCCGATCTCAGCAAGACGCTCGAGGAGGAGCTCGGCCAGGTGCAGGGCGATCTGGAGGCCCACGCCGCCGAGCGACGCAAGTCCCTCCACGACCTGGAGGCCCGAATGGCCCGCCGCGAGCGCGAGCTGGCCGAGCAGGCGCAGCGCGAGGAGGCCGACGCCGTGCAGCGGGTGCGCAGCGGCTTCGAGGACATCTCCCGCCGCCAGATCGAGCAGATGGAGCGTGCGGTCGATCGGGCGGTGGCGTCGCACGCGGACGAGGCGGCTCAGCGGTTCGCCCAGCTCGTGAAGACCTCCCGCGAGGACGCGGCGAAGCGCCTCGCCCGGGAGCTCGACCGGGCCGTGAGCACCTTCTCGCGCGAAGCGGAGACGGTGTTGGCGGAACGGCTGGCGCACGTGGGAGATGCCGGGGCACAACGGCTCGAGCACCGGGTCTCGAACGTGGCGGGCGAGCTCGAGCGGCGGCAGGACGAGCTCGTCGCTTCGCACGACCTCCGACTCGGAGAGCTCGAAGCCGAGATCCGGCGGCGGATGGACGAGCTCCGCGCCGACATCGAGGCGGAGCGCGGCGTGCTCGAGGCGCGTCTGCAGGAGCTCATGCGCCGGTTCGCTTCGGCTGCGGCCGTCCGCGGTTCCTAACAAAAAGTTGGCCTAACAAAGCCCGGGAGGGTTCGTCGGTAGCAGCACGAACCTGGTGAAGCCATGAGCGAGACCACGACCCAGATCCTCGAACCACTGGTCGACGAACGGTCGAAGGTGGAGAGCTGGCGCCTCCACATTCTGATCGAGGCCGGGTACCCGCTCCCGCTCGCCGAGCGGCTCGCGGTGAGCGAGGCGGACCTCCATCTCGCCTGCGAGATGCTCGACCGCGGCTGCGCGCCCGAGACCGCCGTCGAGATCCTCGTCTAGGCCCTGGCGGCCCGGAGGCCGGAGTACGCTGGGCCGATGGCCAAGGTCGAGGCGTTGCCCTACGACGACCGCACCGTCTACTCGGTCGCCGCGTTCAACAACGGAGTCGGACAGTGGTTGGGACGACTCCCGACCGTCTGGGTCGAAGGCGAGGTGACCGAGCTTCGCCGGCACGAGCGGTGGGCGACGGTGTTCTTCACGCTCAAGGATCCGACCGACGGTTCGTGCGTCGGCGTGACGATGCCGCGAGGCAAGTTCGACGCGCTGAGACTCGCCCTCTCGGACGGCGAGCGCGTACACGTCTTCGGCCGGCCGGAGCTCTACGAGCAGCGCGCGGAGTTCAAGCTCCGCGCGCTCACGATCGAGCGCTTCGGCGCCGGCGCCCACCTCGCGGCTCTCGAGCGGCTCAAGGCGACCCTCGCCGCCGAGGGCCTCTTCGCAGAGGCCCGCAAGCGTCCGCTGCCGTTCCTGCCTCGCCGCATCGGCGTGGTGACGGGAAACGACGCGGCCGCCAAGCGAGACGTGGTCACGACGATCCGCTCCCGCTTCCCGCCGGCCTCCGTCCTCGTCGCGGAGACGTACGTGCAGGGCCCACGTGCGGCCCCCGAGATCGTCGCCGCGATCCGCGCGCTCTGCGCACAGCCCGCCGTCGACGTCGTCGTCCTGACGCGGGGAGGCGGCAGCTTCGAGGACCTCCTCCCGTTCAGCGACGAGCGGGTGGTGCGCGCAGTGGCCGACTGCCCGGTCCCGGTCGTCTCGGCCGTGGGACACGAGCAGGACACCCCGCTCTGTGACCTCGCTGCAGACGTCCGTGCGTCCACGCCCACGGCGGCCGGGAAGCTCGTCGTACCCGAGCTGACCGAGTTGTGCGGCAGGCTCGACCGCGCCCGCGAAACGCTCGCGCGCAGCGTCCGTCGGGCGCTCGAGCACAACCGGCAGCGCCTCGTACGCTCGGCCGAGCGGCTGCGAGTCACGCCTCGCGTCGCCGTCGAGCGGGAGGGCCTGCGTCTCGAGCGCACGCGCGAACGGCTACGGCTCGCACCTGCGCTTGCGGTCGAGCGGAAGCGGGCGGTGCTCGAGAACAGCGCCGCGAAGCTCGTTGCGTTGTCTCCCGTGCAAACACTCGAGCGAGGTTATGCGATCGTCCGGACGGAGTCGGGCGCCGTCGTCTCCTCGACCGGTCACGTCTTCCCGGGCGAGCGCGTGGACGTCACGCTCGCCGAGGGCGCGTTCGGCGCGAGAGTCGAGGAAGTGACGCCGTGACCGAGCAGACGGAGCCGACCTTCGAGCAGGCGCAGTCCGAGCTCGAGCAGATCGTCGAGCGGCTCGAGCGCGGACAGGCTCCCCTCGACGAAGCGCTCAAGCTGTGGGAGCGAGGCGAAGAGCTCTACGCCTTCTGCCGCGCGAAGCTCGACGCCGCCGAAGGACGGGTCGAGGAGCTCGCGCGCCGTGCCGACCAGTCGCGCCCTTCTGCGGCCGACGGGGCCGAGCCCCGCGGGGACTAGCGGGCGGCCGCACGCGCGGCGCGACCGGTTTCGTTCTCCCCCGCCTCCTCCGACGAAAGGTCGGCCTGGCCCGCTCCGGGCATCACGCGCAGCATCGCGAACGAGAGCCCTTCGCGGGCGAGGAAGAGCAGCCCGACGCCGATACCGACCGACGCCTCGATCGCCTGTAGCCCGAAGCCGTAGGCGACGCCGACGCTGTACGACACGCCGTAGCCGACGAGGGCGGAAGCGATCGCGACCTGGACGAGGCCGACGTTGCCCGGCCAGAACGGGAAGATCGTGACGACGTTCATGAGCAGCAGAACGACACCCGCCGCAGGCAGAGGCGCGTGAATGTCGAACGCGCGCATCGCCGTGTAGACGGCGAAGATCTGGCACGTCCAGCCGCAGATCTGGAAGAAGATCGCGCCCGCGGCCCCGACCGGCGAGCGCATCACGCCGAGCCCGGCGCGCCCCATCGCGAGCAGCCGGCGGCCCCGGCCGAGGCCTTCGACCGAGATCCGATGGGGCCGGCGCGCGGTGACGAACGCGAAGACGAAGAGCCCGACTCCGACGGCGATCACCCCGAGGAGGGACGCCCGCGCCGACGTCGGGATGCTCGCCGTCAGCACGACGTAGAGGATCAACAGGAGCACCGGGACGATGTCGAAGACGCGGTGCGCGAACACCGTTCCGACGAGCGTCGCCCACGCTCCCTTGCGTCCCGGCAGCTTCCTCGTCAGCACCGCGACACGAGCCAGCTCGCCGATCCTTCCCGGCAGGACGGCGTTTGCGAAGAGGCCCACGGAGAACGCGGAGAACACGAGCAGGGCGCGCGGGTGAGGCGGCCGCATCGCCGAGTGGATGACGGTCGTCCACGCGAGGGCACGAACGATTACCGAGAGTAGGTTGAGCGCGATGGCGACGACCACCCACTCCCAGCGGACGACGCTGAAGGCGTCTCCGATCGCCGCGAGGCTGCCTTGCCTCCACCACAGGAGGCCGGCGACGCCGCCCAAGAAGAGGAGCCCGAGCAGGACCCGGACGACTCCCTCGAGCGGCAGCCCGAGCTGCCGGGTCGGCTCGCGAGACCGCTCGTTCGCAGGCTGCATCCGGCCATTATCGTCGCCTGCCCCGATGCGTATTCGTTCCCCGCACGACCGCGAGATCGTGCGCCTCGCACTGCCGGCGCTCGGAGCGCTCGCGGCCGAGCCGCTCTACGTCCTCGCCGACACGGCGATCGTCGGCCACCTCGGCCGACCCCAGATCGCGGCGCTCGGCCTCGCCGGGACGGTGCTCGCCGGCGCCTTCGCGATCTTCAACTTCCTCACGTACGGGACGACGGCCGTCGTGGCGCGGGCGTCGGGTGCCGGCCGGGAGGAGCAAGCCGCGCGACTGGCCGCGCAGGCCCTCTGGGCGTCGCTCGGGATCGGCATCACCCTGCTCGTCGGATGCGAGATCGTCGCGTCGCCGCTCCTGGCCGGGCTCGGCGGCCACGGCGGCTCCGGCCATTTCGCTCTCGTCTACTTCCGGATCGCAGCGGTGGGGCTGCCGGCCGCGCTCGTGGCGCTCGCGGGCCAGGGTTACCTGCGCGGCGTCTCGAACCTCCGTCGGCCGCTCGAGATCGTCCTCGCCGCGAACGTCGCCAATCTCGCACTCGAGCTGCTGTTCGTCTACGGCTTCGGCTGGGGGATCGCGGGCTCCGCAGCCGGGACGGCGATCGCCCAGACGGGCATGGGAGCGGCCTTCGTCACCGAGCTGCTCCGGCCCCATGCCGCGTCACGTCGGCCGAGCCTCCGCGAGATGCAGCCGCTCTTTCGAATCGGGAGGCAGATCTTCGTGCGCACCGCCGCGCTGTACGCCTCGTTCCTCGTCGCGGCGTCCGTGCTCGCGCGCATGGGAGATGCCCGGCTCGGAGCGCACCAGATCGCGTATGAGCTCTTCCTCTTCCTCTCCCTCCTGCTCGACGCGATCGCGATCGCGGGCCAGGTGATAGTCGGCCGGATGCTCGGAGCGGGCGATGCCGAGGGCGCGCATGCTGCGGCCGCGAGGATGATCTGGTGGTCGGTCGCGATCGGCGTCGTCTTCGCCGCAGTGCTTGCTCCGCTCTATCACGCACTGCCGCGGGCTTTCACGGGCGACCCGCGCGTGCTCCATCAGGCAGCACTGCTTTGGCCGTTCCTCGTGGCCATGCAGCCGCTCGGCGGCGCGGTGTTCGCGCTCGACGGGATCCTCATCGGCGCGGGCGACACGCGCTACCTCATGTGGTCGATGCTCGTCGCGAGCGGGATCTTCGTCACACTCGCCACCCTCGCTCTCTCCTTTGGTTGGGGCGTCGTCGGTGTCTGGGCGGCACTGGACGTCCTGATCGCCGCCCGGCTCGCGCTCCTCGGCCCTCGCTTCGTGCGCGGCCGGTGGGCGGTCGTAGGCTGGGGGTAAGATTCGTCGATGGAGGGTCTCGCCGAGCTGCACACCCATCTCGGGGGCTCGGTTTCCTCGGACATCCTCTGGTCGCTCGCGCATCGCCAGGGCATCGCGCTCCCGGTCAAGGACTTCTGGGACTTCGACCGGCTCGTGACGGTGTCGGATCCGCGTGGCGTGCCCGACCTCGACGCGCTCGACGCGATCTACCACTGGACGGAGCTGATCCAGTCGAGCCCGGCGGCCGTCGAGGTGTCGGTGCACGGCGCGATCGGCGGCGCCTACCGGTCGCAGGGGATCACGACACTCGAGCTCCGCTTCAACCCGATGAAGCGAAACCGCGGGGGCGAGCGCGACCTCGACCACATCATCCTCGCCGCGATCCGGGGACTCGATGTCGCGAGTCTCGAGTACCGGCAGGTGCGCGCGGGGCTGATCCTGATGATGGACCGGACGTTCACGCCGCGCCAGAACGAGATCATCGTCGAGAAGGCGATTCGCTGGGCGCCGCGAGGCGTCGTCGGTATCGACATCGCAGGGCCACGGCCGGGCCACGAACGGTACGACTACTCGCAGGTGCAGCCGATGGTGGAGGAGGCTCGCGCGGCCGGACTCGGCGTGACGATCCACGTCGGCGAGGAGGGCGAGGAGATGGGCCGCGCCGAGATCGGCGAGGTGCTCGAGGTCCTGCGACCCGACCGGATCGGACACGGGATCCTCGCCGCCCGAGACGACGGGCTGATGAAGGAGCTGCGCGAGCGAGACGTCGTACTCGAGATCTGTCCGACCTCGAACCTCCTCACGAAGGCGCTGGCCGACGAGGATGCAGTGCGCGACGTCTTCCGCACCTTCGTCGACAACGGCGTCCTCTTCACGATCGCGACAGACGGCCCGGAGATGATGCGGACGCACCTGCGCGACGAGTTCGACCTGCTGCTGCGGATCGGCGCGCTGACGCAGGAGGAGCTCTCCGAGGCGAATGCGCGCGGGCACGAGGCGAGCTTCGTCGGCGGATCGCACTCCGCTCGGACGAATACCCCCGTCGGCCGATAGCTCCTGCTCCGGCGCGGTCGTAGCGTGCCGGGTCATGAAAGGGAGCGACGAAGCGAAGCCCGACCTGACCGAGCGCCAGCTCCAGATCGTCGCGCTGATTGCGCGCGGGTGCTCGAACGACGAGGTCGGAGAGCGGCTCGGCATCTCGCCGCGGACGGCGAAGGCGCACTGCGATGTGCTGCGCCAGAAGCTCGGCGTGCCGAGGCGGCGGCAGATCCCTGCCGCATTCAAGGCGCTCACCGGCGAGGACCCTCTCGCGGGCGAGCTCGCGCCGGCCCTTGCCGGCGCCGGGGGCTGACGGCGACCCGCGCTCGGGCCCTACCCCGAGCGCGGGCCCCCCGCTTGCAGCAGTCGCGACAAGGGGCGCTGAGGGAGGAGTAGTGTCCTCGGATCCCGGGCGCAATCCAGGCCTGGCAGGGGAATGGTGGAGACGATCACAGCGGCAGTCTCGCCGGCACTCGACCACATCATCGAGCGCCCCCGGCTGATCGCACGGCTCGAAGAAGGCGGCGGCTCGCGCGTCGCGGTGTTCGCAGCTCCGGCGGGCTACGGAAAGACGACGCTCGCGCGTCAGTGGTCGCAACGGCAGCGCGGACCGGTGGCGTGGTATCGGACGACCCGGGCCTCGGGCGACGTCGCCCTGCTGGCGGTGCAGTTCGACGAGCTCCTCGCCTCGGTCGCTCCGGAGCTGCCCCGCGAGCCGCGCAAGATCGCCTCGATGGCGTCGGTCAATCCGAGCCCGAAGCCCCTCGGCCGTGCGATTCTCCGCACCTTCGCGACGCTCACGCAGGACGTCCTCCTCGTCGTGGACGAGTGGGAGGCGGCGGCGACCGAGGAGGCCGAGGAGCTCCTCGCGATGCTCGTGGAAGGCCTCGACGTCCGCTTCGTCATCACGACGAGAACGAGGCCGGACTGGTTCACGCCCCGCCTCGAGGTGTACGGCGAAGGGCTCGAGATCGGCGCCGGCGAGCTCGCCATGACGGACGAAGAAGCGACACAGGTGCTCGCCGCTGTGGGAGCCGTCGCCGGCCGAGCACGAGTGATGCGCTCCGCCGACGGATGGCCCGCCGTCCTCGGTCTCGCCGCGATGAGCGGGGACGTCGACTTCACGTCCAGCCGACTTCTGTCGCACACGCTGTACGACTTCCTCGCGAGCGAACTGCTCGCAGCGGCGTCGCCTGAGACGCAGTTCGGGCTGATGCTGCTCGCCGTGAGCGTCGGTCCGGGACGTCGAGGTGGCGCGACTCGTCGTCGGCGCAAACGCGGACGAGGTGATCGACGACGCCGTGGCGCGTGGGTTGCTCATCGTGACCGAGCGCAAGTCTCTGGCGCTCCACCCGCTCCTCCGCGAGCTGCTGATGCGCCGATTCGACGAGACGGACACTGCGACTCGGGAGTCCCTGCTGTCGCGCTGTCGGACGCTTTGCGAACTGCGTCGGTGGGATGAGGCGCTCAGCGTGGCGGAAGCCGCGCAAGACGCGGTTTTCGCCACCGAGGCCATCAGCGCTGCCTTGGACGACCTCCTGGCGGCCGGCCGCACCAGCAGCCTGCAGCGGTGGGTCGGCGCGGCGCGATCCGCCGGAGCGGTGGGCGGCATCGTCGACTATGCGGAGAGCGAGGCACTGCTGCGGGGCGACGAGCTGGACGGGGCCATGGCCCTCGCCGCGCAGGCGGCGCGTTCGCTCGACGGAGACCTCGCCGCGCGGGCCCACCTCGTCGCCGGCCGATCAGCCCACCTGACAGATCGCTCGCGGGCGGCCCAAGCGCACGCTGACGCTGCAGCGTCACTCGGCGGAGACCGCAGAGACGCACGAAGACGCGCTCTTGTTGCGCTTCCTTGCAGGGCTTGAGTCTCAGGCTCCTGACCTCCGAGCTCGACTCGAAGACTTCAAACGCAACGCGCGACCCGGAACAAAGCAGTCACTGATGTCGCGCCGGAGCAGATCTAACGCTGGCGCAAATCGAAGGCGAGCTCGAGTGGTCGATCGACGAAGCGCGCGTTGCGCTGGCACTGGCAGGCGGAGAAGCCGACGCGCTTGTTCACACCGCACTGCTGTGTACATACAGCTACTCGCTCATCCTGACCTGCCAATACCAGGCGAGCTTGGAGAGCATCGCTGCATTGACAGCCGTCGCCGAGAGGTGCGGCATCGAGTTTCCAATGCGGTACGCGCAGCTCTACTCAGCGAGTGCGTCTATCGGGTTGCGCCGTTTTGCCGCTGCAGATCGGACGTTAGGCGCTCTTGAACGTGACATGGAGGGCGAGCCTGGAAGCTACTTCCGTGGGAGCGTGCCGATCCAGCGGGCGCGTCTCTACGCAAGCGTCGGCGATCTGCGCCGAGCTCTCGACGTGCTCGCCCTTGGTCCAGTCATCGATAGCAGCCGAGGCCTGCAAGGTGAGTTTCTTGGTTGGCAGGCTCTATTCCGCGCGGCCGTCGGAGAGTTCGACACTGCGCAGGAGCTCGCCCGTGAGGCGAGGGCAGCTTCCCGGGGGCTGGAAGCGGCTTCTCTCGCCTCTATCACCAGCGCCGTAGTCTCCTTCGGCACGGCCGGTCACAGCGGTGACGCGGACTCCCACATCGCTGACGCGATCGCAACCGGTGCCTGGGATCCGATATTGATCGCCGCGCGTGCCGCCCCTGACCTTGGTCGGCGCATCGCGAGGCAGCGCACAACTGCCGACCCTGGCTTCGGCAGATCCTCGTCCTGTCGTCAGACCAATCGCTCGCCTCCCTGATTGGTCTCACAAATCCCGCGAGTGGCGAGGCCGAAGCAAGTGCTTACGCCACGCGAAAGCGAAGTCCATGAGCTTCTCGCTCAGGGCTTGACCAATGAAGAAATCGCGAAGGCGCTCTACATCAGCCTCTCGACGACAAAAGTGCACGTGAAGCACATCTTCGACAAGCTCGGCGTCCGCTCGCGGATCGAAGCGGCGCGCGCGCTACGTGGCGACGTCTAGCGCCAACGCAACGTCTTCGGCGTCTTGCTCGAACTGCACTCGCTCACGCATGAAGGAGGGCGCCTGGCCGGAGCGATATTCGTCGCCGGCGGCGGCGAGGATCGCCTCGAATGCCGCCACGACGGTCGTGTCGAACTGCGTCTCGACGGCCTGGGCGAGGCGCATGCGAGCAACTCGGCTAGGCAGCGCATCGCGATAAGGCCGGTCCGAGGTCATCGCGTCGTACGCGTCGGCGACGCCGATGATCCGCGCGAGAAGCGGGATCTCGTCGCCGTGCAACCCGTCCGGATACCCCATGCCGTCGATGCGCTCATGGTGGGAGCGGACGATGTCGGCGATCTCCGAGTAGTCGTCGACGTTGCGCAGGATCCGCTCGCCGATCTCGGAGTGCTGCTCCATCTGCCTACGCTCCTCGAGCGTCAGGGGGCCCGGCTTCTCGAGGATGCCGGCCTTGAGGCCGATCTTGCCGATGTCGTGGACGAGGCCACAGAGGTGGACGAGCTCCTGCTGCTCCTCCGAGAGCCCCATGCGCTTCGCGATGTCCTTCGCGTAGATCGCGACTGCCGCGGAGTGGCCTGCCGTGTACTGGTCTCGGGCGTCAAGCGTCGCCACGAGCGCCGTAGCGAAGGACAGGCTCGCCCGCCGCAGCCTTTCGTTCGCCTAGCCGAAAGGTCGCTGGCTCACAACCTTTTCTTGCTGATAGAGGTGCAACAGACGCTGCGCGGCTAGAGTTGGGACGAAGAAGACGAGGACGAGCCAAAGTGAGTAGGCGTGGTATCCGAAGACGAACAGGCGCAAGAACCGGAACATAGAGAGGAACGGTGAGCACAGGAGACCGAGGCCCATCGCTCGCAGTAAGATGACCGCCATTTCACGCCTCGCACTGCAGGCGGTGATGCCGACGAAGTACAGACTCCCGCGAGCCCAGTTCCGCCATTGATGCGACCAGGCTTGCGAGGATGTACTGCCCCCGAACCCATTCGGATTGCGGCACGAGCGTCCATGCTGCGAGCCGGCGATCACGCCGGTCAGGCCGCCGAATGAGGCGTGTACACGGCCCATTGCATCCGGCGTGTTTCGCGTAGATCCCAGATGTTGGAGAGCGGCTCCGACAGCAAAACCGCCGAGCGGCCCAAAGACGATCGGCCGAAAAGACCAGCGGTAGGAAGGAAACCGACATGGTCGTCCGGTCCGTCACTGCAACATGCTGACGTTCCGCGATGCTGGCAACGGCGCCGAGGAAAGCCCAGCCCAAATGGGCGGGAGCCGATAACCGTCGAGCCATAGGCCACCCACCGCCGCGACCGACGCCGCGAACAGGACCCTGCCCACGCCACGGCCCGTCGGTCACCGCCTATCCAGTGCTTGGCCGGCCGGTCTGGTCCTTGCGTATCCCCCAAAAGGGGTATAGGCTGCCATTGCCGTCAGTCCCCGATCGATCGGAGTACTCAATGCGCAGTTCCCTTGTTCGCCTTGCCGCCCGCGCGGTGGCGGTTGGCGAAATCCGGTTCTGGTAGAGCCGTCGGATAGTCCGTTATCCACATTCTGTGGACATCCCCCCTGCGGGGGATCCGCGTAGCAGGTGGCAGACGGACAGACGACTTCACGGGCGCCGGGTGATCTTCACCCGGCGCTTCGTTTTTCCTTGTCCACAGAACTCGATCGTGCCTGTGGACGAAGCTAGCCGATGAGCCCACGGCGGAAGCCGACGGCGACCGCATGCGCACGGGAACGCGCCTGCAGCTTGGCGAGCAGGTGGCGCACATGAGATTTCACCGTCTCCTCTGACAGGAACAGCCGCTGGCCGATCTCCCGGTTCACGAGGCCGTCGGAGATGAGTTGCAGCACTTCGATCTCCCGCACCGTCGGCTCCTGCTCGAGCTCCCGAAGCGGGCTCTGGAGCGGGATCACGTCGGCGCCGCCTGCGCCACGCCGCCGCGCCGCGACCTCCTCGAAGCGGCGCGAGTGCGTCAGATACCGGCTCAGGATCTCCTTGCGCTCAGCAGCGTCCACTGGCCGAGTATCGGCGCCGGAAACGACCCGCTTTAGCGCCGCCGTCTACCTCGATCGGGTATCGGGCCCAGTTGGCGACACGGACGGGTCCGACGCCCCCGACGTGTCCTTCGGCAGCGCGGTCTCGTCTGCTCCGGCCGGCGTGCGCTGCTCTGCCACTCCGACGCTCTGCAACGTGTCCTGGTCGACGTTGAGCGGATGGTGACAAGCGGCGAGATGACCGTTGCCGTAATCGACGAGCGGCGGCTCGATCTGCCGGCACACATCCGTGGCGTAGCGGCAGCGCGGATGGAAGCGACAGCCGCTCGGCGGGTTGATCGGGCTCGGGACGTCGCCCTCGAGCACGATCCGCTCGCGCTTCTCCGCCAGATCCGGATCCGGGATCGGAACCGCCGAGAGGAGCGCCTCGGTGTACGGCATGATCGGCCTGCTGTAGAGCTCCTCCGCAGGCGAGAGCTCGACGATCTTGCCGAGGTACATGACCGCGATGCGGTCGCTCACGTGCCGGACGACCCCGAGATCGTGGGCGATGAAGATGTACGTGAGGTGGAAGTCGTTCTGGAGGTCCTCGAGCAGGTTCAGCATCTGCGACTGGATCGAGACGTCGAGAGCGGAGACGGGCTCGTCCGCGATGATCAGCTTCGGCCGCAGCGCAAGCGCCCGCGCGATGCCTATCCGCTGTCGCTGCCCGCCGGAGAACTCGTGTGGGAACCGGTTGTAGTGCTCGGGTGAGAGGCCGACCGTCTCGAGGATCTCCCCGACGCGCCGTTTCTGCTCGGTCCGGTTGCCGAGGTTGTGGATCCGCATCGGATCGGACACGATCGTGCCCACGCGCTTGCGCGGATTGAGCGACGCGTACGGATCCTGGAAGACCATCTGCATCTCGCGCCGGAGCGGCCGCAGGCGGCGCGTGCCGAGATGCTGGATCGGCTCGCCCTCGAAGACGATCTCGCCGTCCGTCGGCTCGAGCAGGCGCACGAGCGTGCGGCCGAGCGTCGACTTTCCGCAGCCCGACTCTCCGACGAGCCCGAGCGTCTCCCCCTGCCGAACCGCGAACGTCACGTCGTCGACGGCGTGCACGCGTGCGACCTCGCGCTGCAGGACCCCCTTCCGAATCGGGAAGTACTTCTTGACGTGCCGGACCTCGAGGAGCGCGGTCTCGGCCGACTCGGTCGTCTGCTCGAGAACCGTCACGCCGCAGCCGCCGAGCCGCCGGAGATCGTCTCGTCGCGATGCTCGCGCTTGAACTCGAGGTCGAGCCAGCACCGGTCGAGATGGCCGGGCGTCTCGACCCGATTCTCGAGGCCCGGCTCCTGCATGCACTTGTCGAACGCATGCGGGCAGCGCGGCCGGAACTTGCAACCCTCGGGGAGGTTGATCAGCGACGGCGGCATGCCCTCGATCGTGTGCAGGCGCTCGGGCCGAGGCCGGTCGAGCCGCGGGATCGAACCGAGCAGCCCCCAGGTGTACGGCATCTGCGGGTCGTAGAAGATGTCCCTCTTCGTGCCGCGCTCCACGACGCGGCCGGCATACATGACGAGGATCTCGTCCGCGATGTCGGCGATCACGCCGAGGTCGTGGGTGATGAAGATCACGGCGGAGTCGAAATCGTCCTTGAGCCGGCTGATCAGCTCGACGATCTGCGCCTGGATCGTCACGTCGAGCGCCGTCGTCGGCTCGTCCGCAATCAGGATCGACGGATTGCACGAGAGCGCCATCGCGATCATCGCGCGTTGCCGCATCCCGCCCGAGAACTGGTGCGGGAAGTCGTCCACCCGCGCCTCCGGGTTCGGGATGCCGACCTGGCGCAAGAGCTCGACCGTGCGCGCCCTCGCCGTCCGCCTGTCGACCCTGTCGTGCGCCTGGATGGCCTCGACGATCTGCTCGCCGATCCGGTAGACGGGGTTCAGCGAGGTCATCGGATCCTGGAAGATCATCCCGAGCTCGTTGCCGCGGTAGTTCTGCATCTCGCGGTCGGAGACCTCGAGCAGGTCTCTCCCGTTGTAGAGAACCTCGCCCTCGAAGCGGGCGTTGACACCGCGCGTGAGCCCCATCAGCGTCATCGCGGTGACGCTCTTGCCCGAGCCGGACTCGCCGACGATCCCGAGCACCTTGCCGCGCTCGAGCTCGAACGAGATCCCGTCGACGGCCCGCACGATCCCGTCCTCGGTCGCGAAGCGGACCTTGAGGTCGTTGACCTGAAGTAGCCGCTCTGCCATTACGAGAGCCGGATCCTCGGATCGAGATACGCGTAGAAGACGTCGACGAGCAACGTGAAGACGACGATGAACATCGCGCCGTAGAGCGTCACGCCCATCAGCGGCGGCAGGTCCTGGCTCCCGATGGACTGCCACGCGTACCAGCCGACGCCGTGCAGGTTGTAGATGCTCTCGGTGATGATCGCGCCGCCGCCGATCACGGAGGCGAAGTCGAGCCCGAAGAGAGTCACGATCGGGATGAGCGAGGCCCGAAGCACGTGCTTGACGAGGATCTGGCGAGTCGAGAGCCCCTTCGCCTTCGCCGTCCGGACGAAATCCTCGTTGATCGTGTCGAGGATGTTGGAGCGCAGCACGCGGCCGTAGAACCCGATGAAGAGCACGGCGAGCGTGAACCACGGCAGCAGCAGGTGGTAAAACCACTGAGCCGGGTTCGAGGTCAACGAGACGTAGCTGCCGTCCGGAAACCACGACACCCCGCCGCCCTCGCCCGCAAGGAAGTAGCGAAGGATGAGGCCGAGCCAGGCGACGGGCAGCGAGATACCGATCAGCGCGAGCGCCGTGATCACGCGGTCCGACAGGCGGCCCGCCTTGACGGCCGAGATCGTCCCTACGAGAACCCCGAAACCGAACCAGATGATCCCGGCGCCGATCGAGAGCGAGAACGTCGCGGGCAACCCCTGCTTGATCTGGCTCACGACGTTCGTCCCGTCGTAGTACGAGACGAGCTTCGCCGTGAACAGCGCCTTTACGAGGTCGTACCACTGGATGAAGAAGCCGGTGAAGCCCGTGTGGTCGAGCCCGAGCTTGTGCCTGATCGCCAGGATGTTCGCCTGCGTCGCGACCTTGCCGGCGATTCGCTCGGCCGGGTCGCCGCCCGGGATGACGATGAAGATGAAGTAGACGATGAAGCTGACGGCGAGGAGGACGAGCAGCATCCCGAAGAGCCGCCGGATGATGTAGGCGCCCAACTAGCTCACCGCCCTCATCCGTGCTCGATCCGGATCTTCGCCCGCGGATCGAGAGCGTCGCGAAGGCCGTCGCCGAAGACGTTGATCGCAAGCACGGTGATCGCGATCGCGATTCCGGGGAAGAGGCTCAGGCCCGGAATCGTCGAGAGCCGGCTAGACCCTTCCTCGATCATCGTCCCCCACGAGGGATTCGGGAGCTTCACCCCGGCGCCCAGGTACGAGAGACCGACCTCGGTCAGGATCGCGTTCGCGATGATCAGCGTGAAGAGAACGAGCACCGAGGAGGCGATGTTCGGCAGCAGCTCCGTGAACATGATCCGAATCGAGCCCGCCCCCTGCGCGGTCGCGGCCTCGACGAACTCCCGGTTGCGCAACGCGAGCACCTGCCCGCGCAGTGGTCTCCCGATGTACGGGATGAAGACGAACGAGATGACGCCGATCGGGATCCAGAGACTCGTGCCCGAGAGGTTGAGGCCGATGAACGCTCCGAAGAGATGGAAGCCGTGGTGGAAGCCGTTGACCGATAGCGCGGTACCAAGCGCAATCCCGAGCAGCACGACCGGAAACGCCCAGATCAGGTCGAAGAACCGCGAGATGATCCAGTCGACGGCGCCTCCGAAGTAGCCGGAGACCAGCGCCAGGATCACCGAGAAGACCGTGCAGATCGCGGCCGAGGTGACTCCGATGAAGAGCGAGTTCCGACCGCCGTAGAGGAGCCGGGTCGCGATGTCGCGCCCGAGCTCGTCGGCGCCGAGTATGTACTGGCCGCTCGCAGCTCCCCATTGCGGGCCGATCGGGATCCCGCCGAACACGATCACCGGCTCGCCGTTCACGATCTTCGTGCCGCCCTGCGAGATCACGTGGATCGTCTTTCCGTGCTCGACGATGACGCCTCCCGAATTCGTCTCGTTCTGGCCGAGATGCGAGACGTGTGCCGCGTAGACCGGTGCGAGCAGACAGCACGTGACGACGAGGAGGAAGACCGCGAAGAACGCGAGCGCGACGTAGTTGCGACGGAGCCGGCGCGCCGCGAGCGCCCATGGACTTCGACCCTGGATTCTGGCGCCGCCCTCTTCGGCCGCCAGCTCGGCGGCCGTATCGAGGGTGAACTCCTCTTGGCCTGTGGTCGCCACGGGTGCGGTTTGAGCGTACTGGTGAAGGTTGGATCCGGCGCGGCGATGCACGGGGCACCGCCGCGCCGGATCAGTCGGTTACTTCAGGCAGAACTGCGCCGGGTCGTCGTTGTTGTCGTCGAAGATGTCGCAAGCGAGATCCATCTTCGACGAGAAGAACGACGTGAGGATGCCGTTCAGATACGGCACCGTCGAGGCGTATTTCACCATCAGGTCGTGGTCGATCTTCGCCCAGGCCGCGTTCGTGCTCGCGGAAAGAGCCTCGCTGGGCGGCAGCGAATCGAGATGGTCGATCTGCTGGTTGATCGACTTGACGTCGACGTTCCCGTAGTTGTTGTTGTGGACCTTGGTGATGTGCTCGCCGTTCTGGAGGATGTTGAACCAGTCCGACGGGTACGGGTAGTCCTCGAACCAGTCCGTGAAGCCGATCTGGGCCTTCGTCGACTGGTTCCCGACCACGGTGAAGTAGTTCGCGCCGGCAAGCGGCTTGAGCGTGGCTTTGAAGCCGATCTTGTTCAGCTGACCCTGCAGGTACTCGCCGGTGGAGAGGTCGACCGCCACGTCGGAGATCGTGTAGACGGTGACCTTCTGCCCCGCCATCCCCGACTCCTGGACGAGCTTCTTCGCCTTCTGCAGGTCGTACGGGTACGGGGTCGGGGTGATCTTCTTGTACTGCGGATAGCTCGGCGGCAGGAAGTTCCACGTCGGCACGCCGAGTCCGCCGCGCAGGTTGACCAGCTGGTTCCGGTCGATCGCGTAGTTCACGGCCATCCGCGCCTTCACGCTGCTGAACGGCTTGAGCCGCCAGTTCATGAAGAAGTAGTACGTGGAGGGCGTCGTGAAGAACTTGATCTGGCTCCCGTACTTGCTCTTGTAGTGCTGAAGCTGGTCGGTCGGCAGGATGTTCTCGTCGTACATGTACTGCCCCGATGCGACGAGCTGCGCCGACTGCGCTTGGTCGTCGGTCATGGTCGCGACGATCTTGTCCGGGTTTCCGTCCGGGATCGCTGCGATCGCACCCTTCTTCCAGTACGGGTTCCGCTTCACCACGAACGACTTGCTCGGGTTGTAGGTCGCGATGTAGTACGGGCCGTTCGCAGGCGGCGGCGGGCTCTCCGTGTCCTTGTCGGGCGTCGACGACGGAACGACCGCCGTGAACGGGATCGAGAGGACGTACTCGAAGTCGGACTCGGGGGTCTTCAGCTTGATCTCGATCGTGCCGGCGCTGTCGTCCGTGACGATCCCCGAGATGTCGGAGCACTTCGTCGGGTTCGCCTCGCAGGCGTCGACGCCGACGATGTTCGAGAAGAAACCGATGCCCGGCGAGTTGAGCTTGAAGTCGCGGATGATCGTCGACTTGAAGTCGCTCGCCTTGACCGGCGTCCCGTCCGAGTACTTGAGCCCCTTGCGCAGCGTGAACTTGTAGTCCTTGCCGCCGTTCGTGACGTCACCGATCGTCGTTGCCAGGCCCGGCTCGATCTTGGCGCAGTTGCCCGTCTGGCAGCTCACGTGCGCCTTGACCACGAGGCCGAGGTAGACGTCCTGGAACAGCTGCCACGACTCGAGGCGATACGAGAGGCCCGGGTCCATGTAGTCGGTCGTCCCCCAGACGGCCTTCAGCACCGGGAACGTCTTCCCGGACGCCGACGACGTGGTCGAATTGGACCCGCCGCCGCCGCCGCCGCCACCACCGCCGCACGCGCTCACCACCAGGGCGAGCCCCGCCGCGACGACCGCCGCGATCGCTACGGATCTCACTCGCTTCGTTCTCACTTTCTTCCACCTCCTGGGTAGCGAGCACGGGTTGCAAATGGGCCGTTCGGCCCCACTCATGGGCCGAACGGCCCACGACGAAGTCTTAGCAATCCGCACTATTTCTTGACGCAGATGCTCGCGTAGTCGAACTCGTACAAGACGTTATTGACGTAACAGCCGAGAACGACACGTGCACTGAAGAAGTCGACCGCCTCGCGGGTGAGGAACGGTGCCCACGGGGCGAGCCGCATCACGTTACGGTCGAGCGCCGCCCACCGGCGGTCGACGTCCGGCGTCAGCTGTTGGCGGGTCAGCGCGTCGATCTCGCGGTTGACCCAACCCACGTCGAGGTTCGCGTAGTTCGAGTTGTGCGTCGGCGTAATCCGCCGGCCGTCGAGGAGGCCGAACCAGTCGAGGGGGTGCGGGTAGTCCTGCACCCAATCGGCGAAGCCGATCTGCGCCCCGGTCTTCTCGTTGCCGATCGTCGTCCAGTAGCTGCTCGCGGTGACGACCTTCTCGCTCGCGTGGAAACCGATCCGGTTCAGCACCGATACGAGGTACTCCGTGAACGGAAGATCCACGGCGACGTCGTGGTTCCAGACGTGAACCTTCTTCCCGGCGTAGCCCGACTCGCGCACGAGGCGGGTTGCCTTGCGCAGGTCGTGCCGGTACAGGTCGTTCGCCCGGAAGGACTCGTACGGCGGCGGCAGGATGTTCTGGGTCGTGTGGGCCAGTCCGCCCGCGAGATGTCTCAACCAGGGGCGCGAGATCGCGTAGTTCACCGCCCGCCGTACCTTGACGCTGTTGAACGGCGGAACGCGCGTGTTCATGAAGAAGTAGACGAGGTTCGGCGGCGTGAAGAACTTCAGGCGCCACTTGTGCTTGCGCTCGATCGCCGGGAGCCGGGCGTTCGGGATCTGGTAGTAGCCCATCCAGTCGTCCTGGCCGCCGAGGACGCGGTGCAGGGCGACCGAGGCGCTCGACACGATGTCCCACGTGACGCGGTCGGGGTTTCCGGCGGGCACGTTGCCGTGGAAGCGCCAGGCCTGGAAGTACGGGTTGCGCTCCTCGACGATCCGCGACTTCGGCCGGTAGCTCGTGATCTCGTACGGCCCCGTCGACGGCAGCGGGTGGAGCGAGGTGTCCGCCGTGGGCGCGGTCGCCGGCACCGGCGCCGCGAACTCCGATGCGAGGACGTTCGAGAAGTCGCCCTGCGGAGCGACGAGGTGGATCACGATCGTCCGCGCCGCGTCATCCACCACGATGCCGCGGATCCCGCCCTTCTGGGTCCTCGCGAACAGCTTCGCTCCGCTGATGCTCCGGAAGAAGCCGGCGCCGGCCGAGTCGAGCAGGAAGTCGCGCTCGACCGTCTTCTTGAAGTCGCTCGCCTTGACGGCGGCGCCGTTCGAGTAGCGCAGTCCGCTCCGGAGCGTGAGGCTGTACGTCCGGCGGTCCGGTGAGATCGTCGGGAGGGAGGTCGCAAGGTACGGGACGAGCTTCGCGCCGTCGGGCCCGCTCGCGTGCGCGTAGCCAAGCAACGGGAGGTAGACGTTCCACATCACGCCCCAACCCTCGATCGTGTCGGAGAGGCCCGGGTCGAGATAGTCCGTCGCCTCGTCCATCGCGACCCGGAAGTCCGAGAACTCGTTCGTCGGGGAGGCTGCGCCGGCCCGGCTCGGCGTCGCCGTCGTCGCCGGCGTCGTCGTCGACTGCGTGCTGCTCGCGGCCGTTCGCCCGGAACCGCCGCAGCCTGCGGCAACGGCGAGGAGCGGAAGCGTCGCCGCGACCGCGGCTGCCTTCCTCCGAAGAGCGGTCGGCTCCACCCGAGCGGCTACTGGCGCTCGCCGGACCGAGGGACGGCGGAGCCGAGTCGCACGAGCACGCGCCGGCGCTCGCGGAGCTCGGCAGGCTCGACCTCCTCGACGACGCGGTCGACGCCCTCGCGTCCGGTGGCATGGAGGATGCGTCCCTCACCGAGCCAGAACGCGATGTGGTCGGCTCCTCCCTCCGCCGGCCCATACGTGACGAGGTCGCCCGGGCGGAGCTCGGCCTCGGTGAGCCTCTCGCCTGCCGACTCCTGCTCGCCCGCGTCGCGAGGCACGAGACGCCCGCACGCCCGGAACGCCATGTGGACGAGGCCCGAGCAGTCGATGCCGGCCGACGTCATCCCGCCCCATTCGTAAGGAGTGCCGAGGAGCGTGCGCGCGTGTGCGACCGGATCGGCCGCGGTCGGCCGCAGCCACTCGGCGTCTCGCTCCCCACCGAGGTCCTCGCGCCGCGCCCAGCCCGGATACGCGTAGGCGGTCTCGACCCGAGCCCACGCACCGTCCTCGTCGAACACCCGCAGCGGCTCGCCCGCCACCGCCTGCGTCACCTGCTCGGCCTCCTCGGACGGCTCGGCGCGAAGCGACGCGAGCTGGCGCACGAACGTATGTTCGCCTAGGCTCTCGGCCATGCAGCTCAGGCTAGACGCGGCCGACCGGCTCGTGGAGCTCGTGGAGGAGGAGCGCGGGCCGGTGCTCGCACAGGATGCAGCGCGACGGCTCTTCGCCCTGCGACAGGCGCCGGTCGCGCTGGCCCGCTCGCTGCTCGCGGAGGTGGTGGAGACCGACGCGAGGCTCGCGTGGAACGGCGACGCCGTCGCGCTCGCGGAGCCGCCGGGGGCCGCACTCCTGCTCGAGGAGGCGACGTACGTCGTCGTGGACCTCGAGACCACGGGCCTGCGGCCGGGCAGCTCCGGGATCTGTGAGATCGGCGCCGTCCGCGTGCGCGACCTCGAGATCGCCGAGGAGTTCCAGACGCTCGTCGATCCGGGACTTCCGATCGCCCCCGGAGCGAGCGCCGTCACCGGGCTGCGCAACGCTCACCTCCGGGGAGCGCCCCGTCCCGCTCAGGCCGTGCGCCGCTTTCTCGACTTCGCCGGAGACGCGGTGCTCGTGGCACACAACGCACGCTTCGACCTCGCCTTTCTCGACCGCGAGACCGAGCGCCTGACGGGCTCGCGGATCGGGTCGACGGTCGTCGACACGGTGCGGCTCGCGCGCACGTTGCTCGCCGGGCGCGTCTCGAGGTTCGGCCTCACACAGCTCGCGTGGTTCCTCGGGACTGCCGAGAGGCCGTGCCACCGGGCGCTCCCGGATGCCCGTGCGACCGCCGAGCTGCTGCTCGCGCTGATCGGGCTCGCCCAGGAGCGGGGCGCCCGCACCGTCGCGGACCTCAGTGCCCTTTCGGCGACGCGGACGCGGAAGCTGCTCGACAAGCGCCACCTTGCGTTCGGTGCTCCGCCGCGCCCCGGCGTCTACCTCTTCCGGGGCCGCGGCGACCAGATCCTCTACGTCGGTCGCGCCCGCGACCTGCGCTCTCGACTGCGGTCGTACTTCCGCAGCGAGCGCCAGCGGCCGGCCGTCGAGGCGGCGCTCGCGGCGACGGAGCGGATCGAGTGGCGGGTGACCGGTTCGGAGCTCGAGGCTGCGCTCGACGAGCTCAGGCTGATCCGAGAGCTCCGCCCACCGGGCAACGCGCGCGTCTCGCGTCCGGAGCGGCACGTGTGGCTACGGCAGCGCGGCGACTCCGTCGTGGCGTCGACCCGCCCGTCTCCGCTGGGGCCGCTGCGGTCGCACCGCACCGCACAGCTGGCCGCGCGGGTCCTCTCGCCGGACGAGCTCGCGCAGCCGGAAGCCGCCCTCCCGCGTCTGCAGCGCCGCCTGCGCGAACTGGCCGACGCGAGGAGATTCGAGGATGCAGCCCGGCTCCGCGACCGTGTCGCCGCCCTCGAGCAGGTGTGCCGCGAGCTGCGGCGCCTCGACCGGGTCCGCCGCCTCGAGTGCTGCATCGTCGTGCCGGCCCTCGAACCGGGCTACGCGCGCGCGTTCTTCGTCGCGGGCGGCCGGGTGGCGGCAGAGCGAACGCTGCCGCCCGGCGGCGGGGCCGCCCTCGAGGCCGAGGCCGGGCTTGCAGCCGCGAGACGCACCGGAGAGCTCGACCTCGACGTGCTCCTGCTCGTCGACTCGTTCCTGCGCCGGCCGGCTCCCGAGCTTCGCGTCGCTCCGCTTCGCTGCGACGCGATCCTCCGCGCCGCCGCCGGGCTCTACCGGCCGGATGCGGTGTCGTAGAGGTGACAGGCGACGTCGACGTCGCCGACGCGCTGGAGCCCCGGGTCCCGCCCCGCGTGAAACTCGACCTCGAGGTGCGCCCCGGTCGCCTCGAGACGCTCGACGCCCCGCCAGAACGGTTCCTCCGGGTCCTCCGCACGGATCCGCTCGAGCAGGCCGACGACCTCGTCGGCCTGCCGCCCGCGCGGCGACGGCCACCGGACCTGCGACGAGGGGCGGTCGAGGGCATCGAGATCGCCGACGAGCGCCTGCTCCTCCTCGATTCCCTCGAGCCCCGCCGCGCGAGCCCAGCGCGCCTCGAGCAGCTCACGCAGGTCGCGCGACTCCCAGCCACACGGCTCGAACGCGCGAGGGCACCGCGGATGGAAATGGCAGCCGAGCGGAGGTTGCGCCGCGTCCGGTACCTCTCCGCGCGGCAGGTCCCGGGGCACGGCGCGCTCCGGATCGGGCTCGGGGATCGCCCGCAACAAGGCTCGCGTGTAGGGGTGCTTCGGGTCGGCGTAGATCGCATCCGCCGGCCCGATCTCGACGATCCGGCCGAGATACATGATGGCGATCCGGTCGCAGAAGAAACGCGCCGTCGCAAGATCGTGCGTGATGTAGAGATAGGTGAGCTCGAAGTCGCGCTTCAGCGCCACCATCAACTCGAGGATCTTGGCCCGGACGCTCATGTCGAGCATCGAGACCGGCTCGTCCGCCACGAGCAGCACCGGATTGAGGATCAGCGCCCTGGCGATCACGGCCCGCTGCTTCTGACCGCCGGAGAGGTCCGCCGGGTACTTGTCGAGGTACGCCTCCGCGGGCGCCAGCCCCACGCGCTCGAGTATCTCCGACACCCTGACGCGCAGGCGGGCGCGGTCGTGCTCGAGCCCGTGGATCTGGAGGGGGTGAGCGACCGCCTGACCGATCGTCATCGCCGGGTTGAGCGAGGCGTGCGGATCCTGGAAGACGACCTGCATCCGCCGCCGCACGTCACGGAACTGCCGCTCCGGCAGCCTCGTGATCTCGTGCCCCTCCAGCTCGACGCTGCCGCCGGTGGCGCGGACGAGCCCGAGCAACGTTCGTCCCAGTGTCGTCTTGCCGCTCCCCGACTCGCCGACGAGCCCGAGCACCTCGCCGCGGCGGATGTCGAGCGACACACCATCGACCGCACGCACGATGCCGGCTTCGCGACCGACGAGCCGGGAGGCGAAGTTGCCGCGGATGGAGTAGTACGTCTTGAGGTCCCGGATCGAGACGAGCGGCTCCTCACCGGCCTCCCGCTCGGGCGGCGGCGCGGCCGTCTCAGGCTTCATCCGCGACTCCGATCGCCTCACGCTCGAGCGGCAGCTGTCCCCCGGCCGGGATCCGCTGCGCCGGGCCGTGGAGCCAGCACTGCACTCGCCGTCCCGCGTCGAGCCGGCGCTCCACCGGCTCCTGGGACACGCAGACGCGCATCGCGTCCGGACAGCGGGGATGGAAGCGACAGCCCGGCGGCGGCGCGACGAGGTTCGGCGGCGAGCCGGGGATGGAGTGCAGCTCGGTCGTCTCGAGCGAGATCGTCGAACGCAGCAGCTCTCGCGTATACGGGTGCGCGGGCTCCGCGAACACGTCCCGCACCGGCCCCTCCTCGGCGATCCTGCCGGCATACATCACGGCCATCCGGTCGCACGACTCGGCGACGATCCCGAGGTTGTGGGTGATGAGCAGGAGCGCCGTGCCGAAGTTGCGCTTCAGATCGGCGAGGAGCGCGAGGATCTGACCTTCGACGATGACGTCGAGGGACGTCGTCGGCTCGTCGGCGACGAGCAGCTTCGGTCTGAGCACGAGCGCGAGGGCGATCATGATCCGTTGTCGCATCCCCCCGGAGAACTCGTGCGGATACTGGCCGAAGCGCGTGGGCGGGATGCCCATCCGCCCCAGCGTCTCGAGCGAGCGCCGTCGTACCTCCGCGTCGGTCAGCCGCGGCTCGTGCTGCTCGAGCGTCTCGCGGAAGTGGTCGGAGATCCGCAGCAGCGGGTTCAGCCGCGTCATCGGCTCCTGAAAGATCAGGCCGAGGTCGGGACCGCGCAGTCGCCGCACGGCCGTCTGCGGTAGCCCGACGAGGTTGCGGCCGCCGTAGAGCACCTGACCGTCGGCGCGGGCGCTGTCCGGGAGCAGGCCGAGGATGCCGCGACCGAGCGTCGACTTGCCGCAGCCCGACTCGCCGACGAGGCCGACGACCTCTGCCTCGCCGATCTCGAGCGAGACGCCGTCCACCGCTCGCACCGGGTCTCCGGGCGTGCCGTAGTAGACGCGCAGGTTGCGAACGGAGAGGACCGGCTCCCCGCTCACCGCTCCTCCGGCTCCTCGGCGAGCGGGATGTCGTCACCGGACGGGAACGGCGCGAACTGAATCTTGCCGTAGCGGCGCCGCCGCAGAACCGGGTTGAGTGTCTCGTTCAGCCCCTCGCCGAGCAACGTCAGCCCGGTGACGAGCAGCACGATCGCGAGGCCGGGAAAGAGCCCGGTCCACCAAATGCCGGAGGAGGCATCCGACACGGCGCGGTTGATGTCGTAGCCCCACTCGGCGCCCTGCGTCGGCTGGATCCCGTAGCCCAGGAAGCCGAGTGCCGCGAGCAGGAGGATCGCGTCGGCCGCGTTGAGCGTCGCGATCGGCGGCACGTTCTGGACGACGTTGAAGAAGACGTACTTGCGGATCACCGTCCGCGGCCGCGCGCCGAGCGCTCGGGCCGCGTCTACGTACGGCTCCTCTCGCACGCTGATGACGTGGTTGCGAACGACGCGGAAGTAGAGAGGCACGTACGCGACGGTGATGGCTATCGCGGCCGTCAGCACGCCCTGGCCGATGCTGCTCGACGAGAGGAGAAAGGCGATCACGATCGCGATCAGCAGGTACGGGAAGGCGAACAGCGCGTCCATGACGAGCACGAGGCCGCGATCGAGGATCCCGCCGAAGTAGCCCGAGATCAGCCCGAGCGGAACGCCGACCGTGAGCGACATCGCGAGCGCGATCACAACGACCTTCAGCTCCGTCTGCGCACCCCAGATCACCCGTGCCATCACGTCGCTCGACTGCACGGTGGTGCCCATCCAGTGCGCTCCGGAGGGGTGGGCGAGCTGCGGGAAGCGGGCGCCGTGATCCCGATACTGGTTGAACCCGTACGGGGAGATGAGCGGGGCGAAGACCGCGAGGACGACGAAGAAGAGCGTGATCGCCGTGCCCGACCACAGCATGGCGCGGGCGATGCCCGTGGCCTCGCGAATCGGCCTGGTCGCGTGTCCGAGCGCGATCAGCCGGGCGCGGGCACGCGGCGTGCGGGCGCGAGGAGCGGCGGCCGCCATCAGTAACGGATCCTCGGGTCGACGTAGGCGTTGATGAAGTCGACGAGCACGCTCACCGCGACGACGACCAGCGCGAAGACGACGATGATGCCCTGCACGGCTGTGTAGTCCCGGTTCTCGAGGTAGAGGACGAGCGCGTGGCCGATCCCCGGCCAGTTGAACGTCGTCTCGGTGAGAACGGCACCGCCGAGCAGGAGGGCGAGGTTGAGCCCGACCACCGTGATCACCGGCACGAGAGCGTTCTTGAATGCGTGCCGGAAGACGACGCGCCGCTCGACGATGCCCCGCGCGCGGGCTGCCTCGATGTAGTCGTCGCGGAGCGTCCTGATCACGTTGATGCGGATCAGACGGATGAAGATGCCGGCCGTCGCGAGGCCGAGCGTCGTCGCCGGCAGGATCAGATGCTTGACGACGTCCCAGAGCGCGCCCCAGTTGCCGTCCCAGATCGCGTCGACGAAGTAGATGTTCGTGTGCGTCTGGAGCAGGGCCTGCGTGATGGGGCTCGCCTGGTTCGAGGTCGGCAGCCAACCGAGCCAGACGCCGAAGACGAGCTGCGCCATCAGGCCGAGGAAGAAGACCGGCGTCGCGTACACGACGATCCCGAACAGGCGCCCGAAGACGTCGAGCGGCGTGTCGCGATAGCGGCCCGCGACGAGCCCCACGAGCACCCCGACGCCGATCGCGACGAGCATCGCGAAGAAGGTGAGCTCGAGGGTGGCGGCGCCGTTCTGGGCGATGATCTGGGAGAGCGGCCGGTTGTCGGTGATCGTCGTCCCGAAGTTGCCGCGCAGGATGCTCCAGAGGTAGTCGCCGTACTGGGTGAGGAGCGGCTTGTCGAATCCGAGCCGGTGCTCGATCTGCTTGATCGCGGCCTGAGGGACGTGCCCTCCCAGCGCAGCCTCGATCGGGTTCCCGGGGGCGACGCGCATGAGGAGGAAGACGAGCGTGAGCAGGATGAACACCATCGGCAGGACGAGCGCGAGGCGCGTGATGAGGTACGTCCTGAGCGAGGTGCCGGTCACGGGCGCTTCGAGGTTAGTGGAGGAGGGGCGCCCCGGTCAGGACGCCCCTCCGGCCATTCGCTGCTGCTACTTCGAGATCTTCCAGAAGCGCATGTAGTAGGTCGCATCCAGCGTCGAGGGAATGCCTTTGACGTTGCTGCGACCGACGGCGATCATGTTCCCCTGCCAGTACGGGATCGTCGGCAGCGTCTTCGCCGCGAGCGTCTGCATCTGGCCGAGGTACTTCAGCCGCGACTTGTTCGTTGCCGCTGCCCGCTCCTTCTGGATCAGCTTGTCCATCTTCTTGTTGTTGTAGCCGTTGTTGTAGAAGGACTTCGGCTGGTAGAAGGAGACGGTGTAGTCGTCGGCGTCCGGATAGTCCGGGAACCAGCCGAGCTGGAAGGCGCCGTACGTCTTCCCGAGCGCGCCGCTGTACTGCGCCCACTCGGCCGACTTGAGCGTCACCTTGAACAGCTTCGACGCGTTGAGCGCCCGCTGGATCTCGACGTACTCGTCGGCGGACGCGTCACCGTAGTGCGACGGCGTCCACCAGAGCGTGATCGGGAGCGGCGTCTTCACGTGTGCCGCCTTCATCGCAGCCTTGGCCTTGGCGAGGTTCGGCTTCGCTCCGTACATCGACTTGTACGCGCCGTTCGCTCCCGGTAGCCCCTTCGGGACCATCGAGTAGAGAGGCGACACCGTGCCGTGGTAGACGCGACTCGCGATCGTCTGCCGCGGGAAGAGATAGGCGATCGCCTTCCGCACGTTGATGTTGTTGAACGGCGGCCGCTTCACGTTGAACACGAGATAGCGGATGACGACGCCCGGGGCGGAGTGGACCGCGAGCGCCTTCTCCTTCTTCATCGCCGAGATCTCGGTCGGCGTGAAGGTCTGGAAGGCCATGTCGAGGTTCCCCTGCTCGAGCGCGAGCTTCATCGTCGACGACTTCGAGTAGTAGTTGACGATGACGCCGCCGTTCTTCGGCTTCGTGCCCCAGAAGTACTTGTTCGGCGTGAGCACCGCCTGCTGGCCCGGCGTGAACTTCGTCAGCTGGTACGGCCCGGTGCCGACGAGGTCCTTGACGTCGGTGTTCGGCAGGATCTTGTCCGCCGGGTACTTCGACTTCTCGACGACGTAGCCGGCGTTCGTCGAGAGGATGTACGGCCAGATCGAGAACGGCTCCTTCAGGTGGAAGACCACCTTGTAGGCCCCGCTCGTCGTCGTCTTCTTGAGGTCGGAGAGGAGCGTCCAGATGCCCTGGTCACCCTTGATCTTCAGCACACGGTCGAACGAGTACTTCACGTCGGCCGACGTCATCGAGTTGCCGTCGGCGAACTTGACGCCGTGCCGCAGCTGGCACGTCCAGGTCTTGAGATTCTTCGAGTGTTTGCACCCGGTGGCGAGAACCGGCTGGAGCTTCGCGCCGTTCGGGAAGCCGTACAGCCCCTGGTACATCATGAGGTCGACCGTGAACGAGTCGTAGTCGTACTCGTTCGCCGGGTCGAGGTTCACGACTGTTCCGGTAGTGCCGTCCAGAATGATGCTGTTGCTCGCCTTGCCGCCCCCGTAGGCGGCGGCCGCCACCACCGTGGCGACCACGATGGCGATGACGACGATCGTCGCCGGCAGCCATCTCGTCCTTCGCTTGGCCATATCGCTCCCTTTCCGAACGTCTGACGCTGGAGTCGTTAGTTGTTTCGCTTCTCCCGGCCAGGGACCCAACAGCATCAGCGGAGCAGGGTCAAGCGAGATCGGAGCGGCTTCAGGCCGCCGCGACCGAGATGAGGTCGCGCAGAGCGCCGAGGCGGGAGAGGGCCTGGCCCTCGAGCTGGCGAACCCGCTCCCGGGTCAGGTCCAGCTCGTTCCCGATCGCCTCGAGCGTCCACGGCTCGCCCTCGAAGCCGAACCGCAGCTCGAGAATGCGCCGCTCGCGTTCCGGGAGCGCTTCGAGCGCCCGCCGCACTCCCTGCCGGCGGAGCGACTCCTCGGCCTCGTCGAACGGATCGACCGCCTCCCGGTCGGCGAAGAGATCGCCGAGCTCTCCCTCGTCGTCGGCGCCGACGGTCTGGTTGAGCGAGACGGACGCGTTCGCCGCGCCGAGCGCCTCGTCGACGTGCTGCATCGGCAGGCCCGTCGCCTCGGCAAGCTCCTCCTTCGTCGCCTCGCGCCCGAGCTCGACCTCGAGCCGCCGCGCAGCGCGGGACAGCTTCTGCTGGCGCTCGACGACGTGGACGGGAACGCGGATCGTGCGCGCGTGGTTCGCGACCGCGCGCTGCACCGACTGGCGGATCCACCAGGTCGCGTAGGTCGAGAACTTGTAGCCGCGGCGCCAGTCGAACTTCTCGACCGCGCGGTTCAGCCCGAGCGTCCCCTCCTGGATGAGGTCGAGGAACGGAACCCCGAGCCCGCGGTAGCCCTTCGCGATCGAGACGACCAGCCGGAGGTTCGACTCGATCATGTGGCGCTTCGCCGAGACGTCGCCGCGCTCGATCCGCTTCGCGAGCATGACCTCCTCGGCCGCGGTGAGCAGCTTGTGCCGGCCGACGTCGGCGAGGAAGAGCTGGAGGCTGTCGGCGGACCCCGAGATCACGACCGTGGGCGGCGCCTCCGTCTCGGGAACCGGGTCGGAGGGCTTTCCCTTCTCCTTGACCGCCTCGGAACGCGGGGCGACCGCGGTGGTCGCCGCCGGCTGGCCGATCTCGAGGCCGGTGCGCTCGAGCTCGCGCGTGAGCTCCTCGGCCTCCTGGTCGTTGAGCTCCTGCTCGGCCGCGAAGGCCTCGATCTGGGCCGGGTCGATGAAGCCCCGCTCTTCCGCGCTCTCGACGATCGCCCGGATCTGCTCCGACTCGAGCAACTCGTTCAGCTGGTTCTGCGTCAGGGTTCCCTCAGTCCTTTCGTCCTGCCTCTCGCTTCCCCGCAGCCTTCGTACCTTAGGAGGGAAGTCATCCGGTTACCACCTCGGCCGGCACGGCCTCCGCTCCGTCGCGCCTCCGGTCGCTCGAACGAGCCGCCGCGCAAGTCTATTCCGCGCCCCGAACGAGTCCGTGAGCATAGGACGCGGACCGGTCGGCGAAGTTTGCGGAGGCACGCTCAGGATGCCTTGCGCCGCCGCGAGGAGCGCTTTGCCGGTCCCTTCGCCCGGCGCTCGGCGAGGAGCTCGACGGCGCGATCGAGCGTGACGGTCTCGGGGTCGTCGCCGCGGCGGAGGCTCGCGTTCGTCTCGCCGTCGGTGACGTACGGGCCGAAGCGACCCTCCTTGAGGACGATCTCGCGGCCCCCCACGGGGTCGGTACCGAGCTCCCGCAGCGGCGCGCTCGACCGCTGGCCCCGCCGCTGCCGCGGCTGGGCGAGCAGCGCGAGCGCCCCCGCGAGGTCGATCGTGAACAGCTGCTCCTCGGACTCGAGTGACCGGGACTCCTTGCCCTTCTGGACGAAGGGCCCGTAGCGGCCGTTGCGCGCGACGACCTCTTCGCCGTCCTCCGCGACACCGACCACGCGCGGGAGCTCGAGGAGACGAAGCGCGTCCTCGATGGTCACCGTGTCGAGCGACATGGTCTTGAAGAGCGACGCCGTGCGCGGCTTCTCCTTCGCGTCCTCGGGCAGGACCTCGGTCACGTACGGCCCGTAGCGGCCGGTGCGCGCCACGATCGGGCGCCCGGTGTCCGGATCGGTCCCGAGCTCGCGCTCACCGCTCGGCTGGGCGAGGAGCTCCTCGGCACGCTCGAGCGTCAGCTCGTCCGGCGCGAGCTCGTCGGGCACGCTCGCGCGCTGGCCGTCCCGCTCGAGATACGGGCCGTAACGGCCGACGCGGAGAACGATGCCCTCTCCGATCTCGAGCGAGTTGATCTCGCGCGCGTCGATCGCGCCGAGGTCCGAGACGAGGTCGCGCAGACCATTGCTCCCGTCGCCGAAGTAGAAGCGGCCGAGCCACTCGACTCGATGCTCGTCGCCGGCGGCGATCCGGTCGAGATCGTCCTCCATCCTGGCGGTGAAGTCGTAGTCGACGAGCCGGCCGAAGTGCCGCTCGAGCAGGCCCACGACGGAGAAGGCGAGGAAGGACGGGACGAGGGCCGTGCCCCGTTTGGAGACATAGCCGCGGTCGAGGATCGTGCCGAGGATCGACGCGTAGGTCGACGGGCGGCCGATGCCGAGCTCCTCGAGCGTCCGCACGAGCGTCGCCTCGGTGAACCGCGCGGGCGGGCTCGTCTCGTGCCCCTGCGGCTCGAGCGCGCGGAGCTCGACGGCGTCGCCCTCGGCGAGATTCGGCAACCTCCGCTCCTCGTCGTCGTCCTTCGCCGGACGGTCGTCGTCGCGGCCCTCCTCGTAAGCGGCGAGGAAGCCGCGGAACGTGATCACGGTGCCGGAGGCCCCGAACTCGACCGCCTCTCCGCTGCTCGACTCTCCGGCGACCCGCAGCGAGACGGTCTGCCCCTGCGCATCCTTCATCTGCGAGGCGATCGTCCGCATCCAGATCAGCTCGTAGAGCGCGTGCTCGTCCGGGGAGACCTCGGCGCGCACGTCCTGCGGCGTCCGGAAGCGATCGCCCGAGGGCCGGATCGCCTCGTGAGCCTCCTGTGCGTTCTTCACCTTCCGCTCGTAGCGCCGCGGTTCGGGCGGGACGTGGTCGTCGCCGAAGAGCGACGCGGCCTGCTCGCGCGCCGCCGTGAGCGCCGACTCGGACAGCGTCGTCGAGTCGGTACGCATGTACGTGATGTAGCCGTTCTCGTAGAGGCGCTGGGCGAGCCGCATCGTGGTCTGCGCCGAGAAGCGGAGCTTGCGGCTCGCGTCCTGCTGCAACGTCGACGTCATGAACGGCGGGCTCGGACGGCGGACGTGCGGCTTCCGCTCGACGCGGGCCACGTGGAACGAGGCGCCCTCGAGGCGTTCTGCCAGGCCGCGCGCCGCGTCTTCGTCGAGCCGGTGCGCCTCGCCGCGGAGCTCTCCATCGGGGCCGAAGTCGCGGCCGGTCGCGACACGCTGCCCCTCGAAGGAGACGAGGCGCGCCTGGAACGCGCCCGGATCGAACGTGGCCAGAAGGTCCCACCACGCGGCGGCCCGGAAGGCCATCCGCTCGCGCTCGCGCTCGACGACGAGGCGTGTCGCGACCGACTGGACGCGACCGGCCGAGAGCCCGCGCATGACCTTCTTCCACAGCACCGGCGACACCTCGTAGCCGTAGAGCCGGTCGAGGATCCGCCGCGACTCCTGTGCGTCGACGAGCCGCTCGTCGACCGTGCGGGTCTCGTCGAGCGCGCGCTCGATCGCGTCCTTCGTGATCTCGTGGAAGACCATCCGGCGGACGGGAACCTTCGGATTCAGCACCTCGAGCAGGTGCCACGCGATCGCCTCGCCTTCGCGATCCTCGTCCGTCGCGAGCAGGAGCTCGTCCGCATCGGCCAGCTGCTTGCGCAGCTGCGCGACCGTCTTCTTCTTGTCCGGGTCGACGACGTACAGCGGCTCGAAGCCCTGCTCGACGTTCACGCCGAGCCGAGCCCAGGACTCGCCCTTGTAGCGCTCGGGAATCTCGGCGGCGCTGTCCGGGAGGTCGCGGATGTGCCCGACGGAGGACTCGACGACGAACTCCGGCCCGAGGTAGCCGGCGATCGTGCGCGCCTTCGCGGGCGACTCGACGATGACGAGACGCTTCGGCACGGCCGGTCACGATAGCCACGGCATCCGGACGCGATACTCCAGGCGTGCGCCCGCCGCTCCTCTACCACGTCGTTGCCGTCCTGAGCTGGCCCGTCCTCTACGGGCTCTTCCGGCTGCGCGCCCGCGGGCAAGAGAACCTGCCCGCGGCGGGCGGGTACGTCCTCGCCTGCAACCACGTCTCGAGCGTCGACCCGTGGCCGCTCGGGCTTCCGCTCTGGCCGAGCCGGTGGCTCCGCTTCATGGCGAAGTCGGAGCTGTACTGGTGGCCCCTCCGGCTCGTGCTCGACAGAGCCGGCGCGTTCCAGGTGCGGCGCGGCGTCGGCGACCGCGAGGCGATCGAGACGGGCGTGGAGCTCGCACGCCACGGCCACGTGATCGCGATGTACCCCGAGGGCACCAGGCGGGTGAAGGGGCTGGTGAAGAAGCACCAGGCCCGGCCGCGCTCCGGTGCGGCACGGATCGCACTCGAAGCCGGAGTGCCTCTCGTCCCGGCTGCCGTGGCCGGCACCGACCGGCTGCTCAGGCTCGGGCCGCTGCGAATCGTGTACGGAGCGCCGGTGGAGATCGACGACCTGCGCACGAGCGACGACATGCGGCACTCGTCCGAGGAGGCGACGGCGCGGCTGATGGACCGGATCGCGGAGCTCGAGGCTTCGCTGTGAGCGTGCTGCTGGCGGTCGACGGCGACTCCTTCGCCCATCGCGCGTATCACGCGCTGCCGAAGTCGATCCGGCTCAACGCGGTCGTCGGCTTCACGAACATGCTCGTGCGGCTGTGGCAGGAGGAGCACCCCGACGCGGTGCTCGTCGCGTGGGACACGCTCTCGACGCCGACGTACCGGCACGAGGCGTTCGCCGCGTACCAGTCGGGGCGGGTGTTCGACGATGCGCTCCTCGAGCAGCTCGAGGTACTGCCGGAGCTGGTCCGCGCGTTCGGCTTCCTCGTCGCCAAGGCGCCCGGCTACGAGGCAGACGACTTTCTCGCCGCCGCCGCGCACGAGTGGCCCGGGGAGGTGCTCGTCGCGACCTCCGACCGCGACGCGTTCCAGCTCGCGAGCGAGCGCGTCACGATCCTGCAGCCTGCACGCGGCGTGAGCGAGCTCGCACGGATCGGGCCGGCCGGGGTGCGCGAGCGCTACGGCGTCGAGCCGGCGCAGGTCCCCGACCTGATCGCGCTGCGCGGCGACCCGTCCGACAAGCTGCCGGGGGCGCGCGGCATCGGGCCGAAGAAGGCCGCGGAGCTGCTCTCGCGATACGAGACGCTCGAGGCGGCCCTCGCCGACGGCCGGTTCGCGAGCGAGGCGGAGGACTTGAGGCTCTTCCGGCGAATCGCCACGATGGACGCCTCCGCTCCCCTTCCTCCCCTCGCAGAAACATCCCCGGCGTGGGCGGAGGCGTCTTCTCTTCTGGAACGGCTCGGGCTCGGCGCCGTCGCGGGACGCGTGAGGTCGTTATCGACGTCCTGACGCATCCTGACCTCGCCCGGCTGCACCCGACGGGCAGCCATCCGGAGCGTCCCGAGCGGCTCGCGGTGCTCCTGGCGCGCCAGGACGGCTGGAGCGAGGGCCGAGCGGCAACGGACGAAGAGCTGCTCCTCTGCCACACGGCGGAGCACGTGGAGCTCGTCCGGGCGGTCGACGACGTGGTCTGGCTGGACGGCGACACGATCTGTACGGCGACGACGTTCGAGGCCGCGACGCTGGCGGCGGGTACCGCGATCGAAGCGGCCCTGCGAGGTGGCTTCGCCCTCGTCCGTCCGCCCGGCCACCATGCCCTCGCAGGACGCGCGATGGGCTTTTGCCTCTTCAACAACATCGCCGTCGCGGCGCGGACGGCGCAGCGGCGCCTCGGCCTCGAACGGGTGGCGATCGTCGATTTCGACGTCCATCACGGGAACGGCACCGACGCGATCTTCCGCGACGACGAGAGCGTGCTCTTCGTCTCGTTGCACCAGTGGCCGTTCTATCCCGGGAGCGGAGGCCCGCACGACCAGGCCGAGACGACGCTCAACGTGCCGCTGCCGGCCGGCTCCGGCGACGAGGAGTACTTCGACGCGTTCGCACGCGTGGTCGAGCCTGCGGTCGAGCGGTTCGAGCCGGAGCTCGTGCTCGTGTCGGCCGGCTTCGACGCGCACGACGGAGATCCGCTCGCGGACATGCGCGTCACCGAGGACGGCTTCCGGGAGCTCGCGCGTCGCTGCCGGGCGCTCTCCGGCCGGGTCGCGGCGGTGCTCGAGGGCGGCTACGAGCTCGAGACGCTGCCGCGTCTGGTCGACGCCGCGCTCGAGGGCTTCTCCTCCTGAAGGAAGAGTCTCGGCGTCAGCCGCGCGCGAGAGCGAGTTGCTCGAGGGCTTCGCGGCGCGACGAGACGCCGAGCTTGCGGAGGAGGCTCTTCACGTGCGAGCGGACGGTGTGCTCGGAGATGAACAGCCGGCGGGCGATCTCGTCGGTGGCGTGGTGCTCGTCGAGCAGCAGCAGCACCTCGAGCTCCCGCGCCGAGAGCACGGCCGCGATGCGGTCGGGCACGCCGAAGCCGCGACCTCCGGTCCGCACCTTGTCGAGCAGCCGCCGTGCGACGGGCCCCGAGAGCGCCGCCTCGCCGTGGGCGACACCGTCGAGGAACTCGGCGATCCGCTCCGGCGACTCGGTCTTGAGCAGATAGCCGGCCGCGCCGCCGCGGATCGCTGCGAGCAGGTTCTCCTCCGTGCCCGAGGCGGTGAGGACGACGACCTCGCAGTCCGGTGCCGCTTCGCGAAGCCGTGGCAGCGCAGACAGGCCGTCGAGGCCGGGCATCAGGAGGTCGAGCAGCACCAGGTCCGGCTGCGTCTCGGCCGCGGTGGCGATCGCCTCCTCGCCGTCCGCGGCGATGCCGACGAGCTCGAAGCCGTGCGAACGAAGCAGTGCGGCGAGCGCGTCACGCGTGAGGGGATGGTCGTCGACGACGAGGATGCGTGCAGGCACGGATTCCTTATCGGCAGCAGCGCTTCTGCCGACAAGAGCCCATGTGAGGCCTCAGCGGACGAAGCTTCAAGCGTGGCTCTGGGGAGAGATCCTGCTCTCCGGCGTGCTCGGCGCCAGCCTGGCCCTCTTCGTCTCACATCCGGTTCTGCGCACGCAGTACGACGCGCCGGCGCTCCTGCTCGTGCTCGAGACGACGATGGCCCTCGCCGGGCTGCTCGTCGCCGTTCTCGCCGCCAACCGGTTCCACGTCGACGGCCTCCGTACCGACCTGCTCCTCGGGGCCGGCTTTCTCGTCGGCTCTCTCGCCACCGGGGCGTTCTCGATCATCCCGGTGCTCGGAGGCAGCCCGCTTCGTCCCTCCGAGGACTGGGCTGCCACCCTCGGCGGCGATCCTCGGGACGGCCCTCGTCGCCGCCGCACCGTTCGTCGGCAGCCGCAGCCGCAGTCGCTCCCGCGGCCGTCCTCTGTGGGACACACTCACCGCGGCGGCGATCGTGCTTCTCGCGGCCTGGGTCCTGCTGCGCGCGCACGCCGGACAGCTTCCCGCGCTGACGAGACCGGTCGGCGGCGCCGAGCCGCCGGGCCTCGCATCCGTGCTCTCGATCCAGGCGCTCATCGACCTCCTCGCCGTCGTGGGCTGGGGGAAGCGGCTCGCCCGCACCGGCGACGACCTCGCCCAGTGGCTCGCGCTCGGGTTCACGCTGCAGCTGTTCGCCGCGCTGCATCTCGTCTTCGACCCGCCGAGGGGCACGACGTACGTCGCCGAAGGCGAGTTCCTGCGTCTCCTCTCCTTCGCGATCATGCTCGTCGGCGCCTGGCGGGCTATCCGCGCGGCTGAGGTCGGACGGGCCGTGGCGGAGGAGCGGGCGCGCGTCGCGCGCGAGATCCACGACGGGCTCGCGCAGTACCTCTTCGCCGTCTCGACCCACGCGCAGATGCTCGCGGCGGGCACCCCGGTCGAGGAGGTCGGGCCGCAGCTGAGGCAGGCGGCGGCGCTCGCGCAGCAGGAGGCGCGGTTCGCGATCCTCGCGCTGTCCTCTGCGAGTGGGACCGCGTCGTTCGACTCCGCGCTGCGCCGCTACGTCGAGTTTCTGACGGCCGACGGCGAGCTCGAGGTCGACCTCGAGGTCGACCCCGCGATCCGGCTTGCGCCCGACGAGCAGATCGAGATCTTCCGCATCGTCCAGGAGGGGTTGGGGAACGTCCGGCGTCACGCGCATGCGACCCGGGCCGAGGTCGTGATCGGCCAGCGCTCTTCCGGAGAGCGGTTCGTCGCGATCGAGGACGACGGCGAGGGCTTCCCGCCTCAGCTCGCGTCGGCGGGACAGGGATTGCGGAACATGCGCGACCGGGCCTCGTCGATCGAGGGTGGCTTCAGCGTCCGCAGCACGCCCGGTCTCGGCACCGCCCTCGAGGTCGTCCTGCGGGCGTAGGTCGCGCCTTCCCCTCGGCCGGCGTTCGGCTTAGAGTCCAGCGCGGTGGGTCGCTTGCTCGTGTCGTCCCTGGCCGTCGTCGCACTGTGCTGTGCGCTGGGTTCCGGTGCCTCGGCGGCGAAGAAGCGGCCACTGCAGCACGTGACGATCTTCGGCGACTCGGTCGCCGCGGCCTTTTCCTGGGACCCGACGGCCCGGAAGGTGCTGACCCGAGGCAACCGCGTCACGCTCGACCTCACGCCGTGCGGGCGCCTGACCCAACCGGGCTGCTTCGTGCAGCACCCACCGCCGAGCGTTCTGAAGGAGGTGCGGCGACTCGGGCGGAAGATCGGGCCGACCGCGGTCGTCCTCGTCGGCTACAACGACGATCCGCATGTCTACGCGGCGGGAATCGGCAAGGTGCTGCGGGCCATGCACCGCCGCGGCGTGACGCGCGTGCTCTGGCTGACCCTGCGTGCGGTCAACGCGCAGTACCGGCTGATCAACGAAGCGATCCATGGAGCGTCGGCGCGCTTTCGCTGGATGACCGTCCTCGACTGGGACGGGTATGCGCGGAGCCGACCCTCGTGGTTCGCCTCCGACGGCATCCACCTCAGCGCCGCAGGCGCCGTACAGCTCGCGGTCTTCGTCCACCTCAGTCTGAAACAGCTCGGCCTCACCGGCCGGAAGAAGGTCCGCGCGACGCCCTGACTGGAGAAGCCCCGCCGGAGCGGGGCTTCTCGGTAGCAGGCCTGTAAGCCGGAGTCTCGTCACGAGTTTCGGAGCAGCGTCCTTCGGCCTGCCGAAAGGACACGAAATGCGCAGGGAGCTCGCCGACTTCCTCGACAACTGCCGGATCGAGCCTCGGCTCGCGCCGCTCACCTGCTCGGCCTACGAGCGCGACGTCGGGACGTGCATCACCTTCCTCGAGCGCGAGGGACTCGTCACGGTTGGTGTCGGCAGCGTGCCCGCTGCCGAGGCCCGGCACCCGCTGAGCCCTACCGCGTCGGCGGCCGAGGTTCGCTTCGGCGTCGACGCGGCCTCCTCGGGGGTGGTAGGGGCTACTCGGGGTGGTCGAGCTCGACCGGCGGCAGGTCGGCCAGCTCGTCCTTGCTGAGGTTGAGCCGCACACCTTCCTCGACGCCCGTGACCGCGCTGATCGGAATGGCGACCTCCTTCTTGCCCCAGAGGTGGCCCTCGTCGAGGAGAACGTGGGTCACGTGGCGATCGGCTGGATCGACAACCAGCCCCTGGACGCGACCGATGTCGCCATCGGTTGCGTGGACGTGCTCGCCGCGGCGCACCTCGACGTCTCCGACGGGGACGCGGTCGCGGGTGACCACCTGAGGGCCGGCGTTCATGTTGCCCAGACCCATACCGCCCATGCCCATGCCGCCCATACCGAGCCCGTAGTAGGGCCACGAGACGATCTGCCCTTCGCCGTAACCCCACTGCCCGCTCGCGCCGGGCAGGAACTTGGTCTCTTCGGCGTGCTCCAGCGCGTCGAACTCAGCGCTGGTGCAGCGCAACCGGATCTCTTCTCCAGCCGCGTCGACCAGATCCACCGGCACCAGACGACCCTCCCCGCTCCCATGCTTCGGCTCGACGACGAGGTGGGTGAGCGCCTTCGCGACGGGATCGACGACCACACGCCCCAGCTCCCCGCAGACGCCATCGCTACACGAGACCTCGCTTCCAATCGTGAACTCCGTCGCATCCGTCATGACGTTCCTCTCCGTTGTGGCTCACTCCAGGCCGTCGGCGCAGAAGTCGGCGGTGGCAGGTACACCTCGGCGCACCCACCGCAGATCGAATGCGAGAACGCGAATCGTGCGTCGACCGCCTCGACCACGACAGGCGGCGCTCGGAACCAGTCGCCGTCGAGCCGAACTCGTCCGCACCAGGCACACACGATTACCGCCTCGCCGGCGTCGAACGCGGCCCAGATGCGCGAGAACAGCTGACTCGGGTTCACTGTGAGCCCACGCGCGATCGCTTCAGCCTGCTGGGGCGGGGCGGGTGCCGTCGCCTGCGCCGCTCGGCTGCGCCGCCCGCGGGGGGAGAAAAAGCAGGTGGCTCTCGACGACGGCGGCGGCGACGTCGCTGAGCTTGCGTCCGTTGTGCTGGGAGTGGTCGCGCAGCATCTCGAACGCCCGCTCGGCATGGACCGAGTGCCGGGCCATCAGGATCCCCTTCGCCTGCTCGATCAGCGCACGTCGTCCGAAGGCTCCCTGCAAGCTCTGGTACTCGCTGAAGCGCTGCAACGTGATGTCGATCGCGCTCTGCAGCTCTTCCGGGGTACCGTCGATGATGTAGGCGAACACGCCTCGCTTCGCCGCCTCGTGCACGTAGGCCGGGTCGCCGGCGTGAAGGATCGCGATCACCGGGCAGGACGCCTCGCGGACGATCTCCGAGATCAGCTCCAGCGCATGCGCCGAGCTCTCACCCAGCCCGACGAGCGCCACGTCGGGACGCTCTCTGGCGGTGACCGTCCCGACTTCCTTGACGTAGATCTCACGGGCGATCACGTCGTGGCCGAGCCCGATCACAACCTTTGCGAGCAGCTCAAGCCGCTCGCGCTTCTCGTTCGCGATCAGCACACGCAGAAGCTGGCGTGCGGTCTCGGGCATGGCTACACGAACGCCCTGATGGCGGAGCGCTCGATCCGGAGTCCGATCACCCTCGTCCGCTCGTCGATCGCCTCGATCGCGTCGGCGGGGACGAGGCGGCAGCGCCAGCCGAGAAGGCTGGAGCGGACAGACAGTGCGTCGGGCGTCTGGGGCGATGCGCCGTACATCAGGCCATCGACCCGTCCAACGAGGCGACCCCGCGCATCCGCTACCAGGAAGCCGGCCGTCCGGGTGAGGTCGACGCGCGAGCGCTCGAGCGATGGCGCGCGACTCAACTCGCTTCCCCTGACGACCGCCGGATCGCGTGCTCGCGCAGCTCTACGACGAAGAACCTGTCGGCCGCTCGCGCGACGACGCCTCCGTCGAAGTGTGCGGGCGCGACGAGGAACTGGTCATCGGCCCTCCGGTGCTTCTCGGCGACGGCGGGCACCCGGTCACGGCAGCTCGGCCGAGCGCACTCGCAGCGAAGGTTCGAGACGAGACCGATACGGTCGCGGTTCCAGGCACGCCGCGCCTCACTCAGCGCAAGCGGTCTCGACCGGATCCACTCACGCGTCGCAAGGTGCGAGTCTGTCGATGGCGGCCCTGACCGCACGACGCTCGGGTCGGCTCGAACCGCACCCCCACGTCTGGGCAATGCAACTGCGCGTACCTCAACCATGGCTCCTCCGGTGATCGAACAGATCGCCGACCACGCCGGATGGGGTCGGCCGCCCCTGCTCCAACCCGCACGCCTGTGGGAGGACATTTCGTCGGGTCGCATGGCGTGGGGCCCGACGCGCACTCCGCCACGCCAAATCCTTGTGGCGCCGCGAGCCGCGATCGTATCAATTCCGTCTGTCTCGTCGTCCTGTCGCTCCTTCGTTGCGGTGCCCGCTTACGGACGGTCGTCGGGCGAAGCATCGCTACACATGAGGCTCACCGGGGACAAGATCCGTCCTTCGTAGTGCTATGCTCCGATCTGCGAGCCGTAGCCATTCGGGTTCGCGTGTTCTCCAGCGACTGCCACATGGATCGGCGTCGCGCGTAGGTCCACCCTCAGACAGCCGGGTCGGAGCAGGTTCCGTCATCCGAAGCGAGGGGTGGGATCGAGATGGAGAAGCTGATCTTGGTAGCCGGCAGGGGCGAGCGCGACGTGCGCGCCCGGCGGGCCGCATTCAAATCCGACGAATGGAGTGAGCAATGACCCGCTCTCCTAAGAAGCGCGGGGCGCTCTTCGGAGCGCTCCTCGGTATCAGGGGCGCGATCGTGATCGCGCTCGGTGCGCTGCTCGTCGGCGCCGTCTTCGGCCAGCCGGGCAACGGCCGGGCTGCGGGCAGCGGGCCGGTCGGCACGGCCGCCCCGACGATCTCGGGAACGGCCCAGGAGGGGCAGGAGCTTTCTACGACCAACGGGACGTGGAACAACAGCCCGACCTCATATGCCTACGCGTGGAGCCTGTGTGACGCGAGCGGTGGCTCGTGCGCTGCCATCGCCACCGCGACGGCGGCGACCTACACGGCTGTCACCGCCGATGTGGGACACACGCTCCGCATCACGGTGACGGCGAAAAACACCGACGGCTCGGGCACCGCGACTTCGGCGCCATCCGCCGTCGTTTCGGACAAGACCGCACCGACGCCCACGACGGCGCCGAGCATCTCGGGCACGCCTGCGCTCGGTTCGACGCTCACCGCCAGTCAGGGAACCTGGAGCGGCAATCCGACTTCCGTCGCCATCGCCTGGCTTCGCTGCGACGCGAACGGCGACGACTGCGCCGCGATCTTGGGTGCGACAGGCGCCACGCACGTCCTGACTCCGGCGGATGCCGGGGCTACGTTGCGTGTTTCGGTGACCGCGACCAACGCGAAGGGCTCGACCACGTTCGTGTCGAAGCAGACAGCCGGCCCGCCCGCTGCGACAGCGACCGGCTGCCCTGCGGGCACCGGGACGATCCGGGCCACGGAGCTGGCCCCGCCGGCGCGCCTGATGATCGACAAGGCGTCGATCACGCCCAACCCGGTGACGCTGGGAACGGACAGGATCGAGATCCACGTCCGGGTGACGGCCTGCAACGGCCGTCCGGTCGCGGGTGCGCTGGTCTTCGCGGCTGCCATCCCGTACAACCAGTTCGGCGTGCACGAGACGTTCACTGCGAACGACGGCACGGTCACGCTGAGGGAGCCGCGCCAGAAGGGCTTCCCCGCCAGGGCCCACGATCAGCATCTCCTCGCCGTATTCATCCGTGCGAGAAAGAAGGGCGACCCGATTCTCGGCGGCGTCTCCACTCGCCGCACGGTCGCCTTCCAGGTGAACCTCCCCTAACGAGGCACGACGGTGGCGCCTTGCCCGCGGGCGGGGCGCCACCTCCCTTCTACGCGGCGCGCGAGAGGAGCTCGTCGACCTCGGCGGGGCGCAGGCGCCGGCGCGGACTCGCGCGCTGCGGCACGCGCACGCGCGCGAGCACCCAGACGACGAGCGGAACCGCGTACTCGACCAGCGCGAGGAACAGCGCCCATGTCGCGAGAGGCGACGACGTCGCTCCGGTCGGGGTGTTCTCCCGGGCCGCCGACGCGACGACGACGAACGCAAGCGCGAGGCCGCTCGTCACCGCGCGAAGCTGCGAGGGACGCCCCTCGAAAGGAAGGTCGGCCGCGGAAGGGTGAACGCGAGCCGCCGGAACATGTGCGCCAGCGGAGCGATCCTCGCCAACGACACGCGCTGCGGCTCACGCGAGCGGCTGGAGTTCGATCACATCATTCCGGTCTCGCAAGGCGGTCGAACACTGCCGCAACATCGAGCTTCCCAGCCGGCCGCCGGCAACGAGACGCTCTTCCGCGAGGCGAACGAGAACATCGCGCTCCTCGAGGACCGCCACGGCACGACGGCGACCGAGCCCGTCTACATCTGCGAGTGCGCGAACGCCGGGTGCGCGGAACAGCTCGCCATCGATCCAGAGACCTACCGCCGCGTGCGCGGCGGGGCCCGGGTCTTCTTCGTGTACCCCGGCCACGAAGACCCCCAGCTCGAGCGGGTCGTCGAGCGCCACAAGGGCTACTTCATCGTCGAGAAGACCGGGAGGCCGGCGAGGGCGCCGAGCAGGCGCTGCGCTAGAGGGTTGATGTGATAGTCAATGGTGGCTGCCAGTCCGATGCGATAGTCAGGAGGCGACGAGTGTGGCCGAGCATCAGGAGAACGCACAGTGGAACGTCGTGGAGTGGCACGGCAAGATGCTGGTCGATCGCCACGGCGAGAGGATCGGGAAGCTGCAGGATGTCTATGTCGACGTGGAGAACGATGAGCCGCAGTTCGGCACGGTCAAGGAGGGCTTCATCGGCCGCCACTTGACCTTCGTGCCTCTGGGCGGAATCACGGTGGGCCCTGACGAGCTGCAGGTACCGGTGGCCAAGGCGCTAGTCGAGTCCGCGCCCAACATCGAGCTCCACGGCGAGGAGCTCTCCCAGGCAGACGAGTCGGCGCTCTACCACCATTTCGAGCTGAACTACGCGCCGCCTGACACCGAGAGCGGACGCCGGCTCGCACGCCGCTGACGCGCGAGCCGCCAGGCTCACCAAGGGCCAGATCCACGAACTCGGCGCGTTGCTCAAGCGCGAAATGCGGCCGCTGACTGCGCTAAGATCTGTCCCATGACGCTGGCCTCCCGCTCTCACGATCGGGCGATGGCCGAGAATGGGATCGAGCACCTGCGCGTCCTGATCGCCAATGAGCGACGTGACCGGCTCGAGCTGCTCGCCAAGGTTGTCGCCGGACTCGGTCACGAAGTGATCGCCCGCGAGATCGACGTCAAGGAAGTCGGCCCGGTCACCGCAAAAGAACATCCCGACGTCGCCCTCGTCGGACTCGGCCTCTCCTCCGAACACGCGCTCGACCTGATCGGCGAGATCGTGCGCGAAGCGTCCTGCCCCGTGATCGCACTGCTCGCGGCACGCGATCCCGCCTACGTCCACGAGGCCGCGAAACGCGGCGTCTTCGCCTACATCATCGACGCCACCCCCGAAGAGCTGCAAAGCGCGATCGACATCACCCTGCAACGCTTCGCCGAATACCACAGCCTGCAGGGAGCATTCGGCCGCCGCGCCCTGATCGAACAGGCAAAGGGCATCCTGATGGCACGCCACACGACCAGCGCCGACCGCGCCTTCGAGATGCTGCGCGACCACTCCCAGCACAACGGTCGCAGGCTCAGCGACGTCGCCGCCGCCGTCGTCGAGAGCCACCTCCTCCTTCTTCCCCCGACCCCGCAGCCCCAGCCGCCACCGCCGAACTCCTGGTCAGCTAGCGCGTAGACGGTGCGAGGTCGGACACGATCCCGGGAGTCCAGTCACTTTCGGAGTATCCGGGGGCACGATATGAACCCACGACGTACGGGCTGCGGCTCTGCAGGATCATGCGCACGGTGGATGGCCACCATCGTGTGCCGCCGTGGGCAGTCGGGATGCGCGCGGCGTTGAGGTCGGTGGCGATCTGGCGAAGGCTCTCGCCCGCCGAGCGCTGGTTGGGGATGCGTTTGGCGACTTCCGGCGTGACGGTCGGTTTGCGTCCCAGCGTGGCCCGTTCGAGTCGCCGTTTTGCCGTCCGTCTCCGTTCACGGGCGAGCCGCTCGAGCTCGTCGACGGGGATCAGGCTGGCGCCCCAGGGCATCTCGATCGTCTCGATGTAGGGCAGCAGGCGGCGGAGGGTCGACCGGCTGATGCCAAGCGCCTGAGCAGCCTGGCCGCGCGCATAGGCGAGCCGTTCGACGCGGCTCGCCTCGCGGACGACGACCCGCGGTGGCGCGGCCTCCGACGGGTGAAACCGCCGAAGGGCTGCCTGACCGATACCGCGACGAGTTCCGGAGAACACGACCTAATAGGAAAAGCCCCGTTTCCGAGGCTTTTCCCGTAGCAGGCCTGTAAGCCGGATTCTGTCGGGGGTGGCCATCCATCTCTGCGGCTACCCGGCTCCTCGGCGGGCCGCGTCGGCGGAGCCTGTTCGCCTTGCACCGGACGGGGTTTGACGAGCCGGCCCTGTCGCCAGGGCCGCTGGTGGGCTCTTACCCCACCGTTTCACCCTTACCGGCCGCGACTCCGGAGATTCGCGACCGGCGGTCTGCTTTCTGTGCCACTTTCCGTCGGCTTTCGCCGCCTCCCTCGCGGGAGCGTCCTGCCCTGCGGTGTCCGGACTTTCCTCGACGCCTCGCGAGAGGCACCGCGGTCACCCGGCCTGCGAGCCGGATTGTACCCCCGTCTCGGCGCGGTCGACGCGTCCGTGCAGGCGCATCGCGCACTCCGGACAGCGGACCAGCGCGCCCTCGTGGAGGACGAACTCGCCGCAGACCGGGCACTCGAGCGACGCTCCGCGCAGCACGGCAAGGAGCTCCTGCTCGAGCGTGCGGTGGAGTGGCGTCGGGCCGTTCACAGCTCCCGGAACACCCCCACCACCTTGCCGAGGATCTGGACGTGTTCCGCGTAGATCGGCTCGAGCGTCGCGTTCTCGGGTTGCAGCCGGATGCGGCCGTTCTCGCGGAAGAACCGCTTCACCGTCGCCTCGTCGGCCGTCTCGTCGTCGCCGGCCAGGGCCACGACGATCTCGCCGTCGCGTGCGTCCTGCGCACGCCGCACGACGACGACGTCGCCCTCGAGGATCCCGGCCTCGATCATCGAATCGCCCTTGACGCGCAGCAGGAAGTCACCGCGGAGGCTCTCGGGCACGGCGATCTCGTCCTCGACGTTCTCGTCCGCGAGCAACGGCCCACCGGCAGCGATCTGGCCGAGAAGCGGCAGTCTCGGCAGCTCTGCGGCGGCCGTCTCAGCTCCCTTCTCCCGGCCGACGAGCTCGAGCGCCCTCGGCTTCGTCGGGTCGCGCCGCAGCAGCCCCGCCCGCTCGAGGTTCGCGAGATGGGCGTGGACGGTGGAGGGCGAGGCGAGCCCGACGGCCGCACCGATCTCCCGCACGGTCGGCGGATACCCGTGCCGGTCGACGTAGTCGACGAGGAAGCTCCAGATCTCGCGCTGGCGGCCGGTCAGCTCGGCTGTCGTCTGCATCTCACGCTCCGGGGTCGGGGGCTGTGCCGAACAGGTGTTCGCCAGCAGCGTACGGACTCCTCCGGACGGCGTCAATCCGACAGGCTGCGCATCGCGTACCGGACCGACCACGCGAGCAGGAGCAGCATCACCGGTGTCCCCGTCACGAACGTGATCGCGAGGAAGCTCTCGAGCGAGCCGCGGAGCAGCAACGCCAGGCGGAGCGCGCTCCGCGCGAGGAAGTAGCCGGCCCAGACGAGCGATTCGATCCCGAAGACGTGCTTGAAGGCAGCGGTCTCCCGAAACGAGGGCGGGAACGGATACCAGGCAGAGGCGATCGTGCCCGAGAGCGGGCGGCCGAGCGGGACGGACACGAGGAAGGCGATTCCCCAGACGGCGGTCGCGAGCACGGGCTGCGCCAGGTAGACGATCGTGCTGTTCGCAAGCAGTCCGACGGTCGACTGGACGAGGACGAAGGCGAGCGAGAGCCGGACGAGGAGCCCTTCACGGCCACCGCGGCGCTCGTTGACGTAGAGCAGCACCGAGGCGAGGGTCGAGGCGCCGATGCCGACCGCCAGACCATCGAGCCGCAGCCCGGCGTAGAAGGCGCCGAGCGGCAGGACGCCCTCGCGCAGCATTCCCGACGCCCCCGCGCGGAAGATCGTGCGGAAGCTCGGCTCCGTCAGCGCGTCTTCCGTAGGCGCCGCAGCTGCTGCTCGCACCATTGCCTCCCCCACTCGTTGAAGTCGATGCCCCAGCGCAGGACGAGGTCGACGAACTCCGGATCCTGTCCCGGCCGCGCGTCGATCGCGTGCAGGATCTCGAGGTACTGCTCGTGTCCGCGCCGGCGCGCCTCGAGCATCCCGAGCGCCTGTTCGCGCGGCAGCGTGTCCGAGAAGAAGAGGCGCAGAAGCGACTCGTCGCGGTACTCGATCGTCGTGCTCGGACCGAGCAGCCACTCCTCGAGCGCCTTGCGGCCGGAGTCGGTGAGCTCGTAGACGCGCCGGCCGCGCGCCCCATTGGGTGCGTCCTCGCCCGCGATCAGCCCCTCCGCCTCGAGCCGCCGCAGCTCGGGATAGATCTGCCCGTAGCTCGCCGCCCAGAAGAACCGTGTCGACCGGTCGACGGCCGCCTTGATGTCGTATCCCGACCTCGGCCCGAGCGCGAGCATCCCGAGCACGACCGGGGTCACCGCGGTTTGCTTCATATATCGAGACGATATATCTCAGCGCGGTATGAGGCAAGCCGAAAAGAAGGCGGCCGCTGCTGCGGCCGCCCGAACGTCATGCGCTGGAGAGGACTTGAACCTCCACGGCCTCAAGCGGCCACTAGGCCCTCAACCTAGCGCGTCTACCAATTCCGCCACCAGCGCGAGAGCCCGGGGAGTGTAGCGGCGGCCGAGGCGGCCGCGAGAGCGCCCGGCTAGCCGAGGAAGTGGAACAGCGCGATGCTGTTCGCGAAGAAGAGCACCGTGATGACGACGGTGACGCGCGTGAGGTTCCGCTCCACGATGTGCGTCCCGCCCTGGGAGGCCGGAGTGAAGCCGAGCCCGGCCATGCCGGCGTCGCGCCCCGAGTGCATGAGGATCAGCGACGTCAGGCCGACGACGATGAGCACCTGCGTGACGGCCAGGAAGGCGAGCACCGGGTCAGGGTAGCCGCCGGCGCGTCACTTCGACGAGCGCCTCGACGAGCTCGGAGGCGATGCGGTCCTTCGTGACGTAGCCCGACGCACCCGCTTTCCGCGAGCGGTCGACGTCGGCGCGCGAGTTCGAGCCGGTGAGCATGAGGACGCGGACGTTTCCGGTCGCCGCCCGGATCTCGCGCGTGGCCTCGAAGCCGTCCAGCACGGGCATGCTCACGTCCATCAGGACGACGTCCGGGACGAGCGCCCGCGCGAGCTCGACCGCCTCTGCGCCGTCGCTCGCCTGTCCCACCACCTCGATCCGCTCGTCGGCGCCGAGGATCGCCTCGAGCGCCTGCGCGAAGAGGCGGTGGTCGTCCGCGATGACGACGCGAAGCGGCTTCGGCCTGCGGGCGCGCATCCGCCCATCCTCCCTGTTAGCGTCGATCTGTGGAAGCGGACGTCCGTGAGCGGATCCAGAAGCTGCTCGTGACCGGCGACAACCGACTCAAGCAGGGCGTCGACCCGGCCAAGGCGCGCGAGAGCTGGGAGCAGGCGCTCGTCCTCGCACGGGAGTCCGGACTCGAGGAGCGGATCAGGCCGCTCGTCGAGGTCAGGCTCGCCGATCTGGCGAGCGCCGAGCAGCAGCGCGACTGAGGATCTGCTCGATCCGCTCTGCCTGGCGCCGGACGTCGTGCTCCGCGGTGGCCTCGCGAGCGGCCTCGTTGGGACACGGCAGCGCAGCGGCCTGCTCCAGCCCGCGCGCGAGCGCTTCCACGTCGAGCGGGTCGACGAGGACCCCGGCGTCGGGCGGCACGAACTCCGGCGGGCCGCCGATCCTCGTCGCGACGACCGAGCGGCCGCACGCCATCGCCTCGAGGAGCGCCTGCCCGAGCGGTTCCAGGAGGCTCGGCTGGGCGAGGACGCGGCACTCGGCGAGCAGGCGCGGGATCTCGTCGTGGGGGACGCGGCCGAGCAGGCGTACGCGCTCGCGCCCCTCGAGCCGGGAGCGGAGAGGACCGTCGCCCGCGAACGTGAGCGTCCCGCCGTCGAGCCGCGCGAAGGCGTCGGCGAGCCGGAGGACGTTCTTCCGCTCGTCGAGCGCGCCGACGCAGAGGAAGCCGGGGGGCCCGGGAGGCGGCTCGGCGACCGCGAATTGCTCGCGATCGACGCCGCTCGAGACGACCTCGACCTTGCCTCGCGCCTCGGGCAGCTTCGTCTCCAGCTCCCGGCGGAGATAGGCCGACACGCAGATCACCGCCTCCGCCCGGCGCACGACGAAGCGCGTCGCCGCGATCACGCCCGGCAGCGCGCCGATGTTGCGGACGTCTCTTCCGTGCGCGGTCACGACGAGCGGGGCGCGGCCGGCGAGCGCGCCGATCAGGCCGGCGGGCACGAGGAAGTGCGCGTACACGACGTCGGGCCGCGCGGCGGCCAGCGTCCTGCGCGCGAGCGTCAGGTACCGGAGCTTCCCGCCCGAGCGTGTGTCGAGGACGGCTCGCTCGATCTCGTGCCCGCGGGCGACGAGCTCCCGCTCGACCTGTGCGACGAAGGTGCCGAGGTCCGGCGCGTCGGGCCCCGGGTACATCTGCGAGACGAGCAGGATGCGCACGGCGGCAGCGTAGGCTGCGCGCATGGCCCGCGTGTTCGCGAGCGAGGAGCTGCCCCGCTGGGAGTCGTCGCGCGACACGCGCGACCGGCTCGACCTCGTGACCGACGACGTGCCGGTCGGCGCCGCGCGCATGCGTGCCGACCGGGTCGTCTACCACCCGGGAGACACGGCGGCCGCGCACTTCCACGTCGGCTGCGAGCACGTGTTCGTCGTCCTCGAGGGAAGCGGCGTCATGCACGCGGGGGACGAGAGCTTCCGGCTCGAGCGCGGCTCCGCGGCGGCCGTCGAGGAGCTCGAGGTGCACTGGTTCGAGAACGACACGGACGCGAACTTCGTGTTCGTCGAGTTCTGGGCGCCGCCGCCGGCCGAGACGCACTGGCTCACCGACGACACCTGAACATGGCAGCGGAGCGCCTGAGTTCATGGCGCACGTGATCCGGGACATGGCCGAACGCGGCATGGCGGTGCCGGGCCTCTCCGTACGGATCGTCGAGCTCCCTGCGGGCGGTCAGCTCGAGCTGAGCGCCGACGGCGAGACGATGGCGTACGTCGTCGAAGGCAGAGGCGAGACGGAGCTCGGGAGGCTCGTTCCGGAGGGCCTCGCCTGGCTCGACCCGGGCGACACGCTCGCGATCGAGGCCGGCCCTGGCGGGCTCCGGCTCCTCGTCGGCCACGCAACTCCGTCCACCGAGCCGGCGTAGGCTCGGCCGCCGCCGAGGAGCGTATGCTCGGCGGCGTGAGGAGAGCGCGACTCCCGCTCGTCGCGGCGGCGGTGCTCGCGGTCGCCGCCGCGGGCGCGCTCGTCGCCCCTCCCGAGCCGGCTCCGGCGACGACTCCGCAGCGCGTGACGGTGGCGTTCGTCGGCGACATCGCGCTCCTCGGCCCTGCGCCGTCGTCTCTGCTCGCCCGGGTCGGCGGAACGCTGCGCCGTGCCGACGTCGCGATCGGGAACCTCGAAGGGACGCTCAACTCCGGCGGGACGTCGAAGTGCGCACCGGGAAGCAAGAGCTGCTTCGCCTTCCAGTCGCCCCCGCAATCGGCGCGCTTGCTGCGCCGCGCAGGGTTCGACGACGTCAACGTCGCGAACAACCACGCCTTCGACTACGGCGCTTCCGGCGAGCAGCAGACGCTGCGGGCCCTCGCGCAGAGCCGCCTGCGCTGGAGCGGGCGGCCGGGACAGATCACCATCCTCCGCGCGAACGGCCTGCGCGTGGGGATCCTCGGCTTCGCGCCGTATCCGTGGGCACAGAGCCTGCTCGACATTCCGGCAGCGAGACGACTCGTGCGGCGTGCGGCGGCACACGCGGATCTCGTCGTCGCGGTACTCCATGCGGGTGCCGAGGGGACGGATCACCAGCACGTCCCGAACGGCACCGAGCACTACCTCGGGGAGGATCGCGGCAACGAGCGGAGGCTCGCGCACGCCCTGGTCGGCGCCGGCGCCGACCTCGTCGTGGCCTCGGGCCCCCACGTCCTGCGCGGCCTGCAGACCTTCCACCACCGGCTGATCGCCTACTCGCTCGGCAACTTCGCCACGGCGGGCGGCGCCCTCACCACGGAGGGCATCCTCGGCGAGAGCGCGATCCTCCTCGTGACGCTGCGCGCCGACGGGCGGCTCGCCGCGGGGCGGCTCCTACCCGTACGGATCGTGGGCGGCGAGCCGCAGCGGATCTACGGGTCGAACGACGTGATTCCGCGCGTGAACGCCCTCTCGCGGAAGGACTTCGGCCCGACGGCGATGCTGGTCACGAGCGACGACAGGCTGCTCGTTCGCGGCTGAGCGCTCGGCCGGAGCTCAGGCGGCCCCGGCGGCACGGACGGCGTCGACCACGTAGTCGGAGCGCCCCTCGAAGAGAAGGTCGAGCAACCGACCGCCGCCGACCAGGCCGACCGGCCGCCGCAACAAGGCCAGGAGACGCGCCTCGTCGAGGCCGACGGCGCGGGCCGCCTTGACCGCATTCCGCACCCCCGCGGGAATCGAGCCACCTGGCCCGAACTGCCAGGCCGGATAGAGCCATTCGCCCTGATCGTGGATGGCGAAGAGCTCGCCGCGCTCGCGAAGACGCTCGATCTCGCGCAGGTTCACACCCAGGCGGCTCGAGAGCCACGAAGCCGGGAGCGGAGTGGCGAGGGTGTTGTGCATGGGTCCTTTCTCCTTGTGGTCGTGCGGGCGGCGCGGCCTGGACGGAGACCGGGTTGTCAATCGCGTCGCCTGCGGGGATCATGTGGCGCTCCTCCGTTACCTGTGGGCAGGAGCACCATCGAGGCAGGCACTTAAGATCCACTTGACGCGCGCTTGGGGAGGGGACGGCGAGCATCGAATTCCGCATCCTGGGGCCGGTCGAAGCGGTCGCGGACGACGAGCCGATCCCACTCGGAGCGCCCAAGCAGCGAGCTCTGCTCGCTCTCCTGCTGCTCCACGCGAACACCGTTCTCTCGCGAGACCGGCTGGTCGACTCGCTGTGGGGCTCCGACCCGCCCGCGTCGGCCGTCTCCTCGCTGCAGGTCTACGTGCACGGCCTGCGCCGGGCGCTCGGCCCCGAGCGCATCGAGACGCACGGGAAGGGCTATCGCCTGCGACTCGACCCGGGGGAGCTCGACCTCGACGACTTCGAGCGGCTCGTCGCCCGTGCCGCGGCCGATCTCGCCTCCGGTCGCGCCGCCGACGCAGCCGAGGATCTGCGCCGCGCGCTCACGCGCTGGCGTGGCGTGCCCTTGGCCGACCTGGCCGGTGAGGGCGTGTTCGAGACCGAGGGCGCTCAACTCGAGGAGCGGCGGCTGCGCGCGGTCGAGCTGCTCCACGAAGCAGAGCTCGCACTCGGCCGTCACGACGACCTCGTGCCCGAGCTGGAGCGGCTGATCGCAGCGGAGCCCTATCGCGAGCGGCTGCGCGTCCAGCACGCGCTCGCGCTCTATCGCTCGGGCCGGCAGGCCGACGCGCTCGCCGCCTGCCGGGCCGCCAGGGAGCTGCTCGTCGAGGAGCTCGGGGTGGATCCGGGCCCCGAGCTCCAAGAGCTCGAGCGAGGCATCCTGCGCCATGATCCGGCGCTCGCGGCTCCGGCCGCCCCGGGCCCCGCGCACGTCCGGCTACCGACGGCGCCGACGCCCCTCGTGGGCCGACGGCTCGAGGTGGCCGCGGTCTGCGCACACCTGCGCCGCGACGACGTGCGGCTCGTGACGCTGACCGGACCAGGAGGGGCGGGGAAGACGCGGCTCGCGCTCGCGGCCACCGCGGAGGTCGGGCCCGAGTTGCGAGACGGCGCCGTGTTCGTCGACCTCTCCTCCCTCCACGATCCGGCGTTGCTCGGATCCTCGATAGCCGACGCGCTCGAGGTGAGCGAGACCACCGAGCCGGTGGAGGAAGTCCTCGCGACGCACCTCGGCGATCGGAGCATGCTGCTCGTGCTCGACAACCTCGAGCAGCTCGTGCCGGACGTCGCGCTCGTCGCTCGTTTGCTGGCGGCAGCTCCGCGGTTGCTCGTGCTCGCTACGAGCCGCACGCCGCTCAGGCTCGCCGGGGAGCACGAGTACCCGGTGCCGCCGCTGGCGCTCCCGGCGCCGGGCCCCGACACCAGGTTCGAGGAGCTCGTTTCGAACGACGCGGTGCGCCTCTTCACGGCCCGCGCCGCGGCCGTCGACCCCGACTTCCGGCTCGACGAGCACAACATCGGTGCGGTTGCCGACGTGTGCCTCAGGCTCGACGGGTTGCCGCTCGCGATCGAGCTGGCGGCGGCCCGCTCGAAGCTGCTGCCGCCCGAGACGATGAGCAGCCGCCTCGACCGCGCCCTCGACCTGCTCGTCGGCGGGGCGCACGACCTGCCGGGGCGCCAGCAGACCCTCCGCGCGACGCTCGAGTGGAGCCACGGGCTGCTGGGCGAGGAGGAGCGCGCGCTGTTCTCCCGGCTCGCCGTCTTCGCGGGCAGCTGGACGCTCGAGGCGGCCGAGGCCGTCTGCGACGGAGACGACCTGGACGTCTTCGAGACGCTGTCGTCGCTCGTCGACGAGAGCCTCGTCGTTCCCCTGCGCCAGCCGGGCGGCGAGCCGCGCTTCACGATGCTCGAGACGATCCGGGCGTACTCGCGAGAGTGTCTGCGGGCGAGCGGGGCGGCCGACCGGCCCGCGAGACGGCACGCGGATTTCTACCTCGACCTCGCCGAGGGGATCGACCGGGCCGTTCGCGCCGGCGGAGTCGACCCCGTACCGCTGCTCGACCGCGTCGAGGCCGAGCACGACAACTTCCGGGCGGCGCTCGATCGTCTCCACGACGAAGGCGACGTCGCGCGCGAGCTGCGCCTCGCGAGCGCACTGCAGTACTTCTGGGTCGTGCGCGGCCACCACCGCGAGGGACGCACTCGCCTCGACCGGGCGCTCTCGCGCGAACGTCCGGACGATCCCCTCCTGCTGGCGAGAGCACTCGCAAGCGCGGGTCGGATCGCGTACAGGCAGGGCGACTTCGAGCAAGCCCGGCAGCGGTACACCGAAAGCCTCGCGGCCGCGCGCGCGGCCGGCGACGAGGCCGCGATCGGCCAGGCCCTCTCCGACCTCGGCGGCACCGCGATCGCGGCCGGCGACCACGGCCGCGCCGAACGGCTCTATGCCGAGAGCGCGGCCGCGCTGCGCCGCGCGGGGTACGTCGTCCGCCTGGGGACCGTGCTCAACAACACGGCGGTCCTCTGCCTCGAACTCGGCGAGACCGGCCGGGCGCGCGAGCTCGCCGACGAGGCGCTCGCTCTCCAGGACGAGAGCGGCGACAAGGAAGGACGCATCTTCACAGTCCTGACCCTGGGCCGGATCGCGCTCGGCGAAGGACGCGACGCGGAGGCGAGGCGCATGCTGCACGAGAGCCTGACGCTCGCGCGCGAGGTCGGCTACAGGGACGTGAGCGCACCCTGTCTGCTCGGGCTGGCCGAGGTTGCGCTCAGACGCGGCGATGCCGCGCTCGCCGCACGCCTCTCCGGCGCCGCCGACGCGATCCTCGAAAGCGTGGGGATCGCGCGGCTGGGGGCGGACGACCACGCCGCGCGCGAGAGCCTGGTGCGGCGAGTCGAGGAGGCGCTCGGCGCCGAGCGGGCGGAGGAGCTCCGCGTCGAAGGCGCAGCGCTCAGCCTCGACGACCTGCTCGCGGACGTGACCTCGCGGACGTGAGCGACCCCATCGTCGACCTCGGCGATCAGGCGCGCGCGCGAACGGCGTCGTACATCCCCCACTCCTCGCGCAGCGTCTCGCAGATCTCGCCGACCGTGCAGCGCGCCCGCAGCGCCTCGCGCAGCGTCGGCAGCAGGTTCGCCTCGCCCCGCGCGGCCTCGCGCACCGCCGCAATCGCAGCGGCCGCGTCGGCGTCGTTCCGCTCCGCCCGCACACGCGCCGTCCGCTCGAGCTGGCGCCGCTCGACGGCCGGGTCGATACGGAGGAGCTCGACGCGCTCGTCGGAGGCCTCCTCGAACGCGTTCACGCCGACGATCACGCGCTTCCCCGCCTCGACCTGCTGCTGGAACTCGAAGGCGGCCCGCTCGATCTCGTCCTGCACGAAGCCCGACTCGACCGCCGCGACGGCGCCGCCCGCCTCGTCCACCCGCGCGATCAGCTCCCGGGCGCGGGCCTCGAGCTCGTCCGTCAGCGCCTCGATGTAGTACGAGCCGCCGAGCGGGTCGGCCGTGTCGGTGGTGCCGCCCTCGGCAGCGAGGATCTGCTGTGTGCGGAGCGCGAGGCGCGCCGCGTGCTCGGTCGGCAGCGCGAGGGCCTCGTCGTACGAGTTCGTGTGGAGGCTCTGGGCGCCGCCGGCGACGGCCGCGAGCGCCTGGATCGCGACGCGGACGACGTTGTTCTCGGGCTGCTGCGCCGTGAGCGTCGAGCCGCCGGTCTGGGCATGGAAGCGGAGGGCGAGGGCGCGTGGGTTCGTCGCCCCGAAGCGCTCGCGCATGATCCGAGCCCACAGGCGCCGGGAAGCGCGGAACTTCGCCACCTCCTGGAAGAAGTCGTTGTGTGCGTTGAAGAAGAAGGACAGGCGCGCGCCGAAGTCGTCCGGTGAGAGCCCCGCGTCGACCGCCGCGTCGCAGTAGGCGATCCCGTTCGCGAGCGTGAACGCGAGCTCCTGCACCGCGGTCGAGCCGGCCTCGCGGATGTGGTAGCCGCTGATCGAGATCGTGTTCCAGTGCGGGATCCGCTCTGCGCAGTAGGAGAAGAGGTCGGTCGTGAGCCGCATCGAGGGGCGCGGCGGGAAGATGTAGTTCCCGCGGGCGATGTACTCCTTGAGGATGTCGTTCTGGACGGTGCCGCGAAGCGCGTCGGGCGGCACGCCCTGCCCTTCGGCCACGAGCTCGTAGAGGAGGAGCAGGAGCGACGCGGGCGCGTTGATCGTCATCGACGTCGAGACCTCCCCGAGCGGGATCCCGGCGAGGAGCACTTCCATGTCGGCGAGCGAGTCGATCGCGACCCCCGTGCGGCCGACCTCGCCGTGGGCGCGAGCGTCGTCGGAGTCGTAGCCCAGCTGGGTGGGGAGGTCGAAGGCGATCGAGAGGCCGGTCTGACCGCGCCCGAGGAGATAGCGGTAGCGCGCGTTCGACTCCTCCGCGGAGGCGAAGCCGGCGTACTGCCGGATCGTCCACGGCCGGCCGCGGTACATGTCCGGATAGGGCCCTCGCGTGAAGGGATACTCGCCGGGCGGCTCGAGCTCATGCGGCGCGTCGGCGGCGCTGTAGACCGGCTTCACCTCGATGCCGGACTCGGTGCGCCGGTCGCCGGTCGCCGCCATGCGGGGATCGTAGAGCTCAGACGAGGGCGGGCGGCTCGAGCTCGGCGTCGCGGCTGACGAGCGTGGCGTAGCGGCCGCCCGCCGCGACCAGCTCCTCGTGGCGCCCGTGCTCGACGACCCGGCCGCGGTCGAGGACCACGATCTGCTCCGCGTCGCGGACCGTCGAGAGCCGGTGGGCGATCGCGATCGTCGTCCGTCCCGCCGAGAGCCGGTCGAGCGCCTCCTGCACGAGCCGCTCGGTCTCGGTGTCGAGCGACGAGGTCGCCTCGTCGAGCACGAGCACCGGCGGGTTGCGGAGGATCGTCCGCGCGATCGCGATCCGCTGCTTCTCGCCGCCCGAGAAGCGGTAGCCGCGTTCGCCGACCATCGTGTCGTAGCCGTCGGGGAGGGCGGCGATCACGTGATGGATCCGCGCCGCCTCGGCCGCCGCGTAGAGCTCGTCGTCCGACGCGTCGGGCTTCGCGAAGCGGAGGTTCTCGCGCACCGAGGCATGGAAGAGGTACGTCTCCTGCGAGACGACGCCGACGAGGCTCGCGAGGGCGTCGAAGGTGAGGTCGCGGACGTCGACGCCGCCGATCGAGACCGAGCCGCGGTCGACGTCGTACAGCCGCGCTGCGAGATACCCCAGCGTCGTCTTGCCGGAGCCGGTCTCGCCCACGAGAGCCGTCGTCGTCCCGGCGGCGACGACGAAGCTCACGTCCTGCAGCGTCCACACGTCGTCGCCGTACCTGAACCAGACGGAGTCGAAGGAGACGTCTCCGGCGTCGGCGACCCCGCGCGCACCCTCGCGCTCGGCGATGTCGACGGGCGCGTCGAGGTACTCGAAGATCCGGTCGAAGAGCGCCAGCGACGTCTGGATGTCGAGGCCGACCCCGAGCAGCGAGCCGACGGGGAAGAAGAGCCGCGTCTGCAGCGTGGTGAAGGCGACGATCGTCGCGATCGAGATCGAGTGGCTGAAGACGGTGCCGCCGAGCCAGTACACGGCCGCCGGCATGACCGAGAAGCTCGTCTGGATCGAGGCCATCACCCACCGGCCGGCCATCCGCTGGCGCACCTCGAGGTCGGCGAGCCGCAACGACTCGGTCTCGAAGCGGTCGGCGAGCTCCTCGCCGCGCCCCATCGTCTTGCCGAGCATGATCCCGCTGACCGAGAGCGACTCCTGGACGAGGCTCGAGATGTCGGCGAGCGACTCCTGTGTCGTCTTCGCGATCTTCCGCCGCTCGGTCCCGACCCGGCGCGTGAGGACCGCGAACAGCGGGATCAGCGCGAACGCGAACAGCGCCAGCTCCCAGCTGAGGAGCAGCATGCCGATCATCGTCGCCACGACGGTCGTGAGGCTCGAGGCGATGTTGGTGGCCGTGTTCGTGACGACGTTCTGGACGCCGCCGATGTCGTTCGAGATCCGCGACTGCACCTCCCCCGTCCGCGTGCGCGTGAAGAACGCGAGCGAGAGCCGCTGCAGGTGACGGAAGACGGCGGCGCGCAGGTCGTGCATGACGCGCTGGCCGACCTGGTTCGACAGCAGCGTCTGGATCACGGAGAGGACGCCGGAGACGACCGCGATCACGATCATCCCGCCGGCGTTGAAGGAGATCGCGCCCGTGTCGTGCCGGACGATCGCGACGAGGACGCGGCGCAGCAGGAACGCGGGCAGAACGCCGAGCCCCGCGCTGACGACGATCAGCCCGAGCAGGATCGAGAGCCGGCGCCAGTAGGGCCCGAACAGCGGACCGATGCGGCGCATGTTCGCCCGCCGGACGGCGGGGTCGGACGGCCGCTCCGGCGGCGGCGCCCCCCGGTCGTGGAAGAACATGCCCATCGATCCAGTATGGCCGTCGGGCACACTCAGGCGGATGCGCGTCACCGTCCGCCTCTTCGCCGGCCTGCGGGAACGCGCCGGCCGCTCGCGCCTCGAGCTCGAGGACGTCGCCAGAGTCGAGGACGTGTGGTCGAGGCTCGGCCTCGGCGAGGAGCCGCCCGGGCTCCTCTACGCGGTGAACCGCGAGTACGTCGAGGGTGGACGCGAGCTCGCGGACGGCGACGAGGTCGCGCTCATCCCACCCGTCAGCGGCGGCTCGTTCCGCCTCGTCGAAGGCCCGCTCGACGTCGCCGCCGTGCTGCGCGAGGTCGAGGATCCCGAGGCGGGAGCGCTCGCGAGCTTCGTCGGCACCGTTCGCCGCCGCTCGCGCGACCGGGATGTCGTCCACCTCGAGTACGAGGCGTACGAGGAGATGGCCGAGCCGATGCTCGCCGGCCTGGGCGACGAGCTGACGGAGCGGCACGGGCTCTGCGCGATCGCGATCCACCACCGGCTCGGGCGCGTCGAGATCGGCGAGGCGAGCGTCGTCATCGCCGTGTCCGCCCGGCACCGCGCCGCCGCCCTCGACGCCTGCCGCGAGGCGATCGAGACGCTCAAGGCGACGATCCCGCTCTGGAAGAAGGAGATCTATGCGGGCGGCGAGGAATGGATCGGGCGGGGATCGTGAGCGCTCGGGCGGAGCCGGAGCGCGGGATCGTCCGCCGCTCGCTCGAGCGGCTCGTCGGCCTCGCGGTGGTGATCGGCGGAGCGGCGCTGAAGTGGGGCTTCCTGTTCGCGAAGTTCTTCGCCTTCTTCGTCTCCTTCGCCGCCTACTCGTTCTGGTTCGGGAGCTGGAAGTTCGGCCTCGGGCTCGTCCTGCTCATCCTCGTCCACGAGCTCGGCCACGTCGCGGAGGCGCGACGGCAGGGCCTCCCCGTCTCGCTGCCGACCTTCATCCCCTTCATCGGCGCGTTCGTCACGGTCCGGCACGCGGGGCTGGCGCCCTGGCGAAGCGCGCTCATCTCGCTCGCCGGGCCCTTCGTCGGCGGGCTGGGGGCAGCTGTCGCGTGGGCCGTGGGCTCGGCCCAGAACGCGGCGTGGCTCGTCGTCCTCGCGAACATCGGCTTCCTGCTCAATGCCTTCAACGCGCTGCCCATCGGCTTCCTCGACGGCGGCACCGTCTTCCGCTCGATCTCGGAGTGCCGCCGTGGCTGGATCCGCTACGAGAAGGGCGTCCCGGTCGAGGCGATGGGGCCGGACCGCGAGCACGCCACGCAGATCGCACTCCTGTACGGCGTCATCGCGGCAGCGCTCGTCGGCGGGCTGCTCGCCACGCGCCACAGTGGGATGCTGTAGCCGCCATGCAGGATCGCGAGCTTCTCCAGAGGCACCACAGCATCGAGCAGCTGCGGAGCCACACGGAGGCGATCGGCCGCGAGTTCCTCTGCGGCTTCGAGGCGGTGGAACGGATCGACCGACCGGCCGTCTCGTGCTTCGGCTCGGCGCGGGCACCGGAGGGATCGCGGCCGTACGAGCTCGCGCGCCAGACGGGACACCTCTTCGGGGAGGCCGGCTGGGCCGTCGTGACGGGGGGCGGCCCCGGCGTGATGGAAGCCGCGAACCGCGGCTGCCGCGAGGGAGGCGGGCTCTCCGTCGGGTTCAACATCGAGCTGCCGCACGAGCAGGGATCGAATCCGTACGTCGACCTCGGGCTGACCTTCGACCACTTCTACGCGCGCAAGACGATGTTCGTGAAGGCGGCCGAGGGCTTCTGCGTCTTCGCCGGCGGCTTCGGCACCGCCGACGAGCTGTTCGAGTCGCTGACGCTGATCCAGACCGGCAAGGTGCTCCACTTCCCCGTCGTCCTCGTTGGCGCGGCGTACTGGACACCGCTGCTCGAGTGGGTGCGCCGCAGCGCGCTCGCGGACGGCATGGTCTCGGCCGACGACCTGACGCTTCTGTCGGTGACGGATGACCCCCGCATCGCTGTCGAGACCGTCCTCGACGCCTACCGCACTGGCGACGGCCGCGGGAGCCCGCACACACCGGAGAAGGCGGACGCCCAGTAGGCCGCCCACGGAAACCCCGGGCGCAGGCCTTCGGCCGCTTGTACCGTCTGGGCGTGGAGCTCCGCGACCTGCCTTCGGTGGACGAGCTCGCGCGGGAGGCCGGCGATCCGCTCGCGGTCGATGCGGCGCGCGTGGTCATCGACCGCGCGCGCGAGGAGATCCGCGCGGGCGCCGACCCGGGAGATCTGGCCGGGCGGGTCCGGGAGGAGCTCGCCGACGCGCGGCTGCCTCGCCTACGGCGCGTGCTCAACGCCACGGGCGTCGTCGTCCACACGAATCTCGGCCGCGCGCCCCTCCCCGACGAGGCGCTCGCGAGAGTCGTGGAGGTCGCGCGGGGTTACTCGAACCTCGAATTCGACCTCCGGGACGGAGCCCGCGGCTCGCGCCAGGATCACGTCGCCTCGATCCTCCGCCGGCTGACCGGCGCGGAATCGGCGCTCGTCGTCAACAACAACGCGGGCGCGGTGCTCCTCGCGCTCGCGGCGCTCGCGGAGGGACGGGACGTCGTCGTCTCACGGGGCGAGCTGATCGAGATCGGCGACGGGTTCCGGATCCCCGACGTCCTCGCACGCTCGGGCGCCCGCCTCGTCGAGGTCGGGACGACGAACCGGACGCGGGCCGCCGACTACGAGCGGGCGATCGGCCCCGAGACGGCCGTGCTCCTGCGCGTCCACCAGTCGAACTTCCGCGTCGTCGGCTTCGAAGAGCGGCCGCGCCTCGACGAGGTCGCCGCCGTCGCCCGACGCCACGGCCTCCCGCTCGTCGACGACCTGGGCTCGGGTGCGATCGCACCGGTCGAGGCCGAGCCCATGGCACGCGAGTCGCTCGCGGCGGGCGCCGACCTCGTCTGCTTCTCCGGCGACAAGCTTCTCGGCGGGCCGCAGGCCGGGATCGTGCTGGGGCGGGCCGAGCTCGTCGAGCGCCTGCGGCGGCACCCTCTCCAGCGGGCGCTGCGGATCGACAAGCTCTCGCTCGCGGCCCTCGAGGGGACGCTGCTCCTCCACCTCGAGGCACCGCAGCGGATCCCCGTCCTGCAGATGCTCGGCCAGGAGCCGGCAGCCGTGCGGGCGCGGGCGGAGCGGCTCGCCGCGGCAACCGGCGGCGAGGTCGAGGAGACGGTCGGCCGCGTCGGCGGCGGCGCGCTCCCGCTCGCCGAGCTGCCGAGCTTCGCCTGCGCGCTCGAGGAGTCGCTCGCGGCGCCCCTTCGCGCGGGCGAGCCGCCGGTCGTGGGCGTCGTCCGGGACGGCCGCCTGCTGCTCGACTGCCTCACGCTGACAGACGCGGAGGCCGCCGAGGCCGCCGCGCTAGTGGCCGTCGCCCGCGAGTAGCGTCGCCAGGAACAGGACCGGGAGGATCGCGCTCGTCAGGGCGGCGCCAACCCGCGGCCGGAGGCTCGTCACGACGCCGACGGCGAGCGCCACTGCGGCAAGGGCCCCGATCCAGGCTCCGGCGGCGTTACCTTCCGAGTAGCGGCGGAGGTTGGGCGCGAAATACGGGTCGTAGGTGAAGTAGAACGCAACGAGATACGCGGCTGTGGCCGGCGCGACCAGAGCCGCCGGCCGCCAGGGTCGCACGCTGAAGCCGATCCCGAGCGGAACGGCGGCGAGCATCGCCAGCAGGGCGACCACCTGGACGACGCTGCTCCCGGCGACGTCATCGCCGGGATTCGGCCCGAGCGATCCCGCGCCGAGGGCGAGCGCAAGCTCGTACGCTGCAGCGGCGGACAGGATCCCGATCACGAGCCAGCCAAGCGTGCGCAGCATCAACCACCTATATAGCAAGTGTGCTATGACAAGACAATGCCGCTGACCGTCGGCACGGCCGGTCACATCGACCACGGGAAGACGGCGCTCGTCGAGGCGCTGACCGGGAAGAACACCGACCGGCTGCCCGAGGAGCACGAGCGCGGTATCTCGATCGACCTCGGCTATGCGCCGCTCGAGCTGCCGGACGGTGCGAGCCTCTCCGTCGTCGACGTCCCTGGGCACGAGCGCTTCGTGCGCACGATGGTGGCGGGCGCGAGCGGCATCGATCTCTTCCTGCTCGTGATCGACGCCGGAGAGGGAGCACGGCCGCAGACGCACGAGCACCTCGCGATCCTGCGCCTGCTCGGGATCGAGCACGGCGTGGTCGCGCTGACGAAGGCGGACCTCGTCGACGAGGAGACGCTCGAACTCGCGCGCGCGGAAGCGGAGGAGCTCGTTCCCGGGGCGCCGGTGGTGGCCACGAGCGCACGCACCGGCAGCGGCCTCGACGAGCTGCGCGGAGCCCTGGCTGAGGTCGCCGGCCGCGTGGAGCGGCACGACAGCGACGGGCCGGCGCGCCTCCACGTAGACCGCTCCTTCACCCTCCGCGGGATCGGGACGATCGCCACGGGGACACTCTGGTCGGGGACGATCGGGGAGGGAGACGAGCTGCGCGTCGAGCCGCGCGGGCGGACGGTGCGGGTGCGGAGCGTCCAGGTGCACGACCGGCCCGTCGAGCGCGCCGAGGCGGGACAACGAGTCGCCGTCTCCCTGCCGGGCGTGGAGCGGCAGGAGGTGCGCCGCGGCGACGTCCTCACCACGCCGGGAGCGTTCAAGCCGAGCTTTCGGCTCGACGTGACGCTCGAGCCGCTGGCGAAGATCCCCCCTCGCGTCATGCTCCACCACGGCACCGCGGAGACCGCCGCGCGAATCGCCCGCGCCGGCGACCGCTTCGCCCAGCTGCGCCTGTCGCGACCCGTCGTCGCGGCACGCGCCGACCGCGTCGTCCTCCGTGCGGGGACGACGGTCGGGGGCGCGGTCGTCCTCGATCCCGCACCGCCGCGCCATGCCGACCTCGGCCGTTTCGAGGCGCTCGAACGCGGCGAGGCGCTCGTGCACGCGCCCGTGCGCGCGAGCGAGCTCCGGCGGGTCGGCGTGGACGTCGACGGCGAGTGGGCGTGGTCACCCGAGTGGCTGGAGGAGCTCCGCACCTCGCTCGCGGCGAGCCTCGACGCGGCCGACCCGCTCGACCCCGGCGTGCCCGTTCCGTCGGAGCCGTGGGCCGACGCCGTCGTCCCCCACCTCGGGCTCGAGCGCCGCGGCGCGAAGCTCTATCGGCCGGGTGCCGGCGCGGAGCTCGGCGAGCGCGCCGAAGCGGCTGCGGCGCTCGTCGCCGAGCTCGGTCTCGAGCCGGTACCGGTGGAAGACGCCGCGCTCGCCCGCTACCTCGAGGAGCAGGGCCGGCTCGTGCGCGTGGGCGACGGCTCGGCGATCTCACCGGCGGCGTACGAGCAGGCGCGGGCCGCCCTCTTCGACGGGATCACGCTCGCGCAGCTCCGCGACGCCCTCGGCGTGGGGCGGAAGACGGCCCAGCTCTATCTCGAGCGCTTCGACGCCGACGGCGTGACTCGGCGCGTCGGAGATGCGAGAGTGCTCCGCCGTCGGCGATGAACGTCCGCGACCTCATCGAGCGCTACAACGCCGCGTGGAACGCGCAGGACCTCGACGCGATCGACGCCCTCCACCACCCGGACGTCGTCTTCCACAACCACACCGCCGACGAGCGGGCCGAAGGCGCTACTGCCGTGCGGGAGCACATCGCACAGATCTTCCGCAACAACCCGACGCTCCGCTTCGTCACCCGGTCGCTCCACGCCGGCGACGACTTCGCCGTCTGCGAGTGGACCGCCTCGACCGGCTCGAAGGAGTGGGACGGCGTCGACGTGTTCCCACTCGCGGACGGGAAGATCGCGCGGAAGGACGTGTACTCGTCCTCCCACAGCCCGCGCACGCTGCCCGGCTAGGTACCCAGCGCCCTAGGGCTCGCCCCAGCCGCCTCCGCCGGGGGTCTCGACCCGGACGACGTCGCCCGCGCGCAGCGTGCGCGTCAGCTTCGGTGGCTGCTCCTGGCCGTTCACGAGCGTCCGGCCGCCTGCGCCGGGCTCACCGCCCCCGCGGCCCGACGGAGTCCGGCGCCTCCGCTCGGCGAGCACCGAGAGCCGGCAGTCCTCGAGCACGCGCAGCTCGCGCACGACGCCGTCGCCGCCCCGGTGAGCCCCTGCGCCGCCCGTGCCGAGCCGCAGCTCCCAGCGCTCGACCCGGAGCGGATACTCGAGCTCGATCGCTTCGGCCGGCGTCGCGAACGTGTTCGACATCGCGACGTGGACGCCGCTCGGACCGTCGGCCTCCGGACAGGCGCCCTGGCCGCCGCCGACCGTCTCGTAGTACGTGAAGGCCTCGTTGCCGAAGGCGAGGTTGTTCATCGTCCCCTGGCCCGCCGCCGGCACCGGCAGGAACTCGGCGAGGGCGGCGAAGACGACGTCGACGATCCGCGAAGACGTCTCGGTGTTGCCGGCGACCACCGCCGCCGGCGGCCGTGCGTTGACCAAACAGCCCTCGGGCGCTGTCACGGTCACGGGGGCGAAGGCACCGCCGGAGGCAGGCAGGTCCGGCTCGGTGAGACAGCGGACGACGAAATAGCACGCCGACTTCGTCACGGCGAGCGGACAGTTGAGGTTGCCGTCGTACTGTGGCGCCGTCCCGGTGAAGTCGATCAGGATCTCGTCGCCGGCGATCTCGACCGAGCACCGGATCGGCACGTCGCCGTCGACCGCCTCGACGACGTCCTCGGCCGCGCCGCGTCCGTCAGGAAGCTCGGCCAGCGCCGCGCGCACCATTCGCTCCGAATATGCGTGGAGCTCGTCCATCGCGGCGACGACGGGCTCGCGGCCGCGACGGTCGCAGAGCTCTTCGAGGCGCTTGCCCGCGAGACGGTGCGCGGCGAGCTGGGCGCGAAGGTCGCCGCGCCGCTCCTGCGGCTGCCGCGTCGCAAGGACGAAGCGCTCGAGCACGTCGTCGGTCAGGAGCTGCGGCGGCAGGATCACGCCTTCCTCGTCGAGCGTGCGCGAGAAGGCGGGCAGGCTCGCCGGCTCGATCCCGCCGACGTCGGCATGGTGCGCCCGCGACACCGCGAAGCCGAGGACGGTGCGGGAGACGAGCGTCACGTCGGGCAGGTGCGTGCCACCGGTGTACGGGTCGTTGAGGATCGCAACCTGCGCCGGCTCGAGCCCGAGCCGCCGGACGGCCGCCACGGCGTCGGGCATCGCGCCGAGATGGACGGGGATGTGCTCGGCCTGCGCGATCATCCGGCCGCGTTCGTCGAAGAGCGCAGTCGAGCAGTCGCGCCGCTCCTTGATGTTCGCGGAGAAGGAGGAGCGGATCAGGGCAGCTCCCATCTCCTCAGCGATCGAGCGGAGCGACGCACCGACGACTTGGAGCTGAATCGTTGCGATCGCGTCAGCCACGCGTCACGACCCAGCTGGGACCATCCCTAGCCCCCTCCCACCCGGGGGGAACCCACAGGGTCGACCCGTCGAGCTCGAGCAATGCCGGACCGGACACGTGCTGTGGTTCTTCGGCCGGCAGCGGCAGGTCGGGCCCCGGCACGACCTCGGCGGTGCGCACGGCGACGAGCTCGATTTCGCGCCCCCGGTCCGCGTAGCCGTAGCGCTCCTCGTGCGCGCGATGGAAGCGCTCCGCGAGGTCGTCGCCGAGCGGCACGGACAGCTCGAACGACTGGCCCCGGTAGCGAAGATCGGCCTCGCCGTCCCTCGGCAGCTCGCCCACCCCGGCGAGCGGCAGGACGTACGAGACGACGTGGTCGCGCCTCTCGTCGCCGGCTGCGAGGCCGAGCGCCGAGAGTACGCCTGCGGCCGCCGGAACGAGAACGGCCTCCATCCCGAGCTCCTCGGCGAGGGCGCACGCGTGGAGCGGGCCGGCGCCGCCGTAGGCGACGAGGGCGAGCTCGCGCGGGTCCTCTCCCCGCTCGACCGAGACGACCCGCAGCGCGCGCAGCATCTCGCCGTTCACGACCTCGACGACCGCGGCCGGATCGATCCCGTCGAGTGCCGCCGCCGCAGCGTCCCGGTCGAGAACCAGACCGCCCGGCAGCTCATCGGGCAGCCGCCCAAGCAGGAGGTTCGCGTCGGTCACGGTCGGCCCGCCGCCGCGGCCGTAGCAGGCGGGGCCGGGATCCGCGCCCGCCGACTCCGGCCCGACTCGCAACGCACCGCCCGCGTCGCGCCGGACGAGCGAGCCCCCGCCCGCGCCCACGGTGTGCACGTCCACCGACGGCAGCCGCAGCGGTAGGCCGCCGACCTCGCGCTCCGCCACCCGGGCGGCCCGGCCACCCTGGAGGAGGCAGACGTCCGTCGAGGTGCCGCCCATGTCGAAGGCGATCGCGTCCGCGAAGCCCGCGCGGCGGGCGAGCAGGCCGGCCCCCACGACACCTCCCGCAGGGCCGGAGACGAGCAGCCGTGCCGGATGCCCGGCGGCCTCCAGGGCCGGCACGACACCCCCGGAGGAGAGCATCACCACGGGCTCCGGCAAGCCGGCGTCGGTCGCAGCCGCCGCGAGCGCGCGCAGGTAGCGCGTCGCGACGGGCGCGAGGTACGCATCCGCCGCGGTGGTCGACGCGCGCTCGTACTCCCGGAACTCGGGCGCGAGCTCGTGCGACGCCACGACGTGGACGCCGGGGTGACGCTGCCGCAGCTCCGCTGCCACGGCCCGCTCGTGCGAGGAGTCCCGGAAGGCGAAGAGGAGGCAGACGGCGACGGCCTCCACGTCGCCCAGGTCGGGGAGCGAATCGAGGTCGAGCGGCTCGAGCTCTCCCGTCGGCCCGAGCCGCCCGCCGACGCCGTGGCAGCGCTCCAGCGGCACGAGGGGCTCGGCATGGTCGGCGCAGAGGCGGTAGAGATGCGCGCGCGTCTGGCGGCGCAGGTGGAGGAGGTGCTCGAAGCCCGAGTTGCCGACATAAGCCGTGCGGGCGCCTCGCCGCTCGAGGAGCGCGTTCGTCGCGACGGTCGTCCCGTGGGCGAAGCGCCCGAGCCCGGCACCGGCGCCCACGGCGCGCGCCGCGTCGAGCACCGACTCCTCCTGCCGGGCCGCGGTCGGGACCTTGGCCGTCCGGATGCGACCCTCCTCGACGAGGACCGCGTCGGTGAACGTGCCGCCGACGTCGACGCCCAGGATCGCCACGTCCGTACTCTGCACCGGCATGGCGATCCGCGCCTTCCTCTTCGACTTCGACGGCCTCATCCTCGACACCGAGCTCGCCTCGCGAGCCGGCTGGGAGCTCCTGTACCGCGAGCACGGCCACGAGCTGCCGTCGGAGATGTGGGCGAAGGTCGTCGGCACCCACGGCGCCTGGGACCCGATGGCGCACCTCGAGGAGCTCGTCGGCGAGCCGCTCGAGCGGGAGGCGCTGAACGAGCGGCGGTACGCGCACGAGATCGCCCTGATCGAGGCGGAGGAGCTTCGGCCCGGTATCGCGGAGTACATCGCCGCCGCGCGCCGCCTCGGCCTGAAGCGGGCGATCGTCTCCAGCTCGCCCCGGTACTGGGTGGACATGCACCTGCGCCGGCTCGAGGAGACGGCCGGCTGGGACGCGATCTGCACGGCCGACCGGGACCGCTTGCGCGCGAAGCCGGCACCCACCCTCTACCTCGAGGCGCTCGACGCACTGGACGTCGCCGCCGACGAGGCCGTCGCCTTCGAGGACTCGCCCAACGGGGTCCGCGCCGCGACGGCGGCCGGCGTCTTCTGCGTCGCCGTCCCGAACGAGGTGACGCGGGAGCTCGGGCTGGACGAGGCCGGCGCCGACCTCGTCCTCCCCTCCCTCGCCGACCTCCCGCCCGACGAGCTCCTCGCGCGCTTCGCGGAGGAATAGGCTCCGCGCCATGAGCGCATACGCAAAGGCCCACATCGACGAGATCGCCTCGAAGCAGTGGCCGCACTGGATCCCGATCCGGCACCACTTCGGGATCGAGACCTTCGGGATGAACGCCTACCGCCGGGATACCGGCGAGAACGTCCTGCCCGAGCACGACGAGTCCGACAGCGGAGAGCCGGAGCTCTACTACGTCGCGAGCGGCCGGGCGGCCTTCACCGTCGGCGGTGAGGAGTTCGACGCCCCGGCCGGCACGTGCGTCTGGGTCGTGGACGCGGCTGCACGCCGTTCCGCGGTGGCGCGGACGGACGGCACGCTCGTCGTCGCGGTCGGCGCCGGAGCGCCCGGTCGGGCGTTCACGCCGGACGGCTGGGACTCGGAGTACCTCGAAGGCGACAAGTAGCCCGGCGCCGGCTCGGTAGGCTCGCCGCGGAGCGGCCGGGCCCGGTGGCCCAGCGGGTCTTCAAAACCCGTACGGTCGTGCAACCCACGGCTAGGTCGGTTCGACTCCGGCGCCGCTCCGTGAGAGCAGGAGAGAGCGAACCGCGGATAGCGGGCAGGCCGAGGAAGCAGAGGCGAAGCGCTACTCGGACTGCATGTCGTCGAGGGCCGCGCGGCCTTCCTCGTGGACGCGCCGGCGGCGGTCCTCCGGCGGCTCCGACTCCTCGGAGTCCGGAGCCTCGTCGACCGCGTCCTCGACCGGCGGCGGCGCCTCCTCCACGACCGGCTCGCCCGAGCGGGTCTCGGCGAGCTTTGCCCGCAGCTCGTCGACGCGCTCGTCCGGCCCGGCGGGTGCCGTGGGAGCCGGCTCCGGCGACGTCGCGGGTGCGACGGGAGACCGCCGTCGCAGCAGGCGGTAGGCGGTGACTCCGCCGACTGCTCCGCCGATCCATGCGACGAGGCGCCTCACGACGCCGATGCTACAGTGACCGCCGCTTCCTGCCCCGTCATCGCGCCGTTCCGTCCCGAGCGGCGCCGGCAGTCGGGGCCGACATCGAGACCGTGGGAAGGGAGGACGTCGGGACGTGACGACTTACGAGATCCTGCTGCTGCTGGACCCGGAGCAGGCGGAGACCCGCCAGGACGAGATCGTCGCCCGCGCGCGCGACCTCGTCGAGAAGAGCGGCGGTGCGTGGCACAGCCACGACGCCTGGGGCCGGCGCCGTCTCGCCTACCCGATCGCACACAAGGAGGAGGGCGTCTACCACCTCGTCGTCTTCGACGCGGAGGCCGCGACGCTCGACGAGATCTCCCGCGTCCTCAAGATCGACGACGCGGTGCTGCGCCACCTGGCGACTCGGCACATCACCGGCTCCCGGACGAGCGCCCCGCGCGACGACGCCGCGGCCGCTCCGGCCCCCTCCGAGCCGACCCAGCCCGAAGCGGCTCAGTCCGCAACGGCCGTTTCGGACGACGCCGAGCCGGAGTACGCTGGCGCGGAAGAGCAGACGGGCGAGGAAGAGGAGTAACAACATGGCAGCGAACATCAACCGCGTCGTTCTCGTCGGCAACCTGACGAGGGACCCCGAGCTCCGGCACACGCCGGGCGGCACCCCCGTGTGCAGCCTGCGCGTCGCGGTCAACGACCGCAAGCGCGACGAGTCGGGCAACTGGGTCGACGCGCCCAACTACTTCAGCGTCTCCGTCTTCGGCAACCAGGCCGAGAGCTGTGCCCAGTACCTCTCGAAAGGCCGGCCCGTCGGCATCGACGGCAAGCTGCGCTGGCGCGAGTGGGAGGCGAAGGACGGCGGCGGCAAGCGCGAGGCCGTCGAGATCGTCGCCGACAGCGTCCAGTTCCTCGGCGGCAGGGGCGACGGCGACGGCGGCGGCAACCAGTTCGTGCCCGCCGGCGCCGCGCAGCAGGAGAGCGCCGACTTCCCGGCGGCCGCAGACGACGACATCCCGTTCTAGGAGAGGCATGGCGAGAGAGAAGACTCAGCAGCAGCGGAGGCGCCCCGGCGGTCCCGTGGGGCAGATCAAGCGCCGGAACTGCTTCTTCTGCAAGGAGCACATCGCGGAGATCGACTACAAGAACGTCAACCAGCTGCGCCGGTACATCTCCGAGAAGGGCAAGATCCGGAGCCGCCGCATCACCGGCGCGTGCCGCCGGCACCAGGTGCAGGTTGCGACCGCGGTCAAGCGCGCCCGCGAGATGGCCCTGCTGCCCTATGTCGCCGAAGGCTCGGAGGAGCGCAGCGGCGGCCGACGCGAGCGCGGCGACCGTGGAGATCGCGGCGACCGCGGCGACCGCGGGGAGCGCTGAGGTGGAGGTCATCCTCCTCTCGGACGTCGAGCACGTCGGGCTCCGCGGTGACGTCGTCTCGGTCGCCCGCGGCTACGCACGCAACTACCTCCTCCCCCGGCGCCTCGCCGAGCAGGCGACGCCGGCACGCGTCGCAGAGCTGCAGAAGCGGGATTCCCAGCGCGCACGCCACGAGGCGAAGACGGCCGAGCAGGCGCGCGATATCGCCGAGGCGCTCTCGCAGACGGTGCTGCGATTCGAGGTCAAGGCCGGCCCGACCGGCTCCCTGTTCGGCTCCGTGACGCCGACCGACATCGTCGACGAGCTCTGGAGCTCGCAGAAGATCCGCGTCGACCGGCGCAAGGTCGAGACCGACCCGATCAAGCGGATCGGCCGCTACGAGGTCCCGATCGCACTCTTCGACGACGTCCGCGTCGAGGTGCAGACGCACGTCGTCCCGGAGGGCGGCGAGCTGCCGTCCGACGAGGAGCTCGAGGCGATGGAGGCGGCAGAACGCGCGGAGCAGGAGGCAGCCGAGGCGCCGCCCGAGCCGGCCGAGGAGCTCGAGCAGATCCTCGCCGAGGCGGACGCAGCCGAGAGTGTGGAGGCAGAGGCCGAGGAGGCCGACGGCACGGAGGAGCCGGCAGCCGAGCCCGAGCCCGAATGGCGGGCCGACGCCGACGCCGCGCTCGCCGACGAATAGCGCAAGGCGGAGGTCCGACGGGTCTCGTCGCTGCTCGCCGCCGCGGGCCCGCGCGGCTGTCCGCGTCCTTCCACATCGCCGTGCGCGCCTGTGGATCTGAGCACGGACTTCCCGCTCCTAGCGGCCCCTCCGTCCACAGGCGCGCCGTCCGGCGCGCCTGCCACTATGGCTGTTTCTCCTGCAAATGGCCGAAAATGACCTGTTCAAAGCGGACATACCCACACCTGGCAACCAGGCGCTCGAACTGGTGGAATCGAGACGCATGACGCTCGCCCCCGTTCCGACCCCCTCAGCCTCCGGCGACGTCCCGCCGCAAAATCTCGAAGCCGAGGAGTCGGTCCTCGGCGCGATGATGATCGCCCCCGGCGCGATCGCCGCCGTGAGCGAGATCCTCGACGCGGGCGACTTCTACCGCGAGTCGCACGCCAAGATCTACCGCGCCGCACTGCAGCTGTACGGCAAGAACGAGCCCGTCGACGCGATCACGCTCACGAACGAGCTCGAGCAGCGCGGCGAGCTCGACGCGATCGGGGGCCGCGTCCGCCTGCACGAGCTCGCCCGGCTCGTGCCCGCCACCGCGAATGCCCGCCACTACGCGGAGATCGTCCGCGAGAACGCGACGCTGCGCGGCCTGATCCGGGCGGGCGGCGAGATCGCCCAGCTCGGCTGGGAGCGGGAGGGCGAGCCGGAGAACCTCGTCGCGCGCGCCGAGCAGCTCGTCTTCGAGCTCGGCGAGCGCCGCGCCGACGGTGAGCTCGTCCTCTTCAAGGACGCGCTCCTCGAGGCATTCCAGACGATCACCAAGCTCTACGAGTCCGGCGCCGAGGTGACCGGCCTCGCGAGCGGCTTCAAGGATCTCGACAAGATCACCGGCGGCTTCCAGCCGGCGAACCTCGTGATCCTCGCCGCCCGCCCGTCGATGGGAAAGAGCGCCTTCGCCCTCGAGATCGCGAGCCACGTCGCCGTCGAGAAGCAGACACCCTGCGCGTTCTTCAGCCTCGAGATGTCGAAGCAGGAGGTCGCGCAGCGCCTGATCTGCTCGCGCGGCAAGGTGGATGCCGGCCACATCCGCACCGGCAGGCTCACGAGGGACGACTGGCCGCGGGTGGCCCAGGCATGCGGCCAGCTCGAGTCGGCCCCGCTCTACGTCGACGACACGCCCGCGCTCAGCCTGCTCGAGCTCCGCGCCCGCGCGCAGACGCTGAAGCGCCGGGAGCCGAACCTCGGCCTCGTCGTCGTCGACTACCTCCAGCTGATGACGACCGGCCGCAGCGAGGAGAGCCGGCTCCAGGAGGTGTCGTCGATCTCCCGTGGCCTGAAGGAGATCGCCAAGGATCTCGACCTGCCGGTCGTCGCGCTCTCACAGCTCAACCGCTCGCCCGAGCAGCGCCACGACAAGCGGCCGATGCTCTCCGACCTGCGCGAGTCGGGCTCGATCGAGCAGGACGCCGACCTCGTGATGTTCCTCTATCGCGACGAGTACTACGAGCGCGACGACGCCGACGACAGCAACAAGGGCATCGCCGAGGTGCTCATCGCGAAGCACCGCAACGGACCGATCGGCAACTTCACCGTCGCCTTCATCAGCCGCTATGCCAAGTTCGCCAGCCTCCAGCAGCAGTAGCACGCCCCTCGCCGCGCGCTGCCTCGGCTGCGGGCGGGAGTTCGAGACCGAGCAGGTGATCCTGCTCGGCCAGACGTTCGCCGCCGACCGCTACTGCGAGCTGTGCCGAACCGCAGAAGAAGTCGTCGACGAGCAGCGCCGCGCCGACGAGCGCTGGGCCCGCGTCCGGGTTCCTTCGGCCTACGACGGCTGCACGTTCGAGAACTTCGAGCCCGTGCCCGACACGCGCAACGCGCTCGCCGTGTGCAAGCAGTGGACGAAGGAGTTCCGGGCCGGCACCGACCTGCGCCAGGGACTGCTCCTGCGCGGCAACCCGGGGGCGGGCAAGACCCACCTCGCGGTGGCGATCCTGCGCGAGGTGATCTGGAGCGACCGCGAGCCGAGGCCGACTGCGCTGTTCCTCAACGTCCCCGGCTGGCTCAACGCCCTGCGCGAGAGCTACGGCGACGGCGAGCCGCCTCCCAACCCGAGCGGCGCCGAGCTCGTCGTCCTCGACGACCTCGGCGCCGAGGACTGGTCGAGCTGGGCGCGTGACCGCATCTACAACCTCGTCAACCAGCGCGAACAGCAGCGGCGGCTCGTGATCGTGACGACGAACCACGAGTGGCGAGAGCTCGCCACGCGCGTGGGCGGCCCCACCGCGAGCCGCCTGCGCAGGCTGGCCCGCGAGGTGCACGTCGACGCACGCGCGGACTACCGCGAGCAAGACCTGCCGGTCTCGCTCGCGGGATGAAGGGGCTCGCGAAGCCACAGGCTTTGCGAGCGGACGCGCCCGGCATACTGCGTGTGTGCCTGCCACCGTGATCGTGGGCGCGCAGTGGGGCGACGAGGGGAAAGGCAAGATCGTCGACCTGCTCGCCCAGGACTCCGACGTCGTCTGCCGGTACCAGGGCGGCCCGAACGCCGGCCACACGATCGTCGTCGGCGACGAGACGTACAAGATCCGCGCGCTGCCGAGCGGGATCGTGCGCGGCAAGCCGTGCGTGATCGGCAACGGCTGCGTCGTCGACCCCGACGTGCTGATCGCCGAGCTCGACGAGTTCGCGGAACGAGGCCGCCCGACGGACGAGGTCTACGTCTCCGGCAACGCGCACCTGATCATGCCGTGGCACGTCGCGATCGACCAGGCGACCGAGCGGCGCCTCGGCCGGCTCGCGATCGGGACGACGAAGCGCGGCATCGGCCCGTGCTACGCCGACAAGGCGATGCGGCTCGGGATCCGCGTCCAGGACATCCTCGACCCGAAGATCCTGCGCCAGAAGATCGAGGTCGCGCTCGCCGAGAAGAACCTCTGGCTCGAGCGCGTCTACGAGTCCGCGCCGTTCGAGCTCGAGACGGTCGCCGCGCAGTACGAGGGCCATGCGCAGCGGTTGCGCCCGTACGTCGCCGACACGTCGCTCTACGTCGACACCGCGCTGCGGGAGGGAAAGCGCATCCTCTTCGAAGGCGCGCAGGCGACGCTGCTCGACCTCGACCACGGCACGTATCCGTTCGTCACCTCGTCCAACCCGGTGGCGGCGAGCGCGGCGACGGGCAGCGGCATCGGGCCGCAGCGGATCGACCGCGTCGTGGGCGTCGCGAAGGCGTACGTGACCCGGGTCGGGGAAGGCCCGTTCCCCTCGGAGATCGAAGGGCCGGATCAGGAGCGGCTCCGGGAGCTCGGCGGCGAGTACGGGACGGTGACCGGCCGCGAGCGGCGGTGCGGCTGGCTCGACCTTGTCGCTCTCAGGTATGCGGTGCGGGTCAACGGCATCGACCGCCTCGCACTGACGAAGCTCGACGTCCTCTCCCACTTCGAGGAGCTGCCGGTCTGCGTCCGCTACCGCACCCGCGACGGCAGCGAGACACGCGACTTCCCGGCCCACCAGAGCGACTTCCACGCGGCCCGGCCGGTGTACGAGGTCCTCGAGGGCTGGAACGCGCCGCTCGACGGCTGCTCGTCCGTCGCGGAGCTGCCGGAGCCGGCCCGGCGCTACGTCGAGTTCGTGGAGCGCGAGCTCGAGGTCGAGGTGACGCTCGTCGGCACCGGCGCCGAGCGCTCCTCGGTGCTCACCCGGACGTGATCGCGACGGCGAAGCCGCGCGCGCCCAGCTCGAAGGGCCCGCTCGGACTGCCGAGCTGACGGAACAGCTCCTCGTGTGCGCGCTCGCGCTGGTCGCCGTCGAGCGACGCGAGCCAGTGGCCGGCGGGGCCGACGCCCCGGTCGAGCGCCTGCCAGAACTCGCCGAAGTCCTCGTACCCGGCGGTCACGGCCAGCTCGGCGGCTTCGACCTCGCCGTGCGGGGCGAGCAGCGCGTGCAGCTCCCTCGCCGTCCGGTAGCGGCGGGCTCCGGGCTCGGACGACCGTGGTACGCCGATGGCGACCGCCGTCCGGTCGATCGCGGCGAACATCTCGACCTCGGCGACGCCCCACATGCAGATCGCGACACGGCGGGCGACCCTCGCCATCTCGGCGATCGCCGCCGGCGCGTCGGACATGAAGGCGACCACGAGCTGGGCGAGCGCCACGTCGAACGCGCCCGGCGCGAACGGCAGGGCCTCGGCCGACGCTTCGTGCACCTCGAGATCCGGGAAGCGCTCGCGCAGCACGGCCACGAACTCGGGCGACGGCTCCGCCGCGACCGGCGCGGCTCCTCGACCGAGCAGCTCGCCGGTGAGCGCGCCGGTGCCGGCTCCCACGTCGAGCACGCGGGTGCCCCGGGCGATGCCCGCGAAGTCGGCGAAGAGCGGCGCGAGGGCCGTCGAGTAGCGGCCCATGAAGTCGTCGTAGGCGTCGCCGCCGACCCGGAAGAGCGCGCTCACCGCGCGAGGGTAGCGAGGTCGGCCGGCGTGTTCACGTTCGCGAGCAGCCCCGGATCGAGCTCGACACGAACCGTGTCGAGCCCGTCGAGAACCGTCCGCAGTCGGCGCTCGCCGGTCCCGAACGCAGGTCGCGCCCGCCGCGCGACCGCGCAGGGAAGCGGCCCTCCCCGAGGGGCGGCGGCGTCGCGACAGGATTCGGCCAGCAGGCGCAGCGCGCCGGCCGTGAGCAGGGGCATGTCGACCGGGACGACGACCGCGACGTCGTGCGCGGCCACCCGCAGCCCCGCTTCGATCGCCGCGACCGGCCCCGTCCCCTCGTCCGCGAGCGCCGGGAAGGGAAGCCCGTCGAGACGGCCGACCGCGATCCGCTCCGCGCAGACCTCGCCGAGCACGCGCCACGCGCGCTCCGCCAGTGTCCGACCCTCGAGGACGGCGAGCGCCTTGGGCGAGCCGAAGCGACGGCTTTCCCCGCCGACCAGGAGGATCCCCGTCAGGCCGTGATCCGCCACGGCTCCGTGTAGACGTTCACGGTGCCGCCGCGGACGAAGCCGCAGAGCGTGACTCCGCGGTCGGCCGCGAGCTCGACGGCGAGGCTCGACGGCGCTCCGACCGCGACGAGCACCGGGCAACCGGCGACCGCGGCCTTCTGGACGAGCTCGAACGAGAGGCGTCCGCTCACGCAGAGCGCGTGGGCCGCGAGCGGCAAGAGCTGCTCGCGGAAGGCCCAGCCCACGACCTTGTCCAGCGCGTTGTGCCGGCCGACGTCCTCGCGTACGCACAGCGGCTCGCCGGCGGCGGAGAAGAGCCCGGTCGCGTGCAGGCCGCCGGTGGCCGCAAACGCCGCCTGCGCCTCGCGCAGCCGGTCGGGCAGCGAGGCGACGAGCTCGAGCGGCAGCCGCAACCCGGATTCGGTCCGCGGGGCATCGACCGCGACCGCTTCGAGCGCTCCCTTGCCGCAGACGCCGCAGGACGACGAGGTGTAGAAGCTGCGCTGCAGCCGCGCCGGATCGAATCCGGGGGCATCGACCTCGACGGTGTTCGCGGCGAGGTCGTCGGGCACGCGCGCACCCGCCGGCCGGAGCCCCTCCGAAAGGCAGAAGCCGAGCGCGAGCTCCTCGTCGTGGCCGGGCGTGCGCATCGTGACCGCGACCGGCCGTCCGCCGATCCGGATCTCGAGCGGCTCCTCGACGGCCACCCGGTCGGGCTCCGTCGCGCCGGACGGAAGCCGGAGGACGTCGACCGCGGCGGCCGAGTAGGGTGGCGCGTCCATCAGCGCCGGAGCCTACTGCGCTGTCAGGGCCCTCCGGCCTCCGCCTCTGCCTCCTCGAGCGCGCCGGCGGCGGAGACGCGCGTCGTCAGCACGTGGTCGAAGACGGCCCGGTAGCCGTTGATCGCGGCGGCGACGTCCCCCGGCGGGAGCTCCTCGGCGTCTCGCTCGGCCGCCTGCATGAGCTCGTGGGCGGCGAGATACTCGGCGACCACCTCCCGCTCCTCGCCCTCGCCGACCACGGGATCGGTCGGGTCGTAGCCGCTCTCCTCGAGCATCCGCGTGACGAGTCCGTCGAGCTCGGCCCAGTCGTGGCGATCGAGACCGGCGTCATCCATGGCCGGGTCCTGCGCGCCACCCGAGAATCGAAACCCGGTCTCGCGGAGCGCGTAGGATCGGGCGGTGCGAGTGCTCGTCGTCGGGTCGGGGGGTCGCGAGCACGCGCTCGCCTGGTCACTCGCGCGCAGCGACGTGCTCGAGGAGCTCCATGCGGCGCCGGGCAATCCGGGGATCGCCGCTCTCGCCCACTGCCATCCCGTGCGCGCCGACGACCACGGGGCGCTCGTCTCGCTCGCCCGCGAGCTCCGGATCGACCTCGTCGTCGTCGGGCCGGAAGCGCCTCTCGTCGCCGGCCTGGCCGACGAGCTGCGCCATCGCGGCATCGCCGTCTTCGGCCCGAGCGCCGCGGCCGCACGTATCGAGGGCTCGAAATCGTTCGCGAAGGAGGTGCTGGCCGCCGCGGGCGTACCGACCGCCCGCACGCTGCCGGTCGCGCGACCGCCGTGCGTCCTCAAGCTCGACGGACTCGCCGCGGGCAAGGGCGTCTGGATCTGCCGGACGGAGGACGACCTCGAATCGGCACTCCAGGTCGCCAGCGCCTTCGCGCAGCCGTTCCACGTCGAGGAGCTGCTCGAGGGCCCGGAGCTGTCGCTCTTCGCGGTGGCCGCCGGCGAGTCCGCCGTGGCGTTCCCCCCGGCGCGGGACTACAAGCGGATCGGCGACGGGGACACGGGCCCGAACACGGGCGGCGTCGGCGCGTTCTCGCCGCTGCCGGACGTCGGCGACGGAGAAGCGCCGGAGATCCTCGAGGCGATCCACCTGCCGGTGCTCCGCGAGCTCGCGCAACGCGGCACCCCGTTCCACGGCCTCCTCTATGCCGGGCTGATGCGAACGGACGACGGGCTGCGCGTGATCGAGTTCAACTGCCGCTTCGGCGATCCCGAGACCCAGTCGCTCCTGCCTCGGCTCGAGAACGACCTCTTGCCGCTGCTCGCGGGCGACCTCTCGCAGGAGCCCGAGGTCGCCGAGCGGGCCGCGGTGACCATCGTGCTCACCGCACCCGACTATCCGGGTCGGAGCGACTACAGCGGCGTGCCGATCGAGGGAATCGAGGCGGCGGAGGCGGCGGGAGCGCTCGTCCTCCACGCGGGGACGGCGCTCCACGACGGGAGGCTCGTCACGAACGGCGGCCGGATCCTCGACGTCGTCGGCACCGGGCCGACGGTCGAGGCCGCGCGAACCGCTGCCTACGAAGCGGCCGCGTGCATACATTTCGCCGGCATGCACTTCCGAACGGACATCGCACGTGACTGAGGGCCCGCGCGTGGGGATCCTGGTGGGCTCCGAGTCCGACCGCGAGCGGATGCAGGGCGCGACGGCACTGCTCGACGAGGCAGGCGTCGACTACGAGTTCGAGGTCCGGTCGGCTCACCGCACCCCGGACGCCGTCGCCGAGTATGCGCGGAGCGCCCGCGACCGCGGCCTGCGCGTGCTCATCTGCGGGGCGGGCCTCGCCGCGGCGCTCCCCGGAGCGGTTGCCGCCCACACCGACCTGCCCGTGATCGGGGTGCCCCTCCGCTCGAGCCTGTCCGTCCTCGACGGTCTCGACGCGCTGCTCGCGATCGCGCAGATGCCGCCCGGCGTCCCGGTCGCCACCGTGGGCGTCGACAACGCCCGCAACGCGGCAGCGCTCGCGCTCCGGATCCTGCAGGCGTAGAGCGGCCCCGACCGGCCGGCTCAGCCGACGATGTTGGTGCCGCCGCGCGGCAGGCTCGTGGTCTCCTCCTCGCCGACCGCGGCGAGCGCACGCGCGAGGACGCGGTGCGCGTCCCAGGGGCGGTACCCGCAGCGACAGTGGCGGGCGCCCTGCGTCATCACGCCGGCGAACCGCACCCCCAGGTGGTAGCGACTGCGGGCGATGCGCGCGAGCTCCGCCCATTCGAGAGCCATCGTGGAGTTGTAGATCTCGGGGAGAGCCTGCGTGTACCGGATGCCCCCGGCCACGAACCACGCCTGCCGGGCGCTCCAGACCGCGCCGATCCCGCCGTCGAGCGAGCCGTAGTCGTAGAGCGTGTGCCCGTGAACCGCCGTCCGGAAGCCGTGGAAGAAGTCGCGCGTCTTGCGGAAGCCCGGATCCCACGCGGGCTCGGCGTCGTCGGCCGCCGCCGCCCGGACGTGATCTGCCAGCCCGTGCCGGAACAGCGCGCGGCCGAGCTCGTTCGTCTCCCGCGCCCACTTGACGCCCGCGGTGTACGCGCTCGGCACCGCCGGGTGGTAGTTGCTCGTTCCGCGCGCGATCGTGATCGACGCGCCCGACTCCTGCGGGAGGCAGGAGGCGTAGCCGCGCGCGTAGCTGACCATCGCCGTCGTGATCCGGTGGTTCTTGGCGAAACGGCTCGAGAAGAGGATCGTCCCGTACCCGCCCCTCCGGTACGCGGGCTTGCCGAAATCGAGGACGACGATGCCTCTCTCGTGCCGTCTCGCGGCCGAGCAGCCCTGCGCCGCGAGGAGCCACGGCTTCACGGTGTGCTCGTAGATCGACAGCGTCGTGACGCGCACCGTCAGCGGCGGTTGCTCCTCCTTGGAGACCGTGTGGGCCGGCGTCGCGGGCAGCCGATACTCCCGCAGCACCTGCAGCCACGTCGCCGGGTGCGGAGCGAATTCGGGGATGAGGCTGCGACCACCCTGCGCGCCGCCCGCGAGGGCGAGAGCGACCGCGAGTGCAGCCGCGAGAGAAAGAAGAGACCCCTTCAAAAGCACCTTCCTACAGTCTTCACGGACTAAAGCCGCGCCAGAGTAGCGAGGCCTTCCGCGGTTCGCGGTCCCGCGCTCGTGGGTCGGGGCGCCGGCGGGCCCGGGCTCTAGACTGGGGCCGTGATCGCCCGCTACTCGCGCCCGGCCATGGCCAGGATCTGGTCGGACGAGGGGAGGCTCGCGAGCTGGCTCGAGGTCGAGCTGGCAGCTCTCGACGCCTTCGCCGAGGTGGGGATGATCCCGGCCGATACGGCCGAGACGATTCGCGCCCGGGTGCAGGTTCCGACCCCGGAGCGCGTCGCCGAGATCGAGCGCGTCACGGACCACGACACGGCCGCCTTCGTCGACGCCGTGGCCGAGCAGCTCGGACCGGAGGGGCGCTTCGTCCACTACGGGCTCACCTCCTCCGACGTGATCGACACGGGGCTCGCACTGCAGATCCGCGAGGCGGGGGCGCTGATCGCGGAGGGCATCGACCGGGCGTTCGAGGCGGTCGTCCGGCGCGCGGGCGAGTACCGGACGACCCTCTGCATCGGCCGCTCGCACGGGATCCACGCCGAGCCCATCACGTTCGGCTGGAAGCTCGCCGGCTGGGCGTTCGAGCTCGACCGGGCGCGCCGGCGGCTCGTCCATGCGCTCGAGGAGACCCGCGTCGGGCAGCTCTCCGGCCCGGTCGGAACGTACGTCGTGGTCGAGCCGGAGGTCGAGCGGATCGCGTGCGAGCGTCTCGGCCTCGAGCCCGACCCGCTCTCGACACAGATCGTCGCGCGCGACCGGCACGCCGAGCTGCTGAACGCGCTCGCGCTCTGCGCGACGTCGCTCGAGCGGTTCGCACTCGAGATCCGCCATCTGGCGCGCACCGAGGTTCGCGAGGTCGAGGAGCCGTTCGCGAGCGGGATGAAGGGCTCGTCCGCGATGCCCCACAAGCGCAACCCGAAGGTCGCCGAGCGCATCTGCGGGCTGGCGCGAGTCGTCCGCGCCGCCGCAGCGGTCGGGCTCGAGAACGTGGCCCTCTGGCACGAGCGCGACATCTCCCACTCGTCCGCGGAGCGCGTGGCGATCCCCGACGCCTTCCTCGCGCTCGACTACATGCTCGACCGCTTCGTCTGGATCATGGACGGCCTGGTCGTCTATCCCGAGCGGATGCGGCGGAATCTCGAAGGGAGCCATTTCCTCTTCTTCAGCCAGCGCGTCCTCACGGCGCTCGTCGCCGCCGGGCTCGCGCGTGACGAGGCCTACCGCCTCGTGCAGCGCGCGGCCATGCGCGCCTGGGAGGAGGAGCTCGACTTCCGCGAGCTCTGCCGCGCCGACGACGACATCGCCTCGCGCGTCGACCTCGACTCGACGTTCGAGCTCACCGCCTACACGCGCCACGTCGACACCGTCTTCGCCCGCCTCGAAGCCCTCAAGGAGGAGCCGCTACATGCCTGAGACCCAGCACATCGCGTCCGGGAAGGTCCGGGAGCTCTACTCGCTCGACCCCGCCGACGGCGAGGGCGAGCGGCTGCTGCTCGTCGCGTCGGACCGGATCTCGACCTTCGACGTCGTCCTGCCGACCGAGATTCCCGACAAGGGCCGCGTCCTGACCGGGCTCTCCGGCTACTGGTTCACGCTGCTCGGGCCGATCGTCCCGAACCACATGCTCGCGATCCGCGACGACGGCCGCTCGATGGAGTGCCGCCGGCTCGAGATGCTGCCGATCGAGTGCGTCGTCCGCGGCTACCTCGCCGGCTCCGGCTGGAAGGACTACCGCACGACGGGAGAGGTTTGCGGGCACCGCCTCCCGGAGGGGCTGCGCGAATCGGACCGGCTTCCCCGACCGATCTTCACGCCCGCGACGAAGGCGCAGGAGGGGCACGACGAGAACATCACGCGCGAGCAGGCCGCCGAGCTCGTCGGCCACGAGCGGCTCCGCGAAGTCGAGGAGGTCTCGCTCCGCCTCTACACGACGGCGGCCGAGCATGCCCTGCGGGCGGGGATCATCATCGCCGACACGAAGTTCGAGCTCGGGCTCGATCCCGACGGCACGCTCGTCCTCGGCGACGAGGCGCTCACGCCCGACTCCTCGCGCTTCTGGCCCGGCGACGAGTACGAGTCGGGAAAGGCGCAGGACAGCTTCGACAAGCAGTACGTCCGCGACTACTGCGAGACGACCGGCTGGGACAAGACCGAGCCCGGGCCCGAGCTGCCGGACGACGTCGTCCAGGTGACCCGCGCGAAGTACCACGAGGCATTCGAGCGGCTGACGACGATCCCCTTCCCGGCGTACGTCGACGATCCGACGGTGGTGCTCGGGTGAGAGCGACCGTGCTCGTCCGGCCCAAGGCGGGCATCCTCGACCCACAGGGCGAGGCGGTCGGCTCGGCGCTCGGCCACCTCGGATTCGAGGTGCGGGACGCTCGCGTCGGCAAGGTGATCGACCTCGAGCTCGAGGCGCCGGACGCGGCCTCCGCGAAGGCGCAGGTGGAGCGGATGTGCGAGTCGCTGCTCGCGAACCCGCTGATCGAGTCGTACGAGGTGGAGATCGTTGGCTAGCCCCCAGCCGAGGATCGGCGTCGTCACGTATCCGGGCTCGCAGGACGACCGGGACGCTCTCTGGGCGCTCGCGGCGCTCGACGCGGAGGCCGTCCCCGTCTGGCACAACGACCCCGAGCTGCCCGACCTCGACGCCGTCGTCCTGCCCGGCGGCTTCTCGTACGGCGACTATCTCCGCTGCGGCGCGATCGCGCGGTTCTCCCCGGCGACGGCCGCCGTGCAGGAGTTCGCCGCGGAGGGAGGCCTCGTGCTCGGGATCTGCAACGGCTTCCAGATTCTCTGCGAGGCCGGCCTGCTGCCGGGCGCGCTGCTGCGCAACGAGTCGCTCCGCTTCGTCTGCCGCGACGTGCCGGTGGCGGTCGAGCGGCACGATCTCCCGTTCACGCGGCGCTGCACACCCGGGCAGCGGCTCGTGCTGCCCGTGAAGCACGGGGACGGTCGCTACCTTCCGCCGCCGGACCTCGATCCCGGGCAGGTCGTGCTCCGCTACGTCGACAACCCGAACGGATCGGTCGACGGCATCGCCGGCGTCTGCAACGAGGCCGGGAACGTGCTGGGGCTGATGCCGCATCCGGAGCACGCGGTCGATCCGCTCCTGGGCTCGGACGACGGCGCACTGCTCCTCGCCTCGCTCGTCGACGCAGCCCGGACCCGGGTGCTCGCCGCGTTCTAGCGTCGAAGGTCGAGCGCCTCGGCGAGCGCCGGGTGTCGCGCGAGGGCGGTCTTCAGCCGTCCGATGTCTCGCGCCCGGAACGTCACCGGCCCGCGAGTGCCGCCACCGGCTCCGGCATAGGAGAAGCGGACGAGCCGCTCTCCCTTCGCCGTCTCGAGCAGCTGCACCTTCGACGAGAACCGCTTGGTCCCCGCCTGCTGCGGGACGGTCAGCTCTTCCACGAGATCCGCAGGTCCCCACGGTGTCGCCGCCCTCGTCGCCATGACGAGAACGCTAACCGGGAAGGAGTGACGCGTTCGTCACGCCTTCCCGGCGGGGGAAGAGAACCTCTCAGCCGAGCTTCGCGATGCGCGGATCGAGATAGAAGTCGTCGACCTGCCAGCTTCCCGACTTCGCCTGCGACGTGAGCTCGACCTGCGCGGTCGAGGTAAGCAGAGGTAGCGCCAGCGCCGAGAGCACCCGCTGGGTGGGCTGCCAGCTCGAATAGCTGCCCGTCGAGAGGCTCCCGAAGTTGAGCACGCCGGTCAGGTTGCCGGTGAGCCCGCGGAAGAGAACCTGCACGTGGAGCGAGCCGTTCGCGCCGGCGCTGTGCGCGAAGAAGCGCATGTACGGATCGAGCAGGTTGACCGGAAGCGGCGAGCTGAGCGCCGTCGCGCCCGGCCCGAGCCGGAGCGCATGCGTGCCGGCCCCCGACACGTGCCAGGGCTCGTTTGCAGCGACGACCGAGGCGCTGCCCTTCAGCGTCCACGCCGTCGCCCCGCTCTCGAAGCCCAGATTCGGGAAGGCGCAGTAGGCGCTGGAGTCGCCCCAGGCCCGGAAAGGATGCGTCGTTGCACCGCACGACGGCAGGAGCCCACCGCGCAGGCGGGCAGACGCCGCCGGGATGACGAGGCTGGACGTGGTCGCCACTACCGCGAAGACGAACCACAGACGCCTATCTCTGACCCTCATCTCGAACCTCGTCACAGCCGCAGGAACAGTGCGCCCATCGTGGTCTGGCGCCGCCGGGCGGACAATCACTCCGTCGGGGGGCATCGTTCCCTCGAACGAGGGTTCTTCCGCGCGAGCTCAAGCACCCCCGGCCGGCCTGCCGATCTTTGCCGGGTGAACGAGGTCATCGCGGCGACCGCCGCACCCACGACCGACGACGCCCTGCTCGCCCTTCAGCGCGAGAGCGAGTCCCAGCATCTCGCGCGCATCGGCGTCACCGGGCTGAACGCGACCGGGTTCGTCGTCGTCGCGCTCGCGGCCCTGCTGCTCCCGGGACACCGGCCGCTCTCGCTCGTCGCCCTGGGGAGCGCGATCGCCGCCTATGCGATCACCTCCCGCGTCGAGGTCGAGTTCCCCGGCTTCGTCGCGGTCCCGACGGAGGCGATCTTCGTCGTGATGTGGTTCGTCCTGCCACTGCGGATCCTGCCGCTCGCCGTCTGCGCGGGCCTGCTCCTCGGCCGGCTTCCCGACGTCCTCCGCCGGAGGATGCCGCCCGACCGGCTCGCCCTCACGATCGCGTCGTGCTGGCACAGCGTCGGGCCGCTACTCGTCCTCGATGCCGCCGGGGCGCAAATGCCCCGCTGGGAGGACGCGCCGATCTACCTCGCGGCGATCGCGGCGCAGTTCGGCTTCGACTTCGCGTCGGTGTTCGTGCAGACCCGTGCGCTCGTCGCGCAGTCGCTGCGCGCCGAGCTCGCGAGCAGCAGCCTCGTCTACGGCTTCGATCTCGTGCTCGCGCCGCTCGGCCTCCTTGCCGCGTTCCCTGCGTACCGCCACCCGGCGGCGCTCCTTCTCCTCATGCCGATGGTGCTGATCGTGGCCCGGGTGGGCCGGGAGCGGGAGGAAAAGAACGACAAGGTGCTGGAGCTGAAGAACGCCTACCAGGGCACGTCGTACCTGCTCGGAGACATGATCGAGGCGGACGACGCGTACACCGGCTCGCACAGCCGTGAGGTGGTCGGCCTCGTCCTCGGGGTCGCGGACCGGCTCGGGCTCGACGAAGGCGAACGTCGGATCGCGGAGTTCACCGCGCTTCTTCACGACGTCGGCAAGGTCAGGATCCCGTCGGCGGTCATCAACAAGCCCGGCCCGCTCGACGCCGACGAGCGCGCGTTGATGAACACGCACACGATCCTCGGCGAGGAGATGCTCGCCCGTGCCGGAGGGCTCCTCAGCGAGGTCGGCCCGCTCGTTCGCTCCTGCCACGAGCACTGGGACGGCAGCGGCTATCCGGACCGGCTCAGCGGCGACGAGATTCCGCTCGTGGCACGCATCGTGTGCGCGTGCGACGCGTGGCACGCGATGACGACCGACCGCTCGTATCGGCGTGCACTCTCCCGGGAGGAGGCCTCGGCCGAGCTCCGCAGGTGCGCCGGGACGCAGTTCGATCCGGCCGTCGTCGACGCGCTCGTCGCCGTCCTCTCCCTCTAGCGCGCGAGCAGGCCGAAGACGTAACCGGCGCCGAGTGCCGCGGACGGTCCGAGCACCCACCCCTGCAGGATCGCGAGCAGCGTGGACAGCTGGACGGTCTCGCGGCCGCGGGCGAGGCCGGCACCCGCCATCGCGCCGACGAGCGCCTGGTTCATCGACGTGAAGAAGCCGAAGGCCACCGCCCCGAGCACGACGGCGGCCTGGACGAGCTGCGCTGCGGTCGCCATCGCCCGGTCGACGGCCACGATCTCGAAGGCGACCCGGCGCAGGAGCGGCTTCCCCCACGTGAGGACGCCGAGGGCGAGCCCGGCGCCGCCGACCGCGCCGGCCGCGAGCGCGCCGAAGGTCCCGGTGCCGACGAGGGCGCCGCTCGCATTCGAGACGTCGTTGGCCCCCATCGCGAACGCGGCGACCGCCCCGACGCCGACGAGCGCAGCGCCCGTCCGGCCGCCGAGCGGCACGCGGTCGAGCCCCTTCGTGAGCAGCGCGCCGAGCACGACGGCCGCGACCGGCGCGCTCACCCAGACGATCGCCAGGTGCACGATCTCTCGCCAGCGCACGCCCGCGCCGGCGGCGAGCGTCACGCCGACGACCGCGAAGACGAGGATCTGGATCGTCGAGGTCGGCAGCCGGAGCCGGTTGAAGAGCGTCGTGAGGGCGAACGCGACGCCGATCACCACGACCTGCTGCGAGACGCCGAGCCGTGAGTCGGTCAGCCCCGACCCGACTCGACGCTCGACCGCGTGACTGGCGAACGTCGCGCCGACGAAGGTCAGCGGGGCCATGAGGACGAGCGCCTGCCAGGCCCCGATCGCCCGCAGCGCGTGCGGCATCCCCATCACCGCGCCCGTGTAGTGCGCCCCCATGCTCCACGCGAAGGCGATCGCGAGCACGATGAGGAGCGCCGTCACGCGTCGATCCCTAGCGGAACTCGTCGACGCCGAGGCCGTCGTGCTGGTCCCAGCCGTAGGCGGCGAGGTAGCCCCAGCAGTCGGGCTTGCTCCCGTCGGTATCGGTGAACCCGTAGGCGTCGGCGAGCTGCCGGGAGCTGACGATCGTCCCCGCCCACCGCGCGGCGTCGGCGCCTCGCGCGAGCGCGGCGACTCCTCTCGCCACGTACGTCGGAGACTCGGAGATGCCGAAGCCGGGGCGCTCGCCGAGGGCGTCGCGCCAGCGCTCCTCCGTCACGCCGAAGTTGTCGAGCATCTTCTCGGAGCGCAGCCACCCCGGGGTGACGCCGACGACCGTCACCGGGCTGTGCTCGAGCTCGGCGCCGAGCCCCTTGACGATCCGCTCGACGTTGGCCTTGACGAGGTCGTAGTAGAAGCCGACGTTACGGCGGAACTCCGCGTTCGCCTCCGAGGTGCCGTCCGTCATCTCGACCACGAGACCCCGCGTTCCGTGCCGGTCGGCCGTTTCGAGCATGAGCGGCAGGGCGGCGCGGGACGTGATCAGGTGCGTGTGCACGCCCATCTGCAGCATGCGCAGGCCCCCCGCCCAGTCGTGCTCCCACAGCGGCTTGTCCCATTCCATGTACCGGTCGCCGCCGAAGATGTCGTTGACGAGGACGTCCAGCCGACCGTGCTCTCGCTCGATTTCTGCGACGAGCTCGCCGACCGCAGCGGGATCCTCGTGGTCCACGACGCGCGCAGCTCCGTCCCCTCCTGCGGCCGCCAGCAGCTCGCCGGTCTCCTCGATGGTCTCCGGGCGGCCGATCTCCGACGGCCCGGAGCTCCGGCTGCTGCGGCCGGTCGCGTACACGAAGAGCCCGGCGCGCGCGAGCTCGACGGCGATCGCGCGTCCCGCGCCGCGCGTCGCGCCCGCGACGAGCGCGACTCTCCTCGCCTCGTTCACATCAGCGCCGCGACCCGCTCGGCCGCGGCGGCGAGCTCGGCGTCGGGCACGTTCGGCAGGACATCCTCCCACAGCGGGAGCATCATCCCCGAGGCCTCGAGCATGCCGAGCGGCCGGGGCAGGAACCAGACGTGGAAGTGCGCGCCGCCGTCGCCCCAGCGGTAGAGATGGACGCGCGCGACGTCGCCGAGCCTCAGGATCGCCCGCTCGACCCGGGCGGCGATGCGACCGAAGTCGGCCGCGAGCTCGTCGGGCAGGTCGCAGAAGGAGTCGACGTGGACCCGGCTCGCGAGCCAGACGGCACCCGGCAGGCTGCCGCCGACCGGAGGGTGCAGAGTCCAGTTCTCGTCGGACCACACGGCCGACGTCGTCTTGCCCGCGCAGATCGCGCACGCCGGTCCGCCCTCCTCGCCGCGGCGCGGGGGCTCGGGGATCCGGCGCTCGCCGGGCTCGCGCGCTACGAGCGGCTCGGCGTACGGCAGCAACATGGTCATCTCGACTCCTTTCGCCGTTGGGGAGACACCGTGCTCCGGGGGCCGGCGATCCCGTGCAGGACGACGCCCACGACGCACGAGCGCGCCTCCTCCGCCTCCCAGCCATGCCTACCGCGCAGATGGACGTAGGGCCACGCGACCGCGTTGAAGGCGACGTCCGCAGCGCGGACGACGTCGTCGGCCTCGGGCAGGGAGCCGTCGCGCGCGCCCTCGCGGAGGAACTGGATGAACGGGTGCAGGTAGTCGGGCGGCACCCCCGGCGCCGTGTCCTGATGGAACGCCTCGTCGGTCGCGAGCAGCAGCGGCAGGTGACGGTCGATGAGCTCGCAGAGCGCCTCGAGGCCGCGCGTCAGCCGTTCGAGCCCCGACCCCGACGAGGTCAGAATCGGGTACATCGTGTCGCGGAAGTCGTCGGCGAGCCCGCCGACCAGCGACCCGACGAGCACCTCCTGCGACAGCCCCTGGCGCCACAGCGTCGAGCGCGCGCGGCCGGCGACCTCGGCCACGCGCTCGAGCGTGAGACCCGAGAAGCCGCGCTCGTGCAGGACGTCGATCGTCGCGCGACGCAGCTCCTCGTCCACTCTCGGTCCCTGCTTCGGTGGCGATGCCTTCATGCAACGTGCATGTTGCACAACTGCGACGTCGCTGTCAAGTGTGGCGAAGTCACCTTGTCGCTACGACGCGATACGCGGTACGGTCCGGGGTCATGGAGGGTCGCGAGCAGCGCGACCCGGGCTACGACGACTGGTTCGACGAGCCCGAGCCGCCGACCGAGACACGCACGGGCGCCCACCGGGGCGTCTACGACGACGACGGCGACGACTGGGTGCTGCCGGGAGACGAGGACGGCGGGCTTCGCGGGCCCCGGGAGATCGTCGTCGGTGGTCGGACGCTGACGATGACGCAGCTCGCGATCATCGCCGCGTCCATCCTCGCGCTCTTCTTCGGGATTCTCGCGGCGGTCGGCGTCTTCGGTGGCAACAAGGCCGCGGTTCCTCCGGTGACGCTGCCGACGACGGCGCATCATCAGACGACGACGTCCACCTCGACGCAGACCCAGACGCCCACGAGCGTCGGAGCGCCGTCCCAGACGCTCTCGCCCGGCGCCACGGGATCGCAGGTGAAGGTGCTCCAGCGTGCGCTCACGGCCCTCGGCTTCTCGCCGGGAACGGCCGACGGCGACTACGGGCCCGCCACGAAGACGGCGGTCGAGAAGTTCCAGCTCTCGAAGGGGCTCGCAGAGGACGGCGTCGTCGGACCGCAGACGCTCAACGCGCTGCAGAAGGCCCTCTCGGGCTAGAGGCTCCCCGGGGGCACGGCTCAGACGAGCTGCTTGCCGAGCCCGTTCCGTTCCTGAGGGATGACCAGCTCGAACCGGGCCCCGCCGGCGCCCGGGTCGTAGAAGAGGTCGCCGCCGTGAGCCTTCGCGTAGGCGCGGGCGATCGCGAGCCCGAGGCCGTGACCCGTCTCGCCCCCGCCCCGCGCGAAGCGCTCGAAGATCTTGCCCTCGAGCTCCTTCGGGATGCCGGGGCCCGCATCCTCCACCGAGACGCGAAGGTGACGGTCGCGCTGCTGGGCCTCGACGCGGATCGGCGGGGCGCCGTAGCGGGCCGCGTTCGCGACGAGGTTCGAGACGACGCGCTCGAGCACGAGGGGGTCGACCACGGCGGCGAGGTCGTCCGGGATGTCGAGATCGACGGAGTCCGTCCGTGGAAGGGCCCCGGCGACGACCTCCGCCAGAGCGGTCTTCAGCACGAGCGGGCGAGGCTCGACGACGATCGCATACGCGTCGAGCCGTGACAGATCGAGCAGCTCCTCGAGGAGCCGGCGGAGACGTTCGCCCTGCTCGACGCCGATCTGGAGCAGCTCGTCGCGCAGGTCCTCGCCGAGCTCGTCGCGGCGCTCCGAGAGCGTCTTGAGGACGCCGTAGATCGAGGTGGCCGGCGTCCGCAGCTCGTGCGACGCGATGGCGACGAAGTTCAGCTTCAGCTGGTCGAGCCGGACGAGCTCCTCGTGGAGCCGCACGCGCTCGATCGCGATCGCCACCCGGACCGCCACGAGCTCGAGCAATTCGACCTCGTCGCGACTGAACACGCGCGGTTCGAGCGCTCCGACGTGGAGGACGCCCAGGGCGGCACCGTGCACGAGCAGCGGCACGCCGAGCATCGACCTGAGCCGCTTCTCGCGGAGGATCGGGTTGTAGACCGGATACTCGTCCACGTCGATCACCATCGGCCTCGCCTCGGCGGCGACCTTGCCGGCGAAGCCGGCGCCGAGCGGGACCCGGAACCCCACCTCCTCCTCGATTCCGAGCGCTGCGCGCGCCACGAGCTCGTTCGTCTGGTCTTCGAGAAGCAGGACCGCGCACGTGTCGGTGTGGAGGATCTCGCGGATCCGCGGCAGGAGGACCGCGAGGAGGTCGTCCACGCCCAGGTGCGCGAGTGCCGCGTCGGTAACCGCCTGCACGTGCTCGATCCGCTCCCGGGCGGCGCGCTCGGCCTCGAACAGCCGGGCGTTCTCGATCGCGAGGGCGGCTCGATCGGCGACGAGCTGGAGCAGGTCGATCTCGTCGGCGTCGAACCGGCGCGGGACGAGCGATCCGACGTGGAGCACGCCGCGCGCGGTTCCCGCCACGACCAGAGGCACGCCGAGCATCGCCTTGACCCCCTTCTCCCGCAGGATCGGGTCGACGACGTGCGCGTGGTCGACGTCGTCGACGACGACCGGGCGCTTCTCGGCCGCGACGCGTCCGGCGAACCCGGCGCCGACCGGGATGCGGACACCGTGCTCGACCTCCTCCTCGATCCCGAGCGCCGCGCGCGCGACGAGCTCGTTCGTGTCGTCGTCGAGCAGCAGGATCGCGCACGTATCGACCTCGAGGATCTGCCGCGTCCGCTCGAGCAGCGCCGCGAGCAGCTCGTCGAGGCGCAGATGCGCAAGAGCGGCGTCTGTGACCGACTGCAGCCGCCGGACGTGCTCCGCCTTGGAACCCTCCGGCCACACAGCGGCGTCCTGCCCGCAAAACCCGGAACTACTCCTGGGCGCGCACGCGCCGGCGGGCGAGAACCGCCGCACCGAGCGCGAAGCCGGCGACGACCTCCGCGATCCACACGTCGCGATAGCGGATCGGATCGATCGAGATCCGGCGTGCAAGCGGCTCGAGGCAGAGCGCCGCTGCGAGGACGAGAGCGCCCGCGATCTCCCTGCGCGCGCGCCAGCGCCAGGCCAGCCAGCCGAAGAGCGGCCCGGTCACGATGCCTCCCGCGAGCACGCTGCGCTCGCTGACGACGAAGCCGCGCACCGTCGCCGCGGTGACGTGCGCGTTCTCGAGCGGACTGACCGTCATCACCCCGTAGCCGAGGAGGGCGACGTAGGTGCAGCCGAGGCCGAGCAGGGCCGCGCGGCGCGCCGTCCGCTGGGTGCAGCCGGCGAGGAACGGGAGCACGAGCCACGGCGCCGAGAGGAGGCTGACGTCGGCGGACCAGCCTGCGGCCCACACGTGCCCGGAGCCCTCGAGGCTGCCGAGGTACTGGTCGCCGGCGCCGAAGGCGGCCGAGAGCACGAGCGCGAGGACGACCACCATCGCCGGCGACGCTACGCGGGAGCGCGCGGACACGGGACTCGGCGGCCTAGCGGCCGCTGCGGTCGATCAGCTCGATGCGGTAGCCGTCCGGATCCTGGACGAAGCAGATCAGCGAGCCGCCCTCGCGGACGCGGTACGGCTCCCGCTCGGGCTCGATGCCCTGCTGCTGGAGCTCCCCGAGCGTCGCCGCCAGGTCGTCGACGCCGACCGCGACGTGGCCGTAGCCCGTGCCGAGCTCGTACGTGCGCCCGTCGTGGTTGTACGTGAGCTCGAGCACCGACTCCTGGTCGCCGATCCCGAAGAAGTAGTTCGTCGCCTCGAGCTCGCCGCCCCGCACGATGTCCATGTCGCGCTCGAAGCGGAAGCCGAGCGCTTCGTAGAACGCACGGCTCTTCTGCGGATCCGTGACCCGGACCATCGTGTGCAGGAAGCGCGCCATGGCGGGATCGTACGAGTTGTACGCCCATCGAGGGCTCAAGACCCGCCCGTGCTCGGCCGATGAAGAGTCGAGCGTCGAGGGAGGGCTGTCTGCCGGGGGCAGACGAGGAATGAAGCCGAGCATCACGAGGATCGGGCCGCTTCTGCCGGCCGTTGCAGCCGTTGCCGGCTCCGTCCTTCTCTCCCTGCTCGTCCTGCAGCCTCCTCCCACCCGACTGTCCCCTGGCACGTCGGCTCCGCCCGGGCGCGGAGCCGTGGGCGCGCTCGTCATTCCCGCGTCACACGTCACGCCGCCACCGGTGCGGCAGGAGCCCGCGCCGCAGGCTGCGAGCCCGGCACCGGTTCCGGTTCGTCACCGCACGCCTCCGTCCGCGCCGGTTCGCCGCGCGCCGAAGCCGCACGTGCACGAGCCCGCCCCTCCGCAGACCACGCCGGCACCGGCTGCGCCGCCCCCGACCACTCCGACCACGACGACCACGCCGGAGGCTGTGACGTTCACGCCTCACTCCGTGGTCCCGGCCACGGCGTCCGCCACCTCATCCGAGCGGGAGCACCACGGCCACGATCGATCCGGGGCGGGGCCGACCGACACGCACGGTCACGCCCGGGACCTCTCGCAGCATCGCGGCCACGACGGATCGCCGCCGGCGCACGCAGCGCCGAGCCCGCCGGAGGCCCACGGCCACGACGGAGGCGGGCCCCGGCACGACGGACATCACGGACCTGACCGGCATGCCGCGACGTCCGGCCCACCGCCGACACCGGACGAATCGCACGGCCGGGGCGCCGCCGCGGCGCCGCCCGGCGGGTCGCACGATCAGCACGATCACGGCGGCGGCGCGTGGAGTCCGGCCCACGAGTCCCGTGGATACGGGCACAGTGACGGGCCGCCGGGCGGGTCGCACGACCACGGCTCCGGAAGCGGATCGCACGACGGATCGCACGACCACGGCTCCGGAGGCGGATCGCACGACGGGTCGCACGGACACGGCCGGGGCGGGTGATCGCCGCGGGCCTGAGCGGGCGGCTGAAGGTGGCGGCGGCGCTCGTGCTCCTCGTCCTGCCCTTTGCGGCCGGCGCCTGGGCGTTCGCGGGCGTCGAGGCTGCGCGGGCACGCTCCCACGCCGAGTCCGCGCTGCAGGACGCACTGCGGAAGGCGTCGAGCGACTACCGGCAGGTTCTCGCCGGAGCCGGCCGGCAGGCTCGCACGATCGCGGCCTCGCGAAAGGTGCAGCATGCGTTCGAGCAGCGGGACCGGCGGCAGCTCAGGAAGCTGTCCCCGCCGCGCGTCACTCTTGCGCTCGGCCGGTCGGCGCCGGCGGCGAGCCGAGGCGCCCCGAGCCGGAGCATCCGCATCGTGGCCGACTCGCGACGGATCGGCACCGTGACCGTGCGCGTGCCGTTCGACCGGCGGCTGCTCGCCCGGCTCCAGCGCGCTTCACGGCTTGCGGGGACCCGCGACCTCGCGTTCGCACACGGCAGATCGCTTCTGTTGCCGGCGGGACAGCAGGCCGCCATCCCCGCGCCGCTCCCGCTCGGTCGGCCCTCGTCGGTCACGCTCGGCGGCGTGCGCTACGTCGCCGTCGCCACGACGCTGTCCCGGGCGACGCCGGCCACGAGGCTCGTGGCGCTCGCCCCGGCTGCCGAAATCCTCGCGGGCGCCGACGCGACTCGCCGGCGGATTCTCCTGGCGAGTCTCGGCGCCCTGGTCGCGGTGGCCCTGGCCGCCTACTCCCTCGCGCCGGTCCTCGGGCGTAGCCGCCTGGCCAGAAGGCAGCGCGAGCAGGCGGCGCGGGTGCTCTCCCATCTCGGCGAAGGCGTCTTCCTCGTCGACGCGAGCGGCATCGTACGCCTCTGGAACCCCGCGGCGGAGTCCATCACGGGCCTTACGGCGGAGCAGGTGTGCGGGACGGCCGCCGAGACGGCCCTGCCCGGCTGGAGCTCGATCGTCGCTCGCATCCCCACGTCCGAGCCGGACGAGAGGTCGCGACCGGAGACGATCCCACTCGAGCTCTCGGGCCGCGAGCTCTGGCTCTCGATCGCCGGCGTCGAGCTCGGCGACGGCACGGTCTATGCCTTCCGCGACGCCACGAGCGAGCACCGGCTGGAGGCGATCCGCGCCGAGTTCGTGGCCACCGTGTCGCACGAGCTCCGCACGCCGCTCGCGGCGCTCCACGGGGCGGCAGTCACCCTCACCGAGCGCGGCGCGCTCCTGCCGCCCGCGACACACAAGACGCTGCTGGCCATGATCGCCGCGCAGTCGAAGCGGCTCGCCGGCCTCGTCGAGGACATCCTCCTCGCGGGACAGCTCGATGCGGGCTCCCTGCGCGTCGAGCGGGAGCCGTTCAACGCAGCCGCCGTCGCGCGGGCGGCTGTGGAAGAGGCCCGGCACCGCGCGGCGACGAGGGCGATGCTGCGGATCTCGACGTCGGACGACCTGCCGCGGGTGCTCGGCGACGAGGGACGGACGCACCAGGTGCTCGCCAACCTCATCGACAACGCGGTCAAGTACTCGCCCGCGGGGAGCCGGGTCGACGTCGAGGTTCAGCGCGAGGACTCTCGCGTTCGCTTCTCGGTGCGCGACCGCGGTCCGGGGATTCCGCCCACCGAGCGGGAGCACGTCTTCGAGAAGTTCTACCGCCTCGACCCCAACCACCAGCACGGCGTCGGGGGAAACGGGCTCGGGCTGTACATCTGCCGCCAGCTCGTCTCCTCGATGCACGGGCGGATCTGGGTCGAACCGGCTCCTCACCACGGCAGCACCTTCGCCTTCGACCTCCCGATCGCCGGCGAACGCGTTCCCGCAGCCGCGTAGCCCCGGACACCGGCGCCACCGTAGAATCGGCGCGGCATGGCCCTCGCCGTCCGCACGCTCGAGAACTTCGTCGGTGGGACGTGGGTCGCCGCGACCGGCGACCGCGCCCGCTCGATCGTCTCCCCCGTGACGGGTGAGACGCTCGCCGAGGCGCCGGACGCGAGCCCCGAGGACGTCGATGCCGCGGTCGAGGCTGCCGGGCGCGCGCAGCCGGAGTGGGCGGCGCGCTCGGCCTGGGAGCGCGCGGAGATCTGCCACGCGATCGCCGACCTGATCGTCGCCAGGCGCGAGGACTTCGCCCGCGAGCTCACGCTCGAGCAGGGCAAGCCGTACGCGGGCGAGGCGCTCGCCGACATCGACGAGACGGCCGAGAACTTCCGCATCGCCGCCGAGGACGTGAAGCGGATGGAGACGGCGGTCATCCCGTCGCAGGACCCGTCGAAGCGGATCCTCACCTTCCGCAAGCCGAACGGCGTCTACGCGGCGATCACGCCCTGGAACTTCCCCACGCTGATCCCGGTCGAGCTGATCGCGCCGGGCATCGCGGCCGGCAACACGATCGTGATCAAGCCGTCGGAGTGGACGCCCCTCGCGATGGCGAACTTCATGCAGATCATGGCCGACGCCGGGCTGCCGGAGGGCGTCGTCAACGTCGTCTACGGCGGCGGCGAGGTCGGCGAGCGCCTCGTCACCCATCCCGGAGTGGACGGGATCGGCTTCGTCGGCTCGCACGGGACGGCGGAGAAGATCGTCCGCGCGGCCGGGCTCAAGCGCTCGCTGATCGAGGCGAGCGGCAACGGGCCGGTCGTCGTCTGCGAGGACGCCGACCTCGCGCGGGCGGCGCAGGGCGCCGTCTTCGGCGGCTTCTTCTGCGCCGGGCAGGTGTGCTGCGCGACCGAGCGCGTGCTCGTACACGAGCGCGTCCACGACGCGTTCCTCGACGAGGTCGTGAAGGTCGCCGCCGAGTGGCCGCTCGGGGACCCGTTCGACGACGGGACGAAGGTCGGGCCGATGAACAACGAGCCGACCGCCGCGAAGATGGACCGACACCTCGAGGACGCGGTCGGCAAGGGCGCCGAGGTCGTGCTCGGTGGATCGCGCGCCGGCGGACGGCCGACGGAGCTCTACTACGAGCCGACCGTGGTCACCGGCGTCGGGCTCGACACGCTGATCAACCGCGAGGAGACGTTCGGCCCGATCGTCCCGCTCATCCGCGTCGGCTCGGACGAGGAGGCGCTCGCGGCGGCGAACGACTCGCACCTCGGGCTCCAGGCCGCCGTCTACACGTCGAGCCTGTCGCGCGCCTTCCGCTACCTCGACAATCTCCGCGTCGGCAACGTCGTCGTCAACGACTCGACCGACTACTGGGAGGCGCACGAGCCGTTCGGCGGCGCCTCCGGCACGCAGACCGGCTGGGGCCGGATCGGCGGCCGCTACACGATGCTCGACATGACCGACCTCAAGACGGTCGTGCTCGACGTCGGCGGCGGCCTCGACTAGCGCGGCAACGAGCCTGCCGCGGTCGGCGGCTCGTTCAGCCGGCCGCTCGCCGCAGCTCGTCCTCCACCGCCCCGCCCGCGCAGGATCCAGGCGAACACGACCGCGAGGGCCGCTCCGAGCAGCGGCCCGACGAGGTACGGCCAGATGTGGTCGAAGCGACCGAGCGCGAGGTCGGGGCCGAGCGAGCGCGCCGGATTCATCGACGCCCCCGTCAGCGGGCTCGCCCAGAAGCCGGCGAGCACGATGTAGCCGCCTACCGCGACCGCCGAGAGCGCACCGACGTTCTGCGCCTCCGAGGCGGTGCCGAGGATCGTGCTCACGAGACCGAGGGTGAGGACTCCCTCCGTCGCCATCGCCTGCCAGTCGCTGAGCCCGGCGCCCGGCACGGTGGCGCCGAGCATGCCGACCTTGCCGTACGCGCCCCAGAGGAAGAGGCACGCGAGCACGGCGCCCGCGAGCTGCACGAGGACGTAGCCCGGGACGCGGCGCCAGGGGAAGTCGCCGCGGAGCGCGAAGCCGAAGGTGACGGCCGGATTGAGATGCGCGCCGGAGACGGCGCCCATGAAGAGGATGATCGCCAGCACCGTCAGGCCGGGCGCTGCGACCGCGGCGGCGCGGCCGACGCCGCCGTGGCTGAGCGCGTTGACGACCACGGCACCGGCGCCGGCGAGCACGAGCAGGAACGTCCCGAAGAGCTCGGCGAACAGCCGCCGCCATTCGAGCGCCGGCTCGTCGAACTCCAGGAGGCCCGGAAACTCGAGCGCGAGGAGGGCGCGCCGGCGGGAGCGCGCGGCCGCGGAGACGAGGGCCGGGTCGCTCACAGCCTTGCGGTTCGCGCCCGCTAGCCGAGGTCCTCCGCCAGGAGCGCGTAGAGGAGGGTGTCGACCCACTCTCCGTCCTTGAGATACGCCTTCCGCTTGCGCCCTTCGCGCACGAAGCCCACGCGCTCGGCGTGCGCGCACGCTCGCTCGTTGAAGGCGTAGACCTCGAGCTCGAGCCGGTGGTAGCCGAGCTCCTCGACGAGGTGGCGCTGGAAGAGCCGCGCGGCCTCGTCGGCGAGGCGGCGGCCCCGTTGACTCGGGTGAATCGCGAGCCGCTCGAGCCGGGCGATCCGGCTGCGGTCGTTCGCGACGTGGAAGCCGACCATCCCGACGGGGTCTCCCTGCTCCTCGATCACGAAGCGGCCGAAGCCCTCCGGCTCGGCGAGCGAGCGCTCGATCTCCTCGAGCACCTCGTCGCGACTCGCCGCGCTGCGGGGGCCGAGGAACTGCCTGACGTCGTCGGCTCCGAGGAGCTCGAGCAGGAAGTCCGCGTCAGGCGGCTTCGCGCGCCTCAGCTCGACCGCCACGCAGCGAGGCTAGTCGAACCGATCCGGTCGCGAGGGCGACACCGGCCAGGATCAGCACGAGCGCGGCCAACGCCGTGAGGCCGAAGCTCTCGTCGAGGAAGATCGCGCCGTAGGCGAGCGCGATCGGCGGCACGAGATACGTCACGAGCGTCGCGTAGTTCGCACCCGCTCGCTGGATGAGGGCGAAGAAGAGCAGGTAGGCGATCGCCGTGCCGACGAAGCCGAGCACGAGGATCGACGCGATCGTCTCCCCGTGCCACATGCCGGTCGGTGCCTGGACGATCCCGGCCGGGGCGGCGGCGAGCGTCGAGACGGAGGTCGAGGCGAGCGCGACGACGAGCGGCGGAGTCCCGCGCAGGTGGCGGCCTGCGAACAGCGTCCCGATCGCGTAACAGAACGCCATGGCGACGACGGCGAGCGCGGCCAGCAGCTTCCCGTGCGGCTGCGCCCCGACGAGCACCGCGACCCCGACGAAGCCGATTCCGAGGCCGAGCAGCCGCGGACCCGCGACCCGCGCCTCCCGGAAGAAGCCGAAGGCGAGCAGCGCGTTGAAGATCGGAACGGCTCCCTGGATGATCGAGGCCAGCCCCGAGTCGATCCGGGTCTCGCCCCAGGAGAGCAGCCAGAACGGCAGAGCGGTGTTCACGAGCCCGACGACGACGAGCCAGCGCCACGCGCGGCGGATCTCGTCGAGTGTCTCCCGTACACCGAGGCGCACCACCGCGATCACGGCGAGCAGCAGGGCCGCCGAGCCGACGCGGCCGAGGATCAGGGTCGCCGGCGCGAGCTGCCGGTCGGCGATCTTGATCAGCATGAACGAGGCGCCCCAGATGAGCGCGAGTACCGCGAGGAGGACGACCGGCCGACGCATCTACGTTGGAACGCAACGTAGCCGGGTCGTGTGAGATTCCGCCGCGGCGCTGGCTAGACTGAATCACCTGTCGGAGGTCGCCGCCCAGCCCCTTCACCGCGCCCTTGGTCTCACGGACCGGGAGGCGGGCCGTATCCGGGAGCTGCTCGGCCGCGACCCGAACCACTTCGAGCTCGCCGTCTTCTCCCTCCTCTGGTCGGAGCACTGCGGCTACAAGCATTCGGCGCCTCTCCTGAAGCGGCTGCCGTCCCATGGCGAGCGCGTCCTGCAGGGGCCGGGCGAGAACGCCGGAGTGCTCGATCTCGGCGAGGGGACGGCCGTCGCGTTCAAGGTCGAGTCGCACAACCACCCGTCCGCCGTCGAGCCGTTCCAGGGCGCCGCGACCGGGATCGGCGGGATCCTGCGCGACGTGATCGCGATGGGCGCGCGCCCGATCGCGCTGCTCGACGGTCTCTGGTTCGGCGAGCCGGACTTCCACTTCCGGCAGGCCGTCGCCGGGATCGGCCACTACGGCAACTGTGTCGGCGTGCCGACGGTCGGGGGCCAGACCGTCTTCGACCCCGCCTACGCCTCCAACTGCCTCGTCAACGCGATGTGCGTGGGGCTGCTCGAGACCGAGCGGCTCCGCTCGGCAAAGGCGGACGGGCCCGGGCGGCTCGTCGTCCTCTACGGTGCGACGACCGGCCGCGACGGCATCGGCGGCGCGTCGGTGCTCGCGAGCGCGGAGCTGAGCGAGGACGACGCCGACAAGCGTCCGTCCGTTCAGGTCGGAGACCCGTTCACCGGCAAGAAGCTGATCGAGGTCTCGCTCGAGCTCGTAGATTCGGGCCTCGTCGAGTCGCTGCAGGACTGCGGCGCGGCGGGCCTCGCGTCGGCGCTGTCCGAGATGGCTTCCGCCGACGCAGGCATCGACGTCCACCTGGACCGCGTGCCGCTGCGCGAGGAGGGTATGGAGCCGTGGGAGATCATGATCTCCGAGTCGCAGGAGCGAATGGTCGCGGTCGTGCGTCCGGAGATGCTCGACGCGGTGCGGGAGGCCTGCGCGCCCTGGGAGCTGCCGTGCACCGTGATCGGCGAGGTGACGGATTCGGGCGCGCTCCGAGCGTTCCACGACGGCGACCTCGTCGGCGACATCCCGGCGCGGCTGCTGACCGACGAGTGCCCGCGCTACGAGGTCGAGCAGCGACGGGAGGCGCGGCCGCCGCGGCACCCGGAGCGCCCCGCGTTCGACGTGCGCGAGGTGATCGAGCAGTACGACCACCTCGTCGGCTCGCGCACCGTCCGCCGACCGGGCCTCGACGCGGCGGTCCTGCGCTTGCGGCCGTCGCTGCGCGGGCTCGCCGTCTCGCTGCAGGGGCCCGCACGCGGCGAGACCGACGGCTTCCGCGCGGGCGTCCAGGCGACGCTCGGCGCCGCGCGCAACGTCGCCTGCGCTGGCGGCGAGCCGATCGGGCTGACCGACTGCCTCAACTTCGGCAACCCCGAGAAGCCGGAGATCGCGCACGAGCTCGCCGAGGCCGTCGAGGGGATCGCACAGGCCGCCGAGACGCTCGGAATCCCGGTCGTCTCGGGCAACGTCTCGCTCTACAACGATGCCGACGGCTCCTCCATCCCGCCGACGCCGGTCGTCGGCTGCGTGGGGCTCGTACCCGACGTGCGGAGGGTGCCGGGCCGGTGGCGCACCGGCGACGCAGTGCTCCTCGCCACGTCGCCCGACGGCTCGCTCGCGGCCGAGGCGGCACTGATCCGCTTCCTCTGGAGGGCGGCGCCGCACCTGAGCCTCAGCCACGACGTCGGGAGCGGCGGCATCGCGGCCGCCCTGGCGGAGGCCGGGGCCTGGAGCGACGGAGTCGAGGCGGAGGTGGAGCTCCCCGACGAGTACGACTCCCGTCGCGGCGCGGCCATCCTCGCCTGCCGCCCGGAGCGGGTCCGTCGCCTCGGCTCCCGCGGCTTCGTCAGGATCGGGACGGTGCGCTGACGTGTGCGGCGTCTTCGGCGTCTACGCCCCCGACCGCGACGTCGCGCGGCTCGCGTATTTCGGGCTGTTCGCGCTCCAGCATCGCGGCCAGGAGTCGGCCGGGATCGCCGTCTCCGACAACGGCCGCCTCACCGCGCTCCGCGACCTCGGCCTCGTCTCCCAGGTGTTCGACGAGCAGAAGCTCGGCGGCCTGCGCGGCGGCCAGGTCGCGATCGGCCACACGCGTTACTCGACGACGGGCTCGTCGCAGTGGGCGAATGCCCAGCCGCTCGTCCAGCACGGCCGGGCGCGCACGGTCGCACTCGGCCACAACGGCAACCTGATCAACGTCGGCGAGCTCCGCGACGGGCTCCGGGACGACGGCGTGCCGCTCGGGACGACCTCCGACAGCGAGCTGGTGGCGGCACTGATCGCGAACGATCCGGCTCCGCTCGACGAGGCCGTCGCGCATGCGATGCAGCGGCTCGACGGCGCGTACTCCATCGTCGCCCTCTCGGAGGGACGCCTCGTGGCGCTGCGCGACCCGCACGGCTTCAGTCCGCTCGTGATCGGCCGGATCCAGGACGACTGGGTCTTCGCCTCCGAGACCTGCGCGCTCGACCTCGTGGGGGCCGAGCTCGTCCGCGAGGTGGCACCCGGGGAGCTCGTCGTCGCCGACGCCGACGGGCTCCACGCGACGCAGGTACTCGAACGCGCGGCCGGCGGCGCCCTCTGCATCTGGGAGTTCTTCTACCTCGCCCGTCCCGACTCGCGGCTCGAGGGCGTCGAGGTACACAACGCGCGGGTACGGATGGGCGAGCGGCTGGCGCAGGAGGCCCCGGTCGAAGCGGACCTCGTCCTGCCGATTCCCGACTCGGGCACGCCGGCGGCGATCGGCTTCGCCCGTGCGCTCGGGCTCCCCTTCAGCGAAGGGCTGATCAAGAACCGCTACGTCCAGCGCACCTTCATCCAGCCCGACCAGGAGCTGCGCCGCCAGGGGATCAAGCTCAAGTACCACCCCGTCGCCGAGGTCGCCGGCAAGCGCGTCGTCGCAGTCGACGACTCGATCGTGCGGGGCAACACGACGCGCGAGATCGTCCGGATGCTGTTCGACGCGGGGGCTGCCGAGGTGCACCTGCGGATCTCCTCCCCGCCGGTGATCGGGCAGTGCTTCTACGGGATCGACCTCGCCGACCCCTCGGAGATGATCGCCTCCACGCGGACGGTCGAGGAGGTGCGCGAGCACGTCGGCGCGACCTCGCTCGCGTACCTGTCGCACGACGGGCTCGTCGAGGCGACGCGGCGGCCGGCATCGGCCCTCTGCCGCGCCTGCCTCACCGGGGACTACCCCACCGAGGTGCCGGCCGAGGCCGCAAAGCTGCGGTTCGAGCCCGCGCGCGCGTGAGCGGACGGCGCTGACCGCGTAGAGCCGACCGTCCCTGGCACGATGGACGGCGGTGCAGCTCTTCCACTATCACCTCGTCACGAGCCGCGTCGCGCGAGGTCGAGGGCCGCTACCTCGGCAAGCTCGCGTTCGATCTCGTCGCCCGCCACGGGCGGATCGGCGAGGACCTGACCTCGTACGAGCCCGGCATCTCGTGGAGCGAGCTGGACGCGATGGGCTTCAAGCTCCGCTTGACCGAGCTCGAGAAGGGCGCCGTGAACGTCGTCGTCCAGCCGGGGCAATGGCCCACACCGCGGGTCGACCACCTCGGGTTCGTGCTCGACGAGGGCGAGTTCGAGGCGGCCCTCGAGCGCGCCGAGCAAAACGACCTGCGTGTGCAGGAGCACGGCGGGCGCCGCACGTTCGTCTCCACGAACGCGGGCTACCGGCTCGAGATCCATCCGCCGCGCGACTGGATCGACGAGCTCCTCGCCCAGGGAGACGACCTGCAGCTGTCGGAGCTCCATCTCAAGGCCGACGACCCGTCGGGGAAGGCGAAGGCGCTGGCACAGATCCTCGACGCCGAGCGCGACGGAGCCGACGTCGAAGTCGGAGAGACCGTCGTCCGCTTCGTCCGCGGCGGCCCGCAGGGCCGGCCGGAGCTCTTCGGCGAGCTGTTCGTCTAGCCGACGGCCATAGACTCGCTCTGTGAGCGAGCGAGCCCGCACGTACGACGCGGCCGGCGTCTCGCTCGCCACGGCCGGCGAGGTCGTCGCGCGTCTCAGGGCCGCGGTCGAGTCGACCGGCGCCACGCACTTCGGCGCGTTCGCGGCGCTCCACCCGCTCGACGAGCGACGCCTGCTCGCCGCCTCCACCGACTCGATCGGCACGAAGCCGATGGTCGCCCGCCCTCGCGGCCGGCTCCGGAACTGCGGCGCCGACATGGCGGCGCACTGCATCAACGACGTGATCACGTGCGGAGCCGACCCTCTCGTCCTGCTCGACTACGTCGCCGCCGCCCGCGTCGAGCTCGAGCAGGTCGCGGACCTCGTCGACGGTGCGGCGGAGGTCTGCCGGACGGCCGGCGTCGCGCTCATCGGCGGCGAGACGGCCGAGATGCCGGACGTGTACCGGGAGGACGAGCTCGACTTCGCGGCGACGTGCATCGGCGTCGTCGACCGCGAGCGCCTCGTCGACGGCTCCCGGGTCGCCGCCGGCGATCACGTGCTCGGCTTCCCGTCGTCGGGCCTCCACGCGAACGGCTTCACACTCGTCCGGCGCGTGCTCGAGCTCGAGGACTACGAGGGCGACGACCTCCTCGCTCCCACGCGCCTCTACCTCGACGAGGTGCGGCGCCTCCGCGAGACCGCGCACGCCTTCGCGCATGTCACGGGCGGCGGGATTCTCGGCAACCTCGAGCGCGTCGTTCCCGCCGGGTTGCACGCCGAGATCGAGTGGGACGCGTGGAAGCGCCCGCCCGTCTTCCACTGGCTCGCCCGGCACGTCGCAGAAGACGAGCTGCGGCGCGTGTTCAACCTCGGCATCGGCTACTGCGCGGTGGTCGGCGAGCCCGGACCGGACGAGCTCGTGATCGGGCGGATCCGGTGATCGGGGTGCTCGTGAGCGGTGAGGGAACGAACCTCCAGGCGCTGATCGACGCCGGCCTGCCCATCGCCGCAGTCGCGTCGAACAAGCCCGGCGTGCGGGCGCTCGAGCGGGCCGAGGCGGCCGGGATCGCGACCGCCGTCTTCGACGCGCACGAGTACGAGAGCCGCGAGGAGCGCGACGTCGCGCTCGCGGAGTGGCTGCAGGCCCACGACGTGGAGCTCGTCGTCTGCGCCGGGTACATGCACCTCTTCCGCAGGCCGTTCTTCGACTACTACGGCGGCCGGATCGTGAACACCCACTCGGCCCCGCTGCCCCAGTTCCCCGGAGCCCATCCGATCGAGGACGTGCTCGCAGCCGGCGTCGACGAGACCGCCGCGACCGTCCACTACGTCGACGAGGGCGTGGACACCGGCCCCGTCATCGCCGCCGAGCCCGTCCCGGTCCGTCGCGACGACACCGTCGAGACGCTCCGCGAGCGCGTCCAGCAGGTCGAGCACCGGCTCCTACCCGAGGTGGTGAAAGAGCTGTGCGCGCGCTGATCTCGACCTGGGACAAGACCGGCCTCGACACGTTCGCGCGCGGGCTCGCCGCGCTCGGCTGGCAGCTCGTCGCGAGCGGGAAGACGGCGGCCGCGCTCGAGGCGGTCGGCCTGCCGGTCGAGCACGTCGAGACGGTCACCGACTTTCCCGAGATGCTCGGGGGCCGCGTGAAGACGCTCCACCCGCGTGTCCACGCCGGGATCCTCGCCCGCCGCGACGAGGCGCAGGACATGGCGACGCTCGCCGAGCACGGGATCGAGCCGTTCGACCTCGTCTGCGTCAACCTCTATCCGTTCGAGGAGATCACGGGGCGGCGCGGCGTGACCGAGGAGGAGGCGGTGGAGATGATCGACATCGGCGGCCCGTCGATGCTGCGCGGCGCCGCCAAGAACTTCGCCCACTGCGCGCCGGTCTGCCGTCCCGAGCAGTACGGCCCCATCCTCGAGGAGCTGCGCGCGAGCGGCGAGCTCTCGCTCGAGACGCGCCGGCGCCTGGCGGCGGAGGCGTTCGCCCACACCGCCGCCTACGAGGCCGCGATCGCGACGTGGTTCAACGCCCGCGAGGAGTTCCCCGACTCGCTCGTCCTCTCGCTCGACAAGGTCCTCGACCTCGCGTACGGGGAGAACCCGCACCAGCGCGCCGCGTACTACGCGGAGCGGGGCTCGAGGCGTCACCTCCTCTCACGGGTCGAGCAGCTCCACGGCAAGGAGCTCTCCTTCAACAACCTCAACGACTTCTCCGGCGCGCGCGCGCTCGCGCGCGAGTTCGCGCTCCCGGCATGCGTGATCGTCAAGCACGCGAACCCGTGCGGGGTCGCGGTCGCCACGACCGTGGAGGAGGCGTACGACAGGGCGCTCGCCTCCGACCCGACCTCGGCGTACGGCGGTGTCGTCGTCCTCAACCGCGAGGTCGACGAGCCGCTGGGCGAGAAGCTCGCGGAGCAATTTGTCGAGGTGCTCTTCGCGCCCGGCTACACGGAAGACGCGCTCAACGCGCTGCGCCGGAAGAAGAACGTGCGGATCCTCCTCGACGGCGAGCGGCGCGCGGGTGAGCCCGGCGAGCGCCACTACAAGCGCGTGATCGGCGGCATGCTCGTCCAGGACTCCGACGCCGAGATCGACGAGCGCGACGACTGGCAGCTCGTGACCGGCGAGCTCGACGAGGCGCAGTGGGGCGACCTCGTCTTCGCCTGGCGCGTGTGCAAGCACGTCGCCTCGAATGCGATCGTGCTCGTGAAGGGGCTGCAGACGATCGGGATCGGCGCCGGCCAGATGAGCCGCGTCGACGCGGTGCGGATCGCCGTCGGAAAGGCGGCCGAGTTCGGCCACGACGCCGTCGGCTCGGCTCTCGCCTCCGACGCGTTCTTCCCCTTCCCCGACGGCCCGCGGATCGCCCTCGACGCGGGCACGAGCTCGATCGTCCAGCCCGGAGGCTCCCGCCGCGACGAGGAGGTGGTCGCCGCCGTCGCGCAGGCGGGCGCCGCAATGGTCTTCACCGGCCGCCGCCACTTCCGCCACTGATCCGGGGTCGTCGATTGCGGGGTCGGCCGTTCGTCCTCTCTAGGATGGCCGCAACCACAGGGGAGGAGTCGATGTCCGCTGCCGGACCCGATCCGAGGCGCTGGCAGGCGCTTGCGCTCGTCTGCGTCGCGTTCTTCATGACCGTGCTCGACGTCTCGATCGTCAACGTGGCGCTCCCGTCGATCGAGCGTTCGCTCCACGTGGGCGACACCACCGTCCAGTGGGTGCTCATCGCCTACACGATCGCCTTCGGGGGTCTCCTCCTCCTCGGCGGGCGCGCGGCCGACCTGCTCGGCAGGCGGCTGATGTTCATCGTCGGAGTCGCACTCTTCTCCGCCGCCTCGCTCGTCTGCGGCCTGGCCGGCTCGATCGGCGTGCTCGTCGCGGCACGCACCGTGCAGGGGCTCGGTGCCGCGATCGTCTCGCCGGCGACGCTCGCGATCATCACGACGACGTTCGAAGAGGGCGCCGAGCGGAACAAGGCGCTCGGGATCTGGGGCGCGATGGGCGGCAGCGGCGCGGCGGCCGGCGTCCTCTTCGGCGGGATCCTCGTGAAGTACCTCGGCTGGGAGTGGATCTTCTTCGTCAACGTCCCCGTCGGCGCACTCGTGCTCGCGCTCACGCGCCCGATCGTGCGCGAGAGCCGTGCCGAGGGGGTCCGCGGCTTCGACGCGGGCGGCGCGGTGACCGTCACGGGCGGTCTGGCGCTGCTCGTCTACGCGATCTCGAAGGCGCCGACCGTCGGCTGGGCGACCGGCCGCACGATCGGGCTGCTGGCCGGCTCGGCCGCGCTGCTGCTCGCCTTCGTGGCGATCGAGCTGCGGCATCGCCAGCCGCTCGTCCCGTTCCGGATCTTCCGGACGAAGACGCTCGCGGGCGCGAACGTCGCGAGCTTCCTGCTCGGCGCGGTGATCTTCGCCAACTTCTTCGTGCTCACTCTCTACGTGCAGCAGGTGCTCGGGTACTCGCCGCTCAAGACCGGCCTGACGTTCCTCGCGACGGCCGGCACCGTGATCCCCGTCGCCGGCGCCGCCCAGGCGCTCGTGACGCGGATCGGCGTCCGGCCGGTGCTGACGGCCGGGCTCGCGCTCGTCGCGGGGGCGATGTTCTGGTACGCGCAGATTCCGGTCGACGGCTCGTACGCGAGCGACCTGCTTCCGGGCTATCTGATGATGGGCTTCGGCCTCGCCTTCTCGTTCATCCCGGTCTCGATCGCGGCGCTCGCCGGCGTCCAGCACCACGAGTCGGGGCTCGCCTCGGGGCTGCTGAACACGACGCAGCAGATCGGCGGGGCGCTCGGCGTGGCGATCGCGTCGACCGTCGCGTTCACGCACGAGCGGACGCTGCTCGCCTCGGGCCATTCGCTGCCGCAGGCGATGACGAGCGGGTTCGCGCTCTCCTTCTGGGTGCTCGGCGGCCTCGGCGTCGCCGCCGTGCTGGCCGCCTTCCTGCTCGTCCGCTCGGGCGAGGTTCCGCTGGAGGCGGAAGGGGCGGTCGCGGGTTAGAGCTCGCCGGGGCGGGCGTACCGGACGAAGAACGGGCCCAGCCCGGCCTGGTTGACGGCGAAGAGCAGCTCGAGATGGTCCTCGAGCAGGCGCGCCCGCTCGAGCCCGCCGGCGTAGACCGGTTCGTAGCCGGCCTCGCGGATCAGCCGCTCCGTGAGCTCCCTCGCCTCGTCCTCCGCGCAGTAGAGGTTCGACGGCCTGACGCGCTGCGCGTCGATCTCGTCGTAGATCGCGGCGAAGTTGAGGTTGAACGTCTTCGCGGTCGGGCCGCCGACGATCGAGCGGACCTCGTGCGCGAGCGACTCGAACCCCTCGTTGCGGCCGCGAACGGCGTTCGTCGCGTCGATCGTCGTCTTCCCCTCGATCCCGCTCACGTTGCCGAGCGCGTTCGCGATCTCGGGAGACGGCACCGCGACGAGCACGACGTCCGCGTCCGATGCGTCGCCTCCGTCGCGGCCGAGCTCCTGCACCTCGTGGCCGGCGTCGCGCCATCTGCGCGCGAGGCCGCCGCCCACGTTCCCTCTCCCGATCACCGTGATCCTCATTCCTGCCTCCAACGCCGGGGACTGTTCTAGGCTTCCCCGCGATGCCGCGCGAGTATCCGACCGTCCTCGAGCTCGTGGGGGGCACGCCGATCGTCCGGCTCGACGGCCTCTCCCCGCCGGGCCACGGGCGGATCCTCGCCAAGCTCGAGTACCTCAACCCCGGCGGCTCGGTCAAGGACCGGATCGGCCTCGCGATGATCGAGCAGGCCGAGCGCGAGGGGAAGCTCAAGCCGGGCGGGACGATCGTCGAGCCGACCTCCGGAAACACCGGCGTCGGCCTCGCCATCGCGGCGGCCGGGAAGGGCTATCGCTGCGTCTTCGTCATGCCCGACAAGATGAGCCAGGAGAAGATCTCGATGCTGCGCGCCTACGGCGCCGAGGTCGTGATCACGCCGACGGCCGTCGACCACGAATCGCCCGAGTCGTACTACTCCGTCTCGTCGCGGCTCGCCGAGGAGATCCCGGGCGGCTTCAAGCCCGACCAGTACTCGAACATGGCGAACCCGCAGGCCCACTACGAGATCACCGCGCCCGAGATCTGGGAGCAGACCGGCGGCGAGCTCGACGCGATCGTCATCTCCGTCGGCACGGGCGGGACGATCTCCGGCGTCGGCCGCTGGTTCCACGAGCGGAAGCCCGAGGTCAAGATCGTCGGCGTCGACCCGGAGGGCTCGATCTACACCGCGCACGACGAGTCCGAGCTGCATCCGTACCTCGTCGAGGGGATCGGCAAGGACACGTGGCCCGACACGATCGACCTCACGGTCGTCGACGAGTGGATCCGCGTCTCCGACCGCGAGTCGTTCCTCATGGCGCGGCGGCTGGCGCGGGAGGAGGGAATCCTGGCCGGGGGCTCGGCGGGCTCGACGATCTGGGCGGCGATCCGCGTCGCCGAGCGCCTGCCCGCGGAGGCGACGGTGCTCGCGATCGTCCCCGACTCGGGCCGCTCCTACATGTCGAAGTTCTACGACGACAACTGGATGCTCGAGCACGGCTTCGTCGAGCGGGAGGCGCCGACCCCGACCGTGGACGAGCTGCTGCATGCGAAGCACGGCGGCGAGCTCCCCGAGCTCGTGACGATCACGGCGCACGCGAAGGTCGGCGAGGGCATCGACACGATGCAGCGCTACGGCATCTCGCAGCTGCCGGTCGTGCGGGACGGGCAGTGCGAGTCGCTCGCCGACGTGATCGGCTCGCTGCAGGATCGCGCGCTGCTCGAGCGCGTGTTCGGCAATCCGGACGCGGTACACGAGGACGTCGCGGCCGCGATGCAGCCACCGCTCGCCGCGGTCGAGGCCTCGGCGACCCTCGACGAGGTGTTCGCGACACTGACCGGCGGCACGAACGCGGTCGTCGTAGCGCGGGACGGGAAGCCGGTCGGCGTCCTCACGCGCTCCGACCTCCTCGACTTCCTCGCCCACAGAGGCTGACGCGCGGGCTACGCTCCGGGCGTGGCTGCCGAGCTCCTCGAATCGCTGCTCCGCGACGCGTTTCCCGACGCGGCCGAGCTGCGCGTCGAGGACCGCACCGGAGGCGGCGACCATTTCCAGGTGACCGTCGGGAGCCCACGCTTCGACGGGCTGTCGCTGCTCGAGCAGCACCGGCTCGTCAACGACGCGCTCGCAGAGCCGCTTCGCGACGGCACCATCCACGAGCTTCGGATCAAGACGAGGGGGACGACGTGAGCGAATTGGGCGACCGCATCAAGCAGGTGATCGACGACGAGCCGGTGGCGCTCTTCATGAAGGGCACGCCGCAGTTCGTGATGTGCGGCAACTCCGGCCGGGCGCTCGAGGCCCTGCGGGCGGCGGGTGCGCCGGTGACGGCCGTGGACATCCTCCCGGACCCGTCGATCCGGCAGGCGCTGGCGGAGCAGTCGGGGTGGCCGACGATCCCTCAGGTCTTCGTCAAGGGCGAGCTGGTCGGTGGCGCCGACATCACGCAGGAGCTCGCGGAGAGCGGCGAGCTGCGAAAGATCCTCGAGGACAGGCTCGGCGCAGGCTACGCCGACCGCGCCGAGGAGCGGGTCGTCGACGTCCTCAGCGGCACGCGGGCCTAGGTCGCCCGGCGAGCCTTCGTTCGTTGCGTGCGACGCCGCCTTGTGAGCGGCGCCGCACGCGGTGACGACGAGGACGACGCGCTCCCCACCGGGTCGAACGCTTCATCCGTCCACGTATACGGCGCAACCCCACCGAGTGTCACACCGGCGCCGGCGATGCCTCAGTGCGAGACGAGATACGCGAGCGCGTAGCACGCCACCGCGAGCCAGGCGACGAAGACTGCGGTCGTTCCCAGACTGAGCAGCGCGAACGGGGTCGGCTTGCCGCGCGGTGAGGCGTGCATCGTCATCGCTGACGTGGACACTCCACCCGGCGAGAGCCGGCCGCATCCGTAGAAGATCCCTCTTGTGCCGGGTCGGGTCCGGCCTAGAGGCCGGGGAAAGCGGAAGCCGGCGCTGTCCGGGCGGTGGCTGCCTGCCCTCGTCTCCCCGGGCTACTACGTCGTCGGCCGCTAGCGGCCCGAGCGCGCTCCTACTCGCGGTCGGTGACGAGCTCCTGGAAGCGTGCGTCTCCGCGTAGGCCGTCGAGGTCGGAGTCCTCGGCCGCCCAGGCCCGAAGCTCGCCGTTCAGCTCCAGCCCACGCCGGAGATGAGCCAGCGCCTCGTCCGGACGGCCGGCGAGGCTCGCCGCGCAGGCGAAGTTGTAGTACAGCGCCGCATGGGGCGGGTCTTCTGCAAGCACTTCGGCCGCCCGGTCGGCCACGGCCGCGTACTCGCCCTGCTGAAAGAGCTGCTGCAGCGGCGCCCACGCCTCGTAGCCCATCGGCTGGTACGCGGTGCCGGCCTTCGCACCGATCGCAAGCAGCGTCGTTCCGTCCTCCTCGGCGAACGCCGTGCGACTCGCACCGGGCTTGACGAAGACGAGAGTTCTCACGGGAGCGTCCGCGGTCTCGCCCTCGATCTCGAAGCGCGCGCGTCCTGCGACGACGACGTAGAGCTCTTCCTGCGCGTCGGGCTCCGCCTCGTCGTGCTCGTTGATCAGCCGTGCGCCGGCATCCCGCGGCCCGAACGCGTTCGCGCCGAACGCCGTGATGCCGAGCGCGTGCCGCACAGGGCGGAACGGACTCCGTCCGTCGTCGATCTCCTCGATCTCCTCGAGCCGGGCGAGCTCGTAATTCTCCATCACCCCTCCTCGGTCGCAGCCAGGCCGACCATGATGGCAGACCCGAGGCGACTTCCTCGCGACGCTCCTTACGCGTTCCCCACGGGTGAGCGACTACGCGGCGGCTTCGCGCTCGGCGTCTGCTTCGAGCGCGTCCCGGACGAGCTCGCGAATCTCGCTCTCCGAGCGGCCGGCCCGCTGTGCCGACTCCACGAGGTGCAGCATGCGCTGCTGGTCTGTCTCCTGCTCAGGGCCCGACATCAAGCTCCCTCTCTGTTGCCACGGACGATCTCCACGGTACGGCCCGAGGCGATGGCACTGCTGTAAACGTTTCGTCACGAAGCAGTGGCCCCGAGCATCGTGGAAGCAACGACCCGGACGAGGCTGGAGGCCGCGGGCCGGAAGGGGCGGAGCTCAGCGGACCGTGACGACGCGAACAGCCGGTGGCGGACTTGCGTACCCCGGCGCGCACCAGAGACGGTGGAACGAAAGCCCGGACGGCCCCATCACGCCGTGACCGCCGTTCAGCAGGTTGTGCGAACGGCCCCGGCCGACCTAGGCTTTAGGGCGTGGGGGCGCAGCGAAGGGTCGCGTGATTCGGTTTCTCATCCAGCGGGTGCTGTGGTCCGTGTGGCTCTTCTTCGTGGTCACGCTCACCGTGTACGTGATCTTCTTCCTCATTCCCGGGAGCCCGCTGAAGATCACGACGCAGGGCCTGGGAGCGGACGCGCAGCTCGCTGCGCGCCTCACCAGTCAGCTCCATCTGGACGTGTCCATCTACCAGCAGTACTGGATCTTCGTCTGGAACATCATCCGGCACCAGTCGCTCGGCTACTCGTACCACACCGGCGCCTCGGTGCGGTGGATCATCGGCCAGGACTCGCGCGTCACGGGGTCGCTCGTGTTCGGCGGACTCCTCCTCTGGCTTCTGATCTCCGTCCCGCTGGGGATCCTGTCGGCTCTCAAGCCCCGCTCGCTCGTCGACCGTGCCGGAACGGTGTTCGTCCTCGCGGGCATCTCGGCGCCGCCCGTCTGGCTCGGACTCATGCTCGCCTACGTGTTCGGCTTCAAGCTCGGCTGGACGCCGATCGCCGACTACTGCAACTTCTTCCCGGACGGTTCCGGGGCGTGCAGCGGCCCGGCCCGCTGGGCGTACCACCTGCTCCTGCCGTGGGTGACCTTCGCCTTCCTCTTCGCCGCCATCTACCTCCGGATGATCCGCTCCACCCTCACGGAGACGTTGCACGAGGACTTCGTCCGTACGGCCTGGGCCAAGGGCGCGCCGACGCGGCGCGTGCTGATCCACCACGTCTTCCGCAACAGCCTGCTGCCGGTCGTGACGATGCTCGGCATGGACGTGGGGGTCGCGCTCGGCGGCGCGGTCTTGATCGAGAACGTGTTCAGCCTGCACGGCCTCGGCCAGGAGCTGGTGACCGCCACGCACGCCTACGACGTGCCGATCGTCGTGGGCATCATCACCTTCGTCGCGGTCGCGGTGATCGTCTGCAACTTCGTGATCGACGTCACCTACGCCTATCTCGATCCTCGGATCCGCCTACGCGGATCCTGAGGGAGGCTACGACTTCGAAGTACCGGAGAGGATGAACGCGACGAGGTCGTTGAGCTGCGAGCTCGAGAGCGACTTCCCGAAGGTCGTCGGCATGATCCCCTTGTTGAAGCCCTTCGCGACGTAGGCGTTGGGATCGACGATCGATTGCTTGATGAACGCGGCAAGGTCCATGTTGTTGTCGGCCTTCGCGTCGGCGGCCGGTGCGCTGTCGAGGTTGGGGCCGACCGTGCCGGTGGCTCCTGCGGGCTGGAACGTGTGGCACGAACCGCAGCCGTTCGAGGCGAAGACCGCCTTGCCCGCGGTGGCGTTGCCACCGCCGCCGCCCGAGGAGGTCGTCGTCGTCGCCGTGGAGCCCGTCGTCGTGGAGGTCGTGGTCGCGGCAGACGTCGAGCCGCCGACCGTGACCGTGTGCACGACCGTCGACGGCGGCTTCCCGAGCGAGGTGTAGTGCCCGACCGCCCAGCCGGCGAAGCCCGCCGGGAAGAGCAACGTGAAGAAGAGCAACCAGAGGAGCACCTCGCCGGTGGAGCTCCACGGATTCCTGCGTCTCGGGCGCGGCACGGGCAGGAGGCTATCGACTCGGGCGGCGCGACGACGCACCTACCTGCTAGGTAGAGGGCCATCACGACCTCGACCGTCAGCCTCGCCGCGATCCGGCGGCTCGCCGTGTCCGCCCAGGGATACGCACGGCGCTTTCGGCGTGCGCGAGACGGCGAGGTCGAGGCAGCGGTCCGGCGGCTCGGCGCCGTCCAGCTCGACTCGATCTCGGCCGTCGACCGCGCCCACCGTCTCACCCTGTCCAGCCGCATCGGCGCCTACGACGAGACCGAGGTGCCGGGCCTGCTCGCCGCGGGCCGTCTCTTCGAGTACTGGGCGCACGAGGCCTGCCTCCTCCCGATCGAGCTCTGGCCGCACTGCCGGAGGACGATGGAGGGAGACGGCCACTGGAGGATCTACGATCGCGCGCTCCGCGAGCACGGCGACCTCGTCCGGCCGGTGCTGGACCGGATCCGGGCCGAGGGGCCGCTCGCCTCGCGCGACTTCGAGGGCGCCGGCGGCCGCACGGACATGTGGGACTGGAAGCCGGCGAAGGCCGTGCTCGAGGCGCTCTGGGACCGTGGCGTGCTCGCGATCGCCGGCCGCAACGGCTTCCAGCGGCGGTACGACCTCGCGGAGCGCGTGATCCCGCCCGCCGTCCTCACCGCGCCGACCCCGGACGAGGACGAGACGCTCCGCACACTCACGCTCCTCGCCGTGCGAGCCCGCGGTGCGCTCACCGAGCCGGCGATCCGCGAGCACTGGCGGCTGAAGGGCGGTCGCGCCCGCCTGCACCGCCACGTCCTCGCACTCGTCGACGAAGGGCTTCTGCGCGAGGTACACCCGGACGACGGCGGTGCGCCGTTCTACGTCGACGCCGCCGCGGAGCTCGACGGCGAGCCCGCGCCCCCCGTCCTTCTCTGCCCGTTCGACAACGTGCTCTGGGACCGGCCGCTGCTCGAACGCCTCTTCGGCTTCCGCCACGTGATCGAGGTGTACAAGCGCGAGCCCGAGCGGAAGTACGGCTACTACGTGCTCCCGCTGCTCGCCGGAGACCGGATCATCGGGCGCGCCGATCTCAAGGCCGACCGCGCGGACGGCGTGCTGCACGTGCGGCGCTTCCACCGGGAGCCGCGCGTGCGCGGCGACGCCGCCGCGAAGCTCGAGCGCGCCGCGGCACGCCTCGCGCGCGTACTCGGTCTCGGGGAGGTTCGGCATGCCTGAGCTGCCGGTCGAGGAAGCCCGCCGGATCGCGGTCCGGGCCCAGGGATTGGACGGCCGCGCGAGCGGCGTCCTCGAGACCGTCCGCCGGCTGGGCTTCCTCCAGCTCGACCCGATCTCGAGCGTCGCCCCGCCGCAGCACCTCGTCCTCTGGAGCCGCCTGGGACCATTCGACACCGACGAGCTCGACCGGCTGCTCTGGCAGGAACGGAAGCTCGTCGAGTGGGACGCGTTCCTCTACCCGATCGAGGACCTGCCGATCCTCAAGGCGTTCATGCGCCGCCGCGACCGGCCGCTCGACCGGCGGATCGTCGCCTGGCTGCAGGAGCACGCCGCGTTCCGCCGCCACGTGCTGAGGGAGCTTCGCGAGCGCGGCCCGCTCCTCTCCCGGGAGATCGACGACGCACCCGGGCACCCGCGCGAGGATCACCGCTGGTGGGGCGCACGGAAGATGGGCCTGATGCTCGAATGCCTCGCCGCGCGCGGCGACGTGGCCGTCGTGGGACGCCGCGGCAAGCAGCGCGTCTGGGATCTCGCCGAGCGCTGGTACCCCGAGACGGAGACACTGCCGCTGCCGACAGCGCGGCGCCTGTCCGCGGAGAAGCGCTTCCGCGCACTCGGCGTGCGACTCGAGCGCGGCCGGCTCGTCAGGCACCCGGAGGCGGAGGACGGCCCCGTCCCCGAGCGGGTGACGTTCCTCTCCCCCTTCGACCGGCTCGTCCACGACCGCAACCGGGCCGAGGCGCTGTGGGGGTTCCGCTACCGACTCGAGATGTACGTCCCCAAGGCGAAGCGCGAGTACGGCTACTACGTCCTCCCCATCCTCCGCGGCGACCGGCTCGTCGGCCGGATCGAGCCCGTTCTCGACCGCCGCGAGAAGGTGCTCCGCGTGCAGGGGCTGTGGTGGGAGAAGGGCGAGCGGCCGGCCGACCTCGACGAGCCGCTCGCGAGCCTCGCCGCCTTTCTCGAGGCCGAGCTCGTCTAGCCGGCCCCGCGGGCCTCGAGCTCCGCGGCGAAGGCCTGCCGCAGCTCCTCGAAGCCGGCACGCAGTGCGTCGACGCGGTCCTGACCGAGCCGTCCCTCGATCGCCAGGGCGTAGTCGCGGAACGCGGGCCTCGCCTCACCGAGCAGACGCTCTCCCTCCTTCGTGAGCCGGATCAGGTACGAGCGCCGGTCGTCCGGGTTCGCCACGCGCTCGGCGTGACCCCGCCGCTCGAGCCGGCCGAGGCGGAAGAGCGTCGTCGACAACGGCATCCCGAGACGCCTCGCCAGCCCGGTCGGCGTCCACGGCCCCTCGGCGCCGACGAGCACGTAGACCGGGTAGTCCTCGGCCGGCAGCTCGGTCTCGGCGAGCGCGGCCTCGATCACCCGCTTCCGGTGCTGGTTCGTGAGGAAGAGGTCGAGCAGGATCGTCGGCCCGCCGCTCGAGCTGCCGGCCCGACTCATTTACATCAACCTTGTGGTATAACGGCACAACCTTGCGGTATCTTCGCACGCTCGGGCTCGCCGCGGCGCTCGTCGCCCTCACGACCTGCGCAGCCGCATCGCCGTCCCCCGCCGCGTCCACGCCCTCCCAGATCCGGATCGGAGCGGCGGGGGGCATCCTCATCGCCGCCTACGGCTCGGTGTGGACGACGGACCTCGCGCTCGACCGGCTCGTCCGGATCGACCCGGGAGCGGCGCGCGTCAGCGGGAAGGTCCGGCTCGGCTCGAGGCCGTACGGCCTCGCCGCCGGCGCAGGCAGCATCTGGGTCGCCAGCCAGCAGGCGAGCACGCTCGCCCGCGTGAACCCGCGGACGCTGAAGGTCGCAAAGCGGATCCACGTCGGGTACCGAGCGTTCGCAGCGGCATTCGGAGCGGGAAGCGTCTGGGTCTCGCTCGAGGGAGACGGCACCGTCGTCCGCGTCAATCCCCGCACGAACCGGGTCGTCGCGCGGATCCACGGCTTCTTCGACCCCAACGGCCTCGTCTACGCGAACCGCGCGCTCTGGGTCAGCGACCTCTCCCGCGGACGCGTCGTGCGGATCGACCCTCGCACGAACCGGATCACGGCTCGGATCCGCGTTCCGGCAGCCGACTGGATCACGCCCGCCGCCGGAGCGCTCTGGGTCTCGAGCGAACGCGACCGCGTCTTCCGGCTCGACCCGCGGACCCGCAGGGTGACCGGCAGCGTGCACGTGGGGGCGAACCCGCTCGCGAGCGCACGGGTCGGCGGGGAGCTCTGGGTGCCGAACATCGACGAGAACACGATCTCGGTCGTCGACGTGACGCGAAACGCCGTGTCGCGCACGATTCCGGCCGGAAACGCGCCGCTGGGCATTCTCTCGACGAGCTTCGGCGTCTTCGCCTCGATGTCGAACGACGGCACCGTCTGGCGCTTCGACGCCACCGGGTGACGCAGGCGCTCCCCTAGACTCACCGCGTGGACTTCGAGACGCGCGCGATCCACGCAGGCCAGGAGCCCGATCCCGCGACGGGCGCGATCATCACGCCGATCTACCAGACGTCGACGTACGTCCAGGACGCCGTCGGCGAGCACAAGGGCTACGACTACTCGCGCGTGGCGAACCCGACCCGCCACGCGCTCGAGACCGCCCTCGCCTCGCTCGAATCGGCCGCGCACGGCGTCGCGTACTCGTCCGGCCTCGGCGCGACGACCACCCTCTTCCACCTCCTCGACCCGGGCGACCGCGTCGTCCTCATCGCCGACGTCTACGGCGGCGTCTACCGCATGACCTCGCAGGTCTACGAGCCGAAGGGCTACCGGTTCGACTACCTGCCGGCCGAGGAGTTCCCGAACCTCGGCGAGCACCTCGACGGCTCGACGCGGATGGTCTGGATCGAGTCGCCCTCGAATCCGATGCTCAACGTCGTCGACATCGCCGCGGCGGCCGAAGCGGCGCATGCGGCGGGCGCGCTCCTCGTCGTCGACAACACGTTCGCGACGCCGTACCTGCAGCGGCCGCTGGAGCTCGGCGCCGACGTCGTCGTTCACTCGACGACGAAGTACCTGGGAGGCCACTCGGACGTCGTCGGCGGGTTCGCGGCGACGAACGACCCGACCGTCGCGGAGCGGCTGCGCTTCCTCCAGAAGTCGCTCGGCGCGGTGCCCGGACCGTTCGACGCCTGGCTCGTGCTGCGCGGGATCAAGACGCTCGCCGTGCGGATGCGGCAGCACTGCCGAAACGCGACGGAGATCGCCGCGGTGCTCGAGCAAAACCCGCGGGTCGAGCGCGTCTTCTATCCGGGCCTGCCGACACACCCCGGCCACGAGATCGCGGCGCGTCAGATGCGCGACTTCGGCGGCATGGTGTCGTTCCTCGCGGAATCGCCGGAGGAGGCCGGGAGGATCGCGGCGTCCACGCATCTCTTCCAGCTCGCGGAGTCGCTCGGGGGCGTCGAGAGCCTGATCGAGGTGCCGGCTCGCATGACGCACGCCGCAACGGCCGACGCGCCGTTCGCCGCGCCGCCGAACCTCGTCCGCCTCTCGGTCGGGATCGAGTCGGCGGACGATCTCGCCACCGACCTCGAGAATGCGCTCGTTCCCGTGACCGCGAATGCGACGTGACCGGCTCGGTCGTCTTCGTCGAGATCCCGTCGGGGTCGCGCAACAAGTACGAATGGGATGCGGAGCTCGGCGGCATCGTCCTCGACCGGCGGCTGTTCACGGCGATGACGTATCCCGCCGACTACGGCTACGTCGAGGGGACGCTCGCCGAGGACGGCGATCCGATCGACGCGCTCGTGCTCGTCTCCGACCCGACCTTCCCTGGCTGCCGGATCCGCGTCCGCACGATCGGCGTCTTCCACATGGAGGACGAGAAGGGGCCGGACGAGAAGCTCCTGGCGGTGCCGCTCGGCGACCCGGCGTTCGAGCGGATCCGCGACGTGCACGACGTCGCCGCCGAACTGCGCGACGAGATCGAGCACTTCTTCCAGCGCTACAAGGACCTCGAGCCGTCGAAACGGACGGAGACGCGCGGCTGGGGCAACCGGGACGAGGCGGAGAAGCTCCTCGCCGCCGCCCGCGAGCGCGCGGCGCAGAGCTAGGCCGGTTCGAGACCCACGAGCTTCTCGCGGACGCGCCGGACGAGTGGGACGACTCCCTTCTGCTCGTAGCGGTCGAGCGCCTCCCGGAGCGCGGCCGCCGCTGCCTCGCGCCGCCCTGCGGCTTCGAGTACCTCGGCGAGAACGGAGAAGGAATCCCCCTGGGCGAGCGGCGAGTCGCCTCTCTCGGCCCACTCGATCGCCTCGCGGGCCAGCCGCTCGGCCTCTGCGTGGTCGCCACCGTGCGACCGGAGCAGCGCCTCCGCCTCGCGCCACAGCCTCTGGGTCAGGCCGTCCTCAGGATCGGCGAGCTCTCGCCCCTTCGCGGCGAGCGGCTCCGCCTCGTCGTAGCGGCCGAGCCCGCACAGCACGAGACCGAGCAGGGGCGCGTAGCTCGAGAGGATCGTCGTGTTGCCTCCCGCCTCGAATGCGTCGCACGCGTCGCGCAGATAGGTCGCAGCCGCCTCCCCGTCGCCGGCCAGCATCGCGATGTCCGCCAGCCATACTCCGCCGACGCGCCAGTCGAGCTCGGCGGCGCGCTCCGCCGCCGGTCGGGCGACCGACCACGCCTCCTCGAACCGGTCGAGCATCGCCAGCAGCAGAGCCTGCACGAGGAGATCGTTCGGATGGGGCTGCTCGGGGACCAGTGCGTCGAACGCGGCGAGCGCAGCGGCTGCCGGCCGTGGCCCGTAGGCCAGCGCCGGCCCGAGGCCCCAGGTCTCGGCGCGCCGGACCTCACGCGCGTGCACGATCGCGTGCTCGGTGGCCTGCGCCCACTCCTCGTAGCGGCCCCGGAGATTCGCGACCGTGCTCAACGCCAGCCAGACGTGCATGAGGCCGTGGTCGCTGCCTGCCGCTTCCAGCAACGGCAGAGCCTCCCGGGCCGAGCGCTCCGCCTCGTCGGCCGAGCCCTCCCCGACGTACAGCCGCATCTCGGCGAACAGCGTCCGTGCGAGCGCCGCGGCGGCTTCGTCCCCCTCGGCGGCGGCACGCTGCGCGGCCGCCTCGGTGATCGCGAGCGCCTTAGGCGTGTCCTCGAAGGTGAAGAGGCGCGCGAGCGCCATCTCGTGCTGGATGTCGAGGCGCTGTGGCCGCGTCAGCTCGAGGCCGCGCTCCAGCAAACCCCTGGCGGCGCGCCCGTCGCCGCGCCGCAGCGCACGCTCCCCTGCTTGCGCGAGACGGTCGGCGGCGACGAGCGCCAGCTCGGCGTCGCCCCGGCCGAGCTCCTCCAAATAGCGCGCCGCCTGCTCCAGGTGGTAGCCGAGGATCTCGTCCAGCTCGACGAGGCTCTGCCCATGCTCCTCCAGCCACTCGGCGAACCGGCGGTGGAGGTCGGCACGCGTCGCTTTGGGCAGCGCGTCGTAGGCGGCGTCTCGGATCAGGAGGTGGCGGAAGCGGTATGCGTCGTCGCCCGTGAGCTGGGCGCGGTCGGGGCGCACGAGCTCCTTCCGCACGAGCGCAGTCAGACGCTGGTCGACCTGGCCGTTGCCGCCGTCGAGCGCCGCGACCGCGCCGCGGTGGAAGATGCGCCCCTCGATCGAGCCGCGCTCGAGCACCGATCGCTCGTCCGGGTCGAGCTGATCGAGCCGCGCGGCGAGGAGCGCGTGGATCGTCGGCGGCACCTCGACCTCGGCCCCACCCGAGTCGCGGACAAGAGCGAGCATCTCCTCGAGGAAGAGCGGGTTGCCCTCCGCCACCTGGACGATCCGCTCGTGCAGGCCCCCGGGCGCCTCGCCGAGCTCGGCGAGGAGCGCCTCCGTCTCGGCCGCGTCGAGTGGCTCGAGCAGCACGGTCGTCGCGTTCCACTTGCCGCCTCCCCAGGACGGACGCCTCTCGAGGAGCTCCGGCCGGGACATGCAGAGCAGCAGGATCGGGGCGTCGCGGGACAGGTCTGCGACGTGCTCGACGAGATCGAGCAGCGTCTCTTCCGCCCAGTGCAGGTCGTCGAACACGACGATCAGCGGCTCGGCTTGCGCCTCCTGCTCGAGGAGCTTGCGGAAGCCCCAGGCGATCTCCTCCGCGGAGGCGGGCGCGTCCGTCTCGCCGAGCAGCGAGCGCAGCGGCCGCGCCGCATCGCCCTCCGGCAGTGTCGCGAGCTGCTTCAGGATCTCGACGACCGGCCAGTACGTGATCCCCTCGCCGTAGGAGAGGCAGCGTCCCCGGACGACGCGGGCCTCGCTCGCGCTCAGGAACTCCGCGACGAGACGTGACTTGCCCACGCCCGCCGAGCCGAGGATGGTGAAGAGCTGACACGAGCGGTCGGCGCCGGCGCGCGCGAACGCGTCGCGGAGGCCCTGCAGCTCACGGCCACGCCCGACCATCGGGGTGGCGAACCGGCGCTCGAGCTCCCCCGCGACCGCGAGCAACGGGTACGCCGGCACCGGCTGCGCCTTGCCCTTCAGCTCGAGCCGGCGCTCGTCGCCCAGATCGACGGCGCCGCGCACGAGCCGCAGCGTCGCCTCGCCGATCACGATCTCCCCGGGCTGTGCCGCCTGCTCCAGCCGCGCCGCCACGTTGACGGCATCACCGGTCGCGAGCCGCTCCTCCGTCCCGGTCACGACCTCACCGGTGTTGACGCCGATCCGCCCCTCGACACCGAGCTCCGGCAGGGCGCCGCGCATCTCGACCGCGGCGCGACACGCCCTCAGCGCGTCGTCCTCGTGCGCCACCGGGACCCCGAACACCGCCATCACCGCGTCGCCGATGAACTTCTCCACCGAGCCGCCGTGCGACTCGACGATCGCCTTCATCCGCTCGAAGTAGCGCGCCAGCAGCCCTTGCAGCGCCTCGGGATCGACCGACTCTCCGAGCGCCGTCGACCCCACCACGTCGCAGAACAGCACCGTCACGACCTTGCGATGCGCGCTGACCGTCACAGCCGTGAGGCTAGAGCACCGACCGCCGAACGAGAAGCGCCGCGTAGGATCGACTCAGGTGGCCTCGCCCGAACCGATCGACCTCCATCACCTTGGCCGCGAGCGGATCATCGCGAGCTACCTGCTCGATACCGTCGACGGCCCGGCGTCTTCGACTGCGGCCCGTCGACGACGATCGACGGGCTGAAAACGGCCCTCGCCGAGCGCGGGCTCGCGCTCACGGACGTCCGCCACCTGCTGCTCACCCACATCCACCTCGACCACGCGGGCGCGGCGGGCTCGCTCGTGCGCGAGCACCCGAAGCTGCAGGTGCACGTCTCGCCCGTCGGCGCGCCTCATCTCGTCGACCCTGCGCGCCTCGAGAAGAGTGCGCGCCGTCTGTACGGCGACACGTTCGACTCGCTGTGGGGAGACCTCGTCCCCGTGCCCGAGGCGAACGTCCACGCCCTCGAGGAGGGCCCCGTGCTCGGGCTCGAATCGTTCCCGACCCCCGGACACGCCTCCCACCACGTCTGCTTCCTCGACGCCGACGGGACGCTCTACGCCGGGGATGCGTGCGGGGTACGCGTCCAGCCCGGCCGCTTCGTCATGCCGCCCACCCCGCCTCCCGAGGTGGACGTCGAGGCGTGGGAGCTCACGCTCGACGAGATCGAGCGCCGCGCCCCCGAGCGGCTCGCCCTCGTCCACTTCGGCGTCGCCGACGACGTCGGGCGCCATCTCACCGAGCTGCGGCTCGCCCTCGAGGACTGGGCGGAGTCGGTCGAGGGCGGAGCGACCGAGGAGGAGTTCGTCGAGTACGCGCTCGCCCAGCTCGCCGACTCCGGCGACGACGTCGCCTCGTACGGGCAGGCGATGCCGTTCTGGCAGTCGTACAGGGGGTTGAAGCGCTGGGCCGAGAAGCGCGCCGCCCGGCAGTGAGCGCGCGCTTCGAACGCGTCGAGGCGGAGGCTTACGCAGACGTCAACGAGGCGGCAGGCCTGCCGACGCTCCGCATCGCCGGCGCGGTCTGCTGCGCGATCCCAGGCCTCGACGCGCTGATGCTCAACCGCGCGGTGGCGCTCGGCCTCGAGCGAATGCCGTCGGACGCCGAGCTCGACGAGGTCGACGCCTTCTTTCGTGAGGCCGGCTTGCGCTACTCGGTCCCGCTCGCGCCCGTCGCCGAGCCGAGCATCGAGCCCGTCCTGCGCGCGCGAGGCTTCACGACCGGCTATGCCTGGATGAAGTTCAGCCGCGGCGTCGAGCCGGCGTCGGCGCGAGAGACGGCGCTCGAGATCGAGGCGACACGCGACGGCGACGCCTTCTCGCAGGTCGTCGCGGACGCGTTCGGACTCCCTCCCGAGACTGCCTCGAGCTGGAACGCGATCGCGGGCCGCCCCGGCTGGGAAGTCTTTCTCGCGAGGGACGGCACGGCCGTCGTGGCAGCCGCCGCGCTCTTCGTCCACGACGGCGTCGGCTGGCTCGGCGCCGCCGGCACGCTGCCGGAGCACCGCGGCAAGGGAGCGCAGGGCGCGCTCCTCTCCGCGCGCATCGACCGCGCGAGGGAGCTCGGCGCCGGTGTCGTCGTCACCGAGACCGGGGAGCGGCTCCCCGGCCGCCCGAGCAGCTCCTACCGCAACATCCTCCGCGCCGGTTTCGCCGAGGCCTACCTGCGGCCGAACCTCACCTCTCCCGAGTAGGCTCGACCTCGTGCCCCGCGTGCCGGTTCCGCCCGAGGTCGACGCCTTCCTCGCCGAGCCCAATCCGGCGGTCGTCGCGACGGTCAGCCCGGCCGGAGCGCCCCACACGGCCGCCACCTGGTACGACTGGGAGGAGGGCCGGGTCCTCCTGAACATGGACGAGAGCCGCCTGCGGCTCCGCTACCTGCGACAGAACCCGGCCGTCGCGCTCACCGTCCTCGCCGCGGGAAGCTGGTACCGGCAGGTCACGCTGCTCGGCAGCATCGTCTCGCTCGAGGACGACCCGGAGCTCGGCGGGATCGACCGTCTCTCGGTCCGGTACACGGGAAAGCCGTTCCACAACCGCGACGCCCGCCGCGTCAACGCCTGGATGGAACCGGCCCGCTGGACCGGCTGGCCTCTTCCTCGCTGAGCTCCCCGGTCTGCATCTCATTCCTCCCGCAGGATGCGCGCGCCCGAGGACTGCGTGCGCGCCTTGACGACGATCTCGTCCACGTTCACGTGCCACGGCCGTGTGAGCGCGAAGAGGACGCAGTCGGCGATGTCCTCGGCCCGCAGCGCCTCGACGCCGCGATAGACGGCGGCAGCCTTCTCCTCGTCGCCCTTGAAGCGGACGAGCGAGAACTCCGTCTCCGTGAGCCCCGGGTCGACGGTCGTGATGCGGATCGGCCGGCCGAGCAGGTCCTCGCGCAGCGCATAGGTGAAGCCCCGCTCCGCGAACTTCGCGGCCACGTACGTCGCGCCGCCCTCGTACGCGGCCCGGCCGGCGACGGAGCCCATGTTGACGATGTGCCCCCAGTCGCCGAACCGCGGCAGGCAGAGGCGCGTCATGCGGACGAGCCCTGCGACGTTGACGCCGAAGACCGTCTCCTCGTCCTCCTCGCTCGACTCGTCGAACGGCGCGCGGCCGAGGGCGAGCCCAGCGTTGTTGACGAGGATGTCGAGTCCGCCGAGCCCCTCGACCGCCTCCGTGACGAAGCGCTCGCAGCTCTCGGGGTCCGTGACGTCGAGAGCGAGTGCGAGCTCCGTCGCGAGTCGCTCCACGCGGCGGGCGCCGCCCGCGACGTGTACGCCCGCGGCTGCGAGGGCGGAAGCCGTCGCGCGCCCGATGCCCGAGGAGGCGCCCGTCACGATTGCGCGCTTGCCGGTCAGGCCGAGAGCCGCCACAGGCCTGACTCTATGCAGGCCGCAGCTACGCCGCAGTCGGCTCGTCGTCCGAGACGACCTGCTCGTGCCCGGGAGCCAGCACCGGCCGGCCCTGCGCACGCAGTGCCTCGTACTCGGCCAGGGTGAGCGAAACGGGCACGCGGCAGTCGGGCGCTCCGCACTCGCACGTGAAGTCCCACGGGTCCCGCTCGGGCTCGTTGCCCGCGAAACGCCGTGCCGCCTCGTGCACGCGCGCGTTCAGCTCGAGCAGGACGCCCCGCTCCGCGAGCCCATGACTCTCCCTTCCCTCCACGCTGGGCAAGCCTAGAACGGCGGCGTCGGCGCAGGCAACAACGATCGTGATGCGAAGCGTCCGTGCCTACCCGCGCACCGCGCGCCACGCTCGGCCGAGCGCGAGCCGCTCGGGCGGCGTCGGGTGGCTGAAGAGGAGGGCGTAGACCAGCCTGGGCGGCTCGAGGTCGGAGAGGTTGCGCCGTGCAAGCTCCACGTGCGCCTGGGCGAACGCGGCCGGATCCTCCGTGAGGTCGAGCGAGCACCGGTCGGCGGCGCGCTCCCAGCGGCGCGAGAGCCAGGAGCCCGCGGGGAGGGCGGCGAGCTCGAGAGCGAGGAGGAGCAGCAGCGCCTCCGGCAGGGTCCGCGGCTGCCCGACCCGGGCTCCGAACGCCGTCCAGAGGATCGCGACGGCTGCGGCGGCGCCGGCCATGGCGAGCAGGGTCAGCTTGACCACGTGCCGGTCGCGCCGGTGCCCCAGCTCGTGAGCGACGACGACGCGCACCGCAGCCGGGTCCGCCTTCTCCAGCAGCGTGTCGAAGAGGACGACGCGCCGTGTGCGCCCGATGCCCGACACGTAGGCGTTGACCTTCGTCGTGCGCCGGCTCGCGTCGGCGACGAGCACGTCGCGCACCGGCACGTCGGCCTGCTGCGACAGCAGACGGAGCTCGGCGGCGAGCAGCTCGTCCTCGAGCGGCCGGAAGCGGTTGAAGAGCGGTTCGAGCACGACCGGGGCGACGAAGGAGAGAAGGAGCACGGCGAGGGCGAGAGCCGCACCGGCCGGCAGCGCCCACCAGCCCGGTAGCGCCCGCGCGAGCCCGACGGCCGCCGTCCAGGCCGCGGCCGCCAGCACGAGCGACACGGCGAGGCCCTTCGATGCGGTCGAGGAGCCAGCCGCCGGCGCCCTGCGTCGAGAACCCCCAGCGCCGCTCGCGCCACCAGCCGCGCCAGAACGCGAGCGGCAGCCGGACGACGGCCGACAACGCGGTCACGAGCGCGGCGTAGGCGGCTGCGGCGGCGACGGGTGGAGACGACCGCAGCGGGGAGAAGACCCAATCCCCGAGCGGGCTCCAGGCGACGGCGGCGAGTACGCCCGCGGCGAGAGACAGGTCGACGAGCAGCGCGAAGTAGAGAGGCCGGTGGTAGGCGCGCGCCCGGGCTCGCTCGTCGTGCGAGAACTCCTCGGCGGCCGCGTTCATCTGCTCCGAGCGTACGTGCGTAACCGGCGTCGCGGCTCCGGCGTTTTCAACCCCGACACCCGAAACCAACGAACCCCGACTCGGGCGGAAGGGAGGGTGGAGATGCTGCTTCTGGTCCTGCTTGCAATCCTGGCGATCATCGCGTTCGGCGTCGGCTTCGTCGTGCACTGGCTGTTCATCGTGGCCGCAGTGCTCGCGCTGGTCTGGCTGATCAGCCTGTTCACCGGCGGCCTCGGCCGCGCCGGCTACCGCCGCTGATAGGCCGGACGCGCTTCGACGATGAGTCGGGCGGCCCATTGCGGGCCGCCCGCTCGTGTGCGACCGTGGGAGTGTGTCGCGGCTCACGATCTTCCTCTGGATCCTCGCCCTTCTGGCACTCGAGGTGCAGCACCTGAAGTGGATCTGGTGGGAGTACTGGGACTGCCGCCGCTGCTCGGCCAAGCACAAGGACTGCGCGTGCGGCGCGACCCGTTCCTGGGTCATGTTCCTCTAGGTCCTCTCACCTCCGTCTAAAGAACGCGGCGTAGGCTGCGCGCCTGTTGAAGCGGGTCGTCTTCGTCCTCCTCGCGGCGGCCCTGCTCGGCGGGCTGCTCCTCTCGTCCGCCGAGCTGCCGGGCGACCGGCACGAGGCGCGGGCGGCGACGCGCAGGGGGATCCACAAGATCCGCCACGTCGTGATCATCATGCAGGAGAACCGCTCGTTCGACTCCTACTTCGGGACGTACCCCGGCGCCGACGGGATCCCGATGAAGAACGGCGTGCCGACGGTCTGCTCGCCCGACCCGGCGACGCACGAGTGCGTCAAGCCGTACCACGACACCGCCGACCGCAACGCGGGCGGGCCGCACGACACGAGCGACGCCGTCCGCGACATCAACGGCGGCAGGATGAACGGCTTCGAGCGGCAGGCGCGCCTCGGCCGGTTCCTCGCGTGCCACAACACGGACAATCCCGGCTGCTCGCTCACACCGCGCAAGCCCGACGTGATGGGCTACCACGACTGGCACGAGATCCCGAACTACTGGGACTACGCCCACCACTACGTCCTTCAGGACCACCTGTTCGAGTCGGTGAACGCCTGGAGCCTCCCGGCGCACCTCTCCCTCGTCTCCGGCTGGTCCGCGCGGTGCTCGAAGCACGGCGACCCGATGAGCTGCAAGCCCTCGTTGACCGCGCCGTACGGGGCCAAGGGCGGCGGCCAGCCGGTCGACTATCCGTGGACCGACCTCACGTACCTGCTCCACCGCTACCACGTGAGCTGGCGCTACTACGTCGCGAACGGAAGCCAGCCGGACTGCGCCGACAACAAGATGGTCTGTCCGCCGGTGCACCAGGGTGCGTCCACGCCGGGCATCTGGAACCCGCTGCCGCGCTTCGACACCGTGCGTCATGACCACCAGCTGGGGAACATCGACCCGCTCGGCGCCTTCTACCGGGCCGCGCTGAAGGGGCGGCTCGCAGCCGTCACCTGGATCACCCCGGCCCAGGCGGCGAGCGAGCACCCGCCCGGTCTCGTCAGCGCCGGCCAGACGTACGTCACCCACCTGATCGACGCGATCATGCGCGGTCCCGACTGGCGCTCGACCGCGATCTTCCTCGCCTGGGACGACTGGGGCGGCTTCTACGACCACGTCAAGCCGCCGCGGGTGGACGGGGAGGGCTACGGCCTGCGCGTTCCCGGGCTCGTGATCAGCCCCTACGCGAGGTCGGGCTACGTCGACCACCAGGTGCTCAGCTTCGACGCGTACCTGAAGTTCATCGAGGACGACTTCCTCCACGGGCAGCGAATCGACCCCAACACCGACGGACGGCCGGACTCGCGCCCCGACGTGCGCGAGAACGCGAAGATCCTCGGCAACCTCGTCCACGACTTCAACTTCGCGCAGAAGCCGCGGGCCCCGCTCATCCTGCCGCTCCACCCGCCGTTCAGCTGAGCGCGATCAGGTGCGCTCGAGCAGCGCGCCCCACCGCTGCTCGATCCTGCGCGTCTTCCAGAGCGCGAGGGAGAAGAGCCAGGTGACCGCGAAGAGCCCGACCACGAGATAGCCGAGGCGACCGAGGTCGAGGCTTGCGAGCAGCCGCCAGAACGTCCCGTGCAGGGAGAGCTTCGCCGCGAGCACCTGCAGGAGCTCGACCGCGCCGACGAGCCAGGCGACGGCGACGGACAGGCTCGTGACGCTGATGTTGTAGTAGACCTTCCGCACCGGGCTCGAGAACGCCCAGCCGTACGCGTGGCTCATGAAGGCGCCGTCGGCCGTGTCCATCAGGCTCATCCCGGCGGCGAAGATCAGGGGCAGCGAGATCACGGCGAGCAACGGGACGTGGTGGGTCGCGACGCCCGCGGCGACCGCGAGCAGGCCGATCTCGGTCGCAGTGTCGAAGCCGAGCCCGAACAGCACGCCCAGCGGATACATCTTCCAGCTCGCGTCGATCCGGCTCCCGACCCGCTCGAGCAGGAAGCGGCTGAGGAAGCCCCGCTCGAGCAGCGCGCGCTCGAGATCCTGCTCGTCGTAGCGCCCGCGCCTCATGCGCCGGAAGACGCCCACGACGTCGAGGAGCACGACGAGGTTGAGCGCGCCGACCAGCAGGAGGAACGTCCCCGAGACCGAGGCGCCGATCGTCGAGCCGTACGGTCTGGAGCGCGGGAAGCCGCGCGTGCACCGCCCCGGCGGCCACGGCGAGACACGCGGTGAGCGAGAAGACGATCGTCGAATGGCCGAGCGAGAAGAAGAAGCCGGTGCCGAGCGGGCGCTTCCCCTCCTGCAGCAGCTTCCTCGTCGTGTTGTCGATCGCCGCGATGTGGTCGGCGTCGAAGGCGTGCCGCAGGCCGAAGGTGTAGGCGAGCGTCGCGAGGCCCGTCAGCGCCGGGTTGCGCGGCAGGTACCAGAGGAAGAGGCCGAAGCCGAGCGCGTGCAGGAGCACGACCGCGGCCGAGAACCCTCCGAGCCTCCCCCACTCCCCGCGTGTCACGCCTCGCTCCCACGGGCCACATTCTCGCGGCGCAGCGCAGCTGCTGACTCCACGCTCTCAGAGGTGCGAGCCCGCGTGGTGCTGGTCGTGGTGCCGCCGGTGCCCGATCGCCGCGGCGATCCACGAGCCGCCGTGGCTGTACGCGCGCACCGTGATGCCGTGACCGTGGCGCATCTCCTTCCAGTCGCAGCCGTCCCACTGGGTGACATGGCGCGTCTGGAATCGCATCGTCGTGCCGCTGCGCGTGTGGATCTGGAGCCAGTGATGGCCGGGCGCTGTCTCGGTGACCGTCCCGTGGAACGTGTAGAGGTGGTGGTCGGCCTGCCGATTCCCCCCGGCGGCCGGGCCGGCGAGCAGGGCCATAGCGAGCGCGAGCACGAGCGCCCCGCGTCTGATGGACACGACGTCCTCCTCGGGTCGTTGCGGGTTCGACCCACACGCTCGGCCGCCGGCCGGCATGGCGCATCGGCGGCAACCCGTTAGACGGCTGCGGCCGACTACGCGACCGGCGGGTGCCGCTGCAGGTCGGCCGGCCCCTGGCCGATCTGGACGAGCGCGTCCGGATCGTGCGCGTGGTCGACCTGCAGCGTGGTGTGCTCGAGCCCGAAGCGGTCGCGGAGCATCCGTTCGAGCTCGCGGCGGATGCCGTGGCAGTCGTCGCCCTCGTGCACGAGGACGTGCACCGACAGGGACGGGAATCCGCTCGAGATCTGCCAGACGTGCAGGTCGTGGACGCTCTCCACGTGCGCGTGCCCGGCGAGCGCGCGCCCGATCTCGTCGACGTCGACGCCCTCCGGTGCCGCCTCGAGCAGCACGCGGCCCGAGTCGCGCAACAGTGCCCAGGCCGAGCGGAGCATCACGGCGGCGACGACGAGCGCGGCGATGCCGTCGGCGCGGATCCAGCCCGTGGCGAGGATGACGGCGCCCGCAACCGCGGTCACCACGAACGCGATCAGGTCGGTGAGGAGGTGCTGGAAGCTGCCCTCGACGTTCATCGACTCCCGGTTCGCCCGTGACACCTGCCAGGTCGCGAGCAGGTTCACGCCGATGCCGACTACCGCGACGACGAGAATCGCGAGCCCCCCGGCGGCGGGCGGCGAGACGAGCCGGTGGATCCCCTCGTAGACGATCAGGCCGGCCAGCACGAGCAGCGTGCCGCCGTTCGCCTGCGCCGAGAGGATCTCCGAGCGCCTGAGGCCGAAGGTGAGATTGCCGCCCGACGGCCTCCGCATCAGCCGGATCACCACGAGCGACATCGCGAGCGCGCCCGCGTCGGTGAGCATGTGGGCCGCGTCGGAGAGCAACGCGAGCGAGTGGGCGAGGATTCCCACCACGACCTCGGCCGCCATGAAGCCGACGACCAGCCCGAGCGCGACCGAAAGCCGTTTCGTGTCGGCGTTCCCGGCGACGCCGTCCGCGTGTCCGTGGTGCGCGTGCCCGCCGCTCATGATCCGACCGTAGCGGGTCGCGCGAGCCGCAGGACAAGCTGGAGCGACCGCTCGGGCCCCGGCCACAGCTCGCGGATCAGCGGCTCTCCGCCCGTCCGGACGAGGCGGCGGAGAACGAGCGCGACCGCGATCGCGTCGTCGAGCTGCCCGGCGACCGGGATGAAGTCGGGGACGAGATCAAAGGGCAGGGCGAGGTAGCCGGCGAGTGCGAGCAGAAGCAGCTTGCGCCGCCGTGGCACGCGGGGATCGCGGGCCAGCCGGCCCACGAGGACGACGCAGTCGGGGACGAACGTGGCGAGCGCCCGAGCGTCGCCGCGGCGCCCGAACGCAACCAGGAACACGACGAGCGCCAACCAGATCGCGAGCACCGCCAGCGCGAGAGCGACGACCGCGGTGAGCATGGCGCCGAGTCTGCCAGCTACCCCCGCCGGCGCCGGGACGCGTTCCCCACCGGGCGCTCCTCGAGGCCGCCGGCCGCGCTCTCGCGATCACGCCGCGTCGGCTCGTCCAGGACGCCGTGCTCCTCGGCCATGTCCTGCACCAGCATCCCGAGGTGGCGGCGGTGATCCATCTTCTCCTTGATCCCGTTCGCGACGAGCCACCTGTTGACCGGCCAGGCGGTGAAGTAGCCGAGGATCATCCCGATCTGCATCTGGAACCAGAAACCCGGGCTGTCGATCGTGATCCCGTGGTGCGGCCAGATCACGAGCATGTAGACCGCCATCCAGCCGAACAGCCCGAGCTGGAAGGCGACGATCGACGCGGAGTCGACCCGGATCGCCCGCCAGACACCCCTCGGGCCGGTCTCTCCGGTCATCGGCGCGATCGTGAAGTACTGGAAGACGACGCCGAACGCCCAGGCGAAGACGAAGTCGAGCAGCAACTCCTCGGGAAGCTGGTGGCCGGACCACGTCCCGAACCAGTCGATGCCGAGCGCGAACACGAGCCACTCGCCGCAGATGTCGCCGAGCGTGCAGCCGGCGCCGCAGTGCGAGACGGCGTTGCCGATGTGCCACGGCCGGATGTCACTCCCGCCGGTCGACTCGCCGCGCGCCTCGAGCAGCTCGCCTCCTTCCTTCGCCTCCGAGGCGCGCGCGGAGTCGCGCAGCATCCACTCGGCCCGCTCGTGCTCCCACCTCCGAGACGCCCTACGTCCGCGGGTGAAGTACAGCCACAGCCAGACCGGCCCCCAGTACAGCGCGGTCACCGGGTGCACGAGGTTCATGATCGGCATGTGCTGGCGGTAGCCGAGCACGAGCTCGTCGACGAGGATCACGAGCGCACTCGCGAATCCGAGCGCGAGGGCGACCCAGCTCAGGATCGTGAGCCAGTGCGGTTGCATTCGGGGTCGGATACCCCGGTTCCCGAACGGAAACCGTTCGTTGCGCCGGCTGCCTGCCGGACTAGCTGCGCGTTGCGCGCTCGACCACGGTTGCGAGCTTTTCGCGCACCTGGGCGGCGACCGGTGCGAGCTCGTCGTTGCCGACGATGGAGAGCATCCGCTCGGCGTCGATCGCGGAGATGTGGGTCTCGCCGTCCCGCTCGTAGACGACGACGTTGCAGGGCAGCAGGGTGCCGAGCTCTGCCTCGGCCGTCAGCGCCAGGTGGGCGAGCGGCGGGTTGCACGCGCCGAGGATCGTGTAGGGCTCCTGCTCGACGCCGAGCTTCTCGCGCAGGGTCGCCTGCACGTCGATCTCGCAGAGGACGCCGAAGCCCTCCTCCTTCAGTTCGGCGCGGACGCGCTCGACGGCGTCGGCGTACGGCATGGTCGTCGTGGCGGTCAGCGTGTAGCCGGTTGCGGTGGGCATTCGCACTCCTCCTCGAGGTAGCGGCGACGCGCCTTCTTCGCCTTCAGGCGGTGGGCGCGCGCTTCGGTGGGGACGGGCTCGTGGTCGACGAGGTAGGCGAGGATCGCCTCCTCGCCGACGAGCGGCTTCCGGCCGGGACCGACGAGAACCGGGATCGTGTCGACACCGGTGCGGTCGCGCAGCAGGGAACGGTTCTCCTTCTCGACCGGCACCTGCCGCGTGAGGTAGTCGATGCCGAGCTCGGTGAGACGCTGCCGGACGCGGCGCGAGGCCGGGCACCACTCGGTCTGCCAGAGTTCGTACATCTCCTCCACTATACAACTAAATCGTTTGCTATTGTAGGGGTGATGTCGATTCCGCATCCGCTTCCCGAGGACCTCGCCGAGCTGATCGCCCGCCGCTTCCGCGCACTGGGCGACCCGCTCCGCGTGCGTCTCCTCGACGAGCTGCGGGACGGCGAGCAGACCGTGAACGCGCTCGCCGACCGGCTCGACGCCGGTCAGCAGAACGTCTCGAAGCACCTCTCCGTCCTCGCCGACGCGGGCATGGTCACCCGCCGCAAGGAGGGCACGCACGTCCACTACCGGATCGCGGACGAAGGCGTGTTCGCCCTCTGCGAGCAGGTCTGCGGCTCGCTCCAGTCCCAACTTTCCACCCTCGCCGCCCTCGTGGGCGGCACGAGCATCTGAAGGAGAACGCCAGCATGGACGTAACCACCGAGACCTTCCAGCAGGACGTGATCGACCGCTCGCACGAGCTTCCGGTAGTCGTCGACTTCTGGGCCGCCTGGTGCGGTCCGTGCCGCATGCTCGGCCCCGCGATCGAGGCCGAGGTCGCAAAGCGCGAGGGCAAGGTCGCGCTCGCCAAGATCGACGTCGACGCCGAGCAGATGCTCGCCGCGCAGTACGGCATCCAGAGCATCCCCACCGTCGCCGTGTTCCGGAACGGCGATGCCGTCACGGGCTTCATCGGCGCGCACCCGGCGGCCGCGATCGGCCGCTTCCTCGACGAGACGATCGACAAGCACGGTGCGACGGCCGAGGTGGCCTGAGCCGGGACGGACTCCGATGCTTGATCAAGTGGCGATCGCAGGGGGCCGATAGCAGCCCGGCGTGAGCGCCCTCGCCGTAGCCACTCGCACGTACACACCGCTCTCGTTTCGGCCGCAGGTCGAACGCGTGGTCGTCTCCGGGCTCCTGCTGCTCGTGCTCGCCGTCTGGGTCGTCGTGCTGCCGCTCGAGTTTCTGCTCGCCTAGTTGACACGCCGGAGCAGCGCTTGCTACCGATGCGCTGTCAATGCTCGCGCGTATCGTGATGTGACGCGGCTCGCCTGTCGCGCGCCTGCTCGCATGCGGTCGAAGGGGGGTCCAGTGCACGTCGATGCTCGTCATGTCCGCCGCGGCGTCGTGCTGCTGGCCCTCGCGCTCCTGGCCGGGGGCAGCACGGACGCCGCGGTCGCGGGCGGCGCCCGTCTGGCGGGCAGCGAGACGCTCTACGTCTCTCCGCACGGGACGCCGGGTGCGACCGACCGCAACTGCGCTTCGGCGGCGTACTCGCACGTCCAGGCGGCAGTCGACGCCACCCCTCCCGATGGCACCGTCGTCGTGTGCCGCGGCTCGTACACCGAGGACGTCGTCATCGCCGCCCCGCTCCGGCTCAGCGGGCAGAAAGGCGCGGTGATCCACGGCTCCCCGACCGCCAACGCGATGTGCGACCAGCTCGGGGCGGGAGGGCCCGGAAGCGGACCGTGCCTGGCGGGGATCACGGTCAAGTCGAGCGACGTCGCGGTGACGGGGTTGACCGTGACCGGTGCGATCGGCGAGGGGATACTCGTGACCGGCTCCCTCGCCGGGCACTCGATCGGCCATGTGGTGATCAGCCGCAACCGCGTCATCGCCAACGACAAGGGCGGAAGGCCGGCCACCGGCCGGTCTGCGTATCCGCAGTGCAACCCGCACGGCGAGATTCCCGGCGACTGCGGGGAGGGCATCCACCTGATGGGTGTCTACGACTCGGTCGTCAGCCACAACCGGGTGAGGGGCAACAGCGGCGGGATCCTGCTCTCCGACGAGCTCGGCCCGACCCATCACAACCGGATCGCCCACAACTTCGTCACGAGGAACCTCTACGACTGCGGCGTCACGCTTCCCGGGCACAACCCGCACGCGCTCGACGCGAACGGCAACCGCCAGCCGTGGGTCGCCGGCGTCTACGACAACGTGATCGTGCGCAACCGGATCACGGGCAACGGCACCCGCGACGAGGGCGCCGGCGTGCTGTTCGCGAACGCCACGGCCGGGACCGCTTCGTACGACAACCTCGTCACGCACAACTACATCGCGGGCAACGAGATGGCGGGCGTGACGATGCACGCGCACCCGGTGGACGCCGGGAAGTTCGAGGATTTGTCCGGCAACCGGATCGTGCACAACACGATCGACCGCAACAACATCGGCGGCGATCCCGACGTGTTCGAGTGCGCATACAGCTGCGTGAGCCACCCTCTGTTGCGAACGACGGGCGTCCTCGTCTTCGGAGGGGTGCCGCTCGACGTGACCATCATGGACAACCGGATCCGCCACAACGAGTACGGCATCTGGCTCGGAACGGGGACGAACGTGACCGCCACGATGCGGAACAACACGTTCCACCTCGTCGGGACTCACGTCGTCATGGGCCACTGAACCGGATGCGATCTATTCTCTGCCGGTGAAGGGGGGCGGAGAGACCGGGGGTCTGCGCACGCGCCGCCTCGGCGAAGACGGTCCCGAGGTTTCGGTGCTGGGCATCGGCTGCAACAGCTTCGGGCTCAGGATCGGGCTGGCCGAGACGCGCGACATCGTCGCGACGGCCCTGAACCTGGGCGTCACGTTCTTCGACACCGCGGACCTGTACGGTCGGACCGACAGCGAGCGGTATCTCGGTGAGGCGCTGGGCTCGAGGCGCGCCGAGGTCGTCATCGCTACGAAGTGGGGCTGGACGACTCTCGAGGGTGCGCCGCAGCGACGGGCGCTCGGATTTGCCAGGCGCGACGCGCCGCGTGGATCCGAGCCGTATATCCGCTGGGCGCTCGACCAGTCTCTGCAGCGCCTCGGCACCGAGTGGGTGGACGTCTACCAGTACCACAAGCTCGACGGGGAGACGCCGCTGGAGGAGACGTTTGGCGTGCTCGCGTCACTCGTGCGGGAGGGCAAGATCCGCTGGGCGGGCCTGCCGCCGCTGGAGCCGGACGAGCTCGAGGGCGCGGTGACACTGGCGCGACGCGTCGGCCTCCCGGTCGTCAGCGTTCAGCTCCAGTACAGCCTGATCCGGCGCGCCGTCGAGCGTGAGCTGCTGCCCCTCTGCGAGCGGCTGGGCGTGGGCGTCCTGCCGTACCTCCCTCTGGAAGGAGGGCTGCTCACGGGCAAGTACCGGCGCGGGGAGCCGCTGCCGGCGGATTCGCGCTACGCCAGCATGCCGCTGCACTGGCCGAAGGAGGAGTGGCTCACCGATCGGGCGTTCGATCGGGTCGAGGCACTGGAGGCTTTCGCAACCCAGCGTGGGATCTCGCTCCTCGAGGTCGCGCTCGGCGGTCTGATTGCGATGCCGGCCGTCGCTTCCGTGCTCACCGGAGCGACCCGCCCGGACCAGGTGGAGGCGAATGCACGGGCGGCCCGCTGGGTACCGGACGATGGAGATCTGGCAGCGCTACGAGACCTTGCCTGAGCCCGCCCCTACGGCCGTCTGGCCGGCGAGCATCTCGAGCCGCTCGAGGAAGCGGCCGGTCTCGCTGTGTGCACGGAGCTCTTCGCGTACCGGCTCGACGCGCTCGCGGATCGCGAGCAGCTCGTCGTCGGCGGCGTAGATCGCGGTCACGTCCGGCGGCAGCGCCTCGTGGTCGCGTCGCGCCTGGTCGACCAGACGGTCGAGGGCGCGTGCGAGGGTCGCGGTGGACGCTGCCTGCAGCATCTCGCGCTCGTCGGATGTGAGCCACTCGTACGCCTTCCGTGAGGCGACGAGCGCGAGCGTGCGCGGCCAGAGGTTGACGTTGTACGTGATCGAACCTCGGAGCTGCCAGCCGGCAAGTGCTTCGGTCTGCAGATCGAGGCCATCGATCGCGAGGTCCGGCCTGGACCGCATCTGGGTCACCGACAGCGTCACTGCCTCCGCCCCGAGCGCGCGGTACGTCGCGTCCGCCACCAGCGACTCGTGGATCCTGAGCTTGGCGCCCTCGTAGTCGCGCAGTCCGAGCAGGCGCCGCGCAAATGCGAACGGCTTCCGCTGTGCTCCGGGGAGCACGGCGAGGCCGACCAGCCCCAGTTGCTCGAGCGGCGCGACCATGTCCTCCACGACGGGGTCGCGAAGCACAGCGTCGAGCACCTCGTAATCCTCCAGCAGGAACGGCGTCTGAAGCGGGTCGAGGCTTCGGACGCCGAGACACCCGAACGCACGGGTCCCGGCCCAGCCGAGGTCTGCCTCGTGGCGTCCGACGGCCGCGACCGTTGCGGTCTCCTCGGTGGGGTGGTCGAGGGTCGTCCAACCATCGACGAACCGGATGCCGAGAGCGCCGGCGGAAGCTCGATCGACCTCCTCGACGAACCACTCGAGCTCGGGCAACCGTGCCCGGTGGGGGTTCGCGAAGCGAAGCACGAGCCGCGGCCGCTTTCCCGTCAGCGACCGTCTCACCCAGACTGCGCGCCCCTCCGTCTTCCGGCGGGTGTTCGAGCACCCGATCGGATCCCAGCGCTTGTGCCAGCGGGATCGAAGCGCAGGAGGCGTCCTGCGCGCGAAGTCGCGCGGGTCCGTGACGAGGAGATGGGCCGCATCGCGCCACTTCACGAGCTGAACAGACTACGTTGGAGTCCGATTCGCCGGCCACGCCGCTAATCGTCGTCTCATCTAGGGGGCTTCGGGCTCGAGCGTGCCGAGTCCGCCCGGGTGCCAAGCCGGTCCGCCCCTGGGGGCGCTTTCCCGGCCTGCGCTCCTGACCCGCACCACCGGTAGCCTGGGTGCCTCCCGCCCCCATCGACTAGCGGTCCAGGTCGCGGCCCTTTCAAGGCCGTAGCACGGGTTCGAATCCCGTTGGGGGCATCTCTCCATCCGTCCGGGACCGGCTAGGCTCATCCTGTGCCGCAGGTCGAAAAGTCCGAACACGAGTGGCGCGAGGAGCTGACGGACGAGCAGTATCGCGTCCTGCGCGAGAAGGGCACCGAAGCGCCGTTCAGCGGCGAGTACGACCACGTCTTCGAGCCGGGCACGTATCGCTGCGCCGGCTGCGGGGCGGAGCTCTTCGACTCCGACGCGAAATACGACTCCGGCTGCGGCTGGCCCGCCTTCTCGGCGCCGGCCGGCGCCGAGGCCGTCGAGGAGGAAGTGGACACGACCTACGGGATGGTGCGCACCGAGGTCCTGTGCGCGAGCTGCGGCGGCCACCTGGGACATGTCTTCCCGGATGGCCCCCGCCCCACCGGGCTCCGCTACTGCATCAACAGCGCGGCACTGAAGCTCGACGAGCGCTAGAGGACGCGTGCAGAGACGCGCCCGCGCTCACGACGTGCTGCGGGTAGCGGCCGCGACACTCGTCGCCGTCGCGGTCACGTACCAGCTCGCCCGGCTGCAGGGGCACCCGAGCTTCCGCGGGACGGGCAATTTCTTCAGCTTCTTCACGATCCAGTCGAACATCCTCGCCGCGGCGACGTTCGTGCTGGCCGCCCTCGTCCGTCGCGGGGAGCGGTCGTTCGCCTTCGACACCGTCCGGACCGCGGCCACGTTCTACATCGCGATCACCGGAGTCGTCTTCGCGACCCTCCTGTCGGGGCTGCAGGAGCAGCTCGACACGCACAACGCGTTCGTGAACTCCGTCCTGCACTACGTCGTCCCGGCCGTGGCGGTCGTCGACTGGCTCGTCGATCCGCCGCAGCACCGGCTCGGCTGGAGAGCCGCGGCCGGCTGGCTCGCGTACCCGCTCGCCTGGTTCGCCTACACGCTCGTTCGGGGCAGCGCCGTCGGCTGGTACCCGTATCCGTTCGTCGACGTCTCGCAGCACGGCTACGGCCGCGTGCTGCTCAACGCGCTCGTGTTCCTCGGGGCCTTCGCGGTGGGGGCGCTCGCGCTCGCCCGTCTTGCGAGCCTGCGCAAGGGTCGGCCTGCTCCGGTGGCTGTACCCTCCACCGGCGCGGGCGGTTAGCTCAGCTGGGAGAGCGCCTGCCTTACAAGCAGGAGGTCGGCGGTTCGATCCCGTCACCGCCCATTCTCGCCCTCGTGTGTCGTTTCCGGCTGGATCGGGCACATCGAGAGGCTGTGACGGGTCGGGCGATCGACCGCGAGCAGCGGGCGCAGCTCGTCGAGGCCGAGCTGATCCTTCGGCAGGCGGCGCGAAGGCTCGCCGAGCTCGCCGAAACCGCCGAGCGCGCGGGTGACGTGACGGTGCTCGTGAAGCTGGCCGAGGACACCCTGGAACGCGGCCTCGCCGCGCTCAGAGAGTCGCGCGAGGCCGTCGAAGCCGCCAGCGAAGCGCCCTTCAGGGCACGAGAGAGCGGGCGCCGCGAGTAACGGCGCCGCGCGCCGCTCGCTTCAGCGCCCGACGCTGGCGTAGGCGGCGACCTCGAGCCAGTCGGCCCGCGTCGGCGGTGCTGTCACACCCGCCGCTTCGAGCGCCGGCCCGAGGCGATCGCTCAGGAACCGCTCCTGGGCGTCCCTGGACTCCCAGATCTCGAAGACGACCCAACCGCCGGGCTTCGCAGCGCCGGTATGGAAGATCAGGCCGTCGGGCCAGCCGGTGCCGCTTTCCGGATCGACTCCGAGCTTCTCGTTCACGGCCTCGTAGCTCTCACGATCGACGCCGTCGAACTCCCAGATGATTGCCTCGGCCATGTCGCCTCCCGGTAGTTGCGATGAGCCTCTCCGTCCGGCGACGCCCTGTCAAGAGTGCAGCCGGACGAGGTCGCCCCGCGTGCCGGGCGACCTCGTTCGGCCGGAACATGCAGACGGTCGGATCCCGTCGCCGCCCGTCCTCTCGTCAGCTCACCTTGATCTTCGCCTTCGCCGGCTTGTAGCCGGCAGCCTTCGCGCCGGCCGAGTAGGAGCCGGGCTTGAGCGTCAAGCTGACCGCACCCTTTGCATTCGTGGTCAGCTTCTTGCCGCCGACGGAGATCTTCGCGCCGGCGACGGCGTCCCCGGCGTCGCGCAGGACGAGCGTCACCTTCGCCGGCTTCCCCTTCCGATGGCCCGCCACCTTCGCGCTGAGCGCGAACCGCGCCAGCACGTGCGCGTGCCAGAAGCCGAAGCCGCCGCCCGCGTCCGACTTGACGAACAGGTCGAGTGCTCCCTGGGAGCCCTCGCCGTCCGCGTCGGCGAGGAAGCCCGTCCCGGACGGTGCCTTCAGCTTCTGCACCGGCTCGCGCTTGCCGGCGGCCTTGTTCGTGCGGGTCACGTACACGTTCTTCGCGTCGCCCCACACGAGCCAGAGCCGCCCCTGCGGTCCGGCGAAGACCTTCGCCACCGTGAAGGCGCCCTTGGCGATCTTCTTCGTCGCGCCCTTGTAGCGGTAGAGGCGAACCGCCGGCTTGGTCACCTGGGGGCGGAGGTTGTCCGAGTACATGACGTAGACGCCGGACGCGCCGAGGCGCCCCGAGATGCCGTAGTCGCCCGAACCCTGGTTCGCGCTCGGGAGCACGACCCGGCCGCCGTTCGAGGGCGTGACCTCCTGGACGAAGGTGCCCGCGTACTTGTAGCCGCTGGGCTGGCCGAGGCCGGACATGACCACGGCGCCGCTGCTGCCGTCCGCCGCGAGATCCCCCTGGAGAGAGAAGCAGGCGCAGGCGGTGGTGCCCGGGCCGACCGCAAGTCCCACCTGGAAGGCTCCTCCCCAGCCGGTGACCGGCACGCCCGAGCTGGTGAGCGCGGCGCCGATCGTCGACGCGGCGCCTGCGGACGGACCGCCCCAGACGTCGCCCGAGGCCCGCACCCACCCCGACCCGCTCGCCGGCGCGGTGAAGGTGTTGATGCCGACGACGGTGGAGCCGGTGACGGTGGCCCCGCTCGCGAACAGGCGCAGGGTGCCGTCCGGCATCACGAGCGCCGCCAGCCCGCCGGCGCCGCCGAAGTTGGAGACGACGGTGTTCGTGCCCAGCTTGGCGCCGGAGGACGAATAGCGAGTGTCGTAGATCGTGGTCGGCGCTGGGCTGCCGTGATTCCAGATCACGTTCAGCACGCCGTCGGAGGTGCGGGCGAGCCCGAGCTGGGCCCCGGTGTTGTTCGGGCCGGTGACGCGGGCCCACTTCGTGCGCGCGAAACTCTTCCCGGACGCGGCGAGCGCGGCCGGGACGGCGAGCGTCGCGGCGAGGACGAGAGCGATCAGGATTCGGCGCGCTGAGCGCATGACTCCTCCTTGTCAGGTCGCCTCGGCGAGTGGCCAGGGCGAGCGCGTGGCTTCGAGAATGCGCGCGAACGGGATCTCCGACTGCTCGGCTACCTCCCGGACCGCAGCGGCCGTTCCCTCGAACTGGCAGAGGACGACCTCGTCCTCGCGCAAGAGAATCGAGCCGAGATACCGGACCGGCGCACCGGTGGAACGGTGAACGGTCACGGCTCGCACGCGGCGGTCGAGCGCCTCGAGATCGGATTCCTCGACGTCGGGCCAGAAGCACTCGGCGACGAAGCTCGCGGCACCCTCCACCATGAGGAGAGAGCATGAGGCGCCCCGCGCCCCGGAGAAAGTACGGAAAGCCCTACGAAATCGGAGCGGCGGCGAGCTCGTCGAGGGCCCGGGCGAGCTGGGCCCGGGACGAGATGCCGAGCTTGCGATAGACGCGCGTGAGGTTCGCCTCGACCGTGTTGACGGTCACGAACGCACGCTCAGCGATCGCTCGATTGGTCAGGCCCTCGGCGGCAAGCCTCGCGATCCGCTCCTCGGTCGCGCTCAGCCCCGACGGCCTTCTCCTCGTTGCGACCCGGGCCAGCTCGCCGCGGGTCTGCTCGGCCCACAACGGCGTCCCGAGCGACTCGAAGATCGCGAGCGCCTCCTCCAGCGCCGAACGGGCGAGCCGCTTCTGACGGCGTCGGCGCCGCAGGCGGCCGAGCTCGAGCAGCGTCCGCGCCCGCGCCAGCGGCATGTTCGTCCGTTCGTGGCGGACGAGCGCCTGCTCGAGGCTCGCCGCTGCTGCCTCGAGGTCGCCGTGCGCCGCCTCCACCAGGCCGCGGCACCGGGCGGCGGCGGCGAGCGCCCAGGCCCGGTCGAGTGCCGAAGCCCGCTGCTCGAACGGTTCCAGCAACGACTCTGCCTCGTCGGCACGGCCGAGCTGGACGAGCGCCTCGATCTCGTCCGGCAGGAACATCGCGAGCAGCGGATCGAACGGGCCGAGGGCCGCGAGCACCGCGGACAGCGGCCCGAGCGCCTCGTCGGCCGCCGCGGCGTTCCCGACCGACAGCTCGAGGACTCCCCGCGCCCAGCGCGGCCAGATCGTGCCGCCGAGCCACTGCAGCAGCTCGAACTGGCTGATCGCCGCCGCCGAGTCGGTTCGCGCGCGCTCCGCCTCGCCGCTGTACGCGCACGCGAGCGCCCCCGCGCTGAGCGCCATCGCGTCGGCGATCCGGTCGTCGAGCAGCGCCGCCACCCGCCGCGCCTCCTCGGCGTACCCTGCCGCCCGTCCCACGTCCCCTCGCCAGACCGACGCCCAGACGAGGTAGAGGAAGACGAGCGGGACGTCGCTCTCTCGGCCCCGTTCGAGCGCCTCCTGTCGAAGCGAGTCGAGCGTCGCGACCGCCTCGTCCAGGCGACCCGTGCCGAGCATGAGAAAGCCGTGCACGAAGCGCGGCTGCAGGAACAGCGGCGTCTCGCGCAACGGGTCTTCGAGGGCGAGCGCGCGGCGCAGATCCGCCTGGGCGACTCCTCGTCCGCACAGGAAGCCGAGCACGGTCTTGACCGCGAGCGCACATGCGAGCAGGCCGTCGTCCCCGGTCGCCTCGGCCAGAGGCACCGAGGCGCGGGCGTGCTCGTCGCCGCCCGCGAAGTCGCCGATGTTGGAGCGGTAGAACGCGAGGTCCAGCTCGATCTCCGCTCTCAGCTCGGCGTCGTCGTCCGCCGCCTCGCGCGCCGCGAGCTCGGTCTCGATCGTCTTGGGGAAGCTGCTGCGGCGCGCGTGCAGGTGCCCGAGGAGCCGCAGCGCCCGGGCACGGGACACGCCCGCGACGTCCGTCAGCACCTCGTCGAGCAGCGCCTCGGTCCGCGTGAGGTCGCCGGCATGGAAGCGGCAGGCGGCTGCGAAGAGCAGGCGCTCCGGCCGCCGCCCCTCGTCCTCCTCCGGCGCGAGCCGCAGCGCGAGCTCCTCGAGCTCCGCCGCCTCCGCGGGGGCGCCGCGCGCGCTCGCGAGCCGCGCGGCCTCGTCGAGCGCACCGGCCGCCTCCGCGTTCGGGCCGTTCGAGGCGAGCGCCAGATGGCGCGCCCGCTCCTCCGGCTCCGACACGAGACCCGCCAGCCGGCCATGCACGGCTCTCCGGCGGGCGGTCGAGGCGCCGTCGCGGATCGCTGCCGCAAGCAGCGGATGCGCGAACTCGATCCGCCCGTCCGCCGCGAGTTGCACGATCCCCGCCTCCTCGGCGGCACCGAGCGTCCCCTCCTCGACGAGCGCCGTGCGCGGAAGCCCGAGACAGGCGGCGGTCAGCAGCGCTTCCCGCGTCTCGGCGGGGAGCCGTCCCAGCCGGCTGCGCACGAGCGCGCGCAGATCTGCGGGAACGGGCAGCTCCTCGAGCGGAGCGGGCTCGCCGAGCCGCTCGAGCTCGCGCGCGATCTCGAGTGCGTAGAACGGGTTGCCGCCACATGCCGCCACCACCTTCACGAGGGCGGGACGCGGCAGGCTGTAGCCCAGCTCTCGCTCCAGGATGGCGTGCATCGAGGCGACGCTCAGCGGCCCGAGCTCCAGATCGGTCCTCGACTCCGCCGGGAGGGACTCGACGAGCGTCTGCCGCCGACGCTCGTCGCTGCGCACAGAGACGAGTACGCCCAGCGGCAGATCCCTCGACCGCCGGAGCGCGTACGTCAGTGCCGCAGAGGTGGCGCGGTCGAGCCAGTGCGCGTCGTCGATCGCAATCAGGACCGCGCCGGCTGCGGTGACGTCCCGCACCAGCGAGAGCAGGCCGCTCGCCACGGCGCGTGCATCGACACCGGCCCTTCCCGCCTCGGCGCGGGAGAGCGCGACATCGAGCGCACGACGCTGCACACCGGGAAGCGCGTCGAAGCGCTCTTCCTCGACGCCCTCGAGCAGATCGGACAGCCCCACGTACGGGAGTCGCGCCTCCGGCTCGCATGGGCGCGTCGACAGCACCCGTATCCCTGCCGCATCTGCAAGCTCGACACCTCGCCGCCAGACCGTCGTCTTGCCCATTCCAGCCGGCCCGCGGACGATCGCAGCCGAGAAGCCGTGCGTCAGCCGCTCGAGGAAGCGCACCAGTGCATCGAGCTCGGCTCGACGGCCCACGACCTCCCGCTGGCGCACCACCACTGCATGTTGCCACGATGCATTCGGACGAGTCGAGCGCGTGCAAGACTTCGTGGATGGACGCCGCACAGGTGAGTCTCCTCCGCTGGCTGCGCAGGCAGCTGCGACAGCCGATCCCGATGCGCGAGCACCTCGAGGCCGCGGTCGAGAACGACGACGTCGCCGAGGCGCGCCGCCTGCTGGCCGGCTTCGAGTTCAGCGACGCGCAGCGCCGTAACGTCGAGCAGTTGCTCGACAGCTGGGAGCGGCAGCGCGCCGGTGTCGCGCGCTAGCTCGTAGAAGCCTTCGCGGCGCCAGCGCTTGGCAGCGCGGAATCGGCGGCCTCTGTCAATTGCCGCCGACCAGGTGAATCACCGTGCGCTGGAACCTCGCCGACAGGCCGTCGGCAACGCGCCGTTGCGCCTCTTCGAGCTTGCTGTCGCGGTAGAAGCGGTGGGCCCAGGGGGAGGCGGGCTTGGCCAGACGTATGCCGGCGATCCAGCCGATGGGCGGCACGGCGATCGCCGTCGTGCCTGCGAAGAGCTTTCCCTTCAGGAACGCGACTGCCGTGAACGCAGCGTTCGAGGCGATTGCGAGGGCGGCGATGGAACGGCCCAGATGACGATCGAGCGGATCGTGGAGACCGAACGGCTCGGAGACGACGAGCATGGCACCCACGATCAGTACGCCGAGAATCGCCGCGTCGACCGATGCCCGGCCCTCCTCGGACCAGTAGACGTCGCGGAGATAGAAGACCAGCGCGAACTCGTCGAGGACGAACGCCGTCCCGACGCCGAACCCGATCGCACACCAGTCGAGGACCTCCGCATTCAAGCCGAGGCGGGAGAATCCGACGACACCGGAGACGAGAACGAGCAGGATGCCGACGACTTCGTGATGGAGGTGGACGCCGCGGACGCTCCCGCTCGACCAGCCGCGCCGGCGTGCAGCCCGCGCGTAGCCACGCGCACCGGCGAACGCGACCACGAACGCGACGAGCAGGAGAAACAACGGCTCCTTGCCTTCGTCGAAGACGACGTTCTCGTACCCCGGAACGAAGTGAAAGAGATTCATGCGCCGAGCAGACCGGCGCCCGGAAGCACGGGCACGAACTCGAACGCTCGGGCTGCTGTACGAAGAACGCTCGACCGACGGCACCGCATGGCGACCTCCCATGGCGAGCCTAGCGTCCAGGTTCCACGGACGCTGACGAGGGGCAGCCTCGGCTCGCGGTAGGGCGACGACGCCGGCGTGCTCCGCGGTGAGCTCAGTCCGCCGGAGAACGCCGGATGAGATCCTCCTCGGCCCGCCGGAGCGCCGGGTCCACGTCCATCCGAGCCGCGGGCCCGCCGACCAGGACGGTGGCGAGGAGCGGGTAGACGAGCATCGAGAGAAAGCCGGCACCGATCAGCGAGGCGCCGGCGGATGTCGAAATGCTCCCATGCGCGCCACCGATTCCGACGATCGCCACGATCAGTGGCAGCCCGGTCGCGGCGCAGAGTGCGAGTCCCACCGTCTCGCGCAGATGCAGCGCATTGCGCCAAAGCAGCGCAGCGGCGCCACGCACGACGAGCAGGAGCAGCAGGAAGAGAAGGGTGAGCCCGATACCGGTAGGACTGAGCAGGCTGTCCACGTCGAGGTTCATTCCGGTTGTGACGAAATAGATCGGGATGAGGAAGCCGAAGCCGATGCCCTCCAACCTCAGCTTCACGGCCTGCCCCTCGGGCGTGTCCAGCACGAGGCCCACGACGAGGCCGGCGGCGAACGCGCCGAGCACGAAGTCGAAGCCCGCATCGGCGGCCAACAGCACGAGGGCGGCGAGCACGAAGATCGATGCGCGCACCGCAGTCTGGCCGCTGGTGTACACCGACTCCTGAAGGATCTTCACGATGAACGGCGGACGAGCGCTCAGCACGATCGTGGCGGTGAGCGCCACGACAGCCCCGAAGCCGAGCAGGAGCAACACCTCGAGCCACGCCCCGTATTCGCCGGTGAGGAAGATCGAGATGAAGACGATCGGCCAGAACTCGCCGGCGATCCCGTTGCCGAGCACCGCGGAGCCGAGCGGCGTTCCCAGCAGCCCGGCGTCCGAGAGGACCGGAACGAGTGGGCCGAGCGCGGTCGTGCACAGGGCGATGGCGACCAGCCACCAACTGGCGTCGAGTCCGGCCTCCTGCAGCAACCACCCCGCCAGAAGGGCGAGGCCCAGCGACATCATCCAGCCCAGCGTGCCGACGCCCATCAGGCGCCGAGCCACGCGCTTCTCCATGACTTCGATCCCCGCGACGAAGAAGATGAACGCAAGGCCCAGATCCGCGAAGACCGCCGTGTAGGAGTTGACGTCCGCGAGATGCAGCGCCTGAGGGCCGATGGCGATGCCGAGCAGGATCTCGACGACGATGCTCGGCAAGATGATTCGGCCCGAGAGCCTCGAGAGCAGCGCCCCGAGAGTCGAGGCCAGCAGGATCACGACGACCGAGCTGAGCTGCGGATGCGTGATCGCAACCACGAGACCCGGCTCGGCCGCCTTCGCTGCGGCGGAGAGCGCCGACTCGATCATCGACCGGCAGGCTCGCCGACGTCAGGTCCGAACGGGCACGGAAACCGCAGGCGCCGACGACCTCGCGGATCGACCCAGCGGGGGGACGGACGACCACTGCGTGGGCCGATCCTCACTCCCTGAACACCGCGTCGGCGAGCTCGGTGGGCGGTTGGGATTCCGCTTCCAGTTCGATCACGCTCATCACGGCGTTGATCAGCGCGAGGTGCGTGAACGCCTGCGGAAAGTTTCCGAGCTGACGCCCGCTCGCCGCGTCGATCTCCTCCGCGTAGAGGTCGACGGCGCCCGCCAGGGCGAGCAGCTTCTCGCACAGCGCGCGGGCCCGAGCGGCTTCGCCGATCTGCGCCAGCGCCGTAACGAGCCAGAACGAGCAGATCGTGAATGTCCCCTCCTCGCCCTCCAGTCCGTCGTCTGTCTGCTCGATCCGGTAGCGCAGCACCAGTCCGTCCTGCGTCAGCTCGTCCGCAATGGCCAGGACCGTCGCCCGGACGCGTTCGTCCTCGGGCGGCAGAAAGCCCATGAGCGGGATCAGAAGCGCCGACGCGTCGAGTGCCTGCGTCCCGTAGTGCTGGACGAAGACGCCGCGCTCGTCCACCCCCCGCTCGCACACGTCCGCGTGGATCTCGGCCGCGAGCCGGCGCCAGCGCAGCGCACGCGCTTCGTCGCCGCGGGTTTCCGCCAGCCCTGCTCCGCGGTCGAGCGCCACCCAGCAGAGCACTTTCGAAGTAGTGAAGTGCTTAGGCTCGCCGCGCATCTCCCAGATCCCGCGGTCCGGCTCCCGCCAGGCAGCGGCGGCACTCTCCACGAGCGTTGCGACTCCCTCCCAGGCGGCCTCCGGCAGCTGCCGCCCGAGACGCCGGGAGTGGATCGCGACGGAGTCGAGCAGCATTCCCCAAACGTCGTGCTGCTTCTGGTCGAACGCGCCGTTGCCGATGCGCACGGGGCGGGCCCCCTCGTAGCCACCGAGGTGGTCGAGCGTCTCCTCGCCGAGCTCGCGCTCACCTCCGATCCCGTACATGATCTGGAGCGGCCCACTGCCGATCGCCTCGACGACGAAGGCGAAGAACTCGTAGGCCTCCCATTCGAAGCCGAGCGTGAGCAGCCCCCAGAGCATGAACGACGAGTCGCGGAGCCACGTGAAGCGATAGTCCCAGTTGCGTCCGCCGGCGGGGGTTTCTGGAAGCGACGTGGTGCTCGCGGCCAGAATCGCGCCGGTGGGTGCGTAGCTGAGTCCCTTGAGCGTGAGCGCGCTGCGCTCGAGTTGCGAGCGCCACGGGTGGTCCGGAATGTGTCCACCCTTGAGCCATCCGCGCCAGAAGTGACTCGTGGCCGAGATCCGGGCGCGTGCCTCCTCCCAGCTCACGGGAGGGTCGGTCCGGCCCCAAGCGAGGGCCGCGAAGGCGTTGTCGCCCTCCTTCAAGATCGTGTGCGCGTAGGCGCGATTCGGGGCGAGCCCGAGCCGGAAGCTGGTGCTCAGGCGAATGTCGAGCCCGGTCGAATCCGACTCCACGCGCGCCTGCTCGTAGCCCTCCCCGAAGTAGCTCCACACGCCCGGCTTGCGCCCGTAGTCGAAGTTGGGGAGGCAGTTGAGCATGAGCTCGACGTCGCCGTCGATGCACGTGGCCGTGCGGAGCAGGATCCCCGCGGCGACGAAGTCACCGGGCGGTCGGCGGTAGTGCGCGGGGCGGCTGTGTCCCTCCCAGCGCTCCATGACGAGGCAGTCGGACACGAGAAGCCAGCCGGTCGGCGTATGCCAGGTGGTCTCGAGCACCATCGTGCCGGGGACGTACCGGCGATGGCTGGGCACGGCTGCTGCGACGGGAGCGACGAGGAACGTGCCGGCCGCGCGGTCCAGCATCGCGCCGAAGACACTCGGCGAATCGGGCCGAGGGAGGCAGAGCCACTCGACCGCTCCCCCTGGCGCGACCAGGGCCATGACCTCGCAGTCGGACAGGAAGGCGTAGTCGCCGATCGCGGGAAACGGGCTAGGTCCGTTCATTCGTTCCCTCGAGCAGTGCGCGCTGGTGCAGCGTGAGCAGCATTGCCAGCGCCGGGACGACAACGGCCACGGCAGCCGCGCCCACGATCAACAGGGCGTCGAGCGTGGCTGCGGGGGCGGCCGCCCGCTCGATCGTCAACGCCCCCGGCAGGATGTCTGGGCGCTGGGCCACGCCCCAGCCGAAGATCACCGACCCGATCGCGACGATCGCGAGCGCGCGGGTGCCCGCGCCGCGGCGCGCAAGCTGCAGCAACGCCGCGATGCCGGACAGCGCGGACAGGATCACGAGCGGCAGCGCGTCGCCGACGAGTCCCTCGAACAGCGTTCGCGCGTGCACGCGGAGGAGTATCACGTCCAACGCAGCGAGCACGCCCGCGGCGAGGCCCGCCGCAAGCGCCCGGACGCGGAAGTAGGACTCGAGGCCCTCGTCGCCACGCCGCCGGGCGTCGCTCACGAGGAAGACGGCTGCGAGGTAGCCGCACGAGGCCACGAGCAGGACGCCGATCCCGACCGACGTCACGTTGAACCAGCTGGTCAGCCGGTCGCCGGTCCCGGCGGCCGGTACCCGCCCCGTGGCGATCGCGCCCGCCACCGTGCCCATGAAGAACGGCGTGAGCAACGACGACAGCGCGAACGTGACTCCCAGCGCACGCCGCCGCGGCCGCGTGGTGGCGACATGCCGGAACGCAAAGCCCGAGCCGCGCAGCACGATGCCCAGCGCCGCGAGCGAGAGCGGAACGTAGAGCGTCGACATGATCGACGCAAACGCGCCCGGGAAGGCCGTCCAGGTGATCACCAGCATGAAGATGAGCCAGACGTGGTTCGCCTCCCAGACCGGCGTGAGGATGCGCTCGATGAACTCGCGCGGGCGCACACCGTGCTCGGCGCCCCCTGCGAAGAGATCCCAGAGGCCTGCGCCGAAGTCGGCGCCGCCGAACACGGCGTAGATCACCAGGTTGAGCCAGAGGACCAGCGTCACGGCGTCGACCCTGCTCACGCTCCCGCGACCCCCGGCGGTGCGTAGGGGACCTCGCCCGCCGGCTCCTCGCGGCGCCAGCGTCGCGACAACACGCGCAGTGCCACCAGGGTGCCGGCGCCCAGCGCCGCGTAGAGCAGGACGATCAGGGTGAGCGAGATCCAGATGCCCCCGGCGCTGGTGACAGCCTCCGCGGTGCGCATGACCCGGTAGACGATCCACGGCTGCCGGCCAACCTCGGTCACCACCCAGCCACACTCGAGCGCCGCGATCGCCGCGACGCCTGCCACCGCCGCCGCGCGCCAGAACCAGCGCGAAGCGGGAAGCGACCGCCGGCGCCACCAACGACAGGGCGAACCAGGCGCTCAGCCCGAGCAGCGCCGTTCCGATCCCGACCATCGTGTCGAAGGCCAGATGCAGCAAGGTCGGCGACGGCGGGCGCTCGTCCGGCGGCACCTGGTCCAATCCCTTGACCACCGTGCCCGGCGAGAAGCCGACCAGTATCGAGTCGAGGCCGGGAATGGGGACGGCGAACCTCACGCGGCCGTTCACCAGGACGCCGCCGACGTACTCGGTCTGCTTCGGGCCGCTCTCGAGGACATACTCCATCGCGGCGAACTTGGACGGCTGGTCGTGCGCAATCGAGCGCGCGGCGACATCCCCGACCACGAGCTGCACCGGGGTGGCCAGCGCTGCCAGCGCGAACGGGATCGCGAAACCGAGGCGGTGGTACCGATCGCGCCGCCCTCGCAGGATGCCCACCGCATAGACGGAGGCCACGGCAAAGCCGGCGACCATGTACGCCGCCAGGATCATGTGCGGCACCTCGTACGGCGTCGCGTTGTTGAAGATCACGTCGAGGGGGTGGACGCGCGTCGACCCGCCCCGCGGCGTTCATGGTGAAGCCGCCGGGCTGGTTCATCCAGGAGTTGACGGCCACCACCGACAGCGCCCCGCCAAAGCCTGCGATGACGATGGGCACGCCCGACCAGAGGTGAGCCCGCGGGCTGAGCCGCTTCCAGCCGTAGATGTAGATCGCGATGAAGATCGCCTCGGTGAAGAAGAAGATGCCCTCGAGCGCGAAGGCGACTCCGAAGACCCCGGCGAAGCGGCTCATGAAGCCTGGCCAGAGCAGCCCCATCTCGAACGACAGGACCGTGCCGGTGACCGCGCCGACTGCGAACAGCACGGCCAACGCCGTGGACCAGCGCCCGGCGAGCCGCAGCGCGGCCTCGTCGCCCTTCCGCAAGCCCCACCAGTTCGCAGCGACCGTGATCGCCGGAAAGGCGATCCCGATCGCGGCGAGGATGATGTGGAAGCCGAGGGTGAAGGCCATCTGCTCGCGCGCCAGGAGCAGGTTGGACGCCACCACCCCGATCAGCCGCCGTGGGATGCGGCGGCCGCACGACAGAGCCGGCCGAACAGGACGCGGTGGTAATCGGCTTGCATGAAGCTTGCGGCGCCTCGTGGCTTACGACGCTGCTGGCGGCGATGCTACTTGGGGCCGGACGGGCGTATTGCCACCCCGGGCACGAGCCCGACTTGCAGATCGTTCACCCGATGTGCGATACCCTCCTCAGGAGGCCGATCCATGACGGGCGCCCTGTATCAGCTCGGCCGTTTCTGCTCCCGCAAGCGCTGGATAGTGGTCGCTGTCTGGGTCGTGGTCGCGGGCGTGCTGGCGTTCGGCGCGAAGGCGTCCGGGGACAAGACGAACGACAACCTGACCCTGCCCGGAACGGGGTCCACCCAGGCGCAGAGTCTCCTCAAGGAGCACCTGCCACAGCAGGCGTACGGGAGCAACCCCCTCGTCTTCGCAGCCGGCAGCGGCAAGCTGACCGACTCGAAGAACAAGCAGGCCGTCGACAAGACGGTCGCGAACCTCAAGCACGTCCATGGCGTGACGAGCGCCATCAGCCCGCTCAGCCCGGAGGGCGAGAGGTTCCTGGCGCAGAACCAGAAGATCGGCTACATCCCGGTGACGCTCGACATCTCGCCGGGGAGCCTCACGACCGAGGAGGCGCAGCAGGTGCTCGACGCCGCCGCTCCGGCCCGGGCGGCGGGCATGCAGGTCGCGCTCGGCGGCTACGCGGGGCAGCAGCTCTCCAAGCCGAACACCGACCAGAGCGACATCATCGGGCTCGGGGCGGCGGTGATCATCCTGCTGTTCGCGTTCGGCACGGCGACCGCGATGGCGCTCCCCATCGTCACGGCAGTGCTCGGTCTCGCCAGCGCGCTCGCACTCATCCAGCTGCTCGGGAACGTGATCGACGTTCCCTCGGTCGCGCCGACGCTCGCGACGATGATCGGGCTCGGCGTGGGGATCGACTACGCGCTGTTCGTGGTCACCCGCCACAAGCTCCAGCTCAAGGCGGAGATGGAGATGGAGGAGTCGATCGCGCGCGCGACCGCAACCGCCGGAGGCGCGGTCTGCTTCGCCGGTGGGACCGTGGTGATCGCGCTGTGCTCGCTGTCGGTCGCCGGCATCCCGCTCGTGCGGAACATGGGCCTGTCGGCGGCGCTGTCGGTGGTCGTCGCGGTACTCGCCGCAGTCACGCTGCTGCCCGCGCTGCTCGGCTTGCTCGGGCCGAAGATCGACTCGCTGCGCGTGCAGCTCAGCCGGACACACCCCGACGACCACGAGCCTCACGGCTGGGCACGGATGGCACGAACGGTGTCGAAGGTACCGGTGCCGACGATGGCGATCAGCCTGCTCATCCTGGCCGTGCTCGCTATCCCGATCCTCAAGCTCGAGCTCGGACAGGCCGACAACGGCGAGCTGCCGAAGAGCACGACGGGGCGGCAGTCGTACGACCTCATCTCCCAGGGATTCGGGCCGGGTGCCACGGGGCCGCTGCTCGTGGCGGTCAAGCTCGGCTCCCCGGCGCAACCGAACCCGCAGAACGTGAGCGCCGTCAACCAGCAGGAGCAGCAGCTCAAGGACAAGCAGAAGCAGATCGAGCAGCAGGCGCTGGCCGCGGGTGCCACACCGCAGCAGGCGCAGCAGCAGGCCCAGCAACTGACGCAGCAACAGTCCCAGCAGCTCGCGGCAAAGAAGAAGCAGGCGGAGGCGCCTCAGACAGACCCGCGTCTCACCACGCTGCAGAGCGACATCTCGAAGACGGCCGACGTCAAGGCCGTCTCTCCCGTCACACTCGACCCCCAGGGCACCACGGCGGTCTTCACGGTCGTGTCGCAGAGCTCGCCCTCCGACGAGCAGACGCAGCAGCTCGTCCACAACCTGCGGCAGACGGTCATCCCGGCGGCGGACAAGGGAACCGACGTCACCGCGTACGTGGGCGGCCGCACCGCTGCCTACATCGATCTCGCGAGTCGGATCAGCCAGAAGCTGCCGCTGATGATCGGTGTGGTCGTGGCGCTGAGCTTCCTGGTGCTACTGCTCGCCTTCCGCTCCGTGATCGTCCCGATCAAGGCGGCGGTGATGAACCTGCTTTCGGTGGCGGCTGCCTACGGCATCGTCACGTTCATCTTTCAGGAGGGCCACGGCGCGAAGCTGATCGGGCTCGAGGGGGACACGCCGATCGTGAGCTTCGTCCCGCTGATGATGTTCGCGATCCTGTTCGGGCTCTCCATGGACTACGAGGTCTTCCTCGTGAGCCAGATGCAGGATCACTACAAGGAGGACGGGATCCCCACGAAGGCCGTGATCGACGGCGTGGCCACCACCGGACGGGTGATCACGTCGGCGGCCCTGATCATGGTCTGCGTGTTCATGAGCTTCGTGCTGAGCGGCGACCCCACCGTCAAGCAGTTCGGCATCGGCCTCGCCGCGGCGGTGGCCATCGACGCGACGATCGTCCGCTGCATGCTCGTGCCTGCGGTGATGGTGATGCTCGGACGCTGGGCGTGGTGGCTGCCGGAACGGGTCGATCGCGCTCTGCCACACATCAGCATCGAAGGCGGCGAGTACTTCGCCGCGCACGACAAGCCGGAGTCCCCGCCCGTCGCAGCCAGCTAGGAGGCTCGGGCGCTAGTAGAACCCGTCGCGGCGCCGGTAGCGCTCGGCCCGCTTCTCCTCGTAGTCGTCGACGTCGAGCTCCGGGTCGGCGACAGCGCGCAGGATCGCACCGGAGCTCGGCAGCTCCGAGCGCTCGACGTGCTGCTCGGGGTCCCAGAGCTCGGAGCGGAGGAGCGCCTTCGGGCACTGCGTGTACGCCTCCTCGACCTCGACGAGGATCCCGAGCTGGGGCGCCTTCCCCTCGACCTCGCTCACGGCCAGCAGCTCCGGATCCTCGACGATCCGCGCGCGACCGTTGACGCGGAAGGTGTCGTTCACGCCGGGAATGAGGAAGAGCAGCGCGATGCGGTCGTCGGCGAGCAGGTTCGTGAGCGTGTCGGCCAGCTTGTTCCCGGGCCGGTCCGGTAGGAGGAGCGTCCGCTCGTCGAGGATCCGGACGAAGCCGGCCGGGTCGCCGCGCGGGGAGACGTCGAGCCCGCCGTCGGGGCGGCCGGTCGCGACGACGACGAACGGCGACCGCTCGACGAACTGCCTCGTGAGCGGGTTCAGCCGGTCGGCGATCTTCTTCCGCACGAGCTCGGCCGGCTCGCCGAGGATCCCACGGAGCCGGGCCTCGTCCACTACGCGAACCTCGGCGGCCGCTTCTCGCGCACGGCGGCGACTCCCTCGCGCACGTCCGGGCCGGTCATGTCGAGGAACTCGAGCTCGAGCGAGGCGTCGAAGATCGGCCCTGCCCGGACGAGCCACTCGTTGAGCGAGAGCTTCGTGTGGGTGATCGCCGCGCGCGAGCCCGAGGCGAGCCGCCGCGCGATCTCGAGCGCCCGCTCCTCGAGCTCGTCGTCGGGCACGCACAGCGAGACGAGCCCGATGCGCTCCGCCTCGGCGCCGTCGACCTCCTCGCACAGCAGCAGGTGGTACTTCGCCTTCGCCATTCCGCACAGAAGCGGCCAGACGAGCGCGGCGTGGTCGCCGGCGGCGACGCCGAGCTTCGTGTGGCCGTCGACGATGCGTGCACTCGGGCTCGCGAGCGAGACGTCGGCGAGGAGGCCCACGACGAGCCCGGCGCCGACGGCGGGGCCGGTGATCGCCGAGACGATCGGAGTCGGGCAGGCGAGCATGTTGTAGACGAGGTCGCGCGCCTCGTGGAAGACGCGGAGCCGGGTCTCGGCGTCGTCGGCGATCGCGAGCACGAGGTCGAGGTCGCCGCCGGAGCTGAACGCGCCGCCGGCGCCGCGCACGAGCACCGCCCGAGTCTCCTCGTCGCGCCCGATCGCCTGCCACACCCGGGCGAGCTCACCGTGCTGCGCCTCGCTGACGGCGTTGAGACGCCCGGGCGCACTGAGGGTCAGCCGCAGGATCCCCGCCTCCGGCCGGTCGAGGTCGAGCGACGGAAACTCCGTCTCGTACGGGTACGGCGCCACGACGCAGATCCTACGGCGCGGCGCTACGCTCGCCGGACGCGGGCCGGTAGCTCAGTCGGTAGAGCAGGGGACTTTTAATCCCAAGGTCGCAGGTTCGATCCCTGCCCGGCCCATGTCATTGCGCCGAGCCGGCCGCTGCGTAGGCGAGCGCTCACCTGCGGGGTCGAGAGCGGATCGCCTCGGCCCTGCAGGCTAGGATCGCCGCATGCCGTTCCCGCTTCGTGTCCTCGTCGGCTGGGCGATCGACGCCGCGGCGCTCGCGGCCGCCGCGTGGATCTTCAGCGGCGTCTCCGTCGGCGGCTCGGCGGGAACGCTGATCCTCGCGGCGCTCGTCTACGGCCTGCTCGCATCCTTCGTGAAGCCGGTGCTGAAGCTCCTGACCTTCCCGCTCGCGATCGTCACGCTCGGCGTGGCCTGGTTCTTCGTCGCGATGTTCGTCCTCTGGCTCACCGACGCGATCGTCGGCGGCTTCCGCGTCGACGGCTTCTGGACGCTCGCCGGCGCGACCATCGTCGTCTGGGCGGTCGGCGCCGCGGCCGACCACTGGCTGTTCCCGCGCAAGCACGGGCTGAAGCGGCTCGTGCGTACGTCCTCGCGTTTCGGGCGCGCCTGAACGGAAAGCAGTCTCGGGACATGCGGTCGGCCCCGGTGGCGTGCGTGCGGGACGTGACGCCGCCGGGGTCGACCGCGTCGGCCTAGTCTCCTGCGATGCGCCTCTTCCTCGTCGCACGGCACGGACAGTCGCTCTTCAACGTCGACCGGGTCGTGAACGGCGATGCGGCTCTCGACCGCGGCCTCTCGGAGCAGGGGATCGAGGAGGCCGAGCAGCTCGGAGGCCAGCTCGCGGCGGTGCCGCTCGACCTCGCCGCCGTGTCGCCCTTCCCGCGCGCGGTCCAGACGGCGAACATCGCCCTCGCCGGCCGGAACGTCCCGCATCTCGTCGACGAGGAGCTCGGGGACGTCCGCATCGGCGAGCTCGAGGGCACGTCCCTCGACGAGTATCGCGAGTCGCCCGCGCACGCCGACAGGAAGCAGCGCTTTCCCGGCGGCGAGAGCCTCGACGAGGCCGCGCTCCGTTACGCCGGCGTGTTCGACCGGCTGCTGGCGCGCGACGAACCGGTGACCCTCGTCGTCTGCCACGAGATCCCCGTCCGCTACCTCGTGAACTGCGCGGCCGGCGGCGGCACGCTCGACGGGCCGCTCCACTCCGTCGCGAACGCCGCGCCGTATCTCTTCGACGAGACGTCGCTCCGACGCGCCGTCGAGCGCATCGGGGAGCTCGCCCGGTAGCGTCGGGCCATGACGTCCGCGGACACGCTCGCGCTCCTCGACTGGAAGCGGCAGGTCTTCGGCCTCTACGCCGCCGTCCGCGCAGCGGAGCCCGAGGCCGGCTGGGCGCTCTGGCGGGAGACCCGCGACGAGCTGTTCCGCTCCCATCCGCAGTCGCCGCTGCCCGCCGGCCGCCGTGGGTCGTTCGGGGGCCTCGACTACTGGGCGTACGACCCCCAGGCGCGCGTGCTCGCCGAGCTCGAGGACGTCGAGGCTCCGCCGCAGCCGGTGGCGACGAGCGGAACGGAGGAGATCCTCTTCCGGCCGTTCGGCCGCGCCCGCTTCGAGCTCGGCGGCGAGCCGCTCGCGCTCGAGGTGTCGTGGCTCGTCGGCTACGGAGGCGGCGCGTTCCTCTGCTTCCGCGACGCGACCGGCGGCCGCGGCAGCTACGGCGGGGGCCGCTATCTCCTCGACACGGTGAAGGGCGCCGACCTCGGCGCAGAGGGCGGGCGGCTCGTACTCGACTTCAATTTCGCCTACAACCCGTCGTGCTCGTACGACCCGGGCTGGGTCTGCCCGCTCGCGCCGCCCGCGAACCGGCTGCCCGTCGCGATCGAGGCCGGGGAGCGACACATGCCGTGAGCGAGCTCGAGGCCCTCCGGAGCGAGATCTCCGAGCTCGACCGGCGCCTGCTCGAGCTGCTCAACCGCCGGCTCGAGCTCGTCGCGGCCGTCCGCGACTACAAGGAGGCGGCCCGCGAGCGCTGGATCGACCCCGAGCGCGAGGCCGAGCTGCTGCAGGGCCTCGTCGAGGCGAACTCCGGGCCGCTCTCGGAGCGAGGCGTCACGGCGATCTTCTCCGCCGTGCTCGACGTGCTGAAGGAAGAGGTCGCCGCCGAGCGGCGTCCGCCGGCATCTTTCCCCGGTCGCACCCGGCGGCCCGCGCGCCGTGGAGCGCCTCGCCGTCGTCGGCACCGGGCTGCTCGGGACGTCGGTGGCGCTCGCCGCCGCACGTACGGGCACGCGCTGTCGCGGGTTCGACGTCGCTCCCGACGTGCTCGAGCGAGCGGCCGCACGCGGAGCGATCGAGCCGGTGGCGTCGCTCGCCGAAGCCGTCGCGGATGCGGAGCTCGTCGTCGTCGCGGTTCCGGTCGGTGGCGCTCCCGCCGTCGTGCAGGAGGTGCTGGACGCCACAGGACCCGGTGTCGTCGTCACGGACGTCGCCTCGACGAAGCGTCCGCTCGTCTCACTCGCGGATCCGCGCTTCGTCCCCGGCCATCCCGTCGCAGGCGGGGCGACCGGTGGCCCGGCTCGCGCCGCGGCCGATCTCTTCGAGGCGGCGACCTGGTTCCTGACGCCGACGCCCACGTCGTCTGCGGACGGCGTCGCTCTCGTGGAGCGGTTCGTCGCCTCGCTTGGGGCACGCGCGGTACGGACCGACGCGGCGGCGCACGACCGCCTGCTCGCGCTGACGAGCCACCTCCCCCACGCGCTCGCCAACCTGCTCATGCTTCTTGTCGCCGAGGCGGCGGCCGCTGACGACTCGCCGCTCGCCTTCGCCGGCGCCTCGCTCCGCGAGATGACACGGCTCGCCGGCGCGAACGCCTCGATCTGGAGCGACATCTTCCTCGGCAACGCCGACGAGATCGCGACGGCGCTGTCCCGATTCCGCTCGGCACTGGACGAGCTCGACCGGGCACTCCGCACAGGCGACCGTGCAGCGCTCGAGGCGTCGATCTCGGTGGCGGGCGCAGCACGCGAGCGCCTCGAGTCGTTCGCCTACCGCACCGAGCCCGCCCAGCTGAACCGGATCCGGGTGCGAGTTCCCGACCGCCCCGGCGTGCTCGCGCGGATCACCCAGATCCTCGGCGCGGCGCAGATCAACCTCGAGGACTTCGAGCTCCGCCACGTCTCGCCGGAGTACGGCGGCGTCCTCGTCATCCTCGTCGCAGGAGCCGACAACGCCTCGCGAGCCCGGGAGCTGTTGCGGCGAGAGGGCTACGCGGCTGCGTAGGAACGGCCGGCGGGAGCCACCGACGCGCCGTCCCGTGGAACGCGTTGGCTAGGTGCCGGCGAGCTCGTCGACGCCGGCCTCCGCCTCGATTACGCAGCGGTCGAACTCGGCGAAGGCGTCCGCCCAGGTCTCGGGGTTCCGGAGGTCGACGCCGAGCGGCGCGAGCAGCTCCTGCGGCGAGCGTGACGCTCCACTCGCGAGGAACTCGAGGTACGCCGGCGCGAACCGCTCCGGATCCTCGCCGTAGCGCGCGAGGAGCGAGAACGCGACGAGGTGCGCGAAGGCATAGGCGTACGTGTAGAAGCGGACGTGGATGAAATGCGGGATGTACGACCAGCCGAGCCGGTAGCCCTCGGGCAGCTCGACCGAGTCGCCGTAGTAGCGCTCGTTCTCCTCGATCCACATCTCCGAGAGGCGGTCCCGCGTCAAGGCCTTCCCCTCGCCCCGGGCGGCGTACGCGCGCGTCTCGAACCGCGCCATCGTCGTCTGCCGGAAGATCGACGCCATCGCGCCCTCGGCGCGGTCGGCGAGGAGCATCACGCGCGTCGCCGGATCCTCCTCCTGGTCGATCAGCCGCTCGACGGCGAGCAGCTGCGCGAACGTCGACGGCACCTCGGCGAGCGCGAGGCCCGTGTGGTACGAGCGGTACGTCTGCCGCTCGAGCGAGAGCGTCCCGTGCACCGCGTGGCCGAACTCGTGCGCGAGCGTGACGACGTCGCGCAGCTGATCGGTGTGGTTGAGGAGGACGTACGGGAGGACGGACTTCGAGACCGCGTTGCAGTACGCGCCACCGACCTTGCCGGGGCGCGGCTCCGCGTCGACGTGCCCGCGGTCGAGGCAGGTGCGGAAGATCTCGGCCAGCCGCGGCTCGAAGTCACGCAGCGTCTCCTCGACGATCGCGACGGCCTCCGTCCACTCGACCCGGCGGTCGCTGCCGACCGGCGCGTACTGGTCGGCGAGCTGGAGCCGTGGGAGGCCGAGCGCCTCCGCCTTGCGGACGAACCACCGGCGGCCGAGCGGATAGTGCTCCTCGACGGCGACCATCATCGCCTCGACGACCTGCCCGTCGAGCTCGTTGCGCTGGTTCGTCGGCCACATCGAGTCGGGGATGCCGCGCAGCCGGTCGATCGAGAGCCGGTCGCCGACGAGCGCGTCGTAGCACGCCGCCTGCACGTCCGCCACGCGCTCGAGCGCCCCGTAGAGGACGTCGAGCGCCGCGAGCCGAAGCTCCCGGTCCTGGTGGTGGACGTAGGAGAGCAGCCGGTCGATCGTGTGCGGCTCGGGCCCTTCGCCGCCGTCGAACTCCACCGTCAGCGTGGCGAGCTCGCGGCCGTGCAGCGACTCCCAGGCGGAGATCGCGGGGCGGCGCGCGGTGAGCGCCTGCTCCTCGCCCTCCGGGAGCACGTACGGCTTCTCCTCCCGCGCCACCCGCAGCCGGTGCGCGTACGGCTCGAGCTCCGCGGCCGCGAGCAGCGCTTCCGCCTCCGCATCGTCCAGGGCGAGCCACTCGAGCTCGACGAAGAGGAGCATGCTCTCGAGGTCGGCCGCGCGGTCGCGCGCCAGCGTCGCGAGGTCGTTCGTCTCGGGGTCGGCCGCGTCGGTGTGCTCGCGGGCGGTCGCGTAGAAGTGGACCCGGGAAACGTCCTGCGCGAGCGCGTCGAGCTCGTCGAGCAGCTCCCGCAGCGCCGCCGGCCCGGCGGAGCCGACCGTGCCCCGCTGCCGCTCCGCGAAGTCGCGCGCGCGTGCGAGCAGCTCGTCCCACTCGTTGCGCGCCTGCTCGGCGTCCGGCTCGAGATCGCTCAGGTCCCACCGCACACCGGTGGCGCTCAGAGAAGAGCTGACGGCCACTGCCGAAGAGCGTATCTGCCTCCTCGGTGGGCTGCCATACTGGAAACAGGTGTCCCGCCGGCTTCACTGGATCGTGCTCGGAGTCGCGCTTGCCGTCGGGGGCGGCGTCGGTGCTGCGATCTCGATCGCCCGCTCGTCGAGCGCGCCGGCGAGCCCTGTCCTGTCGACGCCGACGGTCGCGGGGCCTCAGATCGACCCCGGGACCAAGCTGAGCGGCTCCGCTCCGAACTTCACGCTGACCGACCAGTTCGGCAAGAGCGTCTCGCTCCACTCGCTCCGCGGCAAGGTCGTCGTCGTGTCCTTCAACGACCCGGAGTGCACGACGATCTGCCCGCTCACCACCACGGCGCTGCTCCATGCGAAACAGCTGCTCGGACCGGCGGCCTCGAACGTCGAGCTGCTCGGTGTCGGAGCCAACCCCGAGGCGACGCAGGTGAAGTGGGTCCGAAGCTACTCGCAGGCGCACGGGATGATGCACAAGTGGCGCTTCCTCACGGGCTCGCTCCCCGAGCTGCGGCGGGTCTGGCGCGCGTACGGCATCGAGGCGGCGGTGATCAAGGGGGCGATCGACCACACCCCGGCGACGTTCGTGATCGACGCTCGCGGACGCATGTCGCGGCTCTTCGTCACGGACATGGCCTATTCGGGGGTCGACCTGCTCGGCTACGAGATCGCGCAGAGCCTGTCGGCGCTCCTCCCCGGCCACCCGCGCCTGCACGGCGGCCCGCCCGCCACGGCGCTCAGCCTCCTCGGCCCGCGCCGGAGCGTGACGCTGCCGCGCGCCGGCGGTGGCATGGTTCGGCTCGGCCCGGGCTCCGGGCCGCACCTCGTCCTCTTCTTCGACACGTGGGAGACCGAGGTCACCGACCTGAGCGCTCAGCTCGAAGCGCTCAACCGCTACCAGGCCGCTGCGAAGAGCAAGGGCCTGCCGCCGCTGGTCGCGATCGACGAGGGCGGAGTGGAGCGCTCCGCCGCTGCGCTGCCGAGCTTCCTCCGCAGCCTGCCGCACGCACTCTCGTATCCCGTCGCGGTGGACGAGAGCGGCCGGGTGGCGGACGGGTACCGCGTACAGGACTCGCCCTGGCTCGAGCTCGTCTCCGGCTCGGGCCGCTTCCTCTTCTACGAGGACCTCGCCGTGAAGGGCTGGCCGACGCTGCCGCAGCTGCTCACGAAGGTCCACGCCGCGCTCGCGCGGGCGCAGGGCTGACGCGGCGCGAGCCGGTGCGCCAGGCGACGGCCGCCCCGACGCCGCCGACCGCCACGACGTAGAGCAGGCGGAGCCAGCCGGCGCCCGCATCCGTGCCGGCGCCGATCCCGTGCACGGTGGCGGCAGCCCAGACACAGAACGTGAGGTAGTGGATCCGCCGCCAGCGTGCGTGCCCGAGGCGCTTCCGGAGCAGGTTCGAGAGCGCCACCGCCGCCAGGAGCTCGAGCGCCACCGTCCCGAGCGCGACCCAGAAGGGCCGATAGGTGGACGCGCCGGGCACGAGCACCGCGGCGACCGAGGTGTGGACGTACCGGTCCAGGAGCAGGGCGTAGACGTGCAGGAAGAGGAACACGCCCGTGAGCAGCGCGACGAAGCGGTGCACGTCGGCCACCGCGAACGCGGGCCAGCGCGGGAGCCGCGCGCGACCCGCGAGGAGGACGCCGAGCAGGACGCCGCCGGTGAGCAGCGCGTACGCGACGACACCCGCGGCGCGAGCCGTGTACCAGTCGATGCCGCTCACGACGTCTGGCTCGCAACCGAAGGGCTCCCGCCCGACGACGGCGCGAGGGAGCCATCACCGCCGCCGAGCGTGGAGTCGCCCTTCCGGGCCGAGGAGGAGGAGCTTCCCGTCGAGCTGTGCACGGTGTGCGTCGACACGGTGCGGGTCGACACCGTGCCCGCCGCGGGATGCCCCAGCCGGACGAGAGCGAGGACGACGGCGAAGCCGGCCGCGGCGGTGAGGGCGACCGCCCGCTTCGCGGCTCTCGCGCGTCTGCGCCCCCGTTCGACTCTCGTCGGTTCCGGCATGCCTCCATGAAGCCGTCCGCTCTTGAGACATCGCTGAGAGCGAGCCGCAAACCTTGTAAGGATTCTTGGCCGAATCTCCGTCAACCTGCCGGAAGTTGGGAAGCACCACCCGATCGGGTGGTACGCGGCGTCCGCGTCTGTGCTGAAGTGCCGCCCACGCCGACAGCGAGCGGCCGCACTTTGCGACGGCCGCGCCCATCGACGGGAGTCCACCAGTTTCCTTGCGGCCGATACGCCTCCTCATCCTGCTGTTCGCCATCGCCCTCGCGCTCGTGCTCTCGCTCATGCGTCCGCTCCAGGGACGGGCGACTCGCCTCGCGAAGAGGCAGGCAGCGCATCCGGCGAAGCACGAGCACGTCAAGAGGCTGCTCCCGCTGCCGCACCACCACCTGCACCGCGGCCGCCTCGCCCCGGGCCTCAGCTTCGGAAGCCTCGTCGTCGAGTACGCGCGCCACTTCCTCGGCGTGCCGTACCGCTACGGCGGCACCTCGCCGAGCAGCGGTTTCGACTGCTCGGGGCTCGTCCGCTTCGTGTACGCCCACTTCGGGATCCCGCTGCCGCACTCGAGCTTCGCCGACCTCGTCGAGGGCCGTCGCGTCGCGCGCCGGTTCCTGCGGCCCGGCGACCTCGTCTTCTTCTCCGGCGCCAGCCACGTCGGCATCTACGCAGGAGGCGGCCGCTTCATCGACGCGCCGCACACCGGAACCGTCGTCCGCATCTCGACGCTGAACCGCTACGGCGCCGGCTACTACGGCGCACGCCGCTTCCACCGCGGCTAGCGCCGCCGGGACCTCACCTCATCTTGCCGGCCATGGCGGTGAGGAGCTTCCAGGCGATCGCCGAGTTGCCCTCGACGAGCGGCTTGAAGTCCCACGGCGTCATGCCGTAGCACAACATGTCCGTGCGGGCCGTCAGGGTGGCGGTTCGCGGCGACTCGTTGATGAGCGCGATCTCGCCGAAGTAGTCGCCGGGGCCGATCGACCCGCGCGTCTCGCCGCCGACGTTGACGTCCGCCTCTCCCTCCTCGACGACGAAGAAGCCGACGCCGCCTGCACCCTCCTGCGTCACGACGTCGCCGGCCTTGTACCGCCGCTCGCGCATGCTGCTCGCGATCTGCCCGAGCTCGCGATCATCGAGCTCCGCGAAGAGCGGGACCTTCTTCAACATGTCTGCCGAGGCGTTGGCCACGGCGCAGTTATACACAGCTGCGCTTCTCCGTGCGAGCACCCGCAGGTTGCAGCGAGGATACGCGCCGTGCGTGTCCACGTCGTCGGCTGCTCGCCCGCCTGGCCCAACCCTGGGGGCGCCCAGTCGGGCTACCTCGTCGAGCAGGACGGCCGTCGACTCCTGCTCGACTGCGGCCCCGGCGTCCTCCCCCGCCTGCGGCGCCTCGAGCCCTGGCCGCGGGTGGACGCGATCGTCATCACGCACTTCCACCTCGACCACTGGGGGGACGTCGTCCCCTGGGCGTTCGGCGGCCTCTTCGGCGCGGGCCGCGACGTCGAGCCGCCCGAGCTCTGGCTGCCGCGCGGGGGTCGCGAGACGGTGCACGGGCTCGATCCCGTGCTCTACGCGAACGCGGTCCTCGAGCTCTTCCCGGTGCACGAGTACGAGGAGGAGACGCCGTTCGTCGCGGCGGGGTTCGAGGTCGTCGCGTACCGCATGCTCCACTACGCGCTCCAGAGCTACGGGCTACGCGTCTCCGACGGCAACCGGACGATCGCCTACAGCGCGGACTCGGCCCCGTGCGACGAACTGATCGAGCTCGCCCGCGACGCGGATCTGTTCCTCTGCGAGGCGACCCTCGAGCGGCCCGAGCAGGGCATCCGCGGCCACCTGACCGCCGACGAGGCGCTCGACGCGTTCTCGTCGTCGGGGGCCCGCCGGTTCGTGGTCATCCACCGGCCGGACGAGCTCCCCCTGCCCGACGGCGTCGAGCGCGCCCATGACGGCCTCGAGATCGACCTCTGAGTCGCGGACGCCTCGCCGACCCGGACCTGTCGAACCTCGTAACAGACTGTTACTTGCCGAGTCGGAAAGCGCGTTCGCCGAGGAGGCGGTGACCCTCGACCGACGGGTGGTCGCCGTCGTCGGTCAGGCCGTCTCGCATCCGTCGGCGCTCCGAGGGGTCGGCCAACGTGTCGTGGAACGGGAGGAGCGTCGCGCCCGACGCTCCGGCGAGCTCCCGGATCACCTCGTTGAGTCGCTCGATGGCCGCCGCCGCCTGCCCGTCGCCGTTGTTCCACGGCAGCACATCGGTGACGGCGACCTCGAGCCCTGCGGCCCGACCCCGGGCGAGCATCGCCTCGAGGTCCCGAGCGGCCTCCTCGACGGGCCGCCGCTGGACGACGTCGTTGATGCCGCCCTGGACGACGAGAACGTCGGCGCCGGACAGGACGAGGTCGAGGCGCAGCGCGATCTCGTCGGTGCGCTCACCGTAGACCGCCGTCGTGCGGAACTCGAGCCGGGAGTCCGTGCGCGCCGCCCACCACTGCCACTGGCTCCTCTCGTCCGGTTCCCGGATCCCCGCCCGAACGGCGGGGTCGGGGTCCCAGAGCGGCGAGCCGGCCGAGATCGAGTCGCCCGCGACGGCGACGACGACCTCCGCCATCGGCTAGGGATGGCGGGGGTGCAGCTCGACGATGAGGTCGCAGTCGAGCGCGTCCGCGATGCGGAGCAGCGTGTCGATCCGCGGCGGCCGGCCACCACGCTCGAGCCGCGCGATCGAGGACTGCGTCGTGCCGCAGAGCTCCGCGAGCTCGCGCTGCGAGAGGCCCATCGTCGTGCGGCGATCGGCGACCCGGTCGGCGATCTGCGCGAAGAACCAACCGCGATCCCCGGCGACGATCCGCTCGTGCAGCCGCTCTACGGGCCCCTTCGCCTGTGCGCGCGTCTTCGCGCGCGCTTCCCGCCATAGTCGGAGAATAGCGATTCTGCTATGCCGACACGGGAAGGCGCAGCGGTCGCACCGCGTCACCCACGCGCACCCGCCCCGGCTGGACGACGGCGGCGTGCACGCCGAGCGGCAGCGGCTCGGTCCGGCCGTCACGGCGGTAGGCCGCGAGCGTCCCCAGCGTGTCGAGGTCGACGTCGCCCGTGTCCGGGTTCCTCGTCGTCACGGCACACCGTCCGACGTCGCCCACGGGAGCGACGATCGCGCCGCCGATCGCGACCCGCCGGCCGATCCACTCGTCCTCGGCGTGCGGCCCGACGCCGTCGATCTCGAACAGCATCCGGAAGCGGCGGCCGTCGACCGCCTCGGCGACGCCGGCCTCCTCGCGGAGCCGCTCGAGCGACCCGAACGAGACGACCGTGACCGCGCCTCCGCCGACGCCGCGATCCACGGCGCCCCGCTCGGACCAGAGGAGCGTCAGAGGCTCGCCGATGTAGTCGGACAGCGCCTCCTGCCACGGGCCCGGCACGGCCCGCGAAGGGTGCGGCAGGTCGTAGAGCTTCGCCTCGACGGGCTCGCCCGGCTCGACGATCCCCTCGACCCGCAGGCCGCCGGGAAACACCAGCCCGAGCCGCCGAGTCGCCTCGTCCCATTCGGCGTGCACCTGCAGGAGGCGGGGACGGCGCTTGTCGTTGACGAGCCTGCCGTCCGCGTCCACGAGCCAGAAGCGGCGGTCGCCGGCGACGCCGCCGGGGCCGACCTCCACCTCCTCGGGATTCACGACGTGCAGCGCCTTCACCGGCGCGATCGAGATGCGGGCGACGCGACCCTCCACCCCCGCAACCTAGCTACCCGGGAAGCTGCGGCCGGCCACGTGAGCCGGGCGCCTTTAGAAGAAGAACGACGACCAGGCCGACCACCAGTCGTCGCCGCGCGCGACGAGCGTGCTCGCGCCCGTCACCTCGACGCCCTTGCGGTTCGCGTACTCCTGCAGGCGGTCGGGCGTGACGAACTCGACCTCGATCTCGCACGGCCGGCCCGGGTCGTACGGCGCGACGGCCGACAGGTCGGCGAGCGCTTCGCGCGCACCAGCCTCGATGAGCTCGCGCGCCCGCGCCGGCGGCTTCATCCGCGCGCTGTAGCGGCCGATCCCCTCCTTCACCTCGACCGTCGTGAGCCCCTCCCCGAGCAGCTCCCGCGCCTCCCGGCAGACCGCCCGGTCGCCGGTCACGAGCACGACGGGCACTCCCCAGTGGCCGCAGATCGCGGCGTTGATCCCGGTCTCGCCGACGAGCCGGCCGTTGAAGCGGAGGTTGTGCCAGGCCTGACCGGAGACCGTGTGCGAGAGGACGCCGTCCGCCGTACCCGCCATCGCGTGCATCCCGACGAGGAGCGCGGCGTCGCAGCCGGACTCGAGGAAGCCGGTGTACTCCGTCCACTCCTGCTGGACGACGTACTCGCAGGCAGGATCGAGGAGGTCGGGGACGAGCGAGTTGAAGCTGTACTCGCCGCCGGCGCCGTGGTTGTCCATCACGACGATCTCGGTCGCGCCTGCCGCCTTCGCGCCGCGGACGGCCGCGTTGATCTCCTCGGTGTAGAGGACGCGACCCTCCTCGTAGAGCTTCTCCCCGCCGGAGACCTGCTGCCACTTGACGATCCCGGCGACGCCCTCCATGTCGCTGATGAGGTGGACGCGCACGGCGGGACGATAACGTCAAGCCGTGGAGACCGGGCTGGCCGGGAAGGGAGTCCTCGTCACCGGCGGAGCCGGCGGGATCGGCTCGGCGTGCGTCCGCGCCTTCGCGGCCGAGGGAGCGCGGGTCGCGATCCACTACCGCACGAGCCGAGACCGTGCCGAGGAGCTCGCGGCCGAGACGGACGGCGTTGCGCTGCGGGCCGACCTGACCGTGGAGGACGAGGTGACCGCACTGTTCGAGACAGCGGAGCGGGAGCTCGGCGGTATCGACGTCTGCGCGGCGGTGGCCGGCTTCTGGCCGCGCGAGGACGAGCCGGTCTGGCAGCTGCCCCTCGAGCGGTGGGAGGCGACGCTGCGCGCGAACCTCACGGCGACGTTCCTCACGGCCCGCGGGTTCCTCCGCCTCGTCGAGCGCAGCGGCCACGGCAGCCTCGTGCTCGTCGGCTCCACCGCCGGGCGCTTCGGCGAAGCGGGCCACGCCGACTACGCCGCGGCGAAGGCCGGGATCCAGGCGGGGCTGCTGCTCAGCCTCAAGAACGAGATGGTCCGGATCGCGCCGCGCGGACGGGTGAACGCCGTGGCCCCGGGCTGGACGTACTCCCCCATGACGCGGGGCGAGCTCGACCCCGAGTTCGTCGCCCGCCTCAGCCGCACGATGGCGTTGCGGAAGGTCGCACAGGCCGAGGACGTCGCCCGCACGGTCGTGGTCCTCGCATCCGACGAGCTCTCCGGCCACGTGACCGGCGAGCTCGTGACCGTGGCCGGCGGGATGGAAGGCCGCACCGTCCACGAGGCGTGAACCGGTTCCTCGAGCGGCTGGCGTCGGAGACGCCGATCGTCGCGGACGGCGGCATGGGAGCCTTGCTCTCGAGCGCGGTGCCGGGCCTGCGCTGTCCCGAGGAGGCGAACGTCCGCGCGCCGGAGAGCGTGCTCGAGGTGCACCTCGGCTACATCCGGGCGGGCGCCGAGCTGATCGAGACGAACAGCTTCGGCGCGAACAGTGCGAAGCTCGGCCGGCACTTCCTCGCCGACGAGCTCGAGCCGATCAACGCCGCCGCCGTGCGCATCGCGCGCGAGGCGCGGGAGGTCGCGGGTCGCGACGTCTTCGTCGCCGGCTCGATCGGGCCGCTCGGCGACGTCGAGCTCCGCGACCTCGATCCGGCCTCGCTCTTCGCCGAGCAGGCACGCATCCTCGAGGGCCGCGGCGTCGACCTCTTCATGGTCGAGACGTTCTACGACCTCGTCGAGCTCGAGACGGCGATCGGCGCGATCCGCTCCGTCTCGGAGCTCCCGCTCGTCGCGCTGCTGACGTTCGACGCACAGGGAGAGACGCTCGCCGGCGTGAAGGCGGAGGACGCGGCGGCGCGGCTGCGCCCTCTCGGCCTCGCGGCGTTCGGCGCCAACCACGGCGCAGGCCCGGCGGCGGCACTTGCGGCGCTCGCCCGGATGGGCGGCGACGAGGCCGTCCTCGCCGCGCTGCCGAACGTCGGCCTCGCGAGCATGTCCGGCCAGCGGATCGTCTTCCCGCACGCGACGCCGTCCTACTTCGCCGAGTTCGCCGCGCAGGCGCGCGCGCTCGGTGCCCGGCTGATCGGCGGCTGCTGCGGCACGACGCCGGCCCAGGTCGCGGCGATCCGCGAGGCGGTCGACGCGAACCGCCGTCCGGCCGGCTCCCTTCTCGTCCACGAGCGCGAGGAGGCGGCTCCGTTCGAGCCGGCGGTGGGAGAGACCCAGCTCGCGCGGCTGCTCCGGGACGGCGAGTTCGTCGTCTCGGTCCAGGTCGATCCCCCGCTCGGCGCCAATCCCGAAGCGCTGATCGAGACGGCGCGCGCCGTCCGCGAGTCGGGCCGCGCGCAGTTCGTCGACGTGAACGACAACCCGCGGGCGCGGGCGCGGATGAGCGGGCTCATGGCCTCGGTCGCGATCGAGCGCTTCACGGGCGTCGAGACGATCCCGCACCTGACCCCACGCGATTCGACGATCACCGGGCTCGAGTCGCTCCTGCTCGGCGCGCACGCGGAGGGGGTCCGCAACATCCTCGCCGTCACCGGTGACCCACCCGAGGCGGGCGACTATCCCGGTACCCACGCGGTCTACGACGTCGACTCGATCGGGCTCGTGGAGCTGATCGCGAAGCTCAACGCGGGCTCCGACTGGCACGGCCGGGCGATCGACGCCCCGACGACCTTCTTCCCCGGTGTCGCCGTCAACCCGACCGCAGACGACCTCGAGCTCGAGGCCGAGCGCTTCCACCGCAAGGTGGCGGCCGGCGCGCGCTTCGCGCTGACGCAGGTGCTGTTCGACCTCGAGCCGCTCGACGCGTTCCGGCAGCGGATCGGCGGCTGGCCGGTCCCGGTCCTCGTCGGCGTCTGGCCGATCCGGACGACGGAGACGCTCGTCCGCGTCCACAACGAGGTGCCCGGGATCGTCGTCCCCGAGCACGTGCAGGAGCGCTACCGCGCTGCCGGAGCCGGCGCACGCGAGGTCGGGATCGCGCTCGGCAGGGAGCTGATCGAGACCTCGCGTGCGGTTGCGAACGGCGTCTACGTCGTCGCTCCGTTCCGCCGGCCGCTCGACGTCGTCGGGCTGCTGCCCGAGCCCTCCTAGGGAGCGCAGGCTCCCGTCGAGACGCTGTGGGGGCCGACCCGCGCGAGGTCGCTGCGCACGATCGACGGCGGAACCCCGTAGCCGCTGTTCGAGCCGACACGCGCTGCGAAGATCGTCGACTGCACCCTGCCCGCCCTGTCGATGGCCGGCGCGCCGGAGTCGCCGTGCTCGACCTGCCCGGCGACGGCCGTGATCGAGCGGGCGACCGGCTCGTGCCCCAGGGCGTCCTGCGTCAGCACCGTCGCCGTGGGGCCGATCCGACCCGGAGTCGCCGTGAGCCCTCCGTTGAGCGGATAGCCGATGATCGCGACCGCGGTCCCGGGCTGCGGGTCCGCGAGCGGGAGCGGCTTCTCGCCCACTCCAGGGACGCGCAGCACGGCGATGTCGTTGTGGATGTCGAGCACGACGACCTCGACGGGGGTCGAGAGCGGCTGCCCCGGGATGCGGACGATCGTGTCCCGCTCGCCGGCCACGACGTGCGCCGCGGTGACGACGAGGTTCCGGCCGGCGAACCACCCGGTTCCCTCGATGCCGGCGCCGCATGCCGTGCCGAGCACCTTGACGACGCGTGTGGTGGCGTCCCGGATCGACGCGTCTCGCAGGACGCCCTCGCTCGGGGGCAACGACGGCGGCTTCGGACCGACGATCGAGGGGAACGGGTCGATGCGCGAGAGCAGGTTGAGGAGCGTGCGCGGCGGCAGCGCGGCGTTGAGCTGCTTCACGATCGCGGAGCGCTCGACCTCGTGGCGCAGCCCCGTCTCGACGGGCGACAGCAGCGCGACCGAGGCTCCGACCCAGACGATGGCGAGACCCATGGCACCGCCGAGGAGGAACCCGCCGACCGTGTCGAGCAGCCGCAGCGGCGCCACCCGGATGCCCCCGCGGACGAAGGAGCCGACGAAGAGCGCACCGAGCTGGAAGAGCGCGGCGCCGAGCACGGCGCCGACGAGCCCGACCACGGGCGTCCACGTCGAGCTCGACCCGCCGTGCAAAAGGTGCGGCGCGACGCGCGAGCCGAGGTAGGCGCCGGCCGCGAGCCCGACCAGGGAGAACGCGCTGAGGACGAGGCCGCGCCGCATCCCGCCGAGCGCCGAGACGACGACGATCACGACGGCGATCCAGTCGGCGAGGTTCACCGGCGCAGGGTAGAGGCAGGATCGCCGGCCGAAGCGGCCCGCTGCCTGCCCGTGACCCGGGCCGAGCTACACTGGGCCGTCCGCGGGGGCGTAGTTCAGTTGGTTAGAACGCCGGCCTGTCACGCCGGAGGTCGCGGGTTCGAGTCCCGTCGCTCCCGTCTCTATTTGCAAGAATTTCGCACGAGCCAGCGCTTGGCCCTTCGGCGCGGACGGCGCGCCCGGGACGAGTGGCCCGGGCACGCTTCGGGAGGAGTCCGCGTCTGTCCTGCTGCCCGGTGCGGTCTCGATCGGCGATCTCGCTTTCGAGCCCGGGCAGAGGGCGATCGTCGTCAGTTTCCGGCGCTGGCCAGTGGTTGGAGGGCGTTCGCGACAGCCACCGGATCGCTCGGGCTGCTGTTCTGCGTGATCGCGATGTAGAGGCCGTCCTGCATCGTGTAGCCGGAGTGGAAGTGCGGGTCGAGGAGCAAGACTCCCTGGGTCGGCTGGATTCCACCGCTGCAGGGCATGTTCTCCGGCCCTCCGCTGCATTGGGTCGTTTCCCTGAGCTGGAGCGCGTCGGGGCTGGTGGCTGAGCCGCCGGGCGGCGCGTAGGTGAAGGTGACGGCAACCGACTGGGTGGGCTGCTTGCCGGATTGGGCTGCGTAGTTGGCGGTGATCTGCTGTTGCTCGACCTGGGCGAGCTGGTAGCCGTTCCAGGTCTGTCCCAGCCAGAGGGCCTGGCCGCCGAGCAGCCCCGCTGCCTGGGTCGCATCGATCGCGGAGGCGGGGCCGGTCGTGACGCTCGTGGGCCGGATACTCGCGGGCGGGGAGGCGTGAACAGCGAGGCGTCGTAGGCCTGTGTGTCGATCTGGGTCACCGTGAACTGCACCTGGTTCGTGTTGAGGGTGCGGACGAGCACGGGCGCGTAGGTGGAGGCGTCGATCGCGACCTCCTCGGCCGGGATGTAGTCCTTGCTGTCGGCGCTGATCCGCAGCCAGATCACCTGATGGCCGTCCACCTGCCCCGTCCCGGTCTTGGTCGCCTCGCCAGAGGCCAGGGCGGACTGGTACTTGATCGACGAACCCGGCGAGGGCGACTTCGAGCGTCGGTGGCGGCCCCGGCATGTTCGGCCCGGTCGGGTTCTGGTTCGTCTTGGTGCAGTTGAACCCCTGGTGGGTTGGGTTCCAGACGCACAGGTTGTAGGGGTTGCCGTCTTGGCTGTAACCGCCCTGGGGTGTCTCCAAGGACTGGAACAGCGGGACACCGTTCAGCGTTCCGATCGTCTTCTCCAGGCCGCGGCTCTGGTCGAACCAGATCTCCCGGCGCTCGCTCGCCTGGATCGGCGTCCCGCTCGGAAGCGAGACGGCGTCGTACATGCTCTGCGGGACCGGCTGTTCGATGACCACGTGCAGCACCGGCCCGGTGCCGACCGCTGCAAGCGCGCGCTGGACGAGGCCACCGTCGCCCCCGCCCCACGGTGCGACCAGCAAGACCGCGACCGCAGCCGCGGCCACCGCGGCAGTTGCCACGACGGAGGGGAGCCTCGACGGCCGACGGCGGAGCCGCGGTCCTGTGTCGAGCCGCTCCTGCTGCGTCTCGACCAGCGCGTCGGCGAGCGCCAGCAGCTCCGGCTCGTCGGCGAGCATCTGCATCAACTCGCGGTCGCGGAGCGGTGAAGTCGTCTTGGTCATGGCTGCAAACCCTCCTTGGTGAACTCCTCGCGCAGGAGCTGAAGGCCGCGCATGAAGCGCATACGGCAGGCCTCCTCCGTCGTTCCCGACTCGCGGCCAAGCTCGGCGAAGCTGTGCCCCTGAATCAACCGTCCCAGCACCACACGACGCTGTCCGTCCGGCATCCTCGCAAGGGCCGCGTCAAGGGCTCGCGCGACCTCGCTGCCGTAGCGAGCCTCGGGTGCCGCGGGATCGGCGACCAGCTCGAGCGACGCCATTGGCAAGCGTCCGCGCCGCCGAGCCTCGTCTGCCAACCTGCGTCGAGCGACCGTGAACAGCCAGGCGAGTGTCGCCGAGTCCGTCTCGCGAGCCTCCAGCCCCGCTGCCGCATTCGCGAACACCTCCTGCGTCACGTCTTCAGCGTCCTCAAGCGAAGCCGCTCGACGCCGCACGAACCGCCACACCTTGCGGTAGTGGTCCGGCAACAGACCAGCCTGTGCGCTCATCACCTACCTAATCGCAGGAGGTGGGCAAACGTAACGACCCAGTGACCAGTCTCACACGGCTGGTGGAACGAGCCGTGGCGTGTGGCTAAACAAACGGCGCCCCGCGATAGTCCTATGAACGGTGCCTGGTTCGAGAGAGCGACTCGCTGAGCTTGAGGGGCTCTACCGGCGGCGGTGGGCTGCGTTCGCGCGCGTTGCGATCTCGATCACCGGAAGCGTCGAGAGTGGAAAGGAAGCCGTGCAGGAGGCGTTCGCCCGCGCGATCGAGCAGCAAGCGCAGTTTCGTGGCGAGTGCCCGCTCGAGGCGTGGGTTTGGCGGATCGTCGTCAACACGGCGAAGACCGCCAGCGAGCACGCTGCGCGCCACGACCTCGGCCCATCCGTTGTGCCCGGGCCTGTTTCGAAGAATGGACGCCGCTCGGTCGGAGAGGTCGAGCTCTGGGTGCGGACGCTGCCCGAACGGCAGCGGTTGGCGGTCTTCCTTCGCTACTGGGCCGACCTCGACTATCGCGCCATCGCCGACGTTCTCGAGGTCGAGATCGGCACGGTCTCGGCCACGCTCAGTGCCGCCCATCGAACCTTGCGGCGCTCGCTTCAGGAGGTGCAGTGATGATCGACGTCGAGCCACTGATCCAGGAAGCGTTCGTCAGCCTCGACCCACTACCGCTTGGCGCTGAGGGTGACTGGCAGGACGTGCTGGGCCGCGTGCAGCGTCCGGCGCGCGGGCGGCCGCGGATCGCGCGGCGGCCGCTCCAGATTGCGGTCGCCGCCGCCATCGCGCTCGCGGTCGTGAGCGTCGCCACGCCGTTGGGAGCGGCGATCGGCCGTAGCTTCGACGGCTTCTCGGCCTGGGTCACGGGCTCCCCCGGAACGCCCGCGTCGCCCCAGGCTCAACAGGCATTCGAGCAGGCCAACGCCCGCAGTTGGGCCGGCTTCCTGCCCGGAACCCGGCTGCGCAAGCTGATCGAGACCACCGCGGCCGGATCGACGTTCACGCTCTACGGGTTCCGAAGCGGCGACGCCCTCTGTCTGCGCCTGGTCGCCACCGGCCCGGCTGCAGGCTCCAACGAGAGCTGCGCGCCGTTGCAGGCGCTGCAGTCGGCAAGGAGCCGGCGCTCGTCGTCGCGACCGACGAGCCCTACGGGCTTCCGCACGTGCCGGCCGGCAGCCACGGCTATCGACCGGCGCTCGCAAACGCCACCTTCGGGATCGCCTCCGACGGCGTGAAGCAGGTAATCCTCCACGGCGACGACGGCAAGCACCAGGCGATCGTCGCCTCCAACGCCTTCCTCTACCTCGACCAGCCGAAGCGCGCCGGCGTGAGCATCCGCAGCGCCGAGGCCGTCGCCGCCGACGGCTCGACGATGACACTGCCGCTCGTAGCCGCTCCCTTTGGCGAGAAGGGCACGCCCGCGCCCGACCACTTCGCGCTGCCGCAGGGACCGACCCACGTCGACCGCCAGGTCACGGGAGGCACCGTCTCCTGGATCGAGCAGCGCCAAGAGCGCGGCCAGCCGATCGAGCCCAAGCTCCTGAAGCAGCTGAGGCAGGGACCGCTGACCGACGTGACCTTCGCGCGCGAGGTGCAGCCCGACCCGGCCAATCCCGCGCGCGTCGTCCTTCTGATCGGGAACCTCGCGCACGATCCCTTCCATCGCGATCAGCAAGCGCTATGCGTCTTCCTGGTGCAGAGCGGTGGCGGTGCGGGTGGCGGCTGCAGCGGCCTCCAAGAGATGTTCTCGTTCGAGCCGGTCAGCCTGGGCACGTCGCTGGCCAGCGGCGCCGACCAGTACGCCTACTTCTCCGGGATCGTCTCCGACGACGTCGCCCAGCTCAAGATCTTCCTCACCAACGGCACGATCGAAGACGTCCCCCTGAAAGACAACGTGTTCGCGGTGCCGGTCGCGCGCGCGCTCTTCCCCGCCCGCGTCGTCGCCTACGACTCCCAGTCGCGGATCATCGACATCGACACGATCAGTGAGCCCACGCAAGCGGCGCCACCCCCCGTCAAGAACGCTGCCTGGACGACCACAGAGCATGCGGTCGCCGCCGATGGCACCTCGGCCACGATCAGCACCGCCCCGGCCCGCGGCGGCGGACTCTGCTGGCGCATCCGGTTCAGCGACGGCATGATCGGTGGCGGCGCGAGGTGCGCGCCTCCCTACTGGGAAGGGGGCGCGCCGGTCAACCTCGAGGTCGACGATACGCCGGACGGCGGGACGTTCATCTACGGCCGGGCGAGCCCGGATGTCGCCAGTGTGATCATCCGCTACCGCGACGGCACCAAGGTCACCGCCACGCCCAGCCGCGGCCTCGTCCTCGTCGCCGCACCGCAACGCGTGAAGCCGCCAGCCAACCCGCTCGCAACGATCGCCGCCCTCGACAAAGACGGCAAGCAGATCGGCATCGAGGACTACAGCCACACGCCAGCCCTGGCGCCGCCACCCCGGAAGAGGTGACCGGGTACTTGCCTGTCACAACTTCGGGGGGCTATTCGTTTACGGGCAGTGAGAGACGCCGACCGGAGTGATGCCGAGCTGCTGCAAGCGCTGCGGCGTGAGACGGACGCGGTCGGCGTGCTCTACGACCGCTACGCGCTGCGCCTGGTTCGCTACCTCGGGCAGGAAGGCGCCAGTGAGGAGATCGCGCTCGACGTGGTGCAGGAGGTGTTCGCGCGGCTGATCGTGCATCGCCGTCGGGTTCGTCCAGGCGCCGACGGATCGGTCTGGCCGTGGCTGGCTGTCACGGGTCGCAACCTGCTTCGTGACTGGCAGCGACACCGGACGATCGATGCGAGAGCACGCCGCCGGCTCGGTCTCGCGATCGACGCCGACGAAGCCGAAGACGCGGTGGCCCGGATGGACGCCACACGGTTCCGCGGAAATCTCCGGCGTGCGCTCGCCCGCCTCACGCCCGAACAGCGGACCGCGGTCACCGCACGCGTGCTCGACGAGCTCGACTACCCGGAGATCGCGAACGCCGCGGGGCAAGCGAGGCAACCGTGCGTCGCCGCGTTTCCCGCGGCCTGCGAGCGATGCAGACGTTCCTCCAAGGAGGCGATCCGTGAACATCGACGACGCACTCACCGCCTATCGCGGAGACCTGATCGCCGCTGCCGGACGCTGGCAGAAAAGTCGGGCGCAGCGCCGGCGACGCCTGGTGCTCCTCACGAGCGCGCTCACCGCGGCCGGGATCATCGTCGGCACGGCGATCGCAGCGACCGGCTGGCTGGTCGGATCGCCGGCGCCTCCGAACGTCAAGTCCGACTTCGGCAGCTACGCACCACAGCTCGGCTTCAACCCGCGCCCCGGTCGAGCGGTGCTCGTGGCCCGCGATGGCGCCTACAAGCTCTACGCGACGACCAACAAGCAAGGCGGCTTCTGCACCCTCCTTGTCACTCCCGGCTACCAGCCCGGCCCCCACGGCGAAGGCGGTGACTGCGCCGGGCCCGATCGCCACTCCTTCGAGGCCACCGCCGTCCCGGCCGGCACATCGGGAACGCTCGTGCTCTTTGGACGCACGACCGCTCCCGCCGCCGCGAACGTCCGCTTCACAACTCCGAACGGCGGCACCGGCACCGCCAAGGTGGGATCGCGGGGCTTCTTCATCGCGCACACCGACATCTCCGACTCGATCATCTGCAAAGCAGCAATCCAACCGGCCGTGTGGTGGAAGGCAACCTTCACACTCCTCGACCGCAGCGGACGGCAGCTCGGCAAGACAACAGAGACCTACAAGGGTGGATGCGCACCGCGACCGATACCCGTTCACGCCATGGCCGTCCACCACGGCCAGAAGGAGTTCAGACTCCAGGCAGGCGAGACCGGCATCCTCGTCGGCGCACGAGCCCGCGACCGTGTCTTCTGCCACGACGGAGGCCACGTGATCCACCTCATGGTTCCGACCACAGCTCGCAATGGCGTCCACCGACAACATCAGTTCGCGCCGCCAGGCAAGCCGCCGCTCAAGCTGACGGTGAGCAGCGCTCGGAGCGGCCGCGTCTGGGCGGAATGCCACTACTGACCAACACGAAGGCGGGACGCCAATGTCCCTCAAGCCCGACGTAGAATCGGCGCCGGCGCGGGTGCCGTGTCTGAGCCGAAGAGCGGGGAGGAGATGCAATCCCCGCCGCGCAGGCTGCGCTCCTTTGAGGAGCGCGATGGTCGCTCTCCAATCTGACCGGCTCCCGTGCCCTGCCCGGGCCTGGCGTTCCGGAAAGACCCGGGACCGACCCGGACGAAGGTCGCTATTGCCGGAGTTGCGGTGGCAGGTGGCCGGTCGTATGGATCGATTGAACGTGACCGGCTCTCGTGAGCGTCACGATCCAGCCGCCGCTCTTCTCGTAGGCAGGCCAGCTTCCGTCGGGCCGGCTGGCACGCGGCCAGCGTTCGATGAACCTGACGCGAATCGCGTGGCCCGAGATGTCGGTGCTCGTCGAGCAGGTGCCCTCGACCGTGCCGGACGACGAGCCACCACGGGGGATGTCGCAGCGAACGGTGTCGTTCAGGAAGTCCGGGAAGATGCCGAACAGCGGCCGAGCGCTCCTTGCGCGCGTGATCGCGGCGACCTGCAGCGGGCCGGGAATCCAGTAGCCCTGCGAGCTTTGCGGGCTCGAAAGGTTGAAGTCGAGGACGGCGTAGCGCGAGTGGATCGTGTGACAACGGCTCGCCTTGCCACCGACGGCCGCCGGACAGTCAGGATGGACGGTGAAGTGGCCCCGCATCGGGACGACTGCTTCGCGTGTGCCGTTCACGATCTGCACCGTCTCGACGCGCACCACCCGCGCGTGAGGATCGCCAAGCAGCTCCTTCGCCTCCTGGCGAGCGGCCCGCTCGACCGAAGACCCGCCGCAACCGGCAGCCGCGCAGGCGCATAGAACAGCTACGAGCACGCTGACAAGACGGTGCATTTCACCCCATATACGCTCCCGCGGCAGCCTCCGTCACTCCCCGCGGCATTGCGCCTTCAGTCGGCGGGACACTCGATCCCGCGAGCGTGCTCTCACGTGAGTGTGGCCATTCCTGAACCTCCGCCGCGACGCTGGCTCGCCCGAGAGAGTCCGGACCGAAGAACGCCAGAGACTGCTCACCTGCGGGGTGCCCGCTCCACGACGCGCCTAAAGAAATCGAGGCGAAGTGGCATCGTCTTAGGTAGTGGGACCGGCGATCGAATCGGGCGCGACACTGGACGAGATCGAGGCGCTGTACCGTGCCCGCCTGCCTGTGTTTCGGCGGGTGGCGCGCGGGATCCTGGGGGACGCTGACGCAGCGCGTGACGCGGTGCAGGATGCGTTTGCGCGGGCGGTGGTGAGCCGCGGGGAGTTCCGGCGGGAGGGTTCGCTCGAGGGCTGGCTGTGGCGAGCAGTGGTGAACGCGGCGCTGATGCAGCGCGGACGGCCAGGCGCCGGCCAGCCGAGCCGCTCGGCCAGGCTGGCCAGCTCGAGCAGCGGAACGGCCATCAAAGCGGCTTCGATCCGCGCTGCGGGCCGCCGTCGCGGCGCTTTCCGAGCGGCACCACCAGATTGTGTTCTTGCGTTACTACGCCGGACTGGATTACGCGACGATCGCCGAGGCGCTCGAGGTCAACGCAGGCACTGTAGCAGCAACCCTCAGCAGCGCGCTCGCCGCGCTGCGTCATCTCCTCGAGGAGCTGCCTCGATGTGGAGGACGAACGCGCGCTTCAGGCGCTGCTCGATCCGCTTGTGCCGGAGGAGGAGACGGTCTGCGAGTGGGACGATGTCCTTTCTCGCGTCGAGCAGATCATCAAGGACGATCTGCCGCAACGACCGGTGTCTCGCCGCGTTCGCCTCCCGGCGCCCGCGTCGCGCGGTGCGGAGACTGACGGTCGCCTTCGCCGGCGCTGCGGGCCTCGCTGTGCTCGTGTTCGCCGCGGTGGCGTTCTGGCCGACGAGCAGCGGAGGCGACACCCTCGTCCAGCGTGCACTGGCAGCGGTCGGGACCGGAGAGGTGCTGCATGTGGTCACCGAACAGCCCTCGCCGCCCGGCTGGTACCAGCCGGTCTCGCTCCCGAGCGGCACGCCGATCGAGATCACGCAGCGGCAGGAGATCTGGTTCGACCAGAGCCGCGACCTGAAGAAGACGGTCACGACTCTGAACGGGATCGTCTATGACCAGCTCGTTGAAACGCCGCAGGGCGAGTTCACGCCGGGGGGGCCCGTCTACACGTGCGCCTGGATCGCCGCCCATCCGATCGAGGCGACCAAGGCGCGGGTGAGCTGCAACGCAAACGGGCAGAACGGAACCAAGCCGCACAAGGTGCCCGAGCAGCCACCGACGCTCGACCTCGCGCTCGCCGGCTTCGTGGACCACTACCAGTCCGCTCTCTCCTCAGGTGAGGCGACCAAGATCGGCACCGGTCAGGTCGACGGGCACCAGGTGATCTGGCTGCGAATCAACGCCACCGCGCAAAGCCAGGGCGGCTACCCGGCCGAGGACGTGGCGATCGATGCCTCGACCTATGCTCCGATCCTCGTGCGCACCAGCGGCTCCCAGCCGGTCCAGTTCACGGTGACGGAGATCGACACCCGAGCCTACGACCCCTCCCTGTTCCCACGGCCAGCTCGGGTGTACGGGCCCACGAGCGGACGGACGGAAGACCACCTCGCCGATCGACGCTGCTCAGGCCCCCGCACTGCTCGCCGGCAGGGCGCTCTGGCTCGGACAGACCTGGAACGGCTACCAGCTCGTCAACGTCGAGCAACAGCAGACCTCGTGACTGGCTACGCGCCGCAATCGGGCCAGCAGACCCGTCCACTCGGTCGGCGTGATCTTCACCTACGCGCCGCCCGGCGGCACGGCCGACAGCGCGGACGCTCTCCAGATCAAGGAGGCGACACAGTGTGAGGACGGATCGGGGGATGCACTGCGCCCTCCTTCCTCCCACCCAGGGCGTTCTGCTCCTCGACGAGCCCTTCTTCTCCAGCTTCACCGTGCGTGACGGCCTCTACATCGCAATCAGCCGTCAGGGCAGTCAGAGCGATCCGTGGCCATAGTGAACGCCCTGCAATCGCTCGACGCCGGGCCCCAAATGACGCACGCTTCGTCGTAGCTCAGGGACTACCGTGCGGCCTGAGCGCGTTGGGCTGGGCAGTGTCCCGGAAGAGCCCTGAGCGCGTGATCCCGCTAGGCGGCGGCCAGCTATCGCCCGAGCCGGGTGCGGCGGCGGATGCCGAGTCGTCTCTGGGTGGCGCGATCCTCCTCGCCGTCCTTCTTGGCGGCCCAGATGAACACCCAGGCGACAGCCGCGAAGGTGAAGACGCTGACGGCGGCAACCACTATCTCGAGGAGCACGCCCATTCAACCGAATCTTCGGTGATGAGGCGAGGTCGCCGGCCGCAGGCTCCAGGGGGCCCTTGCTAGGTGCTCGACCGCATCAAGAACGAGTACGGGAACCAGTGCTCGTGCGGGTGGGTCTCCTCGCCCGTGAGGACATCAGACTCGGTTGCGAGGGCACGGGCTGCGGCAGTGACGACCTCCCGGCTCTCCGCGAAGTCCTCGTCGTCCTCGATCAGTTCGATCGGGACGTAGTCGTCGTGCCGGTCGAGGAGGTCAAGCAGCCTCTGGGTTGCCTGCGCCATCGTGATCGGCATCGCTCGACACCTTTCAGGAGTCACGCCGTCCGGGTCGGCAAGCACTAGGCCAGCATTCCGGAACGACCCCCGAGCGGGATTAGTGCGGTTCGTCCCAGATCATCCAGGTTTTTCGGGTGCGAGCGACGTAGAACCAGGGGTTACCTCGGAGGGCAGGAGCCGATCAGCTCGGCCGGAAGGAACACCTCTACAAGAACACTCCGGAGGAACGGCCGACCCCAACACGCCCGCCGTGTGGGCAGGATGAAGCCGTTCCGACGAGTGTGACTGACGAGCGTCACCCGCGCGTGCTTCAGCCGTAGATGAGGCGTCGCACGCTTGGCAAGTGTTGGAAGCGCAGCAAACACGACGCGCTTCGCGCTTCGCATCTCCGCAGAGTCGAGAGTGATCGTGCCTCCTGGGCAAGCTCCCCAAGCCTGACTTTTGCTCGGAGCCTTAATCGGCACCCCAGCCAGCTCCGCGACGACGTGATAGGGCCGCGTCGGTGCAGCGACCGCTGCATTCGGAACAGCCACGGCTACGGCAGCAAGAGCAACCGCCCTACGCACGTCACCATCGTAGGTCGCCGGTCCAGCTGAGCAAAAGGGGCCGTCGGTTGCGCGAGTGCTCCGCAATGCATCCCGAGGCCGGGCTTGTGTTGTCTAGCTGACGCTCTCGATGATCCGTAACAGCTCGTCGGTCCGGTAGCCCTGTTGGCGGGCGAACTGGACAAGCTCGCGCGCGCGGGCGAGGACGGCGCCCTGCTCGGGAGTGCCGGCGACGCTGATGCCGCGGCCGCGTCGGAACTCCAGCAACCCCTCGTCGCGAAGGAGCCGCAATGAGCGGAGCACCGTGTTGGTGTTGACGTCGAGCACGGCCGCGAGGTCGCGTGCTGGCGGGAGCCGTTCGCCCGGCTTCGCCTCCCCGTCTGCGATCGCGCGGCGGATCTCAGCAGCGACTTGGAGATAAAGGTCGGTTGGCTCCCGACGGTCGATCTTGACACGAAGCATTTGGTCGCTTGGGCTAGCGCGAAGCGCCGACCGTGAGGCTGTCCACGCGGGTGGTTCCGTTCGTTGCGTAGACGGGGATCTGCTGTGGCTTTCCCATAGAGGCGAGAGCGGCTGCCGGTGATGCTGGGGCAGGTTGGCAGAACACGTCGGTGACCTTGACGTAGCCTGCGATGCCGTGGTCGCCGACGGCCGCCACGAGAGCAGGAATCCGCTCCCTGCCGGAGTCGGTGATCATCCCGTCGCCGTTCCTGTCTCCTGGGAACTTGCCGATCGCCGGTCGTGGCCCCGCAGTGCATCCCGTGCTGCTAGCTTAACGCTCGAAGAGAGGCCGGTGCGATGCTGAGGCCGGGCCGCGGGACGAGGGGTCAGCGGTCGCTTTGAGCGCGAACGTTGCCACGGCGGCTGCGACTAGGAGGAAGGCCGCCGCTAGCGCGAGCCGCCTGCGCCGGGCTCGCTGTTTCGCCTCTCCGATCAGAGGGTCGAGCTGAGCTGGAAGCCGAGCAGGAGAAGCGGTCATGAAAATACTATAGCTATCACCAAGATGTGCGGTTGAGTACGGTTCCGGTGATCTGCCGAGCCGCGCTCGCCTGCGCGAGCGTTCCGCTATGCCCCCTGACCACTGCGGTCGTCGATGCCCAGCGTTATGCGGAGCGCCCACGAGATCATGACTCGCCACGCCACGGCTGACACGGCGGTTACGGTGGCTCCTAAGGACCCATAGCCGTTTAGTGCGTGGGCGGCGAGGGCCAGGCAGCCGAGCGCGAGTGGCACAGAGGCGAGCCGCCACCACCTGACATCCAGGTGCCGCTTCGTGGCGAGCGCGTAGAGAGCGAGGCCGACGGCGGCCAAGAGAAGTGCGTACTTGCCCTCACCTAGCACGCCGCTCTGGAAAACGCGGCTCCACGGGAGAAACAAGACGCCGACGCAGACGCCGACCATCGGCCAGACGGGCAACCGAGCGCCTTGGAATGCAGATGATCCGCTGTCAACAACGCCCTGCGACATCACTCCAAACGATACGCCGAACGGCTCCTCATCGCGACTCAGCGCCACGACACTCGACTGCGCGACTGTCCTCACGTCCGAGCCGGTTGCTCGGTCTGCGTCGCGTTGGGCAGCCACCACGATGCTCGGTCTGCGTCGCGTTGGGCAGCCACCACGACGGGATGCCGCGCTCGCATGTCGACCCTGGTCTTCTAACTGGACAACGACGCATCCCGCACTGATCCGCGGGAGGTCGCCGCAAGCTTCCGGCCGCCGCCGGGAATCCCCGCAACGGCTGACTAGAAATCCCCTGCTCCCGCCGCGAATCCCCGCCTATCTCCGCTCAGCCCGCAAGCACCAAGACCGGCCTGTCACGCCGGAGGTCGCGGGTTCGAGTCCCGTCGCTCCCGTCTCTCCGTTTACCCTGTAAACGAGCGTGTTTCGTTGCCCGAGCAGGCGCGTATCGCGCGATGTCGGGCGGCAGCCGGGCAGCACCACATCGGCGTGCCGATACGGAAACCCTGCAGAACGCCTACCGTGGCAGGACCGCACTACGGGCTCGACAAGGAGGTCCGAGATGAGACTCAGGACGCTCGCACGCACCACGGCAGTGACCGCCGCGGCCGCCTTCGTGTACCTGAGGTTCCTGCGGCAGCCGATCCTGACATGGGGCGCAACCGCCGACGAGGCCGAAGCGCGGCTGCCAGGCGACGAACTCCTCGAAGATGCCGACGGCGTCGCAACCCGCGCGGTCACGATCGACGCACCGCGTTCGGCTGTCTGGCCGTGGATCGCCCAGATGGGGCCCTCTCCGCGCGGCGGCGCCTACACCTACGACTGGATCGAGAACCTGCTCGGCCTCGACATGCACAGCTCCGACCGCATCCTGCCCGACTACCAGCACCCACAGGTCGGTGACGGTTTCGGCTATGGCACCAACAAGATGAGCTTCAAGATCATCGAGCCCGAGCACTTGCTGGCAATCCAGTCTGCAGACGGAAACTGGGTCTGGACATTCCTGCTCGAGGAGCGAGACGGCCGCACGCGGCTGATCAGCCGCAACCGCTTCCGGCTGCCCAGGCTGAAGGACAAGATCGGGATGATCCCGATGGAGCCCGGCTCGCTGATCATGGAACGCAAGATGCTGTACGGGATCCAGCAGCGGGCCGAGCGGCTCGCCGCCGAGCGGAAGGGGACGACCCATGTCTGAGACACGGCACGAGTTCACGGCGGAGGAGGCGCGCCGCTTCGGCGAGGAGATCGGAATCGTCTGGGCGAGCGCACCGTTCGACGTCGACCAGTTCCGGATCGGGATGAACGTCGAGCTCGAGCACGGCCTGCACGACGCGGACACCAACGTCAGCGACGACAACCCTCACGTCACAGCCAAGATCGCGCTCGCGCACCTGAACGAGTTCCCCGACTACTACACACGACTGGAGAAGATGGAGGAAGAAGCCAGGCGCGACTGGGAGCAGCGCCGGTAGGCCGCGCCCGGGCGTGGCCGTGATGGACATCCGGGGCCACGCCTGACAATCTCACCCGACATCCACAAGGAGGTCAGAAGATGGCGACCAAGGACAAGAACACGAAGAAGAGCATGGAGAAGAAGCCGGCTCAAAAGACGCTCAAAGAGAAGCGGCAGGCCAAGAAGGCCAAGCGATAGCCCGGGTCTGCCGGCCTACTGGGCCCGCGCTTCGCGGAAGGTGACGAGCCGGCCTCGCCGCTCGTCCCAGAGCTTCAGCTTCGTTGCGCGCAGCCCCTGCCGCAGCGTGAGTTGCGGCACCGCCTGGAGGCGGTCGGTTCCCTCGTGTGCGGCTTGCAGGTTGTAGTTCGGGATCCCGACGCTCAGGTGGTGCACGTGGTGGAAGCCGATGTTGCCGGTGAGGAACCGCAGCACGGACGGCAGCTTCAGGTACGAGCTTCCCGCGAGCGCCGCATGGTCGTAGCGCCAGTCGGCGTGCGCCCGCCAGTACGTGTCCTCGAACTGGTGCTGCACATAGAAGAGCCAGACCCCGACTGCGCCGCTGACGACGAACACGGGCCCCTGCACGAGCAGGTAGGCGCGCCATCCGACCGTGAGGCAGAGCGCCGCGACGATCAGGGCCAGCATGAGGTTCGTCGCCAACACGCTGTTACGGATCCGACGTCGTGCCCCGCGGGGCACGAAGCGCGGCTTCAGCACGAGCACGAGGAACCAGCCGAGCCCGAACATGACGAGCGGGCTGCGGTAGAGCCGGTACGAGATCCGCCGGCGCGCAGGAAGCGCCCGGTACTCGGCGACCGTCAATGTCGCCACGTCGCCCACTCCACGCCGGTCGAGGTCACCCGCGGTCGCGTGGTGCACCGCATGCTCGTGCTGCCAGCCTCGATACGGAAGCCAGACGAATAGGCCCAGGACGGCGCCCAAGATGTCGTTCGCGCGGCGCGAACGCATGAACGAGCCATGCGTGCAGTCGTGGAACACGATGAACGTGCGGACCAGGAACGCCGAGGCGGGCAAGACGAACACGAGCGACAACAAGACCGAGACGCGCAGCGCAAACGTCATCGCGACGAGCAACGCGAGATACGGGACGACCGAAGTCGCGAGGTCGAGCAGGCTCCGACCGAGCCGCGGCCTCGTGTAGGCGTCGAGAACACCCCGCAACGAGCGTGGCGAATCCGAGCCCGCCGGAGCATCTGGCGAAACGACCACAACCCCTTGTAGCGCAAATTCGGTGCTACCGTGGGCGAGCGGTCGCCGTTTCGGCGCCCGGAGATTCAGCTTCTCGTTCCTCCTGACTGCAGGCGTTTCGAGTTTCTCGCATCTCGAACCCCGCATCACACGGAAGGAACCACACATGCTCCAGTCATTCGCCGCGCTCGGCGTGAGCGCGCCCGTGGTCGAGGCGCTCGCGCGGCTCGGCATCCGGTCGCCGTTCGCCATCCAGGCGCTCGTCTTGCCCGACGCCCTCGCCGGCGTCGACGTCCTCGCGGCTTCGCCCACCGGCTCGGGCAAGACAATCGCGTTCGGAGTCCCGATGATCGAGCGCACCGCCGGCGCGTCCGCGCATCCCGGCGCGCTCGTGCTCGCCCCGACGCGCGAGCTCGCCTCGCAGATCGTCGAGGAGCTCCAGCCGCTTGCCAGGGCGCGCCGGCTTCGGCTCGCGGCCGTCTACGGCGGCACGTCGGTCACCGGCCAAGCCAGGCTGGCGCACGGCGCGGAGGTCCTCGTCGCCACACCCGGCCGTCTGTACGACCTCCTCGAGCGGAAGCTGGTCTCGCTGGCCTCGGTTCGGGTGCTCGTCCTCGACGAGGCGGATCGCATGCTCGACATGGGATTCCGCCCGCAGGTCGACCGCATTCTCGAGCAGGTCCCGCAGAACCGGCAGACGCTGCTCTTCTCGGCCACGCTCGACGGGCCGATCGCCGACCTCGCGCGCACGTACACGGTCAACGCATCGCGGTTCACCACCGGCGCGCAGATCGAAAGCGTGCGCGGCGACGTCGGGCACGAGTTCGTCGCGGTGACGGCCGACGACAAGCTCGAGCGGCTCGCCGAGCAGCTTCAGCGCGAGCGCGGGCTCGCGCTGGTCTTCGTCCGCACGAAGTACGGCGCCGACAAGCTGGCCCGCAAGCTCGTGCGCGCACACGACATGCGCGCCGCCGTGCTCCACGGGAACATGTCGCAGAACGCGCGCGAGCGTTCGCTCGCACAGTTCGAGTCGGGCCGCGTCTCCACGCTGATCGCCACCGACCTCGCCGCGCGCGGACTCGACGTCGACGACATCACGCACGTGATCAACTTCGACCCGCCCCGCACTCCCGACGACTACGTCCATCGCGTCGGCAGGACCGGTCGCGCCGGCCGCACCGGCACCGGGGTCACGTTGGTGCTTCCCGAGCAGCGCCTCGACGTCAGCCGGTTGGCGGGAGCGGTCGGTCACGCGCATGCCTTCGCGGCGTCCGGGATCGTGACTCCCCCCGCTGCACCGAGAGCGCCGAGGCGCCGCCGCCGTTAGCGGTACTCGAGGAAGAGGGCGCGAGCCGTGCGAGCCGCTCGAATTTCTAGGCGCCGCCGTCGCCGAGCGAGGCGAGTAGCGGCCCAATCTCGAGGTGGCCGAGGAGCGGGTGGCGAAAACGGGCCGTCCGGTTGATCTCGTAGCGGTTCCGGCGGCCCTCCTTCGTCCGCACCAGGAATCCCTCCGCGACCAGGTCGGCGACGATCCTCTGCGCGGCTCGTTCGCCGATGCCGACGGTGTCGGCGATCTCGCTGATCCTAATCCGAGGGTCGCGCGCGATGCAGAGAAGCACGTTTCCGTGGTTCGTGAGGAAGACCCAGTTCCTGCGGCGTTCGGTCGCGTTCACGGTTCGATTCAGGCTATCTGAAACACGGCTCTTCAAACCGGGTTCAAAAGCCGTTAGTATGGCGCCCTACCCGTTCAAGCTGGCGTGGGATCCTCTCGCGGCCATCGCCGGGGAAAAGGGGTTCGGGATGACTCTCGACCAGAGAAGAGCGCGTCTCTTCGGCGTGCTCTTCCTCATCACGTTCGTCACGTCGATTCCGGCGCTGCTGCTCTACGAGACCGCGCTCCGACACCCGGTCGGCTACATCGCGGGTTCCGGCCACGACAAACAGCTCTTCTTCGGAGCCTTCCTCGAGCTGCTGCTGATCATCGCCAACATCGGCACCGCGGTCGTGATCTTCCCGATCCTCCGGCGGCGGAGCGAAGAACTGGCGCTCGGCTTCGTAACCGCCCGCGTGTTCGAGTGCGTGTTCATCCTCGTCGGCATCGTCGCCATTCTCGGGATCGTCACCCTGCGGCAACAAGCTGCCGGCGCGGCCGAGGGCACCGTCGCCTACACCCTCGCCGCGATCAAGGACTGGACGTTCCTCCTCGGTCCGGGCTGGGTCGTCGGCTGGGGGAACGGACTGATCCTCGGCTACCTCATGTACCGGTCGGGGCTGGTGCCCCAACGGATGTGCTGGCTCGGCCTCGTCGGTGGGCCGCTGATCATCGTGACCGGCACGGCCATCATGTTCGCCGGCAACGATCCGAGCCACGCACTGCGCTCGCTGCAGAGCATCGCGACCATCCCGGAGTTCGCCTGGGAACTCTCCCTCGGCCTCTACTGCACCTTCAAGGGGTTCCGCGCGTCGTCTCCGATTCTCCAAGCAGACGCTCGCGAGGATCGCTCGGCGGCGATGGCCGCTGTCGTCGCACCGGCCTAGAGCGCAGACGCATTCCGCCCTGGCAAGGGGAGGCGGCACCCACCGCCTCCCCGTCGCCGCCTAGCCGAACCGGATCACGCTGCGGATCCCGTCCTGCGCCTCCATCAGCGTGAAGCCCTCGTTGACCTCGTCGAGGCCGAGCGTGTGGGAGACGAACGGTGCGACGTCGATCTCTCCGGCGAGCGCGCGGTCGATCAGCTCCGGCACCTGGTCACGACCCTTCACACCGCCGAAGGACGAGCCGCAGACCCGCCGGCCCTGGATCAGATACCGCGGGACGATGTCGAGGGTCTCGCCCTTCCCCGCGACTCCCACGACGGTGCACAGGCCCCAGCCCATCCGCGCCGACTCGACCGCCTGGCGCATCACGCCGACGTTGCCCGTCGCCTCGAACGTGTAGTCGGCACCGAAGCCGCCGGTCTCCTCGACGATGCGCTCGACCGCGTCCGGCCCGCCGATCATCGTGTCGGTCGCCCCCTGCCCGCGGGCCAGCTCCAGGCGCTCCGCGGAGAGGTCGACCACGAGAATCCGCTCGGCGCCCTGCAGGCGGCAGCCCGCGACCGCGCCGAGCCCGACCATGCCGGCGCCGAACACGACGCAGGTCGATCCGGCCTCGACCTTCGCCGTGAACATGGCCGCGCCGAGCCCCGTCGACAGGCCGCAGGCGAAGAGGCAGGCGTGCTCGAACGGCGCCTCGACGTCGATCTTCGCGAGCGCGATCTCCGGCATGACCGTGTACTCCGCGAACGTCGAGGTGCCCATGAAGTGACGGATCGGCTCGCCGCCGCGCGCGAGCCGCGTGGTGCCGTCGGGGAGGAATCCCTTGTTCTGCTGCTCCCTGATCGCCAGACAGAGATTCGTCCTCGGGCTCCGGCAGTGGACGCATTCCCGGCACTGCGGCGAGAACAGCGTGACCACGTGATCGCCCGGGGCGACCGACGACACGCCATCGCCGACCGCTTCGACGACACCGGCACCCTCGTGCCCGAGCACGGTCGGCGCGTAGCCCGACGGATCGGCGCCCGATGCCGTGTACAGGTCCGTGTGGCAGACGCCGCACGCCACGAGCCGCACGAGCACCTCCCCGGCGCGCGGCTCCGACAGCTCGACGTCCTGCACGACGAGGGGTTGTGCGAACTCCTCCAGCACAGCGGCTCGCATCCTCATACCGGCACCTCCGGGACGACAGCGGGGCTCGTGCGAGGAGGCTACCCGTGCGCCGCCGCGCCGGTGAGGCGTCAGCGAGCAGCGACCTCGTGCAGCCAGGCCCGCACGGCGGCGAGGATGTTCTGCTCGCCCGCCGCGGCGCTCTGCTCCCAGCCGGGCGCCTCGACGTCGTGGGTCTCGGTGAGACGCGCGCGCAGGTCTCCGGGCTCGGCGCCGCTCTCGCGCCAGACCCTGATCACGAGGACCGAAGCATGTTCGTCGTCCGCAGTCATGCCTACGCCGAGCGTACGGGAGCATCGTCACCGGAGCGTTCGCACGGCGTCAAGTCCGCCGACGAGCTCGAGCATTCGCTCGGAGGGCTCGAGGCCGAGCTGCGAACCGAGCAGGTGGCGGCAGAGCTCGTACTGGCGGCGCGCCTCCACCGCGTTCCCCGCGGCGAGGTGGAGACGCACGAGCGTCCGGTGCGCGCTCTCGCGCAGCGGCTCCGCCGAGAGCGCCATGAGGCCGGCCTCGAGCGCCTCGTCCAGGCGTCCCTCGTCGGTGAGCCGGCCGCAGGCGGCCTCGAGCGCACGCAGACGAAGCTGCCGGAAGCGCTCGCGCTCGATCAGCACCCAGTCCTCGTACCAGTCCGGGAGCAGGTCCGTGCCGAGCGCGCCGAGCTCCGAGCCGCCCCGGTCGAGCTCGGTGTGGGCCAGGCGCTCCGCGTCGCGCAGGTCGACGCGAACGCCGGCGCCGAGGCGAAGCGTGCGAACGTCGACGTCGAGGAGCGAGGGTGCGAGCCGCTGGATCCGCCAGAGCGCCGAGCGGAGGTTCGCCCCCGCGCGCGCCTCGGGCGAGTCGAGCCAGAGCGAGCCCGCGACGTAGAGACGCTGTAGCGGCCGCTCGTGGAGCGCGACGAACGCGACCACGCGCTGCGCACCCAGGGGCAGGCGCATCGAGCGGCCGGCGACCTCGACGTCGAACCCGTCCAGCAACCGGAGCGCAACGTTGCCCCCGCTCCGGTCCGCGAGCGGCGAGAGCCGCGATTCGAGCCGCAGGGACGAGCGTGCACGGGACACGGGCTCCTCCGAGGCTGCACTGGGTTTCGTCTGACGCTAGGACGGTTCCGGGCACCTGTCAATACGTGCAACGACGCGAGCCGAAGAAGGTGTGGAGAGGCCCCCTCCGCCTCTCCACACCTCGGGCGGGAGCTCCGCTACGCGGCCGCGAGCGCAGTCTCCTCGGCGAGCTTCGCGTACTCGCCGATGAGGCGGGCGCGCGCGACCACCACGGCCTTCTCCTCCGCGTTCAGGCCGCGCATCGCCTGCTCGACCGCAACCCGTGCAGGCTCGCGCGGGTGGTCCTTCTCGACGAACTTCAGATAGACCGAGGTGGGCAGCAGCAGCGCGAGCGGATCGACCGCGACATCCTCGACGTACCTCTTCATGTGCTTGCCTCCTTCCTTGGTGAGCCGGCGGCGCCCGCATCGTCCTCCGCCGGCGTCACGGCGCCGTCACCGAGGCGTCAACGTCAGGCGGCGAACGCGCCGAGCTCGAGCAGCCGGGCGAGGGCGAGCGGATCGACGCGATACGGCGATTCGGGGCCCTCGAAGAACCCATGCGCTCGGATGAGGTGCACGATCAGGCCCGGCCCGTCCAGCTCGGCGCCGGTGCGCCGATTGCGCACGTGCCAGGTGACCGAGGCGTGCCGCACTCCGCCGCCGGCCGTGCACTGACCGCTGTGCGGGCTCGGTGCCCAGGGGCAGATCTGGAAGCCGGTGCAGACCTCGATGCGGACGTCGAAGCGGCCATCCACGCGAGCGGAGCGTCCCCGAGCCACCTCGGCGGCGTCGAGCAGCCGCTCGAGGCCGTTCGCGAGCGCGAGCGGCGACAGGCTCGACTCCTCGAGCGTGCGCGCGTCGCGGGCGAGGACGTCCTCGAGGCGCTCGTGCTCGCCGAGGAAGCCGCCCTGCGAGAACTCGCCGGGGCGCATGCGGCGCTCGAGCTCCTCGATGCCGACGGGCGGCGGATCGCTAGTCGCGGCCAGGCACCTCCGTCCCCGACCGTAGCTCGCCCATCACGCCGCGCGCGGTGGCTGCTGCACGACCTTCTTCGGCGGAGGCATCAGCCTGCCGACGGCGTTCGACGCGGCCGCGAAGACGTGCACCGAGCCGATCGCGATCTCCTCGCCGTCCTTGCCCGGGGAGACGATCCTCAGCGGCATGACGTAGGCCGGCTGGAGCACGGTCTGGCGCGCCCGGTAGCCGAGCTCGACGTAGCCGAAGCGCATGTCGACGACGTCGATCCGTCCCGTCTCCTGCGCCCAGTACCGCAGGAGGTCCTCCTCGGCGGCCTGCGGCGGAAGCAGCTGCCGGACGGGGGCGCGCACCTTGGCGACCGGCCGCCAGATCCGGTCGAAGCCGGTGAGCTCGCCGTTCTGGTCCATGTACACGATCACCTTCCCGCCCGGACCGTCCACGGGCACGCCGCCGACGAGCCGCCGGAAGGCGACGCCCACGTCGATCACGCGCTCCGAGCCTCGCTTCGACTCGACGCTCGCCTCTCCCACGGTCAGCCGCGTCACCTTCAGCAGCTCGATCTCCTTCGGCGCGGCTAGCTTGTGGGCCCTGACGAGCTCGAGCGCCCGCTTCTCGGCCTCGGCGTCGCCGATCTTCAGATTCGCCTTGCCGTCGTCGACCTGCCAGCGCGAGCGGTCCTGGTAGCGCAGCGCGCCGGACGCCTTGAAGAGCGAAACGACGTGCTGGCCGGCGGTGTAGGTGAACCTCGTCGCGTCCTGCGCCTGTGTGACGCTCGCCTCTGCGAGCTTGAGCGACTGCGCGAGCTCGCGGACGGCTTTCGCGCTCGCGCCTGGGCTACCGAGGGCGAGGATCTGGGTCTTGACCTTCGGTGCCGCTTCGAGACGCTTGATGTAGTTCACTTCGGGCACGTCGTCCTCCTCAGGTCCGGTACTTCCAGGCGAGCCAGTTCGTCGCCGACACCGGCCAGCCGAACCAGTTCACCGACTCGAACTCACGGCGGTTGATCGCCTCGCTCTGGGTCGCGCCCGCGGCGATCGCGATCGGGTTGTCGTCGAGCCACCACGAGTACGCGTGGTCGAGCCAGGAGTTCGCGAGGGCATGGCCGGTTCCGGCGTCGTCACCGAAGTCGCTGCCGAGGCTGGAGTTCCACCAGCTGTCGTGGCCGTCCATGATGAATCCGAAGACCATGTGCAGCCCGCGCATCGGGCCGCTCCAGACCGACCAGATGTGGTTGGCGCTCGTATTCAGGACCGCCTGGCAGCAGTCGAGCACGAGCCACTTCATCATCCGCGAGCCGAGCTTCCACGTATCGGACGACCCGAGGCAATGCGTGTGGGAGACAGCGAATGCGATGTGCATGATGCTGCTCCAGTTGCCGCCGTGATCGGCGAAGTAGTAGAAGTCGACGTTGTCGCTCCAGTGGAGCGAGTCGCCGCCGAAATCCGGATGCCGGATGTCGGTCTCCCACGCGTTGTCGTTTCCCCAGTCGAAGATCCGGAAATGGCCGTGGCTTCCCATGTGGTTGTAGAAGCCCTCGGCGTGGTCGTCCCGGTAGCTGAGGTTGTTCTGGTTGCAAGCCCCGGCGTGGAAGGTGTCGATCCACTCGACGCCGACGCAAACGGGAACCGTCATGTGCGCGCCTCCTTCGCAACGAACACGACCGCGAGGCTCTCACGGCACCGTCACCCCAGCGTCACCGGGAATCCGTGCATTCACCGATGTCTCTCGCGGCGGGTCGAGGGACGATGGCGGCGCCTCGAGCGCACCTGAGGAGGCGGCGATGACCACAACAGCCAGTCTCATCCGGCCGGTCCAGCCCGGCGATCTGGTCGAGATCGACGGCCGCCACGTGGGCGACCTGGGCCGCACCGGCGAGATCGTCTCGGTTCTCGGCGAGGAAGGGCACCTGCACTACCTCGTCCGCTGGGAGGACGGGCGCGAGAGCATCCTCTACCCCGGCGAGGGCACGACGATCCGTCCGGGCGTGGGCGCTTTCGCCAGCGCCGACTAGCACGAGCCGACGGCGACGGGAGGTGCTGAGGGCCGCTCTCGCGGCCCTCAGCCGTTGCCTCGCGGCTTCATTCCCTCAGGCGGGGACGATGCGACCGCGCTCGAGACGCAGGACCTCGTCGAAGCGCTCGAGGAGCAGCTGCGAGTGGGTGATGAGAAGGACGCCGAGGTCGTCGGCGGCCGCGAGGAGATCCTCCACGATCGCGGCGGCCGTCTCGGGGTCGAGGTGTGCCGTCGGCTCGTCGAGCACGAGCAGACGCGCCTGCGAGAGGAAGGCGCGGGCGAGCGCGATCCGCTGGCGCTGGCCGCCCGAGACGAGGGCTCCCCTCTCGCCGACGTCGGTGTCGAGACCCTGGGGGAGCGAGGCGACCCAGTCCCACACGCGGGCGCGCGCGAGCGCCGTCTCGATCTCTCCGTCGCTCGCGTCGGGCCCGGCGAGGCGGACGTTGTTGCGGACCGTCGTCTGGAAGAGGTGCGCCTCCTGGCCGGCGAGCGCGACGGCGCGGCGGACGTCGTCCTGGGCGTAGCGCGCAGGTCGTGGCCGTCGAGGACGACGCGGCCCTCGTCCGGGTCGCGGAAGCGGACGAGCAGGGAGGCGAGCGTGGACTTGCCGGCTCCGCTCGCGCCGAGCAGGGCGATCGCGGCAGCCCACGCGCAGCTCGAGTTCGGCGCCGTCGAGCACCCACGGTGCCTGCGGGCCGTAACGGACGCGAACGCCCTCGAGCCGGAGGGCGGCCCCTACCGGCGCCGGCAGCGGGCGCGCGGGATCGCGCACCGGTGGCGCCCGATCGGTCAGCTCGAACAGCCGCCGCGCGGCAGCGCCGCTGGCGGCGAGCTGCTGGGCGGCGTCGGGCAGCGGGCGGACCGCCTCGAACGCCGCGGTCGCGAGCAGCACGAGAGCGGCGAGGAGGACGCCGCGGAGCGTCCCTCCGTGGACGGCGCTCACGCCGACGAGAAGCACCGCGAACGCCGTCGCTCCGGCCAGCAGCGTCGTCCCGCCCTCCCCCAACCCCGCGGCGAAGGCGTCACGGCGCGCGATCCGGGCGAGCCGGGCATCGGCGTCGGCGACCCGGCCGAGCTGCGTCCCGGCGCGCTCGTAGGCGACGAGCTCTGGCGCGGCGGCGAGCAGCTCGACGATCTCGGTGGCGAGCGCCGCTCTCGCTCCGGCCTGCCGGCGGCCGGCCGCGCGGGCGAGCCCCGAGGTCGCGGCGGGCAGCGCGAGCGCCGCGAGCAGCAGGCCGACCGCGAGCCACAGCGCCGCCGCCGGGAGCAGCAGGGCCGCGGCCGCGACGGAGCCGGCGCCGACCGCGGCGGCGATCAGCGGCGGCGCGAGCCCACGCAGGTAGAGCTCCTGCAGCTGGTCGACGTCGGTGACGAAGCGACTGAGCAGGTCGCCGGCACGCGCGCCGGGCAGCCCGGCCGGGACGAGCGGCTCGAGGCGCTCGAAGAAGCGAACGCGGAGCCGGGCGAGCAGCCGCAGCGCGGCGTCGTGGGAGGCCAGCCTCTCGGCGTAGCGGAAGACGCCCCGCGAGACGCCGAAGAGGCGCACGGCGACGATCGCGATCGAGAGCGAGAGGATCGGCGGCCGCAGCGACGCCTTCGAGATCAGGTAGCCGGACGTGCCCATCAAGGCCACCGACGCTCCGACGGCCAGCGTCCCCAGGGCGGCGGCAAGGGCGAATCGCGGCCAGAGCGGTCGGGCCACGACGACGAGCCGGCGCAGCGCGCCCGCGGTCATGCCGCAGCCCGCGCCGTCTCGTGCAGGAAGCCGGCCCCGAGCTCGACGACCCGGTCGGCGGCAGCCGCGAGCTCGGGGTCGTGGGTGGCGAGCAGGACGGTCTGCCCCGCCGGCAGGTCTCCGATCGCGGCGGCGATGCGTGCCGCGCTCTCGTGATCGAGGTGAGCGGTCGGCTCGTCGAGCAGCAGGAGCCGCGCTCGACGCGCGAAGGCGCGTGCGAGTGCGACCCGGCGCACCTCGCCCGCCGAGAGCCCGGCGCCGTCCTCACCGACCGTGCGTTCGAGCAGGTGCGCCGCTCCGGCGGCCCGGGCCGCGGCGCGCACGTCCTCCTCCGAAGCGCCCGACCCGATCGCGGCGGCGACCGGCCCGGGCTCGAGGCGGGGACGCTGCGGCAGCCAGGCGAGCAACCGGCGCCACGCGGTCGGGTCGAGCTCCGCCAGATCGACCCCGGCCACGGCGATCCGCCCGGCGAGGGGGTCGGCGAAGCGGAGCAGCAGCGAGAGCAGTGTCGTCTTGCCGGCGCCGCTCGGGCCGAGCAGGGCGACCCGTTCGCCGGGCTCGAGCGCGAAGCACGCCCGGTCGAGGACGACACCCCGTCCGGCGTAGCCAGCGGTCACCTCCTCGAAACGGATCGTCCCGAAGCGCACCCGGCGCGGCCGGAGAGCCGGAGGCACCGCCGGCGGCAGCTCGAGCAGCGCGAGCAGGCGCTCGGCTGCGGCGAGGCCGTCGGTCGACGCGTGGAACTGCGCGGCAAGCTGCCGCAACGGGCCGTAGAGCTCCGGGGCGAGCACGAGCACCGCCAGGGCCGGCTGCAGGTCGATGCGGCCGTCGACGAGGCGGACGCCGATCTCGACCGCGATCAGCGCGGTACCCAGCGTGGCCGCCAGCTCGAGCACGAGCGCGGAGAGAAACCCGATCCGGAGCGTCCCCATCGTCTCCCGCCGGTACGCGTCGCTCGTCGCGGCGATCGAGTCGACCTGGGCGCGGCCCCGCCGGTACGCACGCAGTGTCTGGAGGCCGCCGACGACGTCGAGGAAGTGCACGCTCAGCCGCTGCAGCGCCTCCCAGCGGGCAAGCGTGCGGGCGCGCGCCATCTTCCCGACGAGGACGCCGAACACGGGGATCAGCGGCAGGGTCACGAGCATGATCAGCCCGGACGTCAGGTCGCGGAAGGCGACCCAGACGAGGATCGCCGGCGGCGCCACACCGGCGAGGAAGAGCTGCGGCAGGAACCGGGCGAAGTACGGCTCGAGTGCGCGCGCCCCCTCGGTCGTCGCGGTCGCGACCTCTCCCGTCGGCACCCCGCCGGGCCGAGCCTCGACGACGTGTTCGAGCACCCGGGCCCGCAGCTCGCGCGTCACCCGTACGGCGGCGAGCCGGCCCCCGCTCTCCTGGGCCCAGGCGATCGCCGCGCGCACGACTGCGAGCCCGGCCAGCGCGCCGAGCTGCGGCGCGAGCGCCCACACCGCGCGCCCGTGCACGAACGCAGCGACGATCACCGAGGCGAGCAGCGCCGCCTGCGCGATCGTCGCCGCGGTGGCGAGAACCGCCAGCACCGCGGCGAGCGTGAGGAAGCGGCGGGCGCACGGCGCCCGGCGCAGGAGGCGCGGGTCGACCGGCCGCACCGACCGCCCTAGCTCTCGGGCTCGGGCTTGCGGCCGAGCGGCGAGCGCGCGAGCAGGTCGAGCGGGGTGGGCACGCGCTCGAAGTCCTCCTTGCCGAGCCGGGCGCGGAAGACCCAGACCGCCCACGCCTGGTAGGCGAGCACGATCGGCACGAAGAGGACGGCGACGATCGTCATCGCCACGAGCGAGTAGTGGTTCGACGCGGTCGAGAAGATCGTCAGGCTCGCGACGCCCTTCGTGTCGGAGACGAGCACGTTCGGGTACAGCCACAGGAACAGGCCGGCGACGACGAGCACGATCGCGACCGCAGTCGACGCGAACGCTGTGCCGGCCCGGCGCAGCCACGCCAGCGGGAAGCTCGCCGCGGCAACGACGAGTCCGGCGCCGAACACGACCAGCGCGACGATCCGGCGCGGCGCCGTCGAGGCGGCGTCGACGGACGTCCAGGCGAGGAAGGCGATCAGCAGCGCGGCCGCCACCGGCCAGATGCGAAGCGCGGCGGCGCGGGCGCGCTGCTCGAGCTCGCCGCGGGTGCGCAGCGAGAGGAAGAGCGCGCCGTGGAGCGCGAACACTGCCACGAGCGTCACCCCGGCGAGGATCGCGTACCCGTTGAGCAGCGTCCCGAGGTTGCCGGTGAAGTCGCCCTTCGAGTCGAGCGGCACACCGCGGACGATGTTGCCGAAGGCCACGCCCCAGAGGAGCGCGACGAGCCCGCTCGCGATGGGCAGCGCAAGATCCCAGGCGCGCCGCCAGCGTGTCCCGTCGTGCTTGTTGCGGTACTCGATCGCCACGCCCCGCACGATCAGCGAGACCAGGATCAGGAACAGCGCGAGGTAGAAGCCGGAGAAGAGGCTCGCGTACCAGCCCGGGAAGGCCGCGAAGGTGGCCCCGCCGGCGACGAGCACCCAGACCTCGTAGCCGTCCCAGACCGGGAGGATCGTGCCGAGCAGCGCCCGCCGCTCGGCGTCGTCGCGGCCGAGGAGCGGGTAGAGCATCCCGACGCCGAAGTCGAACCCCTCGAGCACGAAGTAGCCGATCCAGAGGATCGCGATGAGGAGGAACCAGAGGCTCTCGAGGTTGAAGTATCCGGCCGCGAGCAGCATCGGCTCAGTAGACGAGGTTCGGTAGCGGCTGGCCGTGGACGAGCTCGGGGAACTCCTGCTCGGGGCCGGCCTTGATCGCGCGGGCCATGAGCCACACCTCGACGCCCGCCAGGATCCCGTAGAGCGCGGTGAAGCCCCCGAGCGTGAGCCCGACCGCGGCGACGTCGACGTGGGGCGAGACGGCGTCGCGCGTCAGCAGCAGCCCGTAGACGATCCAGGGCTGGCGGCCCATCTCGGTGAAGAGCCAGCCCGCGGTGTTGGCGAGGAACGGCAGCGCGAGGAAGCCGTACGTCCACCACGTGAAGCGGCGCGAGCGTTCCAGGGGTCGACCGCCGCGGGCGAGCCAGAGGCCGAGCGCGCTGAAGAGGAAGGCGAGGACGCCGATCCCGACCATCGTCCGCCACTCCCAGTAGATCGCCCCGACGATCGGCGTGTAGTCGCCGGGCCCGTACTTCTTCCGCTCGGCGGCCTGGATCGCGTCGATGCCCTCGACCTTCCCGTTCCAGGAGGTGCTCGAGAGGATCGAGAGGAGGTGCGGGAAGGTGATGTTCACGCTCGTCCGCTTGGGGTGCCGTTCCCAGGGCCCGACGGCGAACAAGGAGATCCCGACGCCCGTGCCGGTCTTGTACAGCGCCTCCGAGGCGGCCATCTTCATCGGCTGCTCCCGTTCCAGGATCTGACCCTGGAAGTGGCCGACGAAGATCACGAGGACAGAGGCCACGAGGCTGACGACGAGCGCACCGCGGGCCGCGCTGCGGAACATGTCCACCTCCCAGCCCTGGCGCAGCCAGTAGGCGCTGACCGCGAGCACGAGCGCTCCGGCGGTCAGCAGCGCGGCGACGATCACGTGGAAGAACTCCGTGATCTGCAGGGACTGGAAGAACACCGTCTCGAGCGAGGTCAGCTCCGCATGCCCGCCGACGAGTCGGTAGCCCACGGGATGCTGCATCCACGCGTTCGCGGCGAGGATGAAGTAGGCGGATCCCGTGGTCCCCAGCGCGACGAGCCAGATCATCGCGAGGTGCGTCCCGGCCTTCAGCCGGTCCCAACCGAAGATCCAGAGGCCGAGGAACGTCGACTCGAGGAAGAACGCCGCCAGCCCCTCGATCGCGAGCGGCGCCCCGAAGACGTCCCCGACGTAGCGCGAGTACGCCGCCCAGTTCATCCCGAACTGGAACTCCTGCACGATGCCCGTCACGACGCCGAGCGCGAAATTGATCAGGAACAGCTTCCCGAAGAAGCGCGTCATCCGCAGATAGCGCTGCTCCCGGGTGAGGTGCCAGAGCGTCTGCATCCCGGCGACGAACCACGCCATCCCGATCGTCACCGGCACGAAGAGGAAGTGGTAGACCGTCGTCGTCGCGAACTGCAGACGCGCGAGATCGAGGGCCGCCGAACCAACCAGAGCGAGGCTCCCGGACACCGTCCGGCAACGCTAGACCGGCCCCCGGACGTGATCGGAGCCCGATCTACGGCTTTCTACCGAGAGGGGCGGCGGAGGAGCACGCAGGATGCGCCCCCGCACCGGGCCTATGCAGGGGAGATGCGCCTTGCGGTGATGGGAGCTCTGCTCGGACTGTTCGCGGCGGAGCTCGCGAGCGGGCTCGGCGGTACCGAGGCGGTGCGCTACGTCGACGACCTGGGAACGGCCGGCGCGGCGTTTGCGGCGGCCGTGCTCTGCACGCGGGCGGCCGGCAGGTACCGCGGACGGCTGCGCACGTTCTGGCTCCTGCTCGCCGCCGCCTCGGGCCTCTGGCTGCTCGGCGAGCTGCTCTGGGCCCTCTACGACCTCGTCCTCCGGGGCTCGGTGCCCGTGCCCTCCTGGGCCGACGCGGCGTACCTCGCCGCGATCCCGTTCGCGGCGGCGGCGCTGCTCGCGCATCCCGCCCTGCGCGGCCGGGCCACCGGCAAGGTGCGGGCGATCCTCGACGGCTCGGTCATCGCCGCCGCCGTGTTCTTCATCGTCTGGACGCTCCTGCTCGGGCCGCTCTGGCACTCGACCGACCTGACGACCCTCGGCGGTCTCGTCGCGCTCGCCTACCCCGCCGGCGACGTCGTGCTGCTCCTGCTGATCGTGCTCGTCATCCGCGGCACGACGAACCACGACCGGTCCGACCTCTGGTTCCTGCTCCTCGGGCTGCTGGCGATGACCCTTTCCGATGCCGTCTATGGCTACCTGAACGAGGTCGCCGGGTACGCGACCGGGAACCTCGTCGACCTCGGCTGGATCGCCGCCTACCTCGGCATCGCGACGGGCGCGTACGCGGCGAAACCGGAACCCGTGGCCGAACCGACGCCCGCCTCGTTCGCGCTGACCCGCGCTGCGCTCGTGACGCCGTTCGTGCCCGTGCTCACGGCGCTGGCGCTGGCGGCGTTCCGGATCCACCTCGGCCGCCCACTCGACCGGGTCGCGTGGGCCACCGCCCTCGTCCTCGTCGTCGCCGTCCTCGTCCGGCAGGCACTGCTCCTCGTCGACCTGCGCCCGGGGGCCGCCGGCGACCCTCGGCTGCAGCGGCGGCTCCTCGGCTCGCTCACCGGCAGGTCGGAGCCGTGATCCACGCCGAGCGAAAGCATCGCGACTGCGGACGCGCGGCTCGTCGCCGTCCTCACGATCCTCGCGACGCTGGTCGCCTTCTACGACCTCCTGCTCCTCGCCTCGCATCACGCGTAGCGATCACGCGCGCGGGCCGAGGGCTAGACCGAAGGCAGCTCGGCCGGTTCGGCGGGGCGCACGGCGCGTCCGCGCAGGAGCAGTCCGCCGACGAGAAGCAGGAGCAGCTCGACCGCCGTCAGCGCGAGCCGGTTCAGCGCGACGGCGCCGAGAGCCTGCCCGGGCGTGGCGACGGCGAGGAGCAGCCCGTACATCGAGGCCTCCCGCGGCCCGAGCCCCGAGGGTGCGAAGACGAAGAGCACCGCGACGATCGCGCCGACGGCAGCCGTCCCGCCGAGGAAGACGACCGAGGCCGGCTCCGGGTGGGCGCCGACCGAGCGCAGCAGCAGCCAGACCGCGAAGCCGCCGAGCACCCACGTGCCGGCGTAGAACACGAGCAGCGCGGTGAGCGTGCGTCCGCGCATGTTCGGCAGCTCTCTCGTGTAGCCGAATCGCCGCAGCACCTTCCCGGCCAGAGGCCGGAAGACGCGCGGCTGGACGAGGACGGCCAGCACGGCGCCGAAGACCACGAGCGGCGCGAGCGGCGCGTGCACGTCGTCGACGAAGGCGAGACCGAGCACGAACACGATCACTCCCGCGACCGCCGAGATCCCCGCCTCGAGCAGCATCGACGAGGTGACGAGCGCCGCGTCGGTCACCCCGGCGCGACGGGCTGCGACGACCCGTGCGGCCGGCGTCCAGATCCCGCCCGGGATGTACTTCGCGAGCATCGAGATCATCTCGGCCCGCAGGGCCGCCGGGTAGGACAGCCGGATCCCCCACTCCGCGAGGATCCGCATCCAGCCGAGCACGAACACGAGGTAGTAGCCGCCGAGAGCGGCGCAGCCGAGCGCGAAGAGCACGAGGTTCGCGTTGCCGAGGTCGTCCGCGGCAGCGTGGATCGAGCCGCGGAGCGCCCAGCCGAGGCTGACGAAGAAAGCGCCGAGCACGAGCAGCTGGATTGCTCCGAGCAGCCGGCGGTGCCGCGACGCGAAGCCGGCGATGTCGGTGAGGCGACTCACTGCTCCACTCTTAGCACGGCGGCCCCTCGTACCTCGCCGCGACGCAGCCGGTCGAGCGCCTCGTTCGCCCGTTCGAGCGGAAACTCGACGACGTCCGTCCGTACCGGCACGCGCGGGGCGAGCGCGAGGAACTCCTCCCCGTCACGGCGCGTGAGGTTCGCGACGGAGCGCAGGACCCGCTCGTGCCAGAGCAGCTCGTACGGAAAGGAGGGGATGTCGCTCATGTGGATGCCGGCACACACGACGACGCCGCCGCGGGCGACGGCACGGAGAGCCGCCGGGACGAGCTCGCCGGCCGGCGCGAACACGATCGCCGCGTCCAGCTCCTCGGGGCCGGGCTCGTCCGAGGGGCCCGCCCACTCGCAGCCGAGCTCGCGCGCGAACGCCGCGGCCGCGTCGTCGCCGGGCCGGACGAAGCCGAACAGCCGCCGGCCCTCGTGCCGCGCGACCTGGGCGACGATGTGCGCCGAGGCTCCGAACCCGTACAGCCCGAGGCGCTCCGCGTCGCCGGCGAGCCGCAGCGAGCGATAGCCGATCAGGCCGGCGCAGAGGAGCGGCGCCGCCTGCAGGTCGGGGTACCCCTCGGGAAGCGGGAAGCAGAAGCGCTCGTCCGCGACTGCCCATTCCGCGTAGCCGCCGTCGAGGTCGTAGCCCGTGAAGCGAGCGGACTCGCAGAGGTTCTCGCGGCCCGAGAGGCAGTAGCGGCACGTCCCGTCCGTCCAGCCGAGCCAGGGCACGCCGAGCCGCCGCCCGTCCTCCGTCCGGCCCACGATCTGGTGGCCGGGCACGAGCGGGAGCTTCGGCTCCGTCAGCTCCCCGTCGACGACGTGGAGATCGGTCCGGCAGACCCCGCACGCCGAGACGCGCAACAGCACCTGTCCACCGCGCGGCTCGGGCACGGCGACCTCCTCGAGTCGCAGCGGCTCCCCCACCCCGTGAAGCACCATGGCGCGCACGAGTAGATTCTCGCGCGTGGAGACGACCCTGCCGTACGGCTGGTACACCGATCCGGAGATCCTGCGGCGCGAGCAGGAGCGGGTCTTCCGCTCCGCGTGGCAGTACGTCGGCCACTCCGGACAGCTCTCGCAGCCCGGCTACTTCGCCGCCGAGCTCGGCCGCACGCCCGTCGTCGTCACGCGCGACCGCGACGGCGTGCTGCGCGGCTTCGTCAACGTCTGCCGCCACCGCGGCTTCGTGATCGCCGCCGGGGAAGGAGCGCGTGAGACGCTCCAGTGTCCCTACCACGCGTGGACGTACGGCCTCGACGGCCGCCTCCGCGCTGCGCCGCGCAGCGAGGAGGAGCCGGAGTTCCCGCAGGACGAGCTCTGCCTCGTCCCGGTCGCGGTCGCGATGTGGGGCCCGTTCGTCTTCGCGAATGCCGCGCCCGACCCGGAGCCGCTTCCGCAGGCGCTCGGCTCGCTGCCGGCCCAGGTCGCCGAGCTCGGCCTCGACGTCGACTCGCTCGTCCACCACTCCCGCTGGGAGGCGGAGATCGGCGCGAACTGGAAGATCGTCTGCGAGAACTTCCTCGAGTGCTACCACTGCCAGGTCGCGCACCCGACCTTCAGCGAGCTCATCGACGTCTCGCCCGACCGCTACCTCCTCTCGACCGACGGGCGCCTCTCGACGCAGCACGGCCCGCTCCGCACGGCGACGCCCGCCGACGAGCTGCCGCGCGCGCAGTTCCACTTCCTCTGGCCGAACCTCGGGATCAACATCTTCCCCGGCCGGCCGAACATCTCGATCGGCCCGATCGTGCCCCGCACGCCGGAGCGCACGTACCGCTTCCTCGACTACTTCTTCGGCCCGGAGGTCGAAGCCGCGTGGATCGACGAGCTGCTGGCGTTCGACGACCAGGTCGGGCGCGAGGACCGGACGCTCGTCGAGGGCGTGCAGCGCGGCGTCTCGTCCGGAGCGATCGAACGCGGCGTGCTGATGAGCCGCAGCGAGCAGCTGATCGGCCATTTCCAGGCCCTCACGGCCGCGGCGCTCGCGGACTAGAGAGTCCCAGCGGAGCGCGATAGAGTCACGCCTCTCGCCGGTTTCAACACAGAGGAGGGCAATCCGTGAAGCGTTTTCTCCCGCTGCTCGCGGTCGCAGCGCTCATCGCCGTACCCGTTGCGGCGGCCACCAGCACGAGCTCGCCGCCGGTCAAGCACAAGGGGGAGCTCATCGTCGCGTTCGGCGACGCCGCTCCCGGCTTCGCCGCCGGCCACCTCCGCGGCAGCAAGATCCGCAACCCGAAGGGCTACGAGGTCGACCTCGCGAAGAAGATCGCGAAGGCGCTCCACCTCATGCCCGTGTGGAACTACTCGCCCTGGACGGGCCTGTTCGCGCCGGGGACGAAGAAGTTCGACATCTCCTTCCAGGAGGCGACCATCACCTCCCAGCGGGCGAAGAAGATCGACTTCACCAAGCCGTACATGAACGCGAACCAGGGCGTCCTGCTCTCGAAGAAGGCGCCGATGATCCACAACCTCGCCGACCTGAAGAAGCTCCAGACGTGCGCGCAGGCCGACACGACCGGCCTGCAGTACATCCAGGACCAGCTCAAGCCGACCAAGCAGCCGCTCACGTATCCGACGACGACGGCGGCCTATTCGTCCGTGGCGAACGGGACGTGCCAGGCGTTCGTCCTCGACGTGCCGCTGATCCTGCTCCAGAAGAAGCAGACGCCGACGCGTTTCGGGCCGGTCGCCGGTCAGATCGTGACCCACGAGCAGTACGGGGCCGTGCTGCAGAAGCACTCGAAGCTGACCCCGATCGTCAACGGGATCATCAAGCGCTTCACCAAGAACGGGACGATCGCCAAGCTGCAGAAGAAGTGGTTCAAGATCAGCTTCACGAAGCTCCACGTCCTCAAGTAGCGAGTTAGCAGATGCACGCGCTGCACCAGGTCATCCACCAGTTCTTCAATCCGCACAGCTTCACGCTGGCGATGCCCGACGTGTGGGCGGGCTTCCAGATCAACCTGCGGATGATGGCGATCGCGGAAGTCCTGGTCCTGGTGCTCGCGCTCGTCCTCGCGCTCGTCCGCGGTCTGCCAGGGCCTGCAGCCAAGCCGCTGCGGGCCCTGGCGATCGCCTACACGGACTTCTACCGCGGCACGCCGATCATCATCGTCGCCCTGTTCATCGGGCTGGGACTCCCCGGCCTCGGTCTCCGGTTCGTCTCGACCCTCTCGATCACGACGTACGGGGTCATCACGCTGACGCTCGTCTACACGGCGTACGTGACGGAGGTCTACCGCGCCGGCATCGAGTCGGTGCACGCGAGCCAGCGCGCCGCCGCCCGCTCGCTCGGCCTCACGTACATGCAGGCCATGCGCTACGTCATCGTCCCGCAGGCCGTGCGGCGCGTGATCCCACCCCTGCTCAACGACTTCGTCGGCCTCCAGAAGGACACCGCCCTCGTCTCCGTGATCGGAGTCGGCGAGGCGGCCTCGCTCTCGCAGCAGTTCTCGTCGACGAACGGCGACTTCGTGAGCTACCTCGTCGCCGCAGTCTTCTTCATCCTGATCACGATCCCGCTCGCCCGCTTCACCGACCACCTCGTGGCGGCCCGCGAGCGGCGCGAGCGCGCCCAGGCATTTTGACCGACCCCTCGACGGCGGCCGGCGGCAACGGCGACCTGCCGTTCGTGCACATGCGCGGCGTCTCGAAGTGGTTCGGGAGCCTCCAGGTCCTGAACCGGGTCGACCTCGACGTTCCCGAGCACGGCGTCGTCTGCCTGATCGGGGCGTCCGGCTCCGGGAAGTCGACGCTGCTCCGCTGCCTCAACGTGCTCGAGCACGTCGAGGAGGGCGAGATCGTCGTCGACGGGCAGCCGCTGACGGGCACCAAGGTCGACGTGAACTCCCTGCGCAAGAAGATCGGGATCGTCTTCCAGGCCTACAACCTCTTCCCGCACATGACGGTGCTGCAGAACGTCACGCTGGCACCGCGCAAGGCGCTCGGCGTGCCGCGCGACAAGGCCGAGGCGTACGCCCGCGCGCTGCTCCGCCGGATCGGTCTCGAGGAGAAGGCGGACGAGTTTCCCGATCGCCTCTCGGGCGGCCAGCAGCAGCGCGTCGCGATCGTGCGGGCGCTCGCGATGGGGCCGAAGCTCATGCTCCTCGACGAGATCACGAGCGCGCTCGACCCGCAGCTCGTGTCCGACGTCCTCAACCTCGTGCGCGAGCTCGCCGAGAGCGGGATGACGATGATCCTCGCGACGCACGAGATGGGCTTCGCACGCGAGGTCGCCGACAAGGTCTGCTTCCTCGACGCGGGCCGCATCCTCGAGGAGGGCCCGCCGGAGCAGATCTTCACCGAGCCGCGCGAGCCGCGCACACGCGAGTTCCTGGCCCGGGTGCTCGAGGCGGAGAAGCTCGCATGACCTCGCCTTCGGCGATGGACATCCCGCCCGAGTCGGGGCGCTTCGGCTTCCCTGGGCGGCTCCCCTCCTCGCGCGGCCGCGCCCCGCTCGGCATCGCCGCCTTCCTGGCGATCCCGCTCTTCTTCTCGTCGCTCATGGCCTCGACGCTCGCGCAGGAGCGGCCGGTGAAGATCCAGTGGCAGGGGTGCCACAGCGGCCTCTGCACCGTGTGGAAGGACCCTTCTTCCGCGACCGAAGCCCGGATCTGGCTGTGGGCGCTGCTGCCGTCTCTCGTGCTCGTCGTCGTCGGCCTGATCGCGGCGCGCCTTCCCCTCGGCTTCTACGTCTCCTGCGTCGCGGGGATCGTGGTCGCCATGGCCGTCGCGCACAAGACCTCGACCTGGGCGCATCACCACACGCTGCGCTATCCACTCGGCGTCGACCTGATTCCTCCCTCGGACACGATCAACGACCAGTGGTCGCGAGGGCAGTGGGAGAAGGACGCCCTCGCGACCGCCCTGAGCCTCGAGCACTGGACGATCGGCGTCGCGCTCGCCGCGATGCTCGTGATGGCCCTCCTCTGGCTGCGGGCGCGGCGGCACGCGCGCCGCCCCGGCATCGTCGGGATGACGCCCGAGGGCATCCACGCCCCCGACATCACCTCTCCGGGCCTGTAAGGAAATCGTTAGCCAGGTTAGGCGTTTTGCTAACCTGGTTAACGGATGGCACAGGCGGCGAAGCAGCAAGTCGATGCGATGGCGATCGCGGACCGCCTGCGCCCCACCCTGCTCCACCTCGCGCGCGAGCTGCGCCGCGAGACGGATCGCCGGCATCTCGTCGCAGCAGGTCGGCCTGCTCGTCTCGATCAAGTACGCGCCGAACGTCACCGTCGGCGAGCTCGCCGCCGAGGAGCGGGTCTCGACCGCAGCGATGTCGAAGCGCGTCTCGCGGCTCGAGCGTGACGGCCTCGTCGCCCGCACGCAGAACGAGCAGGACCGCCGCCGCGTCGGACTGACCCTGACCGAGGAGGGACAGCGTGTCCTGCGCCGCGTCCGCTCCCGCCGCACCGCCTGGCTCGCGAGCCGGCTCGGCGCCCTCACGCCGGCCGAGCTCGCTGCGGTCGAGCGCGCCGTCGAGCCGCTCGCCCGGCTGATCGAGGAGGAGCGCACATGACCGCGGCCCGGCGCACGTTCCACAGCCTCCGCTACCGCAACTACCGCCTCTTCTTCGGCGGCCAGATCGTCTCGCAGACGGGCTCGTGGATGCAGCGGATCGCGCTCGGCTGGTACATCCTCCAGCTCACACACTCGCCGTTCGACGTCGGCGTGATGGCCTTTGCGCAGTTCGTCCCCTACATGGCGTTCGGGCTGTTCGCGGGCGTCCTCACCGACCGCCTCGACGCCCGCCGCACCGTGCTCGCGACGCAGGCGGCGCAGCTCGTCTTCGCGTCGGCGCTCGCCTGGGTTGCGCTCGGAGGCTTCGCGCAGCCGTGGATGCTCTACACGATCGCCTTCCTGAACGGGACGGTGCTCGTGCTCGACGTCCCGTCGCGCCAGCAGCTCACCTACCGGATGGTCGGGCGCGACGACCTGCCGAACGCGATCGCGCTCAACTCGACGCTCTTCAACGCCTCCCGCATCTTCGGGCCGGCGGTCGCGGGAGTCATCCTCGTCGCCGGTGCGGGAATCTGCTTCCTCGTCAACGCGGCCAGCTTCCTCGCCGTCCTGCTCGGGCTGCTCGCGATGCGCGTCTCGGAGTTCTTCCCGCTCGAGGAGTTCGAGCGGCCGACGATCCTGGCCGGCACGCGCGAGGGGCTCGCCTGGATCCGCAGGCAGCCGCGGATGCTCGTCCTCCTCTCACTCACCTTCGTGCTCAGCACGTTCTCCTTCAACTTCAACGTCACGCTGCCGGTGCTCGCGAAGGTCACGCTGCACGGGCACAGCTACGTGTACGGGCTGTTGTCGGCCGTGTTCGGCGCCGGCGCGCTCGTGGGTGCCCTCGCCGCCGCGTCGCTCGGGCGCGCGTCGACGAAGGTGCTGCTCGTCGGCGGGGTGATCTTCACAGGCGGCGAGCTCTTGCTCGCGCCGGTCCACTCGGCGATTCTGGCCGGCCTCCTGCTCTTCTTCGTCGGCGCGGGCTTCACCGCCTGGTCGGCGAACTCGAACGCGAGTCTGCAGCTCGCCGCGCCCGATCACCTGCGCGGCCGCGTGATCGGTCTCTACTTCTACGCTTTCAACGGCACGGGCGCGCTCGCCGGGATCATGACCGGCTGGCTCTGCGACGTGGGCGGCACCGAACTCGCCTTCGTCTTCTCGGGCATCCTCGGCCTGGTCGCAGTCGTGGCCGCGGCGCTGAGCCTCGGCTGGACGCCGCGCCTCGTGGCTCGCCGCCGCGCCGCCGAGCCGCGGCACGCTTAGCCGCTAGCCGACGACCCAGGTCTCGCCGGAGCGGAGGAGCGCTGCGAGGTCGCCCTCTCCCTGCGTCTCCTCGGCGACCTGGACCTGCTCCGTCATCAGGTCGTCGTAGACGCCGCGCTCGACGTTGCGGAAGATCCCGACCGGCGTGCCTTCGTGCGTCGCCTGCGTCACGCGCGACAGGGCGAAGGCGAGCGACGGCTCCGCGTGCGTCTCGTCGTGCACGAGCACGTACGGGTCGGTCGCCGCGCACGCCTCGATCGTGCCGTCCGGCAGCTGGCGCAGGGCCTTCTCGCCCTCGGCGCCCCACGTGATCGGCTCGCCGTGGCGGAGGACGATCCGGTTCACGCCCTCCTTGTCGTCGCGGACGTAGTCGAAGGCGTCGTCGTTGAAGATCGGGCAGTTCTGGAAGATCTCGACGAAGGCGCTGCCGCGATGCTCGGCCGCGGCGCGCAGCACCTCGGTCATCCCCTTCTTGTCGGTGTCGATCGCGCGTCCGACGAACGTCGCCTCGGCGCCGATCGCGAGCGAGATCGGGTTGAAGGGCCAGTCGAGCGAGCCCATCGGCGTCGACTTCGTCACCTTGCCGAGCTCGCTCGTCGGCGAGTACTGCCCCTTCGTCAGACCGTAGATCCGGTTGTTGAAGAGGAGGATCTTGAAGTTGACGTTGCGCCGGAGCGCGTGGATGAGGTGGTTGCCGCCGATCGAGAGCGCGTCGCCGTCGCCCGTCACGACCCAGACGGAGAGGTCGGGCCTGGTCGTCGCGAGCCCCGTGGCGATCGCGGGCGCACGGCCGTGGATCGAGTGCATCCCGTACGTGTTCATGTAGTACGGGAAGCGCGCCGCGCAGCCGATCCCGCTGATGAAGACGGTGTTCGCCCGCTCGATCCCGAGCTCCGGCATGAACGACTGGAGCGCGGCGAGGATCGCGTAGTCGCCGCAGCCCGGGCACCAGCGCACCTCCTGGTCGGTGCGGAAGTCCTTCGCGGTCAGGTGCCCGTTGCCGTCGCTCACTGCGGCCTCTCGTCCTGCTGGGACGGCACCCAGTTCGTCGGGGCCGACCGGGCCCCGCCATGCCCGCCATGACCGCGAGCGCGTCGACGTTGCGTCGTCGATCGGGCGCTCGCCCGTTCCGCGTCACGCGGCGCAGCCGGATCCTCCGCCACAGGTCACCGAGCTTCACAGCAGCGCCTCCGCAGCCGCCGCCACCTCCGCCGCGCGCAGCGGGAAGCCGCGGACGCGGTTGTAGCCGGTCGCGTCGACGAGGAACTGCGAGCGGACGAGCTGCAGGAGCTGGCCGAGGTTCATCTCGGGGATGAGCACCTTCTCGTAGCGGCGCAGCACGTCGCCGGTGTTGCGCGGGAACGGGTTGAGGTGGCGCAGGTGCGCGTGTGCGACCTGCTCGTCCTTGGCGCGCACCCGCCGGGCGGCGGCGGCCACCGGACCGTACGTCCCGCCCCAGCTCAGGATCAGGAGCTTCGCCGCGCCGCCGGGATCGTCGACCTCGAGCTCGGGAATGTCGCCCGCGATCCCGGCCACCTTCTGCGCGCGGAGCAGCGTCATCAGGTCGTGGTTCTCGGGGTCGTAGGAGATGTTGCCGGTGCGATCCGCCTTCTCGAGGCCGCCGATGCGGTGCTCGAGCCCCGGCGTCCCCGGCACCGCCCACGGCCGCGCGAGCGTCTGCTCGTCCCGCAGATACGGCAGGAACTCGTCCCCCGCATTCGGCTCGGTCGCGAAGGTCGGCGTCAGGTCGGGCAGCGTGTCGAGCTCGGGCAGGAGCCACGGCTCGGAGCCGTTCGCGAGGTACGCGTCGGAGAGGAGGTAGACGGGTGTGCGGTACTTGAGCGCGATCCGCGCCGCCTCGATCGCCGCGTGGAAGCAGTCGGACGGCGAGCGGGCCGCGACGACCGGCACCGGCGACTCGCCGTTCCGTCCGTACATGACCATGAGGAGGTCGCCCTGCTCCGGCTTCGTCGGCATCCCCGTCGAGGGGCCGGCCCGCTGGATGTCGCAGATCACGAGCGGCAGCTCGAGCATGATCGCGAGACCGACCGTCTCGGCCTTGAGGACGATGCCCGGGCCCGCCGAGGTCGTGACGCCGAGCGCCCCGCCGAAGCTCGCGCCGACCGCGGCTCCGGCCGCCGCGATCTCGTCCTCCGCCTGGAAGGTGCGGACGCCGAACTGCTTGTAGCCCGCGAGCTCCTCGAGGATCGAGCTCGCCGGCGTGATCGGGTAGGCGCCGAGGAAGAGCGGCAGCCCCGACAGGCGCGACGCCGCGACGAGCCCGAGCGACAGCGCCTGGTTGCCGGTGATGTTCCGGTAGGTGCCGGGCCTGAGCTTCGCCGGCTTCACCTCGTACGTGACCGCGAACGACTCGGTCGTCTCGCCGAACGCGTAGCCCGCGCGGAGCGCCTTCACGTTCGCCGCCGCGATCTCCGGCCGCTTCTCGCCGAACTTCGCCTCGAGGAACTCGATCGTCGGCTTGATCGAACGCCCGTAGAGCCACGACATCGAGCCCGAGCGCGAACATGTTCTTCGAGCGCTCCGCCTCGCGCGGCGTCACGCCCTCGACCTCCTTCAACGCGCCGACGGTCAGCGACGTCAGCGGCACCGCGTGCACCTGGTACTCGTCGACCGAGCCGTCCTCGAGCGGGTTCTGCGCGTAGCCCGCCTTCTGGAGGTTCCGCTCGGTGAAGGCGTCGGCGTCGACGATCAGCGTTCCGCCCCGCGGCAGGTCGGCGAGGTTCGTCTTCAGCGCCGCGGGGTTCATCGCGACGAGGACGTTCGGCGCGTCGCCCGGCGTGAGGATGTCGTGGTCGGCGAAGTGGAGCTGGAAGCCCGAGACGCCCGGCAGAGAGCCGGCCGGCGCCCGGATCTCGGCCGGAAAGTCGGGGAGCGTCGAGATGTCGTTGCCGAGGAGCGCCGCCTCGGAGGTGAACTGCGACCCGGTGAGCTGCATGCCGTCGCCCGAATCGCCCGCGAAGCGCACGATCACCTGCGAGAGCTGCTCGACCGGCTTGCTGCTCATTCCCTCGTTGCAGGTATAGCGCACGAAGCGGCGGCCGGGGTCGCGGAAAACCCGCTGTCTGCTCAGCGTGCGCTGAGGTGGATCGCGTTCCCGGACGGGTCGCGGACGTCCGTGCCGCCGATCCGCTCCGCCACGCGCTCGAGCTCGGCCTCGTCGGGCAGGACGATCTCGAAGCGCCGGAGACGCGCGGTTCCCTCGGGCGCGGGCGGGGCGCCGAGGGTCTCCCACGTGTTCGCGCCGACGTGGTGGTGATAGCCGCCGGCGCTGAGGAACGCGGCCTGCTGCCCGAGCTGCGCCGTCAGGCCCAGCCCGAGCGTGTCGCGGTAGAAGCCGATCGCCTCGTCGACGTCGCGGACGCGGAGGTGGACGTGGCCCACCGTCGTCCCGTCGGGCAGGCCGTCGAAGGCGCCGTCGCCGGCCTCGGCGAGGAGCGAGCCGGCGTCGAGCGGACCGGTCGTGAGGCGCTCCCACACCTCGCCCTCCCATTGCTCTCGCGGCCGGTCGGCGTAGACCTCGATCCCGTGGCGGTCGGGGTCGCGCAGATAGATCGCCTCGCTCACATCGTGGTCGGAGAGGCCCTCGAGCGGAACCTGCTCACGCGCCGCGTGGGCGAGGAAGCGGCCGAGGCTCGGCCGGTCGGGCACGAGCAGCGCCACGTGGTAGAGGCCGGTGAACCCGTCGGCGGGCCGCGCTCCGGGCTCCTCGACGAAGCGCACGAGCGGGGTGTCCGCGCCGAGCTCCGCGCTGCCGTCCTCCCGGGAGAGGACGCGCAGCCCGATCGCGTCCCGCCAGTACGCGAGCGAGCGCTCGAGATCCGAGACGCTCAGCTCGACGAGCCCCATGCGCGCGTCGGGAGCGATCTCCATGCAGAGAATCTAGCCCTGCGTGTGCTTCAGCGTGTCCTCTCGCTGCTGGGCCTGCGCGAGCGTGAGCCGTCCCGAGCAGACCTCCGCGTTGAGCTCGTTCTCGACCTTGTCCACGTCGGTGGCGCGCGGGTAGGGCTCGGGCCAGAGGTTGCGCGGGTCGGTGGGGCTGCCGCCGAGCTCCAGGCTGATGAGGTGATCCTCCTGGTAGTCGGACAGCGGGCCCGTCTCGCCGTACTGCCGCATCTGCGTCCGCTTGAGGCTGTTGGTGTACGAGGTCGGCGGGCGGATGGTCTCCGTCCAGCCGCGGCGGCAGATCGTCGAGCGGATGTCCGCCTGCGTCACGTCCGGGTTGAGGACGCCCGGCGTGCGCACCGGGTCGGCCACGATCCGCGGCGTCGCGCGCCCGTGGTGGGCGAAGGCGAGCACGACGGCCGCGACGAGCACGATCCCGACGAGGAGGTCGACCGGGGTGACGGGCCTTCCCACTCCGGCGACGGTAGGCCGGGTCACCGCGGCCCCGCAAGACGCTCTTCGAGCCGTGTCCAGCCGAGGCAGTAGGCTCGCGAACGTGGTCGAGCTCGCCCTCCGTCCGCGCGGGCCGTACTCGCTCGCGCTCTCCGCGCGGCTCGCGGGCGACGCGACGCGACGCGTCCGGGAAGGGCTCGTCACGGCTCGTTGCGGCGGCGGAGTCGCCTGCTGCGTGGCAGTCGCGAGACGGCACCGTGACGATCCGATCCGAGTCCACGGCTGCGGCGGAGAAGCTCCGCTGGATGCTCGCGCTCGACGACGACCACTCCGAGTTCCTCCGCCGGGTCGCCGGCGACCCGCTGCTCGGCCGTACCTCCCGGCTCGTGCGCGGGCTGCGTCCGGTGCGGACGGCGACGGTCGCCCAGGCGCTCCTCCGCGCGGTCTGCGGACAGCTCGTCGACTGGAAGACGGCGCGAACTCTCGAGCGGCGCGTGATCCGCGCGCTCGGAAGCCGCGACGAAGACGGCCTGTCGGAGCCGCCGACCACCGCCGCGCTCGCGGCCGTCGCGCCGTTCGAGCTGCGGCGGCTGGGCCTGCACGAGCGGCGGGGCGCAGCCGTCGTCCGCCTCTGCCGCGCGCTCGAGCTCGAGCGCCTCCACGACCTGCCGACGGACGCCGTCGTCCGGCGCCTCGAGCGGGAGCGGGGTCTCGGCCCGTGGTCGGCCGGCGTCGTCTGCCTCGAGGGCCTCGGCCGCTGCGAGCACGGGCTCGTCGGCGACCTCGGCCTCGTCAAGCTCCTGCGGGCGCTGCGCGGCCGGCCCGTGGAGGGCTGGGAGACGGCCGAGCTGCTCGAGCCGTACGGCGAGTGGGCCGGGCTCGCGAGCGTGTATCTCCTCGCCGGCTTCGGCCGTGGTCTGATCCCGCTGCCCGCGGCCCGCGCTGCATGAGCCGGCCTCCCGGCGAGTCGCTCGTGCTTCGCCAACTCTGGCGGGGCGGTCACCGGTCGCCGTCGTGACGCTCCCGGAGGGCTGGGAGCGCGTGCCGGCCGCCTGATCTCGGGCAGACTCCACCCATGAGCGCGCGGAAGATCGCGATCCTCGGCGGCGGGCGGATCGGGGAGGCCCTTCTCTCCGGCCTGCTCAGCTCCGGCTGGCGGGAGGCGACCGAGGTCGTCGTCACCGCCCGTGGCGAGGAGCGGCTCGCGGAGCTCCGCCAGCGCCACGGCGCCGAGGTGACCGCGGACAACGTCGCGGCCGTCACCGGCGCCGGTCTCGTCGTCGTCGCAGTCAAGCCCCAGGACATCGACGGCCTGCTCGCCCAGGTCGGAACGCACCTGCGACCGGAGCAGACCGTCGTCTCGGTCGCGGCCGCCATCCCGACCGCGTACATCGAGGAGCGGATCGCCGAGGGGATCCCGGTCGTGCGCGCGATGCCGAACGCGCCGGCGACGGTGCACGAGGGCATGGCGGGCATCTGCCGCGGAGCGCACGCGGGCGACGAGCACCTCGCGCTCGCCGAGGAGCTGCTCACGCACCTCGGCCGCGTCGTGCGCGTGCCCGAGCAATGGATGGACGCGATCACCGCCGTCTCGGGATCGGGCCCCGCGTACTTCGCGCTGCTCGCCGAGGCGATGATCGAGGCCGGGATCCTGCTCGGGCTCTCGCGCGAGGTCTCGACGACCCTCGTCGTGCAGACGATGTTCGGAACGGCGAAGCAGCTGCGCGACCAGCGGATGCACCCGGTGGAGCTGCGGGAGTCGGTCACCTCGCCCGGCGGCACGACGATCGCGGCGATCCGCGAGCTCGAGCAGGCCGGTGTGCGGGCCGCGTTCCTCAACGCGATCCAGGCGGCCATGGACCGCGCGCGCGAGCTCGCCGAAGGCGGATGAGCCCGGTCGAGATCACGGTCGTCGCCGACCGCGACGAGGTCGCCCGACTCGTCGCCGAGCGCCTGGCGAAGCAGGCGGCCGCTGGCGGAAGCATCGTCCTCACGGGAGGCTCGACGCCGCGCCGCGCCTACGAGCTCGCCGCCGGGCTGGAGCCCGACTGGAGCCGTGTCGACCTGTGGTGGGGAGACGAGCGCTGCGTCCCGTCCGACGACGAGCGCTCGAACTACGGCATGGCGAAGGAGGCGCTGCTCGACCGGCTCGCACACGGGCCCGCCGCCGTCCACCGCATGCGGGGCGAGCTCGGCCGCGAGGCGGGCGCCGAGGAGTACGAGCGCGAGCTCGCCGGGGTCGGCACCTTCGACCTCGTCCTGCTCGGCCTCGGCCCGGACGGCCACGTGGCCTCGCTGTTCCCCGACTTCCCCACACTCGCCGTCACGGACCGCGACGCGCTCGGCTCGGAGGCCGGGCACGAGCCGTTCGTCGACCGGATCTCCATGACGCTGCCGCGCCTCTGCGCGACGGCCGAGCTGCTCTTTGTCGTCGCGGGCGAGGGCAAGGCGGACGCGGTGGCCAGGGCGCTGGCGGGGGAGCCGTCGCGCGAGACGCCCGGCAGCCTTGCGCGCGCAACCGCGGGACCGACGCGCGCCGTCCTCGACCGGGCTGCCGCCGCGAAGCTCTAGGCGAGCCCGCGCCCGGCCGCGAGCGCGTCGAGGGCGAGCGCCGTGTCGGGAACAGGGACGTCCTCGAGGAACTCCTGCCTCGTCTCGAACGAGCGTCGCACGGCGCCGACCGCGTCGCGATACGCGTTTGCGTCGCGCCCTGCGAGCGCGGCGAGCGCTGCGGCGACGTCGCCCGGAAAGCCTTCGCCGAGCGTGGCCGCGAGCGCGCCGGCCTCCGCGTCGCGACCGAGCACGAGAAGCGACAGAACGCCGGCGTAGCGGCCGATCGGCGACTCCGCCCGCACCGCGCCCGCGCCGAGGGCCCAGCGAGCCGCCTCGCGCGCGTCCTCGCCGGCGATCAGGAGCGCCTTCAGCGCCGCGATCGGTCGCCCCCACGCGTCCGCCGCCGCGCCGGCGTCCCAGCTCTCCCGATACCGCGCGGCCGAGCGGCGCAGCCACTCGGCCGCTCCCTCCGGGTCACCCGCCGGCAAGAGCGAGAGCCCCGCCGCCCACGCTGCGTTGGCGAGCTGCACGAGCTGCCGCTCGTCGAGCTCCCGCTTCTCGCCCGCCGCGTACCGCGCCGCGGCGCGCTCGTACCGCTCGCGCCAGTCCACGCCCGCAGACTAGGCTCGAACCGACATGGCCGACGACGACTGGCGCATCCGGATCGAGGTCGAGGAGGAGGAGCACGCGACGGGGCTGCTCGAGCGCCTCGCGGGCGACCTCGACACCGAGGCGCGGGAGCTGTCGCACGATCTCGCGGCGCACCGGCTCGCGGTCTCCCGCGACGGCGACACGGTCTTCGTCTACGCGGCCACCCTCCCCGCGGCCGAGCAGGCCAATGCGGTCGTCGAGGCCGAGCTCCGGAAGCAAGGTCTCTCGGCGCGGACGAGCAGGATCGAGCACTGGCTCGACGAGGAGGACCGCTGGGACGACGAGCCGCCGGGCCAGACGTGGGAGGAGGAAGAGCTCGGCCGCGGCTTCGCTCCGTGGGAGGTGCGGGTCGAATGCCCCTCGCGGCAGGAGGCGCGCGAGCTCTCCGACCGGCTCCGGGCCGACGGCTACGAGCCCGAGCGCCGCTTCAGCTACGTCATCGTCGGCACCGCGACCCGCGAGGATGCGGACGCGCTCGCAGCCCGCCTCCACGGCGAGGTCGAGGCCGGCGGAGAGCTCGTCTGGGAGACGACGCCCGCCAACCCCTTCGCCATCTTCGGCGGCCTCGGCACGTAGCATCCGACACATCGGACGTTGACGGATCCGGAAGCGGGGGTATTCTTCCCCTGCGCGCCGCTCGCCCAGGGGAATCCGCCGAGCGCAGCGCATCTCTTCGTTGGATGGCAGCACCACAGCGTGCTGCGCATATGCAAGAAGCGATTCAGCAGCCGACCAGCTCGACACTGGACGCGGCAGACCCGGTGGTTGCCGCCGCTCTCCGCGCGGAAGCGTGGGCGGGCGAGCCGTTCGTACGTGAGGGCGAGGATTCCTCCGAGGCGCTCGCGGAAGGCACCGCGCGCCGGCGCGCGCTCGACGAGGCGCTCGCCGAGATGGAGGCGGGCCTCGCCGCTCCCTCGTCGCAGTGGAAGGTTCGCTACGGCCTCCTGCTCGGCCTGGAGCGCGTGCTCGCCGAGCCCGAGCCGCGAACGGCTGCCGGGACCGCCCTCCGCCGCCACCAGGTCGACGCGCTGGCGGGGATGCTCACCGAGCTCATCGCCGCGAGCCAGCGCTACGACGAGGCGAACGGAAACGGCAACGGCCATGCAGCGACCGCGGAGGAGCTCGAGCAGCTGCAGGTCGAGGACGAGGACGAGGATTCGACACTCGTCGTCGAGATCGAGGACGCCGAGCTTCCGGAGGAGCCGGAGCAGGACGATCCCGGCGCCGTCCGCCGCTACCGGTTCCGCCACCCGACCGCGTCGGGGAAGACGATCGCCGCGGCCGGCTTCGTCGAGGCGGCCCGCACGCTTGGCGTCCTGATCCTCACGCACCGGCGCCTGCTCGTCTCTCAGTTCCAGCGCGACCTGAAGACCGAGGGCTACGGCGGCCGGCTCACCGACGTGATCACCCGGGAGAGCCCCGGCGCCCGCCTGGCCCCGCTCACGATCCAGACCTACGCGTGGTTCGCGCGGCACGTCGGGGAGATCGACCGCGGCGCGTACCAGCTCGTGATCTGCGACGAGGCGCACACGGCGCTCGGCGAGAAGACGTCGGCGGCGATCCGCTCCTTCCCCGAGCCCATCTACATCGGAATGACGGCGACCGAGCAGCTGATCGCGAAGCAGGTGTCCGACGTCTTCCCCGCGTCCGTCGACGACCTGCCGCTGCAGGACGCCGCACGCCGCGGCCTGATCGCGCCGCTCCGCGACCTGCGCGTGCCGCCGGTCGCGGCGATCAACTCGGTGCCGATCGTCGGCGGCGACTTCGACCAGGAGATCCTCGCCAAGACGCTCGACCACCAGGCGCTGAACCAGGCCGCCGCGAGTCTCTACCGCGACCGCTTCGACAATACGCCCGGCATCGTCTATGCGGCCGGCGTCGACCACGCGTACAACCTCGCAACGGAGTTCCGCGCAGCCGGGCTGAAGGCCGAGGCGGTCTCGGGACGGACGCCGCCGGTGCGTCTGGCCGAGACGCTCGCCGCCTACGAGCGCGGCGAGATCAACGTGCTCATCAACGCGCAGCTGCTCGCCGAGGGCTGGAACTCGCCGCGCGCGACCGTGTGCATGCACCTCGCGCCCACGGCCTCGCGGCGCGTCTACCAGCAGCGGATCGGCCGCATCATGCGGCTCCATCCGCGCAAGGAGGCGGGGATCGTCGTCGACTTCGTCCCGAAGGGAGCGACCCACAACGATCGGGTCGTCTCGCTCCACTCGCTCCTCGACGCGGACTTCTACCGCGAGGGCGCGCGCGTCACCCCCGCGCCGCGACGCCGCTCGCAGCGCCGGGCCCGCCGCCGCCTCACGCCGGCGCCGTGGCTCGTGCCGGTCACGCCCGACGTCCGCCGGCGCGTCAACGTCATCCAGCGAGAGTGGCAGCGCATCGACCCGAAGTACCTCGACGAGGACGAGCAGCGCTACTGGGCGACGATCGCCGGCCGCCAGATCCGCTTCGACGAGCGCGCCTCGTTCGTCCAGAAGCTCACCGACCGGAGCGCATCGAAGGCGGCGCTCGAGCAGTTCCTCACGACGGCGGCGGCCGAGAACCCGAACCGGCGGCTGCGGATGATGGCGTTGCAGGACCGCGTGTCGATGCGGGTCGAGCGCGCCGACTTCGACGACCTCGTCACCCTCGTGACCCAGGCGCCCCCGTGGGAGAAGGAGCGGCTGCCGGGCATCCGCACCCTCCTGCGCGCGATCGGCGAGGAGAAGCCCGACGCGCCGGAGCAGATCCTCGCCCGCTGGACGTGGCGGCTCGCGCGGGCGACGCGCAAGGTGCAGGACCGGCGGGCATCGGCGGAGTACCCGGAAGCGAAGCGCCTCCTCGGCGCGCTCGCGAACTCACGCGGCCACCGGCACGAGGAGAACGCGGCGAAGCTCGTGAAGGCGGCCCTCGAGCTGCCGCTGCCGGTCGGCGCCGCGCTCCTGGCCTCGGCCGAGGGCTACACGCCGCGCGCCACGAAGCTCATCGACGAGGCGCGCGAGCGGCTCGGCACGATTCAGGAGGTCGCGCTCGCGCTGGCCGAGAACCTCCCGGCGCCGAAGCAGGGCGGCGGCCGCAGCAGGCGGCGGCGGAGGAGGCGGCGCAAGAGCAGCAACGCCAAGGCACAGGCGTCGGCGTCGCCGTCGGCGGAGAAGACCGCCGAGCCGCGCGCCGGACGCAACTGCCGACAAGACGGAGTGATCGAGCTCGATCACGTCCAGCTCGCAGCGCCACCGGGCTGCGAGCAGGAGGCACGCCGGTTCTACGGCGACCTGCTCGGCCTCGACGAGCTCGAGAAGCCGGAGCCGCTCAGGTCCCGCGGCGGTGTCTGGTTCGCGCTCGGCGGTGACCACCAGCTGCACGTCGGCGTCGAGGACCCGTTCGCACCGGCGCGCAAGGCGCATCCGGCGTTCCGCGTCGCTGCCGCAGAGCTCGACGAGCTCGCACGACGGCTCGAGGCGGCCGGCCTGCGTGTCGACCGCGACGACTCGCTCCCGGGCTTCCACCGCTTCTACACGGCGGATCCGTGGGGCAACCGGCTCGAGCTGCTCGCGCCCGACGTGGCGTAGTTTCCCATTAGGCGGCCGTTGGGACCGCGGAGTACCTTCAGAGCATGCCCCGGGCGGGAATCCTCGGACTGGCGGCGCTGCTCACGCTCCTGCTGAGCGCCGCGTCCGGCCGGGCATCGACACCGACGCCCTCGACGATCGTCTTCGCGGCCGACCGCGCGCCATCCCTCACCGGCGAGATCTACCGGCTCGACCCGAACGGGCACCGCGTCGACCTGAGCAAGAGCCCGTTCCAGGACGTCGCGCCGGTCGTCTCCCCGGACGGGAAGCACGTCGCCTTCATCAGCGATCGCAAGGACGGCAAGGCCCGGGTCTACGAGGTGGGGATCGGCGGCAGGCGTCTCGTCCAGGTCGGGCCCGTCCTCGCGTCGTCCCTCGGCTTGATCTGCGGCGAGACGCTCGCGTGGCAGCCCGGCGGCAGCCGCCTTGCGGCCACCGCTTGCGGCCGCGGTGCATCCGGCAAGGTCCTGATCCTCCAGCGCGGCCACAAGTCCGTCTCCGTGCACCGGGGCGGGTTTCTCATGTACTCGGCTCAGTGGTCGCCCGATGGCAGCGTCCTGCTCGCGATGTCCGGACACACGATCGTCGCCGCGAGCCCGCAGGGGAAGATCCTGTGGACGGTGAAGGGCGCACGCTACTGGGCGGTCTGGTCGGCGCACGGTCTCGTCGCGATCCCGCTCAAGGGCAGCGTCGGCGTCTACGACGAACACGGTACGCGGCGGTTCTCGGCGCCTGCCGCGGGAGCTTCCACGGTCCCGGCATGGTCGCGCGGCGGAGACGAGCTCGCCGTCGACACCGGCAAGGCGATCGTCGTCCTGAGCTCGACCGGGGAGCGCCTCCTGCAGAAGCCGCTCCACGGCGCGCACGGGCTCGTCTGGACGGGGAACGGCGACGTGGTCGTCGGCGGCTTCGGGTCGTGCGGGTGCAAGGCGAAGAGCCTCGATCTCCGGACGGGCCGGTTCGCGCCCGCCTCCGACCGCTGGTTCGACACCCTGTCGGCGGACGGAAAGCTCGCGATCGTCACCTCTCCTCGCAACAAGGGCGTCTCCTTCACCCTCGGCGCCGCGTCGCCGGCCGGCGGACGCACGAAGACGTACACCCACGTGCCGGGCTGCTGGCAGTACCACGCCAGGACGGCGTCGATCGGGTGGCAGCAGTTCGCCGGCACGTCGATCGTCTACGAGAGCTGGGGGTACTGCGACGAGCCGTACTCCAACCTCTATTCCGTCTCACCCGGCGGCGGGAAGCCGCACCGGCTGACGAACGCGCAGGCGCAGCAGACGCAGCCCGCTCCGTCGCCCGACGGCACGAAGGTCGCCTATGTCTGGGCGAAGCTGACCGGCATCAGCTGCTCTGGCTGCTCCGACGGGATCCGCTTGGCGAACGCCGACGGGAGCGGCGAGCGCACGCTGACGAACCCGGACGACTGCTACTTCGACACCTCGCCGACCTGGTCCCCGGACGGGACGACGATCCTCTACGCCGAAGGCACCTGCGACATCCGCGGCGAGCTCTTCACCGTTTCCGCCGCCGGCGGCACGCCGCACGATGTCGGCATCCTCGGGATCACTCCCGCGTGGGGGCCCTCCCGCATCGCCTATGTGGGCAGCGACAAGTCGGACCGAGGCCTCTGGACGGCGAACCCCGACGGCAGCGACCGCGTGAAGATCGCGGACGGCGGCTCCAACCCGGCCTGGTCGGCCGACGGCCGGCTCGCGTATCTCACGAACGGCCCGAAGCTCGTGGTCGGCTCGAGCCGGGTGGCGCTGCCGTTCAAGCGGGTCACCTCGCTCGCCTGGTCGCCGGACGGGACCAGTCTCGTGCTCAGCGCGAGCAAGGCGACCTGGCTGCCGCTCGACGTCTGGACGATCAAGCCCGACGGTACGGGCGTTGTCCGCCTCACGAAGAACTACGACGTGTTCGGCGCCGGCTGGCGCTGAGCTAGCTCGCGGGCCCGCCGGCGCTCTCCCCGGCGTCGTCGCCGTTCTGCTCCCGCTCGCGGAGGAAGCGAGTCAGCTCGGCGGCCAGGCTCTCTCCCGACGGGAGCTCCTCGGCCGCCTCCATCAGGTCGACGCGCCGCTCGAGCTCCTCGACGTACGCGGCCGTCTCGGCATCGGACGCGACCGCCTCGGTCACCTGCTCGCTGTACTCCTCGCCCGCCTGCTCGAGCTCGGCGAGGTCGATGTCGGTGCCGATGAGCTCACCCAGCCGGCGGCAGAGGGCGAGCGCGGCACGCGGGCTCGGCGCGAGCGAGACGTAGTGCGGCACGGCCGCCCACAGGCTCACCGAGGGAAGGCCCGCCTGCCGGCAGGCGTCGAGGAGGACGCCGACGATGCCGGTCGGCCCCTCGTAGCGCGACGGCTCGACCCCGAGCTCCTCCACGAGCGACGGGTCGCTCGCGGCCGCGCTCACCGGGGCCGGCCGCGTGTGCGGCACGTCGGCGAGGAGCGACCCGAGCGTGACCACGAGCTCGATCCCGAGATCCTGCGCAAGCTCGAGGACGAGGCCCGCATAGGTTTTCCAGCGGAGGTTCGGCTCCACGCCGAGCAGGATCACCGCGTCGCGCTCGAGCGCCGGAATCGGCGCGTGGAGGAACGTGTTCGCAGGCCACTCGAGCTTCCGCGTCAGACCCTCCTCGAGCGAGACGTGCGGGCGCACCGCCTGGAAGTCGTAGAAGTTCTCCGACTCGATCTCGGCAAACGACTCGGCGCCCCACTGGCGCGCGAGGTAGCCGCCGCCGAGCGTCGCTCCCTGGCCGCCGTCGTTCCAGCCGCGGAAGGCGGCGACGAGAACCGGGCTCCGCAGGTCGGGCCGGGAGGATACGGTCAGCTCCGACATTCCCCGAGTCTAGTCCGCTCGAATCGGGCGCCAGAGGCGCGCCACGAGCCCGACCGTCCAGCCGACCAGCATCGCCGCCGTCGCGACGTGCAACAGCACGAGCCACCACGGCACGTCACCGTACGTCCGGTACTGCACCTCGCCGATCGTCATCTGTGCGGCGAGGATCGCGAGCAGCCCGGCACAGGCACGCAGCAGCCACGGATGCACCCGGCGTTGCATCCACGCCCAGCCGGCGAGCACTCCGAAGACGATCCCGAACACGGCGACGGCGCGGACGTGCCAGTAGACGGCGGGATAGAAGTGGCCGAGCCGCGGCACCACCTGGGATCCCGAGCTGCCCGGGAAACGGCCCGCGGCCGTCGCGGCCGTCCCGCTCACCGCGAGCACGACGACGGCGACGACGAGGACGAGGCCGCCGAGCCGCGCGATCGCCGGCAGCGGGCCCCCTCCTCCGCGCGCGAGACGTGACGCCTCGAGCAGCGTGAGCACCCCGAGCGAGAGCACCGTGAGCGAAAGCAGGAGGTGGGAGATCACGAGGTACGGGTTGAGGTCGTAGTAGACGGTGATCGCGCCGAGCGGCGCCTGCGCGAGCGTCCCGGCGAAGACGGCCGTCGCGAGCCAGCGGCCGCGCCGGTCGAGCCCGCGTGTACGCCACGCGACGACCGCGAGCGCCAGCGTCGTGAACACGGTGACCGCCGAGACGACACGGTTCGAGAACTCGATGTCCGAGTGGTAGCCGCGCGGCAGCGCGTGCGCCGTCGTGCACGTCGGCCAGTGCGGGCAGCCGAGCCCCGAACCGGTGAGACGGACGGTCGCGCCGGTGGCGACGATCAGGACGAGAACCGCGACGGCGGCCAGCGCCACCCGCCGGAAGAAGAGCGGGGAGACCGTCGCCGCAAGGCGGCGCGGGAGCGCTGCCGATACGGACCCCGCGTTCACGACGCGAACATAGCTCGCGAAGCTGCGCTTCGCTCGCTGGGTGACGGAACTGCGCCGCCGAGAGATCCGCTTAGCCTCCGGCCAGAAGCCGCCCGTCTGGTCTGGACGTTTGAGCCCTCGGGCGGACCAGGCGGCGTCGTAACGACGCGTTACGACGCCGCGCACCCGCGGGCGAGCACGCGCAGCCTGCTCGTCCGCGACGGAAGAGCGCTCTGAACCGTGCGTCAGCCCTTATGGGCTCTCAGCACGGAGCGGGCCCGAGACCGCGTCTCGGGCACGCGCAGTTCCGTTCAAAGCGAGCGAAGCGCCAGCTTCGCGAGCTACCGGAGGATGACTCCGGTTCCCTCCTCCACCCGGCCCACCCGGGCGAGGAAGAGGCCGGCGCGCTCGAACTCCGCCTCGAGGGAGAGCGACTTGTCCGCCGGCAGCGTGACGAGCAGGCCGCCTGCGGTCTGAGCGTCGTAGGCGAGCGCGAGCAGCTCCTCGGGCACACCGTCGCTCTCGACGTGGCCGCCGGCGAACTCGCGGTTACGCGGGTCGCCGCCGGTGCGGACGCCGGCCCGCGCCGCCTCGAGCGCGCCGTCGAGGGCGGGGAGCGACGAAGCGTCGAGACGGATCCGGACACCGCTCCGCTCCGCCGTCTCGTGGGCGTGGCCGAGGAGCCCGAAACCGGTGACGTCGGTCACCGCGTGCGGCGAGAACGGCCGCAGCGCCTGCGCCGCGCCGTCGTTGAGCGTCGTCATCCAGCGCGCAGCGTCGGCGTGATCCTGCTTGCTCGCGAGCACGAGGCCCGTGCCGAGGGGCTTCGTCAGGAAGACGGCGTCGCCGGGCCGGGCGCCGCTCTTGACCCACACGCCTTCCGGGTGCACGGTGCCGACGACGGCGAGCCCGTACTTCGGTTCCGTGTCGCGGATCGTGTGGCCGCCGGCGAGGATCGCACCTGCCGCTCGCACCTGCTCGTCGGCTCCGGAGAAGACCGCGGCGACGAGCTCGGTCGCGAGGTCCTCCGGGAAGGCCGCGATCGAAAGGGCGAGAAGCGGCGTGCCGCCCATCGCGAACACGTCGTTGAGCGCGTTCGTGGCGGCGATCCGGCCGAAGAGCGCCGGATCGTCGACGAGCGGCGGGAAGAAGTCGACGGTGAAGACGAGCGCTCGCTCGGAGTCGATCCGGTAGACGGCGGCGTCGTCTGCCGGGTCGAGGCCGACGAGGAGGTCTTCGGTCTCGGCCGGGAGGAAGCCCTTGAGCAACTCCTCGAGCCGCGCCGCGGAGTACTTCGCCGCGCACCCGCCGCCGACCGTGAGGCTCGTCAGGTTCGCGGTTTCCACAGCGTTTACTGTAGGTGCAATGCCGGGGGCCGCACTCGTCACCGGCGGCTCGTCGGGTATCGGGCTCGCCATCGCACGGATGCTCCGCGAGGAGGGTTTCGACCTGACGCTCGTCTCGCGCCGGCCCGAGCGGGTCGAGGCAGCGGCGGCCGAGCTCGGCGCCGCGGCCGTGGCGGCGAACGTCGGCGACGCCGAGGACTGCGCGCGGATCGTCGGCGAGCACCGCGACCGTTTCGGGCGGCTCGACGTCCTGGTCAACTCGGCCGGCATCGGGATCGGCGGCCGGGTCGAGGAGCTGCCGGCGAAGCACCTGGACCTGCAGCTCGGCGTCAACCTCCGCGGGCTCTTCCTCGTCACGCAGGCTGCGATCCCGCTCCTGCGCGAGTCGCGCGGCTGGATCGTCAACCTCGCGTCGATCGCCGGCACCTTGCCGACCCCCGGGCTCGCGACGTACGGCGCGACGAAGGCTGCGGTGATCGCGCTCACGCGCTCGCTCAACGCCGAGCTCGACGCCGACGGCGTGCGGACGATCGCGCTCTGTCCGGGCTTCGTCGACACGCCGATGGCCCAGTGGTCCGGGATCGAGCCGGACGAGATGATCCGCCCGGAGGACTGTGCAGAGGTGGTGCGCATGTGCCTCCGGCTCAGCCCCACTGCGCGCATCCCGCAAGTCGTGATCGAGCGCATGGGCTCCCGCAACGGAGACGGAACGTAGGAGCGGGAGGAGTCGCAGGCGTACCGAGTATCTCGGGGCCGCGGCGGAAGAAACGCCTGCGCACTACGCGCGTCGCTTCGCGCCGGCCAGGAATGCCGATCTCGGCGAGGGATCCGCCGCAGCCCCCTTCATTGTGCGAGCCGCCCGACGATCAGCGCGCGGCCGGCTCGCGGACCCGGTCTACGGGCCGCCGCCGCTACTCATCCCGACTCCCCAGCGTGCGCAGGCGAGGATGTAAGCGAAGAGCGATGCGATGAGCAGCAGATACATGAGTCTTGCCTTGGTCACGTCGTCACCCCCTCTCCTTCGCTTAGAAGCGGACGTCCTGAAGTGCCTCCGCAGCCGTGCGATACAGCTCGGCCGCGCGTTCGTGATCCCCCCGTCGAGCTGCGAGGTCGCCGCGGGCCACCCATACCGCTGCGCGGTGGCTGGCGGACCCGAGCTCGGTGAAGCTCAGCTCGGCCGCTGCGAACGCCTCTCCGGCCTCTTCGAGACGGCCCTGCTCGAGTAGTGCCCGGCCGAGAACGAGCAGCGCGCTGCCGTTCTCGTCGACGTAGTCGACCCGGCCGTCGAGTAGCTCCAATGCGTGCCGCGCCTGCTCCTCCGCCTGTTCGACGTTGCCCGTGCGGAGGTGCACCTGCGCGAGCGACGAGACGGCACGACCCGCGTCGGCGGTCTGGCCCGCCTCGAGCGCGATCGAGAACGCCTCCTTGAGGAGCTTGATCGCGTCGTCCGTGTTCCCCAGCAGGAAGTTGAGACCGCCGAGGTTGTTCGTGAGCTGCCCGACGTGGACGTGATCCGCGAGCGCAGCGTACGCCTCACGCGCGCGCTCCGCGTAGTTGCGCGCGACCACCCAATGACCCTCGCGGTCCGCGACGAGCGAAGCCTGGAAATAGGCGGCGCCGACCGTACGGAGGTCGTCGACCGCACGCGCCAGCTCGAGCGCGCGCTCGACATCCTCCTTGGCCGCCTCGTAGTCGCGCTGGATCAACCAGCAGCGGGCGCGCCAGGCCAGGATGTTCGCCTTGAGCGCATCACAGGGCATTCCGGAGCGCTCCGCGAGCGTGAGCGCCTCGTTGAGGAGACCGAGGGCCGTCTGGGTGCTGCTCAGCTGATAGCGGCAGCAACCGAGCCGATAGAGGACGTCGGCCCGCTCGACGTCGGAGAACGACTCCGCCTCGGAGATCGCCCGTGCCTCGTTCAGGAAGGCAAGCGCACCGTGCTGGTCGCCGACGCGCATCTTCGCGAAGCCGGCCCCGGAGAGCGCCCGCACCTGGAGCTCCGGTACGCCCGTCCCGCGGGCGACCGCGACCAGGGGCTCGAATGCTTCCGCGGCCTCCTGGTCCTCGTTCGCCTCGTAGAGCGCCTCCGCGCGGCTGAGGGCCCCCTCGACCCGAGCGCGCTCGTCGGTCGCGACGCCGCTCGCGAGGAAGCCGGCATCCACCCCGAGACGGTCGGCGAGCCACTCGATCGTGCCCGGCGTCGGCTTCGTCTTGCCGCGCTCGATCTGGGACACGTACTCCTTGGAGAAGCGGTCGCCCGCGAGCTCGCTCTGCGTCAGCCCCGCGGCGACGCGGAGCTGGCGGAGGCGTTCACCCAGGCGAACGCCTTCGTGGCTGGTCTTGCGAGTGGTGCGGCTGGCGGTCTCTCGCATGGGCATCTTTCGACGCGCTCTAGTCAAGCGCACACTTCACTGAAGCGCAAGTTCGGCGGTTTGGACATCCCCCATTTGAGCGTATTCATCGCAAAAGTCAGTCAACCATGCGAGGTGCAGAATCACTTGACTGAGCTACTTGACGGCGACCGCAGGCGCTCCTATAGTGAGGCCACCTTGCGACCAGGGCTGGACGCCAGGCCGAGGTTCGCAGGGGGCGCGCCGGAGCTTCCGGTGAGGACGTGAGACGGGTGGGCCGCAGATCCGTCTCCTCGAATCCGCCAGAGGTGGCGCGCCTCTCGAAAAGGCCCCGGAGCCGCAGCCGGGGCCTTTTCATTGGTCCCGCGGGGCGAAGCCTGTGGCTTCGCCCCGGGACGACCGAACTACGCGTGCCCGAGACGCGGTCTCGGGCCAACTACGCGTGCCCGAGACGCGGTCTCGGGCACGCTCCGTGCTGAAAACACAAAGGGCTGACGCACGGTTGAAGCCGCACTTCCGTCGCGAACGAGCAGGCTCCGCGTGCTCGCCCGCTACTCCGCGGCGTCGTAACGTCGCGTTACGTCGCCGCCGGGTCCGCATGCGGGTTCGAAACGTTCAAAGCAAGCGCGACCAAAAGCCGGAGGCTAAGCAGATCCGCAAAGCGGGGACTAAGCCGCAGGCCGCACCGCGCTCGCGCCACAGCGCGCGAGCGCACGAGGCAGCCATCCCATCCAGGGATCCCAAAGCAAGAACAGCACGGAGCCGTCCGGAGACCGCGCTCTCCGGACGGTGCAGTTCCCTCTCCCCGCGGAAACGCCAGCGTTTCCGCGGGCTACCCGCGGAGCCAGGCGAGGCGCGAGGCGCGGATCGCCTGGAGCTCACTGTCGTCGAGGAGGCCGACGCGGCGGCCGACCATGCCGAGGATCCCGCCCGCGAGCATGATCCACGCCTCCGAGTCGGCGTCGCGCCCCGCCGCGACCGCTCCCTCCTCCTGGCCGCGCCGGATCAGGCCGGCGACGAAGTCGTGGACCTCGCGCATGTGGCGACGCAGGTGGCGGCGGAGGTCCGGATCCTCGGAGGCCTCGCTCAGCGCCTGCACCCACAGCTCCGCGAGCTGAAGCTTCGGCGAGCGGACGGAAAGGTGTCCCTTGCCGATCGCCTCCACCGCGGCGCAGGCGTCGGACGCCTCGTCGAGCTTCCGCTCCCACGCCTCGCGGGTCTTCGCCCAGACGTGCTCGAGCGCGGCGAGGTAGAGGTCGCGCTTCGAGGCGAAATGGCGATACAGGATCGGCTCGGAGACTCCCGCGGCACGGGCGATCTCCGCCGTCGTCGTGCCGTGGTAGCTCCCCTCGGTGAAGAGCCGAATCGCCGTCTCGACGAGGTGGCGCCGGCGGTCCGCTGCCGCCATCCGCGTCGGGGCCGCCGTCATGCGGCCATCTCCGCGATGTGCTCGCGCACGACCTCGGGCTTCGTCCGCACGGTGACCACCGCGACGATCGCCGCGAGGAGCGTGATCGCCGCGCCGACCCGGAATCCCGCATGGAGGCCGTTGACGTAATCCTGGGCCGCGGCCGGGCTCTGGGCCGGATGGTGGAGGTACGACGCGACGATCGCCCCCATCAGAGCGATCCCCAGTGAGCCGCCGACCTGGCGGAAGCTGTTGAGGACGCCCGACCCGACGCCCGCCTTGTCGACCGGCACGGCCCCCATCGCCGCGGCGGTCATCGGCGACATGGTCATCGCCATCCCGACCCCGCCGACGAGCATCGGCGGCAGCAGGACCCAGAAGTTCGAGTGGAGGCCGACCCGCTCGTAGAGGAGGAGCGAGCCCGTGACCAGCATCATCCCGCCGCCCATGAGCCAGCGCGAGCCGACCCGGTCGGAGAGACGGCCCGCGACAGGCGCGATGAGGATGATGAGCGTCACCATCGGCAGGAACGTTGCTCCCGCCTGCGTGGCCGAGTACCCGAGGATGTTCTGGACGTAGAGCGAGACGAAGAAGAAGACGCCGAACATCGAGAGCGAGACGAGCATCGCCACGACGTTCGCACCGGTGAACGCGCCGATCCGGAAGAGCGAGAGGTCGAGCATGGCCAACCGCTGCCGGTGCTCGAGCACGACGAACGCGACGAGCAGGACCGCGGAGCCCGCGAAGAGACCGAGGATCTCCGCCGACGTCCAGCCGTGCTGGTTGCCCTCGATCAGCGCGTAGCTGAGCGCGAAGAGGAAGCCGGCCGAGGTCAGGAGCCCGGGCACGTCGATGCTCTGCTCGTGCGACGTGTCGCGCGACTCGCGGATCGCGAACTGCGAGACGACGACCCCGAGCGCGCCGACGGGAACGTTGACGAAGAAGATCCAGTTCCAGTTCAGGTTCTCGACGATCAGGCCCCCGGTGAGCGGGCCGATGGCGAGAGCAAGGGCCGAGACGCCCGCCCAGATCCCGATCGCCTGCCCGCGCTGCTTGGGCGGGAAGGTCGCCGTGATGATCGAGAGCGTCGCGGGGTTCATGAGCGCCGCGCCGGCTCCCTGCACGGCGCGAGCTCCGATCAGGAAGCCGGCGCTCGGCGCGAGACCGCAGGCGAGCGAGGAGAGCGAGAAGACGATGAGTCCGAGGACGAAGAGGCGCCGCCGACCGTAGAGATCGGCGAGCTTGCCACCGGTGATGAGGAGAGCCGCGAACGTGAGCGCATACGCGGTCACGATCCACTCGAGCTGCGAGATCGAGACGTGGAGGTCTCGCTCCATCGTCGGCAGCGCGACGTTCACGACCGTGTTGTCGAGCATGATCATGAAGAGGCCGAACGAAACGGCCGCCAGGGTCACCCACTTGCGATTCTCCTCGGCGAGCAATACGCCGAGCACACGCGCTCTCACACCGATCTCCTCGTCCGAAAGTTAGTGGGCACTAGGTTAGCGGTCGCTAACTTCGCTCCGCCATCTAGAGTTGCGACGTGAGCGAACTGGCCGGGCAGCGGGCGTTCGTGACCGGAGGCGGCCGCGGGATCGGCGAGAGCGTCGCCCGCGAGCTTGCGTCGGCAGGGATGGAGGTCGCCGTCAGCGGACGCACCGCCGACCAGGTCGAGGCGGTCGCCGCGGCGATCGGCGGCCGCGCCCTCGTCGGCGACGTGACCCGGCGCGAGGACGTCGAGCGCTGGTTCGCCGAGCTCGGGCCGGTCGACCTGCTCGTGGCGAACGCGGGGACCGGCAACAGCGGCGGCCCGGCATGGGAGGTCGATCTCGACGAGTGGTGGCGGACGTTCGAGGTCAACGTCCTCGGCGTCCACCTCTGCTGCCGGGCGGCGGTCCCCGGGATGCTCGAGCGGGGCTCGGGCCGGATCGTGATCGTCGGCAGCGGCTCCGCGTACCTGCCGGGCCAGAGCGAGACGGCGTACACGTCCTCGAAGGCCGCCGTCTGCCGCTACGGCGAGACCCTGGCGAACGCGCTCCGCAACCGGATCCCCGTGTTCACGATCAGCCCCGGGATGGTGCGCACCGAGATGACGTCGAGCTTCCCCGACGACGCGCCGTGGACGCCGCCCGAGTGCGCGCCGCGGCTCGTGCGGGCGCTCGCGGCGGGCGAGTTCGACGCGCTCGCCGGCCGCTACCTCCACGCGGAGCACGACCCGCCCGAGTCGCTGCGCGGCCGGGCCGACGAGATCCTCGAGCACGACTGGAACGCCATCAGGCTCCGCCGCCCGTAGCCACGCAGTTTTCGACTGTTAGGCTGAAACCGCTATGAGGCTCGCACTGGCGCAGGTCGACCCGGTCGTCGGCGACCTCGACGGGAACCGCGACCTCATCCTTCGCTCGATCGGGGAGGCGCGGCGTGCGGGGGCCGATCTCGTCGTCCTTCCCGAGCTCGCGGTGACCGGCTATCCGCCCGAGGACCTGCTCCTGCGACCGGGCTTCGTCCGCGCGGCTCGCGAGTCGCTCGAGCGCATCGCCGCCGAGACGCACGACCTGGTGGCACTCGTGGGAGTGCCGCTGTTCGACGGCGACCTGCACAACGCATGCGCGATCTGCGCCGGCGGCGAGATCACCGGCTGGGCGAGGAAGTGGCACCTGCCGAACTACGGTGTCTTCGACGAGAAGCGGTATTTCGCCCCCGGCGACGAGCTCGCGCTCGTCGACGTCGCAGGCACGAGAGTCGGGATCACGATCTGCGAGGACATGTGGGTTCCCGGGCCGCCGACGACCGAGCTCGCCTCGGCGGGCGCCGAGCTCGTCGTGAACCTCTCGGCCTCGCCGTTCCACGTCGGGCGTGCGCAGGAGCGTGAGGCCATCTTCTCGGCACGAGCGCGGGAGAGCGGCCTGCGTGTCGCGGTCTGCAACACGATCGGCGGTCAGGACGAGCTCGTCTTCGACGGGCATTCGTTCGTTCTCGAGACGGACGGCAGCGTTCTGGCCCGGGCCCCGGGGTTCGAGGAGAGCCTTCTCGTCGTGGACCTCGAGCACCCTGACGAGGCGCCGCGCGCGCCGCTCTCCGGCGAGCTCGACGAGATGCGGCAGGCTCTCGTGCTCGGCCTGCGGGACTACGTCGCCAAGAACGGATTCGCCGAGGTGGCCGTCGGCGTCTCGGGTGGGATCGACTCGGCCCTCACCGCGGCGCTCGCCGCCGAGGCGCTCGGCCCCGACCGCGTCCACTGCGTCTCGATGCCGTCCCGCTACTCGTCGGAGGGGACGCGGGCCGACGCCCGCCGGCTCGCGGAGAACCTCGGCTGCGACTTCCGCGAGCTCCCGATCGAGCCGGTGGTCGAGGCATTCGGCGGGGTGCTCGCCGACTCGTTCGCCGGCCGCGAGCCCGACCTCGCGGAGGAGAACCTCCAGGCGCGCATCCGCGGCACGCTGCTGATGGCGCTCTCGAACAAGTTCGGCTGGCTGCTCGTCGCGACCGGCAACAAGTCGGAGCTGTCGGTGGGCTACGCGACGCTCTACGGAGACATGGCCGGCGGATTCGCGCTCCTCAAAGACGTGTACAAGACCGACGTCTTCCGGCTCGCGCGGCACGTGAACGAGCGGGCGGGACGCGCGCTCGTCCCCGAGTCGACGATCGAGCGGGCGCCGAGCGCCGAGCTGCGGGCAGACCAGCTCGACGAGGACTCCCTACCGCCGTACGCCGAGCTCGACCGAGTGCTCGAGGCCTACGTCGAGGAGGACCGCTCGCTCGGCGAGCTCGGCGCGGACGGGTTCGATCCGGACGTCGTGGCGCGGGCGGTCGCGCTCGTCGACCGGGCCGAGTACAAGCGGCGCCAGGCGCCTCCGGGAGTACGGCTGCGGCCGAAGGCGTTCGGCCGCGACCGGCGAACGCCGATCACGAACCGCTGGCGCGGCTAGACACCGGCGTCGATCGGCCGGCCCGGCGGGCCGTGCTCGAGCAGTTCGCGAAGCAGCGACGCGAGCCGTCGAGGGGCCGTCACCACGGCAGCGAGCTCATCCAGGGTGAACCAGCGAATCTCGGCAACGCCCTCGGCGGCGAGGTCGATCTCGGGGCGTGGCTCGAAGACCGGCGTGCGCACGAGGAAGTGGCGCTCCCGCTGCCCGCCCCACATCTCCATGTCGGCGAAGTGATGTTCACGGGTCCAGAGCAGCGGCCCGAGCGTCACGTCGCGCAGGCCGCACTCCTCGCGCAACTCACGCAGCAGGGCGCGCTCCGGGCCTTCGCCGCGTTCGATCCCGCCGCCGGGCGGCGCCCAGACCGGGCCGCTCCGGAAGTCGAAGCGCGCGAGCAGCGTCCGGCCCGACGGGTCGACGACGACACCGCGAACGCCCTCGCGCAAGGGCCGGCCAGTCGAGCGACCCGCCAGCTCCTGGAACCAGCGCAGGCGCTCGCCCCACGGGACGGCGGCGTTCGCCGGAGAGGTCGACGGGAGGACGAAGAGCTTCGTGCTCCCGAGCGCACGTTGCTGCAGGCCCAGCGCTGGTCGCGTGCCGAAGGCGCCGCGGTAGGCCTCCTTGCCCACGAAGGCGAGCCAGCCCGGCTCGAGGTCGCGGGCGATCCGGTCGAGCCTGTCCGCCGACCCGGCGAAGTCGGCACGCCGCAGGTCGCCGGAGCCCGGCGTCGTGCGGTAGGCGGCGTTCGTCACGCCGATGCTCTCCTCGAGCAGCGCGAACTGCTCGTGTGGCTCGTAGAGCCGGCCGGTCAGCCGGGCCGCGTCGAGAAGACGCCAGAAGTCGTTGCGCGGGTTGGCGAAGTGGGCTGCGGCGGCCGCGGAGACGCGGCCCGGGTTGATGCCGACGAAGACGACCCGGAGGCCTGGAGCCAGGACGTCCGGCACGTCACTCGGCGTCGTGTCCCCCTCGGTCATGTCCCTCGTCTGAGCCACCTCTTCCCCCATCGGGGGAGCGAGGCTCCCTTCGGGAACGGTAGGCGACGAACCGTTACGGCGGAGCGGCGGCTTTGCGTCGAATGCCGGTCGAGCGAGACGTTACGCGGCTTCGGCCGCGGCCTCGGCCGCGTCGAGCTCGGCGAGGAGCTCCTCGGTGCGCGCCTCGATCCGGGCCTCGAACTCGCGACGAAGATGCTCGCCCGACACCGCCGGCTCGTAGCGAGGACGCCGCGGCTCGACCTTCACGAGCGTCACAGTCGGGTCCCAGCCGCCGTAGAGGCGTACATAGCATTCCGTCTCGGACAGCGTACGCAGCCGCCGCACGCCGGGCAGCGTACGAGCCAACCCGGACGGACACCCCCGTCTGAGACCATTCCGCCATGCCTCTGCAGGCAAAGGAGCTCCGGTTCGCGGTCGAGCTCACGCCGGACGGCGAGCTCAGGGAGGAACACGGCGTCGTGCTCGACGTGCCTGCGCGGTGGTCGCCCGACCACCTGCTGCTCGCGGCACTCATCCGCTGCTCTCTCAAGAGCCTCGACCACCATGCGAGAGGCAAGGGATTCGAGATCCGCTCGGCCGCCGGGAGCGGCCGGACCCTCGTGACGAAGCGCAGCGCCGACGGGAGGTACGCGGTCGTCGACGCCGAGCTGCAGCTCGTGGTCGAGATCGCACCCGACGGGGATCGCGACGCGCTCGCCGACCTGCTCGCGCTGGCCGAGCGCGATTGCTTCGTCGGCTCCTCCCTCACGGCCGAGCCACGCTACGAGTGGACCGTCAACGGCCGTACGATCGGTACGTGACCGGCACGCTGACTCCGCCGCGGGAGCGGCTCGACCGCGGCGAGGGCACCGACCTCGGCCGGCCCTGGCTCGTGATCGTCCTCAACGACGACCACAACACCTTCCAGGGAGTGGCGTTCGCGCTCTCGTCGGTCGTCCCGGGTGTGTCGTACGACCACGGGATGCGGCTGGCGACCCGGATCCACACCTCCGGGCAGGCGATCGTCTGGTCGGGGCTCCGCGAGCAGGCCGAGCTCTACTGGGAGCAGCTGGGCGAGCACGGGCTCACGCTGGCGCCCCTCGAGCAGGGATGAGCGCGGCAGCACTCGACCTCGAAGCCGTGCGGGGGCGCTTCCCGGCACTCGCATCGGGCGTCGCCTTCCTCGACGCGCCGGGCGGCACGCAGTGCCCGCGGTCCGTGATCGACGCGATCGCCGGCTACCTGCGCGAGTCGAACGCCAACCTCGGTGGCGCATTCGCCGCCAGCCTCCGTAGCGACGAGCTCGTGGAGCAGGCGCATGCCGCCGCCGCGGGCTTCCTCGGCTGCTCGCCGCAAGAGGTGATCCTCGGCGCCAACATGACGTCGCTCAACTTCACGCTCACTCGCACCTGGGCGCGCCAGGCGCGGCGAGGGGACGAGGTCCTCGTGACGAGACTCGACCACGACGGCAACGTCGCCCCCTGGCTCGAGCTCGCACACGACCTCGGCCTGCGGGTCGGCTTCGTCGACATCCACGACGACACCACCCTCGACGTCGACGATCTCGAGCGCCGGCTGAGCGACAGGACCCGCGTCGTCGCGTTCCCGCTCGCCTCGAACGCGGTCGGGACGGTCACCGACGCGAAGCGGATCGCGGAGCTCGCGCACTCGGTCGGCGCGCTGGCCTGGGTGGACGCCGTGCACTACGCACCGCACGGCCCGATCGACGTTGTCGACCTCGGGGCGGACGTCCTCCTCTGCTCGCCGTACAAGTTCTGCGGGCCTCACCTCGGGATCGCCGTCGGTCGCGAGGAGCTCCTGCGCTCGTGGCGGCCGTACAAGGTGCGGCCGGCGGCGGACGACCCCGTCGGGAGTCGCTTCGAGACGGGAACCCTCCCGCACGAGCTCCTCGCGGGCCTCGTCGCCGCGATCGGCTACCTCGGGGACGTTGGATGGGACGCGATTCGCGAGCACGAGCGCGCGCTCGGGCAGCGTTTCCTCGACGGCCTGCCGGACAGCTGCACGCTCTACGGGCCCCAGACGATGGAGGGCCGCGTCCCGACGTTCGCCTTTCGGGTCGAGGGCAGGTCGCCGCGCGACGTCGCCGAGCGGCTCGCCGAGCGACAGATCGCCGTCTGGGACGGCGACTACTACGCGGTCGAAGCGATGGAACGGCTCGGCCTGCAGCCCGAGGGCGCGGTCCGGGCCGGCTTCGTCCACTACAACACGTTCAGGGAGGTCGACCGGCTCCTCGGCGCGCTGTCCGAGCTCTAGCTCTACGCCGCGTTGTCGGCCTTCGCCGCGCTCGCGGCCGCAGCCCAGCGCGGATCGTGGCGGCGTATGCGGTCCGGCTCGCGCCCCCGCGCCTCGGCGAGCTCGAGCGTCAGCCGCTGGAAGAGGACGATGTCGACGACCGGGTGCCGCGTCGGCACGAGGTCGACCTCGCAGCCCAGCGCCCGCAGCGCCGCGACGGCCGCGGCCGCACGCTCGGCGGCGACTCCCTCCCCCTCGAGGACGAACGCCCGCACCGACTCGTCCACCGCGGCGAGATAGCCGTGCAGGAGCTGCTCGGTCTCGTACGCCTCCGCGGCGACCCACGCACCCTCACGCAGCTTCAGCACGGCCTCGTGCGCCGTGGCGAGCTCTCGGCCCGCTCCCGCCACGAGGAACCGCTCCTGCTCTCCCACCTCGGGCAGGGGTGTGGCCAGCGCTGCCTCGACCGCCTCCGGGAGCCACGAGACGTCCTCGCCGTGGAGCGCTGCGATCGCCGCCACGGCGCATGTGTAGCTCGCGGTGTGGCACCAGCTCTCCTCGATCTCGGGCGTGCAGACGACCACCTCGTCGCAGAGCTCGGCGGTCGGCCCGTCCGCCCGCCCGGTCACGAGCCAGCGGGACCCCTGCCATGCCCGCGCCGCCTCGATCGTCAGCGGCGTCTCGCCCTCGTGCGAGACGAGCACGAGCAGATCGGCGTCGCGGTCGGGAGCGAGCACGAGCTCGAGCGCCTGCATCGCCTCGCCACCCGTCATCGCCGCGTGGAACGACGTGCCGCAGCCGGTGAAGAGGAGCCTGGCGCCGTCGGGGAAGCGCCGGTCGGTCGGCACCCCGGCCAGCCATTCCGGCTGTGCCGCGAGCGCGCGTCTCGTCTCCTCGCCGTGCACGAGGGGTAGGTCTATACGATCGAGCGGGGTGACGGTGTTCCAGCGAAACACGCTCGACAACGGTTTGCGGGTCCTCACGGCCGACCTGCCGCACGCGCAGTCGGTCGCCGTGATGGTGATGCTCGCCGCCGGCTCGCGCTACGAGACGGCGGAGACGAGCGGCATCGCGCACTTCGCCGAGCACATGTTCTTCAAGGGAACGGAGCGGCGGCCGAGCGCCCGGCAGATCGCCGGCGAGATCGACGCGATCGGCGGCGAGTTCAACGCCTTCACCGGCAAGGAGAGCACGACGTACTACGTCAAGTGCGCCGCGGAGCACCGAGACGTGGCGCTCGACGTCCTCGTGGACATGCTCCGCAACTCCCGCTTCGAGCCCGACGAGATCGAGCGCGAGAAGGGCGTGATCGTCGAGGAGATGAACATGTACTACGACACGCCCCGCGATTTCATCGGCGGCGTCTACGAGCAGCTCCTGTGGGGCGACCAGCCTCTCGGCCGGGACATCATCGGCAGCAAGGAGACGATCCGCGACGCGACACGCGACACGTTCCTCGGCTATCTCGACCGCTGGTACAGGCCGTCGCGGATGGTGCTCGGCGTGGCCGGCCGGATCGGCGACGGCCTGCTCGAGCGCGCCGACGAGCTGCTCGGCGACCTCGGCGCCGCCGACACGGGCGAGCCCGAGCCGGCCGCGCCGTACGCGAACGGCCGCGTGCGCGTCCACACGAAGGCTTCCGAGCAGGCACACGTCTCTCTCGGCGTGCTCAGCCGCCCGCTCGACCATCCCGACCGGTACCCGCTCCAGCTCCTCGCAACCGCGCTCGGAGGCGGGATGTCCTCGCGTCTCTTCACCGAGGTCCGCGAGCGGCGCGGACTCGCCTACTACGTCTACGGGCTCAATCACAGCTACACCGATGCGGGCACCCTGTACGCGCAGGCGGGTGTCGACATCTCCCGGATCGACGACGCCGTCACGACGATCGCCGCCGAGCTGCGCAAGATCGCCGCGGAGCCGCTACCCGCGGACGAGCTCGAGAAGGCACGCAACTTCGCGAAGGGCCGCTTCGTCCTCCAGCTCGAAAGCCCGCAGGGCCAGATGATGTTCGGCCTGCGGAAGGAGGTGCTCGAGCGCCGCCTCCCCGATCCCGACGAGGTGCTGCGCGGGGTCGACGCGGTGACGAGCGACGACGTGGCGCGCGTGGCGGCGGATCTCATCGCGTCCGACCGCCTGCGGCTCGCGGTGATCGGGCCCTTCGACGACGCCTCGCGCTTCGAGCAGCTCCTCGACGGCTGACGCCTCCAGGCGAGAGCACGCTGGCCCAGGCGAGTGCCCCTCATGCTCGGGTGCTTCACCGCCATCTGGTAATCGCTACCTGCCGGAACATCCGCTGTCTTCCGGAGCGACAGCGACTCTCGCCACCCTCGCCCCGGCGACTGGACATGCGGTTGAAGCCTTCTTTTGGGTGTGGCCGTGGCGCCCGCCCGGTTGCCTCGAGCGGGCGCACCGGAGGTCCAGACTGCCCCGTTAGTGGCCGGGAGGCGGGCCAGGGGGGCCAAGGATTACGAACCCGTTTCGCTTGGCGATGGGGGCGAGTCGTGCCATGTCCGGGTGGCCCTCGGCGGGCGGCGGCAGGACGCGTTCGAGGGCGGGCTCGCCGACCTCTCTTTGGAATCCCTCAAACTGCATCGGTGCGAACCCGACTAGCGCTCTTGCCCCGCCTGCTTCTGCGTAGAAGGTATGTGGCACGCCCTTGGGGCCGAATGCGAACGAGCCAGCCTTGAGCGAGAAGCGGCTGTCGCCGACCCAGAAGGTGAGTGCGCCCTCGAGGACGTAGAACCATTCGTCCTCCTCGGGATGGACGTGCCAGGGCGAGCCGAGACCTTCTGGCACGACGACCTCGACCAGGCCGTATGCCCCGCCGGTTTCCTCGCGGCTGATCTTGATCGTTTGCAGCATTCCGAGCAGCCAGAACGCCTCACCCTCGTTTTCGTGGAGCGCGTATCCGGGCTGTGCTCGCTCCGGAGCGATGGCAACCATGTCTGTACTCCTTCCCGGGTGCTGATATGATCCGCAACAATCTATGAGCAAACAGTTGCAGAGCGGACTATCTACTAGGGAACGATCGTTGTCAAGCCCTTCGCCGGACCGACTGCGCACCTGGCGCCTGTTCTTCGAGAGCGCGCTGGCGCTCCTCGACGTGCTCGACGCCGAACTGGAGCAGGCCGTAGGCATCTCCCAACGCTGGTACGACGTCCTCGTCCACCTCGAGGACTCACCGCACGGCATCCCGATGAACGAACTCGCCGACCGGATCCTCTACAGCAAGAGCGGCTTCACCCGAGTCGTCGACCGAATGGAAGAGGCGAAGCTCGTCCGCCGCGCCCGACCCGAAAACGACCGCCGCACGATCCTCATCGTCCCCACCGACAAAGGCACCGAGATGCTAGGGCGCGCGCGCCGCCATCACCGAGACGGAATCCAACGACACTTTTCCCAACACCTCACAAACACCGACATCAAAGCGCTCACCCGCGCACTTGAAAAGATCAGCACCCACGCACGACCGCTCCGTCCCGGCCGCATCCGCGGCTAACCGGGCGACTTCTCAGGGGTCATTCCGGAACACTGGCCCAGCCCAGCTCCCGCTCGGGGGTTCATTCGTCAGCGCTGACCATTGGCTCCCGGCCTCGATCCGCCCAGTTAGCGGCCGTGGGCTGCGCGGCCATTCCCGAGCATGGCCCAGGCGAGCGTGCCGTGTCTTCAGCGGTGGCAGGCATGAGTTGCGACCTCGCCGATCGCACCGGTGAGAGGAGACCCGGGGAGCGCTCCGGTCCAGGCCTTTGCCGCCCCCGCTGAGTTGACGATTGCCCCGAAGTGGCGTGCCGTGTGTTGGGCCGGCGGCGGGGCGTGCTGGAGGATCCGGGCCCCGTTCGGGAGGGCGTAGACGATCGTGGTGCTCTTCGCCGCAAGCACGGCTTCTCGCCGGCTGCGAACCGTGCAGGGAACGAAGAAGTTCAGCTGAGCCACCGCGGTGTGGCCGGGCGGAACCCGAAGGGGCGAGGGGGATTCCGCTCCGTAGGGCCGAGTGGTGCCGGACACAAGGTCCGCTGCATATCGCCGGGCGGTGCCCGGTTCGACGAGAGCCCAGTTGATGGGGCAGCTGATCATCTGGCGCGTGCATACCTCGGGCGCGAAGAGAAGCCAGCGTGTCCCGATCTGTTGCAGCGGCGACCCCGCGGTCAGATCCAGGCGCACGCGTTCCAGGATGATGGACTCGCCCGATGCGTTCCGTAGCGAGACGAGGACGCCGAAGTAGGGGAGGGGAACGTGTCGAATACCCGGGACCAGCCGGGTCATCTGGTGGACGTCCGCCAACGATGCCTGAACAGCCGACGACGCCGGCCGCGTGGGAACGAAGTCCGGGCCGGGCGAGTCCCAGGCGGCGATCGCAGCCGCGGCTCCCCCGCCCACGACCAGCACGGCCGTGAGCGCGAGCAGAACCCGCCGCTGCCTCGCACGTCGCTTCGCCTCCCCAGTCAGCGGATCGAGCGAGAGCGGCAAGCGAGGAACGTTAGCCGTCACTAACGCCATTCTTGCTAGCACCACGATCTACGTCAAGGGGCTCTCAGGGATGTACATCGGTGAGGTAAGGGGGCACGCCGAGCAGATCGTGCCCGGCGCATCCATCATTTCCGGCGGCAGCGTTCTGCAGGTCGGCGGTCCAGTTGGCACCTGACCCGGAACCGCCCGTTGGAGTGCCTTCGACCTCCGCAGCCGCGCGTGCGGGAGGTTTCTACCATTCGGCGGCGACGGCGCCAAGCCTTCTAGACGGGGATGGAGTCGAGATCCGCCTCGATGTGCTGCCTGTCCTCCGGCTCCGTGATCGCGGCCGTCTCCCCGCGGGCGAGCTCGAGGTAGCGGCGCGCCTCCGCGGTTTCGCCGGCCGCCGCGTGGGCCCGGGCGAGCGCCTCGTGCGCCGCGGCGCGATCCCAGTCCTCCATCTCGTCGCCGTGCGCCTCGACGAGGGCGAGACAGCGGCGGGCGTGATGCAGCGCTCCCTCGGGCTGCCCGGCGAGCACGTGGGCTCGGGAGCAGAGCCAGTGCGAGCGTGCGCGGTTCGCCGTCGTGTGCGGCGCCTGGAGCCAGTGGTAGGCCGAGGCATGAGCCCGGTCGAGCATCTCGTCGTCGTCGTCCGGCGTGCGGTCCTCGTGATCGATGAGCGCCCAGGTCGCGTTGTAGAGCTCGATGCCGAGCTGCCGGTGCTCGTCGGGAGTCACGGCGCCATCCTCGCACGCCGAGGAGGGAGCCGACCGGCTCCCTCCTCACGCGCCTCTTCGAGCCGTCCGGGTTTACTCGACCTGGCCGAACCGCTTGATCTCTTCGAGCTCCTGCTCGGAGAGCTCACGCGGAACCTCGTCCCGGGCGACCTTCTCGGCCCGTACATGCTCGTTGATCTGCTCGACGATCTCCGGGTTCGCGAGCGTCGTCACGTCGCCGACGTCGGCGAAGTTCGAGATGCTCGCGATCACGCGCCGCATGATCTTGCCGGAGCGCGTCTTCGGCATGTCCGCCACGACCCAGACGTTCTTGGGCCGCGCGATCTTGCCGATGTCCCGCTCGATCGCCTGCGTGACCTTCTGGGCGACCTCGTCGCCCGAGTCGACGCCCGGCTTGAGCGAGACGTACATCTCGACTGCCCGGCCCCGCAACTCGTCGATCACCGGCACGGCCGCCGCCTCGGCGACCTCGTCGACCGTGATCGCCGACGACTCGAGCTCCTTCGTCCCGAGCCGGTGCCCGGCGACGTTGATCACGTCGTCGATCCGGCCGAGAATCCGGTAGTAGCCGTCGGCTGCCTGGAGTGCACCGTCGCCGGCGAGGAACGGCCAGTCGTGCCAGTCCGTGCTGTTCGGGTCACGGTTGTACTTCTTGTAGTACGTGTCCACGAAGCGCTCGTCCTGGCCCCAGATGCCGAGCATGCGGCCCGGCCACGGGTTGCGCATGCAGATGTTGCCGGCCTTGCCCGACCCCATCGGCACCTCGTCGCCGTTCTCGTCGAAGATGACGCCGTAGAGGCCGAGCACGGTCGGGCCGCAGCTTCCGGGCTTCATCTTCTCGAGGCCCGGCAGCGTCGAGCCGAGGAAGCCGCCGGTCTCGGTCAACCACCAGGTGTCGGTGATCGACGCCTCGCCCTTGCCGACGACGTTGAAGTACCAGCGCCAGACATCGGGCTCGATCGGCTCGCCCACCGTCGTCATCGTCTTGAAGTGGTAGTCGTACTTCGCCGGCTCGTCCGGGCCGAGCTTGCGCAGCATCCGGATCGTCGTCGGCGCGGTGTGGAAGATGTCCACGCCGAGCTTCTCGGCGATCCGCCACGGCCGTCCGGGTCCGGATAGGTCGGGACGCCCTCGTACATGACGCTCGTCGTTCCGAGCGCGAGCGGGCCGTAGACGATGTAGGAGTGCCCGGTGATCCAGCCGATGTCGGCGAAGCACCAGTACGTGTCGTCCGGATGGATGTCCTGGTAGTACATGGACGTCCCGGTGACGTACGACAGGTAGCCGCCGATCGAGTGCTGCGCACCCTTCGGCCGACCGGTGGTCCCGCTCGTGTACATGAGGAACAACGTGTCCTCGGCAGGCATCGACTCCGGCTCGACCTCCTGCCCTTCGTACTGAGGGAGCAGCTCGTCGATGAAGAAGTCGCGGCCCTCGACCATCGGGCTCTCGGAGTGGTACTCGCCCGGGATGCGCCGGAAGACGAGCACCTTCTCGACCTCCGTCCCGTCCTTGCGGGCGGCCTCGACCGCCTCGTCGGCCTTCACCTTGTGGTCGATCAGCTCGCCGTTCCGGTAGTAGGCGTCCATGGTGACGAGGATCGTGCTCTCGGCGTCCGCCATGCGCTGTCCGCAGGCCGTGCCGGAGAAGCCGCCGAACACCTGGGAGTGGATCACGCCGAGACGCGCGCAGGCGAGCATCGCGATCGGCAGGTCCGGCACCATCGGCAGGTGGAACGTGACGCGGTCCTGCGGCTTCACGCCGCAGAAGTCCTTGAGCAGCGCCGCGAACTCGTTCACGCGCCGGTGTAGCTCGCGGTACGTGATCTCCTGTGTCTCGTCCTCCTCCAGCTCCGGCACGAAGATGAACGCGTTCTTGTCGCCCCGCGTCTCGAGGTGCCGGTCGACGCAGTTGACGCAGGCGTTCAGCTTGCCCCCGACCCACCACTTGAAGAACGGCGGATTCGACGTGTCGAGGATCGTGTCCCACTTCTTGTCCCACGCGAGGAGCTCCGCGTACTCGACGAAGCACTCGGGGAACTTGTCCTCGGCGAAGCGTTCCCGGATGGCCGGGTCGTTCGCGTTCGCCTCCTTGGCGATACGGGCGGGCGGGTCGTAGTACTCCTCCTCCCGCCAGTGAACAGCGATCTGGGCTTCGGAAACCTGGACGTCGTCAACGGCTCCCAACGTGCTCACCTCCTCATGAGGTCAAAGCTCGGGCGCGGCGGGCCCACCGACAGCCGGCAGGCCCGCCTATATCGCACCGAGATCCTATGTCAGGCCCTGGCAGCCACGCGCGACTAGGCCACGAGCGGCTTTCCGACCGGGAAGACCACCTTGCCCGCCACGCCGTTCATCACACCCGCCGCCGACGTGTACCAGGCGACCGCAGCCGTCACGATCCCCATCCAGCCGCCGGCATGGAGCCACCACTCGGTGCCACCGTGCGAGATGTTGAAGAACCCGATCACGAGCAGGATCTCCGTGATCTCCAGGGTCAGGAAGACCATGAAGACGGCTCCGTTCACGCGCAGGCTGCCGATCAGCATGTACGTGTTGAAGACCGCGAACGCGAACAGGAACCACGCAAGCGCGTTCGTCAGGTCGCCGCCCGTGTAGCCGGCCAGCCACTTGCCGTTGCCGACCGCGAGGATGATGAACAGGCCCAGCCCCATCCAGAAGCCGCCGTAGGTCGAGAACGCGGTCGCACCGAACACGTTCCGGTTGCGGAACTCCCACATCCCCGCGGCGAACTGCGCCATCCCGCCGTAGAAGATCGCGGGGCCGACCCAGATCAGGTCCGGGATCCACGACGCGTTGTGACCGCTGAGCAAGAACGTCGTCAAGGCGAATCCCGCGAGTCCGAGCGGCGCGGGGTCGGCGGCCGGCGTGCTCTCGACCACCTGCACCGGCCGTTCGGAAGACATTGCGCTCATCCAGCCCTCCTAGCTCGGTGGCGGCGAAAACCCCCCAGGCCTCCCGTCGCCCTCCGAAGTATTTGGGAGTCTTTACCCGATTTCGAGCGCGTCAGTCAAGGTGCGAGGTCATATGGGTAGTCCGTGACCACCTCTGCCCCGCCCTCGGTGACGAGGACGATGTCCTCGAGCCGGACGCCTCCGTAGCCGGCGCGATAGAGGCCCGGCTCGACGGTGACGACGTCCCCGGCGACGAGCTCCTTGTCGGAGATCTGCCCCATGCCGGGCTGCTCGTGCACCTCGAGGCCGACGCCGTGACCGAGGCCGTGGAAGAAGCCGTCGACGAGCGGCTCCCCGGCAGTCTTCGTGCGCTGCGTCGGCTCGCCGGCCGCCTCGAAGAGGTCGCACGTGAGGTCGAACACCGCGCGTCCCTCGACGCCCGGGCCGATCGCCTCGACGGACCGGTCTAGCGCCTCCTTGACGAGGCGATGCCACTCGCGCACGTCGTCGGGGACGTCGCCGACCACGAACGTCCGGGTCATGTCCGTGTAGACCGCGGAGGCGTTGTCGCGGGGCCAGATGTCGACTACCAGCGGAACGCCCGCGCCGATCGGCCCGGAGCCCATGTCGTGCCCGACGGCGCCCTGGGCGCCCGGCGCGACGATGAACTCGTCCGTCGTCGTGTCGTGCGCGACGAAGGTCGCGCTCATCGCCGACTTGACCCGCTCGACCGTCAAGAGCTCGCCGTCGAGAACGAGGTCGTTCCCGGCGATCTCCGCCCGGCGGAGGAGCTCGCGGCAGGTGTCCATGGCCGCCTCGGCCGCACGCTGGGCGCGCCGGAGGCCCGCCAGCTGTGTCTCGGTCTTCACGCGGCGGCGGTCGTCGAAGAGCTCCTGGTTCACCTCGAGCTCGACGCCGTCGGAGCGAAGGCGGTCGGCAAGCCAGATCGGGAAGGCATCGGGCACCGAGAAGCTCTTGGGGCCGAGACTCCCGACGCAGCGGAGAGCGAGCTGCGCCACGATCTCACGCCGGCCGAGCCCCGACTCGATCAGCTCGTCGATGCCGAACTCCTCCGAGACGTGCACGTCGAAGAGGCCGAGCTCGCGCAGGCGTGTCGCCTCCATCGAGTTCGAGAACACGTGGCGGGTGCCGTTGGTCTCGGCGTACAGGAACGGGTCCGGCACGCCGAGCGGCACCGCATGCCGCATGTCGGCGGAGCGGAAGGAGTCGCCGTAGATGAGAAGCGCGTCGGACACGGCCGTTCGATCCTATCGATCGGATACCGGTTCCTCGGGCGGCTCGCCTCGCGAACGGCGATACTCGCGAATCACATGGCGGCGACCGGCGAGAGAGAAGAACCGGCGTTCCCCGTCGGGGCCGCGTGCCGGATCGACTCGCGCTCGCCGTGGCGCCAGGTCGCGGAGATTCCGGTCGGCCTCGATCCGGAGGGGATCGCGATCGACGTCCCACGGCGGCGGGCCTTCGTCGCCTGCTCGCGAAGCGACTTCGTCTCCGTCGTCGACCTCGAGAGCCACGAGATCCTGAAAGAGATTCCCACCGGCGCCGAGCCGATCGACATCGGCCTCGACGAGCGCACGGGCCGCGTCTTCACGGCCGACGCGCACTCCGACCAGGTGACGATCATCGACTCGGCGACACTCGAGGTCGAGACCACGGTCCCGGTCGGCGGCTATCCGTCCGGCCTGACGCACGTTCCCGAGTCCCGCCGCCTCTACGTCGGCAACTCGCTCGGCTCGACGATGAGCGTGATCGACCTCGACACGCTCGAGACGATCGCCACCGTGGACGCGGAGCCGGGCGCGGGCGCGATCGGCGTCGACCCGACGCGCCGCCTCGTCGTCTGCGTCAACTTCGTCGCCGCCTCGGCGAACTTCTACGACACGGATTCCTTCGAGGAGCGCGGCCGGCTCGAGCTCGGCACCGGAACGTGCGCGATCGGAATCGTCCCCGAGCGCGGCGAGGCGTTCATCGTCAACTCGATCGCGGGCACCGTCTCCCGCGTCGACCTCGACGCGATCGAGGTCGTCGAGGAGATCCGCACCGGCCAGGCGCCCGTGGGCCTGACGGTGGCACCGGCGCACGACCGGGTCTACGTCACGAACCGCGGAGCCGGCTCGGTGAGCGTGCTCGGTGTGGCCGACGGTGCGGAGTGGTCGCAGATCCCGGTCGGCAACGGCCCCGGCGGGGTCGTCGTCGACCCGCACGACGGCCGCATCCTCGTCGCCAACGCGGGAAGCCAGACGCTGTCGATCGTCGAGGACCTGCTCGCGGCGAGGCCGCCCGCCCCCGTCGTCGAGGACGAGAGCCCGTGGCTCGGGAACGCGCTGCCCGAGTTCACGCTCGAGGACTACTGGACCGGAGAGCGCCGCACGAATCGGGACTGGGCGGAGAAGAAGTACATCCTCAACTTCTTCGCGTCCTGGTGAGGGCCCTGCAACGCGGAGGCGCCGTTCCTCGAGGAGCTGCGCGTCCGCGAGGAGGCCCGGTCGGGCCTCGAAGTCGTGCTGGTCGACATCTGGGAGGGGACGGAACCGCGTCCCGAGGTCGACCGCTTCTGCGAGATGTGGGGCATCAAGGGGCCGATCCTCCTTGATCCGAGCGGCGAGCTCGCCACGACGCTCGGTGTCCGCGGCGTGCCGACGAACGTCGTCGTCGACTCCGACGGCACGGTGCGCGCCTTCGGGGCCGCCCGGCTCGACGAGCTCGAGCAGGCCATCGACGAGCTGTACGGCCGCGCGTAGCCTCTGCCCGTGGCCTTGCTGCGCCCGGAAGAGGAGGCGAAGGTCCGCGAGTGGTTCGCGGAGCTCGAGCGGCCCGTGGAGCTGCTCGTCGCGCTGGGGCCGGAGGACACGCCGCCGCCGGGGGCCGAGGACGTCGACTTCGGCGGCCAGCTCGTGCAGCTCTGCGAAGGGCTCGCCGAGCTCGGCGACGGCGTGGCCTGCCACGTCGAGGAGAGACCCGAGGGCTTCCAGCGCTTTCCGGCCGTCTCGATCCGGCCTGAGGGCCGCGACGCCGGCGTCCGCTACGACGGGCTCCCGTGGGGCTACGAGATCAGTTCGCTGGTCGGAGCGATCGTCGAGGCCGGACGGGCCGAGCCGTCGTTGCGGGCCGAGTCGCTCGCTGCGCTCGAGGAGCTCGACCGCGACCTCGCGGTCGACGTCTTCGTCACTCCGACCTGACCACACTGCCCGCCGGCCGTGCTGCTGGCGTACCGCTGCGCCCTCGCCTCCGAGCGGGTGACGTCGACCGCGATCGAGGCGAACGAGTTCCCGCAGCTCGCGCAGGAGCTCGGTGTGTGGGCCGTACCGCGGATCGTCGTCGACGGTGAGCCGCGGTGGGACGGGTCGGTGCCCGAGCCGGAGTTCCTCCGCCGCATCCTGGCGACGGGGGAGGGCCGCTAGTAGCCGGTCAGCTTGGCCGCGAGCCAGAGCCCGGTGAGGCCGCCGATCAACCCGAAAGCAAGCGACATGACGCCGAAGGCGCTGTCCCCCCAGGCTTCGGGGACGAGGCCGCCGGCGGCGGAGCCGACGCCGACGCAAACCCAGACGATCCGTCTGTCCATTCGAGGTCTATCGGCTCCGGGCCGGAAGGACCCGAGCGCTCACAGGCGGATGCGGAACGTGCGCCGCGAGCCGTGCACGGACGGCGGCAGCGCGATCCGGACCACGACGTCCCCCCGCAGCCGTCCGCGATAGGGGAAATCGGCGAGACCGGCGCTGTGCGGGAGAAGCTCGCGCCGCTGCGGCCGGAGCGTGGCAACCGTCCGGCCGTGGCGGCGGAGCACGAGACGCACCGCGTCACCGCCCAGCCGCTCCGTCACGTTGCCGCGGTTGACGAGCAGCAGCTCGAGCAGACGCCGCGACCTGCGTCGCCGGACCGAGAGCCTGCGTGCGTCGAGACGCCGCACGATCCGGCCCCGGACGTGGAGGACGACGATGACGCCGACCCGAAGTCGCAGCCGGACGTGCTTCACGCCGCGCGGCCTTGTCGTCAGGAGCACGAGCGCAGGGTGGTCTCCCGGCCCGGCGCGCCGCGGGACCGCGGCGAGATGGAGAAGTGCCTTGCCGCCGGGTGCGATGCGGAGGCGTCGTGGACGCAGCCGGAGCCAGGCGGCGCTGCCGCGAGCCGGCCGCACCCGAGGCCGACCGCGGAGGGAGCGGGCGAGGCCTGCGCGCGAGACGTCGACGCGCAAGGTCCGGCGGCCCGGGTTCCGCACCGTGATCGACGCTGCCGCCGCACCCCTGAGCGTGAGGCGGAGCGGGCTCGCGCTGAGCCCCATGCCGCGGCCGGCCACGGCATCCGGGATGGATGCCGCAGCCGCCGCGAGAACCACCGCCGCGAGGAACCGCCTCACCGGCCGATGACCGTGTACGTGAGCGTCGCCGTGTAGTGCCCGGCCGGCACGACCGGCAGCGAGGCGACGAACCCGACACTCGTGGCCCAGATGTCGCCGCCGTCCGCGCTCGGGCCGCTCGTCGTCGCAAGCGACAGGTCCGGCGCAGGTGCGATCGGGACCGCCGTGAGCCCGCCGCTTCCGACACCGATGCCGAGCGGCAGGTCCTGCGGCGCGAACGCCGTGCGATGGACGGAGAGCGTGTAGCCGCTCGGGTCGTTGCTCGCCACCGTGACGTTCTCGGGGAGCGGGCTCGGCGTCGTGCCCGGCACCGCCGCGGGGAAGGTCAGCGTCGGGTGGTCGAGCGCGATCGAGAGCACCGGCTGGACGTCGACGTCGACGGAGGCGTCCGAGCTCGTCTCCGACGGCGGCGGCGACGCCGAGCAGATGCTCGCGGACGCCGACGAGTTCTGCGGATCGGGCGACGCAGCGGCGAAGTCGGCCGTGTTGTCGTCCGCATCGCTGCAGCCGCCGTCCGCACGCGCGAGCGCCGTCGTCGCGCTCGGCGCCGGCGCCGCACCGCCCCCCTCGTAGTCGGCCGCGCTGCCGTAGCCGACGAGATCCTCCACGCTCGACACTGCGGAGCAACTGCCGGGCGACGCGCCGCACGAGAGCGCATTCGCGTCGTCGACGAGCGCGATCTTGCCGCCGGTCACGGCGAGATTCGCCGTGCCGGTGGCATCCGGTGTCGGCAGGGCGGCTCCGTTCGCTCCGCCCGAGGCGAGCTGGACGAGATACCGGCTGCCCGCCGGGATCGTGCCCGTGAGCGCGGTCGCCTGCCAGGTCGTGCCGGCGGCCGACGCGTACTGGAGCGTCCAGCCGTCGATCGCGACGGCGCCCGCTCCCCGGTTGAAGAGCTCGACGTAGTCGTTCGCGTACGCGGCGCCGCTGTTACCGCCGGCGGCGAAGACCTCCGACACGACGATGCTGCCCGAGCCGCTGCCGCGGGCAGTCGCCGCGGCGAGGGGCAGGGCGAGGGCCGAGAGCAGGACGAGCAGGTGGATGCGCTTCATGGAGCCTCCGATCCGGGACGACATGACCGCCCCTTGCTACCGCTCGCCGCGCGCTGCCGACAGTGTCCTTTGCGGGTTCGGCGCGAAGCCGGCACACATTCGCGACCTCGGCGCAGGAGGATGAAGGACGGCTAGATTCCGCTTGGTGGAGGCGCTCGAGCGAGCACGGCAGGTCGCAGCGGCATGGGACGAGCAGCTGCGCGTCGACCTTCCCCCCGACCTCGACTACTTCGACGCGCACACCCATCTCGGCACCGACATCGACGGGATGGTCGGCCGCTACGAGGAGCTCGTCGGCGGGCTCGACCGCTACGGCTTCTCGCGGGCCTTCGTCTTCTGCCTCGACGAGCCCGACCGTCATCCGGGCTTCCGCGCAGGCAACGACCGGACGCTCGAGTTCGCGGCACGCTCCGAGGGACGCCTGATCCCGTTCGTGCGGCTCGCGCTCGACGAGGGGCCGATCGAGGAGGCGCGCCGCTGCCTCGACCTCGGCGCCCGCGGGATCAAGCTCCATCCCCGCGCCCAGAAGTTCCTGCTCGACGACGAGCGGCTCGCGCCCGTCTTCGCGCTCGCCGCGGAGCGCGGCGTCCCGATTCTCGTCCACGCAGGCCGGGGCCTCCCGCCGATCGCGGCCGAGCTCGAGCATCTCGTCGACTCGCACCCCGGCGCGCAGCTCATCCTCGCGCACGCGGGGATCGCCGACCTCGCCAACCTCGCGCACCGCTTCGCGGGCAAGCGGGGCGTCTTCTTCGACACCTCCGTCTGGAGCGCGATCGACCTGCTCGGCCTCCTCCGCCTCGTGCCGCCCGAGCAGATCGTCTACGCCTCCGACTACCCGTACGGCCAGCAACCCGGCTCGCTCCTCCTCTCCCTGCGCGCCGCCCGCGCCTCGGGCTTCGGCGAGACCGAGCTGCGGGGGATGTTCGCGGGCAACGCGGCTCGGATCGCCGACGGCGAGCAGCCGCTCGAGCCGTCCCATCCGCTCGGCTCCGCCGTCCTCGAGCAGACCCTCGCGCACGCGCGCATCCACCAGTACATCTCGATGGCGATGCCTCTCCTCTTCATCCGGCAGCCGGACGCCTTCGGCGCGCTCGGCCTCGCGCTCAACGCGACCGAGGAGCCGAACGGGGCCCATCGCGAGGAGCTCGAGCGGATCCGCGAGCTGCTCGAGGCCGCGCGCGACCTGTGGCGGACGCTGCCCGAGGCCGAGGACGACAGCGAGCGCCGGCTCGTCGCGCGCACGGCCGTCCGTCTGATCCAGATCGCCGACACGCTGGCGGTGACGAGTGGCTGAGCTGCGCCTGACGATCAACGGCGGGGAGCACGTCCTCGACGCGCCGGTCGGAACGAGCCTCGCCCACGTGCTGCGCGAGCGGCTCGGCCTCACGGGGACGAAGATCGCGTGCAACGAAGGGCATTGCGGCGCGTGCACCGTCCAGGTCGACGGTCTGCCGCGCCTGTCGTGCATCACGCTGGCGCACACCGTCGAGGGCGAGGTGACCACGATCGAGGGGCTGCGCGAGCATCCGCTCGTCGAGGCGTTCGTGCGCGCCGACGCCGTGCAGTGCGGCTTCTGCACGCCCGGCCAGGTCGTCTCGGCGGCCGCCCTCGTGGCGGCGACCCCGCAGCCGACGCGCGACGAGATCCGGCACGCGATGGCGGGGAACATCTGCCGCTGCGGCACGTATCCGAAGATCGAGGAGGCGATTCTCAGTTGGCAAGGCTGATCCGCACCGAGAAGGAGGTCGAGGGGCGCTTCGAGGAGGTGTGGATCGTCGTCGAGGAGGACCCGCTCGAGCAGTGGCCCGCCGGGCCGCTCGCGGTCGTGGGCCGGCCGGCGCCGCGCCAGGACGCGCCCGAGCGCGTGCGCGGCGAGGCGCGCTACACGGCCGACGTCAGGCTGCCGGGGATGCTCCAGGCGGCGGTCCTCCGCTCACCCCACGCGCATGCCCGCGTGCGCCGGCTCGACCTCGCGCCCGCGCTCGCCCTGCCGGGCGTGCGGGCCGCGATCGGGCCGGGCGAGGCGCACGGGCTCGAGGAGGAGGCGGGGTTCGCCGGCGCGCCGGTAGCCGCCGTCGCGGCCGACACCTTCGGCCAGGCGCGGGCGGCGGTCGAGGCGATCGAGGTCGAGTGGGAGGAGCTCGAGGTCGTGCTCGATCCCGACGAAGCGGTCCGGCGCGAGCTCCTCACCGCCGAGCCCCGTCGCGAGGAGCGCGGGGACGTCGAGCGCGCGCTCGCCGAGGCGGACGTCGTCGTCGAGGCGACGTACCGCACGCAGACCGTGCTCCACAACTCGCTCGAGACGCATCAGGCGGTGTGCGAATGGCTGGGCGACACGCTCCACGTCTACATCTCGACGCAGTTCATCTGGGGCGTCCGGCAGGAGATCGCCGAGGCGCTCGGCCTGCCCGAGGACAAGGTGCGCGTCGTGTGCGAGTTCATGGGCGGCGGCTTCGGCTCGAAGAACAGCCCCGACCCGCACACGTTCGTCGCGGCGGAGCTCGCGAAGCGGACGGGCAGGCCGGTGCGCTGCGCCCTCACCCGGCGGGAGGAGCACACGTCGGCGGGCAACCGCAACGCGACGATCCAGCGGCTGCGCGCCGGCGCACGGAGCGACGGGACGATCGTCGCCCTCGAGGGCGAGTTCACGAACTCCGTCGGCTGGGCGGGCTGGAATGCCCCCACCGAGGGCCCGATGCGGATGCTCTACGACTGCGACAACGTCCGCACCGTCACCTACGGCGCCCAGCTCAACACGCCGCCGATGAAGGCGTTCCGCGCGCCGGGCTTCGCCGAGGGGACGTTCGGGCTCGAGTGCCTCGTCGACGAGCTCGCGGCGAGGCTCGACATCGACCCGCTCGAGCTGCGCCGGCGCAACTACGCGGCCTCGAACGAGGGCACGCCGTTCTCCTCGAAGCACCTCGAGGACTGCTATCGCCTCGCGGAGCCGCACTGGGAGCGGCGGCACGAGGTGCGCGCGCGGTCGGACGCGACCTGGAAGCGCGGCGTCGGCATGGCGAGCCAGATCTGGTACGGCGGCGGCGGCCCGCCCTCCTACGCGTGGGTGCGCATCGGCTCGGACGGGCGCGTCACCGTGATCACGGCGATGCAGGACATCGGCACCGGCACCCGCACGGCGATGGCCCAGATCGCGGCGGAGGAGCTCGGCGTCCCGCTCGAGCGCGTCCAGGTCTCGCTCGGCGACTCCGCGCGGGGGCCGTACGCCTCGATCTCGGCCGGCTCCTCGACGACGCCGTCGATGGGACCTGCGGTGCGCGCGGCGGCGGCCGACGCGCGGGAGCAGATCGAGGACATCGCCCGGCAGCGGGGACTGGCACCCGACACGCCGCTGGAGGAGGTCGTCTCGCTCCTCGAGGACGGGCAGATCCTCGGCAAGGGTGCACGCGGTCCGAACCCGACCGGGATGAGCGTCCTCACGTTCGGCGTCCACGTCGTCGAGGTCGCGGTCGACGTCGAGACCGGCGAGATCGTCGTCGAGCGCGTCGCGGCGATCCATGACGTCGGGCGGATCGTCAACCCGCTCGGCGCATCGAGCCAGGTCGAGGGCGGGATCATCCAGGGCATCGGCCACACGCTCTCCGAGGAGCGGCTGCTCGACCCGGAGACGGGCCGCGTCCTCACGACCTCGCTCGACGCGTACCGGATGCCGACGATCGCCGACGTGCCCGAGATCGTGTGCGAGTTCGTCGACACGCCCGACGAGCACCTCACCAACCTCGGCTCGAAGGGGCTCGGCGAGCCGCCGATCGTCCCGATCGCCGCCGCCATCGCGAACGCGATCCGCGACGCGACGGGGGCCGAGGTGCACGAGCTGCCGATCTCGCGCGAGGAGATGCTGCGGGCGCTGCGCGAGGCCGAGGCGCGCGACCGCGGGAAGGAGAAGCGTGGAGCTCCTGCGGGCGTCTAGCGTCGAAGACCTGGACGGCGGGGTCTTCCTGCACGGCGGCTCCGAGGTCGTGCCGCTGCTGCGAGGACGGCCTGCTGCGGGCGGAGCGCCTCGTCGACGTCCGCGACGTGGTGCCGCGCGGCATCCACGGCGCGGTGGTCGGCGCCGGGACGACGCTCGCGGAGATCGAGTCGACGGCGGACACGATCCCCGACGCGCTGCGCGAGGCGTGCCGGCTCGCGGCGTCGCCGCAGCTCCGGAACATGGGGTCTCTCGGCGGCAACCTCCTGCAGGCGACGCGGTGCTGGTACTGGCGGCTCGGCTACGAGTGCCGCCTCCACGGCGGGGAGCGCTGCCACGCGCGGGACGGCGAGCACCGCGAGCACGCGATCTTCGCGAACGGGTTCTGCGCCTCCGCCCATCCCTCGGACGTGGCGGCGGCGCTCGTGGCGCTCGGCGCGCGGCTGCGGACGAACCGGCGCGAGCTCGCGGTCGAGGATCTCTACCGGCTCCCGGACGAGAGCGACCGCAGCACGACGACGCTCGAGGCCGGCGAGCTCCTCCTCGAGGTCGAGCTGCCGCCGGTGGAGGCGAGCGTCTACCTCAAGGCGATGGACCGCAAGCGGTGGTCGTTCCCGCAGGTGGGTGTCGCCGCCGCACGGCTGGGCGGCGGCTCGACGCGGATCGCGCTCGCCGGAGTCGCCCCGATCCCGTGGCGGATCGAGCGGATCGAGGAGCTCGACGAGGCGACGCCGCTGCCGCGAACGGAGTGGAAGGTGCCGGTAGCGCGAGCCCTCGTGCGCCGCGCCCTCGCAGCACTCGACTAGACATATCGCTTCGAGACACGGCCGGAACCTGGTTCCGGCCGTGTCGCTGCGGGCCGTGACCGCGGAGGGCATCTGCGAGTCGCCGTCCCGCGAATCTGGCAGCGGGCTTGCCTCGAGCGGACATGTCCGGTACCTGGTACCGGACATGTCCGTTCACGCCGTCGTCCTCGCCGCCGGGGCGTCCTCGCGCTACGGCACCGCGCCGCCGAAGCAGGTCGAGCTGCTGCCGAAGGTGCTGGCGGCGCTGCGGGAGAGCTCGGTGGACGGCGTCGTCGTGGTGAGCGGGGCGCACCCCCTCCCGGTGCCGAGTGTCCCCTGCCCTGACTGGGAGCGTGGGCCCGGCGCCTCGCTCCGCTGCGGGCTCGCCGCTCTTCCAGCGGAGGCCGAGGCCGCCGTCGTCGTGCTCGCCGACGGGCCCGACCTCGACCCGCGCGCGGTCGACCGCGTCCTCGAGGACTGGCGCACACGCGGAGGCGACGCGGTTGCGGCGGCCTACGGCGGCATCCGCCTCCACCCCGTCCTGCTCGCCCGGACGGTCTGGGGCACCGTGCCCGACGAGGGCGCACGCTCGCTACCGGCCAGGCTCGTCGCCTGCGACGACCTGACCCCGCCCGGCGACGTCGACGTCGCTACTCGAGCGGGATCCTGAGCGCCGAGAGCTTCTGCCGGAGCTCCGCCGGCATCTGCTCCGAGGCCGCCTTGCGCACGTAGATCCGCAGGCTCTCCTCGAAGCGGTAGCGCCTGCGGCAGTGCTCGCACGCGTCGAGATGCGCTTCCGCCTCCACCATCTCCGCGTCGGTGAGGACGTGGTCGAGGTACGGCTGCATCATCTCCTCGCAGTGCGCGCAGGGATCCTTCATGTCGCCTCCTCCAGGGCCGACTCGGCGAGCTCCCGCTTGAGGATGCGGCGCCCACGGTGCAACCTCGACATCACGGTGCCGACCGGAATGTCGAGGATCTGGGCTGCATCCGCATAGCTGAAGTCACCGAGATCGACGAGCACGATCACGTCGCGGAAGTCGTGCGGCACCGCCGAGAGCGCCGTCACGATGTCGTCCTGCGACAGCCTCTCCACGACCCGGTCCTCGTCGGAGACGCCGTCCCCGTTCTCGGCGAGCCGGTCGTAGAGGAAGTAGTCGTTCGCCTCGAGCGGCTGCATCTGCGGCGCCCGCTGCTGCCGCCGCCCGCGGTCGATGTTGAGGTTCGTGAGGATGCGCAGGAGCCAGGCGCGCAGGTTCGTGCCGGGCTGAAACGAGCGCCAGCTGCGGAAGGCCCGCGCGTACGTCTCCTGCATGAGCTCCTCGGCGTCCTCGCGGGATCCCGCGAGGTGCCGCGCCACGCGATAGACCTGGTCGGAGAGCGCCAGGGCGTCCTCCTCGAACCGGACGCGGTCGCGCGCCTCGACCGCCAGCCGCTGGGCCTCCTCCGGCTCGGCGTCCATGCGATCAACCGTACCAGCGTGCGCCACTCCCTCCCGGAACGGCTCCCGCGACGTTGCTATTCCGCGCGAGCGGGCTTAGACCGCGGCCAGCTCGGGGAAACCGGCCTTCGCGAGCCTGGTGAGGATCGCGTCCCGGCTCGTCCGCTCGTCGTCCCAGGTGAGCACGACCTGCCCCATCAGGTTGGCGTTCGCGCCTTCGAGGCCGTCGTGTCCCTCGAGTGCGCGCCCGAGCCGCAGCACGCACCGCTCGCAGCGGACGCCGCCGACCTGGATCGTCTCCGTGCGCGTCGCCACGGCGTCACCCTATCGTCAGCGCGGCGATCTCCCGCAGCGCGCGCTCCGGGCCGAGCTCGAGCTGGCGCTCGGCCTCCGGTCCGCCGCCCTCGCGCGCCGCCGCCTCGCGCCGGGCCGCGTACTCGTGGCGGTCGACGAGCTCGCCGCCCGCGTCCGCCGCTTCACGGACGAGCCGCTGCACCTCGGCGGCGAGCGCCACCGTGCGCGCCAACGAGGTCGGCTGGTCCATGACGCGCACCTCGAGTGTCCCGTAGTCGGGGCGCGGCCAGGCGTCCCAGTGCCGGCGCGTGCTGTCGTCGCGGCTGGCCGCCTGCCAGTCGTCCCAGCCCCGCAGCACCGGCGGCGTCCCGCCGGTCGGCATCTCGAGCAGGATCTGGGAGCGGATCGAGCGCCACCCGCTCTCGACCCCGTCCCAGAAGGGCGAGTTCGCGGCCGCGGCGAGGAGCTCCGGCAGCCGGGCCACGACGCCCTCGAAGGCGCGCAGGCACGTGTCGGGATCCGGCATCGCGACGTGCACGTGCAGGCCGCAGACGGTCTGCCGGTAGAGGCGCGGCCCGAGCTTCTCCTTCAGCCGCCGGTAGCGCTCGACGGGAACGATCGGAACCCGCCCGCGCGCCGTCGGGTGCGAGCCGGTCGCGAGGACGGCGAGCCCGTGCTCGGCCGCCCTCCCGGCCACTTCCTGCCGGAGCGAGCGGAGCTCGGCCCCTGCCTCGTCCGGCGTCTCGACGGTCGGTGTCGTGATCTCGACGAACGACTCGAAGAGCTCGGGCTTGATCCGCTCGGTCGCCTCGCCGAACACGCGCGAGAAGCCGTCCCGCGCCGGCTCGAGCGTCTCGGCGTCGACGAGCATCAGCTCCTCCTCGACCCCGAGCGACCACGGCGGAGCCACGCCGAAGCGGCTGAGATCCACGGCGCGCCCTATTTGCCGCGGACGCCGTGCACCGGCCGCCCCGCGGCCTCCCACGCGTAGTACGAGGCGCTCGGGCCGAAGTCGGCCTCGTAGGAGATGATCCGCGGGTTGCGGCCCACCTCCTTCGCGCGCTGCGCGTGCCGCAGGAGATTCGGGTCGTCCTGCTCCTCCCACACGAGCACGAGGTGGGCGGCCGTCATGAAGACGGCGACGAAGGAGCAGCCCGGTGCGGGGCACGGGAACGGATCGGTCCGGACACAGAACCAGCCGACGTGTTCGTGGCCGTCCTCCGTCCAGAGCTCCTCGGCCTCCTCGGGAATCGCATGCTCGACGAGGCCGCCTCTGCCCGCGTGGATCTCCCCGCGCTCCACCCGCGCAAAGGTAGCGACACCTCGCGAAGCTCCGCGGAAACGCCTCGCGCTTCCGCGGGGAACTCGCCGTTTACCGTGCCGCGCGGCCCGGAAGGAGAGTCGGGATGGCGCTTTCGCGGCGCCGACCGCATCGTCGAGCACGCGCGCCGAGACCTGGCAGCGCCGCGACCGAGAAGGGCGCGCCCGCCAACCGGACGATGGCGATCGGCAACCTCGGCGGCGCGACGCTCGACAACGAAGAGAACTACCTGATCAAGAAGCTGCTGACGTCGCCCTCGGCATCGTCCAGGTCGAGAACCAGGCGCGCATATGACACTCCTCCACGGTGCCCAGTCTGGGCACCTCGTTCGGACGAGGCGGCGCGACCACCTTCCAGCAGGATCTCGCAGAACGCCGACTGCGTCCTGATCATGGGCTCGAACATGGCCGAGAACCATCCGGTCGGGTTCCAGTGGGTGATGGAGGCCAGGGAGCGCGGCGCGAAGGTGCTCCACGTCGACCCGCGCTTCACGCGCACGAGCGCGATGGCGACGCAGCACGTCGCGATCCGCGCCGGCAGCGACATCGCCTTCCTCGGCGGCGTCGCCAACTACATCCTCGAGAACGACCTCTGGCTTCCGCGAGTACGTCCAGCACTACACGAACGCGCCGGTGATCATCCGCGAGGAGTTCGCCGACACCGAGGAGCTCGACGGCCTCTTCTCCGGCTGGGACCCGGAGAAGGGCGAGTACGACGTCGACGTCGCTGGATGTACGAGGGCATGGAGCTGCACGGCTCGGCGGGGCAGCGCGAGGAGGGCTTCAAGCCGACCAAGGGCGAGGGCTCGGGCCACGGCGGGGCCGGCGGCGGGCTCGTAGCACGGCGAGCCGCCCGCGGAGGACCCGTCGATGGAGCATCCGCGCTGCGTCCTCCAGATCCTCAAGCGCCACTACGCCCGCTACACGCCCGAGTTCGTCGCCGAGACGTGCGGCTGCTCGGCCGAGGACTTCCTCGAGGTCTGCCGAGACGCTCGTCGCGAACTCCGGCCGCGAGCGCACGACGCGCGTTCTGCTACGCGGTCGGCTGGACGCAGCACACCGTCGGCGTCCAGACGATCCGCGCGGCCGCGATCGTCCAGCAGCTCCTCGGGAACATCGGCCGCCCCGGCGGCGGGATCCTCGCCCTGCGCGGCCACGCGTCGATCCAGGGCTCGACCGACATCCCGACGCTCTACAACATCCTCCCCGGCTACCTGCCGATGCCGCACACCGAGAAGTACGGCGACCTCGACCGAGCTACATCGAGGCGAACACCTCGCCGACCGGCTGGTGGGGCCACTTCCGGCGCCTACTTCGTCAGCCTGATGAAGGCGTACTTCGGCGAGCACGCGACCGCCGACAACGACTTCCTCTTCGACTCGCTGCCGCGGATCGACGACGACAACTCCGCCTACTTCACGGTCGAGCAGATGCTCGAAGGGGACCGTGAAGGGCTACATCATCGCCGGCGAGAACCCGGCGGTCGGGCACGCGAACGGCAAGGCGCACCGGCTCGGGCTCTCCAACCTCGACTGGCTCGTCGTGCGCGACCTCGTCGAGATCGAGTCGGCGTCCTTCTGGTACGACAGCCCCGAGGTCGAGTCGGGCGAGCTGCGCGCCGGAGGAGATCGGGACCGAGGTCTTCTTCCTGCCCGGCCGCCGCGCACACCGAGAAGGACGGCTCCTTCACGAACACCCAGCGCCTGCTGCAGTGGCACTCGCAGGCGGTTGAGCCGAAGGACGACTGCCGCTCCGAGCTCTGGTTCTACTTCCATCTCGGCCGGCTGATCAAGCGAGCAGCCTCGCCGACTCCGAGGAGGAGCGCGACCGACTCGTCAAGGCGCTCCGCTGGGAGTACCCGACCCACTCGCAGATCCGGGAGCCGAGCGCCGAGGCCGTGCTGCAGGAGGTGAACGGCTGGAAGATCGCGAGCGGCAAGTTCCTCTCCGGCTACCCCGAGCTCGAAGACGACGGCTCGACGCTCTGCGGCTGCTGGATCTACTGCGGCTGCTTCGCCGACGGGATCAACCAGACCGCGCGCAAGAAGCCGCACTGGGAGCAGGAGACCTACGTCGCGAACGAGTGGGCGTGGGCGTGGCCGTCGAACCGCCACATCATCTACAACCGCGCCTCCGCCGATCCCGACGGCAACCCGTGGTCGGAGCGCAAGCGCTACGTCTGGTGGGACGCCGAGCAGGGGCAGTGGACGGGCCTCGACACGCCCGACTTCACGGCTCGACAAGCCACCCGCACTACGTGCCGCCGGAGGAGCGCGACGGCCGAGGACGCCATCGCCGGCGACCACCCGTTCATCATGCAGGCGGACGGCCGCGCCTGGCTCTACGTCCCGCAGGGCCTCGAGGACGGGCCGCTTCCGACCCACTACGAGCCGCACGAGTCGCCGTTCGACGAACCCGCTCTACTCGCAGCGCGCGAACCCGCGCCGCCAGCAGCACGAGGATCTCGCCGAGGATCCGTACAACCCCGTCGCCGGCGAGCCGGGCGCCGAGGTCTACCCCTACGTCGTCACGACCTACCGGCTCACCGAGCACCACACGGCCGGCGGGATGACGCCGCTCCGTCCCCTACCTCGCCGAGCTGCAGCCCGCGATGTTCTGCGAGGTGCATCCCGGACCTCGCCGACGAGGTCGGGCTCGAGCACCGCGGCTGGGCGACGATCTACACCGCGCGGTCGGCGATCGAGGCGCGCGTGCTCGTCACCGACCGCGATGCGACCGGTGCGGGTGAACGGGACGACGATCGTGCACCAGATCGGGCTCCCGTACCACTGGGGCAAGCGCGGGCTCGTCACCGGCGACTCCGCCAACGACCTCGCCCACATGGCGCTCGACCCGAACTGTGGACGAACATGCTCGCCGTGACCGACACCGAGGTGCCGGAGGAGCCGGTCTGGACGTGGGAGATCCCGACGTACCTGTTCACCGGAGGGCTGGCCGGAGCGTCGTCGGTCCTCTCGACGTCCGCGCGGCTGACGGGGAACGAGAAGCTCGCCCGCACCTCCCTCTACATCGGTGCGGTCGCGGATCTCGTCTCACCGGCGCTCCTGATCTCCGACGTCGGGCGCCCCGAGCGCTTCCACCACATGTTCCGCATGGTCAAGGTCACGTCGCCGCTGAACGTCGGCTCGTGGGTGCTGCTCGTGAGCGGCGGAGCGTCGAACGCGGCCGCCGCGCTCGAGCTGATCGGCCGGCTCAGGCCGGTCAAGATCCTCGCGGAGGCGGTGGCGGCGCTCGCCGGGCCCGTGCTCGCGACGTACACCGGGGTGCTCGTCGCGGACACCGCCGTGCCCGTCTGGCACGACGCCCGCCGCGAGCTGCCGTGGATCTTCGGCGCGAGCGCAGCCGCCGCCGCAGGTGCCGCCGCCTGTCTCTTCCTCCACCCGAGGCACGCCGGACCGGCGCGGCGACTCGCGATTGCCGGCGTCCTCGCCGAGGGCGCCCTGATGCAGGCGATGGAGCTGCGCCTCGGCGACGTCGGCGAGGTCTACCACGAGGGAGCCTCGGGCACGTTGAGCCGGGCCGCGAAGGGTCTCGCCACCGCCGGCGCCGCGCTGCTCGCACGGCGCGGCAAGCGCAGCCGCGCGGCCCTCGTGCTCGGCGGCGCGCTCGTGTGCGCCGGGGAGATGTGCCTCCGCTGGGCCGTCTTCAAGGCCGGCCTCCAGTCGGCGCGTGACCCGAAGTACGTCGCCGAGTCGCAGCGGCAGCGCGTCGAGCGGCACGGCACGCGCGTCACGACGAAGCCCTCTTGAGCGCCCCGGGCGCGACCCCGCTCCCGATCACGTTCCTCGGCCTCGCGATCGCCACGACGGTCTACGCCGGCCTCGAGACAGAGCTGGTGCCGAAGGCGGAGTACCACACGGTCGGCTGGGTCGTCGTCGCGATGCCGGTGCCGATGCAGCTCCTCGCCGCCGTCTGGGGCCTGATCCGCGGCGAGCTCGCGGCCGCCACCGGCTCCTCGGTCCTCGCCGCGACCTGGCTCGCCCTCGCGCTTGCGACGATCACGGGCTCGGCGGGCGCTCCAGGCCCCACGAAGGCGGAGAGCTTGCTGCTGTTCGCGTCTGCGGCCGCGCTCCTCGTCTCCGTGGCCACGGAGCTCGCCGACCGGGAGCTCGTGCCGTCCACGGTGCTGCTGACGACCGTCTGCCGCTTCGTCCTCACCGGCGTTTCCGGAGTCACGCACTCGCAGGGCTGGGCGACCGCCGCGGGCGTCGCGGGCTTCGTCCTGGCGGGCGTGGCGCTCGGAGGCGCCTTCGTGCTCGAGCTGCGCAACGCCGTCAGCCGGCGCTGACGGCCCGGGACGGCTCCGGAACAACCGCGGCGGTCGTCATCGTTGTGCAGGCATGGCAGAAAGACAGGAACCACGGCCGGCACCGGTCGAGTGGCGGGCGCCGTCGGCGCGCCTGCTGCGGTTGCGGCGGCTCGAGGTGACGGTGCCGGCCCTGCTTCTCGCAGCCGGCCTGGTTGCCGCGGGCGCCGCGACGGGATCGGCCGCGACGTTCGGCGGCGCCGCTGCCGCCGCCCTCGCCGGCCTGCTCGCTCTCCCCCTCGTCGGCAGGCGCTTCCGCTCCTGGGGGTACGCGGAGCGCGACGACGACCTGCTCGTGCGGCGCGGCGTCCTGTTCGCGCGGCTGTCGGTGGTGCCGTACGGGCGGATGCAGTTCATCGACGTGACGGCCGGCCCACTCGAGCGCGCCTTCGGGCTGACGAGCGTCCGCCTGCACACGGCGGCGGCGGCGACCGACGCGCGCATCCCCGGGCTGGACCGGGCGGAGGCTGCGCGCCTGCGAGACCGCCTGGCCGAGCTCGGCGAGGCGCAGGCGGCCGGACTGTGACGCCGGACGCGCACTGGCAGCGCCTGCATCCGCTCTCGCCGGTGGTGCGCGGCGGGCGCGGCACGATCGCCGTCGCGATCCTCCTGCTTCCCATCGCGTTCGGGGGCGGCGACCTCGCTGCCGCGGTGCCGCAGCTCGTCATCATCGGCGCGCTCGTCGCCGCCGGCTTCGTCTCGTGGCTCGTGACGCGCTGGCGGCTCGACGGCGACGACCTGCACATCGAGACCGGCCTGCTGCGGCGCCGGTCGATCCGCTTTCCCCTGTCCCAGGTCCAGGCGATCGACGTCGTGCGGCCGGGGCTGGCGCGGATGTTCCGCGTCGCGGAGCTGCGGCTGCGGACGGCGGGCTCGAGCGGCGCCACCGCCCGGCTCGCGTACCTGCCCGAGCGCGAGGTCGAGCCGTTGCGCGACGAGCTGCTCGCGCTCGCCCGCGGCGGCCGGTCGCCGCTCGGGGAGAGGCCGGTGGAGGCCTCCCCGGAGGAGGAGCGGCTGCTCGCGCAGGTCGACACCCGGCGCCTCGTGGCCTCGATCCTGATCAGCGACGTCGGAGTGCTCGCCGAGCTCGTCCTCGTCGGCCTCGTGATCACGGCCGTCATCTCACCCCGTGCGGCAGCGGGAATCTGGAGCGGGGGCGCCGTCTGGATCATCGGCGTGGTGACGCTCGTCTGGCGGCGCTTCAACCAGCTGTACCGGCTGCGCGTCGCGGAGGGGCCGGACGGGCTCCATCTGCACGGCGGCCTCGTGGCGCTGACGACCGAGGTGATCCGGCCGGGGCGGGTGCAGGCGGTCCGGATCGTCGAGCCGTTCCTCTGGCGGGCCCTCGGCTGGTGCCGGCTCGAGGTGGATCTCGCAGGCCGCCAGCGCCGCAAGGGCGAGGGTCAGGAGGCGCGCGGTCAGATGCGGACGCTGCTGCCCGTCGGCGGGCGCGCACTCGCGCTCGAGCTCGTCGACCGCCTCGTTCCGGACCGCCCCCACGAGCTGTCGGCTCCGCCCCGGCGAGTCTTCTGGAAGAGCCCGCTCCGCTATCGCAGGCTCGCCTGGGGACGGAGCGACACGTGCGTCGCGACGACGAGCGGCCGGCTGCGGCGGGTCAGCTGCTGGGTCCCGCTGGAGAAGGTGCAGAGCCTTCGGCACGTCGAAGGCCCGATCCAGCGGCGGCTGCGACTGGCCAGCGTCCACGTCGACACCGCGGGGAGAGCCGTCCATGCGACGCTCCGCGACCGCGACCGGGCGGAGTCGCTGCAGGCGCTCTCCGAGCTGGCGGAGCTGGCCCGGGCGGCCAGGCGGGAGCACGCGCCGGCCCGAGCTCGACAGGCCGGGGAGTTCGTGCGCCGGGAGCTGATGGGCGGCCTCTAGAGTTCATGGCATGGAGCAGCTACGGGTCGGCGGCGAGAGCTACGGGTTCCACAGGCTCGACGCCGCTGTCACGAGGCTCCCGTACACGCTCCGGATCCTGCTCGAGAACGTGCTGCGCAAGGGCACGGAGGAGGAGGTCGAGGCGGTCGCGGACTGGGTCGCGAGCGCCGAGCCGTCGCGCGAGATCTCCTTCAACCCCGCGCGCGTCCTCCTGCAGGACTTCACGGGCGTCCCCGCGGTCGTCGACCTCGCCGCGATGCGCGACGCGATGCGCGACCAGGGAGGCGACCCGAGCGCGATCAACCCGCAGATCCCGGTCGAGCTCGTGATCGACCACTCCGTCCAGGTGGACGAGTTCGCGTCGCGGCTCGCGATCGAGCGCAACGTCGAGCTCGAGTTCGAGCGGAACCACGAGCGCTACGCGTTCCTCCGCTGGGGCCAGGGCGCCTTCGACAACTTCCGCGTGGTGCCCCCGAACACCGGCATCGTCCACCAGGTCAACCTCGAGTACCTCGCCCGCGTCGTCGAGGTGCGGGACGGCATCGCCTTCCCCGACACGGTCGTCGGCACCGACTCGCACACGACGATGGTCAACGGGCTCGGCGTTCTCGGCTGGGGCGTCGGCGGCATCGAAGCCGAAGCCGCGATGCTCGGGGAGGCGCTGTCGATGCTCGTGCCGCAGGTGGTCGGGTTCCGGCTGACTGGCGCGCTGCGCGAGGGGGCGACGGCGACCGACCTCGTGCTCACCGTGACCGAGATCCTGCGGCGCACCGGCGTCGTCGGGAAGCTCGTCGAGTACTTCGGCCCCGGCGTCGGCTCGCTCGCCCTCGCCGACCGCGCGACGCTCGGGAACATGAGTCCCGAGACGGGCGCGACGTGCGGCTTCTTCCCCGTCGACGACGTGACGGTCGGGTACCTCCGCCTCACCGGCCGCAGCGAGGAGCGGGTCGCGCTCGTCGAGGCGTACTGCAAGGAGAACCTGCTCTGGCACGATCCGGACGGACACCCGGAGTACTCGCAGGTGGTGGAGCTCGACCTCGACTCGGTCGAGCCCTCCCTCGCCGGGCCACGCCGGCCGCAGGACCGGGTGCCGCTCGCGCGTGCGAAGGAGGCGTTCGTCGACTCGCTCGGGACCTTCGGAGTCGACTACACGAACGGGACGTACGACAAGGAGGTCGCGGACTCGTTCCCGGCGAGCGACCCTCCGACCGGCGACGGGGTGAGCGACACGGATCCGGTGCGCGGAGCGACCGCGACGCTCGAGAAGAAGCGCGTGCCGGTGGAGGGCGAGGACTACGCGCTCGAGCACGGCTCGGTCGTGATCGCGGCGATCACCTCCTGCACGAACACGTCGAACCCGTCGGTGATGATCGCGGCGGGCCTGCTCGCGCGCAACGCGGTCGAGCGCGGCCTCGAGCGGCGCCCGTGGGTCAAGTCCTCCCTCGCGCCGGGCTCGAAGGTCGTGAGCGAGTACTACCGCGCGTCCGGCCTCGACCGGTACCTCGACGAGCTCGGCTTCAACACCGTGGGCTACGGCTGCACGACGTGCATCGGGAACTCCGGGCCGCTGCCGGAGCCGATCAGCGCCGCCGTCGCGGACGGCGACCTCGTCGTCTGCGCCGTCCTGTCGGGGAACCGGAACTTCGAGGCGCGGATCCACGGCGAGGTGAAGGCGAACTACCTCGCGTCGCCGCCGCTCGTCGTCGCGTACGCGCTCGCGGGCCGGATGGACGTCGACCTCGTAAACGAGCCGCTCGGGCAGGGCTCGGACGGCGAGGACGTCTTCCTCCGCGACCTCTGGCCGAGCCGGGACGAGATCGACCGCGTGATCGGGGAATCCGTGCAGGGCTCGATGTTCTCGTCCACATACGCCGACGTCTTCAGCGGCGACGAGCGCTGGCGCGAGCTCGAGACGCCGCAGGGGGAGCTGTACGAATGGGAGCCCGCGTCGACGTACGTACGGCTCCCGCCGTACTTCGACGGGATGCCGCGCGAGCCCGAGCCGGTCGCAGACGTCGAGGGAGCGCGCTGCCTCGTCCTGCTCGGCGACTCCGTCACGACCGACCACATCTCGCCGGCGGGCGCGATCCGGCCCGACTCGCCGGCCGGGCAGTACCTCGTCGAGCACGGCGTCGAGCGGCGCCAGTTCAACTCCTACGGCGCGCGGCGGGGGAACCACGAGGTGATGGTGCGCGGCACGTTCGCGAACGTCCGCCTCAAGAACCTGCTCGTGCCCGGCAGCGAGGGGACGTGGACCGTCCACCTGCCGGACGGCGCGGAGGGGACGATCTACGAGGTCGCCGGGCGCTACCGCGCGGAGGGCGTGCCGACGATCGTGATCGCCGGCAAGGAGTACGGCTCCGGCTCGTCACGCGACTGGGCGGCGAAGGGGCCGAACCTGCTCGGCGTGCGCGCCGCGATCGCCGAGTCGTACGAGCGGATCCATCGCTCGAACCTCCTCATGATGGGGATCCTGCCGCTCCAGTTCATGGACGGCGAGAGCGCCGAGTCGCTCGGCCTCACCGGGCGGGAGGAGTTCTCGGTCACCGGGGTCGAGGGAGGCGAGGCCGAGGTCGTCACGGTGCGGGCGGACGGCAAGGAGTTCCGCGCCCGGCTCCGGCTCGACACGCCGCGCGAGCGCGAGTACTTCCGCCACGGCGGGATCCTGCAGTACGTCTTGCGGCGACTCCTTTCCGCGTAACCGGATGGAGCCACCGCTCCTGGTGGTCGTCCAAGGACCGCCGGCCGCGGGGAAGACCACCGTGGCGCGGGCGCTCGCGGCGCGGCTCCGCCTGCCGCTGATCGCGAAGGACACGATCAAGGAGGCGCTCTTCGACGGGCTCGGAGCCGGCGACCTCGCCTGGTCGCAGCGGCTCGGCGAGGCGACGTACCTCGCCCTGCTCGGGATCGTCGAGGAATCCGTCGCCGCCGGCGCGAGCCTCGTGCTCGAGGCGAACTTCGTCCGCGGCCGCGAGGAACGGCTCGCCGCGTTGCCGGCCCGTTTCGTCCAGGTGCACTGCGGCGCGCCGCTCGAGCTGCTGCTCGAGCGCTACGCCTCCCGCGAGCGCCATCCCGGCCATGTCGACGCGGAGCGGATCGACGCGCTGCGCGACGCGGTCGAGTCGGGTCGCCACGCCCCGCTCGCGCTCGGGGGCGAGACGATCCGTCTCGACACGTCCCGGGAAGTCGACCTCGACGCGCTCGCCGGCCGCGTCCGGCGGGCCGGGCTCTGGCTGGCGGTGGGCCGTGCCGTCGGCCCGACGGGAGCGGAGACACCGCTGACCGCGAAGGTGCGCACGGCCGCGTACCGGATCACCGACGCCGACGTCGCGGGCCTCTCCGCCGACGAGCTCTACGAGGCCGTGCTCCCCGTCGCGTTCGCCGCCGCAGACGAGGCGAGGCGCCGCGCACACGAGGCGATCGATGCGGATTGAGCTGACTCACTCGGCCGAGACGGCGGCCGAGGTCGACCGCCTGCGCGAGCGCGACGGCTACGTCTCCGACATCTCGCTCGCCCTCCGCTACCGGCCGGAGCTGTTCGGGCGGCCCTTCTCCGAGCTCCTGCAGGAGGTGATGAAGGGGCCGTCGGAGTGGACGGAGGCGGAGCGGGAGCTGTTCGCCGCCTTCGTCTCGGTGCAGAACCAGTGCCCCTTCTGAACGGAGGCCCACGGCGCGGTCGCGTCGTACGCCTTCGGAGACGCCGAGCTCGTGGACGCGATCCTCGCCGACTACCGCACGGCGCCGATCGACGAGCGGTTGCGGACTGCGCTCCACTTCCTCGCCACGCTCGATCCGCAACCTGCCTTCGCGGCCGGGGTGTCGCCCGACGCCTTGCGCGGGGCGGCGGAGGTGAAGGCGGCCTTCGATCTGATCACCCGCTTCGCCGACGCGATCGGCGCGAAACCGCACTCCGAGCAGGGCCTCACGCGCGAGCAGGCGATCGCCCACGAGGGCCGCTTCTTCGAGACCGGCTACGCGTAGCGCTAGGAGGCGCTCGGCTCGCCGGAAGCGTCGGGCTTCTTTCCCCGCCGCATGCGCGCGAGACGCGCCTCGACCTCGGCCTCGTGACGCCTCGCCAGGACCTTCTCGCCCGCCTGCAGCTCCCTGCAGATCCACCAGGCGATCAGCCCGAACAGCACCGGCAGCACCCAGACGAGCACCCAGTAGACGTGCACCTGCCCGACGTAGGAGACGTTCCAGGCCACCGCGACCCGGTCGGCGCTGCCCGCGAGGAAGACGACGACGACCCAGGTGATCATGCCGATGCCGAGCCCCGTCCGCACCGGCGCGTCGCGCGGCCGCTCGAGGAGGTTGTGGAACGCCTGGTCGCCGGTGAACCGCCGCTCGATCCACGGCCAGAAGTAGAGGAAGCCGAAGACGACGAGCGGGAAGCCGACTCCGCCCCAGAACGGGTTCGGGACGAGCGTGTAGCCGTCGATCACGACGTCGAAGCTCGGCATGAGGCGCAGCGCGCCGATCAACCAGCCGAGGTACCAGTCCGGCTGCGCGCCGTTCGTCGACGAGAACGTGTGGTACGGCCCCCAGAGCCAGATCGGGTTGATCTCCACCAGGCCGCCGAGCAGGAAGAGGATCCCCGCCGTCGCGAGCGCGAGCCCGATCGAGCGCGGCGCCTGCCCGGGCCAGGCGGGGACGCCGACGATCGCGTGCTCGGTCTGGGACCGTCGCCGCCTGAACTGCGTGTGGTGCTTGAGCATCACGAGCAGCAGGTGCGCCCCGAGGAGGCCGCCGATCAGCACCGGGAAGATGAGGACGTGCGCGATGTACATCCGCGGCCAGAGGTCGGCGCTGCCCGGGTACATCCCGTTGAACAGCCAGTTCATGAGGTTCTCGCCGACGAAGGGGAGCGACAGGCCCACCGAGTAGCCGATCACGAGGCCCATCCCCGACAGGAGGTCGTCCACGAGCGAGTAGCCCAGGTACGCCTCGAGCAGCGAGAGCATGAGCATCGTCACGCCGATCACGTACGTGAGCTCGCGCGGCTTCCGGTACGCGCCCGTGAAGAAGATGCGCAGGAGGTGGAGGACGATCGCGCCGATGAAGACGTTGGCCGCCCAGTGGTGTGTCTGCCGGATCAGGAGACCCGCGCGGACGGAGAGCGAGAGGTGCACGACCGACCGGTACGCCTCGCTCATGTGCTGACCGTCGAGCGGCGCATAGGGCCCGTGGTAGACGACCTCCTTCGTCGAGTCGACGAAGAAGAACGTGAGATAGACGCCGGTCGCGACGAGGACGATGAACGCGTAGAGCGCCACCTCTCCGAGCAGGAACGACCAGTGGTCGGGGAAGAGGTAGCGCATGAGCTTGCGCAGATACGGCGCGGAGCCCGTCCGCTGGTCGACGAAGCGGATCGCGCGACGGGTGAGGGGAGCCCCGCTCGTCATGGGTTCGGCCTGTACATCCGGACGCCCCACCAGGAGGGCCCGACGGGCTCGTCGAAGTTCCCCTTGGCGCGCAGGTAGCCGTGCGCGTCGGCGTAGATCGGGAGCATCGGCAGGTCGCGCCCCGCGGGGCCGAAGATCACCGTTCCTCCGGTGGCCGGGTCGAACGTCGAGTAGTGGCACGGGCAGACGAGGGCGGGCTTCGGGTCGTTCGGCTGGAAGAGCGGCGAGCGGAGCATGTTGATCGCACAGCCCGCGTGGGTGCAGATCCGCGAGTACGCGAGGATCCCTCCGGTCGCCGGGTAGTCGCGCAGCCGCTCCGGCAGCCGCAGCGACGACGGCGGGAGGCGGAAGAGGATCAGGGAGGCTGACAGCTCCTCCCTGGACGCGCTCGGCAGCCCCTCGGGAAACGCGAGGTAGAAGTTGTCCGCCTCGATGTCCGACGTCCGGTAAGGCTTGCCGTCCTCGTCGACGAGCCGCCGGCCGCGCCGCCACGGAGTCGCGAGGAACTGCTTGACGTGGAAGAGCGGCCCGAACGAGACCGCCGGAGCGAGGAGCGCGAGCCCGAGCGCGCCGCCGCTCCCGAGCAGCCCGAGCTTGAACAGCCCTCGCCGGCTGATCCGCGAGCCGCTCTCCTCGAGCACCTCCGTCAGCACCTGCTGCTCGCCGGGATGCTCGAACGCCGGGTACGCCTCGACGATCTCCTCGGCCGGGACGAGCTTCAGGCCCACGACGATCAGCGCCACCGCGAGGAAGAGCAGGGAGCCGCCGAGCGTCAGACCGAACAGCTGCGTCGTCGCCGGCAGCTGCGAGGCGAAGGCGTAGACGAGCACGAACCCGAGGGCCGACAGGGCGCTCAGGCCGAGCAGGACGAGGACCGCGAGCTCGGCGCCCGGGTTCGGAGGCCGCTCGGGGACGATGCGCGACGGATCCTGCGGCGGCTTCGGCCGCCCGCGGCCGAGCAGGAGCACGAGGCTCGAGACGACGGCGTTCCGCAGCCGACTCACGTCCGCAGCCTCCTCCCGAGGACGAGGCAGAACACGATCAGCAGCGGCAGCGCGACGAACCACGCCACGAGGCCCTCCGGCACCGGGCCGATGAACGCGATCCCCCAGCCGCCGGGATGGGCCGGACGCTGGGCCCAGAGGACGTAGCGGACGATCGAGTCGAGCTGCCGGCTGGACAGATCCCCGTACGTGAACTTCGGCATCACGTACGGGCCGGTGCGGACGGCCTCGGCGATCGTCGTGGCGTTCATCCCCGCCGTGCGCAGGGGCTCCGCGATGGCGTTCGTGACGTAACCGCCCTGGGCGACGACCTGGTGGCAGCCGGCGCAGTGCTCGGTGAAGAGGCTCTGCCCCTCGGAGAGGTTCCCGAGCTGCGGCTGCGGCTGCGGGATCGGTGGCCCGCCGAAGCTCGCGACGTATGCGACGAGGGCCCGGATCGAGCTCTCGCCCAGCACCTGGCGCCGCCGGCGCGGCTGCAGGCCCACGTGGGGAAGGGGCATGTAGCCGGTGCGGAGGTAGAGGTCGGCGGCGAGCGCCCCGACGCCCTGGAGCGACGGCCCGATCCCGCGCTGGCGCTGCTGGTCTCGCAGCGGCCCGGCGCCGATCGAGCGCGACGGCGCGGGCACCCGGCCCGCGGCGTTCGGCCCGTGGCAGGCGAGGCAGTACTCGCCGTAGAGGCGGTAGCCCTTCGCGGCGAGCCTGCCCTGCGGCGTCCCCTTGCCGGGTGCGGCGCCGGCGGCCCCCGGCACGAGGAGCGCGCAGCCGGCGACGGCGGCTCCGAGCGCGACGAGGCGGATGAACACGCGCGCGCTCACGACTGCCGGCACATGACGTCGGTGACCGCCGCGGTGGCGTCGAGCAGCGCCATCGTGAGGAAGAGGACGTTCGCGACCAGGCCGGCGACGGCGAAGAAGTGGAGCCGCCCGTACGGCTCCCGCGCGCCCCAGCGGCCCTCCTCCGGCGGGCCGTCGCCCCAGTCCGCGCCCCGCGTGTGGAGGAAGACGAGCAGCGCGCAGGCCCACGTCGCGATCTCGACGAACCCCGTCACGGCCGCGGCGGTCAGCTGGTAGACGCCGAAGTCCACGCCCCAGTGGGCCCCGCCGGCGCTGCAGACGGCCTGGCCGACGCCGAAGCCGAACAGGTGCTGCGAGTACCAGACCGCGGGCGCGACGATCGTTCCCGTCCACTGCATGATCCCGAGCTGCCTGAGCGTGAAGCGGCCGACCTTCTCGGCGGGACTCGGCGCCAGCAGGGTCTCGCGGCGGGCCGGGTTGACGTCGGTGGCCGCCATCAGAAGGTCGCGCTCAGCAGGACGCCCGTGATGACGAGCGTGAGCAGGTTGACGGCATGCCAGTAGAAGGCGACCACCTGCACCGCGTTCAGCCGGTACATGGTGAGCCCGCGCGCGAGCTTCCACAGCAGCCAGACGGTGAGCAGGATCCCGACCGCGACATGGGCGTGGTCCGCGCCGAGCAGCGTGAAGTAGATCGAGCTGTACGCGTCGGTCGAGATCGGGTCGTGGTGCACCTGGCGCGCGAAGTCGTGCACCTCGTACACGAGGTAGCCGACCTGGATCACGAGCGCCCAGAGGAGGCACAGGCGCGTCGCAGCCAGCCGTCCCGCCCGGGCGGCGAACGCGGCGAGCTGCAGCGGGAGGCTGGTCGTCGCGAGGACGCCGACGAGGACGAGCGGGATCACGACCTCCGGCCGCGGGTCCGATCGCGGCGGCCACGTCGCCGTCGAGAAGCGGAGGTAGTAGTAGGAGGCGATCAGCCCGACGAGCAGCGTCCCCTCGCTCGCGACGAGCATCGCCATCCCCCACAGGGCGACCGACGGCTGCCGGCGGCGCGACGCGAGGACGACGACCTCGCGCGCGTTCCTGGCGTCGGTCGTCCGCGGGACCATCCCCTCGGGGACGCCGCCTGCGACGTAGTCGCTCATGACTCCTGCGGCTCCGTCCCGTGCCAGCCGAGCAGGGAGAAGGCGACCGGGATCAAGAGGAAACCGGCGACGACCCACTGGTGGAAGAGGAGCGAGGCGAAGACGATCGCCATCGACGCCGCCAGGACGATCGGCCACGGCGAGTCGTGCGGCATCTCGACGATCTCCGTCCACCAGCCGTCGACGGGCGAGCTCACCGGCTGCTCGTGCCCCTGGTCGAGCACCATCACGGCGCCCTCGAGCTTGCGGCGATCCTCCTCGCGGTCCTCCTCGTCCCAGTTCGCGTACGCGCTCGAGACCGTCGGGATGACGGCGTAGTTGTACTCGGGCGGCGGCGAGGGAATCGTCCACTCGAGCGTCGCGCCGTGCCACGGGTCGGGGCCGGCCTGCGCCCCCCTGCGGTAGCTGACCACGAGGTTCCCGAGCAGGACGACGATGCCGAACGCAGTCAGGTACGCGCCGATCGACTCCGCGAGGTTCTCCGGCCCCCAGCCGAGGCCGCCCGGATACGTGTAGACGCGGCGCGTCATCCCCTCGAGCCCGACGATGTGCATCGGGAAGAAGAGGAGGTTGGTGCCGAGGAAGATCGTCCAGAAGCTGATCTGCCCGGGCAGCTCGAAGTAGAGCTTCCCCGTGACCTTCGGGAACCAGTAGTAGAGGCCGCCGAAGATCGGGAAGACGGCGGCGCCGAAGATGATGTAGTGGAAGTGGGCGACGACGAAGTACGTGTCCGTCACCTGCTGGTCGAACGGCACCGCGAGGAACATGATCCCGGTCAGGCCGCCGGCGACGAACATGAAGATGAAGCCGCAGATGAAGAGCAGCGGCGTCCGGAAGCGCGGCCGGCCGACGAACATCGTCATCGTCCAGGCGAACACCTGGATCGTGCTCGGGATGACGACGACGGCCGTCGCCGCGGCGAAGAAGACGACGGTCACGGTCGGCATCCCGACCGCGAACATGTGGTGCGCCCACACCCCGAAGCCGATGAAGACGACGAGCAGCTCGGCGATCGCGACGAAGGGGAAGGCGACCACGCGCCGCTGCGTGAACGCGGGGATGATCTCGGTCGCGATCCCGAACGCGGGGACGATCAGGATGTACACCTCCGGGTGCCCGAAGAACCAGAAGAGGTGCTGCCAGAGGAGCGTGCTGCCGCCCTTCGCCGCGTCGTAGAAGTGCGTGCCGATCGTCCGGTCGAGGTAGAGGAAGATCGTCGCGACGGTCAGCGAGGGCAGGGCGAAGAGCAGCCCGAACGCTGCCGCGAGCTGCGCGAAGCAGAAGAGCGGCATCCGGTTGAACGACATCCCGGGCGCGCGCAGCTTGAAGACCGTGACGATGAAGTTCGCCGCGGTCAGCGAGGAGGAGATCCCGTTGAAGATGATCCCGAGGGCGAAGAAGTCGATCGCGTGCCCGGGGTCGTACTTCGGGCCGGCGAGCGGCACGTAGTCGAACCAGCCGGCGTTCGGCGCGACCCCGGCGAACAGGCTCGTGTAGATGAAGATCGCGGAGCCGAGGAAGACCCAGTAGCTGAGGGCGTTCAGCCGCGGGAACGCCATGTCGCGCGCGCCGACCATCAGCGGCAGCAGGTAGTTCCCGAACGCCCCCGTCGTCATCGGGATGATGAAGAAGAAGATCATCGTGATCCCGTGCATCGTGAAGAGCTGGTCGTAGGTGCTCGGGCCGACGACGTCGTTGTTCGGCCGGATCAGCTGGGTGCGCATGATCAGGGCCTCGGCGCCGCCCGCCGCGAAGAGGACGAGGGTCGTCCAGAAGTAGAGGAGACCGATCCGCTTGTGGTCGGTCGTCGTCAGCCAGCCGAGGATCCCCGGCCGGGCCTGCCACATCCGCTCGAGGCGCTCGACGAGCGGCCCGGCGACGGCGGGGGGCGGAACGGTCGTGGCCACTACTTCAGGCTCTCCAGGTACGCGAGCAGGCTCCGCAGCCGGGCGCCGGCGAGGTCGAGGTCCGGCATCTGGTTGCCCGGCTTGATGTGCTGCGAGTTCGTGATCCAGTCGGCGAGGTAGCCCCTGCTGTTGGGGATCACGAGCCCGGCGAGCCATTTGCGGCCGGCGAGGTGGGTGAGGTCGGGACCGACGTAGCCGCCCGCGCTCGTGCCGCGGATCGTGTGGCAGCTCGAGCAGGGGCCGTCGAGGAACACCCTACGGCCGGCCTCCTCGGCGCGCGTCGTGGGCGCGCGCGCGTCCGCGGACTCGTGCCGCAGCCAGGCCCGGAAGGCGGCCTTCGACTGGACGATCACGTGCATGCCCATGTGGGCGTGCTGGAGCCCGCAGAACTCGGCGCACTGGCCACGGAAGACGCCGACCGTGTCCGCGTAGAGCGTGACCGCGTTCTTCTGGCCGGGGATCGTGTCGATCTTGCGGTTGAGCGCGGGCACCCAGAAGCTGTGGATGACGTCCGCGGTGGTGGCGACGAGGTTGATCCGCGTGTCGACGGGAATGTGCAGCTCGTCCGCCGTGTCGGCGGGCGTCCCCGGATACGTGAACTCCCACCACCACTGATGGCCGATGGCGTGCACCGTGAGGCTCGTGCCGGACGCGGCCGGCGCCTGCGTCACGTTGATGATCAGCGTGTCGCTGACGACGAAGAGGGCGCAGACGACGGCGACCGGCATGACGACGCCGAGCGCGATCACCACCTTGTTGCCGAGGCGCTCGCCCGCCTCACGGTCGCCGGGGTGAGAGGCGGTGCCGCCGCGGCCGCGCTTGAGCCAGGCGGCGACCATGATCCCGGTCACGAGGGCGAGGCCGCCGAAGGCGACGGCCATCATCCACCAGAAGAGGTTCGCGATGTCGGTGGCCGCGTGGCTGTGCGGGTTGAGCGAGTTCTGGACGCCGCCGCAACCGGCGAGCACGAGCGGCAGGAGCAGCGCAGCTGCCGCAAGTCCCCTGCGCCGCTTCGTCCCCCGAGACGTACTCAATCCGGAAAACGGGTACCCGAGGACGTGCCCCACAAACCCGGCGTGCCGTGAACGACTGGAACTTCGACCCGCTCGAGCTCGCTGCGGTGGCGCTCGTCGCCGCCGTCTACTGGCGGCGCGTGCGGACGCTCGCCCGGCGGGGACGCCCCGTGCGGCATCGCCGCCAGGTCTCGTTCGCGCTCGGGCTGCTGACGATCCTCGTCGCCCTCGTCTCCCCGATCGACACGATCGGCGAGGAGCGGCTCTTCTCGGTCCACATGCTCCAGCACCTCCTCCTGGGGGACGTCGGCGCGCTCCTGCTCGTGCTCGGGCTCGACGGGAGGCTGCTGCGGCCGCTGCTCCGCCTGCGGGTGGTGCACCGCCTGCGCGTGCTCGCGCACCCGCTCGTCGCGCTACCGCTCTGGGCGCTCGACTTCTGCCTCTGGCACGTGCCCGCGCTCTTCGACGCGGCGCTCGGGAACGACGCGATCCACGCGCTCCAGCATTCGTGCTTCGTCGGCTTCGGGATGCTGCTCTGGGCCGGGCTGCTCGAGCCGCTGCCGGGGCCGGCGTGGTTCTCGGCGCCGCGGAAGATCCCCTACGTGCTCGTGATGTGGTTCGTGATGCTCGTCCTGTCGCAGATCTTCATCTGGTCGAGCCGCGTCTACTACGCGCCGTACGCGCACGACCCGACGCTGTGGGGGCTGAGCCACGTCGCCGACCAGAAGGCCGGCGGCGGCGTGATGCTCGTGGAGAGCGTGTTCACGATGCTGCCCGCGCTCGTCTGGGTGCTGCTGCAGGTGTTCCGGGAGAGCGAGGCGCGGCAACGGTTGCTCGACGCAGGCGTCGCCCCGGCGGCCGCCGCCCGCGCAGCCCGCTACGGCCGCGCCTGATCGGGCCTCCCGTCAGGCGAGAGGACGCTCGTGCAGTCCACGGGCCTTGGCCCCGATACTCGCCGCCGAGGGTTCATTCGTGAACACTGGCCCAGCCGAGTGTCGTTACCGGCTCGCGCTCCGGTACGGAGAAACGCCGATGCGCCTCGAACGGCCGAGGCGAATACTGGAGACGCCGAAGCAGCCGGCGCACGCGTGAGGAGGGAAGGGTTTGACCGTTGCCCCGACATCGGTTGCCACCCGCGGCGGGCGGCGCGGGCTCCCCTGGATGGCCTTGCTCCTTGCGTTTCTCCTCGGCGCGCTCGCCGTCGTCCTGCTGTACGTCTTCGAGGTCGTCGGAAGCTCGTCGAACTCGGCCGCCGACGGCTCCGGCGTGCCCGCGACGCAGACCCGTCACCTGCCTGCGTTCGACACGGTGGAGCTCGCCGGAAGCAACAACGTCTCCGTACGCGTCGGCGGTGCGCAATCGGTCGTCGTCCATGCCGACGACAACCTGCTCGACCGCGTCACGACCACGGTCCGGTCGCACCATCTCGTCGTGGCGGACACCCCGGGCAGCTTCACGACGAGAAGCCCGATGAGCGTCGAGGTCACCGTTCCCGCGCTCTCCGCGCTCACGCTGTCCGGCAGCGGCAACATCGTCGTCGACGGCGTCCGGGCGAAGAGCCTCGGGGTGAGCCTCACGGGTAGCGGAACGCTGACCGGAAGCGGACGTGCGACGCACCTCGAGATCACCGTCGGCGGCTCGGGAACCGCGGTGTTCACGCGCCTCGTGGCGAAGGAGGCGCGGGCACTCGTGAGCGGGTCGGGAAGCATCTTCGTCACCGCGACGACGAGTCTCGCCGCCTCGGTGTCCGGGACCGGCACGATCCTCTACTTCGGGAATCCCCGACACGTCGCGAAGAACGTGACGGGGACGGGCGCGATAACCGGAAGAAGCTAGCTCGACCGGCCGCGGCGGGAGGTTACGGCGCCGCCGAGGAGCGCTGCGAGTCGCCGAGCCGGCGTCGGTGCCGGCGGAGGTAGGCGTCGAACTCGTGGCGCGGGACGAGGCCGGGCCGGATCCCGCAGGCGACCGTCCGCAGCTCCCCGTCGCGGATCAGAACGCGGACCTCTTCCTCGGGGCAGTGGAGCTCGGCCGCAATCTCGCGGACAGTCAGGGGCGCGGGCCAGTCCATGCCCGAACCTTACGCAGAAACGCCGGCTCTTCAGGCCCGTACAATCGAGCCATGAGACGAGTGCTCGACGTCGGGCTGGTCGTGGGCTTCCTCGCAGTCGACTTCCTCTTCTTCCACGACGTCTTCAAGGCGGGAGAGGTCACGACCGTGCCCCAGTACATGACGGGCTTCCTCAGCATCCTGGTCTTCGCGGTCTGCGCCCAGTCGCTGGCGCAGTCCGTCCGCCGCTAGCCGATCCGGTCGCGCGGCACCCGGTGCGGCAGGAGGCCCCAGGCCGCGGTGTTCCGCTTCGACGGGAAGAGGTCGCGCCAGTCCTTCCCGATCAGCCACGTGCCGAAGAGGGCCGCGACCTCCGTGCGGCGGGTCAGCTCCCAGAGCTCGGCGACTCCGCCGAGGAGGAGGACCGCGACGACGCCGAGCCCCAGTGCGAACTCGTGGATGCGAAGGCCGCAGACGTAGACGCGCGGACCTAGCCGATGCCGTTCCAGGCGCAGCATGGAACGAGGCTAGGTTCCGTCGGGTTAGCGCTCGATGAAAGCCGAGCGCCCGCGGGAGATCCGCTCGCTCTCGACCTTCTCGGCGAGCAGCTTCGCCTGGGCGCGCTCGAGGAGCTCGAGCGCCAGCTCCTCCTGCTCCATCACCTCGCGCAGCCGGATCGCGATCGCCTCCTCCCCGAGCGCCTCGGCGAGGCTCGCAAGCGAGCCGTAGGCCGCGATCTCGAGGTGCTCGCTCGCGGCTGCCGCCTCGATGTGCGCGAGGTCGTGCAGCAGGTGGCCGTCGCCCGCGATCTGCTCCACCAGCTGCTCGTGCTCCCGCGCGATCGCGGTGAGCGCCGTGCCCTCCTCCGGCTCGGCGGGCACTCCGAGCTCGTCGAGGATCGCGCGGACCGTGCGGACGTGGCCGCGCGTCTCGAGGAGGTGGCGCTCGAAGCCGTATCGCAGGTCGGTCGCGCGGGCCTGGTCGACCAGCCCGGGCAGGACGTCCTCACAGAGGCGAGTCTCGACCCAGAGCATTCGCCGCAGCCGCGCCGCAAGGAGCTCGCGCGGACTCGTCAGGAGCTCGGCCACGAACCGGCTTCTTCCCGCACGCGGGGCCCGTACACTCGTCGCACCGGGGTGTCGCGCGGGGCGCGGCTGAGATCACACCCGTCGAACCTGATCCGGGTCATGCCGGCGAAGGGAGGGAGATGAGCGAGCGGACACCGAGCTGGGGGATCGAGCCCGTTCCCGAGCGGTTGCGCACGCTCGGCGGGCTCGAGAACGGACTGCTGTGGTCGAGCCTGGGGCTCAGCCTGCTCGTCCTCGTCGCCGGCGCCTTCCTCGTCCCTGCCCTCTCGCTCCGCGAGGCGCTGCTCGCGATCCTCGTCGGCGGGATCTTCGGCAACGCGCTGCTCGGGTTCGCCGCCGCGATCGGGGCGGAGGCCGGCGTGCCGGCGATGGTCCTGCTGCGGGCGCCGCTCGGCCGCGCCGGCTCGTACCTCCCGACCGGGCTCAACGTCCTCCAGAACCTCGGCTGGACGGTCTTCGAGGTGCTCGTGATCGCCACCGCCGCGCGCGCGCTCGTGCACGGCCCGCTCTGGTTCTGGAAGCTCGCGGCCGCGGCAGCGGCGACCATCCTCGCGCTCGTCGGGCCCGTCGGCTTCGTCCGCGAGTGGGTCAAGCGCGTCGCGCTCTGGATCGTGCTCGCCTCACTCGCCTACCTCACCTGGTGGGCGCTGCACGACGCACATCTCGGCACGCTCTGGTCGCGGCCGGGAAAGGGCGGGCTCAGCTTCTGGCAGGGCGTCGACCTCATGGTCGCGATGCCGGTCTCGTGGCTGCCGCTCGCCGCCGACTACACGCGGTTCTCGAGGAGCGGGCGCGGCGCCTTCTGGGGAGCCGCGGTCGGCTACTTCCTCCCCAACGTCTGGCTGTACGCGCTCGGCGCGATCCTCCTGCTCACGCGCGGCCTCGCGGACGCGCCTTCGGTGATCGGCGCGATCGCGACCGGCGGCGCGGGAGCCGCGCTCGCGCTCGTCGCCCTCGGCGTCGACGAGACGAAGGAGCCGTTCGCGAACGTCTACTCGGCCGCGGTCTCGCTGCAGAACGTCCTCCCGCGGGTGCCGCAACGGCTGCTCATCGTCGCCGTCGCGGCAACCGCGACGGCCGGGACGTTCGTCGTCGACCTCGTCCACTACCAGGAGTTCCTCTACCTGCTGGGCTCGTTCTTCGTGCCGCTCTTCGGTGTCCTGCTCGCGCAGTGGGTCGTCGGCAACCGCGACGCGTTCGGCGCGCCCGGCCTGCGCGCGGGCCAGATCGCCGCCTGGCTCGCAGGGTTCTGCCTCTACCAGTGGCTCGCGCCGGTCGGGCCGAGCTCGTGGATCCACCTCGTCGACCACACGCACCCGGGTCAGGGAGCGATCGGCGGCTCGCTGCCGAGCTTCGCCCTCTCCTTCCTGCTCTCGGTCGCGCTTACGCTTGCGGGTCGTGCGACAGCTCGCCGTGATCGGCCCTCTTGCGCGTGACCTCGTGGAGGGCCGCGACTCGCCCCGCATCGGCGGTGGCCCCTGGCACGCAGGGCGCGCGCTCCGCGCCCTGCGGCAGGAAGCGGTCGTCGTCGCGAAGTGCGGCGAGCCCGAGCGGCGTCCGTACCTGCGGCGGCTCGCGGCGCTCGGCCTGCCGGTCTCGCTCGCAGCGTCCGGCGATACGACCGCGTTCTCCTTCCACTACGACGACGACGGCCGCCGGGAGATGCGCGTCGAGACGGTCGGCGACCCGTGGAGCGAAGCCGACGAGCCGGAGCGCGCGCTGCGCCGCGTCGAGTGGGTGCACGTCTCACCGTTGCTGCGCGACGACTTCTCGGCCGAGACGCTCGAGCGAATCGCGCGGCGGCGGCGGCTGCTGCTCGACGGCCACGGGCTCGTGCGCTCGCGCCGGCTCGGTCCGCTCGTGCTCGACGCCGACTTCGACCCTGCGCTCCTCCATCACGTCTCGATGCTCAAGCTCGCCGAGGAGGAGGCGCAAGCCATTCTCGGCGGCGGCGACCTCGAGGAGCTTCGCGAGCTCGGCGTCCCGGAGGTCGTCGTGACGTTCGGGGCGGGGGGCTCGCTCGTGCTCACGCGCGATGCCGCCGTCCGCGTGGCGGCGCGGGCGATCCGGGGCGACCCGACGGGAGCGGGAGACGCGTTCTCCGTCGCCTACCTGAGCGCGCGGGCGGGCGGGCACAGGCCGATCTCGGCCGCGCGCCGCGCAAGCGCCCTCGTCTCCGCCCTGCTCTCGGCGGTGGCGCACTGATCGCCGCGGTCGGCACGGTGGCGGGTGTCTTCCTCGTCGACGTCGAGGACGAGTCGCTGCTCGGCCAGGGGAGCGAGGTACCCGCGGCCGAGCGGCCCGAGGTAGCGCTGCCACGGGTCGTCGCGGCCGCACGCGCCGGCGCGACCGTGGTCGCCGTCGTCGAGCGCCGGCCGCCGCTCATGCTCTCGAACGACGGCGGAGCGACCTGGCGCGAGGCCGGCGGCGGCCTCCCGCCGGGCTTCGCCGTCGCGATCGCCGAGGACGAGCCCGACCGGATGCTCTACGCCGCGCGGAACCGGCTCTACGTCTCGGTGAACGGCGGCGTCTTCTGGCGATCCCTGCCGTTCGAGCTGCCGGACATCGATTCGGTCGCCTGGATCGACTGAGCGGGCGTCACCCGTCCACGGCCGAGAGCGCCCGGCGCAACGCGACGGCCATCGGACGCGACGCATGCGCGAGGAGCACGCGCCGCTCCGCGGCCGAGAGCCGGTGCTCGAGCGCGCTGCCGAGCAGCTTCGGATCGCAACGACGCACCGCGAAGTCTGCGAACTGCTCGCGCAACAACGCGTAGTAGGGATCCGCGGGAGACGCGGCCAGGGCGCCGTAGTGCGCGAGGAAGCTCGCGGCACCTCGCGCAAAGGCGGCCGCGTCCAGGCGGCACGAGTCCGACCTCGGGTCCGTCGTCGAAACCGTGCTCGTGTCGGCCGGGTAGACGCCGTAGCGAACCGTCGTCTGCCCCGCCGCGCCCCGCTGCGTGGAGCCGCACCCGGCGACGGCGACGGCGACGCCCACGAGGAGAACCGCCCCCGGCGCGTGCCTCACACCCGGAACTCGCCGCGGGCGACGACGACCGCAGAGCCCCCGACGTCGATCTCCTCCGGCGAGTGCGCGACGGCGTGCAGCGTCGAGGGCCGGCCGACCTCGGCCCCCTGCCGGATCTCGATCTCGTCGCCGAAGGCGATCCGGCCGTGCCGGGAGAGGTGGAGCGCGAGGGGCCCGGCCGCCGACCCGGTCGCGGGATCCTCGGCCACGCCGGCGCCCGGCGCGAACATCCTCGTCTTCCAGCGGTCACCCGAGCCGGCGAAGCAGTTGACGCCGTGCTCGACGAGCTCGGCGAGTCGCCCGAAGTCGGGACGCAGGATCGCGACGGCCTCCGGCGAGTCGAGCTCGACGAAGACGTGGCCCGGACCCTGCCGGTAGAGCTCGACCGGCAGCCCGCTCCGCTCGACCCCGAGCAGCGCGAGCAGCTCGTCGGCCTGCTCGTACGGCTCCCAGGCGACGGGCGGCTGCCGCATCCAGCCGAAGACGATCTGCGGCCCGTCGCGCTCGAGCCGGATCGGGACGACGCCGCTGCCCGTCTCGAGCCGGATCTCGCCGAGCTGCAGCGGCTGGGCGAGCACGAACGCGGTGCCGAGGACCGGATGCCCGGCGAAGGGGAGCTCGAGCATCGGCGTGAAGATCCGGATCCGCGCATGCCCCTCGCCCGCCGCGGGATAGACGAAGACGGTCTCGGAGAAGTTGACCTCGCGCGCGAGCAGCTGCAGCTGCGCCTCCGGGATCTCGCGGGCGTCGGTGAAGACGGCGACCTGGTTCCCGGCGAGCGGCACGTCGGTGAAGACGTCTGCGACGACGTAGCGGAACGCGCCCACGCGCCGACTGTACCGACGGTCCCGTCTACCCTTCTCGACGGATGCACGCGATCGAGGTCAGCGGCCTGCGCAAGGCCTACGGGAACCTCGAGGCGGTCCGGGGGGTCGACTTCTCGATCGAAGAGGGGGAGGTCTTCGGGCTGCTCGGGCCGAACGGCGCCGGCAAGACGACGACCGTCGAGATCCTCGAGGGCTACCGCAAGCGCGACGCCGGCGAGGTGCGCGTCCTCGGCAGCGATCCCGAGCGGCCGCACCCGGACTTCCGCGAGCGGATCGGCGTGGTCCTGCAGCAGTCGCAGCTGTGGCCGAGCCTCACCGTGCGCGAGATCCACGCGATCTTCGCCGGCTACTACCGCGCCCCGCGGGACGTCGACGAGGTGGTCGCGCTCGTCGGGCTCCAGGAGAAGGCGAACGCGCGCGTGAAGTCGCTGTCGGGCGGCCAGAAGCGGCGGCTCGACCTCGGCATCGCGCTCATCGGCGATCCGGACCTCGTCTTCCTCGACGAGCCGACCACCGGCTTCGACCCCGCGGCGCGGCGCGCGGCGTGGGAGATGATCCGCTCGCTGCGATCGCTCGGCAAGACCGTGTTGCTCACGACCCACTACCTCGACGAGGCCGAGCAGCTCTCGGACCGCGTCGCCGTGCTGCGAGAGGGGCTGATCGTGCGGGTGGGGACTCCTGCCGACCTCACGACCACGAACGTGCAGACGGAGATTCGCTACCGGCAGGACGGCGAGGAAGTGCTCGTGCAGACCGACGAGCCCACGCGCGTGCTCGCCGAGCTGACCTCGTCAGCCGTTGCGCGCGGCGAGGAGCTCGAGGGCCTCGAGGTGCGCCGGCCCTCGCTGGAGGACGTCTATCTCACGCTCACCGCCGAGGCGGACGAGGCCGAGGCCGAGGAGGTCGGGGCGTGACCGCGGAGGCGATTCCGGCGGGCGTCCGGCGCCCGTCGCGCGCGCTGTTCGTCCACCAGCTGCGCTCGGAGCAGCTCGTCTTCTGGCGGAGCCGGGAGGCCGCGTTCTTCATCTTCCTCTTCCCGCTGCTGCTCTTCCTCCTGCTCGGCTCGGTCTACTCCGGAAAGATCTACGGCGTGCCGGCGCCGCAGGCGCTGCTCGCGGGGCTCGTCGGCTACGGCTGCGCGAACACCGCGTTCGCCGGCCTTGCGATCCAGCTCGTGCTGCGGCGTGAGAACGGGATCCTGAAGCGGCTCCGCTCGACGCCGCTGCCGCCCGCGACGTACATCGGCTCGCTGCTCGTCTCGACACTGATCGTCTTCGCGCTCCAGACCGTGGCGTTGTTCCTCCTCGGCCGCGCCCTCTACGGGACGCCCTTTCCCTCGTCGCAGGCAGGCTCGTTCGTCGCCGCGATCGTCATCGGCGCGGCCGCCTTCGCCGCGCTCGGCACCGCGACTGCCGCGGTGATCCGTTCGGCGGAGGGCTCGTCCGCGGTCGTCAACTTCATCCTCCTGCCGATGGCCTTTCTCACGGGCTCGTTCGGGCCGACCCGCCACTACCCGTCCGTCCTGCGCGCGATCGGCGACGTTCTGCCGCTGAAGTACTTCATCAACCTCGTCAACGCCGTCTACCTCCACGGGCACGCGTTCTGGACGCAGCCCGAGGCGCTGGCCGTCCTCGCCGCCTGGGGAGCCGCCGGCCTCGTCTTCACCAAGTTCCGCTTCGGCTGGGAGCCGCGGGAGCGGTGACGCTGCGGGAGCCGGCGATCTCGTTCCGCGTCCTCGGGCAGGACGTGCCGGGGCTCGAGGTGCGCGTCAACTTCGGCGTCTTCGCCGGCCGGGACGTGACCCCGGCGGAGATCGAGGAGCTCGCGCTGCTGGTACGGGAGCTCGTCCCGGAGTTCTCGATCGTCGCCGAGGAGCGGCACGAGTTCGGGGAGGCAGCCGAGGTGTCGGTGCACCAGGTCGTCGTCGAGGTGCCGCGGGAGCTGTCCGGCACGGCCCCGGACGTGCTCGCCGAGCGAATCGTCCTGGCCGCGAACGGCTGGGCACGCGACTGCATCGCCAGCCGCGAGGGCGGCGGCGAGCTCTAGCCGGGCTCGCAACGCCCACACTGCCGCACGCGAGCGCACGAGGCAGTCTCATCGAGAGCGTCGCGAACGGCACGCAGCCGCCGGGAGACCACGTTCTCCCGGCGGCACAGCTCCCACCTCGCGCGGCTAGCCGGCGGCGTACGTGACGGTGACCGACGCCTGGATCTGCTGCGTCCCCGCTTCGATCGGGGTCGCGGCCTTCCCGGTCGCCGCGGCGCCGTAGGCGTACGGGATCGGCGTGGGCTGGGTCGAGCCCTCGGTCACCTTCGCGACGGAGTCCAGCGTGAGCCCGGCCGCGTCGGCGATGGCCTGCGCCTTCCCCTTCGCGTCGGCGAGCGCCTGCTTCAGCGCCTGGTCGTAGAAGGACGACGTGTCCGCGGTGTCGAGACTCGGCCCGTCGACGTTGTTCGCCCCCGCGGCGACCGCGGCGTCGACGAGCTCGCCCGACTTGCCGACCGCGGCGGTGACCTGGACGGAGTTGGACGCCTGGTAGCCGGTGATCTGCGTGCCGTCGTTCGAGGTCTGCGGCCAGAGCGAGACCTGGGTCGTCTGGATGTCGGAGGCGGAGATTCCCGCCTTCTTCAGAGCATCGATGATGGCCTGCGCCTGCGAGGCGTCGCGGCTCAGAGCTTCCGCGGCGGTCGACGCCTGCGTCTGCACGCCGAAGTCGAACGACGCGCGGTCGGGTGTCGCGTCGACGCTGCCGTTGCCGGTCACCGTGATGGTCGTGCCGGTGGAGGTCGTCGCCGAGTGGCCGAGCCGCGGCTGGGCGACACCCGCGATCGCGGCGGCCGCGAGCAGCACGCCGGCGAGGAGGAAAGCCTTCCAGAGTCTGTTCATGCGTGACATACGGCGCCGACGCGGCCGCATGTCACGCCGAACGAACGGACGACTCCTAGGCCGTAGCCGGCAGGTAGGGCGTCCAGCCGGTCGGGATCCGCGGCGCGGCGAGCTTGATGAAGAGTGTCGGCGTCGGCGCGCGCGGCGAGGTGTGCAGCTCCATTCCCGCCTGCTCGAGCGTCCGGTCGCCCTTGCGGAGGTTGCACGGCGCGCAGGCCGTGACGACGTTCTCCCAGATCGACTCGCCGCCCTTCGAGCGCGGGACGACGTGGTCGAGCGTGAGACGGCCGTTCGTCGTGCCGCAGTAGACGCAGCGCCAGCCGTCGCGCGCGAAGAGCGCTCGGCGGGAGATCTTGCGCTGGATCGCCCGCGGCACGCGCACGTAGTTGAGAAGCCGGATCACGTGCGGCCAGATGAAGCTCCCGGTCGCCGAGCGCAGCGGCTTGTCGAGCCGCTCGACGACCTCGGCCTTCCCCTTGTAGACGAGCACGTGGGCACGCCGCACCGTACAGACGTTGAGCGGCTCATAACTCGCGTTCAAAACGAGAACGTGCTGCAACCTGGCGGAAACGTAGCAGCGCCCCGAACGGCTACTGCGCGGAGCGCATCGCGCGCTCGACGGCCTCTTCCTCCTCGGGCGAGAGGGAGATCGCGGCCCGGCCGTCGTCGAGCTCCTTGACGTAGATCCGCGCGTAGTCGCGACCCTGGATCGCGCTGAGGACGACGCCGCTCCGCGAGGCGTCGAGGAGGGCGACCGAGGCGGACTGGTGCCCGCCGGTGTTCTCGTACGCGTCGTAGCGGACGACGGCGAGCCGCGACACGGTCGAGTCGACGCGCCGCTCGAGCCGTCCGAGCGCGGCTGCGACCTCGTCGAGCGCGCGATGGAGGCCGTCGATCCTCCCCTGGAGCGAGACGGCGAAGTCGACGAGGTCGCTGCCGCCGTTCCCGAGCAGCGCGAGCTGCGCGGACCGGACCCGCCGCAGCCGCACGTGGAGAGCGAGCGCGACCGCGACGCCGAGGACGGCGACGGCCGCAGCCGCGATCGCGATCAGACCCGCAACCGAGGAGCTCAACGCCTACCCGCCCTTGGAAAGGCTGAAGAAGACCGAGTACTTGGCGCTGTTGTTCCCGAGGTTCTTCTCGCCCGGCACCTTGCCGACCTCGACGCGCACGGTCGCGGTGGTGCTGAACGTCGAGTTCGGCAGGTCGAGCTTCCCGAAGGACACCGTGGCCGTCTGCTGTTTCAGGATCGACTGCACGACCTTCTTCTTCGTCAGGACCGTGTTGCCGAACACGCTCACCGTGAGCGTGACGGGCACCTTCACCTCCTGGAAGCCGCCCGAGTTCTTGAAGCTCACCTTGAAGGCGAGGTTCGGCGAGACGTCCACCGTCGTCGGGCTGGAGGGCGACAGCGCCTTCGTCCCGCTGCTCGTCACGGCCTCGACGCCGACGAGCTCGCTCCCGTGCAGGCCGGTCACCTTGCCGCTCGTGGCCGTCGAGCTCAGGCGCGCGTAGACGACCCCGAACGACTGGGCGGTGATCACCTCGGCGTTCGGAACGATGACCGACGGCGGAGGGATCACGCCCTTCACGCCGAGGCTCGTCAGCGTCTGCGTCGCGGGCAGGTGGAAGAGATTGGCCCAGACGATGTCGCTCGCGCTCAGGACCTGCGCCTGCTGCGCGAGCTTGTTCGAGATCGCGGTGCTCGACGCCGAGCCCGCCTCTCCGAGTTGGTTGGCGAGGCCGCTGAGCCCGATCGCGCGCAGCTGGAACGTGGCGAGCGCCTGCTGGTGCGCCGACTGGAGCGGGCCGGGCGGCCGCAGCCGCAGCGCGTCGTCGTAGTCCTGCTGCTCCTGCCGCGACCACAGCTCCAGCTTCGACTGGAGCCCGGTGAGAGTGAGCTTCGGGGAGCTCAGCGTGTTCACGAACGACGTGCCCACGGCGGCCGAGTCCTGCGCGATCGGGCGCAGGTCGCTCATGTACGAGGCGTACTCGTCGTGCTTGCTCTTGCCCTGGCACGACCCGACCCAGAAGACGAGGCCGACGACGATCGCGATCGCGAGCGCGACGAGACCGGCCAGCCGTGCGAGCGCCACCGCTCCGGGAGGCGGCGGTGCCGGACGCCGCGGACCACCGCCACGCGGCGGCCTGATGCGCCGGCGCTGCCGACCGGGCGCCTCGAGCGTCTTCGGCTCGTCGAAGAACTCGAGCTCCGTTCCGTCGTCGTACGTGCTCACTCGCGAGCGAACCCTACCGCGCTGGGAAGGACAGTCCGGCCGGGTCGCCAATGTCCGCTAGGCATGGGAGAGGCCGCCCCAGCGCTCACCGGCTCCGCAGCTCGTCCTCGATCGCTACCGGCCGCTACGGCCGCTCGGCAGCGGCGGCTCGGGCTCGGTCTGGCTCGCCCGCGACGAGCGGACGGGGCTCGACGTCGCGCTCAAGATCATCGCCCGCGAGGGCAAGGCGGCCGCACGCGCCGAGCGCGAGGCGGAGGCCGCGGCCCAGCTCCGCCACCCGACGTGCCTGCGCGCCTACGGCTTCGGGCGCGACTCGCGGCACGTCTACATCGCGTACGAGTTCGTCCCCGGCCAGACGTTCCGCGAGGCGCTGCGCGCCGGCGCGATGTCCGAGCAGACGGCGATCGAGGCGTGCGCGCAGGTGTGCGACGGCCTGGCCCACGCCCACGGCGCCGGAATCCTCCACCGCGACGTCAAGCCGTCGAACGTCCTGCTCACGGACGGCGACAGGGTCGCGGCGCGCGTGCTCGACTTCGGGCTCGCGCAGATGGCCGAGGCCGAGACGCTGACCGAGGCCGGCGACGTACCCGGGACGCTCGCCTACATCTCGCCGGAGCGGCTCGCCGGCGGCGAGGCGACCCCCGCTGCAGACGTCTGGGCGGTCGGCGTGATGCTATGGGAGGCGCTCGCGGGACGACACCCGTTCTGGCGCGGCTCGATGCTCGAGACCGCCCGCGCGATCGAGGCCGGCGCCCGCCCGCTCGGCGAGCTGCGACCCGACCTCCCGAAGCGGCTCCTCCGCCTCGTCGACAGCACACTCTCGACGAACGCGGCGAGGCGGCCGACAGCCCGTGACCTCGCGGCCGGGCTGCGCGGAGCGACGTCGTCCACGTCCGCGCCCCGGCGGCCGGCGCTCCGCCGCCCCGGGCGCATCGAGGCGGGAGCGGGCATCACCGCCGCGCTCGCCGGGATCCTCGCCGGCTGGACCTCCGCCGCCCTGCCGTTCTACCCGCACGGCTGGCCGCTGGGGCTCGCGGCGATCGCCGCGGTCGTGACCCTCGTCCGCGAGCGCGCGGGTCTCGCGTTCGCGCTCGCGGTGCCCATCCTCCCGCTCGGCAACATCTCGCTCGGGCTCGCGCTCCTCTACGCGGCACTCGCCGCCGGCTGGCTGCTCGTGACCTGGCGAGAGCCGCGCGCGGCGCTGCTGTTCGTACTCGGGCCGCTCCTCGCACCCGTCGCCGCGGTCGGTCTCCTCCCACTCGCGACGGCACGGGTGCGCGCCGCACCGCTCCGGGCTCTCGGCGTGCTCGTCGGCGTGCTGACCGCCGCACTCGCCGCCGGGGTTCGCCACGTAGCCCTCCCGCTCGTCGGCGGCGCAGCACCGCTCGGGGTCGGAGTCGCCCAGGCGCGCGATCCGTTCGACGTCGCGGGCTCGCTCGCCCGGGCGGCCGGCGAGCATCCGGCGCTCCTGCTCGAGGCCTGCGCGCTCGCCCTCGTCGCGGTCGCCCTGCCGCACGCCCGGGCCCGCGGCCGCTGGGCGGCGGCCGGGCTCGGCGCAGGGATGATCGTCCTCACCGTCGCCGCCGTCCCGAGCGCGGCCGCGCTCCCGCTTCTGCTCGCATCCTGGGCGATCGCGGTGTTCACGGCGCTTCGCGCTCCTGAGCTGGGGGTACCCTCAGCCGCAACCTGATGCTGCGCGCAATCGAGCAGAGGCTGGAACGGGTCTTCGAAGGCGTCTTCGGCCGCGCCTTCCGTACGAGCGTCCAGCCGGTCGAGCTCGCGCGCAAGCTTGCGAAGGAGATGGACGAGCACCGCTCGACGTCGGTGACGCGCGTCTACGTCCCGAACGAGTACACCGTCTACCTCTGCCCCGGCGACCGCGAGCAGTTCGAGGGCTACGAGAACTCGCTCGTCTCCGAGCTCGAGGAGTACCTCGCCGAGCACGCGGCGCGCGAGAACTACGCGCTGCTGACCCCGCCGCACATCCTCTTCGAGACCGACGAGGATCTGGGCGTCGGCGAGTTCGGCATCGCGACCCGCATGGCGCAGCACGGCCGCAGCGGGGACGAGGAGCCGCCCGCGCCGAGTGCCCCGCCGGGCGCGACGATGGTCTACAAGCCCCGCACGCAGCCGACCGAGGCCGCCTCGCTCGCGGAGCTCGGCGTCGAGCGAGCAGGTCGCCGTGCTCAGCTGGAACGGCGAGCGGCGCGTCCTCGACAAGCGACGCTCCGTCCTCGGCCGCTCGCGCGACGCGGACGTCCAGATCGAGGACGCGAACGTGTCGCGCCGCCACGCCGAGATCGTGCAGGAGGGCTCCGCGTTCTGGCTCGTCGACCTCGGGTCGACGAACGGGACGGAGGTGGACGGCCGGCGCGTGCAGCGCGCGCGGCTCGACGACGGCTCGCGCTTCGTCCTCGGCGAGACGACGGTCACCTTCTCGACCGAGCGGGAATAGGGGGTCATGTCCGTGCTGGCCTCCACCTCGGTCGCGGAGGCGCTCCTCGCGCTCAAGATCGCCTTCCTCGTCCTCCTCTACCTCTTCGTCCTGCGCGTGATCCGTTCCGCGGGACGCGAGCGGTCCGCCCCGAGCCAGGACAGCATGATCCTCACGCCCGCGGCCGCCGCGGCCGCCGGGCTCCGCCGCAATACCCCGTCGCGCCGGTCGGTGAGACTCGTCGTCCAGCGGAGCCCGAGCCTCGGCGAGGGGGACGAGTTCCCCGTCGACTCGGCGCCGGTGACCATGGGCCGCGGCGGGCAGAACGACCTCGTGCTCTCGGGCGACGAGTTCGCGTCGGCGCGGCACGCGCGGATCCACGTGCGCGGCGACGGCGTCTGGGTGCAGGATCTCGACTCGACGAACGGCACATACGTCAACGGGACGCGCGTCACGGGCGCGCAGCGGCTGGATGCGGGCGACGTCGTCCGCGTCGGCGAGACCGACCTCCTCGTCGAGGAGGACTGAGATGTCGGTGGCCGCATACGCGGTGGCGAGCGACACGGGACGACGGCGGCGCCGCAACGAGGACACCTACGTCGTCGCGCCGCCGCTCTTCGCCGTCGCCGACGGCATGGGCGGCGCCCAGGCCGGCGAGGTCGCGTCGCGGCTCGCAGCCTCCGCGCTCGAGGGCGGAGACTCCGACGGGCTCGAGGGGCCGGCACGCATCGACGCACTCATCCAGGAGGCGAACCGCCGCGTCTTCGACCGCGCCTCGACCGATCCCTCGGCCTCGGGCATGGGCACGACGATGACGGTCGCCGTCGTCGAGGGCATGACCGTCGCGATCGGCCACGTGGGCGATTCGCGCGCCTACCTCGTCCGCGGCGAGCGGATGGAGCAGCTCACCGAGGACCACTCCCTCGTCAACGAGCTGCTGAAGAGCGGGAAGCTCTCGGAGGAGGAGGCGCACGTGCACCCGCAGCGGAGCGTGATCACGCGCGCGGTGGGAACGGATCCCGACGTGGACGTCGACGGCTTCACGATCGAGGGCGAGGAGGGCGACGTCTTCCTCCTCTGCTCCGACGGGCTGACCGACATGGTCTCCGACGAGGAGATCCTCGAGCTCGTCCACGCGAACCGCGACCACCTCGACAGGGCCGTGAAGGCCCTCGTGGCGGCCGCCAACCGAGGCGGCGGCGAGGACAACATCACCGCCGTCGCGTTCCGGATCTCCACGGACGCTGCGCCGAATCTCGAGGACACCCTCGCCATGCCGGCGCTGACGGACGACCACGTCGAGCCCGACGAGCAGACGCGTGAGTACAACGAGGTCGGGGATCCCGGATCCACGACGATGGTCGTCGCGCCCGGCGAGATTCCCGAGGAGCTCGCGGCACCCGACGTCGCGGCCCCGCCTGCCGCGGACGCACGGCGCGTCCGCATCGTCCTGCTCGGGCTCCTGCTGCTCCTGGTCGCCGCCGCACTCCTCGTCTGGGGGCTGTCGCGCTGACCCTGCGCAACCGCGAGCTCGCCGCGCTCCTCACGGTCGGCGTCCTGACGGCGATCGGCTTCGCCACGGTCTACATCGCGCTCAAGGCGCAGATCTCGGGCGGCTCGCTCGGCTATGCCGCCTTCTTCTTCGGGCTCTACCTCGTCGCGCACGTCGTCGCGCGCGTCACGGTGCCGCTGGCCGACCCGTACCTGCTGCCGATGGCGGCGCTGCTCACGGCGATCGGGGTCACGGAGATCTACCGGCTCGGCCCCGGCGACGCGTTCCGGCAGGGCCTCTGGATCGTGATCGGCGTCGGCGCGTTCGCCGCGACGCTCTTCTGGCTGCACGCCGACTACCGGGCGCTCGAGCGCTACAAGTACGTGTTCGGCGTGACGGCGATCCTGCTGCTCTTCCTGCCGCTCGCGCCCGTGATCGGCGAGTCGATCAACGGCTCCCGCCTCTGGATCCACTTCGGCTCGCTCCAGTTCCAGCCGGGCGAGCTCGGCAAGATCGCGCTCATCGTCTTCCTCGCCGCCTACCTCCGCGAGAAGCGAGAGGTGCTCGCGCAGGGGCGGCTCAAGGACTGGGGGCCCCTGCTCGTGATCTGGGGCGGCGCGATGCTCGTGCTCTTCGTGACCGACGACCTCGGCAGCGCGCTCCTCTACTACGGGATCTTCCTCGCGATGCTGTACGTGGCGACCGCGCGGATCTCGTTCGTCGCGGCGGCGCTCGGCCTCTTCCTCGTCGGCTCGTACGCGGTGTCGCAGGGGACGCCGCACGTGCGCGACCGTGTCACGAACTGGCTCTCGCCCTGGACGACGCACAAGATCTACTGCCCCACCGCCGGGCACGACGCGCTGCGGCAGGACTGCCAGAGCTACCAGCTCGTCCAGTCGCTCTACTCGCTCGGCCACGGAGGCTTCGGCGGCACCGGCCTCGGCCACGGCATCTTCACCTCGACGAGCGGCGGGCAGGTGATCCCCGACCTGAACACCGACTTCATCTACTCGGCGCTCGCGCAGGAGCTCGGGCTCGTCGGAGTCGCCGCCGTGCTGCTCCTCTACATGGGCTTCGTCCTGCGCGGCTTCCGGATCGCCGTCACGGCGAGCGACGGGTTCTCGAAGCTGCTCGCCGCCGGGCTCAGCTTCGGCTTCGCGTTCCAGACGTTCGTGATCGTCGGCGGCATCACCCGGGTCATCCCCCTGACGGGCATCACGCTCCCCTTCGTCTCGTACGGAGGGTCGAGCATCGTCGCCAACTTCCTCCTCGTCGCGGGTCTGCTCCTGATCTCGCACCGCGCGAATCGGCAGGAGGCAACGGCGTGAACAAGCAGCTCCGGCATGTCGCCGTCGCCTCGCTCGTCCTGCTCGCCGCGCTCATCGTCTCGACGACGTACTGGCAGACGTGGGCCGTGGGGGACCTCGCGGACCGGCAGGGGAACGCGATCGCGCTCGTCGCGCGGCTCACCGTCGACCGCGGCAAGATCCTCGGCGCGGGCGGCACCGTCCTCGCGACGAACCGCAAGCACCGCCGGCACGGCCTGACGACCTTCACACGCCGCTACCCGGCGAAAGGACTGGCGCCGCAGGTGATCGGCTACGCGACCCCAGCCGGCACGACGACCGGGCTCGAGCAGTCGCTCGACGACTACCTGACCGGCGCGAACACGAACCTCAGCAACACGCTCTCGCAGGAGCTGGACAAGCTCGGCGGCCAGACGGTGCACGGAGACAACGTGATCCTCACGCTGCGTCCCGCGGTGCAGCGCCTCGCCCTCCAGGGCCTCGCCGGACGGTGCGGCGCCGCCGTCGCGCTCGATGCGAAGACGGGCGCGATCTACGCCATGGCCTCCTCGCCGACCTACGACGCGAACCTCATCGAGCAGCCGAACGGCTTCCAGAAGATCGTCAAGATCAAGGGGGCGTGCGGCGACTCGTCGGCGCTCGTGAACAACGCGACCGCCGGTCTCTACCCGCCTGGCTCGACGTTCAAGATGGTGACTGCCGCGGCCGCGCTCGACTCCGGCGCCTACACCCCGTCCTCGCAGTTCTACGACCCCGGCTACTGCGTCGAGTACGGCCAGCACGTCTCGAACGCGGGCAACCCCGACCAGACGGGGGCCGAGGCCTTCGGCAACGTCACGCTCGCGCAGGGCTTCGAGCATTCGATCAACTCGGTCTTCTGCAACGTCGGCAAGCACATCGGGGGCGAGGAGATCCTCAAGTACGCGAAGCGGTTCGGCTTCTACTCGCTGCCCCCGCTCGACACGCCGCCGAACCAGAGCCTCGCGTCCGGCCTGTACAAGAACGGGAAGCTCTGGGACCCGAAGCACAGCTACCAGATCGACGCAGGCCGGCTCGCGTTCGGGCAGTTCAACATGCTCGCCACGCCGCTGCAGATGGCGATGGTGGGGCAGGCGATCGCGAACGGAGGCGAGGAGGCTCAGCCGTACCTCGTCGATCGCATCGAGGCCCCCGACGGCAGTCTCGTCTCCCGGACGACGCCGCACATGCTCGGCCGGCCGATCAAGCCGCAGACGGCAGCCGAGCTGAACCAGATGATGCAGCTCGTCGTCCAGGGCGGCACGGGCACGACGGCCCAGATCCCGGGCGTCGCGGTCGCCGGCAAGACCGGGACGGCCGAGACGGGCCTGCCGGGCATCTACGACGCCTGGTTCGTCTGCTTCGCCCCCGCGAACAAGCCGCGCTACGTCGTCGCGGTCCAGGTCGAGAAGCAGCCGAACGGCTTCGGAGCGTCGGTTTCGGCGCCGATTGCGAAGGCGATCCTCGAAAAGCTGCTGGGTCGGTGAGCATGTCTCTACCCTTTAGGCGGCCGTGGCGGTAAGCGACTCCCTCATCGACACGCTCTTCGACGGGCGCTACCGGATCGTGCGCAAGCTCGGCGCCGGCGGAATGGCCGACGTCTACCTCGCCGAGGACCAGGAGCTCGGCCGCCGCGTCGCGATCAAGATCCTCAACGGGCGCCACGCGAACGACGCCCAGTTCATCGAGCGCTTCCGGCGCGAGGCGAAGAACGCGGCCGCCCTGAACCACCCGAACATCGTCTCGATCTACGACCGCGGCGAGGCCGAGGACACCTACTACATCGCGATGGAGTTCCTCGACGGCCGCTCCCTCAAGGAGCTGATCGTCAGCCGCGGCGCCGCGCCGATCAACGTCACGGTCGAGTACGCGCGCCAGATCCTCTCCGCGCTCCGCTTCGCGCACCGCCACGGGATCGTCCACCGCGACATCAAGCCGCACAACGTGCTCGTCGACAGCGAGGGCCGCGTGAAGGTGACCGACTTCGGGATCGCGCGCGCCGGCACGAGCCAGATGACCGAGACCGGCTCGATCGTCGGCACCGCGCAGTACCTCTCGCCCGAGCAGGCCCGCGGCGGCGAGGTCGACCCGCGCTCCGATCTCTACTCGCTCGGCGTCGTGCTCTACGAGCTGCTGACCGGCAAGACGCCGTTCGAGGGCGACACGCCGGTCGAGATCGCGATGAAGCACCTCTCGAACGCGCCGAAACCGCCGTCGAAGCTGCGTCCGGACATCCCGCGCGCGCTCGACATGGTCGTCCTGCGGGCGCTCGCCAAGGATCCGGACGACCGCTATCAGAACGCCGACGAGATGGAGGCCGACCTCGAGCGCGTCTCCCGCGGCGCCAAGGTCTCGGCGGCGACCGTCGACTCGGCGACGCAGGTGCTGCGCACTCCCGCAGCCGCAGCGGCCGACTCGACGGCTGCGACGATGATCGCGCCGCCGGCGCGACCACGCGCCCGAGACGTCCCGCCGCCGCCGCTGTTCGAGGACGAGGAGCTCGAGGAGCGAGGCGGCCCGGACCGGCCGGTCTGGCCGTGGCTCGTCGCCATCCTGTTCGTGGTCGCAGCCGCCGTCGCCGGGTTCTTCGTCTGGCAGCAGCTCGCCGGCTCGACCGTGAAGGAGCCGGTCGCCCTCTACCAGGGCGAGAAGCAGGCCCAGGCCGAGCGGCAGATCACCGCGGCTCATCTCGTCCCCAACGTGCAGCACGGCGCGCGCAAGACCGTCCCGGTGGGAGTCGTCTACAAGCAGGATCCGGCCGCCGGCTCGCACATCGCCAAGGGCAGCACGGTGACGATCTGGGTCTCGACCGGCCCCCCGAAGGTGGACGTTCCGCAGGTGAAGGGCCAGACGTGGGCCGAGGCGGAGCAGGCGCTGAAGAAGGCGGGGCTGAAGCCGATCAAGTTCAGCGTCCCCGGGACGCCGAAGGACCAGGTGACGGCGACCGACCCGAAGGCCGGTACGTCGGTCGCCGAGGGCTCGAACGTGCGCGTCAACGTCTACAGCGGCCCGGTCCAGACGACCGTTCCCGGCGTCGTCGGCGAGCTCGTGCCCCAGGCGACGTCCGCGCTCAATGCCGCGGGCTTCAACTACAAGCTGACCTACGTCGACAGCACCGCACCACAGAACCAGGTCGTCCACCAGACGCCCGCGGCCAACTCCTCGGCGGCGAAGGAGTCGACGGTGACCCTGCAGGTCTCGAACGGCCCGCCGCAGGTGGACGTCCCGAGCGTGGTGGGCGAGACGGCGCAGCAGGCGGTCAGCGACCTCGAGAGCGACGGCTTCAAGGTGACCCAGCAGTACGTGACCGTCGGCGACCCGACCCAGGACGGCATCGTCCAGTCGCAGACCCCGGAGGGCGGCTCGCAGGCGACCAAGGGCCAGACCGTGACGATCGAGATCGGCCAGTCGGGCCCGCCGCCGCCGGGGACGACGACCAACGGGTGAGCCCGGCCCGCCGTCTCCGCGTGGCCGTGCTCGCGGGGGGCCGGTCGAGCGAGCACGAGATCTCCCTGGCCTCGGCGCGATCGGTGGTCGGGGCCCTCGATCCCGAGCGGTACGAGATCGCGGAGGTCGCGATCGGGCGCGACGGGCGCTGGGCGCTCGAGGCGGGACCCGACGGCTCCGGCCACGTCCTCGGGCCGGGCACCGAGACCGGACCGGCCGAGACACTGCCCGTTCCGGCCGAGGCCGGGACACTCGAGGCGCTCGGGGCGGTCGACGTCGTCCTGCCGATCCTGCACGGCCCGTTCGGCGAGGACGGCACGGTGCAGGGGTTGCTCGAGCTCGCCGACGTCCCGTACATCGGGGCGGGCGTCGCGGCGTCGGCGCTCGCGATGGACAAGGACCTGTTCAAGAAGGTGATGCGCGACAGCGGCATCCCGGTGGCGGCGCACCACGCCATCCGGCTCGGCGACCCGGCCGAGAACCCGTTCGGCTACCCCGTGTTCGTCAAGCCGGCGCGCCTGGGGTCCTCGGTCGGCATCACGAAGGTTCACGGCGAGGACGAGCTGGGGGCCGCGGTCGAGCTCGCCTTCCAGCACGACGAGAAGGTGCTCGTCGAGGAGTTCGTCGTGGGGACGGAGGTCGAGGTGGGCGTCCTCGGCAACCGGGTGCCGCCGCCGGTCGCATCGCTGCCCGGCCAGATCGACACGCTCGAGCACGAGTGGTACGACTATTCGTCGAAGTACGACGAGGGCGGGATGGAGCTGATCGTCCCGCCGCCGGACCCTCTCGGAGGAGACGATCGGGCTGCTGCAGCGGCGGGCGGTCGAGTCGTTCGTGGCGAGCGAGTGCGAGGGTCTGGCCCGCGTCGACTTCTTCGTCCGCGAGGAGGACGGCGAGGTGGTCCTCAACGAGCTCAACACGATGCCGGGCTTCACGGCGACGAGCGTCTGGGCGCGGCTGTTCGAGGCGTCGGGCCTCGGCTATGCGGAGGCGCTCGACCGGCTGATCGAGCTCGCCCTCGAGCGGCACGAGCGCCGCTCGCGGCTCAGCTACTAGCGGTGACCTCGGAGATGCGGGCCGTCCGGTCCGGACCGAGACGGGTCAGCCAGACGACCCAGTAGCGGCCGCTCTTGCCCTGAAGCGCGAACGTCGTCTTCGGCCCGACGGTCGTCGTCGAGGAGTCGACCGCGAACGGGCCGCCCTTCGAGCCGCCGACCTCGACGCGCGCGGTGAATCCCGACCCGGACGCGGGCGTCGTCACCGTCAGCCGCGAGAGGGTCACCCTCCGGCCGGCGTCGAGCACGAGCCCGAGGCCGTCCTTGAGGTTCCCCCAGTCCTGCGTGTTGTAGGTCTCCGTCGCCCAGTACGTCGCCGGATCCCCGTCTGTCGCGTTGGGCGCGGTCTTCGACAGCTCGCCGCCGTCGCCTTGCGGGTCGTAGTCGGTGACGCCGCTCAGGTGGACGGGCGCTCCGGACGGGGCCCCTGGGCCGGACCCGCCGCCGGGGTGGCTCGACCCGCGCAGGAGCAGGGCCGCCGCGAGCGCCGCACCGGCCGCGACGAGCACGACGATGGCGAAGGCGACGGGACGCCGGCGCGAGCGCCGCCGGCGCACGCGTCGGGGGACCTGGGCCGCAGGCGTGACGAGCGTGAGCTCCGCGTCGTCCTCCACGGGAGCGGGTAGGTCGCCTTCGAGCTCGGCGAGGCAGGCGCGCAGCTCGCTCGCGAGCGCCGCCATCGAGGGGAAGCGCCGGGCCGGGTCCTTCTCGAGGGCACACGCGACCGCGGCCGCGAGCCGCGGCGAGACGTCGGGCCGACGCTCGCTCAGGCTGGGCACGGGATCGTTGACGTGCCGCATCGCGACCGCGACGAAGCTCTCGCCGGCGAACGGCACATCACCCGCGAGCAGCTCCCAGAGCACGATTCCGAGCGAGTAGACGTCGGTCGCGGGCGAGACCGGCTGCCCTCTCGCCTGCTCGGGCGCGAGGTACTCCCCGGTGCCGACCACCGTGCCCGTCTGCGTGACGCCGTGCTCGACGTCGAGCGACCGCGCGATCCCGAAGTCGGTCACCTTCACCTCGCCCTCGCGGCTGAGGAGGACGTTCTGCGGCTTGACGTCGCGATGGACGAGACCGCGCTCGTGCGCGAAGGCGAGCCCGTCGGCGACCGGGATTACGAGCTCGAGCGCCCGGCGCACCGGGAGCCGCCCCGTACGCCGGACGAGCTCCTTGAGGTTCTCGCCCTCGACGTGCTCGAAGACGATGTACTGCCGCCCCGCGTCCTCGCCCCGGTCGATCACGGTGACGACGTTCGGGTGCGACAGCTGCGCGACGGCGCGCGCCTCCCGGCGGAAGCGCTCGACGGACTCCGGGTCGTCGCCGTACCGCTCGTGGAGGATCTTGAGCGCGACGCGCCGGTCGAGCCCGGCGTCGCGGGCGCGGAACACGGTCGACATCCCCCCGCTGCCCACGAGCTCCTCGAGCTCGTAGCGGCCGGCGATCAGGTCGCCTGGCTGGGCGGGCCTGGGCACGGCACTCGTTGTCGACCGGGATCCCGGCACATCACTGGAACGCGCGAACGGTGGGCGGAGCTACGCAAGAACCGCTTCGAGCGCCTCCTCCCACGCCGCGAGCCCTTCCTCGAGCTCGGCGTCGGTGATGACGAGCGGACAGAGGACGCGGTTGCAGTTGCCGTGCACGCCGGCCTTGAGAAGCAGCAGCCCGCGCGCGGCGGCTTCCTCGGCGACCCGCGACGCGATGCCCGGCGCGGGGGCTCTCGTCTCGCGATCCTCGACGTACTCGACGGCGAGCATCGCACCGAGGCCGCGCACGTCGCCGATCGCCTCGAAGCGCGTCTGCCAGGAGAGCATGCGCCCGCGGATCGTCTCTCCGATCCGCTGCGCCCGCTCGACGAGCCCCTCCTCCTCGAACACGTCGAGGACGGCAACCGCCGCTGCGAGCGCGACCGGGTTGCCGACGTACGTGCCGCCGATCCCGCTGTCCCAGAGCGAATCCATGATCTCGGCCTTGCCGACGACGCCGGAGAGCGGGAGACCGGCCGCGATCGACTTCGCGACCGTCATCAGGTCGGGCTCGATGCCGTAGTGCTCGATCGCGAACATGCGACCCGTGCGCCCGAAGCCGGTCTGCACCTCGTCGACGACGAGGACGATCCCCTCGCGGTCGCAGATCGCGCGCAGCCCCTCCATGTACTCGCGGGACGCCGGGATGAAGCCGCCCTCGCCCTGCACCGGCTCGACGACGATCGCGGCCACCGTCTCGGCGGCAACCTGCGTCGAGAGCGCGCGCTCGAGCACCTCCAGCGCATCCCGCGCCGTGATCCCGTGGTATTCGTCCGGGAACGGGACGCGGTAGACCTCGGGCGCGAACGGGCCGAGCCCCGCCTTGTACGGATGCGTCTTCGAGGTGAGCGTGAGCGCGAGGAGCGTGCGACCGTGGAACGCACCCTCGAAGCCGATCACGGCCGGGCGGCCGGTGTAGCCGCGGGCGAACTTGACGGCGTTCTCGACGGCCTCGGCGCCGGCGTTGAAGAACGCGGCCTTCGCAGGTCCGGAGAACGGTGCGAGCGCGGTCAGGCGCTCCGCGTACTCGACGTAGATCTCGTACGGGACGATCGTGAAGTCCGTGTGGAGGAAGCGTGCAGCCTGCTCCTGGATCGCCGCCACGACGCGCGGGTGGGCGTGGCCGACGTTGAGGCAGCCGACTCCGCCCGTGAAGTCGACGAAGCTGTTGCCGTCGACGTCGGTGACGGTCGCCCCACGGCCTTGCGCGATCACGATCGGCAGGTAGAGGCTGAGCGGATCGGCGACGACCCGCTCCTTCCGCTCGGTGATCTCCCGCGAGCGGGGGCCGGGGATCTCGGTGCGAAGCTCGATTGCGCGTGTCATGGCCACGGGGTCACGATATCCGCTGCGTCCGACGGGGAATCGCGGTAAGAATCGTCGCCATGGTCCTTTCCGACGCGACGATCGCCCGCCTGCTCGCCGAAGGGAGGATCGAGATCGACCCGTACGACCCCTCGCTGCTGCAGCCGTCGAGCGTCGACGTCCGCGTCGACCGGCTGTTCCGCGTCTTCCACAACAACCGCTACCCGTTCATCGACGTCAAGGTCGAGCAGGCCGAGCTGACCGAGCTGGTCGAGGTCGAGGACGAGCACCCGTTCGTCCTCCATCCCGGCGAGTTCGTGCTCGGCTCGACCCTCGAGCGCATCCGGCTGCCCGAGGATCTCGTCGCGAGGCTCGAGGGCAAGAGCTCGCTCGGCCGGCTCGGCCTCCTCATCCACTCGACCGCCGGCTTCATCGACCCCGGCTGGGACGGCCACGTCACGCTCGAGCTGTCGAACGTCGCCAACCTGCCGATCACGATCTATCCGGACATGAAGATCGGGCAGATCTCCTTCATGCAGCTGACGGAGCCGGCCGCGACGCCGTACGGCGCCGAGGAGATCGGCTCCAAGTACAAGGGCCAGCGGGGGCCGACCGCAAGCCGCTACTGGCAGAACTTCGAGGCGGATTGACGGTTCTCGTCACCGGCGGGACCGGCTTCATCGGGCCGCACGTCGTGCACGCCCTGCGGGCGCGGGAGACGCCGGTGCGGGCGCTCGTGCGCAATCCCGCGCGGGCCTCGCGGCTCGCGGCGTGGGGTGCCGAGCTCTCCGGCGGAGACGTGACGGATCCGGCCTCCCTCGCCGCCGCGTGCAAGGGGGTGGACGCGGTCGTCCACCTCGTCGCGATCATCCGCGGCCGGCCCGCCGACTTCGAGCGCGTCATGGTCGAGGGAACGCGGAACGTCGTCGTGGCGGCGCACGAAGCGGGCGTCCGGCGCTTCGTGCTCGCGAGCGCCCTCGGCCTCGACGAGAGGACGAAGGACGCGGTGCCGTACTACGCGGCGAAGTGGGAGATGGAGCGCGCCGTGCGCGAGTCGGGACTCGAGCACGTGATCTTCCGGCCGAGCTTCGTCTTCGGCCGCGACGGTGGTGTCCTGCCGACGTTCGTCCGCCTCGCGCGTTTCGCGCCGGTGACTCCGATCGTCGGGCCCGGGACGCAGCGGCTCCAGCCGATCTGGATCGAGGACCTCGCCGAGTACTACGCGCGCGCGCTCGGGGAGCCGGCGGCCGCGAACCGGACGTTCGAGCTCGGCGGCCCGGAGGCCGTGAGCTGGAACGAGTTCTGGGAGCGGCTGAAGCGCGTGCTCGGCGTGCGCCGGCCGTCGGTGCACATCCCCTTCGGCGCGATGCGAGTCCAGGCGATGCTGACCGAGCGGCTGCCGGGTGCGCCGGTGACGCGCGACCAGCTCACGATGCTCGCGCTCGGCGACAACGTCGTCACCGACCCGGGCGCGGTCGAGACGTTCGAGCTGCCGCTCGTCCCGCTCGACGAGCAGCTGCGCCGCTCCTCGTGACGCGCGGCGTCGTCTACGCCTCGCCCGAGGACTCGCTCGCCGTCGAGGAGCTGACCGTCGAGCCCCCCGGGCCGCGCGAGGTGCTCGTCCGGATCCTCGCCTGTGGCCTCTGCCACTCCGACCTCCACGTCGTCGAGACGAAGGGCTGGGGGATGCGGTTCCCGATCCTGCTCGGGCACGAGGGCGCCGGCATCGTCGAGGAAGTGGGACGCGACGTGACGTCCGCTGCTCCCGGCGACCGGGTCGTCGTCGCGTGGCGCGCCCCGTGCGGCGAGTGCCCCCAGTGCCGGCGAGGCGACCCGCGCCGCTGCTCCTCGCAGCTCCGCGCGAAGCGGCGGCTGCACCGGGCCGCCGACGGCGCGCTCCTGACGCCGGTGCTGCGCTGCGGCACGCTCGCCGACCACGCGGTCGTGCACGAGGCGTGCGCCGTGAAGGTGCCGGAGGAGCTGCCGGCAGAGCAGGCGGCACTGCTCGCGTGCGGCTTCTCGACGGGGGCCGGAGCCGCCCTCTGGGCGACACCGGTGCGAGACGGCTCCACCGTCGCCGTGATCGGGTGCGGCGGCGTCGGGCTCGCCGTCGTCCAGGGCGCCCTCCTCGCGCGGGCAGAGCGCATCGTCGCCGTCGACGTCGCGCCGGAGAAGCTCGAGCACGCGCGTGCCCTCGGCGCGACCGACGTCGTGGATGCCTCCGCCGCCGATCCCGTCGAAGCGGTACGGGAGTTGACCGGAGGCCGCGGCGTCGAGTTCGCGTTCTCCGCCGTCGGCGCCGGGACGGCACTCGCGCAGGCGATCCGGATGTGCGCGTACGCCGGCACCGCGACGCTCGTCGGCATGCCCCTGCCCGGGACGCGACTCGACGTCGACCTCGACGCGGACGTCTTCTGGCCGAGGCCGACGCTCGCCGTGACGCACGGCGGCGACACTGTCCCGCAGGAGGACTTCCCGTTCCTCGCGCACGCAGCGCTCGAGGGGCGGCTCGATCTCGCCCGCTTCGTCACGAGCACGATCTCGCTCGACGAGGTGCCCGAACGGCTGGAGCGCATCGGCCGCGACGGCGAGATCCGCACGGTCGCGCTGCTCTGAACCCTCCGCGGTGCCGCGCCTACTGCTTGCCGAAGGCGGCGCGGCGAGGCAGGTCGACCTCCTCGTTCACGAGGTGGCCGTCGCGCGCGACGTAGCCGTCCCGACCGCCGATCGCGAGCACGACCGCTTGCTCGTCGAAGGGGTTCGACACCTTGCGCGGCGTCGTCGAGGACACGTGGAAGAGCCCACCCTCCCCGACGACCCGCGTCTCGCCCTCCACCTCGACCTCGACCCTGCCGCGATGGACGAAGTACAGCTCGTCCTGCTCGTCGTGCCAGTGGAGGAAGCCGTCGTGCCCGGGCGGCATCACGATCCCGTTGACCCCGAACGCCGAGACGCCGAGCGCCTGCCGGATCTTGCGGAAGCCGGGGCCGCTTCCGAGCTCGTCGAGCGAGGAGAAGCCGTACGTCACTCCGAGCACGCCTCTGACGTGTGGGCGAGCGGCAACCGGCCGAGGAGCTCCGCGAGCTGCTCGCGTTCCTGCGGCGAGAACTGCGAGCCGAACAGCTCCTCGATGTCGGCGAGGTGCGACTCCCGCGCCTCTTCGATCTTCTTCACGCCGGCCTTCGTAAGCACGGCGTACGTGACGCGCGCGTCCGAGTCGCACCGCTCCTTGCCCACGAGCCCGGAGGCCTCGAGCCCGTCGAGGAGGCGCGTGATCCCGGACGCCGTCAGCAGCACGGAACGCGCGAGATCGATCCGCCGCATCCGCCGCTCCTCGGCGTAGTAGAGCTGCACGAGCACGTCGAAGTCGCTCAGCGTGAGCTCGTGGACGGCCTCGAGGCGCGAGGAGAGCTCCCGGGTCAGGGCCGCATGAGCCCGCAGGAAGCGCACCCAGGCGGTGTCGGGGAGGCCCGACGTCCCGGAAACTTCTTGCGCTGTCAATACTTGACTCGACAATCTTTTCTCGCTATGATCCTTGCGATCTCAACTATAGCTCCACCGAAACCAGGAGGCAATCTCTCAGATGAGCACGTTGGAATCCACCACGACGCTCGCCCCCGCCGGCACGACCTGGGCGGCCGATCCCGTCCACTCGAACGTCTCGTTCGAGGTGGAGTACGCGGGCGTCAGCACCTTCCGCGGCAGCTTCCGCGACTTCGCCGCCACGCTCGACGGCTCGAGCCTCGCAGGCGCGGCGCACGTCGCGAGCGTCGACGTGAAGGACGAGCAGCTCTCCGGCCACCTCCAGTCGCCCGACTTCTTCGACGCCGAGCGGCATCCGGAGATCTCGTTCCGCGCCGAGGAGCTCGCCCTTTCCGACGGCGGCGCCGTCACGGGCACGGGTGAGCTGACGATCAAGGGCGTGACGAAGCCGGTCGAGCTGAAGGGCCGGCTCGCGTCGGCGCCGAGCGTCGATCCGTTCGGCCGCGAGCGCCTCGGGCTCACGCTCGAGACCGCGGTCGACCGCAACGACTTCGGCGTTGCCTGGAACGCCCCGAACCAGAGCGGCGGGAACTACCTCGGCGACGAGGTCGTGCTGAAGGCCGACCTGACCTTCACGAAGCTGGAGGACTGACGATGCGGATCCTCGCCGTCTCGGGCAGCCTGCGGGAAGGCTCGTTCAACACGAGCCTCCTGCGGGCTGCGCGCGAAGCCGCGCCCGACGGCATCGAGCTCGAGCTCTGGGATGGGATCGGCGAGCTCCCGCTCTACGACGAGGATCTCGACGGTCCCGACGCCCCGCCGACCGTGCGGCGCCTGCGCGAGGACTGGGCGGCGGCGGACGCGATCCTCTTCGCGACGCCCGAGTACAACGGCTCCGTCCCCGGCGGCCTCAAGAACGCGATCGACTGGGCCTCGCGCCCGAAGCTCGCGGCCGTGCTGCGCAACAAGCCGGTGGCGGTCGTCGGCACGAGCGCGGGGCAGTTCGGCGCGCTCTGGGCTCAGCAGGACCTGAAGCGGATCCTCGGCATCGCCGGCGCCCGCGTCGTGGGCACCGAGATCCCGGTCCCCCGCGCGCACGAGCGCTTCGACGCCGAGGGCCGGCTCCTCGACGGCGAGGTCTTCGAGCAGCTCCGGCTCCACCTGACGACGCTCGCCTCGGAAGCCGTGCCCGCTCCCGAGCGGGTCGCTGCCTGAGGAAATGCGAGGGGCCGCTCTCGCGGCCCCTCGTCACAGTCACCAGCGCGTAGTGGCAGAGGCGCCTTCCTGCACCGGTCTGGTAGTGAGACCGGGCGGCGCGGAACGCGGTGTCCCCCACGCTGGCTAGGCGGTTCCCCGTAGGTCCCGGGGACGACACCCCTACCCGCTGGTACCTCCACTGCCCGTACTGTCTGAAATCACTGCCGGACCACCTCCTTTCCGCGGTAGCCGCACCTTAGCGAAGAGCGCGGCTACTGCAAGCCCTATCGTGAGACGGGTGCGAGCGGAGCTGACGATCGAGATCGCCCGGGCGCCGGAGGACGTCTTCGCCTACCTGACGGACGTCACGAACCTGCCGGCCTGGCAGGCGGGCGTGAACGCGGCGACGATGCGCGACGGCCGGGTCGAGGAGTCGCGATCGCTCCTCGGGCGAGAGCTCCACACGACGCTCGAGATCGTGGAGCAGCAGGAGCCGCGCCTGTTCACGCTGCGCGCGCTCGACAGCCCGGTGCCGTTCACCGTCCGGCACGAGCTCGCAGCCGCGGACGGCGGGACGCGGCTGACGGTCACCGCCGAGGGCGACGTTCCCGGCTTTGCCGCGGGCCTCCTCGCTCGCCGCGCCGAGAAGCAGTTCCGCAGGGACTTCGCACGGCTGAAGCAGATCCTCGAGAGCTAGCGGACCGCCGACCGCTCGGCCTCGACCGCGTCCCGCACCCAGCAGTCGGAGCGGTGACCGTTCACGATCCCACAGGCCTCCAGCGCCGAGTAGACGGTCGTGGGGCCGACGAACCGGAAGCCGGCCGCCTTCAGCCGCCGCGAGAGCTCCTTTCCGTCCGCGCGATCGCGGTACTCCCACATGAGCTCGTCGAGGGGCGTCCCGGCCTCGCGGAGAGCGAGCGTCGCCCGCGCGTTCGCGAGCGCCGCCTCGATCTTGCCGCGGTGACGAACGATGCCCGCGTCTGCGAGGAGCCGCTCGACGTCGGCCTCGCCGAAGCGCGCGACGCTCTCCGGGTCGAACCCCGCGAACGAGCGACGGAACGCCTCGCGCTTGCGCAGGATCGTCAGCCACGAGAGCCCGGCCTGGAACCCCTCGAGGCAGAGTCGCTCGTAGAGCCCCCGCTCGTCACGGACCGGGCGCCCCCACTCCTCGTCGTGGTAGGCGGCGTAGAGCGGGTCGCTCGTGTCCCAGCAGCGGATCGGCTCGGTCACGCCGGGAGCTCGACGACGACCGCGCCGTCGGCGATCCGGACCGGATACGTCTCGACGGGCGCCGTCGCCGGCAGCGTGAGCGGCCTCCCGCTCGAGAGCTCGAACGCAGATCCGTGGCGGGGGCAGACGACGCGGCAGAGGTCCTCGTCCCAGTCGCCCTCGCAGAGCGGGCCGTCGTCGTGCGAGCAGCGGTCCTCGATCGCGTACAGCCGGCCGCCGCAGTTGTAGACGCCGACGAAGAGGCTGCCGTGCCGGACGATCTTCGACGAGCCGGGCGGGAACGAGTCCGCCGCGGCGACCTCGACGTCGGGCACCCGCCTAGCTCAGTTCCAGGTCGTCGAAGCCGGCGAGGCCGTCGGGAAGCGGCGTTCCCTTCGCCTTGTGCAGCGCGACCTTCAGCGTCGTGAGACCCAGCATCGCGCACTTCAAACGCACCGGCGTGAGCGGGACGCCGATCTCGGCGAGCAGCTCTTCCTTGTCGAGCCCGGCGACCTCGTGCGCGGTGCGCCCCTTCGTCATCTCCATCAGCATCGACGTCGCAGCCTGCGAGATCGCGCAGCCGCGGCCGGAGAACTTCACGTCGTCGATCGTCTCCCCGTCGTCGGCGAAGGAGACGTAGATCGAGACCTCGTCGCCGCAGAGCGGGTTCTGTCCCTCGGCCTCGGCGTCGGCGTGCTCGATCACGCCGTGCCCGCGCGGGTTCTTGTAGTGGTCGAGGATGACCTCGCGGTACAGGCTCTCGAGGGCCGGATCGGACATCAGGCAAACACCTTACGGACGGCGTGGAGCCCTTCGACGAGCTGGTCGATCTCCTCGGGGATCGTGTACAGGTAGAAGCTCGCCCGGTTCGTCGCCGCGACGCCGAGCTTCTGCATCAGCGGCTGGCAGCAGTGGTGGCCCGCGCGGATGGCGACGCCCTGCAGGTCGAGGATCTGCGCGACGTCGTGCGGGTGGATCCCGTCGAGGTTGAAGGAGACGACCCCGGCGCGGCGCTCCGCAGGAGGCCCGTACAGCTTGATGCCGGGCAGCTCCTCCAGCCGTCCGAGCGCATAGGCGGCGAGCTCGTGCTCGTGTGCCTCGATCGCCTCGAGCCCGGCCGCCTCGAGATAGTCGACGGCGGCGCCGAGCCCGACCGCCTCCGCGATCGGCGACGTGCCGGCCTCGAACTTGTGCGGCAGCTCGCCCCATGTCGTCTTGTCGAAGCGCACCGAGTTGATCATGTGGCCGCCGAGCAGGAACGGCTCCATCGAGCGCAACAGCGCGCCGCGCCCCCAGAGCGCGCCGATCCCGCTCGGCCCGCACATCTTGTGGCCCGAGATCGCGACGAAGTCGGCGCCGAGCGCCTGCACGTCGACCTTCATGTGCGGAGCCGCCTGCGCGGCGTCGCAGACGAAGATCGCTCCCTGCTCGTGCGCCCATTCCACGAGCGGAGCGAGGTCGTGGATCGTGCCCAGCGAGTTCGAGACGAGGTTGGTGGCGACGACCTTGACCGTGTGGTCGCGGGCCACTGCGTCGAGCTCGGAGAGGTCGGGATCGCCGTTCTCGTCGATCCGCAACATCACGAACTCGGCGCCCTGCCGCTGCGCGACGTACTGCCACGGCACGAAGTTCGAGTGGTGCTCGAGCTCGGTGACGACGACGGCGTCGCCCGGGCCGAGGTTGTTCAGCCCCCACGAGTACGCGACGAGGTTGATCGCCTCGGTCGCGTTGCGGACGAAGATGATCTCGCGAGCGTCGGGTGCGTTGAGCAGCTCGCGCACGCGCTCCCGTGCATGCTCGAGGGCGCTCGTCGCGCGCTCGCCCAGCAGGTGAACCGCGCGATGGACGTTCGCGTAGGAGGTCTCGTAGAAATGATCGACCGCCTCCAGCATCTGCCGCGGCTTCTGCGAGCTGTTCGCCGAATCGAGATAGGCGAGCGGCTTTCCGTGCATCTCCTGCTCGAAGATCGGAAAGTCGCGGCGCAGCGCGCGCGCATCGAGCTTGCCGGCGGTCTCCACAGCCACGGATTCATCGTAACGGCGCGCTCATACCGAGCTCCCAGGAGCCTCACATCGGGCTCTCATGGGCTCGGGGCACCATGAGCCACGCGATGGCCGGCAACTCCCGCATCGAGCGCGCGCGGGAGCGGGCGCGGACAGCGAAGACCGCGATCGGAGCGCTCACGGTACTCGTCTTCGGCGTGGCGTTCGTCGGCGCGAAGGTCCACGCCCCGGGCCACACGAAGGGCAAGACGAAGCCGCTGGGAGCTCCCACCTCCTTCGAGCGCGCCGTTCGCCGCAGTGTCGCCCAGGGCGGCCAGATCGCGCCTGCGGTGCAGCCTCCACCGGTCGCCAGCTCGACGTCGTGAGCATCGGCGCGGTACACCGCTTCCGCGCGATGGGCTGCGACGTCGCCGTCGCTGGAGGCGACCCGGAGACGATCGCCGCCGTGCTCGAGCGCTGGGAGGACGCGTTCAGCCTCTTCCGGCCCGAGTCGGAGCTCTCGCGCGTGAACCGGTCGCCGGCCCGCGTGCTCACCGTCTCCCGACTCTTCGCCCGCGCGCTCGAGACTGCGCTCGACGTCGCCGCCGAGACGGAGGGGCTCGTCGATCCGACCCTCTCCGGCCGCTGGCCCGAGATCGCCCTCTCCGGACGGATGCTGTCCCGGCCGCCGGGCCTTGCGCTCGACCTCAACGGCGTCGTCAAGGCGCTTGCCGTCGACGATGCCGCCGAGGCGCTCGCAGGCCCGGGCTTCGTCTCCGTCGGCGGCGACCTCGCGGTGCGCGGTCCGGTCGACGTGGCGCTCCCGGGGGGCGGCGCCGTCCGCGTCGTCGAGGGCGGCCTCGCCACGAGCGGCACCGCGTCGCGTGGCGCGCACCTCGTCGACACCGCGACGGGCCGCGCGAGCGACTCGCCCTGGGAGCAGGTGACCGCGTCGGGGGCGTCGTGCCTCGCCGCCGACGTCGCCGCCAAGACAGGCTTTCTCCTCGGCGAGCGCGGTCCCGCCTGGCTCGACGAACGCGCCGTCGCCGGCCGCTTCGTCCGCCTCGACGGCGCGATCCAGGAGAACGACACGTGGGCCGGCGCGACGCGTGAGGTGCAGGCGTGCACGTGAGCTCGAGCCCGGCGATCTGGTACGCGGCCCGCGCCTCGGGCGTCGCTGCGTACGTCGTGCTCAGCCTCGTCGTCTCCCTCGGGCTCGGGCTGGGCGGCAAGGCGCAGAGCCGTCGCTGGCCCCGCTTCTCGGTCGAGGACATCCACCGCTTCGGCGGCCTCCTCGTCGGCTCGCTCATCGGCATCCACGTCCTCGCGATCGCGGTCGACTCGTTCCTCCCGTTCTCGCTCGTCCAGCTCCTCGTCCCGTTCACGTCGACCTACCGGCCGTTCTGGACCGGGCTCGGGATCGCTGCCGCCGAGATCCTCCTCGCGCTCGCGATCACGAACCACTACCGCAAGCGGCTGCAGTACGGCTTCTGGCGGAAGGCGCACTACCTCAACTTCGCCGTCTGGGCGCTCGCCTCGGTGCACGGGCTCATGTCGGGCACCGACCGCGGCGCCGCGTGGCTCGCCGTCCTCTACGGGGCCTCGGTGGCCGTCGTCCTCATGCTGCTGCTCTGGCGCTTCGGCGGCCACACGCTTCGCTCGCCGGGCGTCGCGACGGCGGGACTGGTGACGAGCGTCGCGCTGCCGCTGCTCGTCATCGGACCGCTCCGTCACTCGCCGCCGGTGTGGAACGCTGCGCACGTGGACGAGAGCCTCACCGGCACCGTGGTCCGCAACGGGACGCAACTGCAGGAGATCGTCTCCTTCATCGGCCAGGCGGAGCGGCCGCAGAAGTTCCTGGTGCGCGCCGACCTTCTCGTGGCGCCGGGAAGGCTCGAGTCGACGTCGCTCCAGCTCGAGTACCTGCCGAGCGGCGACCTTTGCCGCGGCCGCGTGACCAACGTGGGCGGCACGAGCTTCACCGGGACCTGCCGCCTCGCGAACGGCGAGTCGCGGACGATCGAGGCGAGCTGGACGGCGAACGAGGCCGGGACCGGCGTCGTCGGCCAGATCCAGCTGCGTGGGTAAGCCGGCCGCGGCCGCCGCCGTCCTCCTTCTCGCCGCGGGCTGCGGCGTCGGCAGCAGCACGCACGCCGCCACGACGACGACCGCCGGAAGCGCGAGTGCGAGACGGGTCTCGGGAACCGCGCGACTGAAGGTGACGAGGGTGGGGTCGCTGCCGCAGGCACTCTCGAAGGCCTCGGCCGCCGCGCTTCCGCAGGGACGGCTGATGGTGCTCGGCGGCTACGCGGGAGGCAGCTCGCTCGACACGATCCTCGCGGGCCCGCCGGGCCGTCTACGGGTCGTCGGCCGCCTGCCGCAGCCGACCCACGACGCCGCCGCGGCCGCGGTCGGCGGCTCGGTCTACCTCTTCGGCGGCGGCGAGAGCGTGTCGTTGCCGAGCGTGGTCCGCGTGGACCCGCGGTCCGGGAAGGCGGTGGAGGCGCCCGCGCTCGACGAGCCGCTCTCCGATCTCGGAGCCGTCACGATCGGCGGCCGCGCGTACCTCGCGGGCGGATACACGGGCAGCATGTTCGCCTCGGCGATCCTTCGCTATCTCCTGCACGGCGGGACGACGACCGTCGCGCGGCTGCCGGAGCGGGTGCGCTATGCCGGTGTGGCGGCGCTCGGCCGCACGATCTACGTCGCCGGCGGTCTGACGCCGGCGGGGGCGACGCGGTCGGTCTACGCGGTCTCGCTCGGCGGGCGCGTCCGGCTGGTGGCGACCCTGCCTTCGCCGGAGGATCACGCGGCGCTCGCGACGCTCGGCGGCCGGCTCTACCTCGTCGGGAGACAGCGCGTGCTGGCGATCGATCCCGGATCAGGCAAGGTCTCGGTCGCCGCGACGTTGCCGGCTGCGCTCTCCGACCCGACGGCGACGACGGTCGGCGCGCGCATCGTCGTCACGGGCGGCGGGACGAACGGCGTCTGGGCGCTGGCGCGCCGGTGACCGTCCGCCGCTGGTACTCGGAGACCGCGCCCGCGTCGAGCGTGTAGACGATCGGGTCGGCGAGGAGCGAGTCGCCGACCTCCGACCGGAGGCGCGCCGGAAGCAAGCTCTCCGCGAGCCACTCCATCGTCGGCGGCACGTCGCACTGCACGCGGACGAGGCCCGTGTCCTCGCCGACCTCGAGCTCGTCGACGACGTGCGGCCGGCGGACGTAGCGGGCCTCGCCCGTGATCCGCGTCCGCTCGAGCTCGTCGACCGCGCGGTGGACGGCGTCGGAGTCGCTCGTGAGGAGCTCGAGCGAGTAGCGGCGGAACCCCGTCGGCGCGCGCTGGGCGGCGGTGATCTGGCCGTTCGGCACGTACATGAGGTCGCCGTTGAGGGAGCGGATCACGGTCGTGCGGAGGCCGAACTCCTCGACGAAGCCGCTGAGGCCCGCCGGCTGAAGCGTGACGAAGTCGCCCACGCCGTACCAGCTCTCGAAGAGGACGAGAAAGCCGGCGACGACGTCGAACAGCAGCCGCTGGAAGCCGAAGGCCACGACGATCATCACGAAGGTCGCGCCGCCGAGCGCCGCGAGGGTGTTGCGAACGAAGATCCCCAGCACGGTGAAGCCCGCGACGATGATCACGAGGTAGCGGATCGCCGTGATCAGGATGTCCGCGGCCGTCTCGCGGCGGCGGACACGCAGGCGCAGGCGCGGGTCGTCGTCCTCCGCGTGAGCGACGCGGCCGACCCACCAGTGCGCGAGCCGCGTGACGAGCAGCGCGAGGACGACGGCGATCCCCGCCCAGAGCAGGCGGTTGTACCAGCCGGGGAGCAGCCGGATGCCGGCGATGAGGGCTGGACCCATGCTCTTCGGCTACCGGAGCCCTCCGGTCTCCAAACCACGTGCGGCTATCGTCCGCCGCCGGAGCGATGGCGAGCGACTACGTCTACACGATGTACCGGGCCGACAAGTTCTATGGCCCCGACCGGCAGGTGCTCGCCGGCATCTCACTCTCGTTCCTACCGGGAGCGAAGATCGGCGTGCTCGGGCCGAACGGGTCCGGCAAGTCGACGCTCCTGCGCATCATGGCCGGCCGGGACGAGCCGTCCTCCGGCGTCGCGGAGCTCGCGCCGGGGGCGACCGCCGGCCTGCTCGAGCAGGAGCCGGAGCTCGATCCGGCCAAGGACGTACGCGGGAACGTCGAGGACGGCGTCCGCCCGCTGCGCGACCTCCTCGACCGGTTCAACGAGATCAGCGCCGCCTTCGCCGAGCCGGACGCGGACTACGACACGCTGCTCGCCGAGCAGGCGAAGGTGCAGGACGCGATCGACCGCGCCGACCTCTGGCAGCTCGACGACCGGCTCGACCACGCGATGGACGCGCTCCGCCTACCCGACGGCGAGCGAGACGTGACGACGCTGTCCGGGGGCGAGCGCCGGCGGGTGGCGCTCTGCCGCCTGCTCCTCTCGGCGCCCGACCTGCTCCTTCTCGACGAGCCGACGAACCACCTCGACGCCGAGTCGGTCCTCTGGCTCGAGCGCTTTCTCGCCGACTACCGCGGCACGGTCGTCGCGGTGACGCACGACCGCTACTTCCTCGACAACGTCGCCGGCTGGATCCTCGAGCTCGACCGGGGTCGCGGGATCCCGTTCCAGGGCAACTACTCCTCGTGGCTCGAGCAGAAGCAGGCGCGGCTCGCGCAGGAGGAGAAGCAGGAGTCGGCGCGCCGCCGCACGCTCGCCCGCGAGCTCGAGTGGGTGCGCTCGAGCCCCACCGGCCGCCACGCGAAGGCGAAGGCGCGGCTCGGCGCCTACGAGCGCCTCCTCGCCGAGGAGCAGAACGTCAAGCTCGACCGCGTCGAGATCCACGTCCCGCCGGGCCCGCGGCTCGGCGACGTCGTGATCGAGGCCGAAGGCCTGCGCAAGGGGTACGGCGACACCCTGCTCGTGGACGACCTCACGTTCTCGCTGCCGCCGGCCGGCATCGTCGGCGTGACCGGGCCGAACGGCGCCGGCAAGACGACGCTGTTCCGGATGATCGCCGGCGAGGAGCAGCCCGACGGCGGGACGCTCACGATCGGCGAGACGGTCGAGCTCGCCTACGTCGACCAGGCGCGGGCCGATCTCGACCCGGCGAGCACGGTCTGGCAGGAGATCTCGGGCGGCCACGACACGATCGAGCTCGGCCGGCGCGAGGTCAACTCACGCCAGTACGTCTCGTGGTTCAACTTCAAGGGTTCCGACCAGCAGAAGCGTGTGTCCGACCTCTCGGGCGGCGAGCGGAACCGCGTCCACCTCGCGAAGCTGCTGCGCTCGGGCGGCAACGTCCTCCTACTCGACGAGCCGACGAACGACCTCGACGTCGACACGCTGCGTGCGCTCGAGGAGGCCCTGCTCGAGTTTGCGGGCTGCGCTGTCGTGATCACGCACGACCGCTGGTTCCTCGACCGCGTCGCCACCCACATCCTCGCGTTCGAGGGATTGAGCGAGACGATCTGGTTCGAGGGCTCGTGGGCCGAGTACGTCGAGTGGATGAAGCAGACGCGCGGCCCAGATGCTCTCGAGCCACACCGGATCAAGTACAAGCCCCTGACGCGCACCGCCTGACAGTCTCCAGGCGTACGCCGACCGAGTAGTTCGTGACGAGCGCGGCGAGGGTACCGTCCTGGACGATGAGCCAGACCGTCTGGCCCTACCTCTTCTACGCAGACGTCGACGCGGCGTCCGAGTTCCTCCAGCGGGCCTTCGGCTTCCACGAGGTCGACCGGCAGGTCGGCGCCGCCGGCGGAACGCACCTCGAGCTCGAGACACCCGGCGGCGGACGTGTCTACGCGGGCCAGAACGACTCCGCGGGAAGGTCCGCGATGGTCTACGTCGTCGTCCCCGACGTCGACGCACATCACGACCGCGCGAAGGCCGAGGGCGCCGAGGTTTTCGAGGAGCTCTGGGACACGCCGTTCGGCCACCGCCGCTACAGCTGCGCCGACTCGCAGGGACAGTGGTGGTCGTTCGCGACCGAGATAGCGGTTTGAGGAGAGAGCCGGCGGGCCGCCGCGGACGGCCCGCCGGCCACCGCTCTAGACGAGCGACTTGATGAAGACCTCGACCTTCTCGACAGGGAAGGTCTCGGTCTTGATCACTTCCAGCTTCCCGATCTTCGCCAGCGCGCGGAACGCCGCGGCGTTGTCCGGGTACTTGACGAGCGCGAGGAAGTCCCACGGCCCCATCAGGGCGAATGTCTCCTCGAGCACGCCGCCCTCCTCCTCGATCAGATGCTTGAACTTCTCGAGGTACTCGGGGGCCTTGTCGAGAGTCTCGCGACCCTCGGGCGTAAGGGTGATCAAACCCGCATACGTGAACACGGAATCACCTCCCTTCCGTGGGGGACGCTACGGCGTTGCCGCAGGGCGGACGTCCGGGAATCCGCGGATCCCGCCCCCGCCGTGGGCGGAGAGTAGGCTCCGCGCGTGGACGAGATCGCACCCGGCGTCTGGCACTGGACCGCGCTGCGCGAGTCGATCGGCCACGTGGTCAGCTCGTACTACCTCGCCGCGGAGCGGGTCGCGATCGACCCGATGCTGCCGCCGGAGCGGCCCGAGTGGTTCCAGCCCGAGCACGCGATCCTCACGTGCCGCCACCACGACCGCGAAGCGTGGCAGCTCGGCTGCGTGGTCTGGGTCGTCGCGCAGGGTGCGCACGAGCTGGAGGGACGCGGCGACTTCCGGACGTACGAGTGGGGCGACGAGCTGCCCGGCGGCGCGTTCGCGCACGAGGTCGGAGCCCTGAGCCCTGACGAGACCGCCCTCTACATCCCGGCGCATCGTGCGCTCTCGCTGGGCGACGCGGTCATCCGCTGGGAGGCCGACGGGCCGCTCGACTTCGTCCCGGACCGCTACATGGACGACCCGGAGCGTGACAAGGCTGGTCTCCGGGTGGCCCTCGGGCAGCTCCTCGAGCTCGACTTCGACCTGCTCCTGCTCGGCCACGGCAATCCCGTCGTCGGCGGGGCGAGGGAGCAGCTTCGCGCCTTTCTCGAGTCTCCTGCCTGATCAGGGCAGCCTGGGCGCCCAGAGCGCCGAGGCGAGACCGGCGAGCAGGAGCAGCGCAGCCGCACCGGCGACGAAATCGTCCGTGACCTCCTTGCGGTCGGGCGCGCGGCCGAGGCGGGATCCGAGCCTGGCGTACGCGTCGTGCACTGCGCCGGCGGTCTTCGCCTGGAAGAACCTACCGCCGGTGACACTCGCGATCCTCCGCAGCGTCACCGGGTCGGGCGCGAGTCCGTGCCCCGCGAAGAAGCCGTTCGCGCCGCTGAAGAAGCCACCGTGCTGCCCGCGAAGCGTCGTGTTCCCGGTCGTCCCGAGCGCGACGGTGTAGACGGGGAAGCCGGCCGCCTTCGCCCGCTGAGCACCCTGCAGCGGCCGGAGTGTTCCCCGGGTCTGATGACCGTCCGAGAGGAAGAGGATCGACACGAGCGGGTGCGCTGCCGGGCCGGCGGCGGCGCGGTACGCGGCGAGGCTTCGCGCCCCGAGGGCTATGCGCTGTCCCGCCGTCGTGCCCGCGATCTGCCGCCCGAGCTGCACGGCGCGCGCGAGGGCGTCCCCGATGGCGGTGCCGCTGAAGGGGTTGACCTCGTCCGTCGAGTCCACCGCCCGGGCCACGAGCTCGTGATCGGCCGTCGGCGGTGTGGCGACGATGGGCTCGCCCGCGAACAGGATCAACCCGACCCGCACCCGGTCGGGCACCTTGTCGAGAAAGGTGTGGATCGCACGCCGCGCCGCGACGAGCCGCGTCGGCTTCACGTCCTGCGCCTGCATCGAGCCGGAGACGTCGAGCACGAGGATCACCGCGGCCTTGTCGCTCGGCACCAGCGCCGTCACGTGCGGCCGGGCGACCGCGACGCCGAGCGTCGCGAGCGCGAGTGTGAGCAGCGCGGGCGCGACGAGGCGACGCCGGGAGCGGATCGCGACGACCCCGGCGAGCACCTCGACGTTCGTGAAGCGGACGGCATAGCGCATGCGCCGCCGCTCGGCGAGCCGCCGGCCGAGCCACGCGAGGGGGAGCACGAGGAGCGTCAGGAGCAGGAGCGGATGCCCGAAGCTCATGCGCCGCCCGCACAGAGGAGGTCGAGCTGGACGACAGCGTGGACGCCGCGCACCTTCGGGCCGCCGCGGATCGTGAGGGTGACGTGGCCGTGCGCCGTCCTGCGCGTGACGTGGACCGCCCCCGCGAGGGCCCTCGTCGGAGGCCGTTTCGTGAAGAAGCCGACCGCGGCGGTCGAGGTCACGAGGTGCTCGCCCGCATGGCAGCTGCGGGCGACGCGCCGGGCGCCCGCGTGCACCGCGAGAGCGCTCGCGCGCAGCACCGCCGGCCGGCCCGGCGGATAGGTCTTGCGGTGGGCGGTCGGCACGCGCCGTCCGCCCCCGCTCCCCGGGATGCAGCCGACGTGCGGCCGGAAGCCGGCCGCCGGGTCGCGGCCCGAGACGAGCCTCCCGAGGAAGACGGCGGCGCTGGACGTGCTGACCCCCGGGTTGACGGGGCTCCCGAGCGTCGCCCGGAAGGCGAGGTCGAGCGCACGTGTCGTGAGCTCCGCGTCGAGACCGCCGACGACGAAGCCCTTCGGGCAGGAGAGCTGCCACTTCGTCTCGGCGCGTCCCGGCGCGAGCACCCACGGGCCGGCCACTCGCACGCAGACCTGGAAGCCGTTGCACTCGCGCGTCGCACCGGCGGCACCTGCCGCAGCGAGGGCGGCGACCGCAGCCGCCGCAGCGAGCGGGAGCAGCCGCCTCACGGGACCACCCGCCGGAACCAGAGGAACGAGAGTGCGGAGCCGGCGAGCACGAGCACGCCCGCACCGCCGGCGAACAGATCCGTGATCTGCCGGTCCTCCTTCTTGTGGCCGAGACGCGTCGCGAGCTTCCGGTAGACGCCGGCCAGCGCCTGCGGCGTGCGTGCGCGGTAGAAGGTGCCGCCGCTCGTCCGCGCGATCTGCTGCAGCGTGGTCGGGCTGGCGGGCACGCGGATCTGCTCCGTGTAGCCGCCGGTGAGCTTCGCCGTGACGACCCCGCCCGGCGTGCCGACGAGCACGGTGGAGACGGGGACGCCGAGCGCCTTCGCCTTCCGGGCGGCCGCCACGGGCGAGACGTGGCCGCCGTCGCGGGCCCCGTCCGAGATCACGAGCACGGTGGTCGGCGGCACGACGCCGTCGGCGGTCTTCTGCTTCCGTCCCAGCCGCGCCGAGACGAGGACCGCGTCGCCGATCGCCGTTCCCTCGCCGGTGCGCAGCTGGGCGAGCTCCCGCCGGATCAGGTTCCGGTCCGCCGTGGGCGGTACCGAGACGAACGCGCTGCTCCCGAAGGCGACGAGGCCGACGTCGTAGCGCGACGGGATCTCGGTCAGGAACCGGTCGGCGGCCGAGACCGCCGCGAAGAGGCGGCTCGGCGGGACATCCTTGGCGTCCATCGAGCGCGAGATGTCGAGCGCCAGCACGACGGTGGCGTCGCGACGGGGCACGGTGAGCGTCGCGTGCGGCTTCGCCATCCCGACGACGAGCGCACACAGGCCGAGCAGGAGCAGCACTGCCGGGACGACCCGCAGCCGGCGCGGCACACGCTGCACGAGCGCGGGGAGGAGCGCGGCCGAGGCGAAGCGCTCGCCCTCGGCGACGCGTCGCCGCTCGAGCACGCGCCAGACCTGCACCGCCGCCGGCACTGCGGCGAGCGCGAGCAACGCCCACGGGCGCTCGAAGGTCACCGCGCCCGGCTCCTGCCCCGCAGGAAGACGGCGAGCCTACGCAGCCAGTCGCCCTCGGTCGCGAGGACGACGTGCGCCACGCCGAGCGCCGAGAGCACCCGCGCGACGCCGCTCCGCTCCTCGGCGGCAGCGGCGGCGAAGCGCTCGCGCAGGGCGGAGCTGCGCGTGTCGACGCGGACCTGGCGTCCCGTCTCCGGATCCATCAGCCACACCTCGCCTACGTCGGGCAGCTCCTGTTCGCGCGGATCGCGGACCTCGATCGCGAGGACGTCGTGCCGCGGCAGCAGCCGGAGCAGCGGACCGCGCCAGTCGAGCGGACCGCGGAAGTCCGAGACCACGACGACGAGGCCGCGCTGGCGCGCAACCGCTCCCGTGCGGGCAAGCGCCGAGCCGACCGACGTCGTGCCGCCGCCCTCGAGCTCCGGCTCCTCCTGGAGTGCGGTGAGGAGGCCGAGCAGCCCGTGCCTTCCCTGCGCCGGCGGCAGGGTCTTCTCCTCGCGCCCCCCGAAGGTGAGGACACCGAGCCGGTTGCCGCGGCGCGTCGCGACGTGGCCGATCGCGAGCGCGACCCCGGCGGCGACGTCGCACTTGCGCCGCTCGGCCGTGCCGAAGCGCATCGACGGCGAGTCGTCGACCAGGAGCCAGGTGACGAGCACCCGTTCCGCGAGGTTCACGCGTACGTGCGGGAGGCCAGTGCGCGCGGTGACGTTCCACTCGAGCAGGCGCACGTCGTCGCCGGGGACGTACGGCCGCACCTGCGCGAGCTCGGTTCCCTCGCCGTGGCGCGAGGAGCGGAACTCGCCGGCGAGCAGTCCCTCGATCCGACGGCCGACGTCGAGCTGCAGCGCGCGCAGGAGCGCGCCGGGCAGCTCGCGCCGGTCCGCGTCCGCGCTCACGCGACGGCGGGACGCGCCGTGCTCACCTCGGGAACCGGGACTGCCGCGAGCACTCGGTCGAGGATCTCGTCCGCGCTCACGCTCTCGGCCAGCGCCTGGTAGCTGAGGACGAGCCGGTGGCGCAGCGCGTCCTTCGCGAGCGCATGCACGTCCTCGGCGGTCGCGTAGTCGCGGCCGCGCAGCAGCGCGAGCGCACGCGCCGCCTGGGTGACGGCGATCGGGCCGCGCGGCGAGGCGCCGTACTCGACGTAGCCGGCGAGGTCGGAGAGCCCGGCCGCAGCCGGGTCGCGCGTCGTCGTCGCGAGTGCGACCGCGTAGGAGACGAGCGCCGGGTCGACGTAGACACTCTCGACCTCCCGCTGCAGCGCGCGCAGCTCGTCGAGGCTCAGCACCTCACGCAGCTCCGGGTGGGCGGTGAGCTGCCGCTGCACGATCGTCAGCTCCTCGTCGTGCTCGGGGTAGCCGATCAGGATCTTGAGCATGAAGCGATCGACCTGCGCCTCGGGCAGCGGGTAGGTCCCTTCCGACTCGATCGGGTTCTGCGTCGCGAGGACGAGGAACGGGTCCGGCACGGGGTGGTTCGTGTGCGCGATCGTCACCTGCCGCTCCTGCATCACCTCGAGCAGCGCCGACTGCACCTTCGCGGGAGCACGGTTGATCTCGTCGGCGAGCAGGAAGTTGCAGAAGACCGGGCCGAGCTCGGTGTCGAACTCGCCGCGGTCGGGGCGGTAGATCCGCGTGCCGACGAGGTCGGCCGGGACGAGGTCCGGCGTGAACTGGATGCGCGCGAACGAGCCGCCGAGCACGCTCGCCGTCGTCTTGATCGTGAGCGTCTTCGCGAGCCCGGGAACGCCCTCGATCAGGAGGTGCCCCTGGGCAAGGAGGCAGACGAGCACCCGCTCGAGCATCGCGTCCTGGCCGGCGATCACCCGGCGGATCTCGAACAGCGCCTGCTCGAGCCGCGGGCTGGGATCCTGTTCGGTCACGAGGTCCTCCCGAGTCGTTGAATCCGCAATCGTTCCACGGATACGTAAGTCTCGGGTGAGCCGGTTTCCGCGGCGGGCGCGAAAAAGCGCCGGTCTAGGCCTGGGGGATGCGCGCCTCGAGCGCGGCGGTGACCGCTTCCCGCACCGGCTCCAGCTCGATGCGGTCGAGGATCTCTTGGAAGAATCCGCGCACGATCAGGCGCTCGGCCTCGAAGCGCGGCAGGCCGCGCGACTGGAGATAGAAGAGGTCCTCGCGATCGACGCGGCCGACCGTCGCGCCGTGGGTGCAGCGGACGTCGTTGGCCAGGATCTCGAGGCCCGGGATCGGCACCGCGTGCGTCCTCGGGCTCAGCATGAGGTTGCGGCACTCCTGGTACGCGTTCGTCTTCTGTGCGTCCTGCTCGACCCGGATCATCCCGCGCCAGACCGCCGTAGCCTCGTCGCGCAGCGCGCCCTTGAACGCGAAGTCCGACTCGCAGTCGGGAGCGATGTGCTCCTGGAACGTGTCGTAGTCGAGGTGCTGCTTGCCGTCGGCGAAGTACGCACCCGTCACGCGCGAGGTCGCGCCTCGACCGTTGAGGTCGTTCTGGATCCGCGTCTTGCCCTTCTTCGAGCCGAACCCACCGGCGACCCAGTCGAGCTCGGCGTCGCGCTCGACGCGCGCGTGGTGCGACGCGAAGTGCCACGTCTCCTGCGAGAGGTTCTGCAGCGAGACGTACTCGAGCTTCGCGGCCGGCTCGACGAAGAGCTCGGTGACCGCGTTCGAGTAGGCCTCCGTGTCGGGGGACGGCGACGCGTACTCCTCGATCAGCGACGCGCGCGCGCCCTCCTCGGCCACCACGACGAGCCGCCAGAACGTCTGCCCCGTCGCGGAGATGCGCACGTACAACGGTTTCTCGAGCTCGACGCCCTTCGGCACGACCACGAGGAGGCCGTGCTTCCACAGCGCCGCGTTGTGGGCGGCGAACTTCTCGTCCCAGCCGACGAGGGAGTAGAGGCGCTCGTACTCCTCCGGGAGCGGCGCGAACGTGATGCCCTCGGGCGCCTTCTCGATCTCGATCCCGTCGGCCGTCACCGTCGCGAAGCCCGCCACGTCGAGGTCGAGCATCGTCTCGATCTCCGCCGACGCCGCTCCCTCGAACGCGTCGGGGTCGAAGCCGCGCAGGTCCGTGAAGCGCCAGTGCTCCTCGGTCGTGTCCGGGAGCGGCAGCCCCTCCCAGGCGGCGAGCGCCTCGCTACGACTCAAGAGGTGCGTATCTCCGGTGCAGCATGAGCGCGTTGCCGTCCGGGTCTCCGAAGATCGCCATGTGGCAGACGCCCGTGTCGTAGGTCTCGCCCTTGAAGACGACGCCCTTCGCCTCGAGCTCGGCCCGCGCCTCGGCGACGTCGGGCACGCGCAGCGCGATGCCCGAGGTGTGCGGCCCCTCGAACTCGCCGCCGAAGCCCTTCGGATCGACGAGGTAGAGGAAGGTGTTGTCGCCGAGCCTGAACTCGGGGAAGCCGCCTTCGCCCGTCTGCGGCACGCCGAGCGTGTCGCGATACCACGCGACCGAGCGCTCCATGTCGGTCACGGGGACCGAGACGAAGTCCACGTGCTCGACGACCACGCCTAGCCGACCGATCCTTCCATTTGGAGTTGGATCAGGCGGTTCATCTCGACGGCGTATTCGAGTGGTAGTTCTTTGGTGATTGGCTCGACGAAGCCGCTGACGATCATGGCGCTTGCTTCGGTTTCGGTTAGGCCGCGTGACATGAGGTAGAAGAGTTGTTCTTCGCCGATCTTGGAGACGGTGGCTTCGTGGCCGATGTCGACGTCGTCGGCGTCGATCTTGATGTAGGGGTAGGTGTCGGAGCGTGATTCGTCGTCGAGGATCAGCGCGTCGCAGACGACCTTGGACTTCGAGCCGAGCGAGCCCTTGTCGACCTGGAGCAGGCCGCGGTAGCCGGCGCGGCCGCCGTTCTTGGAGATCGACTTGGAGGTGATCACGGAGGTCGTGTTCGGTGCGACGTGTACCGCTTTGCCGCCGGCGTCCTGGTGCTGGCCGGAGCCGGCGAACGCGATCGACAAGACCTCGCCGTGTGCCCGCTCGCCCATCAACCAGATCGCCGGGTACTTCATGGTCAGCTTCGAGCCGAGGTTCCCGTCCACCCACTCCATCGTCGCGTCCTCGTAGGCGACCGCTCGCTTGGTGACCAGGTTGTAGACGTTGTTCGACCAGTTCTGGATCGTCGTGTAGCGGCAGCGGCCGCCCTTCTTGACCACGATCTCGACCACCGCCGAGTGCAGCGAGTCGGTCGAGTAGATCGGCGCCGTGCAACCCTCCACGTAGTGCACGTAGGCGCCCTCGTCGACCAGGATCAGCGTCCGCTCGAACTGGCCCATGTTCTCGGCGTTGATCCGGAAATACGCCTGCAACGGCATCTCGATCTGCACCCCAGGCGGCACATAGATGAACGAACCACCCGACCAGACCGCCGAGTTGAGCGCCGCGAACTTGTTGTCGTTCTGCGGGATGATCGTCCCGAAATACTGCTTGAACAACTCCTCATGCTCCCGCAGCGCCGTGTCCGTGTCCAAAAACACGACACCCTTCGCCGTCAAGTCCTCCTGCAACTTGTGGTACACGACCTCCGACTCGTACTGCGCACCCACACCAGCCAGATACTTCTTCTCCGCCTCCGGAATCCCCAGCTTGTCCCACGTGTCCTTGATATCCGCCGGCAAGTCCTCCCACGACGACGCCTGCTTCTCAGTCGGCTTGATGTAGTAGAAGATGTTCTCGAAGTCGATCTCGTTCAGGTTGCCGCCCCACTGCGGGATCGGACGGGCATAGAAATAGTCGAGGCTCCGGTGCCGGAACTTCCGCATCCAGTCCGGCTCGTCCTTGTGCGACGAGATCGCATCGACCAGCTCGTGCGAGAGCCCGCGACCCGACTTATAGAAGTAGTCCTCCGTGACAGAAAACCCATACTTGATCGCATAATCAGAACCAATCCCCTGCACGATCTCGGTTTCGGTCTGGGTCACTCGGCGTCACCTCCCGTCGCTGCCGCCGCCGCCTCCGGGATGAAAGGGTCGTAGCCCTCCGACTCGAGCCGCTCGGCGAGCTCGGCCCCACCCGACTCCACGATACGGCCGTCGACGAAGACGTGCACGTGATCGGGCTTCACGTAGTTGAGGATCCGCTGGTAGTGCGTGATCACGAGCGCGCCCATCTCGGGGCCTACGAGCTCGTTCACGCCGCTCGCCACGACCCGCAGCGCGTCGATGTCGAGGCCGGAGTCGGTCTCGTCGAGCACCGCGATACGCGGCTTCAGCATCGCCATCTGCAGGATCTCCACCCGCTTCTTCTCCCCGCCCGAGAAGCCGTCGTTGAGATAGCGCGACGCGAGCTCGCGGCTCACCTTGAGCCGGTCCATCTGGGCGAGGAGCTCCTTGCGGAACTCGGGGATCGCGATCGGATCCTCGACGCCGCCCGAACGGGCTTTGCGCACGGCGTTGATCGCGCTGCGCAGGAAGCTCGTCACGGTGACGCCGGGAATCGCGTGCGGATACTGGAACGCTAGGAAGAGGCCGCGCTGTGCGCGCTCGTCGGCGCCGAGCTCCGTGATGTCCTCGCCGTCGAGGAACAGGCGTCCCTCGGTGATCTCGTAGGCGGGGTGGCCCATGAGCGCGTACGCGAGGGTCGACTTGCCGGAGCCGTTCGGGCCCATGACCGCATGCACCTCGTCGCTACCCACCTCGAGGTCGACGCCCTTGACGATCTCGGTGCCGTCCTCGAGCGCGACGTGCAGGTTCTCCAATTTCAGCAATGCCACGAAATCACTCCTCTTTTCCCCAAAGAGCGGGGCTTTCGCCCCGCCCGGTCCAGCCCGAACAAGTCTAGCCGCAGAGTCCCTCTCCAGGCTCGACTCCCAACAAACGCTGAAGGAGACCGCTACTCTGCCTGCGTGGGGTATTTCCAGACTCCCTGGCACATCGTCCTGCTCCTCCTGATCGCGCTGCTTCTGTTCGGCGGCAAGCGCCTGCCGGAGATCGGGAAGGCGCTCGGATCCGGGATGCGCGAGTTCAAGGACGCGATCACCGGCAACACCCCGGACGCCTCCGACACTCCGGCCGAGCTCCCGCCCGCCGAGCCGACGACGTCGACGACGGCGACGCCGCCCGAGCGCGAGACCGTCTAGGCGGCCATGGCGAAGCTTCCGCGCCGTCTCGGCCACGCCGAGGAGGCGACGCTCGGCGAGCATCTCGAGGAGCTGCGCGGCCGGCTGTTCGTCATGCTCGGAGCGCTCGTCGTCGGCACGGTCGTCGCCTTCGTCTTCCACGAGCACGTCCTCGACTGGCTCAACCGGCCGCTTCCGCCGGACCATCGCCGCGTCTTCACCTTCGGCGTCGCGGAGCCGTTCACGGTCACCATCACGGTCTGCATCTACGCCGGCTTCGTGCTCTCGCTGCCGATCATCCTCTGGCAGCTCTGGCTCTTCTTCGCGCCCGCGGTAGACCCCGTCTCGGAGCGGAAGGTGCTCGGCCTCGCCCTCTTCGCCGTCGTGCTCGCCGGCGCGGGAGTCGCCTTCGGCTACTGGGTGCTGCTGCCCCGCGCCGTCCACTTCCTCACGAACTACGACACCCAGCATTTCCACATCGCCGTTCGCGCGGCTTCGTACTACAACTTCGTCGCGACCGTGCTCGTCGGGATCGTGCTCGTCTTCCAGACCCCGCTCGTCGTGCTCGGGCTCGTCTACCTCGGCGTCCTCGGCTCCCGGACGCTGCGCCGCCAGCGGCGGATGGGCTATCTCGTGACCGCGGCGATCGCCCTCGCGCTCCCGGGACCGGATCCCGTGACGACGTTCCTCGAGCTGCTGCCGATGTGGGTGCTCTTCGAGGGGTCGATCTGGCTCGCGGTCCTCGTCGAGCGGCGCCAGGCAAGAGCCGCTCCGGCCTCGGCTACCCTGGGCGGCTGATGGCCAGGGCAGCGGTCAAGGCGAAGCAGCAGGCCAAGGCGAAGGCTCAGCCGCCCAAGACGGCCCACGGCCGTGGCCGGCGGCGGCACAGCGGAGGCGGCAACCCGAATCAGCAGCTCTTCTTCATGCGCCTGCGGCGCGGGCAGAAGTGGCTGTACGCTCTGCTCGCCGTCGTCTTCGCCGCCACGTTCGCCGGCGTGGGAGTCGGCTCGGGCGCCGGCGGCGGGCTGAGTGACCTGTACACCGGCCTCTTCGGCGGCAACGGCAGCTCGGTCTCGAAGGCGAAGGGCGAGATCAAGGACCATCCGGCGAAGGGATATCGAGACCTCGCGACCGCCTACGAGACGAACGGCGACACCGCGCAGGCGATCAGCGCGCTCCAGAGCTACCTCGGGGTGCGGAAGAACGACGCCAACGCCTGGTCGGAGCTCGGCGGCCTCGAGTTCTCGCAGGCCCAGACGTACGCGGGCCAGTTCCAGGCGGCACAGCAGGCGGCGCAGCTCGCAGACCCGAGCCAGCCCTTCCAGCCCGGCGGCACGCTCGCGCAGGCGATCGGCACGAACCCCGCCTACCAGGGGGCGGCACAGCAGGCGTCGAGCCAGACGGCGGTGCTCTCCCAGCAGACGCAGGCTGCGGTGAGCGCCGCGGTCAGCGACTACAAGAAGGCAGCGAGCCTCCACCCACGCCAGGCCGCGGGGTGGGAGCTGCTCGCGACGACGGCCGAGAACGGCGGCGACTACAAGGCCGCGCTCCAGGCGTGGAATCGCTGGTACAAGCTCTCGCCGAACTCGCCGCAGCGCAAGCAGATCAAGGCGCACATCAAGCAGCTCGAGAAGGCGCTGGCTCCGGCGAAGTCCTCCTCCGCCGGCACCTCGAGCAAGAGCAAGAAGTAGCGCGGCTGCACCTGCGGCCACACGGATAGACTCCGGCCTGGCTCGAGGGAGCGACTCCGGGGGGTGTCCGCGCATGAACTTCGACATCAAGACAGAGCAGCTCAGCGGCGACGCGTATGTCATCTCGCTCACCGGCGAGGTCGACCTGTACACGGCGCCGGAGTTCAAGCAGCAGCTGCTCGAGGTGATCGCACAGGGTGGCAAGGAGGTCGTCGTCGACTTCAGCGGGACGACGTTCATCGACTCCACGACGCTCGGCGTCCTCGTCGGCGGCGTCAAACGGCTGCGGACGAACGACGGCCAGCTCTCGCTCGTCTGCAACGACCGCAACATCACGAAGATCTTCGAGATCACCGGCCTCGACAAGGTCTTCACGATCCATCCCACGCGCGAAGAGGCCGTGTCGGCGATCGGAGCCGAGCAGGGTTGAGGCAGGCGCACCGGGTCGGGGTCTTGGGGGCAGGGCTCGTGGCGGTGGCGCTGCTCGCTGCCGGCTGCGGCACCGGCGGCGTCGCGAGCGCCGGACAGCAGCCCGACCTGCAGGGCGGGCAGACGCTCTTCACGCAGAAGTGCGGCGCCTGCCACACGCTCGCGGCGGCGGGCACGAGCGGGGTGATCGGCCCGAGCCTCGACGACGCCTTCGCCGCGGACCGCCAGCAGGGCTACAAGCAGAGCACGATCGAGAACGTCGTCCTCGACCAGATCCGGCTCGGCTCCGGCGAGGTCGCGACGTATACGACGAACAAGAAGTTCACGGCGCAGACGCCGATGCCGGCGAACCTCGTCACCGGCCAGGACGCGGTCAACGTCGCCGCCTACGTCGCCTCCGTCGCAGGCGCGGGCGGGCCGTCGGTGTCCCCCTCCAGCCTGGGGACGAACGGCGCGGCGATCTTCAAGAGCCAGTGCGCCGGCTGCCATACGCTCGCCGCCGCGGGCGCGACGGGCACGGTCGGGCCGAACCTCGACCAGCTCAAGCCGGCCCTCCCCATCGTCGTCCGCCAGGTCACGAACGGCGGCGCAGTGATGCCGGCGTTCAAGGGGAAGCTGACGACGGCGCAGATCCAGGCAGTCGCGAAGTACGTCTCCTCCTCCGCCGGCAAGTAGCGCCGGGCCGGCTACGCGCGGCTGACCGGAAGCGTGACCCGCTCGCGGATCGCGTCGACCATCCCGCCGTCGCCGACGACGAGGACCTCGTCGGCGCCGAAGACGCGGAGGGCGTCCTCGACAGCCAGCGCGGGATCGTCGGCTCCGATCTCGACTCGCGCTCCGGGAAGACCCGACTCGAGCGCGGCGGCGGTCGCCTCGGCGTCGCGGCGGCGGTCGTCCACGGCGCCGGTGTACGCCTCGACGGGAGCCGCGAGCGCGGGTACGACGACGAGCACCTCCGCTCCGTCCGGCACGGGCACGTTCTCGGTCCCCGGCGGCGCGACGACGAGCACGCGGCGCATCCCGGCCGGCGTTCCCGAGGCGAGCGGCGCCGCCGGAGCGGCCGCGCCCGGCACCGGCTCCTGCCTCAACCACCAGCCGAGGGCGACAAAGGCGAGCACGGCGACCGCGACGCCGGCCCAGGTGTTCGCGAACGACGCGGCGATGATCACCACCGCCCCGACCGCCACGACGATGAGGAAGCGGAAGGCCTCGGCCTCGCTGCGGAGCGGGTTGCGCATGCGTCCCGCCTACCCGCTCGTCAGAGAACGTAGACCGTCGTGAAGACGACGATCCACATCACGTCGACGAAGTGCCAGTAGATCCCGCCGATCTCGACCCCGTGGTGATGCTCGGCCGAGAAGTGCCCGCGGTAGGCGCGGATCGTCATGAAGAGCAGGATCGAGAGCCCGACGAAGACGTGGCAGCCGTGGAGGCCGGTGAGACAGAAGAAGATGGTGGGGAACGCGCCGTTCGACGTGTTGAAGCCGGCCCGCATGTATTCGAAGATCTGCGAGATCAGGAAGGCCGAGCCCATCAGGAAGGTGAGGAGCAGCCCGGCCCTCATCCCCCAGACGTTGCCGCGCTTGATCGCCGTCGTCGCCCAGTGCATCGTCGCGCTGGAGGTCATGAGGATGACCGTGTTGATCGTCGCGACGAAGACCGGGAGGTGGAAGGGCGGCGTCGGCCACGCCACGCCGTTGACGATCCGGACGAAGAAGTACGCCGTGAAGAAGGAGCCGAAGAGCATGATCTCCGACGCGATGAAGAGGTACATGCCGAGCGTCTCGGGCCTGATCCGCGAGCTGAAGTGCGGCTCGGGCGGCCCGTGATGCTCGTGCTCTTCGTGCCCGAAGGACTCGGCGTGCGAGTACGTCGTCATGCCGGTACCTCCGCCTCGGCCTTCGCGACGGTGACGTGCTCGACGGGAAGGCCGGTCTCCTTGCGCAGCCGCTCGACGACGTCGCCGCGCAGCCAGCCCGAGCTGAGCGGCTCGAAGGTCGAGACGACGATCTCGTCGACGCGCTCGTCGTGCACGGCTTCCATCGCCGCGCTGAAGGGATCCGGATGCGCGACCTGGCCGTGGACGTCGATCCCCTCGCCGCGCAGTTGTGAGAGCGCGCGCTTCAGCCGCCGCACGGCCTCGGGGTGCTCGCCCGCCGTCGGGTCGCTCTGCGGCGACATGATCAGGAAGCTCGCCGGGCTCGCCGCCGCGCGCTCGCGGATCCTCTCCAGGAGCGGCTCGCCGAGCACGGTCTCGTTCGCGATCACGAGGACGTTCTTCTCCTCCGGTCGGTCCGAGTCGGAGACGAGATGCTCGACCGGCACCGGGCCGGCGGAGGCGCGGATCCGGTCGACGACGTTCCGCCGCAGCCAGCCGGACTTCTCCGCGGGGTGCGTCGAGACGAGAACCTCGTCGACGGCCGGCTCGAGCTGCGCGAGGGCGTCGCGCACCGCGGCCGCGGGATCCGCCTCCACGACGTAGCCGTCGGCCGGGACGCCGACCTCGCGCAGATGGCCGAGCGCCCGCTCCAGCCGGCGCTGCGCCGACGCGCGGCGGGTGTCGGTGTAGACGACGTACCCGCGCTGCGGCTCGTTCACGGGCGAGACGACCGTGACGTGCAGCTCGTCGCCGCGGGCCGCGAGCGCGTCGCGCAGCGTCTTCGCGTCGACAGTCTCGTTCGCGACGACGAGCAGGTGGCTCATACGGGAACGGCCTCCTCCTCCACCTCGCGCGCCCGCGACGGCGCGAGCACCGCGTGCTGCGCGCCCGGCACGCCGTACTCGTAGGGCGAGCCGACGACCTGCGGGATCTCGTCGAAGTTGAAGGTCGGCGGCGGCGAGGAGACCTGCCACTCGAGCGTCATGGCACGCCACGGGTTCGCGGGCGCGATCTCGCCGAAGCGCCAGCTCGTGATCATGTTGTAGAGGAAGACGATCACCGAGGCTCCGAGCCCGAACGACGCGAGCGAGATGAACATGTTGAGGTCGGCGAAGCGCGGCAGATAGTCGGCTACGCGCCGCGGCATTCCCTCCGTGCCGAGGATGTGCATCGGGAAGAAGGTGAGGTTGAAGCCGACGAAGGTGAGCCAGAAGTGGAGCTTGCCGAGCTTCTCGTCGTACATCCGCCCCGTCATCTTCGGGAACCAGTAGTAGATCCCGGCGAAGATCGTGAAGACGGAGCCGCCGAAGAGCACGTAGTGGATGTGGGCGACGATGAAGTACGTCTGGCTCACGTGGATGTCGATCGGGACCGCGCCGAGCATGACGCCGGACAGGCCGCCGATCACGAACATCGAGAGGAACCCGAGCGCGAAGAGCATCGGCGTGCGGAGATGGAGCTTCCCCTCCCAGATCGTCGCGAGCCAGCTGAAGATCTTGATCCCCGTCGGCACTGCGATCAGGAGCGTCGTGATCATCATCGGCACGCGCAGCCACGACGACATCCCGCTCACGAACATGTGGTGCGCCCAGACCGAGAAGCCGAGCACGACGATCGCCATCAGCGAGAGCGCCATCAGCCGGTAGCCGAAGATCGGCTTGCGGCTGAAGACCGAGATGACCTCGCTCATGATCCCGAAGCCGGGCAGCATCATGATGTAGACGGCCGGGTGCGAGTAGAACCAGAAGATGTGCTGGTAGCCGAGCGGATAGCCGCCGCCGACGGGGTTGAAGAACGACGTGTGCATCACGTGGTCGAACATCGAGAAGAACTGCGACCCGGCGATGAACGGCGTCGCGATCACGACGAGCAGCGACGTCGTGAAGTTCGCCCACACGAGGAGCGGCATCCGCCAGAACGTCAGCCCCGGCGCGCGCATCGTGATGATGGTGACGAGGAAGTTGAGGGCCGTCATGATGGAGGACGCGCCCGCCCACTGGACTCCCTGGTTGAAGAAGATCGCGCCGATCGGCTGGTGGCTCGAGCACAGGGTCGCGTAGCCCGTCCAGCCGCAGGCGAAGGCGCCGCCGGGCATGAAGAACGAGCTCAGCATCATGACCCCCGCGATCGGGAGGAGCCAGAACGAGAGCGCGTTCAGGCGCGGGAAGGCCATGTCCGCAGCGCCGAGCATGAGCGGCACGACGAAGTTCGCGAGCCCCGCGAAGGCCGGGATCACGAAGAGGAAGATCATGAGCGCCGCGTGGACCGAGAAGAGGCCGTTGTACGTCTGCGGGTCGAAGTACTGGATGCCCGGCTTGGCGAGCTCGGCGCGCACGAGCAGCGCGAGCAGGCCGCCGGCGAGGAAGAAGAAGACCGTCGTGACGAGGTACTGGACGCCGATCACCTTGTGGTCGGTGTTCACGCGGAAGTAGTCGCGCCAGCTCCGCGCGCCGTGACCCGAATGGTCCTCCGCGCGCGTCGGGAAGCCGAGGGCGTAGTACGCCCAGTAGTCGAAGGCGCCGAGACCGGAGAGGAAGCCGAGCGGCGCGGTGACGAGACCCGCGACGAGGACGAGCGGCTCCGTCGCGAGGATCGGATGCCAACCGCCGGCCCAGCGGGCGAGGACGACGAGCCCGAAGCCGAGGCCGCCGAACGCCACGAACATCCAGGCCGCCCGCAGCAGGCTCGCGCGGAAGAGCATGCGCCACCCGCCGCCTCCGGTCGGGGCGGAGACGTGCTCGACGTCGTGGGCGGTCTCTGCAGTCGTCACGCCTGGTTCACCCCTTCGTACTCGCCTGTTGCTGCGTCAGCCATGTGTCGAACGCATGGGGCGACATCACGATCGCCTGCGTGCGCATGAGCGAATGCCCGAGCCCGCACAGCTCGGTGCACTCGAGCGGGAAGGTGCCGAGGCGCGTGGGCGTGATGTGCAGCTGCGTCACGAGCCCGGGCACGACGTCCTCCTTCTGACCGAACTGCGGCACGAACAGGGAGTGGATCACGTCGAGCGAACGCATGTAGAGCTCGACGGACCGCCCCTTCGGCAGCCTGAGCACCGGGCTCGTGACGTTCTTCGCGCCGGGATACGTGAAGGTGAACGCGAACTGCTGGGCGGTCACGTTGACGCGGAGCGTGTCCTGCGCCTGCGCGTCGTTCCTCGACAGGACGATCGCGCTCACGATCGCGATCGCCGTGACGAGGACGAACGGAATGGCCGTCCACGCGATCTCGAGCCCCGTGTGGCCGTGCACCGGCGGCCCGTCCTCGTGGTCGTCGGGCTGCGCGCGGAAGCGGACGACCGCATAGAGCATCACCGCGACCACGAGCGCGAAGATCCCGATGCAGATCGCGATCACGAACCAGAAGACGAAGTCGATGCGACTCGCCTGCCGGGAGGCGTCGGCGGGCAGCCAGGGAAGCAGGAGCGCGACCGCGGCGGCCACTCCGCCGGCGATCAATCCGATCCCCAAGAGCGCGACGATGGAGCCCCTGCGCATCCGTTTCGGAGCCTAGACGAAAGTTCCGCCGACCGAACCTCGAAGCGGCCCTCGTGCGTTTCTCTCCCGGACCCCGCCAAAAGGAGGAAAGCATGGGTCTCGGAGTAGGACTGATTCTCTCGGCCGTAGGCGCTGTGCTGGCCTTCGCCGTGAACTCGACGGTTTCCGGCGTCAACATCCACACGATCGGCTGGATCCTGCTGATCGTGGGCATCGTCGGAATCCTGCTGTCGCTGGTCTTCTGGTCCTCGTGGGCCGGTCCCGGCTACTTCAACCGCCGCCGCACCTACTACGACGAAGGCCCCGCAGGGCCGCCGCCGTACTAGACGGCCGGGGGCGGAGAGCTGCGCTCTTCGCCCCGGATACGAACGAACTGCGCGCGCCCGAGAGTGCGATCTCGGGCGCGCTCCGACGGCACGAGGGTCTCGGCGGAGCTCGCCGCCTAGGCGATCGGCAGCTCGACGAAGAACGCGGATCCGGTGCGGCCGTCGGAGTCGACCCAGACGCGGCCGTTCATGCGCGTCACGAGCTCACGCGAGATGTAGAGGCCGAGGCCGGTGCCGCCGACGCCGCGCGTGAGGTTCGGGTCGAGCCGGAAGAACTTCTCGAAGATCCGGTCCTGCTCCGCGGGCGGCACGCCCAGCCCCTCGTCGCCCACGCGAAACCGGACGCGGCCGCCGCTGCGGCCGACCTCGACCTCGACGCGGCCGCCGTCGGGCGAATACTTGATCGCGTTGTCGATCAGGTTCGTGAGGATCTGGCGCAGCTTGTCCGGATCGGCCGCGACGGGCGGCAGCCCGCGTGCCTTCTTCACGGCGATCTCGACTCCCTCCGGGGCCCGCGCCTGGAGGACGTCCACGACCTCGGTCGCGAGCGCCCCCGCGTCGCAGCGCTCGATCGCGATGCTCATCCGACCCGACTCGAGCCGGCTCGCCCACAGGATGTCGTTGACGATTCGGGCGAGCCGGTCTGCCTCGCCCGAGACGATCTCGAGCAACCGGTCGCGTTGCGTCTCGTCGAGAGCGACGTCCCGCCGCCGCAGCGTCATCGCCGCGCCGTAGATCGCCGCGAGCGGGGTGCGGAGCTCGTGCGACACGGTCGAGACGAAGTCCGTCTTCATCTGCTCAACCGCCCGCTCGTCGGTGACGTCGCGGAAGGCGTACACCGTCCCTCCCGGGAAGCGGACGGCGGAGATCGACAGCCAGCGCTCCTCGCCCTGCACCTCGACGGGCAGCGTCTGCGCCCGCGACGCCCCACCCGTCAGCGGCTCGGAGGCGACGGGGATACGCGACTGAAGTGACGGCCAGTCTCCGAGCAGCTCGGCGATCGGGCGGCCGACAGCCTCGACGGCAGGCCGGCGCAGGCTGATCGCGGCGGTCGGGTTCCAGAGGCGGACGATGCCGGCCTCGTCGACGAGGAAGACGCCGTCGTCGACGTACTCGAGTGCCTCCGCCGCGTGCGCGCGCTCCTGCACCTCGGCGAAGAGGCGAGCGTTGTCGAGCGCGAGCGAGATCCGCCGGGCGAGCTCCGTCGCCATCGCGAGGTCGGACTCGTCGAACCGTGGCTGCCCCTCGATGGTGCCGAGACTGATGGCGCCGAGCGTGCGGCCGCGTGTCACGAGCGGGGCGACGATGCCGGACGTATTCGCGATCCGCCGAATCGCTCGCGCGTGCTTCGCGTCGTGCGCCATCGCGTCGGCCTCCGCCTGGAGGTCGGGCAGCAGCTGCGTCTCGCCCGTCCGGAGCGCCACCTGGATGGGGTGGGTCGAGAGCGTCGGCGGATAGCGCCCGCGCAGCTCCCGGACGAGCTCGGTCTTCTCCGGGTCGGCGTGGACGGCGACGACCCAGCGGAGCTCGTCCTCCTCGTCGAAGAGGTCGATCACGAGATAGCCGGCGAGCGCCGGCACCGCGAGGCCCGCGATCGCCGCGAGGGTCTGCTCCCAGTCGAGGCTCGCCACGAGCAGCTCGTTCGCCTGGGCGAGGAAGTGCAGCTGCTCCTCGGCGTGGCTGCGGCGCGTCACGTCTGCGACGATCGCCACGGCGGACACGATCGACCCGCCGGCGTCACGTACGGGTGCTGCGCTGATCTCGAGCGTGCGCATCCCGTCCTCGCGCTCGAGCTCTCGCCGCTCGGCGATCGTCACCTCTCCGGACTCGATCGCCCGCTCGAGAGGCCAGCCGGTCGTGTCGGTGCCGGACTCGCGATGGTCGGAGCCGAGAGGCACTGCTGCGCCCCACACCCGCTCGAGCTCGTCGTTGCGCACGATGATGCGATGGCTCGCGTCGGTGATCGCGACGCCGAGCGGGAGCTGCGCGATCACCGCCTGCAGCTGGGCGAGCGAGTCCTGGGCGCTCCGGTGGAGACCGAGGAGGTCGAGCGCGAGCGAGACCCTCCGCGCGAGCTCCGAGACCAGCTCGAAGTCCTCGCTCCCGTGCCGGCCGGGCTCGGCGGAGGTGACCGCGAGCACGCCGAGCCGCCTGCCGCCGGTCTCCAGCGGGACGACGATGAGCGAGCGCGACTCCATCCGGACGAGCTCCTCCTCGCCAGGGCGCGCAACCCTCTGCAACGGCCGCGACAGGGCGGGCCGGTGAATCGGCTGCCCCGTGCGGAAGACCTCGACGACGGGGATCCGCTGGTGGCGCGCGACGTCGTAGACGGCGTCGATCGTGTCGAGGAGCTCCGAGATGCGAGGCTCGACGTGGGCGTGCGCGACCCGCACGAGCTCCGAGTCCTCGCGGCGTGCGATGTAGACGTGGCAGCCGTCGGCGATGCGCGGGACGACGAGCTGCGGCACGCGCCGCAGCAGCTCCTCGTAGTCGAGCGTCCGGCTCAGCAGCTCGGTCGCCTCGAGCAGCAGCGCGAGCCTTGCGCGCGACGCCTCGGCCTCGCGGTGCGCCGCGTCCTCTCGCTGGGCGGCGAGCGTCTCCTGTGTGATGTCGCGCATGACGTCGACGACGAGCTCGACGCTGCCGTCCGGAGCGAAGACCGGCGTCGAGCGCAGTGCGAGCCAGCGCTCCCAGTCGCCGGACCGGGAGCGGAGCCGGACGACCGCCGAGCTCTCGGTTCCCCCGAGGGCCCGCGCGGTCGGCAGATCCTTCGGCGCGACGCGCGCTCCGTCGGCGTCGAACAGGTCGCAGAGCGCGAACCGTTCCTCGGGCGACAGCGCGACGAGGTCTTCGGCGGAGTCGAGCCCCACGGCTCGCGCCGCGGTCTCGTTGGCAAAGAGCAGCCGGCCCTCGAGGTTCGTCGCGGTGATCCCTTCCTCGACGGTCCGCAGGATGCTCGCGAGCTGCTCGCCCGACTCGCGCAGGTCGTGCTGCGCCCGCGTCCGCTCGGTCACCGACGCGAGATGGTTCGCGATGGTGCGCGAGAGGAGCACCTCCCGGTCACTCCAGTCGTGCGGGGTGTCGCGATAGAGCATGAACTTGCCGAGCAGGCGCCCGCCGCGGACGAGCGGTACGAACGCGAGCGCGTTGATCCCCTCCTTGCGGACGGACCTCGCGAGCGCCCGCTCGAAGCCCGCTTCGTCCAGGTTCCGGACGAGGACCGGCTGGGGGGCCGCCTCGTCCGCCGCCCAGGGGGAGTGTCCCTCCGTGGCGGAGCGGTAGCCGTCGGAGAGACCGCGCCAGGCCCGGAAGCGGAGCGCTCCGTCGCCGTCGGCGAGCAGGATGGCAGCGCGGTCGGCGCCGGTGGCCTCGAGAAGTGCGTCGAGTGCCGCCTCGAGCACGTCCTCGAGCGCGTGCGCTCCCGCGACGGCGTCGGCGAAGCGGTACACCGCGTCGAGGTCGCCGAGCCGGGAGCGCAACTCCTCGCGCTCGCTCACGTCGCGCGCGGTGCCGAGCAGGAAGCGAACCTCGCCGTCGTCGTCGCTGACGGCGGATCCGTTCACCTCGAACCACGCGAACCCCCCTTCGCTCCGGCGCAGCCGGACGGTCACGGCGTCGACGTCGCTTCCGGAGGCGACCTCGTACCACGCCTCCGTCGCCCGCTCGGCGTCGTCGGGATGGATCAGGTCGAGGATTTCCACGCCGGCGAGCGCCGTCGGATCCCAGCCCAGGCTCGACCACGACGGCGACGCGTAGACGATCGCGCCGCTCGAGTCGCAGAGCGTGACGAGGTCGTGCGAGCGCTCGACGACGAGCCGCCGGACGGCATCGTCGATGGTCTCGGCCCCCGTCGCGAGCGGCTCCGATCGCCTACTCGTCGCTCAACCCCCCAAGTCCGCGCTTCCGGTGCTCGCAGCAGTCTGCACGATCCATGGCCGGAAGGCCAGCGATCCGCACCCGGCTACAATTGGCGCCCGCCGGGGCCGTTAGCTCAGCTGGTAGAGCAGGGGACTCTTAATCCCAAGGTCGCAGGTTCGATCCCTGCACGGCCCACCTCGTCCGAGCGCACACGACTTCCGACTCGGACCAACGCGGGTCGCCGCCCGGTACGGCTTCCCGCTAGCGTGGCGCGGAACGTGGGACGGGAGATCACACTCGCCCAGGTGTGCGGCTCGGCGCTCGCCCTCGCCGTAAGCACCGCTGCCTGCTCCCTGGCGCTCATGCTCTTCTTCGCCGATCGCGAGCAGCCCGCGGCGATCTTCGCGGCGGGCGGCCTCACGCTGACCCTCTGGGCGGCGATCCGCCTCACCGACCGACCGCGCCCGCACACCTGACGCCGACCGTGGCGGGTCCGTCAGGTGACGCGGACGACGAAGACCGCGACCGCGACGTATTGGCAGGTCAGGGCGAGGATCGTCAGCGCGTGGAAGATCTCGTGGTAGCCGAAGACGTCCGGGAGCGGGTCGGGGCGGCGCAGTGCGTAGACGACGGCGCCGGCGGTGTAGACGACTCCGCCCGCAGCGAGAAGCGCGAGGGGCGCGAGACCCTCGTTGTGGGCGAGCTGCGGCAGCGCCACCACACCGACCCAGCCGAGGGCGATCCCGATCGCAACGGAGAGCCACTTCGGCGAGTGCACCCAGCAGATCTTGGCGATGGTCGCGAGCCCGGCACCCGTCCAGACGATCGATGAGGACGCTCGTGCGCCAGGCGCCGTGGAGGCCGATCAGCGCGACCGGCGTGTACGTGCCGGCGATCAGGAGGAAGAGGCCTGCATGGTCGGCGCGGCGCATCCAGAGTCGGCGGCTGGGGCTCCAGGTGACCCGGTGGTACAGGGCGCTCGTTCCCAGCATGATGCTCGCCGAGGCGGCGAACACGGCCGCGGCGAACCCGTGCGCGGCCGGGGTGAAGGCCACGAACAGCGCACCGACGAGACAGGAGACCGCGAACGCGACGGCGTGCAGCACGCCGCGCATCCTCGGCCGCCGGGCAACCGCGACGTCGACGGTCGACCCGGTCATCCGCAGCCGGCGAGTCGAACGACGGTCACGTCACCAGCGAACCGGCTCTGCCGCAAGCGAGGCAACCTCGCCATGCTGATCGACGGAGACCACATAGCGCTGCTCCGCCAGGCCACGGGCGAACCAGTGGAGGGCGAAGTAGAGCCGATGCCGGCGCACGATCACGGCCTGGGTACCGCTCCTCGACTCGACCCGGAAGCCCTGGGCGACCCGCCGCGCGATGTACTCATCGAGGGCCGCCGAACGCAGCTCCGTCGCTCCGGCGGTCATCCCCCGAACGCCGTAGTCGTCAGGCTCGTTCGAGCCATGACTCGATCTCGTCGAGACTCATGTCGCTTCGCTCGTCGATGCGCGCGCGCCCCGAGTCGATCAGCGCGTACCCGTAGGCCGAGTGACGGAGCTCGAGCCCACGTGCGCCGGCGCGTCGTTGCAGCCTGTTCCGGCGGAGCTTCTCATGCTTGGCTTCGTTCGCACCGCGCCAGTCCTCCTCGGCCGCTGCGCTGCGCGGCATCGGCGGTAGCGCCCGGCGCATACGGGGAATGCCACCCTCGTCGCGCCGCGCCGCGCTCACCGGACCCACTCCGATTCCGGAGTCTCGGTCTGCCCTTCGGCATCCGGGACACTCCCGTCCCCGTTGGCCGCGGGCACACCGCCCGCTGCGCGCAGAGCGGCCGCCTCTGCCTTCTTGGCCCGCTTCCGCTCGCGCCGCTCCTTGACTGCGAGCTCGCGCGCCCGCTTGGCGTGTGTCTGCTGCTTCTTGGCCGCCATCCGCCAGCTCCTTCCTGTAGTCGAGCGGCAGCTGCAGGTCGGAGACCACGGCAGCTGCCGACCCGGTGCCTAGGCGGACGCAAGCGCGACGTTCGTCGCCTGCGGTCCCTTCTCGCCCTCCTGGGCCTCGTATTCGACCTTCGCGTTCTCGGCGAGCGTCTTGTAGCCCTCGCCGACGATCGCGCTGTGATGCACGAACAGGTCCTTGCCGCCGTCGTCGGGAGTGATGAACCCGTACCCCTTCTCGGCGTTGAACCACTTCACGGTTCCGTTTGCCATAGATGAAACACCTCCTCTGCTACTCAGGAACGGGCAGAGGAGGCGCACTGCGCGCATCCGGTACTCGCTCAGCTAGTCGGCCGAGACTAGCAGCAACCTCGAGGCGCCCGGCACCGGTGCCCCGCGAACCCGCGGAGCGGAAGACGCTCGAGCGGGCTTCGCTTCACGAGGGAACGAGCAGCTCGCTCCTCCGCCCAGCCGGTAGCGTCCGGCCGCGTGAAGATCGTCAGCGTCGTCGGAAACCGCCCCCAGTTCATCAAGTCGGGCCCCGTCAGCGCCGCGCTGCGCGAGGCGGGCATCGAGGAGGTCGGCCTCCATACGGGCCAGCACTGGGATCCGGAACTGTCCGACGTCTTCTACGAGGAGCTCGGACTGCCGGAGCCGCGCCACCAGCTCGATCTCCACACGGCGGACGCCGAGATGATGCGGCCGGCGATCGCCGCGGTGCTCGCGCAGGAGTCGCCCGACTGGACGCTCGTCTACGGCGACACGAACTCGACGCTCGCCGGGACGGAAGCGGCCGGCGACACGAACGTTCCCGTCGCGCACGTCGAGGCGGGCCTGCGCAGCGGCGACCTCTCGATGCCCGAGGAGCACAACCGGATCGCGGTCGACGCCGTGGCGGCGCTCCTCCTCTGCCCCGACGAGCGCTCCCGCGAGACGCTGCTCGGCGAGGGAGTGCCCGGCGAGATCGACGTCGTCGGCGACGTGATGGCGGACGCCTGCTACCGGCTCGCTCCGATCGCGCGCGAGCGGTCGCGGATCCTCGCCGAGCACGGGCTCGAGCCAGGCGCGTACGTCGCGGCGACGATCCACCGCCAGGCGAACGTGCAGCCGGAGCGGCTGGCACGGATCGTGGACGGCCTCGGACGGCTCGGCGAACGTGTCCTCTTCCCCGCCCATCCCCGCACGCGGGGGGTGCTCGGCGACGTGCCGCCGAACGTCGAGGTGCTCGCACCGCTCGGGTACCTCGACATGGCCGCGCTCGTCTCGCAGGCGCGCGTCCTCGTCACCGACTCGGGGGGCCTCCAGAAGGAGGCGTACTGGTACGGCGTCCCGTGCGTGACGGCACGGCCGTCGACCGAGTGGGTGGACACCGTCGAGCTCGGCGCGAACATCCTCGTCGACGACGACCCCGAGCAGCTCGCCGCCGCGGTCGCGTCGGCGCGCATGCCCGCCGAGCTACCGCCTCTGTACGGAGACGGGCACGCCGCCGAACGGGTCGCAGCTAGCCTTGCCGCCCATGGCTGAGGAGGACGCGCGCTACGACGTCGGGATCGTCGGCGCCGGCTACGTGGGGGTGCCGCTCGCGGCCACGTTCGCCGAGGCCGGCTGCAACGTGCTCCTCGTCGACGTGCTCGAGGACGTCGTCGCTGCGCTCAACCGCGGCGAGTCGCACATCGTCGACGTCGCGAGCGAGCGACTCGCTCCTCTCGTCGAGCAGGGGCTCGTCCGCGCGAGCACGAGCTACGAGGAGCTGCGGAACGCCGAAGCGGTCCTCGTCGCCCTCCCGACGCCGCTCTCGCACCAGCGCGAGCCGGACCTCTCGATCGTCGAGGGCGCCACGCGCCGTCTCGCAGGGGTGTTGCGGGAGGGCCAGGTCGTCGTCCTCGAGTCGACGACGTGGCCGGGCACGACACGCGAGGTGCTGCAGCCGATCCTCGAGGAGGGCAGCGGCCTCGAGGCGGGCACCGGCTTCTTCCTCGCCATGTCGCCGGAGCGGGTCGACCCGGGTCGCGAGGACTGGACGACGAAGACGACACCGAAGGTGCTCGGCGGGATCACGCCGGAGTGCACGCGCCGGGCCGCCGCCGTCTACCGCAAGGCGGTCGACACGGTGCACGAGCTCTCGAGCCCCGAGGCGGCCGAGCTCACGAAGCTGCTCGAGAACATCTTCCGCTCGGTCAACATCGCCCTCGTCAACGAGCTCGCGATCCTCTGCGACCGTATGGGCATCGACATCTGGGAGGTCGTCGACGCCGCCGCGACGAAGCCGTTCGGGTTCATGCGCTTCAGCCCCGGGCCGGGCCTCGGAGGCCACTGCATCCCGGTCGACCCCTTCTACCTCACGTGGAAGGCGCGCGAGTTCGGCTTCTACACGGAGTTCATCGAGCTCGCCGGGAAGGTGAACGAGGAGATGCCGTACTTCTGCCGCTCGCTCGTCTCACAGGCACTCAACCACCACGCCCAGCGCGCGATGAAGGGCTCTCGGATCCTCCTCCTCGGCGTCTCGTACAAGCCCGACATCGGCGACCTGCGCGAGTCCCCCGCGCTGAAGCTCATCTCGCTGCTGCGAAACGCGGGAGCCGCAGTCTCGTACCACGACCCGCACGTGCCCCGCCTCGACGTCGACAGCGTCGAGCTCTCGTCGGTCGCGTACGAGCCCGATGCCTACGACTGCGTCGTCGTCGTGACCGACCACTCCGCACTCGACTACGAGCGGCTCGTGGACGACGCGCGGCTCGTCGTCGACCTCCGCAACGCAACCGGCGTCAAGGGCACCGCCGCGGAGCACGTCTACAAGCTATGACGCTGCGGGTCGGACAGGTCGGCCTCGGCTACTGGGGGCGCAACCTCGCGCGGGTCTTCGACGACGTCGCCGACCTCACGCGGATCTGCGACGCGAGCGAGGCGCTGCAGGAGGAGTTCGCGCACCGCTTTCCGAACGCCCAGGTCACCGGCGAGTATGCGGAGCTCCTCGCCGCCGACGACGTCGACGCCGTCGTGATCGCGACTCCCGTCCCGACGCACTACCCGCTCGCGCGCGCGGCGCTCGAGGCGGGCAAGCACGTGTTCGTCGAGAAGCCGCCCGCGATGCGGGCCGCCGAGATGGAGGAGCTCGTCGGGCTCGCCGAGGCGAACGGGCTCGTGCTCATGCCGGGCCACCTCCTCCTCTACCACCCGGGCGTGCAGAAGCTGAAGGAGCTCGTCGGCTCCGGCGAGCTCGGCGAGGTGCTCGTCGTCTACGGCAACCGGCAGAACCTCGGCAAGATCCGCAAGGACGAGAACGCGCTCTGGTCGCTCGGCGTCCACGACCTCTCGGTGATCCTGTACCTGATCGGCGAGGAGATCGTCGAGGCCGCGGCGCACGGCCATGCCTTCCTCAACGAGGGTGTCGAGGACGTCGTCTTCTGCTACCTCCGGTTCGCCTCCGGGAAGATCGCGCACATGCACCTCTCGTGGCTCGACCCGCACAAGATGCGGCGGCTCACGGTCGTCGGCCGCGACAAGATGGCGGTCTTCGACGACATGGAGCTCGACCGGAAGGTCACCGTGTACGACAAGGCACCGGAGCAGCCGGCGGACAACTACGGCGAGTGGCGGACGCGGACGGGCGACATCTTCAGCCCGAAGGTCTCGAACGCCGAGCCGCTCAAGCTCGAGTGCCAGCACTTCGTGCGGCTCGTGCAGGAGGGCTGGGACGGGCGCGAGATGCGGGACGGGCTCGAAGTCGTCCGCGCGCTCGAGCTCCTGACGGAGAGCCTGCGTGGCTGAGGTCCATCCGACCGCGATCGTCTACCCGGGAACCGTGCTCGGCGAGGGCGTGAAGGTGCTCGAGCACGCGGTGGTCGGCAAGCAGCCCACCCTCTCGCCGCGCTCGACCGCGAAGCGCGAGGAGCTGCCGCCGGCGGAGATCGGCGACGGGACGATCGTCTCCACCGGCGCGATCGTCTTCGCCGGCTCGAAGATCGGCGCGCGCGTGATTCTCGGCGACCAGTCGTGCGTCCGGGAGCGCGTGGTCGTCGGCGACGACGTCGTGATCGGACGCGGGTCCCTCGTCGAGAACGACACGACGATCGGGGCGATGACGAGGATCCAGGCCGACGCGTACATCACCGCGTACTCGACGCTCGAGGAGCACGTCTTCATCGCGCCGTGCGTCGTGACGACGAACGACGACTTCATGGGCCGCACCGAGCGGCGGCACGCGCTGACGAAGGGCCCGACCATCCGCCGCGGAGCGCGGATCGGAGGCGGTGCGATCCTGCTCCCCGGAGTCGAGATCGGCGAGGAGGCGTTCGTCGGCGCCGGCGCGGTCGTGACGAGGGCCGTCGAGCCGAAGATGCTCGTGGTGGGCAACCCCGCACGCGTGCTCCGGCCCGTCCCCGACGAGGAGCTGCTCGAGAGTCAGTAGCGGGCTACGAGGCCTTCTGCGGCTTCGTCTTGGTCAGATGGAGCACGTAGCGGCCGCCGCCCGGCCGCTTGACGCGCAGCTCGATGTAGTACCAACCGCCCTTGCTCGCGCGGTAGGAGAGGCGCTGCGTCCTTCCCGGATGCGCCGACTGCGCGACTCTCCCGCGCCGCCGCTTGAGGACGGTGCGCGTCCCCGGCCGCCAGATAGCCACCCGCACGACGGCCCTGGCCCAGCCCGCCTGCGCCCACGCGTGCAGCCGCTGCCCGCGGACGAGCTTCACGCGGTAGACGTCCACCGGATCGTCCCAGTAGTCGAGCGTGGCGGCGAAGGCCGGCGTCCTCCCCCACAGCTTCTTCGCCTGCGAGATGTCGTCGTCCGGCTCGAATCGGTCGGAGGCGGGAAGCGGCGCGCTCAGAGCGGCGACGGCCTTCGCGACGTCGAGACGGCCCCAGCCGCTGAACTTGTCGCGCCCGACCGGACACGCGGTGCAGCCGCTCGCGGCATCGACGTCGTCGGCGTGGCGCTCGAGGAGTGTCGTCACCTGGCTGCTCGTGAGCCCGGGGTCGACGCCGAACAGGACGGCAGCGGCGGCCGACACCTGCGGAGCCGCGAACGACGTGCCCTCGGGCCGGTGGTAGTCCCCTGTCGCGCAGTCGGTGTATCCCTGCAGCGTGCAGCTCTGCTGTGCGCTCGTCAGCGCCTTCGGGAAGGTGGAGAAGATGTTGACGCCCGGCGCCGCGAGGTCGACGAAGGTCGGATCACGGTCGGAGAAGGCGGGGACGTTGCCGTCCTGCATCAGCGCGCCGACGCCGAGCACGTGGGGCAGCGCAGCCGGCCAGCTCGCGTACTCCCACGGGGTCGCGTACGCCTCGTCCGAGTTCCCGGCCGCGGCGACCACCACGGCGCCCTTCGCGACGGCGTACGCCACGGCCTGCGCCTCGATCTTCGAGTACGTGTCGAGGGCGGGATCGAGGGGATCGCGTACGGCGCCGAAGCTGAGGTTGACCACGCGCGCGCCCTGGTCGACGGCCCACTTGATCCCGGCCGCCTCGGCCTTCAACGGGATCGTGCCGTCCGGGGCGACGACCTTGGCGACGAGCAGCTGCGCGCCGTAGGCGAGGCCGACGACGCCCGACGAGTCGAGCGCTCCGGCGATCTCCCCCGCGACGATCGTCCCGTGTCCCTGCGTGTCGATGCAGGCGCTGCCGCCGACGAAGCTCTTCGCCTTCGCGATCTGGGCCTGGAAGTCCGGCAACGAGCAGTCGACCCCGGAGTCGACGATCGCAACCTTCACCGGCTGCAGGGTCGGCGGTGCCGTCCACGCGTCGAAGGCGTGATCCTTCGCCAGGTACCACTGCTTCGCGTAGTACGTGTTCGTAGGCGTGAAGGCCGCTGCCGCGGATGCGACGACCAGCGCGGCCGCCGCCGCGGCCGGCAGCGCGATCCTGAGCCGCGTCACCGTCTCACGGTAGCCCACGCCGCTCAGCGCGGCCTGACCCGGATCCGGACGAACGCCGCCGCGTCGTGCGCCGTCGCGAGCCGGTATGCGGTGGTGACCGTCGGTTTGACGGCGAAGTGGAACGGACCGGGGCGGCGGATCGCCCTGAGCTGCGTCCACGGCGTCTTGCCCGTCCGCTCCTGCACCACGACGCCGCGCACTCCGCGGACCACTCCGCTCAGCCGCACTCTGGTGCCGGAGGCGACGGGAAGGTTCGGCAACGGCGGCTGGAGCGAGAGCACGCCGACGCTGAACCAGGTCGAGCGAAGCCCGAATGCCGACTGCGCGGCGACGCCGTCGACGGAGGTCGGAACGGACGTCTTGCGCACGAGCGCGGTGACCTTGACCGTCTTGACGCGGCGCGACGGGTTGCGCGCGACCTTGGCATCGACGATCCGTCCCCGCACGCGAAGGGCGTGCCCGAGCGTCTGCGCGGTGACCGGGACGGGGCCCCAGTCGTGGTACGGGGAGATCTTGTCGTACGGATCCTTCACCGAGACGAGATACGGCTTGCCCGGCGGGCCGAAGGCGTCTGCCGCCGCCTGCGTGCGGCCGCCGGTGCTCGAGGAGAAGAGCGTCGTCGCCACCTGGCCGTCGTAGAGCAGGACGTCGCCGGCCGTCTCGTCGACAGCCTCCGTCGCCGCCGGCGTCTCGACCGAGACACCGAGGTACGCCTGGCTGCGCCCGTCCGCGTAGACGTCGAACGATCCCGCGGCTCGCCGGCTGGCGAGCGCGTAGGAGCGGGCCGCGACGGCCTGCGCCTCGAGCGCGGCCGGGAGCCAGGTCGACGGCTCCTCCGCGGGGACGACGCCGTAGAGGTACTCCTCGAGGGGCACGACGTCGATCGCGCGAAGCTTTCCGTTCACGACGTCGACGACGATCTGCCCGCGATACTCGCGGCCGAGGGTGAGGTCGCTCCCGGCGGCGGGCGAGAACGTGAGCGGCGGCGCGAGTGCCTGCGCCGCGCCTCCGTCGACGGCGAGCTCGAGCGACGGCGTGAGGGTCGTGTCGCCGGCGGGGAGCGTGTGGACGACGCCGTTCGCATCCTCGACCGTCAACGGCTGCCCGGAGGAGATCGTGAGCTTCTTCCGCCCGTCGGCGAGCAGGACGCGGATCGAGGTCTCGGTCGCCTGGCCGGACGTCGTGCCCGGGTAGTACGCGGCGAGGATCTGGTCGTACGTGTACCCCTGGAGCGCGTACCCCTGCGCTCCCCACTGGCCCATGCCGACGCCGTGTCCCCAGCCGTGGCCGCTGAAGAGGAAGAGGGTGCCGGACCCGCCGGGCGCGACGAACTGGTGCCGCGCCGAGCGCTCCGCATGCGGCGCCGCGTGCGACGCCGAGGCGAGCGCGGCCGCGGCGGCCAGGACGGAGAGGGCGATTGCGAACCGGGACATGCCGAGACCCGCACCGAGGGTAGCTTCCGATCCGTCCGGAAGACCTGTAGACTTTGCACAACATTTGCGAGGCGACGGAGCCTCGGTTGCCAGACGGCGGCCGGGGCTTTTCTCATTTCAGGAGGGAGAATGGCTTACGTGGAGAGCAAAGACCGCGCGACGTCGAACCCGGAGAAGCGCAGGGAGGTCCTCGCGGAGATCGAGTCGCGCGGCATCGAGGACGTGCTCCTCTGGTTCACCGACCTCGAGGGGCACCTCAAGAGCTTCGCGATCACGCTGAGCGAGGTCGAGGGCGCGCTCGACGACGGAATGGGCTTCGACGGCTCGTCGATCACCGGCTTCAACGCGATCGAGGAGTCGGACATGGTCGCCATTCCCGACCCGGATACGTTCCGGATCCTGCCCGACGGCCAGACGGCGCGGATGATCTGCGACGTCGTCACGCCCGACGGCAAGCCGTATGCCGGCGACCCCCGCTACGCGCTCCGGCGCGCGCTCGAGCGGATGGAGGCGATGGGGTTCGACACGTTCAACGTCGGGCCCGAGGCCGAGTACTTCCTCTTCAAGGACGAGACGGGAACGGAGACCCTCGACGAGGGCGGTTACTTCGCGCAGACGACGATGGACGCCGCGACGGGCGTGCGCCGCGACACGATCCGGGCGCTCGAGTCGATGGGCATCCCGGTCGAGTACCACCATCACGAGGTCGGCCCCTCGCAGCACGAGATCGACATCCGCTACGCCGGCGCGCTCGACATGGGCGACTTCATGCTCACGTACCGGCTCGTCGTCAAGGAGGTCGCGAAGCAGCACGGGTACCACGCGACCTTCATGCCGAAGCCGCTCTTCGGCGAGAACGGCTCGGGCATGCACACGCACCAGTCGCTCTTCACCGACGGCCGCAACGCGTTCTTCGACGAGGACGACAAGTGGCACCTCTCCGCCACCGCCAAGGCCTTCATCGCCGGCCAGCTCCGGCACGCCCGCGAGCTGTCGGCGGTCTTCGCGCAGTGGGTGAACTCGTACAAGCGGCTCGTGCCGGGCTTCGAGGCGCCGGTCTACGTCGCGTGGTCGCAGCGGAACCGCTCCGCACTGATCCGGATCCCCCTCTACAAGCCGGGCTCCGAGCAGGCGACCCGCGCCGAGATCCGCTGTCCCGATCCGGCCTGCAACCCGTACCTCACGTTCGCGGCGCTCCTGCACGCGGGGCTCGAGGGGATCGAGCAGGGGTACGAGCTGCCCGATCCGATGGAGACGAACCTCTACCACCTGACCGCCGAGCAGCGGCGTGAGCGCGGCATCGTCTCGCTGCCCGAGACGCTCGGCGAGGCGATCGACGAGCTCTCGCAGTCGGAGCTGATGCGCAAGGCGCTCGGCCCGCACATCTTCGACCGCTACGTCGAGCTGAAGCGGAAGGAGTGGGACGAGTACCGCGTCCAGCTCACCGACTGGGAGATGAAGAAGTACCTGGCCGTTCTGTAGGCCCCCTGATGTGAGGCGGCGCGGCGGGGCGCCCCTGCTCCGTCCGCCGCCGCCCGCATCGTTTCGGCGTGGCCGGGCTCGGCTCGCCGTTGCTTCTCCTGATCTTCCTTGCCGGTGGAGCTGCGACCTGGGTCGCCGGCGTTGCGCTCTCGAAGACGACCGACGCGCTCGACGCGCGGCTTGGGCTCGGGGACGAGTTCGGCGGGCTGATCCTCCTCTCGCTCGCCGGCTCGCTCCCGAAGCTCGCGATCACGATCTCGGCCGCCGCGCAGGGCAACCTCCAGCTCGCGGCGGGGAACCTGATCGGTGGGATCGCGATCCAGACGATGGTGCTGCTCGTCTGCGACTTCGCCGTCGGGCCGTCGCGGCCGCTCACGTATCTCGTCGGCGCGTTGACGCCGGTACTCGAGGGGCTGCTCGTGGTCCTCGTCGTGGCCGGCGTGGAGATGGGCGCGCTGCTCGACCGAGTCGACCGCGATCGGCGGCCGCGTCAGCCCCGCCTCGCTCGCGATCGTCGTGATCTGGGTCGCAGGCCTCTACGTGATCAACCGTTCGCGCAAGGATCCGCGTTGGAGCGTCTCGATGCCCGGGAGCCGGCCCGGCAGCCGGCACCGGCGCGAGCCGCATCGCGGAGCGGACGCATCCCTATGCGGGCGCCTCGACCCTGCGGGTGGCGCTCGTCTTCGGCGGCGCGTGCGCCGTGACGCTCGTCGCCGGCGTCCTGCTCGAGGAGAGCGGCAACGACCTCGCGAACCGGATCGGCGTGAACGGGGTCGTCTTCGGCGCGACCGTCCTCGCGGCGGCCACCGCGCTGCCGGAGATCTCGTCCGGGATCGCCGCGGTGAAGCTCGGCGACCACGCGCTCGCGATCGGCGACATCTTCGGCGGCAACGCGTTCCAGGTCTGCCTCTTCCTCGTGGCGGACCTCGTCGCCGGGAAGCCCGTGCTCCCGTCGTCGGGCCACCTGAATGCGTGGCTTGCCGCCTTGGGCGTGGCGCTGACTGCCGTCTACGGCTTCGGAGTGATCGGGCGGCCCCTGCACACGCACTTCCGGCTCGGCCCGGACTCGATCCTCGCCCTGGCCGTCTTCAGCCTCGGCATCGCCGGCCTCTTCTTCGTCCCCCACTGAACACCCCGGCGGTTCCTTGTAACAGCCTGTTACCAGCCGCCGTGGGAGGCCGCATTGCTCCGTCGCTGGGCCGGTCCGAACCGGCATCCTCCATCCTTGTAACAGTCTGTTACTTGGGAACCGAGGAGGGGCGCCTCATGCCGGCTGCCAGACCATCAGGGCGAGGATCGCGAACAGCATGAGCCCGCTCGCGTAGCTCGCCCACAGCGGTCCGCGCGCCGCCACGAGCGAGCGCAGCTCGGGGCTCGGCGCGTCGCCCTCCGCCGCGAGCCGCCCGGCGAGGTGCCGGGCGTGGCGCGCCGTCCGCCCGCCGTAGGCGCCCAGCACCATGCTCGCCACCCAGAGCCCGAGCGCGGCCTGGATCCACGCCGGCTCGAAGCCGAGGCCCTCGTGCTCGGCGAGCGCGAGCCCGAAGCCGAGTGTCAGGAGCGCACCCGCCCCGACGAGGGCGACTCCCACCCGCGTCAACCGTAGAAGCGCGCCCACCTCGCTCGGTCGCTCGCGCCGGATCGCAGCGAGCTGGAGCGTCCCGGCGACGGCCGCCCCCGCGAAGAAGCTCACGGCGCCGAGCAGGTGGAAGAAGAGCAGGACCTGGGTCAGCGCCACGACGCTCCTACGATAGGCCCGTGCAGGCGACCGAGCGCCATCTGCGGCTGCTGACGGAGACGATCGCCACCGTCAACTCGACCCTCGACCTCGAGGAGGTGCTGCACCTCGTCGCCAACGAGGTCGCCGCCGCGCTCGACGCCGACGCATGCTTCGTCTACCTCTACGACGAGGCGGCGGGCGAGCTCGTGCTCCGTGCGACGCACGGCACGCCGCTCGACGAGATGACGCGCCGCCCGCGCCTCCACGTCGGCGAAGGGATCACGGGCGCCGCCGCGGCCGAGCGCCGGCCGGTCGCGATCGCCGGGAGCGCGCACCTCGACCCGCGCTGGAAGGAGTTCCCGAACCTGCCCGAGTCGGAGTACGAGTCGATCCTCGCCGTCCCGATCCTCGCCCGCGACCAGCTCGCCGGCGCGCTCAACGTCCGCACACGCGAGCCGCGCGAGTTCCGCCCGGACGAGATCGAGCTCCTGCAGGCGATCGCGGGCCAGGTCGCGCAGTCGATCGTCCATGCGCAGCTCTACGCCGAGGCGCAGCGGCGCGTCGCCGAGCTCGAGGCGCTCGCACGCATCTCGGTGGCCGTCTCCGAGTCGCTCTACCTCGAGGAGTCGCTCGAGGCGATCGTGAAGACGACGATGGACGCCGTGCAGGCGACCGGCGCGGCACTCGTGCTCGAGGACGGCCGGATCGCCTGGCCGGAGGGACGCCCGGGCAGGCACGCGGTGCGGACACCGCTCCGCTGGAAGCGGCGCGAGATCGGCGAGCTCGTCGCCGACAGGGACACGCCCTTCACCGACGAGGAGCGCGCGCTGCTCGAGGCGATCGCCCACCACGCGGCCGTCGCGCTCGAGCACGGTCGCGCTGTGATGCGCGGCGTGCTCGCCCAGGAGATCCACCACCGCGTCAAGAACAACCTCCAGACCGTCGCCTCGCTGCTCCGGTTGCAGTCACGCGCCGAGGGCGTCGACCCGCGCGAGGCGCTCGAGCACTCCGTCAACCGGATCCTCGCCATCGCCGCCGTGCACGAGGCCCTCACCGAGCAGCGGGAGGAGGACGTCGAGCTCTCGGAGCTGATCGACCGGTTGCGGGCGATGCTCGTGCAGGGGATCGGGGCGGAGCGCGACGTCCAGGCACGGCTCGAGCCGGTGTCGCTCGCCGGCACGCGAGCGACCGCCCTCGCCCTCGTCTTCTCGGAGTTGCTCCAGAACGCGCTCGAGCACGGCGCGGGAGCGGTGCAGATCGAGCTCGCCCGGCGCGACGGCGACGTCCTCCTCGCGATCGCCGACGAGGGCTCCGGCGCCGACGGCTCCGGGGACGGCACGGGGCTCTCGATCGTCCGCGCGCTCGTCGCGGACGAGCTGCACGGCAGCTTCTCGCTCACGGGCGCCCGCGCCGAGGTGGTGTTCCCGGCGTGAGGGAGTGGTCGGAGGTGCTGATCCACGTGCGGCGGGGAAACGAGTTCCTCGTCGCCCTCCGCTCGGCCGAGAGCGGCGGCTACTGGCACACCATCGCGGGCGGCGTCGAGCCCGGAGAGGCGTTCGACGTCGCCGCGCTGCGCGAGCTGCGTGAGGAGACGGGTCTCGAGGCGAGCGAGCTGCAGCCGCTCGGCGAGTTCGCCTACACGCGCGAGTCGTGGGAGAACGAGCCCGGGCTTCGCGTCCGCGTGGAGGCGTTCCTCGTCGACGTCGACCCCGGCTGGGAGCCGGAGCTGAACCACGAGCACGACGAGTACCGCTGGCTGCCGCCCGAGGAAGCGGCCGAGCTCCTCTTCTGGCCCGAGCCCGCGGCGCTGCTCCGGTCGCTGCCGTGAGAGAGGCCCCGTCCCCCTACCGCGGCGAAGGGCCGCACGCGTTGTGGCACGTGAGCGACGACGACTCGATCCACCGCTTCGAGCCCCGCAACGGGAAGGTCTGGGCGATCGGGACCCGGCTGCTCCCGCTCTACTGGTTTCCGCGCGACTGCCCGCGCGCGACGTTCTGGGCCGATTCGGCGACGAGGGACGAGGACGTCGAGCGCTTCCTCGACGGCGACCGGACGAGCCGCGTCCACGTCGTCGAGCCCGCCTGGCTCCCGCGGCTGCACACGACGCGAGTCGTCGCCTACCGCGTGCCCGAGCAGACGTTCGTCGAGAACGAGGACCGGTTCTGGATCTCCGCGGAACCCGTCGAGCCGCTCGAGCTCGTCGAGCTCGGTGACCTCGTCGCCCGCCACGAGCGCGCCGGAATCGGGCTCCGGACCGACCCGCATCTCCTCCGCTTCTGGGACGAGGTGACCGGGTCGAGCCTCGGCTTCAGCGGCATCCGTCTCCGGAACGCGAGGATGGCGTCGTGAGAATCCTGGTCGCCGAGGACGAGACGATCATCCGCCTCGACCTGCGCGAGCTGCTCGAGCGCGCCGGGTTCGACGTGTGCGCCGAGGCGAAGGACGGCGAGGAAGCCGTCGAGCTCGCCCGCGCCGAGCAGCCCGACCTCGCGGTGCTCGACGTGAAGATGCCCAAGCTCGACGGGATCGAGGCGGCCAGGAGGATCCTCGACGAGCGGCCGATCCCGATCGTGATGCTGACCGCGTACGGCCAGGAGGAGCTCGTCTCGCGCGCCGTCGAGGCCGGCGTCTTCGGCTACCTCGTGAAGCCGTTCCGCGAGCAGGACCTCCTCCCCGCGATCGCCGCCGCCCGCGCACGGCACGAGGAGCTCCAGGCCGTGCGGGCGGAGGCCGAGTCGCTCTCCGACGCGCTCGCGGCCCGGAAGGTGATCGAGCGCGCGAAGGGGCTGCTCATGGAGAAGGAGCAGCTCAGCGAGGACGACGCGTTCGCGCGGCTGCGGAAGGCGAGCCAGGCCTCGGGCCGTCCGCTCCGCGTGATCGCCGAGGCGGTCGTAAACACGCTGGCAGGCGACGCGTGAGCGAGACCGAGCATCCGAACGCCGCTCTCGTGCGGCGCGTCTTCGCAGCCTTCGGCCGGGACGCCAAGGCGATCTCCGCCGCGCTCACGCGCGACGTCGTCTGGCGTGTGCCCGGCCACACCGTGATGAGCGGGGAGTACCGCGGCCGACGCGGGGTCGTCGAGTTCCTCCGCCGCACGGGCACCGAGACCGGCGGCACGTACCGCAGCCGCCTCCACACCGTCTTCGCGGACGACGACTGGGCCGTCGCGATCTACCGCGCGACCGGCAGCCGCAACGGGATCGACCTCGACGTCGACCAGGCGCTCGTGATCCGGATCGCGGACGGGCTCTGGCAGGACGTGACGGCGGTCCCGCTCGACTCCGCGTTCGAGCGGTTCTGGGGCTAGGCCGGCTCGGCGAGGCCCCCGGTCTCGGTGGCCGTGAGCGCGGTCGCGCAGTAGCGGCACTTCGTGGCCTCGAGCGGCAGGCCGTCCGAGAGGCACGCGGGGCATGCCTTCGTCGGTGCCGGCTCGGTGAACACGGCGACTCCGCGCCGGCGTGAGTAGGCCCGGTACGGCACGACGATCACGAAGTAGATGACCGCCATGAAGACGACGAAGTAGATGACGGCGGACACGAACGCGCCGAGGTCGACCAGCTTTCCGTTGACCATGAAGCCGAGCCCGTTCGTGCCGCTGCCGCCTGCGGCGTTGACGAGCGGCGTGATCACCGAGGTCGTGAACGCGCTCACGAGCGTGCTGAACGCGAGCGCTATCGACAGGCCGACGGCGGTGACGATGAGGTTGCCCTGCATGAGGAAGTTCTTGAAGCCGGTGACGGTGGACATGACCGCTCCTTTCCGGGACGACGGTTCGCCGCGGGACGATACGACTAGATCCGGTAGAGCGCACGCGCATTGCCCCGCAGGATCAGCCGCGCCGCCTCCACGGCGCCGTCCTGCGGAAGGAGCTCGGGCAGCACCTCCGCGAGCGCCCGCCGCCACCAGCGAGCCGCGAGGTAGTACAGCTCCGGCGTGCGGGCGGCGTCCGAGGCGTACAGCAGTTTCGACACGGGGGCCAGCTCGAGCGCCTCGCGAACGCGCCTGCGCCGGCTGCGAGACGTGCGGGATCGTGAGGGAGAGGTCGAACCAGACGTTCCCGTAGACGTGGGCGAGCCAACCCGCCTCGCGCACGAACGGGTAGCAGTGGAGAAGGACGAACGGCGTCTCGCGGAATCGCTCCATCAGCGGCTTGAGATACGACGGATCCGAGCGCGAGAGATGCAGGTCGGAGTCCCCGAAGCCGCAGTGCACCTGCACCGGCAACGGATCTCCGCTCGCCTCGTTGGCCTCGAGCGCCGAGACGACGTGCTCGGACACGCGGTCGAGGCCGCCGCGGTACGCGGCGATCGTCTTCAGCGCCACGTAGCCCGCTTCTCGGGCGCCCGCCGCATCCTCGAGCGTGTGGGTCTCGAGCCGCAGCACCGGCCGGGCCGGCACCCCGACCCACTCGGCGAGCTCCTCCCAAGAGAGGCCGCTGTCCGCCGGCGGGTAGCCGTCGTCGAGCAACAGGAGCTCGGTGTTCGTCGCGTCGACGAGCACGCGTGCGTAGTCGCGCGGCTCCGTCGCCAGCCGGTGCGCGTACACGGCCTCCTCGGCCTGCTCGACCCCGAACAGCCCGGCGAGCTCCACGATCGCGCGCCGGTACGTGACACCGGTCGCGACGTGCGGCCACTGGCGCGGATCGTGACTCTCGCTGAACAGCCCCCGGAACTCGTCGAGCGACGACGGATGCGCGCGCAGGATCGCGTGGGCGTGGTGGTCGACGAGCGCGACGCCGTCCAGGTCGAGAGACGCCATCAGTACTTGAGGAAGTGGCCGCGCTGCTCGAACTCGGCGTCCTGGAGGGAGTAGACGCTCCACTCCGAGCGCCGCACCGCGAGATAGGACTCCGCGAGCACCGGGCCGAGCGCGGCGGTGAGCGTCTCGTCGGCCTCGAGCGCGTCGAGCGCCTCCTCCTGGGTGGCCGGCAGCCGGTGGATGCCGCGCGACTCTCGCTCCTGCTCCGGGATGGCCGCGGGGTCGACCTGCACCGGCGGCGGCAGCTCGAGACCGCGCTCGAAGCCGTCGAGCCCGGCCGCGATCAGGCCGCCGAGCGCGAGGTAGGGGTTGCACGTCGCGTCGGCCGCCTTCAGCTCGGCGTTCGTCGAGGCTTCCTCCAGGCCGGCGAAGACGAGGGAACGCGCACCGGCGCCTCCCGGTTGTCGTGACCCCACGCCGTGAAGGCGCCAGCCCAGTACTGGGGCACGATCCGCCGGTACGAGTTGAAGCTCGGCGCCGTGAGCCCGCAGAGGCCGGGCAGGTGGGCGAGCACGCCGGCGACGAACTTGCGGGCCGTCTCGGAGAGCCGGTCGGCGCGCGCCGCGTCGTGGAAGAGGTTCCGCGCGCCGTCGTCCGACCAGAGCGAGAAATGGATGTGGCAGCCGTTGCCCGCCGCGTCGGGCCACGGCTTCGGCGCGAGCGAGGCGACGTAGCCCAGCTGCGCCGCGACCCCGCGAATCGTCTCCCGCACCAGGAGCTGCTCGTCGGCCGCCCGCAGCACGGGCGCGTGCCGGGTGGAGATCTCCTGCTGGCCGTGTCCGAGCTCGGCGTAGTACTGCTCCAGGACGATCTCCTGCTGCTCGAGCGCGTCGGCGAGCGCCTCCACGTAGTCCTGCGACGCGGTCATCGAGATGGTCGAGAAGCAGAGGCCCTCGTCGACCGGCCGGTATTCGCCGTCGCCGGAGGGAACGGCGAGCGTGAACTCGTTCTCGAACGACGCCTCGAGGACCGCGCCGCGCTCGGCGAGCCTCGCCGCCTGCCGCTTGAGGAAGCTGCGCTGGCAGACCGCCGCGGGCTCGCCGTCGAGCGCGACGTGGTCGACGAGCATCGCGGCGCTCGCGGGCGCGTACGGCAGCACGCGGAACGTGTCGAGGTCGGGGACGAGCCGGACTTCGCCGACGGGCCCCATCTCCTCGACGGGCTGGAGCTGGTCGAGCGAGTTCATCGCCTGCATCCCGACCGTGAGCCCGATCCCGGCCCGCAGCCGGCCCTCGAGACCGTGTCGCGACGAGGCCTTCGCCCGTACCGTCCCGTCGTTCCCGCACCAGAGGAAGCGGACGAACCGGAGTCCCGCCGCGTCGCACGCCCGCACGACCTCCGCGACGTCCACTACGCGGTCGGTGCCGCCTGGGGAGGCATCTGCTCGTGCCGGCGCATGGCCTGGCTGATGCCGTAGATCACGACTGCTGCGGCGACGGAGACGCCGCAGAGCACCGCCAGCCAGATCCGCCAGTGGGTGGCGGTGAAGAGACCCGTCCATGGGCTCCGGAAGGTCACGTACGCGCCGAAAGCCGAGGCGAGCATCCCGACGACGCCCGACGCGTAGAGCAGGTACGGATGCGCCGCCCGCACCTCCTCGAACCTGGCGGGGAAGGCCCTCTTGACGAGGAAGACGTCGGCGAAGAGCAGCACCATCGACACGCACCAGATCACCGTCACCGCCGCCTGGAAGAGCCAGTAGGCCCGCTGGTTGTTGCCGCTGCTCATCCAGGGGTTGAAGATCGCGACGACGAACAGCGACGACAGCACCGTCTGGGTGACGACCGCGTAGGTGGGCACCTTCGTCCGCGGGTTCACCGTGCCGAGCTTCGACGGCATCCGCTGCTCGAGCCCCGAGACGAAGAGCAGCCTCGAGAACGAGTAGTTGTAGACGACCGTGTTCGAGACGAAGAACCAGATCAGGATCAGCCCGATCGCGACCGCGAACCCGTGGGAGCTCCAGAAGCCCGCCTGTGCTGCGACGAGGATGTCCGTCGTGTTGCCGACGCTGTTCGCCGCCGGCAGCGCGAGCATCGTCCCGAGCGTGGCCCACAGATAGGCGACCATGACGACGATCGAGCCCCAGAACAGGTATCGCTTGATCGCCCGCATGTGCACGATCTCGACGCCCATGTTCAGCGGCACCTCGATTCCGAGCAGAGCGAGGATCACGAGCCCGAAGAAGGTCCACGTGCCGGAGTGGATGCCCCAGTTCGTGGCCGTCCCCCAGCCGCCGGTGGCGGAACGGCCGCTCCCGACGAGCCAGAGGACGCCGGCGAGGCCGATGACGAAGATCCCGGCGCCGTAGAACACGACGGCCCAGTTCGCGTAGGTCTGCGTCATCCGCAGTCGCACCATCGACATCGCGGCGGAGAACCAGAGCACCGCGAGGATGACGAGCCCCTGCTGCCACTGCTTCGACAGCCCGCCCGTGTCGACGAACTGCCAGATCGTGACGACGGCGTCCCCCGTCGCCACCATCACGAGAATTCCGGGCCACCAGGCGCAGAAGCCGGCAAAGAAGCCCCAGAAGGGCCCGAGCGCCTTCTGCGTCCAGACGTAGAGCGACCCCTCCTGAGGAAACATCTGACCGAGCTGGGACGTGACGAGCGCGCCCGGGACGAGGAAGAGCAGGAAGCCGAGGAGCCAGTAGGTGAAGGCCGCCTGGCGCGCTTGCTGCATCGCCGACGCGTTCACGATGAAGAGGACGATCGCCACGAAGACGATCGTCATGTCGAACGAGTTGAGAACGCGCGGCAGCATGCCCGGAGCGAGGCGCTCCGAGATCATCGTCCTGTCCTCTGGCGGCGCGGCCATACCGAACCCCTCTCCGCTCACGCTGACCGAGCGACGATACGGCTCCACGGCGCGTGCGCGCAAGCGCCGCGGCGGCTCGAGGGGAGCGCTACGCCTGCGCCTGCTCGAAGAGCTGCTCCCAGCGCTCGAGCAGGGCCGTGAGCGCGTCGCGGCTGCGCTTGTGCGCGGCGAGGACGTCGACGTCGGTCCAGTCCTCGGCGAGCTTCGTCTCGAGCGTCGCCACCTCCGCCTCCCGGGCCGCGATCTCTGCCTCGATCCGCTCGAGCTCGGACCTGCGTCGCGGCTTCGACTTCGGGGCCGGCGACCTGGGCGCCGCCTTCGCGGGCTGCTCGGCCGGCGGCTCCGGCCTCGCCCGCGCCTCCCGCTCCTCCCGCGCCCGGAGCAGCTCGGCCCAGCCGCCGTCGTAGGCGCGAACCTCGCCGTCCTCGATCGCGAGCGTCCGCTCGGCGATCGCGTCGAGCAGCGCGCGGTCGTGCGACACGAGCAGCACCGTCCCGGGAAACGCGTCGAGCGCCGACTCGAGCGCCTCGCGGCTCTCGAGGTCGAGGTGGTTCGTCGGCTCGTCGAGGACGAGGAAGTTCGCGCCGGAGGCAACGGTGACCGCGAGCGCGAGCCGCCGCCGCTCGCCGCCCGAGAGCACGGCGACCTGCTTCTCGTGCGCATCCCAGCCGGAGAAGAGAAACCGCCCGAGCAGATTCTGCGCGTCCGGCCGTGACAGCCCCGTCATCGACTGGACGCACTGGAGCACGGAGCCGCGCGTGTCGAGCTCCAGCTCCTGCTGCGAGAAGTAGCCCACCTGGACGCCGTGGCCCAGCCGAACGCCCTGTCCGCGGACGAGCAGCTCGAGCAGCGTCGTCTTGCCGGAGCCGTTCGGCCCCACGAGCGCGACGTGCTCGCCGCGCTCGACCGCGAACGTCGCGTCGCGGAGCAGGACGCGCCCGGCCACTGCGACCTCGAGCCCCTCCGCCTCGACGACGGTCCGGCCGCTCCGCGCCGGTTTGAGGAACTCGAAGCCGAGCCCGCGCGACCGGCGCGAGAGCAGCGAGACCTCGCCGGCCGCGGAAGCTCGCTCCTGCTCGAGCCGGCCGATGTGGGTGAGCTTCGCCTGGGCCTGCTTCGCCTTGCTCTTCTTGTATCTGAACCGCTCGACGAATCGCTCGAGCCGCACGATGTCGGCCTCGACGCGCTCGACCTCCTTCTGCGCGTGCAGCATCCGCGCCGCCTTCTCGCGCCGCCACGCGTGCCACGGGCCGGGAAAGAACGTGCTCCGGCCGGCCTCGACCTCGAGGGTCGCAGTCGTCACCGCCTCGAGGAACCAGCGGTCGTGCGCGACGAGGATCACGGCCGCGTCGAGCGAGGCGAGCTCGCGCTCGAGCCACTCGAGGTTCGCGACGTCGAGGTGGTTCGTCGGCTCGTCGAGGAGGAGCAGGTCGGGGTCGCCGCCGAGCGCACGGGCGAGGGAGGCGCGCGTCAGCTCGCCGCCCGAGAACGTGCGCAGCGGGCGGTCGAGGTCCTCGTCCGCGAAACCGAGGCCGCGCACCACCGAGGTCGCGTGATCACGCCACGCGTAGCCGCCGGCGTGCTCGAGCCGCGCCTGCGCCTCGGCGTAGCGGTTCAGGGTCGTCTGCGCGTGGTCTCCCCCCGCCATCGCCTGCTCGAGATCGCGCAGCTCGTCCTCGAGCGCGACGAGATCGCGCGCGCCGGAGAGCACGTACTCCCGCAGCGACAGCTCCTGCTCGAGCGGCGGGCGCTGGTCGTGCAGGGCGACGCGCGTGCCCTTCGCGAACGCGAGCTCGCCGCCGTGCTTCTCGGTCTCGCCGGCGAGGATCCGGAGCAGGGTCGTCTTGCCGGCGCCGTTCGGCCCGGAGAGCGCGACGCGATCGCGCCGCTCCACGGAGAACGAGACGCCGTCGAAGAGAAGCGTGCCCGCGAGCTCCTTGCGAAGGTTGGATGCGATGACGACTGACATTGCGAAGCCACTGTAGATTCGGGCACGTGGCGACGGCGAGGAGCGAGGAGCTGCGGGCGCTCGCGCAGCGGATCGCCGACGCGTTCCCGCCCGAGGTCGTGGAGGTCGTGCTCACCGGGAGCGTCTCCCGCGGCATCGCCGACGAGGTCTCGGACATCGAGCTGCCGTGCGTCACCGAGCGACCGCTCTCGCTCGCGGACGCGTTCGAGCTCGCACGCCGGGCGGGGCTCGAGAGACGCGAGAGCTGGGGAGACGCGTCCACGCCGGCACGGCACGTCTCCGGTTACCTGGAGGGACAGCCGGTCGAGACGATCTGGTGGTCGCGGGAGCTCGCGGGAGAGCGGTTCGCCGACGAGAGCGCGGCGGAGGCTCTCGCGAACGGCGTCGCGTTGCGCACGTGGCTCGCCGAGGCGATCGAGGTGCTGCGCTGAGCCGCATCCTCGCGCTCGACGTCGGCTCTTCCTCGGTGCGCGCACAGCGATTCGACGGCCGTGGAGACCCTGACGGCGAGCTACGGCACGAGGCGTATGCGAGCGCCGATCCCGGCGAGGCCGCCGCGGCCGTCCGACGGGTGCTCGCCGGCGAGGAGCCGGACGCGACCTCGTGCTTCGCGCACAGCCTCCTCGCCGTCGACCGGAACTGGCAGCCCCTGACGCCGATCCTCGGCTGGCGCGACACGCGCAGCGCCGGCGCGGCCGAGCGGCTGGCACGAAGGCTCGACGCCGACGAGGTGCACGCACGCACCGGCGCCTTTCTCCACCCGTCGTTCTGGCCGGCGAAGCTCGCGTGGCTCGCGCAGACCGAGCCCGAGATCTTCCGGCGCGCCGCCTGGTTCGTCTCCTTCGCCGACTACCTCCGCGGCACGCCCGAGACGAGCCTCTCGCTGGCCTCCTCGAGCGGGCTCCTCGACCTCACGACGCACGACTGGGACGAGGCGCTGCTCGCGACGGTCGGGATCGACCGCGAGCGGCTGCCGCAGCTCGCGGACGTGCCCGCCTGGATCGACGCCGCGTGCTCGAACGCCGGCGCCGGCTGCACGAGCCGCGAGCGCGCCGCGCTCATGGTCGGCACCTCGGGCGCGTTTCGCGTCCTCTACGAGAGCGAGCGCCCGCAGCCGAAGCCGGGCCTCTTCGTCTATCTCGCAGACGAGCACCGGGTCGTCGAGGGCGGCGCGCTGTCCGACGGCGGGAACCTCTACGCCTGGCTCGAGCGGACGCTCGCCGGCGCCTCGGGCTCGCTCGCGGGACGCGACCCACGCGACCACGGGCTCGTCTTCCTCCCCTTCCTCGGCGGCGAGCGCTCGACCGGCTGGAACCCGGAGGCGCGCGGCACGGTCCACGGGCTCACGTTCGCGACGACACCGCTCGACCTACGCCAGGCCGCCTACGAGGGGGTCGCCTTCCGCTTCGCGGCGATCGCCGAGCTGCTGCCGGACGTGCGCGAGGTCGTCGCGACCGGCGCCGGTCTCCTCCACGACCCCGACTGGACGCAGATCATGGCCGACGCGCTCGCGCGACCCGTCACGGTCTCGGCCGTGCCGGAGGCGTCGCTGCGCGGCGCGGCCGTCTTCGCCCTCGAGCGGCAAGGGCTCGAGGCCGCGGAGGCGCCGCTCGCCGGCGCGGTCGTGCCGCGCGCCGACCGGGCCGACGCCTACCGCGCCGCCCGCGAGGCGCAGCAGGAGCTCTACGACGCGCTGACCTGATCCCGCACGAGGCTGCGGGCGGCGGCGGCGATCCCGTCGGCGTCGATTCCGGCCTCGGCGAGCAGCTCCGCCGGCTTGCCCGAGTGCGGCATCCCGCGCACCGCGAGGTGGACGACCGGGGGGCGCTCGTCGGAGTCCGCGAGCGCCGACAGGACGGCCTCCCCGAGCCCGCCCTCCGGCCAGTGGTCCTCGACCGTGACGATCGGGCACGCGAGCGCGCGCAGCGTCTCCTCGTCGAGCGGCTTGATCGAGTAGAGGTCGACGACGCGCGCCTCGATCCCCTCCTGTGCGAGCGTCTTCGCGGCCTTGAGCGCCTCGTGGACGGTGATGCCGGCGCCGACGATCGCGACGTCCGCACCTTCGCGCAGCGTCCGGGAGCCGCCGATCTCGAACTCCTCGTCGGGGCCGTAGACGACCGGAGTCGCGGGGCGCAGCGTCCGCAGATAGACGATGCCGTCCGTGTCGGCCATGCGCGCCACGAGCTTCGCCGTCTGGTTCGCGTCGCAGGGGTGGAGCACGGTCGAGCCGTGCACCGCGCGCAGGGCGGCGATGTCCTCGAGCGCCATCTGCGACGGGCCGTCCTCGCCGATCGAGACGCCCGCGTGCGAGCCGCAGAGGCAGTAGCTCGCGCGGCTGATCGCCGACATGCGGATGAAGTCGTACGCCCGCGAGAGGAAGGCGGCGAACGTCGAGGCGAAGGGTCGCCAGCCGAGCGCCTGCATTCCGACGGCCGTCGCGACCAGCTGCTGCTCTGCGATGTACATCTCGAAGTAGCGCTCGGGCACGGCGTCGCGGAACTCGTCGGCGTAGGTCGAGTTGGAGACTTCTCCGTCGAGCGCGACGACGTCGCCGCGCGCCTTGCCGAGCGCCGCGAGCGCGTCGCCGTACGCCTTCCGGGTCGCCACCTCCTCCCCGAGCTCGTAGCGCGGCAGCTCGAGCGTTGCACCGGGGAACTCGTGCCGGGAGGCGCCCGTCTCGGGCTTCGCGACCTCGATCGCGAGGTTGCGGACGCCGCCGAGTGCCGCGACCACCTCGTCGGAGTGCTCGAGCGCCTTGCCGTGGAAGCCGTTCTTGTCCTCGACCGCGGGGTCGCCCTTGCCCTTGATCGTCTTCGCGACGATCACGACCGGCTGTCCCGCGACGTCGACCGCCTCGGCGAAGGCGCGGTCGATCGCCTCGACGTCGTGGCCGTCGACCTCGATCGCGTGACAGCCGAACGCACGTGCCCGACCGGCGTACGAGTCGAGATCCCAGCCGTGCATCGTCTCGCCCCTCTGCCCGAGCCGGTTCACGTCGAAGATCGCCACGAGGTTGTCGAGCTCGTAGAACGCCGCATGCTCGAGCGCCTCCCACTGCGAGCCCTCGGCGATCTCGCTGTCGCCGCAGAGCGTCCAGACGCGGAAGGGCAGCCGGTCGAGCCTCTTCCCCGCGAGCGCCATCCCGACCGCGTAGGGGAGCCCCTGCCCGAGCGAGCCGGTCGCGACGTCGACCCAGGGGATCCGGGGCGTCGGATGGCCCTCGAAGATCGAGTCGAACCGCCGGTAGCTCAGCAGCTCGTCGTCCGAGATCGCACCGGCGGCCCGGAACATCGCGTAGAGGAGCGTCGAGGCGTGGCCCTTCGAGAAGACGAGGCGGTCGTTGTGCGGGTCGTGCGGGTTCGCGAAGTCGTAGCGCAGGTACTTGGCGAGGAGGACGGCCATGAGGTCGGCCGCCGACATCCCCGACGTGGGATGGCCTGAGCCCGCCTGCTGCGCGGGACGGATCGCATCGACCCGGAGCTGCTGTCCCAGCTCGCGCCAGAGCTCGACGTCGTTCATGCCTTCGACCTCTCCCTTCGCCGGGTGCCGGAAACCGAAGCGATTCTATGTACGGTCCCCGGTGTGAACGTCGCGGTCGCCTTCGATCACCGTGGAGTGCACCTGCGCGAGGCGATCCTCGAGGCGCTGCGCGAGGGCGGTCACGAGGTCGTCGACCTCGGCACCGACTCCGACGCGGTCAGGATCGACTACCCCGACAAGGCAGCGGAGCTCGGCGCGGCGCTCAAGGACGGGCGGGCCGAGCGCGGCGTCCTCGTCTGCGGCTCGGGCGTCGGCGCCGCGGTCGCCGCGTGCAAGATCGCCGGAATCCGGGCAGCCATCTGTCATGACGTCTACTCCGCGCATCAGGGCGTCGAGCACGACGACATGAACGTGCTCTGTCTCGGCTCCGAGGTGGTGGGGCCGAGCCTCTCCGCGGATCTCGTGCGCACCTTCCTCGCGGCACGGTTCGACGGAGAGGAGCGCCACGCCGCCAGACTGGAGAAGGTCCGACGAATGGAAGAAGGGATGAGCAATGGCTGAATCGAGGCTGCACGAGCTGAGCGCGCGCGGCGTGTCGGTGTGGATCGACTACCTGTCGCGCGACATGCTCTCCAGCGGCGGGCTGAGACGGATGATGGAGGAGGACGCCGTCGTCGGCGTCACCTCGAACCCCACCATCTTCCAGAAGGCGATCTCGCACGGCGACGCATACGACGAGCAGCTGAAGGAGCTGCTCGGGGAGGAGAACGACCCGAAGGAGATCTTCCTCCGCCTCGCGGTGCGCGACGTCGAATCCGCGCTCGATCTCCTCGCACCCGTGCACGAGCAGAACGCCCAGGACGGCTACGTCTCGCTCGAGGTCGACCCGACGCTCGCCTACGACACACAGCGGACGTACGAGGAGGCGATCCGCTTCCACGAGTGGATCGACCGGCCGAACCTCTACGTGAAGATCCCCGCGACGGAGCCGGGGCTGCAGGCGATCGAGGACTGCATCGCCGCCGGCCGGAGCATCAACGTCACCCTCATCTTCTCGCTGCAGCGCTACCGCGAGGTCGTGGAGGCGTACCTGTGCGGGCTCGAGCGGCTGGTCGAGGGCGGCGGCGACCCCGCCGCGGTGCGCTCGGTCGCGAGCTTCTTCGTCTCACGCGTCGACACCGAGGCCGACAAGCGGCTCGAGGCGATCGGGACGGAGGAGGCGCTGGCCCTCCGCGGCAAGCTCGCGGTCGCGAACGCGAGGCTCGCGTACGAGCACTATCTCGAGGCGTTCGCCGGGTCGCGCTGGGAGGCGCTCGAGGGCAAGGGCGCCCTCCCGCAGCGGTGCCTGTGGGCCTCCACCTCGACGAAGAACCCGGAGTACCGGGACGTTCTCTACGTCGAGGAGCTGATCGGCCCGCACACCGTGAACACGATGCCGGAGGAGACGATCGAGGCGTTCCAGGACCACGGCGAGGTGCGGGGCGACACGGTCTGCGAGAACGTGGGCGACGCCCACCGGCTCCTCGACCGGCTCGCGGCGGTCGGGATCGACTACGACGACGTCGTGGCGACGCTCGAGCGGGAAGGCGTGCAGAAGTTCTCGGACTCGTTCGCCGAGCTGCTCGACGGCGTCCGGGCCAAGCGCGAGTCGGTAGCCGCCTGAGCCCCGTGGACCGGGACGCGCTCATCGAGGGGATCTGGGAGCGGGACCCCGCCGTCTGGACCGGCGCGGACGAGGCGCAATGGCTCGGCTGGCTCGACGAGCCGCTCCACGTGCAGGAGCAGCTCGACGACCTGCGGAGCTTCGCGGAGTCTCTGCACGACGAGGTCGACCACGTCGTCCTCTGCGGGATGGGCGGGTCGTCGCTCGCGCCGGAGGTGCTGCGGCGCACGTTCGGCGTCGAGTGGTTCCACGTCCTCGACACGACGCATCCCCGTGCGATCCGGGCCCTCGAGGCGCAGCTCGACCTCGAGCGGACGCTCTTCGTCTCGTCCTCGAAGTCCGGGACGACACTCGAGACGCGCTCGCACACCGACTACTTCTGGGAGAAGACCGGCAGGCGCGGCGACGGCTTCGTCGCGATCACCGACCCCGGCTCCGAGCTCGAGCACCTCGCCCGCGAGCGCGGGTTCCGGCGCGTCTTCGCCGGCGAGCCGTCGATCGGCGGCCGCTACTCGGCGCTCTCGCCCTTCGGGATCGTGCCGGCGGTGCTGATGGGCGCCGATGCGTCGCTCCTGCTCGAAAGCGCCCAGGCGATGCGCGAGGCCTGCCGCTCCGGCGACGGCAACCCGGGATACGAGCTCGGCAGCCGCTTCGGCGAGGGCTGGCGCGAGGGCCGCGACAAGCTCTGCATCGCAGACACGCCCGGCGGGTTCGGTCTCTGGGCCGAGCAGCTCGTCGCGGAGTCGACGGGCAAGCACGGGAAGGGGCTCGTCCCCGCTCCGGGCGAGTCCGCAGCCGGCGCCGACCGGCAGGGGGCGGAGCCGCACCTGCCCGATCCGTACGCGCTCGGAGCGGAGTTCTTCCGCTGGGAGTTCGCGATCGCCGTCGCAGGCGCGTACCTCGAGATCAACCCGTTCGACCAGCCCGACGTCCAGGCGGCGAAGGACAAGACGAACGAGGTGCTCGCGACGGGCAACGAGCCGGAGCTCGACCCCGAAGGCTCGGTCGAGGAGCTGCTCGGCGGCGGCGAACGAGGGCGACTACTTCTGCGTGCAGGCGTTCGTCGAGCCGGGCAAGGAGGCGGAGGCGCGGCTCGACCGGCTGATCGGCGACGTCCACGCTCGCAGCGGCCTCGTCGTCACGCACGGCTACGGACCCCGCTACATGCACTCGACGGGCCAGCTCCACAAGGGCGGCCCGAACACGGGCCTCTTCCTCCAGGTCGTCGACGACCAGGGCGACGAGCTCCCGATCCCCGGCAGGCCGTTCGGCTTCCGGCGGCTGATCCGGGCGCAGGCGGCGGGAGATCTCGAGACGCTGAAGGAGCGCGGCCGGCGCGTCGCGCGCGTGAGATTGGAGGATCTCTAGTGCAGCTCGGCATGGTCGGCCTCGGCCGGATGGGCGCGAACATGACCGAGCGCCTGCGCGCGGCCGGTCACGACCTCAAGACGTACGACCCGAACGTCGACTCGCGCACGGCCGCGTCGCTCGAGGAGCTCGTCCGGCAGCTCGACGCTCCACGCTCGGTCTGGCTCATGGTTCCCGCCGGGATCGTCGACTCCGTCGTCGGCGAGCTCGCGCCGCACCTCTCCGAGGACGACACGATCGTGGACGGCGGCAACTCGTACTACGTCGACGACCTCCGCCGCTCGGGCGAGCTCCGCGAGCGCGGCATCCACTACGTGGACGTCGGCGTCAGCGGAGGCGTCTGGGGCCGCACGCGCGGCTATTGCATGATGATCGGGGGCGACGACAAGGCCGTCGGCCGTCTCGTGCCGGTGCTCGAGGCGCTGGCGCCCGGCGTCGACTCGGCCGTTCGCACGCCGGGCCGCGACGGCGCAGTCGCCCCGGAGGAGCAGGGCTGGCTCCACTGCGGCCCGCCGGGCGCGGGGCACTTCGTGAAGATGGTCCACAACGGCATCGAGTACGGCCTGATGCAGGCGTATGCCGAGGGCCTGAACGTCCTCAAGCACGCGAACGTCGGCCTCCATGCGCAGGAGACCGACGCCGAGACGACGCCGCTGCGCGAACCGGACCACTACAAGTACGAGCTCGACGTCGCCGCCGTCACGGAGGTGTGGCGGCGCGGCTCGGTGATCGCCTCGTGGCTCCTCGACCTCACGGCGGAGGCGCTGCACGAGACGCCGGAGCTCGACGAGTACGCGGGCCGCGTGAGCGACTCCGGCGAGGGCCGCTGGACGGTGCAGGCGGCCGTCGAGGAGGGCGTGCCGGCGCCGGTGCTCGCCGCCTCGCTCTTCGACCGCTTCGCCTCGCGCGGCGAGGCCGAGTGGGGCAACCGCGTGCTCTCGGCGATGCGCAAGGGCTTCGGCGGCCACCTCGAGAAGAGCCCGGAACAGTGACCCCGGCGCAGTGGCGATGGCAGTGACCGCGACCGCGCCGCAGCACGAGAACCCGCTCGAGGACGGCCTCGCGCTGCGGCGGACGCCCGACGCGTGCGCGCTCGTCATGTTCGGCGCCTCCGGCGACCTGACGCACAAGAAGCTCATGCCCGCGCTCTACGCGCTCGCCGTCCGCCGGCTGCTGCCGCCGCGCTTCGCGATCGTGGGCGTCGCGCGCACCGAGGGCGACGACGACTCCTTCCGCCAGGACATGCAGACGGCCGTGAAGCAGCACGCACGCGACCCGTTCCGGCAGGACGTCTGGGACGAGCTCGCCGGGCAGCTGCACTACGTCGCGACCGACTTCGCGGACGCCGGCGGCGAGAACGCCGTCCACGACCTGCTCGGCAAGCTCGACGAGGAGCGGCAACTCGGCGGCAACCGCGTCTTCTACCTCGCGGTCCCGCCGCCCGCGTTCCCGACGATCGTCGAGGCGCTCGGCAAGCGGCGCGACGAGCGCGGCTGGACACGGCTCGTCGTCGAGAAGCCCTTCGGCCACGACCTCGCATCGGCGAAGCAGCTGACGGCGACCCTGCTCGAGTACTTCCGCGAGGAGGAGATCTTCCGGATCGACCACTACCTCGGCAAGGAGACCGTGCAGAACATGCTGGCGCTCCGCTTCGCGAACGGGATCTTCGAGCCGATCTGGAACCGCCAGTTCATCGACCACGTGCAGATCACCGTCGCCGAGTCGATCGGGATCGAGGGCGCGCGCCGGCTACTACGAGCACGCGGGCGCGATCCGCGACATCTTCCAGAACCATCTCCTGCAGCTGCTTGCGCTCACCGCGATGGAGCCGCCGATCGACTTCACCTCGGACTCGGTGCACAACGAGAAGGTGAAGGTCTTGCGCGCACTGCACACGCCCGGACCGCGGTCGGTCGTCCGCGGGCAGTACGGGCGCGGCTTCGCCGAGGGCGAAGAGGTCGTCGCATACCGCGAGGAGGAGGGCGTCGCCGCCGACTCGATGACCGAGACGTACGTCGCGGCGAAGCTCCACGTCGACAACTGGCGCTGGGCCGACACGCCGTTCTACGTCCGGATGGGAAAGCGCCTGGCGCGGCGCGAGACGACCATCGCGATCCAGTTCAAGGGCGCGCCGCACCCGCCGTTCGAGGAGACGGCCGCGGAGGGGCTCCGCCCGAACGTCCTCGTCGTCCACGTGCAGCCGGACGAGGGCGTCTCGCTCGCGATCGGCGCAAAGGTGCCGGGCCAGGGGATGACGATTCGCACCGTCCACATGGACTTCCTCTACGGCGGCGCCTTCCGCACCGGCATGCCGGAGGCGTACGAGAGGCTCATCCTCGACACGATGCTCGGCGACTCGACCCTGTTCACGCGCGCGGACGAGGTCGAGGAGCAGTGGCTGCTCGTGGACTCGATCGTCGCGGGGTGGCAGCGCGACCGCCCCGCATTCCCGAACTACCCCGCGGGCTCGTGGGGCCCGCCGAGCGCCAACGACCTCCTCGAGCGGGACAGCCGGTCGTGGCGGCGGCACTGAAGGAGCTCGCCTGGTACGGCGAGGACGTCTGCCTCGCCGACGTCGACACGGCCCTGGCGCGGCTGCGCGCGCAGGCGGCCGCCGAGGCGCCCAGCATGAGGACGTCGGTGATGACGCATATCGCCTGGGTGCCGAGCGCGTGGGTCGAGCGGGCGCGCGCGGCGCTCGAGGGGATGGCGGAGCGTCATCCCTCGCGGACGATCCTCCTCTTCCCGGAGCCCGCTGCGGACGACAACCGCATCGACGCGCGCGCCCAGGTCGAGCGCTGGGAGGTGCCGGACACCGATCGCGGCGTCGTGACCGAGGTGATCGAGCTGACGCTGCGCGGCTCGCGGACGAAGGCGCCGGCGAGCGTCGTCGAGCCGCTTCTCATCTCCGACCTGCCGGTCTTCCTCCGCTGGCGCGGCGAGCCGCCGTGGAGAGCGCAGGAGCTCGAGCAGCTCGTGGAGGTCACCGACCGGCTGATCGTCGATTCGACGGAGTGGGAGAACGTGCCGGGCTCGTACGTGCCCCTGTCAGAGCTCTTCGCGCGCTGCTCCACCTCGGACATCGCGTGGGCGCGGACGTCGCGCTGGCGCTCGCACCTCGCGACGTTGTGGCCGGCGATCGCGGACGCGGGGACCGTGCGCGTGCGCGGAACCGCGGCCCAGGCGTGGCTCCTCTGCGGCTGGCTGCGCTCCCGGCTGGGACGAGCGGAGATCGAGCTCGAGCACGATCCCGCCCAGCAGCTCGAGGGCGTTGCGCTCGACGGCGAGACCGTACAGCTGCCTCCGGGAGATCCGCCGGAACCGAGCGACGTCCTCTCGGACGAGCTCGAGCACTTCACACGGGACCCGGTCTACGAAGCCGCCGTCCGCGCCGCGACCGCCCCGACGACGGCGGCGTAGCACCACCGCGAGCCATTCCTTGTAACAGACTGTTACTTGTGCGCACCGTGCGGTTCCGGTGCGAAGGCGCGACCGTTTCGTGACGCCGGGCACGCGAACCTGGCCGCGTGCTCTCCTTCGCGCCGCGGATCCCCCAGCGACTGCTCGACGAGATCGAACGGCAGTCGCGGCGCGCGGTCCCGATCGCCGAGATGAATCGCTGCGTCGGTCGTACGGCCGCCAGGATGGGGCTCTACAGGCCGAGTTACGAGCAGGTGCGGGTTCTCGTGCACGCCGCGCGTCGCCTTCGCCGGCAGGCTCCGACGCCGGTCTCGACGGTCGCGCTGCAGGTGGCCTTTCGGGTCAGGTCGCCCGACGCGCTCCTCCTCCGCTTCCTCGCGCCCCCGGCGCCACATCTGCGCGACCGCGCACCGCCGAAGTAACAGACTGTCACGAGGAGGGACGAGGCGCGCCGAGCCGGGCCAGGCGAGAGGCGATCAGGCGTCCGGCGGCCAGCACCCTCGCGTCGTCTCCGTTGCGGCCGGCGAGCTGGAGCGAGGCCGGCAGGCCGTCTTCGGCCGGGCCGCACGGGAGCGCGAGCGCCGGCCGGCCCAGCGAGCTGAACGGATACGTCAGCGAGATGGCTCCCGCGCGGATCTCGAGCTCGTCGGCGTCCGCCGGAGGCGCGACGAACGGCACGGTCGGCGTGAGAACCAGGTCGAGCTCGCCGGCCGCCTCCTCCACCCGCTCGCGGTACTCCGCGCGCTCGCGCTCGGCCGCCGCAGCCTCGGCGTCGGTCACGCGCAGGCAGAGCTCGATCTTGCCGCCGACATTCTCGCCGTACAGCTCCTCGTTGCCCGCGAACAGCGCGCGATGGACATCCGCCGCCTCCCGCATGAAGTCCGCGCGGTTCGCCGGGGCGAACGGAAGCTCGAGCTCGCGCCGGCGCGGGAAGAGCGCCGCAGCCTCCGCAACACGCGCGCGCACGAGCGGCTCTGCCTGATCCAGCCACGCTACGCCGACCTCGAGCTCCTCGAGGGATTCGAGCTCGACCGGCTCGAACCCGGGGGCCAGCGCCCGCAGGAGCCGTTCACACCCGTCCACCGACGACGCGAGCGGCCCCACCACGTCGTAGCTCGGCGCAAGCGGGAAGCACCCCTCGGTGGAGACGAGCCCGTGCGTCGGCTTGAAGCCGACGACGCCGCACCACGCAGCCGGAATCCGGATCGACCCCGCCGAGTCGCTCCCGAGCGCGAGCTCGGCCTCGCCGGCGGCGATCGCTGCGGCCGAGCCTCCGCTCGAGCCACCCGCCAGCCGCCCGGGCGCAGCCGGGTTCGGAACCGTGCCGAAGTGCGGGTTCTGGGACGAGATTCCGTACGCGAACTCGTGGAGGTTCGTCTTCCCCGCGACGGAGAAGCCACCGTCCTCGAGACGCCGCACCGCCTCCGCGCTCACGGTGGGCACGTGGTCGGCGAAGATCGCCGAGCCGTACGTCGTGGCGAGGCCGGCGGTGTCGAGCAGGTCCTTGACCGCCACCGGCTCGCCCGCATCCGCCTCGTCCGGACGCGCCAGCCAGATGCCGTCCACTACTGGAAGTGGAGGTACAGCAGCGCGATCCCGATGGTGCCGGCGAACAGGAGCAGGAAGACCGCGAACAGCAGCCAGCCGAGGCGGACGTTCCGGCGCGCGAGCTCGGGATCCATCAGCCGATCACTGCGTCGACCGCGAGCGCGGCGAAGAGCAGCGCGAGATAGAGCAGCGAATAGTGGAAGAGGAGCATCGCCTGCCGCGGCGTCGTGTCGCGCCGCAGGCGCTCCGCAAGCCACACGAACACGGCGCCGAGCGCGAGCGCGCACGCGACGTAGAGCAGCCCGGCTCCTCCCCAGGCCCACGGCAGCAGCGTCGCCGCGACGAGCGCGAGGGAGTAGAGGACGATCTGCCGCGCCGTCGCGCGCTCGCCCCGCACGACCGGCAGCATCGGCACGCGTGCATTCGCGTACTTGTCCTTGATCAGCAGCGCGAGCGCCCAGAAGTGCGGCGGCGTCCAGATGAAGACGATCGTGAAGAGCAGGAGCGCGGCGACCCCGACGTGGTCCGTGGCGGCCGCCCAACCGACGAGCGGCGGCACGGCTCCCGCGGCTCCGCCGATCACGATGTTCTGCGGCGTCGAGCGCTTGAGCCAGCGCGTGTAGACGAGGACGTAGAAGAGGTTGCCGACGAGCGCGAGGACCGCGGTCAGCACGTTGACCGTGCTCGCGAGCAGGACGAACGAGAAGCCCGACAGCGCGAGCCCGAACTCGAGCGCACGGCTCGGCGCCACGCGGCCCGACGCGACAGGGCGTGAGCGTGTCCGCTTCCCCATCAGCGGGTCGATGTCCCGGTCGAGCACGTGGTTGAGCGCCGAGGCTCCGCCGCAGGCGAGCGCGAGTCCGAGCATCGCCGCGCCCGCACGGCCGGTCCCGGGCCAGCCGCGCGCGCCCGCGATCATCCCGCAGAAGCCGGTCACGAGCAGCAGGGACATGATGCGCGGCTTCGTCAGCGTGACGTAGTCCCGCCAGCTTCCCCATGCGACGCGCTCCCCGCGGAAGCTGTCCGCGACGACGACCACGAGCGCCGCGAGGGCGAAGGCTGCAAGCCCGGAGTGCGCGTGCTGCGAGGGAACGGCTGCGGCTCCGGCGAAGAGCGCCGCCGCAGCGAGCGACGCGGGCACGAGCCGCCGGTGCGCGTACCACGCCGACACGACGAGCGCCGCGAGAGGCGGAGCCACGAGTGCCGCGAGCAGCCGATGCGCGGTTCCCAGTCCCTCGGCGCCGGACACGACCGCGAGCAGCGTTCCTCCGGCCGCTGCGAGCGCCGACAGCCGGAGCCAGGGGCCTGGCGCGAGCTCGGTCCTCATCGCGACTCCTGCGTCGTTCACGACGCCTCCTGGAGGCGCCGCCGCAGGTCACGCAGCGGCCGTGCGCTCGTCACGTAGGGAACGCTGTCGAAGTTGTGGGCCGGCGGGGGCGAGGTCGTGTACCACTCGAGCGTGTCGGCGAGCCACGGGTCGTTGCCGGCGCGGACGCCCTTGCGCAGCCCGTGGGCGATCCAGACGTTCGCGACGAAGACGGCGACGCCGAGCGCCGTGATCCCCGAGCCGATCGAGGACGTGAGGTTGTACGCCTCCCAGAGACCGCCGTGGTCGTACGTGTAGACACGCCGCGCCATCCCGAGCAGGCCGAGCATGTGCTGCGGCAGGAAGGTGACGTTGAAGCCGACGAACATGAGCCAGAAGTTGAGCTTGCCGAGACGCTCGTCGAGCATACGCCCGAACATCTTCGGCCACCAGTAGTAGAGACCGCCGAAGAGCCCGAACACGATCCCGCCGAAGGCGACGTAGTGGAAGTGGGCGACGATGAAGTACGAGTCGTTCACCTGCCAGTCGACCGGGAAGGCGGCGAGGAAGATCCCGGAGAGCCCGCCCATCGTGAACAGCCCGATGAAGCCGAGCACGAACAGCATCGGCGTGTCGAGGATGAGGTTGCCACGCCAGGTGGTCGCGAGCCAGTTGAAGATCTTGATCCCGGTCGGGACGGCGATCACCATCGACGAGATCATGAAGAAGGAGTCGAGGCCGACGGCCATCCCGGTCGTGAACATGTGGTGCGCCCACACGAGCATCGAGAAGAAGGCGATCCCGAGCGTCGAGAACGCGACGGCCTTGTAGCCGAAGATCGGCTTGCGCGAGAAGACGGGCAGGATCTCCGAGATCATCCCGAAGACCGGCAGCACCATGATGTAGACCTCGGGGTGCCCGAAGAACCAGAACATGTGCTGGTAGAGCAGGATGCTGCCGTGCGGCGGGACGAAGAAGTGCGTCCCGACCGTGCGGTCGAGCAGCAGGAGCGTCACCGCCGCCGAGACCGCGGGCAGCGCGACGAGCAGGAGGACCGCGTACGTCTCGATCGCCCAGACGAAGAGCGGCATCCGCATCCACGTCATCCCGGGAGCCCGCATGTTGTGGATCGTGACGATGAGGTTGATCGCCCCCGCGAGCGACGAGAGCGTGAGGATGTGGATGCTGAGGATCCAGTAGTCCTGGCCGTGGCCGGGGCTCGCCCACGGGAAGTTCTCCGACAGCGTCGGGTACGACCACCAGCCGGCGTGCGCCGCACCGCCCTTCGAGAACCAGCTCAGCCAGAGGACGACGCCGCCGAGGAGGTAGAGCCAGTACGAGAGTGCGTTGAGCCGCGGGAACGCCATGTCGCGGGCCCCGATCATGAGGGGCACGAGGTAGTTGGCGAAGCCGGCCATGATCGGCACGACGACGAGGAAGATCATCGTCGTGCCGTGCATCGTCATCACCTGGTTGTACGAGTCCTTCGTCAGGAACGCCTCGCCCGGTGTCGCGAGCTGGGCGCGCATGAGGATGGCCAGGATCCCGGCCGCGACGAACCACATCAGCGCGGTGAGGATGTACATGATCCCGATCCGCTTGTGGTCGACCGTGACGAGCCAGCTCGCGACGCGACCGCTCTTCCAGCCGACGGGATAGACCGCTTCGCTTCTAGCCGCCACTCGTCGCCCCCGCGGGTGCGGCCTTGTAGATGTTCTTCTTGGCGTACGCGACGATCGCGTCGATCTGGGCGTTGCTCCACGTGCTCCCGACGGGCGGCATCGCGCCGGGCCGCGACGTGTCGAGGCCCATGCGCAGGATTCCGACGAGCGAGGACCGCGAGGTCAGGAGCGTGCTCCCGCTGATGTCGGGACCGTAGCCCCCCTGGCCGAGGTTTCCATGGCACGTCGCGCACACGCCGGTCCACTCCTGCTTCCCGATCGTCGCGGACGCCGTCCGCGAGACGTAGGCCCGGTAGGCCGGAGCCGGCTCGGCGACGACGGTCGCGAGCATGGACGCGTGGAAGACGCCGCAGAGCTCGGCGCATTGCCCCTCGTAGGTGCCGGGCGCGTCCGCGCGGAACCAGGAATGGTTCGTCCGGCCGGGGATCGCCTGGATCTTGCCGCCGAGTGCGGGGATCCACCAGCTGTGGATGACGTCCGGCGACACGACCTTGAGGTCGACGACCGCGCCGACCGGTACGTGGAGCGCTCCGATCGAGCGCGCGCCGTTGGGGTAGTCGAACTGCCAGTAGTACTGGTGGCCCTCGACCGTGATGTGGATCGGGTCGGCTGCCGCGGGGGCCGAGTCGATGCTGGGCAGCTCGTAGAAGACGAAGGCGGCGATGACGGCGAGGATGAGCACCGGAATCGGCGGTCCAGATCACCTCGAGCCGCGTGTGCCCGTGCACCTGCGCGCCCTCGACGGAGCGGGCGCGTCCGCGGCTCCGGTACTTCCAGACGAAGACGACGAGCAGCGACTCGACGAGGACGAAGATGGCCGCGGTGAAGGCGAGGATGAGGTAGTACGCGGTCTGCGTGTGACTCGCGTTCGGCGACTCGGGCTGCACCGGCGTGAAGCCGCCGTTCGCGGCTGTGGCGACGCTTGCCGCCACGAGCGCGACCAGCACGGCGAGAACGAAGGACGGCAGCTTCCGGCGCACCCGCACGGCATTCTATGAAGGTGTCCGAGCGCACGCGCGTCGAACTGCCGGAGCATGTCCCGACGGACTTCGAGGTCTACGTCAGCGGCGTCCGCCAAACGCCGGGACGCGACTTCGAAGTCGAGGGCCGGGCACTCGTCTTCCCGCGGCCGCTGGCCCAGGAGGGACGGCTCGGTTTCTGGCGCTGGGCGTCGATGTGGCTCGGGGTTGCCGGCACGTACCGCAAGCACGAGACGGTCGACGTCGTCTACGAGGCGGGCGGAAGGCGCCACGTCGAGACGGGCCTGCAGCCGCAGCCGTACGAATGAGGCGCTCGCCGCGCCGGCCGTGCTAGCTCGAGGCTGCCACGAGCTCGCGCTCGTCGACGGCCTCTGTGAGCAGCGCGGCAACCGCGTCGCCGAAGACGTCGCGGCCGGGAGCGTAGAGCGGGCGAAAGTCGACTGCGCCGTTCAGCTCCAGCACGACGAAGCCGTTCCCCGTCGGCAGGAGGTCGACGCCGGCGAGGTCGACGCCTGCGGCCCGCGCGGCGGCGAGCGCGAGAGCCCGGGCGAGCGGCGGCGGGTCGACAGCCTTCACCTGCGCGCCGAGCGCGGCGTTCGTCCGCCACTCCCCGCTCTGCGCGATCCGGCGCGCGGCTCCGACGACGCTCCCGCCCGCGACGACGAGGCGTAGATCCCACCCGCGCGGCTCGACGAGCTCCTGAGCGAGCGCGCCGTGCTCGCAGAACCATGGCTTGCGCTGCAGCCGGACGAGCGCGGTCTCGAGCTCCTCCGCGGTCGAGCAGCGCTCGACGTCGCGGCCCCAGCTTCCGAACCGCGGCTTCAGCACGAGCGGCAGCTCGGGCACGGCCGCCGGCAGCGCAGGGCTGAGGAGGGTGGTGTGCGGGTGCGGCAGTCCGGCGAGCCGGAGGGCGCGTGCGGTCAGCAGCTTGTCGTGGGCGACGGCGAGGGCTCCGGGTCGGTTCCGTACGTCCACGCCGCCGGCCGCGAGCCGCTCGAGCTCGCCGGTGCCGCGTTCGATGCCGTCGAGCCCCTCGCGCACGTCGAGCCTGGCGAGTGCGACGTCTCCCGGCTCGAGCAGCGCCAGCACCCGCTGCGGCTCGACGAGCTCCGACTCGAGCCCCCAGGCCCTGGCTGCCGCGACGAGCGCGTCGTTCGTCGCGCTGCGCCGGTGAGCGACGACGGCGAACTTCACACCGGAATCGTGCGTCCGGCGCCCCGGCCGGTGGGCCTCGATCCGGTGAAGGCGTGGTGTCGGACTCGCTACCCGGCCGCGGCGGCGCCGTCACGCGCTTTCGGCACCGGCTCGAGCCGGTAGCCGACGCCGTACCGCGTCTGGATGAACGTGTGGGTGGACGCCTGCCGGTCGACCTTCTCGCGCAGCCGGCGTACGAACACGTCGACGGTGCGGTCGCGATGCGACTCGCGCCGGCCCCAGAGCTTCTGCAGCAGCTCGTCGCGGGTGACGACGCGGCCGCGGTCGAGGGCGAGCTGGTACAGGAGGCGGAACTCCGTCGGCGTGAGCTCGGCACTGCGGTCGTCGACGTACGCCTGCACCTCGAGCGGGTCGATCCGCAGCTCCTCGATCTCGATCGGCTCGCCTCGCGGGGTCTCCTCCCGACGCAGAGCCCGTCGCGAGGCAGCACGCACGCGCGCGACGAGCTCCTTCATCGAGAAGGGCTTCACGAGGTAGTCGTCGGCCCCGATCTCGAGCGCGTGCACGCGGTCGTGCTCGGTGCCGCGCGCCGAGACGACGACGATCGGCGTGCCAATCCCTTCGTTCCGCGCCGTCTCGATCAGCTTCCAGCCGTCGACACCGGGAAGCATGAGGTCGAGCACGCAGACGTCGGGCTTCTCATAGCGCAGCCGCGCTAGGCCCTGGGTGCCGTTGCCGACCGAGACGGGGTCGAAGCCTGCGGCGCCGAGGTGCCGCGCCATTCCCTGCGCGATGACCTCGTCGTCCTCGACGATGAGAACCTTGGGCATGCTTGCCTTCATTATCGGCCGCAGGGGGTTGGGGAAGGGTAACTCGATGGTGAAGGAGTGGTGAACGAGAAACGGGTTCGAGCCGTCGTGACGGCGAGCGGCGAACCGATCGTGGTCCTCGACAGCGAGCGCCGGATCGTGGCGGCGAGCGACGCGGCCGCGAACGCGCTCGGCGGCGCCGAACCGGGCCGTCGTCTGGGCGAGGAGCTCGCCGCGGCCAACCCGGACCTGCTCGTCCTCTTCCTCGACTCGCCGCCGGAGCTGCCGGCCTATCAGGAGCTGAGGGCCGGCTTCACAGCCGCGGTCTCACACGAGCTGCGCACGCCGCTCGCACGGCTGTTGGTACTGCTCGAGACCGCGACGCTGCCCGGCTCCGACGTCGCCGAACTGATGGAGCAGGCACGCCAGGAGGTCGAGCAGGCGCGTGAGCTGATCGACGACGTTCTCTTCCTCGGCGAGCTCGAGACCGGCCGCGAGGTCGTGTCCCTCGGCCGCACGCGGGCACAGCCGATCGTGGAGGAGGTCGTCACCTCGTTCCGGGAGCGGGCGAATCACGCCGAGGTCAGGCTCGACGTCCGCCTCGACAGCCGGGCCGAGCTGCCGGTCCGGCCCCGGATGCTGCGGGTCGTGCTCGAGAACCTGCTCGCAAACACGATCCGGTACGCGGGACAGGGAAGTACGTGCACCGTCGAGCTGGCCGTGTCGGACGACGGGCCCTTGCTCACGGTCTCGGACGACGGCAAGGGCGTCGAGCCCGCCGATCTGCCACGCCTGTTCGAGCGCTTCTACCGGGGCGACCAGGCGCGAACGAGCCGCGGCACCGGGCTCGGGCTCGCGATCGTGAAGCACGTCGTCACCGCAGCCGGGGGCGAAGTGGAAGCAACGAGCGAGCCCGGACGAGGGCTCACGGTCACCGCACGCTTCCCACGCTCGTAGAGCGAGCGAGAGCGCAGCTCTCGCGAGCTAGCCGAAGCGGCCGGTGACGTAGTCCTCCGTCCGCTTGTCGGACGGAGCGGTGAAGATCTTCTCGGTCGCGTCGTATTCGATGAGCTCGCCCCAGCGGTCGCCCTCGTCCCCACGCGAGATCGAGAAGAACGCGGTCATGTCGGCGACACGGGCAGCCTGCTGCATGTTGTGCGTCACGATCACGAAGGAGTACTCGCTCTTCAGCTCGTGCAGGAGCTGCTCGATCGCCTGCGTCGCGATCGGGTCGAGTGCCGACGCCGGCTCGTCCATGAGCACGACGTCCGGCTCGACCGCGATGGCGCGAGCGATACAGAGGCGCTGCTGCTGCCCGCCCGACAGGGACAGCGCGCTCGCCTTCAGCCGGTCCTTCACCTCGTCCCACAGAGCCGCCTGCGTCAGCGCCCGCTCGACCCGTTCGCTCAGGTTGTCCTTCATGCCGAGCACCTTCAGCCCCCAGGCGACGTTGTCGTGGATCGACTTCGGGAAGGGGTTCGGACGCTGGAAGACCATCCCGATCGTCCGCCGCACGGCCACGGGGTCGACTTCGTTGCCGGCGATGTCCTGACCGTGATAGCGGATCGTCCCGGTCTGCTTGAAGCCGGGCACGAGGTCGTTCATCCGGTTGAGGCAGCGGATGAAGGTGCTCTTGCCGCATCCCGACGGACCGATGACGGCCGTGACGAGGTTCTTGAAGACCTCCAGGGACACGTCCTTGAGGGCCGTCTTCGAGCCGTAGACGGCGGTCAGGTCCCGGATGTCGAAGACCTGTTCGAGCCGCTCGCGCGGCGGCAGCGGCTGGCGCTTCGTCTCGACGCGCACGGCGTGCTCGATGGTACTCGACATGGTCACGACGTCCCCCTTCTCCCGCTCGGTCATCTCGCTGCGCGCCCGAGCTTGCGGCGACTCCGCGTCGCGAGCCAGCGGGCGCTCAGGCTCGCACAGAGGATGAACAGGAGCAGCACGAGCGCAGCAGCCCAGGCGCGCGCGTGGTCGGCGGGGTCCGGCGACTCCGAGAGCTCGAAGATCGCGACCGGCACCGTCTGGAGGGCGTGGGCGGGATTCCACTCGATCGAGTTGCTGACGAGAGAGCTCGTGAACAGCAGTGGCGCCGTCTCGCCGGCAACGCGCGCGACGGCCAGCGTGGTGCCGGTGAGGACGCCGCCGATCGTCTGCGGCAGCACGATCCCGAGCGTCGCCCGCCAGCGCGGCGCCCCGACGCCGAGGGCCGCCTCGCGCAGCGAGTTCGGCACGAGCGCGAGCACCTCGATCGTGGCGCGGGCGACGAGGGGAAGCATCAGCACTGCGAGCGCGAATGCCCCTGCGAAGCCGCTCTGCCCGTGCCCGACCACGAGCAGGCCGAAGACGAAGAACCCGATCACGATCGCCGGGACGCCGTTGAGGATGTCGAGCACGAATCCGACGCCGTTTCGTACGGGAGCCGGCGCGAACTCGTTCACGTAAACGGCGATCAGGATTCCGAACGGCAGCGCCATGGCCGTTGCCAGGCCGACGATGACGAGCGTGCCCGCGAAGGCGTTCGCGAGACCCTGCTTGACGCTCGGGTCCGCGAAGGGCACCTGCGACTTCGTGAGGAAGTCGAGGTTGAGCTCGCTCGCACCACGCTTCGCGACCGACCACACGACCACCCCGAGGATCGCCACGGCTACTGCCGCGGCAAGCCATGCGAGCAGCTCCATGCCGCGGTTCACGGCACGGCGACGGCGCAACCGGTCGTTCGGTCGCTGGAGAGCCCGCAGCTCGACAGAGCTCACCGCGCCACCCCTCCCTGACGCCGCGCGCCGCGACGCACGATGAGCTGCGCGGCAAGGTTCACGAGGACCGAGAAGACGAGCAGGATCAAAGCGAGGTAGACGAGCGACGAGAGCTCCAGCCCCGACGAGGCACCCTGATAGTTGAGAGCGATCATGGCGCCGAGGCTGTTTCCAGGGCTGAAGAGGTTCCAGCTGATGCCGGTGAACGCGCCGATCGTCTGGGCAACCGCGATCGACTCGCCGAGTGCCCGCCCGAGGCCGAGGATCACAGCTGAGACGACGCCGGCGCGCGTGTACGGAAGGACGACGCCGCGCACCATCTCCCACCGCGTCGTGCCGAGCCCGAGTGCGCCTTCCTTCAACTCCGGCGGGACACCGAGGAACAGCTCGCGGGAGATGCTCGAGACGATCGGCAGGATCATGATCGTCAGGACGATCATCGCCGTGAAGTAGTTCGTCGCATAGGTAACGGAGCCGAACAACGGGATGAAGCCGAGGACCGTGTGGAGCGCCGGGTCCACGTGGTCTCGCAGGACCGGGCCGAGGACGAGGATGCCCCAGAGGCCGATGACGACGCTCGGGATGGCTGCGAGCGTCTCGACGAGCGCCGTAACCGGACCGCGGATCCAACCAGGAGCCAGCTCGCTGAGGAAGAGCGCGATCCCGATGGCCAGCGGTGTGGCGAGGACGAGTGCGCCGAGCGAGGTCACGGCGGTGCCGAAGAGGAAGCTGCCGGCGCCGAAGCGCAGATGGACCGGGTCCCAGCCGACGTGCGTGACGAAGCCGAGACCGAACGTCGAGAGCGAGAGTCGCGCCCCGTCGACGATCTTGTAGGCGATCAGGCCGACGAGCACCAACGCGGCCAGCGCGGCGAGTCCGGCAGTCCCCTGCAGCAGCAGGTCGCCGAGACGCGCCCGCCGCCCCGAGAGGGGGCGGCGGGGGACGTCAGTGGTCGTATCGAGAGTGGACACGAGACTCGCGGCGATTCTCTCCTACTTGACCTTCTTGATCTGCTTCTTGTCGAACTTCACGACGGCGGTGGGAAGCGGCACGAAGACGAGCTTCGGCCCGTACGTCTGGCCCTTCGTGACGGCCCAGTTCAGGAGCTTCTTCAAGCTCGCGGCGTTCGGCGAGCTCCTCTGTACGTCCACGTACGTGTAGGTGCTGATCGGATACGCGGTCTTGTACTTCTTCGATTTGGGCGGATTGACGATCGAGAGCGAGCCGTCCTTCGCCGGGTGCGTATCGAGAACCGAAGCGGCTTTGATGTTCTTGAACCTCGGGATGATGAACTTGCCCGAGCGGTTCTGCACCCTGAACACGTCCAGGTGTGCCTTCTTCGAGTACGCGACGTCGGCGTACCCGATCCCGCCCTGGGTCGCGTGCACGAGGCCTGACACGCCGGAGCTGCCCTTACCGCCGATCCCGGTCGGCCACGCGACGGCCGTTCCGGTGCCGACCTGCGACTTCCAGGCGGGGCTGACGCGCGACAGATAGTCGGTGAAGTTGAAGGACGTCCCCGACGAGTCCGAGCGATGCACGACCGTGATCGCGGTGCTCGGCAGGTTGACGCCCTTGTTCAGCTTCCGCAGGGCCGGATCGTTCCAGCGCGTGATCTGGCCCATGTAGATCTTCGCCAGCACCGGGCCCGTGATCTTGAGCAGGTTCTTGACGCCGGGCAGGTTGTACAGGACGGACGTCCCCGAAAGAGCCCACGGAATCTGGACGCACGTCGTGCAGGTCGGCGAGAACTGCGAGAGCGGAGCGTCACTCGCTCCGAAATCGACTTCTTTGTTGGTGATGGCCGAGACGCCGCCGCCACTGCCAACCGCGTTGTAGCTGAGCGTGATCCCGAGCGACGAACCGGCGGGGTTGATCCACGCGTTCACGAGCGGAGCCACGAATGTGCTGCCGGCGCCCTTCACCGAGCCGCTGGACCGCTTCGCCGAGGCGGCGCCCGCGCCTGCCACGACGAGAGCCGAGACGGCGGCCGCCGCAGCCAGAGCAAGGGTGATGCGAATGAGCATGCCGTGCTTCGGCATCTGGTTTTCCTCCTCCTCAGGGGTTCGCGGCCACGGTACGACGCACCCCGAAGAGGGTGGGATACGCCTCCGTTGCGGGGTGGAGACGAAGTGGTGACAGGGGCTGGCGCGCGTCCGGAGGGCAGCTAGTACCCTGCTCGACATGGCGATCGACGAGGCGCTGCAGCAGATCGAGGCCCAGCTTCAGGAGATGGGCCAGCGTGTGCTCAGCGCCGTCCACGGGGCGATGCGCGCGCTCGAGGAGCGTGATCGCGAGCTCGCCGAGGAGGTGATCGCCTTCGACGACGAGGTCGACGAGCACTTCCTCGGCATCGAGTATTCGATCCAGTCGCTGCTCGCGTTGCAGACGCCGGTGGCGCGCGACCTGCGCCTGCTGCTGGCGATGATCCACATCAACCTCCTGCTCGAGCGGAGCGCCGACGGCTGCGTGACGGTCGCGAAGCTGTCGCAGCTCGTCTCCGACGTCGAGCCCGACCCGGCGCTCGTGGAGGTCCTGACGGAGATGGGCGAGCGGGCCGAGGAGATGCTGCGCGTGGCGCTCGACTCGTTCAGCAACCGCGACCTCGCGGGCGCGGAGAGCCTCGTCGAGCTCGACGAGCTGATCGACCGCGCGAACCGCCGCTTCGTCGAGCGTCTCGTCGCCGTCATGGCCGACGAGCCGATGCGCGAGTGGGGCCTGCGGATGGTCGTCGTGGCGCGGACCATCGAGCGGATCGGCGACCGCGCCGTCGACATCGGCGAGCAGACCGCCTACCTGCTCACGGCCGAGTTCCGCGAGTTCACCGACGCCTCACATCCGGTCAGCTAGGAAGTCGCGGAGATGGCTGCCAAAGACCTGTTCGCCCGCTATCGAAAGCTGCTCGTCGCGCTCGCGGTCGTGCTCGGCATCGCTCTGATCGCGATCGCCGTCGTCTACTGGGCCGAGCCGGCCGGCTCCTTGCCGTCGTTCTTCCCCGGGCACGAGGCGGGGTCGAGCCACCACCACGCGAAGCACGGCATCGCCTCGTTCCTCGTGGGGCTCGCCTGCTTCGCGTTCGCCTGGTTCAACACGGGGCCGAAGAAGGCCTCCGGCCAGGTTCCCGACGCGAGCTGAGTGCATCCGGTCAGCTACTTCCAGGGCGCGATGCTCGGACTGCTCCAGGGCGTCTCCGAGCTCTTCCCCGTCTCGAGCCTCGGGCACAGCGTCATCCTCCCGCAGCTCGTCGGCTGGCACCTTCACCAGAACGCGCCGTACTTCCTGACCTTCCTCGTCGCGCTGCATCTCGCGACCGCCCTCGTGCTGCTCGTCTTCTTCTGGCGCGACTGGGTGCGCATCGTGAACGGTCTCGGCCGCTCGCTGCGCGACCGGGAGATCGGCGACCCGGACGCGAAGCTCGCGTGGCTCCTCATCGTGGGGACGATCCCCGCCGGAATCCTCGGCCTCTCCCTGCAGGACTACCTCCGGAAGCTCTTCGCCTCGCCCGAGTACGCGTCGATCTTCCTCGCCCTCAACGGCCTGGTGCTCTACGGCGCGGAGCTGCTGCGGCGGCGGGCCCCCGTCGTGGGCGACGACGACGACGAGCGGATCGCGCGGACGGTGGGCTGGTGGCAGTCGTTCACGGTCGGCGCCGCGCAGGCGATCGCGCTCGTCCCCGGCTTCTCGCGCTCGGGGGCGTCGATGGGCGGCGGCCTGCTCGTGGGCCTGTCGCACAAGGACGCAGCGCGCTTCGCGTTCCTGCTCGCGACGCCGATCATCCTGGCCGCGGGGGTGCTCAAGCTCCCCGAGCTGGCGGGCTCGCAGGGGGACGGCGTGCGCGGCCCGGCGCTCGTGGGGGCGCTGTGCGCCGCGGTGACGGCGTACCTGGCGGTCCGCTTCCTCATGCGCTATTTCGAGACGCGGACGCTGACGCCGTTCGCGATCTACTGCGCGTGCGCCGGAACGGCTGCGGCGATCTACTTCGCGGTGACGTAGAGCCTGTTCACCAGGTCGTCACCGAACCGCTACCGGAACGCCCGTGACGGCGCCGGAGCCGCGGAGACATGAAACGCATGGACACGAAGAGAAACCACCTCGGCGCGGCGGCCGTCGCGCTCCTGTTGCTCGGTGTCGTCGCCGCAGGCTGCGGCGGCGGCGCGAAGTCCACGACCTCCGGCAGGCTCGTCGGCGCCGGCAGCACGCTCGTGGCCCCGCTCGTCGCCCGGTGGCAGACGCCGTACGCCAAGGCGCACGGGGTCACGCTCACGTACGGGCCGATCGGCAGCGGCGGCGGGATCGCGCAGATCACGGCCCGGACCGTCGACTTCGGCGCGAGCGACGCGCCGCTCACCACCGACCAGGCGAAGCGCCTGTCACGGCTGCGTCCAGATCCCCTGGGCGCTCGCCGCGACGACCGTCTCGTACAACGTCCCCGGCGCGCCCGAAGGGCTCCACCTCACCGGCCCGGTCATCGCCGACATCTACCTCGGCACGATCAAGACGTGGAACGACCCGCGGATCGCCCACCTCAACCCGGGTGTGAACCTTCCGTCCACGACCATCACGTCCGGTGTACCGCAGCGACGCGAGCGGCGACACCTTCGCCTTCACGGACTACCTCTCGAGCGTCAGCGCGGCTTGGAGATCGAAAGTGGGAGGCCCCGGCACCGCCGTCGCGTGGCCCGCCGGTACGGGCGCGAAGGGCAACGCCGGCGTCGCGGCCGTCGTGACCTCGACACCCGGGGCGATCGCCTACGTCGCGATCGCGCAGGTCATGAGCTCGCACCTGCGCTACGCCGACGTCCAGAACAGGGCCGGGAACTTCGTCGGGCCGACGACGAGCTCGATCTCGGCGGCGGCGGCAACGGCACGCTTCCACTCCGACAACGGGGTCTCGATCGTCGACCCGCCGGCCTCGGCGCCGAAGGGCTATCCGATCTCGACCTTCACGTACGCGATCGTCCCGAAGAGCTCGGCGAAGCTGTCGGCGCTGAAGCGATTCCTACGGTACGGGGTGACCACCGGCCAGCGGTACGCAAAGCCGCTCGAGTTTGCGCCGCTGCCGCAGAACGTCGTCGCGAAGGACGAGTCCATCATCGAGGGCCTCTAACGAGGGACGCGGCGATGCTGCTCGGCGAGGCGGCGCAGCCGCGTCGCCAGCGCGGGCGTCAGGTCACCGCGATCGAGTCGCCAGGTCCAGTTCCCTTCCTTCTGCCCCGGCCGGTTCATCCGGGCCTCGCTGCCGAGGCCGAGGACATCCTGGGCCGCGACGATCGCGAGCGAGGCGCGGGAGGAGTAGGCGAGCTCGATCAGGTCCCAGTGCGGCTCGCCCGGGTCGAGGCCGGTGGCCGCGCGCTGCCGGCGCGCCAAACCCGAGAACCAGCCGACCGCAGTGTCGGTGTCGTGCGTGCTCGTGTAGGCGACGGAGTTGACGCGGTGGTTCTCGAGCCGGTGCGGGCTGCGCCGGCGGCCGCGGAACGCCCAGAGGAGGACGACCATTCCCGGCAGGCCGAGCTCGTCGCGCAGCCGGTACACCGGCGGCGTGATGTGGCCGAGATCCTCCGCGATGAGCGGCAGATCGCCGACCGCTCGCTCGACGGCGCGGAAGAGCTCCGCGCCGGGCCCCGGCCGCCAACGCCCCTGCCTCGCCGTCGCGTTGCGTGCCGGAATCGCCCAGTAGGAGACGAAACCGCGAAAGTGGTCGACCCGGCAGAGGTCGACGAGCTCGAACGTCCGCCGGAAGCGCTCGCACCACCAGCGGTAGCCGGTCTCCCGATGGACGGGCCAGTCGTAGAGCGGATTCCCCCAACGCTGTCCGGTCGCGCTGAGCGCGTCGGGCGGAGCCCCGGCGACCTCGCCTCGCGCGAAGAGCTCGGGCCAGCCGTCGAGGTCGGCGCCGTCGTCGGAGACGTAGATCGGCAGGTCGCCGATCAGCCGGATGCCGCGCTCGGCCGCGTAGGCGCGGAGCTCCCGCCACTCCCGCTCGAACCGAACCTGGTCGGCGATCGCCTTCGCTCCGGCGAAGCTCGCCCAGCTGCCCGTCCAGAAGGGATGCCGCGCGACGAAGTCCTCCACCTCGGCGGTGGTCACCCGTGCCTCCGGCCGGTCGAGGAGCTGCGCCGACCCCGCGAAGGCCGACGGAGACCGGTACGGCGAGCCGAGCTCGTCCGGCGGCCCGAGCGGCAGAACCTGCCACCACGACTGGCCTGCCGCCGCGAGCCAGTCGACGAAGCGGTAGGCGTCGCGGTCGAGCTTCCCGGACGGGAGCGACGTCGGATGGAGCAGGATGCCGGCCGAGCGGGGGTGGGCCACGTCTCGATCCTCTCGCATCGGTGAGACTGCGGACGTGTCGATCCCCAAGACCGCTCCCCCGCGCATCCAGGTCCAGGAGGTGTCGCCGCAGCTCGACTGCGGCCGCTACCCCGTCAAGCGCACGGTCGGCGAGCGCGTCGAGGTGACCGCGCGAATCTTCCGCGACGGGCACGAGTCGCTCGGTGCGGCGGTCCGCCACCGCGGGCCGGACTCGACCCGCTGGACCGAGACTCCGCTCGAGCCACTCGGCAACGACGTCTGGGCCGGTTCCTTCAAGGTCGACCGACCCGGGCCGTGGAGCTTCCGGATCGAGGCGTGGGTCGACCCGGTCGCGTCGTTCCAGGAGGAGCTGCGCCGTAAGGTCGGGGCGGGCCAGACGAACCTCGCCGGCGAGCTGGCGGAAGGCGCGGTGCTGCTCGGCGACGACGACCTCACCGTGGAGAACGCGCTCGCCGCGCCGGTGGGAGCGCGCTCGGAGAAGGCCTGGTCGCAGACGTACACGGTCGACGTCGACCGCGTTCTCGCCCGCTTCGGCTCGTGGTACGAGCTCTTCCCGCGCTCCTGGGGCGGATTCGCAGGTGTCCGCGAGCTGCTGCCGCGCTTCGCCGAGCTCGGCTTCGACGTCCTCTACCTGCCGCCGCTCCACCCGATCGGCCACACGAACCGAAAGGGCCGGAACAACGCCGAGGCGGCGGAGCCGGGCGACGTCGGCAGCCCGTGGGCGATCGGCTCGGAGCAAGGCGGTCACGACGCGATCGACCCCTCGCTCGGCACCGAGGAGGAGCTCCGCGCCCTCGCGACCGACGCCAGGGCACTCGGGATCGAGGTGGCGCTCGACTTCGCGATCCAGTGCTCGCCCGACCACCCCTGGCTCGAGCGGCATCCCGAGTGGTTCCAGCGCCGCCCCGACGGGACGCTGAAGTACGCCGAGAACCCGCCCAAGCGCTACGAGGACATCTACAACGTCGACTTCGGCAGCGAGGACTGGCGCCCCCTATGGCAGGCGCTGCTCGACGTCGTCCTCCACTGGGTCGGCTGCGGGATCACCGTCTTCCGCGTCGACAACCCGCACACGAAGCCGCTGCCGTTCTGGGAGTGGCTGATCCGCGAGGTGCGGAGCGAGCATCCGGAGGTCGTCTTCCTCGCGGAAGCCTTCACGCGCCCCGCTCCGATGACGACGCTCGCCAAGGCCGGCTTCGCGCAGAGCTACACGTACTTCACGTGGAAGAACACACGCTGGGAGCTGCTCGAGTTCCTCGGCCAGCTCCTCGAGTGGCGCGAGTTCTACCGGCCGAACTGCTTCGCCAACACACCCGACATCCTGCACGAGTACCTCCAGTCGGGCGGCCGCCCCGCCTTCGAGGCGCGGCTCGTGCTCGCGGCGACGCTCTCACCCTCCTACGGCATCTACTCGGGCTTCGAGCACTGCGAGAACGTGCCCGTGCGGCCGGGATCGGAGGAGTACCTCAACTCCGAGAAGTACGAGCTGAAGCGGCGGGCGCTCGACGGCCCGCTCCTGCCGCTCGTCACACGGCTCAACCGGGTGCGCAGGCAGAACGAGGCGCTGCAGTGGCTCGAGCCGCTCACGATCCTCGAGACGGAGAACGAGCGGCTCTTCGCCTTCCTCAAGCGCCGCGGCGAGAACACCGTCGTCACGGTCGTCAATCTCGACCCGCGGGCGACGCAGGTCGGCGTCTGCGTCCTGCCGGTCTCGACGGGGCTGCCACCCGCGTACCCGGTACGCGACCTGCTCTCAGACGAGAGTTGGACGTGGCGGATCGGCCGCAACTACGTCAAGCTCGGCCCGGGTCAAAGTCACGTGTTGAGGATCGGAGCCTGATGTCAGAGCAGTGGTTCGAGCGGGATCCGCTTTGGTTCAAGCGGGCCGTCTTCTACGAGATCCACATCCGTGGCTTCTTCGACGGTAACGACGACGGCTCCGGCGACTTCCGCGGCCTCATCGACAAGCTCGACTACCTCGAGTGGCTCGGCGTCGACTGCCTCTGGCTGCTGCCGATGTACGAGTCGCCGCTGCGCGACGGCGGCTACGACATCTCGAACTTCTTCGCCCTGCACCCGGACTACGGGACGGTGGAGGACTTCCGCGAGTTCGTGGAGGCGGCACACCAGCGCGGGATGCGCGTGATCGCCGACCTCGTCATGAATCACACCTCGACCGACCACCCGTGGTTCCAGGAGTCGCGGGCCGACTCGGAGACGACGAAGGCGGACTGGTACGTCTGGTCGGACACCGACGAGCGCTACCCCGAGGCGCGGGTCATCTTCATCGACACCGAGCCGTCGAACTGGACGCTCGACCAGGCGCGCGGCCAGTACTACTGGCACCGCTTCTTCTACCACCAGCCGGACCTCAACTACGAGAACCCCGAGGTGCAGGAGGCCATGCTCGAGGTCCTCCGCTTCTGGCTCGACCTCGGCATCGACGGCTTCAGGCTCGACGCCGTGCCGTATCTCTTCGAGCGGGAGGGCACGAACGGCGAGAACCTCCCCGAGACGCACGCCTACCTGAAGCGGGTCCGCGCCGAGGTCGACGCGCGCTATACCGACCGTCTGCTGCTCGCCGAGGCGAACCAGTGGCCGGAGGACGTCGTCGAGTACTTCGGCGACGGCGACGAGTGCCACATGGCGTTCCACTTCCCCGTCATGCCGCGGATGTTCATGGCGGTACGTCGGGAAGACGCGACGCCGATCTACGAGATCCTCGACCTGACCCCGCAGATCCCCGACAACTGCCAGTGGGGTCTCTTCCTCCGCAACCACGACGAGCTGACGCTCGAGATGGTCACCGACGAGGAGCGGGACTACATGTACGAGGAGTACGCGAAGGACCCCCGGATGAAGCTCAACCTCGGCATCCGGCGCCGTCTCGCGCCGCTCCTCGACGCCGGTCGTGACGAGGCCGAGCTCCTGCACGCGATCCTCTTCTCGCTCCCAGGTTCGCCGGTGCTCTATTACGGGGACGAGATCGGGATGGGCGACAACGTCTACCTCGGCGACCGGGACGGCGTGCGCACGCCGATGCAGTGGTCGGGCGACCGCAACGCCGGCTTCTCCCGCGCCGACTGGGCGCAGCTGTACCTCCAGCCGCTGATGGATCCCGTCTACGGCTTCCAGGCGGTGAACGTCGAGGCGCAGCTCCGCACGCCGAACTCGCTCCTGCGCTGGCTGCAGCGGTTCATCGCCCTCCGCAAGGAGCACCCCGTGTTCGGTCTCGGCTCCTACCAGCCGCTTCCGGCCGAGAACACACGGATCTTCGCCCACATCCGCACCTGGGAGGAGGACGTGGTCCTCTGCGTGCACAACCTCGCCCGCTCGGCGCAGGCCGTGCAGCTCGACCTCTCGGGGTTCGCGGGTATGGTGCCGGTGGAGATGCTGGGCCGGACGGCCTTCCCGCCGATCGGGGAGCTGCCCTACCTCCTGACACTCGCGCCGCGCGGGTTCTTCTGGTTCCAGCTCAGGCAGGAAGACCAGGTGGAGTGACGGTGGAAGAGAGCGCGCTCATCGAATACGTGACGCGCCAGCGCTGGTACGGCGCGAAGTCGCGCACCGTCTCGCACTCAGAGGTGCTCGACACGATCACGATCCGCCAGGCCGACCCGCGGCTCGTCCTCGCCCTCGTCGAGCTTCGCTACGACACGGGAGCCCACGACATCTACCAGCTCCTCTTCTCGGACGGGACGGAAGACACCCCGTTCGACGGTCTCGTCGAGGACGCGGGGATCGCGCGGGAGATCGTGAGCGCGATGCGGACGGGGCTGACGCTGCAGGGCCTGCAGGGCGTGGCCGACTTTCGGCCCGCCGAGGACTTCTCCACGCTCGGCCAGGAGCTCGGCGCCGCACGGCTCGTCACCTCCGAGCAGTCGAACACCTCGGTCATCTTCGACGAGACGCTGATCCTCAAGGTCTTCCGCCGCCTCGAGCCGGGGATCAACCCGGAGCTCGAGATACTCCGCTTCCTCACGGAGCAGGGCTTCCGCAACATCCCGGCGCTCGGCGGGTGGTACGCGTACTCCGGGGGGCCGTTGACGGCGACCCTCGGGTTGCTGCAGGAGTACGTCCCGGACGCCGTCGGCGGCTGGGAGCTCGCGCTCGAGGAGATCGCCGAGGCGCCGGAGCGCTTTCTCGACCGGCTCGGCCGCCTCGGCGAGGTGACGGGCCAGATGCATGCTGCGCTCGGCGCCGACGCGAACGACCCCGCCTTCGCGCCCGAGGAACCGAGCGTCGAGTCGCTCGGGCTGCTGACGGCGACGGTCGACGAGGAGATCGCGCGCGTCTTCCTCTCGCTGCCCGACGACGACGACCGCCTCTCGCCGATCGCGGGCCGCGGCGAGGAGGTGCGCGAACAACTGCGCCTCCTCACCCATGCCGGCTCGAGCGGCCGCGTGATACGCACGCACGGCGACTACCACCTCGGCCAGACCCTGATGAGCCGCAACGACTGGGTGATCCTCGACTTCGAGGGAGAGCCCGCACGGACGGTCGTCGAACGGAGGCGCAAGCGCTCGCCGCTCCGCGACGTCGCCGGCATGCTCCGCTCGTTCGCCTACGCCGCCACGGCAGCGGAGCTCGTGCACGGCGCCGACGTGCCCGACGACTGGGAGAACCGGGCTCGTGAGCGGTTCCTCGAGAGCTACCTCGAGACGGTCGACGCGACGCTGCTACCGCCCGGCGACGCCGCCATCGAACGTCTGCTCGCCGTGTTCGAGCTCGAGAAGGCGGTCTACGAGCTGCGCTACGAGCTCGACAACCGGCCCGACTGGATCGGCATCCCGGTTGCCGGCATCGAGCGGCTGATGCACGCGGCTGCGGAAGCGCTGTGACGGTCGAGCTGGGGGCGAATCCGCACGGCGTGCTCGGCGCGCACGAGGCCGAGAACGGCGTCGTCGTGCGCGCCTTCCGGCCCGAGGCGCAGGCGGTCCGGGTCCAGCCCGCCGGCGTCGCCGCGGAGCTCAAGGATCCGGCGGGCCTGTGGGAGGCGCTGCTGCCGAAGGCGCAACTGCCGCTCGAGTACGAGCTCGAGGTCGAGTACCCCGACGGCAGCACGTTCACCGTTCGCGACCCGTACTCGTTTCTGCCGACGCTCGGCGAGCTCGACCTCCACCTCGCGATGGAAGGTCGTCACGAGCACCTCTACGAGCGACTCGGCGCCCACGTCCGCGAGCTCGACGGCGTCGTCGGCACCGCCTTCGCCGTCTGGGCGCCGAACGCGCACTCGGTCTCGGTCGTCGGCGACTTCAACTCCTGGGACGGACGCCTGCACCCGATGCGCTCGCTCGGCGCGTCGGGGATCTGGGAGCTGTTCGTCCCCGACGTGGCCGAGGGGACGAAGTACAAGTTCGAGATCCGGACCGAGAACGGGCGGCTCCGCCTCAAGAGCGACCCGATCGCCTTCCACACCGAGGTGCCGCCGGCGAACGCGTCGGTCGTCTGGGACGCGAAGCACGTCTGGGGCGACCAGGCGTGGCTCGAACAGCGCGCGGCGGCGGATCCTCTCAGCGGCCCGGTCTCGATCTACGAGGTCCACCTCGGCTCCTGGAGGACGAATCCGGTCGAGGCAAACCGGGCCCTCACGTACCGGGAGCTCGCCGACGAGCTCGCCGACTACGTCTCCGACCTCGGCTTCACGCACATCGAGCTGCTGCCCGTGATGGAACATCCCTTCTCGGGCTCCTGGGGCTACCAGGTGACCGGCTACTACGCGCCGACGTCGCGCTTCGGCACGCCCGACGACTTCCGCCACCTCGTCGACCGGCTCCACCAGCGCGGGATCGGCGTGATCCTCGACTGGGTCCCCGCCCACTTCCCCCGCGACGACTGGGCGCTCGCGCTCTTCGACGGGTCGCACCTCTACGAGCACGCCGACCCGCGGCGCGGAGCCCACCCCGACTGGGGCACGCTCGTCTTCAACCTCGGCCGGACGGAGGTGCGGAACTTCCTCCTCGCAAACGCGCTCTACTGGCTGCGCGAGCACCACGCCGACGGGATCCGCGTGGACGCCGTCGCCTCGATGCTCTACCTCGACTACTCGCGCAAGACCGGCGAGTGGGTGCCGAACACGTTCGGCGGCAACGAGGACCTCGAGTCGGTGGCCTTCCTCAAGGACCTGAACGAGACGATCTACGGTCGCGAGGACGGGATCATCTCGGCGGCGGAGGAGTCGACCGCGTGGCCCGGCGTCTCACGGCCCACGTACCTCGGCGGCCTCGGCTTCGGCTTCAAGTGGAACATGGGCTGGATGCACGACACGCTCCTCTACTTCCAGAAGGATCCCGTCTACCGGCGCTTCCATCACCACACGTTGACGTTCTCCCTCATGTACGCGTTCAGCGAGAACTTCGTCCTGCCGCTGTCGCACGACGAGGTCGTACACGGCAAGCGGTCGCTGCTCGACAAGATGCCCGGCGACCGGTGGCAGAAGTTCGCGAACCTGCGTGCCCTCTACGCCTACATGTGGGCGCATCCCGGCAAGAAGCTCCTCTTCATGGGCGGAGAGCTCGGCGAGTGGGAGGAATGGAACGCGGAGGGCTCGCTCCACTGGAACCTGCTCGAGTACGCGGAGCACGAGGGGATCCAGGCGCTCGTCCGCGACCTCAACCGTACGTACCGCTCGACGCCGGCGCTCTGGCAGCTCGACTTCGACGCGTCGGGCTTCCGCTGGCTCGAGGCGAACGACGCCTCGAACAACGTCCTCGCGTTCGCCCGACTCGGGGAGGGCGACGCGCCGCCGCTCGTCTGCGTCCTCAACCTCTCGCCCGTGCCACGCCACGACTACCGCGTCGGGATGCCGCGGTGCTGCCGCTGGCGGGAGGTGCTCAACACCGACTCGGCCTTCTACGGCGGCAGCGGCGTAGGCAACCTCGGCGGCGTCGAGGCCGAGGCGGTGCCATGGCACGAGCAGTCCTTCTCGGCCCAACTGACACTGCCACCGCTCGGCGCGGTCTGGCTCGCCCCGGAGTAGCGGAGCGCGGCGATGGAGATCTGGCCGGGGCGGCCGTTCCCGCTCGGTGCGACATGGGACGGCAGCGGGACGAACTTCTCGTTCTTCTCCGAGCACGCGGAGCGCGTCGAGCTCTGCCTCTTCGGCCGGCAGCGCGAGACCCGGGTCGAGCTGACGGAGGTCGCGGCACACAACTGGCACTGCTACCTCCCCGGCGTCGGCCCGGGACAGCGGTACGGCTGTCGAGCCCACGGCCCCTACGACCCGGCGAGCGGACACCGGTTCAACCCGAACAAGCTCCTGATCGACCCCTACGCGAAGGCGATCGAGGGGCCGGTGGAATGGGAGCTCGCGAACGTCCTTCCGTACGTGCCGGGCCCGGCCGAGGACGCCGACCTCGAGCTCGACGACGAGGACGACGCCGATGCCGTCCCGAAGTGCGTCGTGATCGACCCCGCCTTCGACTGGGAGGACGACCGGGCGCCGTTGACGGCGTGGAACGACACCGTCATCTACGAGGCGCACGTGAAGGGCCTGACCAAAGCGCACCCGGAGGTCCACCCCGAGCTTCGCGGCACCTACGCCGGCCTCGCCTCGGAGCCCGTGCTCGCGTACCTCCGCGAGCTGGGGGTCACGGCGGTCGAGCTGCTCCCGATCCACCACGTCGCCGACGAGGGCTTCCTCCACGACCGTGGCCTGACGAACTACTGGGGCTACTCGTCGATCGGCTACCTCGCCCCGCACGCGCTCTATGCGGCGACCGGCACGGCCGGCGAGCAGGTGCGGGAGTTCAAGGGGATGGTCAAGGCCCTCCACCGCGCCGGCCTCGAGGTGATCCTCGACGTCGTCTACAACCACACCGCCGAGGGGAACCACCTCGGGCCGATGCTCTCCTTCCGCGGGCTCGACAACCGCAGCTACTACCGGCTCACACCCGACGACCCCCGCTTCTACATGGACTTCACCGGCACCGGCAACTCGCTCAACCCTGCACACCCGTCGGTGCTGCGGCTGATCATGGATTCGCTCCGCTACTGGGTGCTCGAGTGTCACGTCGACGGCTTCCGCTTCGACCTCGCCTCCGCGCTCGCGCGGGAGCTCTACGACGTCGACCGGCTCTCGACGTTCTTCGACACGATCCACCAGGACCCGGTGCTGTCCCAGGTGAAGCTCATCGCCGAGCCGTGGGACGTCGGGCCCGGCGGCTACCAGGTCGGCAACTTCCCGGTGCTCTGGGCCGAGTGGAACGGGAAGTACCGCGACTCGGTGCGGGACTTCTGGCGCGGCCAGGGCGGCGTCGGCGAGTTCGCCCGGCGCTTCACCGGCTCCTCGGACCTGTACGGCGACGACGGCCGCGACCCGTTCGCCTCGATCAACTTCGTCACCGCCCACGACGGCTTCACGCTGCGCGACCTCGTCTCGTACAACGAGAAGCACAACGAGGCGAACGGAGAAGAGAACCGCGACGGGACGAACGACAACCGCTCGTGGAACCACGGCGTCGAGGGGCCGACCGACGACCCGGCCGTTGTCGCGCTCCGGGCCCGGCAGCAGCGCAACTTCCTCGCGACGCTGTTCCTCTCACAGGGCGTGCCGATGCTGCTCGGGGGCGACGAGCTCGGGCGTACGCAGGCCGGCAACAACAACGCCTGGTGTCAGGACAACGAGACGTCGTGGTTCGACTGGGCGTCGGCCGACGCGGAGCTGCTCGAGCTCGTGCGGCGGTTGATCGCGCTGCGGCGCGAGCACCCCGTCTTCCGGCGGACCTCCTTCCTGACCGGGAAGGCCGGCGAGAGCGGGCTGCCGGACGCGTGGTGGTTCCGGCCCGACGGACGGCGGATGACACAACGGGACTGGACGAGCTCCGAGACGCGGACGCTCGGGCTCTTCCTCAACGGACGCGAGATCCGGGAACGGACGGCCCACGGCGAGCCGATCTTCGACGACTCGTTCCTGCTCGTCTTCAACGCGCATTCGGAGCCGGTCGTGTTCACGCTGCCGGCGCGGCGCTTCGGCACTCACTGGGCGGTCGAGCTGGCTACCGGAGAGGCGCCCGGAGGCCCGCTCGGCCCACGGGCGCTCATCCCGGTGCAGGAGCACTCGTTCGCCCTGCTCCGACGCGCCTGAGAGGCCGGGGAGGCTAGCCGTCGCCGCCGAAGCGGCTCGTCGCGAACCAGTGCACCCAGGGATGCGCGTAGCGCACGGTTGCGATCGCGAGCACCGCGCCCAAAACGATCGAGGCCGCCAGGAGGAGCTGCCGCCAGGCCATGCCGGGGACGCGCCGCTCCCGGGCCGCGGTACGCCGCCGCCAGTCGGCCGACACGAGGCCCGGAATCCTCTGCAGGTGGGCGAGAACGTGCACGCCGGTGACGACGAGCCAGACGACGAACGACGCCTTGTGGAGCCCGACCACGATCCCGCCGCCCGGTCCGACGACGAGCAGGGCGACACCCGTCCCGAAGACTGCGAGCGTCGAGACGACGACGAGCGGCGCGAGCATGCGCAGGGACAGGAGCGGCGGCCCGCGGCGCACGTACGCGGGGGCACCGGTGTAATAACGGACGAAGCGCCAGCCCGTGGAGGCGAGCTTGAGGAGCACCGGCGGGATCAGAAGCATCCCGAGCACCACGTGCCACCAGATCAGGGGGCGGATCGAAAGGATCGTCACGCCGAGCGCAGCGAGCAGCGCGACGAGCACGACGGCCGTAGCGGCGGTGAGCCGCTCGTTCCCGTCGACCCCGCCGCTCGAACCGGTCGAAGGGGGCGCCGGCGCTCGGCGGTTGGCGGATGTGCGCTGCTCGCTGGTCAGCACGGCGGTATGGGAGCCGAGCCGCATGAGAGCGGGCTGAGCCGCTCATCCGACTCTCACGCTGGTCGCCACAATGGCTGCAATGCGTGTCCTGGTCGTGGAAGACGAGAAGAAGCTCGGCGAGCTGCTCGGCCGGGGCCTCCGCGAGGAGGGCTATGCGGCCGACGTCGCCGACCGCGGCGAGGAGGCGCTGTGGATGGCCCACGCCGTCACGTACGACGCGATCGTCCTCGACGTGATGCTGCCGGGGGCCGACGGCTTCGAGATCTGCCGCCGTCTCCGCAAGGACGACATCTGGACTCCCGTCTTGATGCTGACCGCGCGTGACGCGGTGGACGACCGCGTCGTCGGTCTCGACGCGGGGGCTGACGACTACCTCACGAAGCCGTTCGCCTTCGAGGAGCTACTCGCGCGGCTCCGTGCGCTGACCCGCCGCGCACCCGCCGAGCGGCCGCCGGTCCTCGAGGTCGGCACGCTCCGCCTCGACCCGGCGGCACACCAGGCCTGGCGGGGTGACCAGGAGCTCGACCTCTCGGCGAAGGAGTTCGCTCTGCTCGAGCTCTTCATGCGCCGGCCCGGCATCACGCTGAGCCGCACACAGCTGCTCGACGGCGCCTGGGACATCGCCTTCGAGAGCCGGTCGAACGTCGTCGACGTCTACGTCCGCTACCTCCGGGAGAAGGTCGACCGCCCCTTCGGCCGCGACTCGATCGAGACCGTCCGCGGCGTCGGCTACCGGCTGCGTGCGGACTGACGCCGTGTCCCGCCTGCCGATTCGCGTCCGCCTCACGCTCGGCTTCGCCGCCGCGATGGCCGTCGTGCTCGCCGGGGTCGGCCTCTTCGTCTACCAGCGTGTCGCGAACGAGCTCCTCGGAACCGTCGACCAGGCGCTCGTCGGGCAGGCGAAGGAGGAGATCCACGGCGGCCGCGTCGACGCCGACGCGGGTGGCAGCAAGACACTCGCGCAGCTGTTCGGGCCGCTCGGGCAGCTCCGCCGGTCGCAGCCGCGGGGGCTGCAGCCGCTCGTGGGTCGGCAGGTCGTGAGAGAAGCTCTCGCCGGCAACCATCGCGTCTGGCTCGACGTGAAGATCCCGCAGCAGAAGGGCGAATGGCGGGTCCTGGCGATGCCCGCGACCGCCGACAGCGGGGTCGCAGTGCTCGCACGCTCGCTCGGGCCGCGCAACGAGTCGCTCGACCACCTGCGCCACGAGCTCCTGATCTTTCTCCCGCTCGCGCTCCTCGCCGCGTCTCTCGGCGGATATGCGCTCGCCGCCGGCGCGTTGCGACCGGTCGAGGTCCTGCGCCGGCGCGCCGAGGCGGTGACGGCGGACAAGCCGACCGCGCTGCCGGTGCCGCCTGCGGGAGACGAGGTGACCCGACTCGCGGTGACGCTCAACGACATGCTTGCCCGCCTCCAGGCGGCCGTCGAGCACGAGCGGCGGTTCGTCGCCGATGCGAGCCACGAGCTTCGAACGCCGCTCGCCTTGCTCCGCACCGAGCTCGACCTCGCGCTGCGACGGCCCCGCTCACGCGAGGAGCTCGAGAGCGCGCTGCGCTCGGCAGCCGAGGAGACGCAGCGTTTGTCACGCCTCGCGGACGACCTGCTCCTCATCGCACGCGCCGACCAGGGCGCGCTGCCGATGCGGCGCGAGGTCGTCGCGGCCGGGGATCTGCTGGCCGACGCCGCGACGCGCTTCGCCAACCGCGCCGACTTGCTCGGTCGGGACCTCCGCGTCGAGGAGACCTCGCTCAGCGTCGAGGCCGACCCGCTTCGCGCCGGCCAGGCGCTCGTGAACCTCGTCGACAACGCGCTCACGCACGGCGAGGGGACGGTCGAGCTCGCCGCGGAGGAACGCGACGAGTTCGTCGAGCTTCACGTCAGGGACGCCGGGCCCGGCTTCCCCGCCGACTTTCGAGCCCGCGCCTTCGACCGCTTCAGCCGCGCCGACGCGGCCCGAAGCGGCGGCGGCTCGGGGCTCGGCCTCTCCATCGTCGAGCTCGTAGCTCGAGCCCACGGGGGAAACGCCGGCCTCAGCAGTCTTCCGGACGGCGCCGGCGCCGACGTGTGGCTCGCGCTCCCGAAAGCCCGCCAGTCTTCTCGGCCGCCCGACCCCTCGGCCGCAGCACAGTCCGGCGCCTTCACCGCAGGGGATCCGGGAAGACGCCGGACCGGGCTGGCCGCGGCCCGCCGTGATAGCCGAGCCGGGAGGGGTTCGATGCAGCCCGAATCGAATCACGGCACGATGAAAAACGACTAAGAACTACCCGGGCGAAGAGCTGCGCTCTTCGCCCGGTTGGAACGAACTGCGCCGACGGGAGAGCGCGGTCTCCCGCCGGCTCCGTGCTGAGAGCGCCTGGAGGGCCGACGCAAGGTTCAGAGCGCTCTTCCGTCGCGAGCGGACGGGCTGCGCGCGTCCGCTCGCTACCCCGCGGCGGCGTAACGCAGCGTTACGCCGCCGCCTAGGCCGCCCAAGGGTTCGAAACGTTCACAGCAAGAACGGCCCCAGGCCGGAGGCTAAGCAGATCCGCGCAGCGGGGACTTAGCCGCAGGCCGCACCGCGCTCGCGCCACAGCGCGCGAGCGCACGAGGCAGCCATCCCATCCGGAGCATCGCAAGCAAGAACGGCACGGAGCCGCCGGGAGACCACGCTCTCCCGGCGGCGCAGTTCCTCCACCCAGCGAGCAGAGCGTCAGCTCTGCTCGCTCACTGAGCCGTTGAGGCTCAGTCGCATCAGGGCGCCGCCGCCCTCTGCGTTCTCGGCCTCGACGGTTCCACCGTGCGCCTCGGCCACTTCGCGGACGATCGCCAGCCCGAGTCCCGCACCCGGCATCGCCCGGGCGGCAACGGACCGGTAGAAGCGCTCGAACACGAGCGGCCGATCGTCGTCCGAGAAGCCGGGGCCGTGGTCGCGCACGCGTAGCTCGCCTGCGGCGAGCGAGACCTCGACCGTGCCACCGTCGCCACTCCACTTGCCCGCGTTCTCGAGGAGGTTCCAGACCGCACGCTCCATCCGGTCGCGGTAGCCGTCCACGATCGTCGGCTCGAGCCGGTCGGCCTCCCACGTGACGGCCGGGAAGCGGCTGCGCGCCCGCTCGAGGGAGTCCTCGACGAGCTCGTCGAGCTGGAACGGTTCCTTCTCGACCTGAACGCCGCCGCCGCGGGCGAGCTCGAGCAAGCCCGCGATGAGCCCACGCATCTCCTGCGACTCGCGCTGGAGGTCGTCGAGCAGGCGACGCCGCTGCTCGGGCTCGAGCTCGAGATCCCCGCGCAGGACGTCGATGTTCGTCTGCAGGCTCGTCAGCGGGGTGCGCAGCTCGTGCGAGGCGTCGGCGACGAAGCGCCGCTGCGTCTCGAGCGACTCCTCGAGCGCGCCGAGCATCGTGTTGAACGACGCGCCGAGCGCAGCGAGCTCGTCGTGCCCGCCTTCCGGCACGCGCTCGCTCGGCTCACCTGTCTCGGCGATTCGCTCGGCCGCGGCAGTCAGCCGACGAACGGGAGCGAGTGTCGCTCCCGACACGAGGCCACCGATGACCGCTGCGACGACGATCCCGCCGAGAGAGACGAGGATGAGGACGAGTCGCAGCCGGTTGAGGTCGTGGCCGATGTAGCTGATCTCGCGGGCCACGACCACCGCTCCGCCGGCGGAGACCGGCAGCACAGCCTCGCGCATGCGTAGCGTCATCGCGCGGCCCGTCGCGATGTTGTGGCCGCTCACGGTGATATCTCGGTAGAAGCGGCCCTGCTGACCCGCAGCAACCGCCCTGATGTGCGAGTCGATCGGCAAGTCCGCGCTGTCGGGCGTGGTAGCGCCGTTCGGGAAGATCTTCGCCACATAGTCCTGCTGATACGGGTTGAAGCCGTTGATGTTCGCGTCCGGATTCTTCGCGTGCTCGGTGAGCTGCGCATCCACCTGCGAGTAGAGCTGGTGGCGCATGAGGAAGTAGGTCGCGGTGGAGGCGAGGACGACGACCACCGCGACGACGCCGGCGGCGACGAGCGTCAGGCGGGCGCGGAGGGTCACGGCTCGCGCAGCACGTAGCCCGTGCCGCGAACGGTGTGGATGAGGCGCTGCTCGTCTTCGGCCTCGGTCTTCCGCCGGAGGTAGCCGACGTAGACGTCGAGCGCGTTCGAGGAGTGGCTGAAGTCGTAGCCCCAGACTCGCTCGTAGATGAGCGAGCGCGGCAGTACCTGGCGTGGGTTCCGCATGAACAGCTCGAGGAGGTGGGCCTCGGTCGTGGTCAGCTCGAAGCGACGGCCGCCGCGGCGGGCGTCCATCGAGCCGAGGTCGAGCGTCAGGTCGGCGAAGCGGAGCACGGCGCCGGGCTCCTCCGGCTTCGAGCGGCGCAGCAGCGCACGCAGGCGCGCGAGCAGCTCCTCGAGGTCGTACGGCTTAGGCAGGTAGTCGTCCGCGCCGGCGTCGAGGCCCTCGACGCGATCGCCGACCGCGTCGCGCGCGGTGAGGAGGAGGATCGGGATGCGGTTCCCCTGCCGTCGCAGGCGACGGGTGACGTCGAGACCGTCGAGGCCCGGCATCATCACGTCGAGGACGACGGCATCCGGCGTCCGCGTGTCGACGGAGGCGAGAGCCGTGTCCCCGTCCGAGGCGACCGCGACCTCGTAGCCATGCAGCTGAAGCGCCCGTTCGAGTGCCTCGCGCACCGCGCGATCGTCGTCTACCACGAGTACGAGCATCTCGGGTTAAGTTTGCCGTCCGAGGTGAGAAGCCGCTAAGCGGCCGGCAGGTCCACCACGAAGGCTGCGCCCTCACCGGGCTCCGACGTGACGCTCAGGCTGCCGCCCATCCGGGAGACGAGCTCCCGCGAGATGAAGAGCCCGAGACCGCTCCCTCCGACTCCGCGGGTGAGCGAGGGATCGAGGCGGTAGAACTTCTCGAAGATCCGCTCCTGCTCGCCCGGCGGAATGCCGAGCCCGCGGTCGCGCACGATCAGCCGGACCCGGCCCGACCCGCCGGCGAGCTCGACGACGACCTCCCCGCCGTCCGGGGAGTACTTGATCGCGTTGTCCAGCAGGTTGACGAGCACCTGGCGCAGCTTGGCCTCGTCCGCGAGCGCGACGGCGTGCGCGCCGTTCTGCTCCAGACGCAGCTCGATCTGCTCCGGTGTGCGCAGGCGGGTCGAGGCGAGGACGCTCTCCACGAGCGGCGGCAGGTCGGTCGCGGACGTCGCCACGTCCACGCGACCCTCCTCGAGCTGCCCGGCGAGCAGGATCTGCGAGACGATCGCCGTGAGCCGCTCCGTCTCGCCGACGATGATCTCGAGGAACCGGTCCCGCTGCTCGTCCGGGATCTCGATGTCTGTACGGCGCAGCGTGCGAGCCGCTCCGTAGACCGCAGCGAGCGGCGTGCGGAGCTCGTGCGAGGCGGTGGCTACGAAGTCGCTCCGTGCCCGCTCGAGCGCCTGCTCGTCGCTCACGTCGCGCAACGCGTAGACGACTCCCTCGTCGAAGGCGACTCCAGTGACCGCAACCCAGCGGTCGCCCGAGGCGAGCTCGACCGGCACTGTGACTGGACGCGCACGCTCGGGTGTTGCCGCATCCGCGAGCTCCGCCACACGTGTCAGCTCCCTCCAGGACGGCAGCACCTCGGCCGGTTCCCGTCCGACCGCGTCCGCCTCGCGGACGCCGGTGATCGCCGCGGCGGCGGCGTTCCAGAAGCGGACGCGCCCTTCCCGGTCGAGCAGCACGACGCCGTCCCCGACGTAGGCGAGGGCGAGTGCCGCCTCCGCCCGGCGTTCGGCTTCACGGTAGAGCCGCGCGTTCTCGATCGCGATGGCCGCCCGGGCGGCGAGCTCCTGCGCAAACTCGAAGTCGGAGTCCTCGAGCTGCCGGGACTCGGCGACGAGCGTGAGCGCGCCGAAGGTACGTTCGCCGGTGCGGAGCGGAAGGGTTATCGCGCTGCGGATCGAGATCTGTGTGAGCGCCTCGGCCGCCTGGGGGTCGCGCTGCGCCGCTTCGTCCAGCAGCTCCTGCGGCACCTCGCGGAGGAAGGCGGGCTCGCCGGTGCGGATGACCCGCGCGGTCAGATCGAACTCGTCGTCGATCAAGATCGCGCGGGAGCGCGCGCGCACCGCTTCGGCCCAGCGCCTGCGCTCCGGGTCCTGGTGGGCGACGACGAGACGCTCGATCTCACCCGTTTCCTCGGCGAACCCGTCGATCGCGCACCAGTCTGCGAGCAGCGGCACCGCGAGCTCGGTGAGACGCCCGAGCGTTTGCTCGAGGTCGAGCGAGGAGACGAGCAGCGCCGTCGCCTCCCCGAGAAAGGAGAGGCGCTCTCGCAGCGCCTGCTCGGCCGCGGAGAACCGCGCCCGTTCGAGGGCGAGCGCCGCCTGCCGCCCGAGCGCGGTCTTGAGTGCCCTCCGCTCGGGCGGAAAGTCCTGGTCGGTCGCAAAGGAGAAGACGAGCCCGCCGAGCGGACCCCGCTCGCCGACGAGCGGAACGCAGACGAGCCCGTGCCCCGGCTGCGAGCGGCCGACCAGCTCCGGGTAGCGCTCGTCCCGCTCCGCCTCCGACCGGATGAAGACGCCCTCGCCGGTCCGCACCGCCTCCGAGAGCGGGAAGTCACCGCTGACGGAGAAGCGCTGGAACGGGTCGATGTAGCGCCTGTCGTAGCCGCGCGAGGCGACGACCTCGAGCCACTCGCCGTCGTCGCTGAGCGTCGCGATCAGCCCACCGCGGGCCTCCGCCGCGCGCACGCCCTCGGTGAGCACGGCGTCGAGAACGTCCTGCGGCGTGCGCGCCGACGCGAGCGCATCCGCGACCACCTGCAGCCGGTTCGCCGCGTCGAGTGCGCTGCGGCCAGCACGCACGGCCTCTTCGGCCCGCTCGCGCGCAGCCCGCTCGCGTCCCAGCACCTCGCTGCCGAACAGCGCCGCGACCACGAAGATCGCGAGCGCAGTCGCTCCCTCGGCGTTCAGCTGGTTGCGGTCGTAGCGAGAGGCGAAGAAGTGGAAGAACGGATACACGGAGGCGCCGACCGCGGCGAGACCGCCGATCCTGCCTCCCGCGGCGGTGGCGAGGATGATCGCGACGGTGTAGAGCAGACCGGGAACGACGGTGCGGACGCTCGTGAAGGCGAGCAGCGTGACGAGCCCCGGTGCGCCGAGCGCGACGGCGACTGCGACGGCGCCCTGGCGGAAACCGAAGCGCGGAAGCCCGGCCGGCCGCGCGTGCCCATGCGTCGCCGAGTCCACGATCAGGCGGGCTCGGAAAGCTCTCGATTGAGGCGCTCTCGCTCGCCTGCGGCGACGCGTGCGAGCACGTCGCGGACCGTGCCGGCGAGCTCGAGCGGATCGAAGGGCTTGACGACGTACCCCACCGCCCCGAGCTCCTGGGCGCGCAGGCGATCCTCCTGGGCTGCGCGGGCCGAGAGGAAGACGACCGGGATGTCGCGCGTCTCCGCGTCCGCCGCCAGCTGCTCGGCGACGCTCCAGCCGTCGACGCCCGGCATCATCACGTCGAGGAGGACGAGCGACGGACGTTCTCGCCGTACCTCGTCGAGCGCCTCCGCGCCGTCAGCCGCCTCGAGCACCGCGAGCCCGTCTCCCTCGAGGTTGACACGGCAGATCGTGCGGATCGCCCGCTCGTCGTCGACGAGAAGGACGAGCGGCGGCGACTCGAGCGGACGCCCGCCGCCGGCGCCGCCTCCCGGTTCCGGGCGATGACGCACACGGTTGCGCCACGTGCCGTGCGCCGAGGCAGGCCGCCGCAGCACGCGCGCCGGAGGGCGGGGATTGGACCTGCTCGACCTGATTCGCTGAACAGCCGTCACGCTTCCCCCCGGAAGAGCTGGCCAGTGGCCAGTGAAGTGTGCCCGATGCCCGGAGCGTGCGCTAGCCCGCCGCATGATCGCGGTTCCACTCCTCGGCGAGCTCCCGCAGCCCCCGTCCGCGGACGCGAATCGCGTCGCGCGCATGCAGCCGCATTCGTCCCGCGAAGTCGCGGTCTCGTGCGCCGAGGACCGCACGCGCCGCGTACTGCGCGCCGGTGCAGAGCGCCGCGACACCGGCGCCGGCGGCGGAATGGTGCTTCCGCCAGTAGCGGTGCCGGCCGCGCCACATCTCGTTGATGCGCCGCTCGGGGATCCCGGCGCTGAACTGCGACTCGTGATGAACCACGGTCACGTGCGGGAAGTACTGCGTCCGCCAGCCCTCCCGCCGCAGGCGCCGGGCCAGGTCGGTCTCCTCGGAGTAGATGAAGAACTCCTCGTCGAACAGCCCGACCTCGTCGAGCGCCTCGCGGCGGAGGAGAAGCGCCGCCGCCATCGCCCAGTCGACGTCGCGTGTCTCGCTTCCGCGCGACTGCACGATGCCGACGCGGCTCAGCGTGAACAGGCCGAGCGCGGCGGCCGTGGGCGAGGGAAAGCGCCACGCCGAGTCCTGCGGCCGCCCGTCGGGATAGACGAGTCGCGGCGCAAGCGCGGCTACGCGCGAATTCGCGTCGAGATGCGCGACCATTCGCTCGAAGCCCCAGTCCTCGCTCGTCGTGTCCTCGTTGAGAACGAAGACATATCGGCCTGTCGTCGCGCGGATGACGGTGTTGTGGTTGGCGCCGAAGCCCGCCCGGTACCGCTGCTCGATCAGCCGGACGTGCGGGAAGCCCTCTCGGACCGCCGCCGCCGACCCGTCCTCCGACGCGTTGTCGAGGACGACGACCTCGGCGCCCGCGCCCTGCAGCGAGCCGAGGCACGCCAGCAGGAGCTCGCGCGAGTTCGTGTTGACGAGGGAGACCGAGACGTCGGTCAACGGCTAGCGCGCGAGGCCGCGCGCGACGAGCGCCTCACGGGCGGAGTCGACGGCGTCGACGGCCTCCTGCCCCTCGAGCCATGCCAGCAGGTCGTGCATGCCGTCGGCGAACGGGATCTCCGCGCGGAAGCCGAGGAGCTCCTCGGCGAGCCGAGTGTCGGCGAAGCAGTGCCGGATGTCTCCGGCGCGATACTGCTCGACGACTTCGGGCTCGATCTCCTTGCCGAGCCCGGCCGCGATCGTGCGCGCGACCTCGACGATCGACGTCGCCCGCCCCGTGCCGAGATTCACGGTGCTGCCGTCCGCGCGGTCGGTGGTCAGCGCGAGCGCGCAGCCGCGCACGAGGTCGCGGACGTCGATGAAGTCGCGCGTCTGGTGGCCGTCCTCGAACACAGGCGGCTCGCGGTCGTTGAGCAGCCGGGACGAGAAGATCGCGGCGACTCCCGTGTAGGGATTCGAGAGAGCCTGCCGCTCGCCGTAGACGTTGAAGAAGCGGAGCGCCACGGACGGGATCCCGTACGCAGCACCGACGGAGAGGAAGAGCTCCTCGTGGTCGCGCTTGTTGACGGCGTAGACCGAGGTCGGACGCAACGGCTTCGTCTCGGCCGTGGGCTCGGCCTCGAGGGGGCCACCGTCCTCGCCGAGAACGTCCCACTGCTTGGCCGCGAGCTGGCTTTCCGGCCGAAGACCGGGAGCGATCCCGGATTGGCCCGTGCGCGGGTTCCGGTACTGCCCTTCGCCGTAGATCGACATCGAGGAGGCGACTGCGAGCTTGCGGATCGACTCTCGCCGTTCGAGGATCTCCTCGAGGACGACAGCGGCGCCGAGTGCGTTGACCGACGTGTAGCGCTCGATCTCGTACATCGACTGGCCCACGCCCACCGCCGCCGCGAAGTGGTAGACCGCGTCGACGTCGACGAGCGCGCGGGAGACGGCCGCGTGGTCGCGAACGTCGCCGACATGGAGCTCGACGGCCGGATCGAGATACTCCGGCCGCTCCCCGGCGGGATGGACCTGGGGATCGAGGTTGTCGAGCGCGCGCACCTCGTGCCCCTCGGCCAGGAGCCTGTCCGCGAGGTGCGACCCGATGAAGCCGGCTCCGCCGGTGATCAGGACGCGCATCGGAGGGTGAGGCTAGCAGCGCTAGACCGCCGTTCCGTTTCGACCGGGGACCGTGCGGGTAGGCACCACCCCGAACGGGGAGCAAAGGGACGACCCGACGGGCGGGAGAACCACATGGTCCTCCCGCTCGTTCGTTCAGCAGTGGCCCCGGAGCCTCGTAGACTTGCGTTCATGCGGCGTCGCCGGCGGGCCGTTCTCCGTAGCGGGCTCGGCCTCGCGCTCATCGCCGCAGTCTTCGCGGAGATCGTCCCCCGGATCGCGAGCTACGGCAGCGTCGCGGACCAGCTCCGGACCGTCTCGACCCCGTGGGTGGCAGCGCTCGTGGCCGGCGCCCTCGTCGACGTTCTCTCGACGGCCCTTCCGTGGCGAACGCTCCTGCCTCAGCTCTCGTGGCTCGGTGCGCTCGGCTTCACGCAGGCCTCGACCGCGATCACGACCGTCGTCCCCGGAGGAGCGCCGCTCGGGATGGCCCTCTCGTTCGCGCTGCTGCGCCGGCTGCGGGTCGATCGGGGCCATGCGGCGTTCGCAGTCGCGCTCACCGGCATCTGGAGCCAGGTGATGATCTTCGTCTACCCGCTGGTCGGGGCGCTCCTCGTCTTCGCGACGGGCCGCCTCTCCGGCTCGACGGCCACGATCGCCGGCGCGAGCGCCGCGGCGGGCGCCGTCCTCGTCGGGCTCACGACCGCAGCCCTGCGGAGCCCGGCGGCCGCACGGCGGCTCGGCGACGCCGCCGGACGCATCGCCGCGCGGGTCGCACGCGTCCTCCGGCGTGACCCGCCGCACTGGAGCGGGGAGGCTCTCGTGCGTCTGCGGGACGAGCGGCTACTGCTTCTGCGCCGCCGCTGGCTCTCCCTCACTGCGGCTACGTTCGTCAACCAGCTCGCCGCCTACCTGGTGTTCGAGCTCTCCCTGCGCGCGGTCGGGATCTCGCTCGCGACGATTCCGCCGAGCGAGGCGTTTCTCGCCTGGGCGATCGGACGCGTGATCAGCTCGTTGCCCCTGACCCCGGGCGGAATCGGAGTGGTCGAGCTGGGGATGATCGGAACGCTCGTCGGCTTCGGCGGCCCACACGCGCACATCGTGGCCGCGGTGCTCCTCTATCGCGGCGTGATCATCGCGCCGACGCTCGTCGTCGGCTCGGTCGCGCTGCTCGGCTTCCGGCTGAGACCGTCTCGGTCCTCGGCCGATCCGGGCTAGGGAAGCGCCTCGGCGATCTCCTCGCGCGGGTCGTCGGAGCGCAGCCGCTCGCGAACCGCCGAGACGATCCATTCGAGACGGCGGTAGACGAGCGAGTCGCGCCGGTCGGCCTCGAGGCGCCGCCGCGTCCGGGCGAAGCCGCGGTCGATGTACCGAAGCTGCAGTGACGGCACGTCGGGATAGAGCCGCCGGAGCGCAAGCTCGAGGGGACCGTGGTCGACGACGGCGTCCGCATAGTCGACGGTCTCCCCGGGCAGCGCGTCGAGCACTGCCTCGGCGCGGACAAGCCCCTCCACGAGCGCCCAGGGATGGGCATCGAAGACGCTCGCGGCGCGGGCGGGATAGAGCCACTGCCGCTTCAGCATCGTGTACGCGACCTCCGCGACGTTCCGGCGCACCTTGAGGATGTTGAACTCGCCGAGGCCCTCCCAGCCGCCCAGCACGAACGGCTGCACGACGTCCTTGTAGGCGAAGCCCTGGCGCAGCGCCGTGCGGTCGAGGTACGTCGTCATGCTCGAGAAGACCTCGGGAGCCGAGCCGAGCAGTGTGAAGCGCTCGTCCGCCGGAGCTATGCACTGAAGCCGCTTCGGTACCCGATCGCGGTTGAGGATCTCACCGTCGCTCGTCCAGCCCGGCTCGGCGAGACCGATCGCCCGGACCGCGGCGACGTAGAGCAGGCTCGAGAGCGAGCGCGGCAGGGAGAGGACGAAGAGTGACCGGAGGTCCTCCGCATGCGTCCACGTCGTACTCCGCTTGACCACTCGGAGCGTTTTCACGCGGCCAGCCTACGGATGCCGAGGGAAAGATACATGTGGAAAAGATGTGAATGAGACGGCGCCAAGAGGTCGGCGCAACGGCCGCAGATTCGCGGGCGGAGGCGCCGTTCCTCTTCCTCCTCCCGATCCGGCGCCGGACCCGCCGGACGCACCGCCGCCACGTGCAGGGACGCCACCCGTTCGCAACCCGACCGCAGAGCTCTAGCCCAGAGCAGGAACGCCATCGGCTGACTTCGATCGCCGACCGGGCAGGCGAAGCCTCGGCGGGCGGCAATCCGGCGAGCGGACCGGTCGGCCGCCCTCCCGCAGCCTCGCGAACTCCGCGGGCAGAAGCATGACCCGCCGTTCGCACTCTCGCCCGCATTCACAGAGGAACTCGCCGGGCAGGCCCGGCTCGGCCGACGCGAGCAGCTCGTAGATCCGGTCGTTGACCTCGCGGAAGAGGCGGGATCGCTTGCCGGGGGTCACGTCCCGAGCATGCCTCCTGCGGGGGAGCGCACGGATGCGGAAGCTTTTCGGCTTACGGACGTTTTACGCGTGGTCGTCACCGTTTGCGACGGCTTCACCGTGGCCGTTAGGGTCGCTCGAAAAGGAGGAAGAGATGGGACTGAAGATCGGCGACACGGCGCCCGACTTCGAGGCGCAGACGACCGAGGGGACGATCCGCTTCCACGACTGGATCGGCGACTCGTGGGCCGTGCTCTTCTCGCATCCGAAGGACTTCACGCCCGTCTGCACGACGGAGCTCGGCTACATGGCCTCGATCAAGCCGGAGTTCGACCGGCGCAACGTCAAGCTGATCGGTCTCTCCGTCGACCCGGTCGACAAGCACTCCACGTGGGCCGACGACATCGAGGAGACGCAGGGGACCCGGCCGAACTATCCGCTCATCGGGGACGCGGATTTCAGCGTGTCCAAGCTGTACGGGATGCTCGGGGCCGACGTCTCGGGCGATCCCGCGGACCGCACCGCCGTCGACAACCAGACCGTGCGCAACGTCTTCGTGGTCGGCCCCGACAAGAAGGTCAAGCTGATCCTCGTCTATCCGATGACGACCGGCCGGAACTTCGACGAGGTCCTGCGGGTGATCGACTCGCTCCAGCTGACGGCGGAGCACAAGGTCTCGACGCCGGCCCAGTGGAAGCCGGGCGACGACGTGATCATCGGGGGCAACGTGTCGAACGACGAGGCGAAGGAGATCTTCGGCGAGTGGCGCGAGCCGCGCCCGTACATCCGGATCGTCCCGGACCCGACGAAGGTGCCCGCCTAGACGCGCCCCGCACTGCAGCCCGACGGCGTGGGCAGCCGACCGAACGCGTAGCGTCGCCTCGGCGGGTCTTGGTGTACCCCCTTCCCGAGGCCCGCCACCTCCATCGATTGGCGTTCCATCTTCGGTGAGCGAATTCGCTCGTTCGCGCTCTCGAACGCGCGTCTCGCCGAGTCGACGCACCGGTTGAAGGCACCCGAATGGCACGACGCCTATACCCCGTCCGGGGGAGGATCGATGCCCCCAAGGTGACCGATTCTCTCTGGGTGTCTGCGGCTCCGGTGGCCTTCCGCGACTACGGCGACGATCGCCCCTCCCCCGAGGAGGCCGTCCGGCGCTACCGCACGCTGATCGAGCAGCTGCCGCTCGTCGTCTACGTCGACGCGCTCGACTCGGTCAGCTCGAACATCTTCACGAGTCGTCAGATCGAGCCGATGCTCGGCTACAGCGTGGAGGAATGGGCGGGCGAGGCCGATCTGTTCGAGCGTCTCCTCCACCCGGAGGACCGGGACCGGGTGCTCGCGGCGCACACGCAGACGCACGAGACGCACGAGCCGCTCAGCCTCGAGTACCGCCTCATCGCCCGTGACGGGCGCGTCGTCCACCTGCGGGACGAAGGGGTGGTCGTGGTCGACGAACGCGGGAAGCCTCTCTACCTGCAGGGCTACCTCCTCGACATCACGCGCGAGCGCGAGGCCGAGCAGCAGCTCCGGCAGCTCGCCCTCTACGACCCGCTGACCGGCCTCGCGAACCGGGCCTTCTTCCACGAGCGCCTCCGCCACGCGATCAAGCTCCGGCACGACGAGGGCCAGGCGACGGGGCTGCTGTACATCGACCTCGACGACTTCAAGGGGATCAACGACCGCTGGGGCCACGACCTCGGCGACGAGGTGCTGCACGAGATCGGCAGGCGGATCGAGCACTCGGTGCGCCCGGGTGACACGCCGGCGCGTCTCGGCGGTGACGAGTTCGCGGTCGTCCTGACCGAGCCGGTCACGCCCCGGGATGCGGTCCTGGTCGCCGAGCGGCTGCTCGCGGAGATCTGCCGGCCGCTCCAGAGCGGCTCCGGGCCGCTCTACACGAACGCGAGCATCGGCATCGCTTTCGGCAGCGACGACGAGACGCTGCTGAAGGAGGCCGACATCGCGATGTACCGCGCCAAAGGCCATCCGGAGCTCGGTTACGCGTTCTTCGACCCGCGGCTCGACCGAGCTGCGGTCGAGCGCTCGCAGCGGATCGGCGAGCTGCGCGAGGGCATCACCCGCGGCGAGTTCCGGCTCGACTACCAGGCGGTCGTCGATCTCGACCGCCACGAGATCATCGGCTACGAGGCCCTCGTGCGCTGGGAGCATCCCACCGCGGGCGAGCTTGCGCCCGGAGAGTTCATCCCGCTCGCGGAGGAGACGGGGTTGATCGTCGGCCTCGGGGAGTGGGTCCTGACGGAGGCGTGCACCGAGGCGACGCGCCTCTGCCAGCTGCACGGCCGGCCGATGCACATGTCGGTGAACGTCTCGGCCCGCCAGCTCCACCATCCCGACTTCTTCCGGCACGTGAGCCGCGCGCTCGACTCGTCGGCGCTGATGCCTGGCCTGCTCACGCTCGAGCTCACCGAGAGCACGCTGCTCGCGTCGGACGAGCGGGTCGCGCACACGCTGCAGAGGATCAAGGACCTCGGCGTCGTCCTCGCGCTCGACGACTTCGGGACGGGCTACGCGTCGCTCTCGTACCTGCGGCAGTTCCCGATCGACGTCGTCAAGATCGATCGGAGCTTCACGGCGAATGCCGGCACGGAGGACGGCGACCTCGTGCTCCTCAAGGGCATCATCGACCTCGGGCACGCGCTCGAGCTCAACCTCGTCGCGGAGGGGATCGAGACTCCCGAGCAGCACACGATCGTGCGCAAGCTCGGCTGCCACCAGGCGCAGGGCTTCTACTTCGGACGGCCCTCCCACCCGGCTCAGCGTGATCTCGACGCAGCCGGGCCGGTCTAGCTAGCGCGGCTTTCCCTCGGGGTAGCGCTCGAGGCCGTCGTCGGGGATCGACTCCCACTCGCACGCGTAGGCGACGTAGGTGTGCCACTGCGGGCGGATCCCGTGGCCCGGGTCGAAGAGGCCCAGACGGACGCTTCCGATCTCTCCTGAATCCGGATACTTGCTCCAGAGCGCGCTGCCGCAGGCCGAGCAGAAGCACTTGGGCCAGCCGTCGCCGGGCGCGTACTCCCGCACGAGGTCGTCGCCCGCGAGGAGGCGGAAGGAGCCGGGAGCGAGCCGCGCCTGCGCGGAGGCCGCGGTCCCGGTCCGGCGCTGGCAGCGCGTGCAATGGCAGTAGCCGGCGGTCAGCGGGGGCTCCGTCACCTCGAAACGCACGCCGCCGCACATGCAGTGCCCGGTGTACGGAGGGCCCGCCACGCTACGACCTATCCCGCGCAACTGCTAGTCATCAGTCATGTCGCTTTGCAGTGCACGCGGTCGGTCGCCCGGCGCCGGGCGAACGGTCTCGCGGGCCAGGGGGCCATCGTGAACGAGCGCGTCGTTCTCGCGGTCGACGTGGGAGGTTCGCACGTGAAGGCGCTGGCCTCGGATCAGCAAGAGCGGCGACGCTTCGCTTCGGGGCCGGCGCTGACGGCCGAGCAGATGGTGGCCGGGACGCTCGCCGCCGTAGCGGACTGGAAGTGGGATGCCGTCACGGTCGGGATCCCCGCCCCGATCAGAGGCGACACGCCGATCGCCGAGCCGGTGAATCTCGGTGACGGCTGGGTCGGGTTCGACTTCGGGGCCGCCTTCGGCACTCCGACGAAGGTCGTGAACGACGCGGTCATGCAGGCCGTGGGCAGCTACCGCGGTGGACGCATGCTGTTCCTGGGGCTCGGGACGGGCTTGGGGTCGGCCATGATCGCCGACGGGGTGATCGAGCCGCTGGAGCTCGGCCACCTCCCGTTTCGCAAGCAGACGTTCGAGGACTACGTCGGCGAACGCGCCTTGCAGAAGCGGGGCAGGAAGAACTGGAGACGCGCGGTGTTTGCAGCCGTCGAGCAGCTCTCGGCGGCGATGGAGCCTGACGAGGTCGTTCTCGGCGGAGGGGGCATCGACGAGCTCGACGAGCTGCCCGACGGCTGCCGCCGCGGAGAGAACACGAACGCATTCCTGGGTGGCTTCCGTCTCTGGGATCCGGACTGGCTCGCGCACCTGACGGACTGAGACCCGGAGCCGGACGACACTGGTCCGTCACCGGATCGTCACCTACGGCGGCAACAGAGCCGGAGTAGGCTCGTGGCATGGCCACCGTCCGCGCACGAAAGCGCGCCTCCGCCGCCGCCGAGCGCCTGATCAACCGCGAGCTGTCCTTCCTCGACTACGACGCTCGCCTGCTGGAGCTGGCTCGTGACGAGACGCTGCCGCTGCTCGAGCGCGTCTTCTTCCTCAAGGTCTCGGCCGAGATGTTGGACGAATTCTTCATGGTCCGTGTCGCCGGCCTCAGCGGCCAAGCGGCGGTCGGTGTGAGCCGGCGCCTGCCGGACGGGCGAACACCGCAACAGACACTCGACGACGCCCGCGAACGTGTCGTCGACGTGTACGACAGCCAGCACGAGCTGTGGACGAAAGCGCTCTGCCCGGCGCTCACCGCGGAACGAATCGTCGTCTCGATCGTCGAGGAGCTCGAGCCGGAGGAGCAGGCGGAGCTCGACGACCGCTTCGAGCGGGAGATCTTCCCGGTGCTCACGCCGCTTGCAGTCGGGCCGGGCCAGCCCTTCCCCTACATCTCGGCGCTCTCGATCAGCCTCGGGCTGTTCGTCGCCGACCCGGAAACCGGCGAGGAGCGCTTCGCCAGGGTCAAGGTCCCCGAGGGTTTGCCGCGCTTCTTCCCCGTCGGGGGTCGCGGCCGATTCGTCCCGCTCGAGCGCGTGCTCGCCCACTACCTGCCGAACCTCTTCCCCGGCATGGAGATCGTCGAGCAGTCGCTCTTCCGCGTGACCCGCGACGGCGACCTCGAGGTCTCGGACGAGGCCGACGACCTGCTCGAGGCCGTCGAGCTCGAGCTGCGCCGTGCGCGCTTCGGGGAGGTCACCCGACTCGAGGTGTCGGAGTCGATGTCCCAGGCGATGCGCGAGCAGATCCAGCTGGGCCTGCGCGTCTCGGACGACCTCGTCTACCCACTCGACGGCATGCTCGACCTCGCGGACCTCGGCGAGCTCTGGGGGCTCGACCGTCCGGATCTGAAGAACGATCCGTGGGTGCCGGTGGCGCGACCGCCCTGGAACTCGATCGAGTCGGCCGCGGAGCAGTTCGCCGCGATCCGCTCCGGCGACCTCCTCGTCCACCACCCGTACGACTCCTTCGCAAGCAGCTTCGAGTCGTATGTCGACCGCGCCGCAGCCGACCCCTCCGTGATCGCGATCAAATCGACCGTGTACCGCACGAGCGACGATACGCCGCTCGTTCCGGCGCTGATCGATGCCGCCGAGCGAGGCTCGGCACAGACCGTCTGCCTCGTCGAGATCAAGGCGCGCGGCGACGAGCGGCGCAACATCCAGTGGTCGCGCGCGCTCGAGCAGGCGGGCGTTCACATCGTGTACGGCTTCCCCGACCTCAAGATCCACGCGAAGACGACGCTCGTCGTCCGACGCGAGGCCGGAGGGTTGCGTCGTTACGTGCACCTCGGCACCGGCAACTACAACGCCGTCACCGCCCGGCTGTACGAGGACTTCGGGCTCTTCACCGCGGACGAGGAGATCGCCGCCGACATCGCCGATCTCTTCAACCACCTCACCGGATTCGGGCGGCCGGTCCGCTTCCGCAAGCTCCTCGTGGCACCCTTCACCCTGCGGGAGCGGCTGCTCGAGGAGATCCGGATGGTCGCCGGAGCCGCGGCGGCGGGGAAGAAGGCACGGATCCGGATCAAGGTCAACGGGCTGACGCACCCACAGGTGATCGACGAGCTGTACGCAGCCTCTGAAGCCGGGGCGAAGGTCGACCTCCTCGTTCGAGGGGTCTGCTCGCTGCGACCAGGAGTGTCCGGACTGAGCGAGCAGATCCGTGTGCGCAGCGTCCTGGGCCGCTTCCTCGAGCACAGCCGTCTCTTCTTCTTCGACGCCGGCGACCGCAGCACGTGCTTCATGGGAAGCGCCGATCTGATGCCACGGAACCTCGACCACCGCGTCGAGGTCGTGACGCCGATCGAGGACGTCGCGCTCCAGGCCGAGCTCTTCTCGACCTTCGAGGCTCTGTGGCGGGACAACGCGACCTCGTTCGAACTCGATCCGAGGGACGGATGGCACCGCGCCCACCCGAAGAAGGACGAACGCCTGCGTTCGGGGCAGCAGGTGCTGATGCGCCGCGCCCGCCGACGGCTCTCGCTCGCTCGCTCGCGCTGACGCGTCTCGAAGTCGTCTCCGACCCGTAACCGGACCGTCACCGAAGCGTTGACACGTCCGCCGACGACGGACCTACGATGCGTCGGAGATGCGAGTCGGAGTGATCGACGTGGGGTCGAACACGACGCGGCTGCTCGTCGCGAGCGCCGGCCACGAGGGTCTCGTGCCGCTCGAAAAGGCCAAGGTGCGGCTCTCGCTCGGCGAGGAGATCGAGCGCTTCGGCGCCGTCTCCCCCTTGCACCTCGCGGCCGCCGCGAGAGCGGTCGGCGAGATGGCGCTAACCGCCAGGCGCACGCGGGTCGCGGCGCTCGATGTCTTCCTCACGGCGCCCGGCCGCCAGGCAGGTAACGCACGCGAGCTCGTGGCGGCGCTGTCGCGCGCCGCCGGCGTCCGGGCTCGCGTCCTGAGCAAGCGGGAGGAGGGCACGCTCGCCTACCGCGGCGCGCTGCTCACGGCAGATCGACCGCTCCCGTCTCGAATCGCCGTGTGCGACATCGGTGGCGCGTCGACGGAGATCGCCGTCGGTCGACCTCCTTGCGAACCCGACTGGATCGAGTCGGTCGACCTCGGCTCCGTGCGCCTCACAGCCCGCGCCGGAGACTCCCGAGCGGAGGCGGAGGTCTCGTTCGCCCACCTCGACCCGCCGGCAGTCGAAGCCGCCCTCGCGGTCGGGGGGAGCGCCCGCGCGGCACGCCGGCTCGTCGGCGAGCGGCTCGGGCACGAAGAGCTGACCGAGACCCTCAGACTCGTGGAGACCCATTCGCCGCGGGAGATCGCCCGTCGCTTCGGCGTCGACCGGGCGAGAGCGGAGATCCTGCCCGCAGGCGTCATCCTCCTCTCCGAGGTGCAGCGGAAGCTCGGCGTTCCGCTCCAGGTCTGCAGCGGCGGCATCCGCGAGGGAGCCGTGCTCGCGTCGCTCGACGCACTGGCTGCCTAGTCGGGGCGAATCTCGCCCACGATCTCGCCAGCGCGGAGCACGACCGCCGCTCCCTTCTTCAACCCACGACCCAGCACAGCCTCGACGACGTCGCCGTGCGTGCACGCGACGACACCGTGCTCGCCCAGCAACTCGAGCGAGGCCCGGCCGGCGCCTTCAACGAGCCGGTCGTCCTCCTCCACCGGGAGCCCGAGCGCCGCGGCGAGCGGCTCGACGGTCTCGACACACCGGACGTACGCGCTCGAGACGATGCGCCGAATCTCGAGCGGCCCAAGCAACGCGACGAGCCCGGCCGCCTGGCGCCGGCCGCGCGCATCGAGCGGCCTCAACCGGTCGTCGCTCGTCCAGTCGCGACGGTCGCCGGCCGAGGCGTGGCGGACGAGCACGCTCGTCACAGCCGCTCCAGCAACGGACGATCCCGCGGCCAGCTGAGCAGCGGCGCGGCGCGCTCAGGTGTCTCCCAGCGGATCTCGTCCACCTCGCCGTGCGGCACGAACTCTCCGGCGGTCGCGCGCATCCGCCAGTACCGGACGACCTTCGGACGCCCCTTGCCGTCCCGATAGCTCGTCCCGCCGATCTCCTCCAGGAGCTCACAGCTAAGGCCGGTCTCCTCTTCGACCTCCCGCAGGGCGCAAGCCTCGTCCGGCTCCCCGTCACCGCACTTGCCCTTCGGAAAGCTCCAGTCGTCGTACTTCGGCCGGTGCACGAGGAGCACTTTCCCGTCACGTACGACCAGTCCGCCCGCGGCGCGGACGACCGTCAGGGGAACACTCTCGCACGCACGGGCCAACGATACGACTAGCGGACGAGCTCCGCAAGCTGCCGCCGCGTCTGCTCGGCCTCCCGCTCGAGGCCGGGTGCGACCGCGCCCGAGGCCTCGAGCAGGAGCTGCTGCCGCCGCTGAGCGTCGATCTGGTGGAGGAGCTCGTCGACGCGGCTTCGGCGCAGCGCCCGGTCGTCGTCGCCGATCACGCCGCCTCCTGCAGCTCGGGCGCCTCGACCTCCCCCGCGCGCTCGCGCGCCGGGCGGAGGAAGACCGCGGCGATGACAAGCCCGGCGAGGAGCAGACCGCCGAGCACGTCGAGCGATGTCTGGAAGCCGTGCACGGTGGCGGGCGCGCTCGCCACGCCGAGCGCGTGCACGTGCGCGAAGCTCGAGCTCGCACTCGCCGCGATGGTGCTGATCGCCGCGAGGCCGATCGCGCCGCCGATCTGCCGGCTCGTGTTCACGAGGCCAGAGGCGACCCCTGCATCCGCGGGACCGACGCCGGTCAGACTCGCGATGGTGACCGGAACGAACGAGAAGCCCATTCCCGCACCCCCGAGCACGAACGCCGGGAAGAGATCCCAGAAGTAGTGGCCGGTCACGGGAACCCGCGTCAGCAGCGCCACCGAGACGGTCGAGACCGCGAGGCCCGCGGCGAGCGTCGTGCGGACGCCGACGCGCCCCACGACCGCCTGCGCGACGTTCGAGGCCACGACGACCGTGAGCGCGAAGGCGCTGAAAGCCACGCCGCTCTGCACGGCCGAGTAGTGGAGCACTTCCTGCAGGTACAGCGTCAGGACGAAGAACTCCGAGAAGGCGACGGCGCCGACGATCGCCATCGTCGCGTTCGCCGCCGAGAGCGCGCGCAGGCGGAAGATCCGCAGCGGCAGGAGCGGCGAGCGCGACCGCGACTCGATCCCGACGAACGCCGCGATCAGTGCGACAGCGCCGCCGAGCAGCCCGAGCGTGACGGGCGAGCTCCAGCCGTCGCTCGTCGCGCGCGTGAGCGCGTAGACGAGCAGCATGAGCCCGCCGGTGACCGAGGCAGCGCCCGCGACGTCGAAGTGCCGGTGCAGCAGCTCCGCGCGGCTTTCACGCAGCAGGAACGGCGTGATCGCGATCGCGGCGAGGCCGACGGGAACGTTGACGAAGAAGATCCACGACCAGCCGAGATACGAAGTGAGGACGCCGCCGAGCAGAACGCCCGCGGCCGCGCCGCTACCCGAGGCGGCGCCGTAGATCCCGAGCGCGAGGTTGCGCTCGCGTCCCTCGGCGAACGTCGTCATCAGGAGCGAGAGCGCTGCGGGAGCGAGCAACGCGCCGCCCAGGCCCTGCAGGGCGCGGAAGCTCGACGAGCGAGCCCGACGACCAGGCGAGGCCGCAGAGCAGCGAGCTCGCGGCGAAGAGCGCGAGCCCGGCGACGAACATGCGCCTGCGGCCGAGGAGGTCGGCCAAGCGGCCGCCGAGCAGCAGCGCGCCGCCGAAGAGGATCGCGTAGGCGGTGATCACCCACTGGAGCCCCGTCTGCGAGAAGCCGAGATCCGACTTGATCGACGGCAGCGCGACGTTCACGATCGCAACGTCGAGAATGACCATGAACTGAGCGGTGACGATGAGAGCCAGAGCGCTCCAGCGCCGCCGCGGAGAAACCGGTTGAAGCGAGGGAATCAAGCAGTTCCTCCAATCGTTGGTACTACCAACTATACAGGAGCTGAACGCTTGGAGGCGCTACCATATTCCCCGCAACGGAAATCCAGATGACCACGGAACCGAAGACCGAGGCCCGCCTGCCGGCGGAGCTGGTCGCGTCGAGCCTCTTCCTGCTGAAGCGGCTCGGCTTCGCCGCAAAGCAACGCTCCCTCGACGAGTACGAGCAGGCCGGGCTCAGCCCGTACCACCATGCGATCCTCGCTCTGCTCGACGAGGGCCTGCCCGAGACGCAGGCGGCGATCGCCGATGCGCTCGGCTACGACCGGGGCACGCTCGTCGGCCTTCTCGACGAGCTCGAGGAGCAGAAGCTCGTCGAGCGGAAGCGCGACCCGGACGACCGGCGCCGGCATCTCGTCCGCCTCACGGCCGACGGCAAGCGCACGCTCGGCCGGCTCCGCGCGCTCGCTAAGCGCGTCGAGGACGAGTTCCTCGCGCCCCTCGACGCCGAGCAGCGGGAGGCGCTGCACGCGCTCCTGCTCGACCTCGCGACGCGGCACGAGCCGACCTGCTCGGGGCTCCGCCCTCCCCAGGGCTAGCGCAGCGCGCGCAGGCGAGCCCTGGCCGTCGCCTCGAGCCCGGACAGCGGCTGGCAGATCAGGCAGTGGTAGACGCGCGCCGTCCCGTCCTTGCTGCCGGTGAGGATCCAGTTGCCCGTGGGGCTGAAGCTCGCCCCGGTGAGAGGAGCCTCGTGACGGCCGAGGTAGAACTCGAGCTGACTGGTGCCCGCGTTCCAGAGCCCCGCGGTGAACTGGCTCGCCGTGACGATCCAACGGCCGTCGGGGCTGTAGCCGCCGGAGTAGACCGGAAAGAAGTGGCCGATCAGGCGGCGGATCAGCCGGCCGCTCCGGACGCTGTAGACGAGGCCCGTATGGTCGAAGCTGACGGTGACCAGCTCGAGCCCGTCGGGCGAATACTCGGCGTCGGTGATCGCTGACGTGTGCCCCGTGAGCGTGTGGAGGAGCGTGCCGGTCGACGCGTCCCAGAGCTGGGCGACCTCGCCCTTCGTCGTGACGACCCCGAGGCCGCCGGGAGAGAGCGTCGCGCGCTGGGCGGCGGTGTGGATCGTGCTGACGAGCCTGCCGTCGTCCGTGTAGACGCGGAGCTCGTTCGCCGTGCGGACGAGGAAGCGACCGCCGCCCGTCGAGAGACCGAGGACGGGCGAGCCGACGTGGACGACGCCGCGAATCGGCGCGTCGTAGGCGCGCACGGCGCCGTCGGCCGAGCCCACCAGGAGAGCGCCGCTCGCCGTGTACGCGAGCGCGGCGACTCGAGCGCCGTGAGTCGCGAAGCCACGGCCGTTCCACGCAGTCGTGACCCGACCGCGCTCGTCCGCGAACGCGACGCGGTCGCCCGCAACCGCCATCGCAGCGAGCGTCGTCGGGAACCTCAGGTGCCGAAGCGTGCGACCCGACGTCGTGACGAGACGCGCCTCGCGACTGCCGACGACGGCGATGCGGGCGCCGGCCCAGAGCGCGCTCACCGCCTGCCGGCCGCGGAAGACCGGCGTCAGCGTCCCTGCCGGAAGCGCGGCCCAGAGGCGGACCGTCCCGTCGCTCGAGCCGCTGGCGACGGTGCGTCCCGTCGGGTCGAACGCGACGCTCGTCACCGCCCCGTCGTGACCGGCGAGAGGCGCGAGGAGGCGACCGTCCTGGCTGTAGTAGATCCGGGCGAAGCGGTCGGCGGATCCGGTCACGATCTCGCTCCCGTCCGGGCTGAAGGCGACGGAGTCGATGCCGCCGAGAGCGCCGACCAGGAGCAGGTCGCGCCGGCCGCTCGCGACGTCCCAGAGGTAGGCGGCTCCGTCGGAGGACCCGGTGACGAGCGACCGGCCGTCGGACGAGAAGCGCTCGCCGAGGACGTAGCCGTGGTGCTCGAGGACGTGGAGGAGCCGGCCCGAGGCGGCGTTCCAGATCCGCGCCGTCTCGTCGTAGCTGCCCGTGGCGAGCAGACGGCCGTCCGGGCTGAAGGCGAGCGACCGGATCCCGTCCTCGTGGAGCACTGCAACCGTCCGGCCGGTGCGCGCGTCGACGATCCGGCTGCTCGTTCCCTTGCCGCGGCGCATGGAGACGGCGAAGGCGCGTCCCGTCGGGTCGAGCGCTGCCGCGAGCACGCCGCCGGGGAGCCGGACCGACCTGAGCCGGCCGCTCGCGAGGTCGAGCAGGCGGACGTAGACACCGCTGCCGACGAGCAGCGTCTTCGAGCCGAAGGCGAGGGCCGTGACCGGAGCCCCGGTCGACAGCGTGCGGACGGGCTCGCGCGTGCCCGGACGCCAGACCGCGACGCCGCCCGAGCTCGTGCCGGTGGCGTAGAAACGGCCGTCCGGACTCCAGACGGCCGTCGTCAGGCCGGCGCGCCGGGAGAGCGGGCCGAGCCGGTGCCCGGCTACGCCGTAGAGCCCGAACCGTCCGTTGCTGCTTGCCGCGAGCAGCAGCGCTCCACGCGGCTGGAACGAGGCCGCGACGACGTTGCCGCCGAGGCGGATGATCCGCTCCTCCCGCATCGCGAGCAGGCTCGAGCGGAGCACGGACGTCGTCTGCGTCCCCGGTGCGAGCTCGGCGGCCCGGAGCGCGAGCTCGACGCTGACCTGCGGGTTGGTCGGAATCTCCGCGAGTGCCCGCGCGGCGAGCTCTCTTCCCTGCGCATGGCTCGCCTGGGTGCGCGCGTCGCCGCGCTGCACGAGCGCGTAGGCCGCGATCGCCGCGACGACGGCGAGCGCGACGAGTGTCGCGGCGATGATCGCCCGCAGGCGGCGCCGCTGCCTCCGCGCACGCTCGCGCTCCCGCCGCAGCTGGTGCTCGGCCTGCCAGGCGAGAATCGGCGGGCCGAGGACGTCGTGGAAGATCTCGTAACGCGTCGGCGAGCCGTGCGTGCCGTTGACACCGCGCACGATCCGCTCGCGCCCCAGCGTGTCGAGCAGGCGGCGAAGCTGAGCAGCGTCGACGTCCGCGTACTCGGCGAGATCCGCGGGCTCGTGCGAGACCTTGCGGCCCGACGGCGTCACGAGCTGTCGGACGACGCGGGCAGCCGCCTCCTGCTCTGCCGCCGGAAGCCGCTCGAGGGCGCCCTGGACGTGTTCGCGCACCACCGCTCGGGCACCGCCGATCGCACGGAGCGTGGCCAACCGAAGCTCGTGCGAGTCGTCCGCCCGCTCGCGCTCCCAGAGCCGTTCGAGCACGAGCTGGAGATACGGCGCCTCGACACCGGCATCGGTCTGCGCCTCGTCGAGCACGGCCTCCACGAGGGCGTCCTCGGCGGTGAACCGCTCTCCGCTCAAATCGCTGTACCGCGCGAGCGGGCCGAGGATCGCCGCCCGGCCGGCCTCACGGTCGAGCCGGTCGAGGCGCAGGAGGTTCCCGAACAGCTCCGGGATCCGGCCGGCGAACTCGTCGAGCTCGGCGAGGGCGTCGTCGCGAACCGCGAGGAGGACGTTGACCCGCAGCCCGGGGCGACGCAGCAGCTCGGGGAGTGCGCCGCTCAACGGTCCTGTGATGCCGTGGTAGAGCATGTACTCCTCGAACTGGTCGAGCAGCAGGTGCAGCTCACCACCCGCCTGGGCCGCCGCCGCGACGGTGTCGACGAGGCCCGCCGTCGCGCCGAGGTCGCCGCACTCGGCGTGGACGGACGCGATCAGACCCTGGGCCGGATCCTGCGCCCACGAGTCGTGCACGACCACGGGCGCGCCGCTCAGTTCGCGCAGCCGGCGCGCCACCCCCGCCCGCAGGAGCGAGCTCTTGCCGACGCCGCTCGGGCCGTAGAGGACGGTGAGCCGGCTCGCGAGCACGTTCGCAGCGACGGCCGCGCGCTCGCGCTCGCGGCCGAAGAAGAGCAGCGCGTCGAGCTCCGAGTCCTCGAACGCGGCGAGACCCTTGTACGGACTGTCGGGAAGGCCCGTCAGCGTGCCCCCACCGTTCTGCAGCACCCGCTCGAGCTCGGCGACGTAGGCGGCGGGCGCCATGTCGACGACCTCGACGTCGCGCCGACGCCAGAACTCGCGCTCGAGGGGCTGCGGGCCCGCGTGCACCGACCACGAGCGGTACGGCAGGGGCTCGCTGCCCCAGAACCGCTCGAGCACGACGCGAAGCGTCCAGGTGGAGAGCGTGTAGCCGAGCAGCAGCAGATGGGTGCGGCGCAGGCGCGCCGCAAGCGCCACGGGCAGGCGGCGGGCGACGTTTCCGTAGTGGATGAAGTCGTCCTCTGTGACGGCGAAGCTCTCCCAGGCGCGATCGGTCGACTCGTCGACCCGCCCCTGGAGGTGGAGGAGGACGGTGCGCTCGTCGAGGTCGAGCCCCGTCGTGTAGGCGTTCGGCCGCTCGATCACGTTCGCGGTGCCGCCCGGGAGGATGTGGCAGAAGCTGCCGCGCATCTCCCCGGAGGCGAGGTAGCAGACGGTGTCGTACGGCTCGTCGGCCTGCTCGAGCGCGCGTTCCAGCGCAAGCTCGTAGCCCGTCGTGACGAGCAGCGGCTGCCCGATCTGCCGCTCGCGGAGAAGCGCGGGGAGGCGGGCGAGGAAGCGGTGGACTCCCGTCGGCTCGCCGTCGCTCTCGACGAGCGTGTGGAGCGCGTCGTAGAGCGGGCCCGAGCCGTTGAGGACGGCGACGGCCTGGGAGATCCGCGCGAGCTCGGGCGTGACCGTCTCGAGCCCGAAGCGCCGCGCGAGCTCCGACGCGAGCGGCTCGGAGTCCGAGCCGACCACGACGGTGACCTTGCCGGAGAGCAGCGCCGCCGCGACCTCCTCGAAATGCTCCGCCCCGGGAATCGCGCCGCGGTCGAGCGTGAACGTCTCCTGGCGGAGGATCGACGCGTGCACGCCGCGGAGGAGCGGGCTCGGCTCGAGCCCCAGCTCCTCGACCAGTAGCTCTCGCCCCTCGCGGTAGACCTCGAGCGCCTGCGCCTGGCGGCCCGAGCGGTACAGGGCGAGCATCAGCTGCGCCCGCAGCCGCTCGCGGAGGGGATGCGCGCGAACGAGCGCCTCGAGCCCGCTCACGAGCTCGCCGTGCGCCCCGATGGCGAGCTTCGCCTCGGCCCGCTCCTCGAGCAGGGCGAGCCGGAGCTCCTCGAGGCGCGCGATCTCCTCCTGCGCGAACGTCTCGTAGCGGAACTCCGCAAGCGGCTCTCCGCGCCACAGGGCCAGCGCGTCGTCGAGCAGCTCTGCCCGGCGCACCGGCTCGCTCGCCCGCGCCTCGTCGACGAGGCGCCGCAGCCGGGCCACGTCGAGCTGCTCGGGCTCGAGCCGGACGACGTAGCCCGGCGAGCGTGTCTCGATCGCGTCGGGCCCGAGCGCCTTGCGCAGCTGCGCGACGAAGTTCTGCAGCGAGGCAATGGCAGTCGGCGGCGGGCTCTCCTGCCAGAGCGCCTCGACGAGACGGTCGAGCGAGACGACGCGACCCGCCTCGAGCAGGAGCAGCGCGAGCAGCGCCCGTTGCTTCGGGCCACCCAGCGGGATCGGCTCGCCGCCGTCGCGAGCCTCCAGGGGACCGAGGAGGGCGAAGTCGACCAACGCGGAGGTTCTAGCACCCCCGGCGGCCCGGCTCCTAACAACCGTTAGCGGCTCGTTAGCGAGCGGTTGGGGCGGCCCCCGACCGTGCCGCCATGGCTATCGCACCGCAACGCCCACGCGAACGCCGGCGACCGCGCTCGCTCCGATCCCCGAGACGGCGCACGGCCGCCGCTCTCGCGTTCGGTGTCGCCCTCGTCGCCGGGCTCGTGCTCGTCTACACCGTTCTCCTCGGATCGGCGCGCTCCGCCACGGTGCCCCTCCTCGCCGGTTTCGAGGCGCGCAGCTACGAGCCCGGCCAGATCGCGCTGCTCGACATCGCCGGCGGCACCACGAAGCACGTCACGCTTCAGCTCTTCCTCGCCGGCGGCGCCGCGGTTCCGGGAGCCGCCGCACACGGCTGGGACAAGGTCACGTTCGGCAAGCCGGTAAGCACGCCGCAGGCCCTGCGGCGCCCGTCGAGCGGTCGGTGGCTCGCGCACGTGCGCCTCGGAGCGAGCTGGCCGAGCGGGGACTACGTCGCCCGCCTGACCTGGCGCGGGCACAGCGACTACGCGCCGTTCATCCTCCGCCCGAGCCGGCTAGGCACGGCGCCGGTGCTCGTCGTGGAGCCGACGAACACCTGGCACGCCTACGACGTCCTCGACGGCGACAGCTGGTACCTCGACTCCAAGGTGCACAGGATCGACCTCACGCACCCGTTCGCCGCCACCGACGTCCGCGGCGCGCGTGTGCCCGCAGGTCTGCCCGAGCAGTTCTGGAAGCTCGACCTCGGCTTCCTCCGCTGGTACTGGCCGAGCGGCTTCCGGGCAGACTTCTTCTCCGACGACGACCTCGAGCGCGTCTCGAGCGCCGCGCAGCTACGCCGTTACAGCCTGATCGTCTTCGCCGGACACGAGGAATACGTCACGTCCCACGTCTACGACCTGATCACGCGGTACCGCGACGCCGGCGGCAACCTCGCCTTCCTCTCGGCGAACAACTTCTTCTACAAGGTCGACGTGCACGGCGACACGATGACCGGCCGCACCCGCTGGCGCGACATCGGCCGTCCCGAGGCGGCGCTCGTCGGGGCGCAGTACGTCGGCTGGGACGAGGACCGCTACACGAACCACCCGTACCGCGTCGTCAACGCGGAGGCCGCGCCCTGGCTGTTCGTCGGCACCCAGCTCCACGACGGCAGCAGTTTCGGGAACTACGGGATCGAGATCGACGAGCCGAACGACGTGTCGCCGCAGGGCACGCACGTGCTCGCCGTCATCCCGCACGAGTTCGGGCACGGCAAGCCGGCGAAGATGACCATCTACCGGGCCGGACGGTCGACGGTCTTCGACGCGGGTGCGTTCAACTTCGGCGCGAGCGCCCACTGGCCCGCCGTCGCGCGGCTGGTCGACAACCTCTGGAGCCGGCTCGGCGGGGAAGAGAGCAGCGATACCTAGGCCCCTCGCCTTCGCCGGATTGATCGCTGCGGCCGGCGCGCTCGTCTCCTGCGGGGGCAGCCGGCCGCAGTCCACCTCGACGCCGACGACGGCGCCGCGACCGCCGGCGACCGAGACACGGCCGGCTACGACACCGCGGCCGAGCGCCGCGCTGCCGTGGCCGACGTACGGGGCCGACAACGCCCGGCTCCGTGCCGTCGCAGCGCCGCGCCTGCGACCGCCGTTCCGGCGTCTCTGGACGTTCTACGGACGGGCGCTGCTCGAGTTCCCGCCCTCCATCGGGTACGGCAGCGTGTTCGAGGAGACGTTCGACGGACACCTCTACGCGCTCGATCCGGCGAGCGGCCGGGTGCGCTGGCGGTACAACGCCCACCGCTGCGGCTGGTCGTCGCCCGCGCTCGCCGACCATCTCCTCTTTGCCACGTTCATCGCCCACCCCAGCTGCGGGTCGCCGCTCGAGAACGGCGAGCTCCTCGCCTTCTCGCCTGCAACCGGCCGCATCCGGTGGCGGAGGAGGATCGGGCCGTCCGAGTCGTCTCCGCTCGTCTCCAGGGGCACGGTCTACGTCGCCGACCAGAACGGCAGCGTCTACGCCTTCGCCGCCCGCAGCGGCCGCCTGCGCTGGCGGTTCGACACCGGCGCGCCGATCAAGGCCTCGCCGACGCTCGCCTACGGACGGATCTACATCGGCAACTACGCCGGCACCATGTTCGCGCTCGCAGCTCGCACCGGAAGGCCGCTCTGGCGCAGCGGCGGACACGGCAACTTCTACTCGACCGCCGCAGTGAGCAACGGACGCGTCTACGTCGGCTCGCTCGACGACGAGGTCTACGCGTTCTCGGCCTGGACCGGCGACGAGGTCTGGAGTTACGGCACCCGTGGCTACGTCTACGCGTCGCCCGCCGTCTGGCGTGGCCTCGTCCTGGTCGGCTCCTACGACGGCGACTTCTATGCGCTGGGGGACGACTCGGGCTCGGTTCGCTGGAGCTTCCACGCCGGCGGGGCGATCTCCGGCGCGGCCTCGGTCGTCGACGGCATCGTCTACTTCTCGATCCTCACCCACCGGACCTACGCGCTCGCCACCGGCAGCGGCCGGGTCTTGCAGCAGTGGCCGGACGGCGAGTACTCGCCCGCCGTGGCCGGCAACGGCGCCCTGTACCTCGTCGGCCAGGGCCGGATCTACGCGCTGGCGCCGCGGTGAGGCTTCTTGGCGTGCTTCGCGCGCACGACGCGCAGAATCGCGTGCATGCCGCGCTCCTGGTGATCGGCGATCGCACACCAGAGGCGGTATCTGCCCGGCACGAGCCGCAGCTCGCGGTCGACCACCTGCCCCGGCTGCACGCTCGGGAAGTGGACGATGCGCGTGCCCCCGATGCGGCGCAGGTCGAGGTCGTGCGTGTCCTGGCCGCGGTTGACGAGCTCGACGATCACGCGACCCGCCCTCACCTTCTGGCGCGAGAGGCTGTAGCTGAACTCCTGGGCGACCACCTGCACGCGGGCAGGGGGATGCGACAGCTGCGCGTGGACGATCAAGCGACGAGCTTCGGCCGGGCGAAGGAGTGGGCTTTCGGGATCACGGCGCCGGCGTCGACCTTGAACCACTGCTCCAGCAAGGCCGCGTAGACGCCGCGGAAGTCGGAGGTGGCCGACACGTTGCCGTCCTTGTCCAAGCCGCGCTGGAGGCCGGGGAACTCGCCGACCATCTGACCGGCCACGCGTGTTCCGACGAGGAAGCCCGTACCCGCCGCGCCGTGGTCGGTGCCCTGGTCGCCGTTCTCGGCTGCGCGGCGGCCGAACTCCGACCAGACGTGCACGAGGACCCGATCGGCGAGGCCGCGGGCCTCGAGGTCGCGCTGGAACGCGAGCAGGGAGTCGGAGGTCAGCTGCAGTCCCTCGGCGAGAGCCGTCGGCTCGCCGGCGTGCGTGTCGTACTCGCCGGGTGCCGTCAGCGCGACGCAGTGGAGCGGCAACCCCGCCGCGAGCATGGCAGCGAGCGCGGCGAGCCTCTGCGGGAAGGGGTTGTCGGACAGCGGGTACACGACCGGGCTCGAGTAGGAGGGCTTCCCGCCCTGCGACTGGAAGGGGATCAGCTGCCGGCGCAGGTGGTCGACCTGCACCGCGATCGCGCCCGCGGTGCGCAGCCCCGCATCGGCGGGCTGACGACCCATCAACCCGATCGTCTCGAGCATCCGCTGCTCGACCTGGCCCCAGACCCGGTTGGTGTAGAAGTTGTACTGGTCGGGGCTCGAGATCGAGGCGACCGGGACCTTGGCGGTCGCGAGCGCGGGGGCGAGCGTGTCGTCGAGCGACAGACCCTGGAGCGGGTTGTTCTTCGTCCCGACCCGGTCGAGGTAGCGGCCGAGCCAGCCCGTCCGCAGCGAAGTCTCCGTCGCTCCGACCTCCCAGTAGTGGCGCGACGTGAAGTGCGACTGGTCGGCGTGGGTGTAGCCGACGGCCGGCAGCACGGTCACCTTCTTCTCCGCATAGAGCTGCTGGAGGCCGCCGAGGGCCGGGTGCCAGTAGAGGCGGTCGTCCTCGGTGAGCGGCGTGCCGCCGGCGAGCGCGAGCTTCGGCCGAAGCTTCGTATAGAGCGAGTCGCCCTGCGGCGAGAGGACCGAGAGGCCGTCCGCCCCGCCCTCGAGGAAGACGGAGATCAGAACCGGTGCCGCGCGGCCGGAAGCTGCGGCGGCGATCCCCTCCTCGAGCGCTCCGAGCCCGAGCCGCGAGCCGCCGTAGACGGCGACCGCGGCGCCGAGGCTGCCGACGAGGAACCGGCGCCGGGTCAGCCCCGTCCCGGCCGGCAACGGCATTCCGGGCTCGATCGCCGGGAGCCCGCGGCCGGCTTCCGCCAGCGCCCGGTGGAGGAGCCGCGAGCGCGAGAGCCCGTCGCAGTGGTTGCACTCCCTCGTCATGCCGCCTGCAACTCCGGCGAGACGGCGATCAGCTGGCGGAGCGCGTTCTGGACCATCACGGGGTACTGCTCGCGCTTCCACGAAGCGCCTTTCGCGTCGTGGAGCGCGCGGTGCGCGAACGTGTGGAGTGCGTGATGAGTTCCCGGACCGAGCGCCGGCTCGTTCCAGAAGCGGCACGCGCGGTCGAGGAGCTTCTTCGCGTCGTACGGCTCGTGTGCGTGGCCGGGGTCGAGCGCGTGGCGATCGAGCACGTACTGCGCGATCCACCAGCGTCCGCGCCAGGTCGCCGTGTCGAGCCAGCGGGTGTCGTCCCAGCCCGCGACGTTCGGCGGGTAGAAGAGCTGCTGCCCGGCCATGGAGTCCAGCCACGTCCAGGCGGTCGTGTCGATCCCGCGGCGGATCCGCCGCAGCAGCCCCGCGTTGAAGACGACCGGCGACTTCACGAGCCGGGGCCCGCGGTAGAGGGCGGGATGTCGCAGGATGGCGGCGACGACCGGCCGCACCTCGTACTTCGAGGAGACGTAGAGCCGCTCGAGCGCTCTCTGCGTCGCGTGATCGGGCGCCACCGGGACGAAGTAGCTCCAGAGCTTCCGGATGAAGAACGAGGGGTGGTCCGGATGCGTGACGCAGAGCCGGCACGAGTCGCGCCACGTGAACCTGCCCCGGTGGTGGAAGATCGTCTTCACGCCCGGGTCGTGCGACCCCGCGTCGTAGCGGAACCTGACGGGCCCGCGGTTCTGGCTCCAGCTGTTCCGGAAGCCGGTGAGCGCCCGCGCCTGCTGGCGGACGTCGCGCTCGCCGTAGCCGCGCCCGGCTCCGAGCGTGAAGAGCTCCATCATCTCGCGTCCGTAGTTCTCGTTCGGCGAGTCCTTCGAGTTGTCGCTTCCGTTCAGCCAGAGGAGCATCGCCGGGTCCTTCGTCACGTCGAGCAGGAGATCCTGGAACGAGCCGAGGCCGCGTCTGCGGAAGAGCTGGTTCTGGTTCAGCATCAGCCTCTGCGAGCCGACGCCCGTGTTCGAGGTCGCGAACCAGTCGTGCCAGATGAGCGCCATCCGCTCGACGAGCGGCCGCGAAGTCCGCACCATCCGGTCGAGCCACCAGAGGTGGTCCTCACCCCAGGCGTCGAAGGGCGAGAGCGGGCGCCCCTTGTCGTCGTGCGGCTTGTGGCCGACGAGGTTCTCCCGGCCGGGATTCGTCAGCTCGTGGACGGCGCCTTCGAGCCCGTGTCGGGCCAGCGCCTGCGCCTCACCGGGCCGAGGCCCGAACCCGGCACGCCAAAGCAGCCGCTCGGCCTCCGCGGCTCCGAAGGTCCCCCGCCACACGGCGACACCCGCCACGCGAAGAGCATCGGCAGGGGTTTCAGCGCCCCGGATCCCCGTTCGAGGGGTAGACGGAGCGCCTGCGGATGCTGGCGAGGGGGTTCGCCACCGCTACCTCATGGACCGGCCGGGCCCGCCTGGAGGGGCATCGTTCGTCGACAACTGGGTGCGGCGAGCGCAGCGGCGCGCGTGACGGCCGGGGCGACGGGGTCAGCAGCCGGAAGGCCGCGTCTTCTTCTTCGTGCCGGTCGTGAGGATGTGCTCGGGACCGCGGAGCCAGAACGTCGTGCCGCTGTCTGAGAGCGCGTGGATGCAGAAGTACGCCGTCTTCTTCGTCCCCAGCTTCACGATCGACGGGATCGACTCGTCGTAGCTCTTGCGCAGCTTCGCAATCGTCATCGCCGCGTAGCCGCCGTTGTCGAGTGAGTACGCGTCCGCAGCCTTCAGCGTCTCGTTCAGGGCGCTCTTGGCGGCGGTGTCCTGCGCGCGTGCGCGGAACCCTCCGTAGGCTGGCACGGCGATCGCCATGAGGATGCCGATGATGAGGAGCACGACGAGGAGCTCGATCAGGGTGAAGCCGTCGTCGCGCGCCGCGAAGAGCATGAGTTCAGGGTCGGAACATATCGGTCTACGATCGAGGCCCTTACGGGGGAAGCGCTCCTCCCCCGATCGGGGGTCTCGGGGCCGGGGGTCTCGGGGCCGGCAGCCTCGTTTCCGCCGGCGGCAGGCCGGGAACTCGAGCCGTCGAATAGCGATGGACGGTGCTCGACAAGGCGCGCATGGACCCTGGGTTGATCGCGGATCTGCGGGAGCGGTCGCGTCCCTTGCGGCTAGAGGCGTCGCTCACGCGGCCTTCGGCCCCCTCCGGCGAACGAGGCCACGGGCCGCAGAGCCACCGGAGTCCGCCCTCGACGACCTGATCGCGAGAGTGGAAGCACCTCGAGGAGCGTCTGCGCGAACTCGAGGGCGCTCAGCCCGGGACGGCAGAGATCGGCGCCCACACGCTGTTTCTGTCGACGGCCACCGGCTACACGGTCGTCGAGCGGGACGGTCCGCCGCCGCTCCCCGACGACGAGATCGTGCTCGACGGCAACGTCTACCGCGCGCAGCGCTTCCGCCGCTCGCCGTTCCCGGCCGATTCGCGCCCCTGCGTCATCGTCGAGCCCGGCGCTGCCGCGCCGAGCGCGACCGCCTCGTGACGGCGGCCGCGCTCGTGAGACACCGGTGCTTCGGGAGTCGTGCTCGGTTCAGCGGCCGATGACGCAGCCGTCGCCGGTGGCGTCGTAGTCCGCGTTGCTCCAGAGCGGCTGCACGGCGAAGTCGTGGCGGCCGAGGGTGATGTTCTGGGTATTGGACGCCCAGGCGCACTTGTCGCCGTTCTCGTTCCCCTGCGCGTCGAGCCAGCCGTCCTGCCACGACGCGATGTTGTCGGGGTCGGTGACCGCTTCGGCGTACTCGTGTCCGGTGACGATCGACCAGCCGTCGAAGATGCCGTTTCCGAACCGGTTGGAGGTCGCGTTGACGAAGTGCATGCCGCAACCGCCGGTGCCGACTCCGGGCCAATTCGTGTTCTGCCAGGGAATGAATGCGTACTGGATCCGGTACGGGTTGCCGAGACCGTCGATCGACGCGGTCTGCGTGTGGTAGCCGCAGTAGACCGGCTGTCCGGTCGCCACGGGACGCGGCGGCGTGAGGATGATGTACGTCGCATCGGCGTCGTAGCCGAAGTGTGCGGAGGCGCGCATCGCCTCCTGGGCGATCGGATCGTCGAAGAGGTTCTCGGCGAGTCCGAGGGTGACGATGTCGTCGGGTACCGGGGTCGGGTCGACCCAGACGCCCTTCAGCTGCTTGGTCGGGTTCGTGACGAAGCCTGCGCCGCCGACGCAGGAAGCGGAACCGACGAGCACCGTGTTGCAGTACTGCGTCTGGATGTTCGCCCACGGGCTGCCGCCCACGTGCGAGAAGAACGACGCGAGATAGTTCTGGAGCGTCTTCGACGAGTAGAGCTTCCCGTCGGTGTCGGCCGTCTGGAAGCCGTTTGCCCATTCGGCGCCCCACCAGATGAGATACACCGCGGGCTTCTGCTCGACGCCGATCGCGCCGGCGCCGGCGTTGCCGCCGTGCCAGACGAGGTCGTTCGAGGTGGAATCGGCCGTCGAAGCAGAGGGTAGGCCCCAGAAGATGTGCTTCGAGGATGAGAGGAACGCGCCGGTGTCCGCCCTGGCCGCCGAAGCTCCGAGTGTGACGGCGAGAGCGGCCACGACCGCTAGCGCGAAGACGATGCGGGTCACCTTGACCTCCTGTCGCGGGGATGACGGTGGACTATGCTCGGATTCCGAGCGTTTGAAACCACGTTGCGTGGTGACAGTTGAACCGTGAATCAATCCAGCGAGACAACCCCCCTCAACAACCTCGGCCTCAACGGATACGAGGCGAACGCCTATGTCGCCCTCACTCGGCGTGGCCGGGCGACCGGGGCGGAGGTCGCACGCCTCGCGGGCCTGCCGAGGCAGCGGATCTACGACGTGCTCGACGGCCTCGTGGGCCGGGGTCTCGCAACGGTGGAGCCGGGCCGGCCCGCCCACTACACGGCCGTCGCGCCGGAAACGGCGCTCGGCGCGCTCGTCGACGCGCAACGGGCCGCGCTCGCTGCGCTCGAGCAGGATGCCGCTCGCGCGGTCGCGCTCCTGACCCCGGCCTACCGCGAGGGCCGCTCCGAGACGGACCCGCTGAACTACATCGAGGTCTTGCGCGAGCCCGCCGTCATCGCCAAGCGCTTCGCCGAGCTGCAGGCGAGCGCGCAAAGCGAGCTCCTGATCTTCACCAAGCCGCCGTACGCGATCGATCCGGACGAGAACCTCGCGGGGGTCGAGCTCCTCTCACGCGGCGTCCTCGCCCGGAGCGTCTACGAGTCCTCGGTCTACGACGATCCGGCGGTGGTTGCGGCCGTCCGCCGTTTCATCGACGCGGGAGAGCAGGCACGAGTCGTCGACCACCTGCCGCTGAAGCTGGTGGTGATCGACGAGCGAGTCTCGCTCTTCACGATGGAGGACCCGGTCGCGGGCGCCAGGGACCTCACGATCATGATCGTCGAGCATCCCGGGTTCGCGAGCCTGCTCAAGCTCGCCTTCGAGCATGTGTGGGAGGGCGGGGAGGAGTTCCGCTGAGTCGAGGCGTGCCGGGTCAGGCGGCGAGTGTCTGCGTGTGGAGCCGGTGGAGATCGGGCTCGCACGCTTCGAAGCCGTCGACGATCTCGTGGTCGAAGTGACTGCCGCGGCAGCGACCGATCTCTGCGACGGCGGCGTCCCAGCTGAGGGTCTCGCGGTGCGGGCGGCGGTCGGTCATGGCGTCGAGCGCATCGACGATCGCGAAGATGCGGGCACCGGCCGGGATGGCGCGCCCGGCCAGGCCGTCGGGATAGCCCGTCCCGTCCCAGCGCTCGTGGTGCGAGCGAATGACGCGGAGGCCCTCGTAGCTGAGAAGCGGGATGTGTGAGAGCAGCTCTTCTCCGATCACGGGGTGGGCCTCCATCTGCCGGCGCTCGGCGGCGTTCAGCGGGCCCGTCTTCTGGAGGATGCTCTCGGGGACGCCGATCTTGCCGACGTCGTGGAGCAGGAATCCCCATTCGAGGCTCGCATCGTCGAGCAGTGAGGGCGCCACCTGGAGGGTCAGCCGCGTGGCGTACTCCGTGACGCGGCGCGAGTGGTGTGTCGAACCGAAGTCACGCGACTCGAGCGCCGATGCGAGCACGCACACGGTCTGCGCGTACGAGGCTTGGAGAAGCTCCTGCTGGCGCTGGCCGATCTCGATCAGGCGGTGCAGGTTCGAGGAATCGACCGACTTCGCCGAGGAGGATCGGCCGAAGTCCCGTCGCCTGGGGATCTGTCGCGCAACGACCGCCAGCAGCTCGAGCGGGTTGAACGGCTTCGGCAGGAAGGCGGCGGCACCGGCGGCCAACGACGCGCGACCCGCCTCGTAGGAGCCGCTGATCGTGATGATCGGGATCTGCCACGTCTCGGGCGCCTCGCGCAGCCGCTCGAGATAGAAGATCCCGTCGATTCCCGGCAGGCCGATGTCGAGCACGATGGTGTCGGGGCGCCACTTCGCCAGAAGGCGCTCGGCCTCGATGACGTCGGGCGCCGCGTCCACGGCATAGCCCTCGAACTCGAGCGTCGCCCGCACCAGCTCACACAACCGCTGGTCGTCGTCGACAACGAGTATGCGGCGCGTGCGCGCCACGTCCACCTCCTCCGACGGCGCTTCTCCTCCAGGCACTCCCGTCGGCACTGTCGGTCGTCGGCACGAGCACCGGGCCGAACAGAGAACGCGCATCCGCGGCAGGACTTCCTCGGCAAACCTGCCGAAGACTCGAGCTCGCCGTTCACTCGTTCGGGTGAGCGCGGCCGAGCACGCGCCGAAGCCGGCCGTCAACGGTCGGGGTCGAAACCGAAGCCCTTCCCCAACGTGAAGCCCGGCAGCCTCTTGCGCGGTGGCGCGTGGGCGAGGAGGAGCAGGCCGTATCCGAGCCGAACGGTTCGGCCGCATACCGGACAGACGCCGGTCTCCCGGTCATCGCTGACGTCGGCGGCACGGCCGCGGCTGCCCGAACAGAACTCTTCGCCGGGAGCGGAAGACACAGGCGCTCAGACTGGACGGCGCAGGCAGCGGCCGGCATCCGTGGAAATCACTGACTCTCTAAAGCCCGGGCGCCTGCGAGCCGAAGAGAGCGAGGCGGTGTTGAGGCGAGAGGAGAGGATCCGGAACCGCCTGCTGATGCGGGAGCTCCTGCTTCGCCTCGAGGCAGAACGCGTAGGCGCGTCCGGACGGAGTGGCCCGGAGACGCTCTACTTCCACGAGCGGAAGCGGCGCGTGCTGCTGCGCAACCCCCGCTTCGCCGCCAAGTACCTACTCGCGACGAGGTGGCGCCGCCGCGAGACATCCGCAGGGCGGGAGGGCCGCGCCGCCGAAGTCCGGTTCTCCGAAGGCGTACGCGCGCCGACGCCCGACCTTCCGACCTGAGTCCGAGCCGGCGGGCTCTCGCGCGAATCATCGCGGTCGAACCGCGCTCTCGAACACGGCTAGACGGGTGGCCAGCACACCCGGGTTTGCGCTGCCTCATTGCGCAGTGCCCCCGGCATGAATCGAACATGCGCACGCGGTTTAGGAAACCGCTGCTCTATCCACTGAGCTACGGGGGCCGCGGGACATTGTGCCGCGCGGGCCCAACGTGCGACGATCGTCGGCATGAACGCTGCCACCAGCGTCGCGGACCTCCTGCACGAGGCCGCCGAGACCCACCACGTCGTCTACCGCATCGTGGACGGCGACGACCCCGACTGGGCGTCCTGGTACGCGGACTGGCTGCTCGCGCTCTCGGAGCTGCCGCAGCTGCTCGGTGCGGCTCCGGTCCGCAGCCACCTCGTCCATGCGCTCGTCGCGCTCGACCGCGACTACACCGCCGAACCGCGCGAGCAGCGCTGGGAGGACTGGTACGCGGAGCGGCTCCTCGCGGAGTTCGGGAGCGCCGCCTAGCTCGCAGCCGCCGCCGAAAACGTCAGGAGCTACAGTCCGCCTCGATGAGCGATTTCAGCCTCGAGGCGCTGCTCGACTCGCGGCGCGGCGAGGATCTCGACCTCTGGGCGCGGACGATCAACCCGCAGTTCGTGCGGGTGCTGCGGACGATCGGCTTCGACCGCACCTGGGCGCGAGCCGAGGGCGCATACCTCTACGACGCCGGCGGCGCGCGCTATCTCGACCTCCTAGGCGGCTTCGGGATGTACAACGTCGGCCGCAACAACGCGGCGGTTCGCGCCGCGCTCGTCGCAGGGCTCGAGCTCGAGACGCCCGGGATGCTCGCGATGGGCGTGACGACCCTGCCCGGGCTGCTCGCCGAGGAGCTGATCGGGCTCGCGGGCGGCCGGATCGAGCGCTGCCTCTTCACGAGCTCGGGCACGGAGGCGAACGAGGCGGCGATCAAGCTCGGCCGGGCCGCCACGAAGCGACCGCGGGTCGTCTCGGCGGACCACGGCTTCCACGGCCTCACGCTCGGCTCCCTCTCGGCCAACGGCAACGCCGAGTTCACGGCGCGCTTCCAGCCGCTCCTGCCGGGCTTCTCGCAGGTGCCGTTCGGCGACCTCGAGGCGCTCGAGCGCGAGCTGCGCAGCGAGGACGTGGCGCTCTTCCTCGTGGAGCCTGTGCAGGGGAAGGGGATCAACCTCCCGCCCGACGGCTACCTCGAGGGCGCGCAGGAGCTCTGCCGCCGCTACGGCACGCTCTTCTGCCTCGACGAGGTGCTGACCGGCTTCGGGCGGACGGGCCGCATCTTCGCGCAGCAGCACTGGAACCTCGAGCCGGACCTGATCACCGTGGCGAAGTGCCTGTCGGGCGGCTACGTCCCGGTCGGCGCACTCCTCATGGCTCGCCCGGTGCACGAGGCCGTGTTCGACTCGATGCCCCACGCGATGTCGCACGGCTCGACGTTCGCGCCGAACGAGCTGGCGATGGTCGCGGGGCTCGCGATGCTGCACGAGCTGCGCGAGCGGCGCCTCGTGGAGCAGAGCGCGCGGCTCGGCGAGCGACTGCTGGAGCTCACACGCCCGCTCGTGGACGAGTTCGAGGTCGTGCGCGACGTCCGCGGCCTCGGGCTCATGTGGGCGATCGAGTTCGGCGAGCCGTCCGGCGGCGGCCGGATGGCCTACCGCATGATCGAGCGTGCGCAGCGCGGCCTCTTCGCCCAGCTCGTCGTCGTGCCGCTCTTCAACGAGCACCGCATCCTCACGCAGGTTGCCGGCCACGACATGGCGGTCGTCCGGATCCTGCCGCCGTTCGTCCTCGGCGACGACGACGTCGAGGAGTTCGCGGGGGCGCTGCACGCGACGATCAAGGCCGCGCAGCGGATGCCGAAGTCGCTGACGAAGTTCGCGCTCTCGGCCGCGAGCGCCGGCGTGCGCAGCCGCAGCTAGCCGCGTTCCAGCGGCAGGCCGCGCTGCGACCATTCGCTCCACGAGCCGGGGTAGAGACGACCTTCGCGCCCGCCGAGCCACGCGCGGTGGAGGGTGACGCAGGCCGTGACCCCCGAGCCGCAGTACGCCACCAGCTCGCCGTCCGGCAGGTCGGGGAGCGGCTCGGCCCAGGGAGCGCTCACCGCACCGGGGATCCGGCCCGCCGGGTCGTCGATCTCGTTCGGCTCGCCGCGCCAGCGCTTCGCCTGGCGGGAGTCCACGAGCACGAGCGACGGATCGGCCAGCCGGCGCGCGATCTCCTCGGCCGCGACCGTGTCGCCGCTCCGCTCGCGCGGGGTGAACTCGACCGGCTCGATCTCCTCCTCGCCGGCGCGCAGCGCACCGCCCCAGACGTCGATCCCGCCGGCGAGGACGGCGCAGTCGTCGTGGCCGAAGTGGCGCAGGAGCCACCACAGCCGCTCCGCGCCGGCGAGCGATCCGTACGCGACGACGAAGACGCCTGCGCCGATCCCCGCGCGGCCGGCGGCGGCGGCGAAGCGCCCGGCCGACGGAAGCGGATGGCGTCCGGCATCGGGCACCGACAGGTCGGAGAGGTCGGCGTCGACGTCGAGGAACGAGGCGCCGGGAATGTGCCCCGCGAGATAGAGCTCCCGCCCGCGCTCGGCATTCCCGAGCTCCCAGCGGCAGTCGACGAACCGGTATCTCACGCGCCGACCACCGTCGAACGGCGCTCGAGTAGCAGCACGTCCCGCCAGACCCCGCCCAGCTCTCCGATGCGTTCGCGGATGCCGACCTCACGGAAGCCGGACGCCCGATGGAGGCGAAGGGACGCCTCGTTCTCGGGGAAGACGCCCGCGTTGAGCGTCCAGTAGCCGGCCCGCTCCGAGCGCTCCACGAGCCCTTCGAGCAGCTCCCGCCCCACACCGGCGCCGCGTGCCGCCTCGGCGACGTAGACGCTCACCTCGCCGACACCGCGGTAGCAGTGGCGAGGCGACGCCGGCGCGAGCGCCGCCCAGCCGACGACGGATCCGTCCCGCTCGGCGACGAGCCTCAGGTCGGAGCGGTGCGCCGAGTCCCAGCTCTCCCACGACGGCGTCTCGGTCTCGAAGGTCGCGTCGCCGCCGCGGATCCCCGCCTCGTAGATCGCCCGCACCGCCGGCCAATCCTCCGGCCGCAGGCCGCGGACGACCGCCGGAATCGTCATCGGGCCCGGCCCGGCGACCAGACCGCAGCGAGAATTCCCAGCCCCACGAGCGTCCCGCCGCCGAACCAGCGCTGGACCCGCGCGAGCCGCTCCGAGCCGCGCAGCCGGTCCGCGACCGTCCCCGCGGCGAGCGCATACGCGCTGTCGCTGAGGCAGCCGAGGCACGCGAAGCTGAGCCCGAGGACGAGCACCTGCAGCCACGCGTGCCGCGCGTGCGGGTCGACGAACTGCGGCAGGAAGGCGAAGACGAACACGATCGTCTTCGGGTTCGTGAGGTTGACGACGACGCCCTGCGCGTACGCACGGCGCCGGGTTCGCGGCGCCGGCTCCTCCCCGCCGGTGTCGAGGCCGCGCCCGAGCAGCCTCCGCAGCCCGAGCAGGAGCAGGTAGCCCGCCCCGACGTAGCGCACGACGTCGAATGCGACGCGCGAGGCGAGGAGCAGCGACGAGAGGCCGACGGTCGCCAGGGTCACGTGCGCGACGGTCGCGGTCGTGATGCCTGCCACCGATGCGAGTCCGCCGGCGCGTCCCATCTCGATGCTCCGCGTCACGACGTAGAGGACGGCCGGGCCCGGCACGAGCAACAGCGCCATCCCCGTCGCGAGGAAGACCGCGTACGTCGAGAGCGACGGCACTCGCGCGAGCCTACCCGGGCGAACCCTCGGCGGCAGGAGCGAGCCGTGGCTCGAGCGACGGCGCCTGCGGCGGGAGCATGGCCGTGAGCAAGCCCGAGGTGGCCGTGCGCCTCCGTGCCGTAGCCGCCGGGGACCGGAATGTAGAACTCGGGATAGCCCCACATGCCGTGCTCCGCGACGTCGAGCCCCGCGGACTCGACATGCGGCTCGACGCGGATCCCCCAGAGACGCCTCATGACCCACAACGACCCGAACGAGGCGGCGAACGTGAACGCGCCGACGGCGACGAGGCCGAGCGCCTGGACGCCGAGCTGAGACGCGGAACCGGAGTAGAAGAGCCCGCCACGCCCGACGCCGACGGTCGCCACGAGCGACGGCAGCGCGAAGAGGCCCGTGGCGAGCGTGCCCCAGACGCCGGCGAGCCCGTGCACCGCGACGGCGCCGATCGGGTCGTCGATCCCCAGCCGCTCGACGACGGGGACGGCCACGACCGCCACGGCGGCCGCGACGAAGCCGATCACGACGGCCGCCCACGGCGCGACGAAGCCGCACGCCGCGGTGATCGCGACGAGAGCTGCGAGGACGCCGTTGAGCATCATCGAGACGTCCGGCTTGCGGAGGACGACCCAGGCGACGCAGATCCCGCCGAGCCCGCCGGCCGCCGCGGCGAGGTTCGTCGTCAGGGCCACGTAGCCGAAGAAGCCGACCCGACCGCCGCTCACGACACCGAGCGTCGACCCCGGGTTGAAGCCGAACCAGCCGAACCAGAGGATCAGCGTCCCGAGCACGGCGTACGGCATGTTGTGGCCGGGAATCGCGTTGGCGCGACCGTCCTGGCCGAACTTCCCGATGCGCGGGCCGAGCAGCAGAGCCCCGGCGAGAGCCGCGAGCGCGCCCTGGTAGTGGACGACCGTCGAGCCCGCGAAGTCCTGCATCCCGAACCGCTGCAGCCAGCCGCCGGGCGCCCAGATCCAGTGCGAGACGAGCGAGTAGACGACCGTGAAGACGGCGCCGAAGGCGAAGTAGACCCAGAGCTTCGCGCGCTCCGCCATGGCGCCCCAGACGATCGCGAGCGAGACGCCGGCGAAGACGACCTCGAAGAGCCAGCCGGCCGCACCCGGGATCCCCGTGAACGCCGCGTACGGCGCTTTCCCGACCGCGAGCAGCGCCCCCACCGAGGGCACGAAGCCGTGCAGTCCGAGCAGTCCGTTCCCGTTCCCGAAGGCGAGCCCGAAACCGCAGAGCCAGTAGACGAGCGAGGCGACCCCGAAGACGAGGACGTTCTTCCCGGCGATGTGCGCGGCGTTCTTCATCCGGGTCAGGCCCGCCTCGAGGAACGCGAAGCCCGCCTGCATGAACATGACGAGCACGGCCGCGAGGACGACCCAGACGGTGTTCGCGGCGATCAGCAGCTGATCGTGAGTTCATGAGAGCGGCTCCCCCGTGCGGTGGTGGACGACGTTGGCGACGGGCGAGGTCCAGCAGAGCCCGTCGCCCGAGGAGTGGCCGGTGCGGGCGGCGTCGGCGATCGCCGCGACGACTCGCTCGGCGAGCGCGTCCTCGACCACGAAGGTCACGAGGGTCTTCGGCAGGAAGCGCGACTCGAACGTGCGGCCGCGGTACTCGTGCGTGACTCCGCGCTCCCGTCCGTGCCCGATCGCCTCGACGACCGTCACGCCGACGTGTCCGGTCTCCTCCTCGACGGCGTCGATCACCGTCTCGACCCGCTCCCTCACGACCACCGCCTCGACCTTGATCACTGCCCATCCTCCCCGGACCATGAAAAAAGCCCCGCGACCGCTCCGGTCGCGAGGCTCCTTCGCCTCGGCGGCCCGCCTGCTCCGGCGCACCGCCCGTCGAGGACGCTAGCAGAGCAGGCGGCGAGACGTCACCTCCCCGGAAAAGCGCCTGTACACACGCAAGATTTGACGCCGGCGGCTCGAGCGCCTAGCCTGCTGGGGCCATGTTGCTCGCGAACGTGACGAACAGGAAGCCGGGTGGCGCCACCGTGCGCCTCGCCGGTCCGCGCGGCACCCGTTAGGTCCGCGCCCCGCCGGTCGGCGGGTTCCCGTTCTCCGTTCCCACTTCGTCTCGAAGGAGCAGCATGTCCACTCTCGCACCACGCACAACCGATCTCGCCTCACGCCTAGACCGCGAGGCCCCCGCCGTCGAGGTGCGGGACCTGCGGAAGACGTTCCGGCGCCGCGACCGCAAGGCGGGCCGCTTCGCACGAAGGCGTCCGTGGCCGGCGCTCGCCGACATCACCTTCACGATCGCCCGTGGCGAGTGCGTCGCCATCCTCGGCCAGAACGGCTCGGGAAAGTCGACGCTCGTCCGCCTGCTCTCGACGCTGCTCATCGACGACGGCGGCGAGGCGCGGATCTTCGGCCACGACGTGAATCGAGAGGCGTCGACGATCCGCCGGCTCGTCAACCGCGTCTCGGTCGAGGCGAGCTTCTTCAAGAAGATGTCCGCCGCGGAGAACCTTTCCTACGCGGCTCGCTTCTACGGGATGACGCCGCGGCAGACACGCCTCGCCGTCCCCGAGATCCTCGCCAAGGTCGGCTTCCCGCCGGAGCGCCGCAACGAGTCGATGGAGCATCTGTCGCGCGGGATGCAGCAGAAGGTCGCCCTGGCCAGGGCGCTCCTGACCTCGCCCGTCCTGCTCCTGCTCGACGAGCCCACCACCGGCCTCGACCCGCGGTCGAAGCTCGAGGTCCAGGACTTCATCCGCGAGCTCCGCGCCGAGCACGAGTCGACGATCCTCCTCTGCACGCACGACATGGCCGAGGCGGAGGTGCTCGCCGACCGCATCGGGCTGCTCGACCGCGGCCGGCTGCTCTTCCTCGAGCCCGTCGCCGACGTGAAGCGGCGGTTCGGCGTCGAGACGCTCGAGGAGGCGTTCTTCGCGGCCACCGGTCGCGAGTTCGAGAACGAGGGACAGGACTCCGACGACGAGTACCGGGAGGTGTTCGCATGAGCGAGTACGCGGTGGAGATGCGCAATCAGCTCGTCGGCCTGTTCGGGATCGTCGAGCGGAACGTCTACCTCACGAAGCGCTACTTCCTGTGGGACCTCGCGTTCATGGTCTGGACGATCGCGAACACGCTCACGATCGTCTTCATCGCGCGTGCGGAGCACCTCCCCGCCGCCCGCGAGAACACGCTGGCGACGCAGTTGCTCGTCGGCGCGACGATCTGGGCCTTCCTCGGGATCATCTTCGAGTTCATGACCGAGACCGTCGCCTGGGAGCGCTGGGAGGGGACGATCGAGTACACGTTCATGGCGCCGCTGTCGCGCCTCGTGCACCTGTTCGGGCAGGGGGCGTTCGCCGTGCTCTACGGCCTGATCCGGGCGACGATCCTCTTCTTCGCGGTCGCCGCGTTCATCGGCATTCACGCGCCGCAGGCGAACTACGGCGCAGCGTTCGCGCTGCTCGCGATCGGGTCGCTCTCGTTCATCGGCGTCGGGATCATGACCTCGGTGCTGCCGCTGATCTCGCCCGAGAAGGGCGCACAGCTCGGCTTCGTCGCGCAGGGCGTGATGCTCGTGGTCTCGGGCGTCTACTACCAGGTCAGCGTGATGCCGGAGTGGATGCAGTGGATCGCGAAGGTCTCGCCGGCGACCTACGTCCTGCGCGGCGACCGGGCCTCGATCATCCACGGCACCGGCCTCGCGTGGGCCGACGTCTGGCCGCTGCTCATCATCGCGGTTCTCGCGACTCCGATCGGCCTCGCGGTCTTCCGTGTCGGCGAACGGCATGCGAAGAAGCACGGGAAGCTGAAGCGGTCGGGCTGATGGCGACGGACCACTTCGCCGGGAAGGTCGCCGAGCGGTACGACGCGGGAACCACGCACATGCCCGTGGACCCCGTCCTCGACTTCCTCGAGCCACTCACGGGCGGCGGCGCGCTGGAGTTCGCGATCGGCACCGGCAGGATCGCGGTGCCGCTCGCCGCCCGCGGCGTCCGCGTCGCCGGCATCGACCTGTCGCCGGACATGGTCGCGCAACTGCGGCGGAAGACGGACGCGATTCCCGTCGAGATCGGCGACTACGCGACGACCCGGATCGAGGGCGAGTTCTCGCTCGCCTACGTCGTCTTCAACTCGATCAGCAACCAGACGACACAGGAGGGCCAGGTCGCGACGTTCGCGAACGCCGCCGCCCACCTCGCGCCGGGCGGCTGCTTCGTGATCGAGGTCGGCGTCCCGAACACGGCGCGGCTCGAGGTCTTCGACCTGAGCGACACGCACGTCGGGATCGACGAATACGAGCCCGGGACGCAGCACTTCGTCTCCCACCACTTCAGCCTCGTCGACGGGGCCTGGACTCGAAACTCGGTCCCGTTCCGGTCGGTCTCCCCCGGCGAGTTCGACCTCATGGCGCGACTCGCCGGTTTGACCCTGCGCGAACGCTGGGCCGACTGGGACCGCTCCCCGTTCACCGCCGAGAGCGCGAAGCACGTCTCGGTCTGGGAGAAGCCCGCCCGATGAGGATCGAGCTGCCGATCGAGACGGAGCGGCTCGTCATCCGGCCGCTCCGGCTCGAGGACGCCGAGGATCTCTGCGAGGAACCGGAATGGATCCGCGAGAAGATCGACCGCTTCGACCGGGACGGCGGCATGAGCCTCTGGGCGGCCGTCGAGCGGCGAAGCACGCGCGCAGTCGCGCTCGCCGGCCTGCAGTGGGAGCAGATCGACGGGCGTCGCGAGCTCGATCTGGGCTGCGTCGTCGCGGCGCACGCACGGCTCCTCGGGTACGCGACGGAGGCATCGGAGGCCGTCGTCCACGCAGCGTTCGCGGCCGGCTTCGAGCGCATCACGGCGATGACCGGCCCCGACAACGCCGCGGCGCTGCACGTCCTGGAGAAGCTGGCCTTCGCGCGTGAGGGAGAGACGACGTTCGAAGGCCGCCGCTACGCGTTCTTCGTCAGGCTGGCGTAGCTCGGCCCGTTAGCGTTCGCGCGTGCCCTCGCGCGCCCGCCGCTCCTGCCTGACCGTTCCCGCCTCGAGCGAGCGGATGCTCGCGAAGGCGCCGTCACTCGCCGCCGACGAGGTGATCGTCGACCTCGAGGACGCGGTCGCCGCCGAGGACAAGGACGCGGCGCGCGAGCTCGCGGTCGCGGCGCTGCGACGGGGGCCGCTCGGCCGGACGAGCGCGCTCCGCGTGAACGGACGCTCGACCCCCTGGTGGGAGGACGACCTGCGGGCGGCAGCCGAGGCTCGCCCCGACGTCGTCGTCCTCCCGAAGGTCGAGTCCCCGGAGGACGTGTCCGCCGCGGCCGACCTGCTCCCTGACGAGATCGGGTTGGAGGCGCAGATCGAGACTGCGAGGGGCCTCGTCGAGGCCGAGCGGATCGCAGCCGCGGGAACGGGGCTCGAGGCGCTCGTCTTCGGGCCGGCCGATCTCGCCGCCTCGCTCGGCGTGCCGGTGCTGACGATCGGTGCCGGCGCCTCCGACCACGCGCTCGCCCGGGTCGTCGCGGCGGCACGCGCGTGCGGGCTGCAGGCGGTCGACGGCCCGCACGCCCGGCTCGGCGACGACCTCGGCCTCGTCGTCTCCGCCCGGCGGGCACTCGAACACGGCTATGACGGGAAGTGGGTGATCCACCCGAGCCAGATCGAGCCCGTGAACCGCGTCTTCACACCGCCGCCGGCAGAGCTCGAACGGGCACGGCGGATCCTCGAGGCTGCCGGAGGCGCCGCCCGCTTCGAGGGAGAGCTCGTGGACGAGGCCTCGCGGCGACTCGCCGAGGCGCTCCTCAAGCGCGCCGAGCTGCTCGGCTAGCGGCCTTCCGCCGCTTCACCGCGGGCGCGAGGAGCACCGCGCGATACCAGACCCGGAGGAACGCGGCCAGCCCTGCCGCCACGAAGCCGAGGATCCGCCCGATGCTTGCCACCGCACCGCGGAGGGTACTTCCGCGCCATGACCGGACGCCGAGAGCTCTGGGAGGTGCCGCCCGACCGCACTCGATGAACGAGATCGCCTTCACCGACGCGCCCGCGGCGCAGGTCGACGAGATCCCGACCCGCCTGCCCGTCCTGCCGCTCAAGGAGACGGTCGTCGTCCCCGACTCGACGACTCCGCTCGCGATCGGGCAAGAGCGCTCGATCCGGCTCGTCGACGACGTGGTCGACGGCGAACACATGCTCGCGCTGGTCACCGCGCGGGACGCGGAGGTCGAAGTCCCCGGTTGGGGCGACCTGTACGAGATCGGGACGGCGGCGATCGTCCACAAGCTGGTTCGCGTCCCCGACGGGACGGTGCGGATCCTCGTCGAAGGTCTGCGCCGGATCCGGCTCGAGGAACCGCTGGCGGACGACCCGTACCTCGTCGCGCACGTCGCCTGCGTGCCGGACGAGACGGGGGAGACGCGGGAGGTCGAAGCGCTCGCGCGAAACGCCCGCGGGCTCTACGGCCGCATCATCGGTCTCGCGCCGTATCTGCCCGAGGACCTCCAGATCGCGGCCGTCAACGCCGACGACCCGAGCGCTCTCTGCAACCTCGTCGCGTCGACCCTGCGGCTCAAGACCGAGGAGAAGCAGCGGATCCTCGAGCTCGCCGACACCGGGGAACGGCTGCGCGAGGTCTCGAAGATCCTCAACCGCGAGCTCGACGTCTTCGAGCTCGGGACGAAGATCCAGTCGCAGGTGCAGTCGCAGCTCGAACAGGGCCAGCGCGAGTTCTTCCTCCGCCAGCAGCTGAAGGCGATCCAGGAGGAGCTGGGCGAGGGCGATCCCGAGCGGGCCGACGCGAACGAGCTGCGCGCGCGGCTGGAGGCGCTCGACCTGCCGGACGACGCGCGCAAGGCGGCCGACCGCGAGCTGGCGCGGCTCGAGCGGCTGCCGGCCGCCGCCGCCGAGTACGGCGTGATCCGCACGTACCTCGACTGGCTGGCAACCCTGCCGTGGGGCGTGACCACGCCCGACGACCTCGACCTCGACCGCGCGCGCCAGATCCTCGACGAGGACCACTACGACCTCGACCAGGTGAAGGAGCGGATCGTCGAGCACCTCGCCGTCTCGAAGCTCAGGCAGGATCCCGCCGGCCAGATCCTCTGCTTCGTCGGTCCGCCCGGTGTCGGCAAGACGTCGCTCGGGCAGTCGATCGCGCGGACGCTGGGGCGGAGGTTCGCGCGGCTCTCGGTCGGCGGCGTCCGCGACGAGGCCGAGATCCGAGGCCATCGCCGCACATACGTCGGAGCGATGCCGGGCTCGATCGTCCGCGCGCTGCGGGATGCGGAGTCGATGAACCCCGTCCTGCTCGTCGACGAGATCGAGAAGATGGGCGCCGACGTGCGCGGGGACCCGGCGAGCGCCATGCTCGAGGTGCTCGATGCGGCACAGAACTCCACCTTCCGCGACCACTACCTCGACCTCCCGCTCGACCTCTCCAAGACCCTCTTCGTCTGCACGGCGAACACCGTCGACAGCGTTCCGGCGGCCCTGCTCGACCGGATGGACGTGATCCGGCTCTCGGGATACACCGAGGAAGAGAAGCTCGGGATCGCGCGGCGCCACCTCGTTCCGCGCCAGGTCGCCGAGCACGGCCTCGAGCCCGGGCGGATCGCGATCGGGAAGAGCGCGCTGCGGCTGCTGATCCGCGAGTACACGCGCGAGGCGGGCGTACGAGGGCTCGAGCGGCGGATCGGCGACCTCTGCCGGAAGGCCGCGCTCCAGGTCGCGCGCGGCGCCGAGGGGCGCGTGCACGTCACCGGTGCGCTCGCACGGGAGTGGCTGGGGCCGCGCCGCTTCTCGGCCGAGACCCGCCGGCGCACGACGGATCCGGGCCTCGCAACCGCCCTCGCCTACACGCCGGCCGGAGGCGACATCCTCTACATCGAGGCGCAGTCGTATCCCGGTCGAGGGAAGCTCACCGTGACGGGGCAGCTCGGCGAGGTGATGCAGGAGTCGGCGCAGGCGGCGCTCTCCTGGGTGCGCTCCCACACGGGGAAGCTCGAGCTCGAAGAGCGGTGGTTCTCCCGGCACGACGTCCATCTCCACGTGCCCGCGGGCGCCGTGCCGAAGGACGGGCCCTCGGCGGGGATCGCGATGGCGACTGCGATCGCGTCTCTCGTCCGCGAGCGACCGGTGGCCGACGACGTCGCGCTGACCGGCGAGATCACGCTGACCGGCCGGGTGCTGCCGATCGGCGGCGTGCGCGACAAGGTGCTCGCCGCTCAGCGCGCCGGTCTCGGCCGCGTCATCCTGCCGCGCGAGAACGAGCACGACCTCGACGAGTTGCCGGCCGAGACGCGCGATACGCTCCAGTTCGTCCTCGTCGACTCGATCGACCAGGTCTTCGACGCCGCGTTCAGCTCGAACGGCCCACGCGCGACCGGCCGCGGACGACCGAAGGCTGCGCGAAGATAGAAGCACCACGAGCCCGGGTACGAGGACCCGAGCTCACAACCGAAAGGATTCCCATGATCAACACGAAGGAGAGGGTCACGGACGCAGCCGCAAGCGCCCGGCCCTACGTCGAGCGCGCCCTCCGTGACAAGGAGCTGCGCGACAACGTCCGCAACGCCTACAGCTCGGCCCGGGCGGTCTACGAGGAGCTCGCGTCCCGGCGCAAGGTGTCGGACGCCGCCTCACGGCTCGCCGGCGACAAGGACGTCCAGAAGGAGCTGCGCAACGCCATCGAGGAGCTGCGCAACGCCGCCGGCCGCGTGAAGGCCGCGAAGCGGAGTGCGCCGGAGCCGGCCCAGGCGGCGCGGAAGGGCCTCCTCCTGATCGTCGGGATCGCGCTGGGCATCCTCCTCAACCCGATCACCGGGCCGGCCGTGCGGCGGCTGCTTGCACGCAAGCTGTTCGGCGGCGGAAACGGGTTCGTCTACCAGGGGAACGGCAGCGGCACGTAGGTCGCCGCCGCGCTAGCCGCCGTCGCCGAGGTGCTCCCGCGCGAAAGCGCGGAAGCGGTCGCGTGCGGCTTCGTCGGGCGCGAGGGGCTCGTCGCCCGCGTACTGCGGATCGGAGGCGATCTCCTCCGCCACCGCCCGTACCTCCTGCTCGATCGCAGCGCGATGGCTCGGGTCGCGGAGCAGTGCCTCGACCCAGCTCTCGGAGCCGTCCCACTCGGGAAGGTCGTGCTCGAAGAGGAGCCGGCCGAGCAGGATGCCGGTCCGGATGTAGGCGAAGGTCCTGAAGGCGAGGATGCGATGCGGCGTCTCGACACGCGCCGCGAGCGCCGGGTCGTCTCGCACGACGCGGTCGACGATGCTGCCGATCGGCTCGTCGACGAGCGGGATCCAGAGCTCTTCGAGATCCGCCACCCCCGGATTATGGCCGTTCTCGAAGGCTCCTATCCTTTGCCCGTGGCCCCGACGTCGGACGTGCTCCTCGAGCGACTCGCCGCCGAGCCGGCCGAGGCGGGACTCTTCCTCGACTTCGACGGCGTCCTCGCGCCGATCGTCGACCGGCCGGAGGACGCCTCGCCGTCGCCGGAGACGCGCACCGAGCTCGCTCGTCTCGTCGCGCGGTACGCACTCGTCGCGGTCGTGAGCGGCCGGGCGGGAGAGGACGTGGGTGCGCGCCTCGGGGTGCGCGGGGTCGTCTGCGTCGGCTCGCACGGGCTCGAGCTCGAGCCACGGGCCGACCGCTGGCGGCGCGTCCTCGCGGCGTTCGCGACCGCTGCGCCGTGGCCGCGGGAGGAGATCGAGCTCAAGGGGCTCGCAGTCGCCTTCCATTTCCGCGGCCGAAGCGACGAGCAGGAGGCGCTACACGAGCTCGACGTCGTGGCGGAGCAGGCGCGGGAGCAAGGGCTCGTCGCGCGCTACGGGCGCAAGATCCTCGAGGTGCTGCCGCCCGTCGACTCGCACAAGGGGACCGCGGTGCGGCGGCTGCTCGAGGAGCACAGGCTGCGGCGGGCCCTCGCAGCCGGCGACGACACGACCGACGTCGACACCTTCGCCGCGCTCGACGGGCTCGACGTGGCGCTCCGCGTCGCGGTCGCCTCGCCGGAGGCGCCGCGCGCCCTTCTCGACGCCGCCGACCTCGTCGTCGGCTCGACGGAGGAGTTCCTCGCCCTTCTGCGCCGCCTCTAGGGCCTGGCGGCGCTCCGGAAGGGGTGAGCCCGTCCGCAGGCGGGCTCCTAGAGGAGGGCCGGGAGCTCGGCGAGCGAGGCGATCCTCGCGCCGGCCCAGCCGTCACGCGTACCGAGCTGCACGGCGCGCATCCCGACCGCCTCCGCGCCCGCGAGCTCGTCGGAGTGGCCGTCCCCGACGAAGACCGCGTCCCCGGCCCCGACGCCGAGCCGCTCGAGCACGAGCCGGTAGATCCGCGGATCCGGCTTGCACATCGCCACGTCCGCCGAGAGTACGACGGCGTCGAACCGGCCGCCGAACGGCGACTCGTCCCAGAGCTCGCCGACCTCGCTCGAGCAGTTGCTGACGAGCCCCAGGCGCAATCCTCGCGCCCGAAGCTCCTCGAGCACGCCCAGGGCGCCGTCGACCGGGACGAGCGCACGCCGCGTGAGCTCGGTCCGGATCTCGAGCGCGCGCGCAGCTGCGCCCGTGTCGAGCTCGAGTGAGCCGAGGTACGCCTGGAAGGAACCCGTCCAGCGGCGGTCACGGTGTTCCGCGCTCGTCCACTCGTCCGAACCGACGCCGACCGCGGCGAGCAGCGGTGCCAGGTCCGCGTGCGGCCAGGCCGCGAGCGTGTCCCAGAGGTCGAAGACGACCGCGCGCGTCACACCTTGTGCACGCGCACCGCCGTGCCGTAGGCGCAGATCTCGGTCCAGCCGGTGCCGAGCTCGGACGTGTCGAAGCGCATGGCGATGATCGCGGTCGCGCCCTTCGCCTCCGCTTCCTCGATCATCCGCTCCATCACCTGCTTGCGGCTGTCGGTGAGCGCCTTCGTCATGCCCTTCAGCTCGCCGCCGACGATCGACTTCAGTCCGGCGCCGATCTGCGAGCCGATGTTGCGCGAGCGCACCGTCAGCCCCATCACCTCTCCGAACACCTCCTCGACCTCGTAGCCGGGGATGTCGTTCATGGTGGTCACGATCATCGTTCTGCCTCCCTGTTGAGAACCTCCCAGGCGCGACGGACGTCGGCCTCGGTCGTCCGCGCGTTGCCGATCGCGAGCCGCAGGACGTAGCGGCCGTCGAGCTTCGTGTGCGTGATGAAGATCTCACCCGAGGCGTTCACGCGCGTCAGTAGGTCTTCGTTCTCCTCGTCGGTTCCGTCGCGGCGGAAGACGACGAGCGAGAAGCGCCGGGGCGCGACGAGCTCCCAGCCCGGCGTCGCCTCGACCCAGCCGGCGAAGAGCTCGGCGAGGCGGATGTGCTCGCGGAGGATCGCGCGCAACCCCTCCGCCCCGTAGCAGCGCAGCACGGCCCAGAGCTTGAGCGAGCGGAAGCGCCGCCCGAGCGGCGGACCGAAGTCGGCGAGGGAGAAGGCCTCGTCGGAGGTGCGCAGGTACTCGGGCGTGAGCGTGAACGCCTCCCGCCACTCGTCCGGCCGCGACGTCCAGACGAGGGAGCAGTCGGTCGGGACGAGCAGCCACTTGTGCGGGTTGACGACGAGGGAGTCGGCGAGCTCGACGCCGTCCGCCGACCAGCGCTCCTCCTCGCAGATCCACGACGACCCTGCGTAGGCGGCGTCGACGTGAAGCCACGCGCCGGCCGCATGCGCGCGCTCGGCGAGCTCGCGCACCGGATCGACCGAGGCGAAGGACGTCGTGCCGACGGTCGCGACGACGCAGGCCACGTCGTCGAGGTCGTAACCGTCGACCCGCATCCGCAGCTCCCCGTCCACCGGCACCTTGCGCAGCTCCAGCCCGAGCATCCGCGCGTCCTTCTCGACCGAGGAGTGCGCGTGCTCGGAGCAGACGACGACCTCGCGGCCGGTGACGTGACGCGCCGCGATGAGCGCGGCCAGCGTCGAGGTCGAGGCCGTGTCCTCGATGTGGCCGTGCCAGCCGTCGGGCAGGCCGAGCAGCTGCCGGACCCAGTCGGCGACGCGCAGCTCGAGCTCCGTCGAGGCCGGCGAGGCGCGCCAGACGATCGCGACCTGGTTCAGCGCCGCCGCGAGCAGCTCGGCGAGGATCGCCGGCTCCGACGAGGTCACCGCGAAGTACGAGAAGAAGCGCGGGCTCTGCCAGTTCGTGAGCGCCGGCACGAGCAGCTCGTCGAGGTCGCGGAGGACGTCGGCGAACGATTCCGGCTGCTCGGGCGCCGACGGCGGCAGCTTCGCGGACAGCTCGCCGGGCCGCACCTGTGCGAGCACGGGCAGCTCCGGCACCCGCTCGAGGTAGCGCGCCGCCCACTCGAGCGCCGCCGCGCCGTCCTCCCGAAAGTCGCTCACCGCTTCTTCCGCAGCCTGTCGAGCTGCTTCCACGTACGCGTGTTGGCGACGTCGGCCTTCGTCAGCCAGCCGCGCCGGGCCTGTGCGACCGCGAGCTCGACGTACGCCTGCGAGCGGACCTCGTGCCCGTCGGAGGAGACGACGAGCCGCAGTCCCGCCTCCTTCGCGGCGCGCGCGTGCACGTCTCGCAGGTCGAGCCGGTCGGGCTGGCCGTTGATCTCGAGGAGGGTGCCGGTCTCGAGCGCGCCTTCGATCACCCGCGCGACGTCGACGTCGCGCGGCGGGCGCTTTCCGATCCGGCGGCCGGTGAGGTGGCCGATGCAGTCGACGTACGGGTTCTGCATCGCCTCGAGCACTCGCTCGGTCGGGCGCGAGTCGGGCGCCTGGTGCACGGACGCGACGACCCAGTCGAGCAGCGCGAGATCCTCTTCGGCGACGTCGACCTCCCCGCTCGCGCGGATGTTCGCCTCGACCCCGGCGAGGATCGTGAGCTTCGGGAACCGCGCCCGCAGCCGCTCGATCTCCTCGAGCTGCTCGTGCAGCCGCCCGTCGCGGAGGTAGTGCGAGTGGTCGGTGACGGCGTAGTAGTCGTAGCCGCGCGCGACGGCCCCCTCGAGCATCTGCTCGAGCGTGCTCTTGCCGTCGGCCGACCAGTGGGAGTGCGTGTGCAGGTCGCCGCGCACGTCCCGCAGCTCGACGAGCTGCGGCAGCTCCCCGCGCCGCGCCGCCTCGAGCTCGCCGGCGTTCTCGCGCAGCTCCGGCGGAATCGTCTGGTAGCCGAGGAACTCGTAGACGGCGTCCTCGTCGGCGCTGCGGAAGACGTCGCCGGTCTCGACGTTCGCCACGCCGTACTCCGAGATGGAGAGGCCCCGCCGCACGGCGTCCTCGCGCATGGCGACGTTGTGGTCCTTCGAGCCCGTGAAGTGCTGGAGGAGGTTGCCGAACGACTCGGGCGGCACGACGCGCAGGTCGAAGCGAAGCCCCTCCCGCGAGACGACCGTCGCCTTCGTGTCCCCGTGCGCCGCGACGTCGACGACCCAGTCCAGCTTCGTGAAGTGCTCCGTCAGCTCTCCGGGCTCCGTCGCGCTCGCGATGATGTCGAGGTCGCGGAACGTCTCCTTTCGCCGCCGCACCGACCCGGCCTCCGAGACCGCGATCGCGGCCGGGAGCTCCCGCAGCGCCGCCACGACTTCCTGCACCGCGGGGAGGCCCGCGCCGAGCAGATGCCGCCCCGGCTCGGGGCTCTCGGCCTGGTAGGCGAGCGCAGCGAGGATCTTCTCCTCGCTCTTCGGCCCGAGACCGGCGAGCGTCCGCAAGCGCTCGGACTCGGCCGCCGCCTTCAGCTCGTCGAGTGTCTCGACCCCGAGCTCGCGCCAGATGCGCGCGGCGGTCTTCGGTCCGAGCCCCGGCAGCTTCATGAAGAGGACGACCTCGGGCGGGACCCCGGCCTTCTTCCTCGTCAGCGCCTCGATCTCGCCGAGCTCGACGACCTGGACGATCTTCTCCTCGATCGTCTTGCCGATGCCCTGCAGCTCCTTGGCCCGGCCGTCGAGCGCGAGCTGGGCGACGGAGCCCGAGGTCTCGCGCACCCGCGCCGCCGCACGACGGTAGGCGACGACCCGGAACGTGTCCTTCCCTTCGAGCTCGAGCAGGTCGCCGAGGAGGTCGATCTGGTCGGCGATCTCGGAGTTGCGGGGTAGCTCCGCCACGGCCGCGATGATATGAGCCATGCCCAGAGTCGTCGTCTGCCTGCCGACGTACAACGAGCGCGAGAACCTCGAGCGGATGGTGCGCGCGCTCGGCGAGGTGCTACCCGAGGGCGGGAGCGTGCTCGTGATCGACGACGGCTCACCCGACGGAACCGGCGAGCTGGCCGACCGGCTCGCCGCCGAGCTGCCGTGGCTGGAAGTCCTCCACCGACCGCGCAAGGAAGGGCTCGGCCGCGCCTACGTCGACGGGTTCCGCCACGTGCTCGCCGGAGGCGCCGAGCTCGTGCTCGAGATGGACTGCGACTTCTCGCACGACCCGGCGGACGTGCCGCGACTGATCGCGGCGGTCGAGGAGGGCGCGGATCTCGCGCTCGGCTCCCGCTACGTCGCCGGCGGGGGCACAGCGAACTGGGGGCTCGTGCGCCGCCTGATCTCCCGCGGCGCCTCGATCTACACGCGCGCGCTCCTGATGCCGATCCACGACGCGACGGGCGGCTTCAAGTGCTTCCGCCGGCGGGTGCTCGAGTCGATCGAGCTCGACACGATCGACGCAGCCGGCTACGTCTTTCAGATCGAGACGACGTACCGGACGCTGCGGAAGGGGTTCCGCGTCGTCGAGGTGCCGATCCGGTTCGTCGACCGGACGGCGGGCGAGTCGAAGATGAGCCGCGCGATCGTGGTCGAGGCGGTCTGGAAGGTGCCGCGGCTGCGGCTGCGGGCGCTGCTGGGCCGCTTGTAGATTGGCCTTGTGCGCGAGGTGACCTCCGGCGACTTCGAGGAGGCGGTGCTCCGCTCGGAGCGGCCGGTCGTCGTCGACTTCTGGGCGCCGTGGTGCCGGCCGTGCAAGGCGATCCGGCCGATCCTCGAGGACCTCGAGCGGGAGACCGCCGGCCGCGTGGCCTTCGCCGGCGTCGACATCGACAGCTTTCCGGAGGTCGCGGCCCGGTACGACGTGCTCTCGATCCCGACGGTGATCCTGTTCGCGGACGGCGAGGCGCGCGAGACGGTGATCGGCGCACGGCCGCGGAGCCACTTCGAGCAGACGTTCTCGGCCTGGCTCGGGCTCAGCTGAAGTGATCCCAGCCGCCGAGCTCGTAGGGCTCGCCGCGTAGCGTCAGCCCCACGCCCGACGCCGGCCTCCACGCGCCCGATCACCGGGAGGTCGAGCGGGTCCGGGGTCGTCGCGAGCAGCTCGTAGTCCTCGCCGAAGCCGATGTCGTCGACCTCGGCGCCGGGGGCGAGCGGGACGCGCTCGAGCTCCACCGCGACCCGGACGCCGGAGCGCTCCGCGATGCGACCGGCGTCGAGCGCGAGCCCGTCCGAGAGATCGAGCATCGCGGTCGCCACCCGCGCCAGCCGCTTCCCTTCCTCGACGCGGTCCGGCACCGGGGGGAGGCGCCCCGTGCGGAACGCCGCACCCGCGGCGCCGAGCGGGCCCGTGACGACGACGACGTCACCGGGCTGCGCACCCGCGCGCCCGGGCACGCGCTCCGAGCGACCGAGCGCCGTCACGGAGAGGAGGACGCGGTCGGCGCGGGTCGTGTCGCCGCCCCGCACCGGCACACCGCGGTCGTTCAGGCCCGCGTAGAGCTCGAGCACGTCCTCGAGCGCCGACTGCGGCGGCAGCCCGAGCGAGACGAGCAGGGCGAGCGGGTCGGCTCCCGAGGCGGCGAGGTCGCTGATGTTGACGGCGGCCGCGCGCGCGCCGAGCTCCCGCCAGCCGAGCAGGTCGAAACGGAAGTGGACGCCCTCGACGAGCGTGTCCTGCGTGACGACGAGCCCCTCGACGACCGCGGCGTCGTGCTCGATCCCCTGCGCGAGCCCGCGCCGCTCGAGCTCCGCGAGGAGAGCGAACTCCCCGAGCTCCGCGAGCGTGGTCACAGCTCGGAGATGTTCGCCCGCTCGTCGAGGGTGTCGGGATCGAGCGCCGCGAGCGCGTCGTAGAGCCGCGCGTGGAAGGTGCCGGGGCCGCCGGCCCCGTCCGCGGCGTCCTCTGCCGCAACCCCGAGCGCGGCGAGCGCCTCGGCCGCGGCCTCGAGCGGCTCCTGCGGCCTCGCGGCGAGGAAGCAGCCGGTGAGCGCGGACGAGATGCAGCCCGTTCCGGTCACGGCCGCGAGGAGCGGATCGCCGTTCGCGACCGCGAGCACGCGCTCGCCGTCGGAGACGTGGTCGACCGGGCCGGTGACGGAGGCGACGAGCCCGAGCTGCCGCGCCGCCTCTCGCGCGAGCGCCTCGGGCTCCAGCCCGCTCGCGATCGACTCGACACCCCGCACCTCGGCATCCGCCCCGACGAGCGTCGCGACCTCGCCCGCATTGCCGCGCAGCACCGTGACGCGCACCTCACCGAGGATCCGCCGCGCGGTCTCGGTCCGGTACGAGGTCGCGCCGGCTCCGACCGGATCGAGGACGACGGGAATCCCGTGCGTGCCGGCCGCACGACCGGCGAGGAGCATCGCGTCGATCCAGCGCTCCGACAGCGTGCCGATGTTGAGCACGAGCGCCGACGCGAGCCCCACCATCTCGACGACCTCCTCGGGCGCATGCGCCATGACCGGCAGCGCGCCGAGCGCGAGGGTCGCGTTCGCCGTCTCGTTCATGACGACGTAGTTCGTGATCTGGTGGACGAGCGGCTTCCGCTCGCGCAGCTCGCGCAGCGTCCCTCCGGGCGAGAGACTCATCGCACCACCAGCCCCAGCACGTCCACCGGCCCGTCGCCGCCGCCGACCTCGGCGAGCCCCTGCGCGACGGCGCGGGAAGCTGCGGCCGCGGCGCCGCGCGCGGCGTCGAGCAGCGAGAGCCCGCGCGCGAGGAGGGCCGCGAGCGTGGCGGAGTGCGTGCAGCCGGCGCCGTGCGTCGCGGCGACGCCGCTCCGCTCGAACGGGATCTCGTGATGCTCCGCCCCGTCGAAGAGGTGGTCGACCGGCTCGCCGCCGTGTCCGCCGGTGACGAGCGCCGCGGGTGCGCCGAGGTCGACGAGCGCCTCCGCGAGCTCCGCCTGCACCGGGCTCACGCTCGCCGTCAGGGCCTGAGCCTCGAGCAGGTTCGGCGTGACCACGGTCGCGAGGGGAAAGAGCCGGTCGACGAGCACGCCGACCGCGTCGTCCTCCAGCAGCCGCACACCGGAGCTCGCGACCATCACGGGGTCGACCACGAGCGGCAGCGGATGCTCCTCCAGCCAGCCAGCCACCGCCTCGATGATCGCGCGCGAGTAGAGCATTCCGGTCTTCGCGGCGTCGATCCCGATGTCGGCGGCCACGGCGTCGAGCTGGGCCCGGACGAACGACTCCGGCAGCTCGTGGACGGCTGTCACGCCTCGCGTGTTCTGCGCCGTGAGGGCGACGATCGCCGTCGTCCCGTGCACGCCCGCGGCCGCGAAGGCCTTGAGATCGGCCTGGATCCCCGCGGCTCCGCCGGAGTCGGAGCCTGCGATCGTGATGCAGCGTGGAACCAAAGCGCTCCCTTCGCCGGCATGACCCGGATCAGGTTCGGCGGGTGTGATCTCAGCCTCTCCGCGAGGCACCCCGGTGGGGCAACCCTAACGGCTCGGATGAAATCGGTCGCGAGCTGCGTTGGGAGCACCGTGAACGTGCGCGTCGTCCTCACCGTCCCGGACTTCGACGCGGCTGCCGGCTTCTATCGCGACACATTGGGCCTCGAGCAGCTCGCGGACTGGAGCGGGGACGGCGGACGCGTCATCCTGCTCGACGTCGGCCACGCGACACTCGAGCTGTTCGACGAGCGCCAGGCGGAGAGCGTCGACCGGATCGAGGCCGGCCGCCGCGTCTCGGGGGCCGTCCGGCTCGCTCTGGAAGTCGGCGACCTCGACGGCAGCGCGCGGCGCCTGCTGGCCGGCGGTGCTGCCGCAGAGGCGCCCGCCGTCGTCCCCCCGTGGGGCGGCCGCAATATCCGGCTGCGCGCGCCGGACGGCATGCAGCTGACGCTGTTCGAGGAGTCGTAGGCCGCCGTCAGCCGCGAAGGCGAAGACGGCGCGCGACCTCGTACAGGTTGACGTCGTAGCCCCAGCCGTACGTCTTCGGCGTGAAGATCCGCCGGTCTTCCCGATTCCACCAGCGCGACTTCGCGCGGGCGATCGTCGGCTTGCGCCAGTCGTACGGGATGCCGAGGAACGTGCCCGTTCGCTTCGTGCTCATATATCGAGCGTACCGATGTCTCGACTTCCGCCCGCTCTCGCCGCCGCCGCCACACCCCGGATCCTCGAGCTGCTGGGAGAACCACCCGGCCGTGTGCTCGAGCTCGGCTTCGCCGGCATCCATGTACGGCCACTCGAGCTCGCCGGCTGGGAGGTCGTCGTCGTGGAGCCCGATCCGTCCCGGGCCGAGCAGGCTCGCCAGCGGGGAGCACGAGCGGTCGAGCCGCGGCCCGGAGGACGCTTCGACGCCGTCGTCGCGCCGGCCGGAGCCGACCTCGAAGGCGTCGAGGCAGCCAGGATCGTCCTCGTGGACGAGGACGGTGTCGCTTCAATGTCGCCATGACGACCGAGGCCCGGTACGACGGGCTCGCGGACTGGTACGACGCAGAGTTCCAGCCGGAGCCGCTCGAGAGCGAGACGTGGCGGACGCTCGCCGACCTCCTCGGCGAGGGCTCGGGCTCCCTGCTGGACGTCGGTTGCGGCACGGGCGGCTACGCGGCGGGCCTCGCCGGGCTCGGCTGGGACGTGACCGGCGTGGACGCCTCCGAGGACATGCTCCGCCGCGCCGCGGCGAAAGGCGTGCACACGGTGCGCGCAGACGTGACGGCGCTGCCGTTCGAGGACGCGTCGTTCGCCGCCGCCGTCTCCGTCTTCACGCACACGGACGTCGACGACTTCGGCGGTCTCGTGCGAGAGATCGTGCGCGTGCTCCGTCCCGGCGCACCGTTCGTCTACGTCGGCATCCACCCCTGCTTCGTCGGTCCGCACTCCGTGTACGACGTCGAGCGGCGGGCTCCGGAGCTCCAGCCGGGCTGGTACCGCCTGACCGGCCGCTACGAGGAGGCTCCGGGAATCTCGCGCTCGTCCGGCCTGCGGATCAGGGTGGGAGCGAGCCACCTGCCGCTCGGTGTCTTCCTGCAGGCGTTCCTCGACGCCGGCCTGCGGCTCGAGCGGATCGTGGAGCCCGCCGAGCGCGAGTACGCGTTCGGCCTCGGCTTCAGATGGCGCCGGTGACGAGCGGCGTCGCCACCTGGGACGAGCTCCTCACCGGGGACGAGCTCGCCCACCTCACGACCGAACCGGCCCGCGAGGCGCGCACGGCCCCGCTCCCCCGCGTGCTCGAGCCCGCGGTGCGGGAAGCCCTCGCCGGCCGCGGGATCCAGGAGCTCTACACGCATCAGGCCGCGGCATACGAGGCCGCCCGCGGCGGCGGAAACGTGATCGTCACGACCGGCACCGCGTCGGGCAAGACGCTCGCCTTCAACCTGCCGGTGCTCGACGCGCTCGCCGCCGACCGCCACGCGCGCGCCCTCTACCTCTACCCGACGAAGGCGCTCGCCCAGGACCAGGCACGGTCGCTCGGCGAGCTCGGCGTAGGCGCCGTCCGCGCGGCGATCTACGACGGCGACACGCCGACCGAGCGGCGGCGACAGATCCGCGGCTGGGCGAACCTCGTGCTCACGAACCCCGACATGCTCCACGTCGGCGTCCTGCCGAGGCACGATCTCTGGGGCGACTTCCTCCACAACCTCCGCTTCGTCGTCGTCGACGAGGCGCACGTCTACCGCGGCGTCTTCGGCTCGCACGTCGCCAACGTCCTGCGGCGGTTGCGGCGGCTCGCACGGATCTACGGCGCCGAGCCGCAGTTCCTCCTCGCCTCGGCGACGATCGCGAACGCCGGCGAGCTCGCGCACGCGCTCACCGGTGAGGAGGCCGCGGTCGTCGAGGACGACGGCGCGCCGCGCGCGGAGCGGACGGTCGCCCTCTGGAACCCACCGCTCCTCGACCCCGGGCTCGGTCTGCGGGCGAGCGCGCTCGGCGAGGCGTCGCGGCTCCTCGCCGGGCTCGTCGGCCGTGGGCTGCGGACGATCTGCTTCGCGAAGAGCCGCCGCTCGGCAGAGCTCATCCACCGCTTCGCCTGCGACCGGCTCGACGCCGCGACAGCGGCGCGGCTCGCGCCGTACCGGGCCGGGTACACGCCGCAGCAGCGGCGTGAGCTCGAGCGGCGGCTCGTCGAGGGCGACCTGCTCGGCGTCACGTCCACCGACGCGCTCGAGCTCGGGATCGACATCGGCGACCTCGACTGCGCGATCTCGGTCGGCTTTCCCGGCACGGTGGCGAGCCTCCGCCAGCAGTGGGGCCGCGCGGGCCGGCGCGAGCACGGCCTCGCGGTCCTGATCGCCTCCGAGGACGCGCTCGACCAGTACTTCATGCGCGAGCCGCCGGCCCTGCTGACGCGGCAGGTCGAGGCCGCGATCCTCGACCATGCGAATCCGCGCGTGCTCGACGGTCACGTCGCCGCGGCCGCCTTCGAGGCGCCGCTCGACGAGGAGGATTCGGCGACGCTGGGGCCGGAGGCGCTCGAGCGTGCCGCCCTCGTCCCGGAGCTGCGCCGGACGGCGCGCGGCTGGGTCTGGGCGGGCAAGGAGGCGCCGGCTGCTCGCGTGCCGCTCCGCTCCACGTCGCCCGACGCGTTCCTCGTCGTCGACGCCGCGGGCGGCGACGTGCTCGGGCTCGCGGAGCGAGAGCGCGCCTTCTCCACCGTGCACGAGGGCGCCGTCTACCTCCACCTCGGCCGCCAGTACCTCGTCCGCGAGCTCGATCTCGCGGCACGGCACGCGCTCGTCGAGCCGTTCGACGGCGACTGGTACACGCAGGCGAAGAAGGAGACCGAGACGGCGATCGAGGAGCCGCTGCGGGTCGAGCGGCGGCTCGGGCTCGAGCTCTCCTTCGGTCGCGTCTCGGTGACGGAGCAGGTCGTCGCGTACCAGAAGAAGGCCGTCGCGGACGGGTCGACGCTCGCGACGATCCCGCTCGAGCTGCCGCCGACGACGTTCGACACCGAGGCGGTCTGGTTCGTGCCGCGACCGCACCAGCTCGAAGGGCTGGAGGCGATGCCGCTGCTCCTCTCGTCCCTGCACGCGGCCGAGCACTCGCTGATCGCGCTCCTGCCGCTCTGGGCGATGTGCGACCGCTGGGACATCGGCGGCCTCTCGACGAACCTCCATCCGGACACCGGCGCGCCGACCGTCTTCGTCTACGACGGCCACGCGGGCGGGGTCGGCATCGCCGCCCGCGGTTTCGAGCAGTTCGAGGGCTGGGTCGCCGACACCGCCGAGCTGCTCGACGGCTGCCCGTGCGAGCACGGCTGCCCGTCCTGCGTCCAGAGTCCGAAGTGCGGCAACCTGAACGAGTTCCTCGACAAGGCGGGCGCACTGACGCTGCTGACGAGAATGTCGAAATCCGGCTGACCCGTTCGTCGTAGAGGCGTCGACCAACTCCGAAGGAGGCACCACATGCAGTACCTGCTCCTGATCAACGACGACGAGGCGCACTGGGGCGAGATGCCCGAGGACGAGCGGAACGCGATCTACGGCGAGTACATGCAGTACACGGAGGAGCTGCACAGCCGCGGCATCCTCGTCGATGCGAACCAGCTCCAGCCCTCGTCGACCGCGACGGTCGTCCAGGTCGAGGACGGCAGGACGATCACGACCGACGGGCCGTTCGCGGAGACGAAGGAAGTGCTCGGCGGCTACTACCTGATCGACGTCGAGACGCTCGACGAGGCGCTCGAGTGGGCGGCGAAGCTGCCGTCGGCCCGCTACGGCCACATCGAGGTGCGCCCCATCGTGATGCGCGAGGCGGAGGTGGCCTCGTAGAGGAGCTCGTCCGCGCCTACCGCGACGAGCGTGCGCGCTCGATCGCGATCCTCGGCCGCGTCCTCGGTGACCTCGACCTCGCCGAGGACGCTGTCCAGGACGCCTTCGTCAGGGCGGCGGAGCGGTGGCCGCGTGACGGCGTTCCCGCCAATCCGGGCGCGTGGATCGTGGCGACGGCGCGCAACCGCGCGATCGACCGGATCCGGCGGGAGCGGACGCTCGCGCGGAAGACGGAGCTGCTCGCGCGCGCGGCAGAGCTTCCGGCAGACGAGGAGGCCGTCATCCCCGACGAGCGGCTCGAGCTGATCTTCGCCTGCTGTCACCCGGCGCTCGCACCGGAGGCTCAGGTCGCGCTGACCTTGAGCCTCGTCGGCGGGCTGACCACGCCGGAGATCGCGCGCGCGTTCCTGACCCCGGAGCCGACGCTCGCGCAGCGGCTCGTCCGGGCGAAGCGCAAGATCCGTGACGCCGGCATCCCGCTGCGTCTGCCGCCCGAGCATCTGCTGCCCGAGCGCCTGCGCACCGTGCTCGCCGTGATCTATCTCGTCTTCAACGCCGGCTACGGCCCTCCCGTGCGGCGGGAGCTCTGCGCCGAGGCCGTCCGGCTCGCCGCGGTCCTCGCGACGCTGATGCCCGACGAGGCGGAGGCGCACGGTCTGCACGCGCTGCTACTTCTGCAGGACGCCCGTCGCGACGCACGCACGTCGCCCGGCGGCGAGCTCGTGCTGCTCGGCGAGCAGGACCGGAGCCTCTGGGACGCCGCCGAGATCGAGCAGGGACGTCGGGCGCTCGAGCGAGCACTCTCCCTGCGGCGGTCGGGCCCGTATCAGGTGCAGTCGGCGATCGCCTCGCTCCACTACGCGGAGGAGACGAACTGGCCGCAGATCGCGCTCCTCTACGGCCGGCTCGCGGAGCTGACCCCGTCGCCGGTGATCGAGCTGAACCGCGCCGTGGCGGTTGCGATGGCCGAGGGGCCCGAGTCGGGGCTCGAGATCGTCGACGCCCTCACGGAGCTCGAGCGGTACCACCTCTGGCACTCGACCCGGGCCGAGCTCCTGAGCCGGCTCGGGCAGGACGACGAGGCGGCGGCGGCCTATTCCCGCGCGCTCGAGCTCGCGCCGAGCGAGACGGAGCGCGAATTCCTGCGGGGCCGCCTCGCGGCGTCGTCGGCCGGCTGAGAGCTAGACCGAACGAGCGAGGTCGTCGGGGCCGACCCTCGGCAGCGGGACTCTGCCTCCGCCGCCCGGCGGGGGAGCTACGGGCGGCGGCGCGCTCCGCAGGAACCGGTAGACGAACAGCGCGAACGCAGACGCACCACACGTCGCCGGAATGAAGAAGACGAGGTTGAGCAGGACTACGTGCGTCATGTCACCTGAGTATGACGCACCGACGCAAGAGCAAACTCGACCGCTTCCTCGGGAGTCGCCGCCCGCTGCGCCCCTTCGACCTCCCAGCCCGGTTCGAGCACGACGACGGGACGGCCGAGCGTGAGCGCAAAGCCGATCTCGGCGAGCGTGCCGTACCGCCCTCCGACCGCGACCACGGCGTCTCCCGAGGCGACGACGCCGAGGTTGCGAGCGTGCCCGATCCCGGTCACGACGACGTGGTCGAGCCAGCGATTCGCGTCGGCCCGCGTCTCGCCGGGAACGATCCCGATCGTCGTCCCTCCCGCGGCCTTCGCGCCGCGCGACGCGGCCGCCATCACCTCGCCGAGCCCGCCTGTGACGACGGTCGCACCGCGCTCCGCGAGCAGCCGGCCGACCGCCTCGGCCCGCTCCTCGTGCTCGGCGCCGCTGCCGATGACGGAGATCTGGATCGCCACGACGCGGCCGATGCTACGACACCCGGGGCCGCGAACAGCCTGCCGCGCTTCGGCCTATCTCCCGGCCGGTGACCAGCGGAGCCTGAGCTGCCACGTCCGCCGCGGCGGCCGCGCGACTGGGCCGGCCGCCGCTTCCGCCTCCCGCAGGCGGTTGCGCAGCTCCTGGGCCTGCAGCGCCGCCGAGACACGCTCGGCGTAGTCGTACGCTCAGACGCGCGAGGTGACGGGAGAGGCGATCGGCATCGACCCAGCGTAGTCCTCGCGTGCGGCCCTATGCGAGGTGGGGCGAATCCACGACCCGCGCGTCCTCGCCGCGAACGACGACCGCGCGATCGTCGGCCAGGCGAACGAAAGGGATCGACGGGTGATTCGCCACGACCTGCTCGTGGTGCGCGGTCCGTTCGGGCTCCTGGTCGTGGGGCAGGACGCTGAAGGCGACGAGCCCGAGCCCGCGCGAGGACTCGAGCTCGGGCACCGCCGCCCGGTTGTCGTCCGACGCAGCCGGGACGAGGTCGGGCCCGGCGACGACCGCGCCGGCGCTCGTGCCCGCGTAGAGCAGCGCGCCCGACTCGACGAGCGGCAGCGCGAGCTCGGCGAAGCCGCTGCGGCGCGCATGCCAGAGGAGCAGGTACGAGTTGCCGCCGGTGAGGAACACGCCGTCCACCGCTGCGAGCGCGGATTCGATCTCGGCCCACTCGGCGTGCTCGAGCGGCAGCGTCGAGACCTCGCAGCCGAGCGCCGCGAGCTGCTGCCGGTCGGCCTGCACCCAGGGCTTCGTCTCGGCATCCGGACCGGCTGCGGTCGGCACGAACGAAAGCCGCAGCCGCGCCGGATCGTCCGCCAGCTCGCGCAGCGCACCGATCCCCGACGAGGCGAGCAACAGCCGCTTCATCGCTCCAGCCGCACGACGACGCGCTTGCTCGTCTCCCGCACCGGAGCGAATCCCGCCGCCTCGAACAGCTCGACGTGGCCCATGTAGTTCGTCCGGTCGGTCTTGTGCGGATACGCCTCGAGCGAGGTCGCGCCGCGCGCGAAGGCGTGCTCGACCGCGGCGGCGAGGAGCGCCCGCGCGACTCCGTGCCGCTGGGCGTACCGATCGACGGCGAAGCAGACGAGCGACCAGGCGGCGTCGCCGCCTCCGGCGTCGCGCGGCCGATACTGCGGCGAGACCTGGAGCGCCGGGAAGTCCTCGCGCGGGCCGAGCGAGACCCAGCCGACCGGCTCGTCGCCTTCGTACGCGAGCAAACCCGGCTCGCGGCCGACCCGGACGAGCTTCCCCATCGCACGCTTCTTCGGCTCGCCGTGCTCGAGCGAGCGATCGCGCCAGTACATGCACCAGCAGCCGAACGCGGGGACATTGCGGTGGCCGCCGCGCGGGCCGCGACGCTCGAAGAGCGTGCACATGTCGGCCCAGCGACCCGGCCCGACCGCGACGACGCGCAGGCTCACGTCACGAGCTCCAGCCGGCCGTTGTCGCGGAGCCGCCGCCCGAACTTCCCGGACGGCTTCCCGTCGGTGACGACGACGTCGGCGGTGAAATCGTTCGCCCCGCGGATCAGAGAGGAGCCCACCCCGTACGCGTCCACCGGCACGCCGCGCTCCTCGAACGCGCGGATCTTCTCCACCGTGAACCCGCCGGAGGCGACGATCCGCACGTGCCCGAAACCCGCGCCGTCCAGCGCGGCGCGCACCTTCCGTACGAGCCGCTCGTTCACGCCCGTCGGCTCGAAGTCGCCGAGCTCCTGCCACAGGGAACGGTCGACGAGCGCCTCGGACGTGTCGAGCCGGACGCCCCAGAGCCGCTCGCCGAGCGTCTCGGCCACCTCGAGCGCGGTCCGCACCGAGTCGTTGTCGAAGTCGACGAGAACGGTCACGGACATGTCCGGCGGCGCCCACTCGGCGAAGCGTCGCGCGGCGAGGACCGTGTCGCCGTCGAAGGCGGCGATGAGGGAGTGCGGCACCGTGCCGATGCCGCGTCCGCCCCACCACGAGGCCTGCTCGTCGCTCGTGACGCCGATCTCGAAGCCCGTGATCCGGCCCGCAACGTACGCGGCGTAGCCGTCGCCGGCCTGCACGCGATGGTGATCGTGGCGTGCCGGCATGAAGATGATCGGCTTGCCGTTCGCCGCCTCGAGCACGCGCACGACGTTCGTCGTGATCAGCGTCCGCCGGGCGAGCGTCCCGAGATAGACCGTCTCGAGGTGCGCGAAGCCCGTGTAGTCGCCCTCGATCGTCAGCACCGGCTCCCAGGGCTCGATCCGGTCGCCGTCGTGGAGCGCGCGGATCGTCAGGTCGCCGGGGTCGTGCGAGCAGAGGCGGAGGATCGCGATCGCCTCGTCCATCCCGCCGAGCCAGGCGTCGTTCTTCTGGAACACCTGGACGACGACCCGCGGATGGCGTCCGTCCTCGAGGAGCGTCGCCCGGGCGTGGTTGAAGTAGGCGTCCGTGTACCAGCCGGCGCGCATCTTCTCGACGGGGAGGTCGAAGACCTCCGGGCTGAGGCGCCGCCTAGGGCGTTGCGGCATGCTCGAGCTCGAGGCAGGCCGCCAGCGCCGCCTCGGCCACCTCGAGCTGCTCCGCACTCGGCTCGGCGGTCGAGAAGCGGTGCTGGAGCTCGTGCCCCGGCTTCGCGAGCGCCTGGGCGAGCGGGTGCGACGGGTTCCGCGTCATCCAGCCGAAGAGCTCGGTGGACGCCGCGATCGCGCCGAGTTGCGCAGCGGCGCGCGCCTGCCGGCGGAGCCGCTGTGGCGCGAGGCCGGCGAGCATGTTGCCGAGGGCGGACGTGGCGACGAGGGGGCCGACGAGATGCCCCCCGCAGCGCTCGTGCTCCCGCGCCGCGCGCTTCCCGTACTCGTAGCTGCCGATCGAGATGTGCTCGGCGCCGTGATAGGCGGCGAGCTCGCCCGAGCGGAGGGTGAGCACGGCCGGAGCGACCGAGGCGAGGGCGGAGAGCAGCTCCCGCGCAGCCGGGCGCAGCCCCGACTCGCGGAGGCTGCGGACGAACATCGCCGTGCCGAGCATCGACAGGAGCGCACGCGGGCTCTCCATCGGAAGCCGAGCCGCCGGCAGCTTCGCCTTCACCTGCGGCAGCAGCGCGAGCGCCTCGGCGAGCCGAGCCGGGCCGCGCAACAGCGGGCTCTGCACCCGCGTGGCCTGGAAGCGCTTCCGCGCGGCTGCGATCTCGATGCGCCCGTCCTCGTCGCGAATCGCGCACGCCCAGGCGTGCGGCCCGTGCACGAGCACGCCGTTCGGAAGAGCCATCCCACCGAGCCGGATCTTCTCCTCGGCCATCGCGTCCAAGAGTAGTCGGCTCTACGCGAGAACGGCGTGCGCCGCGTGACGCAACCAGCCGACGGCGAGCTCGAGGTCGGCGACCGGGATGCGCTCGTCGGCCGAGTGGACGAGCGAGGCCGCGACCTCGGACGACAGCTCGCCGCTCGCCGGGAAGAAGCCGTACGCGACGGTGCCGAACGCCTCGCGCAGCCAGTGGCTGTCGGTGAAGCCTGGGCTGACGAGCGGAGCGGCCCTCGCCTCCGGCTCGGTCTCGGCGACCCACTCCTCGAGCGCCCGCCAGAGCGGCGTGTCGAGCGGCGAACGGGTCCCGCCCTGGGCCTCGATCCACTCGAGCTCGTACTCGACGTCTCCTCCCAGCAGCGCACGGATCACGGGCTCCACGTGCTCCGGGTGCTGGCCCGGCAGGAGCCGGCAGTCCACCTCGAGCTCGCAGACCGCCGGAACGACGTTTCGCTTCGAGGACGCGGAGACGATCGTGGGCGAGAAGGTCGGCGCGAGGAGCGCCTCGACGATGTCCGCGGCCGCCCCCGAGACCTGTCGCGTCCGCTCGACCGCCTCCGGCGGCGACGGGACGTCACCGAGGACTACCGAGAGGAACGCCTGCACCTCCGGGCCGAGCTGAGGCTCCGGCCGGAACTCCGCGAGCCGCTCGATCAGGCGGGCCGCCTTGACGAGCGCGTTGTCGGCGATACCCGGCATCGACGCGTGCCCCGACCGGCCACGCACTCGCAGCCGGAACGGCGCGCTCATCTTCTCGGCCACGGATGCCTCGTAGATCGTCCTGCCGCCCGCGAGCTCGAGCCGCTCGCCGCCTCCCTCGTTGATCGCGAAGTCGCAGCGGACGGCTTCGGGATGCGCCTCGCAGAGCCACGAGAGGCCGAAGTCGTCGCCGACCTCCTCGTCCGCGGTCGCGGCGAAGATCACGTCGCCGCTCGGCGTGAAGCCCTCCCGCGCGAGCGAGGCGAAGGCGACGGCGTTCGCCGCCACCTGTCCCTTCATGTCGAGTGCGCCGCGACCCCAGACCTGTCCCTCCCGCAGCTCGCCCGAGAAGGGCGGCACCGACCACTCCGCGGGGTCGGCGAGAACGACGTCCGTGTGCGAGAGGAAGAGCAGCGACGGACCGTCGCCGCCGGGAAGGCGTGCCACGAGGTTCGCCCGCTCCGGCACCTTCGCGATCAGCTCGCACGCGAGGCCGTTCGCCTCGAGATAGTCGCGCAGGAGCTCGGCGGCAGCCGTCTCGTTGCCGGGCGGGTTCGTCGTGTCGACGCGGATCAGCCGCTGGAGGAGGTCGGTGACCTCGTCCCGGAGAGCGGTCGTGGCCACGAGCCGGAGCATACTTCCTCCATGTCGGACCTCTTCTCCGATGCCGCCGAGCGCCGGGCGGGCGACGTCGCGCCGCTGGCGCAACGGCTGCGACCGGCGAGCCTCGGCGAGTTCGTCGGCCAGGAGCACGTCCTCGGGCAGGGCTCGGCGTTCCGGCGCGCGATCGAGCAGGACCGCGTCCACTCCTCGATCCTCTACGGGCCGCCCGGCAGCGGCAAGACGACGCTCGCGCGGATCGTCGCGGCGTCGACCGGAGCGGCGTTCGAGGAGCTGTCGGCGGTGTCCGCCACGGTGAAGGACGTGCGGGAGGTGCTCGAGCGGGCACGGGAGCGGCTGGGCACGTCGGGCCGCCGCACGATCCTCTTCCTCGACGAGATCCACCGCTTCAACAAGGCACAGCAGGACGCGTTGCTGCCGGGGGTCGAGTCGGGGCTCGTGACGCTGATCGGCGCGACGACCGAGAACCCGTACTACGAGGTCAACTCCGCCCTCATCTCCCGCACGCAGGTGTACGAGCTCGAGCCGCTCGACGAGGAGGAGCTCTCCGAGATCGTCCGGCGGGGCGCGGCGGAGCTCGAGGTCGGCCTCGGTGACGACCTCGTCGCGCTCGTGGCCCGGCGAGCGGGCGGCGACGCGCGCACCGCGCTCAACGTCCTCGAGCTCGCCGCCGAGACCGCGAAGGCGGAAGGGGCGCCCGTGACCGAGGCGCACGTCGAGGACGCGGCGCGCAAACCGCCGCTCGTCTACGACAAGGCCGGCAACGCGCACTACGACTTCACCTCCGCCTTCATCAAGTCGATGCGCGGGGGCGACGCGGACGCCGCGGTCTACTACCTCGCGGCGATGCTCGAGGGCGGCGAGGACGCGCGCTTCGTCGCGCGGCGAATGATCGTGCTCGCCTCCGAGGACGTCGGCAACGCCGACCCCCGCGCCCTCCTCGTCGCCGTCGCCGCCGCGCAGGCCGTCGAGCACGTGGGCCTGCCCGAGGCGCGGCTCAACCTCGCGCAGGCGGCGATCTACCTCGCGCGCGCGCCGAAGTCCAACGCAAGCTACGCCGCACTCAACCGGGCGACCGCGGACGTCCGGGAGCACGGCGCGGTCCGGCCGCCCAAGTCGCTGCGAGACGGCTCGTGGTACGGCCGGAAGCTCGGCCACGGCACGGGATACGTCTACCCGCACGACGACCCGAGCGGCTTCGAGGCGAGCCACCTCCCGGAGGAGCTCGAAGGTCGCCGCTACTACGAGCCGTCGGAGAGCGGCGAAGAGAGCACGGACGAGAACGCGTCGTAGGCGTCGCCGCCGAAGACGGCGAAGGTCACGCGCTCGAGCGACTCGGGCTCGAAGCTCTGCACTTCGGCGACCATGATCCGCGCGCACTCCGCGAGCGGAAAGGCCCCGACTCCCGTGCCGAAGGCGGGTAGCGCGAGCGAGCGGCAGCCGAGCTCGTCGGCCAGCTCGAGACAGGAGCGCGTCGTTCGTCGCACGAGGTCGGCACTCGTCCGGAGGTCCTGGCCCATCACGGCGCCGTGGACGACCCAGCGAGCCGGGAGACGCCCCGCCGAGGTCGCGACGGCGCTCCCGAGCGCGATCGGCCCGAGCGCCGTCGCCTCCCGCTCGATCTCGTCGCCGCCCGCGCGCTTCAGCGCCCCGGCGACGCCGGCACCCATCCAGAGCCCATCGTTCGCGGCGTTCGCGAGAGCGTCGGCCTCCACGGCCACGATATCGCCCTCGCGGACTTCGAGCTCCACGTCAGAGGATGCGCGCGCCGAGCGCCGACGCCACGAGTTCGACGGCGAGTTGCCCGGTCGCGTTCTCGCGATCGAGGATCGGGTTGACCTCGACGACGTCCATCGAGTCGATGTGGGCGGTTTCGGCGACCGTCTCCAGCGCGAGGTGCGCCTCGCGGTACGAGAATCCGCCCCGCACCGGCGTGCCGACGCCGGGCGCATAGTCGGGGTCGACGACGTCCATGTCGAGGGAGAGGTGCAGGAACGCCGCGCCGGACGCGTGCGCGAGCGCCTCCCGCATGCACGGCTCGATGCCGATCCGGTCGACCTCGCTCATCGTGAACACCTTCGCCTCGAGACTGTGCAGCAGCTCCCGCTCCCCGTCGTCGAGCGAGCGGACGCCGACGAGCGCGAGCTTCCCCGGCTCGACCGCCGGCATGGGCCACCCGTCGCGCCGGAAGGCGTCGCCGGCGCGGCCGAGCGCCGCCGCCAGCACCATTCCGTGCACGTTGCCGGTCGGCGACGTCTCCGGCGTGTTGAGGTCCCCGTGCGCGTCGACCCACACGACGCCGCCCGGGCCGCGGGCCTGTGCCATGCCGACGAGCGTGCCGAGCGCGACGGAGTGGTCGCCGCCGAGGACGAGGGGCAGCGCGCCGCGGCGCGCCACATCCGCCACGAGCGCGGCCAGCCGATCGCAGAGGTCGAGGATCTGGTCGAGATAGCGGGCGCGCTCGTCGCCCATCGCCGTCGTCTCTGCGACCGGCGAGATGACGTTGCCGATGTCGGAGACCCGCACGCCGAGCTTCTCGGTGAGTTGCTGGTCGAGACCCGCGTAGCGGATCGCCGACGGCCCCATGTCGACGCCACGGCGCCCGGCGCCGAGATCGAGCGTCGCTCCGATCACGGTCACTTTCCGAACGGCGGCCTCCTCGACGCTCACGGCGCGGAGGCTACGGGAAGATGCTCCTCGGGGCCGAAAGCGTTCGGGTAGCGCTCGACCAGGCCCCGCGCTTCCAGATTGTCGAGCAGCGAGGGGCGGCGGCGCGGGGCGAGGCCCTGCAGGTGGATCTCGCGGGCGTCGCAGCCGCCACGGGGAATGGCCTCGAGCTGCCGAACAAGTTCGGAGCTGGGCTCGTTCACGCTTCTGACCCTAACCGCCGCGGCCGGCGGCATGGTTGCGAGGAAAATGCGATTCCGCGGCCCGCTCCGAGCGGCGGCCCGGTACGGCCGCAGACCCGCACGGGGCGGGCTTGCGGCTGTTTCCCTGGAAGGGAAGACTAGGGCAGCTGGGTGCTGTAGCTGACGTACGTCTTCGGGTCGGTCTCGAACCAGGTGGCGTTCGGGGCGAGCTGGTTCTCGAACGCGGCGTCGTCCTTGTACTGCTGGCCGAGGCCGGCGCGTGCATCCGCGATCGAGAGCACGTTCCCGTTTGCGTCCTTGAAGAAGACGCCGAAGGTCGGGTCGTACCAGTGCCAGCCGCCGTCGTAGTACACCTCGGCGGTCGAGTGGGCGTTCGGGCTGCCGTTCGGCTCGGTGTAGGAGAAGCCGACATCCCGCACCTGGAAGCCGAACGCCTGCACGATGTGGGCGAAGACCCGCTCGTGCTGGACGCAGACGCCCGCCTGGGCGGCGAGGATCACGTCCACGGGGGCCATGTAGCCGGGCGTGTGCGGTCCGCCCGAGGGAGGCTCGTTGTAGGTCTGCTCGAGATAGCCGAGCACCGGTGAGAGGACGTGACCGAAGGTGTAGTCCATCGCCGCCTCGGCGACGAGTTGCGGGCTGTAGGAGGTGGCGTTGCCGCCCTGGGCGTAGACGACCTCTTGGCGCACGAGCTCGATCGCGGCCGTGCTCGGCGCAGGAATCGCGTCCAGTTTCGCCTGCAGCGCTGCAACCTGCGCGTTCGCGGCGCTGAGCTCGTTCTGGCTGCTCGTCAGACTGGCCTGCAGGGCGGCTTTCGCCTGCGCGTTCCTCGTCTTGCTGGCGTGCAGCCGCTGGCGGAGCGTCTTGACCTGGCGGCTCAGCTTGACGATCGTCGCGCGCTGCGGATGACGCGAGCCGGCGGAGGCCGGCACGACGGCAATCAGGCTGAACGCGACGAGCAGGAACAGGAACTTCTTCATGGTCTTGAGATAGTAGAGATGGCGAGGGCCGGACTCGAACCGGCGACACCCCGGTTTTCAGCCGAGTGCTCTACCAGCTGAGCTACCTCGCCCTGGCGGGCGGTCAGTGTAGCCCGGGCGAGCTCTAGCTCACACGAGTGAGCCGGCGACGCACCACGTTCGACCGGCCCGTCATCGCGTCGGGCAGCGCGTGGTGGAGGAGGTTCGTCCGTGGCCAGGGGAGCGCGCCCGGCGGCCACCACCGCACGTCGGCGATCTCGCCGCTCGGTGGAACGGCGGGAGTGCCGGCGAGGATCGTGCAGCGGAAGAGATGCGCGGTCAGGCTGTCGTCGGCGAGCGAGTAAGAGCCGACGCGCTCGTCCACGCGCACCTCGACGCCCGTTTCCTCGCGTACCTCGCGGACGACGGTCTGCTCCGGCGTCTCGCCGGGCTCGACCGCGCCGCCGGGAAAGCCCCAGCGCTCCCGGTCGTAGTTCTCCTTGATCAGGAGGATGCGCCCCTCGTCGTCGAAGACGGCGGCTCCTGCAGCCTCGATCGGCGGCCTGGACGACACGGTCGAACGAGGCTACCCCTACCTGGCGATCTCGGCGCCGAGAGCGCGCTTCGCCGGTTCTGAACGAAGCGAGGCCCCCATGGACGCTGGCGCGCTCGCGGGGGCCTCAGGTCGTTCGGACCGGTGCGACCGTGTCGCGGACGACCGTTGCCTTGACCCTAGCGCCTGGTCGCCCGCAGCGCCGCCGCCGGCGCCGCCGAAAACTCCGCAAATTCCGCGAAGCCGCGACGGGCGAGCTCGCGGCGCAGGCGCTCGAACGGGACGTAGATCGGCGTCTCGGCGCCTCGTGAGAACGAGAGCACGAGCGTGGCTCCCGGCGCGGTGACGCGGGCGAGCTCGTCGAAGAACGGGATCATGTTCGACAGGACCACGAGCTCGAAGGCGCCGTCCGGAAAGCGAAGCACGGCAGCGTCGCCCACCTCGAAGCCGACGCGTCCCTCGAGCCCGGGCGAAAGCTTCCGGCGAGCCTCCTCGACCATCCCCGGGCTGAGGTCGACACCGACGACGTCGGCGCCCGGATACCGCTCGGTGAGTGCCAGCGCGACGACGCCCGTGCCGGTGCCGAGGTCGAGTGCACGCCTCGGCGCCGCCACGTCCTCGAGTGCGAGATCGATTGCTCCGAGGTGGTGAGCGTGGATGCGTGTCTCCCAGGTCGGCGCGAGCCCGTCGAACATCGCGCGCAGCGGCCGGCGCAGCAGGCGCCAGAGCACGGGCCGGCGCACGACGGCGTCGGTGGTCAGGCGCGCGAACCAGCGCGCGTCCTTCACCGCGACGCGAGATCGAGCACGATCTCCCCGCCCTCCTCGAGCCGGAGAAGCTGGGCGGCGCTGCCCCGAGAGACCGCGAGGGCGAGGCTGCCGTAGCTGTCCTCGTAGAGGATGAGCGAGCCCCGCGGGGCGTCCGCGAACGTCCGGGCCGATACGGCGTAGAACCGCTCCCCGCGGGACGTCAGCTCGATTCGCGTCCCGGCGGCGAGCTCCGCGTGCTCGAGGTGCTCCCGCCTCAGATTGAGCGCCACGTTGCCGAAGCGGTCGACGACGAGGACGACCGCCCGGATCCGATTCTGCCCGACCTCCGGCGCCGGAATCTCGACGCGTACGAGCTCGTCCGGGTCGAGAGGCGGCCCGAGCTCTTCGAGCGCCACGCCCGCGGCGAGATGCGCCGCGGCCGGAGCGAAGAGGTCGCGCCCGTGGAACGTGCGAGACACGGGCTGCAAGCGAGTAGTCGGGGCTCGCAAGCTCGTGTGCCGCTTCGACTCCGCCGAAGCGGTCGGCGGCCGGCAACAGGAGACCGTTGTCGGGCCCGACGTGCAGCCGCCCCTCGCCGTCTCGCAGCGCGAGGGCGCGCCGTCCGCTCCCCACGCCGGGATCGACGACGGCGAGGTGGATGCCGGCGGGCATGTACGGCAGCGTGTTCGCCAGCACGAGCGCACCCTGGAGCACGTGGCCGGGGCGGATCCCGTGAGTGACGTCGATCACGCGGGCCTCTGGTGCGATGGATGCGATCACGCCGTGACAGGTGCCGACGAAGTCGTCCTGCAAGCCGAAATCGCTCAGGAACGTGATCAACGGCGGCATCGCCGCGGGAGGCTACCGCGTGCCCGGAGGCAACACCCGCTCGAGCGCGGCGACGAGCCCCTCGAGATCGTGGGTCTCGGCCTCGGCAACGAGCTCGAGACCGAGCTCGCGGGAAGCGGCGGCGGTCTGCGGGCCGATCGCGACGACCGGGACGATCCGCGCCGGTGTGCGCGCGAGAGCGCGCGCCGCCGAAGGCGAGGCGAGCAGGACGAAGTCGACCTCCGGAACGTCGCCCGGATCGAGCTCGACGGTGCGATAGAGCGGCAGGAAGTCGGCGTCGAGCTCGTCGACGAGGAGCCTCCGTGCGCCTTCGGCGGCGGCGAGAAGGACGCGCCCTGCGGGCCTCGGGAGCTCGGCGAGAAGCCCCTCCTGGGTCGAGACCTGCGGGACGAGATCGGGTTCCAGACCGTGCGCGTGAAGGGCAGCCGCAGTTCCCGGGCCGATGGCCGCGACTCGACGCGGCGGCTGCGCGAGACGCCGAGCGAGCTCGAACGCGCCGTTGGGACTCGTGACGACGACCCACTCGTAGCCGTTCGCGTCGATGGGATCGCGGCCGCTCGGCTCGATCGCGATCAGGGGCCAGAGCACCGTCTCGCAGCCGAGGGACTCGATCCGCCGCGCGAGCTCCTCGGCCTGGCCGGCGGGACGCGTGACGGCCACACGAAGCCGCCGCCCCCGGCTCTCGCCCGTCACGCCCCGCGGGCGGAGGCGAGCGCCGCGAGCTCCTCGCCGAGCGCCTCCGGATCCGACCCCGTCCTGCGCTCGTGCCACGACCCGTCTTCCGCGGCGACGAAGCCCGTCAACGTGGATCCGTCGTGGTACGCGGCGACGGGAGCGAGACAGCCGCCGCCGGCGGCCGCGACGACCGCCCGCTCCGCCTCGACCCGCTCTCGGGTCTCGAGGTCGTCGGCCGCCGCCACGAGATGCTCCTCGCCCGCGCGCATCTGGAGGGCGAGCGCGCCCTGGCCCGCCTCGGGGAGCATCGCCTCCGGCTCGAAGCGCCGCCCGATCTCGCGGGCGAGCCCGAGCCTGTCGAGCCCGCACGCGGCCAGGACGATCGCGTCGAGGCCCCGCTCCTGCCGCTTGCGCAGGCGCGTGTCGATGTTGCCGCGCAGCGGCTCGATCAAGAGCGACGCGTCGAGTGCGAGCAGCTGCGCCTTCCGCCGCACCGACGCCGTCCCGATCCGCATTCCCGGCCGCAGCTCGGCCGCGCCGCAGAGCGCGTCGCGGGGATCCTCGCGACGCAGATAGGCGCCGACCGCCAGTCCCGCCTGGTCCGTGGCGGTCAGATCCTTCGCGGAGTGGACCGCCACGTCGATCCGCTTCTCGAGCAGCGCCTCCTCGAGCTCCTTCACGAAGACTCCACGCGAGCCGATCTCGCCGAACGGCCGCGAGCGGTCCCGGTCGCCCGCTGTCGTGATCGGGACGAGCGCAAGCTCGATGCCCGGCGCTCGCAATGACGAGAGAGCGCGCTCGGCCTGGGTCAGCGCGAGCCTACTGCCGCGACTGCCGACGCGGACGAGCACAGGTCAGTCGCCTTCGCACGGGCGGCGCGCACCCCACACCGCGGGGCCGGACTCGGATGAACGCCGTCGGCACCTGCAGCGGCAGGGGACGGCCGGTGAGCTGTCCGAGCTTCAGCGCTCGTCCTCGCCGAGACCGAAGAGGTGCCGCACCGCCTCAGCATAGAGGACCCCGTCGGCTGCCGCGGCCGCCTCCTTCATCCGCACGGTGGGCAGATGGAGGAGCTTGTTCACGATCTGCGCCGTGACCGCTTCGACCGCGCGCCGCTGGCTCTCGTCGAGCCGCCCGAGCAGGGATTCCGCCTTCCGCAGCTCGGCCTCGCGGATCTCCTCGGCGCGCGCGCGCAGCGACGCGATCTCGGGCACGACGTCGAGCGACGCGTGCCACTCATGGAACTTCTCCGCCTCCCCGGCGACGATCGCCTCGGCCCGCTCCGCCTCGCGCCTGCGCAGGGAGAGCGTCTCGACCACGATCTGCTCGAGATCGTCGATGTCGTAGAGGTAGCAGCCGTCGAGCTCTCCGATCGCGGGGTCGAGGTCGCGCGGGACTGCGAGATCGACGAACAGGAGCCTGCGGCCCCGCCGTCGCCGCAGTGCGTCCGCCACCGTCGCCGCCTCGACCACGAGCCCCGGCGCACTCGTGGACGCGATGACGACGTCGACGGCCGCGAGTTGCTCCTCGATCCGTTCCCGGTCGGTCTTGCTGTTCGCGACGAGCGCGATCTCGGCGCCGCGGCTCCCGAGGTTGCGCGCGGCCTGCTCGCTCACCTTGCCCGCACCGAGGAGGAGGATCGAGCGCCCCTCGAGGCTGCCGAACACCTGCTCGGCGAGGGCCGCCGCCGCAGCCGACACCGAGGCGGGGCTCTGCCCGATAGCCGTCTGGGCTCGCACCTTGCGCCCCGCGTGGAGCGCCTGGCGGAAGACTCGGTCGAGCAGTGGGCCTGTCGCCCCGAGCTCGTGTGCGAGGCGCACCTGACCGAGGATCTCGCCCTCTCCCGGGACGAGCGAATCGAGCCCGGCCGCGACCCGGAACAGGTGGTGCGCCGCGGCCCGGTCGTGCAGACGGTAGAGCGCCGGCTCGACCTCGGGCTCGAGCGCCGCGAGCGCTTCGACCGCGTCCCGCTCGGCCTGCTCGGCGTCACCGGCAGCGAGGTAGAGCTCCGTCCGGTTGCAGGTCGAGAGGCACACGACCTCGCGCGCGTCGTCGGCAAGCTGCGCGGCCAGCTCGTGCGCCTGCTCGCGGTCGAGCGCGACCTGCTCGCGCAACTCCACCGGCGCGTGGTGGTGGGAGGTGCCGACGAGGACGAGGCGCAGCACGGCTAGGCGAAGTGGGTCGCGGGAAGGGCGAGCCGGACGACGACGACGAGAGCGAAGCCGGCGATGGCGAGATAGGCGGCGCGGCGTCCGGTCCAACCGCCGACCACGCGCAGGCCGAGGTACACGCACCAGACGAGCCAGGTGACCGCCGTGACGGCGATGAGTGCGTCGAGGCGCTCGTCCCGCGCGACGAGACGCACGAGCCCGACGGCCGCGCCGAGCGTGAGCAGCGGAACCGACCAGGCGACGGTGCGCAGGGCGAGCGCGTCGAGCGTCGCGAGCGCGGGAACCTGCCGGCGAAGGATGGTCGCCGGGCTCGTTCTCAGCCTCCGCTCCTGCCAGAGGTAGAGCCCCGAGAGCGCCGCGGCGAGCGTGAAGCCGGCGAACGCCGCCAGCACGAGCCCGACATGCACGACGAGGAACAGGTTCGAGTAGTGGCTGGCGCCGCCGATCCCCGTTCCTCCCCCGGCGCGGGCGACGACGAGCAGCGCGACCGCGAGCGGCATCACGACGAGGCCGAGCACCCGGTACGGGCTGCGGCAGCCCCAGATGAGGTAGGCCGAGACGACGAGCCAGACGAAGAGGCCGAGCGACGACGCCCACGTCCCCCAGGGAAAGCCGTCGTCGCGCGCCGCCTGCAGGCCGAGCAGCGCGGTCTGGGCCAGCCACCCGAGCCGGACGCCCCAGGTGGCGACGCGACCCGCGCGGCCCGGGCGCCTCACGTCGCCGAGATAGCCGACTGCCGCCTCGCCGTAGAGGAGGAGCGCCGGCCAGAAGAGCAGCTCAGCCAACGCGCGCCGCCTCCCGCGGCGCCTCCTCCGCATCGTCTGCGGGCGCGCGGCCCGCGAGCTCGTCCACGTCGCGTTCGAGCCGCTGAAGCTTGAGCGCGAGGATCAGGACGTACGCGAGGACGACGGCGAACACGACGCAGTACGCGGCGGTGACGTATTTCTCCGCGGTGGTCAGACGAGCACCTCCCTCAATCGGCGCAGCCGCCCGTCGAGCCGCTTGGCGCCGAGCTCGAGCCGGTAGAGCGTGTACGCGAGGACGAGCATCGCAGCTTGCGCGACGCAGTACGTGACGAGGATCCAGCCCCCGAAGTTCGGCCCGTGACGCGTGAACACCTCCGGGTGGGTGAAGGTCTTCGCGAGCCGGATCGCAGCGAAGCTGACCGGGATGAGGACGACGCCGAAGAGCGCGTACACGGCGCTGAGGTTCGCCCGCTGCGGCCCGGGCTCGACCGAGTAGCGGAGCATGAAGTACGCGCAGTAGAAGAGGTAGAGGACGAGGAAGAGGACGAGCTCGTCCTCGCTCCAGAGCCACCAGTGCCCCCACGAGATCTTCGCCCAGATCGAGCCGGTGATGAGCACGAGCGTCCCGAAGATCAGCCCCTGGTGGATGCAGACGTAGCTCGCGAGGTCGGCGCGCTCGTCGCGCTTCCAGAGATGCCGCAGCGCCTGCCAGGCCCCCGCGATGAAGCAGGCGTAGGCCGTGAACGCGATCGAGACGTGGAAGTAGAAGATCCGCTGCGAGAAGCCCTGGTTCGCGTCGTTCGGCGCGACGAAGAAGACGAACGCGAGCGCCGTCGTGACGAGCACGACCGAGACCACGGCGAGCGCCGGCAGGGAGATCCGGAAACTGCGACCCACGCCGCGGATTGTCGCAGCAGCCGCGTTACTCGGCGACGACATATTCGAACGACGCCCAGCAGATCACGGCGAAGAGCAGGTCGTAGAGGGCGAGGAAGCCGAGATAGCGACCCGGCGACGCTGCCGCACCGGCACCCACCCCGCCGACGACGATGGGGATCGCGAGCGGCAGGAAGAGCAGTGGGAGCAGCAGCTCCCGGGCGCGGGTCGTCACGGCCATCGCGCCGAGGAACGTCCCCACGGCGCAGATGCCGAGGTCCGCGAGCACGACGCCGGAGACCGCGGCCCCGCTCAGAGGTCGGAAGAAGAGCGCGTAGACCGGCAGCGCCACGACCTCCGCCGCACCGAGGAACACGAGCGTCGCGAGCGACTTGCCGAGCCAGATCGCACTCCGGTCGCACGGCGCGAGCACGAGCCCGTCGAGCACGCGCTGCTCTTGCTCCGGCACGAACGCGCGACCCAGCCCGAGCAACGCGGTGAAGAGGATCGCGACCCAGAGCAGCCCGCTCGCCGCCAGCTTCGAGGGATGCGCGGGCAGCGAGAAGTGGAAGACGACGAAGGTCGCGACGACGAAGAGGAGCATCGCCGGCAGCGTGTCGCGCGCCCGCAGCTCCAGCAGGAGGTCCTTGCGCGCGAGCGCTCCGACGTCGCGAACGTAGGTCATCCGGCGAGTGCGAGCCTGGCGCTCGCATGCGGCTCGACCCGCGCGGGCTCATGGGTGGCGAGGAGGAAGGTGCGTTCGGCGCGAAGCTCGGCGAGCTGCGCGTCGAGGAGCTCGGCCCCGGCCTCGTCGAGGGCGCTGTACGGCTCGTCGAGCACGAGCAGCTCGGGCTCGTGGAGGAGGACGCGGCAGAGGGCGAGCCGCTGTGTCATTCCTCGGGAGTAGGCGGCGACCCGCTGGTGCCGGACGTCCCACAGGTCGAAGCGCTCGAGCAGCATGCCGATCCGCTCGCGCCGTTCCGGCACCCGATAGAGGCGCCCGTAGAGCTCGAGGTTCTCGAGTGCGGTCAGCTCGCGATAGACGAGCGGCTCGTGACCGAGGTAGCCGACCGCTCCGCGCGGCGCAGCCCGCTCGATCGTCCCCTCGGTCGGCCGCGCGAGGCCGGCGCAGATCCGGAGCAGCGTCGTCTTCCCGGAGCCGTTCGCTCCGGTCACCACGAGGAAGCCGCCCGCGCGGGAGAGAGAGGTCGATCCCCCGCAGGGCCCGCTTCTCGCCGTAGCGCTTGCCGAGCCGTCGCGCAACGAGCACGCGTCCAGCATAGGCGGTTCCGGGCGCTTTACAGGCGTTTTACGGGGGCTTTGCCGGAACCGATCACCGGCGCATCAGGCTCCGAGCCGACCCATCGACCTGAGGAGACCCCGATGTCCAGGAAACGACTCTTGCTCTTCGCGTTGCCGGCGATCGTGGCGGCGCTCGCAGTCGCAGGTGTGGCCCTCGCCGGCGCCGGAGGGCCGGGCGAGCAGGCCGCGTCGGCGACGTTCACCGCGACGACCGTCTCGCACTCGCGGCTCTCTTCGTGCTCCGTCAACGCAGGCGACACATTCGTCTCGACCCTCGCCACCTATACGGGAACCGCGTCGGGCTCCGACGCGCGCCTGGACGGAGCGCTCACGATTCACGCGCTCAGCTTCGTCGACACGAACACCGGGCTCGGCCGCGTGGTCGGGACGTTCCGGATCAAGCCCGACAGCGGTCCGGGCACCGTCGGCGCGATCAACGCCGCCGTCACGAACGGTGATGCGAACGGAGCCGTGACCGCGCGGCTGGAGGGCCGCCCGATCGGCCGGATGGTCGCGACCTTCACGTCGCCGTTCGATCCTGCTACCGGCTTCTCGTCCGCCTCGCTCGGCACGGGCAGCGTCGGCGCCGCGGGGGTCGTGGTGTCGGGCGGCAGCTGGTGCCGCCCCTGGCATCGTCACCCGCTGCGCTGGCTCCACCGCCACCTGCGCCACAAGAAGAGCTAGGCGGTAGGAACACGCATGGGAATCACAGGCCGGGGCGCCCCAGCTAGGGCGCCCCGGCCATTAGCGCGCTAGAGGGTCGCGTCCGCTATGACGAACACGGCGAAGACCAGGCTGATCACACCGTTCAGCGTGAAGAACGCCGTGTCGAGCCGGCGCAGGTCGGCCGGGCGAACGAGGGAGTGCTCGTACGCCAGCAGCGACGAGACGGCGGCTACACCGACCCAGTAGAGGGCACCGACGTGGAGGCCGGTTCCCGCCAAGACGAGGCAGGCGACAGTCGCCGCGTGCGCGATCCGCGCTCCGAGGAAGGCACCGTCGACGCCGAAGCGCGTGACGATCGAGTGGAGCCCCTCCTCGCGGTCGACCTCGGCGTCAAACAGCGCGTAGAAGAGGTCGAAGCCGGCCACCCAGAGCGCCACGGCGGCCCCGAGAAGCCACGCCTGCCACGGCAACCGGCCGGTGATCGCCACCCAGGCGCCGACCGGGGCGAGCCCGTCGACGGCGCCGAGCCAGATGTGGCAGAGCCACGTGAAGCGCTTGAGGTACGGGTAGACGACGAAGCCGGCGACCGGAATCGGCCAGAGCCAGCGCACGAGCGGGTCGAGCTGCCAGACGGCGACAAGGAAGAGCGCAAGCGAAGCGGCACAGAACAAGACGACCTGGGCGACCGAGAGCTGGCCGCTCGGGAGCTCCCGGCCGGCTGTGCGTGGGTTCCGCGCGTCGATCCCCGCATCGATGAGGCGATTGAGCGCCATCGCGAGCGACCGGGCGCCGATCATCGCGACCGTGATCCAGAGGAGGTCGTGGCCGCCGGGCGTCCCGTGCACGGCGAGAAAGGCGCCGACGTACGCGAACGGCAGCGCGAAGACCGTGTGCTCGATCTTGACGAGCCGCGCGAACCGCGCAGGAAGCACAGCCGGAGTGGAACCCGCCGTCACGTCTGCTCGTGTGTCGTGGGCGCGCCGGCCAGGAGCTCGAGGGCATGCGCGAGCGCCGGGCGCAGGACGGCAAAGCCGTCGCGACAGCCTCCGGTCGAGCCGGGGAGGTTGACGACGAGCGTCGAGCCCATGACGCCCGCGGCGCCTCGCGAGAGGAGGCCGTGCGGCGTCTTCGCGATCGAGTCGGCCCGCAGCGCCTGGGTGATTCCGGGTGCCTCCCGCTCGAGCACGTCCCGGGTGGCCTCCGGCGTCACGTCTCTCGGCGCGAGGCCCGTGCCACCGGTCGTGAGCACGAGGCTCACCGAGCCCGCGAGCTCCCTGATCGCCGTCGCGATCTGCTCCCGCTCGTCGGGAACGACCCGCCGCTCTACCTCGTAGCCGTCGCCCCGCAGAAGCTCGTCGAGGGCATCGCCGCTCCGGTCTTCGCGCGTCCCGGCCACGACCCCGTCCGACACCGTCAACACGGCCGCCCTCAGACGACACGCTCCTTCGTCTTCTCGACGAGCACGACCTCGGCGATCCGCATCTGCTTGTCCACCGCCTTGGCCATGTCGTAGACGGTGAGCGCCGCGACCGAGGCCGCCGTCAGCGCCTCCATCTCGACGCCGGTCTGCGCGGTCGTCTCCGCCGCGGCGACGATCTCGACCGCCCCCTCGCCCACCTCGAGCGTCACCTCGACGTGCGTGAGCGGAAGCGGATGGCAGAGCGGGATGAGCTCGCTCGTCCGCTTCGCCGCCATGATCCCCGCAAGCTGTGCGGTTGCGAGAGCGTCACCCTTCGGGAGCTCGCGCAGGATCCGCGCGGTCTCGGCTGCCATGCGCACCTCGGCGCGCGCGACCGCCCGGCGGCGCACCGGTGGCTTGCCGCCGACGTCGACCATCCGGACGGCACCCGACTCGTCGACGTGCGACAGGTCGTCCATCAGGCAGATCGTACGGCGTCGAGGTCGGCGAGCTGCGCCTCGATCCACTCCCGGATGTCGTGCGTGCGGACGTGTGACCGGATCGCCTCGGCCCGTCGCCGCCGCTCGGACGGGTCGAGCGTGAGGGCCGCATACAGGGCATCCGCCTGGCCGGAGACGTCGAGCGGGTTCACCGTGACGGCCCACTCGCCGAGCTCATCGTGCACACCGGCGTTCTCGGACAGGACGAGCACGCCGTCCCGTGCGTTCACGAGGAACGCTTCCTTCGCCACGAGGTTGAGCCCGTCGAAGACGGGGTTGACGAGGAGCACGTCGAACTGCTTGTACCCGGCGACCGAGCGGGGAAAGTCGTCGGCGACGTCGAGCTCCACCGGTTGCCAGCCGTCTCGCGCGAAGCGGTCGTTCACCGCTCTCGCAGCGGCTTCGACCGCTGCCGCGTACTCGGCGTATTCGGGAATGTCCTGCCGCGAGGGCGCGAGCAGCGCAGCCATCGCCACCCGCCCGTGCAGCTCGGGATGACGCTCGAGGAGCAGGGCGAACGCACGGAAGCCGCGCACTGCGTTCTTCGACGGATCGGTACGGTCGACACGCAGGACGAGCTGCTCGGGCCGCCGGGCGGCGAGTGCTGCTTCGCGCTCGAGCACGACGGGGTCTTCCCGCAACCGTTCGAACTCGGCCGGGTCGACGCCGATCGGATGCGCGACGACGCGCGTCACGTGACCGTTGTGCTCGACCGTGCCGGACTGCGGATCGACCTCGGCGCCGAGCAGACGCTCGACCGCGAGCAAGAAGGCCCGCCGCCAGCGGTCGGTGTGGAAGCCGACGACGTCGTTCGCGAGCAGCCCCTCGTGGACGGCGACGCGCAGCTTCCTCGGCAGCGCATGCCAGTAGTCGGCCTCGGGCCAGGGGATGTGGACGAAGTGCGATGTCACGACGCCCGGACGCGCCTCCCGCAGCGAGCCGCGGCGCGAGGTACAGGTGGTAGTCGTGAAAGAGGACGGCCGCGTCCGGCTCGCGCTCGAGCTCCTCGAGCGCGGCGGCCGCGAGGGCCTCGTTCACCGGGACGTATCCGTCGCTCCACGCCTCGTGCAGTGCAGGCCCGAAGTCGGGGGCCGAGCCCAGCCCCCACAGGTAGTGCTGCAGGAACCAGAGAGTCGGATTGGCGGCGAGGTTGTAGAAGCGGTCGTACGCCGCGGGATCGTGCGACACGAGGCGCAGCCGGTAACCGGCTCCGTCGGCGGTCTCCTCGACGAACGACGCACCCCGTTCCGCCGCGACGGCCCTGTCCTCGTCCGTCATAGCGCTCGCGACCCAGGTCACGTCGTGGTGGGCGAGCAGGCCGCCGAGGGCCGTGACGACACCTCCGCCGCCGCGCCTGGCGACGCGGCCTCCCGCCGTGTCGCGCGTGTAGCTGACCGGCGCACGATTGAAGACGACGAGAAGCGTGCGCCGAGGCGTTGGCGGATCTGACAACGATCAGGCGGGCGGGCGCAGCCGCTTCACGAATCGCAGCCGTGAGCCACGGATGCCCGGCCGGGAATCGAGCTCGAACTCGTCCGCGATCGTGCGGATGATCGCGATGCCGAGGCCGCCTTCGGTCAGCTCCTCCCCCTCGAGTGCGGGAGGACGCTCGGGATCGAAGCCCTTGCCGTCGTCGACGACCTCGACGGCGAGTGCGTCCGGCCGGAGCTCGTAGGCGATCGAGACGAACCCGCTCGCGTCCTCGTACGCATGCCTGACCGAGTTCGACACCGCCTCGGTCAAGGCGAGCTTGAGATCGGCGAGCAACTCCTCCGGCAGCTCGACGATGTCGGCGAGGCCGCTCAGAGCGAGACGGGCGAGCGCGACGTACTCCGCGCGGGCAGGAACTCGAAGCCGGACCGTCCGCATCCCCTCGAGCTCCTTGCTCGCTGTCTCGACCAACGTCGCCTCGTCCATCGTCAACCGACCTCTCGCCCGGTTTCCCGCAGGTTCCTCGTTCTAAACCCGCCGATTTCTACCACCAACGCCCGCATCCTCTCGGACGGCCGGGCTCCGATGTTTACTCACAGCCCGGCTTTCCCGCGGCAGCCGAACCTAACCCCCACCGTTTCCACGGGGAAACGACCCGCCCGGACGCCACCCTAGACTGGACGATCGTGACGGCCGCCTCGCCCGCACCCGAGCGCCGACGCTCGCGGCCCGGGTCGCTCGAGCGCCCCGTCAACGGGCGCCTCTACCGGGGCACCTGGCTTCTCGTCGGCTTGCCGCTACTCCTGCTCGCATTCAGCGTCGCCCAGCCGCCGGCGTTGCACGCCCCGAGCCTGCCGCCGGCCTTCGACAGCTCGGCGACAGCAACCCTCGCCGCAGATCTCGCCGCACGCTATCCGGACCGTCAGCCCGGTACACCGGGTGCGAAGGGCGCCGCGACGTGGTTCCGTCACGAGCTCGAGCCGTATGGGTTCGACGTCCGTCCCGAGCGCTTCACCGCCACGATCGACGGCAAACGCACGACGCTCGTCGACCTCGTCGCCGAGAAGATCGGCGTGTCACCCCGCGAGGCGATCGTCGTGATGGCGCACCGAGACAACAGCGGCGGCACGGGAGGAGGGCTCAACGACAACGCCTCCGGCACGGCGGCGCTGATCGAGCTTGCACGCTCGTACGCGCCCACAGCGGCTGCGCAGCACAGTCCGCTCCCGTACTCGCTCGTCTTCCTCTCGACCGACGGTGCAACCGAGGGCGCTCGAGGCGCCGCCCACTTCGCGGCGGAGCATCAAAGCCGCCGGGACATCCTCGCCGTCATCAACCTCGACTCCATCGGCGGCTCCGGGCACCCGCGGCTCGTCTTCGGCGGCAACACCGCGCGATCGCCGGCACCGGGCCTCGTCGAGACGGTGCGCGCCGCGCTCGCGGGGGCGGGGGGTGGCGAGCCGTCCCGCCCGAGCGGCCTCCAGCAGCTGATCGGGCTCGCGTTTCCATTCGACCCCTACGAGCAGGCTCCGTTCGTGAGTCGCGGAATCCCGGCCGTGACGGTGACGACGAGCGGTGCACGGCCGCCCCTGCCGGGGGCGCGTGGCGGCGAACCCCTAGACGTCCGGCATCTCGACGTGATCGGTCTCGCGACGCAGGACGCGATCGGAGCGATGGAGCAGGGCGTCTCGCTCGCGCAGGGGCCGTCGAGCTACGTCTTCCTGGGTCAGCGGCTCATTCGTGGCTGGGCCATCGAGATCGTCCTCGTCGCCATGCTGCTGCCGTTCCTGGCAGCGGCTGTCGACCTCTTCGCCCGCTGCCGCCGCCGCCGGATCCGGATCGCGCCGGCCCTCCGCAGCTACCGCAGCCGGCTCGGCTTCTGGGCTTGGGTGGGCGCGCTCTTCATGGGCTTCGGACTGCTGGGCTCCTGGGGCGGAGGCGGCGGGCACCCACCCCCTCTGGACGCCGTGGCGTGGCCTGGCGGGGCGTTGGCCGCGATCGCCCTCCTCGCCGGAGCGGGATGGATCGTCGCCCGCAGTCGGCTGCTGCCTCGGCGCCCGATCCGACCGGAAGAACGCCTGGCCGGGCACAGCGGCGCGCTCCTGGCACTCGGGGTCGTCGGCCTCCTCGTGGCGGCGACGAATCCCTTCGCACTCGTCTTTGCACTGCCCTCCCTCCATGCGTGGCTCTGGCTGCCGCAGGTGCAGACGCGACACCCTGCATTGCGGGCAGCCGTCTTCCTGGCCGGATTCGCAGGCCCGGCGTACCTCGTCTGGTCCTTCGCAAGCCACTACAGGCTCGGCTGGGACGCCCCCTGGTACGTCGCAAAGCTCTTCGCCGCGGGCTACGCGCCGCTGCCGCTACTCGTGATCGGGCTCGGCTGGCTCGCAGCCGCCGGCCAGCTCGCCGCGATCGCAGCCGGACGCTACGCGCCGTACCCCGGTCCGCACGAACGGCCGCGCCGCGGACCCATCCGCGAGCTCGTCCGCAGGCTCGTTCTCGCACAGCGGCGCCGCGCCACGAGCGCCGCTGCGCGACACGCCGTGAACGAGTAGCCGCCCTCAGGCGCCGCCGAGCCGAAGCCAGCGCACGACCGAGCCCGCCACGAGCTCTCCGTTTCCACGTGGAACGTGGACGAGCGCGTCCGCGGCGCCGGAACGCACGATCATGTGCGACTCCTGGCCGACGACCGGCTCGAGCATGAGGACGTCCCCGTCGATACGCGACGTCGCACGCACGAACTCGTCTCGCTCCTCGTTCCGCCGCAGACCCGCGGCGAGCCGCCCCACCTCGAACCGCGGCAGTGGATCGGCGCGCCCCTGCAGCGCGCGCAGCGCGGGCTTGACGAACAGCTCGCAGCCCACGAGCGCCGACACGGGATTGCCGGGCAGACCGAAGACGAGCGTCTCGCCGCGGACGCCGAACGAGATGGGCTTGCCCGGCTTGATCGCCACGCGCCAGAAGATCTCCTCGACCCCGAGCTCGCTCTCGACCTCTCGAACGAGATCGTGCTCCCCGACCGAGACGCCTCCGGACGTGACGAGCACGTCGGCGGCGAGCCCCCGCTCGAGCGCCGCCCGAAGCACGGCTTGGTCGTCGGCCGCCGGCGGCTCCGGCACGACTTCCGCACCGGCGGCCTCGAGCACCCCCGCGAGCATGAGGCTGTTCGACTCGTAGATCTGGCCCCGGCGGAGGAGCTCGCCGGGCGCGACGAGCTCGCTGCCGGTGGCGAGCACCGCGACGCGCGGACGCCGGCGGCACGAGAGGGCGGCAGCGCCGGCGGCGGCCGCGGCGGCGATCCGGGCCGGTGTGAGCTTCGAGCCTCCCGGGAGCACGACGTCGCCCACGACGACGTCGCCGCCACGCGGGCGGAGATGCGAGCCCGGCTCCACCTTCACGGAGATCTCCACACTGTTTTCTCTGCGGACAACGTGCTCAACAGGCACGACCGCATCCGCACCATCGGGCACGACGGCCCCGGTCGAGATCGTCACCGCACAGCCCGCCTCGACGGTGGCTTCATAGGGTCGTCCGGCGGCCGACTCGCCGACGATCCGCAGCGTCGCCGGAAGATCGCCGGCGCGCACCGCGAAGCCGTCCATGGCGGAGCTCGCGAAGGGCGGGAGGTCGACGAGCGCGCGCACGTCCTCGGCCGCCACACGTCCGGCGGCCTTGCCGATCGGGACGGACTCGGACGCGAGCGGACGCACCAGCCCCAGCACCCGCTCCTGCGCCTCCTCGAGGGTGAGTAGCGAAGCCACCGTGGCTGCATACCGTAGTCGCGAGCCGGCGCAGCCCCGGTCGGTCTCCACTTCGGCGCGGTCTCGGCCGCGCTCGCGGCTCACGCCCAGACGCCGAGGGCGCGAAGTCGCCGGTGGGCGCGAAGCCGCAGCTCGTGCTCGAGACGCTCCGCGGCCGCATCGTCGGTCGCAGCGGCGCGAACGATGACGATCGCGTGATTGGCGAGCGTGCTGACGTAGAGGGACACGTCCCGCTCCTCGGCCACGTCCTCACGCAGGGCGTCGAGGGCAGCCGTGAGATCGGCCGACAGCGGCACGGGCACCGAAACCTCGGCGTACGTCTCGCGTCCGCGGATCGACGCGTTGACGATCGTGTCGGAGGCGAGCTTCTCGTTCGGCACGACGATACGCCGGCGATCGAGCGTGCGGATGAACGTGTAGGTGAGGCCGACCTCTTCGACCACACCGACCGCACCGTTGTACTCCACGCGATCGCCGATGCGGACCGGCTGCGCGACCGCGATCAGAATGCCGGCGACGAAGTTGCCGAGCGTCCGCTGGGCGGCAAAGCCGATGACGATGCCGAGCAGCGCCGACGAGGCGAGCAGACCGCCAGCGACGGCCCTGATCTCGGGGATCTCGAGCAGGGCCGAGAAGAGCCCGACCGCGAGGATGACGACCGTCACCGTCCGACGGAAGATCCGGTAGCGCGTCACGGCCTCGGGCGGCAGCGGACGCCGTTGCAGGGACCAGTCGATCACGCGTGCGAAGAGGGTGACGACGGCGAAGATCGCCGCGGCCAGGACGATGTGATTCCAGAACGGATCCATCCCCCGCTCCGAGTTCGCTGCGGGCCTGCGAAATCCTCAGTCGAACGGGAGCGGGCGCCGACCGGCGAACCCGTCCTCGACGCGTGCCACCAGGCGATCTCGTCCTCGCCGAGACGCCAGCAGAGGAGCACCGTCTCGCCGTGATGGAGCGCCGGGAAGTCGATGAGGCCGGTGTCGAGATCCTTCACCTGGGCGCCGTGGCTCGTGATCTCGTCGACGAGCCGTGCGAGCCGGCGCGCGACCCCGTCCACCTCGGCGGTCGCCTCGGCGAGCTCCGCGGGAGGGATCCCGCCGCCGTTGCCCCGGATCTTCCGCTCGAGCTCCTCCTGCCGCTCGAGCGCGAGCGCGTGCTCCCGCCGGCTCGCGACGAGCTCCTCGACGAGGGGCCTGACCTGCTCGAGCCGAGCGTTCGCCTCCTCCGGCGTGAAATGGCGCATCGCCCGAAGCCTATGCTGCGCCGTCGTGGACGCCGACATCGCCCAGCCCCGCCCGCGCCCAGGCCACCGGCGACTCCTCTTCTGGGCCATCTTCGTCGCGCTGATCGCGGTGATCAACTACGCCGCGCGCTTCTCCGGAGGCGGCAGCGTCAGCCGGGGCAGCGGCAATGAGGAGCTCTACAAGTACGCGACGTTCGCGGGCGGGACGATCCTCTACCTCATCTGGCTCGGGATCATCCTCCTGATCGTCAGAGGCCGCTTCGACCTCCTCGCTCTCCGGCGGCCGGGGCGCTGGTGGACCGCGCTGGGGCTCGGCCTGGGCGCGATCGTCGCGATCTTCGCGTGGGAGTACGTGATCTCGTTCCTCCCACTGCCGCAGACGCCCGGCAAGGAGCAGGGGATCACGAACGTGCACTGGGAGCCCGCGCACGCGGGAGCGTTCGCCGCGAACTTCGTCCTCTTCGCCGCGATCGCCCCGTTCGTCGAGGAGGTGACGTTCCGTGGCGCGGGCCAGTCGCTCCTCCGGTTCCTCGGCCGCGTGCCGTCCATCGCCATCGTCGGGATCGCCTTCGGGCTCGCGCACGGGCTCGTCGAGGCGCTCCTCGTCCTCGTCCCGTTCGGCATCGCGCTCGCGTGGCTTCGCGACCGGACGAACAGCGTCTTCCCGGGCGTGCTCGTCCACGCCCTCTTCAACGGCGCCGCTCTCGCCTCGATCGTCGTGCGGTAGCTAGTCCTCTTCCTCGCCGTTCTCGACGACGAACTGGTCGGGCGTGACGTCTTCGAGAAAGCTGCGGAAGCGGAGCACCTCGGCCTCGAGCTGCTCCTCGTCGACCTCCTCGCCCTCGAACTCGATCGCGGACTCGGCGATCACGTCGTCGGCCGCGAAGATCGGCGCCTCCGCCCGGATCGCGAGCGCGATCGCGTCCGACGGGCGGGAGTCGACCTCGATCTCCTGGCCGTCCTGGACGACCGTGATCTGCGCGTAGAAGGTGTTCTCGCGCAGCTCGGTGACCGTGATCCGGCTGATCGACGCGCCGAGCTGCTCGAGCATGTCGCTGACGAGGTCATGGGTCATGGGCCGCACCGAGGTCTGGCTCTGGAGCTTCATGAGGATGGCGGCCGCCTCCGGATGCCCGATCCAGATCGGCAGGAACTTGTTGCTCTCGGCGGTCTTCAGGAGGACGATCGGTTGCTTCCCAACCAGATCGAAGCTGACTCCGTAGATGTGCATCTCCTGCATCCGCCCGACCTCGCCTCGAATATAGCTCAGGCCCACCGGCGGGAAACCGGCGTATCCCATGGGTGGAGGGTGGCGTTGGGGAAGCGTGCACACGTTGTGGCTCGACGACCTCGAGGCGCTCGAGGCGATCTCGCAGAACGAGGAGGCGCGCCGAATCTTCCTCCGGATGGCCGCGCTCTCGCAGTCAGGGCGTACGCCGAGCTTCGTCGTGGAGGTCGCGCTCGACCGTGACCTCGACGCCGCCACCAAGACGCGACTCGTCGAGCTGGCGGAGGACGAATCGTTCCTCCTGGCGCTCGAGGAATACCTCGTCCGGACCGACCGTCTCCACTAGCGGGCCATGGGCGATCCTGGATTCGAACCAGGGACCTCCGCCTTATCAGAGCGGCGCTCTAACCAGCTGAGCTAATCGCCCGCGAGGCGGGAAATAGTAGCCGCCGCGTTCTCGAGAGCTTCGGCCAGCTCGGCGAGGTCGTGCTCGTCGGCGAACGGCAGCTCGACCCTTCCGGGCAGGACACGCGGCTGGCGGCCGGTCACGTCCTCGGCGGCGCGACGGACCCGTTCGGCCAGTGCGGGGTCGACCGGCGTCGAGCGGGTGCGTGGACGCTGCCGCGCGCCGGCCCACTTCGCGCGCTGCTCCGCCGCACGCACCGACAGCCCGCGGCGCACGATCTCCCGCGCGAGCCGGCGGCGGCCGTCGTTGTCCGGCACAGCGAGCACGGCCCGCGCGTGCCCCTCCGTGAGCTGTCCGCGCTCGACCATCCCGAGCACGTCGTCGGGTAGCTCGAGGAGACGGATCCGGTTGGACACCGAGGGCTTCGAACGGCCGACGCGCTCGGCGACGTCCCCGAGCGAGAGCGCGAACTCGTCGATCAGCACGGCATACGCCCGCGCCTCCTCGATCGGCGTGAGCTGTTCGCGCGCGACGTTCTCGACGAGACCGAGCAGGAGCGTCTCCCGGTCGTCCGTCGTGCGGACGACGGCCGGCACCGTCTCGCGGCCCGCTTCCCGCGCCGCCCGCCAGCGACGCTCCCCGGCGACGATCTCGTAGCCGCCCACACCGCGCGGACGGACGAGCAGCGGCTGGATGACGCCCTGCCGGCGCACCGACTCCGCGAGCCCCGAGGCCGCCTCCGGCTCGAAGCGGCGGCGCGGCTGGCGCGGATTCGGATGGATCGCGTCGACGGGGATCTCCAGCAAGTCGGTCGGGACCGGATGGCCCCCGATCAGGACCTCGAGGCCGCGGCCGAGGCCGCGGCGCTGGGGAGAAGAGTCAGGCGCGCTCGACAAGCTCCATCGCCACCTTCCAGTAGGCGTCGGCTCCGGCGGAGCGACGGTCGTAGGCAATCGCGGGCAGACCATGGCTCGGGGCCTCGGCGAGCCGCACCGATCGCGGAACGGACGTGCGGAAGACGAGCGGCCCGAAGTGGCGCCGCACCTCCTCCTCGACCTGCTGCGCGAGCCGCGTCCGCCCGTCCACCATCGTGAGGAGGACGCCGCCGATGCCGAGGCGCGGGTTGAGCCGTCGTCGGATCAGCTCGACCGAGTGGAGGAGCTGGGCCAGCCCCTCGAGCGCGTAGTACTCGGCCTGCACGGGCACGAGCACCCGGTCGGCGGCCGCGAGGGCGTTCACCGTCAGCGGCCCGAGGGACGGCGGGCAGTCGAGAAAGACGAAGTCGTAGCGGTCGCTGCCCGAGGCGAGCGCCTCCACGAGATACCGCTCGCCGTCGGCGCGGCCGGCGAGCTCGACGGCGGCGCCGGCGAGATCGGGCTTGGCCGGGACGAGATCGAGGTTGGCGAACGCGGTCGGGTGGACGAGATCGGCGAGCGGGGCGCCGTCGAGAAGGTCGTAGCTCGAGGTGCCGTTGGCGTGCATTCCCAGCCCCGACGTCGCGTTCGCCTGCGGATCGAGATCGATCACGAGCGCACGCTCGCCGGCCTCGGCGAGGCAGGCGGCGAGGTTCACGGCGGTCGTCGTCTTGCCGACGCCGCCCTTCTGGTTCGCAAGGGCGTAGACCCGGCTCATGGCGAGGCCTATTGTCGCTAGGCCAGCGGACGCTTCCTCGCGACGCCGGAGCGGCGCGGAAAGCGCGAGGGCGTCGGCGCCACCTTCGGCAGGACGGCGAGGCCCTCGTGAAGCACCGGGGAGCCGCCGCCGAGCTGCTCGGATGCAGCCGCGAGCCGCTCGACATCGACGCTGTCGCCGAGCCAGAGGATCGCAGCCCCTCCGACGTGAACGAGCGGGAGGCAGAGCTCCGCCGCGACCGGTGGCCGGGCGAGCGCCTTCGCGAGCGCGACACCCCATCGCTCGGAGGGCTGCTCCTCGGCACGGCCCCAGACGACCGCGGCATTCGGCGGCGCCCAGCGCCGGAGGAAGTCGCACTTGCGCCGCTCCGCGTCGAGCAGCGTCACCTCGCGCCCGCGCAGCGCTGCCGCGAGCGGGATTCCGGGCGAACCACCCCCGGAACCCACGTCGACCATCGCCCCCTCGTACCGCGCGAGCAGCGGCATGGCCCGCACCGCGTCGTCGAGCAGCATCTCCCGGGCCCGCGCCGGATCGCGGATCGCCGTCAGCCCGGGCGTCGCGAGGACAGCCGCGAGCCAGTCGTCCAGGTCACTCGGGGACGACGACGACGTAGCGGTTCGGCTCCGTCCCCTCGGAGGTCGTGCCCACACCGTCGACGTCCTTGAGCCGCAGGTGGACGACCTTCCGCTCGACCGCCGTCATCGGTTCGAGCTCCTCGGCCTCCCCGGTGTCGCGCACGCGCTCCGCGACCCGCAGGGCAAGCGCCTCGAGCGTCGACTGCCGCCGGGCGCGGTAGCCCGCCGCGTCGACGACCACCTCCTTCCGCTCCTCCCCGTAGGCGCGCCAGCCGATCGCGTTCAGGAGGTACTGGACCGAGTCGATCGTCTGACCGTGGCGGCCGATCAGAAGGCCGACGTCGGGGCCGGAGCACGTCACGACGATCGCATCCTGCTCCTCGCGAGCATCGACGTCCGCGTCGACGCCGAGCGTGGACACGATCCGCGCCACGAGCGCGCGCGCCTCGCCGGCCTGGCCGGCTTCGTCGGTCCCGAGCGTGGCGGCAGCCTCCGCGGCCTCCGCCGGGAGGTGCGCGACCACCCGGGCGGGTTCGTAGCCGACGCCGAGGATTCCCCGCTCCCCCTCCGCGACGACCTCGAACTGGACGACGGACTTGTCGAGCCCGGGATGCCGGCGCTCGAGCTCGCGCAGGGCCGCCCACTTCGCCTCGCCCACGGTCTCGCCCGTCGCCTCGGCCGTCAGGTCTTCGACCTCGGTCATCTGCGGCTCGTGCGCTTCTTCTTCCGCCGCACCTGCCGGGGCCGCTGCGAGGAAGCGGGCGGAGCCGGTTTCGGAGGCGGCGACTCGTGCTGCGCACCGTTGCCGCTCGAGCCGTCGTCCTTCGGCGGCGTCCGCGAGCTGCGCTTCTCCGCCGTGGGCGCCGGTGTTCTCGAGACGAGCCGCCGCGTGATCAGGCCCTGCCCCACCGTCCAGAGGTTCGTCGTGACCCAGTAGAGGACGAGCCCCGCGGGGAAGCGGGCGATGATGAAGACGAAGACGAGCGGCATGATCATGAAGAGCGTGCGCTGCGTCTTGTCGACGGTCGTCATCATGAACAGCGACGACGCCATCTGGCTCCCCACGTAGACGACGAGGAGCACGTAGCCGCCCCAGTGGGCGGTCGTCCCGGCCGAGATCGACGGGATGAAGTGGAGGAACGACAGGTCGGCGTGCGCGCCCGGGTGGAAGTTCGATTCGAAGTGCTTGAGCGTGTAGTAGAGCGCGATGAAGACCGGGAGCTGCAGGAGCATCGGCAGGCACGCGGCAGCCGGGTTGATCTTGTTCTCCCGGTAGAACTTCATCAGCTCCTCGTTCTGCTTCTGCTTGTCGTGCTTGTACTTCTTCTGGATCTCCTTCATCTGCGGCGCGTGCTTCTGCAGCGCCTGCGTGGAGTGGATCTGCCGGATCGTGAGCGGCACGAGGAGCATCCGGACGACGACCGTCGTCGCCACGATCGACCACGCCCACGTCAAGCCCGAGGTTCGCGTGGAACCACTCGAGGACGTGCCGCATGATCGTCTCGAGCTGGCTGATGACCGGGATGGCGAAGACGATCATCGGACGGGGTCGAAGCCTCCGTGGCTCCACGGGTTGCAGCGCAGGAGCCGCCAGGCGGCGAGTGCGCTACCCCGAACGAGGCCGTGCCGTCGCAGCGCCTGGATCGCGTACTCGGAGCACGACGGGTGGTACTTGCACGTCGTCGGGAAGAGCGCGCCGAACGTCAGCCGGTAGAGCCAGACGAGCCCGATCCCGAGCAGGCCCGGCAGCCGCGTGACGGCGCTCATGCCGCGAGGGCTCCCGTCTGCTCGAGCAGCTCGTCGACCCTGTCGCCGAGCCAGGCGAAGCCGTTCGTCTCGGCGGACTCGACGAGGCCGGGGCGGACGATGAGCACGTAGTCGTGGCCGGCGGGCACGCGGTCGAGGCGGTCGTGCCACACCTCGCGCAGGCGGCGCTTGATGCGGTTCCGCTCGACAGCGCCTCCGGCCGCGCGTGGGACGGCGAACCCGATCCGGGGCTCCGCCGGTTCCTCCTGCGGCAACCAGTAGAGAACGAGAAAACGAGACGAGACCGAGCGGCCGCGGCGGTGCACCGCGTCGAAGTCCCGCGACCGGGACAGTCGGTTGGCGCGCTTCACGGATGCAGCTTAGAGGCTGGGCGCAGCGGAGCCGCCTAGGCGGAGAGGCGGGTACGCCCCTTGCCGCGGCGGCGCTTCAGAACCGCGCGGCCGGCCTTCGTCGCCATCCGCGCACGAAAGCCGTGCTTGCGCTTGCGGCGCCGGACGTTGGGCTGGTATGTGCGCTTCACGGTGGGAAAAGGCTCGTCTTTGCCAGAAAAATCCCCGCGGCGGCGGGGTGCGGCGGCCAGTATAGACGAGCGTCGTCCACCGGCTTGTCCACAGGCGCGGACGTTGCAGGGATGCGGCTGAGGCGAGTTTCCCCATGACTGTCCACACCTGTGGAGGGATCCGGGCAGTCCGAAACCTACCTGCAAATCGGGTGATTTTGCCCTTGCCCGGGCCGCTGTTATGCTGGCCGCCGGGCCGGAGACGGGGAGGATCAGGGCGTCGGTGGAGCATCAAGTCGAGCTGTCGGCAGAGGACCTCTGGGGGGAGATCTCGAGGCGGCTCAGAGAGGCGCTCAACGACGGGACGTACGGCAAGTGGTTCGGAGACGTCCAGGGCTTCGAGCTCGAAGGCGAGGTGCTCGTCCTCACCGTCCCGAGCGAGTTCACACGCGACTGGATCGAGGGGCACTTCCTCGGCCTGATCGGCGCAGCCGTGCGCGACATCGTCGGCGTCGAGCGGCGACTCGAGATCCGCGTCTCGGAGAACGGCGCGCCTTCGACGGAGGACCGCGTGGGGTCGGACGGCGTCGTTCCCGTGGTCCAAAGCTTGCGGATCCGACCCGAGAGCGGCGGCTTCAACGCGAAGTACACGTTCGACTCGTTCGTGATCGGCTCGTCGAACCGGTTCGCCCACGCGGCCGCGCTCGCCGTCGCCGAGGCGCCGGCGCAGGCGTACAACCCGCTCTTCATCTACGGAGGAACCGGCCTCGGCAAGACGCACCTGCTGCAAGCGGTCGCGCAGTACGTCGCGGAGCACTCGTCCAAGCTCTCGGTGCGGTACGTGACGAGCGAGGCCTTCGTGAACGACTTCATCAACTCGCTGCGCGACAAGCGGATCGAGGGCTTCAAGCAGCGTTACCGGGCCTACGACGTCCTGCTCATCGACGACGTCCAGTTCTTCGAGGGCAAGGAGCGGTTCCAGGAGGAGTTCTTCCACACGTTCAACTCGCTCTACGAGGCGGGTTCGCAGATCGTGCTGTCCTCCGACCGCCCTCCGCGCGACATCGCGACGCTCGAGGAGCGGCTGCGCAGCCGCTTCGAGTGGGGCCTGATCACCGACATCCAGCCGCCGGACCTCGAGACGCGGATCGCGATCCTCCGCAAGAAGGTCAAGGTCGACGGGATCCACGTTCACGACGAGCAGGTGCTGACGTTCATCGCAGGCCGGGTCTCGACGAACATCCGCGAGCTCGAAGGCGCGCTCACGCGCGTCGTCGCGTTCTCGTCGCTCACGGGCCGGCCGATGACGGTCGAACTCGCCCAGGACGTCCTGCGGGACGTCTTCCCTCAGGGCGAGGCCGCCGAGGTCTCGATCAAGCGGATCCAGGATCTCGTCGCGGAGCGGTTCGAGCTCTCGCACGACGAGCTCTGCGGCGACAAGCGCTCGCAGAACATCGTCTATCCGCGACAGGTCGCGATGTACCTCTCGCGCGAGCTCACCGACTCGTCCCTACCGAAGATCGGCAAGGAGTTCGGCGGCCGCGACCACACGACGGTCATCCACGCGACGTCCAAGATCGCCCGCCTGATCCGTGAGGACAGGTCTGTGTACAACCTCGTGCAGGAACTCACCGCACGTGTGAAGCAGGTTCGATGACGCGTGGCGCCTGTGGGACCATCGGGATCGTCCACAATGAGGTCCCACAGGGCGAGCCACGGAGCCGGGCGGCCGCGCGCACGTCTTCCCCGTCGTCCACACTCCCTATGACTTCTACGAGGACCTGAAAGATGATCGAGAGTGACATTGCAGTCGGTGCCGGATTGAGGATCACGTGCGCGAAGGACGACCTCGTCCAGGGCCTGTCGGTGGTCGGCCGTGCCGTCTCGAGCCGCACGGCGATCCAGATCCTGTCGGGGATCCTGCTCGAGGCTCGCGGCGAGGAACTGCGGCTCGCGGCGACCGACATGGAGCTCTCGCTTCGTGCCGCCGTGCCGGCCCGGGTCGAAGGCGACGGAACGGTCGTGCTGCCGGGCAGGACGCTCGTGGACATCGCACGGCTGCTTCCCGGGGACGACGTTACGATCGAGCATCGCGCGGCCGAGTCGGTCGTTCACGTCGAATCGGGGAGCGCGAGCTACACGCTGCACACGTACAACGCCGACGACTTTCCGCGGCTCCCCGAGCCCGGTGAGACCGAGACGTTCTCGGTGGATCGCGAGGCGCTACTCGAGACGATCACCCGGGTTGCTCGAGCGGCCTCCCGTGACGAGGCGCGCCCCGTCCTCACCGGCGTTCTCGTCCAGTTCGCCGGCGACAAGCTCGTGATGGCGGCGACGGACTCGTACCGGCTCGCGGTGAAGGAGACGACACTTGCCGCTCCGGGACCGGAGCTCGAGGCCATCGTCCCGAGTCGTGCGCTCCAGGAGCTCGCGCGCGTCGCGGGCGACACGGACGAGATCGGCGTGGGCGTCCAGGAGAACCAGGTGGTCTTCTCGGTCGGCGGTGTCTGGCTCACGACGCGTCGCATCGACGGGCAGTTCCCGAACTACCGCCAGCTGTTGCCGGAGACCTTCGAGCACGAGCTCACCGTGCCGCGCGGCGAGTTGCTCGACGTCGTGCGCCGGGCGTCCGTGATGATCCAGCGCGCGACGCCTCTCCAGCTCCGTTTCGCCGACGGCGAAGTCACCGTCGTCGCGCGCACGCACGAGGTCGGCGAGTCGAGGGAGTCGATGCCCGTCGCCTACACCGGCGAGCCGCTCGAGATCGGCTTCAACGCGGAGTTCCTGCGCGAGGGACTCGAGTCCGTCGAGGGCGACGACATGCGCATGAAGCTCATCAGCCCTCTCCGGCCGTGCATCCTCACGGACGAGGGCGAGGACTTCACGTACCTCGTCATGCCGATTCGCCTGCCCGGCTGACCGGCGCTGGTCGTCGAGACGGTCTCGCTCCGCAGCTTTCGCTCCTACGAGCGGCTCGAGCTGGTGCTGCGCCCGGGGCTCGTCCTCGTCGTGGGGTCGAACGGCGTCGGCAAGACGAACCTGCTCGAGGCCGTTCACCTCGCAACCCAGGGGTTCTCGCCGCGGACACGGACGGATTCGCAGGTGGTCCGCTTCGGAGAGGAGGGAGCGCGGGCAGCCGTCGCCGGCCGGCGGGGTGAGGTGCGGATGGAGCTCGAGGTCACCGTGCGCCGCGGCGAGGGGAAGCGCGCACGGCTGAACGGCGCTCCGCTCCGAGCGGCCGAGCAGCTTCGGTCATTGGTTTCGACACTCGTCTTCACGCCCGACCGGCTCGGGGTCGTGAAGGGGCCGCCTGCGGCGCGCCGCGCGTATTTCGACCGGGCCCTCGGCCGTCTCACGCCGGCGCGGGCGCCGTTGCCGGCCGAGTATGGCGCCGCCGTGGCGCAGCGGAACGCGGCGCTCCGCCGGGCAGCGGCGAATGCCGCGGGGCGCGAGGCGATCGAGCCGTGGAGCGAACGGGTCGCGATCCTCGGCGCGGAGCTCCTCCGCGGCCCGCGTCGAGGTGCTCGAGCAGCTCGGACCCTCGTTCGCCGCGCACGCGTCGGAGCTGGGCATCGGGCCCGTCTCGCTCCGCTACGAGGGCGAGCCGCCGACGGTGGAGGCGCTTGCCGCCGCCCTCGACCGCGACATCGAGCGCGGCGCGACCTCGCTCGGGCCACACCTCGACGACGTCGTGCTCGCCGCAGAGGGGCGGGATCTCCGCAGCTTCGGCTCGCAGGGTGAGCAGCGGCTCGCTCTGCTCGCGCTGCTTCTGGCCGAGGCCGAGACGATCACCGACCGCACGGGGGTTCCGCCTCTGCTCCTGCTCGACGACGTCCTCTCCGAGCTCGACCCGGGCCGCCGACGCATCCTCGCCGAGCGCGTGGGCAGTACCGGGCAGGCGCTCGTCACCGCGACGGATGCGGCGATGCTGCCGGCCACGCCGGACCAGCTGCTCGAGGTCGCGCCGGGAACGGTCCTCGAGGCGGCTGCGTGACGGACCCGCAGGGATTCGCCCCGATCGGGGACGAGATCCGGGCCGAACTGCGCCGCGTCGGAGCGGACAGCGGCGCCGGAGACGTCGCGGAGGCCTGGGCTGCTGCCGTCGGCGCGGAGATCGCGCGGCACGCCTGGCCGGCGCGCACCCAGCCCGACGGGACGCTCGTCGTGCATGTCCGGGACGCGATCTGGGGCTTCGAGCTGACCCAGCGCGCGACCGAGATCGCGCACCGGCTCCCCGGCCGCCCACGGCTCCGCTTCGTGCCGGGACCGCTGCCGAGCACGGCTCCGGAGGCCGCGCCGGCTCCGCTTGCCGAGGCCACGGCCGAGCAGGCGCAGGAGGCAGCGGCCCTCGCCGCCGGGATCGAGGATCGAAACCTGCGCGAATCGGTCGCGAAAGCGATAAAAGCCGCGCTCGCGCGGGCCTCCTACGACCGCTCCGTCTGATACACTTCCTTCTGCCCGCAAATGCGGAATTTGCAGGGCTTTTTTTATGACCGAAACGGACTATACCGCCAAGGACATCACCGTCCTCGAAGGGCTCGAGCCGGTCCGGCTCAGGCCGGGTATGTACATCGGGTCGACGGGCCTCCGCGGCCTCCACCAGCTCATCTACGAGGTCGTCGACAACTCGGTCGACGAGGCGCTTGCCGCCCGCAACGACCGGATCGAGGTGACGCTGCACCCCGACCACTCGGTCACGGTCCAGGACTGGGGCTCCGGCATCCCGGTCGACGTGATGCCCGAGCAGGGCCTGCCGGCCCTGACGGTCGTGCTCACCAAGCTCCACGCCGGCGGCAAGTTCGGCGGCGAGGGCTACAAGGTGTCCGGTGGGCTGCACGGGGTGGGCGTCTCGGTCGTGAACGCGCTCTCCGAGCGGCTGGTGGTCGAGGTGCGGCGCGACGGCGAGGTCTACCGGCAGGAGTTCGAGCGCGGCTCGCCGCTCGGGGACATGGAAGTCGTCGGGACGATGGGCAAGGACGAGGCTGCCGGGACGACGATCAGCTTCCTTCCCGACTCCGAGATCTTCGAGGAGCTGAACGCCGACGCCGCGACGATCACGCAGCGGCTCCGGGAGACCGCCTTCCTCACGAAGGGGCTGCACATCAAGCTCGTCGACGAACGCGCCGGCGGCAAGACGGTCGAGTTCCAGTACGAGGGCGGGATCCGCGACTTCGTCTCGCACATCAACAGCGCGAAGGACGCGATCCACAAGCACATCGTCTACCTCGAGGGCGAGACGGACCAGGGGGCCGTCGAGGTTGCGATGCAGTGGAACTCCTCGTACCAGGAGGCCGTCTACACGTTCGCCAACAACATCAACACGGTCGAGGGCGGCGCGCACCTCTCCGGGTTCCGCAGCGCGCTGACGCGCACCCTGAACTCGAAGGCCCAGGATCTGAAGCTCCTGAAGAAGGAGGAGAGCCTCGACGGCGAGGACGTGCGCGAGGGCCTCGCGGCGGTCGTCTCCGTCAAGCTGCGCAACCCGCAGTTCGAGGGCCAGACGAAGACGAAGCTCGGCAACCCCGGGATCGAGGGCCTTGTCCAGACGACGGTCAACGGGGCCTTCTCCCGGTTCCTCGAGGAGAACCCCCAGGACGCCCGGGCGATCTGCAACAAGGCGATCGCGGCGATGCGCGCCCGGCTCGCGGCCCGCAAGGCGCGCGAGCTGACGCGGCGCAAGTCGGCGCTCGAGGGGTCGTCGCTGCCGGGCAAGCTCGCCGACTGCTCGATTCGCGACCCGGCCGCCGCGGAGCTGTTCATCGTCGAGGGCGACTCGGCCGGCGGCTCGGCCAAGACCGGCCGCGACCGGACGTACCAGGCGATCCTGCCCCTGCGCGGGAAGATCATCAACAGCGAGAAGAACCGGATCAACAAGGTGCTCTCGAACACGGAGATCCAGTCGATGATCACGGCGATCGGCACCGGCATCGGCGACGAGTTCGACATCTCCGGCCTCCGCTACCACCGGATCATCGTCATGACCGACGCCGACGTCGACGGCTCGCACATCCGCACGCTCGTCCTCACCTTCCTCTACCGCCACATGCGGGAGCTGTTCGAGTACGGCCACGTCCATATCGCGGTGCCGCCCCTCTACAAGGTGAAGCTCGGCAGCCAGGAGTTCTACTTCGAGAAGGAGTCGCAGCTCGAGGAGCTCCTCGTGCGCGAGCGCTTCGGCGAGCTCGAGGCGCGGGACCGCGCCGGCACCGACGTGAAGCTGACGGAGGCGAAGTGGAAGCGGTTCACGGGCGCGCTCGCCGAGTTCGAGGGCTGGTCCGCGCGGCTGCGCGCTGACTTCGGCCACCACGCTGCCGATCTCGTGATCTCGCATCGGCTCGTCGAGCTCGACGTGACGACGCCGGCCGCCGCGGAGAAGGCGATCGCCGCGCTGCCGCCCAACGGCTACAAGCTCTCGGTCCTCGAGCGGGACGAGAACGGCCTGCAGGTCAAGGTCGTCGAGGAGGAGACCTCCGCGGCGCAGACCGTCGGCCTCTCGGCCGAGCTCCTGGCGTCACCGATCTACGCCAACCTCCGCCGTGCGTACGAGAAGCTGGTCGAGCTCGTCGGGCCGCCCCCCTTCTCGCTCTCGCTCGGCAAGCACAAGGCCGAGCCGGAGACGTTCTCGGGCCTCCGGCGCGATGCGCTCGAGCTGGCGAGAGAGGCCGGGGCGCAGCTCTCCCGCTACAAGGGCCTCGGCGAGATGAACCCCGAGCAGCTGTGGGAGACCACGATGGATCCCCAGAAGCGGCTGCTCGTCCGCGTCGACGTCGAGGACGCGAGCGCCGCCGACCAGCTCTTCTCCATGCTGATGGGCGATCAGGTCGAGCCTCGCCGCATCTTCATCGAGGAGAACGCGAAGGACGCCTTCCTCGATGTCTGAGGTCGAGACCGGCGCTCTGGGGCCGGGCCGGATCGAGCCGCGCGAGCTCGAGCAGGAGATGCGCTCGAGCTTCCTCGACTACGCGATGTCGGTCATCGTCTCGCGCGCGCTGCCCGACGTGCGGGACGGCCTGAAGCCGGTGCACCGCCGCGTTCTCTACGGGATGCACGAGGCGGGCCTGCAGCCGAACCGGCCCTACAAGAAGTCCGCCTCGACGGTCGGTGCGGTGATGGCGAACTACCACCCGCACGGCGACTCCGCGATCTACGACACGCTCGTCCGGATGGCACAGCCCTTCTCGCTGCGCTATCCCCTAGTGGACGGGCAGGGCAACTTCGGCTCGATCGACGACGACCCGCCGGCTGCGATGCGCTACACGGAGGCGCGCCTGGCGAAGATCGCGACCGAGCTGCTGCAGGACATCGATGCGAACACCGTCGACTTCGAGCCGAACTACGACGAGTCGCGGCGCCAGCCGTCGGTGCTCCCGTCCCGCTTCCCGAATCTGCTCGTCAACGGCTCGACCGGAATCGCGGTCGGGATGGCCACGAACATGCCGCCACATCATCTCGGCGAGACGATCGACGCGGTGGTCGCGATGATCGACGACCCCGAGATCTCGGTCGAAGGGCTCATGAAGCACGTCAAGGGCCCGGACTTCCCGACCGGCGCGATCGTCGTGGGTCGCAGCGGGATCCGCGACGCATACCGGACGGGACGCGGACGGGTCGTGATGCGCGCTCGTGCGCACATCGAGGAGCTGCGCGGCGGGAGGTCGGCGATCGTGGTCACCGAGCTCCCGTACGGCGTGAAGAAGGGGGGCGACACCGGCGTCATCGTCAAGATCGCCGACCTCGTGCGCGAGAAGGTGCTGACCGAGGTCTCCGACCTCGCGGACCACTCGGACCGCACCGGGATGCGGATCCAGATCGAGCTGAAGCGCGACGCCGTGCCCCAGGTCGCGCTGAACAAGCTGTTCAAGCACACGCCGCTGCAGTCGACGTTCGGCTACAACGCCGTCGCGCTCGTCGACGGCGTCCCGCGGACGCTGTCGCTGCTCGAGCTCGTCCGGCACTACCTCGACTTCCAGCGCGAGGTCGTCACCCGCCGCTCGAAGGACGAGCTGCGCAAGGCCGAGGCCCGCGCGCACGTCCTCGAGGGCTACCTGATCGCCCTCGACAACATCGACGCGGTCGTCGCGCTCATCCGCGCCGCCGCCGACACCGACGCGGCCCGCAGGGGGCTCATCGAGCAGTTCTCGCTGAGCGAGATCCAGGCGCAGGCGATCCTCGACATGCGGCTCGCGCGTCTGACCGGGCTTGCGCGCAAGGAGGTCGAGGACGAGCACCGCGACCTGATGGAGAAGATCGGCGAGCTGCGGGAGATCCTGGGCGACCCGGCCAAGATCGACGGCCTCATCCGCGAGGAGCTGTTCGAGATCAAGCAGATCTACGGCCGCAACGACGATCGCCGCACCGAGATCGTCGCTGCCGAGGAGGAGCTCGAGCTCGAGGACCTGATCGCCGAGGAGGACATGGTCATCGCGATCACGCGCTCCGGCTACATCAAGCGGCTGCCCGTGACGACGTACCGCGAGCAACGGCGGGGCGGCATCGGCGTGATGGGGATGGAGCTGAAGGAGGACGACTACATCGAGCACCTCTTCGTCGCCTCGACCCACGACTACATCCTCTTCTTCACGAACGTCGGCAAGGTGTACCGGCTCAAGGTGCACGAGCTTCCCCTGGGCTCGCGCCAGTCGAAGGGGCGCGCGATCGTCAACCTCCTCCCGTTCCGCCAGGACGAGCAGGTGAGAGCCGTGATCCAGACGCGCGACTTCGAGGAGGCGCGCTACCTCGTCTTCGCGACGAAGAAGGGTGTGGTCAAGAAGACGGAGCTCGCCGCGTACAACACGCCGCTCAAGGCCGACGGGATCATCGCGATCAAGATGCGGGACGAGGACGAGCTCGTCGGGGTCCGTCACTCGTCGGGCGGGGACGACATTCTCATCGTCTCGAGGAAGGGGCAGGCGATCCGCTTCCACGAGACCGACGTCCGCGCGATGGGGCGGGACACGTCGGGTGTCGCCGGCATGAAGCTCCGCAAGGGCGACGAGGTGATCTCGATCAACATCGCCGAGGACGACGCCGACCTGCTCGTCGTGACCGAGAACGGCTTCGGCAAGCGGACCCGCGTCTCCGAGTACCCGGTCAAGGGTCGCGGCGGGATGGGTGTCAAGACGGTGCAGCTCAGCGAGGCGCGGGGTTACCTCGTCGGCTCGCGGGTCGTCCGCGACGGCTACCAGGTGATGCTCATCTCGACCGCGGGCACCGTGATCCGGATCCCGGTCGAAGAGGTCAAGAGGCTCGGACGTTCGACGCAGGGCGTGATCGTGATGCGGCTCCGCGGCGACGACGAGCGGGTCTCCGCGCTGGCGCCCGTCGTCGAGGCGGACGACGCGAACGGCGAGGTCGAGCCGGACCTCCAGCCGGGCGACGCCAACGGCGAGGTCGAAACGGAGCTCCAACCGGGCGACGCGTAGTCGAGCGCTCGATTAGCGCAGCACCCCCTTCCAAAAGCATCCTTGGCGCTCTATAACTGACGTCGGGGGTCCGAACCCGAGGCGGCGAGGGCAGAATGGCGAGCCGGCAGGTCGATCTTCTCGAACCCATCAATCTTGCGGAGCACCTCGACAAGGTCGAGCTCTACCTCGGGCAGGTCTGCCAGATCGCCGGTATCTCGAAGATGCAGCTCGACTACTGGACGAACAAGGCGCAGATCCCGACGAAGGGCAGGAAGCAGCGGATCTACGACATCGACGCGCTCGAGACGGTGATGCTGATCAAGCAGGCGAAGGACAAGGGCCTGAACCTCGGCGCCGCGATCGAGGCCGCGCGGAAGTTCCGCGAGCAGCGCGTCCAGGCGGGCTAGCAGGGCCGGCTAGTGGTTCGTGTGGAGCCGCTGCCACTCGTCGTAGCCGCGCTCGAGCTCGCGTAAGAGGGCGGCGAGGAGCGGTGCTCTCGGCCACTCGCGCCCCGTTTCGGCGCGAAGCGAGGTCGGCGGCTTCGGTGTGTCGACAGGGAGGCCGTCGGCCGTCTGGTTCACGTTCACGCCGATGCCGAGGACGACCCTGCCGACGGTTGCCTCGGCGAGGATCCCGGCGACCTTGCGGCCCTCAACGAGGACGTCGTTCGGATGGCTCAGCGCCGCGGCGACCCCCGTCTCGGCGCGGAGCGCCGTCGCCACGGCATCCCCCGCGACGAGCGAGAGCTCCGGCCACAGCACCATGGGCGGCCTCGGCCGCAGCAGGACCGAGAAGAGGAGCGCCTGCCCCGCCGGCGCCTCCCAGGTGCGCCCCAGACGGCCCCGCCCACGGGTCTGCCGGTCGGCCGCGACCGTCGCTCCCTCGGCCGCGCTCTCGTCGAGCAGGCGCTGCGTCGAGGTGCACTCATGGACGAAGCGGTACGGCAGGCCGAGGCGTCCGTGCAGCAGCGGCTCGACAGAGCCGGGAGAGAGATCCGACACCCGCAACTAGACTAACCGCGGTCGTGGGGAGGATCAGGCAGCCGCTGCGGGAGCGCGGCCTCGAGTACGCGAGTCTCGGCGACGCGGTTCTCGTGACCCGCGCGAAGGCGGGGGACGCCCAGGCGCTCGAGGCGCTCTGCGTCCGTCACGCACCGCGGGTGGAACGGCAGGCGCGACATCTGCTGCGCGACCCGGAGGACGCGCGCGACGCGGCGCAGGAGGCGCTTGCGAAGCTCTGTGTCCGCCTGCGCCAGTTCCGTGGCGAGTCCCAGTTCTCGACGTGGCTGCACCGGCTCGTCGTCAACACGTGCCGCGATGTCGCGGAGCGGCAGCGGAACAGGTCGCACGATCCCCTTCCCGACGAGCTGGGCGCGGACGTCGAGCACGACCCGACGCGCGGCGTGCGCATCTCCGAGCTGCGGCGCGAGCTCTGCGACTCGCTCGCGGGCATTTCGCATGACCAGGCGCAGGTGATCATGCTCAAGGACGCCCTCGGCTACACGTTCGAGGAGATCGCGGGCGCGGCCGGCATGCCGGTCGGGACGGCGAAGTGCCACGCGCATCGGGGTCGCAACCGGCTGCGCGAACGGCTCGAGCAGCGCGACGTCGCATGAGCGACGCCCGAAGCCGGAACGCCCCGTCCCCGCCCTTCGGCCGCGAGACGATCGAGTCGATCATCCCGCACCGGCCGCCGTTCCTGCTCGTCGACGAGGTGCTCGAGCTCGAGCCCGGCCGCCGCGTGCGGGGGCAGTTCCACGTTCCCCCGGACGGCTGGTGGTTTCGGGGCCACTTCCCCGATCGGCCCGTGATGCCCGGCGTGCTGACGATCGAGGCGATCGCGCAGTGCGGTGCCGTCGCCGTCCTCGCCGACGAGGCGAACGCGGGCAAGATTCCGTTCTTCGCCGGGATCGACGACTGCCGCTTCAAGCGGGTCGTCGCTCCCGGCGACGTGCTCGACCTCGAGTGCGAGTTCGTACGTGTGCGCGGGCCGATCGCGAAGGGGCACGGCCGCGCGAGCGTCGGCGGCGACGTCGCGGCCGAGGCCACGCTGACCGTGTTCGTCGGAAGCGAGGACGCATGATCGGCAGCGCCGACGTTCCCGTCACGATCACCGGTCTCGGCGCGCACGCACCCGAGCGCGTGATCACGAACGACGAGCTCGCGCAGCTCGTCGAGACGTCGGACGAGTGGATCGTCGAGCGTACGGGCATCCGCGAGCGCCGCATTGCCGCGGACACGGAGGCGCTCTCGGACCTCGCGCTTCCCGCAGCCCGGCAGGCGCTCGAGCAGGCCGGAGTCGACGGCAAGGACGTCGACCTCCTGATCGTCGCCACCGTCACGCCGGACATGATGTTTCCCTCGACCGCTGCCATCCTCGCGGACCGTCTCGGTGCTGCGGATGCGGCCGCGTACGACCTCTCCGCCGGCTGCACCGGATTCATGTACGCGATCGTGCAGGCGTACGGGATGGTCGCGGCCGGGCTCTCGCGACGAGCGCTCGTCGTCGGCGGCGACGTGCTCTCGCGCATTCTCGACTGGACCGATCGCTCGACCGTCGTCCTGTTCGGCGACGGTGCCGGCGCGGTCGTGCTCGAGCCGTCCGCCGAGCCCGGCTTCATCGCCTTCGAGCTCGGAGCCGACGGGGCCGGCGGCGAGCATCTCTGGCTGCCGGGCAGCGGCTCGCGCCGCTTCGACGATCCCGACCGGGTGGTGAAGATGAACGGCCGGGAGGTGTTCAAGTTCGCCACGCGCGTCCTCGTGCAGTCCGCCGAGGCCGTGCTCCAGCGGGCGGGGTCCAGCGTCGAGGACGTCGACGTCTACGTCCCGCACCAGGCGAACGTTCGCATCATCGATCACGCAACCAAGAAGCTCGGGATCCCGTCGGATCGGGTGGTGATCAACGTCGACCGCTACGGCAACACGTCCTCCGGCTCCATCCCGCTGGCGCTGGCGGATGCGCGGGCCGACGGAAGGCTTCGGGCGGGAAGTCTCGTACTCATGACGGGAATGGGTGCCGGACTCACATGGGGGAGCGCGCTGATGCGGTGGACGATGGGCGGTTCGAGATGACCAAGGTCGCGTTCTGCTTCCCGGGCCAGGGGTCGTTCGAGACGGGTATGGGCCGGGACTTCGCGGAAGCCGTGCCCGCGGCGAAGGCGGTCTTCGAGCGCGGCAGCGAGGCCAGCGGGCTCGACCTCGAACGCCTCTGCTTCCACGCCGATGCCGGGGAGCTGCTGGACACCGCCGTGCAGCAGCCCGCGCTCGTCGCGACGTCCCTCGCGATGCTCGCGGCGCTGCGGGAGCGCGGCGTCGAGGCGGACTTCGTGATCGGTCATTCCGTCGGGGAGTTCGCAGCGCTCGCCGCCGCCGAGGCGATGACGCTCGAGGAGGCGATTGCGCTCGTGCGCGAGCGCGGCCTGGCGATGGCCGAGGCCGCGGCCCGCAATCCCGGCTCGATGGCCGCGATCCTCGGCCTCGCCGACGACGTCGTGGAGGGTCTGTGCCGCCGGATCCTCGGCGTCTGGCCCGCGAACTACAACTGCCCCGGGCAGATCGTCGTCTCGGGCGAGAACCTCGCCGTCGACGAGTGCATCGAGCAGGCGCAGACCCAGGGGGCGCGCCGGGCGGTGAAGCTCAAGGTCTCGGGTGCGTTCCATTCACCGCTCGTCGCTCGCGCGGCCGACCGGCTGCGCCCGGCGATCGAGAAGGTGCGCTTCCAGGAGCCCGTCGCGCCGTTCATGTCGACGGTGACCGCGCGGGCCGAGTCGGCCCAGCGCATCGGGCCCCTGCTCGTCGACCAGCTCACGGCGCCGGTCCGCTTCACGCAGGCGGCGACGGAGCTCATGCGCGACGGCGTCCGCACCTTTGTCGAGGTCGGGCCCGGCAACGTGCTCTCCGGACTCGTCAAGCGGATCGACCGAAGTGTCAAGGCCGTCTCGGTGAACAGCATCGAGACGCTCGAGCGGCTGCCCGAGCTGCTCTCGGAAGCGTGAGCTTCGCGAGTCTCGAGGGCAAGCGCGCCCTCGTCACGGGAGCTTCGAAGGGGATCGGACGGGCGATCGCGGAGGAGCTCGCGCGGGCGGGCGCCGACGTCGTGATCGGATACCGCACGGGCGCGGACGAAGCCGAGACGCTTGCGCACGAGCTCGGCGGACGCGCCGTCCAGGCCGATGTCTCGAGCCCCGAGGAGGCGGCGCGACTCGTCGCGGAGGCCGGCGACCTCGACGTCCTCGTCAACAACGCCGGTCTGACCCGGGACGGCCTGCTCGCCCGGATGCCCGACGACGACTGGCGCACGGTGATCGAGACGAACCTCTCGTCGGTCTTCTACACCTGCCGGGCCGTGTGCCGACCGATGATGAAGAAACGCTCGGGCTCGATCGTCAACGTCTCGTCGATCGTCGGCGTGCACGGCAACTGGGGCCAGACGAACTACGCGGCGTCGAAGGCCGGGATCATCGGCTTCACGAAGTCGCTCGCTCGCGAGCTCGGCAGCCGCGGCGTGCGGGCCAACGTCGTCGCGCCCGGCTACGTGCGGACGCAGCTCACCGACGTCCTTCCCGAGGAAGCGACGTCCGCGATGCTTGGCAACACCCCGCTCGGCCGGCTCGGAGAGCCGCAGGACGTTGCGGGCGCTGTACGCTTCCTCTGCTCCGCCGAGGCGTCGTTCATCACAGGGGACGTGCTGCTCGTCGACGGTGGGCTGGGGATGTAATGACTTCGGAGAACGGTTCTCTCAACGGACGCAGACGCGTCGTCGTCACCGGGCTGGGCGCGGTGACACCTCTCGGGCTCGATGTGGAGTCCTCCTGGTCGAGCCTGCTCGCAGGCGACACCGGCGCTGCCGTGATCACCCAGTTCGACCACAGCGACTATCCCGTGCACTTCGCATGCGAGGTGAAGGAGTTCGATCCGACCGAGTGGATCGACCGCAAGGCCGCACGCCGGATGGATCGGTTCACGCACCTCATCCTCGCCGCCGCGCGGCAGGCCGTCGCCGACGCGGGGCTCGAGATCGAGAAGGAGGCCGACCGGATCGGAGCCGCGATCGCGACCGGGATCGGCGGCCTGCAGTCGTTTCAGGACTGCTACGACGTGCTGCTCGAGCGCGGGCCGGATCGGGTCAACCCGTTCTCGATTCCGGCGATCATCCCGAACCTCGGCGCCGGCTGGGTCTCGATCGAGCTCGGTACGCGTGGGCCCCTTCTCTCGGAGTGCACGGCGTGCGCGGCCTCGAACATGGCCATCGGGGACGGGACGGACGCGATCCGACTCGGCCGCGCCGACGTGATGCTCTGCGGCGGCACCGAGGCGGCCGTGACCCAGGTCGGGATCGCAGGCTTCGGCGCGATGCGGGCGCTCTCGCGACGCAACGACGACCCCGAGCGGGCGTCGCGTCCGTTCGACGCCGGCCGTGACGGGTTCGTGATGGGCGAGGCGGGGGCGCTGCTCGTGCTCGAGGAGCTCGAGCACGCGAAGGCGCGCGGCGCCAAGATCTACGCGGAGGTGGCCGGCTACGGCCTGTCGTCGGACGCGAAGCACATCACCGAGCCGGATCCGACCGGGCCCGTGGCGGCTCTCAAGATGGCGCTCGACGACGCGGACGTCGGCCCCGACGAGGTCGACTACATCAACGCGCACGCGACCTCGACGCCGATCGGCGACAGCTCCGAGACGCAGATGCTCAAGTACGCGCTCGGCGAGGAGAACGCCTACAAGACGCCGGTCTCCGGGACGAAGGGTGCGACGGGCCACTGTCTCGGAGCCGCCGGCGCCATCGAGGCGACGTTCACCATCCTCTCGATCCGGGACGGCAAGCTCCCGCCGACCATCAACTACGAGGTCGAGGATCCGACGTGCGATCTCGACTACGTGCCGAACACGTCGCGCGACGCCGACGTGAAGGTCGCCGTGTCGAACAGCTTCGGCTTCGGCGGGCACAACGCCTGCGTCGTCTTCCGCCGCTTCGAGGACTGAGCGGGCCGCGCCGGGCGACCGGCCGTGCTCACGGCCGCCCGGCGGCGTCCCGGCCGGTCAGAACGAGTTGCTGCAGCTGAACGTGGCCAGGACCGTGCCCGTTCCCGGGTGACCCGGGTCGCCGTCGTAGCCCGGGTCCGTGGAGACCACGGCGTAGCCCACGACGGTGCCCGTGATCGTCGAACCGGACTGGACGACCGAGTTCGCCTCCAGGACGGTCATCGTGGCCGGGAGCGGCCCGGCGGGCGGATGCGAGCTGTTCCCGGTCGACGTCGCGAACGGGCCGCACAGCGGCGTCGTCGGGTCCAGGCTCGCCGCGAACCCCTTGAAGGACGACGGGGCGCTGAGGTCGGCGGGAGCCTCGGCGACCTGCAGCGAGTTGTTCTTCCACCACTGGGCGCCCCAGAAGTTCACCGTCGCCCCGACCGAGGCGTTTCCGTTGCCGATCACGAACGCCTGGTTGACCCCGAGCTCACCGTTCACGCCGGGCGGACTCGCTGTGGCGCTTCCCGCGTAGGCGGCGACGGCTGCTATGGCTGCGGCGACCACGGCAAGGAGCGGGAGGTGCGGCAGATGTGCTCTCACGCTGTCCCCTTTCTGTCGGACGAAGGCCGGCCCGAAGTCGGGCCGCCCGGCATGTGATCGGCTGCCCGGGAGCCCTCGGCGAGCCGTCGAACGAGTGAACTGCGCGGCGCGGCGGAATCGGAATCGGCTGCGGGGAGAACGCACGTGTAGCCTCGCAGCGTGCAGCGGTGGGCGACCTTCGACTGCTACGGCACGCTGATCGACTGGAATGCCGGCATCGGGCGCGAGCTCGAGCGGTTGTTCGGTGCCGATCGGGCGGGCGAGCGCCTCCACACGTACCACGAGCTCGAGCCACAGATCCAGCGGGAGGACGAGACGAGGAGCTACCGCGAGGTGATGGCCGTCGCGCTCGCGCGCCTCGGCGCGTCGGCGGAGGAGCAGGGCGCGCTCGCCCGCTCGCTGCCGGGCTGGGATCCGTTCACGGAGGTGCCTGCGGCGCTCGAGGAGGCTCGCGCCCACGGCTGGCGGCTCGCCGTCCTCTCGAACACGGACCGGGACTTTCTCGACGCCTCGCTCGCGCGGATCGGAGTCGAGTTCGAGCTCTCCGTCGTCGCGTCCGAGATCGGCTCATACAAGCCGTCGGCCGGTCACTGGGACGAGTTCCTCGCGCGCACCGGCGTCGAGCCTGTGAACCACGTCCACGTCGGCGCGAGCCTCTTCCACGACATCGCACCGGCCGCGAGCCTAGGTCTCCGCACGATCTGGGTCAACCGCCTCGGCGAGGAGGCCGAGCCGCAGCCCGACGCCGAGCTGCGCAGCCTCGCCGGGCTCGCGGACACCCTCGACTCGCTCGTCGCGTGAAGGTCCGCCCGGTGACGCTCGACGGGTTCCCGGCGGTTGCCGCGTTTCTCGCCGACGACGAGACGCACCTCTTCGGCCGGCAGTCGCGTCTGGGTGTGCCGGACGTCACGGCCTGGCTCTCTCGGCTCGACCTCGCGCGGGACACGTGGATGTTCGAGGAGGAGGCGCGGCTCGTCGCGATCGGCTGGGTCGAGGCCCACGACGAGACCGGCGTCGCCGTGGGCGCCGTCCACCGGGAGTGCCTCGGGCGCGGCCTCGGGTCGAAGCTCGTCGACCGCAGTGAGGAACGGCTCAGGGAGCTCGGCGTAGGGCGAATCCACAACGTGACGCTCGCGCCAGACCTGGCTGCCGCTCCGCTGCTCTCCCGGCGAGGCTACCGCGAGGTGCGCCGTTTCTGGGAGATGACGATCGAGCTCGGCGACGAGCCGCCGCCCGCGCCGGTCCTTCCGGAAGGCTTGCGGATCGAGCCGTTCTCCCCGGGTCTCGCGCCCGCCTTCCACGCTGCGCTCGAGGAGGCGTTCGCCGAGCACTGGGAGCACCAGCCCGAGGGATTCGGCGAGTGGTGGGAGCGGCAGCTCGCGAAGCCGGACCACGACCCGTCTCTCTGGTTTCACGTTCGCGACGGCGACGAGATCGCGGCCGTCGCCCGAAACGACCCGGAGCGCTCGGGCGGAGGCTGGGTCGGGGCCCTCGGGGTGCGCCGGGAATGGCGCGGCCGCGGGCTGGCGAAAGCCCTCCTGCTGTACAGCTTCGGAGAGTTCCACCGGCGCGGGCAGCGGCGCGTCGGTCTCGGCGTCGATTCCGAGAACACGACCGGCGCGACGCACCTGTACGAGAGCGTCGGCATGGTCGTCGACACGGAGCAGGTCGTCTGGGAGAAGGAGGTCGCGTGAGCCTTCTTCGTGCCCGCTGTCCGAGCTGCCGTGCCCTCACGGCCGTCGCGGTGGACGAGGGCTACGAGTGCCATTCGTGCGGCCGCTCCTTCGCCGCAGGCCTCGTCCGGGTGCCCCGCGCCTGGGGCGACGGCGGTGAGGCGATGGTCGAGGCGGCAGCGCTCCCGCTCGACTATCCGGAGGTGGCGGTCGTCGAGGAGGAGACGCTCGCGCTGCAGACGCTCGCGGTCGCGTCGGACCTGCCGGCCCGTCCGCTCGTGCTCGGCGGCTGTTGCTGCTCGCACGTCGGCGCTGTCGAGGGCCTCGCTGCCCGGCACGGTCGCGTCGCCGTCCTCTGGCTCGACGCGCACGGCGACCTCAACACGCCCGAGAGCTCGCCCTCGGGCAACGAGTGGGGGATGCCGCTGCGCATGCTGCTCGACCGCGGCACGATCGCCGCGGCCGACGTCGTGCTCTGGGGGGCCCGCAACCTCGATCCGCCCGAGGAAGAGTTCATCGCGGCGGCCCGGATCGGCGACGACCCCGGCGCGCTGCTCGACGGAGCCGACGCCGTCTACGTGGCGCTCGACTGCGACGTCTTCGACCCGGGCGAGCTCGCGGTCTTCATGCCCGAGCAGGGCGGTCCGTCACTCGGTGACGTCGAGCAGCTCCTGGGCGCGGTGAGGGAGAGCGGCCGGCTCGTCGGCGCGGGTTTCACGGGTCTCGCCCCCGATCCCGCGAACGTCGAGAAGCTCGAGCGGCTCGCCGTCGCGCTCGGCTACTGAGGCTCGCGGCTCGCAACCCGCCCCAGGAGGCGGAGGTCTAAGCTGGCGACGTGGCGAAGATTGACGTTTCGGTCGAGACCGACGACCAGCCGAGCCCTCCTCCGAGCAACCCGAACACCTGTCCGAGCTGTCACTCGCACTACCGCGACGACGAGCTCGAGCGGAACCTCTGGGTGTGCGAGCAGTGCGGGCACCACTTCCCGATGCGGGCGCGGGCGCGAATCGCGTCTCTCACCGACCCCGGCTCCTTCAGCGAGGAGGCGACGGAGCTCCACTCCGAGGATCCGCTGGGTTTCTTCGATCTTCGCCCCTACACCGAGCGCCTCGCGCAGGCAGAGATGGAGACCGGTCTCGCCGATGCGATGGTGATCGGGCGCGCCGCGATCGAGGGGCGGCAGTGCGAGCTCGCCGTGATGGACTTCGCCTTCATGGGCGGCTCGATGGGCAGCGTCGTCGGCGAGAAGCTCTCGCGGGCGTGCGACGCGGCCGTGGAGTCGGAGCTGCCGCTCGTCACGGTCACGAGCTCCGGCGGCGCCCGCATGCAGGAGGGCATCCTCGCGCTCATGCAGCTGCCCAAGACCGTCGCCGCCGTGGAGGACCTCCACGACGCGGGGCGGCCGCTCTTCTGCGTGATGGCGCACCCGACGACCGGCGGGGTGCTCGCGAGCTTCGCGACCCTCGGGGACGTCCTGCTCGCCGAGCCGAACGCGCTCATGTCCTTCGCCGGGCCGCGGGTCGTGCAGGAGATCACCCGCGAGAAGCTGCCGGACGACTTCGGTCGCGCCGAGCAGAACCTCCGCTACGGCCACATCGACGCGATCGTGGCGCGAGCCGAGCTGCGCCCGACCCTTTCCCGCCTGCTGAGGCTGTTCGATGCCCCCGACTGAGCACGAGCTGCGCCTGCGCGAGCGGCTCGGGCGTCTGAGGAACCTCCCGCTCCTCGGCGGCGCGAAGCTCTCGGGCGAGCTCGAGCGGCTGCAGCGGCAGATCGCCCGCATCGGCGAGGAGGCCACCGACGAGGAGATCTGGCGCAAGGTCGAGCTCGCCCGTCACGAGGACCGCCCGTACACCCTCGACTACGTCGAGCGGCTGCTCGACGACTGGTTCGAGCTGCACGGCGACCGGGCGCTCGCCGACGACGGCGCGATGATCGCCGGCCTCGGCAAGCTCGACGGCCGCACCGTCGTGCTCGTCGGCCAGCAGAAGGGGCGGGACATCCACGAGCGCGCGAGCCGCCGCTTCGGGATGCCGAACCCGGAGGGCTACCGCAAGGCCTGGCACGCGATGGAGCTCGCCGACCGGCACGGATTCCCCGTCGTCACGCTCGTGGACACCCCGGGCGCCTACCCGGGCGTCATCGCCGAGCAGCACGGCCAGGGCGCGGCGATCGCGCGCTCGCAGTCGATCATGGCGCGGCTGACGGTGCCGACGGTGGCCTGCGTGATCGGGGAAGGGGGGTCCGGCGGCGCGATCGCGATCGCGCTCACCGACCGGGTGCTGATGCAGGAGAACGCGATCTATTCCGTCATCTCGCCGGAGGGCTGCGCAGCCATCCTCTGGCGTGACGCGGGCGAGGCGAAGAAGGCCGCTGCCGCCTTTCGCCCCGATGCCCTGCATTGTCTCGAGCTCGGCGTCGTCGACGAGATCGTGCCGGAGCCCGTCGGCGGCGCGCACATCGATCCCGACCTGGCAGCCCGGTTGCTCGGCCAGGCGCTGCGTGAATCGCTCGCCGAGCTCGAGGGCATTCCGGGCGACGATCTCCGTCGCCGCCGTCGGGCTCGTTTCCGCTCGCTCGGCGTCTTCGCCTGAGCAGCTTACGGAAGGTTTGTGGAGTTTTAGCCGCTTTCGCCAGCGCAGATGTCCACAGCGTCCACAGGCTTATCCCCGCCATGTATGTGTTGTGTGAACGCTAGGCATATGACGCGAGGCCGGGAAAGACGTCGTTTTCGGGTCCCAGGAGCGTCGTGAACGAGAAGCTCTCGGAGTACGAGCGCAGGCGGAACCGCAAGCAGACCCCTGAGCCCTCGGGGCTGGATCCGCCGCCGGGCAAGCCGGCGAGGCCCGGCCGGCGGCGGAAGGCGGGCCCCGCCTCGAGCAGCGCGGCGAGCGCGCCGGTGTTCGTCGTGCAGCGGCACGACGCGAGGCGCCTCCACTACGACTTCCGCCTCGAGCGCGACGGCGTTCTCGCCTCCTGGGCGGTGCCCAAGGGCGTCCCGCTCGAGCCCGGCGAGCAGCATCTCGCCGTCCACGTCGAGGACCATCCGCTCGAGTACGGCAGCTTCGAGGGGGAGATCCCCGCGGGGAACTACGGCGCGGGGACCGTCGAGATCTGGGATCGCGGCACGTACGAGCTGCTCGAGGAGAAGGCGGACGGAGGCCTCACCGTGCGCCTGCACGGCGAGCGGCTCGAGGGCACGTGGGCGCTCGTGCCGGCGAGGCTCTCCGGGGACGAGAAGAACTGGCTCATCCTCCGCAAGCGGGAGGATGGCCGCGGGGCGGCGCGGGAGCGGAGGCGGTACTCGCCGATGCTCGCGTCGGCGGTCGACGCCGTGCCGGCGGGGGACGGCTGGCTCTTCGAGCCGAAGTGGGACGGCTACCGGACGCTCGGCTACGTCCACGGGGGCGAGGCGACGCTTCGCTCTCGCAGGGGGAACGATCTCACGGAGCGGTTTCGGGCGATCGCGAAGGAGCTGCCGAAGGCGCTCCGGTCACCCGACGCGGTCGTCGACGGCGAGGTGTGTGCGCTCGACGAGGACGGCCGGCCGAGCTTCTCGGCGATGCAGCAGGCAAAGCCGGGGACGCCGCTTCTCTACGAGATCTTCGACCTGCTCGAGATCGACGGCGAGCCGGTGGTCGATCTCCCCCTCACCGAGCGGCGCGACCGGCTCGAGGCGCTCGTCGCGCCGTCGCCCTTCGTCCAGCTCTCCGGCGTCTTCGAGGACGGCGAGGCGCTGCTCGAGGCGGCGCGCGAGCAGCGGCTCGAGGGAGTGATGGCGAAGCGGTCCGCCTCGCGCTACCAGGAGGGCAAGCGGGGCCGCGAGTGGCTGAAGATCAAGACGCACGGCAGGCAGGAGTTCGTGATCTGCGGCTGGACGAAGGGTCACGGCCGCCGCGAGGGGCGTTTCGGCTCGCTCGTGCTCGGTGTCCGCCGCGGGGCCGACCTTGCGTGGGTGGGCAACTGCGGGACGGGGTTCCGCGAGCGTGACATCGACGAGCTCCTCTCGCGTCTGCGACCCCTGCGCCGAACGACGGCACCGTTTCCCGCCGAGCCGAAGATGCCGAGGGTGCGGAAGGGAGACGTCGTGTGGGTCGAGCCCGAGCTCGTCTGCGAGGTCGAGTTCGCGGAGTGGACGCACGACGGGCACCTGCGTGCCCCCTCCTTTCAGGGGCTTCGCGACGACAAGCCCGCACGCGCGGTGCGCCGCGAGGGGCCGGTCGAGACGACGAGCGACGGTGTCCGCCTCTCGAACCTCGACAAGCCGTTCTGGCCGGACGACGATCCGGGCGGCGGGATCACCAAGGGCGACCTGATCGACTACTACCGCGCGGTTGCGCCGGTCGTCGTCCCGCACCTCCGCGAGCGGCCGTTCACGATGCGCCGCTATCCGGACGGCGCCTACGGCAAGGCGTTCTTCCAGAAGGACGCGCCGAAGGGCATGCCGGAGTGGATTCCGCGCTTCCACGTCGAGGTCTCGACGCGGGAGCGGCCGCCACGGCGGCGGTGGATCGACGCGCCGCTCGTGAACGAGGAGCGGGCGCTGCTCTGGATGGTGAACATGGGCTGCATCGATCTCAACGCGTGGTACTCACGCGTCGACCGGCCCGACCGGCCCGACTTCGTCCTCTTCGATCTCGACCCGTCTCCGGACGTCGGCATTCGCGAGGTCGTCCAGGTCGCGCTCCTCGTCAAGCAGGCGCTCGACGCGCTCGGGCTCGTCGCCTTCCCGAAGACGAGCAGTGCCGACGGGATGCACGTGCTCGTGCCCGTCGAGCGGCGCTACTCGTACGCCCAGACGCGGGAGCTGTGCGAGATCGTCGCCGGGGCGCTCGCTCGCACGCACCGCGGGCTCGTGACGACGGAGTGGTCGCGGTCGAAGCGGCGCGGCGTGCTCATCGACGCGAACCAGAACGGCGAGGGCAAGACGATCGCGTCCGTCTATTCCGTGCGACCGCGGCCCGGTGCCCCCGTGTCGACTCCGCTGCGCTGGGCCGAGGTGAACGAGGCCCTCGACGCGGCGGCCTTCACGATGGAGGTCGTGCTCGAGCGGATTCGCCGCCACGGCGACCTCTTCGAGGGCGTCCTGACCACGCGGCAGCGGCTCGAGCCCGCGCTGCGTGCGCTCCGCTGAACGAGACGCTGCCTTCGGCTGCCGGAGGCATCAGGGCGCGCAGGTCGCGACGAGAGAGCCATCCTCTCGCCACGCCAGCTGAAGGTTGACCGAGGTCTTCGCGCCGCCGGGTGTGGCCGTCCCTCCGCCTTTGTCCAGCTGTCCGTGAGCCGGGATCTTCGCTCCGATCGAGGTGCCTTCGATCGTGCAGCGGATCTGGGCGCCGATCTCCGGCTGCGGGATCGTGACGGTCGTGGGGCCCGTCAGCGTGGTCGCGCCTGCCTTCGGCCCGGACCCGCCGCAGGCGCCGAGTGCGAAGCCGCCGGCGGCGATCAGCAGCGCTGCGAGAGCCTTCTCGGTCATCTCCGTATTACGACACACACACCGCCCTCGCGGTCACGGAAGCGCTCGTCGCCGGTCTCGACCGGGGCCGGACAGCGCGACGGGTCCTCTACAGTCGGTGCGTGGGTGGGACGATCCTGTGGGACGTCGACACGCAGGTCGACTTCGTCGAGCCGGACGGGAAGCTCTACGTCGCGGGCGCCGAAGCGGCGAAGCCGGCGATGGCGCGCCTCATCGAGGCGGCCCGCACCGCCGGTCTCGTCCACGTCGCCTCCGCCGACCAGCACGAGCTCAGCGACCCCGAGATCTCGGAGCAGCCCGACTTCGACGCCACATGGCCGCCTCACTGCCTGCTCGGCACGCGCGGTGCGGAGAAGATCGCGGAGACGAAGCAGCTCGACCCCCTGCCGCTACCGCTCGTGCCGCTGCCGGCGGCGGTCCTGCGCCGCCTGCTTGCGGGCCGCCGCGAGATCCTCATCCCGAAGAAGCATTACGACCCGTTCACGAATCCGAACACGGAGAACCTGCTCGACGTGCTCGACCCCGACGAGATCCTTCTCTTCGGCGTGGCGACCGACATCTGCGACGACGCGGCCGTTCGCGCGCTCCTGCTGCGCGGCCGCCGGATCACGTTCGTGGAGGACGCGGCACGCAGCGTCGACGAGGCGCGGGCGGCCGCCTGTGTCGCGGCGTGGGGCGAGCGAGGGGTGCGTACCGCGACGGCCGAGGAGGCGGCTTCCTCGCTTGGCTAAGGGATGCGCCTCCGGCTGCCGATGAGACGCTGACATGGTGGGGCACTGGTTCCATGCTGCGGCTGACTTCGCCACGACCTGGCTGCCGTTGGCGTTCTTCGGGATCCTCGTCCTGACGGCGTGGCTCCTCTGGAAGACGATCGGGATGATGCCGCGCATCAGGCCGGCGAACCTGACCCACGGCGCGAAGTCGCAGACGACCTGGGCGGACGTCGCCGGCGTCGAGGAGGTCAGGGAAGAGCTGATGGAGGTCGTGGACTTCATGCGCGACCCGCAGCGTTTCAAGCGCCTCGGCGCGAAGGTGCCGAAGGGGATCCTTCTCTACGGTCCGCCCGGCACCGGCAAGACGCTTCTCGCGAAGGCCGTCGCGCACGAGTCGGGCGCGAACTTCTACAGCGCATCCGCGTCGTCGTTCGTCGAGATGTTCGCGGGTCTCGGCGCCGCCCGCATCCGCAAGCTGTTCAACGAGGCGCGGAAGAACGCTCCCGCGATCGTGTTCATCGACGAGCTCGACGCCGTCGGCGCCCAGCGCACGGGTCACGGCTTCAACCGCGAGCAGGACCAGACGCTCAACCAGCTGCTCGTCGAGCTCGACGGCTTCGAGGGTGCGGAGCAGGTCGTCGTGATGGGAGCCTCGAACCGGATCCAGGACCTCGACCCCGCACTGCTTCGCCCCGGCCGCTTCGACCGGTCGATGCTCGTGCCGCCGCCCGATCTGGCCGGCCGCGAGGCGATCCTTCGCGTCCACACGCGCGGCAAGCCGCTCAAGATCGACGGCGTCGATCTCGGGATCGTCGCGCGGCAGACGTCCGGGCTGACCGGCGCCGAGCTCGCGAACATCTGCAACGAGGCGGCGATCAAGGCCGGCCGGCGCAGCGACGTCGCCATCACGCAGGACGACTTCGACTGGGCCCTCGAGCGCGTCGTCGCCGGCCTCCAGCAGCGCAAGGTGCTGACCGAGAAGGAGCGTCGCATTCTCGCGTATCACGAGGGCGGTCACGCCCTCATGGCGCATCTCATGGGCTCCGTCATGGAGCTGCAGAAGGTGACGATCGTCTCCCGCGGCAATGCGCTCGGCTACGCCTTCTACGTGCCCGAGGAGGACCGCTACCTCCACACGAAGGAGGAGCTCGTCGACCGGATGGTCGTCGCTCTCGCCGGCCGCGCCGCAGAGGAGGTCGTCTTCGGCCGGGTCACGAACGGCGCCGCGAACGATCTCGAGAAGGTGACGGAGATCGCCCGCGCGATGGTGTTCGAGTGGGGCATGTCGGACTCGGTCACTTCGCGCACGATGCGGGCCGACAACTACGCACTCTCCGAGGCGACGAAGCGCGTGCGCGACGAGGAGCAGGCGCACCTGACGGACGGCGCCTACGACGACGCGTTGCGCCTGCTGCGCAAGCACCGCGCCCCGCTCGACCGGGTCGCTTCCGCGCTGCTGGAGAAGGAGACGCTCGTGCGTGACGAGCTGCTCGAGATCGTCGAGGATGTGGAGCCCGAGTCCCGGGCGTCCGAGAGCGTCGGTGTGCCGCGGGTGGTCGCGAGCGAGCCCGGCGGCAGCGTTCCCTCGTAGCGTCAGCCCCCGCCGATCCGCGAGATGTCGATGGCGCCCTTCGGTGCGATGAGCGAGACCGGCTCGTTCCACTTGCCGAATCGGATCGTCCCGGACTGGCCCGGCTTGCGACCGACGATCGCCACCGGGTACGGCTTGCCGGTGGCGGCGACGTAGAGCTTGCTGTCGTCCGAGGGATCGCGGATGGTGACGACCTGCTGGCCGTCGTACGTCGTCTTGCCGTCGTTGACCAGCTTGCCGTGCGCCGAGCCGATCGTCGCGAAGAGCAGACCGAGGTTCGTCAGCGGCGCGAAGGAACGGAATCGCCCCTCGGCAACCGACGCCTTGAGCCACTTGCCGTGGATGAGCTGCGCGATCGCGGCTCCGGCGAAGTGCTTGTAGAAGGCGTCGCTGCCGCGGATGTACGCGGTGCCGCCGATCCGGATCACGTCGAACTGGAGGCCGCTCGTCGACATCGAGCCCTTCGCGCCCTTGCCGCGGGCCATGTCGAGGTCGAGCGTGATCGGCGTCCCACCCGCGACGAGGTGTCCCGAGACGTGGGCCGCACTCGCGCTCGTCGCGGCAGCCCTCGCGTCGGCGAACACGCGGGCCGCCGGCTTCGACGCCTCGCCGTTCGGCTTGGCCGAGGCTCCGTGGCCGCCGCAGCCCACGAGGGACGCCGCCGTCAGGACCAGGGCGAACGCCGAGACGCGCATCGTCGGCGCGAGTCTTTCACATACGATCGCCCCGTGGAGACGGCGAAGTCGGTCCATCACGTCGGTCTCGCGGTCGAGGATCTCGACGGCGCCCTCGACACCTACGGGCGTCTGTTCGGTGCCCGGCTCGAGCACCGGTCGCGCGTCGACGCGCAGGGTGTCGAGGCTGCGTCGATCCGCGTCGGAGAGAGCCGGCTCGAGCTCCTGGGCGCTCTCGGCGACGACACCCCCGTCGGCCGCTTCCTCGCGAAGCGCGGACCTGGGATGCACCACGTCGCCTACGAGGTCGAGGACATCCGGGCCGCTCTCGCGCGTCTTTCCGAGGCGGGTGCCGAGCTGATCGACGCCACGCCGCGACAGGGCATGTTCGGGCTCGAGGTCGCGTTCGTCCATCCCGACTCCGTCCACGGCGTGCTCTCGGAAGTGGTGTGTGCCCATGGCTGAGGAGCGGGTGCGGGTCGAGATCGGCTTCGCCGGCGGGCAGATCGTCGGCACCTTCGTCGACGGGCGCTCGGCCGACGAGCTCGAGTCGGCGCTCGGCTCGACCGGGTCCGGCAAGCCGGTGGTCGTGCTCGAGACCGAGGACGGCCCGCTCCACGTGGTCGTCGCGCAGATCGCCTACTACAAGCGGATCGTCCGCGCCGGCCGGGTCGGATTTGCCTCTGCCTAGCGGCCCCGCGCACGCGGGGCGTTAGCTCCGGTGGGGTCGCGGGAAAACCAGCGCGGATGACTTCACCCGCCGAGGGTCCGCCTGCGCGCGACTCGACCGAGTACGTGCGCGCGCTCGTCGATCGCGGTCAGCAGGGCGATCGCGAGGCGCTCGAGGAGCTGTATCTCATCCACTTCGACCGGATCTACAGCTACCTCCACGTGAGCGTCGGCAACCGCCACGATGCCGAGGACCTCACGACCCAGACGTTCCTGAAGATGCTCGAGAAGATCGGCAGCTTCAAGTGGCGGTCGGCGCCGTTCTCGGCCTGGTTGTTCCGGATCGCGCACAACCTCGCGATGGACCACTTCCGCTCGCGCCGCCGCTGGCAGCCGGAGGAGGATGTCCCGGAGCCGCCGGGCGACGAGGAGCCCTCGGCCGAGCTCGTGGCGATGCGGACGATCGGGCGCGAGTCGATGCTCAAGCTCATCGACCACCTCTCGCCCGAGCAGCAGCAGGTGCTGACGCTGAAGTTCGTCTTCAACCTCCCCAACGCAGAGGTCGCAGCGATCCTCGACAAGACGGAAGGCGCGGTCAAGTCGCTCCAGCACCGCGCGCTCGTCTCGCTTCAGAAGCAGATCGCCCACCAGGACCTCCAGCCCGGCTAGCCTCCGCGCGTGGCGCTGGAGGTCGGGATCGTCGGGCTGCCGAGCTCGGGCAAGACGACGCTGTTTCGCGCGCTCACGCGTGCCGAGGCGCACGGCTCCGGCAAGGAGCACGTCGGGATGGCGCAGATCCCGGACGAGCGGCTCGACCGGGTCGCCGAGACGGTGCACGCGCGGAAGGTCACCCCGGCGGCCGTCCGCGTGGTCGACGTGCCCGGGACCGGCTCCGAGCTGCTCGGCAACCTGCGCCAGGTCGACGCGCTCCTCGTGGTCCTCGACGGCTTTTCGGGGACGCGCGTTCCCTCCGATGACCTCGAGACGCTGAAGCTCGAGCTCCTCGTCGCGGATCGCGACCATGTCGAGCGCCGCCTCGAGCGCGTCGCGAAGCAGGCGAAGTCGGGGGACGCCCGGCTCAGGGCCGAGGCGGCCGAGCTCGAACGGCTGCTCGTGCATCTCGACGCCGGCACGTCGGTCGCCGAATGGGAAGGCGAGCTTCCGCCGGAGCTCGAGCCGCTCACGACGAAGCCGCTGCTCGAGGTCGTGAACGGGACGGAAGGGATCGATCTCCAGCTCGAGGCGGAGCTCGCCGAGCTGACTCCCGAGGAGGCAGCGGAGTTTCGCGCCGGCGGCGAGTCGGCGCTCGGCGAGGTCGTGCGGAGGCTTGCGGAGACACTCGACCTGATCACGTTCTTCACCGCGGGCGAGAAGGAGACGCGCGCCTGGACGCTGCGCCGCGGCGAGTCTGCGCTCGCCGCGGCGGCGACCATCCACTCCGACATCGCGCGCGGCTTCATCCGCTGCGAGGTGGTGCGCTGGGACGATCTCGTCGCTGCGGGCGGTCACGCCGAGGCGGCGCGGGCGGGGAAGCAGCGCCTCGAAGGGAAGACGTACGTCGTCGAGGACGGCGACGTCCTCAACGTCCGCTTCAACGTCTAGCCGGGCGCGGAGAGGGCGGGCTTCCTCGCGCGCGGTTGCCGTTCCAGGCAAGCTGGGCGCCAGTGCACTCGGTCCACCCCTCCGTCCTCGTTCCCCTGGTGGTCGCGGTCGCTGCCCTTGCCGGCGTGTCGCTGTCACGGATCTCGCGGGTGCCGGCGCCCGTCTTCTACGTCCTGGCCGGGCTCGCGGTGAGCTACGCGCCGGGAATGGACAACGTCCGGCTGCCGCCGCACGTCGTCTTCTACGTCTTCCTGCCGCCTCTCCTGTACCACGCGGCCTTCTTCACGTCGCCGAGGGAGACGCGTGCGCAGGCGGTGCCGATCGTGACGCTCGCAGTCGGGCTCGTGATCGCGACGATGTTCGGGGTCGGCTGGGCGGTCGCCGCGTCCATCGGAACGCTCGGCGCCGGCTCGGCCTTCGTGTTGGGCGCCGTGCTCGGCCCGACCGATCCCGTGGCGGCGACTTCGGTCATGAAACGGCTCGACGCGCCGGAGCGCCTGCAGGCGGTGCTCGAGGGCGAGAGCCTCGTCAACGACGGGATCGGCCTCGTCGCGTTCTCGATCGCGGTCGCGAGCGTCACGCACGGCGGCTTCTCGGCCGTCCACGGCCTCGTCCGCTTCGTCGAGGACGTCGCCGGCGGGGTCACGCTGGGGCTCGTCGTGGGATTCGTGGTGGAGCGGGTGCGGCAGCGCGTCCACGACGTCGAGATCGAGATCCTCATCTCGCTCCTGACCCCGTACGTCGCCTACATCCCTGCCGAGCGTGCGCACGTGTCGGGCGTCCTGGCCACGGTCGCCTGCGGCGTGTACCTGGGCTGGCGCTCCGACGGGATCTTCAAGCCGCACGTCCGCCTGCAGTCGACGGCGTTCTGGGACGTGCTCGACTTCCTCCTCAGCGCGGTGCTGTTCGTGCTGCTCGGGATGCAGTTCCCGGCGGTCGTGAGATCGCTCGGCGATTTCTCCCCCTGGAGCCTGGTCTGGTGGGCGCTCCTGACCGCGGGGGTGGTCGCGGCGGTGCGGATGCTCTGGATGTTCAGCGTCCCGTATCTCATCTCGTCGCTCACGCGGTCGCGCTCGTGGCGCGACGTGTCGCCGTGGCGCGACCGCGTCGTGCTCGGCTGGAGCGGCATGCGGGGCGCCCTCTCGCTCGCGGCGGCGCTCTCGATCTCCGGTGCCGTGCCACATCGGGCGGTGCTCCTGTTCCTGACCTTCACCACGATCCTCGCCGGGCTCGTCGTGCAGGGAACCTCGCTGCCCTGGCTGCTGGCTCGGCTCGGCTTCCACGCGGGCGAGATGATGACGAGACAGGACGCGCAGGTGCGGCTCCGGCTGGTGCATGCGGCACTCGCGCGGCTCGAAGAGCTCGCCGACGAGGATTGGGTCTCGCCGGGTGTGGTCGAGGGAGTGCGGCAGTTCTACGAGCAGCGGGCGGAACGGCTCGCGCAGCGGGCCGAGCCGGAGCGGCAGGATGGTGGAGGCGGCGACTACGGACGGCTGCGACGCGAGGTCATCGCGGCCGAGCGGGCCGCGCTCGCGGAGCTCGGCCGCGGCGGGGAGCTGTCGGCTGCGGCGGCTCGGCAGATCGAGCGCGAGCTCGACCACGAGGAGGTTCGCCTCCGGCGGTAGAAGGCTAGCCCGCCGAGATGAGCGCGACACCCGCGAGAGCGACGGCGACGCCGGCGAGCTGAGGACGCGCGATCCGTTCCGCGAGCACGAACCGTGCGAGCACGACGAGCACGACCGGGTAGAGCGACCCGAGCACGGAGACGACGCTGATCAGGCCATGCCGCGCGGATGCGCCGTAGAGCAGGTTCGCTCCCGTGTCGAACAGCCCGGCGGCGAGGACGATCGGCAGCGTCGCTCGCAGCCGGGCGGTCGTGGGACGAACGAGGAGCAAGGCGATGCAGACGATCGGCACGACGGTGAGGCGCAAGGTGAGCGTTCCCCAGACGACGCCGGCCTGTGAGACGCGGTTGAGTCCGAGGAGGGACGTCCCGAAGCCGAGTGCCGCGAGCAGAGCGAGGCCGACGCCCGTGGCGAGCCTTCGTCCGCCGCCCTCGGGCAGCGGCTCGAGCGAAGCGGCGACGACGCCGCCGATCGCGACGACGATGCCCACTCCCTGCAGCACGGACGGGTGTTCGCCGCGGCCGAGCCCGTACGCGACCGGGACGACCGCACCGGTGGTGGAGATCGGCCCGACGATGCCCATCGTCCCGATCGCCAGGGCCCGGTAGAAGGAGGCGAGGCCGACGATCCCCATGACGCCGCCGAACGCGCCCCACGCCAGCTCGCGGCCGTTGGGAGGATGCGGGTGCGTCGCGAGCGCCATCGTTCCCACGAGCGCGAGCCCTGCGAGCTGCGAGGCGACGAGCACCCACACGATCTGCACGCGCCGTGCGCCGATGCCGCCGCCGAAGTCGGCGATACCCCACGAGAGGCTCGCGGCGAGCGCGAGTGCGACGCCGATCAACCCGGCACGGGACGGGTCGCCGCGACGGCGTCGAGCTGGTTCGCGTGGTACAGGACGGCGGCCTCGGCGGTGCGGGCGGCGCGAACGTCGTGGTGGCAGGCGACGGCGTGGAGCAGCTCGGCCGGGGCTTCGAGCCCCTCGAGGGCGCGCAGGCCGAGGTGGACGTGGCCGAGCAGGCGTCCTTCCTCGGTGGGGGCGAAGACCGGTGGCCGACCGAGTTCGCGCGTGCGGCCGGCGTCGTGCACGAGCGCGGCCGCGAGCAGCAGGTCGCTGCGCAGCCGCGGGTGGATCTGGGCGAGCTCGCGGCAGAGCGTCGCGACGCCGACGGTGTGCTCGAGCAGTCCGCCGGCGTACGAGTGGTGGCCGTCGGGCGTTGCCGGATACTCCCGCAGCGGCGCCTCCGCGAGCGTCCGGGTGACCACCGTTCGCAGCGCCTCGTCGTGCACCTCGCCGACGAGGAACTCGAGGAAGCCGTCGAGCTCGTCCGCGTCGCGGCGGAGCCCGGGGGTCAGCGCCGCCGGGTCGATTCCCTCCGCGGCCTCGAGCGTCCGCACCTCGACCTGGAGCTCGTTGCGGAACCGCTCGACGCGGCCCAGCACGCGGATTGCGTCGCCGGCTTCGAAGCGCCCGTCGAGCAGGTCGACGTCGTTCCAGATCCGCGCGCCGATCCGTCCGCTCGTGTCCACGAGCTCGAGAGCGAGATACGTCGTGCCGTTCCGGGTGCGCAGCCGTTCCTTGCGCGAGACCGCGTAGACGCCCTCCACGGTGCGGTTCTCCTCGAGCTCGGCGATCACGGTCACGAGCGGGAGTTTCGCACGGCCGGTGAACGAGGACCGATGCGTGGATGGCGGTTGCATTGCGCCAGAGCAAGCGGTTCGCCGCTGCGAGCTCCGTCACCCGCTACTGGCTCGCCAACTGCGTCGGCTTCTCCCTCGCAGGCGGTGGCCGCGGCGTGGTCGTGCGGACTCTCGCGGACGACGACCCACACGAGCCGTCCGTGCTCGAGGTGCGGACGGGCCGGCGGCGCGTCCGCCGCATCTCCACGTCGGCGGTCGTCGCCGTCATCCCGGCCGAGCAGGTCCTCGTCGTCGCTCGGAGCCGCCGGCTCGTGCCGGACCCGAGGAAGGATCTGCAGGTGCGGGTGCGCTCGACCGCTCGCGTCCTCCGGCGAGGCGCTGTCGTCGGCCTCGGCGTGGTCGAGCTGCTCGCGGGGGCTTCGCGGCGGCTCGGTCGCCGCGCCTGGACGGTGGGGGCTCCCGCGGTCGCCCGGGCGAGCCGCCGCTGCGCTCGCGAGGCGGTGCGGTTGGTACGGTCAGTGCCGTGGCAGTCGTACGGCCGTTCCGCGCGCTCCGCTACGACGAGGCTGTTGCGGGCCCGCTCGACTCGCTCGTCGCTCCCCCGTACGACGTCATCGGGCCTGAGCAACTCGAAGAGCTCCGCGGACGAAGCCCGTACAACGTCGTCCACCTGACGCTGCCCGACTCGGAGGAGGAAGCGGCTGCAAGCCTCGCGGAGTGGCGCGAGGCGGGAGCCCTCGTGCGCGATGCCGAGCCGGCGTGCTGGTGGCTCGCGCAGGAGTACGTCGGGCCGGACGGCGTCGCCCGGCGGCGTGAGGGCTTCGTTGCGGCGCTGAGGATCGAGCCGTACTCCGAGCGCGTCGTGCTCCCGCACGAGCGCACGCATGCAGGACCGAAGGAAGGCCGGTTGCGACTGCTCCGCGCGACGCGCACGCAGCTCGAGCCGCTCTTCTTCCTCTGGGACGGCACGATCGAGATCGACGGCTTGGGCGAGCCCGAGCTGCAGAGCGGAGGCGACCGCCTCTGGCGGCTCGACGCCGCGTTCTCCGACGCGCTGGTCGACGAGCTCGCGGAGGCACAGCTCCTGATCGCGGACGGGCATCACCGGTACGAGACCGCGCTCGCGTTCCAGGCGGAGGACGGCACCGAGGCGTCGGGGTGGCTGCTCGCGGTGATCGTCCCGACGAGCCAGGAGGGTCTGACGATCTTCCCGACGCACCGGATCGCGCAGAGCTCGGGCTCGGCTGCCGGCACGCCGCTCGATCCTCCCGGCGCCGACCTGCCCGGGCCGGTGCTCTACCGCGCGGGGCGGTACGAGCTGCTCGACGCCGACGGCCTCCTCGATCCGGAAGTCGTCGACCGGGCTGCCCCGGGCGGCGTCATCTACACGCCTCGCCGCGAGGAGGCGGTCGCCGTCGTCGACCGCGGCGACGCGGAGGCAGCCTTCCTGCTGCGCCCCACCCGCATCGAGGACGTCTGGGCGGTCGCCCGCCGTGGCGACGTGATGCCGCAGAAGAGCACGTTCTTCTATCCCAAGCTCACCTCCGGCCTGCTCCTGCTCCCGCTTGACTGAGTGGCTCGAGCTCTGCCGCGCGGCGGTCGCGGACGTCGAGGCGGTGCTGGAGCGCCTGCCGACGCGGGCCGAGCGCGAGCCGGTCGTGGGGGCGGGGCTCGGCGGTGACGACACGACGGCCGTCGACGCCGCCGCAGAGGAGGCGATCCTCGCGCGAATCCGGGAGTCCGCCGGCGCCGTCGTCTCGGAGGAGGTCGGCCGCATCGGCGGTGGAGGCGCGCTGCCGCTCGTCGTCGTCGACCCCATCGATGGCTCGCTCAACGCGAAGCGGGGGATCCCGTTCTTCTCCCTCTCGATCGCGGTCGCCGAGGGCGAGACGATGGACGACGTCGTCTTCGGCTTCGTCCACGACTTCGGCTCCCGCGAGGAATGGACGGCTCGACGCGGCGAGGGTGCCTGGCTCGACGGGCAGCCGCTCGGTCGGGAGCGGCCGAAGGACGAAGTCGAGATCCTCTCCTTCGAGGCGACGCGGACGGAGCTCGTCGCGCGCGAGGCACCGAAGGTCGCCGACCTCGCGTATCGGCTGCGGATCATGGGCTCGCTCGCTCTCTCGCTCTGCCATCTCGCGGCCGGCCGTGTCGACGCCGTCTGCTCCCTCAAGCCGGCGCGTTCGGTGGACATCGCCGCCGCTCAGCTCCTCTGCCGCGAGGTCGGGGTCGCGATCGACCTCTTCGACGTGGGGGACGGGTTCGGGGCCGCCCCCCTCGATCTCGAGCAGCGTTCGCGCGTGGTGGCGGCGGGAACCGCGGCGGTCTGCACGCGGATTGCGCGCGCCCTGTCCGCGTAGAACCGGCGTCGGCTAGCGGTGCGGGACGGCCGGTACGCGCTTCGTGGCGCGCGAGGTCGCCTTGTGCGAGCCGGCCGGATTGAGCGCGATCACCCGCACGCGCAGCCGGTGTCCTGCGTCGCGCCGGGTGAGGTGGTATCTCGCGTGGGTCGCCCGCTTGATCGGGTGGCACCTGGTCCCCTTCTGCGAGCAGCGGAGCCACTGGTACTCGAAGGAGGTCGGCGACCAGAGCCAGCGGCCGGACCTCGCCGAGATCCGGCGGCCGAGCTGCGGCTTGCCGGAGATCCGCGGGCGGCTCTCGGCCTTCGGGGTTGCGACGACCCCGCCCGTGGTTGCGGACGACGCGCTTCCCGTCCCGGCGGCGTTGGTCGCGGTGACGACGACTCTGAGCGTGTGGCCCGCGTCGGCGGCCGTCGCGCGATAGCTCCCGGCGGTGGCTCCCGGGATCGCCGAGCACCCGCCGCCGCCCGCGGCGCAGCGCTCCCAGCCGTACGCGAAGGTCGCAGTCGTGTTCCAGGTGCCCGTCGTCGCGGCGAGCCTCTTGCCGACGGCGGCGACGCCGGAGACGCCGGGAGGAGTGGTTGCGACGGGCAGCGGGACGACGACCGCGGTCTGTCCGGACGACGCGTATGCCGACGAGCCGGTCGTGTTGTGGGCGCTGACGGTCGACCGGATCGTGTGGCCTGCGTCGGTCGCAGAGAGTTGGTAGGTCGGGCCGGTCGCGCCGGCGATCGCGGCACAGCCGCTGCCGTTCGCCGCACAGCGCTGCCACTGGTACGCATAGCCCGTGGGCGTGCCGGTCCAGCTCCCGGTCGAGCTCTGGAGGAGCTTTCCCACGGCGGCGGTGCCCGAGAGCGTCGGAGGCGCCGCGCTCGTCGGCGCGGCCGGGATCCAGTAGACGGCGTAGATCGTGTTCGTCCGCATGACCCAGCAGCTGTTCGCGAGGGTGCACGGGTTGGTCTGGAGCGTGAGGGCGGCACCGGTTGCCGGAGACGCGGTCGTGCCGCTGTACTGCTGCAGGCACGCGTTGTCGTTGTTGCTCCATTCCTGCTGGAGCCAGAAGTGGTCGCCGTTGATGACCTGGTTGTAGGCGTCGACGCCCGGCGTGCCGCCGAGTGGGGTGCCGAAGTCCCAGGCGCAGAGGTCGCCGTTCTCCGAGCCGTCCGAGGTTCTCCACCAGGCGGTGCCCCAGGGATCGGTGATCGCCTCGTTCTGCTCGTGGCTGATCGTGTTGATCGTCGCGTCGGCGGCGTCGTTGTTCGGCGAGGAGCCCGGGTCGCAACCGGGGATGGTCGCGTTGAACGGCTCGTTCCCGTAGATCACCGGCTCGGCGTTCGAGTCGACGAAGCCGGAGTGGTAGGCGCAGTATGCGTTCGTAGTGCAAGGATTGCTGCTGGATACGGAGCCCGAGTAGAAGCAGGACCCCACCCCGCTCGGCGTCATCATGAAGAACATCGTCGTCGTGCTCCCGTGCCAGCCCTTCGCGGTGAGCACCTTCTGGAGCTCGTCCCGGATCTGCTGATCCGTCAGACAGACCGCGTCGACTCCGTCGTCGCAGCCGCTCGCCGGGAACGCGTTCGTGTCGACGTAGCTCCCGCCGAAGGTGGACTGATAGGCGATGCGGCCGGTCGCGTCCCAGTACTGGGTGGCCGCCGCGTAGACGTTCGACGTCGTTCCGCTGTCCGCGGCGACATCGGTGAAGTACCGGTTGATCGAGCTCTCGTACGCCGCGCACGAGGAGGCACCGCATGCGCCGGCAGAGCGCGGGGTAAGGGCGTGCGCCGCGTGCCCGACGTTCGCATGCGGCACGACGCCGAGCTGGGGAATGCCGGTACGCGAGGCTGCTCCGCCGCTCGACGCAGTCACGCCGAGCACGATCGCGGCCAAGAGTCCGACAGTGACGACCCGCTTCCTCGACAACGCGTCCAATCGTGGTACGCCGTGCCCGAAAGCGCAAGCCCCTAGCTCGCGGGAGCCCCCGGCACGCGGGCGGTTGCGCGCGAGGTCGCGACCTTGCGTCCGGCCGCGTTGACGGCCGTGACGCGGATGCGCAGCCGGTGCCGCGCATCGAGCCTCGTCAGCCGGTACCTCGAGCCCGTCGCGTGGCGGATGCGGACGCACGACCCGCCGTGCGGGCTGCAGCGGAGCCACTGGTAGCGATAGCGCTTGGGCGGCCCGCTCCACGATCCGCGGCTCGCCGCCAGGCGTCGCCCGATCTTCGCGTGCCCGGAGATCCGCGGCGCCCGCCGGAGCGCCGGCAGCGGGATGACGACGCCGCTGCGCTTCGAGAAAGCCTGCGCCTGCTCCGGCCGCGTTCGTCGCCGTGACCCTCGCCTCCAGCCTGTAGCCGGCATCGGCGGCGGTGGCGACGCGGGTTGCCGCCGTCGCGCCGGGGATCGTCGTACAGGTGGTCCCGTCGGCGGTGCAGCGCAGCCAGCGGTACGCCACCGTGACGGTAGTGCTCCACGCACCGGTCGTCGTCGAAAGCCTCTTGTGCACGGCCGCGACGCCGGATAGCACCGGCGGCGCCGTCTCGATCGGCGGTGTCACGACCGCCGTGCTCGGCACCGAGGCCGCGGCCGCCGACGCGCCCGCCCCGTTGTGCGCGGTGACCTCGGCTCGCAGCTCGTGTCCGACATCGGCCGCGGCCGGCCGGTACGCGGCCGCCGTCGCACCGGCGATGTTCGCGCAGCCCGTGCCGGTCGCTGTGCACCGCTGCCACTGGTACGCGTACCCGGTCGGCGCGTGCTTCCACGAGCCCTCGCTCGTGGAGAGGAGCTGGCCCAGGCCGACCCCGCCGCTCAGCACGGGCGGGGCGACGAGAGTGGGTGCGACCGTCGGCGCATACTGGGGGCGGCAGCTGCCGCCGTCGTTGCTGTACTCCTCCTGCAGCCAGTAGTTGTGGCCGTTGATCACCTGGTTGTACGCGTCGACTCCCGGCGTGCCGCCGAGCGGCGTACCGAACTCCGAGGCGCAGATGTCCCCGATCTCGTCGCCGTTCGCGTTCAGCCACGCGTCGCCCCACGGGTCGGTGATCGCCTCCGAATGCTCGTGGCTCATCGTGTTGATCGTCGCGTCGGCATCGCCGGCGTTGGGAGAGGTGCCGTCGAAGCAGCCGGGGATGCTCGCGGCATAGGGCTCGTTCGCGTAGATGACGGGATCGCCGTTCAAGTCGAGAAACCCGCTGTGGTAGGCGCAATAGACGGTCGTCGTGCACTGCGTGCCCGCGGCGTCGAAGCAGGAGCCGACCCCGTCGGGCGTGAGGACGAAGAACATGGCGTTCGGCCCGGCGTGCCAGCCCGTCAGCGTGAGGACGTGCTGGATCTCGGCCTGGACGTCGGCATCGGTCACGCAGACGGCGTCGAAGCCGTCGTGGCAGTTGTTCGGGCTGGGAAAGGGCGTCGTGTCGACGTACGCGCCGCCGAAGGTCGACTGGTAGTGGACCGCCGCCGTGTCGTCGTAGTACTGGGTCGCGACGGAGTAGACGTTCGTCAGGCTGCCGCTTGCGGCGGCGACGTCGGCCAGGTACCGGTTGACGAGGCTCTCGTAGCTCGCGTCGACGGAGTAGCCGGGCGGGATCCAGTAGATCGCGTAGGTCGTGTTCGTCCGCATCGTCCAGCAGGGCAGAGGCGCACTGGTCGGAGCGCACGGCGACTCCTGCAGGGAGAGGTCGGTCGGGCTGCTCGCGGTCGCCGTTCCGAGTCGAGGCGGCGCGCCGGCGTGCGGAACGACGCCGAGGATGGGAACGCGGGCCCGCGTGGTCGCGGCGGTCCCGGCTGTGGTGACGGTCAGGGCGAGCGTCGCGAGCAGGAGAAGATTCGCCAGCCGCCCGCCCATCCACCGCATACCTCTACAGAGTGCCTGAAACGGGGCGAATCTCCTAGCTAGCGGTGCTTCAGCCTCCGCGCCTCGCGGGAGAGCTTCCGGATGGCCGTCCGGAAGGACGCCACCGAGTCGCCGAGGCTGCCGGCCTGGTCCTGGAGCCTCGTCAGCTGCTGCGACAGATACCCGGTCTGGCTCGCGACGTAGCCCGGGTCGAGCTGTCCCGTCGGCGTCGTCGTGAGATACGTGTCGAGCGTCTTCAGCTCGCCCGCGATCCTCGTGGCGGACGAGGTGAGGGAGCCCGAGCCGGAGGAGATCGAGCCCGCGGCCTTGCTCGACGCCGCCGCGTCGGTCGCGGCTCTCGCCCCTGCTGCAGCCACGGCCCGCTCGGACGCCGCGGCTGCTGCTGCGGCGGCAGTCTTGCGTGCCGCTGTCCCGCGGGCGGCGTCGAGCGACGTCTGGAGTGCCGCCAGCCGTTGCTGGAGGGTATGCGTCCGCGCCGTCGCCGCGGCGAGCGCGGCCCGGGCGGCGGTGTCGTTCTGGGCCTGGTGCCGCCAGCCGATCGAGAAGGCGGCCGCGCTCACGAGACCGCCGCAGAGGAAGGCGAGGCCGGTGAGCAGCCACGCGGAGCGCGGCAGCTTCCTGCGCTTCGGACCATCCGTGGTGGCGACGAACGGAGCGCGCTCGTCGAGCAGCGGCCAGCGGGTGGTGGACTCCGACGTCATCGGCGCGCGCTTCGCCGCCGGGGCCCGCGCTCCTGCTAGCGGCGGCGGCTGCGGAGCGTCCACCACAGCCTGCGCGGGAACATGCCGAGCGGAGGCGCGCGGCGCCCCACCTCGTCCCGGTCCTCGCGATCGAAGGCCGCGGCGTAGCGCGCGGCCTCGGCGGCGCTCCCCTACTCCTTCGAGCCGCCGGCGCCGCAGCCGCGCTCGCACGCCCAGCGCAGCGTCGCCCCTGCGGCCTGGAAGCGGTGGCGGTGGCCCAGGAGCCGGCAACGGAGCATCGATCGAGCGTAACCGCCGGGGGTTCGGCTCCGTTACCGAGCACATGAGCAGTCAAGCCGCTCGGGTCGAGACCGGCCGCCTCGAGACGAACATCCCCGCGCGGCTCGATCGCCTGCCGTGGGCCAGGTTCCACTGGCTCGTCGTGATCGGCCTCGGCACGGTCTGGATCCTCGACGGCCTCGAGGTGACGATCGTGGGCTCGATCGCCCCGCGCCTGACCGAGAAGGGCAGCGGAATCGCCATCGCGACCGCGCAGATCGGGACGGCCGCAGCCCTCTACGTCGCCGGAGCCTGCGTCGGCGCCCTCTTCTTCGGGCAACTGACCGACCGCTTCGGCCGGAAGAAGCTCTTCCTGATCACGCTCGGGGTGTACATCCTGGCCACGCTGGCCACGGCCGCCTCCTGGACCGCGTGGTTCTTCTTCCTCTGCCGCTTCGTCACCGGGGCCGGGATCGGCGGCGAGTACGCGGCGATCAACTCGGCGATCGACGAGCTGATCCCGGCCCGCGTCCGGGGACGCGTCGACCTCATCATCAACGGCTCCTACTGGGTCGGCGCCGCCGCCGGGTCGGCGGTCGCGATCCTGCTGCTCGACAAGGCGCTGCTCTCCGCGAACGTCGGCTGGCGGCTTGCCTTCCTCCTCGGAGCGGTCCTCGGCCTCGCCGTGCTCTTCGTCCGCCGCAACGTTCCCGAGAGCCCCCGCTGGCTCTTCATCCACGGCCGCGAGGAGGAGGCCGAGGCGATCGTCCGCGACATCGAGCAGGCGACGGCGCGTGAGGCCGGCGAGGATCTCGACGAGCCGGACGCGACGATCACCGTGCGGCAGCGCGAGTCGATCCCGTTCCGGGAGATCGCGCGAACGGCTTTCCGGCGCTATCCGCGCCGCGCGGTGCTCGGGCTCGCGCTCTTCGTCGGCCAGGCGTTCCTCTACAACGGCGTCACGTTCAACCTCGGGGAGATCTACTCGACGTTCTGGAAGGTGTCCTCGAGCTTCGTCCCCGTCTTCCTCATCGTGTTCGCGGTCGGCAACTTCCTCGGGCCGCTCGTGCTCGGCCGCCTCTTCGACACGGTGGGCAGGAAGCCGATGATCGCCGGCACGTATCTCGCCTCGGCTGCGCTCGCCGTGATTCTCGGGATCCTGTTCACCGGGCAGGCGCTGGGAGGCTCGCCGTGGACGTTCGAGGCGTTCGTCTTCGGCACGTTCTTTCTCGCCTCGGCCGGCGCGAGCGCTGCGTATCTCACGGTGAGCGAGATCTTCCCGATGGAGACGCGCGCGCTCGCAATCGCCTTCTTCTACGCCGTCGGCACCGGCATCGGCGGCATCGTCGGGCCGCTGCTCTTCGGCAACCTCATCGCCTCAAGCAACCGCGGCGAGGTCGCGATCGCCTTCTACATCGGGGCTGCGGTGATGGCGGTGGGCGGCATCGTCGAGATCCTGTTCGGCGTCAAGGCCGAGCAGGTGGCGCTCGAGAACGTCGCGAAGCCCCTCACGGCCGAGGAGGCGGAGAGCACGCCGGAGCGCGAGCGCAAAGGGCGCCGGCGCTACCGGCCGGGCCCGGGCATCGAGTATCCGTACTACTCGCCGGGCATGGTCGGGACCTCTGTACGGCGGCCCAGCGCGCTGACCGAGCTCCAGCGCGAGGTCGAGGCCATCGGGCGCGCGGTCGACGAGGGCGGGCCGATCACCCGGGACGAGCTCGCCGGCGCGGTCGGCGCCCGGCGCTGGGGGCCGGGGCGTTTCCGCCGCGCGCTCGGCGAAGCCGTGGCGGCCGGCAGGATCAGGCGCACCGGGCGCGGCCGGTTCGAGGCTCCTGAGCCCGGCGCGTAGGCGCTACGCTCGACGACGTGGCTGTTGATCGCGACGCCGTCCTGAAGGCACTCGAGCAGGTGATCGACCCGGAGCTCCGGCGCCCGGTCACCGAGCTCGACATGGTGCGCGACCTCGAGATCCACGACGGCGTCGTCACGCTCACGATCGTCCTCACGGTCGCCGGCTGTCCACTGCGGCACTCGTTCGAGGAGCAGGTCGAGCAGGTGCTCGCCGGGGTGCCGGGCGTGACCGGCGTCGAGCTGGCGTTCGACGTGATGACCCCGGAGGAGCGGCAGGCGCTGACGCAGAAGCTCCGTGGGGGTGCGCCGGAGCGCGAGGGCGTGATCCGGCTGCCGGCGGACTGCCGTGTGCTCGCGGTCGCCAGCGGCAAGGGCGGCGTCGGCAAGTCGTCGCTCGCCGCGAACCTCGCGGTCGCGTTCTCGCAGCACGGTCACGCCGTCGGGGTGCTCGACGCGGACATCTACGGGCATTCGATCCCGCACATCCTCGGGATCCGGCAGCGGCCGGTCGCCGTCGACGAGCTGATCGTGCCGCCGGTCAAGGACGGCCTGAAGCTCATGTCGATCGGCTTCTTCCTCGACGGCAACGAGCCCGTGATGTGGCGCGGGCCGATGCTCCACCGCGCGCTCGAGCAGTTCCTCACCGACGTGCACTGGGGCGAGATCGACACGCTCGTCGTCGACATGCCGCCGGGAACGGGCGACGTCTCGATCTCGCTCGGCCAGCTCCTGCCGCGGGCCGAGGTCGTCGTCGTGACGACACCCCAGAAGCTCGCGCAGGACGTCGCGGCGCGGGCGGCGGCCATGGCGCAGAAGACGAACATGCGCCTGCTCGGCGTCGTCGAGAACATGTCCGGCGACGTCTTCGGAAGCGGAGGGGGCGAGGATCTCGCGCGCGAGCTCGGCGTGCCGCTGCTCGGCACCGTGCCGCTGGATCCGGCGCTGCGTGAGCAGGGCGACGCCGGCGTGCCCGTCGTCTCGGCGCAGGCCGATGCGAGCTCCGCGCGGGCGATCGTGGCGATCGCGGAGGAGATCGAGGCGCTTCGCCGCGAGCGCGGCGGCATCGTCAAGTCGCTGCCACTCGTCGGCTGACGCGAATGCCAGCCGTGGCCGGGGCCGCCTTCTTCGACCTCGATCGCACGCTCCTGCGCCGGTCGTCGGCGCTCGCGCTCGCCGGCACCTTCCGCGAGCGCGGGATGATCTCGCGCCGGCACCTCGTCCACGCGGCCGCCTGGCAGCTTCTCTTCGTCGCCCGCGGGGCGGGGCACGAGGCGGTGCGACGGGCAGCGGAGGACGGCCTGCGTTTCCTGGCCGGGTATCGGCCGGAGGACCTGCGCGAGCTCGTCGCGGCGGCCATGGAGCCGGTGCTGCGCCCGCTCGTCTACGCCGAGCCGCTGCGCCTCGTCGAGCAGCACCGCGAGCGTGGCGAGCGAGTCTTCGTCGTCTCGGCGACCCTGCAGGAGATCGTGGAGGCGATCGCGGAGGATCTCGGCTTCGACGGCGGCCTCGGCACCGTCTGCGAGGTCCGCGACGGCCGCTACACCGGACATGCCGTGCGGGCGCTGCACGCCGGGGCGAAGGCGGAGTGCCTCCGGGAGGTCGCCGCACGCGAGGGCCTCGACCTCGCTGCGTGCACCGCCTACTCCGACAGCCACACCGACCTTCCCTTCCTCGAGACGGTTGGTCACCCCGTCGCCGTCAACCCCGATCGCGAGCTGCGGCGAATCGCCGCCGACCGCGGCTGGCCGATCCTCGAGTTCAGCGACCGTGCGTACCCGCACGCGCGGCGCCGCGTGCCGCCCGCGCTCGTCGGGACCGCCGTCGCGGGTGCGGCGCTGTTCCTCGCGACGAGGACTCGTGGACGCTGAGGAGGGTCTGAGCCGGCTCCGCGCGCTCGGCTTCGGCGACGCCGACGCGCAGGAGCTCTGGGCGCACTTCGACGGGGCGGAACGTCGCGGGAAGCAAGGGCACGGCCATGCGCGGATCCCGTGGCTCGAGGGGCTCGGGGGCTACGACCCGTCGGCCGAGCCGCGGCTGGTCGAGGAGACGGACGGCTTTCAGCGCTGGCACGGCGGCGGCGCGATCGGCTATCTCGTGCTCGGGCGCGTCGTTCGGAGACAGCTCACCGACCCGCCGGCGCACGCGCGGCTCGTCGTCTGCGAGCGCACCTTCCCGACCGGGATGCTCGGGCATCATGTGCGGCGCCTCGCCGACGCGGGTCTTGTGGCGCTGCTGACCGCGACCTCGCCGCGCCGGCTCGGTCATCCGTCCGGCGGGCCGAAGCTCGCCGGCACGAACCCGCTCGCGATCGGGATTCCGGGCGGTACCGGCGATCCGGTCGTGGTCGACGCGTCGATGGGGGCGGTGACGTGGGGCGACGTGGTCGCCGGGCTCGCACGCGAGGATCAGCTCGTCCCGTTCGGCGGCGAGCAGTCGCACAAGGCGTTCGCGCTCGCCGTCGGGCTGCAGCTGCTCGTGGACTCCCTCGTGCGGGAGGAGGGCCACGGCGCCGTCCTGCTCGTCGCGCACCCGGAGGCGGATCCGGTGCCGGCACTGAGAGAGCTCGCGGCGGGTACGAGGCTGCCGGGAGACCGCTAGCGCGGAAACCGCGGGTCGTCGCGAATCGAGGCGAAGTCGGTGTCGCCCTGCGCCGTCTTCGCGAGCTCGGGCTCGGCGGCGACTGCCTCCTCGAGGTGCGCGAGAGCGGCGTCAGTCTCGCCCGCGAGTGCTTCGGCGCAGGCGAGGTTGTAGATGATCGACGGGGTGCCCGGCTTCGCATCGAGCGCCTCGCGCAGGATTCGCTTCGCCTCGTCGAACCGGCCCTCCCGCAGGTGGGGGATCGCGACGAACTCGTACTCCCAGGCGGAGATCTCGTGCGGCTGGCCGGGCTTGCCGCCGACCGCGAGCACGGCCGCGTCGTCGGTGAGCGCGACGGCTCCGCGGCGGATGGAAGGGTCGCGCACGTGGACGAGCTGGCCTGCGCCGAGCTCGTGCTCGTCGCCGTCGACCGTGAACCGGACGCGTCCGCGCAAGACGAGGTAGATCTCCTCGTGCTGGAAGCGCTGCTCGCTGTGCTCCTCGACGATCTGCCCCGTCGCCCCGGGCGTGTACGCGTTGACCCCGAAGGCGCGAATACCGAAGTGGCGGCGCACCGGCCGCCAGACGAAGCCCTCGGGGAGCTCGTGCGCCTCCAACTCGTCGATGTGCGCGATGTTCATCCGAGCAGCTCCTGGAAGCGCGGGTCGTCGCGGAGCGGGTCGAGGTCGGTGTCCTCGCGGAAGTACTGCGCGGAGTCTCCCTCGGTGTCGAGTCCCTTCGCGCGGCGGAGATGCTCGAACGCGGCGTCCGGGTTGCCCGCCAGCGACTCGAAACAGCCGGCGTTGTACGACGTCGGCCAGTAGTCGGGCTTCTCCGCGATCAACTGCGCCATGATCGCTCTCCCCTCCTCGACCCTGCCCGCCTGGCGGTAGCTGTCCGCGAGGGCGAACGCGTCCCAGCCTCCGGGATTGAAGGCCTCGCCGACCGTGCCGCCGACGGCGAAGACGATCGTGCCGTCCTCCGCGGCGACGGCCGTGCGGTGAACCTCGGGCGGCACGAACACGAGCGCCCCGGCCGGCGCGTCCCCCGTCTCCTCGCCGACGGTGAACGTGGCGCGGCCTCGCACGACGGCGTACAGCTCCTCGTTGCCGCTGTCCTCCTCGTGCGGCGGGATCAGCTGGCCGCCCGTGTCGGCGATCCACGCGTTGATCCCGGCGGGCCGAAAGCCGAGCGCGTGCCGGAGGGGGATGAGGTTGCTGCCACGATGCGACGCGGTCTCGACCTCGTCGAGCGTGAGGATCCGATAGCCGTCGCTCACGCCGCCGCCTCCCGCAGCGCCTCGAGGACGACGGGATCGATCGCATCCTCGCCGTCCACACGTTCCTCGAGGTTCTCGACGCCGGCCCAGGCGTCGAGCGTGTCGTAGCCGAGCTGCGCGAGCCGCTCGTCGACCTCCGACCGCAGGGCTCCCTCGAGCGGCAGCCAGTCCTCGCGCGGACTGACCTCGAACAGGATGCGGTGGATCCCGTAGATGCGGCGCAGCTCTTCGATCGGCCGCTCGTGGTCGTCGACGCGCAGGTCGACGAGGATGTCGGACAGCCCGGCGTAGCCGCCGTTCCGCTGCACGACGAGGATGGAGGCCGATTGCTGCCCGCGCCGGTCCCCTCCAGCGGCCTGGGCCGCCACGAGGCATTCGAGCAGCCGCTGCACGAGCGAGAGCTGTGGGTTCGCCTCGAACGTCGCCGCGAGCGCAGCCACCGTCTCCTCGCCGACGAGGATGTTGCCCTGCGCTGCGTAGCCGGGACCCGTACGGTGGCCCGCCCAGTCGTTGCACTCGGAGCCGGTCCAGCTCGCGCTCTCGCCGTGCGCGTCGACGACGCCGAGCTGGCGCTGGTCGCGTCCGTCGTCCTCCGCGGTCAGCCGCTCGACGACCTCGCTCGCGCGCAGGCCGCCGCGCAGGAGCGCCAGCCCGTTCGGGCCGTAGCTCGGGTTCGCGTACGCCTGCGTCGCGATCGCGCCCATCTCCGGCTCGGCCCACGGCACGACCGAGCCGACGGCGAGAAACTTCGACTGGACGGCGACGCCCCACTGCCTCGCTTCGAGGTCGCAGGCGGCGATCGAGAACGTCGCCACGATCGGCGGCCGGCACTCAGCCATACGTCAGCTCCGTGAGGTCGAGCTCGAGCAGGTCGCGCCGCTCCTCGGGCACGAGCACCGCCGCCACCTCGGGCCGGGCGAGCGCGGCTCGCACCTCGTCCGCCGACCTCGCGCGCACGACGACGGGACGCCCCGCCTCGAACGCCTCGGCGATGGGCTGCAGGTCGTCGACGCCGCCGACGACGAGCGCCTCCTCGAGCGGCACGGCGGGATCGCCCTCGAGCGCGAGCTCGGGCACGCGCCGGCCGCTCCCGCCCCACCAGCGTTCCCTCACAGCGTCACGGAGCCGCCCGGCTCCATCTCCTCGATCTTCACGCCGGCGGGCGCGAGCTCGCGCAGCTGACCCGGGGTGCCGACGAGCACCGGCCACGTGCCGTAGTGGCACGGGATGCAGTGCTTGGTGCCGAGCAGCTCGAGCGCCACCGCCGCCTCGCGGGGATCCATCGTGAAGTGACCGCCGATGGGCAGGATCGCGACGTCCGGCGAGTAGATGCGGCCGATCAGCTGCATGTCGCCGAAGACGCACGTATCGCCCGCGAAGTAGAGCTTCGTCCCGTTCTCGGTCTCCACCACGAGGCCCGCCGCCTCGCCGCCGTAGGAGCCGTCCGGGGTGCCGCTCGAGTGGAACGCGTTCGTGAACGTGATCTTGACGCCCTCGGCATCGATCGTGCCGCCCTTGTTCCCCGCGGGCAGCTTCGAGTCGTCGACGCCCTGGCTGTTCAGCCACATGCTCAGCTCGACGAGCGCGACGACCGTGCACCCGTGCTTCTTCGCGAGGTCGACGGTGTCGCCGAGATGGTCGCCGTGACCGTGGGTGAGCGCGATCACGTCGATCCGCTCGGGCTCGAGCTCCGACTCCGGGCACGCCGGGTTCCCGTTGAGGAAGGGGTCGACGTAGACGCGCTTCCCGCCCGGTGTGTCGAGGCGGTAGGTCGCGTGGCCGAGCCAGGTCAGTGTCGTGTCGGGCATGCGTTCTCCTTGAGACTGGGACGCCGCGAGACTACTGAGGAAGGACCATCCGATGCGATCGTGAACCTTCACCGTGATGGGTTCGCGGCTCCTGCCCCTGGTGCTCGCGACGGCCGCGCTCGCGGCTGCGACGGCGGGGCTCGGAGGCTTCGCGCTCTGGCTGGGGCTCCTGGCGGTTCCGGCGGCCGCCGCGGCCGCCTTCGTCGCGGTCAGCGACGCGCTCGAAGCCCGGCCCGCGGTCCTGCGTGCGGTGACGAGCAGCCTCGCCCTCGCGCTCGTCGTTCTCGCGTCGGCCGCCCGGGAGAACGCCCCGACGGCCGCGGCGCCGTCGCCGCTCGCGACGTGGGCGCTATTGATCGCGCTTCTCGTCTACGCGGTCCCGTTCGTCGCCTGGGTGCTCGAGCCGGTGCGGGTGCCGCGCCGCACGCGTCCGCAACGCCGCCTCCGCCCGGCCGAGGTCGACGAGCTCCTCTCCCGCGCCGCGTAGAGGAACGGAAGGGCGGCACCCCGCCGGATCGACCGGCAGGGCACCGCCGTTCGTTCCGCCTAGGGCAGGTGGATCGGGAACGCGACCGTGCGGCGCGTGGACACGCCGCCGAGCAGCGGGTCACCCGGCTTCCTCGCGCGGACGAAGACCGCGAGGAGATGCTGACGGTGACCGCGGGCGGGGAAGCCCTTCTGCCGGTTCTCCGTGATCGTGACCGTGCCGTCGGCTCCGGTCGTCAGCTCGTCCCCGGCGAACTGGTTGTACGGGATCGGAACCGCGAACACGCTTGCACCCTGCACCGGCCGGCCGTTGCAGGCAGTCACGCTGACGTGCAGCTGGATCGTGTGCGTCCCGAGGGTCACCAGCTTCGGCCTGATCGACGCGTCGTCGATCATGAGCCGGGCCGGCGGGAGCAGATCGGCGACCTTGATCGCGCCGGTGCCGGCGGGACAGCCGTTCGACGTCGGTACGGCCGAGGTCTGCGCCGAGGTGTACTGCGTCGAGCCGGCTGCGTTCGTCGCGGTGACCGAGAGGCGCAGCGCCTCGCCTGCCGCGACCGAGGTCAGCTTGTACGTGCCGGCCGTTGCGCCGTCGATGGTGGCGCAGGCGTCGCCGTTCGCGGCGCACCGGCTCCACATGTACGCGTACGAGGTCGGGCTTCCGCTCCAGGTTCCCTTGTTCGCGGTCAGCGTCGAGCCGACCGTGAGCGAGCCCGAGACCGTCGGCGCAGCGGTCGGCGTCGGCGCCGTCTTGCTCGAGATCACGGCAGAGGGCGCGGAGGTCGCGGGCGTCGACCCGGACGTGTCCGCCGCCGTGACGGTGACGCGGACGGTCTTCCCGACGTCGGTCGTCGCGGGCTTGTATGTCGCGGCGGTTGCGCCGCTGATGGAGGCACACGAGCCTCCGCTTGCGTCACACAGGCTCCAGGCGTACGCGTACGAGGTCGGGCTGCCGTCCCAACTCCCCTTGCTCGCATTGAGTGTCTGCGCTTCCTGCGCGGCGCCCCAGATCGTCGGGAGCGCTGCGTTCGCGGGTCCCGTGCCGGCGGCCAGGCCGTTCCCGGGCCGCCCGACGACGGCGCCGACGAACAGGGCCGCCACGGCGATCGCGCCCGCGGCTGCGAGGTTCGCTCGTCTCATCTGCCTCTCCTTCGTATCACGATTTTTTTCTACGAAAGGGAGTGGTAACCGCCAGAGGGTCGTTCCAAGCCCGGCTTTGCAGAACCTTTTCAGACCGGCAGTGCGGCGCTCCCGCCGGCCCGGCGGAGCGCCGCTTCCTTGCTCTGCCTAGTGGTGGGAGAACCGGAACGCGACGACGCGGCGGGAGGAAACGCCGCCGAGCTCCGACTCGCCCGGCTTCGTCGCGCGGACGAAGACTGCGAGAAGCCGCTGCCGCGGGGCGCTGCGGGGAAGCCGCTGCGCGCCGGCCTCCGTGATCGTCACCGTGCCGTCCGCGGCCGTCGTCCCCTGCGTCTCCTGCGAACTGGTTGAACGGGATCGCCGTCGCGAAGACCGTCGCTCCCTGCACGGACCGGCCGCCGCACGCCTGGATCTCGAAACGGATCCGGAGCGTCCTCGTCGACCGCGTCAGCGGCGCTGCCAGCGACGCGCCGATTATTTCCAGTCGCTCGGCGCCGCCAGCTCGCCGACCTGGATCGTCCCGGTGCCGACCGGGCAGCCCGACGGGGGCACGGTCACGGTGGCCGCGGACGTGCGCCGGTGTGACGCCGGCTGCATTGCGCGCCCGCACCGTTGCGCGGAGGGTGTGACCGACATCGCTCGCCGTTACCGTGTAGTCTTCGCTGTCGCGCCCGGGATCGTGAGACAGGCACCGTCCGGTGCTCGCACCGGCTCCAGGCGAAGTGGTACGAGGTCGGACTTCCCGGTCCACGTCCCCGGCTCGTCGTGAGTCGCTGACCTACCTGTGCTGCCACTCCCGAGATGGCCGGGGCGTCTTGTTCTCGGGCTTGGCGGCGTTGCCCGCCGCCGCGCCGTTTCCCGGCTGGCCGAAGACGGCGCCGAGCAATGCGCCTGCGGTGACCGCCGCCACGGCGCCCAGCCTCGTTCGCGTCAGGTGCTTACGTAGCATGGCCGGCTCCTTCGGTCGGATCGACTTCGCGGAGTCCTACCTGGTCGGCGGCTTCTCCTCACCCCGGGTCGGGCAGACCTTGCGCGTTCTTTGCAGAGCCCTTTCAGAGAGGCAACGCGCCCGCCGCGTGCCGCGCGAGGTCGATCAGCGGCTGGACGGCGAAGAGCGAGCCGAGCGAGACGGCGAATGCGGCTCCGACGGCGAGGTGGAGGAGCGTCTCACGCGCCGGTGCGCCGCCGCTCAGGGCCACGCCGCCGTCCGGCCGAACCTGCAGCTCCTCGGACGGGCGCATGTACAGCGCGCGCACGATGCCGAGGTAGTAGTAGAGGCTGACGAGCGTCGCGAGCACGCCGACGATCACGAGCCACACCCAGCCGTGCCGGTACGCGGCGGCGAAGACGTAGAACTTGCCGACGAAGCCGCCGCCGAGCGGCAGCCCGGCGAAGCCGAACATGAAGAACCACATCGCGACGCCGAGGAACGGCCGCTCCCAGCCGAAGCCCGCGAGGTTCTCGAGCGTGACGGGCACGCCGAGCTCCCGCTCGCGCGCGGCGACGATCGCGAACGAGCCGAACGCCATCGCGGAGTAGGGCACGAGGTAGTACATGAGCGCCCGGCCGCCGAGCGCGCTTCCCGCGCTGAGGCCGATCAGCATGAAACCGGCATGCGAGATCGAGGAGTAGGCGAGGATCCGCTTCACGTTCCGCTGCACGAGCGCGGCGAGGTTGCCGATCGCGAGCGAGGCGGTCGCGACGATCGCGAAGGCCCAGCTCCAGAGGCGCCCGTCGTGCGGGAACGCCGTCGTCATCAGGCGGAACGTGAGGAGCAGCGCCGCGACCTTCGTCGCCGAGGACATCCAGGCGGTCACAGTGGTCGGTGCACCTTCGTAGACGTCCGGCGTCCACATGTGGAACGGCGCGGCCGACATCTTGAAGCCCAGCCCGGCGACGATGAGCGCGATCCCGACGACGACGAAGGTGTCGTGGGTCAGTCCCTGCGCCGCGACGGCCGCGGCGATGCCGTGGAACGAGATCCTTCCCGTCGCCCCGTAGACGAGCGCCGAGCCGAAGAGCAGCGCGCCGGCGCCGAACGAGCCCACGACGAGGTACTTGAGCCCCGCTTCGAGCGAGCCTTCGTGGTCGTAGTCGATCGCGCACATCACGTAGAGGGCGATCGAGAACCACTCGAGCGAGAGGAAGAGCACCATCAGGTTCGCCGCGCCGACGAAGAACGCCATCCCGGCGCCCGAGGCGAGGAGGAGCGCGAAGAACTCCGCGACGTGGTCGTCGCGGCGGGCCGGGTCGGCCTCCCGTCCCCAGCCGGGGACGTGCTCGACGGCGACGAGCGTCGTCGCGAGCCCGGTCGCGCAGAGGATGACCTGCCCGAGCGCGGTCCAGCGGTCGCGGTAGAAGGCGCCCGACACGATCGTGTGACCGTGGGCGCTGTCGACGTAGAGCCAGACGGCGAGGACGATCCCGGCGGCGAAGCCGAACGCGGCGATCGACGCGGAGGCGACGCGCCGGACGGTGCGCGGCACGAGCACCGCGCAGAGGAGCGCGAAGAAGGACGCGCCGACGAGCGCGAAGATCGGGCCGAGGCCGAACCAGTCGATGTGCGTCGTGTGGAGGCTCACTTGAACTGGCTCCTCACGGCCGCCGCCGGGCTGTCGCCGAAGAACGAGTGGTGGCTGATGCCCGCGGGCCAGACGGAGAGCGCGAGCAGGGCGCCGACGAGCGGGACGACGAGCGCAAGCTCGCCCGGCCGCAGGTCGAGGGCCTCGTCCGCGACCGTCGAGCCGCGCGCCTCGTGCAGCACGGCGGAGATCAGCCGCAGCATGTACATCGCTGCGAGCACGATGCCGCTCGCGCCGATCATCGACCACCACCAGGCGCGCTGGAAGACGCCCGCGAGGATCAGGAACTCGCCGGCGAACGAGGCGGAGCCCGGCACGGCGAGCGAGATCACTCCGACCGTCATCAGCAGCGTCGCGAGCGCGGGCCGTCCTCGCGCCATCCCGCCGAGCAGCCGGAACTCGCCCGTCGTCGTCCTCCGCTCCACCGCGCCGGCGATCAGGAAGAGCGAGACCGAGATGAGCCCGTGCGCGATCATCTGCAGCACGGCCCCGTCGAAGCCGAGGTTGGTGCCGGCGAACAGGCCGAGCGCGATCAGGCCCGACTGCGCGAGGGACGAGTACGCGACGACGCCGCGGAAGTCCGCGGACCGGAAGGCGAGCAGCGAGCCGTAGACGAGGGCGGCTGCGGCGAGCGCGAGCACCGCCGTCCGGTAGAACGACGTCGGCTCGGGGAACTTCGCGATCGCGATCCGCAGCATCCCGTACAGGCCGGCCTTCGCGATCACGCCGGAAAGGACGGCGCTCACCTCCGGCGGCGCCTCGCGGTAGGCGTCCGGCAGCCAGCCGTGGAACGGGAAGAGCGGTGCCTTGATGACGAACGCGAGCATGAAGCCGAGGAAGAGCCAGCGGCTCGCGCTCGCCGGGCCGTCGACGAGGTCGAACGTTCCCGCCTTCAGGCCGTAGACGACGATCGCGGCGAGCATGATCAGCGAGCCGGCCATCGTGTAGATGACGAACTTGATCGTCGCCTCCATCCGCCGCGCGCCGCCCCAGACGCCGATCAGGACGTAGAGCGGGATCAGCATCGCCTCGAAGAAGGCGTAGAAGAGGAGCAGGTCCTGGGCCTCGAAGACGCCGACGGTGGCGCCGGTGAGCAGGAGCATCAGCCCGAAGTAGGCGCGGGAGCGGTCGCGTCCGACCCAGAAGCCGTAGCCGGTGCACGCGGCCATCGCGACGACGGTGAGGCCGACGAGCCAGAGCGAGAAGCCGTAGACGCCGACGTGGTACGAGACGTGCAGGTCGCCGAACCACTTCGCCCGTTCCGTCATCTGCAGGCCGGGGCGCGAGAAGTCGAAGCGCGCCACCTGCTCGATCCAGAGGCCGACCTCGGCGAGCGAGACGAGCACTGCGAGGCTCCCGGTCGCATAGCGGGAGAGCGGCAGCAGCCAGACGAGGATCGCGCCCGCGACCGGCAGCCAGATCAGGGCCGAGGTGAGCCAGGACGCGGTCATTTCGCGATCAGGAAGGCGAGGACGACGGCTGCGGCGCCGGCGGCGAGGAAGAGGACGTACGTGCGAAGCAGCCCCGTCTGGATCCGCCGCACCAGGCCGCCCGTCTCGAGCGCGGCCTCGCCGAGGTCGGGGCCGGTCTGGAGCACGACGGGCTCCTCGAACTCGCGCCGCAGGACGGCGGCGAACCAGGCCGCCGGCGCGTAGAAGAGAGCGTCGTACAGTTCGTCGAAGTAGAACTTGCGCTCGAGCAGACGGCGCCAAAACGGCGCAGCGGGAACCTTGATCGTCTGCTCGGAGTAGACGGCCCACGCGACCGCGAGGCCGGCGAGGCCCGCGAGCACGGTCGCGGCGGACGTGTAGTACTCCTGCGTATTCGTGGGCGCCGCGGCGACGAGCGTGCTCGCCGCGGGCTCGAGCCACGTGCTGAACGGATGCCACCGTGGCGCCCACTGCAGCCAGCCGCCGACCGTCGCGAGCACCGCGAGGACGCCGACCGGCACGAGCATCGTCCATGCGCCTTCCCGGCCGTGGTGGTCGTGGTAGTGCTCGCGCACGAACGGGCTCGGGTCGCCCGGGAAGACGAGGAACCAGAGCCGGAACGTGTAGAGGCCCGTGAGGAAGGCGCCCGCGACGCCGCAGAGCCAGAAGATCCAGCCGTACCACGTGCCGAGCGCGGCGGCGGACGCGACGATCGAGTCCTTCGAGAAGAAGCCGCTGAAGGGCGGGATGCCGACGAGCGCGAGCGCGCCGGCGAGGAAGCACCACTTCGTGAACGGCATGATGCGCCCGAGCCCGCGCATGTTGCGGATGTCCTGCTCGCCCGCGAGCGCGTGGATCGCGAGCCCCGCGGTCATGAAGAGCAGCGCCTTGAAGAACGCGTGCGTGAGCAGGTGGAACATGCCGCTCGAGTACGCGCCCACCCCGGCGCCGAGGAACATGTAGCCGATCTGCGACATCGTCGAATAGGCGATGACGCGCTTGATGTCGGTCTGGACGAGCGCGATCAACCCGGCGACGACGAGAGTCAGCGCCCCGGTGCCGGCCGCGATCAGCTCGATCGTCCGCGCCTGCTCGAAGATGAAGTGCGTGCGCGCGATCAGGTAGACGCCCGCCGTGACCATCGTCGCCGCGTGGATGAGGGCGCTGACCGGGTCGGGCCCTCCATGGCATCGGGCAGCCACGTCTGGAGCGGGATCTGCGCCGACTTCGCGACCGCGCCGCCGAGCAGGCCGAGCGCGACGAGGTTGAGCGTCCAGTGCGGCAGGGCGACGGTCGAGGCCGAGGAGAGGACGTGGAACGAGAGCGAGTGCGCGTGCGCGATGAGGACGAAGAAGGCGAGCGCCATCGTCGCGTCGCCGAAGGCGTTCATCACGAAGGCCTTCTTCGCCGCCCGCACTGCGCTCGGCCGCTCGTGCCAGAAGCCGATCAGGAGGTACGACGAGAGGCCGACCAGTCCCCAGCCGACGAGGAGGAGCAGCAGGTTGCCGCCCTCGACGAGCAGCAGCATCGAGAAGACGAAGAAGGCGATGTACGCGAAGTAGCGGCGCTCCTCGTTGTCGCCGTGCATGTAGCCGATCGAGTAGAGGACGATCAGCCCGCCGACGCCGCTGACGATCAGCATCATCACGACGCTGAGCGGGTCGACGAGCAGTTGGAGGCCGACGTTGAAGTGGCCGGAGCCGAGCCAGACCCAGGCTCTCGTGATCTCGCCGCGCGTCGGCACCTGGTCGGGCGCGCACGTGCCCGTGAAGCCGTTGTACGTGCAATGCACCGCGCGCACGCCGAGGAACGCCCAGACCGCGCCCCCGAAGGCCACGAAGACGCTCGAGGTCGCGATCCAGCCTGCGGCGACGCGCGGCAGCCGGTTCCCGCCGAGGAGGATCAGGATCGTCCCGCCGAGCGGCGCGAGCAGGCAGAGCCACGCCCCCCAGGTCATGCCGGTCATCCGCGCAGCTCCGACAGGGTGTCGACGTCGAGCGAGAGGTTCCGCCGGTTGAGCGCGACGACGAGGCCGAGCCCGACGCAGACCTCCGAGGCGGCTACGGCCATGACGGAGAGTGCGAAGATCTGGCCCGCCCCGTTGTGGAAGTGCCGCGAGAGTGCGATCAGCGCGAGGTTGCCCGCATTGAGCATCAGCTCGAGCGAGAGCAGCACGACGAGCGTGTTGCGCCGGATGAGGACGCCGAGCGCGCCGATCGCGAACAGGACGGCGGCGACCGCGACGTACCAGGCGACGCCGGGGCCGAGCATCAGGCGTCTACCGCCTGAGGCTGCGCCCGCTTCGTGTGCGAGCCGAGGATCACGCCGCCGACGGCGGCGATCAGCAGCACGACCGACGTGATCTCGAAGGCGAGGAGGTGGTCGACGAGGAAGACGCGACCCACCCAGGCGGGCGTGCCGAAGGACGCTCCGACGGCGCTCTCGTGCGCCAGGCTCCCGCTCGCCTGCATGCCGACGGCGACGACGATCTCGACGAGCAGCGCGCCCGCCGCTCCGACGGCGCCGACCGTCTGCCAGCTCGGCCCGCCCGACCACGGCGTCTCGCGCCTGGGCCCGACGTACGCGATCACGAACAGGAACATCACGACGACTGCGCCCGCGTAGACGAGCACCTGCGCGGCGGCGACGAACTCCGCGCTGAGCAGGAGGTACATCACGGCGAGCGAGGCGAGGTTCCCGATCAGCGCGAGCGCCGAGTAGAACGGGTTTCCGAACGAGACGACCGCGACGCCCGACGCGAGGCACGAGAAGGCGGCGACGACCCAGACGATCCAGACGAGCGCGTTCCCGGCCGATGCGACGACGAGCCCGCTCACGAGTTCGACTTGTAGAAGGGGATCGGCGTGTCGAAGAGGTCCGCGTCCGCGACGGGCGTCTGCTTCAGCGGCGGCGTGAGGAGCATGTCCTTCGTGTAGATCTGGTCGTCGCGGTTGTGCTCCGAGATCTCGTAGTCGTTGCCGAGCGTGATCGCGTCGAACGGGCAGGCGAGCTCGCAGTAGCCGCAGAAGATGCAGCGGCTGAGGTTGATCTCGTAGATGCGCGCGTAGCGCTCGCCGGCCGAGACGCGGTTGTCGGGCGTGTTCTCGGCGGCGACGACGCGGATGCAGTCGGCGGGGCAGGCGGCGGCGCAGAGCGAGCAGCCGACGCACTTCTCGAGGCCGTTCTCGTGCCGCCACAGCCGGTGCCGGCCGCGGAAGCGCGGGTAGACGGGCCGCTTGTACTCCGGGTACTGCTGCGTGATCGGCTTCTTGAAGATCTGCTTGAAGGTGACACCGAAGCCCTTCAGCGACTCGAGCGGGCTGCGGGCTCATCCGCCGAACCCCACGACGAGCGCGGCCGTGACGACGGCGTTCACCGTCGCGACCGGCAGCAGGATCTTCCAGCCGAAGCGCATCAGCTGGTCGTAGCGGAGCCGCGGCAGCGTGGTGCGCAGCCAGATGAAGACGAAGAGCACGCCCATCGTCTTGAGCAGGAACCAGATCGGGCCGAGGTGCCAGGGGCCGTGCCAGCCCGCGAAGAACAGCGTCACCATCAGGCCCGACAGCGTGATCAGGTTGATGTACTCGGCCATCTGGAACAGGCCCCAGCGCATCCCCGAGTACTCGGTGTGGTAACCGGCGACGAGCTCCTGCTCGGCCTCCGGCAGGTCGAACGGAGCGCGGCTCGTCTCGGCGATTCCGCCGATGAAGAAGATGAGCAGGCCGACGAACTCCGGAGCCGCGTAGGGGAGGAACGACCCCTGGCGGGCGACGATCTCCGGCAGGTTGAGCGAGCGGCCGAGGATGACGACGCCGAGCACGCTGAGCGCGAGCGAGACCTCGTACGACACGAGCTGCGCGCAGGTCCGCATGGAGCCGAGGATCGAGAACTTCGACTCCGACGCCCAGCCCCCGACGATGAAGCCGTAGATCCCGACCGAGCCGAGGGCGAAGATCGCGATCAGGCCGATCGAGACGTTCGCGACCTCACCGTTGATCCGCCAGCCGTGCACGGTCCAGCCGGGCCCCCACGGGATGAACGAGAAGGCGGCGATCGCCGTGAACGCCGAGACGACGGGCGCGAGGATGTACGGGAGGTCGATCGCCGAGGCGGGAGCGAACGCCTCCTTGCGAACGAGCTTCACGAGGTCGGCGATGGGCTGCAGCAGGCCGTACGGCCCGGCGCGGTTCGGGCCGTAGCGGAGCTGCATCCGTCCCATCACCTTCCGCTCCACGAGCGTCAGGTACGCGAAGAGGCCGAGCACGATGTTGACGATGACGAGTGCCTCGATGATCGCGATCCACCAGGGCTCGTTCACGCGCCGACCGCCTCCGGTGCCTTCTCGATCTCGACGATCCCGTGCAGGCCGTCCGCGTGCTCGAGCGCGACACGGGCGATGCCCGCCCGCAGGTGCCGGTTCACGCGTGCCGGCAGCGTGATCGCGCTCCCGTTCGAGCCGGCGGTGACGAGGTCGCCCGTCGCGATCTTGCGTCGCCGGGCGTCGTCCGCCGAGAGCTCGAGCTCGGGTTGCGGCCGCTGGAACTGGAGCTCCGCGACGCGTTCGACGGCGGCGCCGGAGAAGAGCGGCTTGTAGGCGACGAGCCGGATCTCGCCGCGGCGCGCCTTCTGCTGCGGCTCCGGCAGCGGCTCGCGCCCCACCTGCTCGGGCGCCTCGGGATAGCCGCGCAGCGGCGCCCGCTCGCCGACCTCTCCGAAGGCGAGCCCGCCGTAGACGCGCTCCGACACCTCGGCGAACACGGCGGCCGCGTACGGTGCCACGTCGACGTCGAACCGCGCGGCGAGCCGCGAGATCCACTCCAGCTCGTCGGGGCACGGCGGTGTCACCGTCCGGCGCAGCCGCTGCAGCCGCCCTTCGAGGTTGACGTACGTGCCCTCGCGCTCGAGGTAGCTCGTCGCCGGCAGGACGAGGTCGGCCCAGCCGGCGGCGAGGCTGCTGAACATCGAGAGCACGATCGTCGTCTCGGCCTGCTCGGCGAGTGCACGCACGTTCTCGTCGGCTGCCGCCTCGTCGCCCGAGATCACGAGCAGCCCGATCGTCTCCAGCTCTGTGCCCTCCTCGTCGCAGCAGGCGGCCCAGGCGTCCGCCACGCCGCGGCCGTTCGGCGTCTCGGGAAGGTAGAAGGCGCCACAGCCCTCGCGGCCGGCGAGGCCCAGCTGCTCGGCGAGCTTCGCCACCGTCGCGCCGCCACGGCCCCCGGGGCCGGACCACACGAGGACGATCCGCTCCGCGTCGGCCAGCGCCGGATCCTCGACGTCGTCGACGACCTGGGCGCCGTTGCGGCGCGCGGCCTTGATCCAGAGGTCGACGACCGGCGCCCGCTCGACGACCGGCACGTCGCCGAGCACGACGACGACGTCGGCGTCTCGGATCGAGGACAGCGGGAGCCGGTACGCGTCGAGGCCGCCGGAGACCTCCTCCGGCAGCATCGCCTGGTGGGAGTCGAGGCCGACGCGCAGCAACCTTGCGAGCGCGTAGGCCTGCTCGACCGTCTCCGAGCCGGAGAGGACGGTCACGATGCGTCCGCGCGCGTCGCCCAGCAGCCGCTCGGCCTCGTCGAGGGCGTCGTCCCAGGACACCTGCTCGAGCCCGTGCAGGCGGCGGCGCAGCAGCGGCTGCGCGAGGCGGTCCTCGGCGCGCAGGTGTGTGAACGCGAAGCGTCCCTTGTCGCAGATCCAGCCCTCGTCGACCTCGGGGTGGTTGCGGGAGATGACCCGCTTGACCTTCCCCTCGCGCACCGTCGCGTTGACGTTGCAGCCGACGGGGCAGAGCCCGCACACGGTCGGCACGTCGACGATCTCCCACGGGCGCCCCTCGAAGCGGTACTGCGTGGGCAGGAGCGCGCCGACCGGGCAGAGCTCGGTCACGTTGCCCGTGAACGCGCCGCTGTACGGCAGGTCCTCGAAGGTCGTGATCACCGACATCGCCCCGCGGTTGGCCGCGACGAGCTGGCCGTCCTCCGAGACGCTCTCGCTGAAGCGCGTGCAGCGGTAGCAGAGGATGCAGCGCTCGCGATCGAGCGCGATCGTCGGCGAGATCGGGATCGGCTTCTCGAAGGTGAGCTTCTCGAAGCTCATCCGCGTGTTGCCGGGCCCGTAGCGGAAGGTGAGGTCCTGGAGCGGGCACTCGCCGCCCTTGTCGCAGACGGGGCAGTCGAGCGGGTGATTGACGAGGATGAACTCGAGCGTCGCGTGCTGCCCCTCCTTCGCCTGCTCGGAGGTGCGAGCGGTCTTGACCGCCATCCCGTCCTGGGCGGTGAGCGTGCAGCCCGCCTGGAGCTTCGGCATCCCCTCGACCTCGACGAGGCACATGCGGCAGGCGCCGATCGGCGGCCCGAGGCGCGGCTCGTAGCAGAAGACGGGGATCTCCACTCCCGCCGCGAGGGCCGTCTCGATGATGCCCGTGCCCTTCGGGACGTGGACGTCGCGCCCGTCGACCGTGACCCGCACGAGCTCCGGCGCGCTCACACCAGCGCCTCCTGGGCCAGCGGCGTGTCGGCATGCTGGTCGACCGGGGCGAAGAGGCGGGCGAGCTGGGAGTCGGGGCCGAAGGGGCACCCCCCGTGCTCGAGGTGGGCCCGGAACTCGTCACGGAACTTCGTCACGCAGCTCGCGACCGGCATCGCAGCCGAGTCGCCGAGCACGCAGAGGCACTTGCCGATGATCCGGTCGCAGACGTCGAGGGTCAGGTCGAGGTCGCGCTCCGACGCGGTTCCCTCCTCGACGGCGCGCATCAACTGGACGAGCCAGCGCGTCCCGACGCGGCACGGCGTGCACTTGCCGCACGACTCGTGCATGTAGAACTGCGCGACCCGTAGTGCGAACTGCACCATGCACGTCCGTTCGTCGATCACCGTCACGACGCCAGAGCCGATGAAGTAGCCCTTCTTGCCGAGCGAGTCGGCGTCGAGCGGCGTGTCGAGGTCGTCCGGGGTCATGACCGGGAACGACGAGCCGCCCATCATCACGGCCTTGAGCGTGTGGCCGCCGGGGACGCCGCCGCCGATGTCGTAGATGAGGTGGCGCGGCGTGATCCCGTGCGGGGCCTCGTAGACGCCGGGCCGCTCGACGTTGCCCGAGAGGCAGAAGAGGCGGGTGCCGGTCGAGTCGGGCGGGGCGCCGATCTTCGCGTACTCCTCCGGGCCGACGGCGAGGATCGCCGGGATCGTCGTGATCGACTCGACGTTGTTGATCAGGGTCGGGGCTGCGTAGAGGCCGGAGATCGCAGGGAAGGGCGGTTTCGAGCGCGGCTGTCCGCGCTTGCCCTCGAGCGACTCGAGCAGCCCGGTCTCCTCGCCGCAGATGTAGGCGCCGGCGCCGCGGTGGACCACGATCTCGACTTCGCCGAGGATCCCAGCCTCGCGCGCCTCGTCGACCGCGCCTTGCAGCGACTCGTACTCCTCGAGGTACTCGCCGCGGATGTAGATGTAGACGTGCTGCGACTGGATCGCGTGCGCCGCGATCAGGCACCCCTCGACGAGGCGATGGGGGACCTTGAGCATGATCTCGCGGTCCTTGAACGTGCCGGGCTCGGATTCGTCCGCGTTGACGGTGATGTAGATCGGCTTCGCGATCTTGTCCGGAGTCGGGATGAAGCTCGCCTTGCGTCCGGTCGGGAAGAAGGCGCCGCCGCGGCCGCGGAGGTTCGATTCGATCACCTCCTGGATCACCGCCTGCGGATCCTGGCTCCGCGCCCGCTCGAGCTGTACGTAGCCGCCGACGGCGCGGTAGGACGCCAGGCTCCGGAGCGGCTCGCTCTCGTAGCCCGCGAGGACGAGCGCCGGGCCCTCCGCGACGCGGACCGTCGTCTCGCTCATTCGCCCAGCTCCTCGAGGATCCCCGGCACGTCCGCGGGGGTGACCGACTGCCGGTAGACGTGGTCGACGGCGACGAGCGTCGGCGTCGAGCAGCCGCCGAGGCACTCGACCGCGCGCAGCGTCACCCTGCCGTCGGGCGTCGTCGCGCCCGGGGTGACGCCGAGCTCGCGCTCGAACGCCTCGAGCACCGCCTGCGCGTTGACGAGGCCGCAGCAGACGTTCGTGCACACCTCGATCGTGTGCCGCCCGACGGGCTGGAGGTGGAACATGTCGTAGAAGCTCGCGACGGAGTAGCAGTAGGCGGGCGTGAGCTCGAGCGCGTCCGCCACCTCCTCGATCGCCTCGCGCGACAGCCAGCCGTCTCGCTCCTGCGCGAGGCGCAGCGCCGGCAGCACCGCCGACCGCGTCCCCTCGGGGTAGCGCGTCCGCACCTCCTGGATCTCGTCGTAGAGGGAGGTCACCGGTCCGTGTCCCCCATCACGGCGTCGAGCGAGCCGACGATGGCGATCAGGTCGGCGATGAGCGTGCGGTGGAGACACGTCGCCGTCGCCTCGAGCGCCGCGAAGGACGGTGCCCGGAAATGGACGCGCCACGGCTTCGGCCCGCCGTCGGAGACGAGGTAGCAGCCTGCCTCGCCGCGTGGCGACTCGACCGCGACGTAGATCTCGCCTTCGGGCACGCGGAACCCCTCGGTCACGATCTTGAAGTGGTGGATGAGGGACTCCATCGAGGTGTGCAGCTCCTCGCGCGGCGGCAGCACGACCTTGCGGTCGTCCACGATCCACGGCATCCCCTCCATGCGCTCGAGCTTGTCGAGGCACTGGCGGACGATGTTCGTCGACTCCGCCATCTCGTCGAGCCGGACGCGATAGCGGTCGTAGACGTCTCCGTTCGGGTAGACCGGCACCTGGAAGTCGACCTGGTCGTAGTGGAGGTACGGCTGGTCGCGGCGGAGATCCCAGTCGACGCCCGAGGCACGCAGGTTCGGGCCCGTCTGCCCGAGCGCGATCGCGTCCTGCGCCGAGAGGACGCCGACTCCCTTCGTCCGCTCGAGCCAGATCTGGTTCCGGTCGAGGATGCCCTTGTAGTCGTCGAGCGCGTGCGGCATCCACTCGACGAGCTTGCGGCATTCGGGGAAGAAGCCCTGCGGGATGTCCTCCGCGAGACCGCCGACCTGGAAGTAGCGGGTGTGCATCCGCTGGCCCGTGACGAGCTCGAACAGGTCGAGGATCGTCTCCCGCTCGCGGAAGCAGTACCAGAACATCGAGATCGCTCCGAGCTCGAGCGCCGACGTGCCGAGATAGACGAGGTGCGAGTGGATCCGGTTGAGCTCGCAGAGGAGCATCCGCATCCAGTTCGCCTTCGTCGGCACCTCGAGCTCGAGCAGCTGCTCGACCGCGAGCACGAACACGAGCCCGTTGTTCTGGTAGCCGACGTAGTCGATCCGCTCCGGGAAGGTGACGCATTTCCAGTACGTCTTCGACTCCATGCTCTTCTCGAAGCCGGTGTGGAGATAGCCGATCACGGCCGAGACGCCGACGACCTCCTCGCCGTGGAGGTCGACGATCAGGCGCAGGACGCCGTGCGTGGACGGGTGGTTCGGGCCGAAGTTGACCCGGAGGACGTCCTCGCTCGACCGCAGGTCCTCGGGGACGTCGAGGATGGTCGGGACCCGTGAGGGGATCCGCGAACCCTCGTACTGGTCACCGGCGACGATGGGCCCGCGGCGGGGCGTCGGTGGAGTGACCGTCGCGCTCATTCCTCGTCCGTGAAGCGGACGGGCTCGCCGCCGATCGGGTAGTCCTTGCGCAGCGGGTGGCCCTCCCAGTCCTCCGGCATCAGGAGCCGGACGAGGTTCGGGTGGTCGTCGAAGACGATCCCCATCAGGTCGTACTGCTCGCGCTCGTGCCAGTCGCAGGTCGGCCAGACCGGGACGACGCTCGGCACGTGCTCGCCCTCGTCGATCCAGCACTGCAGGCGTGCACGCGGCGCGCCCTGCCGCAAGGCGAGCAGGTGGTAGCTGACCGAGAAGCGCTTCGGCTTGAGCTCGGGGAGCACCTGGAGCCCCTGCGTCATCGGGTGCATGAGGTCGCGCCCGGATGCGGTGCCGATGTAGCCGGAGACGCCCTTGCCGCCCCAGCCGAGGTAGTCGGTCGCCACGACGTCGACGCACATGTCGAAGCCGAGCTCGTCCCGGGCGTGCCGGCATGCCTCCCGGACCCGCTCCGTCTCGACGGTCACCGTCGGCATCTCAGGCCCCTCGCGATGGGAGACATAGCCCGGCACGCGGGCCCACTCCGTCACGTGGCCACCCCGACGCGCTCGTATGCCGGCGGCACCCCGGCGAGGTGCGCCTCGTGGAGGCGGATGATCCCCTCCATCAGCGCCTCCGGCCGCGGCGGGCAGAAGGGGACGTAGATGTCGACCGGGACGATGCGGTCGACGCCCTGCAGGATCGTGTAGTTGTTGAACATCCCGCCCGAGCTGGCGCAGACGCCCATCGCGATCACCCACTTCGGCTCGACCATCTGGTCGTAGATCTGGCGCAGCGGCTCCGCCATCTTGTGGGCGACCCGCCCCGAGACGATGAGCAGGTCGGCCTGGCGCGGCGAGGAGCGGAAGGCCTCCATCCCGAAGCGCGCGATGTCGTAGCGCGCCGAGACGATCGACATCATCTCGATCGCGCAGCAGGCGAGGCCGAAGGTGTCGGGCCACATCGACTTCGTCTGCGCCCAGCGCACGGCTTTCTCGAGCGTGGTCAGCCCGAGCGCCCGCTCGAGCTCCTCGACGCCGAGGTCCTCCTCGAAACGCGACGGTCCCTTCGTCGGCCAGAGGAGACGCTCCGACTGGAGGCCGTAGTCGCGGAGGCGCGGCTTCTGCTCGTCAGCCATGACGCCTCACCACTCGAGCGCACCCTTGCGCCAGATGTAGACGTAGGCGACGAGGAGGATCACGATGAAGAACGCGAGCTCCGCGAAGCCGAACCAGCCGAGCGCGTGGAGCTGCACGGCGAGCGGATAGAGGAAGACGATCTCGATGTCGAAGACGATGAACAGCATCGCCGTGAGGTAGAAGCTGACGCTGAAGCGCTGCCGCGGCAGTGGCCCCGTCGAGACGCCCGACTCGAACGGCACCGTGCGGGCGCGCGTGCGGCGCGCGGGGCGCTGCGCGAACCGGAACGACATCCACATCATCGAGCCGGGGATGGCTAGCGCGAGGATCCCGTAGACCAGGAATGGCAGCCAGCTGTCGAGCATCTACCTCGCGTCTCCCCTTACCCCGCACTCACCGAATCGCGATGACGTTATCAATGACGCAAGACCTGCACTTGCGGGTACCGAATCGACGGAGCGATGCCTGCAGCGGCTGTTACAAAGTCCGACCCGGAGCTCGTCCGTGCTACCGGGTGGGCCGGGCGCACGTTGCTACGATGCGAGTCCGATGGAGATCCAGGAGCGCACCGACAGCATCGTCTCCCTGACGCCTGCGGCCGCGGCGAAGATCCGCGACCTGATGGCGTCCGAGGACGACGTCTCGGTGCTGCGCGTGGCGATCGAGGGCGGCGGCTGCTCCGGCTTCCAGTACGGCCTGGGCTTCGACCGCGGCGCCCAGGAGGGCGACCACGAGTTCGAGTGCGAGGGCGTCACGGTCGTCGTCGATCCCTTCAGTGCCCCGTACCTGATGGGGGCCCAGGTCGACTACCTCGAGACGATCCAGGAGTCCGGGTTCAAGATCGAGAACCCGAACGCGGTCTCCTCGTGCGGCTGCGGCCACTCGTTCCAGGTGGCCGAGGGCGAGGCGCCCGAGGACGCAGCCGGCTGCGGATCCGGCTGCGCCCACTGACGCTGCTGGTGCTACCCCACTAGCTCGAGGAAGCGCGGATCCTCGCGCAGCGACGCGAAGTCGTCGTCTGCCCGCGCGTTCTCCTTGAACCTCGGATAGGACTCGACGGCCGAGCGGAGCGTCTCGAGCGCCTCGTCTCCGCGCCCGAGCATGCTCTCCATGCAGGCGACGTTGTAGAGGAGCAGCGCGTTCCCCGGGAACTTCTCGAGCGCCACGTGGCACGCGGCGAGCGCGCCGTCGTAGTCCTGCCGGTTGTAGTGCTCGAAGAAGTCGAAGAGCTCCGCTCCCGGCGGGAGGCGGTACGCCTCGCCGCGCCGGCCGCCCACGGCGAGCACGATCGTCTCGTCCTTCGTCGCGACCGCCTTCCGCGTCGTTCCGGGGTGGACGAACACGACGGTGCCCTGCGGCGCTTCGATCTCCTCGCCGTCGAGCGTGAACGTCGCGCCTCCCTGGACGACGACGTAGAGCTCCTCCTGCTTGTCGGCGCCGGGCCCGAGCTCGTCGTGCTCGCCGACGACCTCCTCGCCGGCCTTGGCCTGGTACTGCGCCCCCGCGCCGAAGGCTCCTATGTCGAGCGTGCGGCGGAGGCGGATGAACACCCGGTCGCCGTCGCCCTCGCGGCCCTCCTGGGGAAGCGAAAGAACGCGATACGTGGTCTCTGTGGTTGCCATGGCGTCCTCCTCGAAGGTCGGGTCGGGAGCGCTGCAGCGCGCAGCCGCGCCGTGCGGTCCTCGTGGACGAGCTGGACGAACTGGGGATCTGACAGGTACGTGGCCGCGTCCTCCTTGACGTCGAGTATCTTGATATCGAGAAACTATCAACCAAGGTATCTTGACGTCAAGGGAAATTTGGTGAACACTCCGCGCGTGGGCCGACCGAGGAAGAGTGGCGAGAGCGACCACGTCGACCGCTTCCTCGAGGAGATCGGCGCCGACCTGCCGGCGGACCTCGATCTGACGGTGGAGGGGATCGTCGACCGGATCGGCGGCATCAATCGGCGCATCAAGTGGATGCACGACGAGACGCTCGACCAGCTGGGCCTCACGTACAGCGACTGGCACGTGCTGACGGCCCTGCGCTGGGCGGGCGAGCCGTACCGCCGGAAGGCCGGGGAGCTCGCGCGCCGCGCCGACCTGACCAGCGGCGCCATGACGAGCCGCCTCGACGCGCTCGAGGCTGAGGGTCTGGTACGCCGCCTGCGCGACCCGGCCGACCGGCGCAGCGTGCTCGTGGAGCTGACCGAGAAGGGGCGCAGGAAGCACCAGCAGGCGATGGGCATCCAGGCCCAGAAGGAGGTGCTGCTCGCCGAGGCGCTCACCGTCCGCGAGAAGGAGCAGCTCAACGCGCTCCTCCGCCGCGTGATGATCACGCTCGAGCACCGCTATCCGGGAAAACCCGACTGAAATCCGCCTCGCTGCGCGACTAGCATCGATCTAGATGCGCGTCGCAGTCATCGGATCGGGCCCCGCTGGCTTCTACGCCGCAGGTGCGTTGCTGTCCGCAGAGCCGCCCGCCGAGGTCGACATGTTCGAGCGGCTGCCCACGCCGTGGGGGCTCGTCCGGCTCGGAGTCGCACCGGATCACCCGAAGCTGAAGACCGTGTCGCGGGCGTTCGAGCGGATCGCGGAGCAGCCAGGCTTTCGCTTCCTCGGCAACGTCGAGGTCGGCCGCGACATCGAGCACGCCGACCTCGTGCGCCTCTACGACGCGGTCGTGTACGCGGTCGGCGCGCAGACCGACCGTCGGCTCGGTCTGCCGGGCGAGGAACTGCCGGGTTCGTGGGCGGCCACCGAGTTCGTCGCCTGGTACAACGGCCACCCCGATTTCCAGCAGCTCGAGTTCGACCTCTCGGTCGACCGCGCGGTGGTCATCGGGGTTGGGAACGTTGCGCTCGACATCGCGCGGATGCTCGCACTCACCCACGAGGAGCTTGCGCCCACGGATGCGACGGACGCGTCGATCGCGGCCATCGACAGCGCCGCGCTCAAGGAGATCGTGATCGTCGGGCGACGCGGCCCGGCTCAGGCCGCGTTCACGACCCCGGAGCTACACGAGATGGGAGAGCTCGCGGGCGCTGACGTCGTCGTCGACCCGGCCGACCTCGAGGGGGCGGAACCGAAGAACACGAACGCCGAGCGGAACCTCGCCGTCTTGCGAGAGCTCGCCGCGCGCGAGCCGGCCGGCAAGCCGAGGCGCGTCGTCTTCCGCTTCTTCGAGTCGCCGGTTGCGATTCTCGGTGAGGAGCGCGTCGAGGGGATCGAGCTCGTCCGCAACGAGCTCGACGCGAACGAGCGGGCGGTGCCGACGGAGAAGCGCGAGACGCTGCCGTGCGGGCTCGTCTTCCGCAGCGTCGGCTACCGCGGCGTCGAGCTTCCCGGCGTGGTCTTCGACGGCGGCAGCGGCACGATCCCGAACGAGGGAGGGCGCGTGGAGCCGGGTGTCTACTGCGCCGGCTGGATCAAGCGCGGTCCGACCGGTGTGATCGGCACGAACAAGAAGGATGCGACCGAGACCGTCGAGCTGCTGCTCGCGGACGCCGCAGCCGGTCGGCTCGAGCCGAAGCCGGACGCGAGCGCCGAGGCCGTCGACGCGCTGCTCGCCGGGCGGGGAGTCCGCGTCGTCGAGTACGCCGGCTGGTGTGCGATCGACGAGGCGGAGCGGGCCGCCGGCGAAAGGGCCGGCCGCCCGCGCGTGAAGCTCTGCTCGTGGGACGAGTTGCTCGCCGCCGCGGAGCGCGTCGCGAGCGAACGCGGCTAGGCCCCCCCGATTGAGGGACATCGGCTCACCCACGCGGGCCGATGGTCCGGGTATGGAGCCCCTCGTCGTCGAATGCCTCCATTGCCGCAAGCGGCGTGTCGCGCACCGCGACCGTTTCAGCCATTTCGAGTCGCCGGAGTGCCCCGATTGCGGGTACCTCGGCTGGGCGCCCGTGCTCGAGGTGGCCGAGAAGGACAGCCGCGCGCCGCGCGAGCGCTCTCGTGGCGAACGGCGCCGCACGTCGGTCGCGTAGTTCCTCGCAACGTCCTGCGTGCGCACTCCCCTACACTCGCCCTCATGGCGAAGGCGGAGGAACGGCAGGAGCTCTGGGGCGGTGAGACCGCGAAGGCCGTCGCCAACTTCGCCGTCTCGGGCGAGCCGATCCCGGCGCCGGTAGCGCGCTGGCTCGGCCGCATCAAGGGCTCGGCGGCGCGCGTCAACGCCGAGCTGGGGCTCCTCGACGCGGACAAGGCCGAACGCATCTCGGTCGCTGCGGCCCGGGTCGTGGACGGCGAGCTCGACGACCAGTTTCCGATCGACGTCTTCCAGACCGGCTCCGGCACCTCGTCGAACATGAACGCGAACGAGGTGATCGCGACGCTCGCAGGCGAGGACGTGCACCCGAACGACGACGTCAACATGGGCCAGTCGTCGAACGACGTCTTCCCATCGGCCGTCCACCTCGCCGCGCTCGACGAGATCGTGAACGATCTCCTGCCCTCCATGGAGCGCCTCGCGGAGTCGCTCGAGGCGAAGGCTCGCGAGTTCGACGACGTCGTGAAGTCCGGGCGTACGCACTGGATGGACGCCGTGCCCGTCACGCTCGGCCAGGAGTTCGGCGGCTACGCCGCGCAGGTGCGGCAGGGCATCGCGCGTGTGCGCGATGCCCTGCCACGGCTCGGTCAGATCCCGCTGGGTGGCACCGCGACGGGAACCGGCCTCAACACGCATCCGCAGTTCGCAGAGCGCGTCCGCGAGCTGCTTGCGCGAGAGACGGGGCTCGAGATCTCCGCCCCGGCGGATCCGTTCGAGGCGCAGGCCGCGCGCGACGGCGTCGTCGAGGCCTCGGGAGCGCTGAAGACGGTCGCCGTCTCGCTCACGAAGGTCGCGAACGACATCCGCTTCCTCGGCTCGGGTCCGCGCGCAGGACTCGCCGAGATCGTGCTCCCCGAGCTCCAGAAGGGGAGCTCGATCATGCCGGGCAAGGTGAACCCGGTGATGCCGGAGGTCGTGACCCAGGTCGCCGCGCAGGTGATCGGCAACGACGCCGCGATCACGGTCGGCGGCATGCAGGGACACTTCGAGCTCAACGTCTTCGTGCCGCTCATCGCGCGCAACATCCTCGACTCGGCGAAGCTGCTCGCCAGCGCCTGCAGGCTCTTCGCCGAGAAGTGCGTGGACGGGATCGAGGCGAACCGCGAGAACTGCGAGCGCTACGCGGAGCTGACGCTCTCGGCCGCCACTGCGCTCAATCCGTACATCGGCTACGACCGCGCGACCGAGATCGTGCAGGAGGCGGCCGCCTCCGGCCGCTCGCTGCGCGAGGTGGCGCGGGAGAAGGGTGTCGAGGAGTCGATACTCGACGAGGCGCTCGACTACCGCGCGATGGCCGAGCCGCACGGATAGCCGCACGACGAGGGCCGCCCGGAGGCGGCCCTCCCCATCGTGCGTCTAGCCATCCGGATCAGTGGTGCCCGTGCTCCCTCAGGGAGAGCTCCCAGATCCCGCGACCGTGCGTCGCTGCGTAGAGCGTGTGCGTCGACGGGTCGATCGAGATCGACGCCACCTCGACCTGCGGCATGCCTTCGCCGGCCGGTGCCCAGTGCCCGCTGTAGGTGCCGTTGTCGAGCTGCCGGTCCGCCAGCACCTCGAAGTCGGTGGCGGCGTAGAGCGTGCCCGTCGCCGGGTCGCGCGCGATGCCGGTGACCGGAAGGTCGCCCAGCGCGTCGGTCTGCGGGCTGCTGTTGCCGTCGAGGTTCGTCCACGTCGCGGTCTGGTTGTTCGGGTCGTAGACCACCTCGAAGACGTGACCCGGCGTCGTGGGCGTGTTGGCGTTGTAGCCGTCGTAGCTGATCCACGCCCTGTTCGGGTCGTTCGAGTCGACCGTGATGCCCGTCACGAAGCGGCCGGGGGCATTCGGGTCGGTCGTGTCGATGCGCGTCCAGGCGACGTCGCCTTCGTTCGCGGCGTCGGCGTTGCTCGTGATGAACACGCGCCCGGTCGAGGTCGCCGCCCACAGCGTTCCGGAGTCGGAGGGCGCCCGGCCGAGTGCGGCGACGAGGCCGCCGGCCAGAGTCGAGCCGAAGTTCGTCGACGTCAGGTCGCCCGGACTGTCGGGTCCACCCGCTCCCGTCGGATCGCCCAGCGAGACGAAGTCTCCGCACGACGGATCGTCGCCGGAAGTCGTGAACTCCGGACAGTTGGCCTCGAGCGTGGTCTTGTCGCCGCCGTAGTCCTGCGTCCGCCAGACGCTCTGGAGGCCGACGAAGAACGTGCCGGCATTGGCCGGGTCACCGATCTGCGGCTTGTAGAACTCCGACCCTTCACCCGAGGCGAAGAACGGCCCCGAGAGGATGACCCACTTCGTTGGGTCGCCACCTTCGAAGTTGCCGTCGGTGTACTGGTCGTAGAACTCGTTCAGCGCGTAGTTCGCATCACCGCCGGGGGCGCCGTCGAACGCTGCGTCCCCGCCGTCGCCGTAGATCGTCTCGTTCCACGAGCTCGAGTTGTTCGGCCCGAGCCACGTGCCGTTGTCCTGCGTCCCGCCCATGAGCTGGCTCGGGCTATTCGGATTGAAGACGACGTTGTAGAACTGGAGCGTCGACAGTCCCGCGTTGATCGTGATCAGCGACGTCGGCGAGTACTGGTGCATGTTGTCGCACGCGGTCGTGTAATCGCCGAAATCGCCGACGCAGTACTCGGCGCTGTTGTTCTCCACGGAGCCGCTCGAGCGGACGACGCCGCCGTCCGACCCCTCGAAGAAGAGGAGGGGGTTGGCGGGGTCGGTCACGAGCGCGTGCTGGTCCGGATGGATGCCGACCTTCGTGTCGCTGCTCGAGGTCTGGTCGCTCCAGGTCGCACCGGCGTCGGTCGAGAGCAGAACGCCGCGCCCGCCGTAGTAGAAGTAGACGTTGTAGTCGAACGAGCCGCCCACGTAGACGTCGTCCGGGTGGCCCGGCGGCGAGTAGACGAAGTTGTCGTACCAGCACTGCCCCTCGCAGTAGTCGTACGTGGCGTAGTGCGGGTCGGTGAGGTCGGAGCTCGTCAGGATCGTGTAACCGGGGTCGGTCGTGCCGTCGGTCAGAGAGGACGCCGGTGCCGTGTCGATCGAGTCGGCCCGGTAGACCGCCGTCTGGCCGTTGCTGGTGCCGTCTCCGACGTAGATCCGGGTGTGACGGTGGTGCGTGTAGTTGAGCGAGAACTCGGTCCGGGCGGTGTTGTCACCCGGGTCCTGGGTCGCGAAGACCTGCTGCCACGTGTTGCCGCCGTCGGACGAGCGCCAGATGCCTTCCTGGTACGCCGCGGCGTAGATCGTGTGGTGGGCGCCGTCGAGCTCCACGTGGTTGACGCCGCGCGGGCTGGCGTTTCCGTCCCAGACGAAGCTGAAGGACCGGCCGCCGTTCGTCGACTTCCAGAGCCCCCACGCGGGAGCGTCCGGAGCGAGGGAGACGGCACCGCCGGTGACGCCCGAGATGCCGCGAACGGCACGCGTCGTGCTCACGTACATGACCCGTGGGTTCCTCGGGTCGATCACGATCGACGAGACCGCTCGTGCGTACGTCGCCGCCGGGCTGCCGGGGAGCAGTCTCCAGTGGTTCCCGTTGTCCCTCGAGTAGTAGATACCGACGCCCGCCTCGGAATCGCTCGAGGCATTCGGCTCGCCGGTGCCCGCGTAGAGCGTGTGCGATCTGGCGTCGTACGTGAGCGTTCCGATCGCGTTCGTCCCGAAGTCGCCCGACAGGAACTTCCACGGCGAATGCGGATTGAGCGCGTTGTCGTTGCGCCAGATGCCGCCGCCGGCCGCAGCGACCCAGAGGCGGCAGGCGTGCAGGTTGCAGTCGTTCGTGTCCACGGCCATCGCGGTGACACGGCCGGAGACCTGGAAGTCGCTCGAGTTGAAGTTGTTCGCGTAGTACTGGTCGAAGAAGTTCAGCACTCCGGGCTGCGTCGACGTGCTCGGGCCGACGAGCTTCCAACCGGAGTCCCGGTGGAACGGGGACCTTCCGGCGACGTGGTTGAGATAGAAGTTCCGCTCGCCCCTGAGCTGACTGGCCAGGATCGTGTGAGACGGATACGCGAGAGCCGCGATCTGCTGCGCCTGGTAGGTCGAGGGTGATCCGTTGCCACGATTTGCGCCGGGTGTGTCCTTCTTCTGCTGGTCGGGATCGCCGCTCTCCACGAACTTGAGCGCGGCACCGCCGAGCTTGGACGAGGCGGCGTTCACGAGCTTGTCCCGGGCGTCGGACTCGCCCCTCTGCAGCGCAAGGGTCGCCGCCACGGCGCCTGCGATAGCCAGGATCACGATCGCGAGTGCGATGCGCGATCGACGACTGCGGAGTACGTTCATCGTTCCCCCTCCCGCCGGCCCTGCCGGCGCGTTGAGACTCGTGCGAGCCGATTACTCCCTCGAAGGAAAGACCGTTCGTCGGTGGTTGGCGGATCGTAAACGCGCTCTCGGCGGCGTGCTACCACTAATCGGCGCAACGGCCCGCGCTTCCCTCGTTCGAGCGATCTTCGCGCACCGCTCCTCACAATCTGAAAACATTCGTACTGCGTGCAAAGAGATCACGGCGCGCGCGACCGTAAGGAGCGGGGAGAGCCTCGCGTCGATTGTCACAGGAAGGGGGAGTAGAACGTGTCCATGCGTCTTGCGAAACGACCGCGCGTACGCACAGCCGGCGGTCTCGCGGTTCTGTGCACGGCGTTCGTCGCCATGCTGGCAGTCTCTGCCGGCGGTGCGGCGGCCGCCACGCACACCGCCAAGGGATCCACGTCCACGACGTACGCCAGCCAGGCCACCACGGTCTCCCGGCTCAACAGCTTCACGCAGCTGCCGCACGGCATCCAGCCGGACCAGGCATTCCTCGCGTGCCAGGGCATGACCGAGCTCTTGCCCACAGGCAGCTGCACCCTGGCCCCCCCGAAGGACGAGGGCGCCCAGCTCGACTCGCGGCACGGGGCCCCGAACGTCTACGGCAGCCACCTCGGCAAGTACTCGGGGAATCTGGGCTCCAACTTCAACGGCATCTCGGACGTCCTCCAGCGGACGAGACGGGCTACCACTTCGCCCCGCCCGACCAGGCGCTCTGCGTGGGCCCGGCCGGAGCGCTCGAGGGCGGCGGAGTCCCCCTGGGCGTTCCGGGCGGCCGGACCGTCGTCGTCGAGATGGTCAACGACGGGTGGGCGGTCTACACGAAGGGCGGCACGCTGCTCTGGCTCGACAGCAACGCAGACCTCTTCGGCGACCCGTACTCCGCCGGCGACATCGAGTGCAACTACGACCAGGCGTCGCACACGTTCCTCTTCACCGAGATCGGTGCCTTGAACGGGCTCTACTACGGCACCAACCTCGTCGTGATGAACTCGGGGCGGCTACAGCGCCTACTACGTCGACACCGCGGAAGGCGGGTACTGCTTCCCGGACTTCCCGCACCAGGGCTACGACAACAACGCGCTCTACATCACGATCAACGAGTTCTGCGGGCCGTTGGAGGACTACGCGGGCGCGAACATCTACGCGCTCTCGATGCGGCAGCTCGCGAGTCACCAGGTTCCGAACAGTGTCTACTGGACGCTCGGTAACTCGTACTACTCCTTCCGGGCCGCGTCCGGGGAAGGGACGAACACCGAGTACCTGCTCGCGTCGGAGCAGAACGACGTCACGCAGAACGCGCTCGACTTCGCGCAGGTGACCGGCGACTACAGGCTCACCTGGGGCCACGGGCCGATCTACCTCTCCCTGACGAGCATCCCCAGCGAGTCGTACACCGAGCCGGTCGACGCCCAGAGCACGGGTGACGGAACGACGTGCGTCAACACGCTGAACACCGGTCCGAACGGCACGCCTCCCAACACCGACTGGTGCGTCATCCCGGAGGCGTCGCTCGACCCGGTCGACATGCGGTTGGAGCAGGTGCAGTACTCCCGCGGTCAGCTCTACACGTCGCTCTCGACGGCGATGACGGTCGGCAACGACCCGACGGTCGTCGACGGCGCGGCCTGGTTCCAGGTCGACACGAGGCGGAGGTGGCCGCGCGTCGTCCGTCAGGGCTACGTCGGAGTGGCCGGTACGTACCTGCTGATGCCGAGCTTCGTGCAGTCCCAGTCCGGCACGTTCATGATGGGCTTCAGCCTGACGAGCCCGACGCTCAACCCGAGCAGCGGGTACGTGATCTCGAAGAACCTCGGTCACACGTTCACCCCGGTCACGATCACGGGTGCCGGCTCCGGGCCGCACGTGAGCTTCTCGGACAACCAGCCCGGCTACCTCAGGAAGCGCTGGGGCGACTACTCGAGGATCGCGTTCGATCCGGTCGACGGGAGCGTCTGGATGGCAGACGAGTACATCCCGTCGGGCGCCGAGGGTGCGGACCTGGTCGACAACTGGGGCACCCGCGTGTGGGAGCTCAGTCGCTGAGCGTCCACCCGGCTGTCACAAGGCACTGAGCAAGGAGAAAGGGCCTCCGCAAGGGGGCCCTTTCCGTTGCCCGACCGAGGCCGGCGGCGCGCTTTTTACAGCGCTCTGACGTTCGGCGCGCAATACTTGAGCCATGAAGGCGCTCGCCGCCGCCGTCCTGCTTCTCGCGCTCTCCGCGGGGGCGGCCGGTGCGAGCGTTCACCGGCACGCGTCGCTGCGCGCGGTGAACCTGACCCCTCCCACCTTCCGTGGCTCCGGCTTCAGGCCCCACGAGCGCGTCACCGTCTCGCTGCGAGGGCTGCCTGCCCGGCAGGTCCGCGTCGAGGCCGATGCCCACGGGCGGTTCCGCATCCGTCTGGCGGCGCGCCCGCCTGCAGAGCCTGGACGGTTCGTGCCGTGGGCGCGAGCGGGGCCCGCGCCGCCTACCGGCACGCGCGCTGCGCCGCCCTCGAGAAGAACGTCGAGGGAGTCGTCTGGCGCGGACCGATCACGAACGTCTGCCGTGAGGGAACCCCGTGCGGCGCTCCCGCGGCGGGCGTCCCCGTGCAGGCGTTGGAGTCCGGTCGCCTGGTCGCGGAGACCAGGACCGGCGACGACGGGCGCTTCACCTTCGCGCTGGCCGCCGGCCACTACACCATCCGGCTCGTCACGAAGGACGCCCCCGGCCACAGGACGAAGCCGCAGACCGTCACCGTCGCCGCCGCGACGCCCGTGCACCTCTCCTTCTCGATCGACACGGGAATCCGCTGAAGATCAGTACGAGACGGCGCCGCGGCCCCTAGCGGCGGCGTGCTTCTGCTCGTCGGCCCGGTAGCTCGAGCGCACGAGCGGCCCCGAGAAGACCGAGCCGAAGCCCATCGCCTCGCCCTGCTCCCGGAACCAGCGGAACTCGTCGGGGTGGACCCAGCGGTCGATCGGCACGTGCTTCGCGCTTGGCTGGAGGTACTGGCCGATCGTGACGACGTCGACGCCGTTCGACCGCAGGTCGCGCAGTGTCTCGACGATTTCGTCGTTCGTCTCGCCGAGACCGACGATGATCCCGGACTTCGTCAGCACCGGATAGTCCGCGAGCTCCTTCGCACGCCGCAGCAGCCAGAGGGCCCTGTCGTAGTCCGCCTTGGCCCCGCGCATCCTCGCGTGTAGCCGGCGGACCGTCTCGATGTTGTGGTTGAAGACCTCGGGCCCGCGCGGCGAGCACCGTGTGGAGCGCCTCCTCCTCGACGCCGAGGAAATCGGGCGTCAGCACCTCGACCGACACCTCGGGCAGCTTCGCCTTCAGCGCCCGGATCGTCGCCGCGTAGTGGCCTGCTCCCCGGTCGGGGACGTCGTCGCGGTCGACCGAGGTGACGACGACGTGCTTGAGCTGCATCTGCGCCGCCGCCTGGGCGAGGCGCAGAGGCTCGAGCGGGTCCGGCGGCGCCTCCGGCTTGCCGGAGTGGACGTAGCAATAGCGGCAGGCGCGTGTGCACGTGTCGCCGAGAATCTGGAACGTCGCGGTGCCGCGGCCCCAGCACTCCGAGATGTTCGGGCAGCGCGCCTCCTCGCAGATCGTGTGCAGCGAGAGACCGTGCACGAGCTTCTGGACGTCGAAGTACGAGCCGTCCTTCGAGGGCGCACGCACCTTCATCCACTCGGGGCGGCGAGGCCGTTCGGCGACGGGAAGGGATGAGTTCATAGCCGCGTTCCAGTCTAAGTGGCGTAGCGGGAGCCACCGCTGCTAGCCTGAAACGGACTGAAGAGTCCGCTTACGCAAGGAGTCGCATGAGTCGCCATTCCACGAATCCCTGGGTCGTTCTCGTCATCATCTGCCTCGCGCAGTTCATGGTCGTCCTCGACGCGACGATCGTGAACGTCGCGCTGCCGCACATCCAGTCTTCGCTCGGCTTCACGGAGGCCAGCCTCCAGTGGGTCATCAACGCGTACACGCTCGTCTTCGCGGGGTTCCTGCTGCTCGGCGGGCGCGCGGGCGACCTCCTGGGACGGAAGCGTCTCTTCCTCGTCGGACTCGTGGTCTTCACGGTCGCCTCGCTGCTCGACGGCATCTCGTCGACCTCCGGTGAGCTGATCGGTTTCCGGGCGCTCCAGGGCCTCGGCGCCGCGCTCATCTCGCCGGCGGCTCTCTCGATCATCTCGACGACGTTCGCCGAGGGGAAGGAGCGGGCGCGGGCGCTCGGCGTCTGGGCGGCGATCGCGATCGGCGGCTCGGCCGTCGGGCTCGTGCTCGGCGGTGCGCTCACGCAGTCGTTCTCGTGGCGCTGGATCTTCTTCGTCAACGTCCCGGTCGGCATCCTCACCTTCCTCGCCGCCATGCGCCTCGTGCCGGAGTCGAAGGACGAGCACGCCCATCAGGGCTACGACATCGCCGGCGCCGTGTCCGTCACCGGCGGGCTGATGGCGCTCGTCTACGGCCTCGTCCGGTCCGCCTCGCACGGCTGGGGCTCGACGCAGACGATCGGCTCCTTCGTCGCCGCCGCCGTGCTCCTCGCGGCGTTCGTCGCGATCGAGCAGCGCTCCGCGGAGCCGCTCGTGCGGCTCTCCATCTTCCGCGTCCGCTCGCTCCTGACCGCGAACCTCGCCATGTTCCTCGCCTTCTCGGGGATGTTCGCGATGTTCTTCTTCAACTCGCTCTACATCCAGCAGGTGCTCGGCTTCGGCCCGCTCAAGGCCGGTGTCTCGTTCCTGCCGTTCACGGCCGGGGTCATGCTCTCGGCAGGCCTCGCGTCGGGTCTCGCACCCCGCATCGGGGTCAGGCCGGTTGCCGCGGCCGGCATGGTGCTGACCGTCATCGGGATGGTCCTGTTCGCGCGGATGCCGGTCGACGGCTCGTACGCGGTCGACGTCCTCCCGGGGATGATCATCGGCTCCCTCGGGATGGGCGCCATCTTCATGCCGCTCACGCTCGTGGCGACGACCGGCCTCGAGGACGAGGACCAGGGTCTCGCATCGGGCCTGTTCAACACCTCGCAGCAGGTCGGCGGTGCGCTCGGGCTCGCGATTCTCACGACGATCGCGGCCGGTCACACGCACGGCAACTCGGCGGCGGCGCAGGTCCACGGCTTCCACTACGCGTTCGCGGGCGCCGGCGTCCTCGTCGCCGCGAGCCTCGTCGTCATGGTCGCGCTCCTGCGCAAGCGGCACGTGGCGCGGATCGAGGCGGAGGCCGAGGCGAAGCCCGCGCTGGCCAACGCCTGATGACCGAGCTCAGGGCCGACGCGCGACGAAACCTCGAACGGGTGCTCGACGCGGCGGCGGAGGCGTTCGCCGCGTCGGGCCCCGAGGCGAGCATCGACGAGATCGCCCACGCCGCGGGTGTCGGGCACGGCACGGTCTTCCGCCGCTTCCCGACGAAGGACGACCTCATGTACGCCGTGATCGAGCGGCACGTCGCGCTATTGCAGGCGATGGCCGAGGAGTCGCTCACGGCCGACGATCCTGGCGAGGCGTTCTTCGACTTCGCGCGACGGGTGGCGGAGCTGAACATGGCGACGCCGGGGCTGCATCGCTGTGTCGTCCACTGCGGCGAGAAGCCGGGGGCCGCCGAGCTCGACCGTCTCGTGGCGAAGATCGTCGCGCGCGCGCAGCGCGCGGGGGCGGTGCGGGACGACGTGAAGCCGCTCGACGTCCAGCTTCTCGTCCGCTCCGCTCTGACGAGCGCCCCCGCGGGCCAGTGGCGGCGCTACCTCGAGGTCGTGCTCGACGGTCTGCGCGCGTAGATTCCGCGCATGAGCTGGTTCGTCCGCAACCTCCGCGAGATGAAGTGGTGGGACCGCGGCCCGCGCGGCTCGGTGGCGGATCTCGTCGGCGACGACGAGGCGCAGCTCGGCGTCAATCTCTTCGTGCTCGAGCCCGGCCAGCCGATGTCGATGTACCACTGGGAGGCCGACCAGGAGGGGTTCCTCGTCCTCTCCGGCGAGGCGCTGCTCGTCGTCGAGGAGGAAGAGCGCCCGCTGCGGCAGTGGGACTTCTTCCACTGCCCGCCGAACGTGCCGCACACGATCGTCGGCGCCGGCTCCGGGCCCTCCGCGATCCTCGCGCTCGGCTCGCGGGAGCACGCGAACGGTTCCTGGGGCGGCTATCCGTACTCCGAGCTCGCGATGAAGCACGACGCGAGCGCCGAGCAGGAGACGACGGAGCCGAGCGTCGCCTACGCGCGCTTCCCGGCGCGGCAGGAGGGCGAGTTCCGGGAGGACTGGCTGCCGCGCTAGCGGCTCGTCGCGAGCTGCGCGTGGTGCGGCTGCGGCCAGAGACCGCTGCCGTCCTCGGCGGGCAGCTCTTCGAGCTCGAGCCCGAAGACGTCCTCGAGCGCCGCGACGGCGTGCGGCCGCACCTCGTCGACGGCCACGTCGCGCCCGAGCTCGCGCGCGATCGTCGTGAACATCGCGTCCTCGAGCCCGCAGGCGGTGATCCAGTCGGTGAACGGCGCCGGGTCGAGGTCGACGTTCAGCGCGTAGCCGTGGGTCGTGATCCAGCGCGACACGTGGACGCCGATCGACGCGATCTTGCGCGGCGGCCGCTGCAGCCACACGCCGGTCAGGCCCTCGAGCCGCGCCCCTTCGACGCCGAGTGGCGCGAGCGTCCGGATCAGCGCCTCCTCCAGCGAGCGGACGTACTGCTTCACGTCACGGCCGTGGCGCCTCAGGTCGAGGATCGGATAGCAGACGAGCTGGCCCGGCGCGTGATACGTCGACTTGCCGCCTCGATCCGTCTCGACGACCTCGACCGCCGCGCCTGCGGGAACGTGGAGCTCCGCGCTCTCGTCGGTACGCCGGCCGAGCGTCACGACGGGCGGGTGCTCGAGGAGGACGACCGTGTCCGGGATCGCGCCCTGCGACACCGCGCCGGCGAGGGAACGCTGCAGGTCCCACGCCTCGAGGTACGGCACCTCGCCGAGCTGGAGGAGGTAACCACCGGTCGCCACGGGCTCAGGCTAGCGTCCGGGCATGGCCGTCATCCTCGTGGAAGGGATCAGCGATCGGATCGCGCTCGAGGCGGTCGCGGCGAAGCTCGGACGCGACCTCGCGGCCGACGGGGTCGAGATCGTGCCGATCGGCGGCGCCCAGGCCGTCGGGAGAGCGTTCGCGCGGTACGAGGCGGATCACGTCGTCGGGCTGTGCGACGCCGGCGAGGAGCGCTGGTTCCGCGCCGTGCTCGGAGACGTCACGTTCGTCTGCGTCGAGAACCTCGAGGACGAGCTGATCCGGGCGCTGGGCGCGTCGGGCGTCGAGAACGTCCTCGCCACGCAGGGCGACCTCGACACGTTTCGCAACTTCCAGAACCAGCCGGCCTGGCGCGGCCGGCCCGTCGAGGCGCAGCTGCGCCGCTGGTTCCACGCCGCCGACCGCCGTGCCACGCGCTATCCGCCGCTGCTGGTCGAGGCGCTCGAGCCGGCCCGCCTCCCGCACCCGCTCGTGGGCGTGCTCGCAGCCGCAACCGTCTAGCGGTCGCGACTACTCGAATCCGCGAAAGACGCCGTCTCGGTCGGCCCAGTCGGCGAACTCCGCGAAGTCCATGTTCGCGATCGAGAGGTTGTTCTCGACCCCCTGGATCTCCCTGGGCAGAGCCCGGAAGGATCGGCCCCGCTCGCGGACGAGGTCCAGCACGAGGAACGGATGCTCGGCGTCCGTCATCGTCACGCGATCGGCGACGATGAGGAAGCCCCACTCGTAGTCGTCACCGACGGCGGCGAGAACCTCGTCCGCGCCGAATCCGGCGAAGGAACGGTCCTCGACCACGTCGACGTATGCCCTGAAGCCGTCGACCGTCTCGGCCAGCATCTCCGCGCAGACCGCGTGCCAGCACGGCTCGTCCGAGAAGTCGGTGCGCACCACGACCGCCTGCTCGGTGTGGCCGATGCGAGGCACGCCGCAACGATAGTCCCGCCCCGGCCCGGAGCCCGGCCGGCACGAGTCGGTTACTCGCCGTCGCCCTCCCAGTCCTCGAGCCGCTCGCGGAGGTCCCGGAGGAAGCGTCCGGCGAGAGCGCCGTCGACGAGCCGGTGGTCGTACGTGAGCGTGATGTTCATCAGCGGCCGGATCGCGATCGTGTCCTGACCGAGCTCGTCCTCGACGACCCACGGCCGCTTCACGAGCGCGTACGTGCCGAGGATCGCCGACTGCGGCTGGCTGATCACCGGCGTGCCGTGGAACGTGCCGTAACCGCCGGGGTTCGTGATCGTGAACGTGCCGCCCTGGACGTCGTCGGGCACGAGCTGCTTGTTGCGCGCCTTCGCCGCGATCTCGGCGATGCCCCGCGCGAGCCCGAGCAGGTTCAGGCCCTCGGCGTTGCGGAGCACGGGGACGATCAGGCCCTTCCCCTCGGCGAGCTCGACGGCGATGCCGAGGTTGACGAAGTTGCGCGTGACGATCGAGTCGCCCCGCATCTCGGCGTTGACGTACGGGTAGTCGCGCAGCGTCTCGACCGACGCCTTCGCGACGAACGCGAGATAGGTCGGGTTCACGCCGTACGCGGCCTGGTACTCCTTCTTCAGCCGCTCGCGGACGGTCACGATGCGCGAGAAGTCGACCTCGATCGCGCTCGTGACGTGCGCGGCCGTGTCGAGCGAGCGACGCATGTGCTCGGAGATGCCGCGCCGCATCGCCGTGATCGGCTCGAGCGTCTCGCCGGGGAGCGTCTCGCCCGCTGCGACCGGCGCCGGAGCAGGCGGCTTCGGTGCAGCCGGCGGGGTCCGGGCCGGCGGGGCCTGGGCGGGCGGTGCCGGGACCGGCGGCGCGGGGGCGGGCGCCTGTGGTGCCGGCGCTTCCGGCTGCGCTTGCGGCTGCGGGGGCGCAGGGGTTTCCGCGGCCTGCTCCTGCGTGCCGCCCGACTCGACGAACGCCAGGATGTCCTTCTTCGTCACGCGGCCGCCGGTGCCGGTGCCGGGCACGCGCGACGGGTCGATCCCGTGCTCGCCGGCGATGCGCGCCACGACGGGCGAGACGAACGCCTTGCCGTTCCCCGTGGGCGCCTGGTGTTCGGTCGTCGGAGGAGCAGCGGGTGGTTCCGGCGCCGTCTCCGCCGGGCTCTCGGCGGGCGCTGCGGGCTCGGCCTCGGAGGCCGGCTCGGCGGTGGGCTCGGCCGGCATGGGGGCCGGTTCGGGCTCGGCCTCCACGGCGGAAGTCTCGGCCGCGGCGCCGCCGATCTGGCCGAGCTTCGTCCCGACGTCGACCGTCTCGCCTTCCTGGACGAGGATCTGGGTCAGCGTCCCGGAGGCGGGGCTGGGCACCTCGGTGTCGACCTTGTCGGTGGAGATCTCGAGCAGCGGCTCGTCGGCCTCGACCTGCTCGCCCTCGTTCTTCAGCCAGCGCGTGATCGTCCCCTCCGAGACGGACACGCCCATCTGCGGCATCACGACGTCGACTGCGGTGTCGGTGGCCATTCCCCCTCCTCCTAGTACTCCGCAAGCTCGCGCAAACCCGCGAGGACGTCCTCGACCTGCGGGATGAACGCCTTCTCGAGCGGCGGCGAGAACGGAACGGGCGTGTCGGGAGCGGCGATCCGCTTCACCGGCGCGTCGAGGTCCTCGAACGCCTCCTCGGCGATGGTCGCCGCGATCTCGCCGCCGAAGCCGCCGCTGCGGGTGTCCTCGTGCAGGACGAGCACCTTCGACGTCTTCCGTACCGACTCGAGGACGGCCGCCTTGTCCCAGGGCATGACGGTGCGCAGGTCGACGACCTCGACCGAGACGCCGTCGGACGAGAGCTGCTGCGCCGCCTCGTCGGCCGTGTGGACCATCGCGCCCCACGTGATCACCGAGACGTCGTCGCCCTCGCGGTGGATGCGCGCCTTCCCGAGCGGCGTCGTGTAGCGCTCCTCCGGCACCTCCGCCTTGATGCGCCGGTAGAGATGCTTGTGCTCGAAGTAGAGGACGGGGCTCGGGTCCTCGATCGCGCTGATGAGAAGGCCCTTCGCGTCCTCCGGCGTGGCGGGGCAGACGCACTTCAGTCCCGGGATGTGCGCGAAGGACGACTCCGGGTTCTGGGAGTGGAACGGCCCGCCCGAGAAGCCTCCCCCCGAGGGCAGGCGCACGACGAGCGGCACCGGTGTGCCCGCGCGCCAGCGCTGCTTCGCCGCGACGGTGACGAGCTGATCCCACGCGCACGAGATGAAGTCCGCGAACTGCATCTCGGCGACCGGACGCAGGCCCATCATCGCGGCGCCGGTGCAGCCGCCGACGATGGCGGCCTCGGCGAGCGGCGCGTCGATCACGCGCCAGGGCCCGAACTCCTCCTGGAACCCCAGCGAGACCTTGAAGGCTCCGCCGTAGACGCCGACGTCCTCGCCGATGAGGAACACGCGCTTGTCGCGCCGCATCTCGATGCGCAGCGCGTCCGAGATCGCCTGGAGGTAGGTCAGCTCCGCCATCGCTACTTGTGGTGCGGCGTGTCGAGATCCTCGGGCGAGGCGTAGACGCCCTGCGTGAGGTCGGACGGATCGGGCAGCGGCGACTCCTCCGCGCGCTCGAGCGCGGCCGTGAGCAGGCGCTTGACGCCGCTTGCGATCTCGTCCTCCTCCTCGTCCGTCATCTCCGCGTTCTCGCGCAGCCAGCTGCGGAAGCGCTCGATCGGGTCGGATTCGGCCCACTGCTCGAAGAGCGGCTTGGGGACGTAGAAGGCGTCGTCGTGGACGGCGTGCCCCTCCATCCGGAGCGTGAGGCACTCGAGCAGGGTCGGGCCGCCCCCGGCGCGCGCCTTGTCGATGGCGCGCTTCGCCTCGCGGTAGACGGCGAGGACGTCGGTTCCGTCGACGACGACCCCCTCGAAGCCGTATGCCTCGGCACGGTCGGCGACGTGCTCGGTCGCGAACTCGAGGTGTGTCGGAGTCGAGTACGCCCACTGGTTGTTGTCGCAGACGAAGACCACCGGCAGCTTCCGCGTGCCCGCGAACGTCATGGATTCGTGCGCGTCGCCGCGGGCCGAGGCTCCCTCGCCGAACCAGCCGACCGCGACGCGCGCCTCCTCCCGGATCCGGAAGGCGAGCGCGCAGCCCGTCGCGACCGGCAGCATCGCCGGAAGGTGGCTGACCATCGCGATCAGCCCGAGCTGTGCGTCGGCCATGTGGACGTTGCCGTCGCGGCCGTGCGTCGGGCCGTCCTGACGTCCCATGTACTGCGCGAAGATCCGCCACGGCTCGACGCCGCGCACGATGTGGACGCCCATGTCGCGGTGGAGCGGCGTTCCGACGTCCTCCGGGGCCATGGCCGTCGCGACGCCCACGGAGGCCGCCTCGTTGCCCCGACCGGTGTAGAACGAGCCGGGGATCTTCCCCTGGCGGTAGAGGATGTGCCCGCGCTCCTCGACGCCGCGCGTGACGAGCATGTCGCGGTAGACGCCGAGAAGGTCCTGGCGGTCGAGGCCAGCCTCGCGCACCTCGTGGAGCGACCCCACCGGGCTCGCCTCTCTCGCGATCGCCATCGCGCGAACGTTAGCGATCGTCCCAGTCGTAGGACGCGGCGATCCGTCGCAGGCGCTCTCGCGTCCGGTCGTCGCACAGGGCGCCGGCGAGACCCGCCTCGTACGCCGCGCGCGGCGAGACGCCGAGCGAGGCGGCGGCTTCGTAGTCGCGCGTCAGGTCGGTGTCGAACATCGCGGGGTCGTCGGTCGAGATCGAGCAGCGGACTCCGGCGGCCACGAGCTGCGGCAGCGGGTGCTCCTCGAGCGTGCGCACGGCGCCGGTGCGCAGGTTCGAGAGCGGGCACACGTCGAGAACCGTGCCCCGCCCGGCGAGCTCCGCGACGAGGCCGGAGTCCTCGACGGCTCGGATTCCGTGCCGGATGCGGTCGGCCTGCAGCGCCTCGAGCGCGCCGCGCACCGAGGGCGGTCCGACGACCTCGCCCGCATGCGGGACCGAGGCGAGCCCCAGCGACTTGGCGTACGCGAACACCTCGGCGTACGGCTCCGGCGGGAACTGGGCCTCGAGGCCCCCGAGGCCCACGCCGACGACGCCGCGCTCCCGGTAGCGGGCCGACCACTCGACCGTCCCGCGTGCCTCGTCCTCCGCAAATCCGCGCGGGATGTCGGGCGTCAGCCGCACCTCGACGCCGTGCAGCTCGCGCGCCTCGTCGGCGCCGTCGCAGACCCCCTCGAAGATCTCCTGCCAGTCGCAACCGCGTCGCACGCGCTCGGCGGGACTGAAGATTCCCTCGAGGTACACGCAGCCGTGCGAGGCGGCCTCGGCCGCGTAGTCGACGACCATCTGCCGCCAGTCGGCCTCCGTCCGTAGCGCGTTCGTGGTCAGCACCCAGACCTCGATGAAATGCGCGAAGTCGCGGAAGCGGTAGAGCCCCTCGAGGTCCTCGGGCAAGGGGTAGTCGTTCCGCTTGGCGATCGCGCGCAGCGTGTCGGGCCGCACGGTCCCCTCGAGGTGGACGTGGAGCTCGATCTTCGGATCAGGCGCAGGCATGCGCGAAGAAGCGTAGGAGCGCGGGCATGTGGGCGTCCCAGAACGAGACGTCGTGTCCGCCGGGCCAGACGTGGGCGCGCACGCCCGCCCGTCGCGCGTAGGCGAGCGAGGCGTCGCGGAAGGGGTCGCTCGCTCCGAGGTCGATCCAGAGCGGCTTCGGTGGGCGCAGCTCGAAGACGTCGTTCCGCTCGTAGTCCCGGGCGTCGTCGAAGGCTCCGGGCGCCGTCGCGCCGGCGCTCGTCCACAGGGCGGGCGACTGGACGCCGACCGCGCAGTAGCTGCGGTTGCGCGAGCCGATCAGGAGGGCGCCGTAGCCGCCCATCGAGATGCCGCCGAGCGCGATCCGGTGAACGTGCGTCCTCGCGATTCCCGCCGGTATCGCCTCGCGCAACACCATCGAGCCCCAGGCGCCGTCGGCGCGGTCGTGCCAGTAGCTGTCGTCCCCGCCGTCGAGCAGCAAGACGGCCGGCGCACGCGTCCCGAGCGCCGCCAGCGTGTCGAAGAACGGCTGGCTCAGGAACTGCGCCGGGCTCCCGCTCTTCCCGTGCAGGAGGACGAGCAGCCAGCGTCCGTGCCGCCTCGGCACGACGAGGACCTCGTGCAGGTCGCGGTGCGTCAGCCGGCTGTGGAGCGTGAAGTCGAGGAGCCGCGCGCCGCGGGTCGAGTGGTAGCGCGCTACGCCGCCGCAGGCGGCCGTCAGCGCGACGACGGCGGTTAAGGTCAGGACGTGTCGAAAGCGGCGGACTGGCTGCGGCAGGAACGTCGGAAGGTCCTCGGCGACTGGGTCGCGTTCTGTGTCGACTGCGGCGCGGCGCGCCGCTGGTTCGAGGAGTTCGAGGCGGAGTTGCCCGACACCTGCCCCCAGTGTGGCGGCGAGCTGCTCCGCCGCTGCAAGACGTGCGGCGCGCCGTTCTCCTCGCTCGCCGTCGTCGACTGCGAGGAGTGCGGCGCGCCGGCACGTGCGGACGAGCTGTTCGGGTCGAAGATCAGGCGGGCGCGGCGATCCTGAGCCCGTGGCGCTCGGCGAGCGCCGGGATCGTCGAGAAGTCGATCTCGAGCTCGTAGCGAGCGGCCGTGGCCTGGACCGCCGCCTGGTCGTGCGCGGCGAGGAGCGGCGCGATCTCCCGGAAGTAGCTCTCGAAGCCGGCCGGCGAGATGATCTCGACGAAGCGAAGCGGCTCGTCGCCGGCGTTCCAGAACGTGTGCTCCTGTCCGCGCGGCTTTCGCACGGTCTCGCCCGGGCCCGCGACGACGATCTCGTCGCCGAGCTGCGCCCCGAGCCTCCCCTCGACGACGTACGAGTACTCGTCCTCGTTCGCATGCCGGTGGAGCGGCGCGCCCAGCCCCCGCGGCGGCAGCGTGTGCTCGACGAGGCTGAAGCGACCGCCGGTCGCGTCGCCTTCGACGAGGAAGCGCACGCCCAGATCGAACAGATACAGGACGTCCTCCGTCATTCCGACTCCTTTCGCTGTACAGCACGTATCGCGTAATCCATAGCAGATGGGTGTACGCTCTGTATAGCGAAATGCCGAGAAAGTACGAGCTCAAGCAACGAGCGGAGCAGGTCGAGGAGACGCGGCGGCGAATCGTCGAGGCAACCGTTGCGCTGCACCTCACGCGCGGCCCGGCGGCGACCGCGCATCGCCGAGGTCGCCAGGCATGCCGGCGTGCAGCGACGAACGGTCTACAACCACTTTCCGGACGACGCCTCTCTCCTCGCCGCCTGCTCGGCGCACTGGCGGGCGCAGCATCCGGCGCCGGACCCCGGCGGCTGGAGCGATCTGCGCCAGGGCCTGCACGAGCTCTACGCGTGGTACCGGGAGACAGAGCCGATGCTGGCGAACGTCCTCCGGGACGCGGAGGTGCTTCCGTCGCTGCGTCGTGTGATCGAGCCCGGGCTCGGCGCCTACGCCGAGGCCGTGCGCGACGCCCTCGCCGCCGGCTTCCCGCGCAGCCGGCGGGTCGACGCGGCGATCCGGCTCGCCGCCGACTTCCACGCCTGGCGCGTCCTCGCGCCTCTCGGCGACGAGGAGGCCGCCGAGCTCGCCGCACAGCTCGTGGAGCTGGCGGCCGGGAGCTAGAAGATCTCGTCCTCGCGGAAGCCGGGCACGACCGGCCCGTTCAGGATCTGCGAGAAGCGGATCACCGTGACGAGGTCGTCTGCGCCGACCTCACGGTTGTAGAGCTGGCCGAGGAAGTTCGCCATCTCGTCGGTGCGGCGGATCTCGGGGTTGTCGTGCTCGATCTCCCGCGGCGACAGCTCACCGAGCGTCTTCACCTCGACCTTGTCGACCACCGCGTCGAAGACGTGCTCACGGGGACTGAAGCGGACGCCGCAGAGGACGCGGACGACCATGCCCTTCTTGTACTTGCCCGACTTGTCGCCCAGCCGGATCGTGGCCGACTTCCGCCCCGACCGGAGCTGGTCGGCGACGAGCGGCGAGTAGAAGTTGAGGGCGTACATCGTGGCCGGGAGTCTGCCAGCTACGACGGCATCCGTTGGACGTGCTCCCGCGTGAGCTGCTCGGGCGAGGTGCAGCCGAGGAGGCACAGAGCCTGCGCCAGCTCTTCCCGCAGGAGCTCGAGGACGTGTCGCACGCCGTTCTCTCCCGCGACGGCGAGCCCGTAGAGGGGCGCCCGGCCCGCGAGCACGGCCCTGGCCCCGAGCGCGAGCGCCTTCGCGATGTCGGTGCCGCGGCGGATGCCGCCGTCGAGGTAGACCTCCGCGCGCCCTGCCACGGCGTCGACCACGTCGGGCAGCGCATCGAGGCTGGCCAGAACGCCGTCGAGCTGCCGGCCACCGTGGTTCGAGACGACGACTGCCGCCGCACCGTGTTCGACGGCGAGGCGCGCGTCCTCCGCGGTCACGATCCCCTTCACGCCGACTGGCAGCCGCCCCTCGCCGGCGATCCACTCGAGGTCGCTCCAGGAGAGCGAGGCGTCGAGCAACGAGAAGTGCTCCGCCGGATTCTGCGCTGCTGCTCCGATCGCCGCGCGGGCGTATGGGAGCGGCAGGCTCGCCGGGATCTCGAAACCGGCGCGCACGTCGCGCTCCCGGTGCGCGAGGCGCGGTGCGTCGACCGTGACGATCATCGCGCTGCAACCGGCGTCGGCGGCGCCGGCGACGTGCTCGCGCGTGACACCCCGATCCTCGAACACGTAGAGCTGGCACCACTGCGGCAGCCGCCGGCGCGGCGGCGGCGATCTCCTCGTGCGTCCGGGTGGTGAAGGTCGACACGCAGATTCCGGCGCCCACGGCGGACGGCGCCACGGGCAACGGCGCATTCGCCCTCCGGGTCGTAGAGCTCCTGGTACGCGACCGGCGCGACGACGAGCGGCAGCTCGAGCCGGCTGCCGAGCACCGTCGCGGCCGTCGAGACCTTCGACACGTCGCAGAGAACACGCGGGCGGAACGTCCAGCGCTCGAAGGCGGCCCGGTTCTCGCGCAGCGTCCACTCGTCCCCCGAGCCGCCGGCGAGATACGCCCACGGGCCCGGCTCGAGCCGCTCCTCGGCGAGCCGCTCGTAGTCGGCGACGGACAGGAGCTCGTTCACCGTGGCAGCGACCCCTCGGGACCGCGGCGAAAGATCTCGGCGGCAGCCTCGTGGAAACCGGAAGGTAGGTCGTTCGCGCCCATGTGCGTGCAATCTCCTCCATCTCCCCGATCCAGCGCCAGCCCTTGCGGTCCGCCGACCGGGCGGCGGCCGCCGAGCGCTCCTCGAGCTCCGGCAAGGAGAGCCGCCACTCCGCGAGAAGCTCCTCCTCGACGCCCTCGGCTCGCGCGAGCGCACGTACCGCGAGGAGGAGCGCTGCGCTGCCCTTCGTCCAGCCTGCGTACGAAGCCTTGAGCGCCGAGGCGGCGCCCGGCTCGGGCGAGATCACCCGCGCGTCGACGTTCGTGCCCGCGAACAGCGCGGCGATCGCATCCGCCTCGCCTCCCGAGAGGTAGAGCCGGGTGGAACCGGGCTCGTGCGGCGGCGGCCCGACGATGCCTCCGTCGACGAAGCGATCGTGGAGGCCCGCGATGGCTCGAGCCGTCTTCGGAGCGACTGCGTTCGCGTCGACGTAGATCCCGGCGAAGCCGCTCGTGGCGCGCGCGACGCCGACCGCCGCGTGAGGAGGGCAGACGGAGAGCAGCACCTCGCAGCGGCGGCAGAGCTCCGCGACGTCGCCGGCGTCTGCGAGCCCGGCCTGCTGCGCGCGTTCCACCGTCCCCGCGCTCCGCCCCGCGGACGCCCAGAGCACGGTCTCGCCGTGCATCCGCAGGACGCCTCCGACCGCCGCCCCCATCTCGCCGGGATGCAGAACGCCGACGACGGTCACGACCCGAGCCTCGCGAGCGCCTTCTGCGCCATCTCTCGCTCCCCACCGTAGGTCAGCAGCCGCGGCGCCTCGCCCAGCGGAAGCCAGCGGGCCTCGGCGACCTCGATCCGCATCGCGTCGGCGATCTCGCCGATCCGGCCGCGACCCGCGCGCAGGAGGAAGAAGCTCACCACCTTGAAGATCCGCTCGCCCCGCCAGGTGTAGACGTAACGCACGTCGCCGAGCTTCTCGACGAGCCGCCCCTCGACGCCGGTCTCCTCCAGCACCTCGCGTACGGCGGTCTCCGCGGGCGTCTCGCCTTCGTCGATGTGGCCCTTCGGCAGCGCCCACACCTGCTCGCGCCCGCGTGGCCGGATCGCGGCGAGCATCGTCCGGCCGCGGATCGTCCGCACGAGCACGCCTCCGGCGGAGAACTCTCGCTGCACCGCCCCGGTTCTACCACTTGGCACTTGCGTGGCAAGAGTGCCAGCCATACAATGCCCCCGGCACTCTCGAGGTGAGAGTGCCGACCGAACAGTCACTGAGAGCAAGTCAGGAGGCTCTGCATGAACCTGAAGCCGCTTGGTGACCGCCTCATCGTCGAGGTCCTCGAAGAGGAGGAGACGACGACGAGCGGCATCGTGCTTCCGGACACCGCGAAGGAGAAGCCGCAGCGCGGCCGCGTCCTCGCAGTCGGCCCGGGCTCCCGGGACGACAACGGGAAGTTCGTCCCGATGGATTTGGCGGAGGGCGACGAGATCGTCTTCTCCAAGTACGGCGGGACCGAGATCAAAGTCGGCACCGACGACTACCTGATCCTGCGCGAATCGGACGTGCTCGCCAAGGTCGTGGGCGATCGCGAGCCGGCCGGCGCCACCGCCTAGTAGAGACAAACGGAGGTCAGAAGAAGACATGGCTCACAAGGAGCTGAAGTTCAACGAGGATGCGCGTCGGGCGTTGGAGCGCGGTGTGAACATCCTCGCCGACGCGGTCAAGGTGACCCTTGGCCCGAAGGGGCGCTACGTCGTGCTCGACAAGAAGTTCGGCGCTCCGACCATCACGAACGACGGCGTCACGATCGCACGCGAGATCGAGGTCGAGGACGTCTTCGAGAACCAGGGCGCCCAGCTCGTGCGCGAGGTCGCCACAGCCACGAACGACGTCGCCGGCGACGGCACCACGACCGCGACGCTCCTCGCCCAGGCGATCGTCCGCGAGGGACTGAAGAACGTCGCGGCCGGCGCGAACCCGATGGGGCTGAAGCGCGGTGTCGAGACGGCGGTCGACGCCGTGGTCGAGAACCTCAAGGAGCAGTCGAAGGACGTCTCCGGCCGCGAGGACATCGCCCGCATCGCGACCGTCTCCTCGCGCGAGCGGGAGATCGGCGACGTCATCGCCGATGCGATCGAGAAGGTCGGCAAGGACGGCGTCGTCAACGTCGAGGAGGGCCAGACTCTCGGGCTCGAGCTCGAGTTCACCGAGGGGATGCAGTTCGACAAGGGCTACCTCTCGCCGTACATGATCACCGACCCCGAGCGGATGGAGGCGGTGCTCGAGGATCCGTACGTCCTCATCGCCAACCAGAAGATCGGTGCGGTCAAGGACCTCCTGCCGGTGCTCGAGCAGGTCATCCAGTCCGGCAAGCCGCTCCTGATCGTCGCGGAGGACGTCGAGGGCGAGTCGCTCGCCACGATCGTCGTCAACAAGCTCCGCGGCACCTTCCAGGCCGTCGCGGTCAAGGCGCCCGGCTTCGGCGACCGCCGCAAGCGGATGCTCGAGGACATCGCGATCCTCACCGGCGGCGAGGTGATCACCGAGGAGATGGGCCTCAAGCTCGAGAACACGAAGCTCTCGCAGCTCGGCCGCGCCCGGCGGATCGTCGTCGACAAGGACACGACCACGATCATCGACGGTGCGGGCGAGACCGACGCCATCAAGGGCCGGATCAAGCAGCTCAAGTCCGAGATCGAGAACACCGACTCCGACTTCGACCGCGAGAAGCTCCAGGAGCGGCTCGCGAAGCTGTCCGGCGGCGTCGCCGTCGTCAAGGTCGGCGCGTCGACCGAGACGGAGATGAAGGAGAAGAAGCACCGCGTCGAGGACGCGCTGCAGGCTGCCCGCGCTGCCCTCGAGGAGGGTCAGGTCCCGGGCGGCGGCGTCGCGCTCATCAACGCGGCCGACGCCGTCAAGGACGACCTCCTCGGCAAGCTCGAGGGCGACGAGCGGACGGGTGCCCAGATCATCATCCGCGCGCTCGAGGAGCCGCTCCGGCAGCTCTCGTACAACGCGGGGCTCGAGGGCTCCGTGGTCGTCCAGCAGGTGCGGGGTGCCGCGAAGGGCCACGGCCTGAACCTCGAGAGCGGCGAGGTCGAGGACCTGCTCAAGAGCGGGATCGGCGACCCGACGATGGTCACGCGCTCGGCGCTGCAGAACGCAGCCTCGATCGCGAAGAACATCCTCACCACCGAGGCGGTCGTCGCCGAGGCCCCGGAGAAGCAGCCCCTGGGCGCCGGCGCCGGCATGCCGGACATGGGCGGGATGATGTAGCGAGCCGCACAGCGGCATCGTACGAAGGGCCGGCTCAGCCGGCCCTTCGTCGCTCTAGAGCCGGGTGAACGTCGCGCCGGCAGGCGCGACGGCGAGGAAGCGGCAGCGCTGACCGCCCTCGCGTGGCCAGCGGTAGCCGCGGAACGGCGTGCCGGCGGGAATCACGAACAGCTCGCCCGCGTCGAGGACGAACGGCTCCCGGCCCTCGAGCTCGAGCCGGAGCGAGCCTTCCGCCACGTAGAGGAGGTCGTCGCGGTCCATGACGGCCCGGCCGGGCTCGATCGCCTCGTCGTCCTTGAGGATCCACCAGGCCTCGAGGTCCGCTCCCGCGTGCACCTCCTCGACCGAGCCATAAGGCGTCTCCCTCACGGCCATGCTCGAGATCGTGGCCCATGCCGCGCTCGCAGCGCATCCGTGGAACCTACGAGACGAGAAACGGCGCCCCTCTCGGAGCGCCGTTTCTCGTAGGGGGGAGGTGGTTCAGGCGCTCTATCGGCAGTATCCGTCGCAAGCTTTAGCGGTGCTGCGGCTCGGGAACTCGTGCACGAGGATCTCTCCCCTCAGAAGCCGTACCTCTCCTCCCGCCACGGATCCGCGTCGTTGTGGTAGCCGTAGCGCTCCCAGAATCCCGGACGGTCGGCGGCGCTGAGCTCGATCCCGTTCAGCCACTTCGCGCTCTTCCAGAAGTACCGGGACGGGACGACGAGGCGGACCGGGCCGCCGTGCTCCGCCGGCAGCGGCTCGCCGTCCGCCTCGTACGCGACGAGCGCGTTCTCCTCGTCGAGCGCGGCGAGCGGCAGGTTCTCGGTGTAGCCCGCCTCGGCGTGGGCGATCGCGAAGCGCGCGGAGGGCTTCGGCCGGCAGAGTCGCGCGAGCTCGCGCCAGTGGACGCCGCGGAAGCCGGCGTCGAAGCGGCTCCAGCGGGTGACGCAGTGGATGTCGGTCGTGATCTCCGTAGCGGGCAGAGCGCGCAGCTGCTCGTAGTCGAGGGTGACCTCCTCCTCGACCTCGCCGAAGATCCGCAGCCTCCACGTCGCGAGGTCGACGTCCGCCACGTCGCCGGCGTGCAGGACGGGCCACTTCTCGGTCAGGTACTGCCCCGGCGGCAGCCGCGCAGGATCGAAGCCGGCGGCGCGCACCTTGTCCTCGGCCTTGGAACGGAAGAGCGGCACAGGTTGCAACACTAGAGGGGATGGACGTGGCGGCGAGAGAGCGGGAGTTCGTCCGCGTGGCCGGCCCGGACGCGGCCGACTACCTGCAGCGGATTGTCTCGAACGACGTGGAGGCGCTCGTGGAGGGCGACGCCCGGCCCGCGCTCCTCCTCACCGCGAAGGCGCGCGTGATCGCGCCGCTCGTCGTGTTGCGGCGCGGCGACGAGGACTTCCTGCTCCTCACCCCGCCGGGGCTCGGCGACCTGGTGCGCGCTCATCTGACGCGGATGCGGCTACGCGCCCGGTGCGAGATCGAGCCGGAGGAGCACGAGTCGGTTCTCGTCTTCGGCGGCGGGACGGGCTTCCCCACCGACTGGCCCGGCGCGCGCGAGGCGCTGGACGCGGGGCTCGAGCCGACGCTTTCGGAGGACGAGGTCGAGCTGCGCCGGATCGAGAGCGGCGTGCCGCGCTGGGAGCGCGAGATCGACGACCGGATCCTGCCCGCGGAAGCAGGTCTCGACGCGACCCACGTCTCGTTCTCGAAGGGCTGCTACCCGGGGCAGGAGCCGGTGGCGCGCCTGCACTTCCGCGGCCACCCGAACCGGGGGCTGCGCGTCGTCGAGCTCGCAGAGGTGCCGGAGTACGACGCTGCCCTCCTCCACGACGGCCGCGAGGTCGGCCGCGTCACGAGCGCCGCGCGCCGCGCGGACGGCACCGTCGTCGCGCTCGCGTACGTGCGGACGGAGGTGCCGGATGACGCGCCGCTCGCGCTCGCGGCTCGAACCGGCTGACTGGTACTCGATCCGCCCGGTGCGGAGCCTGAAGCCGGCGACGTACACGTGTCCGCTCTGCGGGCACCGTCTCCACGCGATGAGCGACCACGTCCTCGTCGCGCCGGAGGGCGACACGAGCCGCCGCCGGCATGCGCATCTCGAGTGCGTCGCGGCTGCGAACCTGCCCGGACGGCCGGCGCGCCCGGGACTGATGTCGCGGCTGCTGGGCCGGCGCTAGCGCCGCCCGAACCTCAAAGAACGGGCGCTCGTCGCCGATAACGGGAGCGCATGTCCAGCGTGGACTCTGCGGCTGCAAGCCGGCGCTGGAGCGGCCGTCCTGTCCAGGCGGCGCTCATCCGCGCCTTCGCGTTCATCGCTCCGTCGGTGCGTCGATCGGTTTCGTCGATCTCGCGAGTCGCGTCGCTCCCGCTCCCCTGAGCTCCCTCTGGGTCTACCTCCTGTGGTGGCTCTGGCTCACGGCGGCGGCGACGCTCGTCCTCATCGGCGTCGAGCGGGTGACGCGCAGGCTGCTGCCGCTGGCCGCTCTGCTCAAGCTCTCGCTCGTCTTCCCCGACCAGACTCCCTCGCGGTTCAAGACGGCGATGCGCGCGGGGTCGACGAAGAACCTCGAGGCGCGCCTGCAGCAGCTGCGCGACGGCGACACCTCGCCGGCGGAGTCCGCCGAGCTTCTGCTGGAGCTGATCGCCGCGCTCGACGCTCACGATCGCATCACGCGCGGGCACTCCGAGCGGGTCCGGGCGTACGCGGTGCTGATCGGCCAGGAGCTCGGGCTCGCGCCCGACGAGCTCGACCTCCTCAACTGGTCGGCCCTCCTCCACGACGTCGGGAAGCTGTCGGTCGCGCCCGAGATCCTGAACAAGCCGGGCCGGCCCGACGAGGACGAATGGCAGCAGCTGAAGGCCCATCCGCTCTACGGCGAGACGCTCGTCGCGCCGCTCCGCGGCTGGCTCGGGCGCTGGGCCGATGCCGTCGGCTACCACCACGAGCGCTGGGACGGCGCCGGCTACCCGCGCGGCGTGGAGGGAGAGAGCATCCCGCTCCCCGGCCGGATCGTCGCGGTCGCCGACGTCTACGACGTGATCACCTCCGCGCGCTCGTACAAGGAGGCGGGTGGAGCCGCCGAGGGGCGCGAGGAGATCAGCCGCTGCGCCGGCAGCCAGTTCGATCCACGGGTGGTGCGGGCGTTCCTCGGCGTGTCGCTCGGGCGGATGCGGCTGATCATGGGCCCGCTCTCCTGGCTCTCGCACGCTCCGGTCCTCGGTCAGCTCCCGGTCGCGTCGATCGGAAGCGCGGTGAGCGGGGCCGCCGGGGTTCTCACGGTGGCGGCGGCCGGCGGTCTCGTCGCGAACGGTGTGCCGCCCGCCGAGGCGGCGAAGCCTCCGGTTGCGCTCGTCCAGCACGTCGCGCGGCACCCGTCCCGGTCTCCGCACCCGATCGAACGCGCCCGAGCGCACCACGGCGCGAGGACGCCCGTGGCTCCCGCTTCTCCGAGCCCGCCATCCACCGCCGCGCCGGCCGCCGCTTCCTCCGCCCGTCGTCTCGCAGTCCGTGACCCACGCCGAGGGCGACTCCGCGCAGGTCCTCGAGGGAGGCGCGGTGACGATCGACGTCCTGGCGAACGACACGAACTCGAACGGCGACGCGCTCGGCGCCGCGGCGGGAGCGACGTACCTCGTCTTCGCCGGCCGCGTCTCGTCCCCCGGCGACCTAGCCGTTCTGACGACGATGGGCGGACTCGACCTGCCGTTGCTCCCCTCCGACACCGTCGTCGGGGCCGACGGTGCGACCCACGGCTGGTTCTGGGTGGTGCACGGGATCCTCGGGCTCCCGTCGACGATCACGGTGACCTTCACGGACGGGGGTCAGAAGAGCGTCGCGAGTGACGTGCTCGAGGTCGTGCAGGTCGGAGGCTCAGGGGTCGACCACGACACGGCCGCACCGGGCCTCGTCACCTCGAACGTGATCACCGTCTCCCTCGCCAGTCCCGGGTCGGGCGACTCGGAGCTCGCATTCCTCTACGTCAACGGCGACTCCGCCGGCGACCCGGGCTGGACGACTCCCGGGATCGCCACCCTGTCCGGGAGCGTCATCCACAGTCCGAGCGGAACCGCCGGCTACGGAGCGCTCGTGGCGTACGCGCCGCAGGCGCTCGCCTCGGCGACGACGAGAAAAAGCTGCCCGCCCGCAACGGGAACAGCTACGTCAGCATCGCGACCGACCTCCTACCCTGAGCTGGGCGGCGCCCGGCGCCTCGCTACACTGACCGCCCCAGCGAGCGCCCGTAGCTCAGGGGATAGAGCGCTGCCCTGCGGAGGCAGAGGTCGCATGTTCGATTCTTGCCGGGCGCATGGCTCACCAAGCCATTGCTGGGGACAACGCGGAGTCGAAGGACTGCGATTCGTATCTTGTTCTCGTCCTTCGGCTCGGCCGCTTCCGACGAGTCGAGCCAGGCACAAACTGGACGCGAGGACGCATCACGAGCTGGGGTCTACCCACCGAGATTGTGGGACGCAGCTGACGAGTCCTGCTCGGTCACCAGATCAGCTTCCGCACAAGCTTGTTACCCGCCCGGTCGCGAAGGATTAGACGGGCGCGCCGCACATTCCCTCGTAGCCGCGCGTTGATCAATCTGTGCGAAGCGATCAACACCCAGTGGGCATATTTCGGCCCACCACCGACGATCCGCATCTGAGATTTCTCGCTGGCCCGGAATGACGCGAGGTGGATACCCCCGAGCGTCGTCGTGCGAAGGGACAACAAGCGTGGCGGAGTATTGTCCACCTTGAGCCGAAACCGCTTGCTGCAAGCCTGTTGGCCGTTAAAGTAGACGAGCGCCTTCAGTCGCGAGACGTGGTTTGTCCGTAACCGCCGCGTCGGTACGTTGAAGTGGAGGAGGTTGCCCCTCTTTTCCTTGGCGGAGGCGAGAATGTGGCCTTTGGGCGATAGGACGCGGCCGGTGATCCCGGCGGCGACACTGGTCTTCAGCCAGATCGGCACGCGGCGGTGCGACCAGTGATTCGGGACGCGCTTCGCGAAGCTGCAGGCAGCGTGCGTCGGCGGTCCCCCACCGGAGTTCGGCGGCGGTTGACATTCTGGAGCGCAGGACGTGTTCGGTGTTTCCTGGAAGGGCGCCTGCAGCTGCAGCTTCAGCTCGGTGACGGCGTTGTTCGGATTCAGCTGAGTGTCGCGAAACGTATCCGCGTCGATGCCGGAGTAGATGGTCAGCCCGGTGTGGTCGCCGATCACGCCATACGACCATGCGAGCACCCAGCCTCCGTTCCGGAGCTTTGCGTTGGCGGCGATCAGAGCCGGGAACCAGTTCTTCGTCCCGCTGACCATCGCGTTCATGTCCTTGATCTCGTTCGGGGCGGTGACGAATTGGTTCGGGTCGAGATAGTACGGGCTGTTCGGTTTGTCGCTCGCGAGAAAGTTCAGGCCCGTGGGGAACGAGACGACGGAGTTGTTCGGCTTGCCCGGGTAGTTCTCCCCGCTCGCAACCTCTGAGAATGGGTGTATGAACGTCGAATAGTTCTGAGAGCCGGTGTCGTCGGCATCCCAGATCACGACCTTGTGTGTGAGGGCGAATGCGTTGATGGCCGCCTGCCCGCTCGTCGAGATGTCGCTCCAGCGAATCCCGTAAAGGATCGCCGTGTCGTAGGGGCTGAGGGCGGTCGTCGTGATCTGACTCGCCGGGAGTTGGGAGAAGTGGTAGGCGGAGAGCTGCGGCGCCTCGATCGGTAGTTGTGGCACACCGTTGTAGCCGGGATAGGTGGGCGGGGCGAATCCTGGATCACCACGACGTTGACGCTCGACTGCGTGGCCGCGCCGGCAGCCCCGCGGCTGTGCGCGGGGTATTTCAGCAAGGCGGCCAAGAGGCCGAATGCGGCGAGCGCCGCGATGACGATGCGCAGAGCGCGTCCCTCAACTGCCACTCTCACGACTTCGTTCCCCCTTCTGAACTGATCACAGCGCGGCCAGGTGGCCGCTATCGGAGTTGTAGCACCCATTGTGACAAACGTGGAAATCCCTCGAACTAGTGATTCAGAGGGAGTTCGAACGTGACCTCGGGTGGGCACCGAGGCGCCTAGCGTGCTACCGGGCAAGGCGAACGTGATGCCCGCCACAGTGGCGCCAAACCCCGCTGTTCCTGCCAAGGTGGGGTGGACAAGATCTGCGGCGTCGGGCGCGGCGTGTGGCACGTGCCTCAGGATCGCCGGCGGCGTGCACAGCTGGGCCGGCTCCGCCGGCCGGCGTAAGAGACGATGAGCTGAACGCCGCCGAGGCCGTTCTTGCTGGATTCATTTCTCGAGTCGGACCACCGCCTATACTCCTCGTCCCGGTGGGGTCGCCGTATCCGAATCACGTCTATCGGGGCGTGGCGAGGCGCGTAGTTGCGCCACACATATAGGAGTCCGGAGAGGTTTTCCGCATGAGCTTCGAGTCGCAGAGGGGTCTCGTCACGTTCGATTCCCGGGGGCGGGAAGAGGGCATCGCGCGGCGCATGCCGTTCCGGCCGCGGGCAGTGCTGTTGTGGTGGGCGGAGAGGGAAGCGGTCCTCACACCCGGCAGCAACCGCGGTGGGATAGGGATCCATGTCGACGGCGGAGGCGCCGTCGCACACGCCTGGTTCGCCGACGATCGAGTGGCGACCGAGGCGGTGGCTCATGCTGTCGGCGATTTCGCGGTGTTCTCATTGGCCTCCCCTCTCGCCTCCGCACCCGCGTGCCACGCCGAAATGGCGCTCCACGACGACGGGTTCGCGCTGCACTGGCATGCTGCGAGGGACGGCGCTTGGATGTCCACTACCTCGCCTTCGGCAGGTCTGATCTGCTCAGGCCGGGATCGCCAGTCTGGCGCTGGTGCACGACCGACCGCGCATCGTGGCCGACGTCGGCTTCCGACCCGACTTCGCCCTCTTCGTCCCGACAGCCGCTGGGGGTACCGACGACCCGTCTCCGGGTCTGTCCTATGGCATCGGGGTGGCTGCTAGCCCCCATTGCCAGGGGCTACAGGCGTCGCGGCGAGGGTCGTTCACGGCACGGCCTTCGTGCGATCGGCACAACGCGGTGACTCGGTGGTCGCTCTGCCGGGCGTCGAGGGTTCAGCGCCCTTTCGGGCCCTGGCACGTTTGGTCGAACTCGGTCCCGACTGGGCTCACACTCGACGTTGCCATGGATCCCCGGGCCTCGCCCGTACCCGTTGCCTGCCTCGCGATGGCAGGTGGGCGCTACTCCGTTGCTACGCACGTCGGCCCCGCTCGTCCCGGACGGGATCGGACCAGGCGAGTCGGATTCCCGCCCGTCGGTCTGCTCGCGTTCAGCTGGGGCCTTGGCCCGTCCGCCGCATCAAGGAGTTCCGCGCCTGTCCTTGGGCGCAGCGGACAGCAGTGGCTGCGGCTGCCTTAGCTGGACCCTACGACCTCGCAGTGTCTGGCCCCTCGGCCGCGGTCGCGCTCGACTGAGGGACGCCTGATCGAGGCGCCGGATACCCGCTCGGAAGGGCGGCTCCACGCACACGCCCGGTTCGCTGGTGTGCACGCCGACGGCTTCACCCTCGAGTGGCCGGAATCAGATGGGCGCCGCCGCGAGTTCGTCTACGCAGCTTTCGGTTCGTCAGAGACCGCGCGACGTCGGCCGCGCTTGATTGAGGGCCTTCGTCGCCTCCTACTAGGCGGCGGCGCGATCAAGCAACGTCTCAAGGATCGTCGCAGCGACGGGTGAAGCAGCCTCGGGTTCGGCCACGTTGTAGTGGTGAAACAGTCCCGGGACAGAGTTGACTTCCAGCACGGCGCCGCCAGCCTCGCGCAACGGTTCTGCGATGTCGTAACTGACAACATCGACCCCGGCGAGCCGGACGCCAAGCACGCGGGCGGCGGTCCGGACGTCCTCGCGCACGGCAGACGAGACTGCTCCACGAAACGTCATGCATTCACGGGGACCGCTCATGTTGGATGTGCCCTTGACGATCACGACTTGGCCCGCCTCGGGAACCGATGTCAGCCGGAGGCCCTGGCGCTCAAGAGTGAAGAGGCAGTCAAGATCGACCGAAAACGGCTTAAGCCCCGCGGTCGTGTTGGATGCCATCCGTCGTCCGTATTCCTCGAGCATCAGCTTCTCGATCGTCGAGGTTCCGTCACCGTAGACCCGTGGATGAAGTCGCTTCAGAACGTCGAGTACGCGTCCATCGAGGACGAGGAAGCGATAGTGATCGCCCACGACCTCCCGTTCGATCATGACGTCGTCCGAAAAGACGCGCGCCCACCGGATCGCTCGAGCGAGCTGAGAGGGAGAAAGAACCGATGCGGTGACTCCGCGGCCGCCACCGCCCCCGCAGACAGGCTTGACGACACACGCGTCCGGACTCGCGGCAAGGAACGCCGGCGCGATTGGATCGCCGGGCGCGGACACCACCGTGCGGGCCGGGATAGGGATCCCAGCCTCCGACAACAAGTCGTACGCCAAAGCCTTCTCGGAGGCGAGGGCGTCGGAGACGGGATCGGCGAAGGGCGTCTTGTTGCCGAAGGTGTGGACTGTGGCGCCGTTCCGCCGAATCCGGAACAGGCTTGTCGAGATCTCCTCGATCTCCGCGCCGATACCCAGCGCGGCAGTTGTCCACATCGACTTGACAAGCGTCTCGCGGCGCTTCCCGGCGAGCTTGGTCATCGTCCTGCCCATGCGCCACCGCCGAAATGCGCGCGCCGACACCAAGGGAACGAGCCAGCGACGCTTGAACTCTCAGGGCACGCGCCCTACGCCCGACGCGTACGCTCAGCGGCATCGCGACGCGAGTATAGCCTCACCCCCGGCGCATCCAGAAAGGGAGCATCTCGCGGTGGTGCGGCGTCGGGCGCGGCCTCGGCTCCCGTCTTCGCCACTTTGTGAGCAGGCTGGCGGAGTGCGGTCCGGGGCTGCCCATGGTTCTCTTTCGGCAACGACCGGGCTCGGTCAACTGCTTGATGACGAGACGGTTCCCCTCTACGCTTCGGCGATGGCGGTGTGTCCGGGCTGCGTAATCTGGCGAAGGTGCTGCGAGGATCTTCCCAGGGTCACATGACTCTGCCCAACACTCTCATCATCGGCGCTCCACGCTGCGGCACGACGTCCGTGCATGCGCACCTTGCGTCGCATCCTGATGTCTTTGCAAGCGCGACAAAGGAGCCTCAATTCTTCTCCTCGGAGGCACAAGAGATTCTGCTTGAGGGGCCGAATCGACCGACAGGTTCTCTCTCATCTGGTGACCCGGCTTGAGGATTACGAGCGTCTATTCGCCGGAGCATCTGGGCAGCATGTCGTCACGGAGGCGTCGACGACGTACATCTACTTCGAAGGCACTGCGCGCGCGCTTCGCGGCGGATCCCTGACTGCAAGATCGTCGCCATCCTTCGCGAACCGGTCGCCCGCGCGTATTCAGACTTCCTGCGGCAACGCCGGAATGGAGACGAGCCCCTTGCCGAATTCGGAGAGGCTCTCCGCCAGGAACCACATCGGATAGCGTCGGGCTGGGCGTACCGCTGGCATTACCGCGCGCGAAGCCTTTATTTCGATCGCCTCAAAGAATTCTACGCCGAGTTCCCGAAGGAAGCCATCAAGGTCTTTCTGTTCGAAGAGTTGAGCAATCCTGCCGAGTTCATCACCGACTTGAGCTCCTTCCTCGGAGTCGAGCCGCGAATAGACATCGGACTAGGGCAGCTGAATCAAGGCGGAGAACTTCGGTCGCGAACTCTGCACCGCACCGCGCACGGAGCGAATCTCGCTGGCAGGGCGCTCGGCCGGCTGTCCCCGCTAACGTCCTTCGCCGTGGGCGTCGATTGGTGGTCACGGCCAACCTGCGAGTACCAGAGCTCGAGCCGGATCTTGCGGAGAGCCTCCGGTTGGGCTTTCGACCGGATATCGAGCGGGTCCAAGAGTTGATTGACCGCGATCTCGAGCCCTGGATCTCAGGAGGCCACGGCTTGCCGTCTGGTCGGGGCGTGGTTGACGGGGCGCGGGCGCCACGGAGCGACCGCGACGTCGTATAGGCACGGATCGAGCACACGAAGGGCCGAGCCCGCGGCTTGCCGACTGGGCTGCGTGAGGGCGTTATTCGTGGAGGCCATCGGGCTGCGCCTTCTCGCCGGCTGACGCTGCCGACGCGAGCCCCAGACGGATCGAAGTCGGATAGGTCGGTGTGGCGGCCGACCCACGGCCCGGAAACAGAGGGTCCACGGGTGCTTCAGGTGTTCAGCGCCCACGAACGACGACGGGGCTCAGCACGTTCCTCCACAATCTCGTCGTGACGCTCTATCTGACCGAGGAGGAAGTGGCGGAGCTCCTCACACCGGGCGACGCCGTAGAGGCGGTCGAGGCCTGCTTCCGCCGCATGGCGGCCGGCGCCGTCGAGAACCGGCCTCGCTACCGGCTGCGGCTCGAGGGCGGAGCGCTCGCGGTCATGGCGGCTGCCGATCCGGAGCTCGGCTACGCGGGGGCGAAGGTGTACGCCGGCTTCCGCGAAGGCGCGCGGTTCGCCGTCCTCCTCTACCGGGCCGACGCTCCGGAGCTCGTGGCCGTGCTCGACGCGGACAAGCTCGGCCAGCTGCGCACCGGCGCCGCGAGTGCGGTCGCGGCGAAGCACCTCGCGAAGAGCGGAGCGTCGAGCCTCGGCCTGATCGGCTGCGGCTGGCAGGCCGAGGCGCAGCTCGCCTGCATCCGCACGGCGCTTCCCGGGCTCGAGCGGGTCGTCGTCTACTGCCGGACGGAAGAGCGGCTACGCGCCTTCTGCACGGAGCACGGCGCAGAGCCGGGGGAGAGCCATCGGGACCCCGGGGAATGCGACGTCGTCGTCACGGTCACGGGCTCGCCGGACCCGGTCCTGCGCGGCGAGTGGCTCCGGCCTGGTGCGCTCGTCTGCGCCGTCGGCGCGAACGACGGTCGCCGCCGCGAGCTCGACAACGTCGTGCTCGAGCGGGCCGCCTTCGTCTGCTGCGACTCCCGCGACGACGCGCGGCTCGAGTCGGCCGACCTGATCGAGCCCGTCGAGTCGGGCGTGCTCGACTGGCTGGAGGTGCACGAGCTGCAGGAAGTCGTGGCGGACGAGGTCGCCGGCCGCCAGTCCGACGAGGACATCGTCGTCTTCAAGTCCAACGGCCTCGCGGCGTGGGACGTGGCCGTCGCCGCGGCGGTGGTCGAGCGCGCGCGGGCGGCGGGTGCCGGGCGCGAGGTGTCATAGTCCCGGCGTGAAGGCGTCCAGCGACCGCGGACGGTTCGCGGAGCGGGTGCTCCTCGGCGTCGACTCGAACGGCGACCCCGAGACGGTCGTGATCTGGATCGAGCGCAAAGAGGGTGGGATCTGGGCCGTCGGCCGAGCCGTCAATCCCGACCGTCGCGAGTCGAGGGAGCCGCGGCCGGAGGACTACGTCTTCGAGGGCTACGAGCTCGGCGACGCCCTCCAGGAGGCGAACGAGACCCTCGAGGACGACTTCACCGTCTCGGAGCGCGACGGCCACGCCGAGCTCGTCCGGCCGTTCACCCGCGACGAGCTGCTCAAGCCGCTCGAGAAGTGGTTCTTCGGCCGGACGTGAACCTGAGCTTCGGCTTCACGCCGTGCCCGAACGACGCCTTCGCGTTCCACGCGCTCGTGCACGGGCTCGTCCCCGCCTCGTTCGAGGTCGAGCCGGTCCTCCACGACATCGAGGAGCTGAACCAGCGGGCAGGCGGCGCCGAGCTCGAGCTGACGAAGCTCAGCTTCGGTGCGGCAGCGGCGGCCGGCGACCGGTACCGGCTGCTGCGGAGCGGCGCGGCGCTCGGCCGCGGCGTCGGCCCGCTCGTCGTCGCGCGGGAGGCCGGCTCGCTCGAGGCCGCCGCCGCCGGCCGCATCGCCGTGCCGGGGCTCGAGACGACGGCCTTTCTGCTCCTGCGGCTCGCGGCGCCGGAGCTCGGCGAGGTCGTCGAGCTCCGCTACGACCGGATCCTGCAGGCGGTCGTCGCCGGCGAGGTCGACGCCGGCCTGATCATCCACGAGAGCCGCTTCACGTACGCCCAGCACGGGCTCGTGTCGGTCGCCGACCTCGGCGAGTGGTGGGAGGGCGACGCCGGCCTGCCCGTCCCACTCGCGGGGATCTTCGCGCGGAGCGACCTCGGACCGGACGTCGCGGCCGAGGCCGAGACCGCGATCCGCAGCTCGGTCGAGTACGCGTTCGCGCACCCGGAGGCGAGCCGCGGGTACGTCCGCTCCCTCTCCCAGGAGATGTCCGACGAGGTCTGTGCTGCGCACATCGCGCTGTACGTCAACGAGCACAGCGTCGACATCGGCGACGAGGGGCTCGCGGCGGTCGACCGGCTGCTCGGTCGGGCGACTGCCGCTGCCTAGACTCACCCGGATGAGCCGGGCCGTCGTCCTCTCCGCCGTCCGTACGCCGATCGGCCGCTACGGCGGTGCGCTGTCGGGCGTGCGTCCGGACGACCTTGCGGCGCTCGCGATCCGCGAAGCGGTCTCACGCTCGGGCGTGCCGGCGGAGCAGGTCGAGGACGTCTGGTTCGGCGCGGCCAACCAGGCCGGCGAGGACAATCGCAACGTCGCGCGGATGGCGTCGCTGCTGGCGGGGCTGCCGGAGGCCGTCGCGGGCGTGACGGTCAACCGTCTCTGCGCCTCGGGGCTCACCGCCGTCGTCGGCGCGTGCCACGCGGTCGTCGCGGGGGACGGCGACCTTTTCGTGGCCGGCGGCGTGGAGTCGATGACCCGCGCGCCGTTCGTGACGCCGAAGGTCGAGAAGGCGTTCGAGCGTGGCGACCGCCCGCTCTACGACACGACGCTCGGCTGGCGCTTCACGAATCCGAAGCTCGTCGAGCTCTTCCCGCCGGAGTCGATGGGCGAGACGGGCGAGAACGTCGCCGAGCGCTGGGGCGTGACGCGGGAGGAGCAGGATGCGTTCGCGCTCGAGTCGCAGCGGCGCTGGGCCGCGGCCGACGAGGCTGGCCGTTTCGCCGACGAGCTCGTCCCGGTCGGCGACGTCACGCGGGACGAGCACCCACGTCCCGACACGACGGCCGAGAAGCTCGCCGCGCTGAAGCCGGCGTTCCGCGAGGGTGGCACCGTCACGGCGGGCAACGCGTCCGGGATCAACGACGGCGCAGCGGCGCTCGTGATCGCGTCGGAGGAGAAGGCGAGCGAGCTCGGCGTGGAGCCGCTCGGCACGTTCGTCGGCAGTGCGGTCGCCGGGGTCGACCCGCGCGTGATGGGAATCGGCCCGATTCCGGCGGTGCGGAAGCTGCTCGACCGCACCGGCGTCTCGCTCGATCAGATCGACCTCGTCGAGCTGAACGAGGCGTTCGCGTCGCAGAGCCTCGTCGTGATCCGGGAGCTCGGGCTCGACCCGGAGAAGGTGAACGTGAACGGCGGCGCGATCGCGCTCGGCCATCCGCTGGGGATGAGCGGAGCGCGCCTCGCGGTCTCGCTCCTGCACGAGCTTCGACGCCGAGGAGGGCGCCACGGTCTCGCGACGCTCTGCGTCGGCGTCGGGCAGGGCCAGGCCGCGCTGTTCGAGCGCTGACCCTCGGCACGTCGGGCCGATCCGTCGTGTACACGGCTGCGCGGCCGGCGCCCGCGGGCGCCCGGGGTCAGCCGACGGGCGGGCGGATGTAGATCACGCCCTCGTGCTGGATCGGCACGAACGGTGCGCCCACGCTGAAGACGACGCTCTCGACCTGGTGGAAGAGCTCGTTCCCACCCTTGCCGACGGGGACGACGATGCCGACCTCGTCCTCCGGCGTCGCGTCGAGCCCCTCCTCGCGCAGCGCCTCGAGCAGCCGGTTGCGGTCGGGGATGCGCGCCGCCTCGACGCGGATCGTGCTCGCCATCTCGTCTCCTTTCGTCGCTTCGGATCCGAACCAGCGTTCTCGCCGCCGACGGAGCGGCCAAAACCTCGATCTTGGATCCGGATCATGGCCTACGCGGCGTCCGGTGCGCAACCGTTATTTTCCGCAGCGGTGGCCGTGACAGCCGGACAGGAGTACGGGCTCTTCATCGACGGCGAGGTCGTGGAGCCCGCGTCGGGTGAGATCCGGGACCTGCACGAACCGGCGACGGGTGAGTCGCTCGCCCGTGTCGCGATGGCCGGCGAGGCCGACGTCGACCGCGCCGTCGAAGCCGCCCGCGGCGCCCTCGACGGCTCGTGGGGGAAGACGCCGGCGACCGAGCGCGCCCGACTCCTCCACGCGCTCGCCGACGCGATCCAGGCGAACCGGAAGGAGCTCGCGGAGCTCGAGTCGCGCAACGTCGGCAAGGCGATCTCCTCGGTCAAGGCGGAAGTCGCCGGTGCGGTCGAGAACTTCCGCTTCTTCGCCTCGGTCGCCGGCTCGATCGCCGGACGCTCGAACCCGATCGGCGGCTCGCTCCTCAGCTACACGCTGAAGGAGCCGGTCGGCGTCTGCGCGCAGATCGTGCCGTGGAACTACCCGCTCCTCATGTCGGTCTGGAAGCTCTCGCCGGCGCTCGCGGCCGGCTGCGCCGTCGTGCTCAAGCCGGACCCGCAGACGCCGCTCAGCGTGCTGCGGATCGCGGAGCTCGCGACCGAGGTCGGCTTCCCCGCCGGCGCGATCAACGTCGTTCCGGCCGACGGGCCGACCACCGGCTCGTATCTCGTCCGGCATTCCGGGGTCGACAAGGTCGCGTTCACCGGCTCGACGCGGACCGGGAGCGAGATCATGCGGCTCTGCTCCGAGCCGATCAAGCGGCTCACGCTCGAGCTCGGCGGCAAGAGCCCCGCGGTCGTGTTCGCGGACGCGAACCTCGACGACGCGATCCCGAGCTCGGTCTGGTCCATCTACTACGCCGCCGGGCAGAGCTGCGAGGCGCGGTCGCGCGTGCTCGTCGAGGCGTCGATCTACGACGAGTTCGTGTCCCGCTTCACCGAGGCGGCGAGGAAGCTCAAGGTCGGAGACCCGCTCGACCCCGAGACCCAGGTGGGCTCCCTCATCTCGACCGCTCACCGCGACCGGGTGCACGGCTACGTCGAGAAGGGACGCGAAGAGGGGGCGGAGGTCGTGCTCGGCGGCGCGGTCGGCGAAGGCGCGGGTGCCTTCTACCTTCCGACGGTGCTCGCGGGGGTCGAGAGCTCGATGACCGTCGCACAGGAGGAGATCTTCGGCCCGGTCGTCGCAGCGATCCCCTTCGAGGACGAGAAGGACGCCGTGCGGATCGCCAACGACGTGCAGTACGGCCTCTTCGCGACCGTCTGGACGGGCGATCCCGCGCGCGGCCACCGCGTCGCCCGGGCGATCGAGTCCGGAATGGTCGGGATCAACATGCCGTTCACCGCCTTTCCCGGAATTCCGTTCGGCGGCTACAAGCAGTCGGGCTTCGGCCGTGAGCTCTCGATCGACACGCTCGAGCTCTACCTCGAGACGAAGGGCGTGCTCTTCTCCACGAGCCCGAAGCCGTTCAACCCGTTCGGACTCTGAACGAGCTTGACACGGTTGTGAGTCATCACTAACATGCGGAGGCATGGAGATGGCGTCCACGAGATCGACAGCGGCGGCCAGGCGGGACGACGTCCTCGACGCCGCCCTCGTCGAGTTCGCGGATCGCGGGTACGAGGGGGCGTCGACCGAAGACATCGCCCGGCGTGCCGGCATCTCCCAGCCGTACCTGTTCCGTCTGTTCGGGACGAAGAAGGAGCTCTTCAAGGCTGCCGCCGCCCGCTGCTTTCGCGAGACCCTCGAGCTCTTCCAGCGTGCCGCCGAGGGGAAGCGCGGCCTGGAGGCGCTGCACGCCATCGGTCATGCCTACCAGGAGCAGCTCGATTCCGATCGGGTGCGGTTGCGGGCGCAGATGCACGCGTACGTCGCGTGCGACGACCCCGAGATCCGGTCCGTCGTTCGTGCGGGCTACGGCGATCTCGTCGCCTACGTCCGGCGCGTCTCTGGTACCGACTGGCCCACCGTCTCGGGGTTCTTCGCCACCGGCATGCTTCTGAACGTCCTCGCCTCGATGCACGTCGACGAAGCGCCGGAGCCCTGGATGGAGGACCTCCTCTCGGGCCTCGGCAAGGAGCTGTGACCTCTCTCTTTTTTCACCGTGGAGGAAGTGATGACTCACAACCAAAAGCACTCGATCTTCTGGACGATGGCGATCACCTCGATCGCGCTCTTCATGGTCAGCCTCGACAACCTCGTCGTCACGACGGCGCTGCCGGTGATCCGGCACGACCTCCACGCGACGGTCTCTCAGCTCGAGTGGACGGTGAACGCGTACACGCTCACGTTCGCGGTGCTCCTCCTCACCGGTGCCGCCCTCGGCGACCGCTTCGGCCGGCGCCGGCTGTTTGCGCTGGGGCTCCTGCTCTTCACGGGAGCGTCGGCCGCCGCCGCCCTCTCGACGAGCGCCGACGCGCTCGACATCGCGCGCGCCGTGCAGGGGATCGGCGGGGCGATCGTCACGCCGCTCACGCTGACGATCCTCTCCGCCGCAGTGCCGCGCGAGAGGCGTGGGCTCGCGCTCGGCATCTGGGGAGGCATCGGCGGTCTCGCGATCGCGATCGGGCCACTCGTCGGCGGCGCGATCGTCGACGGAGTCTCGTGGCACTGGATCTTCTGGCTCAACGTGCCGATCGGCCTCGTGCTCGCTCCGCTTGCGCTGGCGCGGCTCGAGGAGACGCGTGACCCCGGCTCTGCGCTCGACCTCCCGGGCCTCGGCCTCGCGAGCGCGGGCCTGCTCGGCGTCGTGTGGGGTCTCGTGCGCGGGAACGGGCACGGCTGGACGAGCCTCGGCGTCGTCATCCCGATCCTCGCCGGTGCCTTGCTCGTGGCCGCCTTCGTCGCCTGGGAGCAGCGCGCGCCGTCGCCGATGCTGCCGCTCCGCTTCTTCCGCGACCGCACGTTCGCGCTCACGAACGTCGCCTCGCTGCTGATGTTCTTCGGGATGTTCGGCTCGATCTTCCTGCTCGCACAGTTCTTCCAGACCGTGCAGCACATGACGCCGCTCTCCGCCGGGCTGCGGATCCTGCCGTGGACGGCGATGCCGATCTTCGTGGCGCCGATCGCGGGTGCGCTGTCGGATCGAATCGGAGGCCAGCGGCTGATGACGGCCGGGCTCGCGCTGCAGGCCGGCGGGCTGATGTGGATCGCGGCGTTGCAGTCGCCGACCGTGCCCTACGCCGATCTCGTCGCACCGTTCGTCGTCTCCGGCGCCGGGATGGCGCTCTTCTTCGCACCGGTTGCGAACGTCGTGCTCAGCTCGGTCGCCCCCCAGCACGAGGGGAAGGCGTCGGGCGCGACGAACGCGATCCGGGAGCTCGGCGGAGTCTTCGGCGTCGCGGTCCTCGCGTCCGTCTTCGCGCACGCGGGCGGCTACCGCAGTGCCGAGACGTTCGTGCACGGCACGTCCACGGCCGTCTGGATCGGCGGTGCGGTGGTTGCGCTCGGCGCGCTCGCCGCCGGCCTGATCCGGCCGCCTGCCCGCGGCAGGGCGGTGGCGCTCGAGGCGGAAGCGGTGGCGGAGGCTGCCTAGAAGCCCCGAGCCGTCACTCGGGCCGGCAGCCTCTCGTCCACATTGCCGAACGGATTCACTTTCGCAGCGAGAGCGCGGCTCCCGCGGCGAGCAGCCCGATGCCGAGGAGGCGCGGCCAGTGGAGCGCGATGCGCTGTGAGCCGAACAGCCCCCAGCGGTCGATCGCGGCGCCCATGGCCAGCTGTCCGGCGATGAGGATCCCTACGGTCGCCGCGACGCCGATGCGCGGGCCCGCGTAGGTGACGGTGAACACGATCAGCAGGCCCATCACGCCGCCGAGCAGCATCCACCACGGCTGCTGCAGGGCCCGGCCGAAGCCGGAGACGCTCTGGTGGGCGAGGACGAGGATGACGACCGCGAGCCCCGCCGTGACCGTCGCCGAGAACCCGAGCGCCTCGAGCACGCCGATCCGCTCGCCGAGCCGCGACATGAGGGCCACCTGCACCGAGCCGGCCAGGCCGGCGGCCACCGCTAGACCCGTCGCCAGTGCGCTCCCGGACACGGCCGAACCATAGATCCCGCTCCCGCCGGAGCGGCCTTTCGGCGTCCAGGCAACGCGGATCGGGGACGACCCCGATGCGCAGGGCGAGCAGCCGCCTCCATGCTCGCGGAATGAGCACGAACACTGCCCTGACAGTCGTCGCGATCGTCGTCGTCGTGGCCGTGGTTGCTGCAGCGCTCTGGGCCTTCGTCGTGGCGCCCTTCTGGGTGCCGTGGCACCCGCGCCACTAGGACGCATCCGGCGACGAGAGCTCGAGCGGCCTCCCGGCCCCCGGGGCATCCGCGTCACGCGCGCGGACGCCGGACCGGGGGATCGCCGGTCACCGGCCGGTAGCCCGCGAACTCGGACTCGAGCACGCCTTCGCCCCCGGTCAAGCCGGGAAGCCGGCGGCGGAGATCCTGGACGCGCGACGCCGGGAGCTCGGCCTCGAGCACCGAGAGCTCTCCCCGCGGTGCCGGCACTCCGGCTGTGCCGCCGAGCCTGCCGAGCACTGCGAGCACCGGGCCGATCGCGCCGGTCGGCACCTCCGCGGTGACCCGGAGAACCGGCTCGCAGACCGCGGAACCGCCCCGCTCGAGCGCCTGCCTGAGCACGACGGGTGTCAGCTGCTTGAGGTCTCGGGCCGTCGGCAGCGGGCCGCGCCGGGAGGGCGGCCCGTCGGCGAGGCTGTAGGCGATCTTCGTCACCGTCACCACGCAATCGGTGACCCGCCAGCCGAACACGCCCTGCTCGAGTGCGAGCCGCACGTATTCGTCCATGTGCTCGACGAAGCGGTCGAAGGTCTTGAAGACGTAGAGGGGCGCATCACGGGGGTCGACGCTCGCATCGACTCGCACCTCCACTCCGGCGCCCGCTCCCGCCGGCTCCACCCGCAAACCGAGATCGGCGTGGAACGGGTTCGTGGGCGTGTTGAGCAGCTCGACCGCCTCCCCGGTTCCGGTCGGACGCTCGACGCAGATCGTGGTCGTCTCACGGAACTCGACCTCGAGGCCGTACTCCGCGGCGAGGGTCGCCTCGAGGACCTCCCTCTGCACCTCGCCGTAGAGCGAGACCGAGGTCTCCCCGCGCGTGTCGTCCTGGTGGACTCCGATCAGCGGATCCTGCTCGGCGAGTTGTCCGAGCGCGACCCGCAGGCGCTGACCGGCGGCGGGATCTGCGGCTGCGATCACCGCTTCGAGCGTCGGCGGCGCGAAGTGGTGCTCGACGACGCCCCGACGAGGCTCGCCGAGCCAGTCGCCGATCTGGACCTCCGAGAGCCCCCAGAGCGTCGCGATCTCGCCGGCGCGCACCTCGTCCCGCTGCTCGGCGTCGCCGCTCGCGAAGACCCGGAGCGCGGTCACCTTGCCCGCGCCGAGGCCGTCCCGCACCTTCACCGTCCCCGAGAAGAGCCGCGCGTAGGCGATCCGGTCGCCCGCCGGGCCGCGCTCGATCTTGAAGACGCGGCCCGAGAGCGGCCCGGCGGAGTCGCCCGCCTCTGCCGGGAGCAGCTCGGCGATCCCGGCCGTCAGCTCGGCGACGCCGGCGCCCGTGAGCGCCGAGCCGAAGAAGACGGGATGGAGCTCGCCGGCCCGTGCGCCTGCGACGAGGTCGCCGTCGGCCGGCCCGAACGAGGCGAACGACGCCACCCGCGTCCCGGGCTCGGCAACCGAGCCCATGGCGACGGCGGCCGGCGTCAACCGCTCCTCGATCGCCTCCAGCGTACGGTCGGGATCGGCTCCGCCCCGGTCGATCTTGTTCACGAACAGCAGCGTCGGGATCCGCAGCCGCTGCAGGGCGCGCATCAGGATCCGCGTCTGCGGCTGCACGCCCTCGACTGCCGAGATCACGAGGACGGCTCCGTCGAGCACGCTCAGCACCCGTTCCACCTCCGCGATGAAGTCCGGGTGGCCGGGCGTGTCGATCAGGTTGACGGTGACACCGTCGAGCGGGAACGAGACGACCGCCGAGCGGATCGTGATGCCGCGCTGCTGCTCGAGCGCGAGCGAATCGGTCTGCGTCGTCCCCTTGTCGACGCTGCCGATCTCGTCGATCACGCCGGCGTCGTACAGGAGCCGTTCGGTGAGAGTTGTCTTACCGGCGTCTACATGCGCCAGGATTCCAAGATTCAGCGTTCTGCGAAGCAAGCGTCAAAACCTCCAGGTAGGTCACTCCGGCCTCCTCGATGGCAATGAACGCTGCGCGCATGCCGCCTCCTCTTGGTCTCCGACTGGCGCTGGCGAAGAGAGAATAATCCAGGGCGTGCCGATCTTCCAGCCCGAGCTGGAGACGCTGCCGCGGCCGGAGCTCGAGCGGCTGCAGCGCGACCGCCTGCGGGAGCGGTTCGGCGTCGAGCTCGAGGCGATGGCCGAGCTGCCCTTCCGGGTCAAGACGGAGCTCCGGGACGCGTACCCGTTCGGGCTCCTGCAGGTGCCGCTCGAGGACTGCATTCGCATCCACGCCTCGTCCGGCACGCGAGGGAAGGCGACGATCGTCGCGTACACGCGCCGAGACCTCGCCGCGTGGGCGGACTGCTGCGCGCGCGCGCTCGCGGCGGCGGGAGCCGGGCCCGGCACCATCGTCCACATCGCCTACGGCTACGGCCTGTTCACCGGCGGCCTCGGCCTCCACTACGGCGCGGAGCGGCTCGGCTGCACGGTCGTCCCCGCGTCCGGCGGCAACACCCCGCGGCAGGCGCAGCTGCTCGAGGACCTCGGGGCCGAGATCCTCTGCTGCACGCCGAGCTACGCGCTCGCGATCGCCGACCACGTCTCCGAGCCGGCTCGCCTCAACCTTCGTGCCGGGCTGCACGGTGCCGAGCCGTGGACGGAAGGGCTGCGCGAGGCGATCGAGGGCGCGCTCGAGATGACCGCGCTCGACATCTACGGCCTCTCGGAGGTGATGGGGCCCGGTGTCTCCGCGGAGTGCGTCGAGGCACGCGACGGCGCGCACGTGAACGAGGACCACTTCCTCGTCGAGGTCGTCGATCCGGCGTCGGGTGAGCCGGTGCCGGACGGCGAGGTCGGCGAGCTCGTCTTCTCGACGCTGACGAAGGAGGCGCTGCCGCTGCTGCGCTACCGCACCGGCGATCTCGCCTCGGTCACGCGCGAGCCGTGCGCCTGCGGCCGCACCTTCGCCCGGATGTCGCGCGTCCTCGGGCGGACCGACGACATGCTGATCATCCGCGGCGTCAACGTCTTCCCGAGCGAGATCGAGCACGCGCTTCTCGCGATCCCCGAGCTCGCTCCGCACTACCAGCTCGTCGTCGAGCGCCCCGGCCACCTCGACGAGCTGACCGTCCAGGCAGAACTGCGCGAGGGAGAGCCGGGTGGCGAGCGGCTCGAGGCGTTCGTCGAGGAACGGCTGGGGCGCGCGCTCGGGCTGACCGCACGCGTTCGGCTCGGTCGGCCCGGCAGCGTGCCGCGCAGCGAGGGCAAGGCGTTGCGCGTTCTCGACCGCCGCGCGTCGTAACCCGACTCACCGCGCGCGCGTTTATCGCGTGGATGGCCGAGCAGCCGGACCACGCCCCGAACGACCCCGACGGGTGGCCGCTCCCGTCGCCCGACGTGCGACGGGAGCTCGAAGACCCGGTTTCCGTCTGGTCCGATCCCGAGCCGTCGGCTAGCCGGCCGCCTCGTCCGACTGCCAGAGGCTGAACGCGTTCCCCTCCGTGTCGCGGCACTCGGCGAACCAGCCGTACCCCGGCACGGGCATCTTGTCCTCTGCCTGACCGCCGAGCTCCTGGACCTTCGCGCGGGTTGCGTCGATGTCGTCGGTGTCGAAGTAGACGCGGAGGTTGCCGCGCTCCTCCGCCGCGAAGATCGCGCCGCCCTGGTCCTCGCCGGTGCGGAACATCCGGTAGTCCATCTCCGGCGACATCGGCGGGCCGACCTCCCAGCCGAACACGCCGCTCCAGAACCCCTGGGCGCGGTCGGCGTCCTCCGCCCCGATCTCGACGTGTACGAGCTTGCCTGCCATCGCTCCTCCTCGTCCCCCGGGTTATCGTCCCCCCGGCCAGCTGCGAAAGGAGTCTATGTACAGGGTTGCCGTCCTCTACGAGCACGAGCCGGACGCAGATTCCTACGCGGAGCACGCCGAGCTCTGCGCACGGGTCCCCGGCGGCGTCTTCCGGCACGGCAAGGTGACCGGCGCTCCGATGGGCGATCCGGCGCATGCGTACTACGCCGAGTGGGAGTTCGCCGACGAGCAGGCGTTCCGCAGCGCGATCGGCAGCGACGAGTTCATGGCGACGGGCAAGGACGCGTACAAGCGCGGCTACCCGCAGCCGACAGTCGAGTTCCTCGAGCTCTCGTAGCGATGGCCGAGGTCGAGGTCGCGCGGGACGGCGGCGTCCAGACGATCACGCTGAACCGCCCGGACAAGCTCAACGCCTTCACGAGGACGTTGCACGGGGAGTTGCAGCAGGCGCTCGAGGAGGCGCGCGACCCCGCGGTGCGCGCGGTCGTCGTCACCGGTGCCGGCCGCGGCTTCTCGGCGGGACAGGACCTGACCGCCTTCGGAGAGGGCGGTGACGTGACCGCCATGCTGCGCACGACGTACCACGTCAACGTCCTCGCGATCCGGTCGCTCGAGAAGCCGGTGATCGCCGCGGTGAACGGCGTCTGCGCGGGGGCCGGGCTCTCGCTCGCCTGCGCCTGCGACATCCGGCTCGCTTCCGACGCCGCCTTCTTCGTGCCCGGCTTCGTGGGAATCGGTCTCGTCCCCGACTCCGGCGGCACGTACTTCATCCAGCGCCTCCTCGGGACGCCACGCGCGTTCGAGTGGATGACGTCGAACCGGCGGCTGACGGCGGCCGAGGCGCATGCGTGGGGCCTCGTCTCGGAAGTCGTCGAGGCGGACTCCTTCGTGGAGCGGGTCGCGGAGCGCGCGACCGAGCTCGCCGCCGCACCGACGCGCGCGATCGCCCTGACGAAGCGGCTCTACGACGAGGCGGCGACCGCGACGCTCGAGGAGCAGCTCGAGCGGGAGGCGGAGGCGCAGGCCGAGGCCGCGGCGACGGACGACTTCCGCGAGGGCGTCGCGGCGTTCGGGGAGAAGCGGGAAGCGCGCTTCAACGGGAGCTGACGAGCTCGAGGACCTCGCCGTCGTGCGGCCAGCGTTCTTCGGCCTGCTTCGAGAAGACGAGCGCGCCGTCGGCGAAGACGTCGAACTGCGATTTCTCCCCCTCGCGGATCGAGGCGTCGATCCCGCCGTCCCTCAGTTCGGCCGCGAGACTCGCAGCCCGTCGGTCGTACCCGCTTCAGACGGGGCAGTAGAGGATCTCGACGGCCACGCCGAGAGCGTACCGGGCGCGTTACGCGGCTCGAGCCGTTTCGCGCAGCTGCGACTCGATTCGGGCCGCGAGCTCCGGGTACTCGTGCTGAAGCCGCCGGAACTCGGTCCCGAAGAGCACGAGCACCTCGGAGGCCGACGTGGTCGTGACGGTCGCGGTTCGTCGTCCGTCGCCGAGCAGCGCGAGCTCGCCGAAGAAGTCGCCCGCTCCGAGGGCTCGCACGTCGACACCGTCGATCGTGACGGTGGCCGTTCCCTGCCGGAGGACGAAGAACGAGTAGCCCGTCGCTCCCTCCCCGGTGAGCCTCACGCCCGGACTGACGTCCTGCCGCTCGAACCACGGCGCGATCGCCTCGCGCTCGGCCGGCGCGAGCATGTCGAACAGTGCGACGCCGGCGAGGTCCTCCGTGCTGGCCGTGGGCATAGCGCGGGACCCTAACCGTCGTGCACCGCCGCTTCCAGCGTGGTCACCGAATCGTCACCACGGGTCACGGGTGCGATACTCGGCGCCGTGGACGACGAGGATCTCCGCCTGCTCGAGGGCGTCGGGGTGAGGATCGAGCTCGCCGCGGGAAGCATGCTGATCGAGCGCGGCAAGCCCGGCACGGGGCTGTTCCTCGTGGTCGAGGGGCAGCTCGTCGTCGAGGCGCCCGAGGGCACGCGGGAGGTCGGGCCCGGCTCGGTGGTCGGCGAGCGGGCGCTCCTCTCGGCGGACGGGCTGCGGACGGCCCGCGTTCGCGCGCTGACGGACGGGGCCGTGATCGCCGTCGAGCGGGCCGAGGTCGATCGTCTCTGCCGCGAGGATCCGGCGTTCGCGGGGCGGCTCGCTCGAGCCTCCTCCTAGCTAGCTAGATCGTCTTGAACTGCTCGAACGGCTGCCGGCAGCTCTCGCAGTAACGCAGCGAGCGGCACGGCGTCGGACCGAAGATGTTCTCGAGCCGCGTCTGGGTCGAGCCGCAGTACGGGCAGCGGAAGACGTCCGCCTGGAGCTGGACGAGCTTCGGAGCCGACGCCTCTCGCGGTGCCGGGGGCGCGAACCCGGCGGCGCGCAGCTTCTCGCGTCCGGCCGGAGTGATCCGGTCGGTCGACCACGAATCGTCGGTGACGACGTCCACCTCCGGCTCGCCGCCGAGGCCGGCGACCGTCTCCTCGAGCGCACGCTTCATCACCTCGAGCGCGGGACAGCCGAGGAAGGTCGGGGTGAACTCGATCCGGACGTGTCCGTCTTGGACATCGACCGACCGGATGACCCCGAGGTCGACGAGCGAGACGACGGGGATCTCGGGGTCCGGGATCTCCGCGAGCGCCTCCCAGATCTGCTGCTCGGCGAGCATCACCACTGTGCTCCCGCCGGCGCGGAGCGGCGCACGATCGTCATCTCCTCCCACAGCGGCGCGAGCTCGTCGGTGTGCGTCCCGCGCTCGACCGCCTCGACCTCGTCGAGGCCGACCCGGGAGACGAGCTCGCCGCGCAGCGCGGGGGGCAGGACGCCGAGTGCGTGCGGCCACAGCTCCTCGACGGCCGCCCGGAAGCGCGGCTCGTCCCGGAGCCGATCGTGCCACATCTCGGCGTGCATGCGGTGGTACGCCTCCTCGCGGTCGATCTTCGCCGCGAGGCCCGCGACGGCGGGATCGGGATCGTCCTTGAGCGCCGTGATCCGGATCTCGTCCGCGACCTCGTAGAGCCAGCGCCGCGCGATCGTGTGCGCCCACTCGAGCAGATGGAGCTCGACGAGCGGCGCGCAGCGGTACTCCGCCGGCCTGCGGTCGAAGGCGAGTGCGTCGGCATCTCCGTCGGGGCCGACCAGCAGCTCGTAGGCGGCGCGTGCGTGGCCGATCTCGTTCTGCGCGATCGAGGAGAAGGCGACGTCCTCCTCGAGCAGCGGCGCGATGCCCGTCCACTCGGAGTCGCGCCAGCCGACGACGAGCTCGTCGTCAGCCAGTCCGAGCAGCTGCTCGTTCACGTGCCTCCTTCAAGCGGGCTTTGATCGAGTAGCCGTCGACGCGGCGGTACTTGAGGTCGAACTCGTCCGCCCAGTCCTCGACGTCGCGGATCGCGTCGCGCGGGACGAGCCAGAGCGCCACCGACTCGCCGCGCCGGCCGTACTGCTCGCGGGCCCAGGCCTCGGCGAAGTCCGCATCGGGCGCGACCACCGAGCCGGCGTGCTCGAACGGCTGGCCGCGCCGCTCCTGGCGGAAGACCTCCCACACGTGCTCGCTCATGCGGCGAGGGCGTCGCGCACCCACTGCTCCTGTTCGAGGAAGCGCCGGCGGAAGGCGAGCCGCTCCTCGGTCTTCGGACCGTGGCCGGTGACGACGTGCCTGAGCTCGTCCCAGTCGGGCTCGGTGTACTCCCACACGCCGTCCTCACGCCTGCGCAGCTTCGGGTCGGGGACCTCGAGGCCGAGCTCGCGGATCTGCGGCACGTACCCCTCGAGGAACTGCTGCCGTGCCTCCTCGTTCCCCTGCGACTTGATCCGCCACACGAACATCGGGTCCTCGTCGCGCGGGATCGGATTGCCGTGGAACTGCATGAGCGGGCCCCACCAGCGGTCGAGGGCCTCCTGCACGAGCTCGAACTGCGCGGGCGTGCCCGTGACCAGCGCAAGGATCACGTCGCGGCCGTGGAGGATGTGGAACGACTCCTCCCAGCAGATCTTCTTCATGATCCGGGCGTACGGCGCGTACGAGCACTTGAGCAGGGCCTTCTGGCTGATGATCGCGGCCGCGTCGACGAGCCACGCGATGACGCCGACGTCTCCCCACGTCTGCGTCGGGTAATGGAAGACGTTGTGGAACTTCGCCTTGCCCGAGATCAGATCGGCCAGGCATTGCTCCCGCGGCTTGCCGAGATCCTCGACGATGCGGTAGATGAGCTGCGCATGACCCACCTCGTCCTGCACCTTGGCCGTCAGCGCGAGCTTGCGCTGGAGCGTCGGAGCGCGCAGGATCCACTCGCGCTCGGGCAGGACGCCCATGAGCTCGGAGTTGCCGTGCATCTCGATGAACTTGATCAGCTTCGCCCGGTAGTCCTCCGGCATCCAGTCGGTCGTCTCGACCTGGCCGCCCGCCTGGACGTACTCGAGAAATGCCTGCTCGTCGCGGGGAATCGCGATCGCTGCCACGCGGCACCACCTTCCGAACGATCGTTAGCCTCGAGATTGTAGTGTCCGCCCGTCGCAACGAGCTAACGCGTGCCGCAGCCCGCCTCTTCGCGGAGAAGGGCTATCACGGCACTTCGATCGGCGATCTCGCCGAGGCGATGGGTGTCCAGAAGGGCTCCGTGTACGCGCACATCGAGTCCAAGGCCGACCTGCTCTGGGAGGTCGCGCGAGAGGGTTCGGCGGCCTTCCACGATGCTCTCGACGGTGTCCCGGAGGAGGGGCCCGTGCTCGAGCGGATCCGGGCGGCGCTGCGCGCACATCTCCGCGTCGTCGCCGAGCAGCTCGACGTGGCGACGGTGTTCGTGCGCGAGTGGCGGTACCTGCAGGGCGAACGGCGGGAGGAGTTCGTCGCCGAGCGGCGCCGCTACGAGGAGCGCTTCCGCGCGCTCTTCCGCGAGGGGCGCGAGCTCGGCGAGCTGCGGACGGATCTCGACGACGCGACGGCGGCGCTGCTTGCCCTCTCGGCTGTCAACTGGGCGTACACGTGGCTGCGTCCCGGCAGCGAGACCGACGACCTGGCCGACCGCTTCACGGCGCTTCTCCTCGACGGGATGCGTGGGTATGCCTCGCGGTGACGTGCGCGTAGCCCTCGTCGCCAATCCGTTCGCGACGCGCGTGAGTGAGGAGCGGCTCGCGGAAGTGCGCGAGGAGCTCGAGCGCGTCGCCGAGCTCGACGTCGTCCTGACCGAGCGCCCGGGTCACGCGACGGAGCTCGTGACCGACGCCTGCCGCGGCGGCGCCTCTGCGGTCGTCGTCCTCTCGGGGGACGGCGGCTTCAACGAGGCGCTGAACGGGCTCGAGGCCGACGTCCCGATCGGGTTCCTCCCCGGCGGGGGGACGAGCGTGCTGCCGCGGGCTCTGGGGCTGCCGGCCGACCCGGTGGAGGCCGCGCGCGCCGTCACGGCCGCGCTCGTCGACGGCCGCACCCGGCGGATCGCGCTCGGCCGCGTCAACGGCCGCCGCTTCGCGTTCAGTGCGGGAATCGGCCTCGACGCGGAAGCCGTACGCCGGGTCGACGCGCTCGGCCGGCGCGGCGACGGACAGCGTCCCGGGGATCTCGCGTTCGCGCTCGCGATCGTCCGCGCGCTCGCCGCGCACCGCGGCCACCTCGAGCCCCAGCTCGAGATCGCCGGTCTCGGGCGTGCCGCGCTCGCGTTCGTCGCCAACGGGAGCCCGTACACGTACGCCAAGGGCGTGCCGCTGCCGATTGCGCCCGAGGCGAGCTTCGAGCTCGGCCTGGATCTCGTCGCGCCGATCCGCGTCCGCCGCCGCACGCTCCTCGGCACGGCGCTTCGCGTCGTCACCGGTCACGTCCGCAACGGGCCGTACCTCTATGGACACGACCTCGACGGCCTGGAGATCGCATGCGACCGTCCGATGCCGCTGCACGTGGACGGCGAGGACCTCGGTGACGTGGACGAGGCGCGGTTCGAGGCCGAGCGGTCGGCCGTCTCCGTGCTCGTCTGAGGCCGCCTCGCAGCGGCCGGCCCTGGAAATGGCCGCATGTTCGGCGTAAGCTCGCCTCCGGACCGAAGGTCATGGCGCACGAAGGGGGACGCGTCGCCTGCGAAGAGGAGGAGAGCGGTGCGCACGAGAGTCTTGCTCAGTCTGTTGGCGGCGTCGATCGCGGCGGTTGCGCTCGTGTCGTCGTCCGGGGCCGCGACGTGGAATGCGCAGAGGTCGGCCCGCATCGACGTGTCGACACGCGCGGCCGTCGTCCACTACCTGCGCTCGATGCACGTCAATCCGAAGGGAGTCGTGATCCAGCGCGGCGCCCGCAACTACGCAGGTTCCAGCTGTCCGGGCAGCGGCTGGACCTGTACGAGCACGCGCCATCCGGTCGTGCAGGTCGCCTCGCCGGGCGGCAAGAACACGTTCAGCTGCGCGACCACGAAATGCTCCGTGCTGCAGGTCTCGACGTTGTCGCCGGCCGCGACGAACACGGCGAAGTGCGTGAAGACGTCGGGCTTGCTGCAGGTGTGCGTGATCATCCAGCTGAGCTCGAGCGCCAACAACCTTGCCGTCGTCTACGAGAAGACGACCGGCACGAACGGGGTTCTCCAGGCCGCGGCGTCCGACGCCTCGATCATTCAGAGGGCGACGGGCGCGTCCAACACGAACACCGCCTGCGTCTATCAGGAGATCAGCCTCACCGGGTCGAAGACCGTCGGTGGCGGCAACCTGGGCGTCTGGCTGGGAGCGCACCAGAACGTGACGATCAGGCAGGACTCCAAGGGCGGAGGGAACACGGCGGCGCAGTCGGCCACCTCGGGCGGTCAATGCACCGGCGGCGCGATCGCGCAGAGCCAGACGCTGACGTCGATCGCCAGGGCTCCGAAGGCGATAACGCAGGACGAGAACTCGGCGAACCTCGGCGCGAACGTGATCATCGACGTCGAGCAGAACCAGAGCCCCGGATTCCTCGGCAGCGCTCACGGACCGAACTCGGCGAGGTTCAACCAGACCAACACGTTGACGGCGGTCGCGAACACACCGCAGGGATCCGTCCACCAGACGCAGAGCTCCGTCAACGGCGGGATCCTGGGGACGATCAACCAGGACAGCCGCGATCAGTCGACGGCGACGGCGACGCAGACCGAGAAGGAGTGTGCGGACGCTGCCACGCCGGGCGAGAACCCGCTCTCGACCTGCCACACGAGCGACACGGACGCGCCGTCCTACTCGCTGACCCAGACGCAGTACGGGCCGGTGCGGAAGGGCGTCGGCACCGCGACCCAGACCGGAAACGGCTCCGACACGTTCACCGTCAACCAGAGCTCGCAGCAGGACAACGACACGGGCAGCGGTCAGACGAACGTGGTGCAGGGCGACTGCAGCACGGACGGGAACTGCACAGTCGCCCAGAACACGGACATCAACGGGAACCAGAGCTCGAACACGCAGTCCGGCTCGGACGTGAACACCTCGACCGACTGCACGGGCTCGAGCTGCACGTCCACGTGCAACGGCGACAGCTGCACGACGTTCACCTGGGACGGAGCGCAGCTGACCGCGAAGAACGTCGACCTCGCCGAGTTCGGTGTCGGCGAAATGAGAGGCGGCGACGGGAGCGGCTCGATCAATGTGACCGGCATCAGCGGCACCGTGTTCGCAGCGCCTACCTCTACTGGAACGGGCCGACGAATTCGTCTGATCCGCTCAACCCGAGTGTCACGTTCGCCGGAAACTCCGTTCCAGGGACCAACATCGGCGTCGACAGCGACAACAATTGGGGCTTCCTGAACAGCCAGTCGTATCGCGCCGACGTCACGCCGTACGTGCACGGGAACATCACGTATAGCCTCGGCGGCTTCGTCGGAGGACGGTGTCGATATCAATGGTGTCGCGCTGATCGTCTTCTACGACGACGGGAATACCGCAGACAACCGCAACGCCGTGCTCTGGAACGGCAACGACTCGAACATTGCCAGACGCGTGGCACTCTGGGACGAGAACGATCACCGGAGTTCCTTACCCCGGTTCAGGTGCCGCCAGCCTCGACGTCGTCGTCGGCGACGGCCAGTCGCTACAGCGACGGTGACCTGAGCGTCAACGACGCCGTCGTCGGCCACGGCCCCGCTCTCTTCCAGGGAGACACCGGCCCGGACCACAGCGGGAATCCGCTCGGCGTGACCGGACTCGTTGTGGGACCTCAAGTCCTTCGACATCACCGGGCTGCTCGCGACGGGCTCGAACAACCTGCACGTCACGGAGCCCTGCCGTCGACGACGCGCTCTCGCTCGTCGTGGCGATCGCCAACGTGCCGGCATCGGCGCCGCCGCCGATTCCGTAAGCGCTAGCCAGTCGAGGGGCCGGTGGGTGCCGGCCCCTCGACGAGCTCCGCGAGCTCGCGATCGATCTCGTTGCGGCGGACGTCCGCGCCGATGCGGACGAACGTCGAGCGCGCGCGCTCGAGCTCGGTCCTCGCGCCGGCGAGGTCGCCGAACGCACGGAGCGAGCGGGCGAAGGTCATGCGTGCCTCGGCGAGGTCGAGCGGATAGTCGAGCTCCTCGTACAGTCGCAGCGCCTCCGCGAACGAGGCGGACGCCGTCGCCGACTCCCCCGCCTGGGTAGCGGCACTCGCCTCGGCCATCAGCAGCAGGGCCCGCGACAGGAGATCCTCTTCGGAGACGCTCCGTGCGGCGAACGCGACGATCTCCTGCGCGTCCTCGAGCCGGTTCTGGGCGAGGAGCGTCTCCACGAGGTGCCAGTACGTCTCGAGCACCACCCAGCCGCCGATCTGCAGGGCGATCGGGAGCGCCTCGCGCAGCCAGGCCTCCGCTTCCTCGGCCCTCCCGTCCGCGAGGGCGAAGAGCGCGAGCGCGCGGACGACGTTCTGCACCTGGAAGTAGCTGTCGCCCGTGCGCTCGAACCACGTGCGTGCCTGCAGGCACAGCTGCTCGCCCTCGACCGCGTTGCCGCGGTAGTAGACGACGATGCCCAGCCAGGAGGTCGCCTCCGCCTGGATGCGGTGGCTGCCGAGCTCGGTCGCGATCTCCAGACACCGACGAAGCTCCGGCTCCGCCGCCGCGAGATCACGGCCGATGAGCAACGCGGCGATGCGAAGGTGGCCCTCCGCGACGAGCGCCTTGTCCCCTGCCTCCTCGGCGGTGGCGATCGCCGCGCGGAGCCCCGCGATGGACTGTTCGTGCTGGACGAGGTAATCGGCCTCGAAGGTCGCGAGCACGAAGTCCACCTTCACGCGCAGGCCGAGGTCGTCGACCGATGCTGCCAGCCTGTGCGCCTCGAGGAGGCGCTCGTGAGCCTCCGCGGGCCTGCCCTGCCGCTGGTCGATGTCGCCGAGCAAGAGGAGCGACTCGGCGTGGAGATCGTCGCGGTCGAACGCACGCGCGGCCTCGGCCACCTCCGCGAGCTCGTCGGTCGCCTCCTTGAGCTGCCCGAGCATCATCGCCATCTCGCCGCGTCGCAACCGCAACCCGGTCCGCAGCTCCTCGCGTTCGGCGTCGAGCACCGCCAGGGCCCGTGAGTAGTAGCGGTGCGCCTCGCGCAGGCTTTCGCGCCGCTCGGCCCGGCGCGCGGCGTCGGCGAGCGTGGCCGCCGCCTGCTCGATGGGAGGATCGATCGGGCTTCGCGCGACCTCGGCCGAGAGCAGACACGCCTGCTCGAGGTGCCAGGCGACGATCTCGACGAACTCGTCGGCACTGCTCGGCAGGCCCTTCACCCAGTCGGAGAAGCTCAGGTGGAGCTGCGCGCGACGGCCCTTCGGCACCTGACCGTACGCGACGTCTCGCATCAGGATGTGCCGGAACGCGTACTCCTCGTCCTCGGTCACGGTCGACTGCTTCAGGTGTGCGACGAAGTCCCGGCGCTCGAGCTCCGAGAGACCCGGTCGCGGATCCTCGGGCCCCGCCCCCTCGCTCACGCCGAGGTGCGCGACGGCGCCGGCCCAGAAGACGGCTCCGATGACCGACGCGTGATGCGCGAGCAGCTTCTCCTTGGCCTCCAACCGGTCGAGCCGCGAGCTGATCAGTCCCTGCACGCTCGTCGGGATCGGGACGTCGCGCAGCTCGTCGTCCCGCCACCGTTCGAGGTCGAGCAGCCCCTCCTCCCGCAGCATCCGTACGGTCTCCTCGAGGAAGAGCGGGTTGCCGCCGGCGTTCGCGATCAGCGCCGCCGCGAACGGGGTCTCGGCGAACGAGGAGTCCCCGGTGAGATCGCCGAGCAGGGCGGCCGCCTGCTCGGGCCCGAGCGTCTCCAGCTCGACGGTCCGGCGCCGCCCTTCGGCGCCGAGGAAGCCGGGCGCCTCGTCGCGAAACTCGGGCCGTGCGGTGCAGATGAAGACCAGGGGCGATTCGGTCTCCTCCGTGAGGACGTACGAGATCAGCTCGAGAAGCGTCGGCTCCGCCCAGTGCAGGTCTTCGATCACCACGGCCGTCGGCTTCTCTCCGGCGAGGAGCTGGAGGGCCCGCCGGATGCCCCAGTGCAGCTCGGCCTGCGAGATCTCGCTCGTCACGTAGGTTCCGCGTGGGGTCGTCGGGATGCCGATCAGGTTCGAGAGAGCCGAGGCGATCGTGCGGAGCTCGTCGAGGTCTTCCGTCGGCAGGGCCGCGAGAAAGGCGTCGAGGCGTGTCGCGATCGCGTCGCGATCGTCGTTCTGCATGATCCCCGCGGCGGACTTGAAGATCTCGACGACGGGCCAGTACGTGATTCCCTCGCCGTACGAGAGGCACTTCCCCCGGTGGATCTCGAAGCGGTCCCCGAGTCGTCCCAGGAGCTCGAGCAGCAGGCGGCTCTTGCCGACGCCCGGCGACCCGACGATCGCCGTCAGGCCGACGAACCGCTCGTCGAGAACGGAGTCGCAGAACGAGAGCAGCTCGCGCAGCTCGTCGGCGCGGCCGACGAGGGGCGCCTCCCGTCGTGGCTCCGGCTCTGGGCCCTCCTGCGCCCCGAGGACTTCCCAGACCTCGACCGGCTCCGACTTTCCCTTCGCCTGCACCGGCTCGGCGGCGGCGAACGAGAACGACGGCTTCGTCGCGAGATACGTCGGCCGGCTGACGAGGATGCCGTCGATCGGCGCGGCGGACTGGATCCTCGCGGCGGTGTTGAGCACGTCGCCGGCCGCCGACCACTCGCCCTCGCTCGGCCGCGCGCCGAGCATCACGAGCGCCTCGCCGGTGTGGATCCCGACCCGGATGTGCAGGTCGAGCCACTCGTCCTCCTCGTTGAGCTCGGCGATGCCCTGCCTGACCGCGAGCGCCGCGCGGACGGCGCGCTCGGGGTCGTCCTCGTGTGCTCTCGGCGTGCCGAACAGCGCGAGGATCGCGTCGCCGCTGAACTTCTCGAATGTGCCGCCGTGGGCCTCGAGCTCGCCGCGCACTCGCGCGTGGTAGGGAGCGACGAGCGCCTTCACGTCCTCCGGGTCGAGCTGCTCGGACCGTGCGGTGGACCCGACGAGGTCGACGAAGATCGCGGTGATCACCTTGCGCTCCTCGCTCGGCGCCGCCGGGGACGGCGCCACGGCCATCGCCGTTCCGCACGAGAAGCAGAACTTCGCCTGCGGCGGATTCTCGGTTCCGCACTCGGTGCAGAAGGGCATGCGAGGAGCGTACGCCGGTGCTCGACGCGGATCCATACACTCCGCGCGATGGCCCAGCTGGCCCGTGACGAGCACGAGCTCCGGCGTGTGATCGACGAGGAGCGCGAGGTCGACGGCCTCGGCGCCGACGACCTCCTCGCCATCTACCGCTCGCTCGTCCTCCTCCGCACGTACGACGAGCGCTCGGTCGTCTACCACCGGCAGGGCCGCATCGGCACGTACGCGATCTTCTGGAACCACGAGGCGATGCAGGCCGGCTCGGTGCACGCCCTCGCCGCCGAGGACTGGATCTTTCCGAGCTACCGCGAGTCGGCGATCGGCCTGCTGCGGGGGATCCCTGCGAGCACGATCCTCCACTGGTGGCGCGGCCATCCGGCCGGGTGGTGGAACCCCGCGGAGCACCGCGTCGCTTCGATCTGCGTACCGATCGGGACACACGTCCCGCACGCCGCCGGCCTCGCCTGGGGCGAGAGGCTGAAGGGCAGCTCGACCGTCGCGATCGTCTACTTCGGCGACGGCGCGACGAGCGAGGGCTCCTTCCACGAAGGGGCCAACTTCGCCGCGGTGATGCACGCGCCGCTGATCCTCTTCTGCAACAACAACCAGTGGGCGATCTCGACGCCGGTCGGGGAGCAGACTCGCGCGGAGACGCTCGTCGACAAGGCTGTGGGCTACGGGATGCCGGGCGTTCGGGTCGACGGAGGCGACGTGCTCGCGGTGTACGAGGCCACGCGCGAGGCGGTCGAGCGCGGGCGCGCCGGCGGCGGGCCGACGCTGATCGAGGCCGTCACGTACCGTGCCGCGCCGCACGCGACGGCCGACGACCCGCGTGCGTACATCGACCTCGACCGCGTCGAGGAGGAGAAGCGCAACGAGTGCGTCGGCCGCTACGAGGCCTACCTCCGGCGGCTCGGGGTGCTCGACGACGCGACCGCCGAGGAGATCAAGAACGAGGCGCTCGCGACGATGCGGGAGGGGATCGCAGCCGCGGAGGCCGAGCCCGAGCCGGATCCCGAGCTCGTCTTCGACAATGCGTACGTCCTTCCGCCGCCGAATCTCCGCGAGGGCTGGGATGGCTGAGGCCCGGGAGCTCTTCATGGTGGAGGCGATCAACGACGGCTTCCACGTCGAGCTCGCGCGCGACGAGACGGTGATGGTGATGGGGGAGGACGTCGGTCGCGCGGGCGGCGTCTTCCGCGCCACCGCCGGGCTCCGCGAGCGCTTCGGCGAGAACCGCTGCGTCGACACGCCGCTCGCCGAAGCCGGGATCCTCGGCAGCGCCGTCGGCCTCTGCATGGCCGGCTGGCGACCGGTCTGCGAGATGCAGTACGACGCGTTCTCCTATCCGTGCCTCGACCAGCTCATCACGCACGTCGGGCGCTATCGCTGGCGGAGCGGGGGGAAGATGGAGTTCCCGCTCGTCGTGCGGATGCCGTACGGCGGAGGCGTGCGGGCGCCCGAGCTCCACGACGACTCGCCGGAGGCGTACTACGTCCACACGCCCGGAGTGAAGGTCGCGATTCCGTCGACGCCGGCCGACGCGAAAGGGCTGCTCGCGGCGGCGATCCGCGACCCCGACCCCGTCGTCGTGCTCGAGCCGAAGCTCATCTACCGGGCCGAGAAGCAGGACGTGCCCGAGGGCGAGCACGTCGTTCCGCTCGGACTGGCGCGGCTCGCCCGGGAAGGGACGGATGTGACGCTCGTCGCCTACGGTGCGATGGTGCCGGTCTGCGAGCGGGCGGCGGACGCGCTCGAGGGCGTGTCGGTCGAGGTGCTCGACCTCCGCTCGCTCCGGCCGCTCGACGAGGACGCCCTGCTCGCGTCGGCGGGGAAGACGGGCCGCGTCGTCGTCGTCCAGGAGGCGCCGCGGACCGCCGGCTTCGGGGCCGAGCTCGCCGCGATTCTCGCGGAGAAAGCGATCCTCGACCTCCACGCTCCCGTGCTGCGCGTGACCGGCTTCGACGTTCCCTACCCGTACTGGAAGATCGAGGACCGCTACATGCCGTCGGTGGAGCGGGTCGTCTCGGCGGTGCGGCAACTGCTCGAGTTCTGACGTCGATGCCGTACGAGTTCAAGCTGCCGGATCTCGGGGAGGGCCTGACCGAGGGCGAGGTCGCGCGGTGGCTCGTCGAGGAAGGACAGGAGGTCGCCGAGGACGATCCGCTCGTCGAGATCGCGACCGACAAGACGACGGTCGAGATCCCGTCGCCGGCGAGCGGGGCGGTGTCGCGGATCCTCGTCGCGGAGGGTGAGGTCGTCCCCGTCGGCACGGTGCTCGTCGTGATCGGCGGCGACAGCTCCGGGCACGTCCCGGTGCCCGGCCCCGCGACACGTCCCGAGAAGGCGGCTGTCGCCAAACCTGCGGGAGGCGATGCGAAGGTCCGGGCGACGCCGCTCGTGCGCAGGGTTGCCCAGGAACTCGGGGTCGATCTCGGCACCGTGACGGGGACCGGCCCGCAGGGGCGGATCACGGAAGACGACGTCCGACGAGCCTCGTCGGGACCCGTCTCGGCGCCGGGCACCGAGACAGGGCCGGAAGGGACGCGTGTCCCGCTCCGGGGCGTTCGGCGCCAGATGTTCGAGCACCTCTCGCGCGCCCACCGGGAGATCCCGGCCGTGACGTGGGTCGAGGAGTGCGACTTCTCGAATCTCGACCTGAAGCGGCTCGTGCCGCTCGTCCTCCGGGCCGTCGCCGAGTCGCTGCGGGAGTACCCGGAGCTGAACGCGCGCGTTGCGGACGGAGAGCTCGTGCTGCTCGACCGCTACGACCTCGGCGTCGCCGTCCAGACGGAGGAGGGGCTCGTCGTTCCCGTCGTCCGCGGCTGCGACCGGCTGTCCCTCGACGAGCTCGATGCCGAGGTGCGCCGCCTGGCGGAGTCCGCGCACGCCGGAACGTTGAAGCCGGAGGAGCTCCGCGGGGGCACGTTCACGGTCACGAGCGCGGGCAAGGCCGCGGGGTTGTTCGTGACGCCGCTGATCAACCACCCCGAGGTGGCGATCCTCGGCGTCCACCGGATCGAGGAGCGGCCGGTCGTCCGCCAGGGCGAGATCGTCGTTCGCCGGATGGGGAACATCTCGGTCACGTTCGACCACCGCGTCGTCGACGGACGACGCGCCGCCGAGCTCGGGCTCGCGGTCATCGCCCGGCTCGAACAGCCTCCCGCCTAGGCGACCGCTGCCTCGTCGAGGTACGGCTCGAGCATCGACTCGATCCGCGGCGCCGTTGCGCGCCCGTCGAGGCGGGAGACGACGCGCCGCTCCACCACGAGCGCGAGCGACGGCACCTGGCCCACCTGGAAGCGGTCGGCGAGGTCGGGCCGGTCCTCCACGTCGACCTTGCTGACGCGGAGGCGGCTCCGTTCCTTCCGCGCGATGTGCGCGAGCAGGCTCTCCATCCGGCGAGCCGGACCGGAGCGCTGGGAAGTGAAGAAGACGAGCAGTGGGCGTTCGTCGGAACTCAAGTCGAAAACCTCCTGGCGGGATCTCGCGCGGACAACGGTCGAGGGCCGCGCGCGGTTACGGTTCCGGCATGGGCTCGTGGTACTGGATCGGCGCCTCCGTCGGCCTGGGCACTGCCGCCGGCGTGCTGCTCGCCGGCCTCGCGGGTCGAGCGCGAGCAGCGGTGATCGTGGCCGCGATCGTGGCCGGCGGTGTCGGCGCGGCGCTCGGTTTCGGCATCGCCGCGTGGCAGGCGGGTGGCTGGATCGACCGGCTCGGCGGGATCGCCGGCGGGCTCGCAGGCTCTCTCGGCGCCACACCGATCGTGGCCGGGGCGCTGGGGCGCGGCGGAACGCGGGGCGGTACGGCGACGCTCGTCGGCGGTGCGGCCTTCCTCGTCGCCGCCGCCGCGTGGATCCCGGTCGTCGGCTACCTCGAGGCGCTGGCCGTGCCCGCCCTCGCCGTACGCCTCAGGCGGGCGCGGCCCGAGCGCTACGCCGGCCTGCGGACGCTGGCGCGCGACGAGTAAGCCCCGCACCATGCAGAAGAAGCTCGTGCTCGTCCTGGTGGACGGGATGACCCCGGCGGCGTTCGAGCGGGCGATCGACGGCGGTCGGGCGCCGGCGCTCTCGTTCCTCGCGGCTCACGGTCGCTACCGGCAGGCGACGTCCGTATTCCCCTCTCTCACGCCGGTCTGCCTCACCTCGATCGCGACGGGGGCGGGCCCGGGCGTCCACCACATCCCCTCGCTCGTCTGGTGGAACCGGCGCGAGCGCCGGATCGTGGAGTACGGCTCCTCCTTCGCCGCGTTGCGCGCGGCCGGGCTCTCGCAGTCGCTGCTCGACCCGATCTTCAACATGAACGCGCATCACCTCTCGCGCGACGCGGTCACCGTCTACGAGGCGCTGGAGGAGGCGGGGCTCGTCGCCGGGGCGGTGAACATCACGTGCTACCGCGCCGGGCATCGCTACCCATCGACGCTTCCCGGTGTCAGCCGCGCCGCGTACGGGCCGCGCCGCTTCTTCTTCTACGGCCTCTTCGAGTCGGACCGGACGGGGGCGCCGTTTGCGTTGCGCAGCCGGCGCGGCGGCTCGGTCGACGCCTACGCGGCCGCCGTCGGGCGCTGGCTCGTCACCCGGGACGGCTTCGACTTCCTCGCCTACTACCTCTCCGGCTACGACTTCGCCTCGCACGCGGCCGGCCCCGACGGCGCCGAGGCGGAGTCGGCGCTCGAGCAGATCGACGTGGCGATCGGCGCGCTGTTCGAGGCCGCGGGAGGCCCGGACGAGTTCCTCGAGCGCTACGCCGTGATCCTTCTCTCCGACCACGGTCAGACGCCGATCGAGCAGGCGGCGCGTCTGCAGACGCCCTTCGCGGACGTCGCGGACGAGGTCGTTGTCGCCGCGTCGAATCGCGCCGGACAGATCTACCTCCGCCCCGGCGCGAGCGTCGACCCCGCCGGACTGGCGCGGCGGCTGGACGGGTTCCCCGCGGTCGAGGTCTCGCTCCGTCTCGAGGGCGACCGGGTGATCGCCCGCCGGGACGGGGCGGATGCCACGGTGGAGGCGCTCGACCATCCGGACGCCGCCGCGCGGGCCTGCTCGGCTCTCGCGAACCCGAACGCCGGCGAGCTCCTCGTCTCGGCGGCCGAGGGCTGGGAGCTCGCCGATCTCGGCGGCCGCCACCACGCGGGCGGCGGCAGCCACGGCTCGCTCGTCGCGGGCGACTCCCTCGTGCCGCTCGTGACCGTCGGCCTCGAGGCGGAGATCCGGCGGATCACGGACGTGGCTCCCGCCGTGCTCGAGCACTTCGGGGTGGCGGTGCCGGAGCCGATGGAGGCGCGCACCGGTGTGGGCTGACGAGCGGGCGCGGATGGTCGAGCGGCAGCTGCGCCGCCGAGGCATCGCCGACGAGCGGGTGTTGGCGGCGATGGAACGCGTACCGCGGGAGCTCTTCGTCGCGGCAGAGCTGCGGGAGGCTGCGTACGCCGACGCGGCGCTTCCGATCGGCAGCGGACAGACGATCTCGCAGCCGTACATGGTCGCGCTGATCTGCGAGCAGCTCGCGCTTCGGGGCGGAGAGCGGGTGCTCGACGTCGGCACGGGCTCGGGCTACCAGGCCGCCGTGCTCGCCGAGCTCGCCGGCGAGGTGCACACGATCGAGCGGCTCCCCGAGCTGGCCGAGCAGGCGCGCGCGAACCTCGTCGCGGCGGGCTACGAGGGACGCGTGCAGCTCCACGTCGGCGACGGATCGCTCGGCGTGCCGGCCGCTGCGCCGTTCGCCGCCGTCGCCGTCGCCGCCGCCGCGCTCGAGCCGCCGCCGGCGCTCTACGACCAGCTCGAGCCGCGCGGCCGGCTCGTCGTCCCCGTCGGCGGGCCCACCGGGCAGTGGCTCGAGGTCGTCGTGCAGACGCCCGAGGGGCCGGCCGTCGCGCGCTCCGTTCCCTGCCGCTTCGTCCCCCTCGTGGCCGGCCTCCAGATCTGGTTTCCCGGGCCGGAGGACGGGTGAGGAACGCGATGGAGACGATGGGTTCCAGGTCCGCCACCGAGCTGCTGCAGCTCCCGGTGCAGCTCCACGGGATCCGTCTCGGTCGCCCCGTCGACCTCCTGGTCGACGCCGAAGAGTGGCGCGTCCTCGGCTTCGTCGTCCTCTGCGGCGACGACAGCGAGCGCTTCCTCGTCTACGCAGCCGCCAGCCCACGCGAGGACGAGATCGACGTTCGGTCGGCTCTGCTGCTGCTCGAGGACGTCGGCTTCTCCCGTGGCCGGTCGCGGTCCCTGCGCGCGCTGCTCGGCGGCACGGTCGCGAACGGCCGGTGCGAGCTCGGGGAGCTTCGCGACCTCCTGCTCACTCCCGACGGCGCCGTCGCAGCCCTCGCCGTGGAGCTCGAGGAGGGTCTCGTCGAGGTCGAGCCCGGAGGTGCCAGGATCGAGTCTGTCCCGACGGCCTGACGTACGGGAGCGGCTACCCTCGCGGGCGACCGTGGAACGCCCAGCCGCCACGCTTCCCGAGCCGCGCCGGCGGGCGTGGGCGTCGCTGCGCTCCCTCAGCAACTGGCAGCAGCTCGGCAAGTTCTGCGTCGTCGGGGCGATCGGCTACCTCATCAACCTCGCCGTCTACGACGCGCTCCTGCACAAGGGGCTCCACTACCTCGTCGCCGCGACGTGCTCCTTCCTCGTCGCCGTGACGAGCAACTACACGTGGAACCGGCTCTGGACGTTCCGCGAGGACCGCGGTCATGTCGGCATCCAGGGGATGCGCTTCCTCGTCGTCTCGGTCGCGGCGCTCGGCGCCAATCTCGTCGTGCTCCATCTGCTCATCGTCTACGCGGCCGTCGACAAGCTCCCGGCGCAGGCGGCCGCGATCGTCGTGGTGACTCCGCTCAACTTCATCGGGAACAAGCTCTGGTCGTTCCGCCGTGCGAGGCGCTGAGTAGCCTTCACGCAGTGAGGGTTCTCCTCGCCGCCGCCCTCGCCGCGCTCACCGCCGCCGCCTTCGTACCCTCGGCGTTCGCCTCGACGGGCACGGCTCCCACCGGCCCGATCTTCGACGGGAAGGGACATCTCGTCGGGACGCCGTTCGTCCCCCGTGGCTCGCGGTCGTCCCTCACGTCCGAGCAGGCGTTCCGCGACTTCGAGCGCTACCCGAAGGTCGCATCGTGGCTCTCGCGGTACCCGCGCTCCGCGCGCAGCCACGAGGCGACGTACGACCCGAAGGCCGGCGAGTGGACGGTGAAGATCTGGTGGGGCTCCGCCGGCGAGATCGCCGAGGGGAAGGTGCTCGACGCGACCGGCGTCGTGACCGAGGCGTGGACCGGCCCCCAGGTCGCCTGGGGGATGGCGCGCGGCTCGTCCGGCGCGTTCGGCGGCACCGCGATCAACAACCCGTGGGTCTGGGGCGCGTTCTGCGTCGTCTTCCTCGTCGGGCTCGCCGACTTCAGGCGGCCGTTGTCGCTGCGCAACCTCGACCTCCTCTTCCTCCTCTCGCCGACGGCGTCGCTCTGGTACTTCAACCACGGGGACGTCTTCACGTCGGTGCCGCTCTTCTACCCGCTCCTCGTCTGGGTGGTGCTGCGCGGGACGTGGATCGGCGTGCGGAACCGCGGCACCCCCGGTGCGCCGCGCTGGCCGGCCTGGGTGCTGCTCGGCGCCACGATCTTCCTCGTCGGGTTTCGGATCGGGCTCAACGTCGAGCGGTCCAACGTCATCGACGTCGGCTACTCGGGCGTGATCGGCGCCGAGCGGATCGTCCAGGGCCAGGCGCCTTGGGGGAACTTCCCGGTCGAGCAGCTGCCGAACGGCAAGTCGCTCAAGGCGTGCGGCCCGGCCGACGCTTCGGGCGAGATCCGCAATCACGTGCAGACGAACGGTCGCTGCGAGGGCGCGAACCCGGAGGGCGACACGTACGGCCCGGTTGCGTACGAGTCGTACATTCCGGGCTATCTCGCGCTCGGCTGGAGCGGGAAGTGGGACGACCTGCCCGCGGCGCACTTCACGTCGATCGCCTTCGACCTCCTCACGCTGCTGGGCCTGTGGCTCGTCGGGCTGCGTTTCGGCGGGCAGCGACTCGCGGCCGTGCTCGCCTTCGCGTGGGCGGCGTACCCGTTCACCCAGTACGTCTCGAACTCGAACACGAACGACGCGCTCATGCCGTGCTTCCTCGTGTGGGGGTTCTGGCTCGTCTCGAGACCGGCGGCTCGTGGCGCCCTCGCGGCCTTCTCGGGCTGGACGAAGTTCGCGTCGCTCGTCGTCGCACCCCTCTGGCTGACGTATCCGGGACGGCGGCCGGATAGGCGCGCCGTGCTGGGTTTCGCTGCGGCGACGTTTGCGGCGTTCTCGATCCTCCTCCTCGCGCCGGACCCCCTTCACGAGGCGCACGTCTTCTGGACGCGAACGGTCGGCTTCCAGATCGGTCGTGCCGCCCCGTGGTCGCTCTGGGACTGGCGCCAGTACCACGCCCGGGGACTACCCGACCTGCACGTCCTCCAGCACGTCCTGCAGGCGCTGCTCGTCGCGGGAGCGTTCGTCGCCGCCTTCTTCCCACGCCGCAAGTCGCCGCTCCAGCTCGCCGCGCTCACGGCGGTGCTGCTCGCCGGGTTCGAGCTCGTCGTGACGTACTGGCTCTACACGTACATCCCGTGGTTCTATCCCTTCGCCGCCCTGGCCCTTCTCGCTCCCGCGGCTCCGCTGCGAAGGCTCGTGACGCAGGAGCAGACGGGCCCCGGGGTCGCGCCGGCCGACGCGGCGTACGGGGACCGGGAGATGGCGCTTCCGCACCCGACGCTCTAGGCCCGTACCGGTGCGCTAGGCCGGGATCCGGACGAGCTCGATCGCCTCGGCCCGGCCGGCATCCGTACACCTGACGACGACGCCCTCCAGCCGGACGCCGCCCTCCGCCGGCTCGAACCGGACGGGCAGGGGGCTCCGCATCCGCGCGATCGCGAGCTCGGAGCGGACGCCGATCACCGAGTCGTGAGGTCCCGTCATCCCCGCGTCGCTGACCGCCGCCGTGCCGCCCGGGAGGATGCGTGCGTCGTTCGTCTGGACGTGCGTGTGCGTGCCGATCACGGCGGTGACGCGGCCGTCGAGCCACGTCGCGAGCGCGACCTTCTCGCTCGTCGCCTCGGCGTGGAAGTCGACGACGACCACCGGTGCCGCGGCGCGCGCCTCCTCGACGAGGGCGTCGACCGTCTCCCACGGGGAAACCGGCGTGGAGAGGAAGAGCTGGCCGAGGAGATTGACGACGGCGACGGTGACGCCGTTGCGGGCCTCCACCACCGCGAGGCCGCGCCCGGGCGTCTGCGAGCTGAAGTTCGCCGGCCGGACGACGCGCTCGCTCGCGTCGAGGTAGGCGCCGATCCCGCCGCGGCGGAACGTGTGGTTGCCGAGGGTGATCACGTCGGCGCCGGCGGCGAGCAGCTTGTCGGCGATCTTCGCCGTGATGCCGGCGCCGTCGGCCGCGTTCTCGCCGTTGACGATCGCGAGATCCGCCTCGTAGCGCTCGCGCAGCCGCGGCAGGTGCTCCTCCACCGCGCGCCGCCCGGGCACGCCGAAGACGTCCGCGAGGAAGAGGATGTTCAGAGCCGGGTGCCTTCCTAGCCGGTCGTGAGCGCCGGCGCCGAGCGGACCTCGACGGTCACGTGATTCCCGGCGTCGTTCGTGTAGCGCGCGAGTGCCTGCCGCTCGATCGCCGCGAGGTCGGTGACGCGGCCGAGCTTCGTGGCGCCGCTCACGACCGTCGTGCCGACCGTGAGGGCGGGATCGGAGACGAGCTGTGTCACCACGACGAGGAGCGACGGCGCCGTCTGCGGCTGGATGTCGATCGCGGAGCCGAAGGTCCTGCCCTCGACGACGAACGGCCTGATCGCCACGACCGTTCCGTCCACCGGCGCGTAGACGTCGCTGCCGACCGGTGCGCCGACGTCGATCGCCGACGTCCCGCCGCCGCCGAGCTGGTACCAGCGAGGCGACCCGCCGCCGCCGCCGAAGATGCCGTGCACGATCCGCTGCACGAGCCCCTCGTTCGCCTGGTGGCCGACCGGGTCGAGCGCCAGAGCGCCGTCGTGCGCGGCGTGGAAGCCGATCGCCGTCACGCGGTGCTGGGAGATGGGAAGCTGAAGGCGTACCGGTCCGCGCAGCGCGACGATCTCGGGAGTCGGCCGCGTCTGGGCGACGGTGGCGGGACTCGGGCGGGGGACGATGACTGCCGTCGGCGCCGTCCTGCCGCTGAAGGCGGTCAGCGCGAGGGCGACGACGAAGACCGCCGAGAGGAGGACGAGGAGGGCGACGCGACGCGCCCGACGCGCGGCGCGCGCCGGCCGGCGTTCGACCCGCCGCCTCCGGGTGGGGCGCGAGGACGGCATGTCGCGCGGCACCTTATCGCACTGCCGCGGCTCATCCCAGAGGACCAGTGCAAGGTTTCCCTGGATCCGCCCCGTTTCGGAGTTACCATCGCTCGCATGCCGCCGGCCTCGTCTGTGCGCATCGAGATCCCGCGGTGGGCGCAACTGGTGCTGCTGCCGCTCCTGCTGTTGCTGGTCTGGGCGGTGGCGGGAGCCGTGCGTCACGTGCTCTTCCTCTTCCTCGTGGCGCTGCTCATCGCCTTGCTCCTCAATCCGCTCGTCCGCGGCCTGGGACGCGCGTGGATCCCACGCGGAGCGGCGGTTGCGCTCGTCTATCTCGCGTTCGCGGCGGTAGTCGCACTCGCGATCCTCGGACTCGCCACGGTGGTCGTGCAGCAGACCCGCACGGCGGCCCACCGTGTCGACAACTACTTTACGGTCGATTCCGGACACCCCCGGCGCACGGGTGCCGAGCACGATCTGGCGCGCTTCCAGCGCTGGCTCGACCACCACCACCTGAGCAGCGTGCACGTCCAGCGGGAGGGGCAGAAGTTCCTCACCCAGGTCGGGACGAAGGACGTCCAGAAGTACACGACGAGGGCTCTGAGCTGGGCGGAGGGAGCGGGCCTCACCGTCGTCACCCTCCTCTTCGACGCGCTCCTCGTCGTCGTCGTCTCGATCTACATGCTGCTCGACATGCAGCGGTTGACGGAGGCCGTCGACCGACGGTTCCCGCCGCGGGGCCGCGGCGGGCTGATCGTGCGGATGGAGCAGGCGGTCGCGAGCTACGTCAAGGGCCAGTTCCTGCTCTCGCTGATCATCGGCGTGAGCGCCGGTCTCGGGTTGTGGATCCTCGGGATCGTGGGGCTGATGCCGCACGGCGGGAGATACGCCGCGGCGTTCGGCGCCTGGGCGGGGATCACGGAGCTCATCCCGTACATCGGGCCGTGGCTCGGCGCCGCTCCCCCGGTGCTGTACGCGCTCGTCCAGCACCCGCTCTCGGCGCTCTGGGTCGCCCTCCTCTTCCTCGGCATCCAGCAGCTCGAGGGGCACGTCGTCGTGCCGAAGGTGATGGGACGGACGCTTCGCCTGCACCCCCTGCTCGTGATCTTCGGCCTGCTCGCCGGCGGCGAGATCTACGGGTTCCCGGGGATCCTCGTCGCGCTGCCGCTGCTCGCGGCCGGGCGTGCCGTGTGGGAGTTCTTCTCCGAGCGCGTCGTGCTGGAGAAATGGACGGACGACGAGCCGCTTGCGGCGCTCGGGGTGGAGCCGGCCGCGGCCACGGAGACCGAGCCCGTGGCGGAGACGCCGCCGGCGCCCGCGGCCTGAGCTCTCTCCCGGACTCCCGTGCTCCCGGGCGGCGTACTCTTTCCGCTGTGAGCGCGTTCCCCGTCACCCGGCTGCGGCGTTTCCGGCGCACGGCACCGCTGCGCGGTCTCGTGCGCGAGACGCGCCTGCAGCTCGACCAGTTCGTGCTGCCGCTCTTCGTCGCGCCCGAGCCGCTCGCGAACGAGGCGCTGCCCGGCATGGCGCGCTTCGACCTCGAGGGGCTGCTGCGCGAGGTGGACGGGCTCGCCGCGTCGGGCGTCCGGGCGCTCATGCTCTTCGGCGTCCCGGCGGAGAAGGACGACGAGGCGACCGGCGCCTGGGAGGAGGACGGCGTCGTCCAGCAGGCGCTGCGCGCCCTGCGGCCCCGCTTCCCCGAGCTCGTCCTGCTCACGGACGTCTGCCTCTGCGAGTACACCTCCCACGGCCACTGCGGCGTCGTCGTGGGCGGCGACGTCGACAACGACCGGAGCATCGAGCTGCTCGCCCGCACCGCGGTCAGCCACGCCGAGGCCGGGGCCGACGTCGTGGCGCCGAGCGACATGATGGACGGCCGGGTCGCCGCGATCCGCGAGGCGCTCGACGAGCACGGCTTCGAGCGGACGCCGATCCTCGCGTACTCGGCGAAGTACGCGTCCGCCTTCTACGGGCCGTTCCGCGAGGCCGCCGACTCGGCGCCTGCGTTCGGCGACCGGCGCGGCTACCAGATGGATCCGGCCAACGTCCGCGAGGCGCTGCGGGAGTGCAAGATGGATCTCGCCGAGGGGGCGGACGCGATCATGATCAAGCCGGCGCTGCCCTACCTCGACGTGATCCGCGCGGCACGGGAGGCGTTCCAGGCGCCGCTCGCGGCCTACAACGTCTCGGGCGAGTACGCGATGGTCAAGGCTGCTGCTCGCTCGGGCTGGCTCGACGAGCGCGCCGCGGCGCTCGAGTCGCTCACGGCGATCAGGCGCGCGGGCGCCGACCTCATCGTCAGCTACTGGACGCGCGACCTGCCCGCGTGGCTCTGACGCAGCGCAGCGATCTCTATCGCCGTGCGCTCGAGCTGATCCCCGGCGGCGTGAACTCGCCCGTGCGGGCGATGCGTGCGGTGGGGGTCGACGAGCCGATCTTCGTCCGCCGCGGCGAGGGCGCGTACGTCGAGACGGTCGACGACCGGCGCCTGCTCGACTGGGTCATGTCCTGGGGGCCGCTCCTCCATGGTCACGCCGACTCCGAGACCGTGGAGGCGGTCCGCGAGGCCGCCCTCCGCGGCACGAGCTTCGGCGCGGCCACCGAGGCGGAGGTCGAGCTCGCAGCGGAGATCGTCGACGCGGTGCCGTCGGTGGAGAAGGTTCGCCTCGTCTCCTCGGGGACGGAGGCGGCGATGAGCGCGCTGCGCCTCGCGCGGGCGTTCACGAAGCGCGACCGGATCCTCAAGACGGCCGGCGGCTACCACGGCCACGCCGACGCGCTGCTCGCGAGCGCGGGCTCGGGGCTCGCGACGCTCGGGATACCCGCCTCGCCGGGCGTCCCGAGCGGAGCCGCCGCCGACACGATCGTCGTTCCGTACAACGACCTCGACGCCGTGGCCGAGGCCGTGCTGCGGCACGGCGAGGGGCTGGCGGCGATCATCGTCGAGCCGGTCGCCGCGAACATGGGCGTCGTTCCGCCCGAGCCGGGCTATCTCGAGACGCTGCGCCGGCTCTGCGACGTCTCGGGGGCCCTCCTGATCTTCGACGAGGTGATCACCGGTTTCCGCGTCGCGCGCGGCGGCGCGCAGGAGCGCTTCGGGATCCTCCCGGACCTGACCGTGCTCGGGAAGATCGTCGGCGGTGGGTTGCCGCTCGCGGCCTTCGGCGGTCGCGGCGAGATCATGGACCTGCTCGCGCCGGCAGGGCCCGTCTACCAGGCGGGAACGCTCGCCGGGAATCCGCTCGCTACGGCTGCGGGCCTCTCGGTCCTGCGGCGCCTACGCGACGGCACGGTCTACGAGGAGCTCGAGCGTCGCGGCGCCGTTCTCGAGGCGGGTCTCTCGCCGTTCGGGCGCGTGCAGCGCGTCGGGGCCCTGCTCACGCTCTTCATGACCGACGGCCCGGTACGCAACTTCGAGGACGCGCAGCGCTGCGACACCGAGCGCTACGGCGCTCTCTTCCGGCATCTGCTCGAGCAAGGCGTCTACTTCCCGCCGTCGCAGTTCGAGGCGCTCTTCCCCTCGACCGTGCACGGCGACGAGGAGATCGAGCGGACGGTCGCGGCGCTGGAGGACTTTGCTCGCTGACGTCTGGCAGACGATGGCTCTCGACGCGGCCGCCGAGAGCACGCTCTGGGCGGACTGCCTGCTGCCGGAGGAGGAGCGCGACCGGAGCCCGGTCTTCTCGCCGCTCGGCGAGGCGCGCTATGCGCTCGGGCTCGAGACGATCTACGAGGGCTACCTCGTCCACTACGGCCGACCGCGCCTGTTCGCGGCGCCCGACGACGACACCGCGCTGCTGCTCGGCGACTATCTCTACGCGCACGGCGTCGCCCGCATCTCGGCGCTGCACGACGTCGAGGCGGTCGCCGACCTCTCGGATCTCATCTCCCTCTGCAGTCAGCTGCGGGCGGAGCACTCCGAAGGGGACGCGCCGTTGTGGGCTGCGACCGCCGCGCTGCTCGGCCGTGGCGCCCTCGACGAGGCGCGGACGGCGCTCCGGCTCCGCGCCGACCCGGCGCCCCTCGACCGCGCGGCGCGGGATGCCGCCGGTGACGAGGCCGTCGACGCGGCGCTCGCGGCGCACGCGGGCCGGCGGGTGAGTTGAGTACGCCCGACAGCGGGTTTGGCCGACCCTGCTGCGACGTCCTCGGTCGCCCCGATAGGACGCCGCTGTCGGGGCTCCCTGCGTCCTTGCCGCGAACGACGATCCACTCGCCGCAGGGCCGGCCCACCCACCGCCGGATGTACTAGATTCCGGCCGTGGTCGCCGCCCTCTTCCATTCGCTGCTGGCCGTCGAGACGGCCGCCGAGCAGGGGCGGAAGGTCGTGCTCACGATGCTCGCCGTCGGCGGCATCTTCGTCGCGGTGATCGCGCTCGGCGAGCTCTCGCACTGGCTGCGGCACCGCCGGTAGCGCCTCGCGGCGTGGGGCGGTGGCGCCGGCAGCCGCTACGGCTGGACTTACGACTTCCCTGGTAGCGGCCGTAGACTCGGGACGTGCGCGAGCTGCCGCGCGGCACCGTCACCTTCCTCTTCACGGACATCGAGGGCTCCACCCGGCTGCTGCACGAGCTCGGCGCGGAGGGCTACGCGACCGCGCTCGCCGATCATCGCCGCGTCCTGCGCGAGGCGTTCGAGCGGCACGGCGGCGTCGAGGTCGACACGCAGGGAGATGCATTCTTCGTCGCGTTTCCCACGGCGCCGGGGGCGCTCGACGCGGCGCGCGAGGCGCAGGAGGCGCTCGGGCTCTCCGTGCGGATGGGCCTCCACACGGGCACGCCGCTTCTGACCGAGGAGGGCTACGTCGGAGCGGACGTCCACCGCGCGGCGCGCATCGCGGCCGCCGGTCACGGCCGGCAGGTGCTCGTATCGACGGCGACGGCGGCGCTCGTCGATTCTGTCGGGCTCCGCGACCTCGGCGAGCACCGGCTCAAGGACCTGAGCGCGCCGGAGCGGATCTTCCAGCTCGGCCGCGACGACTTTCCGCCGCTGAAGACGCTCTACCGGACGAACCTGCCGATCCCGGCCACGCAGTTCCTCGGCCGCGAGCACGAGCTCGCCGACGTGCTGGAGCTGCTCGCGCGCAACGACGCCCGCCTCCTCACGCTGACGGGTGCCGGCGGCTCGGGGAAGACGCGGCTTGCGCTCCAGGTTGCGGGCGAGGCGGCAGAGGCATATCCGGACGGCGTGTGGTGGGTGCCGCTCGCGCCGCTCGCCGATCCCGCGGACGTCGGGCCGGCTGCGGCCCGCGCGCTCGGCGACGGCGGAACGCTGCCGGAGCTCGTCGACGGCCGCCGCCTGCTGCCTGCTCGACAACTTCGAGCATCTCGTCGAGGCCGCGCCGGAGGTGGCGGCCGTCCTCACGCAGTGCCCGCACGCCGACGTGCTCGTGACGAGCCGTGAACGGTTGCGCGTGCAGGGCGAGCACGTCTACCCAGTGCCGGTACTGGCGAGGGACGAGGCGCGCCGGCTCTTCGTCGCGAGGGCGCGCGCAGCGCAACCGGACTTCGAGCCGGACGAGCACCTCGACGAGCTCTGCGCACGCCTCGACGACCTGCCGCTGGCGCTCGAGCTCGCCGCCGCACGGGCATCGCTGCTCACGCTGGAGCAGCTGCTCGACCGGCTCGGCAGCCACCTCGACCTGCTGAAGGGGGGCCGCGACGCCGAGGTACGGCAGCAGACGCTCCGGGCCACGATCGAGTGGTCGTACGAGCTGCTCAAGCCTGCCGAGCAGCAGCTGCTGGGTGCGCTCTCGGTCTTCCGCGGCGGCTGGACGCTCGAGGCGGCGGAGCAGGTCGCCGACGCGGACCTCGAGCTCCTCCAGTCGCTCGTCGACAAGAGCCTCGTTCGTCGCTGGGAATCCGGCCGCTTCGGAATGCTCGAGACGATTCGCGACTTCGCCCACGAGCGCCTCGACGAGTCGGGTGGCGCCGAGCACCTCCAGCAACGGCTTCTCGACCACCTGCTCGCGCTGCTGCCGCGGTGGCGAACGACGCGCGTCGGGCTCGCAGACGTGGTCGACCGCCTGGGGGCGGAGCTACCGAACTACCGGGTTGCGCTCGCGTGGTGGCTCGACGTCGATCCACGGCGCTGTCTCGAGCTCGCCGTCGCCCTGGGGCGCTTCTGGGTCATCCGCGACCCGGCCGAGGGAGACCGCTGGCTCACGGCGGCGGTGAGCCGCACGGCGGAGCAGCCGCCCGGGCTGCGCGCCGAGGCGCTCCTCTGGACGGCGAGCTGCCGCGCCTTCCTCGCCGACGCCGCGGAGGGCGAGGAGATGTTCGAAGAGTCGCTGTCGCTCTTCCGGGAGGTCGGCGACCTGGAGGGCGTCGCGGACTCGCTCGATCGCCTGGCGGCCGCGCGAGTTGCCGCCGGGAAGCTCGAAGAGGCGAAGGCCGCGGCCGAGGAGGGCCTCGCGCTGCTCGAGCAGCTCGGCGACGAAGACGGCGAGGGAGCCGGCGCGGCCGCGATGTACCTGCTCGACAAGGTTGCCTTGATTGCCCGCGAAGAGGGTGACAGGGAAGGCGCCCGCGAGACGCTCGAGAGGGTTCTCGCTCTCGCGCGCGAGTTCGATGACAGCTGGTGGGCCGCCCGGACCATGGTCAGGCTCGCCCTCTGGTCCTTCGACGACGGCGAGCTTGCGCGGGCGGACGAGTTGACCCGCGAGGCCGTGCACGTCGCGGCGGTTCTCGGCGATCGCGTCCATCTGGCCGAGTCCTTCGGCCTCCTCGCCTCGATCGCCGCAGCGCGCGGTGAGTTCGCCGTTGCCGGCCGTTACTGGGGAGCGTTGGAGGGGCTCGAGCGCGAACGTGAGTGGCTCGATCCGGAATCGAGAGCCGGCTACTCGGCCCGGGCGGACGGCGCGCAGAGGCCCGATTTCGCCGCTGCGGCCGAGCAGATGCGGCAGCTCGCACCGGACGACGTGGTGAGCGCGGTGCTGGCGGAAATAGACTGACGCGCGCCGTGCCCGCCAAGGACCTCCGCGACTGGATCGCGCTGCTCGAGCGCGAGGGCGAGCTCGTCCGCGTCTCCGCCGAGGTCGATCCCGACCTCGAGATCACCGAGATCGTCGACCGCACGGTCAAGGCCGGAGGCCCGGCGCTCCTGTTCGAGCACGCGAAGGGCTCCGACCGTCCGCTCCTGATCAACCAGTTCGGCACCGAGCGGCGGATGTGCCTCGCCTTCGGCGTCGAGCGGCTCGACGACGTCGCCCGGCGCGTCGCGGACGTGCTCGAGATGCAGCCGCCGAGCGGGCTGATCGAGAAGGTGCGCGGCCTGCAGAAGCTCAAGTCGATCGCCGACGCCCGCCCGAAGACCGTCGGCAAGGGCGTCTGCCAGGAGATCGTCCTGCGGGGCGACGACGTGAACCTCGGCCTCCTGCCGATCCAGCGCTGCTGGCCGGGCGACCCGGCGCCGTTCGTCACGCTGCCGGCCGTGATCACCCACGACCCGCGTACCGGCGGCCGCAACGTCGGCATGTACCGCATGCAGGTGATCGACGAGCGGACGACCTTCATGCACTGGCAGATCCACAAGGACGGCAGAGCCGACTACCTGGCGACCGACGGCCGGATCGAGGTCGCCGTCGCGCTCGGGCTCGACCCGATCACCGCCTACTCCGCGAGCGCGCCGCTGCCGAAGCACGTCGACGAGCTGATGCTCGCCGGCTTCCTCCGGGGCGAGCCGGTCGAGCTCGTGCAGGGGGTCAGCGTCGGCGTCGAGGTGCCCGCCCGGGCGGAGATCGTGCTCGAGGGCTACATCGAGCAGGACGAGGTCGGCGAGGAGGGGCCGTTCGGCGACCACACGGGCTACTACACCGCCGCCGAGCCGTTCCCGGTCTTCCACGTCACCGCGCTGACGATGCGGCGCGACGCGATCTATCCCTCGATCGTGGTCGGCAAGCCGCCGCAGGAGGACGCCTGGCTCGGCAAGGCGACCGAGCGGATCTTCCTGCCGGCCGTACGCGCGACCGTGCCGGAGATCGTCGACTACGACCTCCCGGTCGCCGGTGCCTTCCACAACTGCTGCATCGTCTCGATCCGCAAGCAGTTCCCCGGCCACGCGCGGAAGGTGATGTCCGCGATCTGGGGGCTCGGGATGCTCAGCCTGACGAAATGCGTCGTCGTCGTCGACGAGCACGTCGACGTCCACGACTACGCGGAGGTGCTCTTCTACGCAGGGGCGAACGTCGACCCGAAGCGCGACGTCGTGCTCGGCGAGGGGCCGCTCGACCACCTCGACCACGCGCCGGAGCGGCAGTTCGTCGGCGGCAAGCTCGGCATCGACGCGACCGCGAAGTGGCCGGCGGAAGGCGCGAGGCCGTGGCCCGCCGAGATCGAGATGAGCCCCGAGATCAGGGACCTCGTCACGCGGCGCTGGTCCGAGTACGGCCTGCCGTAGGTTCCCTGCCCGCGGCGTCCGCGTTTCCGATAAGACTTCGACCTGGTGGAGCCGGAGCAGCCGAGTCCCGAAACCGAATACGAGTCGCTCCACGAGGAGGCGCACCTGCCGCCGCCGACGCTGTGGCCGATCGGCTTTGCGATCGGCGTCGTCGTCGTCCTCGTGGGCCTCGTCGTCAACCCCATGCTGATCTCCTCGATCGGGGGCGCGATCGTGATCGCCTTCGGCTTCCTCTGGGCGCGCGACGCGACCGCCGAGCTCCGCGGCCAGGCGCTCGTGGTCGAGCCCGAGCGGCGTGAGCTGAAGGAGGCGGGCGAGGGCATGACCGCGCCCCCGGCCGACCAGCAGGGAGTCGCGCTCGTTCCGGTCACCGAGGCCGCGGTCACGCGCAGCCGCTTCCTCGAGGGCGCGACGCTCGGCCTCGGCGGCGTGATCGGCGGCCTGATCACCGTCCCCGTCGCCGGCTTCGCCGTCCTGCCGTCCTTCCTCGGCCAGAAGCAGCACAAGGTCGATCTCGGCGCGCTCTCGGACTTCCCGCTCGGCCAGTGGTTCATCGCGACGTTCATGACCGATCCGGCCGAGGGAGAGGTCTCGCGGCGGACGGCCTTCATCCGCAACAACGGAAACGTCACCGACCCCAACACGAAGAAGCAGGCGCCGAGCTTCACGATCATCTCGAACCGCTGCGCGCACCTCGGCTGTCCGGTCCAGGCCAACGGCCCGAGCGGCAAGATCCTCGGCAAGAAGACGGTGCACGAGCACACGAAGAACGGGAGCATCCGGCTCATCCCGGCCGTTCCCGCCGGCTACGGGTGCCCGTGCCACGGCGGCCAGTACGACGTCGAGGGGAACCGCATCGCCGGGCCTCCCGTCCGTGCGCTCGACCGCTACACGTTCGAGATCGACAACGGCCGCCTCATCCTGCTCAGCACGTACTCCGTCTCGCACGTCGTCGGCACCGGCGCCCAGGCCAAGATCTACAAGTACAAGGAGGCCGGGCCGGGCGAGCACGTCGACGGGCCCGAGCAGTGGTTCTACCCCCTCCAGCCTCCGCATCACTGATGGCGCTGCGCAGGCCACCGACGAAGGCCGAGCTCCGCCGGCAGCGGATGGAGGAGCTCGTCAACTACCCGCTCGACTGGCTCGAGGAGCGGTCGGGCCTCGTCGGCGGGATCCGCTACTTCCTCTTCCGCAACGTCCCGAGCGACGTCAACTGGATGCAGACGCTCGGCTCGGCCGCCCTGACCGCCTTCCTCGTGCAGGCGATCACCGGCGTCATCCTCGCGATGTACTACACGCCGTCGGTGGCGAACCACCCCGGCACACACGAGCCCGACGCGTACTGGTCGATCGTCAACATCACCGACCACGTGACGATGGGCTGGCTCGTGCGCGGCATGCACCGCTGGGGCGCGAGCGTCTTCATCATCCTGATGTTCCTCCACATGGGCCGCGTCTTCCTGTTCGGCGCGTACAAGTACCCGCGCGAGCTGAACTGGATCATCGGCGTCCTCATCCTCGTGATGGGGATGATGGAGGGGTTCACGGGCTACCTCCTGCCGTGGGACCAGACCGCGTACTGGGCGACGGTCGTCGGGATCAACCTCAACGGGACGGCGCCCTTCCTAGGGCCGTGGTTGGCCCAGTTCTTACGTGGGGGCCAGGAGATCGGCGGCGAGACGCTGACGCGCTTCTACTCGCTGCACATGCTCGTGATCCCGGGCGCGATCATCGCCCTGATCACCCTCCATCTCTACCTCGTGATCCGGCTCGGCGTCACCTCGCCGCCGTGGTCGAAGGACGCCGCCGGGATGGAGCCGGCCGACGAGGAGCCCGTGCCGCTGCGGCCGGGGCTGACGCGGCCGGTGCCGCACGGGGCGGCGGCGATGCAGGGTGAGCCGGGAGGCTCCGAGTAGTGGCCGCGGTCCCGAAGGAGAAGCCGTCCCGGGTGGACGAGGCGCGGGCGCAGTTCGCCCGCTACAAGGCGGACGTCAAGTCGCGCGGGAAGCCCTTCTACCCGTACGCGATGTTCCACGACACGATCATGAGCCTCGTCGTCGTGTGCGTGATCGTCGGGCTCGCGGCGATCTGGAAGTGGTCGGCGTGGGCGCCTACCCACGACCCGACGAGCCACGGCCTGCTCGGGCCAGAGGTCGATCCGCCGGCCGACCCGGGCACCGTCAGCTTCGTGCCCCGGCCGGACTGGTACTTCTACTTCCTCTTCTACCTCCTCCGGATCTTCAAGTGGCCGGAGTCGGTCTTCCTCGGCACGGTCGGAGTGCCCACCATCGCGCTCGTCCTGCTCATCGGGCTGCCGTTCCTCGACCGCCGCCGCGAGCGCCGTATCTCGGCGCGCCCGGTCGCCATGGTCGCGGCGGTGCTGACGATCGTCTCGATGGGCGTCCTGACCTGGAAGGGAGCGACCGCGAAGGAAGCGCTCGCGTCCGAGGTGATCCTCGACGTGCCGCGCTGGGTGAGCGTCGAGAACCTGCCTCCTGACGCCGTGCCGGGCGCCAAGCTCTTCGCCACCGCGGGTTGCACCGCCTGCCACACGTACGCAGGCTCGGGAGGTTCGAACCTCGGTGCCCCCGACCTGACGGCGATCGGCACACGGAACCTCGGCATCGCCACCCAGATCAAGCATCTCCAGAACCCGTCGTCGGTCACCCCCGGCTCGCCGATGCCACCGTTCGCCTCGCTCGGACCGCAGCGCCTGCACCAGCTCGCCGTCTTCCTCGAAGCCTCGAAGGGCACGCACTAACAGCGAGCAGCCACAATCCCGGGGAATGCACGTCTTCCTCGGCATCACCGGCGCCTCGGGCGCCGCGTACGCGGCGCGGCTGCTCGAGACGCTCGCCGCGGCGGACTGTGAGATCGGCGTCTGCGCCTCGCGTGCCGGGATCGAGGTGCTGGCGACCGAGCTCTACGGCGACGCGACCCTGCCCCGCGACGAGACACTCGCGCGATTCCTCGAGCACGCGAACGGCGCCGCGCGGATCTACGACCCGGAGGACTGGCACGCGCCCTACGCCTCGGGCTCCGCGAAGGTCGACGCGTACGTGATCTGCCCCTGCTCGATGGGGACGCTCGGAACCGTCGCGTCGGGCGCGATGTCGAACCTCGTCCATCGCGCCGCCTCGGTCGCGCTGAAGGAGGAGCGCAAGCTCGTGCTCATGCCGCGCGAGACGCCGCTTTCGGCGATCCACCTCCGCAACATGCTGACGCTGCGCGAGGCGGGTGCGACGATCCTCTTCCTCGCGCCCGGCTTCTACCACGGCGCCGAGACGGTCGAGAACCTCGTCGACTTCGTCGTCGCGCGTGCCCTCGACCTGCTCGGGCTCGAACACGCGCTCTCGCCGCGCTGGGGCCAGACGTGACGGTCGAGTCGGGGCGCCTTCCGGCCGACGGGGTCCGGCGGATGTTCGACCGCATCGCGCCCGTCTACGACGCGATGAACCGCGTGATGACCGCCGGGCTCGACCGGCGCTGGCGCAGGGCGACCGTGCGCGAGACGGTCCGGCCGGGGGACGGCGTTCTCGATGCCTGTTGCGGCACGGGAGACCTCGCCCTCGCCGCACGCGCGGCCGGCGCCGGCCGCGTCGTCGGCGTCGACTTCTCCGAGCGGATGCTCGAGCGCGCCCGGCGCAAGGGGCCTGAGCTCGAGTGGGTGCGTGCCGACGTGCTCGCGCTCCCGTTCGAGGACGCGAGCTTCGACGTCGTCGTGGTCGGGTTCGGCGTGCGCAACGTCGAGGACCTCGAGGCGGCCGTCAGGGAGCTGCGCCGCGTGCTCCGGCCGGGCGGCCGGCTCGGGATCCTCGAGATCACCACGCCGCGTGGGCCCCTGCGCCCGTTCTACCGGCTCTGGTTCGACCGGATCGTGCCGCTGCTCGGCCGCGTCCTTCCCGGCGGGGCCGCGTACACGTATCTCCCCGCGAGCGTGCGCCGCTTTCCCGGCCCCGAGCAGCTCGCGGAGCTGCTGGGCGCGTGCGGCTTCGAGGCCGTGCGGTTCAGACGCTTCGCCGGGGGTATCGTGGCGCTGCACGTAGGGGAGGCGCAGTGAGCGTAGGCTCGACGGAGCTCACCAAGGAGCGGAGGCGCCGGCATGGACGGCGCCGGAGCGGGGAAGCTTGACCAGCACCCTCGCGGACATCCGTTCCGTTCCGGGGCTCGACGGCTACCTCGACGCGCTCGAGGAGCGGCTTGCGCGGACGGTCGCCACGCATCCGGGCCGGGTCGCGGCCGTGGGGAACGAGGCGCTCGCGGCGGGCGGCAAGCGGCTGCGGCCGGCGCTCGTCTTCCTCTCCGCCCCGCCGGGCGCGGAGCCGTCGCTCGCCGCAGGCGTCGCGGTCGAGCTCGTCCACATGGCGACGCTCGTCCACGACGACCTCATCGACCGCGCCCACTTCCGTCGCGGCAAGGCCGCCGCCTGGTCGATCTACGGTCCCGCGGCCGCACGCGCGACGGGCGACTACCTCTTCGCCCGCGCCTTCGCGGAGCTGAGCGCGACGGGAGACGCGGAGGCGGTCGAGATCCTCGCCGACACGACGCTCTGCCTCGCGCGCGGCGAGGCGCTGCAGCGAACACAGACCCGCGATCCATCGACCACGGTCGAGGCGTACCTCGAGCGCTGTGCGCTCAAGACGGGAAAGCTGTTCGAGGCGGCGTGCCGGCTCGGCGGCGGTTCCGGCGAGTACGGGCTCGCGCTCGGGATCGCCTTCCAGATCGCCGACGACGTGCTCGACTGCTCGGGCGTGACGATCGAGACCGGGAAGATCGCCGGCACCGACCTCCGCGACGGGACGCCGACGTTGCCGCTGCTGCTCGCCGCGCAGCAGGATGCCGTCGTCCGTGCCGCCCTGGCGGGAGGCCCGCTGGACGGCGCGCTCGTGCGGGTCGCTGCGAGCGGAGCTCTGGAGGAGGCTCGCGAGGTGGCGCTCGACTACGCTAGGCGCGCCAGGGCGCGTCTCGACGGCGAGCTGCACCGCGACGAGCTCGAGGCTCTGACTCACGTAGTCGTCAATCGGGAAAGGTAGAGCGGCATGGCCGTCCTCGACACGCTCGACACGCTCGCTCCGATCCGGGACAAGGTGCTCGCCGGCGAGCGCCTCGACCTCGACGACGGCGTCGCCCTGATGGAGACCGACGACCTGCTGGCGCTCGGCGAGCTCGCCGACCTCGCCCGCCGGCAGCGCGGCGGCGGCGACGAGGTCTACTTCGTCCAGAACATCAACCTGTACCAGACGAACGTCTGCCGGGTGAAGTGCAAGTTCTGCGCCTTCGCGAAGACCCGCAAGCAGGAGGACGCGTTCACCCTCACCGCCGAGGAGTTCGTCGAGGACGCGGTGGCGCAGCACGAGCTGCACGGCTTCACGGAGATCCACACGGTCAACGGCGAGAACCCGCACGTCGACCTCGAGTACTACGCCGGGCTCCTGCGCAAGCTGAAGGAGGCGCTGCCGGACGTCCATCTCAAGTTCTACACGGCCTCCGAGATCCACCACATCTCGCGGCTCGAGGGCTGCTCGCACGAGGAGGTCCTGCGGACGCTCAGGGATGCCGGCCTCGACTCGATGCCCGGCGGTGGGGCGGAGATCTTCGCCGACCGCGTCCGCGCCCTGATCGCGCCCGGCAAGGAGCATCCCGACGAGTGGTTCGACGTCCACGACACGGCGCACAGGCTCGGGATCACGACGCAGTGCACCATGCTCTACGGCCACGTCGAGACCTACGAGGAGCGGGTCGACCACCTGCTGCGGCTGCGCGACCAGCAGGACTCCACGGGCGGCTTTCTCTCCTTCATCCCGCTCGCCTTCCACCCGGAGAACACCGTCTTCGAGCGCCGCGGCTTCCGCTTCACGACCGGCGCGGAAGACCTCAAGGTGATCGCCGTGGCCCGGCTCCTCCTCGACAACATCCCGCACGTGAAGGCCTACTGGATCATGATGGGCCTCCCGCTCGCCCAGGTCGCGCTCCACTTCGGCGCCGACGACGTCCAGGGCACCGTCGTGCGCGAGAAGATCTTCCAGGCGGCGGGCGCTACCGCCGGCACCGAGCAGAAGGTCGCGGAGCTCGTCCGCTTCGTCCGCGACGCGGGCCGCGTGCCGGTGCAGCGAGACAGCCTGTACGAGGAGATCCGGCGCTGGTGAGCGTGCGGGAGGCGATCGAGCGCGCCGATCTCGAGGCGTTCGGGGAGGTCCTCGCGGACGACGTCGTCTGGGTCGGGATCTGGCCGGGCGAGCTCTGCCGGACCCGCGGTCAGGTTCTCGGGCTGCTCGAGCAGGCGCGTGCACGAGGCCGAGAGATCTCGCCCGAGGTCGTCCGCGAGCGCGACGACATGCTCGTCGTCGATCCGCACCTGCCGGACTCCGCACGGCACCAGGTGTTCGTCCTCGGGGACGGGCTCGTGTCGGAGATTCGCGCCTACCCGGACCGGGCGGCCGCGATTGCCGCGTTCGAGGCGGTTCGGTGATCCGGCTCGGCCGCATCAGCTACGTGAACATGGCGCCGGTCTTCTACCGGGTCGACGCCGAGGTCGAGGAGGTGCAGGGCGTCCCGACCGACCTGAACCGGATGCTCGTCGCGGGCGAGCTCGACACCGCCCCGATCTCGTCGATCGCGTACGCGCAGAACGCCGACCGGCTTCGCCTGCTGCCGCGGCTCTGCGTCGCCTCGGAGGGAGCGGTCGACTCGATCCAGCTCGTCACGCGCGTTCCCCTCGAGCGGGTGCGCACCGTGGCGGTCACGCCGGAGTCGGCGACCTCGGTCGCGCTGACGCGGGTACTGCTCGCCGAGGCCGAGCAGGCGCCGCTCGAGGCGTACGAGACCGGCGAGGCCGAGGCGAAGCTCCTGATCGGCGACGCCGCGCTCCGCTCGGCGTTCGAGGATCCCACGCCGCACCACGACCTCGGCCGGCTCTGGCTCGAGCGCACCGGGCTGCCGATGGTGTTCGCGGTCTGGGCCTGCCCCGAGCCGCTGGCGGAAGGGCTCGCGGAGCTCGAGGACGCGCTCGTGTCCTCGGTGCGGCTCGCGCGCGCCGAGCCCGAGCAGCTCGCGTACGAGGCCGCCGAGCGCTACGGCTACCCGGCGGGCTTCCTCGCGCGCTACTTCGAGAAGCTCCGCTACCGCTTCGGCCCGCGTGAGCGCGCCGGCCTGTACACGTTCCTCGAGCTCGCCCGCGACGCCGGCCTGCTCGAGACCGTCCCCGAGCTGCGCTTCGTCCAGACGACCGCGGGCGCGGCCGTCGCATGAGCGTGGCGGAGCGGGCATCCGTCGCGGAGATCCTCGAGAAGGCGACCTCGGGTGAGCGGATCACGGACGAGGAGGCGGTCGAGCTGCTCCGCTCCCGCGACCTCGTCGCCGTCGGGCGTGCCGCGAACGAGATCCGCAACCGGCTGCACGACCCCGAGCGTGTGACCTTCATCATCGACCGGAACCTCAACTACACGAACGTCTGCGTCACCGACTGCGACTTCTGCGCCTTCTACCGGCGGCCGGGCGACCAGCGCGAGGGCTACCTCCTGCCGAAGCCGGTCATCTTCAAGAAGATCGAGGAGACGCTCGCCCTCGGCGGCACCGGCCTCCTGATGCAGGGTGGCCACCACCCCGACCTCGGCGTCGACTACTACGAGGACCTCTTCGCGTCCATCAAGGCGCGCTACCCGATCCACCTGCACGCGCTGTCCCCGTCCGAGATCGTGCACGCGGCGCGCCGCTCGAAGCTGACCGTCCCCGAGACGCTCGCCCGGCTGCGCGACGCGGGGCTCGACTCGATTCCCGGCGGCGGCGCGGAGATCCTCGTCGACCGCGTGCGCGAGATCATCGCGCCGAAGAAGGTCAAGACGAAGGAGTGGCTGGGCGTGATGCGCGAGGCGCACCGGCTCGGGATCTCGACCACGGCGACGATGATGTACGGCCATGTCGAGACGCTCTCCGAGCGGGTCGAGCACCTGCGGCGGATCCGCGAGCTGCAGGACGACACCGGCGGCTTCCGCGCCTTCTTCTCGTGGACGTTCCAGGACGACGGCAACCGGCTCGTCTCGCTCGTGCCCGTCGAGGCGCGGCCCACCTCCTTCGACTACCTCCTCACGCAGGCGGTCTCGCGGATCTACCTCGACAACCTGCCCCACATCGGCTCGTCGTGGGTGACGCAGGGCAAGAAGATCGGCCAGGTCGCGCTCGGCTTCGGCGCCGACGACCTCGGCTCGGTGATGATCGAGGAGAACGTCGTCTCTGCGGCGGGAACGACGCATCGCACGAGCGCCGAAGAGCTCGTCCACCTCATCCGCTCGCTCGGCAAGACGGCCGTCCAGCGCGACACGCTGTACCGCGAAGTCAGAGTCTGGACCTGACGCCGGCAAGGCCGCTGCGCACGAAGCCTGGCTGCTCCGTGGCCATGCCGTAGTCGACCTCGTGCCAGGGGCCGAGCCGGTGATAGAGCCGCGCCCGGCGGCGTAGCTCCGCGTCGACGTCCCAATCGGCGAACGGCCCGTTGAGGAGCCACGCGTAGTCGATGGCCGGGTCTCCGATCTTCGCCTCGCCCCAGTCGATCACGCCGGCGAGCCTGCCGTCGCGGCAGATCAGATGCTCGGGGCCGAGGTCGCAGTGCACGAGCGCGGGTTCGAACCCCGTCAGCGTCTCGACCTCCTCCAGAAGTCCCTCCGCGTGCCGCCGCTCGTCCACGTCGAGGAGGGGCAGAACGAGACGGCGCCAGTCCGCAGCGTGGGCGCGGTAGATCTCCCGCCACTCCGGTCTCGGCACAGGCAGGTCGCGGGCAGCGAAGGAATGCAGCGCATCGAGGAAGGCACGAACGCCGTCGGGATCCTCGTCGCGCAACGTCTTGCCGCGGATCAGCCGGTAGACGACGAACCACGGGTCGCGAGAGACGCTCTCGAAGCGGGGGATCTCGACCGGAAGTACGGACACGAGCGACGGGAGCAGGCCGATCTCCTTCTCGAGCTGCTCGACGGACAGCTCCGAACGGGGGATCCGCAGGACCCACTCGGCGCCGAGGATCAGGACCTTGTAGTCCCAGCCGTCGTCGACCTCCACGAGAAGCGCGTCCACGCGAGCAACGCTACTGTGAGCGCCGGGTCGTGCTGCGCAAGCTTTCCATCGCCGCCGTGCTCGCGGCGCTCGTCGGGTCGGCAGCTGCGACCGCCGCGACGGGCTCGCCCCGCCGCCCGAGCCAGGAGCCGGCTTCGCCCGCGACGCTCATGCCGGGCGTGACGTACTCGCGCGAGGTCGACTTCACCTCGCGGGGCCCGATCGTCCTCGACGTCGTGACCGCGCCCAGGCCGGTGGGTGCCGTCTACTCGCTCGCGCCGGCGCTCTCGAACGACGTGCTGCGGGGCACCGAGAAGCTCACGCGTCTCCAAGCCCGGGTCGCAGCGGGGGCGACGACCGTCGCGATCGGGGGCGACTACTTCGACCGCCGCACGGGCTTGCCGAACGGAATCCTCGTCCAGGGCGGGGTGCTCGAGAGCCAGCCGGCGGTCGGCCGCTCCAGCCTCGGCGTCGCAGCCGACGGCACGCTGACGATCGCGAAGGTGTCGCTGGTCGGCACCTGGCAGGGCAGCGGCCAGCGCCGGCCGCTCGTCCTCAACACCGGGCCCGGGAAGGGGAAGTTCACGCTCTACACGCCCGCCTACGGGACGGCGACGCCGAGCGAGTCGGGAGGGGCGGTCGAGGCCGTGATCGCCTCGCTCCCGCCCGCTCGCCCGGGCGCGACGCTCGCCGGCACCGTGACCGCGGTCGCGAACGGCGGCTCCATACGGATTCCGAGCGGTGGCGCCGTCCTCGTCGCACGCGGCACGCAGTCGGCCGCCCAGCTCAGGGCAGAGGCGCCCGTCGGGCAGCAGATCGAGGCGGTGGTCTCGCTCTCCGCCGGCTGGGGCGGCCTCACGAGCGCCATCGGCGGCGGGCCGCTCCTCGTGAAGGACGGCAAGCCGGTCTTCCATGCGAACGAGTCGTTCGACGCGCGCCGCCTGAACGGCAGGCAGTCGCGCGCCGCGATCGGCCAGCTCGCCGACGGCCGCATCGTCCTCGTCGCCGTCGAGGGTACGAGCCCCGCCTACAGCATCGGGATGTCGACCTACGAGCTCGCGGTCGAGCTCTCCCGGCTCGGCGCGACGACAGCCTTCGGGCTCGGCTCGGGCGCCGCCGCCGGGCTGGCCTTCGACGGGAAGCTCCTCACGCGGCCCTCGACCCGCAGCGAGCCGAAGCTCTCCGACGCGCTCGTCTACTCCTACTCCGGCGTCTACGCGGTTCCGCCTCCGACCCCCGTGCTCTCGCCGAACGGCGACGGTGTCGGTGACACGGAGGCGCTTTCCTACCGGCTCGCCCGTCCCTCGAACGTCGTCGCGACCCTCGTGGGGCCGGGTGGCTACACGCTGAGGCTCGTGGACGCCGCGCAGGCTCCCGGGCTCCACACGGTCGACTGGGACGGCAACGCCACCTCCTCCCTCGCGCCCGAAGGCGCGTGGACGTTCGCCGTGACCGCCACCGACGACCGCGGCGTGACGACGACCGCGGAACGGTCGTTCTCGCTCGACGACACGCTCTCGTCGCTCGCCGTCCGGTTGGGCCGTGGCGGCCTGCCCACGGCGACGTTCGAGCTGACCCGGCCGGCGACCGTCACCGTGCGGATCGAGCGTCCGAACGGCGTGCCGGTGGCGACCCTCCGGCGAGAGTCCCTCGCGGCCGGGGAGCAGCGCGTGCGGTGGCGTGGCCGGATCGGGCGCCGCAAGGCTCCTCGGGGCCGCTACCAGGTCGCGGTGGAGGCGAAGAGCACGGTCGGAACGAGCTCCCTCGCGGCGCTGTTCTCATTCCGCCCTCACGTCGCTCACTAGACTCGCGCGAATGCTCCTCGCGAGCATCTCGGCGAGCTTCACCTCGCAGGTCGCGAATCACGGTGTCTACGCCGTGTTCGGCCTGATGGCGATCGACGCCGTGTTCCCGGCTGCGAGCGAGCTCGTGATGCTCTACGCCGGCGCCGTCGCCGCGGGAGTCTTCCCGGCCGCGCACGGCGTCACGCTGTTCGGCTCGCGGATCGGCTTCGGCGCAGGCGCGCTCGTCGCGCTCGCCCTCGCGGGGACGCTCGGCTATCTCGCCGGCGCGCTCGTCGGCTGGGCGATCGGCCGCTACGGTGGGCGGCCGCTGCTCGAGCAGCGGGGTCGCCTGTTCCATCTCTCCGCCGAGCGTCTCGACCGCGCCGAGGCGTGGTTCGGGCGCTGGGGCAACGTCGGCGTCCTGCTCGGCAGGGTCACGCCGGTCGTCCGCTCGTTCGTCTCGATTCCCGCCGGGATCTTCGAGATGCGCCTCGCGCCGTACACGCTGCTCACCCTCGTCGGCTCCGCCGTCTGGGCCTTCGCCTTCGCGGGTGCGGGCTACGGCCTCGGCACGAGCTATCGCGGCTTCGACCACGGCTTCCGCTACGCCGAGTACGCGGTCGTGGCAGGCGTCGTGCTCCTGCTCGCGTATCTCGTGTACCGGAGAATGGCCGCCGCCGCCGGGCGCGTCGGCGAGTAGCGCGGATCGGCACCCGGCGGAAGTTAACGGAACTCACAAGAGCGTCCACTAGAGTGACCCGGCGTGCAGCCGATTCCACTCGTTGACGTACGAGCCGAATACGAGCCGCTGATCCCGCGGCTCGAGGCCGCGTTCCGGGACGTGCTCGAGAGCGAGCGCTTCATCCGCGGCCCGCACTACTGGGCGTTCCAGGAGGAGGCCGCCGCACACCTCGGCGTCAAGCGGACGGTCGGCGTCGCGAACGGGACCGACGCGCTCGTGCTCGCCCTCGACGCTCTCGGCGTCGGCCCGGGCGACGAGGTGATCTGCCCGGCGTTCACCTTCTATGCGACCGCGGAGTCGGTCGTGCGCCGCGGCGCGACGCCGGTCTTCGCCGACATCGACCCGGCGACGCTCAACCTCGACCTCGAGGACACTGCCGCGCGGGTCACGGAGCGGACGAGCGCGATCATCCCCGTCCACCTGTTCGGGCGGATGCTGGACGTGCGGCCGCTCGTCGAGCTCGGCGTTCCCGTGCTCGAGGACGCGGCCCAGGCGTTCGGCGCCCCGGAGGTCGCCCGTCACGGGACGATCTCGACGTTCAGCTTCTATCCGACGAAGAACCTCTTCTGCCTCGGCGACGGCGGACTCGTGGCGACGAACGACGAGGAGCTCGCGGATCGCGTGCAGCTCCTGTCCTTCCACGGCTCCCGCGACAAGTCGGCCTTCGACCTCGTCGGCTACAACTCTCGGCTCGACGAGCTGCAGGCCGCGTTCCTCCGCATCTTCCTGCCGGAGCTCGCCGGCTGGAACGAGGCGCGTCGCGCCGCGGCCGCCCGCTACGCAGAGCTCGGCCTCGGCGAGCTCGTCGAGCTGCCGCAGGACGAGCCGGGTCACGTCTACCACCTCTTCGTCTGCCGGTCGCGGGAGCGCGACACGATCCGCACGGCGCTGGCCGAGGCGGGCATCGCGTCGGCGACCTACTACACGACGCCGCTCCATCTCCAGCCGTCCCTGCGCTACCTCGGCTACGAGCCCGGCTCGCTGCCGGCGACCGAGCAGGCCGGCGCCGAGAACTTCTCGCTGCCCCTCTGGCCGGGGATCCCCCTCGAAGCGCAGGAGCGCGTCGTCGACGCCGTGCGCGCGGCGGTCACGAGCAGCGGCGCAGGCTCGAAGGAGCCGGCCAGGAGCGCAGGTGCCGGCTTCGCCGGCGCCGGAACGGGCTGAGCCTGATGCGCAACCTGCTCTCACCGCATCGGCTCGCGCAGCTGTTCGTGGATGCGGCGATCGTCGCGGCCTCCTGGTGGCTCGCCTTCCACCTCCGCTTCGACAACGTCATCCCGCTCAAGTACTCGCAGCTGCTCGACCGGACGATCCTGCTCGTCCTCGCGATCAAGCTGATCGTCTTCGTCGCCTTCGGCTTCTACAACCGCTGGTGGCGGTACGTCTCCATCCGCGACATGTGGGCGGCCGCGCGCGGCGTCGTCGTCGCCTGCCTCGTGGCCGACGTCACCGTCTACTTCGTCTCCCCGGTGCACGGCTTCCGCCTGCCGCGGTCGATCGCCGTCACCGACCTGCTCCTCACGCTCGCCTTCGTCGCAGGGTCGCGTCTCCTCGCTCGCACCGTGGTCGAGCGGCCAGGGCTGACGATGGTCGCGCGCGGCAAGGAGGTGCTCGTCGTCGGCGCGGGCGACGCCGGACGTCTGATCGTGCAGGAGATGCAGCGGTCGCGGATGCTCAACTACACGCCGATCGGGTTCGTCGACGACGACCCGCGCAAGCGGCACACGCGGATCATGGGTGTCCGCGTGCTCGGCACGATCGACGAGCTTGCGCGCGTCCTGCGCGAGCACCGTCCGGACGAGGTGCTGATCGCGATGCCGTCGGTCTCGGGCGAGGTGCGCCGCCGGATCATCGAGCCGGCGCAGCAGCTGCGGATCACGGTGAAGACGCTGCCGGGCCTCTACGAGCTCATCACCGGCGAGGTCGGCCTCGCGGGCCAGATCCGCCCCGTCTCGGTCGCGGACGTGCTCGGGCGGGAGCAGGTCGAGGTCGACTTCCACGAGGTCGCCGCGTATCTCGAGGGGCACACCGTGCTCGTCACGGGCGCGGGCGGCTCGATCGGCTCGGAGCTCTGCCGGCAAATCGCGCGCGTCCGGCCGAGCCGGCTGATCCTCGTCGACAACGCCGAGGGCCCGCTGTTCGAGATCGAACGGGAGCTCGTCGACGAGCGCGGCTTCACCGCCGCGCTGCCGAAGCTCGTCGACGTGAAGGACCGGAAGGCCCTCCGGCGCGAGGTGTTCGAGAAGTACCGGCCGACCGTCGTCTTCCACGCGGCGGCCTACAAGCACGTCGCGATGCTCGAGACCCACCCGCTCGAGTCGGTTCGCAACAACGTCGTCGGCACGCGCGTCCTCGTCGAGCTCGCGGCCGAGTTCGGCGTCGAACGGTTCGTCTTCATCTCGACCGACAAGGCCGTGAACCCGAAGACGGTGATGGGACAGTCGAAGGCCCTGTGCGAGTGGGTCGTCGAGTCGTTCGGCCACCGTCGCGACGTCGCGACGCGCTTCGTCGCCGTGCGGTTCGGCAACGTCCTCAACTCCTCGGGCAGCGTGATCCCGATCTTCAACAAGCAGATCGAGCGCGGCGGCCCCGTGACGGTGACCCATCCCGAGATGACCCGGTATTTCATGACGATCCCCGAGGCCGTCTCGCTCGTCGTGCAGGCGGGGGGGATCGGGGGCCGTGGCCAGGTGTTCGTGCTCGACATGGGCGAGCCCGTGAAGATCCTCGACCTCGCGCGGAACATGATTCGCCTCTCGGGGAAGGAGCCGCGTCTACCCGACGATCCGGAGACGTCGGCCCGGGACGTGCGCATCGTGTTCACGGGTTCGCGGCCGGGCGAGAAGCGGCACGAGGAGCTGTGGAGCGATGACGAGTCGGTCGGCGCGACCACACATCCGAAGATCCTGCGGCTGAGCAGGCCGCCCGTCGATCCCGACTGGCTCGCGACGCAGCTCGCGGACCTGGAGCATCTCGCCGACGAGGGAGACACGCTCGAGGTGGTGGGCAAGCTCCGGAACGTGGTGCGGGAGCCACGGCGGCTCGGCGCGCCGGTGCGGCCCGCCGGGACCGAGGCGCCGCCGCACGACGAGCCGGGCCGGCTGAGGCACATGCCGGCGGTCGGCGAACCGCGTCCCGAGCGCGCGGACTGACGCTCCACGGCCTCGGCCTGCGAAGCGTCACGCATTCGGCACCGAACCGGCGTCGCCTCGGCGCAGGTCGAGCGGTACCGTCCGGAGCCGAGGGCGGCGGGAAACGGCTCCCCACCCTGGGTGGGGGAGTTGGGTCGAGACCGCGACTCGAGCCTGCGCAACTCGTGCCCCGCACTCGTGAGCGTTTCGTGACGGTGCCCGGCCGGTGGCGCCGCTAGCCTCCTCGCCCTGGACGCCGAGAGGATCTTCGCGACGCTCAACCCCGAGCAGCGCGCCGCCGTGGAGACGACGCGCGGGCCGCTGTGCATCCTCGCCGGGGCCGGGACGGGCAAGACGACCACGATCACGCGCCGGATCGCCTGGCAGGTCGCAAGCGGCGCCTTCCCGCCGCAACAGATCGTGGCCGTGACGTTCACCGACAAGGCGGCGGGCGAGCTGCGCACCCGGCTGCGAGCACTCGGCGTCGACGGGGTTCGCGCCTCGACGTTCCACTCGGCGGCCCTCGCGCTGCTCCGCCACTTCGACGGGGATCCCGGGAGGATCCTCGCCACGAAGGCGCTGCTCCTCCGCCGGATCGGCAACACGCTGCCGGTGCCGTTCCGCTTCCGGCCCGCAGGTGACCTCGCGACCGAGATCGAATGGGCGAAGAACCGGCGCCTCACGCCGGAGACGTACTACGACGGGCTCGGCGACCACGAGCCCCCGCTGCCGCCCGACCTCGCGCGCCGTGTCTTCCGCGAGTACGAACGGCGGAAGGCGGCCGAGGGACTGCTCGACTTCGAGGACCTGCTCGAGCGGACGGCCCGGCTCCTCGAGTCGGACGAGCAGACGCGGGCAGCCGTGCACGACCGCTGGCGCGCCTTCACCGTTGACGAGTACCAGGACGTCAACCGCCTCCAGCAGTCGCTGCTCGATCTCTGGCTCGGCGAGCGGGACGAGCTCTGTGCGGTCGGCGACGACTACCAGGCGATCTACGGCTTCACGGGCGCGAGCGCGCGCTGGCTGCTCGAGCTCCCTCGACGGTTTCCCCACGCGCGCGTCGTACGGCTCGAGCGGAGCTACCGCGCGACACCGCAGGTGCTCGCGCTCGCGAACCGGCTCGTGCCGCGCCTCGGCGGTTCGGCCAAGAAGCTGGAGCCCACGGCTCCGGACGGTCCCGAACCGGTGGTCGGCCCCGGGCTCGACGTCGCCGCGCATGTGCGGCAGCTGCACGCCTCCGGGCTCCCGCTCGAGGAGATGGCGGTGCTCGTGCGGACGAACGCGCGCACGAGCGAGTTCGAGGAAGCGTTCCACGAGGCCGACATCCCGTTTCAGGGCGCGTCGCTGCTCGCGCGCGACGCGGCCCGGCAGCTCCTGAAGGCGCTGCGCGGCCGGCGCGGGCCCGCCGCCGGCGTGGTGCGCGAGCTCGCCGTGCGCCACGGTCTCCTCGCGGACGTGCCGGAGAAGCTCGGCGAGCGCGAGCAGACGCGGCAGGCCGACCTGGCACGGCTCGTGCGGATCGCCGAGGAGTTCGCCGGAGAGGTCGACGGCTTCGTCGCGCTCCTCCACGAGCGCTTCGGCGAGAGTGCGGGCCGCGGTGTCCATCTGCTCACGCTCCACCGGGCGAAGGGGCTCGAGTGGGACGCCGTCTTCCTGCCGCGGGTCGAGGAAGGCGAGCTGCCGGTCCGCCGCGGCGACGTCGAGGAGGAGCGACACCTGTTCTACGTGGGGCTGACGCGCGCGAAGCGCCACCTGCTCGTGACGTGGGACGGCCGCCCGAGCCGCTTCCTCGACGAGCTCGGCGTCCGCGCCGCCGCGCCCCCGCTCCCGAAGCGCGAGCGGCAGGTGCTCGAGCAGACGCCCGCGGTGCTCGCCCTCAAGGAGTGGCGGCTCGCCCGGGCTCGCGCGGACGAGGTCCCCGCCTACGTCGTCTTCAACGACCGGACGCTCGCGGAACTCGCCGCACGGACGCCGCGAACGATTGCCGAGCTCGCCGCGGTGCCGGGGATCGGGCCGGCGAAGCTCGAGCGGTACGGCGCCGAGCTGCTCGCGCGCCTGGCGGAGCTCGCCGCCTGAGCCGTCAGGCGTCGAGAGCGGACAAGAGCAGCCGCAGCATCTCGGCCGGCTCGCGACGGATGCGCGGCGCGGCCGCCGGATCGCGCTTCGCCAGCTCGAGCGCGCGCGGGTCGGTGAGCGGCTTCAGCCTCCCCTCCCGAATCAGCTCCTCGTCCACGCCTCCGAGCCGCCCGCCGTACGTCGTGTAGACCGGCACCCCAAGCGCCGCCGCCTCGCGATTCATCGTCCCGCCCGCCGAGACGACGAGGTCGGCGAGCGCGATGAGGCTCTGCGCGTCGACGGCGCCCTCCGGGAGGAGCACCGACGGGAGCGCGAGGCCACGCACGTACTCGCGCTGCTCCTTCGTCCTCGGCAGGACGAAGGCATGTACGTCCTCGCTCCGGCCGAGGTGCTCGAGCGTCTGCGGGAAGAGGGGATTCGAGTGCCGGTGGTAGAGCGACACGTCGGGCGGAGGCCGCAGGACGACGAGCACGCGCGCCGGGTCGACGCCGAAGCGGTCGAGCAGCGACCGGTCGGCCTCGAAGTCGGCGAGGTAGTACTCTTCCTTCAGCCCCGGGTACTGGACGAGCTTCGGCGGACGCACGCCGTACGGCCGGAGCCGCTCCTCCGGGATCGCCGCGGGCACCACCACCCGCGTCGCGGCGCGGCAGCCGAGCTGATGCTGGAGCGTCGCGAACTCGTAGTCGAACGTCGTCGAGCTCGGAATCCCGAGCCGCCGCGCCGAGATCGTCAGCTCGTGTGAGCCGTGTGCGAGCGCGACGTCGAAGTCGCGGCCGCGCGCCCACCGCCGCAGCGCGCCGAGGCGGTGCGTCATCTGCCGCGCCTTCTGCAGCCTCGACCGGCCGCCGTGGCGCCCAACTACTTCGTCCGCCTCCAGCGCATGGAGCTCGAGCAGGTCGAGCGTCTGGGCGTAGTCGCGCGCCGTGACGGCCACCTCGTCGCCGCGCCCGCGCAGGATCTCGACGAGCGGCCGGAAGACGAGCACGTGCGCCGGCGCGGTGATGTCGATCCAGACGCGCATCAGAGACGCTCCACGAGACGGAACCGGATCGCGACGATCCGGGTGTCCGGGTCGATCGGCCGCTCGAAGAAGCGCTCGTGCGCGATCCGCCACTCCTCGACGGTCTCGAAGCCCTCGCCCTCGTCCCTCGCGAACTCGACGTCGATCTCGCCGGCCCGCACGACGCGCGACTCCGTCACCTCGACGACGGCGACCGGCTCGTCGTCGTACCCGAGCAGGATGCGGCGTTCGCCCGCGCGGCCGACCTCCTCGCCCTCGGCTTCGTAGGCCTCGAGCAGACCTGCGGTCGTGGTCTTCTCCCCGCGCAGCACGGCGTCGACGAGCTGCCGGCGGAGCTCGGTCCGCGGATGAGCGAGCTCGAACGGCGCCAGATCGCTCACGCCGCCAGCGCCTCCATCCGGGCCGACCGCACCCGCGGCGGCTCCTGCTCGACGTGCCGCTCGTACCAGAGCGTGAACGCGAGCAGCCCCCACAGCTGGCGGCTCCAGTCCTCGCGACCTGCAGCGTGCTCGTCGAGGAGCCGCGCCACCGGCTCGGGCCGGAAGAAGCCCTGGCGCCGGAGGCTCTCCGCTGCGAGCGTCTCGCGGGCGAACGGCGCGAGCTCACCGCGCAGCCACGCCGCGGCCGGGATCGAGAAGCCGCGCTTGCGCCCGTGCACGACCTCGGCCGGTACGAGCGGCTCCACCGCCTTGCGCAGCAGCACCTTCTTCGCGAGCCCGCGCACCTTGAGGCGGGTCGGCAGCGCGAAGGCGAGGCTCGTCACGAGCGGGTCGAGGAACGGGACGCGAGCCTCGAGCGAATGGGCCATCGAGGCGCGATCGGTCTTCACGAGCAGGTCGTCGACGAGATAAACGCCGAAGTCGACGTCCTGCAGCCGTGCGAGCTGCGGCGCGCCGGCGGTCTCGTCGTACCGCGCGCGGTAGACGTCGACGGGATCGAACCCGTTCCGCCGTCCGGTCAGCTCGGCGCGCGCCTCCGCGGAGAAGATCTCCTTCCAGCCGTGGTGGCGTTCGAGCGGCGGCAGGTGCGCGGCGCGCACGAACCGCTTCGCGCGGTAGTCGAGGCTCGCCTTGCGGGTCGAGGCCGGCAGCGCCTCGACGAGCGGGCGCACGGCCCGCGCGAGCGGCGCGACGCGGTCGGCGAGGAGATCCGCCGCGTAGGTGTAGTAGCCGCCGAACAGCTCGTCCCCGCCCTCGCCCGAGAGCGCGACCTTGACGTGTTCGGCGGCGAGCTGCGAGACGAGGTAGGTCGGCAGCGCGGACGAGTCGGCGAACGGCTCGTCGAACGCCTCCGCGAGCGCCTGCAGCAGCAGCTCCGGCTGCGGCCGGACGAGGAGTTCGTGGTGTTCCGTCCCGTAGCGCTCCGCGACCCGCCGCGCGTCGGCCCGCTCGTCGAAGCTCCGCTCCGCGAACCCGATCGTGAAGGTGTGCACCGGCTCGGGCGTCTCCTGCGCCGCGAGCGCCGCGAGTGCCGCGGAGTCGACGCCGCCCGAGAGCAGGACGCCGACCGGGACGTCCGAGAGAAGGTGGGCCCGCACGGAGTCGCGGAGCCGCGCCCGGAGCTCCTCGACGAGCTCCGCCTCGTCGCCCGTGCGGAGCTCGCCGGCCGCGGTCGGGCCGGGCCGGGCGTACCGCTCGAGCGAGATCGCGCCGCTCTCCCAGACGAGCACGTGCCCCGCCGGCAGCTTGCGGACCTCGCGGAAGATCGAGTACGGCGCCGGGATCGAGTTGAAGGCGAGGAACGCCTCGAGCGCGTCGAGGTCGACCTCGCCGCGCGGCAGCGCCCGCAGCTCCGAGGCGAAGCGGAGCTCGTCGCCGACGTGACGGTAGTAGAGCGGCTTGATCCCGTAGCGGTCCCGCGCGAGCACGAGGCGGCGCCGCGGCGCGTCCCAGATCGCAACCGCGAACATCCCGCGCAGCCGCTCGGCGAAGCCCACGCCGTGCTCCTCGTAGAGGTGGACGAGCGCCTCGGTGTCGCAGTGCGTGCGCAGCCGGTGCCCCGCCCGCTCGAGCTCGAGACGGAGCTCCGGATAGTTGTAGATCTCGCCGTTCTGGACGACGACGCGGCTTCCGTCCTCGTTCGCGATCGGCTGGTCGCCGTGCTCGAGGTCGAGAATCGAGAGGCGCCGCGCGGCGAGGGCGACGCCGCCGTCGACGTGCTCGCCTCCGCTGTCGGGGCCGCGGTGGACGAGCTGCAGCGCCATCGCGCGCAGCGACTCGACGTCCGCGCCGCCACGCGTCGTCGCGATCCCGCAGATCCCGCACACGGCGGCTAACTCTACGGTCAGGAGTGCAGCAGCCCGCGCAGCGACTGCCGGGCCACGCGCCAGCCCGTCGCGACGACGGTGTAGAGGTAGAGCCGCACCGACCGGTCGGCGATCCACTCGAGATCGTGCGCGAGCTTCTCGCCCATCGACGTCTCGTAGCCGCGCCGCACCTGGGCGAACCCGGTCAGGCCCGGCCGTACGACGAGCCGCTGCCAGTACGACGGCAGCTCGTGCGCGAGCTCCTCGAAGAAGACGGGGCGGATCGGTCGCGGCCCGACGAGGCTCATGTCGCCGCGGAGCACGTTCACGAACTGCGGGATCTCGTCGAGCTGCGTCGCCTTGAGCCAGCGCCCGACCTGCGTGAACTCGGCCTGGGTCCGCGCGACGAGCTCCTCGCCGAGATACGGGCCGAGCCGGCTCTCCGCACCGCGCCGCAGCGTCCGGAACTTGTACATCGTGAACACGTGCGCGCCGCGGCCGACGCGCTCGCCCCGGTAGAGGACAGGCGATCCGCTCGTGGCGAGCACGAGCAGCGCGATCAGGAGCGAGACCGGCAGCGAGAGGAGCAGGAACAGCGACGAGAGCAGGATGTCCAGGGCGCGCAGCACGACGTCGCGCGGGCGCGCCGGCGTCTCGAGGGCGAGCTGGCGGTAGCCGCGGACGAGCGTGTCCTCGATCCGCGTCGTCTCTGGCACGCGCCCGATCGTAAGCGGCGAGCACCCTCGCGCGGGTGACGACAGCTATAAGTCGTCGTTATGGACACGAAGCAGCTCGCGGCGTTCTGCGCCGTCGTCGAGCGCCGCAGCTTCTCGCAGGCGGCCGACCAGCTCGGCGTGACGCAGCCTGCGGTCAGTCTGCAGATCCGGTCGCTCGAGCAGCGTCTCGGCCAGCAGCTCCTCGACCGCTCCGGCCGGCGGGTCGAGCCGACCGAGGCCGGCGTCCGGCTCTATCGGGGAGCGCAGCGGCTGATCGGGCTCGAGCAGCAGCTGCTCGCCGAGCTCGGGGAGGAGGCCGAGGGCGAGCTGAAGGGTCGGCTCGAGATCGGCGCATCCACGGGGCCCGGCGGCAGCGTCCTGCCGGTCTTGCTCGGTGAGTTCCAGCGAAAGCATCCGCAGGTGCACGTCGCTCTGACGGTGTCCGACACGCACACCGTGGTCGAGCAGGTCGGGCGGCGGGAGCTCGAGCTCGGCGTCGTCGGCGCGACGGGCCGACACCGCGGCGTCTCGTTCGAGCCGTTCTACCGGGACGAGGTCGTTCTCGCCGTCCCTGCCGCCCACAAGCGCGCCGGGAAGAGCCTGACCCTCGAGGAGCTGAAGGCCGAGCCGCTCGTCCTGATGCAGGAGGGGGCGGGCATCCGGCAGATGATCGACGACGAGCTGCGCGAGCTCGGCCTCCGCCTCCGCGACCTCAACGTCTCGCTGGAGCTCGGGCTGCAGGAGTCGGCGCGGGCCGCCGTGCTCGGCGGTTTCGGCGCCACGTTCATCTCCCGCATCGCGATCGAGGGAGATCTCGACGCGGGAGTGCTCGCGGTCGTGAGGGTCGAGGGGCTCGAGCCCGCGCGGGAGGTGCAGCTCGTGCGCGCGACCGGCCGGGCCGAGACGCGGGTCGCCCAGGAGTTCGTCGCCTACGCCGGCGAGCGGCTGCCGTGATCGTCCACTGGGGGCTCGAGTCGCTGCCGCAGGCGTGCACCGAGGCGGGCGTGTCGTCGCCGCTGCTCGTGGCGAGCCCGCGCTGGGACGAGCTGGAGCTGCCCGTCGAGCTCGCCGGCCGGTGGCGTGAGGTGCCGTCGGATCGCATCTCCGACGCAGTCGCCGCCGCGTCCGGTGCCGACGGCGTGCTCGCAGTAGGCGGGGGCAGCGCGATCGATCTCGGCAAGGCGATCTCGTCTGCCGGGCTGCCGCTCGTCTCGGTTCCGACGACGTACTCGGGCGCGGAGTGGACGAGCTACTTCGGCATCCGCGACTCGCAGCGGCGGATGCGGGGCGGCGGGGGCGGTGCCCGTCCTGCCGCGATCGTCTACGAGCCTCGGCTGACGCTCGACCTGCCCGCGGAGACGACGGTGGGTACGGCACTGAACGCGCTCAGCCACTGCGCCGAGGCGCTCTACGCACAGGGTCACAACCCCGAGGCGGACGAGCACGCCCTCGCCGGGGCGCGGCTCATCTCGGACTCGCTGCCGCGCGTCGTCTCTGCTCCGGGCGACCGCGACGCGCGGACCGACCTGCTCCGCGGCGCGTGCCACGGCGGGGCGGCGCTCGGCGGCTCGATGCTCGCGCTCGCCCACGCGATGGCGCAGGCGATCGGCGGGCGCTACGGGCTTCCGCACGGGACGCTGAACGGAATCTGCCTGCCGCCCGTGCTGCGCTTCAACGAGGCGCACGCGCCCGCTGCCGTCCGCCGCTTCGGCGAGGCGGTCGGTGCGCCCGAGGATCCTGCCGGCCGCGTCGAGGCGCTGGCCGGCCTCGCCGGCCCGACGCGGCTCGGCGAGCTCGGCGTGCCCGAGGCGGACCTGCCCGGGCTCGCGGCCGCAGCGGCCGACCGGGGCGGCAACCTCGCGAACCCGAAGCCCGCGAGCCCCGAGGAGATCGAGCGGCTGCTCCGCGAGGTGTTCTAGGCGGGGGAGCGCGCCACGAAGGAGAGGATCGTGACGCCGAGCTCCTCGGGCGAGTAGCCGCGGAAACGCTCGGCGAGCGGCAGCGCCCGCAGCTCCGAGCGCCCCTGCTCGCTCGGTCCCGACGGGTTCTCGACCACGAGATCGAGGCCCGCCTCGCGCACGAGCCGCAAGTACTCCGGAGACCGCAGCCGGTTCTGGTAGTGGAGCGGGGAGTTGACGAGCGCCCACGTCCGGTCCGAGAAGCGGAGGAAGTTGTAGCGCGAGAGGCTGCGGTCGAAGTAGGCGTAGTGGTCCTGCAGGTCGATCCGGCAGCTGAACGCGCCGCCGGGACGCAGAAGCCGGCGGCACTCGGCGAAGATGGCCGCGAGGTCGACTGCCGGGATGTGCTCGCACACGTCGGTGCTCGACGCGAAGTCGACCGAGCCGGCCGGGAGGGCCGTCGCACGGGCGTCGCACGGCGCGAGATAGCGGATCCCGAAGCGGGGCTCGAGCTCGGCGAGGGACGGGACCGGGCCGCCGAGATCGCGGAGACTGCTTCCCGCGATCTCCTCGAGCTGCGGCCGCAGCCGCTCGAACGCGGCGACGGTCTCGTTCACGAGCTCCACTCGCGCGCTCGGCCGGATGTCGATCACGATCTGCTTCCCGACTCCGAGCAGTGCGTACGCGAGCGGGATCGCGAGGTCCCAGCCGGCGCCGAACTCGAAGAACGTCGCCCCGGCGGCCGGTACGCCCGCCCCGTGCTCCTCGTACGCCGCCAGGTGGTGTGCCGCCCGGGTGAACTTCTGGCGCAAGGCGGCGTCCCCGATCGGGAAGGAGCGCAGGACGCGCCGCTGGAAGAGGTAGTTGAGGCGCTCGCCCTGGGGGGCCGCGCCGAGCGCACGCTGAAGGGCTGCCTTCGCGAGCCACCGCATGCGAGGGAGGATAGTGGGACCGCTCGATAAGCGTTCGCTATGCGAATGATTAGGTAGAGTGCCGGTCGACACCGGCGACTACCCTGTGGAGGAGCGCGATGCCGGGCTTTGAAGACGGATTCCTCGGAGTACCCGCGCGGCCCGGCAAGCCGCGCGACACCGGGCTCACGCACGTCATCGACAAGGGCCTCAACCTGCGGGAGATCGAGGGCCTCTTCGACACCGCGGGCTCCTTCGTCGACATCGTCAAGCTCGGGTGGGGCACGGGCTACGTCACGAACAACCTCGAGAAGAAGATCGCGCTCTACCGCTCGTTCGACACCCCGGTCGTCTGCGGCGGCACGCTCTTCGAGGCGGTCTTCGCGCGCGACCGGATCGACGGGTTCAAGCGCTGGCTGACCGAGTACCGCTTCTCGCACGTCGAGATCTCCGACGGCACGATCGAGATCCCGCGCGACCGGAAGCTCGAGCTCATCGCCGACTTCGCCCGCGACTTCACCGTCCTCTCCGAGGTCGGCTCGAAGGACGAGAACGTCAACATCGCGCCGTATCTCTGGGTGCAGTGGATGAAGGAGGAGCTCGACGTGGGCGCCTGGCGCGTCATCGCCGAGGGCCGCGAGGGCGGGACGGCGGGCATCTACCGCCCGAGCGGGGAGCTCCGCACCGGCCTCGTCGACGAGATCGAGCACTCCCTCCCGTTCGAGAAGCTGATCTGGGAGGCGCCGACGAAGGAGAGCCAGGCGTGGTTCATCAAGCACTTCGGCTCGAACGTCAACCTCGGCAACATCCCGCCCGACGAGGTGATCGCGCTCGAGACGCTCCGCCTCGGCCTGCGCGGCGACACGATGAAGGAGGTGCTGCTCGGTGGCGAGCAGCCTGGGCGAGCTGGCACTTCCTGACGTCGAGGCGATGAGCGCCGAGGACGTCGTCCTCTGGGGCTACGAGACCTTCGGCGCCAAGCTCTGCCTCACGTGCTCGTGGCAGAAGCAGTCGTCGGTGCTCGTGCACATGGTCTCGGAGCTCGGCCTCGACGTCCCGGTCGTCGAGCTCGACACCGGGCTCTTCTTCGCCGAGACGTACGCGACGCGCGAGCAGCTCGTCGAGCGCTACGGGCTCGAGCTGATTCGGCCCGACGTGATGACGGTTGCCGAGCAGCACCGGCTCGAGGGGCCGAACCTCTGGGAGCGCGATCCCGACCGCTGCTGCCAGATCCGCAAGGTCGAGCCGCTCGAGCGCGCGCTCTCCGAGTACGACGCCTGGATCTCGGGTATCCGCCGCGAGCAGAGCCTGACGCGGCAGGACGCGCAGCGGGTCGAGTGGAACGAGCGGTACGAGGTCTGGAAGATCAACCCGCTCGTCGACTGGGACGCGAAGCGCATCGACGCCTACATCTACGTGAACGAGATCCCGTACAACCCGCTCCACGACGCCGGCTATCCGTCGATCGGGTGCATCCCCTGCACCCGGCCCGTCAGCCGCGACGAGGACGAGCGGGCCGGGCGGTGGGCGGATTCCGACAAGATCGAGTGCGGCATCCACGGCGCGAGCTGATGGCAGGGTTCACGCTCTGGTTCACCGGCCTCTCGGGCGCCGGGAAGACGACGATCGCCGAGCTCGTGGCGCCCGAGCTCGAGCGCCGCGGGCTGCTCGTCGAGTGGCTCGACGGCGACGTCGTGCGCACGCACCTGACGAAGGGCCTCGGCTTCTCGAAGGAGGACCGGGACACGAACATCGAGCGGATCGGCTGGGTCGCCTCGCGGCTGACCCGGCACGGCGCGGCGGTCGTCGTGTCCGCGATCTCCCCCTACGAGGCCACCCGCCGCAAGGCGCGCGCGCTCGTGGAGGAGTTCGGCGCGTTCGTCGAGGTGTACGTCGCCACGCCCGTCGAGGAGTGCGAGCGGCGCGACGTGAAGGGGCTGTACGAGAAGGCCAGGACGGGCGAGATCGCGGAGTTCACCGGCGTCTCCGACCCGTACGAGGAGCCGGCGAGCCCCGAGCTCCGGATCGACACCACCGAGCACGAGCCGGCGGAGTCGGCGCGCCTCGTGGTCACGAGGCTCGAGGAGCTGGGCCTCCTCGGGGTGACCGCATGAACGTCGAGCGCGTGCGTCTGACCCACCTCGAGCGGCTCGAGGCGGAGGCGATCGACGTCATGCGCGAGGTCGTCGCCGAGACCGAGAACCCGGTGATGCTGTACTCGATCGGCAAGGACAGCTCGGTGATGCTCCGGCTCGCCGAGAAGGCCTTCTGGCCGGCGCCGCCGCCGTTCCCGTTCCTCCACGTCGACACGACGTGGAAGTTCCAGGAGATGTACGCCTTCCGCACCCGCATGGCGGAGGAGCACGGCCTGAACCTGCTCGTCCACGTGAACGAGGAGGGCCTCGCGCGTGGAATCAACCCCTTCGCGAGCGGCTCGCAGGTGCACACCGACGTGATGAAGACGGAGGGGCTGAAGCAGGCGCTCGACAAGTACGGCTTCGACGCCGCCTTCGGCGGTGCGCGCCGGGACGAGGAGCGCTCGCGCGCGAAGGAGCGGATCTTCTCCTTCCGCACGGCGCAGCACCGCTGGGACCCGAAGAACCAGCGCCCCGAGCTGTGGCGGCTCTACAACGCGCGCCACCGCAAGGGCGAGTCGATCCGCGTCTTCCCGCTCTCCAACTGGACGGAGCTCGACGTCTGGCTCTACATCCACCGCGAGGAGATCCCGATCGTGCCGCTCTACTTCGCCGCGGAGCGGCCCGTGGTGTGGCGCGACGGGACGTGGATCATGGTCGACGACGACCGGATGCCGCTCGAGCCCGGCGAGGAGCCGCAGCTCAAGCGCGTCCGTTTCCGCACCCTCGGCTGCTACCCGCTCTCCGGCGCGATCGAGTCGGGGGCGGACACGCTGCCGAAGATCATCCAGGAGATGCTGCTCGCGAAGACGTCCGAGCGGCAGGGCCGGCTGATCGACTTCGACACGTCCGCCTCGATGGAGAAGAAGAAGGTCGAGGGCTACTTCTGATGTCGAGCGAGCTGATCGAGCGCGACATCGACGGATATCTCGACGCGCACGAGCACAAGAGCCTCCTGCGCTTCATCACGTGCGGCTCCGTCGACGACGGCAAGTCGACGCTGATCGGCCGCCTGCTCTACGAGTCGCAGATGCTCTTCGAGGACCAGCTCGCCGCGCTCGAGGCCGACTCGAAGCGCGTCGGGACGCAGGGCGAGGAGCTCGACTTCGCGCTCCTGCTCGACGGCCTCGCCGCGGAGCGCGAGCAGGGGATCACGATCGACGTCGCGTACCGCTTCTTCTCGACCGACACGCGCAAGTACATCGTCGCCGACACGCCGGGACACGAGCAGTACACGCGCAACATGGTCACCGGGGCGTCCACCGCCGACTGCGCGCTGATCCTGCTCGACGCGCGGAAGGGCGTGCTCACGCAGACACGCCGCCACAGCTACCTCGTCCACCTGCTCGGCATCCGCCATGTCGCTGTCGCCGTGAACAAGATGGATCTCGTCGACTACGCCGAGGAGCGGTTCCGGGAGATCGAGCGCCAGTACGGCGCGTTCGCGGAGCAGCTCGGGCTCGAGGAGTTCACGCTGATCCCGGTCTCGGCGCTGCGCGGCGACAACGTGGTCGAGCGCTCCGAGGCGATGCCCTGGGACGACGGCCCGACGCTGATGGAGTACCTCGAGACGGTCGAGGTCGACCAGGAGCGGATGCAGGACGCGCCGTTCCGCCTGCCCGTGCAGTGGGTGAACCGGCCGAGCTCCGACTTCCGCGGCTTCGCCGGGACGGTGGCGGGAGGCCGCGTCTCGGCGGGCGATTCCGTCGTCGTCCTCCCGGCGGGGCGCGAGACGACCGTCGCGCGCGTCGTGGGCTACGAGCGCGACCTCGAAGCGGGCGTCGCCGGGCAGGCGGTCACGCTGACGCTCGCCGACGAGATCGACGTCAGCCGCGGCGACCTGATCGCCGCCGCGGCGGCGCCTCCGCACGTCGGCGAGCAGTTCGAGGCGACCGTCGTCTGGATGGACGAGGAGCCGCTCCTGCGCGGCCGCACCTACCTCATGCGCACCGGGACGAAGACGGTGCCGGCGACCGTCGCGCCGATCCGCTACAAGCTCGACGTCGACACGCTCGAGCAGATCGCCGCGAACCAGCTCGACCTGAACGAGATCGGCGTCGTCCAGCTCGAGCTCGGGCAGCCCGTCGCGTTCGACCCGTACGTCGAGAACCGCGACACGGGCGGCTTCATCCTGATCGACCGGATCACCAACCACACCGTCGGCGCCGGGCTGCTCCGGTTCGCGCTCCGGCGAGGCGAGAACGTCCCCTGGCAGGAGGTCGAGGTCGACCGCGAGGCGCGCTCCTCGCTGAAGGCGCAGCAGCCGTTCGTCGTCTGGCTGACGGGAATCCCGGGCGCAGGGAAGTCGTCGATCGCCAACCTCGTCGAGCGGCGCCTCTACTCGCTCGGGCGGCACACCGTGCTGCTCGACGGCGCGAACCTGCGCCACGGGATCTCGAAGGATCTCGGCTTCTCGCCGGCCGACCGCGCGGAGAACAACCGACGGGCCGCCGAGGTGGCGAAGCTGATGACGGACGCGGGCCTGATCGTGGTCGCCGCGTTCGTCTCGCCGTTCCGTGCCGACCGCGCGACCACGCGCGCCCTGTTCGGCGAGGACGAGTTCCTCGAGGTGCACGTCGACATGCCGGTCGAGGTGGCCGCCGAGCGCGACACGACGGGGATCTATGCGAAAGCGCAGGGCGGCGAGCTCGAGAACCTCACGGGCGTCGGCGCCGTCTACGAGCCGCCCGACGATCCGGAGCTGCGCCTCGACATGACGTCGCTCTCCGTCGAGGAGGCTGCCGAGCAGGTGCTCGCGGCGCTCGCGGAGCGCGGCCTGACGGCATGACCTGGCAGTTCACGCTCACAGGGCTCCTCCTGGGCTCCATCGTCGGCCTGACAGGCGTCGGCGGAGGGTCGCTCATGACGCCGGTCCTCGTCATCCTGTTCGGCTTCAAGCCGACGTACGCGGTCGGCACCGACATCTTCCACGGCGCGATCTTCAAGACCTTCGGGGCGATCCGGCACCGCCGGCTCGGCACCGTCCACGCGCACCTCACGCTCTGGATGTTCGCCGGCTCGGGCCCGCTCTCGATCGCGGGGGTCGGCGTCTCGTACCTCCTGCGCCACCACTTCGGCAACGCCCAGACGCTCGAGGGCTACGCCGTCGGTGCGGCGCTCGTCGCGGGCGGGTGCGGCTTCCTCGCGCGCTCCTTCGTCAGGGGCGGGATCCAGGCGAGCGAGCGGCCGTTCATCATGGCGCGGCGCGACAAGGCCATCGCCTTCACGATCGGCGCCGTCTTCGGCTTCGTCGTCGGCCTCACCTCGGTCGGGAGCGGAACCTTCTTCGGCCTCGTGATGGTGCTCGTCTACCCCCTCACGATGGCGCGGATCGTCGGCACCGACATCTTCCACGCAGCTCTGCTCCTCTGGGTCGCCGGGGTCGGTCACCTCGTCGTGGGGGACGTGGACCTGCATGCGACGGCGTGGCTCCTCACGGGCTCCGTGCCGGGGATCCTCGTCTCGAGCCGGTACACGGTGCGGATCCCGCAGGTCGTGATCCGCGTCGCGCTCGGCGGGCTCCTCGTGCTCAGCGGCCTGAAGCTGCTGAACGTGCCGGACGCGAACTGGGTGCTCGGCATCGGCCTCGGCGTGCTCGGGCTGGCGCTCGCCGTGTACACGATCGCGCTCAAGCTCGGCGAGCCCCGGGCCACCCCCGAAGGCGCCTGACAACTTCCTCTTAATCACGGCCCCGTAGAATCACCGGGCTTTGCAGCGGGTTCTCACGACGGTCACGCTCCTGGGACTGCTGGTCGCCACCTCTGCGGCGTTCGCCATCACCGAGCACCTCAAGCTGATCCGGAGCCCCGTCTTCGGCGTGCTCGTCTCGAAGGTCTTCTCGCCGACGTGCAGGTGCGCGCAGAGCAAGGCGACGATCCGCGTCAGGCTGCGCCAGGCCGACCGCGTGACCGTGACGATCGACGACGCCGAGTTGAACCCCGTCCGGACGCTCGTCTCCGACAGGCTCGAACCGAAGCAGCGTCGTCTCTACTTCTCCTGGGACGGCCGCACCGACGGCGGCACCCTCGCACCGGACGGCTCCTATCGGCCCGAGATCCATCTGGCGAACGCCCGCCGGACGATTCTCTTCCCGCTCGTCGACCGGATCGTCCTCGACACGAAGGTGCCGAAGGTCCTCTCCGCGAGCGTCAAGAACGACGTCTTCTCGCCGGGCGGTCAGCACACCGTCGCGATCCACTACTCGTTCAGCGAGCGGGCCCACGCCGTCGTCTACCTCGGGCGGCAGCGGATCACCCGGGGACGCCCGAGCCGCCCGCAGGGGGCCGTCAAGTGGGCGGGCAAGCTCGACGGGAGCCCGGTGCGTGCAGGCACGTACACACTGTCGATCGGGGCATTGGACCTCGCCGGGAACGAGACTCCCGCGGGCGCGCGCAAGGACGTGACCGTCGTCGTCCGCTACATCGATCTCACGCACCGGGTGATCCGGGTCCGCGCGGGAGCCCGCTTCACCGTGGGCGTCGAGACGCAGGCGCCGAAGTACACGTGGCGGCTGGGCAAGCGGCACGGCTCGGGGCACGGGAAGGTGCTCGCGCTGAGCGCTCCCTCGACGCACGGGACGTACAGGCTCGTCGTCGACGAGCACGGCCACACGGCCGTCGCCGTGGTGAAGGTGCGTCGCAGATGATCGGGCTCGCGCGCATCGCGGCTCCGATCGCGTGCCTGGGCCTCGCGATCCTCCTCGTGTCGCGCACGCGCAGGAACCGCATCGCGGGGCTCGGCTACGCGGGGGTGGGGACGATCCTCCTCGTCGCGTCGCTCGCGCCCCCGAGCGCGGCGGAGCTCGCCGCGGCGATCGGCGGCGCGATCGTGCTCGGGCCGCTGCTCGCCTGGCTCTTCCGACGTGAGCCGTGGCTCGTCGCCTACGGGACGCTCGCGTTCGTCCCGTTCCGGGTCCACTTCCTCCACCACCAGCTGCTCGTCCCCCTCTACCTCGTGGCGCTGGGCGCCGCGGGACTCCTCCTCTGGCAGCTCGTCGAGGGGGACGACAGGACGCGCGAGCTGGGGATCGCCGCGTGGCCGCTCGCCCTCTACCTCGCCTGGGTCGGCTTCTCGGTCGGGTGGACGGTGGACGTACGCACCGGCGCGATCGACATGCTCGCCTTCTACGTCCCGCTGACGATCATCGCGATCTCGATCGCGCGGCTCCAGTGGCGGCCGGGGCGAGTCCGGCTCCTCTACGGCGAGCTCGTGGCGATGGCGCTCGTCTTCGCGGTCGTCGGCTTCTACCAGTACGAGACGCGCGACATCTTCCAGAACTCGAAGCTGAAGATCGGCAACACGTACGGGGCCATCTTCCGCGTCAACTCGGTCTTCTGGGACCCGTCGATCTACGGCCGCTTCCTCGTCGTCGCGTTGATCCCGACCGTCGTTCTGATCGTGCGGGGACGGCGCTCGCCGCGGGAGGGGCTGGCGGCTCTCGCCTTCGCGATCGTCGCGTGGTTCGGGCTGCTCATCTCCTTCTCGCAGTCGAGCTTCTCGGCACTGCTCGTCGCCGTGTTCGGGGCCGCCGCGGTCGTCTGGCGCTGGAGGTCGCTCCTCGCGCTCGGCGCCGCGCTCGTCGTCCTCGCGGGGATCGCGGTGACGCAGCCGAAGCTGATGCACGCGCTCCGCCACCACACGACCGGCGGCCTGAACAGCGCAACGAGCGGGCGCGCGAGCCTCATAGCCAACGGGATCCGGATCGCCGAGGCGCATCCGGCGAACGGGGTCGGGCTCGGCGGCTTCGAGCACGCGTACTCGAAGCGGACGCACCGGACCCCTCGCAAGAGCGCGTCGCACAACACGCCGGTGACGGTGGCGGCGGAGGAGGGCGTCCTCGGAGTCGTCCTCTATTTCTGGCTCGTCGGCGCGCTGCTCGTCGCCGCCTACCGGCGGATCGACCACTCCGTCTACGGCCGGCTCGCCCTCTCGGCCGGACTGGCGTTCGCCGCGATCCTCGTCCACTCTCTCGCGTACAACGACTTCTTCGAGGATCCGACGACGTGGGGGCTGATCGGCCTGATCGCGCTCGTCGCGCCGCGGCGCGTGCCGGCGCGCGAGGCGCGACCGGTGGAGGCCGCGGAGGAGCCCACGCCTGAGATGATCGCCGGATGATCGAGCAGTGGCGGAAGGCGCTCGTCCTCGCGCCGCACACCGACGACGGCGAGTTCGGATGCGGCGGGACGATGGCGCGGCTCGTCGACGCGGGCTGCGAGGTGCGCTACCACGCCTTCTCGATCGCCACGCGCTCGCTGCCGCCCGGCTTCCCGCCCGACACGCTCGCGCGCGAGGTCGGGGAGGCCACGGCCGAGCTCGGGATCCCCGCCGGGTCGCTGACGGTGCACGACTTCGACGTGCGCACGTTTCCCGACCGGCGGCAGGACATCCTGGAGCTCCTCGTCGCGCTGTGGGAGGAGTGGCAACCGGACGTCGTGTTCCAGCCGAGCCTCCACGACGTCCACCAGGATCACCAGGTCGTCGCCCAGGAGGGCCTGCGCGCCTTCAAGCGCACCACGATCCTCGGCTACGAGATCCCGTGGAACAACTTCGACTTCGAATACCAGTGGTACGTCGCGCTCGACGAGCGCCACGTCGAGCGGAAGGTCGCCGCGCTCGAGCACTACGCCTCCCAGCAGCACCGCCGCTACGCGAACGCGGAGTACGTCCGCAACCTCGCGCGCATGCACGGCGTGAACGTGAACCGCGAGTACGCCGAGGTCTTCCAGGTGTACCGCGTCGTGGCTTGAGCGGCCGGCGCTCGCGGCCGATATCCCGTGGATGCTTCGCGTCCTCGGCATCCCCGCGGTTCTCGTCGTCGCCCTCGTAGGCATCTATCTGTATGCGCAGGACGCGCGCTCGAACGGCCCCACCTCGGCGGCGGGGCGGCAGGCGATCACACAGGCGAACTCCGTGGCGGCCGGGACGGACTTCAGCCAGGCCGACACGGCATTGCAGGCGTTCTACGACGAGAACGGCACGTACGCCGGCGCGACGCTGCCACCCGGCAGCGGCGTGGTGCTCGTCCGTGGCGACGCGACGTCGTACTGCCTGCAGTCGGGGACCGAGCACGAGACCGGCCCGGGCGGGCAACCCCAGCCCGGCGCCTGCTAGCGCGCGGCCCGAAGCACGATCGCCTCGTCAGGCGAGAGGACGCTCGCGCAGGCGACTGTCTTCTCGTCCGGCGTCGATCTGGTAGACGGTTGCGGCCATCAGGAACTCGCCGGTACCGGCGTCGGTCAGGACCGCAAGGCTCGTCGTGCGCGGCCGGCCTCAAGGGGTCAAACCGCGATGAGTCTTTCCGGAGGTTCCAGTCTGTATCGACGACCGACCAACCACCCGAGGAGAGCTCATGACCGCTACCTACACCTTCGACGTCTTCTCGAGCCTCGATGGCTTCGGCTCCGCCAGCGGCGGCGACTGGGGCGGCTACTGGGGCAAGCAGGGTCCTGAGCTGCTCGACCACCGCCTCGCCTTGTACGGCGAGGAGCAGCGGATGGTCTTCGGGGCCAATACCTATCGGCTATTCGCCTCGATGCTGGCCTCGAGTACCGAGGAGTCCGAGGTGAGGGACCCGTGGGTCACTCGAATGGTGGCCCAGCCGGCGATCATCGTGTCGAACACCCTGGAAGAACCGCTTGACTGGCCGGACGCGACCCTGCTGAGCGGTGACGCGGTGGATGTCGTCGCCCGGCTAAAGGAGGAATCTGAGGTGCCGCTGCGCTCGCACGGGAGCCTGTCAATGAATCGAGCGCTGATGGACGCTGGCCTGGTCGACCGCGTCCAGGTAACTCTCTTCCCTGTGATCACAGGCCAGAATGGATCGGATGCGATCTTCCAGGGTGCGGCCGACTTCGACCTCGAGCTGATCGAGAGTCGAACGCTCGACGGCAACATCCAAGAGCTCACCTACCGGCCCACCCTCCATATTTGAGTCCGCCCACGCACCGCGAGGCGCTCTCAACGTCGGAGGTCATTCCGGAACACTGGCGCACGCGAGTTTGCTCGCGCACGAGCGCGTGACGTTCTCCACTGAGGAGCGTACGCTCCCCGCCATGAAGCGCCTGGCGTATGCGGCATTGCTTGTCGTTGGCGCGCTCGGGATCTCTGCCTGTGGTAGCGGCGCGAATAGCGCGGCGAGAAGCGTCCCGATTTCGGTCAGATCGGAGTACTCCATCCATGTCGGCCAGACACGCACCTTCAACCGCGTCCGGCCCGGTGACACCATCGGGTGCCTTGGACGCGGAGACACCATCAGCCTGAAGGTGCCTCGCCAGTCATCCGGGGGAAACGTCTACAGCAACGCGTGGGACAAGAAGCTCTCCCTGGCCGTAGGTCCTCGCGACCCGCGCAGCCCCGATCATTCGCACGCCATCGTGGCCCGCTGCACGTCCCGTTAGCTCGGGGTCACTCCGGAACACTCGCCCAGGGGAGCCCCACTACGCGCGGCTCTGCGACCGGGCGTTTCGCGAACCGGATGGATTCGCGTGTTCTCACGATCCGGTTGTGCGCTCGGTTCGTGAAAAACTGCCGGTATGGACGACGCCGACAACGTCTGGGACGAGCTTCCCGACTGGGGCGGCGTCGGGGCGCGACGGCTGGTTCGGGCCGGAAGCCTGGGCGGATCGGTCTGGGAGTTTCAGCCCGGCCAGGGACAGTTCGTCTATCACTTCCACCACGCGAGCGAGGAGCTGCTCGTCGTGTTGCGCGGCACGCCGACGGTGCGTATGTACGACGGCGACCACCAGCTGAGCGAGGGCGACGTCGTCGCCTTTCCGCGTGGCGAAGAGGGAGGACACCAGGTCAGGAACGAGGGCGACGGGCCCGCGCGCGTGCTCATCGTCTCGACGAACGCCGATCCGGACGTGTCCGAATACGACAGCGGCAAGGTCGGCGTCTGGATCGCCGGCAGTGGACGGTTCTTTCGCCTCGAAGACGCCGTCGAGCATGGCGGGCCCGAGTAGCAGGCGCTCCAGGGACCAGCCGTAGTCGCCGCTCGGGGCCGAGGGCCATGTTCGGTGCGCCGGCCCTGATCAGTTGCCGACCGCCGGGTCGGGCATGAACGCGCGGACCTCCTGTGCGCACCGGCAGGCGGCGGCGATCTTCGCAGCCCATTCCAGTGCCTCCGCGCGCGACGGCACGTCGACGATCGTGAGCCCGCCGATGTACGCCTTGTCCTCCGTGGCGTCGGCGACCGTCCCGTCGGTCGCCACCACGCTCGCCTCCTCACATCCGCCGGCGAACACGAATACGCCGGCGTCCATGGCCTCCTGGACGACCGCGTGCGCCGCCGCGCCCACGGCCGGCCCTTCCTCGTCCGGGATGTGGTCCATTGCGCCGTGGTCGAACGAGATCAGATATCGCGCCATCTCATGACCCCTTCCGGGTAGTCGTTGCGGATTCGCTCCACCGCAAAGACTGGCAGACCGCCGGCGCCTCATCGCTCTCCTCCGGTTAGATGGCGCCGGTCGCTGCCATCAGATAGTCGCCGGTAGTCCTGTCGACCAGGAACAGAGCGGTCGCCACCGCGGCGGACCGATCCACGGACGGCTTCGTCCCGGCCGGCAAGGCCCGGATCTCGATCCCATGGCCGCGCGACAACTGGGCCTGGACAGCTTCGAGCGTGACTGGAACGTCCGAGGGCATCGCACGATGATCGCCCAGCTCGGAATCCCGGCGTCAGCTGGAGGGCTCACCGGTCCTCCCGGGACCGGTCCGGCTCGGGGAGGAAGTAGGCCGTGATCCTGACCGGTGCTGCGTCGGCCGGTCGATCGGCGGCGGCACGGTTGGTGTAGGGCTCGAGGAGGCTCTCCAGGCTCTCCTGCAGCCGGCGGAGCTCGTCGGGTGTGAGCTCGATGCGAGCGTTGAAGAGGCCGGCCGCCCGCGCCCAGGGGAGGTCGAGGCGCGGCTCCACGCGGCGCACCCATTCCGCGGGAAGCGACGCGTGCCCGACCATCATCGCGTTGCTCAGGTCGCGCGCAGCGCGTTGCGCCTCGGGCTCGTCGGGGATCTCGAAGTAGATCCCTCTCGCCTCGGTGCGCCAGCAACCTGCGTCGTCCTGCTCGATCAAGCCGGCTTCGGCCAGCTGCCGGAGGTGGCCCGATGCCGTTTCATCTGTCAGCTTCGTCCGCGCGCCCACGTCCTCGGTCGCGATCGGGCCCTCCCGCCGCACGAGTTCGAAGAGCTCGAGGCGCGCGGGATCCGAGAGCGCACGCAGCTCGTCCGCCTCGGTCAGCACGAGGTCTCCGACGGCATTCAGACGCGAGGGGTCGATCGGCACCGTCTGGACCGTAGCGAGGCCGCCGGCACCCCTTCCGCACCTAGAGCACGGGATGCGAGCGCCGCCACAGCGGCGAGCGCTGGTACGCCGCCGCCGTCGCGTTCCAGCTCCGGCTGAGCGCCGCGAAGCGGGCCAGCTCGCGACGTCCCCGGGCCGTCGGGTAGCGCGCGCCCGGCTCGCGCAGCTCGTAGCCCGTGCTGCGCAGGACGTCGCCCGCCACCTGCTCGAACGCGAGCGCGTCCTCGGCACGCATCTGGTTCCGCCAGTCGCGGAGCCCGGGTGTCGGCGGCTGCGCGAGGTTCCGGTGCTCGGGCATCTGCGCGACCTCGCTCGTGCCGGCGTACTCGAGCATCGCCGGCTCCCACGGCAGCGACGCGTGCTCGCAGATCCGCCGCAGCTCGCGCTCCGGGCCGGCGACGAGATCCTCGTAGCGGAGCTCGAGGTAGCGATCGCCCGCCCGCCTGCCCAGCCGACGCGCCGCTCGGATCTCCGTCCGCCAGCGCGCCGCGAACTGCGCGACCGTGCGCGGCTGCGCCCACGTCCTGCCGGAGAAGCTCTCGGGCAGCTCGAGGAACGAGAGCGCCGCGTCGCGCCCGTCGCGCACGAGATGGACCCAGACCGCGTCGGGGAACAGCCGTTCGAGCAGCGGCAGCTGCGACATGTAGAGCGGCGTCTTGTCGCCCCAGCGCGCCTTCCCCTGCCGCTCGGCGTAGAGCTCGAAGATCGCGCCGATCGCCCGCCCCGTCGTCATTCCCTCGCGCAGGCTCGGGCGGACGTCTTCGGGCCCGATGCCCCACTCCCGCAGCTGCGGGAAGCGCGCGAGGTCGTCGAGGAACGCGTCGAGCCGCGGCCGGCGTCCGTGCCGGTGCGCGAGTGGTGTGACGAAGAACGACTCGTACGGGATCGCGAGCGTCGTGTGCCGGTCGAGCATCACGCGGAGGAGGGTCGTGCCGGAGCGGCCGACGCCGAGGACGATCAGGGGCGGAGGCATCGCGGCGAGACTAGAGGACGAGCTCGGCGAGCGTCTGCAGCGCCTCGGGCTGCGGCGTGCCGAGGACGAGCGTCGTCACGGGCGTCGCGCGCCACGCTTCGAGCCGCTCCGCGATCCGCTCCTTCGGCCCGACGAGCGAGACGGCGTCGACGAGCTCGTCCGGCACCGCTGCGATCGCCTCGCGCTGCTTGCCGGCGAGGTAGAGCTCCTGGATCCGCTCTGCCTCTTCCTCCCAGCCGTAGCGGCGGACGAGCGCGTTGTAGAAGTTTCGTCCCTTCGCGCCCATGCCGCCGACGTAGAGGGCGACGTACGGCCGGAGCGCGTCGCGGAGCGCGGGTACGTCGTCGCCGACGAGGACGCTCGCGGTCGCCGCGATCTCGAACCCGTCGGGCGCGGGCGCGAGGCTCGGGCCGAACGCGTCGTCGAAGTGCTCCGGATCGACGAAGATCGGCAGCCAGCCGTCGGCGATCTCGGCCGCGAGCGCGACGTTCTTCGGGCCGAGCGCCGCGAGGTAGATCGGGATCTCGGAGCGCAAGGGGCGGAGCATCAGCTTCAGCGGCTTGCCGAGGCCGGTCGCCCCCGGCCCGTCCCACGGGATCCGGTAGTGCTCGCCCTCGTGCGCGACGACCTCGCGCCGCAGCGCCGCGCGCACGATCTCGACGTACTCGCGCGTCTTGCCGAGCGGCTTCCCCCACGGCTGTCCGTGCCAGCCCTCCACCACCTGTGGGCCCGAGGTGCCGAGCCCGAGCAGGAAGCGGCCGCCGGAGAGGAGGTCGAGCGTCGCCGCGGTCATCGCCGCGTTCGCCGGCGTGCGGCCGGGGATCTGCATGATCGCCGAGCCGAGCTTGATCCGCTCCGTCTTCGCCGCGAGCCAGCCCAGGACGCTGACCGCGTCCGTTCCCCAGGCCTCGGCGACCCAGACCGAGTCGAAGCCGAGCCGCTCCGCCTCCTGCACGAGCGGGAACAGGTCGGCCGGGTTCGTCCCGGGGGGCGCGTAGCCGAGGCTGAGACCGAGCCTCACGTCCCGGGCCGCCTTCCGCTCCCGCCCGGCGGAGCCGGGCTCCGCGAAAGGTTGACGACGCTGGCGGCAGGATCCGGCGCGCTCGCCGCTCGGGCGTACCTCATGTACTGCCCTTCGCGGCTCGCGCTTGGCTCCTTTGCCAGCCCCGCCCCTGGAACGTGAGGAACGTCATTGCGCCAGCGATCCTACGTCGGTACCTTCGGTCGGCCATGCCGCACCCGGAGCTCGCAGCCGAACAGGCCTACGTCGACCGCGCGTACGAACAGCTCGACCGGATGCGCTCGACCGTCGCCCGCACCCAGGAGGCGATGGCGACCGAGTGGGCGGCGCTCAACATGGAGGCGTGGGTGAAGCGCCGGATGCGCACCTTCGAGGACGCCGAGCGCGGGCTCGTCTTCGGACGCCTCACGCTCGACGGCACGCCGCGTCCGCTCTACGTCGGCCGCCGCTGGGTGCACGACGACAAGCACGAGTCACTCGTCGTCAACTGGCAGGCGCCCGCGGCCCGGCCCTTCTACACGGCGACGCCCGAGACGCCCCACGGCGTCCAGCAGCGGCGCCGCTTCCGCGCCGAGGGGCGCCGCCTGCTCGACATCTCCGACGAGTCCCTCGACGGCAGCGCCGTCGAGGGGGCGAGCGTCTCCGACTTCCTGCTCGAGGAGCTCGACCGCCGCCGGGATGTGCGGATGCGCGACATCGTCGCGACGATCCAGTCCGACCAGTACCGCCTCATCACGGCCGACCCCGATGGTGCGCTCGTCGTGCAGGGCGGCCCCGGCACGGGAAAGACGGCGGTCGGCCTCCACCGGGCTTCCTGGCTCCTCTACACCCATCGCGAGCGGCTGCGGCGGGTGCTCGTCGTCGGGCCGAACCCCACCTTCATGGAGTACGTCTCGCACGTCCTGCCGACGCTCGGCGAGGAGGCGGTCGAGCAGCGCGCCGTCACCGAGCTCGTCGACGGGGTCGAGGCCCTGCGCGAGGAGGAGCCGGACGTCGCGCGGCTCAAGGGCGACCCGCGGCTGCGCGAGGTCGTCGCGCGGGCGGTCGAGATCGCCGTCGTGCCCGCCCCCGAGGAGCTCGTCACGCTCGTCGACGGCGTCTACGTGCGCGTTCGCGAGCGGGACGTCGCGTCGCTGCTCGACGAGGCACTCGCAGCCGGCGATCCGCTCGGGCTGGCGCGCGAGCGGTTCCGCATGGCCGTGCTGCGCCGCTTCTACGAGCGCTACGGCGAGCTGCTCGGACCGCGCGCCCTGCGCACCTTCGACGAGCTCGAGCGTGCGCTGCGGCGCCGCGGCTTCCTCACGCGCTGGCTCGACCGCGTCCTGCCGCTGCCGCAGCCGGAGAAGCTCGTCTCGCGGCTCCTCACGTCGGCGGCCGCGCTCGAGGCGGCGTCCGACGGCGTGCTCGAGCCGGACGAGCGCAAGCTCCTCCTTCGCGACCGGCCGCGCCGCGTGGCCGACCTCCGGTGGAGCGACCAGGACGTGCCGCTGCTCGACGAGGCGCGGACGCTCCTCGCCGGCGCGCCCCGCACGTACGGGCACGTGATCGTCGACGAGGCGCAGGATCTCTCGCCGATGCAGCTGCTCGCGATCTCGCGGCGCGCACTCGACGGCTCGCTCACGATCCTCGGCGACGTCGCGCAGGCGACCGGGCCCGTCGTCTACCGGCGCTGGCAGGAGCTCGAGCCGTATCTGCCCGACGAGGCCGAGCTCGAGATCGAGGAGCTGCGGCACGCGTACCGCGTCCCGGCCGAGATCATGCGCTTCGCGCTGCCGCTGCTCGACGTGATCGCGCCGGAGGTCGAGCCGCCGCTCGCCTACCGCGGGGGCGGGGCGCCGCCGCGGCTCGTGCACGTCGACGAGGACGAGCTGCTGCCGGCGGCGCTGCACGAGGCTGCCGCGCTGGCGGAGGAGGACGGGCTGCTCGCCGTGATCGTGCCGCGCGCGCTCGCGACGTCGCTGCCGCATGCCGACCTCTTCGACGAGATCTCCGTCCCGGTGCTGACGCCGCGGCAGGCGAAGGGGCTCGAGTTCGACCACGTCGTCGTCGTGGAGCCCGCGGCGGTCGCCGACGGGGGAGATCGCGGGCTGCGCGAGCTCTACGTCGCGCTCACGCGTCCGACGAAGACCCTCGTCGTCGTGCACGCCCGGCCGCTGCCGGAAGCGCTCGCCGCCTAGCCCCGGCGGGCGTCGAACACGGCGAGGTCGACGCGCACGGATCGTGCCTCCGCCTCGAAGCCTGCGGCCTCGAGCCAGGAGAGCTGGTCGACGACGCTGTCCGGGAGATCCATCACCCAGTCGATCTCGATCGGCCCCGGCTCGCCGGATGCCGGAACGACGACGTCCCCGAGCACGAAGCGGCCGCCCGGCCGAAGCACTCCCGCGATCCGCGAGAACAGATCCCGTTTGCCTGCGCCGTCGAGGTGATGCACCGCGAGCACCGAGACGACGAGGTCGAACGGCCCCTCCGGGAGTCGCTCCTCGAGCCGCTGGAGCCGCAGATCGGCCCGGGGGAGCCGCTCCCGCGCCCGCGCGAGCATCGCCTCGCTCGCGTCGACTCCGACCCAGCTCGCGCGGGGATGCTTCGCCCACACCCGAACGGCGGTCTCCCCGGTTCCCGTGCCGAGCTCGAGTACGCGCCTCGCGTCGATCTCGGCGGTCGCAGACACCACGGCTTCCTGGAGCTCCTCGTAGCCCGGGATCTCGTCGAGCATCGTCGCGAGATAGGTCTCGGGATCCCAGTCCCAGTCGGTCACGACGGGCGCAGGAGGCTGTATCCGTAGCGGCGCACGCGGCGCTCGTGGCGGAGCGAGGCGAGGTCGAGGTAGGCGCGCATGCGCGGGTCGCGCTTCAGCTCGCGCCACTGCTCGAAGTACCGCTCGTTCGCTCCGGCCTCGACCGCCTCGCCCGGCGGGACCGGCTCGAGCTCGAGGAACTCGAAGATCCCGCGCAGTACGCCCACCGGATCGCGTACGAGCTGCTCGTACTGGATCACGTGCACGCGCTCGAGCCCGTCGCGGTCGACCTCGAAGAGGGCGTGACAGCGGAGCCAGTGCTCGAGCAGGCGGTGGTAGCGGCGCGTCCGCCGCCACCTCGCGGTCGCGAGCGAGACGGGGATCGGGTGTCGCAGCACGACGACGAACGCCGAGCCGGGGAAGAGCGCCTGCAGGAAGCGCGTCTTGAGCAGGTTCGGCGGCGACTTCTCGAGCAGGACCGGCCGGGAGAGATCCCAGTGCGGCGACCACTCCTCGAAGATCGCGCGCGCGTTCTCCTGCGAGGCGAGTGGCGAAGCCTCGGTGAGGTGCGACTCGGGGGCGAAGCCGAAGCGGCCGGGCCCGCCGTACACCGCTGCGGCCGGGTAGACGGACTGGAGGTGCTGGCCCTCGTCCGCCGGAACGCCCGTGCCCGAGAAGCCGCTGATCGCCGGGTGCGCGGAGAGCAGGCGCGCGAGCAGCGTCGTGCCGCTCCGGTGCAGGCCGGCGAGGAAGACGAGCTGATGCTCCTCCATCGCGCGGCATCGTAGGCCGCGTCCGGCGTCTCAGCGCGCTTGGGCCTCGGCGGAGGCGGTTTCCTCGGACCGGCCCCGGGCTAGCCGGCGTCGCGGAGGCGCTCGAGGCCGTCGAGGATGAGGTCGAGCCCGAAGTCGAACGAGCCCGCTTCCGCTGCATGGGGTTTGAGGTGTTCCCGGAGGTGTTGTGCGAGGTCGGGATAGGTGTCGACCGGGAAGTTGCGGAGGACGTCGCCGGCGAGCTGCTCGAGCTGCTGCTTGTCGTAGGGGAGGTCGAGCTGCTGCAGGGTGTAGCCCAGCGTGTAGCCGTCGAGGACGTGGAAGGCATGACTGATCACTGTTGGCGAGAAGCCGGCCTTCCGGAGGCAGCGGAGGACCGCGTCGGCGTGGGCGAAGCGGTCGGGGTTGGGCCGCGAGGAGGACATCCAGATTCGGGCCGCCCAGGGGTGCCGCGAGAAGGCTCCTCTCGCGGAGATGGCGCGTTCTCGCAAGGCGGTCTTCCAGTCGAGCTGCTCGTTCGGAGGGTCGACCTCGGCGGCGACCAGGTCGAGGATGCCGGCAACGAGGTCGTCCTTGCTCTCGACGTGGTTGTAGAGCGACATGGCTTCGACACGGAGATCTCGTGCGAGCTTGCGCATGGTCAGGGCGTCGATCCCCTGCGCGTCGGCGAACGTGAGAGCGGCCTGCAGCACGCGTTCTCTCGTGAGTGGCGCTCGTCGGTTGGGTCGTTGCGGCATGGGCTCTTGACAGGACTTACGGTGTAAGGTAAGGCTTACAGCGTAAGCCTAACGGAGGTGAGCGATGAAGGCGGTCCTGTACAGGCGCTACGGCCTGCAGTCGGTCGAGCTGCAGGAGATTCCCAGGCCCACCGTGGGCGCGGGCGAGGCGCTGATCCGTGTCCGGGCCAGCTCCGTCAATCCGGCCGACTGGTACGGCGTGTACGCACCACCGTTCGTCCGCGTTCTCAGTGGACAGCTGCGTCGGCCCAAGGACCCGAGCCTCGGCTTCGACGTGGCGGGGACGGTCGAGGCTGTCGGCGAGGACGTGAGCGAGCTGCAGCCCGGCGACGACGTATTCGGGTCTGCCGACGGCGCGTGGGCCGAATACGTGACGACGGCCACGGACCGGCTCGCACGCATGCCGGCGGGGGTCTCCTTCGAGGAGGCGGCGGGTGTACCGGTGGCGGGCCTGACCGCACTGCAGGCGTTGCGCGACCAGGCCGCCGTCGAGCCGGGGCAGCGAGTGCTGATCAACGGCGCCTCCGGCGGCGTCGGCACGTACGCGGTTCAGATCGCCAGGGCGTCGGGAGCCCACGTGACCGCCGTCTGCAGCACGCAGAACGTCGAGCTCGTCCGTTCGCTCGGTGCCGAGCACGTCGTCGACTACACACGCGACGACTTCACCCGGCTCGGCGAGCGCCACGACGTGATGATCGACATCGCGGGCAGTCGCTCCTTCCTCAGCTCGCGGCGCGTACTGCTCCCGGGTGCGACCGTGGTCGTAGTCGGCGCGAAGATGTCGTGGTCGATGCTCGGCCCGCTCAAGCACATGGCGGGGACGCTCATCCAGGCGATCGGTCGCAGCCAGACGGCCAAGTTCTTCATTGCGAAGGTGGAAACGCGCGACCTCTCCACCGTCGCCGAACTGATGCAAGCCGGGAAGGTGCGAACCGTGATCGACCGTCGCTACGAGCTTGGCCAGGCCGTGGAGGCGCTCGCCTACCTCGGCGAGGGGCACGCCAAGGGCAAGATCGTCCTCTCCGTCTAGACGCCGGGCGCTCGTGCCGTTCGGGTAGCTTCGAGCCGATGCGCAAACGCTTTCTCGGCGACGGCGGGCCGGAGGTCTCGGTGGTCGGTCTCGGCACGAACAACTTCGGCCGCCGCTGCGACTACGAGCAGACGCTCGCCGTGATCGACGCCGCCCTCGAGGCGGGCGTGACGCTCTTCGACACCGCGGACATCTACGGCCAGGGCCGGAGCGAGGAGTTCATCGGCCGTGCGCTCGAGGGGCGCCGCGACCGCGTCCTGATCGCGACGAAGTTCGGCAGCGAGATGGAGGAGCGGCCGGAGGAGCGGCGCGGCAACCCCGACTACATCCGCTGGGCGGTCGAAGGCTCGCTCCGCCGCCTGCGCACCGACGTGATCGACGTCTACCAGATGCACGTCCCGGACCCGGTGACCCCGATCGAGGAGACCCTGGGTGCGCTGAACGACCTCGTGCACGACGGCAAGGTGCGCTGGATCGGATCCTCGAACTTCTCCGCGCAGCAGATCGAGGCCGCCGAGGAGGTCGCGCGCGGCGCCGGCTTCCATCGCTTCGTCTCCGTGCAGAACGAGTACTCGCTCGTAGAGCGCGAGGCGGAGGACGAGGTGCTGCCCGCCTGCGAGTCGCTCGGGATCGGCTTTCTGCCCTACTTCCCGCTCGCGAGCGGGCTTGCTGACGGGCAAGTACCGGCGAGGCGAGGAGGCGACGGACGGGCGGCTCGCCGGGCGCGAGATCCCCGGCGAGCAGTGGGATCGCGTCGAGGCACTGCAGCGGTTCGCAGACGAGCGCGGCATCTCCCTGCTCGACGTGGCGGTCGGCGGCCTGCTCGGGATGCCGGCCGTGAGCTGCGTGATCGCCGGCGCCACGAAGCCGGAGCAGGTGCGCGCGAACGTCGCCGCCGGAGAGTGGCAGCCGACCCCGGCCGACCTGGAGGAGCTGCGGGCGCTGCGCTGATCTCCGACGCGGGTGCCGCCGACGTCGAGGCACTCCGCGCGCTCTTCCGCGAATACGCCGCCTGGCTCGGGCCGCAGGGCTGGTTCACCGACCTCGAGGCGGAGCTCGCCGCGCTCCCCGGCGGCTACGACGCGATCCTCCTCGCGCGGGGCGGTGGTGAGATCGCCGGCTGTGTCGCGCTGCGCCCACTCGAGGCCGGCGTCTGCGAGATGAAGCGGCTCTACGTCCGTCCCGCCGCGCGCGGCTCCGGCACCGGACGCGCGCTCGTGGAGGCCTCGGTCGTCCGGGCCCGCGAGCTCGGCTATCGCGCGATGCGGCTCGACACGCTGCCGACGATGGACACCGCGCGTGCGCTCTACCTCTCGCTCGGCTTCCGGCCGATCGAGCGCTACAACGACAACCCCGTCGAAGGCGTCCTCTTCTTCGAGCTGCCGCTTTGACCGCGGAAGCGCCTTGCGTTTCCGCGGGCGGTGGAACTGCGCCGACCGGAAAGCGCGGTTCGGCCTGCGGCCAAGTCCCCGCCAGGGCGGATCTGCTCGGCCTCCGGCCCTTGCCCTGGGTGGGGTGCAGACGTTTCGAGCCCTGGCAGTTCGTTCACCCAGCGAGCGAGGCGTCAGCTTCGTGAGCTACGCGACGACGTCGCCGAGGCGGAAGCGGAGGTCGTTGAGGCGGTCGTGCCAGTCGTCGGAGAGGGCGGCGACACACTTCATCGAGCGGCAGGCGAGCTCGACGAGCTCGGCGGGCGGGATGCCGTGACCCTCTGCCCAGGCGCGATCGCCGGGCGCGAGGTCGTCGGCCGGCTCGCCGGCCGTGGCTGCCACCATCTCGGCCGCGCGCACCGCGCGCTCCGCCGTCTCCTCGTCGGGCTCGTCGCACGCGGCCGCGAGTGCCTCCTCCAGCGAGTTCCAGTCCACGGTCGCGGTCATCGGGGGTCGAATTCCACCTGGTCGAAGAAACGAAGCACCGTGTGGCCCGGCCGCACGCGCGACTGCACCGCCCGCAGGTCGTCGTCGGATGCCTCGCCGAGTGCCCGCTTGACCGCGAGCCACGGAAGGTTGAAGTCCTCCTGGATCATCATCGTCGAGATGCGGGGGTTGATCTCGATCACCTTCTCGCCCATGAACTGGATGCTGAAGAACCACTCGAGCTCGAACTCCTCGACCACGCGCGCCGACGCCTCGACGAGCTCGGGCGCGTCGAGCGTGACGAAGTACATGCCGAGCCCGCAGCGCACCGACTCGCGCGTCCGCGTCGCCTGGAGGACGATGCGGCTGCCGTCCGCGATCCCGTCCACGGTCCGCTCGGGCTCGGTCAGGAACTCCATCACGAGCAGGTCGAGGCCGTCGTCCGGCAGCAGCTCGACCGCCTCCTCGAGCCGCATCGCGAGCGCTCCGGGACGCTCGTAGAGGAGCTGGTGCGTGCGGTCGACGCTCGGGTCGAGGACGCGGAACCCCCTCGAGCCCGAGGAGAAGGCCGGCTTGAAGCAGACCGGCTGGTCCGGGTAGCCGAGCTCGCGCGCCGCCGCCTCGACCCCGGCGGCACCGGTCACGCGGCGGAAGGCGGGCGCTCCGACGCCGATCCGGTGCAGCGCCTCGAACGTCTCGGCCTTGTCGTTCGAGCGCCGCTCCGCGTCGGGACCGCAGATCATGACGGGCACCGGGAACTCGCCGCGGCGCGGCGCGAGGTGGCGCAGGTCGTGCGACGACTCCGGGAGGACGACGTCCACGTCCTCCGCCTCGACGAGCGTGAGGAGCGCGTCCGGGAACGACGGGTCGGCGCCCGGCGGGACGAGGTGGAAGGCGTCGCACAGGTGCCGCCCGATCGCCCGCTCGGACATGTCCACGCCGACGAGCCGCACCTCTCGCTCGCCGTTCTCGCGCAGCGCCCGCAGCAGCCGGGCCGCCCCGGGCGCGCCGCACGCCGTGACGAGGATCGTCGTCACGCCTGCGCGAGCACCCACTGGAAGCTCGCCGGCCCCTCCGGCTCCTCGAACGTGACGACCTCGTCCCGCTCGATCGCGAATCCCGCCTCGCGGACGAGCCGCGAGTTGACGTCGGGCGGGAAGCCCGCGAAGAACGTCGGCGCCCCGAGCCACTCGCCCGTCCAGCCGGGGTTGTCCGACTCGCCGAACGCCGTCAGCAGCCGGCCGCCCGGTCACGAGCCAGCCGTGGATTCGTCCGAGCAGCGGCGCGAGGAGCTCGCGCGGGACGTGATTGAAGGCGTAGAAGGAGGCGACGGCGTCGAACGAGCCCGGCGGCAGCTCGAGCTCGGTGAAGTCCGCGCAGACGAACTCGGCCTCGGGAATCGCGGCGCGGGCGCGCTCCACCTGGCGCGGGGAGATGTCGACTCCCGTCACGGAGAACCGCTGCGCGAGCCGTTTCGTCTCGGGCGCGCCGCTGCCGCAGCCGAGCTCGAGCAGGCGCGCGCCCGGTTCGAGGCGCGAGGTGAGCTCGTCCTCCCAGTCACGGCGCGGGTCGTCGACGATCTCCTCGCGCCAGGCGGCGAACGTCTCGCCGATCGCGTCATAGCCGTCGGCGACGATCTGCGTGCGCGGATCGGGCACGGGGCCGATGCTACTTCGGGACCGGTCACTAGACTCGCCTCGGGTGAAGGTGCTGGTTACCGGTGGCCGGGGCTTTCTCGGGACGCACGTCTGCGCGGCGCTCGCGGAAGCCGCGCACGAGCCGGTTCCGCTGGGCCGGCCGGACGGCGACCTCGGGGAGCCGGAGACGATCGAGCGCCTCCTGGCCGAGCACCGGCCGGACGTCGTCGTCCACCTCGCTGCGGTCATGCCGGGCGACGAGCGGCTGCGGCAGAACGCGCCGGTCACCGGGCTCGTCGCGGTGGCCTGCGCGTCGCGCGACATCCCGCTTCTCCACGGGTCGACCACCGCGGTCTACGGGGACGAGACCGAGTACGCCGACAGCAAGCGGGCAAGCGAGGAGGCGGCAGGGGAGGCGACGATCCTCCGCTTCCACTACCCGTACGGCCCGCAGCAGCGCCGCGGCGCCATCCCGACCATGCTCCGCCAGGCGCTCGCGGGCGAGCCCGTCCTGGCCTATCGCGGCTGGGCGAGGTCGTTCTGCTACGCGCGCGACTCCGCCGAGGCGGTGGCGATCCTCGTCGAGCACGGCGAGCGCGGGGAGTGGGACGTGGGGCGCGACGACGACCTGCGCCCGCTCGAGGAGGTCGCGACGCTCGCCTGCGCCGCGGTCGGCGCCGACGAGTCGCTCGTCGAGCTCGCGGATCCGCCGGAGGGGTACGCCCCCCTCGTCGCCTCGCTCGACACCGAGCGGCTCCGCTCGCTCGGCTGGCGTCCCGAGGTCACGCTCGAGGACGGCATCCGCTCCACCCTCGACTGGCTCCGCGAGGCCGGATGACCGGTTCTCGCCTGGTGCGCGCCGCCGCGACGCTCGTCGTCACCGGCCTCGCGACGGCCTACATCCTCTGGCGCATCGACCTCGGCCGCACCGGACACGTGCTCGGTCACGCGAGCGTCGGCTGGTGGCTCGCGTCCTGTGCGATCTGGGTCGTCTCCGTCTGGCCGCTTTCGTGGCGCTGGTCGAATCTGCTCGCCGCGAGCGGGGTGCAGGAGCGGCTCGGCTGGCTCGTGCGGACGACGTTCGTCGCGTACGCAGCGGCGCAGGTGCTCCCGACCTCGCTCGGCGGCGACGCGTCGCGGATCTACGAGACCGCCCGTCGCCACCCGGGCTCGCGCGGACCGGTCGCAGGCACGGTGCTGCTCGAGCGCGCCCTCGGCGGAGCCGCCACGCTCGTCCTCGCGGCCGCCGGCCTGGCCCTCGCGGTCGGCCGCTACTCGGTCGGCGGCTACGTCTGGGTCGAGCTCGCGTTCGTCGTCCTCAGCGCAGCCGGCGCGTTCGTCCTCTTCTCGACCCGGCTGCACCCGCTGCTGCACCGGCTCCGTCCGCTCCTGCGCCGGCTGCGCGTGGAGGCCCTCCTGCGCGACGTCTACCTCGCGCTCCACGCCTACCGCAGGCGGGTGCGGCTCCTCGGCTGGGCCTTCGGGCTCACGGTTGCGGTGCAGGCGGCGCGCGTGCTTGCCGTCTGGTGCGCCGGGAAGGCTGTCGGGGTGGACCTCTCGCCCCGGCCCTACTACGTGATGGGCCCACTCCTCTTCCTCGTCATGCTCGTGCCGTTCACGATCAACGGGCTCGCCGTGCGGGAGTCGTTCTTCGTCAGCTTCCTCGGCGCGCTCGGGGTCTCGGCCGACCGCGCGTTCTCGGCCGGGTTCCTCTTCTTCGTCGTCACGGTCGCGGTCGCGCTCCCGGGGGCGGCGATCGTCGCCTGGGAGGGGCTGCGCGCCAGAGCCGTGCCCGTGCACGGCGAGAGACCGGGGCCCGCGCGATGAACTGGTTCGCACTTCCGGCGGTCGAGGTGCGAAGGCCCCCCGCCGTCGCCGCGGGAGCCGTGTGGCGGCTCGTCACCCCCGCCGCGGCCGCCGCGCTGCTCGGGCTCGCGAGGCTCCTGCCTGCCACGGGGCTCGGGCTCTGGCTGCGGCTCGGTGCGGCGACCCTCGTCCTGCTCCTCCCCGGACGGCTCGTCGCCCGCTGCCTCGGCCAGCGCACGACCGCGGCGGCGCTCACCTGGTCGGTCGCGCTCGTCGGGTTCGGGCTCGCCCTGGCCTTCGTCTTCGGGACCTCGCTCGACGTCGCCCTCGCCGTCGCGCTCGGGATCGGCGCGGTCGCGCTCGGGCTGCTCGCTCTGGGACGGCAGCGGGAGGGGAGGGTCCTGCCCGGCGCGGCGCGGCTGATGCGCGGCTCTCTCCTGCTCGGCGGGCTCGGGCTCGGTGCCGGCATCTGGTTCGTGCAGGGGGTCTTCACCGGGGATGCCTTCTTCCACCTCGGCCGGATCCGGAAGCTCGACGCTCTCTCCTCGCTCTCGCTCCACGACGTCGGGGAGTTCACGCGCGGTGGGCTCCACCCCGGCTATGCGTTCCCGCTCTGGCACGGCTGGATCGCGCTCGTGGCGAGGCTCGCCGGCGTAGATCCGACGAGCGTCGCGCTGCACGAGTCGAGCCTGCTCGTGCCGCTCGCCCTGGTCGTCGCGTACGAGCTGGGCTGGACGGTCTTCCGCTCGACGGGGCTCGCCTTCGCCGTGATGCTCGCGCAGGTGGCGCTCAGGGGGCTCGCGCCCGGGCACGGCGGGGTCTACACCCTCCTCTGGCAGCCGGGCACCGCGGCGACGCAGCTGTTCGCGCCCGCCGTGATCGCGCTGTTCGTTCTCGTCGTGCGGGAGCCCGCCTGGCCCTCCGCCCTGACACTCGCCGCGGCGTCCGGCTCGCTCGCGCTCGTCCATCCGACGTACGCGCTCTTCGTCGGGATCCCGCTCGCCGCCTTCGTCGCAGCGCGTCTGCTCCTCGCCCGCGGCGCCGACCTGCGCGGCGGCGTCGGCGCCCTGGCGGCGTTCGCGCTGCCGGTGGCGTTCGCCTTCGTCTGGCTGCGACCGATCATCGAGCAGACGGCGGCCCTGCACCTCGGGCCGAAGGCGCTCGACAAGAGCCTCCGTCACTACGGCTTCGACCTTTCCGTCCGATCGCTCTCTCGCTACAACCTCGCGCCGGCGCGAGTCGACCACCAGGGATCCGTGGCGATCGCGGCGCTCGCGCTCGTGCCGCTCGCGTTCTTCGCCCGGCGTCGCCGCTGGGCCGCCCTCGTGCTCGGGGGGACCGTGGCGATTCTCGCGCTCGAGCTCTGGCCGCTCGTCTTCCCGCACTTCTCGAACCTCGTCTCGCTCTCGCAGTCGCGCCGCCTCACGCTCTTCGTCCCGTTCGCCCTCGCCTTCGCGGGAGGAGCGGCCGTCGTCGTCCGCCTCTCCCGCACCCTGGCGCTGGTCGCTGCGCTCGCCCTCGGGATCTGGCTCCAGCTCGTCCAGGGCGGCGACTTCGGGCTCAAGGCGCCTCGCACGGTGACGACGGCCCCGGTCTGGATCGCTCTCTACGGCGGCGCGGCGGCGCTCGTGGCGGGAGCCGCCTTCGCCTGGTTCCGCCGCGCCCCGCGCCTGCCCGAGCCGGGCCGGCGCGGGATCACCGCTGCGTTCGCCGCCCTGCTCTTCGTGCTGCCGGTAGCGGCGCACGGCTTCTCGCACTGGACGGCGAAGAAGACGAACGACCCGAAGGCGTTGACGCCGGGGCTGATCCGGTTCCTGCAGCACGACGTGCCGGCGCGCTCCGTCGTCTTCGCCGATCTCGAGACGAGCTACCGCGCCACGGCGTTCGCCCCCGTCTACGTCGTCGCGGTGCCGCCCTCGCACGTCGCCAACACGAAGCCGAACCGCGTGCGCGACCGCAAGCGGGCGGTGGGGAAGTTCTTCCGCGATCCCGGTCTCACGGTGCCGCAGAACTGGCACGCGGGCTGGCTGATCCTGCGCCGCAGCGAGCCCGTAGCCGCGATCGAGGGAGACGGGTTGCAGCCCGTCTACGCGGACAGCCGGTTCGTCGTCTTCCGGCTGTGACGCGCCATTACCCTGCACGCGCGTGAAGGTCCTGCTCGTGACGCGTCACTTCCCGCCCGGCAGCGGGGGCGGCGTCCAGCGGCCGCTCAAGTTCGCGAGCCACCTGCCGGCGCTCGGGATCGAGACGCACGTGCTCGCGCCGGAGATGTCCGGCGCCACGTCCGCGGACACGGATCTCGAGCTGCCGACGCAGGCGTGGATCCACCGCGTGCGCTACGTCGGGCCGCGTGGCGACCGTCCGTCCGAGCGGCTCCTCGAGAAGCAGGGCGTCGCGCGGCTCGGGACGCAGGCGGCGATTCTCGGACGCCGGCTGCTCGTCCCCGACGAGAACGTCCCGTGGAGCACCGTCGCGCTGCCAGTCGCGATCCGGCTCGTGCGCCGCGAGGGGATCGACGTCGTGCTCACGACCTCGCCGCCTCCTTCGCTGCACCTCCTCGGCGCCGCGGTGAAGCGGACGACCGGCGCGGCCTGGGTGGCCGACCTCCGCGACCCGCTCACGTTGCATCCTCACCGGCGGGGCTACGAGTCCCAGCTCGCCCGGCTGAAGGAGAAGACCACCGGTGGAGTGGCCCGGCTCGTCGCCTCGCAGGCTGACGCAGTCGTCGCGGCGTCCACCGCCATCGCCGGGGAGATGCTGGCGGCCGGGCCGAAGGGCAAGGTCGTCACGATCGCCAACGGCTGCGACTTCGACGACTTCGCCGGCCTCGAGCATCACGCGAGCACGCGGTTCCGGATCACCCACGCCGGCCACTTCCACGGCAAGCGCGACCCGAAGCCGTTCCTTCGTGCGCTCTCGGAGTCGGGCCTCGACGACGTCGTCGCCCGCTTCGCCGGCGACTTCCGGTCCGCCGACCGCGAGTACGCCGAGTCGCTGGGGCTCGGAGACCGGGTCGAGCTGCTCGGCGACGTCTCCCGCCGTCGCTCGCTCGAGCTGCAGCGCGACTCCGAGGCGCTGCTCCTCCTCATCCCCGACTCGGGCGGCCGCGGGCGGGGCGTGCTGACCGGGAAGATCTTCGAGTACCTGGCGGCGGAGCGGCCGATCCTCGCCGCCGTCCCGCCCGACGGCGCTGCGGCCGAGCTCGTGCGTGACACCGGCGCGGGGGTCGTCGTCCCGTCCGACGACGTCGGCGCGCTGCGCGAGGCGCTGCTCGACCTCCACCGCCGCTGGCGCGCCGGCGCACTGAACGGCACCCCGCTCTCGGCCGAGTGGCGCGCGAAGCTCTCGCGCGGCGCCCGGGTCGAGGAGCTCGCCGAGGTGCTCAGGAGCGTCGCGTGACCGCCGCCGCCCTCACGTCCGGGCGGGCGATCGCGGTCCCCCGCGTACGGGAGAGGGTCGTTACAGGCCTCTTCTTCGCCTCCCTCTTCGTCGCCACCTTCGAGAAGGTGCACTGGCGCTTCGCCGGGCAGATCGGGATCAACGACATCGCGACCATCCTCTTCCTCGTCGCCTACATCGCGACCGAGCGTCGCCCGCTCCCGCGCACGAGCGCCATCGTGCTCGGCTTCTTCGCGGCCTTCGCGCTCGTCTACCTCGCCGGCTTCTGGAACATCGAGACGAAGCAGGGGCTCGACCAGTTCGTGAAGGGGATGGTGAAGTTCGTCATCCACTTCTCGTTCGTCGTCGCCGCGATCGGGTACCTCGCGCAGCGCGGCGAGCGGTTCTTCTGGCGTGCGTTCGGCTGGTTCATGGCCGGCTTCGTCGCGAACGCCGTCTACGGGATCCTCGAGCTCGGCGCCGCGCTGGCCGGCCGCAACCTCGACAACCTCGTCCTCGCGCCGCTCACCGGCGGGGCGAGCCGGATCAGCATCTTCGGCGCGATCGGGGGCCAGAGCATCTATCGGGTCAACGCGCTCACGGGCGACCCGAACCACTTCGGCGTGATGCTGATCGTGCCGCTGCTCGCGCTGACGCCGCTCTACCTGCGGCTCGAACGTGGGCATCGGCTCAAGTGGACGCTCGCCGCCGTCCTCGTCTTCCTCCTGCTCGTCGACTTCGCGACCTTCTCCCGCAGCGGCGGCCTCGGCCTGATCGTCGGGGCGCTCGTGCTCGTCTTCCCCTACCGGCGCTTCTTCCGCACACGGCAGTTCCTCGTCCCGCTCGGCGCTCTCGCCGTGATCGTCCTCGGCGTGATCTACACGCACAGCCACTTCTTCGAGACGTTCCTACGCCAGCGGCTCTCGACGAACGGCCGCTCGACGAGCGCCCACTTCGCCGTCTACGACTTCATCGGCCAGATCCTCCACATGCACGCGCTGCTCGGGCTCGGCAACAACAACTTCTCCGTCTACTACGAGTTCGTGACCGGGAAGTCGAACTACGGCGCCCACTCGTACTGGGTGTCGGTGGTGGTCGAGTCGGGCCTCCTCGGCCTCCTCGTCTGGATCGTCCTGCTGCGCTACGTCTTCGTGCGGCTGCTCGCCGCACGGCGGCTCGGGAGGCTGCTCGACCGGCTGGGCGACGCCGAGGGCCCCCACGTGCGACCGCTCGCGTACGGGCTGACGGGCGTGCTCGTCGGCACGATCGCCGCGAACTTCTTCTACCTCACGATGCAGTTCTATTACTTCTACGTCTTCCTCGCCTTCGCGCTCGCGTTGCCCGTCGTGTTCGGCGCCCGTGCCCGCGGGCAGCCCGGGTAGTGCGGGTCGTCGTCCTCACGACGTCGTGGCCGCGGACGGAGTCGGAGTTCGCGGGCCGCTTCGTCGCCGATGCGGTGGAGCGGCTCCGCGAGCGCGGGGTCGAGGTGGACGTGCTCGCTCCCGGAGCCGGGTACCGGGACTTCGGCCTCGCGTACGGCGGGGGGATGGCGGCGAACCTGCGCCGCCGGCCGTGGGCGGCGCCGCTCCTGCTCGGATCGATGTGGCGGGCAGCGCGACGGGCGGCCCGCGGCGCCGACCTCGTGCACGCGCACTGGCTCCTCACGGCCGCGGTGGCGCGCTTCGCCGGCCGCCCGTTCGTCGTGACGCTGCACGGCTCCGGCTCCGCCGGCCGCTTCTCGGACGTGGAGCTCGCTCGGCGGCGCCCGCGCCTCGTCCGCGCGCTCCTCCGCTCGGCGGCGGCGGTGATCTGCGTCTCCGAGACGGTTGCCGCGGCCGTCCGGGCGGCGGGAGTGGACGCCGTCGTGATCCCGAACGGCGTGAGCGTGCCCGACGAGGTGGGGCCGCCCGCCGAGCCGCCGGAGGTGCTCTACGTCGGTCGGCTCGCGCCGGAGAAGAACGTCGACACGCTCGTCGAGGCGGTCGGCGACCTGAACCTCGTGGTCGCGGGCGACGGGCCGCTGCGCGAGCGCGTCCCGAACGCGCTCGGAGCCGTGCCGCACGCGGAGGTGGAGCGACTGCTCGACCGTGCCTCGGTCGTCGTCGCGCCGTGCGAGCGGGAGGGCTTCGGTCTGGCCGCCGCGGAGGCGATGGCGTTCGGGCGGCCCGTGGTCGCCGCGGCGGGCGGGGCGTTGCTCGAGCTCGTCGTCGACGGCGAGACGGGACTGCTCGTGCCGCCGCGCGACGCTCCGGCGCTGCGCGCCGCCGTGGAGCGGCTGCTCGGCGACCCCGAGCTTCGCGAGCGCCTCGGCCGCGCTGCGCGGGCCAGGGCGCGCGAGCGCTTCGGCTGGGACGCCGTGATCGGACGGACGCTCGAGGTCTACCGGGAGGCTGCGGGCGCCGGCGCCTGAGCGCGGTACCAGGCGATCGTCCGCTCGAGCCCCTCTCGCAGCGGCGTCCGCGCCTTGAAGCCGAACAGCTCCTTCGCGCGCGACGTGTCGAGCGAACGGCGCGGCTGACCGTTCGGCATCGACGCATCCCACACGATCTCGCCTTCGAAGCCGGTCAGCTCGGCGACGAGCTCTGCGAGCTCCCGGATCGAGATCTCCGCGCCGGTGCCGAGGTTGACGGGCTCCGCGCCGTCGAAGCGCTCCGCGGCGAGCCGCAGCCCGTCGGCCGCGTCCTCGACGTAGAGGAACTCGCGGGTCGGCGAGCCGTCTCCCCACAGCACGACCTCGTCGCGCGAGGAGACCATCTTGCGGATCAGGTCGGGGATCACGTGGGCGTTCGTGGGATGGAAGTTGTCCCCCGGCCCGTACAGATTCGCCGGCAGCAGGAAGATCGCGTCGAGACCGTACTGCTCACGGTAGGCCTGTGCGCCGACCAGGATCGACTTCTTCGCGACGCCGTACGGCGCGTTGGTCTCCTCGGGATAGCCGTCCCAGAGGTCGTCCTCGTGGAACGGCACGGGAGCGAACTTCGGATAGGCGCAGACGGTCCCTGCGACCACGACCTTGCCGACCCCGTGCTCGCGGGCCTGCTCGAGCACGTGCGCGCCCATCATGAGGTTCGCGTACCAGTAGCGGCCGGGATTGGCGCGGTTGGCCCCGATGCCGCCCACCTCGGCGGCGAGATGGAACACGAGCTCCGGGGCGGCGTCGGCGAAGACCCGCGCCGCGTCGGCCTCCCGTGTCAGGTCGTAGTCCCGGCGGCGGGCGACGAACGGTTCGATCCCGTCTGCCCGCAGCCGCTCGACCAGATGCGAGCCGAGGAAGCCGCCTCCCCCGGTGACGAGGACGCGCATCCCGCAAGGGTAGACGTCCGCGCCGCTACGGTAGGGCCGCCGTGGCGAAGCGGAAGGCGTTCATCACCGGCATCACCGGCCAGGACGGCTCGTACCTCGCGGAGATCCTGCTCGAGAAGGACTACGAGGTGTACGGGATGATCCGGCGCTCGAGCTCGTTCAACACGGCGCGGATCGACCACATCTTCGGCGACCTCGAGCTCGTGTTCGGCGACCTCACGGACGGCTCCGTCCTCAACCGGCTGATGCGCACGATCCGGCCGGACGAGGTCTACAACCTCGGCGCGCAGAGCCACGTCCAGGTCAGCTTCCAGATCCCCGAGTTCACCGCCGACACCACGGGGATGGGAACGCTGCGGTTGCTCGACGCGATCCGCGAGGAGGACCTGAAGTGCCGCTTCTACGAGGCGGGCTCGAGCGAGATGTTCGGCCAGGTGCACGAGACGCCGCAGACCGAGGAGACGCCCTTCCACCCGCGCAGCCCGTACGGCGTCTCGAAGGTGTTCGGCTACTGGATCACGCGCAACTACCGCGAGGCGTACGGGATGTACGCGGCGAACGGGATCCTCTTCAACCACGAGTCTCCGCGCCGCGGGCCCACGTTCGTCACGCGAAAGGTGACGCGCGCGATCGGCGCGATCCTGCGTGGGGAACAGGACGAGCTGCTGCTCGGCAACCTCGAGGCGAAGCGCGACTGGGGCTACGCGCGCGACTACATGGAGGGCGCCTGGCAGATGCTGCAGGCCGACGAGCCCGACGACTACGTCCTCGCGACGGGCGAGACCCACTCGGTGCGCGAGCTGCTCGACGAGGCCTTCGGCTACGTCGACCTCGACTGGAACGACTACGTGAAGATCGACGAGCGCTACTTCCGGCCGGCGGAGGTCGACTTCCTGCTCGGCGACGCCTCGAAGGCGCGCGAGAAGCTCGGCTGGAAGCCGAACGTCCGCTTCCCGGAGCTCGTGCGGATGATGGTCGACCACGACCGTGAGCGCCGCCGGACCGAAGAGCACTACGTCTAGTCGGCCGTGAGATCGCGTCCATGAGCGGTCAGCGCCTCCTCGTGACCGGCGCCGCCGGCTTCATCGGCTCGAACTTCGTCCGCTACTGGCTCGAGCGGCATCCCGGGGATCGCCTCGTCGCGCTCGACCTGCTCACCTACGCCGGCGACCGGCGCAACCTCGACGGGCTCGACGTGCGGCTCGTCGAGGGGGACATCGGCGATCTCGAGCTCTGCGAGGGGCTCCTGGCCGAGGAGGGGATCGAGATCGTCGTGAACTTCGCGGCGGAGTCGCACAACAGCCTCGCCGTCCTCGACCCCGGTCGCTTCTTCCGCACCAATGTGCTGGGGACGCAGACGCTGCTCGAGGCGGCGCGGCGCCGTGGAGTGGCCCGTTTCCACCACGTCTCGACCTGCGAGGTGTACGGCGATCTGCCGCTCGACTCCGGCGACGCCTTCACCGAGGAGTCGCCGTACCGGCCGCGGACGCCGTACAACGCGTCGAAGGCCGGGGCCGACCACGCGGTCCGCGCCTACTTCGAGACCTTCGGACTTCCGGTCACGATCACGAACTGCTCGAACAACTACGGCCCGCGCCAGTTCCCGGAGAAGGTCATCCCGCTCTTCCTCACGAACGCGCTCGAGGACGGTGAGCTGCCGCTCTACGCCTCCACCGAGCACCGTCGGGAGTGGCTGCACGTCGACGACCACTGCCGCGCGATCGAGCTCGTCCTCGAACGGGGGCGCGAGGGCCAGACCTACAACGTCGGCTCCGGGGTCGAGCGGTCGATCGAGGAGATCGCGGACCTCGTGCTCGGGCTGACGGGGAAACCGGAGTCGCTGAAGACGATCGTCCCCGACCGGCCGGGCCACGACCGGCGCTACCTCCTCGACTCCTCGAAGGCGCGGCGGGAGCTCGGCTGGGCGGCCGCCACCTCGTTCGAGGACGGGCTCCGCTCGACCGCCGACTGGTACGCGGCCAACCGTTCGTGGTGGGAGCCGCTGAGGGAACGCGCACCCGTCGCCGAGACCGACTGGCGCTGAGTGCGCGTCGTCGTCCACGACTACTTCGGCCATGCGTTCCCGGCCCAGCTCGCCCGGGTGCTGGCCGCGCGCGGGCACGACGTGCTTCACCTCCACTGCAGCTCGTTCGTCGCCGGGAAGGGACGGCTCGCACGAGCGGAAGGAGATCCGTCGAGCCTCGAGTTCGACGCCGTCGGCCTCGGGCGGCCGTTCGCGAAGTACGACCTCGTGCGGCGCGTCGAGCACGAGCGGAAGACGGCGCGGGAGCTCGCCGGGCGCCTGCGCAGTTTCCGGCCCGACGCGGTCCTGTCGACGGCGCCGCTCTTCGTGCAGGCCGGCGTGCTCCGCGCGAGCCACAGCGTGGGCGCGGGCTTCGTCTTCTGGCAGCAGGACGTGATGAGCCTTGCCGCACGCCGCGTGCTCGGCCGCCGCTCGCGCCTCGTCGGCGTCGGCGCCGAGCACGCGGTCGGCGGGCTCGAACGGCGGCTTCTGCGGCGGAGCGACGCGGTGGTCGTGATCTCGGAGGACTTTCTGCCGCAGCTGCGGCGCTGGGGCGTCGACGAATCGAGGATCGAGACGGTCGAGAACTGGGCGCCCCTCGACGAGCTGCCGGCGCTGCCGCGGGAGAATGCCTGGTCCCGGGAGCATGGCCTCGACGGCCGCCCCGTCTTCCTCTACTCCGGCACCCTCGGGTTCAAGCACGATCCGAGCCTGCTGCTCGAGCTCGCGCGCTGGGCCGGGACTCGCGACGCGCTGCTGGTGGTCGTCTCGGAGGGGCCGGGCGCGGACTGGCTCGCCGAGCACGGGCGCGACGTACCGGCCCTGCGGTTGCTGCCGTATCAGCCGTACGAGCGTCTGCCCGAGGTGCTGGCCTCGGCGGACGTGCTCGTGGCCCTGCTCGAGCCGGAGGCGGGCGCCTTCTCGGTTCCGTCGAAGATCCTCACCTACCTCTGCGCGGCCAGGCCCCTCCTCGTCTCGGTGCCCGCGGACAATCTCGCCGCGCGCGTCGTCGAGCGGAGCGGTGGGGGCGTCGTCGTGCCGCCCGCGGATGGGCAGCGGCTCCTCGCCGCCGCCGAGAAGCTGCTCGAGGACGAGCCGCTGCGCTCGGAGCTCGCGCAGCGAGCACGTGCCTACGCCGAGACGGCGTTCGATCTCGACGCGATCGGCGCGCGCCTCGAAGCGGTTCTGGAGGGAGCCAGGCGCTGACTAGGCGCGATTACGGCGCTGGCGCCAGCTGCGGATCCCGCCCTGGGCCCCTAGGCCCAAGGCCGTTGCGAGCAGGATCGCGAGGAGCACGGTCGGGCCCGCACCCAGGTCGAAGGCGGCGCCGAGGGCGGTCGGCGTGGCGACGCCGGAGGCGGTCGACCTGAGGATTCCGCGCTGCGCTCCGTAGCCCGGAAGGCTGACGATCCGGTGCAGCGTCCCTTTGTCCTTGCCCGCTTTGGACAGCACACGGCCGACCTTGGACGAGATGCGCACCGGCTTGCTCTGATCTTGCTGCCCGGAGCTCTTCTGGCCGTTGCCCCCGGCACTTCCGGGGCTCTCCGTGTAGACCTTGCAGGCCGACGCGCTGCAATTGCCGCCGCCGGCGGCCAGCGCCGCCGCCGGCGCCAGAAATGCAATGAGAAAGAGGACTGTCGCGACCCGAAGAACGCGCCTCGGTGCAGCAGGCATGCCGGTACTGTAGTGGCCCGTGGAGCTGGCCGAGCGGGGGATTACAAAGCTCGAACAACAGGATTGGCTCGCTCTCGCGCGCAACGGAGCGCTTGGTCTGGCGGTAGCGGGGGGCGTTTTCGCGCTCTCGTACGCGAACGGCGGCTTCGACGACACGACGAAGGCCTACGGCGGCATCTCGGCGTGGTGGCTGCTCGGAACGGGTGCTGCGATCGGGATCGCAGGGGCGAGAGCGCATGTCGACCGGCTTGCACTGGGCGCTCTCGGCCTCCTCGCCGTCTTCGCGATCTGGACGCTGCTCTCGATGAGCTGGGCGCCGGACGGGGGACGGGCTTTCGCGCAGTTCGACCAGGTCTCGTTCTACGTCGCCGTGCTCGCGCTTGCGATCGTGGTCGCGAGGCTCGTTCCCGCCTCGGTCATCGTCGGGGGCGTCGCCCTGGCGGTCTCCGCCGTCGGGGTCGTCGCGCTCGTGAGCCGGGTCTTCTCGAGCTCGTTCGGCATCGAGCCCTCGCAGGCCCTGCCTTCGTTGAACAACCGGCTCAACTTCCCCGTCGGCTACTGGAACGGGCTCGGGATCGAGCTTGCGCTCGCCTACCCGCTGCTGCTCGCGATCATGACGTCGCGACGCTCCCGGCTCGCGCGCGGGCTGGCGGCGCTTCCGCTTCCCGTGTTCGCCGCCGACATGTACCTCACGTCGTCGCGCGGCGCGTTCCTCGCGGCCGCCCTCGCGGTTGCCGTCTATCTCGTCCTGGCGCCGAACCGCTGGCCCGCGCTCGCCGCCACCGTCGTGGCCGGCGGCGCGGGAGCGGTTGCCGTCGCGGCGCTCGTGCACAAGAGCGCTCTCGCCCTCGGGCTCATGCACAACACCGGCGCCGCCTACCAGGGACACCGCGCCGCGCTCGAGATCGGGATCGCCGCCGTGGCGACCGGCCTCGCGTGGGTCGGGTTGTTCGAGCTCGGACGCCGTCTTCCGACGCCGCCGCGCAGGGCCGGCTGGGCCACCCTCGGCGTCATCGTGCTCGCGGCGATCGTCGCGATCGCGCTCTCGCACCCGATCAGGAAGTTCGACGCTTTCAAGGGCAACCGGGCCAACTACGGCGGCGGCGGGACGCTCATCCAGCAGCACCTCCTCTCGAGCTCCGGGAGCGGACGCTGGCAGTTCTGGGGCGTCGCCAGCTCTGAGTTTCAGGCGCACCCGCTGAACGGCGGGGGAGCGGGCTCGTGGGTGTTCTGGTGGCACCAGCACGGCTCGCTGCCCGGTGTGATCAGCGAGAACGCGCACTCGCTCTACCTCGAGACGCTCGCCGAGCTCGGGATCGTGGGCCTCCTCCTGCTCGGCGGCGCGGTGATCGTCGCGGTCGTCGGTGCCGTCCGGTCGGCTCTCGAGTCGCGCAGCGGCGAGGTGGCCGCCGCGGCGGCGGCCGGGATCGCGTTCTTCGTCGCCGCCGCGTACGACTGGGTCTGGCAGCTCGCCGGGATCGTGCTCGTAGGCCTCGGCTTGCTCGGCGTCGCGCTCGGTGCCCGTCCTCCCACTCGGGCGGTCGACTGGGGGCGCATCGGCATGGTGAGGCCGCTGCTCGCACTCCTCGCCGTGGCGGCGATCGTGCCTCAGCTCGTCGTTCTCGCCTCGGGCATCCATCTCCAGAACAGCCAGGCGGCCGTGTCCGCCGGCAACGGTGCGCGGGCCAAGTCCGAGGCGCTGGCAGCGAAGGCGGTCGAGCCGTGGAACACGGATGCGTTTCTCCAGCTCGCCCAGGTGGAAGAGCTTCTCCACCAGTACGACGCCGCGAGGGCCGTGCTGGCCGCGGGGATCAGGCGATCCGAGCTTGATTGGAGACTTTGGTACAACGCAGCGCGCATCGACGTCGAGCGAGGAAAGCTGGCCGCCGCCAAGCGCGATCTCGCGCAGGCAAGGCGGCTCTGGCCGGACAATCCGTACCTGAAGAGCGGCGTGTGAGTGGCAGTCGCCCGAAGCCGCAGCTACGGTATCCGGCACCTGAGTACCCGGTTGGAGCCGCACCGAGCGGGAGGCAGGGGGGATGAGCGAGATCGAAACCGTTGCCGGCCCGCCCGGCGGACGATCACAGAAGATCGGGGCACGGCGCCTTCTCGCGCAGTACAGCAACGACGCGTTGCTGCACCGGATGCTCGCGGCGGCCGACACGCTGACGATCGCCGCCGCTGCGGTCGTCGTCGGTTTGTGGGGGAGCGGGCCGGGCGGCGCCTTCCTGCTCGTGCTGTCCGCGCCCATCTGGATCGTGGCCGGCAAGCTCGTCGGGCTCTACGACCGCGATCACCGCACTCTGCGGCATCTGACAGTGGAGGAGCTGCCGTGGATCTTCGTCTGGGCGCTCGGCGGCACCGCCGTGCTGACGTTCCTGCTCTCGCCCTTCCCGGGCCTCGATCTCAGCTCTGACGACCGGCTGATCGTCTGGGGCCTGGCTCTCGTGCTCGGATTCACGTTCCGGGCCACGGCCCGGGCCGTCTGGCGCCGCATCACCTCGCCCGAGCGGATCCTCGTCGTCGGCGAAGGGCCGCTGGCCGACGCGGTGAGCCGCAAGCTCGAGCTGTTCCCCGACATCCACGCGACGATCTCGGGGCGGGTCCCGAACTCCAGTGCCCTGCACACCAGCCTCGACGAGCTCGACACGGTGAATCGCGTGGTCGTGGCGTGCGCCGAGCTGAGCGAGGATCTGCTCGAGACGCTCCTCCCGGCATGCCGCATGCGCGGGGTCAAGCTCACCGTCGTCCCGCCGACGCGCGGGATCTTCGGCACCGCGACGCACCTCGGGCACGTCGCGGACCTGCCGCTGCTCGACTACAACACGTGGTACGTCTCGCCCTCGACGCTCGCCCTGAAGCGCATCTTCGACGTCGTCGCGTCGATCGTCGGGCTCGTGCTCTTCTCCCCGCTCGCCCTGCTCTGTGCGCTCGCGATCCTGCTCGACAACGGGCGGCCGGTCCTCTTCCGCCAGTTGCGGGCCGGCGAGAACGGACGCTGCTTCCGGATCTTCAAGTTCCGGACGATGGTGCGGAACGCGGAGGAGATGCTCCCCGAGCTCGTCTCGATCGACGAGCTCAGGGATCCGATGTTCAAACTCCGGTCGGATCCGCGGGTCACGCGCGTCGGCCGTCACCTGCGCCGGCTCAGCCTCGACGAGCTGCCACAGCTGCTCAACGTGCTGCGCGGCGAGATGTCGATCGTCGGCCCGCGTCCGGAGCTGGTCGATCTCGTCGACCGGTACGAGCCCGCGCACGAGATCCGTCTGCGCGTGAAACCGGGCATCACGGGACCGTGGCAGGTCTACGGCCGGAGCGAACTGACCTTCGACGAGGTCCTGTCCGTCGAGCGGGAGTACGTCGAGAACCTCTCCCTCGGCCGCGACCTCCGCATCATCCTCATGACGATCCCGGCCGTCTTCGGCCGGCGCGGCGCGTTCTAGCCGGCGGCCCCGGGAGCCGGCAGCGGCACCCGGCCCTCGTGCTTCTCGATACACCGCTCGACGAAGTCGAGGTTCCGAGACGTCCACCTGATCGTGCGCCGCAGGCCCTCCTCGAGGCTCGTCTGCGCCTCGAAGCCGAGCTCCCGGCGCGCCTTCTCGGGGCTGCCGAAGCGAAGGATCGAGTGGTCCCAGGGCCGGGCCGGGGCGATCTCGAGCGACGAGGACGAGCCGCTCAGCCCGACGATCAGCTCGGCTAGCCGGCGGATAGTCGTCTCGACTCCGCTTGCGAGGTTGTAGACGTCGCCTGGCGCTCCGCGCTGGGCGCAGGCGACCAGCCCGCGCGCCACGTCGTCGACGTAGACGAAGTCGCGCGAGGCGACGCCGCCGTTGTCGAGCTGCAGCGGCAGGCCCTTGAGCGCGCGATAGACGAAGGTCGGTGTGACGTTGCGCCAGACGGTCGCGGGCGTACCGCGCCAGGCGCCGGCGCCGAGCACCTCGCCGGGGCCGTAGACGTTCTGGAACCGGGCGCGTACCGTCGGCAGCCCGTGCCGGCCGTGGTAGTAGACGGAATAGAACTCGCCCACGACCTTCGAGATCTGGTACGGGCTGTCGAGGTCGAACGGCGCGGAGCCCCTCCTCCGACACGGCCTCGGCGTGCTCGTAGACCTCGTGCGGCGCGAGCGTGCAGCCCGAGGCCGAGTACACCACCTTGCGGAGCCGCTCGAAGCCCTTCAGGCGCTCGTAGAGCTTCAGCGTCGTGATCAGGTTGTTCTCGTGGTCGGCGAGGGGGTCCGCGATCGAGCTCTGGTTTCCGTGGTAGGTGGCGAGGTGGAAGACGGCGTCGAAGTCGTCGTCGAGCGAGGCGAGCACGTCATCGTCGGCGATCGACGCCTCGACCAGCTTGACGCGCGGGTCGTCGGGGAGGTTCTCCCGCTCGCTCGACAGCAGGTTGTCGACGACGAGCACATGCTCGGCGGCCTCCGCGAGGAGGACCCGGACGAGATTCGAGCCGACGAAGCCGGCGCCGCCCACGACGAGCAGCCGGGCGTCTCTCAACGGCCGACCGGCTTCGGCGCGTCGAGCGCCTTCAAATGCGTGAACGTCTCCGAGACGCCGAAGTCGCGGTAGTAGGCGACCGCCTTCGCCACGCCCTCCTCGAGCGGAACGCGGGCGGCCCAGCCGAACTCGCTCTCCGTCCTCGACGGGTCGAGCAGGATCGACGGTGCGTCGTCGGGGTTCCGCGGGCGCACCTCGACCTCGTCCTCGAGCTCGATGCCCATCGCCTTCACCGTCGCGTCGAACAGCTCCTTGATCGAGACATCGGAGCCCGACGAGACGTGGTACACGCCGCTTTCGCCGGCGCCGTCCACCGCCTCCAGTGCCACGTCGAGGAGGTCCTCCACGAAGACGAAGTCGCGGCGCGTGTCCATCACGAAGCACGGCTTGCCCTCGGTCAGACGCTGGAAGAACGTGGGTAGCGGGCCGCTGAGGTTGCGCGGGCCGTACACGTTCGCGAGCCGGAAGGAGACCCAGTCGAGCCCGCTGAGCCGGACGTACCACTCGCCCGCGGTCTTGGAGATCGCGTAACTCGAGTCCTTCGGATCGAGCGGGTGCGAGAGCGTGATCGGCTGCTCCTGCGGGTGGAGCCCGTAGCAGAGCGCCGTCTGGAAGTAGACGAAGCGCGAGACCCCGGCCGCCTGGGCGCCGCGGACGACATTCGCGGTCCCGACCGCGTTCGTGCGGCTGTCCTCGGCCCACGCCTCGGGATCCTTGTAGGACGCGGCCGCGTGAACGACGACCTCGGGCCCGAACGCGCCGAAGAGCTTCGCGACGAGCTCCGAGTCCGCAATCGTGTCCTCTACGAGGGTGAGGTTTTCGCCTGTGGGAAGGTTGTCGCGACGCGCGGTCGCGAAGTTGTCGATCACGAGCACCTCGTCGCCGCGGTCGAGCATCCGGTCGACGAGGTGCGACGCGATGAATCCGGCTCCGCCGGTGATGAGGACTTTGGTCATGTGGTCTGGGCCTCGCTTGGCTGTTGTCGAAGCGGTGCGCATCGTAGCGGCGCCTTCCGACCGGGCCTGCGGATGGAGTCTCACTCTTGCAGCCGCGCCAGGAGCGCCCGCGCACTCGCGGCTACCCGCGTTCCAAACGGTTCGCTCACCCGCCTGAGCGTCGGCGTTCCCGAACGAGCGCACGCATCGTCACGCGTTCCCACCGTCGAGCCTCGTGTTGTCGACGGAGCTCGAACATTCTGCACGTCGGCTCGTAGAACCAGAGCAGCCACCACTCCCGATTCGGTAGCTCGGCGGTCCAGCGGTTGCGGTGGTGGGACTCGGTCCTTGCGAGGCTCGTCCGGAAATAGGCACGAACGAGCTCCTCGTAAAGCCGCCGCGGCAGCTTCGGCTTCAACCTGAAAATGATCGGCTCGCTCAGGATGGGCAGGCTCTTGCGTTCGCGGACCACTCGGAACTCCCTGAAGAGCAGCCGGAACGAGTACTCATCGAACGACCGCAGGTGGACGAATTTGTATGGCGAGTCCTCGTATTGCTTGAGTGACTCGCGCCATGGGACGTGGACGATGATCCGCGTATCCGGCCGGCAATCGCGCGCGAGGCGAGCAACCAGCTTTTCCGGGTTCAGGAGGTGTTCCAGGACGTCTGCCACAATGACCACGTCGAACCCACGCACGTCGACCGGAAGCGCCTCAGCATCGCCACAGACGCGAGCCGTGACGCTCTCGGGCGGAATTGTGCGGAGGTATGGCAGAGCGAGGTCGACAGCAACTTTGCGCGCTGCGTCGAGCTCCCGAAGGTGAGAGCCGTAGGCGGAGCCGATATCGAGCACGCTGTTGCCACGGGTCTTGCCGATGAAGCGGAGCAGCTTGCTGTGGAGGAGAAGCTCGCGGTTCGCGACGATCGGCTCTGCCAGGTCGTCGGTCGCGATCCGGTCGTAATTCTCGCGGTAGTCGAGCTCGAGGGCTCCACTCTCGGGGGGGAGCAAAATCGGGATCCCATCCACCACGTCGTACGTCCGTTGGCAGCCTGTGCACTCGAGGGCGCCTTCGTACGCGAGTCGGCCGCCACAGACTGGACACGAGAGAAGGGAGACAGCCTCAGCGGAGAGCATCTGGCTCGCAACTTCGTCGCTGCTCATGGCACCTCCGCGCCGGAGGCGCCGCCGCCTGTGATCAGGACGTTGTTCATTGCTCGTTGTCCTTGCCTTGCGGTGCTGTCGTCCAAGCGGCGCGCATCGTAGCGGCCCCTCGCGCCAGGGCCTGCGGATGGAACCTCACTCCTCCAGCGCGCGTGCGAGCAGCGCCCGCGCAGTGGCGGCGTCTGTCCGCGCGACCTCGGCGACGGCGGCGAACTCGTACCTGCCGTAGGGCCCGAGCGTAATCCGACCCCATCGCGGACGCCGCGGAAAGACCGGCGCCGCCCGCCCGACGGCGGAGTGGTTCCACACCACGCTCTCGAACGGACCGTCAAGTCGGACCTCTTGCCTGTCCCCTGGCTCGAGCAGGGTCCGGATCATGATTGTCCCCGCGGCATTCTCGATGCTCAACGACGACCGTTCTCCTCGAAGCGGTCCGCTCTCGTTCATGCGGGCGAGAACGCGCAGCAGGACGATCTCCTTCGCGACCTTCCTGAGCGGTGTCGAGAGGTGGCCGCGAACCGCGGCGAGCAGGAGCTTGCGAGCTTCGGGTTGGCGCGCGAGCGCCTGTGCCAACGTGAGCGCGTGGGCAATCTGCTTTCGCAACAACCCGTCGTCGGAAGGGGCGCGAATTGGAAGCGACCCGCCTCTCGCGAGCGCGAACGGCACCGCGATTCCCGTCGGTCGGCGCCCTACCGCCTCGGCGAGCAGTTGGTCCGCGAGGGTCTGGAGACTGTGCCGTCTGCTCAGGTAGACCTCGCGGTACGCACGCTCGGCCATCTCCTCGACGGCCGCGACGTCGCGCAGCCGCTCGAGCGCCTCGTTAAGGTTCGCGAAGTCGCGGCGCAGCGGGATGTAGTGCTGCTCGGGCTCGAGAACGCCGCTGTAGGAGCCTTCGACGAGCACCTGCGCCGTCTTCGTCACGACCGCCTCCAGATGGCGCGGGCTGATCGCGAAGAAGGCGTACGAGTCCCAGCCGGCGGGCATCTGGGCATTCACCTCCTCGAAGCTCAGGTCGGGCCGCTCGGCCAGGAGCCGGCGGATGCGCTGCTGGATCTCCCCCCGCGCGTCGAGCACGCTCGAGCCGCTCTCGCAGCCAACGACAGCCCTTCCTGAGCCGAGAAAGTCGAGCCAGCCGTCGCCGTAGATCGTGTCCTCGGGCCGGGTCGAGATGTCGGTGTTCAGGCCGAGCTCGGCGGCTCGAACTCGCACGATCTCTCCGACTCGGTGCTTGAGCTGGCCGTGGCTGCCGAACCAGTACGGCAGCTGCTTCGCCCGGTAGACGACGTCGAGCGGTCGATCCGCGTGCGGGACGAGGCGCCCCGCGACGGCCGGGGCCGACTGCTCGTCGATGTAGCCGGTCAGCGCTTCCCGGAAGCGTGCCTGCTCGTGCAGCGACGGATACAGCGTGGCCTGTTCCGGGGCGCCGAAGCACGAGTAGACGCTGCTCACGTCCAGCTCGAGCAGCCACTCGTCGAGAACGGCCGCATGGTTGTACTCGTCCTGCGGCAGGGCGACCTTCGGGCAGCGCAGCCGCGACACCCAGCGGAAGCGGCGCCGGTACGACTCGAAGTCGTCGTACCAGCGGGCGCAGAGGAAGGTCGTGTGCAGGATGCAGAGGTCGGGCCCCGTCCACGCGATCCACGGCGGCGCCGACTCGATCGTGTTGTGGTACAGGATCTCGGCGTCGCAACCGTCGAGGACGTGCAGGTGCTCGCGGACGGACAGCCGCATCTCCGTCCGCAGCGGGTTCCAGTAGAGGACGAGGACGCGCACGCTCATCCGGACGCTGCAGCGCGCAGCAGCGCGGGGCGGGCCAACGCCGGGAAGCGGTGGGCCAGGACGGAAAGGGCGCGAAACTCGTGCCGTCCGGCCGTGAGGCCCACCGTCACGCGCGGGTGGGTCTTCGACGTGACGAGCGAGCCCGCGGCGGAGTTGTCCCAGACGATTCTCTCCAGCGCCTGCACGGCGTCCTCGTCGAGCGCGATTCCGTCGTTCGCACCGCTTGCCGTCGTGCGGTAGAGCAGTGTGTGCGTACGAGGATCCAGCTCCGCCGTGACCCGGCTCTCGCCGACGAGGCTCAGCTTGAAGAGGTCCTCCAGAACCAGGTCGATCGGTATCTCCGCGCGGGCGGGGGGGCTCGCGAGATACGCCTTCAACAGCCGGCGCAGCTCGCTCGACGTCAGCGTCGCGCGGAGAGCAGCGGCTCCCCGCGCGGCAACCGGTCCAGGGGCGGACGCCGTTCGAACGAGGGTCAGCAGCTTCGGGTTCAGCTCGTGAACCGGTGCGTCCGGACGGCTCCGAAACAGCGGCTCGAAGGCTGCGATCACCTTGGCGGGATCGAGCCGAGCGAGCTCGGTGAGCGTCGTGAAGCGATACGCCGCGTTCATCACGTGGTAGCCGATCTCGAGCGACGAGACGGGGACCGAGAGGAACGTCAGGTGCGCCCCGATGGAGCTGTTGTTCCAGACGATCTCCTCGACCCGCCCCTCCCGGATGGCCGCCGCGATCCGTTCGCGGAGCAGCGTGCGTTCGGATGCGTCCTGTGACGGCCCCCTGGTGCTCACGAGCGTCAGCCGTCGCTCCTGCTCGTCGAGCTCGAGATGTACGTCGAACGGCAGCCCGAAGTAGTGCAGCTCGCGCACGTGCGCGGCCGCAGCCGCAGCAAGACGGACCAGGTCCTGTCGCACGCGCCCGGTGTGGTCTCGGAGGGCGTCGCTCGAGGAAGCCAGTCCTTCGAGAGCCTCGATCTCCGGGAAGCGAGCGATGACACGGCTTCCCGTGCGTCGGCCGGCACGGGCGCGAAGCGCGGCGACGAGCGGCAGCTCGGCGCGTCTGGCAGGGCTGCGGAGCTGCTCGATCGAAAGCAGTCTGCGACTCGCGGCTCGTGCGAGCGGCGAGCGGCGTTCTCGTTGCGGTGCCTGGGCGCGGGCCGCGATCTCCCCGTCGAATCCCTGGACGAAGCGCCGGAGCGAATACTCTCCCGACGCCACGAGGTCGGCATGAGCGCGCGTGGCCATTCCCTCCAGGACAGCGTCGTCGCGAATCGCCGCCACGACCTCGTCGAAGTTGGAGAAGTCCTTCTCGAGCGGGACGTAATGAGTCCACGGCTCGATCACGTCGGAGTACCGGCCCGTGAAGTTGATCATCGCGGTACCGAGTGCCGCAGCCTCGAACACTCGCGGCGAGATCGCCTGGATCACGGCATTTCCCTCGAACGGCGCGAGGATCTCGCGCTCGACCTCGTCAAAGGGCGCGCCGGGACGATCTCCGAGGTACTCGTTGGTCGGTGCCTGCAGGATCCGTCGAAGTCGACGATCGAGGCGCCGCTCTCGGTGCCGAGCGTCGAGCGCGACGAGGCGAGAAACGTGTACCAGGCGGCGCCGTACATGCGGTCGGCCTTGGTCCAGGCGACGTCGCAGCGGAGGCCGGTGGAGGAGGTCCGCGCGAGGAACTCGCGGCCGATCGTGACCTTGTCCTGCCCGAGTCGTCCGAGCCAGTACGGGACGCTCCGGCCCCGATACACGACGTCGAGCGCGCGCCCGGCGAGTGGTCGTCGCGCCTGCTTCTCGAGCTCGGCCGGCACGTATCCCGTCAGCGTCGACACGACGTCGACCCCCGGCAACCGCGAGCCGTAGACCTGTGGAGCCACGTCCGGCGGGATGGAGCTGAAGAGCAGGTCGACTCCCAGCTCCCGCATCCGAGCCGTGACCGCATCGACCTGGCGGTACTCGTCCTGGATGAACTGGACCTTGAGACCGTCGAACCCGGCCAGGCGTTCGCGAAACCAGGGAGCGAGATACGTGTCGGAGAGGATGAAGATCGTGTAATGGATCGCCACCACGTCGTAGTCGTCGAGCCTGAGGCCGCGACTGTGCTTCATCCCGCGGGGGTTGAACGAGTCGACGTCGTGGCGAGAGAACTGCCGGAGCGCCCGGATGTGCTCGAGAACGTTCGGCGCGTGCGATGGGCCGTCATCGCAGAGAAGCAGAACCTAGCCGGTTCCGGCTGCGCGCGCCCGCCCCCCCACGCTATTTCCGGGGTGGATCTAGAGATCAAGCCCGAGCACACGGGCGACGTTGCCGAGCAGGCGCTCCCGGGGGATGGCCAACCGGCGCGGGCCGAGCTGCAGCGTCACGCGGTCGAAGTTCTGGGCGTCGATCGAGACCTGCGAGAAGGCGCCGAACAGACGGCGGACTTGACGGCGCGAAACGGAATCCCGTGCGGGGCGGCAGCGCCCGCCGTGTTCACGTCGTACATCGCCCGCACCTGCTCGGCCCCGCCGCGTCCACTGCGGAGAGCGCGTAGCCGCTCGCGCGGGACGCGCGTCAGCTGTCGGAAGGAGTGGGCGTCGTAGAGCATTACGAAGGCGAGACCGCCGGGGCGGAGGACGCGGTGCACTTGGCCGATCGCGCCCGACAGGTCTCCCGTGTGATGCAGGCAGCCGATCGAGACGACGACGTCGAAGGCTTCGTCCTCCCACGGAAGCGCCAGCGCCGACGCTTCGACGGCGGGTCGGTCGTCCGGCTGTCCAAGCCAGCGCAGCCGGTCCTGCATCATCGCGACGGGGCCTGCGGCGATGTCGACGCCGCGGTAGCGGGCTCCGCGCTCGGCGAGCACTGGCGACCGTTCCGAACCCGAGGCCGATCTCGAGCACGTCGCGCCCCTCCACCGGCAAGTCGTCCAGATAGCGGACGAGGTACGGGTAGTAGCCCGGTAGGCGGCGTCGAACTGCGCGACCGATTCCGGAGTGATCTGTGCGATTCCGAGCGACCGTGCGAGCCCGCTACCGCAGACCTCGTCCCAGAACTCCTGATTCTGCGCGTCGATCGTCCGCTGACTCTCGGCGCTCACTGTGCGTCCCTCGCGAGCGGTGTCTCCGCGGTGATCACCGTCGTCGACCAGCCGCCTGGCTGGTGAAGGGCTTCGCTTCAATGGCGGGTTGCCGGTGACCATGAGCTCAGCTTCGGTCGAACAGGTCGTACAGCGTTGAGGAGCGTGTTGCCGACGTCGAGTTCCTGATACAGGCCGACGGTAAGCAGGTAGGCGCCGTTCCCGAGCATGAGCGGCCCGAAGTCGAGACGCAGCCCGATTCGGTCTCCCTCTTCGAGCCGAAGTACCTCGTGCTTCCCGACGTGGCGCGTTACGACGAGTCCGTCGAGCCGGAACACGAGTGCCGCAGGCACGAGTGGAAGGTGCCGCTCGCCGTTGCGATTGCCTCCACCGTGACGGAGAACGGCTCGTGAACCCGGAAGACCGCCTGCTCGACGTCGTCCTCGCCGACCGTCCGCACGCGACGGATGGCGAGCCCCTCGACACCGGGCCACCGGCTGAGCCGCTCCTCGGCCCCGACGTCCGAACGCCTTCCGCTACCGCCGAGCTCGACGCGGTGCGTTGTCCAGTCGTTCGCAGGCGGTAGCGAGACGATCGTCCCGGGGTCGCCGGTCCGGTCGAGCCGCAGCGAGGCGCCGGGTGCACTTGATCGGTAGACGATCCGACCTCGTACCGAGAGCGTGGGTAGTAGAACCAGAGGTTGAAGCGGAACGTCCCGCTTCCGTCGGGTCCGGGCGGAAATAGCGATTTGCATCGGTGCGTGCCGCCTCCCAACCTCCAGGCTCGAGCAGCAGCGTCGCGTCGCCGGACGGGTCGGCGTCCTGCGCGTCGCCGACCTCGATCGCGCCCTCGACCGTACCGTCGCGCAAGAGCGTGATCCGTGCCACGTCGACGGGGCCGCCGTTCGTCGAGACGGATCCGTCGACCGATTCGGTGAACGTCTCGCGCTCGAACGCGTCGTATTGCGGAAGTGCCGCCTTCTCGTTCTTCGCCCGCAGACGCCGGTCCTCGGACTCGCGGACAAAGCGCTCGTACGCCTTGATGACATCCGCGGTGGGCCCGTCCATTGCGATCCGGCCTCGCTCGAGCCAGATCGTCCGCTCACAAAAGCGTGCCACCTGATCGAGGGCGTGGGAGACGAGCAGCACGCTGGCGCCGGTCTCGATCAACTGCGTCATCCGCGCGGTCGACCGCGTGAAGAAGTACGCGTCGCCGGCGCCGAGGATCTCGTCGACGATCAGGATCTCCGGCTGAACCGTCGTCGCGATCGCGAACGACAGGCGCGCCTGCATCCCCTGGGAGTACGACTTGAACGGCTGCTCGAGGAAGCGACCGAGCTCGGTGAACTCGGCGATCTCGCGCTCGGCCTCCTCGATCTCGGGACGCGACAGGCCGAGATACCCGAGCGAGGCGTGGATGTTCTTCACGGCCGGTGAACTCCGGATGCAAGCCTCCGTTGGTCTCGAGGAGCGCTTGGACGTTGCCGTTGACGGCGACGTGTCCCTCCGAAGGGCTGACGTTTCCGGTCACGAGCTTCAGCAGCGTGGTCTTGCCGGCGCCGTTTCTGCCGATGATCCCAAGACGTTCTCCACGGGGGAGCTCTAGTTCGATGTCCCGGAGCGCCCAGAACTCGCGGTACCTGCCGTTCCGGCCGAAGGTCGGCAGGCTGAGCGCGTCGAGCAGGTTGTCGAGCTTCGACCCGAAGACCTTGTACATCTTCCCGACGTTTTCGAACTTGACGGCGAAGTCGTCAGACATAGTCGATCGCAACACCCTTCACCTTGGCGAAGAACCAGCTTCCGAACGCGAACGTCAGGACGGGCATCAGCAGGAGCACGAGCAGGTGCCAGTAATCCGGCAGGCGGCCGAGCACGACGACCTGCTGATAGGCGATGACGAAATAGGCGAACGGATTGAGGAGCAGCACCAGCTTCAGCGACCCGGGCACCATCTTCGGCGTGTAGGCGAACGGCGACGCGACGAGCAGGATCATGAGGACTGCGACGAGGAGGTTCTGCAGGTCGCGGAACACGACGTTCAGGATCGCGATGAACCAGTTGACCCCGATCAGCCACACGATGTTCAGCCCCCAGATGACCGGCAGCGCAAGGAGAGTCACGTCCGCGTGTCCCGTCAGCACGGAGCCGACGACGATGATCGGGACCCCGACGAGCATCACCGCCTGAGCCGAGAGCGCCGCCTTCACCGGCGTGAGGTCGATCGGGAAGACCGTGTTGTTCAGCACCTGCTTGTTCGAGATCACCGAAGTGACACCGAAGGACAGCGCCTGCGCCGTCGTGAGGTATGGGACGAGTCCACCGAAGATGTAGATGACGTATGCAGAGCGGCTGAGACCCGAGGGGGCGCGAACCCGGAAGACCTCTAGGTAGATGAGGCCGTAGATCCCGAGGATGAGCAGCGGACCGAGAAAGATCCAGCCGAGACCGAGCAGCGATCCGGCATAACGGATCTTCAGGTCCTGCCGCGTCAGGCGCAACAGGAGCCGCCAGTGCGTCCTGATGTGCCGGGCGGAGACCTCCACGCGCCCGCCGTGCCGGCCGGCCGGTGGCCGCGGCTACCACTCCTGCCTCCCGACTGCGTACACGCCGCCCACGCCTGCGTAGTGTCCGTCGAAGCGTGGATAGCCGTCGGCGCCGACCTCGACGCCGAGGAGGAACTCGCGATGCTCGTCCCCGAGCCGCGGGTCGCCGCACGCCTCGGAGACCAGTACCGCCGGAGACTTCCAGCTCGACGTCGGCGAAGTAGCCGCCGCTGAACTCGATCTCGAAGCCGGCCGCGCGCCCGAGCTTGCAGAACTCGGCCGGCCAGGAACGCGCGCGAGACCGGGCATTTCGGCCCGTCGGTGTTGCGCGCGAACGCCTCCTCGGGCGTCAGTCCGCCGAAGAGGCCCTGCAGGACTCTCCGCTCGTACGCCGTGTAGAGGTGGAAGTACAGGCTGTCTCGGTTGTAGACCATGATCCGGCCGCTGCCTCCCGGCCGCAACGTCCGGGCGAGCTCGCGGAGCACCCGCTCGGGATCGGTCGTGTGCTGGATCACGCCCGCGCAGTGGACGTAGTCGGCGCTGCCGTCGGCGAGCGGCAGCTCGGGCTCCGCCTCGGAGAGCCGCAGCAACCGGTGTCGCTCGGGATCGATCCCGTGCAGCGCCAGCCGCGAGGCGGCGAGCCCCAGGGCCTTCTCGGAGATGTCTACGCCGACGACGCGGCTGGCACCGGTGTGGACGAGGAAGCCGGTCACGTCGTTCCCGGGGCCGCACCCGTAGTCGAGGATCGTCTGGTCGTCGTGGCTGCCCCAGAGGTCCATCAGCTCGCGGAACAGCGGGTACTGGCCGAACCGCCACTCGAGATCCCGCGCCGACTCGTCGGCCGTGGCGAACGGGATCGCCTTGACGGTGTGCCGGCTCCAGTAGCGCTCGACCGGCGTCACGCGCCGGGTCGTCAGACGGCGGACAGCGCTGAGCATCGGAGACACCTAGGGAAGTGTGACGGGTAGCGCGGGGTCGGCCTCGAGGCCGGGGCGGCTCCACTCGTGCGACCGGTCGTGGTACGCCTGCTGCCAGAGTTCGAGCGAGAACAACCCCCAGAGGTTGCGGCTGAACGCACCCTCGCGGCCGATCAGCTCGCGGACGTCGAAGTCCTCCGCGAGGTAGGGCCGGCTGCGCGCGCTCTCGCCCGAGAAGCAGTCGAGCACGAAGTCGCGGAGCTCGCCCTTGATCCATTCGCCGAGCGGCACCGGGAATCCCATCTTGTCGCGCCGGTCGACGATTCCGACGGCAACAGTCTTACGTCGCCTCCTTGAGCACGTGCTTCAGGTCGCCGCCCTGGAACTTCATGTCGGCCGGGAGGCATCGAGGCGAACTCGACGACGCGCGGTGTCCAGCAACGGCACGCGGGATTCGAGCCGTGACGGCCATGCTCACCCGGTCTTCGACCTGGAGCAGCGCCGGCAGCAGCGTCTTGAGGTCGAAGTGCGTCATCTAGTCGAAGTAGGACTCCTTGCCACGTTGTCGGCGTGGAAGATCACGCGGAAGGCCTCGAATCGGCCCGTCCCGGTCGAGGCTCTGCCAGTCGATGTCGTCGTCCGAGCTCCGGCGCCCGGTCGATCAAGCGGAAGTACCTCGCGTCGATTTCGTCGAACAGGCCGTCGCGCAAGAACTGCTGCATCAGCGGCTTGTACTCGCTCAGCAGGCCAAGATTGGGGATGATCGAGGCCAGGGTGACAATGATGCCGGCCCTCTTCCTGTCGATCGCCGCCTTGATGGCCTGCTCGAAGTAGCCGAGCAGGTACCGCGCGTAGCCGCCGAAGATTTCGTCGCCTCCCTGCCCGCCGAGGACCACCTTGACCCGCTCGCGGCGAGGCGCGAGACCACGTACTGCGGAAAAGAGACGGGGCCCGGCCACCGGTTCGTCCATGTGGTAGATCAGTCGCGGATCAGGTCGACGAATTCGGCGCCGAGAACGACTGCTCGTGCGCGTTATCGCGCTGCTCCAGCGGGCCAGCCGGGCGTGCGCGTCTCGTCGTAGCCCGGGCCCTCGGAGAACCGGCCCTGAACACGTGGATCTCCGTCACCGACAGCTTCGTGCCACGAGGCCACCGCGCTGCTCGAGTCGATCCCGCCGGACAGTAGGCCCCGAGCGGCACGTCGCTGCGGATCTGGAGCCGCACCGACTCCTCGAGGCAGCTCCCGGAGCCGCTGCGTCGAAATAGCCGTCCGTGTGGTCGTAGTCCACCTGGTAGTCGATGTCCCAGTACCGGCCGTCGCGGACTACGCCGTCCCCGCCCGTGAGCGAGTGAGCGGGCGGAGCTCGCGCCGCCCGTGAACAACGTCTTGCCCGCGAGGCAGAACTGGAACGTGAGGTACTCCTTCAGCCCCGTCGAGCTCGGTGTCGATCGTCGGCAGGACCGGGAGCGAGGGCCTTGATCTCCGAGGCGAATGCCAGAAGTCCCCGCCGGCCGCGGCGTAGTACGAGCGGCTTGATCGCCGAACCGATCGCGGGCGCAGAAGACTGCCCTGGCGCTCGTCCCAGATGGCCAAGGCGAACATCCCGTTGAGCTTGTCCACGCAGCGGTCCCCTTTCCGACGCGCGGAGAATAACCTCCGTGTCCGAGGTGGTGCGGAACCCGTCCTCGTCGAGCCGCGGCGCAGCTCGAGGTAGTTGTAGATCTCGCCGTTGTAGGTGATCCAGTGCCCGGCCGTCGTGCATCGGCTGCGCCCCGGTGGACCAGGTCGATGATGGCGAGCCGCCGGTGCGCGAAGCCGACGTGCCCGCGGTCGTGCGTCCACATCCCCTCGCCGTCGGGCCCCCGGTGCTCGAGCAGCCGGTTCATGATCCCGAGCCGCGGCGCGAGCGCCTCCACGGGCGTCGAATCGAGACTGAGTATGGCTCCGATTCCGCACATGCGCCGACCCCCTCCCGCCCGCAGGCGTGCGCCAGTCTAGCGGCGGCCGCCCTCAGTCGAGGTCCACGGAGAACCGCTCGGCCCAGCGGATCAGGTTGAGCCAGCGCCAGGCCCGGTTAAAGTCTTGTCTTCGGGCGCCGCTCGCAGATGTCGCAGCCACTGCGCGCGCAGCGCCGCCGGAGCGCACAGGGCCGGAATGCGCGCGAGGTTCCCCGTCCCACGTGAGCAGCCGCTATCGACCTGCGGGGCAAGCTCCGGCAGCCAGACCTGTCGGGCGTGGCGAAGCCGATCTTGTCGCGGCGCCGAGGATCGTCGGGCACCAGGCCCGCGAGAGAGGGCCGAAGACCCCCTTCGACGTGCAGGCCGGTGCGATCACATAGGTGTCCGGCAGGGAGAGCGCGAACTCGACCAGCACGGTCGTGAGGAACGGAACCCGGCTCTCGATCGAGTAGGCCGTCGAGTTGCGGTCCTCGTAGCGCAGGAGGGGCGGGCAGGCTCGTGTGCGTCTGCTGGCAGCGCTGGGCGAGCAACGCGCTCCGCCGTGGGGGCCGCTGCGACGTGGCGCGCGGCGAGCCAGCGGGCGTCGAGCCAGCGGGCACCAGTTCTGCCCCTTGGCCAGCCGACGGCCCCTGCCGCCCCGTAGCCGAACCGTGGGGGCGAAAGCGCCCGCCCGGGCGGAACCGGGCGGGCCCCGGGCGGGCGGGCGGCGGCCGGCAGCCGACGCGCCGCCGCGCGGAAGCGGCCGCGGGGGAGCAGGCCGCCGAGCCGTCGGGCAGGTAGTAGCGGTAGCCGCCGAGAGTTCGTCGGCCCCCTGGCCGTCGAGCATCACCTTGATGCCGCCTCCCGCGCGAGACGAACACACGGTGCTGAGCGTAGATGCTCGTGCTGCCGAACGGCTCCTCCTGCGCGTCGATCAGCGCGTCGAGTTCGGCCACCAGGCTGCGCGGGCCGAGTTCGACGGGTGCAGCTCGGCCGCGACCTGCCCGGCGAGCGACATCCAGCGCTCCTCGTTGAGCGCCGCGTCGTCGGCGACGTAGCTGAACGCGTGCAGCTCGAGGCCGGTCCCGCTCAGGGCCGCATCGCGGTGACGATGGCGGAGGAGTCGATCCCGCCCGAGAAGGCCGCTCCGAGCGGCACGTCGCTCCGCAGGTGGAGGCGGACGCTGTCCACGAACAGCTCGCGCAGCCGCCCGGCCGCCTCGTCGAACGAAAGTCCGTCCGTTGGCTCCGGCTCGAGGCGCCAGTAGGGCCGCTCGCCGAACCGGCGGCTCGGATCGAGCGGCACCTCCAGCTAGTGCGGGCTGTAGCTGGCGAACCCCGCGAACATGGTCTCGCCGCCGTGGTCGGTAGCCCGAAGCGCAGGTAGTCGTAGACGCGCTGCGGGTTCACGCGCCGGGAGACCCCCGGCAGCACGAGCAGCGGCTTGATCTCGGAGGCGAACGCGCAGGCCGCTTGCAGCGGCGTGTAGTACAGCGGCTTGATGCCGAAGTGGTCGCGGGCCAGCACGAGCATCCGCCGCTGCGGCGTCGAGCAGCGCGAAGGCGAACATCCCCACCAGTCGTCCGCAGCGCCTCGCGCCCCACTCCGCCCAGGCCGCGAGCAGGCACCTCGGTGTCGCTGTCCGCGCGGAAGCGGTGCCCGCGCGCCTCGAGCTCGCCGCGCAGCTCGACGTAGTTGTAGATCTCGCCGTTGAACGACGAGTGGTAGCGGCCGTCCGAGGTCGACATCGGCTGGTGCCCCGCGGGCGAGAGGTCGAGGATCGACAGGCGGCGTGCAACAGGACGACGTCGCCGCGAGATTCTGCGGCTCCGATCCCGCCCGTATCCCGGTGCAGTTGATGCTCAGCCAACCCCGGTCGTCGGGGCCGCGGTGGTGCAGGAGGGAGAACAGCCGTCCGACGAGCGATGCATCGATGAGACCGGGCGGCGTGCCGGCGACGCCGAAGAGCCCGCACACGGGCTACGGCGCCGCCGAGAGCCGAACCGCTCGTACAGGTCGAGCAGCTTCGGCTCCTCCTGCTGCCAGTTGAGGCTCTCCCGGACGGCCGCCGCGCCGCGCCGTCCCATGTCTAGGGCACGCTCCTCGTCCGCAAGCAGCTCGTCGATCGCGGCGGCGATCGCGTCCGGCTCGAGCGGGTTCACGTACGTCGCGCAGCCGATCGGCTCGAGCAGCTCGCGCCAGTAGGGGAAGTCCGACGCGATCACCGGCATCCCGCGGCCATGTACTCGAAGAGCTTGATGGGAAGCGACTCCCTGTGCCCCGTTCGGGATGAAGGACGACGAGCCCGACGCGCGCCGCCGCCAGGCGCTCCCGAACCTCGGCCGTCCGACTCGCCGAGGTACTCGACGGCGTCCCAGCCGGGCAGCGAGCGGGCCTCGCGCTCGACCTCCGGCGCGCTGAAGCTGCCGATGAGGACGAGGCGGGCGTGTGGGTCGCGGACACGGCGCGCAGCCTCGAGCATCTCCCGCAGGCCGCGCGAATGCGTGATTCCTCCGACGTAGACGACGTCTGCGTGGCCGTTCGCGGGATGCGGCTCGACCCCGAACTCCTCGACCAGCGGCAGGTTCAGGACGGCGACGGTCCGCTCCGGCGGAAAGGCGCGCGCGATGGCCGGAGTCGCTGCCACGAACCCGTGGCACGTGCGGCGGGCGAGTGCCTCCAGCAGACGGAACCCGGGCTGCTTGCCGAGCTTGTAAGGCTCGTACGCCTGCGTGCTGACGTGGTCCTCGTGGACGTCGTAGACGATGCGGGCGCCGCCGAGCCTGAGCAGCACCGCGACCGGCGCAAGCTCGGGCTCGTGGAACTGGCAGAGATCGGGTTGGAGCGGACGCGCTGTTCGCCAGACGCGCCACGACCGGCGCAGGATCCGCAGCGGCCGCGGACCGGCCGGAGGCGCGAACCCGTGGAGCTCGACGCCCTCCCGCGCTCCCGCCGGCGCTCCGGGCGCGACGAGGTGGACGTCGAACCCAGCCTGCGCGAGGGAGCGGCACTCCTTGAGGAAGATGCGCACGTCGTCCGCCGGGTGGAGGCTCGTTATGTGCACGACGCGCACGGGACGCCACGATAGTCCTCGCCGAGGCTGCTCCCCGATTCTCTAACGTGCGGCCGCGACGATGCCGAACGCCCCTCGCCGTGTGATCCTCGTCTCGCCGGCCTATCTGGGCTCGAAGCGGCGCACCGGCTTCCACCATCTTGCCGGCGCCTTCTGGGATCTCGGCTGGGACGTGACCTTCGTCACCGCCCCGATCAGCTTCCTCTCCCGGCTGCGGCGTGACTATCGTTTCGAGTACCCCGTCGTGGCGGAGGCCAACCGGCTCGTGGCCGTCCGTGAGCGCCTCACGAGCTTCGTGCTCATGACGCGGTGGCAGCCGGGAAACCTGCGCACGCCGCTCGCGAACCGTGTCTCCACGCGGCTGTTCAGGCGCTATGCGCAGATTCCGCTCGGGCCGTTGGAGGCCGTGCTACCGAGGCCGATCTCGTCGTCTTCGAGGGAACGGCGGCGCTGCTGCTCGTGCCGCGCTTCCGAAGGCTCGCGCCGCGTGCCCGGCTCGTCTATCGACCGTCGGACGACCTGCGACGGCTGCGCGTGCACCCGATCCTCCGCGAGGCCGAGGCCGAGGCGGTCCCGCAGGTGGATCTCGTCAGCGTCCCGACCCGGGACATGGCGGCTGCGCTCGAGCGGTACGGGGAGGTGCACGTCCATCCCGCCGGCGATCGACAAGGCCGCCTTCGACCGCCCGACCTCCTCCCCCTACGAGGCTGCTCCGGCGGCGGTGTTCGCCGGCGTCACCCGCCGCTTCGACTACGGGACGCTCGCGCTCGCGGCGCAGGTGGCGCCGCACGTCGGCTTCCACGTCGTCGGGCTTCCCGCCGCAGGAGCTGCCGGCGAACGTCTCCTTCCGGCCGGAGCTGCCGTTCGACGAGATGGTTCCGTACCTGCGGCACGCGACCTTCGCGCTGCTCTTCTTCCCGCCCGGCTATCCCGAGTCTCGGCCAGGGGAACAAGGTCGCGCAGTACTCGTACTGCCGCCTCCCGATCGTCGCGCCCTCCTTCTTCGAGGTCGACCGCGCGAACATGTGCGTGTTCGAGCACGGCGATCCCGACAGCCTCCGCGAGCGCGCTCGCCGAGGCCGAGCGGATGCCACATTCCGCGGCGTTCGCCGACGGCGTTCTCTCCGCGGACGAGCTCGCCCGGATCCTGGCGGGGGACGCCGCGATCGAGGAGAGCGCGTGAAGACCGTCCTCTGCGTCGTCCACTCGCCGCTCTTCGGCGGCCCGCACAACAAGACGATCAACCTCGCCGAGCCGCTCCGTCGGCCGCGGCTGGGAGACGGTGCTCGCGATCCCCGACGAGCCGGGAACGGCTGCGTCCCGGGTGCGGGACGCCGGGATCGAGGTGGAGGAGCTCCCGCTGCGGCGCGTGCGGGCCTCGCTCGATCCGCGCATCCAGTTGCCCTTTCTCCGCGCCTTCCCGGGCGGGCGTGCGCGCGCTCGAGCGAGGCGATCGAGCGGCATGGGGCGGACGTCGTGCAGATCGGCGGGCTCGTCAATCCGCACGCCGCGTTCGCGGCCCGACGGGCCGGGCGCGGCGCTCGTCTGGCAGGTCGTCGACGCACGCTCCCCGTGGTTCGTGCGGCGTTCCGGCGATGGCGCTCCTTCGCCGGTACGCCGACGCGGCCATGTTCAACGGTGAGGCGCTGATCGACATCCACGGCGGGCGCGCGTCGCTGCCACTGCCGACGTTCGTCTACTTCCCTCCCGTGGACACCGACCGCTTCGTCCCGTCCCGCGAGCGTGGCCTGCGGGTGCGGGAGGAGCTCGGGATCCCACGCCGAGGTGCCGCTCGTCGGCACCGTCTCGAACCTCGTCCCGCTGAAGGGCCTCGAGACCTTCGTCGCCGCCGCGGCCGAGATCGCGGCCGCCCGCGAGGATGCGCGCTTCGTCGTCGTCGGCGCCACGCTCGACGCGCATCGGGCTACGCGGAGCGGCTCCGGAGCCGCGCGTCGGAGCCTCGGCCTGCCGCATCCGATCGTCTTCACCGGCGGCCGTGCCGGACGTCGAGAGCGTTCTCGCGGCCATGGACGTCAGCGTCATCCCCTCGTGGCTCGGAGGGGACGACGACGACCGCGCTCGAGGCGCAGTCGTGCGGCGTGCCGCTCGTGGCGAGCCGAGTGGGCGCCGTGCACGAGGTCGTCGAGGAGGGCGTCGCCGGAGCTGCTCGTCCCCCCGGCGCGGGCAGACGCGCTCGCCACGGTGGCGCTCGCACTGCTCGACGATCCGGCAGCGGCGTGCGGAGATGGGCGTCGCAGGCCGCGCCGCCGCGCTCGAGCGGTTCGGCACCGAGACCTCCGCCGACGTCCACGCGCAGGCGTACGACGCCGCGCTCGCCCACGCTGCCGCGAGAGGGTCGCTACCCTAAACCGCCGGCACGGCGTCGTCAGCGAATCGATCGGGGGAGAGCTCTTGAAGATCCTTGTCCTAGGCGGAGACGGCTTCTGCGGCTGGCCCACCACCCTGCACCTCGCCGAACGTGGACACGACGTCGTGATCGTCGACAACCTGATCCGGCGCGAGTGGGACGTGGAGATGGGCTCGAACAGCCTGACGCCGATCGCCTCGCTCGAGGACCGCGTCGACGCCTGGCATGCGATCGGGGGGCGGCAGGTCGAGGTCGCGGTCGGTGACCTGCTCGACTGGGACTTCCTCTCGGCCGTCGTCGACGCGCACCGGCCCGAGGCGATCGTCCACTACGCCGAGCAGTCGTCCGCGCCGTACTCGATGATCGACCGGGAGCACGCCGTCGCGACGCAGCACAACAACGTGATCGGGACGCTCAACGTGCTGTTCGCGATCCGCGAGATCGTCCCCGAGTGCCACCTCGTGAAGCTCGGCACGATGGGCGAGTACGGCACGCCGAACATCGACATCGAGGAAGGGTTCATCGAGATCGAGCACAACGGGCGCCGCGACCGGCTGCCGTTCCCGAAGATGCCCGGCTCGCTCTACCACCTGACCAAGGTCCACGACAGCCACAACATCCACTTCGCGTCGCGGATCTGGGGGCTGCGTGCGACGGATCTGAACCAGGGCGTCGTCTACGGCTGCGTGACGCCGGAGACGTCGCGGGACCCGCGGCTCGTCAACCGGTTCGACTACGACGGCCTCTTCGGCACCGCACTCAACCGCTTCTGCGTGCAGGCGGCCATCGGGCACCCGCTCACCGTCTACGGCAAGGGCGGCCAGACGCGCGGCTTCCTCGACATCCGGGACACGGTCCGGTGCATCGAGCTCGCGATCCTCAACCCGGCGGACGAGGGCGAGTACCGCGTGTTCAACCAGTTCACGGAGCGCTTCAGCGTGCTCGAGCTCGCCGAGCTCGTCGTGGCGGCGGCCAAGACGCTCGGCGTCGAGGCCACGATCGAGCACCAGTCGAATCCTCGCGTGGAGGCGGAGGAGCACTACTACAACCCGGCGCACACGGCGCTGCTCGACCTCGGGCTCGAGCCGCACAAGCTCTCCGAGTCGCTCCTCGACTCGCTCGTCAACATCGCAATCGAGAACCGCGACCGGGCCGACGATTCGCTGATCGATCCGAAGGTCGACTGGCGGAAGCCGCACAACCCCGTCTCGGCAGCCGGCGTCGCGGACGCAGCGCCGTCCGGCTGACCTCTAGGCGGCGGTGTCGCGGCTCGACGTCCTGGCGCCGAGGAACGTCACGAGGATCCCCAGAGCGAGAGCGTTGAGCGGGTTCGCCGCGAAATGCGACGCCGCTCCCTGCGCCTGCATGAAGCCGAGCACCGGAAGGGCCACGTAGATCGCGAGCTCCGGTTCGCGCTCCCGTGCCGCTCGCTCGAGCCCGCGCAACGCGACGGCGGCGAGGCCGATTGCGAACGCCGCGAGCCAGGCAAGCCCGAGGAGCCCCGTCTTGAGCAGGGTGGAGTACGCGAGCAGGTGGATCTCCTGAACGTGCGCCAGGTCACGGCCGCCGCTGAGGAGGACCTGTCTGAAGACCGGCGAGGCACCCGTCTCGTCGATCGTCGAGCCGAGCCCGCGTCCGAAGAGGGCCGAGACCGGAGACTGCCGGATTGTCGCGCCTCGAACCTGGCGCGCCTCATACGTGCGGCCGAGGTTCGACTGGTCGGTTCCGTGGTACTGGCCGCGCAGCACGGCCCCGTCCTGCGTGAACCCGATGAACCCGACCAGCGCGACCACCGCGGCGACGACGATGAGCCGTTGAGGCACGAGGCGTCGCAGTCGAACGGCGAGGTACCCGAGCACGTCGAGGGCGCCGAACAGCTCGACCGCAACCGTCGTCTGCGTGTGTGAGCTCTTCACCATGGCCACTAGGTCGGACAAGAGCAGCGTGACTGCGAGGCCCAGGGGGAGCCAGCGGATCATCTTCGGGCGGAGGATGGCGACTGCAATCGCACCGGCGCAGGCCGCCTCGACGTACGAGTAGAGCGGTGCCGGCTCCCAGCCGAGAAGCAGGAACTGGGCCGCCGCCAGCAGGAGGAGGACGCCGACGAGCTCTTCCGCGCCCGCGCGTCCGGCGTCTGCGTCGACGGCGCGTCCGGCGACGTAGATGAAGCAGAGGAAGACGATGAGCCCGAGGTCCTGCCCGACGTAGGTCAGACGGTCGTGGTGGGCGAGCCCGACGAGGAGGGCCGGGATCATGACGACGGTGATGTACCCGCCGACGATCCAGTCCAGCGGGTGACCCGACCGCCGCAAGGTCGCTCGTCGCTGCCAGAGCGCCCGTGGATGGGTGAGGTCGGGCGGCAGGGCGTACACGACGAGGGGCGCGAGCAGCACGACCAGTAGAGGCAGAGCGATGCGCTCCACCAGACCGCCTGCGCCGAAGCTTCCGGCGATGACGGGGAGCCGCCGCAGCAGCCAGCCCGACATGAGCGAGACCGTGACGATCGCGCCGACGACCGAGCGGAAGTAGCGCCGGCCCGGATCCGCCGTCCACCGGGTGACGACGAGGATGACCGCGATTCCCGTTGCGGCGGTCACCGCCGCTGCCAAGCGCCGGTCGTTGCCGGGTTGCGCGACGGCGACGGCGGCGGAGCCCACCACCCAGACGACTGCGGTGGCAAGCGGCGCCCGAAGCCGTTGGCGTCGCGCAGCGGCGCCCGGCCGGCCGGCGGCGGGCCCGGCGAATCCCTCGTCCACGCTCACCGGGCGGCATCGTATCGTGCGACTTGTTCGGATTATGAAAGTGCCAGGAGGATCCGCCGGGCAGGTGGCTAAGGTGTCGAGCGGTGCGGTCGAGGGCGTTTCTCACGGGGTCTTGCGCTCTGCGTGCGCGGCGCGCGGTGGCCGTCGGCTTGGTCGTCGCGGCCGTGGCCTCCGCCGCGGGAGTCGCCGAAGCCCGGGCCGTTCGCACGTACTCGACGCATGGGACGATCCCGCTCCGCACTTCCCTGTTCGATCCCTTCACCTTCGCCGGGTCGCAGCGCGTGACCGCATTCGGGATGGCAAAGGACGCCGGAGTGAGCTACGTCCGGATCGTCGCCCGCTGGCGCTCGACCGCGCCCGCCAATCCCGACAGCCGGGTTCGTCGCGAGCGATCCCACCTCGCCGGGCTACTCCTGGAGCTACCTCGACAACACGGTCGCGGCGGCCGAGGACGCAGGGCTCACGCCCATCCTCGACATCGGCGGGCCTCCGGGGTGGGCTCTGGTCAGCCCGCCCGAAGGCCAGGACGGCGGCACGCCGAAGATCCCCGACCTCGAGGCGTTCGCGACCGCGATCGCGACCCACTTCGACGGCAACCACGGCGCGCCGCGGGTGAAGGTCTGGCAGATCTGGAACGAGCCGAACCTCAGTCTCGACCTCTCGCCGGTCAAGGCGTCGAACTACCGGAAGATGGTCAACGCGTTCGCAGGCGCGGTGCATGACGGCCGATCCCGCGAACCTCGTGGTCGCCGGATGACCTCGACCCGTTCGCGAACAAGACGAAGCGGTTCCACACGACCGCGCCGCTCAAGTTCATGCGCTCGCTCCTCTGCGTCTCGATGGGGAACCCGAAGGCGAAGAAGAAGAAGCTCAGGCGCCCGCACGCGACGTGCAAGCAGCGGGTCCAGTTCGACGTCTGGTCGCATCACCCGTACACGTTCGCCGGGCCGTTCGGCCACGCGAAGCGTCCGGACGACGTGTCGCTCGGCGACCTGCCGAAGATGCGGAAGCTGCTCAAGGTGGCCATGAAGCTCCACCACGTCGTCTCGCGCCATCAGGTCCAGTTCTGGGTGACCGAGTTCAGCTGGGACACCAACCCGCCTCGCAAGCACGCTGCGCCGGTCGCGCTCGAGGCTCGCTGGACGGCCGAGGCGCTCTACCAGATGTGGCGCTCCGGTGTTTCGCTCGTGACCTGGTTCGGCTTCCAGGACCAGGGCGGTCACAGCCCGTATCAGAGCGGCCTCTTCTTCCATTCGAAGAAGCTCGAGGATGCACGCGCGAAGCCGATGCGGACGAGCTTCCGCTTCCCGTTCGTCGCCTACCTCGGCAAGCACGACGTGAGCGTCTGGGGACGGAACGCGACGAGCACCAAGACGGTCGTCGTCGTCCAGCGGCGGCACGGGATCCACGGCCGCTGGCACGCGGTGGCGCGGATCCGTACGAACCGCTACGGGATCTTCAAGGCGAAGGTGCGTCTCGCGGCGACGAACAAGGACTGGCTCCGTGCGACCGCGCGGGGCTCCGGGAAGTCCCTCGCCTTCTCGCTCAACCCGCCGTCGCCGAAGCTCCGCTACGGCCCCTGGGGCAACTGAGCTTCCGCGGCGGCGTCCCAGCGTCGCGGCTCTGGCGGCACCACGCGGCGATCTTCTCCACGCCGCTCCCGAGCGTCTTCCCGGGAGAGAAGAGAAGCCGAGCGGCCGGTAAGCCTCGGCGGTCGCGAAGATGCGTGTGCCCTCGCCCTCGCCGTCTGCGCGCCGGCCGGTGCTCGATCGGGAGCTCGTCCCGATCGCTGACCCGCAGGATGCGCTCCACCGGCCCTGGCAGTCGTAGCGCTGGTCGAGCCTGTGCGCGGACCTCAGCGAGCCTGCGAGAGGACCTTCGCGGCGACGCCGTCGACGGCGAACCAGCTGCCCCTGAAAGTCCTGCCCGGAACCACGACGACCGCGGTCACGTCGCGCGCCCCCTGGATCGGCACCGTAGCCTGGACCGAGAAGTGGCGCCACGTGCGCCCCAAGGATCGCGACCTCTCTCCCGCGACGACCCAGTCTCCGTTCTTTCGGACCGCGACGAGCTGAAGCGTGACCCGGGTCCCGACGAGATTCGGGCTCCCCAGCACCCACGCGCCGAAGCCGTACGTGGCGCCCTTCGCGGGCGCCATCGCGACGATCGCCTTCGTGGCGTAGCTCGCGGTTCCCTGCGGCCATACGAGCAGCGAGTACGAGCCGACGCGGGACGGCCACGCCGTCAGGTAGATCTCGCTCGGCGTCTGTACCGACGGAAGCCAAGGAGCCGTCGTTCCGTCGGTGAAGCTGCCGTTCGGGATGAGGTTCTCAGGGCCGCCGAACTGGTGCACCCGCGTCGTCGCCGCCGGGGCCGCCGCCGGCGGATCGGCGCCGCCGGCGGCAGCGCCCTCCAACCCGGTCGCACAACCGCTTGCTGTCCCGCCGACGACCAAGAGCAGCACGAAGAGGAATCCCAACCGCACGGGCCCGCATGGTATCGCCTGGGCTTCGAGCTCCCGGATCCGCGGGCTAGGGCCGCGTGACGACCACGTCGCCCAGCACGAGCACGTCCATGCTCGTGCGGAGGAAGCAGTCGAGCGCCTCGGCGGGCGTGTTCACGATCGGCTCGTTCTCGTTGAAGCTCGTGTTCAGGACCATCGGGACGCCGGTGCGACGGGCGAAGGCGTCGACGAGCGCGTAGTAGCGCGGGTTCTCCTCCCGTCGCACCGTCTGCAGGCGTCCGCTGCCGTCGACGTGCGTCACCGCCGGCACCTGGTCGCGGCGCTCCGGCCGGATCTGGAAGACCTTGCTCATGTACGGGACGTCGGCGTCCGTCTCGAACCACTCGGCCGTCGCCTCCCGGAGCACCGACGGCGCGAAGGGACGGAACGACTCGCGGCGCTTGATCTTGCGGTTGAGCATCTCCTTCATGTCCGGTCGCCGCGGGTCGCAGACGATCGAGCGGTTGCCGAGCGCTCGCGGCCCCCACTCGAGCGGGCCCTGGAACCAGCCGACGACCTGCCCGCCGGCCACGGCGTGCGCAACCCGTTCGCACAGCTCCGTCTCGTCGCCGAGCGCCTCGACGATGCAGCCCGCCGCCTCGAGCTCTCTGCGGTGCCGGTCGAGCGTCGCCTCGATCTCGCCCCTGTCGTACTCGGGGCCGAGGAACGCGCTGTCGCTCGCTCGCCCGCGTCCGCCGTCGACCCGCTGCCGGGCCAGGAGGGCTGCGCCGATCGCGCCGCCCGCGTCTCCCGCCGCGGGGGCGACGAACGACTCCGCGAACGGCGTCTCGAGCTGCACCTTCCCGTTCGCCACCGAGTTCGCTCCGCAGCCGCCGGCGACGCAGAGGCGCCGGACGTCGTACCGCTCCGCGAGCGCCCGCAGGAGATGGAAGTACGCCCCCTCGTAGGCGGCCTGCACCGACCGCGCGACGTCGCGGTGACGCTGCTCCAGCGGCTCGTCCGGCGCGCGTGCCGGGCCGAGCAGCTCAGCCAGCCGCTCCGACCAGAGCTGCTCCGCGTGGGGCGTCGTGTTGCGCCACGTGTAGCCGACGCTGCCGTGGTGGTGCCTGAAGTACTCCAGCCCGAGCTCGAACGTCCCGTCCGGCCGGAGCCGTACGACCTCCTCGAGCTGGTCGGCGTAGCCAGGTTCGCCGTACGGGGCGAGCCCCATCACCTTGTACTCGTCCCCGTAGTGCGGGAAGCCGAGGTACTGCGTCAGCGCTTCGTAGAAGATGCCGAGCGAGTGCGGGAAGTGGACGCGGCCGTCGATCGCGACCTCGCCGCCGCGCCCGACCCCCCAGGCGGTGGAGACGAAGTCGCCGAACCCGTCCACCGAGACGGCGACGGCGTCCTCGTACGGGGAGATGAAGAAGGCCGAGGCGAGATGCGCGAGATGGTGCTCGACGCGGTGCATCCGGGCGTGCAGCTCCTCGCCGGGGAAGGCAGCGCGCAGCTCGTCGTCGATCGAGAGCCACGAGCGCAGGTTCGTGAGGCGTTCGAGGACGAGTCTGGGGGTCGGCCGCCGCCGGACGACGTACCCGGCCTTCCGCGCGAGGTTCGCGCGGGGGTCCCGGTTGATCGCGACGTGGTCGAGGTCGGCGAGTTTGAGACCGCCGCGCGCGAGGCACCACCTGATCGCCTGCTCCGGGAATCCCGCCCAGTGCTTCGCGCGAATGAAACGCTCTTCCTCGACAGCCCCGACGATCTCGCCGTCCACGAGAAGACAGGCGGCGGAATCCGCGTGGTACGCGTTGATGCCGAGGATCGCCGCCACGATCCGCCACGGTAGTCGAGGCGGCGCCGTAAAAATCGAGTTAAGGAGCCTGGCTGCCGGCGAGACCGTTGTTAGCGTGAGGCGCGTGCTCCGGGGGGTCGCAGCCGCACTCGTCCTCGCCGCGCTCGCAGGCGTCACCGCCGCGACCGCGAGCGGAAGGTCGGTCAGGACGTATTCGACGAAGGGGACGCGGCCGCTGCGCACCTCCCTCTTCGACCCCTTCACGTTCGCCGGCTCGCAGCGTGACGCGGCGTTCGTCCAGGCCCAGGCCGCGGGTGCGCGGTACGTTCGCATCGTCGCGCGCTGGCGGTCGATCGCGCCCGTCACGAGGCCGGTGGGCTTCACGCCGAGCGACCCGGCGTCTCCGGGCTACTCGTGGGGCTACCTCGACTCCACGGTCACCATGGCCGAACAGGACGGGTTGGTTCCCATCGTCGACGTCGGCGGGCCTCCCGGCTGGGCCCTCGCGAACCAGCCGAAGAAGCCGAATGGCGGGTCGCCGCGCCTCAGCGCCCTGCGGGCGTTCGCGACTGCGATCGCGACCCGTTACGACGGCAAGCACGATGCGCCGCGGGTGAAGGTCTGGCAGATCTGGAACGAGCCGAACCTCAGCCTCGACCTCTCCCCGGTGAAGGCGAAGAAGTACCGCGCTATGGTCAACGCCTTCGCCGATCCGGTCCACGCTGCGGCGCGGGGCAACCTCGTCGTCGCGGGCGACCTCGACCCGTTCGCGAACAAGGCGAAGCGGTTCCACACGACGGCGCCCCTCAAGTTCATGCGCTCGCTTCTCTGCATCTCGATGGGGAACCCGAAGGCGAAGAAGAAGAAGCTGCGCCACCCGCATGCCACGTGCAAGCAGCGCGTCCACTTCGACGTCTGGTCGCACCACCCGTACACGTTCAACGGCCCGTTCGGCCACGCCCGGGGCAAGGACGACGTCTCGCTGGGCGACCTGCCCAAGATGCGGAAGCTGCTGCAGCTGGGCGTCAAGAGCCACCACGTCGTCTCGACGCATCGGGTCGAGTTCTGGGTCACGGAGTTCAGCTGGGACACGAAGCCGCCGCGCCGTCACGCGGCGCCGATGAAGCTGGCGGCTCGCTGGACGGCCGAGGCGCTGTTCCAGATGTGGCGTTCCGGCGTCTCGCTCGTGACGTGGTTCGGCATCGAGGACAAGGGCGGCAAGACGCCCTACAAGAGCGGCCTCTTCTTCCATGCGAAGTCGGTGGCGAATGCCCGCCCGAAGCCGGTGCGTACGGCGTTCCGCTTTCCGTTCGTCGCGTATCTCGGCCGCGGCAGCGTGCAGGTCTGGGGACGCGACGCGACGAGCGACAAGCGGCTCGTGCTGATCCAGCGCCGCACCGGGGCGCACGGACACTGGCGGACGGTGGCGAGGATCCGGTCGAACAGGTCGGGCATCTTCCGCGCGAAGCTGCGCCTCGCGGCGTCGACGCAGGACTGGCTGCGCGCGCAGGCGGCCCACTCCGGCAAGTCGCTCGCGTTCTCGCTCCGGGAGCCGTCGTCGAAGCTTCGCTACGGCCCCTGGGGCAACTAGGCCCCGGCCGCCCGACGAGTCGATCTCACCGCTAGCGTTCCCCGGCGATGATCGCGGCCGTCGTCCTGTTCTGGGGCTCGCTCGCCGCGCTCGCGTGGACGCACGCGCTCTACCCGGCGGTAGTCGCCCTCGCCGCGCGCGTGCACACCCGGCGCGTCGCGCGCGACGACGCCCACCTCCCGCCGGTGGCGGTGATCGTGACCGCGTACAACGAGGAGGAGGCGATCGAGCGGCGGCTCGAGAACCTCCGTGCGCTCGACTATCCGCCGGAGCTGCTCGAGCTCGTCGTCACCTCCGACGCGTCCACCGACCGGACCGAGGAGCTCGCGACGGCGGCGGGCGCCCGGGTGATCCGGAATCCGCGCGGCGGGAAGGTCGCGGCCCAGGACGCCGCCGTCCGGGCGACGGAGTCCGAGGTCGTGGCCTTCTCCGACGCGAACGCGACGTGGGCCCCCGACGCGCTGCGCAAGCTCGTCCGCAACCTTGCCGATCCACGGGTCGCGTACGTCTGCGGCCGCCTGCGCCTCGAGACGCCCGACGGCTCGAACAGGGAGGGCGTGTACTGGCGCTACGAGCTCGTGACGCGCGACGGCGAGTCGCGGCTCGGCTCGGTCACGGCCGGCAACGGCGCGATCTACGCGCTCCGGCGCGCGGACTACGCCGAGGTCGACCCGCGCTTCGGGCACGACCTCTCGCTCCCGTATCTCCTGGTCCAGCGCGGCCGGCGCGCGGTCTACGAGCCGGAGGCGCTGGCGTTCGAGCAGCCGACGCCGACGAACGAGACCGAGTACCGGCGCAAGGTGCGGATGTTCGAGCACTCGTGGCTCATCGTCCTGCGCGGCCGGATGCTGCGCGGCCAGCCCCCCGGCTACCTCGTGGCGCTCCTCTCGCACCGGCATCTCCGCTACGCGAGCGGGGTGCTCCATCTGATCCTGCTGGGGAGCTCGATCGCGCTCGTCGGCCACGGCACGCTCTACGCGGTCTGCCTCGGCCTCCAGCTCGGCCTGCTCGCCGCCGCGCTCCTCGGCGTCGGGATCGCGCGGTACTACGTCCTCATCACCTGGGCGACCCTCGTCGCCCTCTGGAACTACCTGCGGCGCGGCGTGCCGGCGACATGGGCTCCGCAGCGGGAGGAGCTTGCGTGAACAGGGCCGCCGACGTGGCGATCGCCGGCGGGTCGCTGCTCGTCGCGTCACCCCTGCTCGCACTCGCGGCGCTCGCGATCAAGCTCGAGGACGGAGGGCCCGTGCTCTACCGGCAGACCCGTGTCGGCAGGGACGGCGCCGACTTCGAGCTGCTGAAGCTGCGCACGATGGTGGTCGGTGCCGAGACGATGGGCGCGGGGCTCTCGGTCGATCGGGGCGACGCGCGCATCACGCGCACCGGCCGTCTGCTGCGGAAGCTCTCGCTCGACGAGCTGCCGCAGCTCTGGAACGTCGTCCGCGGCGAGATGAGCGTGATCGGCCCCCGGCCGACGCTCCGCTACCAGGTCGAGGAGTACGACGAGCGGCAACGCCACCGGCTCGACGTGAAGCCCGGAATCACGGGCTGGGCGCAGGTGAACGGCCGCGCCGCCCTGCCGTGGGCGCAGCGGATCGAGCTCGACGTGTGGTACGTCGAGCACCGCTCGCCGCTCGTCGACCTGAGGATTCTCGCCCGGACCCCGCTCTCTCTGTTCCGCGGCACCTACAAGGGCGACACCGGCGGCTGGAAAGCGACGCCGTGAAGGGCCGGGGCTATCCTCGGGGCCTGTGCCGCCCCTGAACATCCTCGTAACCGGGGCGTGCGGCGTCACGCCGAGAGCCATCGCCCGCTCGCTGCGCTCGAGCGTCGCGTTCTCCGACGCAACGCTCGTCGGCGTCGATCGCGGCGGCAACTGGTACGGGTTCTACGAGGGGCTGTACGACCGCGTGTACCGCGTGTCCCAGCCCGGCGATCCCGGCTATGCCGATCTCATCGCGGAGCTCTGCCGGCGGGAGAGCATCGCCGCGGCCGTCGTCGGGCCCGAGGCGGAGGTGCTGTTCTGGAGCGGGCGCGAGTTCCCGGTGCCGACCCTGTTGCCGCCGCCCGGACTCGTCGAGACCGCGATCAGCAAGGGCAAGCTCTACGAAGCTCTCCGGGAGACGGGCCTCGTGCCGAGCCACCGGATCGTGAGCCGGGACGAGCTCCTCTCGCGCAGCGGGCTCGACCTCGACGGCGGCCCGGTCTGGCTCCGCGACTACTCGGAGGCGTCCTCGAGCGGCGTCGGCTCGATCCAGGTGGCGGAGCCGGAGCAGGCGTACGCGTGGGCCTATCTCAACCCCGAGATTCCGAGCTACATGGTCGCCGAGCACCTGCCGGGCCGGAACATCGCCGCCACGCTCCTCTTCCACGCGGGCGAGCTGCTCAAGGCGGGCTGCTACGAGCGGCTCGAGTACTTCATGGGGCATCTCGCCGTCTCGGGCGTGACCGGGAACATCAACCGCGGCCGGCTCGTCAACGACGAGCGTGCGCGGACGGTCGCGGAGCAGGCGGTGCGCCTCGTCGCCGGCCTGACGGGCGAGCCCGCGCACGGCCTCCTGACGGTCGACCTGCGCGAGGACCGCGCGGGCGCGCTCAAGGTGACCGAGATCAACGTGCGCCACGTCGCGGCGACCTCGGCGCTCGCGGCCGGTGGAGCGAACATGGCCGAGGCGCAGCTGCTGGTGACGCTCGGCCGCTGCGACGAGATCGGCGAGCCGGTTCCGCGCTTCCCGGAAGACAACGTGATCCTGCGCGACATCGACGGTCCGCCCTTGTGGCTCACGGGCTACCGTGAGCTCGCCGTGGGGGAGCACGCCTGACCGTCCGCATCCTCGTCGCCGGCGCCCTCGTCGCGCTGCTCGCCGCCTGCGGCGGCAGCGGGCATCGCCAGGTCACGCCGCCGCCGACCGAGCCCAAGGCGAAGCCGAAGCCCGCGCGCCACGCGGCGGCGCCGCTCGCGAAGCTCGTCGTCACGATCCTCGACGGCGACCGTCGCGTTCGCGTGCGCCACGCGCGCGTCGAGCTCTGGGGCCGCAGCGGCCGTACCGGGCGGCACGGGGTGACGGTGATCCGCGCCCCGCGGCGGCGGCTGGAGGTCCGCATCCGGGCGAAGGGATACACACCGGTGAAGCAGGCGCTCGACTTCGGGCACAGGCGCAGGCAGACCGTCCGGATCTACCGCCCCGACCTGCAATGGCCGGTGTACGGCGCCGACCCGGCGCGCACGCAGGCGCAGCCGCATCTCCGCCTGCGGCCGCCCTTCCGGCTCGTGTGGAGCCGCGGCCTGGGGCACCTGATCGAGTTCCCGGCCGTCATCTGGGACGGATTCGCCTACATCGGGAACCAGCGCGCCACCGTGCACGCGATCTCGATGCGCTCGGGCAAGATCGCCTGGACGCACGACACGGCCGGCGCCCCGCGCATGGCCTCGTCGCCCGCGGTCTACGACGGCGAGGTCGTCTACCACACGATCGGCGGCTCGGTCTACGTGCTCGATCGGGCTAACGGCAACCTCGAGTGGAGCTGGAACGCGGGCTCGGCCATCGAGTCTTCGCCGGTCGTCCGGGACGGGGTCGACTTCTTCGGCACCGCGAGCGGCGCGGTCTACGCCCTCGACCTCCGCACCCACCGGCTGCGCTGGAGCCGTTCGCTCGGCGCGAAGATCACGTCGAGCGCGGCCATGAGCGGCGGCAGGCTCTTCGTCGGCGATTACGGAGGGCGGCTCTGGGCGCTCTCGACCGCGACGGGAGCGACGCGGTGGGTCGGCCAGGTGAACGGAAGGATCTACGGGACGCCGGCGGTGGCGGGCGGGAGGGTCTTCGTCCCCTCGTCGACCGGCAACTCCCTGACCGCGTTCACGACGAGCGGCCGCTATCTCTGGCGCGACACGGCCGGCTACTACGTCTATTCCTCGCCGGCCGTCGCGGACGGCGTCGTCTGCTTCGGCTCGTACGACGGCTGGTTCTACGGCGCCTCGGCGGCGACGGGGCAGATCCTGTGGCGCGTCCCGACGGGTGGGGCGATCTCGGGGGCCGCGGTGATCGTGGACGGCATCGCCTATGCGGGAAGCTTCTCGCACCGGATCGTCGGCGTGGACGTCCATACGGGGCGGACCGTGCTCAGCTTCCCGCACGGCCAGTACGTACCGGTCTCGGGCAACGGCATGCGGCTGCTGCTGAACGGCTTCTCGCGCGTCTACGCCGTCGAGCCGAAGCGTCCTCGCGACCGTCAGCTCGCCCGCTGACGCGCTCTCCTTAAGAGCTCCTTCATCCCCGTCGGATATCGTCGCCCCTCGTGACTACGCCTGCTCCCCCGCCGCGCGGCTTCGACCCGGAGGCCGAGCAGGAGGTCGACTTCGCGAAGTACGTGCGCCTGCTCGCGGTGCGCTGGTGGCTGCTGGCGGCGGGGCTCGTCGTCGGGGCCGTCATCGGCTACCTCGTCTCGCTCGGCGGCACGCAGGTCTACTCGGCGACGGCGACGCTCTACCTCGGCCAGCCGACGTCCGCGAGCGGGAGCAGCCAGCTCCAGACGCTGCAGACGAACCCGTCCGCGGTCGGCACCATCGTGCACAGCCAGCAGATCGACCAGGCCGTCGCAGCCACGTGCAAGGCGAACGTGTCCGAGTTCCGCAAGGGCATCTCGACGCAGGGCGTGACGGGCTACCTCGCGAAGAACGGCCAGAGCCCGCTCGTGCAGCTCACCGTCCAGGCGAAGAAGCGGAAGGTCGCCGAATGCGCGGCGAACAACCTCGCCGACATCGCGGCGAAGAAGCTCGGCACGTACGCAGCGGGGAAGATCCGTAACTTCCAGCACGAGATCTCGGCCGACGAGAGCGACATCAAGACCTTCGAGGCGGCGATCTCCGACCCGTCGATCTCGTCCACGGACAAGCTCATCCTCCAGACGACGCTCCGCAGCGACCAGCAGGACAAGGTCGCGGCCACGCTGCAGCTGCTGCAGGCGAAGGAGGTCGAGCTGCCGCGCGTCGTCACCGGCGCCGCCGCCCGGAAGATCACGGCGCGCAGTCGCCGCAACACCGTCGTCGTCGCCGCGCTGATCGGCCTCATCCTCGGCGCGCTCGCCGCGCTCCTGTGGGACAGCGTCGTGCCGCGGCTCACGCCGCGCAACGGTGACTGACTAGTCTCTCCGCGTGTTCGAGGAGAAGCGCGTCGGAGTCGTCGTTCCCGCGTACGACGAGGAGGCGCTGATCGCCGCGACCCTCGGCGGCATCCCGCCGTTCGTCGACCGGATCTTCGTGGTGGACGACGGCTCCTCCGACCGAACCGTCGAATGCGTGCTCGAGACCGGGGACCCGCGCGTGGAGGTGCTCTCCCACGAGCGACGGAGCGGCGTCGGCGCTGCGATCATCACCGGCTACCGCCGCTCCCTCGAAGAGGGCCTGGACGTCGTCGTGGTCATGAACGGCGACAACCAGATGGATCCGGACGACCTGTCGTCGCTCGTCGCGCCGGTCGCCCGCGGAGAGCTCGACTACGCGAAGTCGAACCGTCTCTCGACCGGCCAGGCGTGGCAGCTGATCCCGAAGACGCGCTTCTTCGGCAACGCCGTCCTGTCGATGCTGACCAAGGTCGCCTCCGGCTACTGGCACGTGGCCGACTCGCAGTCGGGCTACACGGTCATCTCGCGGGCGATGCTCTCGCGGCTCGACCTCGACCGCGTGTACACGAGCTACGGTTTCCCGAACGACATGCTCGTCCATCTCAACGTCTGGAACGCCCGCGTGCGCGACTTCCCGTCGCGCCCGATCTACGGCGTCGGCGAGCGCTCGGCGATGCGCTACCGGCACGTCGTGCCGCGCATCGCGTGGCTACTGCTGCGCGGCTTCTTCTGGCGGCTCTGGGAGAAGTACGTGAAGCGCGACTTCCACCCGCTCGTCTTCTTCTACGTGATGGGGTTCATCGCGACGATCGCCGGCGTGGGCCTCGGATTCGTGGTCGTCGGCTTCCGGATCGCCGGCGACTCGATTCCCGTCGCGACGGTCGTCCTCGTCGCCCTGCTCGTCATCTCGGGCCTCCAGTTCATCCTCTTCGCGATGTGGTTCGACATGGAGACGAACAAGGACCTCAGATAGCTCGCGAAGCCTGCGGCTTCGTTCGCTGAGGACGGAACTTCGGGCCGGGGAGAGCGCGGTCTCCCCGACCCTTCGTGCTGTGGATCCCTGGACGAACTGGCTTCCCGGTGCGCTCGCGTGCGGCGGAGGCCGGACGCGAGCGCAGTCAGGCCTCCGGCTAAGCCGCCGCTGCGCGGCTGTCTTGGCCTCTGGCCTTTCTCCGCTCTTGGTGTAGACGTTTCGAACCCGCGACGGAAGAGCGGCTCGAACGATGCGTCAGCCCTTATGTGCTCTCAGCACGAAGCCGACGGGAGACCGCGCTCTCCCGCCGGCGTAGTCCGGTCATGCCGCGCGAAGAGCACAGCTCTTCGCGCGGTACCATCCGGCGCGTGCCGACCGCGCTTGTCACAGGGGGAGCAGGGTTCCTCGGCTCGCATCTCTGCGACTACCTCCTCGAGCGCGGGCAGCGCGTCATCTGCGTCGACAACCTCGTCAGCGGCTCGCTCTCGAACATCGAGCACGTCCGCGAAGACGCGTTCACGTTCCTTCCGCAAGACGTCGCGGAGCCGATCCGCGTCGACGAGCCAGTCGATTTCGTCTACCACTTCGCGGCCCTCGCGAGCCCGGAGGACTACATGCGGATGCCGCTGGCCTCGCTCAAGGTCGGCTCCTACGGGACGCACAACGCGCTCGGCCTCTCGAAGTTCAAGCGCGCGCGCTTCCTCCTCGCCTCGACGAGCGAGGTGTACGGCGACCCGCAGGTGCACCCGCAGCCGGAGACGTACTGGGGTCACGTGAACCCGATCGGCCCGCGTGGCGTGTACGACGAGGCGAAGCGCTATGCGGAGGCGCTGGCGATGGCGTACCACGGCCAGCAGGGCGTCGACACGGCGATCGTCCGGATCTTCAACACCTACGGCCCGAGGATGCGGCCGAACGACGGACGGGCCGTCTCGAACTTCGTCCGCCAGGCGCTCGCCGAGGAGCCTCTCACCGTCTACGGGGACGGCTCGCAGACGCGAAGCTTCTGCTACGTCGACGACCTGATTCGCGGCATCGTCCTCCTCGCCGAGAGCGGCGAGCACCTGCCGGTCAACCTCGGCAACCCCGACGAGCGGACGATGCTCGAGCTCGCAGAGATCGTAAAGCGAGTCACGGGCGCGTCGAGCGAGATCGTGTTCGAGGCGCTGCCGGTGGACGACCCGCAGGTGCGGCAGCCCGACATCACCCGCGCCCGGCAGCTGCTCGGGTGGGAGCCGGAGATCCCGCTCGAGGACGGACTGGGACGGCTGCTGCGCGCGCAGGGCGTGGAGCCCGTCGGCATCTGAGCGTCGAGCCTCTCCTCGTCCGGACCCTCAGGCGTGAGCCGGCCGAGCGCACGCCGGTCTGGTTCATGCGACAGGCGGGCCGCTCGCTGCCGGAGTATCGCGCCCTGCGCGAGCGGCACGGCTTCTTCGAGATCGCCGGGACGCCGGAGCTCTGCGCGGAGGTGACCCTGCAGCCGACGCGGCGGCACGCCGTCGACGCCGCCGTTCTCTTCGCGGACATCATGTCGCCGGTCCTCGGCATGGGCGTGGAGGTGGAGCTCGTCGAGGGGGTCGGGCCGGTGGTGGACGAGCGCGTCGACTCGGCCGACGCCGTGGCGCGGCTCAGGGTCGAGGCGCCGGAGGAGTGGGCCGCTCCGATCCTCGAGGCCGTGCGGCTCGTCCGGGGCGAGCTCGAGCCCGAGCGGGCGCTGGTCGGCTTCTGCGGCGGCCCCTTCACCGTCGCGGGCTATCTCGTCGAGGGCCGGCCCAGCCGCGACTTCGTGCGGACGAAGTCGCTCATGTACCGCGAGCCGGCGACGTGGCACGCGCTGATGGAGAGGCTGACGGAGCAGTTCGCGCGCTACGTCGCCGCCCAGGCGGCGGCCGGCGCCGACGCGATCCAGCTCTTCGACTCCTGGGTCGGCGTCCTCTCCGTCTCCGACTACGCGGAGTTCGTCGCTCCGTACTCGGCGCGCGTGCTCGGGGCCGCCGGCGTGCCGACGATCCACTTCGGCACCGGTGTGGCGACCCAGCTGCTCGCCGAGCTGGCGCGGGCGGGCGGCAGCGCGATCGGCGTCGACTGGCGCATCCCGCTCGACGCCGCCTGGACGGTCGTCGGGGACGAGCGGGGCGTGCAGGGGAACCTCGAGCCGGCCGTGCTGCTCGGCCCGTGGGAGCGGGTCGAGGCCACGGCGCTCGACGTCCTCAGACGGGCGGACCGTCGGCCGGGCCACGTCTTCAACCTCGGCCACGGCGTCCTGCCGCAGACGGATCCGGACGTGCTCACGCGGCTCGCCGAGCTCGTGCGCGGGTACGGTCCCGCCGCATGAAGGCGGCGGTCGTCCTGATGGCGTACGGCTCGCCGGAGCGGCTGTCGGACGTCCCGGCCTACTACGCCGACATCCGCGGTGGCCGCCCCGTCGCTCCCGAGCACCTCGCCGACCTCGTCGAGCGCTACCGGCGGCTGGGAATCGAGGACTCCTCGCCGCTCAACGCGATCACCGAGGAGCAGCGCGCGGCGCTCGAGACCGAGCTCGGGCTGCCCGTCTTCACCGGGATGAAGCACTGGACGCCGCGGATCGTCGACGCGGCCGAGGCAGCGGTCTCCTCCGGGGTCGAGGAGGTGATCGGCCTCGTCCTCGCGCCGCACTACTCGGCGCTGTCGATCGCCGGGTACCGGGAGCAGCTCGAGCGAGCGCTCGCCGGGCGCGCCGAGCTGCGTTTCGTCGAGAGCTGGCACAACGAGGCCGGGTTCGTCGAGCTGCTCGCCGACCGCGTCCGGGGCACCGACGCGCACGTCGTCTTCACCGCACACTCGCTGCCCGCGCGGATCCTCGCCGCTGGCGACCCGTATCGCGACCAGCTGCTCGAGACGTCGCGGCTCGTCGCCGAGGCGGCGGCCCTCCCGGTGTGGAGCTTCTCGTTCCAGAGCGAGTCGCCGACCGGCGAGCCGTGGCTCGGGCCGGACATCCTCGACCATCTCGAGTCGCTGAAGCGCCAGGGAGTCGAGCGCGTCCTCGTCTGTCCCGTCGGTTTCGTCTCCGACCACCTCGAGATTCGCTGGGACCTCGACGTCGAGGCGCGGGAGAAGGCGGCCGAGCTCGGGCTCCGGCTCGAGCGGATCGAGATGCCGAACGCAGATCCGCAGTTTGTACGGACGCTCTCGGGGATCGTGAGGCGGGCGCTGTCGGTACCGTCAGTCGCGTGAGCTCACGTGCGTGTCCCGACTGGCCGGAGCTGATGGAGATCGCCCCGGAGCTCCAGTTCAAGCACTACACCGTCGCCGAGGCGCGGCTGCCCGCGGATGCGCTCATGCACGTGCCCGAGGTCTCGCTCTCGGATGTCGCGATCTGCTGCGACCTCGACCGGCACGTCTTCTACGCGGGCCACACCGACGAGCGTGTGGCAGAGGCCCTGCGTGCGAGCCACTGGTTCGAGGTACGCGACTGGGTCGGCGCCGGGCGCCCCGGCGCGGCCTAGCTCGCGAGCTAGACGACGTTCGGAGGCTGCTGTCCGCCGAGGTGGGCGAGCACGTTGTCGACGAGGACGCGCGTCATCGCGGCCCGCGTCTCCGCCGTCGCGCTTGCGATGTGCGGGGTCAGGACGACGTTCGGCAGCTCGAGCAGGCGCTCCGGCACCCTCGGCTCGTCGGCGAAGACGTCCAGTCCTGCGGAGATCCTCCCCGACGCGAGCTCGTCCACGAGCGCCTCCTCGTCGACGATCGCGCCGCGCGCCGTGTTGACCAGCGTCGCCCCGTCGTGCAGGAGCGCGAGGCGCTGCCGGGAGAGCAGCCCGCGCGTCTCGGGCGTCAGCGGCACGTGGAGCGAGACGACGTCGGCGGCCCGCAGGAGCTCGTCGAGCGGGAGCCCGTCGCTGCGCCGGTGGTGGACGACGTGCATCCCGAACGCTTCGGCGCGCCGCGCGACCTCGGAGCCGATCCGCCCCAGCCCCACGAGCCCGAGCGTCGAGCCGGCGAGGTCCCGGCCGAGCAGCTCGGGCCTCGCCCAGCCGCGGCGCCAGCGCTGCTCGCGGACGAAGCGGTCCGAGACGACGAGGTGGCGGCGGCAGGCGAGGATCAGCGCGAGCGTGAGGTCGGCGACTGCAGCGTCGAGCACGCCCGGCGTGTTCGTCACCGCGATCCCCCGCTCGTGGCAAGCGGCGACGTCCACGGTGTCGTACCCCACGCCGTAGTTCGCGACGAGCCGCAGGTCGGGGAGGAGCTCGAGCTCCTCCACTCCGACGCGGGCGACGACCGCCACGAGCACCTCGACCCCCGGCAGCGGCTTCTCCGCCGGCCACCGCTCGAGGACGTCCACTTCCGGCAGCTCGTCCCAGGCCGGCCCCGGCAGCGTCTGTGTCGCCGCGATGCGCACGCCGCAGTATCTCCGGAGCCGCTCGCGCAGCGTGCATAGTTGCCCGCGTGGTCACGATCGTGATCCCGTTCGCGGGCGCTGCAGGAAAGACGCGCCTTCATTCGTCCAGCCGCGTCCGCCGGGCGCTCGCCGAGGCGATGTTCGGCGACGTTCTCGCGGCGTGCGTCGCGGTGGGGAGCACGCGCGTCGTGACGCCGGACGAGGACGCGGCCGCGACCGCGCTCGACGCCGGCGCCGAAGCAGTCCCCGACCCCGGAGACGGGCAGGGCGCGGCGGTGCGGGCAGGCCTGGACGGAGTCGAGCCCGGCGGCATCCTCGTCGTGAACGCCGACGTCCCGTGCGCCGTCCCGCACGACCTTCGCTCGCTCCTCGCCGCGACGCCCGCCGGTTGCCTCGCCCTCGTCGAGGCTCTCGACGGAACGACGAACGCGCTCAGCCTCCCCTCCGTGGAGGCATTCGCTCCGCTCTACGGCCCGAGGAGCGCCGACCGCTTTCGTGCGCACGCCGCGTCGCTCGGGCTCGACGCGGTCTCGGTCGCGCTCCCGAACCTCGCCGACGACGTGGACACGATCGAGGACCTGACCCGGCTCGAGCTCCGTGCGGGCCCTCGCACGCAGGCCCGCGTCGCCGACCTCGAAGGGAGCCTCGTCTGAACGTCGCCGTCCTCTCGGGTGGAGTCGGCGGTGCGCGGTTCGTCCGCGGTGTCGTCGACGTCGCCGGCGCGACGGCCACGAGCGTGATCGGGAACACCGGCGACGACGTCGAGGTCCTGGGGCTGCACGTCTCGCCGGATCTCGACTCGATCCTGTACGCCCTCGCCGGTGTTGCCGACGAGCGGCGCGGCTGGGGCAGGAGCGACGAGACGTGGCGTGGCGCTCGAGACGGTCGGCGTGCTCGCCGGCGAGGACTGGTTCTCGCTCGGCGACCGGGACCTCGGCCTCCACCTCGTGCGGACGCAGGCGCTGCGGGCAGGGGAGCCGCTCTCTGCGGTGACCGCCCGGCTGGCCGAGGCGTTCGGGGTCGAGGCCCGGCTGCTGCCCGCGACCGACGACCGCCTCCGGACGTGGCTCGAGACCCCGGCCGGCGCCTTCCCGTTTCAGGAATGGTTCGTCGCGCGCGGCCACCGCGACGAGGTCGACGCCGTGCGCTTCGAGGGTGAGGAGGGCGCGCGGCCGGCGCCGGGCGTGCTCGACGCGATCGCGGGCGCGGATCTGATCCTGCTCGCCTCGAGCAACCCGTACGTCTCGCTGGGGCCGATCCTCGCCGTGCACGACCTGCGCGATGCGCTCGCGCAGCGCCAGGTGCCCTGCGTGGCCGTGAGCCCGCTCATCGGCGGTCGGGCCGTGAAAGGGCCCGCCGACAGGATGCTGCAGCGCCTCGCGGGCGGCACCTCGCCGCGACACGTCGCGGGCTGCTACCCGGGTCTGATCGACGCTCTCGTCGTGGACGAGGCCGACGCGGACGACCTCGACGGGCTCGGCGACGTCCGGCCGATCGTCACGCGCACGCTCATGGCGACGACGACGCGCGCCGCCGCGTCGCAGAGACGGCGTTGGGAGCGGTTCCGGCATGAGGGTCGCGATCGTCGGCGGCACGGGAGACTTCGGGCTCGCGCTCGCGGCGCGCCTCGTCGAGGCCGGAGATCAGGTCGTGATCGGCTCGCGCGATCCGGAGCGTGCGCACGAGAAGGCGCGCGAGGTCGGAGCACTGGACGGTGCGGCGAACGAGGACGCCGTCCGCGGCGCCGATCTCGCCGTGCTCGCGGCGAACGCCGACGCCGCGCTTGCGAGCGCCGCGACGCTCGCCGACGCGCTGGGCGAGACGCCGCTCCTGAGCGTCGCGAGCGAGCTCCGCTTCACGCCCGCCGGCCCGCTCCCAGGGGCCGACCCGCGCTCGCTGGCGGAGCGGGCCCAGGAGCTCGTGCGGGCGCCGGTCGTCGCGGGCCTTCACTCCCTCGCCGCGGGGAAGCTCGCGCGGAGCCGGCCCGACGAGGACGTCTTCGTCTGCGGCGACGACGCGGACGCGAAGGCGCTCGCGCTCGAGCTCGCCGGCAAGGTCGTCGCGGGCCGGGCGCTCGACGCCGGCCCGCTCGCGAGCGCCCGCGCGCTCGAGGGGATGACGGCGGTGATCGTCAACCTCAACAAGCGGTACAAGGGCCACGCCGGCCTCCACGTCACCGGTCTCCCGTGACCCCGGTCGCCGAGATCGAAGACCCGGCGGCGCGTTCTCGCATCGCCGAAGCGGTTCTGCGCGACCTGCCCGAGTGGTTCGGGATCGAGGAGGCCACGCAGGCGTACATCGAGGAGGCGGCGGAGCTGCCGACCTTCGCGGTTCCTCCCGACGACGCCTTCCTCTGCCTCAAGCAGCACACCCCCCGCGCCGCGGAGCTCTACGTGATGGGAGTCCGGAAGGCGCTGCACCGGCAGGGGCTCGGCCGCGCGCTCGTCGCCGCGGCGGAGGCGTGGTGCCGCGCGCACGCCGTCCGCTACCTCCAGGTCAAGACGCTCGGCCCCTCCCGGTCGAGCCGCGGGTACGACGCGACCCGCGCGTTCTACGAGGCGCTCGGCTTCGTCGCGCTCGAGGAGCTGCACGGCCTGTGGGACGCCGACAACCCGACCCTGCTCCTCGTCAAGGACGTCGGACCCGGTTTCTCGGTCACGCCGGTCGAAGGCTTGCCGGAGCTGCGGGAGGGGGACGACCTTGCGGCGCTCGTCGTCGAGCGCGCGGAGCTCGAGCAAGGGGACGTGGTCGTCGTCGCGCAGAAGGCCGTGTCGAAGGTCGAGGGCCGTGTCGTGGAGCTCGCGGGAGTCGAGCCGTCGGAGCGCGCGCGCGAGCTCGCCGGCGGCGAGGCGGATCCCCGCCGGATCCAGGTGATCCTCGACGAGGCGGTCGAGCTCGTCCGCATCCGCCCGCCGCTCCTCATCGCCCGGACCCGCCACGGCTACGTCTGCGGCTCGGCCGGCGTCGACGCCTCGAACGCCCCGGCTGCGGAGACTGTCGTCCTCCTCCCGGTCGATCCGGACGCCTCCGCGGCTCGCCTGCGCGTCGCCCTACAGGCGCGGACCGGCGCCGACGTCGGCGTCGTCGTCACCGACTCCTTCGGCCGTCCGTGGCGAGCCGCGACGACGGACGTGGCGATCGGCGCCGCCGGGATCGAGGTCGTCCGCGACCTCGCCGGCGAGCGCGATCCCACCGGGTACGAGCTGCACGCGACGCGGATCGCCGTCGCCGACGAGATCGCCGGCGCGGCACAGCTCGTGTTCGGCAAGCTCGACCGCGTCCCGGTCGCGGTAGTCCGCGGGCTCGACGTCGGCGGCGACGGCCGGGCCGCGGACCTCGTCATCCCGCCCGAGACGGATCTCTTCCGCTAGAACCCATGCGGGAATGAGCGATCCGGTCGAACAGGCGAACGCGCTGCTGCGGGAGAAGGGCTATGCGGAGCGCGATCTCGCGGTGCACGCGGGCCCGCGCGGGAAGGCGCTGCTCAAGGGCAACAAGATCCTCAGCCCGCTCAGCGACGAGGCAGAGATCGTGTTTCGGGTCGTGCAGGAGCTCGTCCCGACGGATGCAGAGCTCGGCGCGAAGATCCTGCGCCCGGCGGAGATCCGCGCCAGGCTCTGAGCAGCGTCGCCGGGACGAGCAGGACGAGGATCGCGTCGCTCGCCAGGCACCACTGGCAGAAGGCGTGCAGGACCCCCGCCTGGACGTAGAGCAGGACCATCGCGACGGCGAAGCCCGTCAGGGCGGCAGCGAACCCGATCGCGCGCGCGAGCCCGCCTCGCGCGGCTGCCGTCCAGGCGAGTACGAGGTAGCCGGCGAGCCCGATCGCTGCGACCGGCACGCCCGCGACCTCCGCGTACCGCGACGTCTGCACCGTCTCGCAGCCGCCGGTGGCACACGCGAGCCGGACGTGGCCGTAGTGCGCGACCGTGAGGTAGGCCGCGATCCCGGCGCCCGCCAGGGAGAGGAGAAGGACGGAGCCGCGAAGGCGGCGGTCGCTCACTGCGTCAGGGCGGCGTCGAGCGCCGGCTCGAGCGCCGACGGCGCGAGGCTTGCCGGGTGCACGAGCTGCATTTGGCCACCCGTCTTGCGCACGGCGAAGGTCGGGGTGGAGTTCACGCCTGCCGAGCGTGCGACGGCGGCCGCCTGCGCCAGCATCCCGTCGACCGCTACGGAGCCCTGGTCGCCGAGCATGCGCCCGCCGTCGAGCCCCGGCACCGCCGCTCCGATGCCGCGCAGCAGCGAGTCCGTCACCCAGCCGGTGTTCTCGCTGCCCTGATTCTCGTACAGCAGCTCGAGCACGTTCCAGAACCTGTCCTGCCGACCCGCGGCCAACGCCGTCCGGAGCGCGGTGACGGAGTCGGGCCCCACGAAGGACATGCCCTCGAAGACGAGCCTGACCTTGCCCGACCGGACGTAGCGAGCGACGATCGTCGGCAGCGCGTCGCGGGCCCAGATGCCGCAGTACGGGCACTGCAGGTCGGCGAACTCGAAGAGCGTGACGGGCGCCGAGGGAGAGCCGAGCGTCGTTCCGTGCTGGGGAATCCCCTGCAGGAGCCGCTCGACCCCCTGCACGCCCGTCACCGTCGCCGGAGGCGGGGACGAGCCGCCCGAGGAGAGCGCGAACACGGCGACGAGCACGGCGGCTACGACCGCGGCCAGGGCGGCGGAGCCCACCACGAGCGTGCGGCGGCTCGGGCCCTGGGCGACGGGACGCGCCGCGAGCGTCGGGTGGCGACTCATGTCCGAAGTGTCGGCCGGGCCCGCCGCGGGCGCATCGGCAGCCGACCGCACTGGACCATCCGCGAAGCCACGGATATCGTTCACGGCGACGTGGATGCCGCCACCGAGCGCACGAGGGCGCTGGTCGAGGCCGGCATCGCCCTCTCTTCGGAGCTTTCGCTCGATTCCCTGCTCCAGAAGCTCGTGGAGACTGTGGCCGAGCTCACCGGCGCGCAGTACGCCGCGCTCGGCATCCTCGACCCGTCGGGCGCGCAGCTCGAGCGCTTCGTGACGACGGGAATCGACGAGGCGACCCGGACGGCGATCGGCGCCCTCCCGCACGGTCGCGGCATCCTCGGCGTCCTCATCCAAGACCCGGAGCCGTTGCGCCTCCACGATCTGCACGACGATCCGCGCTCGGTCGGCTTCCCGCCGAACCATCCGCCGATGCGGTCCTTCCTCGGCGTCCCGGTCAATCTGCGCGGTGTGGTCTACGGCAACCTCTATCTGACCGAGAAGGCCGGCGGCGCCGACTTCGACGAGGACGACGAGGCGACCGTCGTGATGCTGGCGGGGCAGGCGGCCGTCGCGATCGAGAACGCGCGTCTCTACGAGACCGCGACGCGCTGGGGGACGCAGCTCGAGTCTCTCAACGAGGTGATGAACGCCCTCGTGACGGAGTTCGACCTCGACACGCTGCTCGAGCTCGTCGCGCGGAATCTCCGAGAGGTCATCGGCGCCCGCCTCGTCGCGATCGCGCTCCCGCACGGCGACGGGTTGCGGCTGGCCGCGGTCTCCGGCGACGGCCACGAGGAGTACGCGGGGCTCGAGCTCTCAGCACGCTCGAAGACGATGCGCGTGATGACTCGCCGGCGCAGCGAGCGCGTCGACTCGGTGCTCGACGACCCCGAGGTCGAGCAGGAGGCCGCGCGGCTGCTCGGAGCCCGGTCGGCGCTGTACGTCCCGCTCCTCGTGCGCGACGAGGCGATCGGCGTCATCGCGGCACACGACAAGCTCGGCTCCGACCCCCGCTTCGCGGACGCCGACCTGCGACTGGCGGAGATCTTCGCCGGGCGGGCGGCGGTCGCCGTCGAGCTGCGACAGCGGGTGGCGCGTGACGCGCTCGAGCGCGTCCTGAGTGCCCAGGAGGACGAGCGGCGGCGCCTCGCCCGGGAGCTCCACGACGAGACAGGACAGGCGCTGACGTCGATCCTGCTCGGCCTCCGCGGTCTCGAGGAGGCAAAGGATCCCGAGACGCTGCGAACCGCCGTCTCGGAGGTGCGCGCCCTCGTCCGCTCGACGCTGCAGGACGTGCGCCGGCTCGCCGTCGAGCTGCGACCGAAGGCGCTCGACGACTTCGGCCTCGTCGCCGCCGTCGAGCGGCTCACCGACAGCTTCGCCGAGCAGACCGGCATCGGGATCGAGTTCGTCCCCCATGTGGGCGAGGAACGCTTCCCGCCGGAGGTCGAGACGGCGCTGTACCGGATCGTGCAAGAGTCGCTGACGAACGTGCTCAAGCATGCCCGCGCCGGACACGTCAGCATCGTCCTCACGCAGAAGGACGGCTCGGCCTCGGTCGTGGTCGAGGACGACGGAATCGGCTTCGAGCCCGCGCGCGCGCGTGACGGCGGCCTCGGCCTGGTCGGCATGCGGGAGCGCGTCGGGCTGCTCGGCGGACGGCTCACCGTGGAATCGAGGCCCGGCGCGGGGACGACCTTCGTCGCCGAGGTCCCTCTGCGGTGATCCGCCTGCTCATCATCGACGACCACCAGCTCGTGCGTTCCGGGCTCCGCCGGCTGCTCGAGGGCGAGGAAGATCTGACGGTGGAGGACGAGGGCGGGACCGCGTACGACGCGGTGCGGCTCGCCCGGCTGCACAAGCCCGACGTGATCCTGCTCGACGTCGTGATGCCGGGTGGCTCCGGCCTCGACGCGATCCCCGAGATCCGGACGGCCGCCCCGGACGCCAAGATCCTCGCCCTCTCGATGCAGGACGATCCGAGCTACGTCCGCCAGGCTTTCGCGGCCGGTGCGAGCGGCTACGTGCTCAAGGAGGCGGCCGACGACGAGCTCCTCTCCGCGATCCGGGAGGTGGCCGAGGGCGGACGGTACGTCGACCCGCAGCTCGGCGCGCGACTCGCAGCGGCCGATGCGGCGGCGGCGGCCGAGAAGGCGGACGACCCGCTCTCCGATCGCGAGCGCGAGGTGCTGCGGCTGCTCGCCCTCGGGCACACGAACCAGGAGATCGCCGAGATGCTGTACCTCTCGGTGCGCACTGCCGAGACGCATCGGGCGCGGATCATGCAGAAGCTCGGCCTCACGACGCGCGCCGAGCTCGTCCGGCACGCGATCGACCGCGGCCTGCTGGCGGAGGACGGCGCTGAGTAGCGAGCCGGAGCCCGAGCTTCGGCGCGCAGATCTCGCTCCAGACCCGCTCGAGCAGCTCCGGCACTGGTTCGCCGAGGCCGCCACCGTGCTCGAGGTGCCGGAGGCCGTGGCGCTCGCGACCGCGACGCCCGACGGTGCGCCCTCGCTGCGCATGGTGCTGCTGAAGGGCTTCACCGAGCGCGGGCTCGTCTTCTACTCCCACTACACGTCGCGGAAGGGGCGCGAGCTCGAGGCGAACCCCAGGGCGGCGCTGCTCTTCCACTGGTCTCCGCTCGGCCGCCAGGTGCGGGTGGAGGGAAGTGTCGTGCGCGTCCCCGGCGAGGAGTCGGACGCCTACTTCGCGATGCGGCCGCGCGATGCGCAGCTCGGCGCGCTCGCCTCGCGCCAGAGCGACCGGCTCGCCTCCCGGGCGGAGCTGTACGAGCGCCTGGCGGAGCTCGAAGGCGACCTCGGCGGCGCTCCCGTGCCGCGGCCGCCCACCTGGGGCGGCTACCTGCTCGTCCCCGAGGCCTGGGAGTTCTGGCAGCACCGCGCGTCCCGCCTGCACGACCGCTTCCGCTACGAACCGGAGCCGGAGCCGCCGGGCGGCTGGCGGATCGAGCGGCTCTTTCCGTGACGGACGGCTACGTCTTCCTCGCGAGACTGCGGCGAAGGGCTGCGAGCCGCTCGTCCCACGCGGCGCCGACGGAGACCATCCACTCGACGGCGTCCTCGAGCGGCGCCGGCGTAACCTCGTAGCGGGTCTCCCGTCCCGCGCGGGTCGCGTGGAGCAGTCCGGCATCGGCGAGCGCCGAGAGCTGTTTCGCGACCGCCTGTCGCGTGACGGGGAGCTCGGCCGCGAGCTCCGTCGCGGTCGCGGTGCCGCGTGCCGCGACCGCCTCGACGAGCGACCTCCGGCCTGCGTCCCCGAGCGCGGCGAAGACGCGGTCTACGCCGCCGCGGCCGCCGTCCACGCCGCCGCCGCCTCCGGCGGCGCGGTCCTACCGCCGGGCATCGGCCGCATTGCCGCCGCTGCTTCCAGCGCCAGCGCACGCAGCTCGAGCGCAGGGGCGAACTCGGGCGAGGACTCGACGACGCGCACGAGCGTCCCGTCGACTGCGGGCTCCAACTCGATCGCGACGCTGCCGCCGTCGTCCCAGTCGAGGACGAGCCGCTCGGCCTCCTCTAGCTCGCGGACGACCGCGATCCGCTCCTCTCCGTCGCCCCAGCGAAAGACCCCCTCGCCGCCGGGCCGCGCGTCGAGCTCGACTTCGGACGCGAACCACTCCTCGAGCCGCTCCGGATCAGTGAGCGCTTCCCACACCTCGTCGGGCGTCTCCGGTACGACGATCTCCCGCTCGACCTCCATCGCTCCCTCCGTTCGGGTCGGCTGCCTGAATGGACGTGCAACCGCTCGGTTGCATATAATGTGCAACCGATGAGTAGCGTATCGAACCACCTCGTGCCCATGGTGGTGGAATCGGACGGCCGGTACGAGCGGTCGTTCGACATCTTCTCGCGGCTTCTGCGCGAACGGATCGTCTTCTTCGGCACCGAGGTCGAGGCGTCGTCCGCGAACCTCGTCGTCGCCCAGCTCCTCTTCCTCGAAGCGGAGGATCCGGACACCGACATCCGCCTCTATCTCAACTCGCCGGGTGGAGACGCGTACGCGGGAATGGCGATCTACGACGCGATGCAGTACGTGAAGCCCGACGTGCAGACGTACTGCGTCGGGATGGCGATGTCGGCGGCGGCGATGCTGCTCGCGGGCGGCGCGCCCGGCAAGCGCTTCGTCCTGCCCAACTCGAAGGTGATGATCCATCAGGGCTCGGGGGGCTTCCGCGGGACGCCCGCCGACATCCAGATCGCCGCCCGGGAGATCCTCTCCCTCACGCGTCGCTACGCGGAAGTGATCGCCCACCACTCCGGGCGAGACCTCGAGCAGGTGGTGCGCGACATCGACCGGGACCGGTTCCTCTCGCCGGAGGAAGCCGTCGAGTACGGGCTCGCGGACTCGATCCTCGCCGAGCGCGACGGCGAGGGGGCGAGCTAGCTCCGGGCCGAGGCCGGCCCGTCCCAGCGGACGCTGTCGCCGAGGATCTCGTCGATCCGCGCGAGCACAACGGAGTCGAGCTCGACGCCCGAGGCTGCGGCGTTGTCGGAGACCTGCTCCGGGCGCGTCGCGCCGATGATCGCGGACGCGACATTCTCCTCTCGCAGTACCCAGGCGAGCGCGAGTTGGGCCATCGACAGGCCGAGCTCCTCGGCGAGCGGGCTCAGCCGCTGTACCCGCTCGAGCAGCACCTGGTCGGCGGTGCGGTCCATGAAGTAGTTCATGCGCTCGTGCGCGGCGCGGCTGTTGCCCGGCGGCGGCTCGCCGGGCCGGTACTTGCCGGTGAGGATGCCCTGCCCGAGCGGCGACCAGACGATCTGCGAGATCCCGAGCTCTCGGGACGCCGGGATCACGTCTCGTTCCGGGCCCCGCCAGATCATCGAGTACTGCGGCTGGCTCGAGACGAAGTGCTCGACGCCGTCCATCGTCTGGGCCTCGCGGATCTTCTCCTCGGGCCACTCGCTGAAGCCGAGGTAGCGCGCCTTGCCCCGGCGGACGACTTCCGTCAGCGCCTCCATCGTCTCCTCGAGCGGGACGCTCCAGTCGTAGCGATGGCACTGGTAGAGGTCGACGTACTCGGTGCGGAGCCGGGAGAGCGAGGCGTCGATCTGCTTGCGTACCTGCTCGCGCGAGAGGCCGCGGTCGGTGTCCGACATCGGGAAGTAGAGCTTCGTCGCGAGGACGTAAGAGTCGCGTGGCCGGTCCGCGAGGACCTCGCCGAGGAACTCCTCCGCGGCCCCGCCGGAGTAGACGTTCGCCGTGTCGATGAAGTCGATTCCGAGCTCGAACGCCTTCGCGACGCACGCCTCGGCGCGCTCGCGCTCCACCGCGCCGCCGTACGTCAGCCACGAGCCGAGGGAGATCTCCGAGACCATCAGGTCGCTCGAGCCGAGCCTCCGTCGTTGCATGGCCTCGACGCTAACGGCTAGCGTCCGGGCTGTGCCGCAGCTGAACGCGATCGGGATCGTTTGCTCCGACATGCGCCGTTCGGTCGCCTTCTACGGCCAGCTCGGGATCGAGTTCCCCGAGGGGAACGGACACGTCGAGGCGACGCTCCCGAACGGTGTGCGCCTGATGCTCGACACCGAGGAGGTCGTGCGCAGCTTCCGGCCCGAGTGGACGCGGGCGGCCGGGAACCAGCTCTCGCTCGCCTTCGAGTGCGCGGGCCCGGCGGAGGTGGACGAGCTGTACGCCCGGGTCGTCGCGGCGGGCTTCGACGGCGAGAAGGAGCCGTGGGACGCATTCTGGGGCCAGCGCTACGCGCAGCTCAGCGATCCCGACGGCGTTCCGGTCGACCTCTTCGCGCCACTCTGATCGAGGGGCTCGTCGAGGAGGAGGTCGAGCTCGCGCCCGGCCTGCGCCTCGAGATCCTCCGTCCCCCGGACGCCGAGGAGCTGATCGACGAGGCGGCGTTCGACGAGGAGGAGTTCCTGCCCTACTGGGCGGAGCTCTGGCCGAGCGGCCTCGCGCTCGCGCGCCACGTCTCGGGGCTCGAGGTGGCCGGGTTGCGGGTGCTCGAGCTCGGCTGCGGGCTCGGGCTGCCCGCGCTCGCGGCGGCGCTCCGCGGCGCCGAGGTGCTCGCCACCGACTGGGCCGAGGATGCGGTCGAGCTGCTCCGGCGCAACGCCGAGCGCAACGCCGTCTTCCTGCGGGTCGCCCGCGTCCGCTGGAGCGAGCCGGAGCAGCTCCTTCGCGCGGCGCCGTGGGATCTCGTCCTCGGCGCCGATCTCCTCTACGAGCCCCGCAACGCCGAGCAGCTCGCCGAGCTCCTGCCGCGGCTCGGAGGCACGGCCCTGCTGGCGGAGCCGGGCCGGCCGTACGCGAAGGACTTCCTGCAGCGGTTCGGGGCGACACCGGTCGCGGAGCGGATCTACCGGCTCGGCTAGCCGGGCGGCGCCGTCCGCGAGAGGCGCGCTAGCGTGCGGGCCGTGTTCGCCGCTCTCGCCGTCGCGATCTCCCTCGCGGTCGCACCGCGTCCCCACATCGTCTGGAAGCCCATCCCGTACGGGCACCGGCGGAAGGCGGAGATGGCCGCGTACGCGGCGAGGCACTACGGCCTCCACACGTGGCGCCTCCACCCGAAGGTGATCGTGGAGCATTTCACCGGCAGCGACAGCTTCTCGTCGGCATGGAACACGTTCGCGGCCGACAGACCGGATCCCGAGCTCGGCGAGCTGCCCGGCACGTGCGCGCACTTCATCGTCGACCGGGACGGGACGATCTACCAGCTCGTGCGGCCGACCGTCATGTGCCGGCACACCGTCGGCCTCAACTACGTCGCGATCGGGATCGAAGACGTGGGCACGTCGGACGCGGAGATCCTCCACGACCACGCGCAGCTCCGGGCGTCCCTCCGGCTCACCGCCTGGCTCGTCGGTCGCTTCCACATCAGGATCCGCAACGTGATCGGGCACAACGAGAGCCTCTCGAGCCCGTACCACCGCGAGCGCTACAAGCCGTGGGCACACCAGACGCACGGTGATTGGAGGCACGCGGACATGGACGTGTACCGCGGCAAGCTCCGTGCCGTGCTGCGCGCGTACCGTCGCCGTTAGACTCGGCCGGTGGCGCGTTACCTGATCGTCCGCAGCTTCGAGGTCGGCGAGGAGCAGATGCCGCCGATCGGCCGTCGCTCGCGGGAGCTGACGGAGGGCGAGTTCGCTGAGATCACGTGGGAGCACAGCCACGTGATCGTCGACGACGAGGGTCTCGTCCACACCTACTGCGTCTACGAGGCTCCGAGCGAGGAAATCGTCCGCGAGCACTCGCGCAAGCTGGGCCAGCACACGCTGGACGCGCTACACGAGATCGCCGGCGACGTCACACCCGCCGACTTCCCGCCCGTTTCCGAGTAGGCGCTCAGGCCGGGCCGTCGCTGCCCAGCCCGAGGAGCTGTGCGTCGTCGACGTGGTAGACCGCCTGCTGTGCGACGGCGAGCCGGCGGCGGAGCAGTCGGACACGCTCGAGATCGTCGGGCGAGGTGATCTCGAGCGCCTCCTTGTACAGGGTCACGGCGAGCTGCTTGGCCCACCCGCGCTCCGCCTCCTCGGCCGCGGAGAAGAAATAGCCGACGGCCCGCTCGACTTCGCCCGCGTCGCGCCAGTGGCGGGCCAGCGCGGTCGCTGCCTCCCCGACCTCCGGTGTCGACTGCTCGATGAACTCCGCGACGTGGGCGTGGGCCTCGCGACGGCGAGCTCTCGGCTGCAGGTCGTACGCGACGTCGCGGATGAGCACGTGCTTGAACGACCATTGCTCCTCGCCCTCGAACCGGGACGCGGCATCGCGGCGGATGAGATCCCGCCGCTCGAGCGCCGCGAGCGACCTACCCGGCCCCTCCGGGTTCCGGGCGAGCCGGTCGAGCGCCCCCCGCCAGAAGATGCGCCCGACGATCGAAGCGTCGAGGAGCACGTCGCGCTCCTCGTGGGGCAGTGCATCGAGACGCGCCGCGACGAGCCCGCGGACGGTGGTGGGAAGGCTCTCGGCAGGCGCCCCGCTCTCGCTCATCGCCGCGGCAAGCTGTTCGATGAAGAGCGGGTTCCCCTCCGCGGCCTTGGCCACCTCGGCTGCCTTGGTGTCGGCTCCGAGCAGGTGGAGGGCGAGCTGCGCCGCGTCACCGCCCGTGAGCGGTTCGAGCGGGAGGGCTTGGTAGGCGAGCATCCCGCCGCCCCAGCCCGGACGCACGTCGAGCAGCTCCGGCCGTGCGAGAGCCAGGAACAGGGTCGGCAGGTCGTGCAGGCGGGCGGCCAGAAGCTCGATCAGATCGAGCAGCACCGGATCTGCCCAGTGGACGTCCTCGAAGACGAATGCGGTCGGCTCGTCGCGTGACCCCGCCTCGATGAAGACCCGAACCGACTGGAAGAGGTCGTCGCGGTCCGGCACCGTCGCCTTCGTCTCGAACCCGAGCAGGATCGCGAGGTGCCCGGCGACGGCCTCCGCCTCGTCCTTGCCGACGAGACGCTCCACGAGGACGCGCAGCTTCCCGGTGGCCACCTGGACGTCGTCGCTGTCGTAGATGTCGGCTAGCTCCTTGACCTGGGTCGCGAACGGGCCGTACGCGCTGCGCTCGCGGTAGGGAAGGCAGCGGCCGCGCACGACGCGCCCGCCCCTGCTCGAGATCGTGTCGGTGAACTCGGCCGTGAGGCGAGACTTGCCGACTCCGGGTGCGCCGAGAACCGTGACGAGGTGGGGACGCCGTTCGAGCTCGACACGCTCCCACGTCGCCGAGAGAAGGTCGAGCTCGCGCCCGCGTCCGACGAACGGTGTGCTCGAGAGATGACGCTCGCCGGTTGCCGATGCGGCGTGAAGCGCGCGCCAGACCGGGATCGGGTCGGACTTTCCCTTTGCCGTCACAGCTTCGACCGGCTCGTAGGCGATCGCGGCGCGCGTGGCCCGGTACGTTTCCTCGCCGACGACGATCTCGCCGACCGGCGCGTTCTGCTGCAGGCGTGCAGCGCTGTTGACGACGTCACCGGCGACCATGGCCTCTCCGAGTGCCGGTCGCGCGGAGAGAGCGACGACGGCTTCGCCCGTCATGACGGCGCCGCGGATACGGAGCTCGAGCTCCGGCTGCGCCTCGTTCAGGGCGATCACCGCCTCCCTGACGGCGAGCGCAGCCCGGACGGCGCGCTCGGGGTCGTCGCCGTGGGCGGTCGGCGCGCCGAACACGGCCATCACCGCGTCGCCGACGAACTTCTCGACGAGCCCGCCGAAGGACTCGATCTCGGCTCGCACCGTCTCGTGGTACGGCTTGAGGATCGCGCGCACGTCCTCGGGATCGAGGAGCTCGGAGCGCGCCGTGAAGCCGACGAGGTCGACGAAGACGACGCTGACGATCCGGCGCTCTTCGCGCCGCGCGGTCTCCGGGTCGAGCGGAGCGCCGCACGCGAGACAGAAGCGGGCGATCTCGGGGTTGTCCTGGCCGCACGCACGGCATGCAGGCATTCCCGAATCCTTCCAGCGTTGAGGTTGCATGGCAACGGGTTCGGGCGCTCGGCCGATTTCGGATTGAACCCGGCCGGCCGACGCGCTACCGAACGACGGAGGCCCCGTCACGCGGGGCCTCCGAGCAGCGCGTCAGGCGGCTCCCTAGGAGCAGCCGGTGTTCGTGCCGCAGTCGCGGCACGTGTAGCACGAGCCCGTGCGGACCATCCGCCCACCGCAGCGGGCGCACTCGACAGCGTCCTCCCAGCTGTTGAAGAGCGCCGTCTGGCCGGGCGGCGGCGCCTCGGCCGGCTCGGCGGGAGCGGCCGCCTCACCGTTCGCGTACCGCTCGGCCATCCGTGCCTTCACCTCGGGCGACAGGATCCCCGCTTCTTCCTGCTGCTCGGGCGTGAGGAACCGCTTGCCGAACCAGCGGAAGATGTAGTCGACGATCGACTTCGCAGTCCGGATGTCGGCGTCGTTCGTCAGGCCGCTCGGCTCGAAGCGCATGTGGCTGAGCTTCGAGACATAGACCTCGGGCGGGACGCCGTACTGGAGCCCCATCGAGACGGCGAGGCAGAGCGAGTTCATCAGGCCCGCCATCGTCGTGCCGTCCTTCGCGATGTCGACGAAGATGTCGCCGGGGCTGCCGTCGTCGTAGAGCCCGACGTGGATGTAGCCCTCGTGGTCGCCGACCTGGAACTTGCGTCCGACCTCGGTGCGGTCGAGCGGCAGGCGTTTGCGCTCGTGGACGTGGATCGGCGGCGTCGCGACTGCGGTCTGGCCGCCCTTGCCGGAGCTCGAGAGCGGCTGCGCAACCTTGCAGTTGTCGCGGTAGATCGCGATCGCCTTGACGCCGAGCTTCCAAGCGTCGACGTAGAGGTCCATCACGTCGTCGACCGTGACCTCCTCGGGCATGTTCACGGTCTTCGAGATCGCGCCGGAGATGAACGGCTGGACGGCGCCCATCATCCGGACGTGGCCGAGGTAGTGGATCGCCCGCTCGCCGACGGCGCAGTCGAAGACCGGGTAGTGCTCGGTCTTCACGTACGGCGCGCCGACGACGCCGTTCCGCTCGTCGACGAACGCGACGACCTCCTCGACCTCCCGCGGCGCGTAGCCGAGCCGCTCGAGCGCCATGGGTACCGTCTTGTTGACGATCGTGATCTCGCCGCCGCCGACGAGCTTCTTCGACTTGACGAGCGAGAAGTCGGGCTCGACGCCGGTCGTGTCGCAATCCATCATGAAGCTGATCGTCCCCGTCGGCGCGAGCACGGTCGCCTGCGCGTTCCGGAAGCCGTGGATCTCGCCGAGGTCGAGCGCGTCGTCCCACGCCTTGCGGCAGGAGCCGAGCAGGTCGACCGGCACGGAGTCGGTGTGCTCGATGTTGCCGACGGCGGCGCGGTGCTTCGCGATCACGCCGATCATCGGCGCCCGGTTGACCTGGTAGCCGTCGAACGCCCCCATCCGCGCGGCGATCTCCGCCGACTTGCGGTAGGCACGGCCCGTCATGAGGGCGGTGATCGCCGCCGCGTACGCGCGCCCGTCGTCGGAGTCGTACGGGAGCCCGCGCGCCATGAGCAGCGCGCCGAGGTTCGCGTAGCCGAGCCCGAGCTGGCGGAACCGCTTCGCGTTCCGCCCGATCTCCGGCGTCGGATACGACGAGTAGCCGACGAGGATCTCCTGGGCGAGGAAGACGACGTCGACGGCGTGCTCGAACGCCTCGACGTCGAGCTCGCCGTCCTCGCGCCGGAACTTCATCAGGTTGAGCGAGGCGAGGTTGCAGGCCGAGTCGTCGATGGACATGTACTCGGAGCACGGGTTCGACGCGTTGATGCGGCTCGTGTTCGGGAGCGTGTGCCACTGGTTGATCGTCGTGTCGTACTGGACGCCCGGGTCCGCGCACTCCCAGGCGGCCGCCGCGATCTGCCGCAGGAGGTCGCGCGCCTCGACCGTGTCGAGGACGGTGCCGTCGGTGCGGGCCGTGAGGTTGAACTCCTCGTTCTTCGTCGCGGCCTCCATGAAGGCGTCGCTGACCCGGACCGAGTTGTTCGCGTTCTGGTACTGGATCGAGGCCCAGTCCGGCGAGTCGAGGGACATGTCGTAGCCGGACTGCTCGAGGACACGCGCCTTGCGCTCCTCCTTCGCCTTGCACCAGATGAACTCCTCGACGTCGGGGTGGTCGACGTCGAGGACGACCATCTTCGCGGCGCGCCGCGTCTTGCCGCCCGACTTGATCGTGCCGGCGGACGCGTCGGCGCCGCGCATGAACGAGACCGGCCCGGACGCGTAGCCGCCCTTCGACAGCTGCTCCTTCGACGAGCGCAGACGCGAGAGGTTGACGCCGGAGCCGGAGCCGCCGCGGAAGATGACGCCCTCGCGCCGGATCCAGTCGAGGATCGACTCCATCGAGTCGTCGATCGAGAGGATGAAGCACGCCGAGCACTGCGGAGCCGCCTCGAAGCCGACGTTGAACCAGACGGGACTGTTGAACGAGGCGTACTGGTTGACGAGGATCGCCTTCAGCTCGGCCTCGAACGTGTCGGCCTCGTCGGCGTCGGCGAAATAGCCGCCCTCCTTGCCCCAGCCGACGACGGTCTCGACGATGCGGCCGATCATCTGCTTGACGCTCGACTCGCGCTCCGGCGAGGAGAGGCGGCCGCGGAAGTACTTCTGGGAGACGATGTTCGTCGCCGTCTGCGACCAGAACTTCGGGAACTCCACGCCGCGCTGCTCGAAGGCAGGGCCGTCTCGGCCCGGGATCAGCGCGTCGCGCGTCTCCCACTCGATCTCGTCGAACGGATCGCGGCCGGGGATCGTGAAGAAGCGCTTCACGCCGAGCCGGGCGCCCTCCTCGACGACCGTGTTCACGACCTCTTCGGCCGCCGTCTCGCTGCTCTGAACTTGCTCCACGCTCGCCATCTTCCCCTCCCGGAACTCTAGTCTTCGACCGCTGTTCGACCGCGCCGTCGGCACGCGAGGCCTCCGACGGGGAACGGGACCGTAGACCCCGCATCGGACGGAACCGAGAGCGGCCTGTCGGGCCTAGTTGGCGCCGAGGATCAGGACGAGCTGATAGCCGGCGTCCGAAGCCGGCAGGCGCCCGTCGAGCGGCGCCGCGGTGCGGATCCCCGACTCGTGCGCGAGGCGCTGCGCCTCACGTTCCCAGCCGCCCCGGAAGAGGACGATCGAGCGTGAGTACGCAGTCGGTGCATCCGCCGGAAGCGCGTGGCGATAGCCGCGCGCGAGCAGGCGAGACGCCTCGTGGCCGGCGGCATGCGGGATCCCGTTGCCGTTGAGGACGAGGACGGAGACGTGCGAGCGCGGTCGAAGCGGGTGGACGACGGGTTTCGCGGGCTTGACGGCGGCCGTGTGCGCGGGAGCAGTCGTCGCCGCCGGCGTCGACGTCGTCCTGTGCGGGACGTGGACGAGGCGTAGGCCGGCGAGCGCGAGCAGCGCCGTCAGCTCCGCGAGCGCGAGGGCGGCGGCCGCGAGGGCCGCGGTGCGCCACGGGAAGGGCCGGTCGAGAGGGTGGACGTGCTCCACGGACCGTCACGATTCGCCCTTCGAGCGGCGGCTCCTCCTACTGCGTTCGCGTCCAGTCCCAGGTTTGCGCAAGGCCTGCGGCGAGGCTCGTCCCCGCCCGCCAGCCGAGCTCGCGCTCCGCGAGCGACGGATCCACCACGCTGTGCTGGAGGTCGCCTGGCCGCGCGGGTGCGAATCCCGGCTCCCGCTCGGCGCCCGCCGCCTCCGCGCACAGCCGGTGCAGCTCGACGACGCTGGTCGCGATCCCACTGCCGACGTTGTAGACGCCGCCTCGGGGAGCCTCTGACGCGGCGAGCAACGCCGCGACGACGTCGCCGACGAAGACGAAGTCGCGCGTCTGCTTCCCGTCGCCGAAGATCTCGGTCGCCCGGCCGTCGCGCATCCGGTCGAGGAAGATGGCGACGACGCCGCCCTCCAGCGTAGGGCGCTGGCGAGGCCCGTAGACGTTCGCGAATCGGCAGGAGACGTGGCCGCTGCCGCCGTGCAGCCGGTCCCACGTCGCGAGGTACACCTCCCCGGCGAGCTTGGACGCCGCGTACGGCGAGAGAGGACGCCCCTCGTCCTCCTCGCGTGCCGGCCGCTCGCATTCGCCGTAGATCGCGCCTCCGCTCGACGCGAACACGACGCGGGCATCGGCGCCCCGAGCCGCCTCGAGCACGCGGATCGTGCCGAGGACGTTGACCTCGGCGTCGAAGGTCGGACGCTCGACCGACGTCCCCACGTCGGCCTGGGCGGCCAGGTGGAAGACGACCTCCGGCCGGAGGCGGCCCACGAGCTGCTCGAGTGCCTCGTCCCGGATGTCGAGCTCGTGGAGCTCCACTGTGCCGGTGAGGTTCTCCCGGGAGCCGGTGGAGAGGTCGTCGACGACGTGCACCTCGCCGCCGCGCACCAACAGCGCGTCGACGAGGTGCGAGCCGATGAAGCCGGCGCCGCCAGTGACGATTGCCCGCATGGCTGCGTATCGTAGGCGGCGCGTGTTCATCAGCTTCGAGGGAGCCGACGGCTCGGGCAAGTCGACGCAGGCGGAGCTGCTGCGCGCCGGCCTGGCCGCGGAGGGCCGTGACGTCGTGCTCACGCGCGAGCCTGGCGGCACGCAGCTCGGTGAACGAGTGCGCGCGCTCGTTCTCGACGGGCCCGAGATGGGCTCGTGGGCCGAGGCAGCGCTCTTCGCCGCGTCGCGTGCCGAGCACGTGGAGGAGGTGATCCGACCCGCGCTCGACCGCGGCGCGGACGTCGTCTGCGACCGCTACGTCGATTCCTCGCTCGCCTACCAGGGGATCGCGCGCGGCCTCGGCGTCGAGGCGGTGCTGCAGCTCAACCTCGCCGTCACCGGCGGGCTCCTCCCGGACCTGACCTTCCTGCTCCTCCTCGATCCGGACGTCGCAGCCGGCCGCAACGTCGATCCCGATCGGCTCGAGCGGGAGGGAACGGCGCTCCAGAGGCGGGTCGATTCCGCGTACCGCGAGCTCGCCGAGCGATTCCGGGGCAGAATCGTCACGATCGACGCGACCAGAGAGCCCGAGGAGATCGCGAGGGAGGTGCGTGAGCGGCTTCGAGACCGTTCCTGAGCAGCACGAGGCGAAACGGCTGCTCGCGGCGGCGCTTCAGGAAGGGCCGGCGCACGCGTATCTCTTCCACGGCCCAGCCGGCGTGGGCAAGCGCGAGCTCGCGCGGCGCTTCGCTGCCGAGCTGCTCGGCGATCACGCGCGCGTCGAGCGGGGCAGCCATCCCGACCTCTACGTCCTCGAGCCGCTCGGCGAGCAGATCCGGATCGACGACGTCCGCGAGCTCCGCCGCGACCTGCACATGCGGCCGTTCGAGGCCGAGCGGCGCATCTATCTCGTCTTCGGCGCCGACTCGCTGAACGAGGACGCTGCGGATGCGCTGCTCAAGGATCTCGAGGAGCCGCCTCCGTACGCGGTCGTCGTCCTGGTCGCCGAGCGGGTCGGACCGCTGCCCGAGACGATCCGCTCGCGCTGCCAGCTCGTGCCGTTCCGGCGCCTGTCGGAGCCCGCGGTCCGGCAGGCGATCCGCGAGCACGCGCCCGAGCTCGGTGCGGAAGAGGTGACGACGCTCGCTCGCGTCGCCGGCGGCCGCCTCGGCCGGGCGCTCCAGCTACTCGATCAGGCCGCCGCACGGCGGCGGGAGGCGCTGATCGGCGTCGCGCGGGCGGTCTATGCGGATCCGGCGTTCGAGCCGGCAGACGGTGCCGAGGCGCTTCTCTCCGGCATCGCCGAGCGAGGGGCCGAGGCGAAGGCGGCCGCGGAGGTGCAGGTCGAGTCCCTCGAGCTCACGGGACGGGAGGCGGAGCAGCGTGTCCGGCGTGCGCAGCGGGGCGCCGAGCGCGAGGAGCTGCTGGCACTGCTCGAGGAGCTCGAATCCTGGTACCGGGACCTCGTGGTCGTCGCCGCGGGTGCCGAGGCGGCGGCGGTGCACGTCGATCGGCTCGCCGAGTTGCGAGCGGACGCGACGCTCGAGCGGATGCATGCGGCCGAAGAGGCGTGCGAGCTCGTGCGCGCCGCGTGGCGCGAGGCGGAGGAGCTACAGGTGTCGACGCCGCTCGCGCTCGAGGCGCTTCTGATCAAGCTGCGTGGTGAGTTCGGAGCGACGGCGATGGTCGCCTAACCGGCAGCCGGTCGTCGCGCCGGACGGTAAAGCGGCCGGCCGAACCTGTCGATAGTTCGACAGGGTCAATGGAACTTGCGGCTCACCTTCGCGCGCCGGCGGTCGTCCGGCTCTGGCAGGCGATCCTCGTAGCAGGTCTCGCCCTGCTCGCCCTGCACTACCTCGGGCACGTCTCGGCCGGCGGGTCACGGCTGTACGAGACGTGGGTCTACGAGGGAGTCGAGCTCGTTGCGGCGCTCGGCTGCATCTGGCGCGCAGCCCTCTTCCGCGCCGAGCGCTCCGCCTGGCTCTTCATCGGCGCCGCACTCGTGGCCACGACGTGCGGCGACGTGCTCTACGACTTCTGGTACGGCGGCAACCCGCCGTTCCCGTCCGCCGGCGACGTCGGGTACCTCGCCTTCTATCCGCTTCTCTACGTCGGGATCGTGCTTCTGCTCCGCCGGCGCGTGTCGACCTTCAACGCGAGCCTGTGGCTCGACGGCCTCGTCGCGGCGACGGCTGCGGGTGCGCTCGGCGCGTCGGTGCTCGTCGAGGTCGTCGTCAACTCGACGCACGGGAGCCGGCTCGTCGTGGTGACGAACATGGCCTACCCGATCGGGGACGTGCTCCTGCTCGCCGTCATCGTCTTCGTCTTCTCGGTTACGCGCTGGCAGCCGGGCCGCGCGTGGGCGTTGATCGCCGCCGGACTGATCCTCAACACGGTCGGCGATGCCGTCTACCTGTACCAGACGGCGGTGGGGACGTATGCCGAGGGAACGTACCTCGATCTCGTCTGGCCGCTCTCGCTCGTCCTCGTGGCGCTCCCGGCCTGGCAGCACCCCGGTTGGATCCCTCGCGTCGAGCTCCAGGATCGCGCGCTGCTCGGCACGCCGATCGTCTGCGGCCTCCTGGCGACGGGAGTGCTCGTCGCGGCGGCGATCTGGCCCGTCCACCCGATCGCTCTCGTCCTCGCGAGCGCGACGATCGTGCTCGTCCTGGCCCGGACCGCCCTCACCTTCCGCGAGAACGCACGGCTACTCGAAACCAGCCGCCTCGAGGCCCTGACGGATTCGCTCACGGGGCTCGCCAACCGGCGCAAGCTTCTCCTCGACCTCGCGAACGAGCTCGAGCACGCACGCGACGACGAACCGCGGATGCTCGCGCTCTTCGATCTCAACGGCTTCAAGGCGTACAACGACACCTTCGGCCACCCTGCCGGCGACGCGCTCCTGGCTCGCCTGGCCGGAAAGCTCACGGCGGCCGCGGCGGCCGTCTCGCCGGCCGGGGCCGTGTACCGGATGGGCGGCGACGAGTTCTGCGTCCTGCTGCCCGCCTCCGAGCCGGCGCTGCACCGGGTCGCGAAGGCGCTGAGCGAGACGGGTGAGGGGTTCACGGTGACGAGCGCGTACGGCACCGCCGTGATTCCGGGCGACGCCGACACCGTCTCGAGCGCCCTCAGCATCGCCGACGAGCGCCTGTACGCGCACAAGGAGCTGCTGGCCGAGTTCCGTCGAGGCACGGCGCACGAGCCGCTCCTGCGGACGCTCGCCGAACGCGAGCCGCAGCTTCGTGCGCACGTCGCCGACGTCACCTCGCTCGCGCTCCGGGTCGGTGCACGGCTCGGCCTCGGACGTGACGAGCTCGAGGAGCTGAGGCTCGCAGCCGAGCTGCACGACGTCGGCAAGCTCGCGATCCCCGACGTGGTCGCTGCAGAAGGTCGAGCCGCTCGACGAGACGGAGTGGGAGTTCATCCATTCGCACACCCTCGTCGGCCAGCGAATCCTCGGCGCCTCCCCTGCTCTGCGGGGCGTCGGGGAGATCGTGCGTTCGACCCACGAGCGGTGGGACGGGACCGGGTATCCGGACAAGCTCGCCGGCGAGGCGATTCCGCTCGCGGCCCGGATCGTCACGGCCTGCGACGCGTATTCGGCGATGACGAGCGACCGGCCGTACCGGGATGCGCGCAGCCCCGAGGAAGCGGTCGCCGAGCTCCGTCGGTGCGCGAGTCAACAGTTCGATCCCCAGATCGTCGAGGTGCTCTGCGCGGTGCTCGCCGAACAAGACGAGCCGGCGACGCCGCTTGCGGTCGTCAGCTAGGCCGGGGACGAACCGCGCCTGAACGGCGAAGGGCCGGGATCGCTCCCGGCCCTTCGCCGTGTCTCTCTACTCGCCTCTGCCTATGCGGCGAAGACGAGCTCGTCGCCGAGCGCGAGCTGGAGCCGCGCCAGGGCGTCGCTCTCGAGCTGGCGGACGCGCTCGCGCGTCAGGCCGAGCTCCTTGCCGATCGTCTCGAGCGAGGCGGGCTCGGAGTCGAAGCCGAAGCGCAGCTCGATGATGCGCCGCTGCCGCTCGGGCAGGTCCGCGACCGCGCGCTGCACGCGCTGCCGGCGTACCGACTCCACGGCCTCCTCCGCCGGGTCGACGCTCGACTCGTCGGCGAACAGGTCGCCGAGCTCCGAGTCGCCGTCGGAGCCGAGACCCTGGTTCAGGGAGACGGAGTCGACGGCGTCGAGAGCCTCCTCGACGTGCTCGAGCTTGAGCCGCGTCGCCTGGGCGAGCTCCTCCGCGGTCGCCTCGCGACCCAGCTTGGCCTGCAGCTCGGCCGAGGCGCGGTTGAGCTTGATGCGGCGCTCCTGGACGTGTACCGGGATGCGGATCGTCTTCGACTGGTTCGCGACGGCGCGCTGGCACGCCTGGCGGATCCACCAGGTCGCGTACGTCGAGAACTTGTAGCCCTTGCGCCAGTCGAACTTCTCGGCGGCGCGATTGAGGCCGATCACACCCTCCTGGATCAGGTCGAGGAGAGGGCACGTCGTGGCCCTGGTAGCGCTTTGCGATGGAGACGACGAGGCGGAGGTTGGAGTTGATCATCTTCTCCTTCGCCGCCAGGTCGCCGCGCTCGATGCGCTTCGCGAGCGCCACCTCGTCCGCCGCGGTGAGCAGCTTGTGGCGGCCGGCCGCGTCCATGAAGAGCTGCAGCGGGTCGAGCGTGCCGGTGACCGGCGCGGTTGCGACCGGGCGCGTCTCCTCGGGCGTCTCGTCGCGCACGACGACGTCGCGCTCCTCGAGTGCGGCGCGGAGGCCGACGAGGTCGTCCTCGGTCAGCTCGTGCTCGTCGGCGAGCGCTTGAATGTCCTTTTCCTCGACGAAACCGCGCTCGGCGGCCTCCTCGAGCAGGCGCTCGACAGGCGAGAGGTCATGCAGGTGAATCGTGTCGCTCAGTGTTGTTCCTTTCGCTCGTGGTGGGCTGCCGGTTCTCGGCGCCCCGGGCGACGTTCTCACGGTTCAACCGCTGAGGCGCCGCCACCCAACCGAGTTATAGAACGGCGTTGCACCGAAGTCCATTCCCAAACCAGGTGTTTTTCTATTTTCGTACAAAGTCTCATTCCCTGCTTACGCAAGAAAACTCATCGCTCGACCGCGCGCCCCGAGATCTCGTCGAGGGCGATGCGCAGGACGACGACGTCCGGCCCGAGCGGGCGCGGCTCCGCAGCGCGCCCGGCCGTGCGGGCGAAGCGCTCGCGAAGGAGGGCGAGTGCGGGGCCGATCGCGTCCCCGGCGAGCTCCTCGGACCTGCCGTGGGCAATGACGCTCCGCCAGCTTCCCTTGCCGTCGGGGTCGTACTCGTCGACCTCGACACAGACCTGCGGGTTCTCGCGGAGCATGGCGGTCTTGCGGCCCGCGGTCGTGACGGCGACGACGGCGCCGTCCTCGTAGGCGTAGATGAGCGGAACGACGTACGTCGCGCCGCCGGCGTGGCAGCCGAGACGGGCGATTCGCTGTCCGCGCAGGAATGCGTCGATCTCGGCGCGTGAGAGCTCGCGTGGGCTTCCTCTGCCCTCGGCGGGATTTGCCATCGCCGTCTGAGCGTAGGCAATACTGAAATGGCTGTGTTGCGCGTGTGGGTCTTGACGGCGCTCGCCGTGGTGGTCGTCGCAACGGGTTCCGCAGCGGCGGCCTACTTCGCGTGGCCGACCGTCGGGGTCGCCGCTTCGGCGAGCGGTCTCGCGACCGTTTCCCTGCCCGGCTTCTCCGGCCACGTGGAGAGGGTCACGGTGACCGGTGCGCACGGAGAGGCGGTCCCGGTCGAGCTCGGCCACGGCGTCGTCTGGCCGCGGGGCCGGCTCGCTGCCGGCGAGCGCGTGAAGGTGACGGTCGACGTCCGGCGGCCGAGCTGGATCGGCTGGCTCGTCGGGCGGCGCGAGGAGCGGACCGTCACGCTCGTGACGCCCGTGGCCAACCTCCGCACGACCTTGCTGCGGCCGCACCGCGGGAGTGTCGTCACCGTTCGTTTCACCGCGCCCGTGAGTCGTGTCACGGTCGGTGGCAAGCGGCAGCAGGGCCTCGCAGGAGGGAAGAGCGTGATCCCGCTCGGCGTCGTCGCCGCGGGGGAAAGGAGCGCGGGTACGTTGGCGGTGGCCGCGGCAGCGCGCCGCTGGGAACGGCTGTCGGCCCCCGTCCGAGTCTCCTGGTTCGTTGCCGGCTCGCGCGCGCGCATCGTCTCGGATCCCGTCCCGGGCGGCAGGCTGCGGCCGCGCGGCCCGCTGACCCTGACGTTTGCCCGGCCGATCGAGACGGTGCTCGGCTCGAGGTTGCCGAAGCTCGTGCCCGCGACGCCGGGGCGCTGGAAGCAGATCGATTCCCACACGCTCTCCTTCCAGCCCGCGGGCCTCGGCTACGGGTTCGGCGCCACGATCCGCGTGCGGCTTCCGGGACGGTCGCTCTCCTGGACGGTGGCCGGAGGATCGACGCTGCGACTCCAGGAGCTCCTCGCGCGTCTCGGCTATCTCCCGCTCCGCTGGCGAGCCGCCGCCGACCCGCCGCCGACGCTCGCCCACGAGGTCGCCGCCGCCGTCTCGGCCGCCGCAGGGAACGTTCTCCTGGCGCTATCCACGGACTCCGCGCTCGCTCCGGTCCCTCTGGAAAGCGGGGAGCTGGAACGTCGTCACCCGGGCCGCCGTGATGCGATTCGAGGACGCACACGGGCTGGCCACGGACGGCATCGCCGGACCGCGGGTCTGGAGGGCGCTGCTGCGGGACGACCTCGCGGGCCGGCGGTCGAATGGCGGCTACAGCTACGTCTTCGTCCACGAGACGGTGCCGCAGTCGCTCAGCCTCTGGCGCAACGGCCACGTGCTCCTCACCTCGCCCGGTAACACCGGGATCGCGCAGGCACCGACGGCTCCGGGGACCTGGCCCGTGTTCGAGCACATCCCCGTGGGGACGATGAGCGGGACGAACCCTGACGGCACGCACTACAACGACCCGGGGGTGCGCTGGATCAGCTACTTCCACGGCGGCGACGCGCTTCACGCCTTTCCGCGCTCGTCGTACGGGACGCCGCAGAGCCTCGGCTGCGTCGAGCTCCCCGAAAGCGCCGCCGCCCGGGTCTGGCCGTACACGCCGATCGGCACGCTCGTCACGATCGAGTCGTAGGCGGATACAGGTCAGGCGCGCGTAAAGCCCGGCTCGCTCGCGCGCAGGTGCGTCGCGAGTTCGGCACAATCAGGCGGCGTCGTGAGCGTGAGGGGTCTCACCGGGCTCGTCGTCGCTCTCGCAGCCCTGCTGGTCGTCAGGGGTGCTGCCGGGGCGCCTCGACCCGTTCCCGGAGAGCGGGCGGCGCGGGCGGCGGTGCGGGAAGCCGTGGCGTCGGGCCGGCTGAGCCGGGCCGACGCCAAGACCGACCGTCACGAGATCGACCGCGCCGTGCACCTCGCACGGATGCTGCCGCCCGCCCGGCGCGAGCACGTGGAGGTCGCGCTCGAGCAGGTCGGCGCGCTCGGAAGGCGTCTGACGAGCGCACGCGCGCTCGCGCTGTTCGGCCAGCTGCGCGCGAACGACGACTTCTTCGCGCAGCACGGGCCGCCCAAAGCCCACACCGACATCACCGACGCGGACGGCATCGTCTACCGCTACTTCGCCCGCCGCTGCTTCGAGTTCCATCCGCTTGCCAACTTCTCCGCGCTCAACGCACGCGTCGCCGCGAAGGACGTGGCCGGCGCCGAGCGGCTGGCCGCCGCCCTCGTCGCCCGCGGCGTCTACCGGCACGGAGGCGGCATCGTCTGGGAGTACTACTTCCCGTACGGAGGCGGGGCTCCGTGGGTGTCCGGCATGGCGCAGGCCGTCGCGGCGCAGGCGTTCGCGCGGGCCGCCTCGCTCGTGCCCGACGAGTCCGCCGCCCTGCTGCGTGAGGCGACGAATGCGTTCCGGGCCGTTCCGCGGTTGACGACCAAGCTCTCGGCCGGGCCGTGGATCCGGCTCTATTCCTTCAGCAGGAACCCCGTCCTGAACGCGCAGCTGCAGTCGGTCCTCTCGCTCGAGACCTACGCGCAGGCGACCGGCGACAGCACGGCCACGTCGCTCGCGGCGCGGATGTCGCAGGCTGCCGCGGCGACCGTGTCGAGGTTCGACACCGGCTACTGGACGTACTACTCGCTCGCCGGCAATCCCTCGCCGCTCTCGTACCAGCGCTACGTCGTGCAGCTCCTGCACAAGCTGGCGCCGGCCGATCCGCGCTTCGCTCAGGCGGCCGACCGTTTCGCCGATTACCTCAAGGAGCCGCCGGCCTTCAAGCTCGCGAGCGCACCACTCGGCGCCTTTCGCTTCTGGCTTTCCAAGCCCAGCTTCGTGAGCATCTCGACGCGGGCGGGAAACTCGGTGCGGCTGACTCTCGACGGGGGCTGGCACACGATCCGGTGGGGCGAGCCGAAGCGTGCCGGGTTCTATGCCGTCAGCGTGACCGCGGTCGGCTGGGCAGGGAACCGCGCCTCGTTCACCGCTCTGCCGATCGTCCGCGTCCCCGCTTCGGGGCACGCCTCCGCACGCGCGCGGAAGCCGGCGGGGACGGGCTTCGTCACGGACACCGTTCCGTTCGCGACCGGCATCGGGATCGACGATCCCGGCCAGGCGGCTCTGGCCGGCTCGCTGGGCCTTCAGCTCGTCCGCCTGACGGTTCCCTGGCAGCCGGGACAGACCGCGCCGGATCCCGCCGTCGTTGCCTCGCTGCAGGCGCTTCCCTCGAGTGTCGGGCTCGTGCTCGACCTGAACGCCGCGGCGCTGCCCTCGGACGAGGCCGGCGCAGCCGAGCTGGCGCAGTACGCGGCGTCGCTCGCGCGGCAGGTGCCGGCGCTCCACGACCTCGTGCTTTCGCCCGCTCCGGCAGTTGCGACCGCCTCCGCGTACGCCGACGCTCTGGCGCAGGTGAGGGCGGCAGTCGTGGCCGGACGACCCGACGTCGAGGTCGGGCCGCTCTTCGACGGCTCGACTGCGAAGCCGCAGAACACGGCCCTCGCACTCGGCCAGGAGCTCGCGCAGGACGGCGCTCCGGTCGACTTCGTCTCCTTCCTGCCCGCTGCCGTACCCGCACCCGGGGTCTGGGCGAGCGGTGATCTCGAGCGGCTCGACTCGGCGCTCGAGAAGAAGCTCGGCGTGGCACCGCCCGTCCTGCTCGACGCGCCTGCCGTGCCGACGACGGTGCCCTCGTCGGAGCGTGGCGCGTATGCGGGTGGGGTGCCGCCGGTGGACGGCGCGGTCGCGGCGGCGACCCAGGCTTCGGACGTACGCGGCGGCGATCGGCGCCGCGTCCTGCGTGCCGGGAGTGAGCGGGCTGCTCCTCGACCGCCTCGTCGACGACGGCGCGGCCCCGCAGCCGGCCACCGGGCTCTACTACGCCGGCGGCGACGCGAAGCCGTCGGTCGTCGCCGTCGAGCAGGCGGTCCGGGACGTCGCCCGTGGGGCGGTCGTCTGTCCCGGCCACGCCACGCGTGTCACTCCGACGACGCTCACGTTCCCGGACGGCGTTTCGGCGTCGGCGGCGGCCTCCGTCGTCCTCGGCTGCAGCCGTGACTGCCTCTACCTGGTCACCCTCGACCGGGCCGACGGCCGTCCGGTCGTGGCGACCCGCGGTGCGTTGCACGGCGGCGAGCCGGCGCGGACGATCGCGCTGCCGAAGCGAACGCTACGCCCCGGTTCCTACCGCCTCGACGTCCGGCTCGTCAGCCGGGTCGATCCGGGCGTCGTGACGCGACAGCGGAGCCCGTCTCTTGCCGTGGGCTGAGGAGCGCCGCGGCTGCCCTGTGCTGGAGCACCGGGCTCCGAGGGCCTAGCATCAGAGCGTGGCCGACCCGATCGCAGAGCTCCGAGATGTCGTCGTCGCGTCCGGGGCGGCCCCGCCCGAGATGGCCGCGTATCTGGAGAAGGTTCGCGACCGGGCGTACACGGTCGTCGACGGGGACGTCGAAGCGCTGAAGGACCTGGGGTTCTCGGAGGACGCGATCTTCGAGCGGACGGTCGCGGTCGCGATCGCCGAGGGCCTGCGGAGGCTCGACCTCGCCAACGAGGCGATCGGATGAGGCTCGCGGTCGTCGACGGAGGTCATGCCCCGCCCGAGGCCGCGATGCTCGCCGCGATCAGAGAGCGCACGGGCGCGGAGCCGCTCGGCGTCGTCAAGACGCTGCTCTACCGGCCCGAGCTCTTCGGCGAGCCGTTCTCGGAGGCCCTCGACGTCGTGATGCGCGGGCCCTCCGACTGGAGCCCCGGCGAGCGCGAGCTGTTCGCGGCCTTCACGTCGCTGCTCCGGCAGTGTCCGTTCTGAGCGGGCTCCCACGGCGCGGTCGCGTCGTACGCGCTCGGCGAAGAGGTCTGGGAGGCGGTCGTGGCGGACTGGCGGTCGGCGCCGCTGCGGCCCGAGCTGCACGCCGCGCTCGCGTTCATCGAGATCCTGACCCTGCGCCCCGACGAGCTGACCTCCGGCGACGCGGAAGCCGCCTATACCGCAGGCGTCTCGCGAGACGCGCTCCGCGACGCGGCCACCGTCTGTGCGCTCTTCAACATGATCACGCGTCTCGCCGACTCGCTCGGCTGGGACGTCCCGAGCGGAGACAGGCTGTCGGCGCGCGCGCCGGCGATGCTCGAGGGCGGCTACTCGTTCGCCGCCATGCGCGGGCGCTAGTCGTCACCCCCACGAGGGCTCGCTCGCCGGCCGCAGGGCCGTCTCGAGGATCCGCAGGTGCCGGGGGCGCTCGAGCGCGAACACGACCACCTCGGCGACGTCCTCGGGGCTCATCATCCCGCCGAGCACGTCGCGCGTGCGACCGCGCCCTTCCTCGAGCGCGAAGTCCGTGGCGACGCCGCCGGGGCAGACGTTCGTGCAGCGGATCCCGTGCTCGCGCAGCTCGTGGTCGAGCGCGCGGGTGAGCCCCACCTGCCCGAACTTCGACGCGCAGTAGACGGCCTCGTACGGAAGGCCGCGCCGCCCGGCTTCCGATGCAAGCGTGACGACGTCGCCGTCGCGACCGAGCATGTGCGGCAGGGCCGCGCGAATGGCGTAGACGGTGCCCTTGAGGTTGACGTCGAGCATCTCGTCGAGGTGCTCGAGCGAGAGGTCCAGGAACGCCCCGTAGGAGCCGACCCCTGCGTTGGGGATGACGATGTCGATGGCGCCGAAGCGTTCCGCCGTCGCGTCGCAGAGCTCCACGAGGGCGTCGAGGTGGCGGACGTCGCAGGGTCGCGCGACGACGCGCTCGAGCCCGAGGTCGCTGCCCCTGCGGGAGGCGAGCCCGAGGTTGCAGCCGCGGTCGTGGAGCATGCGTGCCACCGCGGCACCGATGCCGGCGCTCGCTCCCGTGATCACTGCGGTCTTGCCATTCAGATCTGTCAAGGCTCCTCCAGGGGTCTGAGGGTGGGGTAGAGCCGGCGAAAGCGCCGGTAGCCGTCGTCGTAGTCCCATTCCGGTTCGATCCGGCGCTGCGGCCGGACGCAGCGAGCCACCGCGTCGTCGGCGTCGGAGAAGACGCCTGCCCGAACACCGGCCAGGAGTGCCGCACCGAAGGCGGAGCCCTCCTCCGAGGAGGTGGTCTCGAGCGGCAGGCCGAGGACGGAGGCGAGGATCCGGAGCCACAGCTCGCTTCGCGCGCCGCCGCCCGAGACGCGGCCGCTCTCCGGCCGGGCGCCGAGCTCGCGGAGCAGCTCGAGCGAGTCGCGCAGCCCGTAGGCGACGCCTTCCAGCATCGCCCGCCAGAGCGCGCCGCGGTCGTGGCGGGCGGAGAGACCGACGAACGCAGCGCGGGCGTCGGGATCCGGGTACGGCGTTCGCTCGCCTGCGAGGTACGGCGCGAAGAGCAGGTCCTCGCTCCCGGGCTGCCACTGCGCCGCCTCCCCATCGAGGTCGGCGAGGCCGGTGCCGAGCACGCCGCGGAGCCAGGCGGCCGAGCCGGCCGCGCTCAGCATCACACCCATCGCGTGCCACGTGTCGGGGACGGCGTGGCAGAAGACGTGGAGCCGAGCTTCGGGGTCGCGCTCGTAGGCGGGGAGCGCCGCGAAGACGACACCGGAGGTGCCGAGGACCACCGACACGGGTCCCGGGCGGGCGATGCCGACGCCGAGTGCGGCCGCGGCCTGGTCGCCCGCTCCGGCGATCTCGGTCGACTCGTGGGCGGGTGGAAGCCACTCGAGTGGGATCTCGAGTGCCGCGCAGACCTCCTCGGACCAGACGCGTCTGCGGACGTCGAAGAGGAGTGTCCCCGAGGCATCGGCGACGTCGCTCGCGAGCTCGCCCGTCAGGCGGAGCCGGACGTAGTCCTTCGGCAGCAGCACGTGCCGGATCCGTCCAAACAGCTCGGGCTCGTGCCGGCGCAGCCAGAGCAGCTTCGGGGCCGTGAAGCCGGTCAGGGCGCGGTTTCCGGTCAGCTCGACGAGGCGGGCGAAGCCGACCCGCTCCTCGATCTCCGCGCATTCGGCCGCGGTGCGCTGGTCGTTCCAGAGGATCGCGGGGCGCAGCACGTGCCGCTCGGCGTCGAGGACCACGAGCCCGTGCATCTGGCCCGACAGCCCGACCTGCCCCTCTGGCAGGCGGGCGAGGACGTCCTCGGCGGCGCGCCACCAGTCCGCGGGCTCCTGCTCGGACCATCCGGGCTGCGGCCGCGAGAGCGGATACTCCGCGCTCGCGGTGGCGAGCACGCGACCCTCCTCGTCGATCGCGACGCCCTTGACGCCCGAGGTGCCGACGTCGAGGCCGACGAGGGGCACCGCTACGCGCCGAGCGCGGCGTACACGAGCTCGTAGGCGCGGACGGCGTCCTTCGCCTGCTGCGCGCGCCGCAGCTCGGCCTCGTCGATCCTCGAGGCGACCTCGTCGATGAAGCGCCACTGGAGCACCGACCGCTTCACCGCACCGACCGCGTCCTCGGTGTAGGGGTAGAGATCGAAGCCGAGCCGCTCGCCGTGCTCGCCGTAGCCGGCGCGGCGCAGCTCGAGCGCGAGCTCGAGCGTCTCCATGAACGCGGTGGCCCCGACCATGTTGTCGTCGTCGAACGTGCCCCAGCCGGAGTTCGCATGCTGATGACCGAGCAGACCCTCGGCGGCGAGGAGGGCTGCGTACTCGGCGAGGTTCTCGCCGTTCATGATCAGGTGCTGCCAGTCCATGTTGACCTTGACGTTCGTGATTCCCCGGCCTCGCAGGGTGTGGATCACGTGGAGCGTCATGCCGACGTTGCGCATCAGGATCTTCATGGCCGGCTCCGAGTTCTTGTGCTCGAGGAACACCGTGACGCCGCGGTCAGCTGCGTGTGCGGCCGCCTCGGCGATCCCGTCCAGGAAGCGAGCCCACGACTCGGCGTACGGCGTCTGGAAGGGGTAGTTGTAGCCCTCGATCCCGGGCCAGACGATCATCTGCGCCTCTACCTCGGCTGCGAGGTCGATCGCCTCCCGTGTCAGCCGCAGCGCCTCGGCGCGGACGGCGTCGTCGGGCGAGCAGAAGCCGCCCTTGCCGAAGCGGGGATCGAGATGGAGACCGCTCGCGATGCAGTAGATCCCGTGTCCGTCGAGCGCGTCCCGGACCGCCTCGACGTTCTCGCGCGAGAGCTCTTGCGGGTAGTGGAACTCGTAGTCGTCGATCAACTCGCCGAGCCCCTCGACCGCGGTGCGGACCTTCTCGACCGTCGAGACGCCGGCGAGCTCGGGCTTGTATCCGCCCGGGTTGAACCGCGTCGCCATGCCGCCGAACGCCCAGATGCCGAGACTCGTCTTCATACGCCGACCCTATCTTCTGCCGTTGTCGTAGGGAACAGGTTGTTTGGGTCTTCTCGCCTGCAAATCGAGGCGATACGATGCCGCCGTGATCGAGTTTCACCTCGACCCGCAGTCCGGGGTCGCGACGTACCTCCAGATCGTCCGCCAGGTGAAGGACGCGCTCCGGCTCGGCACGCTCGACGTCGGCGACCAGCTGCCGACGGTGCGGGAGGTCGTCGCGGACCTCGCCGTCAACCCGAACACCGTCGCGAAGGCGTATCGCGACCTCGAGCGGGAGGGCCTGGTCGTCGCGAGGCAGGGGCGGGGGACGTTCATCGCCGGCTCGCTCGCCTCGGCGTCGCTGCAGCACCACGCGGAGCTGCGCGAGGCGTTCGAGCGCTGGCTCGCGTCGGCGCAGCGCGCCGGCCTCGACGAGGAGAGCATCCGCGCGCTCGTCTCCACCACGCTTCGGGAGTCTCTGGCCCGCCGCGTGGCATGAGCCCGCCGCCGCTCGTCGCGCACGGCCTGGGCAAGCGATTCCGTCGCGACTGGGCGCTTCGCAACCTCACGTTGACGATCCCGACGGGCGCGATCGTCGGGCTCGCGGGGCCGAACGCCGCCGGGAAGTCGACGCTCCTCTCGCTGGCGGCCGGCATGCTCGCGCCGAGCGAGGGCTCGATCGAGGTGCTCGGCCGCGATCCGCTCGCCTCTCCGGAGGTGCTCACGGAGATCGGCTACGTCGCTCAGGGCACGCCGCTCTACCGCTCCTTCCGCGTCGCGGACACGATCGAGTACGCACGCCGCACGAACGCGAGCTGGGACGAGGAGATCATGGCGGGGCTGCTGACGCGGATCGACTCGCGGACGAAGGTCGGAGCGCTCTCGGCAGGCGAGCGCGCCCGTCTCGCGCTCGCGCTCGCGCTCGGGAAGCGACCGCAACTCGTCCTGCTCGACGAGCCGTTCGCGAGCCTCGACCCGCTCGCGGGGCGCGAGCTGCTCCAGCAGTTGATGGACGGCGTCGCCGAGCTCGGAGCCACCGTCGTCGTCGCTTCGCACGTCGTCGCGGACATCCAGCGCGTCTGCGACTACATCGTGCTCTTGAGCGGCGGCGGCGCCCCCCTCGAGGGGAACGTCGAAGGGCTGCTCGACTCCCACCGGCTCCTGACGGGGCCGCGTCGGCCGCTCGGCTCGATCCGCGGTGTTCGCGAGATCGTGCGCGAGCGTCACAGCGGTCGGCAGCTGACGCTGCTCGTCGTCACCGACGGTCCGATCGTCGACCCCTCGTGGACGGTCGAGCCGGTCAGTCTCGAGGAGCTTCTGCTCGCGTACATGGCGCCCGAGAGACTGCCCACGCCGCGTGCGGCGGAGAGGGTCCCGCTGCGATGGCATGGGTGACCTGGCGCCAACACGGGACGCAGGCGCTGGGCGCGCTCGGCCTGCTCGTCGCGCTCGTCGCCGCCGCGTTCGGCACGCACCTGTCGATCGAGTCCGCGTTCCACCGTGACTCGCTGGCCGCGTGCGTCCCGCCGGCGGCGCGGACGGGCTGCGACATCATCGTCCCCCACTTCGTCGGCCAGTTCTCCGGTCTCGTCACCGCGACGCGCGTCCTACTCGCGCTTCCCGTCCTCGCCGGCCTCTTCGTCGGCGCTCCGCTGCTCGCCCGCGAGCTCGAGCTCGGCACGTACCGCTTCGCATGGACGCAGGGCGTCACGCGGCGGCGCTGGCTGCTCTCGAAGACCGCGCTGCTCGCGGCCGGAACCGTCGTAGCCGCGGGTGTCGCGAGCCTCGTCGTCATGTGGTGGCGTGGCCCCTTCGACACCCTCGAGGGACGGATCGCCCCGAGCGCGTTCGACGTCGAGGGCCTCGTGGTCCCGGCGTACGCGCTCTTCGCGCTCGCGCTCGGTGTGCTCGCCGGCCTCGTCTTCCGGCGGACGGTCGCCGCGATGACGGCGACCCTCGTCGCCTTCGGCGCGACCCGCTTCCTCGTCCTGGAGTTCCTCCGCCCGCACTTCATGACGCCGCTGCACCGGGTGATCGCCGCCACCGCGACGAGCGGCAGCGCCGGCGGCTGGATGCTGGACAACACCCTCGTCGACGGGGGCGGCCACCAGATCTCACCCGGCCGAGAGGAGCTCGCCATCCTCCACGCGCAGCAGGCAGGGATCGATCCGCACACCTACATCCTCACGCTCGGCTGGCGGCGGATCGTCTCGTACCAGCCGGCCGGACGGTTCTGGACGTTTCAGCTCCTCGAGGCGGGCCTCTTCGTCGGGCTCGCCGTCGCGCTCGTCCTCGTCACGCTCTGGCTCGTCCGCCGGACGCCGACGTGACGGGACGCATGGATCGGGGCGACCTGATCCGTCTCGCCGCGGGCGCGGCGGCCGCCGGCGCCGTCCCGAACAGCCTTCGCGAGGCGTTCGCGCACGGCTTTCCCCAGCGGCACCCGCGGTGGCGGTTCGTCTTCGTCAACCACGCGCTGACGAATCCGTTCTTCGTGCCCGCGAAGAACGGCAGCCACGACGCGGCGTCCCTCGTCGGGGCGGACGTGCAGTGGACCGGCTCGACGAGCAGCGACGTCGGAGAGATGGTCAAGGCGATGCGGCGGGCGATCGCCGCGAAGGTCGACGGCATCGCCATCTCGATCATCGACCCGACCGCGTTCAACGAGCCGACCCGGCTTGCGCTGGCGCACGGCATCCCCGTCGTCGCCTACAACGCGGACGGAGGCAAGCAGAACAAGCGCCTCGCCTACTTCGGCCAGGACAACTACAAGTCCGGCCTCGAGCTCGGCGCGCGCCTCGTCCGGCTCTGCTCGAGCGGCGACGTGTACCTCTTCATCGCGACGCCGGGACAGCTGAACATCCAGCCGCGGATCGACGGCGCCCTCGACGCGATCCGGGACTCGGGCCGGCCGGTCCGCACGCACGTCGTCTCCTCCGGCGTCGACGTCCACCACGAGCGCAGGAAGGTCGAGGCGACCTACCGGAGCAAGAAGAGCCTCAAGGGCCTGTTCGCGGTCGACGCCGGCTCGACCGCGGGCGTCGCCGAGGTGATGCGCAAGTACGGCCTGCACCGGCACGGCGTCTCGGCGGGCGGCTACGACCTGCTGCCCGTCACGCTGCGTGCGATCCACGACCGCGACCTCGACTTCTCGATCGACCAGCAGCCGTACCTCCAGGGCTTCCTCCCGGTGTTGCAGCTGTTCCTGTACCGCTACAGCTCGGGTCTCGTCGCGCCCGCGGACACGAACACCGGCCTCAACTTCGTGACCCGCGAGACCGTGGGCCGGTACCTGACGACGAAGAGCCGTTTCGAGGGAAGCGCGAGCCGCGACCGGTATCCCGTCGGATGACACTTCGTCACGACCCTTGAACTATTCCAATAGGGGAGTAGTATTGGCGCGCCGAGCGACCGGCGTCGGCTGCGGGGGACGTTGACGTCCTCCTACGCAGGCGCCGCAGCCGTCACATCAAGGAGGCGCCGGACGGCGCTCTCGAAGTGCAAAGCAACGGCACAAGGAGGGCAAGGAGGGTGAATAGGTTCCGTAAGAAGGGTCTGATCCTCGTGCTCGTCGGCGGGATCGCCGCCCTGGCAGTCTCCGCGGCCGCGGTGGCAAGCACCGCGAAGAAGTCGGCGAGCGTGCAGGTCTGCGTCCTGCTCCCGGACACGAAGTCGTCCGTGCGCTGGGTGCAGTTCGACGCTCCGGACTTCAAGAAGGCGTTCCAGCAGGCGGGCGTTTCCGCGTCGATCAACAACGCGCTCAACGATCCGCTGAAGCAGAAGGCCCAGGCCCAGGCATGCCTGGCTGCGGGTGCGAAGGTCGTGATCGAGACCTCGCTCGACAACGGCTCCGCCTCGTCGATCGAGAAGCTGTTCACGTCGCACGGTGGCTACGCCATCGACTACGACCGCCAGGTCAAGGGCGGCAGCGCGGCGGTCTACGTCACGTTCGACGGCAAGGCCGTCGGCAAGGCGCAGGCCAACGGCGTCATCAAGGCGATGAAGCAGAAGAAGACGTACAAGAAGAGCAGCACCGTCGCCGAGCTCTGGGGCGGCCAGACCGACGAGAACGCGTTCTGGTTCAAGAGCGGCAACGACGCGGTCCTCAACAAGCTCTTCAAGCACCACAAGCTGAAGAAGGGCCCGCAGAAGTTCGTGCCCGACTGGGACGCGAACAACGCGGCGACCATCTTCAACCAGATGCTCGTCAAGACGAACAACAACATTCAGGGCGTGATCGCGGCGAACGACAACATCGCCGGCGCCGTGGTCGCCGACCTGAAGGCCAAGCACCTCAAGCCGATCCCGCTCAGCGGTCAGGACGCCACGGTTCAGGGCATCCAGTACATCCTCGCGGGCTGGCAGTCCGGCACGGTCTTCAAGTACGTGCCGCTCGAGACGAAGGCGGCCGCGCAGGCAGCCATCGCGCTTCTCAAGGGCCAGAAGGTCAAGACGAACACGTTCCGGATGAACGGCAAGAAGAAGGAGCCGACCAAGACGATCCCGGTGCAGTGGATCACGAAGAAGAACTACAAGACGCTCTTCAAGGAGAAGTTCCTGAAGAAGAGCGACGTCTGCGTCGGCGCCTACAAGAAGTACTGCAAGTAGCTCGTTCACTGTGAGATGGTGGGGGCGCCCGAGCCGGATGCCCCCACCTCGCTCTCCCCCAGGAGCGATCCCCGATGAGCGACACGCCACTTCTCCAGCTGCAGGGCATAACGAAGACGTTCGGCTCGGTCCAGGCCCTCACCGACGTCGACTTCGACGTGCGCGCCGGTGAGGTGATGGCGCTGGTCGGCGACAACGGCGCCGGCAAGTCCACGCTCGTCAAGTGCATCGCCGGCACCCACGCCGCGGACAACGGCCGGATCCTCTTCGAAGGGCAGGAGGTCCACATCCACGGGCCGAAGGACGCGGCCCGGCTCGGGATCGAGGTCGTCTACCAGGATCTCGCGCTCTGCGACAACCTCGACGTCGTCCAGAACATGTACCTCGGCCGCGAGGTCAATCGCGTCCAGATCCTCTCCGAGGCGCCGATGGAGCATCACACCACCGAGACGCTCAAGTCTCTGGCGGTCACGAGCATCAAGTCGGTTCGCCAGACGGTGGCGACGCTCTCGGGCGGCCAGCGCCAGTCGGTCGCCGTCGCCCGTGCCGTGATGTGGAACTCGAAGCTCGTCGTCCTCGACGAGCCGACCGCGGCCCTCGGCGTTGCGCAGACCGAGCAGGTGCTCGCGCTCGTGCGCCGCCTCGGCGAGCAGGGCCTGGGCGTGATCCTCATCTCGCACAACCTTCACGACGTCTTCGAGACCGCCGACCGGATCACGGTCCTCCGGCTCGGACGGAGTGTCGGGGTGTTCGAGCGCCGCCGGACGACGCAGCAGGCCGTCGTCGAGGCGATCACCGCCGGCATGCCGACGAAGGTCTCCGGGATTCCGTCGACCGCGCCCGCAGGAGCAGGCACGTGACCTCTGCCGAGGTCGTCGGTCCGGACCGCCCTCCGCCCCTCGAGGAGGAGCAGCTTCCGGGCGGTCTCCGCGGCCTCCGGGAGCGCGCCTGGTTCAACCTCCGCACCGGCAACCTCGGAGCGGTGCCGATCATCGTCGGCGAGATCGCCGTCGTCGCGCTCTTCGGCTTCACGGCGACGAACTTCTTCACGTCCGTCAACTTCGTCAACCTGATCACGGAGACCGCGGGCACGGCGGTCCTCGCGTACGGCGTCGTCTTCGTCCTCCTCCTCGGCGAGATCGACCTCTCGATCGGCTACGTCGCGGGCATCGGGGCGCTGGTCGTCGCAGAGCTCCAGCTCCCGGGCTCGAGCTGGCAGATGAACGGGATCCTCGCGATGCTCGTCGCCGTCGCCGTCTGCGCCGTCATCGGCGGCGTGCAGGGGTCGATCGTCGCGTTCGTCGGCGTCCCGTCGTTCGTCGTCACGCTCGGCGGTTTCCTGATCTGGCAGGGCGTGATCCTGAACAAGCTCCAGCAGCGCGGGACGATCATCATCCAGGACCGCTGGATCAACTACACCGACGCCTACATCTTCTCGCCGTGGTTCGGCTGGATCATCGCGGCGGTCTTCACGGCGTTCTACCCGCTCAGCGTGCTGTACAAGAAGATCGTCGCCCGTGGCACGCAGATCGCCCAGCAGAGCTGGACGAGCGCCACGCTGAAGACGATCGGGCTCGGGATCGCGGCGTTCGGGACGGTCGCGATCGCGAACCACGGGAAGATCATCGAGACGCCCGAGGGTCTGCCGCTCGCGGGCGTGATCGTGGTGCTCCTGTTCGTGGCGCTGACGTTCCTCGCGAAGTGGACGACGTTCGGCCGCCACGTGTACGCCGTCGGCGGCAGCGCAGAGGCGGCGCGGCGCGCGGGCATCAGCGTGCCGCGCATCCGCGTGCTCGTGTTCATGATCTCGGGCGCGACGGCGGGGCTGGGTGGGATCATCTTCGCCGCCCAGGTCAACTCCGTCGCCCTGACGTTTCCGCCGGGGAACCTGCTGCTCAACGCGATCGCCTCCGCCGTGATCGGCGGGGTCAGCCTGTTCGGCGGGCGCGGCGAGGTGCGCGGCGCCCTGCTCGGGGCCCTCCTGATCGGCACCCTGCAGAACGGCCTCAATACGCTGAGCATCTCGAACGGCTGGATCTACATCGTCACCGGGCTCGTGCTGCTCGGCGCGGTGACGCTCGACACGGTCGCGGTCCGGCTGCAGGCCCGCTCCGGCCGCTAGCCCTCGCTCAGCGGTAGCCCCGGAGCCGGCGGAGGACGAGTGCCGCGACGCGCTCGCCGAGGGCGCGACCCGCGGTCGCGTCCGACGGGAGGTCGATGCCCTCTGCGAGCGGAGCCGCGCTCGCTTGCCGCACCTGGCCCGCGAACGAGCGGCCGGTGAGTGCGGCCAGCGCCCTTCCTGCGGCGTACGCGAACGCGCTCCCCTCGGCGACGCCGCCCGGGGACGACGGCGTCGCCGCGGGAGGCGACCAGGCCGCGCCGTCGATCCAGCGCCCCCGCGAGAGCACCTCGACCTTGCCGTCCCGGAGCTCGACCAGACCCGGGACGAGCGGCAGCCCGTCGGCGCTGTAGTCGGCCTGGCTCGCGTCGCTCGACTGGCCCTGGAACGCGAGATAGCGGATCATCGAGATCGGCCGCGGCGCCCGGTACGCACGCTTCGCGCCCCAGGTGGCGACGGCGGTGTCGTTGAGCGCCGCGCCGAGTCCGAGGTAGAGGCGGACGTCCTTCGCAAGATCTGTGGGCGCCTCGCGGGCGGCGAGCGACGCCCAGTCCACCGGCGACCAGGAGCGCGGCGGCGGCGCGCTCGTCGAGGTCGCGCGCAGAACCACGATCGCCGCACGCTTGTATGCCGCGCTCGACTGGTCGCCGAACGGCGGCGCGCCCGGATCGAGCGGCAGTCCGTCCCGCGAGTGGGGGAGCGCGAAGCTGCGGACATGTCCCCACTCCGCGCCGACGAACGTCTGCACCTCCGACGGCACCGCGGTCAGGCTGTGCGGCTGGATCGTCCCGAGCGCGAGCGGCTGCCAGAACGTCGGGTCCTCCACCGTGGAGCCGGCCGCATGGACGATCAGCGGCTGGTTGCGCGACGCGAAGCTCGGATCGGCGTAGTGCAGCGACTCGTTCGAGCCGTCGTGCCGGCCGGCGGCGATCGCGGCGGCTGCGATGCGGTTCCCGAGCGCCGCCGGCGAGCGCCCGACGGTCGTCGTGACGTCGGGCGAGTAGCAGAGCGCGTGCAGCTTTCGGGCGAGCAGCCCGAACGTGCGGCTCAGGTTGGAGTCGAAGGACGCGTCCCAGAGAAGCACGCGGTAGGCGGCGTAGCTGATCGCGGCGTTCCGGGCAGAGGCCACGTCCGGGCCGCCGGCCTTCGCGTCCGTGAAGTAGCCCTTCGCGGCCGGGTCGTAGGCCGCCCAGGCGTCCCACATCGCTGCGGACACGTCGAAGAGGTCACGCGCCTGGACCGGCTCGCTCGCGCCGCCGGCCCGGAGCGCGGTGACGGCGGTCTCCGCCCAGACGGTCGCGATCGAGCGGCCGCCGGTCGCCGGCGTGCACGCCGCGAGGTGGTAGGACGGCGGTGCAGCGGCGTGTCGGAGGCGCTGCGCAGGCGTCGTGACCTCGACGATCCGGTCGGCGCGGACGTGGCGTCGGACGGTCACGCCGCCCCAGGGGTAGCGCACGACGAGGCGCTCGAGCGACGCCGAGGCGCCGAGGCCGAAATGGATGCGCTGATCCTCGGAGGACAGGTAGCTGCTCCCTGCACGGACCTCCCGCGACTGCGTCCGGCCGTCGGCGAGCGTGATCGTCACGACCGCGCCCGGGGTGAAGCGCGACAGCTTCACGTCGAGCCAGTGCCCGCTCGGACCGGTCGGCCTGAGGAGCAGGAGCCTGCCGCCGATCGAGTTGACCGCGATCTCGACGCGGCCGTCGTTGTCGACGTCGGCGGCCGCGAGACCACGGCCGTTCACGCGCACCCTCGCGGGGGCGACGCCCGGCGCGACGCCGTAGTGCGCTGCCCCCTGCGTGGAGAGCGGCGCGATCACCTTGAGGGCCCCCGCGTCCTTCTGCAGGCTCGTCACCGGAATGCCGCCCGTCGCGAGCAGGAGGTCCGGCGCGCCCGAGTTCGCCAGGTCGACGAACGAGTCGCCCCAGCCGGCGAAGCCGGTTCCGAGCGCCGGGTCGAAACCGGGCCGGGCGTCCGTGAACGCGGGCGAGGCTCCGGCTCCCCCGGCGAACGCGGCGGACGGCTCGTGACGCGAGTTGCTGACGAACAGCTCGAGGGGGCCGGTGCCTGCGCCGTCGACCGCGACGCCCATCCCGGCATACGGGTCTGCCACGCCCGAGGCGGCGCCGCGGTTCTCGAAGCGGAAGCCGAGGCCGGCAGGATCGGCCTTCGCGCCGCCCGGCCACGGAACGTTCACGTAGAGCTGATTCGGGTCCTCGTCGTTCGCCACGTACAGATCGGGCCGGCCGTCGCCGTTGACGTCGAGGAAGGTCGCGCCGAGACCGTGCGAGAAGGCGGCCGCTTCGAGGCCGGCCTGGACGCCGACCTCGCGGAAGCGGGCCCGGCCGTTCGGGTCGTTCCCCTCGTTGAGGTAGAGCAGGTCGCGAACGCCCACGAGGTTCGTCGGGAAGCCCGCGAGGGAGCCGGGCACCGGGTCGTACGGGCGCGAGTAGCCGGCGACGAAGACGTCGGGCCGCCCGTCGCCGTTCACGTCCGCCACCGCGACGCCCGTGTACCAGCCGGAGGCGTTCATCCCCGCAGCCCGGGCGCCCTCGGCGAACGTGCCGTTCCCGTCGTTCCAGAGCAGCTTGATCCCGTTCGCCGTCGTCACGACGAGATCCGGCCGGCCGTCGCCGTTGAGATCCGCGGCGACGCAGCCGTCGCCCTGCACCTGGAGGCCGGCGTGCGCGCCGGCGGTGACGTTGTGGAAGCGGCCGTGCAGATTCTCGAAGAGCTGCGTTCGCGGCAGGCCGCCGTGCGCTTCCCACTTCGCCGTGTCGTCGCTCGCATAGGAGTTGACCGCGAACAGGTCCTCCCAGCCGTCGCCGTTGTAGTCGAGCCAGCAGACCCCGCCGCCCATCATCGCGGTGTACTCGTTGGACATCCCGTAGCGGAACGAGCCCTGCCGGAAGTCGAGGCCGACGGCCGGCGCGACGTCGGTGAGCCGGACGTGGTGCAACGCGGAGCTGACCGGCGCCTTCTCGACCTGCCGGCCCGGCTGCGCCGCCGAGGGAAGCGCCCAGTGCCCGTCGGCGGTCTGGTGGAGGCGGTACGTGAGCCCGGCGAGCTGCACGGTCGCCGTCGGCGGGCCCTGCTCCACGCCCTGCACCAGCCAGATCCGGAGCGCGCCGGCCCCCGCCGACGGCTTCGCCGTCAGGAGGTCGTGGGCGATCAGCTGCGCGGTGTGGAGATCGAGCTTCGTCTGGACGCCCTGCCCCGGGAGGATCGTGATCGGCGGGAGAGCGCCCGGCGGGAGCGCTCGCGACGCGTTGGCGACGGCCGGTGCGTTGCCGAGCACGATCGCAGCCGCGGAGGCTGCGACCGCCGCCGACGCGAGGCCGACCGCGAGGCGCCGGTCGAACGACGCGGGCACGAGGCGCAGCAACGGCAGCGCGAGGCAGACGAGGGCGAGGGCGCCGAGGAGCGCCACCTTCGCCGCGAACTCGGACGTGGTCGGCGCGATGAGCACCCCGGCGAGCAGTCCGAGCGAGACCGCGTAGACGAGCCGGCCGCCCGGCGAGCGCGGCGCGGTCTTCGGGTCGGTGATCATGAAGAAGAGGAACACGAGCACCTCGGGCGAGCTGACGAGCACCCACCAGAGGTGGAAGCCCGAGATCGGCCCGAGGTGCCAGCGCGCGGTCATCGTGTGTCCCGCGAGGGCGAGCACGCCGATCGCCGCGGTGAAGGACACCCAGAAGCCGAGTGCCACCCGCAGCAGCTTCAGCCGCCAGAGGATGGCGAAGCCGCCCGTCACGATCACCGCGAGCGCGACCGCGAGCCACGCAGAGGTCGGGCCCCACCAGAAGTCGAGGGGCGCCGCACGGTTCCGGCCGAGCGCGAGGAAGCAGACGACGAGGCCGATGTTGGAGGGGTTGAAGAGGTGCTCGCCGCGCCAGCGCACGACGTGCTTCGAGAGCAGCGAGATCGCGGCGGTTCCGACGAAGATCCACCAGCCGCGGAGGCTCCACCAGTCGCCGTGGGCGGTCCCCGGGACGCGCAGGACGAAGGCGACCCCGTTGCCCGTGAGCATCGCGCTCGCCGGCCAGAGGATGACGCGCTGCGTGCGCAGGGCGATGCCGACCTCGAGCAGCGCAGACGTGCCGAGGGCGAGCAGGATCTGGGCGATCGAGACCTCGAAGTGGAAGCCGACCTGGCCGATCACCTGGAGCGACGTGATCGTCGCGGCGAGATGGAGTCGCGGATCGCGGAGCTTCGGGAGCAGCACCGGGTACTGCGTCCCCCGGATCTCGAGAGCGGCCATCCGACGACCCAATCTAGCGGCCTTGCAGGGGAATTACTATCTCCCTATGAGATTGGAGCAAGCGCGCGCGATCGTCGACTACGTCCTCGAGCACGCACCCGGGCCCGTCTCGGTGTTCGTCGCCGACGCGCACGGCGAGCTCGTCTGCGCGGCGACGATGGACGGCGCGGCCCCGGACACCCGCCTCAACGCGCAGCGGAAGGCCTACACGGCCGCGCGGAGCGACGCCGCGACGACGCGCCGGCTGGCCGAGAAGGTCAAGGACGACCCGGTCGAGCGCGCGAGCTTCGACCCGTTCTTCACCTTCTTCCTCGGCGGGGTCGCGGTGTTCGACGGCGAGGAGCGCGTGGGGGCGGTCGGGGTCAGCGGCCTGCCCGGCGAGGTGGACGAGCAGCTGGCGCTCGCCGGGATCGAACGGTCCACCCACGACTGAGGCGCCCGGACGCGGCTGCTAGCGGACGACCCGCGGATCGGTGAAGACGTCCGTCTCGTCGTGGCTGCGCGTCGAGAACTCCGAGACGACGGCGCCGTCCCCTCCGGCGCGGAACGAGTGCAGCGTGTCCGGCGGGATCGTGAACTGGGCGCCCGGCTCGAGCTCGACCTCCCCGTGGCCGTCGACCCAGAGGCGGACGGTGCCGGAACGGCAGCGGAAGGTCTCCTCCTTCCCGGGGTCGTCGCCGACCGGCGGATGGCGGTGCTCGGGGAAGGCCTGGTGGGGGAAGAGCACCAGCTCCTTCGCGCAGACCCGCTCGGTGTTGACGTAGACGACGATCTGCAGGCCGGTGCGCTCGAGCTCGCCGAGCCCCAGGTCGGTCACTTCGATCCGCTCGCGCTCCGCCGGCGTGAGGACGATGCCGGCGCCGGCCAGCATCGACGCGGCCCGCTCGCGCGCCTCGTCCGGGGTCACGGCGACACGGGCTGCTGCGTCGTCGCCGAGCGGTGGAGCGCCTCGAGTGCCCTGGCCTGCGCGATGGCGTCCTCTCGCCCGAGCAGCAGCTCGGCCTCGCCGCGGATCGCGTCGCTCAGGTTCTCGAGCTCGAGCCGGTACGAGTCGACCGCATCGAGCTCGATCCGCTCGACCTCGCCGTCGCGGCGGAGCTCGATGGTCGGCCGGTTGCAGTGCCAGGGGTCGTCGAGGAAGAGCGATCCCTCGCTGCCCAACGCCTCCAGCTCGTCGCGGTCCGGGAGCGCGGTGCCGCAGTCGAAGGTGGCGATCACGTCGCCGGGAAAGCGGAGCGTCCCGGTGAAGACCCAGTCGGTTCCCGACGGGCCGTACCACGCCTCTCCCCACACCCGCTCCGGCTCGCCGCCCAGCAATCGCGAGCCCGAGACGTTGTAACAGCCGACGTCCATCAGGGACCCGCCCTCGACATCGGTGCGGAGGCGGATGTTCTCATGGTCGTAGAGCGCATACGAGAACGCCGAGCGCACGAGTCGCAGCTCCCCGATCGCGCCGTCGCGGACGAGCTCGACGAGCTTCGCGGTCTGCGGGTTGTGGCGGTACATGAACGCCTCGCTCAGCAGGCGGCCGTTCCGCTCGGCGGCGTCGAACGCTGCCTCCACCTCCTCCGGGTGGCGCGTGAACGGCTTCTCGCACAGCACGTGCTTCCCCGCGTCGAGGGCTTTGATCGACCACTCGGCGTGCAGCGTGTTCGGCAGCGAGATGTAGACCGCCTCGACCTCGGGGTCGGCGAGGAGCTCCTCGTACGACCCGTACGCCCGCGGGATCTCCCACTCGCGTGCGTAGGCCTCGGCCCGGGCCCGGTCGCGGCTGGCGACCGCCAACAGCTCCACCTTGTCCGAGGCGTGCGCTCCGGGGATCACCTTCCGGTTGATGTCCGCGGTGGAGACAATGCCCCACTTCACTAGGGAACTCACACGCGTACTATCTCGCACGTGGCGAGGATCGGCGTGGGGATGCTCGGCTACGCGTTCATGGGCAAGGCCCATTCGAACGCGTTCCGCAAGATCTCCTACATCACGTGGCCGCCGCCGCTCGAGCCGGAGCTGATCGGGATCGCCGGCCGCGACGAGGAGGCCGTCGGCGAGGCCGCCCGCCGCTACGGCTGGGAGTACGCGACCACCGACTGGCGCGACCTCGTCGCGGACGAGCGGATCGGTCTCTTCGACAACGGCGGCCCGAACTCGCTTCACGCCGAGCCGACGATCGCGGCCGCGCAGGCGGGGAAGCACGTCGTCTGCGAGAAGCCGCTCGGTCGCGACGCCGGGGAGAGCTACGAGATCTGGCAGGCGGTCGCCGCGACCGGCGTCAAGCACATGTGCGCGTTCAACTACCGGTTCGTCCCGGCCGTGCGGCTCGCCCGCGAGATCGTGGAGGCAGGCGAGCTCGGCGAGGTGCGCCACTTCCGCGCCCGGTACCTGCAGGATTGGGGCGACGACCCCTCGCTCGACACGTGGCGCTTCGACGTGGACGCGGCCGGGTCCGGCGCCCTCGGCGACCTGATGACCCACGTCGTCGACCTCGCACGCTTCCTCAACGGCGAGATCGAGACGGTGTCGGGCTTCGCGCACACGTTCCTGCCGGGGCGCAAGGTCGACGACGCGGTCGAGGCGGCGGTCGGATTCGCGAACGGCTCGGTCGGCACGCTGGAGGCGACCCGCTTCGCCCACGGCCGCCGCAACGCGTTCCAGTGGGAGATCAACGGCACGAAGGGCTCGCTCGACTTCGACATGGAGCGGCTGAACGAGCTCCAGGTCTTCCGTGCCGACGGCGACCGCGCGCGTGGCTTCAAGACGGTGCTCGTTTCGGAAGCCGACCACCCGTTCTGGCAGCACTGGTGGCCGCCCGGGCACATCGTCGGCTGGGGCGACACGTTCGTCCACGAGCTCCACCACTTCCTCGCGGCCGTCGCCGGCGAGCACGGCGTCGCACCGTACGGCGCGGACTTCGAGGACGGCTACCGCGCCTCGGAGGTCTGCGATGCGATCGTCCGCTCCGGCGAGAGCGGGCAGCGCGAGACGGTCTCGTACCGCTCGCTCTAGGCGCGTCAGGAGGCGGGCTAGACTGGGACTCCCCGCCGACGTAGCTCAGCTGGTAGAGCACATCACTCGTAATGATGGGGTCCGGGGTTCGAGTCTCCCGCGTCGGCTCTCCGGATTTGCAGGGATTTCTTCTCGGAGCGGCTCTCCTCGGAGGGCCGTTTTTCTGTCGAGGGGTCTACCGGGGTCTACGCGCGGCGGCGGCTCGTGCCGTCCGGATCGCCTGCGCGATCGGGACGCGGCGGCGGCGTGAGCCGTCGCGCATGACGTGCGCGTAGGTGCGGGCGGTGAAGCCCGGATCGGAGTGGCCGAGGTGCTCGGCGACCTCGTTGAGCGTGCGGCCCTTCGTAGAGGAGCAACGTCGCGCAGGTGTGGCGGAGGTCGTAGCTGCGGAAGTAGGGGACGCCGGCGCGCTCGACCGCGGGGATCCAGACGCGTCGCCGCCAGTTCTGCCGGCGCAGGTGGCTGCCGGCGGCGTCCGGGAAGACGAGCGCATGGGTGGTCGGGCGCCCCTGGGCGAGATGGAGGGCGACGAGCTCGCGGGCGACGGGCGTGAAGAGTTCGGGCTCGCGAGCGCGCGCCGACTTCGGCGTCGTCACCTCGCCGTCGGAGAGCGCGGTGCGGACCATGAGGCGCTTGCGGGCGCGGCCGCGGTCGTCGAGCACGTCTCCCCAGGTGAGCGTGTACGCCTCGCCTGGCCGCAGGCCCTCATATGCGAGCACGCTGACGAGGGCGGCGTTCTGCTGGTCGAGCTGCCTGCGGATCGCCTCGACGACTTCAGGCGTCCTCGCGTCGATCGTAGTGGCACGGCTGTGGCTGAGTCGCCTGGTGCCGACGACGGGGTTCCAGGCAAGCCGGCGCCACTCCACGGCACGGTGGAAGACGCCCTGCAGGAGGCCGAGCGCGCGGTTGACGGTCGGAACGCCGGCGCCGTCGAGTCGCAGCTGGGCGCAGTAACCGTCGACCGTCTCGCGGGTGACCTCGCGCAGGCGCTTGCGGCCGAGGTAGGGGACGATCCAGCGGTCGAGCAGCGTCGTGTAGCCGGCGAGCGTGTTCGGGCGCAGGTGCGTCACGGCGTAGGTGTCCCACCACTCGACGAGGAACTCCTCGAGCGTCGCGTTGGAGCCGATCACCTCGGAGGCGAGCTGGCCGAGCTGCCGCGCCCGCCGCAGCGAGGCCTCGAAGAGCTCGGCGTCGCGGCGCCGGTCGAAGGTGCGCTTGCGGCGTCGACTGCCGCGGCCGCTCTCGTACCAGCGGACGACGTAGACGCCCTTGCCGTCCTTACGCCTGAGCCGCTCGATGCTCATGCTGTCGGGAGCGTAGGCGCTCGGCGAAGGAGACGCGGGCGCCGCGCGAGGCGCGGACGCGATCGGCCAGCGCGGTAGGTGCTGCTGCCGCCCCCTGCTTCTCCCGCTCGGTCAGTGCGGCGACGTCGCCCGGATCGAAGCGAACCGCCGTGCCGAGGTGGATCGCCTCCAGCTGGCCGCGCTCGACGAGGCGCTGAACTGTTCGCGGGTGGACGTGCAGGAGCGCGGCCGTCTCGCTCGTCGTCAGCAACCCCGGCGCGAACGGCGCTTCGTCGACGGCCGGCGGTTCGACCCGACCGGGCTGTGCGTCGTCGGTGGCTGCTGCAGGCTTCGGGCGAGGCTCGACCGGCGGCGAGTCGAAGAGCGGGAGCGAGAGCTGCTGCTACCATAGGGTGCGTAACTTATCAGTATCGTGATGCTGAGTCAACACGGAGGTAGACTCGGCGGCGATGACGGCTGCGCAGATCATCCGGGAGGCGCGCCTGCGGGCGAGCCTGACGCAGAGCGAGCTCGCGGCGCGGCTCGGCCGCGAGCGCGCTCAGGTCGCCCGCTGGGAAGTCGGCGGCCAGGAGCCGAGCTTCGAGAACCTGCGCGCGGTCGTCGAGGCTTGCGGCTTCGAACTCCGGATCGAGATCGGCGAGCGCGAAGAGACGCCAGCGCTCGACGCCGAGCTGGAGACGAGCCTGCTCGAGGCCCCGCAGCAGCGCGTGCAGGCGCTCCTGGAGCGTCTCGAGGGCGAGGCGTGACAATGCAGCCGCCGTTCGATCCCTACGCGCTCCTGGCGGCGCTCGACCGCGAGCGAGCGAGCTACGTCGTCGTCGGTGGCTTCGCCCGCGTGGTCAACGGGAGCGGCGAGACCACGCGCGGGCTCGACATCGTCCCCTCGCTTCGCGAGGAGAACCTGCGCCGGCTCGCCCGCGCCCTGGAGCAGCTCGAGGCACCGGTGAACGCCGCCCAGCTTGCCTCGACCGATCCGCTTACCGCGTCGACGCGTGCCGGCGAGCTCCGTGTCGTGCCAGCGCCATGGGGGACGCGGGGGTACGACGACCTGCGCCGCCGCGCCGACCGCGAGAACCTCGGCCGCGGCCTCCGGCCCGCCGTCGCCTCCGTCGTCGATTGCGTCCGCATGCTCGAGGCGAGCGACCGCGAAGTCGACGCCGACCGCCTCGTCAGGCTCCGCCGGATGATGGAGCTCGAGCGAGAGCTCGTCCCCGAGCGCGGCTTCGACATCGACCTCTGAGCCGCTCAGGCGGCCATGTACGGTGCGAGCGTGAACCTGCACGTCGCGTTCGAACCGGACGAGCAGGGCTGGGTCCGCGCAACGATCGAGGAGCTACCCGGCGTGATCACCTGCGCACCCACGATCGACGAGGCCCGCGAGCTCGTTCCTGACGCTCTCGAAGAGTGGCTGACCGCGCTCACGAGCGCGGAACGTCATTCAGCCAGTCACCTCGCCCGGCGAGAAACGCTGACACTGAGCGTCGCGTGGGCCTAGAACTCAGGCCCCTGCCCGAGATCCCGCTCGATCGTCCGCTCCTGCTCGACGCGCTCGCGAAAGGCCGGCGGGTCGATGGCGGGAAAGCGGTAGAGCAGCGGCGCGATCTCCTCGAAGTAGCGGCTTAGCTGGTCCGGGTCGACGAGGCCTGAGCGGATGAGGGCGCGGACGTCGTCCCGGTCGCGAGCGTGATCGCGCTCGAGCTTGGCGAGCGCCTGCGCGTAGGGATCGAAGTGGTAGAAGGCGAGCCGTCCTCCTTGCTCGGCAAGCAGGCTGCGCTCTTCCCAGCCAGCCGGCAAGGGGATGAAATCGCCGGGGGCGGCGAGCTCGACGTTCACCTGCAGTTCGTCCTTGAGGCGGGGGATGGCGCGGAGCACAGCGTCCTGTTCGGGGACGAGCTTCAGGTCCACGTCGATCGTCGTCCCACGCCAGCCGAGGAGCACGGCGGTGGCGCCGCCGGTCAGGTAGCAGCGCCCCGTTTGCTCGGCGGCCCCGTCGAGTGCGGCCAACAGGCGCTTGATCCGCTCGGTGTCGGCTAGCTCGCGGATTCGGCTGCCCGTTCGAAACTGACCAGCCGGCGGACGAGCGCGTGGTGCCGGCCGTGGGCGGCGTCGGGATCGTCCCGCGCCAGCAGGAGATAGAGGCGCTCCTCAGCGTCCTCCAGCGTAGGGGGCAGGTCGAACCCGAGCCGACGAAGCCGGGGTGCGCCGATCGAGACGAGCAGCGATTCGATCGTCACCTCGCCTGCCTCGAGATCGGCGAGTCCCTGCTCCACGAGCTCGCTACCTGGCAGCGCGCGCTCAGTGTGGAGGCGCTCGTCAACCATGCAAAGACGGTAGCCGATCACCGTCGCGGACCCACAAGCGCAGGAGCTCTGACGACTCCGACCCCGCGCAGATGTCAGCGGGCTGAAGTCCCTGTCGTGGACGTACTACCAGCCTCCATAGCCGGCGAGACACAGATGCACTTTGAAGTGCGGGCCTGTCTCGCGAGGCAACGTGAGCATCAGCGTGAGCATCAGGATGAGCTCCCATGTCAAGCCGTTCAAGGAGTCCGTGCATCTGCGTCTCCTGTTTCCCGGCGTGAGCAGGGTGGCGCAGATGCGACAGTTCGGGCCGCAGTCCGTTGAGAGTCCCATCTGGCGCTTCCACGTAACAGGCGTCGCGCCCTCGAAGTCAGGCAGAAGATGTGAGCACTCGTCCGGATGGCCGGAGGATGGGCGGCTCGCGTCACGGCTGAGGCCTTTCGAGACCCATATCAACCGTAGACGGACCTGCCGGCGTTGACTGCGGGAAGCAGAAGGGAGTAACATGCGTTGCGTGCGAGTGGCACTGTTGGTGTCTGTCGTAGCAGCCGTCTTGGCGGCCAGTGCATCGGTGGCTTCCGCATGCAGCGGCAGCGGCGGGTTTGTCGGGATGCGGCATGTCGAAACGCTCAGCGGCGCTCACGCTTATATTGATCGATACAAACCGCGAATGTGCCAGCAGACTTCGGCGTGGTCGATGGTGGACGTAAGTACGAGCAGCGTAGATCTCGCGCAGACCGGCTGGATTGTGTGGAATCAATGGAGTACTAGCCCGTTCTACTTCTACGAGTACGGTCCCGATGCCCAGGGCGACCTTGGACTACCAATGGCACGTGGGCTTGTGCCAAACCCGGGTACCCTTGCTCAGGACAAGTTCGGGGTGCAAAAGATTAGTGGCATCATGCACTTCCGGGTTAATGGCAGCGACGTTGCCACGCAGGCGCTTTCGTGGACGCCGAATGAGGGCGAGTGGATGGCTGAAACGCACTATGCCGGTGACCAGACTGCGGGCGACACCAATCATGAGGTCGAGTTTTCTGAGGTTGTGCATTACAATGGCTCCTGGCAGCCAGACGAGCCGTCCTATTACTATTACTACGACAGTGCCCAATACGGCACGGCTGGTTGGGGTGCGACGAATTACTTCTTTACTTGGGACACGCGGTACAGCTCGGAGGGCTGAGCAAGATGGTTCGTAAGGGAGATTGAACTAAGTGAAGCAATTACGTCGTGTCAGCTTGGTGCTTGTCTCGGCAGGCGTGGTCACGGCAGCGATGATCGCGTGGCAGCCTTGGTCGTCCGGGAACCTTGCGCACGGTGGCGTCGGGCCAGCGCTGGTCAGTGAGGTGCCTACGACTCTTCCCACGGCTGGAGTAAACGTCAATGACCAGGTTGTTCTTATGCCATTGACCTCATCGCCGTCGGACGCCCTCTCAGACGACGCCGCGGTTGCGGCGGCGCATCAATACGCGGACGCGCAGCAATTCCCAGCCACAGCTGTGAAGGCAAGTCTTACCGTCCCGGGATCGATTCCGCTTGATCCGTCACAAGCAGCTTCGTACGATCCTATCCAGGATAGACCAGTCTGGGTTGTTACGTTTACCTCCCCCACTCCGGTGAACGTCGCGGCCGGTGGCCCCCAAACGGCGGCGGCTGGTGTCCAGCTACTCGTGACACACTTTTCGATTGCGGTGGACGCTGTGTCAGGCAGCTTCGTGATCGGGTTCTTCACAAAGTAGAGACCGTGCGCCGGCCTCAAAAGCGCGAAGGCGCTGTGACTACGCCGCGCTTCTGTTTAGACCGTGCTAAACCCATCGTTCTATCGGCGGGAATACTTGCAGCCGGATTGGTCGCCGCTGGGTGTGGTAACTCTAATCACTCGACTGGTATACCTGCGGGCCGCGTAGTGGCTGCCAAGACAATGGCATGGCCGCAGAACGTTCCGAATGTCGTCGAGGCGAATTCACGCGAAGGACACTTCGAATCAGGAGCGATCGCTACGGTATCGCTCGCCATCGTCCGCCGTTATCTGCCGCGGACGCTGCCTGTGAACCCTGAGCAACATTGCGGAGCCGGCGCCAAGGTCGTGCTCCTGCTACGCAACCATCGTCTAATTGCGTACGGGCCATGCCGCCTGCCCACCCCCATAGCGAAGTTCCGCTCTGCGCTGGACAAGGCTGCGGGACAATGCCGGGAACCTGGCGCCGGGTCGGACGTGGGCTGCTAACAGGCAGGGTCAACGTCCGCCAGCAGTGCGACCCCGTTCTCGCTTAGCACAAGCTCGGCCGTTTCCGGGGGTCTACGCGGGGTTTACGCCTCTGTCGTTTGGGATCTTCGGCCGCCAGCGCCGCGGCGTGAATCCCTCGGAACCATGCGGCTTGGCGCGACTGTGCGCGTCCTCTGACGACAGCTGATCAGCCCTCGTAATGATGGGGTCCGGGGTTCGAGTCCCCGCGTCGGCTCTCACTTCTCAAGCCGTGCACGGAGGTGCTCCGAGAAGCACGCCGGCGGACAAACCCGACGAGCAGATGACGAGCACCGTCGAGGCCGGTCTGGAACATCCGAAGAGCGCACCGCCCTATCCAGAGCACGCTCGCGCGGGAGTGCCCAGGATCCCTGGCTGGACTAGCTGAAGGGTGGGTGGAGAGGGAGAGTGAGTGGGGGCCGGGGTGTTTGCCTGAAGTCGAAGTCGTTGGCGAGGTTGCCGAGGATCTTTGCGTTCTCGCGCACGTGGGGGCGGGAGTCGGGCCGGCCGTCGGTCTTGGGGTCGAGTCGTTGTCCGTGGAGGAAGTCGTCTTCGATGAATTTGAGGTAGGCGTCGAAGCTGAGCGTTTGGTGGTCGATGTAGCCGCGCTTGGCGTAGGGGCTGATCACGAGCGCGGGAACGCGGAGCCCGTAGCCCTGGCCGTCGACGACCGGGGGCTTGACGTGGTCGTAGAAGCCGCCCCAGTCGTCCCAGACCAGGAAGATCGCGGTCGAGCTCCAGTCGGGGCTGCGCATGATCGAGTTGATCACGTGGGTGACGTAGGTCTGACCGACGGTCACGAGCGCGGGCGGGTGCTCGCTCAGCTTCTGGTTGGGCATGACCCAGGAGACGGCGGGCAGCTTCCCTTGCCTGGTGTCCCGGTAGAGGGCGTGCAGGGGGACGATGTTGCCGAGTTGGTGGTCCTGGCGCACGGTGTCGAAGCGCAGGAGCGGGTTCCAGATACTGGGTGTCATCGCGTCCTGCGGCTCGGGTGCGCAGAGCATGGCGCCCTCGTCGCAGTCCGGGGCGCCTCCCTTGGCCACGTAGTAGCGCCAGCTGACGTGGTGGCGGTGGAGCAGGTAGGTGAGGTCGGTCCAGGGGAAGTCGATGCCGTGGCTGCCACCGCTCGCGCCGTACGGCGCTTTCAGCGTCGATCTGCAGCTCATCGGGTCTCCGGCCTTCGTGCAGCGCGCCGACCAGGCCGAGGAGAGATAGAGGTGTGCCGGCAGGCTCCAGGCGTTGACCGACTCGAACATGTGGTCCTGCAGGACGAACCGGCGCGCGTAGGCCCAGTAGTTCGGAATCTCGCGCCTGTCGTGGTAGCCCATCACGTCGGGTTTCGACGGCGTCAGCGAGCAGTTGGGCGTCTGGATGTTCTTCTTGCAGACGCTGGTACGCCCCTTGTGGGCCGCGAGCTGGAACCCGTTCATCCTGCCGCCGGCGATGTCACGGATCGCGCTGCGAGTGTCATGCGGCCCGCCGGCGTTGCGGTTTGAGGCGTCGTGGTAGGGCTTGACGCACACGTGGCTCAGCGAATCCGGCGAGCAGGGGACGACCCCTGGATTGCCCGCGAGCCCAGGAATCCCGTCTGCCCCCGGATACGTGCCGAAGTAGGAATCGAACGACCGGTTCTCCTGCATCACGATCACGACATGCCGGATCTTGTGGATCCCGGCAGAACCACCGGCGCGCGGGGCACGAACCTGCGTCGTCGACGACGTGGCCGAAGCCCCGGCGCAGCCCGCCGACAAGATCGCAACCGCGATCAGCCAGAAGACCAGAGGCGCTCTGGCACCCCGCGAGCCTCGACGACGCCGCATCACGCCAGCAAAGACGCATACGCACCTGGCGCAATCGGAGAGCGCACCGACTCCGGCTCAGCAGATCCTCCGATGACGGCAGATCCACGTATGCGGCTGGGACGGCCGACGGATTACGGACGCGCGGGTGTGTTGCGGCGACCCGCGGCGCGCAGCAGGACGGCCGCGCCCGCGCCCAGGGCGATGGCCAAGGGCCAATCGACCGAGGCGACCAAGTGGACGACCACGGCGACCACGACGAGGATCGCGATCGTCCGGGCGTACAGGAGTGTGTTCTTCATCAGGGTCCTCCGTCTCAGGGATGTCGCGCGAGCCGGAGCGCCGCGCCCAGCTCGAGGCGGGGGCCGGAGCGCAGAAGCCCGGCGCCGTAGATGCGTCCGGCGAAACGGACGAGCGCGTAGATCGTCGCGAGGACGAGGCCGACGGCGAGTGCGTGCTCCCAGAGCGGCACGCCGACGAGAGCACTACGCGCAGGCAGGACGAGTGGCGCGGTGAGTGGGAACACCGTGAGCAGGTGTGCGAGGACTCCGTTGGCGTCGACGGAGAGGGTGAGGTAGCCAGCGAAGTAGGCGGCGAGCAGCGTGTAGGTGACGGGTTGTCCGGCGGTGTCGGCGTTCTGCTGGCGTGAGGCGAGCGCACCGGCGGTGGCGTAGGCGACGGCGTAGAGAGCGAAGCCGAGGGTGAACCAGGGGATGACGAGCGCGAGGCTGCCGCCGAGCGCGGTCGGTGCGTGGAAGACGCCTGCGGCGAGGAGGGTTGCGGCGAGCCCGGCGACGACGGCGAGCTGGCCGAGCCCGAGGAGCCCGATCCCGATCACCTTGCCGGCGAGGAGGTCGCGCGCCCGTACGGTCGAGAGGATCACCTCGACGACGCGGCTGTTCTTCTCCTCGACGACGCCGCTCACGACCCACTGTCCGTAGACGGCGAGCGACATGAGCAGCAGGATCGAGCCGGCGTAGGCGACGAGCGCTTCGGCGTCGGTTGCCTTCGGCTTGTCCGTGTTGTGGAGCGTTGCCGTGGTGAGCTCCGGGGCGGGCGGCAGATGGTGGCGGAGCGCGCGCACCGCGATGTCGGCGACCGCCGCGGCCTTCGCATCCACTTCCGAGCGGAAGAGCAGCTGGTTCTGCGGCAGAAGCAGCAGAGCGTCGACTCTCTTGGTCTCGAGCGCTTGACGTCCGGCGGCCGGTGTGGCGACGGTGCGCAGCTGGACCTTCGCGTTGTCGAACGGCTTTGCTGCGCGTTCGAGCGCGGCGAGAAGGCCCGGCGGGGACGGGGAGGTCACCGCAACGCGGTAGGTCGGCTTCTTGGACAGCGTCCCCTGCAACGCGGCCGACCCTGCGACGAGCAGCTACCATCACCAGCGTCGAGACGAGGAGGAGCTTGCCACGGAGGCGCTCGCGGATCTCGCGGCGGGCGACGAGCGTGATCGGCGCGGCGGCCGCTCATGAGGCGACCAGTTCCAGGAAGAGCTCGGCCAGGGTGGGTGGGCCGTAGCTGAACGCGATGACGCGGCCGGCCTGCTCGGCCTCCATCAACACCTGTTCTGGATCCACTTCCTGGCTTGCCAAGCAGCCGCAGATCGCCGTTTCGGCGTTCGACCAGCTCGACGCCGCCGATCCCCCGGAGCCAGGCGGGGCCGCGCCTTCGAGTTGCAGCTCGACGCGCCGTCGGCTCGAGGCGCGTCGGAGCGTGTCGAGGTCGCCGGTGGCGACGACCCGCCCGTGATCGATGATTGCGATGTCGTCGCAGAGGTCCTCGACGAGGTCGAGCTGGTGGCTGGAGAAGACCACGGCGGCGCCGCGCGCGGCCTCCTCGCGCACGATCGCGCCGAGCGCGGCGACACCGAGCGGGTCGAGGCCGGCGAAGGGCTCGTCGAGCACGAGCAGGTCGGGCTCGTGACGCGAGCGCGACGGCCAGCTGCACGCGCTGCTGGTTGCCGTGCGACAGCTCCTCGACGCTTGGCGTGCCGCGCGGCGCCGAGCCCGAGCCGCTCGAGCCACGCGGCGCCCGCGCGGCGCGCGTCGCCGCGCGTCATGCCGTGGAGCCGCGCGAAATACTCGACTTGCTCGGCGACGCGCATGCGCGGGTAGAGGCCGCGCTCCTCGGGCATGTAGCCGAAGCGGAGCCGCTCGGCCGGTCCGCTCGGGTGCCCGCCCAGCGCACCTCCCGCGTCGGGCTCGACCAGCCCGAAGATGGTGCGCATCGCCGTGGTCTTGCCGGCTCCGTTCGGCCCGAGGAACCCGACCATGCGCCCCGCTCGACCGAGAACGAGCAGTCCTCGAGCGCCGGCACGGCTCCGAACTGCTTGCTGACGTGGATCAGACTCAGCATGGCCGCTCCTGTGGCCGTGGTGCGGGCCGCACGACCAGGACGGAGCAGGAGGCCTCGTGCGCGACCCGTTCGGAGACGCTCCCCAGCGTCCGCGCGTCCGCGCGCGAAGATGTGGTCGCGTTCATCCTCGGCTTCCTCAACCCGTGAAGGCGTGGGCGGTGGACGAAGCGGCCGGCGTCTTCCCGTCGGCCCGAACGCCCCGCGTGTGCGCGAGCAGGACCGCGCTCGCGATCAGCGATGCGAACGCGGCTAGCTGGAAGACGCCTCTGGAGCCGTTCGGAAGCTGCTCGCCGAAGACGACGAACCCGGCTGCGATCGGGACGCCGTTCGTTGCGAGCGTCGCCAGGCCGGCGCCGGTGAGCGCGTCGCCATGCTGGAAGGCGCCCTGCAGGACGCTGGTGCCGAGGGCGTAGCAGACGATCAGGCTGCTGACGGCGACCAGCCAGATGCCGCCGTAGACGACGAGCTTGGCCGAGATGTCCCCGCCGGCGAAGAGCAGTCCGGCCGCGAGGCCGAGCGAGGCACCGCGGGCGAGCCCGGCGCCGAACCGCGCAAGCACCAAGGCTGCGACGGTGGAGCTACCGAGCCAGAGCAGTACGGGCGTCCACTCCGGTGGATGGTCGGCCTGCTGCGTGTCGACGAGGGAGAGCGCGAGCAGGACGAGTCCGGCGATCGCGATCAGCACCGCGATCTGCTCGTGACGGGCGAGCCCCCCCGGGGTGGCCGTGCGTGCTGGCGAGCGCGAGGACGGCGATGCCGGAGGCACAGACTGCCTGCACGAGCGAGAGCGGGGCGATGCGCAGTGCCGCGACGTAGACGAGCCAGCCGGCGGTCTCGGTCCCGAAGCCGCTCAGCCAGCGTCGGTCACCGAGCAGGAGCGACACGAAGCGGACGCGGGTGCTGCGGCGAGAACGGGGGCATGGCCGCGGCCGCGTCGTGCTCACGCGAATATGCCCAGTTGACGGTGATCGCCGAGATCAGCGCCAGGGCGAGCCCGAGCGACAGTTGCACTACGACTCACCTCCTTCCCGCCGGTCGTTCTCGACGCCACGGCCGGGGACGAAGCGGTCGTCGAGCACCGCGAGCCCGCCGATCGCGAGCGCAGCGCCCGCGAGGGCGGGGCCGAGGACGGCCGGGCCCGGCGGCGCGAGCGAGAAGAAGTCGCGTGCGAACGGCACGAGCAGCACGAACACGTAGCCGATCAAGCAGCACGAGGCAGAGCAGTCGAGACGGCGGCGCCCCGGACCCGGCCGGACGACCTCGAGCGCGAGGATCAGGTAGAGCCCGACGAGGACGAGCACGGTGACGGCGACCGTCCGCGCCTCGACGAGCTTCAGGTCGAGCACGTTGAGCGCGAACAGGTAGCTGGAGAGGACGCCGAGGCCGGCGGCGGTGCCGGCGGGAAGCGCGAAGCGGGCGAGCTCGCGCAGGAAGCCCCGCGAGCTGTAGCGGCCGCGAGCTCGGCGCGAGCGCGAGGAAGAACCCCGGGATCCCGATCGTCAGCGAGGCCGCGAGCGTCAGCTGGCGCGGCAGCAGCGGGTAGGCGGTCGGCGTCAGCCCGATCGAGAGGATCAGGAACGCCGCGAACGCCGACTTGGTCACGAACAGCTTGGCGACCCGCTGGACGTTGCGCAGGATCTTGCGGCCCTCCCCGACCATCGCCGGCACCGCGGCGAAGTCGTCGCGCGACGAGCACGACGTCGGCGACGCTCCGGGCCATCTGCGTGCCGCTCCCCTGCGCGATCGCGAGGCGGGACGCCTTGAGCGCCGGTACGTCGTTGACGCCGTCGCCGACCATCGCGACGTAGTGGCCGGCGTCGCGATCAGCGCCTCGACCACACGCCGCTTGTCCGCGGCGCGATCCGCCCGAGCACCGCGTGGCCGCGCACGATCCGCTGCAGCTCGGCGGGATCGTCGGGCAGGCTGGAGGCGTCGATCCACGGGCCGTCGATGCCCGCGTCGCGGCCGATCGCGGCGACGGTCTCGGGGCGGTCGCCCGAGAGGACCTTCAGCTCGACACCCTGGGCGTGGAACCAGTCGACGGTGGAGCGCGCCTCCGGCCGGAGTCGCTCCGCAAGCAGCACGAGCACGCCGGCGACGCGGCCGCTCGGCCTCGAGCTCGTCCGAGGTTCCGAACGCGAGCACGCGGCGCCCTTCGGCGACGGCGCGACTCGGCGTCGGCGGCCAGCCCGCCGAGCGTCGAAATGCTCCGGGCGCTCCGAGCACGTAGCCGACGCCGCCGATCCGGTGGGCGCCGAACCGCTGCCGGGAGTTGAACGGGACCTCCTCCTCGACCGGCTCCGGAGCCGACGGATACGACTCGGCGATCGCCTCGAGCGTCTTGTTGCGGGCCCGCGCCGACGCGGCGTACGTCCGAGCGGGCGCCGAGCGATGCTCGCGCCGGCGACGTCCCGACGACGCGCAGCCGCGGCTCGGTCAGCGTCCCGGTCTTGTCGAGGCAGACGACGTCGACGGACGCCAGCGACTCGATCGCGTTCAGCTGCTGGACGAGCGCGCCCCGGCGCGCCATCCGCAGGGCGGCGACCGCGTAGGTGAGGCTCGTGAGCAGGATCAGCCCCTCCGGGACGAGCGTCACGACCGCGGCGACGGCGGTCGGCACGGCCGTGTGGAGCGGCCGGCGTGCCGGTGCCAGAGCGCGTAGCCGAGCACGAGCCCGAGCGGCACCATCACCGCCGACGAGCACGAAGAGCAGCCGGTTCAGCGACCGCTCGAGCGGCGAGCGGGGGTGGCGGAACGAGCGCGCCTCGCCGGTGATCCGCGAGGCGTAGCTCTCGGCTCCGACCGCGGTGACGGTGAAGTCGGCCGTCTCCCTCGACCGCGAACGATCCCGAGCGGATCTCGTCGCCGGCTGCGTGCTCGACCAGGCGCGACTCTCCCGTCAGGATCGACTCGTCGACGCGCAGCCCCTCCGCACGCTCGAGCGTGCCGTCGGCGACGACCTGGTCGCCGGGGGCGAGCCGCACGAGATCGCCGACGACGAGCTCGTCGACTGGACGCCGCGCGGGCGCGCCGTCGCGGACGACGGTCGCGAGCGGCGCGACCAGCGCGCGAGAGCCGGTCGAGCGCCTGCTTCGCCCGGATCTCCTGCCAGCTGCCGATGCCGGAGTTGGCGACGAGCACGCCGAGGAAGAGCGCGTCCGCCACTGGCCGTAGGCCAGCGTCGCCGCACCGGCGACGGCGAGGATCAGGTTGAAGACGGTGAAGACGTTGGCACGGACGATGCTCGCGTAGGAGCGGCTGCTGCGCTGGCGCGGGGGGCGCCCGCGCTCCGATAGACGCCGGGCCGCCTCCGCTTCGGTCAGTCCGGCAGCATCCGGCGGAGCGCCGAGCGGAGCGGCGGCGACCGCTATGGCCATCAACCCACCGCCGAGGGGCTCGCGACCCCGCTCCTCGCGAGACTGTCCGCGATCTCGCCGGCCCAGCATTCGATCGCCGACCAGTCGCGCCAGTCGCCTTCGATACCGCGGAAGACCAGGAGCGAGAGCCGCTGAGGTCGCGGCAGGCTCTTCCCGGCGAGCTTGCCGGCGAGGATGCGATGCTCGCGCGCCTCCGTCAGAGCGAGGAGCTCAGGCAGCTCGACCGGATCAGAGGTCATCTGCTGGACGAGCTTGCGCCCTGGGTCTCCGACCGGTCCGCTGGAGAACAGCCACACCGGTCGCTGCGCCAGCGCGGCCGCAAACCGGCGCACGAAGGCGGTCGCCGGCTCGAGCCAGTGGCCGACGTAGACGGCGCTGCCGATGACGAACGCGTCGTAGGCGGCGATGTCGACGATCTCGTCGGGTGGAGCGACCGTCGTGTCGAAACCGCGGCCCCGCAACGTGTGGCCGATCGCCTGTGCGATTCCTTGGGTCGCGCCTTGCTGGCTGGCGGCTGTCACGAGGACGTTCATTGCTCGCTCCTCTCGGATGTGACCGGCATGACGACGTGTGTGGTCGGTTGCTCGAAGGCCTGTCGGGCGCGGTCGATGACGTTCCGGCGCAGCCAGCGCGAAGGCCGTTGCGGTGCGGTGACGAGCAGGATCTCGTCGGCCGGAAACTCCTGGAGCGCGTCCGTGATCGCCTGTATCGGGTCGGGATCGCTGAGCTCGCCACTGGCCCGGATGCCGTCGCGCGCGAGGCAGCTGACGCAGGTACGCAGTCGATGCGCTGCGTCCGCCCGGGCGGCGTCCTCGTCCACGTACCACTGGGTCGCGGCGGTGCCGTGCGCGGGCGCGATCACGAGCGCCTCGATCGGCGAGTCCGCCGCGAACGCCCGGACGCTCGCGCAGAGCTCTGGTGTCGTACAGGCGTCGTCGGCGACGACCAGGACGCGACGGCCGGGCGCACGGCCGCGTCGCTCGCCGGCGGTTGGCGTCTCGATTGCGATCATGACTCGCTCCTCGGGACGGGTCCGAGCTCGTGTTCGATCTCGGCGTCGATGGGGGGCTTCTCGGGGCTCGCGATGACCACGGTGCTGCTCCTAGCGGCCGAGCTCGGTGTCGATGCGCTGCCACACCGGCTCGCGGACGACGAGCGCGGAACAGGCGGCGGTATGGGCGACGCGTTCGGAGACGGAGCCGAGCGCCGGGAGGCCGTGAAGACCGCGACTGCCGACGACGATGAGGTCGGCGCGTTCGCCGGCCTGCGTGAGCGCTTCGGCCGGCGGTTCGTGCCGGTCGTCGTGCTCGCCCTCCGTGATGGCAGCTGCGAGCCGTTCGTCGACGCCTTTGCCGCCCCAGGCGACGAGGGCGTGCAGGTCGGCGTCGAAGCGTTCGGCGAGGTAGTGAGCGGCGGCGTAGGCGGCGGCCGACTCGACCGATCCGTCGACGCCGACGACGATACGGCGCGGGAAGCCGTCCTTCGCAGGGCGGGCTACGAGCACCGAGCAGGGCGACCGGTGGATGATCGTCGTGGCGACCGAGCCTTCGACGATGCCGAGCAGCCGGCCGGTGCCGCTGCTGCCGACTGCGACCAGTGTGTCTTGGTCGCGTTCGATCTCCCCGAGCAGTTGCGAGACCGGTGCTCCGCGAGCGAGCTTTCCGGTTGCCGCGGTATAGGGGGCGATGTAGTCGCGTGCCGCGGTGAGCGACCTCTCCACTGCGTCTCGCTGGACGTCCTCGTCGAGGTAGTAGGGGATGTAGCTGCCGGTGCCGGCGAGGACCGGCGCGATCTCCCACGCCGAGAACAGCGTCAGCTGTCCTTCAGGGTCTTGTAGAAGGGCTGCCTGTCGTGCTGCTTCGAGACCCTGCTGGGAACCGTCGATGCCGACGAGGATGCGAGTGAAGACGTGCCGTCCGGCCTCGAGACGAGCCGGGTGCGCTGTGGTAGCCATCGCGTACCTCCTTGTCGCCGCAGTCCTCCGCCGCGATCGCGGGGCGCGGTTCGGCGATTTGCCGCATGGCAGGCCGGGGAACTACGGAGCCGCACCCGCCTTTCAGGCGCGGGCTGCCGTGGTGAGGTCGGCGGCGAGCTCGCGCAGCGCTTCGTCCTTGAGGGCGCGCGTCCGCTCCGGGCTCAGGTGTAGTTCGGAGCCGATTTCGCTGAGTCTTTCCGGCGCGGTGTCGATCCCGTAGTGGCGCCTGAGGATCGTTTGCTTGCGGGGGCGTAGACGGTGCAGCGCACTACGCACGGCCCGTCTCTCGTGCTCTGCGATGGCGATGGCGTCCGGCTGGGCATCCTCACCGGCGGCAAGCCGTTCAGCGAGCAGTGTGCCGTCGGTCAGCGGTTGGTCGAGGTAGGCGACGCTCGTGGGCGCCATCGCTTCGGCGACTGCCGCAGGCGAGAGCGAGGTCGTGGCCGCCAGTTCGCGCACACTCGGCGTACGACCGTTCACGGTGAACCGGTCGCGGGCGGCTCTGACCTGCCGTCGGCGCTCGAGCACCGGGCGCGGGATGCGCACGAGGTTGGCGCGCGCGGTGACGGCGTGCGTCACCGCCGACCGGACGCGCCAGAAGGCGTAGGTGGAAAAGCTCGTCCCGCACTCGGGGTCGAATTCGTCGACCGCCCTCAGAAGCCCGATCGCGCCTTCCTGCACGAGGTCCTCGATGGGGATGCCGAGGTCGCGGTAGCGGAAGGCGATCGAGCGAACGAGGCCCATGTGTTCCTCCACGAGCGCGGTGCGGGCAACGCGGTCGCCGCGGCGGGCGCGCGCGGCGAGTCGCTCGGAGTGGCCGCCGGCATGGCCTCGTGTCGGCGCCGGCGTAGCGACGCCGACGAGTGCCGTAGCTGCCAAGAGTGCGATCGCTGCGCGCATACCCTCCGCCGGCTCGTCTTCGTACTGTCCTGATATCCGCGCTCGGTGGGCGGCGCGTCGGGATCGTCCCTTTTCGCCCTGCGGGGAACTACCGATCGCTCCGAACCCGCGCGTTGTTGCCGAGTGTCGTGCGGCGGCGGGGTCCGCGCTGCGCGCGCTCCGTGCCTGATCCTCGAACGCCGGAGGATCCGTAGTTCCTCCCGAGGCTCTGCGGCAAATCGCCGAACTATGCGGAGACGACTCCGCGGAGGACGAAGGCGAGCAGCGGGTGGCCGGGCTCTTCGACCACTACCTGCTCGGAAAGGAGTGATCCTCGTGCAAACCACGTATCCGCGGTTCGAGCCGCCGTTTCCTGCGCGCCTGGAGGGGCACCTCGAGCAGCCGTCACGCTGGCTCTGGCTGATCAAGTGGCTGCTCGCTCTGCCGCACTTCGTCGTGCTCGCCTTCCTCTGGCTTGCATTTGCCCTGCTGTCGCTGGTCGCGTTCGTCTCGCTGCTGTTCGGCGGTCGCTACCCGCGCGGGATCTTCGACTTCAACCTTGGCGTGCTCCGCTGGACCTGGCGCGTCGCCTTCTATGCGTTCGGGGCGAACGGCACCGACCGTTATCCGCCGTTCACGCTCGCCGACGTCCCCGAGTACCCAGCGCGGCTCGAGATTGCCTACCCCGAGCGGCAGCGACACGGACTGCCGCTGGTCGGCTGGTGGCTGCTCGGCATCCCCCAATACTGCGTGGCTGGAATCTTCGCCGGCGGTGCGGGTGGCCTCGGCTGGAACGCGGCTCACCATTGGCAGGGGTCGCCGGGTTGGGGCGGCCTCATCGACCTGCTCGTCCTCGTGGGGGTCGTCGTCCTGCTCTTCCGGGGCGAGTACCCGCGCTCGATCTTCGACCTCGTGATCGGACTCAACCGCTGGGTGCTCCGGGTCGGAGCCTACGCAGCGTTGATGACATCGGTGTATCCGCCCTTCCGCCTCGACAGCGGGGAGGACGAGCCGGGCGGGATCACGGTCCTGCCCGCACCGCCGTCACCGCGCGACGCGGCTGCGCCCGCGGCCCGTTCGGGGTGGGGTGCAGGGCGGGTGATCGCCGTGATCGTCGCCAGCATCGGGATTCTCGCGGGACTCGCCGGCGTCGCCGCCGGTGGAACCGCGCTCGTCTTCGACCAGACCCAACGTGACGCGAGCGGCTACCTGATGACCCACTCGACCGCCTACTCCACCGGCACCTATGCACTCGTCTCTGACAGTTACCGAACCGGCGTCGCGGGTGATCTGTTCGTCGCGCGCGACATGCTCGGCACCGTCCGCGTCCGCACGGAGAGCACGCAACCACTGTTCGTCGGAATTGGCCCGGCCGGGTCTGTCGACTCGTACCTGGCAGGCGTCCGCCGTGAGGTGGCGACACGCTTCGACGCTGCGCGTAGCGACTTTCGCCTGCGCCAGGGAGGGGCGCCCGCAGCTCCGCCGACGAGCAAACACTTCTGGGTCGCGCACTCGCTCGGCTCCGGCGTCAAGACGCTTTCCTGGGCACCGCAGAACGGGAATTGGCGAATCGTCGTGATGAACGCGAACGGTTCGGCCAGTGTCCACACCGACCTCGCCATCGGAGCCCGTTTCCCGCACCTGCTCTGGATTGGAGTCGGCGTCCTCGGTGCCGGTGCACTGCTGCTTCTCCTCGGTGGCGGCGGTCTGTACGCCGCCGTTCGGAGAAGGGGGTGAAGTGACCTCCGGGCCAACCATCAGCTCGACTCTTCGAGTCAAAAGGAGATGAGAGTCATGACCCTCAGCCGCAAGGACGTCGCTGCCACTGCGCTAACAGCACTGGCAGTCGCCACATTCTTCGCTACTCACGAGGGGTGGAACGTGTGGCTGGTCGGAGGGAGCCACCGCTGGGCAGCCGGAGTGATCGTGCTCCTTGGCGTTCTGACCTGCGGGCTCGGCTCACCGGGGCGCGGTGCCGTGACGCGGCTGCTTGCGACGCTTGGCGCGCTAGCACTACTGCTGGCGGTACTGGCGCTTGTGACCGGGTCACTAACGCCGCTGTCGCTTCTGGTCGTCGACATCGTCGTGCTCTGGGCGGTCTCAACGCTACGGCACTTCGGCCACGGGTCGAGGCCATCCCTCTCCACGTGAGAACGAGAAATGGAGCCGGAAGCCCCAGCTCTGGGGGCTTCCGGCCGCAGAGCTAGGGCTCCATCGTCGGCGACGACAGTTGCTCGCGACCTCACTTCGCCGTCGCGCCGTCGGGCATCCGCGATGCACACCGGACGCTTCTTCGCCGAGCAAGCGGTCCGCTCGACGCGAGGTCTTGACGCGCCTCGAATACCCGTCCTTCCTCTGCCACCACCCCTAGGCGGTTCGACGGACGCTCGACTCGAGCTGCACCGTCGAGTCGGCGGGAGCGGCGTCGCCGTTGCCGTCGAGGGCGAGGCTGATCGCACGGGCTTCCCCCGTCAGCGCCGCGTCGAGGTCGACCTGCGACGGGCCGGCCGGTGAGGCGCAGTAGGGGCAGATCTGCCAGAGAGGCTCGAGCGGGGCGTCGCAGCCCGCGCAGGGGCGGCGGAGCATCGTCGTGCAGACCGGACAGGCGAGGTAGTCCGCCTCGATCGGCGCGTTGCACGCCGGACAGGCCGGGCGCGCTCGCCCGAGCTGCTGCTCGAGGGCCTGGATCTCGACCCGCCGAGCCCGTACCTCGTCGCGCGTCTCGGCGGGCCGGAGAAGGAGATACACGACCGGCCCGATGTACGGGGGCACCAGCCCGACCAGCGTCGCGAGGAAGACGAGGAACGGGTCGCCGATCCGCCGGCGCGCGTCCTTGTGCACCCAGAACGCGAGCCCCAGCCAGAAGACGGCGGCGAGGAGCAGCGCGACGTTGCGTGCGACGACGAAGCCCGTCGAGTGGAGGAAGCCGTGGATCCCGTGCAGCGTCGAAATCGCCGAGGAGACAACGAGCGCCGTCACGAGCGAGAGGGTTCCCGCGGTCGCCGCACGCAAACGCTCCGCCGGCGAGACCTATCATCGCGCCCGTGACGGGGCCTCCCACCGGTGCGGACTGAGCCCGCGTGCCGTTCGACGTCGAGACCGCCGTCCTGCTGGCGCTGCTCGGCGTCGGCGTCGGCGCCTTCGGCACGCTTCTCGGCGCAGGCGGCGGGTTCGTGCTCACGCCGATCCTGCTGCTCGTCTATCCGCACGACTCGCCGCGCACGATCACGGCGATCAGCCTGACCGTCGTCTTCTTCAACGCCGCCTCGGGCACGACCGCCTACCTGCGGCAGCGGCGCGTCGACTGGCGGAGCGGGAGCATCTTCGCCGCCGCGGCGTTGCCGGGCGCCGTCGGCGGGGCGCTGCTGACCGGTGTTGTCTCACGGCACGTCTTCAGCGGGCTGATGGGAGGCGTGCTCGCGCTGCTCGCGGTCTGGCTGCTCGCGGGCGACCGCTGGCGGCCGATTCCTCCGCGGCGCGGCGTGCGGCGGAGGCTGTTCGTCGACCGGCACGGCCTGCTCTACGAGTACGACGTGCCGATCTGGCGCGGGGCCGCCTACAGCGCAGGCGTCGGCTTCGTCTCGAGCTTCCTCGGCATCGGCGGCGGCGTCATCCACGTGCCGCTGCTCGTCCGCGCGCTCGGGTTCCCCACCCATGTCGCGACCGCCACCTCGCACTACGTCCTCGCGTGGATGGCCGGCGTGGGGACGATCACGCACATCGTCTCGGGCAGCTTCGCGGGCGGCGCCGGCGTGCGGAGGGCGATTGCGCTCTCCGTCGGCGTCGTCGTCGGGGCGCAGGTCGGCGCCCACGTGTCGCGCCACATCCACGGGCACACGATCGAGCGGACGCTCGCAATCGCCCTTCTCGCGCTCGCCGCGCGGCTCCTCGTCGCCGTCTGAGCGACCCGTCTCCGTTTCGGAGGCCGCCGGATCAAGCACAATGGCGGAGGAGTGGCACGCCACCAGGGTCGAAACGGGAGAGGGCAGGGCCGTCGGCAGCCGTCGCGCGCGGACCGCGACTTCGAGCGGCTGCTCGCCGCCCGCCACGCCCGGTTGCGTCGCCGCCACCGCAAGCGCCGCAGCATCCTGCTCGTCTCGGCGCTCCTCCTCGCCGCGCTCCTGGCGCTGCTGCTCGCCACCGTCGCCTTCACGGGGCAACGGATCCTGCTCACCACGTGCAGCCTCTCGGATCTCCGCCCGCTCAAGCTCGGCGCGAACTCGTTCCTCTACACGGACAACAACCGCCTGCTCGGAGTCGTCCCCTCCGCGACGAACCGCCAGCCGCTGCCGCTCACGAAGATCTCGCACTGGCTGCCCGAGGCGACCGTCGCGATCGAGGACGCCCGCTACTGGCAGCACGGCGCCCTCGACTATCAGGGCATCGCGCGCGCGTTCTACCAGGACCTCTCGAGCGGGCACATCGTGCAGGGCGGCTCGACGATCACGCAGGAGCTCGTCCGGAATCTCTACATCGGCAACCCGCAGCGGACGTTGTCGCGCAAGATCAGGGAGGCTTGCCTCGCGGAGAAGCTCTTCCAGCGGCACTCGCGGAAGCAGATCCTCGCGGACTACCTCAACGAGGTCTTCTACGGAAGGCATGCCTACGGCGCACAGGCCGCCGCGACGACGTACTTCTCGAAGGACGCCTCGGACCTGACGCTCGTGCAGGCGGCCCTCCTCGCCGGCCTGCCGCAGGCGCCGACGACGGACGACCCGATCGTCAACCCCCGCGCCGCGCGCGCCCGCCGGAACGAGGTGCTGCGAGCGATGTGGAAGAACGGCTACATCACCGCGACGAAGCTGCGGCAGTCGACGCGGAAGCCGCTCCTGCTGAGGCCCGGCCATCTCTATTCGCAGCTGCACCAGCCGAACTTCTTCGGCTGGGCGACCCAGCAGCTCGCCGGCCGCTTCGGCCAGCGGACGGTGGAACGTGGCGGCCTGAAGGTCACGACGACGCTCGATCCGCGTCTGCAGGCGCTCGCCTTCCACGCGGTCAGCTCGGTCATGAAGAGGCCCGACGACCCCGCGGCGGCGCTCGTCGCGATCGACCCCCGCAACGGTGCGGTGAAGGCGATGGTCTCCTATCTCCCGAACGGGCGACGCATGCAGTTCAACTTCGCGACGCAGGGGCACCGCTCGACGGGCAGCTCCTTCAAGCCGATCACGCTCGCGACCGCGCTGAGCGAGGGCGACTCGCTCTACTCCACCTTCTACGGGCCGCCGGAGCTCTTCATCACGGACCAGCAGTGCGCCGACAAGAACGGGCCGTGGGACGTCCACAACTACGGTGACGAGCAGGCCGGCACGATGAACCTGCTCGACGCGACGGCGAACTCCGTGAACACGATCTTCGCGCAGCTCGTCGCCAAGGTCGGCGTGAAGAACGTCGTCGCAATGGCACACAATCTGGGCATCACGAGCAGCGGCAACGACTTCAAGCCCGTGTGTGCGATCACGCTCGGCTCGGTGGGCTTCACGCCGCTCGAGCTCACCGACGTGTACGCGACCTTCGCGTCGGGCGGCATCCACCACTCGCCGCAGGCGTTCGAGAGCGTCCGCGAGCCGAACGGGAAGCGGGTCGACATCAGCACCGCGGGCCAGCGGGTGCTCAGCCCGAACGTCACCGCCCAGCTGACGTACGCCCTCCAGGGCGTGATCGAGCACGGCACCGGCACCGCGGCCAACATCGGGCGCCCCGCGGCGGGCAAGACGGGGACGGCCGAGAACTACGTGGACGCCTGGTTCTGCGGCTACGTGCCGCAGCTCGCAACCTGCGTCTGGGTCGGCTATCCCGGAGGCGAGGTGCCGCTCTACAACGTCGAGGGCCTCTACCAGGTGTTCGGCGGCTCGCTGCCGGCGGAGATCTGGCGCGACTTCATGAGTCCCGCCGTCGCGAAGCTGCCGGTCGTCGACTTCCCGCAGCCCAGCCTCACCGGCACGGTGATCAGCGGCTCCGGCACGTACAGCTACTCGCCCTCGTCCTCGCCGTACTCCGCGACCACCACGACGACCTCGACGACCGGTTGAGAGCCGCACCTGCGGGCATCACCCCGCCGTGGCTCCCTACCCGCTCGACCGGCTCGACGACCTGATCGGGGAGACGATCGAGCGCGTCATGCGCGCTCGGCACCGGCGGCGGCTTCGGCGGCGCGGCCGCGCGGAAGCGGTCGACCCGGCCGGGGGCGGCTGGGCGAGCACCGCCTCGTTCGCGCCGCGCGCCGGCTGCCGCGTCGAGCCGATCGTCGACGGCAGCGAGGCGCTTCCGCTGATCGCGGACGCGGTTCGCTCGGCGCGCTCCCACGTCCACCTCGCCGGCTGGCACTTCGATCCCTCCTTCCGGCTCGGCGAGGAAGGGCCGGCGCTGCGCGAGTTGCTGGCGGAGACGGCCGAGAGCGTCGACGTGCGTGTGCTCGCGTGGGCGGGCGCGCCGCTGCCGCTCTTCCGCCCAGCCCGGCGCGACGTGCGGCGGGGCTGCCACGAGCTCGTCCGGGGCACGCGGATCGCGATGGCGCTCGACGGGAACGAGCGGCCGCTCCACTGTCACCACGAGAAGCTCGTGGTCGTCGACGACGAGACGGCGTTCGTCGGCGGCATCGACCTGACGCGCCTGGCGGGCGACCGGCTCGACTCGAGCGAGCACCCGCACCGGGGCGGACTCGGCTGGCACGACACGGCCGTGCGGCTCGAGGGGCCGATCGTCGCCGACGTCGCGCGCCACTTCCGCATGCGCTGGCGCACGATCGCCGACGGGAAGCTGCCCGCGTCGGGCGTGCCGGATGCCGTCGCCGGCGGCGTCGAGGCGCAGCTCGTACGGACGGTGCCGGAGCGGCTTTACGCACCCTGCCGGGACGGCGAGTGGTCGATCCTGGAGAGCTACCTGCGGGCACTGCGCGCGGCCGAGCGTCTCGTCTACCTCGAGAGCCAGTTCCTCTGGTCGCCGGAGCTGACGTTCGTGCTCGCCGAGAAGCTGCGCCGTCCGCCGCGCGACGACTTCCGCGTGATCGTTCTCCTTCCGTCCCGTCCCAACAACGGCGCCGACGACAGCCGCGGCCAGGTCGGGCTGCTGATCGACGCCGACAAGGAATCCGGCGACGACACGACGCGCTTCCTCGCCTGCACGCTGTATCAGCCGGGCCCTCGCGGCAACCCCGTGTACGTGCACTCGAAGACCGCCGTCATCGACGATGCCTGGCTGACGGTCGGCTCCGCGAACCTCAACGAGCACTCGCTCTTCAACGACACGGAGGCGAACGTCGTGGTGCGCGAGCCGGCGCTCGCGCGGGAGGTGCGGCTCCGCCTGTGGGAGGAGCACCTCGAGCGCCCGCGCGAGGAGGTCGACGGCGACCCCGCGCTCGTGTTCGACGAGCTCTGGAAGCCGCTCGCCGAGGAGCGGCTCGAGCGCCGGAAGCGCGAGGGCTGGGCGGACGGGAAGCTGACGCTGCTGCCGCACGTCTCGCGTCGCTCCGAGGCGCTCTGGGGCCCGCTCAACGGCCTCTTCGTCGACGCCTAGGGCTCGCGGAAACGCGGGGCGTTTCCGCAGTTCGGTCGTCCCCGGGCGAAGCCACAGGCTTCGCGCGCGCCGAACTAGAAGCCCGCTTTGCAGGGGGATTCGCCGAGGCGTGTCTGGACCGCGGGCTCCAGCGCCTCGAGGGCGTCGAAGCAGTCGCGGCACAGCCCGACCGCGCTCTTCGCCTTGCGGATGAGCAGGGCGCGCTCGTCCACCGGGAGGACGCCGATGGAGAGCAGGAACTTGTTCAGCAGCAGCTCCAGCTTGAGCGGTCCTTGCTCGTGCACCGTCTTGAGGGGCGCCTCGAGCCGGTGCATGCGCACGATCATCGTCTTCGCGCGTGCGATCACGCCGCGCTGCCTCGCCGAGAGAGTGCACTTCGGCGGGCCGGCAGCCGACGGTCGCGTCGCCGTGCGGGGATGCGATCCGCTGCCCCCGCAGCCGGCCGCCAGCGCGACGGCTGCGGCGAGCGCAGCACACGCGACGGCTCGCCGGATCAGATCTGCCAGGCCCCCTCGCGGATCAGGGGCACCCTCCGGCCGCGCCCGTCGATGCCGGTCGCCTCGAGCTCCGGGCTGCCGATCATGACGTCGAGGTGCGTGGCGGAACGATTCACTCCGCGGCCAGGTGTTTCCGACCGCGTCCCGCCGAAACCGCTCCCGAACGCGATGTGCGCGGCGGCGTTCTCGTCGAGCAGCGTGTTGTAGTAGATCCGGCCGGTCTGGCCGATCCGCGACGAGGAGTCGACGAGCGCCACCTCGCCGAGCCGCCTGGCCATTCGGTCCGTGTCGAGGTAGGCGGCGACGAAGTCGCGGTCGGCGTCCGAGTCCGCGTCGAGCCGGACGAGCCGGCCGCGCGAGAACTCGCCGCGGAGCCCGTGGATCAGCCGGCCCCGGAACGACAGGGGGAACGTGCAGCGAAACGTCCCGGTCGTCGCGCGGGGATCAGGGCTCGTGAAGACCTCCTCCGTCGGCATGTTCGAGGCGACGATCCGGCCGTCGACGAGCTCCTCGGGGCCGCCGAGCCAGCGCGTGCCCGCCACGAACGCGAGGTCGAGCTCGGTGCCGGGGCCGCGCAGCTCGAGCCGCTCGAGGCCGAGCTTCGTCAGCCGGGCCGAGCGGCGGGCGAGCATCCGCAGGTGCTTGCTCCAGCCGCTCGTTCCCTTGCCGTCCTCGTCGGTGAGACGGCAGAAGCCGAGGAGGTCGCCCGCAAGCCGGCGCTTCGCCTCGAGCGGCTTGAGCTTCGGATAGACCTGGCCGGCCCAGTGGTCGGTCGGCCAGCCGGCGATCGTCCAGCGGGACCGCATGTTGAGCTGGGCGCGCCGGAGGAACGTGAGCTGCTTCGCCCGCCGCGAGAAGTCGGTCGCGATTCGCTCCGGCGGCACGTCGTCGAGGTACCCGGCCTCTCCCTCGCCGGTGATCGCGGCGAGCGCCCCGAGGGAGCCGGAGACCTCTCGGAAGCGGCGGCGCGACCACGGCGAGACGGCGCCGAGCGCGTCGTCGCCGGCGTGCAGCAGCCGCTCGCGCATCACGAGCGGATCGGAGGTGACGATGTCGACGTAATGCGCGCCCGCGCGATAGGCGGATCCGGCGATCGCGACGAGCACCTCGCGGTGCTCGGGCTCGCCCTGCACGACGAGCGTGTCGCCTTCCCCGATGCCGAGCGAGGTCCGCACGATCGCATCGGCGTAGCGTGCGAGCGACTCGGGTGAGAGCAGCGGTTCGCGAATCATGGGAGTGGGATGTGGCGGCGGAATCGAGGCCGTCGCCCGGGTCAGCGAGCCGCTTCGAGCGCCTCCGCCACGTTGTCGTGGACGACGAAGTGGCGGTCGAGGCCCGACACCTCGAGCGCCCGCCGGGTCTCGACGCCGGGCGCGGCGAGACGGAAGCCGCTGCGTTCGCTCATCCTCGAGCGAGCCTCGATCAGCACGCCGAGGGCGGTGGAGTCGATGAACCGGACCTCCGCGAGGTCGACGACGAGCACCTCCGGATCTTCGGTGCAGGCGTCGAGCAGCGCTTTCCGCACCTCTTCGGCGTTGTAGAGGTCGATCTCGCCCGCGAGCGAGACGACGACCCCGCCGGCCGTCCGGTCGACACCGGTCACCGCCGCTTCGCTTCCCGGCGCTCCGGGGCCCGGTGCTCGAACGTCGGTCAAGATCCACTCCTCCTCTCGCCTCGCGCGGCGCCGCCGCCCGCGCAGCCATTCAAGCAAGAATGGCCAGGTGGACCTCGCCGAGATCTCAGCGCGGGCCGCCGGCGAGAACTTCCCGGTCGGCTCGGTTCTCTTCCCCCGTCCGCTGCGCCCGCACATCCGGGCGCTGTACTGCTACGCGCGGCTCGTCGACGAGCTCGGCGACGCCTACGACGGCGACCGCCTGGCCGCGCTCGACGAGCTCGAGCGGGAGGTCGGCGCGGCCTTCGCCGGCGAGGCGACGTGGCCGGTGCTGCGGAACGTCCAGCCGACGATCCGCGAGTTCGACCTGCCGCGCGAGCCGTTCCTGCGGCTGATCGAGGCCAACCGCATGGATCAGAGGATCGGCGAGTACGAGACGTGGCCGGATCTCCGGCACTACTGCGTCCACTCGGCGGACCCGTGCGGCCGGCTCGTGCTCGGCGTCCTTCGCCGGCTCGACGACGCGGAGCTCGTCGCGGCCAGCGACTCGGTCTGCACGGGGCTCCAGCTCGTGAACTTCCTCCAGGACGTGCCGCGCGACCTCGAGCTCGGCCGCATCTACCTGCCGGCGGAGGACCGGCATGCGTTCGGCGACCCCCCGCTCGACCGGCCGACGGAGGAGCTGCAAGCGCTGCTTCGGTTCGAGGCCCGGCGCGCCGGCGACCTCCTCGTCGCGGGAGAAGTGCTGCGGGCGCGGATCGGCGGGCGGCTCGGCCGGGCCGTCGCGCTCTTCGCCCGCGGGGGCCTGGCGGCGCTCGACGTGCTCGAGTCGGCCCGCTGGGACGTCTTCGATCGTCGCCCGCGCCCGTCGCGCGCCCGGCTCGCGCGCGAGGCCGCGCTCGTGCTCGTGCGATGACCGTTCAGGAGGCGTACGGCGAGGTCGAGCGCATCACGCGGCGCGAGGCGAAGAACTTCGCCTACGGGATCATGGTGCTGCCCCGGGAGAAGCGGCAGGCGATCGCCGCGATCTACGCGTTCGCGCGGGCCGTCGACGACCTCGCGGACGGCGAGCTGCCGTCAGACGAGAAGCGCGCCCGGCTCGAGGAGCTCCGCGCGGGGCTCGACGACGCACCGGCGGGCCCCGTCTTCGTCGCCCTGCGCGACGCGCGCGAGCGCTTCACGATCCCGCGCGAGCCGCTCGCCGCACTCGTCGACGGCGGCCTGCAGGATCTCGAGCAGTCCACGTACGCCGACTTCGCCGAGCTGCGCGGCTATTGCGAGAAGGTGGCGGGGGCCGTCGGTCTCGCCTGCGTCCGGGTCTACGGCTCGAGCGACACGGAGCACGCGCTGATCTATGCCGGCCAATTGGGCATCGCGCTCCAGCTGATCAACATCGTCCGCGACGTCGACGAGGACCGGCGGCTGGGCCGGGTCTACCTGCCGCAGGACGAGCTCGCCGCGTTCGGCGTCGACGAGCTCGCCCCGTCCCCGGAGTTCCGGGCCCTGATGACGTTCCAGGCGGAGCGGGCGAGGGCGCACCTCGCCGACGGGCTCCGCCTGCTCGAGTCGCTCGACCGCCGCAGCGCTCTCTGCGTCGGTACGTTCGCGGGGCTGTACCGGGAGACGCTCGACCGGATCGAGGCGGGAGGCTTCGACGTCTTCGGCGGGAAGACGCGGCTTTCCACGCCTCGCAAGCTCGCCGTCGTCGCGAAGGGGCTCCTGCCGTGAAGGTGGCCGTGGTCGGCGGAGGGTTGGCCGGTCTCGCCGCAGCGCTCGACCTCGCCGAGTCGGGGCAGTCCGTGACGCTGTTCGAGGCTCGGCCGACGCTCGGCGGGGCCGTCCAGACCCTGCCCGAGCGCGAGGGCGATCCCGAGCCGCCGCCCGACAACGGGCAGCACATCGCGCTCGGCTGCTTCACCGAGTACCTGCGCTTTCTCGAGCGCATCGGCGAGGGCGGCTCGTTCCTCCGCACGCGGCTCGCCCTCCCCGTGCTCGACGAGGACGGGGCGGTGGCGGCCGTCGAGCCGAGCCTTCGTGCCCTGCTCGCGTACGGGCACCTGTCCCTGCGGGGCCGACTGCGCCTGCCGCTCACCATGCTGCGACTGCGCTCGGCGCGGTCGCAACCCGAAGAGACGTTCGGACACCTGCTCAGGCGACTGGGCGAAACGGACGAGTCGATCGACGCGTTCTGGGACGTCTTCATCCGCCCGGCGCTCAATCTCCGCTGCGACGAGGCCGACGCCGAGGCGGGCCTCTTCACCGTCCGCACCGCGCTGCTCGGGCCGCGCGCGGCGAGCGACCTGATCCTCCCGACGCGACCGCTCGGCCGGATGCACGGCGACGCGGCGGGGGCTGCGCTCGAGGCCGTAGGCGCGACCGTCCGCACCGACGCACGCGTGTCCTCGCTCGACGAGCTCGACGCCGACGCGATCGTGGTCGCGGTGCCGCCGCGCGAGAGCGGGCGCCTGCTCGGGGAGCCGGACCCGGCGCTCGAGGACTCGCCGATCGTGAGCGTCCACCTCTGGTTCGACCGGGCGCTGCTCGGCCGGCCGCTCGCCGCGCTGCTCGGCTCGGACGCGCACTGGGTCTTCGACCGGGGTGCGCTCACCGGGGAGCCCCCGGAGCGCGGCCAGTACCTCACCGTCGTCTCCAGCGGCGTTCCCGAGCTGCTCGAGGTGCGGGGGCGTGAGCTCGTGGACCTCGTCGCGGGCCAGCTCACCGAGCGGCTCGGCGAGGCGGAGCTCCTCTGGTCGCGCGTGAGCCGGGAGCCGTACGCGACCGTCGCGCTCCGGCCCGGCGTTCAGCGCCCCGGGGTGGAGACCTCGCGCCCCGACGTCGCCCGGGCGGGAGCCTGGACCGACACGGGCTGGCCCGCGACGATGGAGAGCGCGGTCCGGAGCGGCCGGCGGGCGGCTCAGCACATCTTGAGCAGCACATCCGCCAGAGTTACGGCCTGATGGCCGCCACCGCCGAGCTGACGCGCCTCGACGCCGCGATCGACCGCGGCACGCGCCGCCTGCTCGAGCTGCAGCGGCCCGACGGCATCTGGGTCGGCGAGCTCGAGTCGAACGTGACGATGACGGCCCAGCACCTCTTCTGGCACCACTACCTCGGCCTGCGCACGCCGGAGCTCGACCGGCGGATCGCGAACGAGCTCGTCGCGAGGATGCGCGACGACGGCACCTGGTCGATCTGGTTCGGCGGGCCGCCCGGATCTCTCGACCTCGATCGAGGCGTACGTCGCGTGCCGGCTCGCGGGTGTCGACCCCGGGCCGGAGGCGCTCGCGTACATCCAGCGTGAGGGCGGGATTCCGAAGAGCCGCCTCTTCACGAAGTGCTTCATGGCCCTGCTCGGCCAGTGGCCCTGGCAGAGGATGGTTCCGATCCCGCCCGAGCTCGTCCTCCTGCCGCCGTCCTCGCCGGTCTCGATCTACAACTTCGCGTGCTGGGCGCGGCAGACGTTCGTCGCGCTCGCGGTCGCGCAGTCGCTGCGCCCGGTGCGCGCCACCGACGTGGACCTGACGGCGATCGGTGCGAAGCCGGGCCGGACGCGCGCGGCACGCCGCCCGACCGCCCTGCGCCGCCGGGCGGTCGCCGTCGCCGAGCGCTGGATCCGCGAGCGGCAGGAGGCGGACGGGTCGTGGGGCGGGATCCAGCCCCCGTGGGTGTGGGGGATCGTCGCGCTCGCGGCGCTCGGCCACGGGCTCGACGACCCGACGCTCGGCAAGGCGGTCGAGGGCTGGCAGGGCTTCATGGTCGAAGACGGTGAGCGGTTGCGGCCGGAGGCGTGCCAGTCCCCGGTCTGGGACACGGGGCTCGCGCTGCTCGCGCTTCGAGCCTGCGGCATCCCCGACGACCACCCGCAGCTCGTCCGTGCCGGCCGGTACCTGCTCTCGCAGGAGGTGCGCGTCAAGGGCGACTGGGCGATCCGGAGACCCGACCTCGCCCCCGGCGGCTGGGCCTTCGAGTACGAGAACGACAACTACCCCGACGTCGACGACACGGCCGTCCTGCCGCTCGCCCTCCACGGGCTCGGGATCGGCGAGGAGGACGCGATCGGGCGCGGCGTCGACTGGCTCGTCGGCATGCAGTCGCGCGACGGCGGCTGGGGCGCCTTCGACGTCGACAACAGTGCGATGTGGCTGTACAAGATCCCGTTCTGCGACTTCGGCAAGGTCACCGACGAGCCGAGCGCCGACGTGACCGCCCACTCGCTCGAGACCCTCGGGACGCTCGGCGTCCATCGCGACGCGGCCGAGCGGGGAGTGGAGTGGCTCCTCGCCGAGCAGGAGGAGGACGGCTCCTGGTTCGGCCGCTGGGGCGTCAACCACCTCTACGGCACCGGGGCGGCGCTGCCGGGCCTCGAGGCGTGTGGCATTCCGCACGACCACCCGGCGATGCGCCGCGCCGTCGCCTGGCTCGACTCAGTGCAGCAGGAGAGCGGCGGCTTCGGCGAGGACATCCTCTCCTACGGCGATCCCGCCTGGCGGGGCCGCGCGCGCTTCACGACGGCGTCGCAGACGGCCTGGGCCCTCCTCGCCTACGTGGCCGCAGGAAACGCTGAAGATTCGGGCAGCCGCAGAGCGGCAGACTATCTCTGTGCCGCGCAGCGCACGGACGGCGACTGGGAGGAGAGGCACTTCACCGGCACGGGATTCCCACTCGATTTCATGATCCGGTATCACCTCTACCGCATCACGTTCCCGCTCCTCGCACTCGGACGACTGAGAGAAAGGCTGACTGGATGAAGTTCCCCCTCGCATCGACGGTCTCGATCGGCAAGTACGTCGCCGCGCAGCAGCGGAAGGGCGAGCGCTACCCGCTCGTGCTGATGCTCGAGCCGACCCTCGCGTGCAACATCGCCTGCATCGGCTGCGGGAAGATCCGCGAGTACGAGTCGAACCGGGCGCGCCTGTCGGTCGAGGAGTGCGTCGACGCGGCCGTCCAGTGCCCCGCTCCGGTCGTCTCGATCTGCGGCGGCGAGCCGCTCGTCTACAAGGGGATCGACGAGGTCGCCGCGCAGGTCCTCGAGCTCGGGAAGACGATCGAGCTCTGTACGAACGCGCTGCGCCTCGAGCAGTGCCTCGACTGGTTCGAGCCCTCGAACCGGCTGAGCTTCGTCATCCACCTCGACGGGATGCGCGAGATCCACGACTACGTCTGCGACTACCCGGGCCTCTGGGAGATCGCGATCGACGCGATCAAGACGGCGCGCGCCCGCGGGTTCCGCGTCACGACGAACACGACGATCTTCAAGGAGACCGAGGTCGGCGACGTGATCGAGATGATGCGCTACCTCACGAACGACGTCGGGATCGACGGGATGATGATCGCGCCCGGCTACCAGTACTCCCAGATCGACCCGGCGCTCACGATGACGCGCGACGAGCACGAGGAGAAGTTCCGGGCGATCCGCGCCGCGACGAAGGAGCACGGCTACCGCTGGATCGCCTCGCCGATCTACCAGGACTTCCTCACCGGCGGGCGGCAGCTCACCGTGCGCGCCGTGGGGCTCGATCACGCGCAACCCGTACGGCTGGAAGGGGCCGTGCTACCTCCTCACCGACGGCATCTTCCCGACGTACGAGGCGCTGCTCGAGGGGATGGAGTGGGAGGCCTACGGCCCCGGCAACGACCCGCGCTGCGAGCACTGCGGCATCCACTGCGGGTTCGAGCCGTCGGCTGCGTACGAGGCCTCGAAGAGCCTCAAGGAGACCGTGCGGAGTCTCGCGTGGACGCTGACGGGCTGAGCTCCTACACGTTCGCGTGTGCGACGAGCGCCGAGGAGCGGCGTCGCGCGGCGGCTCGGCCTCAAGGCGGTGCGCGTCGGAGTCTGCGTCGCGAACGGCGTCCCCGAGGGGAATCTCGTCTCGTTCGGGCTGGCGGGCTCGCTCGGCGGGCTGCGCATCGGCGACGTGCTCGACGCGACGCGTGTGGTCGACGAGACCGGCTCGGTGCTGTGGGAGGGGCCCGGCCTCGGCGTTCGCGGGACGCGCGCCGGCGTGATCCTCGGCGGCGACGTCCTCGTCCACGACCCGGCCGAGCGCGCGCGCCTGCGTGAGGCGAGCGGCGCCGAAGCGGTCGACATGGAGAGCGGCGTCCTCGCGCGCAGCGGCAGGCTCGCCGGCGTCCTCAGGGCGATCTCCGACGACGCCGGCAGCGCCGTCGAAGGGGTGGACCGGACGGTGCACGCCGACGGCCGCACGAACGTCGCCGGGCTGGTGCGCTGGATCGCGACCCGCCGCGGCGACGCGATCCGCTCGATGCGGGACGCGCTCCGCGCGCTCCGCGCGCTCGAAGAGGCGGTCGCCACGTGAACGGCCGCGTCCTCCTCGCGGCGCCGCGCTCCTTCTGCGCGGGCGTCGACCGGGCGATCGAGATCGTCGAGCGGCTCCTCGAGCAGTACGGGCCTCCGGTCTACGTCCGCCACCAGATCGTCCACAACGAGCACGTCGTGCGCCGGCTCGAGCGGCTCGGCGCGGTCTTCGTCGAGGACGAGGAGGAGATTCCGGAGGGCGAGATCTGCGTCCTCTCCGCCCACGGTGTGGCGCCGGCGGTGAAGGAGAACGCGCAGCGGCGCGGCCTGCGCGTCGTCGACGCGACCTGCCCGCTCGTGAACAAGGTCCATGCCGAGGCGAGGCGCTATGCCGACAGCGGGCACCTCGTCGCGCTCGTCGGCCACGAGAACCACGTCGAGGTGATCGGGACGCTCGGCGAGCGGCCCGACTCGACGGTCGTGATCGAGTCGCCCGAGCAGGCGCTCGAGCTCGATACCGAGCAGCCGGTCGCCGTGATCACGCAGACGACGCTCTCCCTCGACGACGTCGCTCCGATCGTCGACGCGCTCGAGGATCACCTCGGCACGATCCGCCGGCCGCACGCCGACGACATCTGTTACGCGACGCAGAACCGCCAGGACGCGGTGAAGGCGATGGTGGCCCGGGGCGCGACGCTCGTGCTCGTGATCGGCTCGGAGACGAGCTCGAACGCGCAGCGGCTCGTCGAGGTCGCGCAGGCGGCCGGGGCGCAGGCGACGCTCGTCGACGGCGAGAGCGGGCTCGACCCCTCGCTGCTCGACGGCCACGAGACGATCGGGCTGACGGCGGGCGCCTCGACGCCGGAGGAGCTCGTGCGGGCGACGGCGGCGAGGCTCGCGGAGGCGGGCTACGCGCTGCCCGAGGAGATCGAGGTCGCGAAGGAGGACGTCCACTTCAGGCTCCCGAAGGAGGTCGCGCAGGCATGACGAGCATCGAAGTCCCGTACTCGATCGCCGCGGCCCTTCCGTCGCTGTCGGTGATGGACATCACGAACGACGTCTCGCGCGAGGTCGCCGCCGCGGACGTGAGCTCGGGCATCGCCTTCCTCCACGCCGCGAGCGCGCTCTCGCTCGTGCGGGTGCAGGAGCGGGAGACGGGTTTCTTCGAGGATCTCGAGTCGCTGCTCGAACGGGTCGCCCCCGGGAAGCTGCGCTCGCGGGAGCGGCTGCTCGCGTTCCTGCTCGGGCCGCGCTCGGAGCAGGTGCCGTTCGCCGACGGGGCACTGTGCCTCGGCCAGTGGCAGCGCATCCTCCTCTTCTCGCTCGACGCGCAGCATCGTCCCGACTGGACGCTGACGCTGCTCGGCTGAAGCCTCGGTGCGGGTCCGGGAGCTGACCGTCGACGAGGCCGAGCGGCCTCTCGAGTGGCGGTACCCGCCGCCCTTCGCCGTCTACGACACCGAAGGCGCGCTCGGAAGCGACCGTGGCTTCTTCGCAGTCGAGGACGAGGACGGCGCTCTCGTCGGCTTCGGCTGCGTGGGCGCGGAAGCGCGCGTGCCGGGCGTCGACGAGGAGCTCGGCACGGTCGACATCGGCTACGGGATGCGCCCCGACCGCGTCGGGCGGGGGCTCGGCCGCGAGTTCGTGGGAACGATCTTCGCGCACGTCGCCGCGGAGCACCCGGCCGAGCTGCTGCGGCTGTCGATCCTCCGCTGGAACGCGCGCTCGCGCCGCGTCGCGGAGGCACACGGGTTCCGTGTCGCGGGAGAAGCCGGCGCGTTCGACGTGCTCGTACGGGAGGCGGTGCGGAGGCCCGACGGCGAGGAGTACCGTCACCACTGAGATGCTTGTGCTGACCCGCAGCGAGGTCGAGGAGCTGCTCGACCTCGACGCGTTGCTCGACGCGCTCGCGACCGTGCACGCGGAGCTCTCCGCCGGCCGGGCGTCGCTCGTGCCGCGCGTCGGGGCGTTCGCCGGCGAGGCGGGAGTGCTCGGCGCGATGCCCGCCTACGTCCCTTCGAGCGGATTGGGCTGCAAGCTCGTCACGCTCTTTCCGGAGAACACCGACCGGCCGACCCACCAGGCGCTGATCGCGCTGTTCGACCCCGCGACGGGAACGCCCGTGGCGCTCATGGACGGGACGTACATCACCGCGCTGCGCACCGCCGCCGCGGCTGCGCTCGCCACGCGGCTCCTCGCGCGGCCCGACGCTCGCGTCCTCGCGATCCTCGGCACGGGAGTCCAGTCGCGCTCGGCGCAGGAGATGTTCCCGCGCGCCCGCGACTTCGCGGAGGTGCGGGTCGCCGGCCGCGGCGAGTTCGAGGAGGCCGTCCGCGGCGCCGACGTCGTCCACGCGACGACCGCGTCCCCCGATCCGGTCGTCCGTCTCGAATGGCTGGGCCTGGGCGCGCATGTCGGTTCCGTCGGCTACGGCGCAGGCGGCTCGGAGCTCGACCCGGCGATCGTGGAGCGGGCGGACGTGGTCGTGGTCGAGCAGCGGGAGTCCGCGTTCGCGCCGCTGCCGGCCGGCGCCCCGGAGCTCGAGCCGCGCGGCCGCGACGGCGTCGTCGAGCTCGGCGAGATCGTCGCCGGCACCGCGGTGGGGCGCAGCTCGCCGGAGCAGCTCACGCTGTACAAGTCGGTCGGCGTCGCCGTCCAGGACCTCGCCGCCGCGACGCTGGTGCTCGCGGCTGCGCGGGAACGCGGCGCCGGTCTCGAGATCGAGCTGGAGGAGATCCACGTATGAGCAGCAACGACTTCAAGCCGGGCCTCGAGGGCGTCGTCGCGGTCGAGACCGAGATCATGGAGCCCGACCGCGAAGGTGGGACGCTCCGCTACCGCGGCGTCGACGTCGAGCCGCTGATCGGCGAGTACCCGTACGAGAACGTCTGGGGCCTGCTCGTCGACGACGACCTCGAGTCGCGCATGCCTCTGCCCGAGCCGTCCGAGCCGGTCGGTCTGACGGGGCATGCCCCGGCCGACCTGCAGGCGCAGACGGCGCGGCTGTCCGGTCGGTGGGGCCTCGGCAAGCTGAACGAGATCTCCGACGACCAGGCCCGGGAGGACCTCGGCCGCCTCTCCGGCCAGATGATGTCGATCGTCGCCCGGTCGGCCCGGATCGCCGACGGGCACGAGGACGAGGTGCCCGCCCACGTCGTCGCCGAGGGGCGGACGGCCGCCGAGAGGTTCCTCCTCCAGTGGCGCGGCCACGCCGATCCGAAGTCGGTCCGGGCGATCGACACGTACTGGATCTGCACAGCCGAGCACGGCCTCAACGCCTCCACCTTCACCGCGCGCGTGGTCGCCTCGACCGGAGCGGACTGCGGGGCCGCGCTCTCGGCTGCGGTCGGCGCCCTGTCGGGGCCGCTGCACGGCGGCGCACCCGCGTACGTCAAGCCGATGCTCGAGGAGGTGGCCGCCCTGGGCGACCCGGAGAAGTGGGTGCGCGACACGCTCGACTCGGGCAAGCGGATCATGGGCTTCGGGCACCGTGTCTACCGCGCCGAGGATCCACGCTCGCGGATCCTCAAGCAGACCGCGCGGGAGCTCGACTCGCCGCAGATCGAGATCGCCGAGCGGCTCGAGGAGGCGGCGCTCGCCGAGCTCGAGCGGCGCAAGCCGGACCGCCCGCTGCGGACGAACGTCGAGTACTACTCGGCCCTCGTGCTCGACATCGCCGAGGTGCCGCCGCCGCTCGCGCCCGCGATGTTCGCCTGCTCGCGCGTCGCCGGCTGGTCGGCGCACATCCTCGAGCAGAAGCGCACCGGTCGCCTCTTCCGGCCCACGGCGCGCTACCTCGGACCGGAAGCGCGCTCGCTGCAGGAGGTCTAGGCTTGCCCCGCGTGAGACGGCTCGCTGTCGCGTTCGGCTCGGTGCTCGCCGCGGGCGTGCTGGCGGCCTGCGGCGCCTCGACTCACACGTCGACGACCGGGAACACCGCTGCCGCGAAGGCGCAGATCAAGAGCGCGTACGAGAAGTTCTTCTCGAGCAAGACGTCGATCCCGGATCGTGTGGCCGTTCTCCAGAACGGCCCGCGTTTCAAGGCCGTCGTCACGAGCTTCGCGAACAACCCGCTCGCGAGCAACACCAGCGTGACCGTCTCCTCCGTCACGCTCCAGGGCATGAACCGGGCGAAGGTCGTCTACACGGTCAAGGTCGCCGGCGCCGCCCTCCCGAAGCAGACAGGGGCCGCCGTGCGCGAGAACGGCACGTGGAAGGTCGGCGACGCGAGCCTCTGCAAGCTGATCGCGCTCGGCGGCACGACCCCGAGCGTCTGCAAGACCTCGTAACGTCCCCCGCATGAGCGTGCTGGCCCTGCGGCAGCGTCACGCCCGCGAAGCGGCCCTCGCCGCCGTCTGCGCGATTCTCTTCCTCACCTTCCTCGACAACACGATCGTCAGCGTCGCGCTCGCGGACATCCAGTCGTCGCTCAGCTCCAGCGTGACCGGGCTGCAGTGGATCGTCGACGGCTACATGCTCGCGTTCGCCGCGCTCATGCTCACCGGCGGCACGCTCGGCGACCTGCTCGGGCGGAAGAAGGTGATGCTCGCGGGCGTCGCCGTCTTCTGCGCCGGCTCGATCGTGGCTGCGCTCGCCGAGAGCACGAGCATTCTCATCGCCGGAAGGATCGTGATGGGCCTCGGCGCCGCCGCTTCGGAGCCGGGCACGCTCTCCCTCATCCGCCACATCTACCCCGAGCGCGAGGAGCGCGCGGTCGCCCTCGGCGTGTGGGCTGCGGTGTCGGGTCTCGCGCTCTCGCTCGGGCCCGTGATCGGCGGCGTGCTCGTCGCCGGCGTCGGCTGGCGGAGCATCTTCTGGTTCGGTCTCGGCTTCGGGGCGCTCTCGCTCGCGGTCGCCGCGGTCACGCTCACGGAGAGCAAGGACCCGGAGGGGCGGAAGCTCGACGTGCCGGGGCTTGCGGCGGGCGCGAGTGCGATCCTGGCCGCGACGTTCGGCGTGATCGAGGGTGAGAACCGCGGCTACGGGACGTGGTGGATCGACGTCCTCTTCGCGGCGGCGGCGGTGCTCGTCGTCGTCTTCGTCCAGATCGAGCGGCGCGTGCCGGACCCGGTGCTGAAGCTCGAGTTCCTGCGCGATCCGACGTTCGCGGCCGCGAACGTCGTCGCCTTCGCGACGAACCTCGCGGTCTTCTCGGTCTTCTTCTTCACCGCCCTCTACCTGCAGCTGATCTCGCACTTCTCGGGCTTCCAGATCGCGCTCGTGTTCACGGCGCTCGCCGTCGCGATGATCGTCGCGGGGCCGATCGCCGGCCGCTGGACCGCCCGAGTCGGGCCGCGCCTGCCGATGGTGCTCGGCTGCGCCCTCGCCGGGATCGGGCTCCTCCTGGTCGACTGGAAGCTCACGGCGACGACGAGCGTCGCGGCGCTGACGTGGCCCCTCGCGATCGCGGGGCTCGGCTTCGGGATCGCGCTCGTCACCATGACGGCGGCAGTGCTGACCCTCGTGCCGTCCGAGCAGTCGGGCATGGCCGCCTCGACGGTGAACACGAGCCGGGAGCTGGGCGGGGTCTTCGGGGTGGCCGTGCTCGGCGCCGTGGTCAACGCCCATCTCACGAGCGGGCTCACCGAGAAGCTCGTGAAGCTGGGGATCCCACCGAGCTTCCGCGAGATCGTGATCCGGATCGTGACCACGGGCGGTAGCACGAACCCGGCCGACTACCCCGTCGCCAAGGGAAACCTCACGGTCGTGGCCAAGGTGCTGGCGGCGGCCGAGGACTCGGCCGCCCGGGGCGTCCACGTCGCGCTGGAGATCGCCGCCGGAATCGTCCTCGCCGCAGCCGTCGTCGCGCTCTTCGCCGCGCGGCATAGGGTGGCTCGCATGGACGAGGCGGAGACCTGATGCCACGGGCGGTCCTGATCGGCGGCACCGGCATGATCGGACGCGCCGCCGCGCGCAGCCTCGCGGAGGCCGGTTGGGATGTCGTCGCCGTCTCGCGCTCCGGCTCGCTGCCCGACGAGCTGGCGGCGCTCGGCGTCGAGGCCGCCACCGCCGAGCGAGAGAACGACGCACAGGTGCGGGCCGCGCTCGGTGAGGGCGCCGACGTCGTCCTCGACACCGTGGCCTACACACGCGCGCACGGAGAGCAGCTGAACGGTCTTGCGGGGCTCGCCGGCTCCCTCGTCGTCATCTCGAGTGCCTCGGTCTACGCCGACGACGACGGACGGACGCTCGACGAGGCGAACGACGAGGGCGAGTTCCCGCGGCTGCCCGTTCCCATCCCGGAGACGCAGCGGACCGCGGAGCCCGGCGACGCCACCTACTCGACGCGGAAGGCGGAGCTCGAGCAGACGCTTCTCGCAGGGCCGCTGCCCGCGACCCTCGTCCGCGCCTGTGCGATTCACGGCCCGGGCGCCAAGCTGCCGCGGGAGCTCCACTTCGTCAAGCGCGCCGTCGACGGGCGGCGCGAGGTCGCGCTCGCGTCGAACGGAGAGAGCCGCTTCCACACGACCTCGGTCGGAAACCTCGCGGAGCTCATCCGGCTCGCCGCCGCGCAGCCGGGAAGCCGTGTGCTCAATTGCGGCGACCCGGACCCGCCGACCACGCTCGAGATCTGCCGTGCCGTCGGCGACGCCCTCGGGCACGAGTTCGACCCCGTCCTCTTTCCCGAGCACGCGGGCGACCGGCCGGGGCTCGACAACCCCTGGGCCGTGCCGCGCCCCTTCGTCATCTCGATGGCGGCGGCCGAGCAGGAGCTCGGCTATCGGCCCGTGACGGCGTATCCGGAGGCGGTGCGGGAGACCTGCGCGTGGCTCGTCGACGAGCTCGAGCGCGGACGCAGCTGGGACGGGACCTACCTCGAGGCGATGGTCGACTACGCGGCAGAGGACGCTGCGCTGGCGTCGCGCGCGTGATCGACCCGGCCGGGTATCGCGACCGCTTCCCGATCCTCGAGACCTGCACGTACCTCATCAACCACTCGCTCGCGGCGATGCCGGCTGCGGCCGAGGACAACCTGCGCGAATACGCGCGCATGTGGCGCGAGCGTGGCATCCGGGCCTGGGGGGAGGGCTGGTGGGAGATGCCGGTCACGGTCGGCGACCAGCTCGGGCGCATTCTCGGCGCGCCCGCCGGCTCGATCGTGATGCACCAGAACGTGACGATCGCCGAGGCGATCGTCCTCTCGTGCTTTCCACGGTCCGGCGAACGGAACCGGGTCGTCTACGAGGAGGCGAACTTCCCCTCGGTCCGTTACCTCTACCAGGCGCAGCCGGAGCTCGAGGTGGTCGCGGTCGAGGACGACGCCGCGATCGTCGACGCGATCGACGAGCGCACGCTGCTCGTCCCGATCAGTCACGTCCTGTTCAAGAACGCGGAGATCCAGGACGTCGCGCCGATCGTCCGGCGCGCGCACGAGGCCGGCGCGCACGTCGTGCTCGACTGCTACCAGTCGGCCGGCGTCGTGGACTTCGACCTCACCGAGCTGGGAGTCGACTTCGCCGTCGGCGGGAGCGTCAAGTGGCTCTGCGGCGGGCCCGGCGCCGGCTGGCTCTACGTGCGACCCGACCTCGCCGAGCGCCTCGAGCCCGCCCTCGTCGGCTGGCAGGGACATGCCCGGCCGTTCGCGTTCGAGCCGGAGCTCGAGTACGCGGCCGGCGCGCGGCGCTTCCTCACCGGCACGCCGAACGTTCCCGCGCTCTACGCCGCGACGGCGGGCTACGACGTGATCGAGGAGGTCGGCGTGCAGCGGATCCGCGAGCGGTCGCTCACGCTCACGCAGCTCCTGATCGGCCTCTGCGACGACGCAGGGCTCGACGTCCTCTCACCGCGCGAGCGGGAGCGGCGGGGCGGCACCGTCACCGTCTCGACACCCGACCATGCCGCGTGCCATCGGGAGCTCGGCGAGCGCGGCGTCGTCTGCGACTTTCGACCGGGACCGTCGGGTGGGATCCGCTTCGGCCCGCACTTCTTCAACACGGAGGACGAGCTGCGGCGAGCGGTCTCGGAGCTGGCCGAGATCGTGACGAGCGGCGCGTGGGAGCGGCATCTCGGCGCCGCCGCCCCCTTTTGACGGCTCGCCGCTCAAGCAGTACGAATCAGGGGCCGATGGAAGGAGTTGTGCGGCGGCTCGTCCTGCTCGTTGTCGTGGTCCTGGCGGTCAGCGCAGGCGCCGGCTCCGCGCGCACGACGCAGGCGACCATCGGTGTGTACGCATCCGGGACGACGTTCAGCGCCTCGGGAGCGGCTCCGCGCGGCCCCACCTCCTCCGTCTCGCTCGCGATGCCGGTCGGGGGCGTAGACGACGCCACGATCCTCGTCCGCGGCGCACAGAAGGTCGCGCTCGAGTCGCCGGCCATCGACTCGCCGCTCGAGCTGAAGCTCTTCTTCGCCCACTACGTCTCGGTCGACGGCACGCCGGTGCCCGACGCGCTTCTCCCCTGGGACGGCTCGCAGCGCTCGACCGAGCACACGAACCAGCCGCTGTGGCTGCAGGTGACGGTTCCGGACGGCACGGCCCCCGGGACGTACGGCGGCTCGGTCGTAGTCGACTCCGGCGCCTCCAGGACCACGGTCCCGATCTCGGTGAACGTCTCTCCGGTGACGCTGCCGAGGACGAACCAGGTCGCCGGAAGCCTGCTCACCGCCTTCAACATGTCGCCCCAGTCGTACGGCGCCAAGGCGAACGCCCTCTACGGCGTCCTGCCGACGACGTCGCTGCCGCAGCTCTTCCGGTTCGCCGCCTCCTACCGGATCTCGCCGAACAACTGGGGCTACGGGAACCCGCGCGCCTCCTCCGGCTACACGAAGAGCAGGCGCTGGTGGCTCGACAAGGCGGGGGAGATGGTCGCTGCCGCGGCCGAGCCGGGGCAGTTCGCCTCGATGTGGATCCCCGTCTCGAACAACCGCTGGAGCCCGAGCACGTACGTCGGCGGCGTGTCTCCCTTCAAGCCTCAGAAGTGGTGCGGCTATCTCCGCTCCGTCCACCGCTTCTGGCAGACGCACGGCTGGCTCGACTCGTACCCCTACCTCTGGGGGATGGACGAGCCGGGACAGGCTCGCTTCCCGGTCGTCGCCCGGCAGGCCAAGGCGGCGCACTCCTGCTTCGGCGGGAGCCACGTGATCGTCACCGGCAGGCCGTCGGCCGAGAACCGGTTCCTCTGGAACGGAGGCTCCGACGACGTCGACACGTGGGCCGTGCTCGCGAGCCGCTACTACGGCCGGTACACGAACCCGTCGCAGTCGCGAAGCCACATCTCGCGCGCGACCGAGAACCTCAGGTTCATCGACGCCGCCCGGCGGCACGGCAAGCGGATCTGGGCGTACACGTACGACTCTCGCTCCCACTCGACGCCCGGTTTCGCCGCGAACGAGCCTCTCTCGGATCCCCGCCTCTTCGCCGACTGGACGGCTCTCGAGGGGATCACCGGCCTCCTCTACGGGCAGGGGACGACGACGTACTCGAAGGGCAACCCGCTCGTCTCGAACGACCGGGCCGCGGGTTCCTTCGTCCTCGTCTACCCGGGGCGCAACGGCCCGATCGCGAGCGCGCGGCTCGAGGTGCTCCGCGAGGGGATCGAGGACTGGGAGATCCTGAACGTCGTCCGCCGGAAGCACGGGGACACCACCGTGCGGCGGCTCCTCGCCGGGCTCTTCTCCACGACCTCCGCGGGCGCGAAGCTCGGCTGCACGGTCGGTTGTCCGCTCAAGACGGCGACGCCGTACTCGTGGCCGACGTGGTCGAAGGATGCGAGCACCCCCGCGAAGGTCGCGCAGATGCGCGTCGCAGCCCTCAGGGCCGCGTCCTAGCAGCGCCCGTCCGGGAACCGCTCTAGGCTGAGCGGTCCCATGACGACGGCGACGATCACGACACCGGTCGAGCGGTTCTCCGACGAGGAGCGGACGCGGCTCGCGCCACACTTCACGAACCTCGACCGCCCCGTCTTCGCCCTCGTCAACCTGCCCGAGACGGTCAAGGGCGCGCTCTTCGCCCGCTACTCCCGCTACGCGGGCACGCTGCGGCGGCTGTTCCTCGACGAGTTCGCCGACTCGCTGCCCGAGGTTCCCGTCGTCGAGCTCGCCGAGGGCGAGCGCGCAGCGAAGCTGTACGAGACGATCTTCCTCGGCTACGGCGACGACTCGGTGGCGCAGCTGGGCGGCGCGCACATCGCCTGCGAGTGGACGTCCAACCTCCTGACGAAGATCCTGCAGCGGCCGCGGCTCGCCGCCTACCTCGAGCAGTCGACCCGCTACATCGCCTACGACGCTCCGCTCGAGGGCTTCGGCTACCGGTATCACCGGGATCCGCGGTTCGGAGCGGCGTACGAGGCGGCGATGGACGAGCTGTTCGCGGCGTACTCGGCGCTTCTCGCAGGCGTTTCTGCCTGGGTCGACGAGCGGTTTCCGGCGGGGGAGGGGGAGTCGCCGGCGGCGCACCGGCGGGCGGTTCGGGCGAAGGCGCTCGACCTCGTCCGCGGCGTCCTTCCGGCTGCGTCGCTCTCGCACGTCGGGATCTACGCGACCGGCCAGACGTACGAGCAGCTCGTGCTGCACCTCCTCGCGCATCCCCTCGCCGAGGCGCGTGCCTACGGCGAGATGCTGCTCGACGAGCTCCAGGCGGTGATGCCGAGCTTCGTCGCCCGGGTGCCGCGCCCGGATCGCGGGGGCCGCTGGATCGAGTACCTGCGCGAGCGGAACGAGGCCGCCGCCGGCGCAGCCGCGCGGCTCGGGCTCGACGCCGCAGGCGAAGACGTGGCGGCGCCCTCCGTTCGCCTCGTCCGCGCGCACGGCAGCGAGGAGGAGCTGCTCGCCTCGCTCCTGTACGAGGCGTCGACCGGTTCGGAGGAGGTGGCGCTCGCGGCCGTCGCGCGCCTGTCGGCAGAGGAGCGGGCGGCTCTCGTCCGCGACCTCGTGGCCGCACGGGAGAACCGCCGGCACCGGCCGGGCCGCGGCTTCGAGACCCTCACGTACCGCTTCGAGATCGTCTCCGACTACGGCGCGTTCCGCGACCTCCAGCGGCATCGCCTCCTCACGTGCCAGTGGCAGCGGCTCTCACCGGGGCTGGGCGCCGACGTGCCCCACGAGGTCGAGGCGGCGGGCCTCGGCCCCGAGTACGTGCGTGCGCTCGACGTGTCGCGCACGGAGTACGAGCGGCTGCGCGGCGAGGGGCTCGCCGAAGAAGCGCCGTACGCGCTCTGCCTCGCCTACCGCATCCGCTACGTGCTCGAGCTCGACGCGCGCGAGGCGCTCCACCTGATCGAGCTTCGCTCCGGCCGCGAGGGCCATCCGTCCTACCGTGCAGTGGCGCTGCAGATGCGGGACGCGATCGCCGCCGTCCACCCGAGCGTCGGGGCGGCCATGAGCTTCGTCGACGAGTCGACCGAGCCGCGGCTCGAGCGGCTGCTCGCCGAGATGCGCAATGAGGCCCGAGCGGGACGCTGAGCTCGAGAACGAGCTCTTCGAGAACGAGAGCTTCCGCGGCGTGGATCTCTCGGGCCTCCGCACGGTCGGGTGCACCTTCCGGGGCTGCGACTTCACGCTTGCCCAGCTCAACGGATCCGAGCACGCGGGTTCCGACTTCGCGAACTCGATCTTCGAGAGCGCAAACCTGTTCGGCGCGCGCTTCGCCGGCTGCAGGCTCGTCGGCGCGACCTTCGCCGCGGCCACGCTGACCGGGCTCACGGTGGAAGGCGGCGACTGGTCCTACGTCCTGCTCCGGGGGCAGGAGCTGTCCGGCCTCGACCTGCACCGGCTCCGGCTGCGGGAGGCCGACCTCTCCGAAGCGGACCTGACGGACACCGACCTCCGGGGCGCCGACCTCACGCGCGCCCGTCTCCACAACGCGACCCTCGCCGGCGCCGACCTGCGCGACGCGACGGTGGATGGGGTCGATCTCTCGGCGGCTCGTGTCGCGCGGGCGCGCCTCGACCTCGCCGGCGCGGTGCAGCTGGCGCGCTCGCTCGGTGCCGAGGTGGAGTGAGCGTGGGTGCTAGGCCGGGACGGGGCGGAGCACTGTCGCCCCGGGCTCCCCGCCCAGGGGGGCCCGCGTGACGACCCACGAGTCGCCCTTGTGGAGCGGGTACGGCGCGTTGAGCCGCAACGTGAGGCGGGAGGAGCCGGAGACGCGGAACGACCCGCAGGAGCCCCACGGCTTGCCGTCGCGGACGAGGTAGACCTCGTAGTACGTGCGCGGCGGCAGCTTCGGCAGGCCGACGACGCTGAGGGTCATGGGCCAGTTCCCGCCCTGGCGGTGCCAGACCTCGAGCGTCGCGGTTGCGTTGGGCGCCTTCGCCGTCCCCTGGAGAGCGAGCACCTCGGCCGCGCCGACCGTGTGGCCGGCGCCGCCGCGGTGATCGGCGACGGCATAGCCGGCGGCGAAGACGGCTGCGATCGAGATCGCAGCGGCGAGCAGGAGCACGGCCCGGCGCTTCACGGCCCGGCGTCGCAGTCGGACGATTCCGGCGTGGGGCGCCTTCTGGAGCTGCGGCGGCAGCTCGGGTGGAGGGCCGGCCTCGAGCAGCAGCTCGTGTGCGCGCCGCAGCCGCTCGCGCTCCGGGCCGCTCGCCTCTGCGCCGACCAGCTCGTCGAAGTTCGGCTCGCGTGTCACAGCGACTCACCTTCGAGCACGGATGCGAGGCGCGCGAGCCCGCTGCGCGTCCGGGTCTTCACGGTCCCGAGCGGGATGCCGAGGTACTCGGCGACCTCGCTCTGCGACATGCCGCTCCAGTAGGCGAGCTCGATCACTTCTCGCTCGCGCGGCTGCAGCCCCTCGAGGGCGCGGTGCACCCGCCAGGAGGTGTACGACTCTTCGGCCCGCTCCGGCGGTCCGGGCTCGGCGGAGGCGAGCTCGGGAAGCTCCGCGTCGGCGGCCGGCCCGTTGCGGCGGTGCCGGTCGACGATCGCATTGCGGGCGACCGTGTACAGCCAGCCGCCGGCAGCGCCGCGCTCCGGCCGGTACGTCGAGGCCGAGCGCCAGATCGCGGCGAACGCCTCCTGGACGGCGTCCTCGGCCTGACTGCGGTCGCCGAGCCTGCGCAGCGCGAGCCCGAAGACCGGCCGTACGTATCGGCCGTAGAGCAGCTCGAAGGCCTCGTGGTCGTGCCTGCCGACCCGCGCGAGCAGCTCCGCATCGGACGGTACGGCCGCCGGAGCTGCGGGGTCCGTCGGGACGGCACGCAGGCGTGGCTGGGGGACCTCGAGTGCAATCTCCATGTCGCCACGGTCCTTACGCATGCCGTCCTCCGGCGGATTGGTCTACGAGGTCTGCGCCTCCGCATACCGCCGCTCGACCTCGGGCCAGTCGACGACGTTCCACCAGGCTTCGAGGTAGGCGGGGCGCTTGTTCTGGTAGCGGAGGTAGTACGCGTGCTCCCAGACGTCGATCCCGAGCAGCGGGACGTCGCTCTGCATGACCGGCGAGTCCTGGTTCGGGGTCGAGTAGACGGCGAGCCCGGTGCCGTCCCAGACGAGCCACGTCCATCCGCTGCCGAAGCGCTTCACGCCGGCGTCGTTGATCGCGGAGCGCAGCTCGTCGAACGAGCCGAAGGTCTCGTCGACCGCCGTGCGCAGCGCGCCGCCGGGCTCGCCGCCGCCGTCCGGGCTCATGGTTCGCCAGAACAGCGAGTGGTTGGCGTGGCCGCCGGCGTTGTTCCGGACGGCGGTGCGCTTGTCATCGGGAATCGCATCGAGGCTCGCCAGCACGCTCTCGACCGAGGCGTCGGCCCACTCGGTTCCCTCCAGCGCGGCGTTTGCATTCGTCACGTACGCCCCGTGGTGGAGGTCGTGGTGGATACGCATCGTCTCGGCGTCGATGTGCGGCTCGAGTGCGTCGTAGGGATACGGCAGTTCCGGGACTTCGAAGGCCATCTCGTCGGCTCCTTTCGGCTGCTGCGCTACTGCGACGGAGGATATGCTCCGCGCTCGTGTCCACGCTTGCGTATAGGTTCGAGGAGATCGCGCCGCGCCCGCTCCGGCCCGAGGCGCTCGAGCTCGACGGGATCTCGCGTGCGGCGGTCGAGGCCCACTTCAAGCTCTACGAGGGATACGTCGCGAAGCGGAACGAGATCCTCGGCCGGCTCGCCGACGCCGACCTCGCCGCCGCGAACCAGACGTACTCCGAGCTGCGGGCGCTGAAGGTCGATCTCACGTTCGCGATCGGCGGAATCAAGAACCACGAGCTCTATTTCGGCCACCTCGGCGGAGCCGGCGGGGAGCCCGACGGGGCCTTCGGAAGCCTCGTCGCACGCCACTTCGGCTCGGTCGACGCATGGCGAGCCGACCTCAAGGCGACGGGGATAGCGGGACGCGGCTGGGCCTGGACGGCGTACGACTGGGACGAGGGCCGCCTCTTCAACTACGTCGGTGACGCACAGAACACGTTCCCGGTCTGGAACGCGACCGCTCTGGTCGCGCTCGACGTCTACGAGCACGCCTACTTCCTCGACTACCAGACCGACCGCGCCTCGTACATCGACGCGTTCTTCGCCAATCTCGACTGGGATGTCGTGAACGGCTGGGTCGAGCAGTACGGCATCCCCGCCTAGCGGGAGCGGTCGTTGCTCACCTTCGTGCTCGTCGCCGCCGGCTACGTGTCCGGCTCGCTCACGTGGGGCTACTGGCTCGTGCGGATCTTCCGCGGCCAGGACGTGCGGACGAAGGGGAGCGGCAACGTCGGCGCGACGAACGTCTGGCGCGTCTACGGGGCGCGACTCGGGCTACCGGCCGTCCTGCTCGACACTGCGAAGGGGTTCGGGCCGGCCTTCGCGGCGACGGTCGTCGTCGGTCACGGCAGCGGCGTCCTCGCCGGCGCGGCCGCGATGGTCGGACACTGGCGCCCCCTCTTCCTCGGCTTCCGCCGCGGCGGAAAGATGGTTGCGACGGCGGGTGGCGCCTTCCTCGGCGTCGCGCCGCTCGTGGGGGTGACGAGCGCGGGCGTCTGGCTGCTCGTCTTCGGCTTGACGCGCTACGCCTCGGTGGCCTCGATGACGGCCGGGGCCTCGCTCGGACTGTGGGCATGGCTGTATGGCTTCCCGTGGCCCGTGATCGCGTTCGGCGGCGCGGCCGGAGCCGGCGTCGCCTTCCTTCACCGCGCGAACATCGCCCGGCTCGCGCGCGGTGAGGAGAATCGGTTCGAGCTGCGGCGGCGGAACCGCGACGAGCACGGTTCCGCCGCCGGGTCCTCCTAGACCTTGAAGCGGTGCACCTTCACCTTGGAGGCGTTCCCCGCCTTGTCGATCGCCTTGACCCGGACCACGTGCTTGCCGTGGCGCAGATGCTTGTAGAGCCTCGGCGAGCGACAGATCTTGAACCGCTTCTTGTCGAGCTTGCACTTGAAGTGCAACCCCTTGGCGCCGTGTCCCGGATCCGTGCCGTGGAACATGACCTTGGCGGTTCGCTTCCGGTGGTTCACCTTGACCTTCGGCTTCGTCAGCTTCGGCCGCTTCGTGTCGCGGAACTTCGCCGACACCGACGTGTCGGCGTTCAGCGTCACGTGGCACTTGCCGGTGCCGGTGCACCCTCCGCCCGTCCAGCCCTTGAACTTCGAGCCGGCGCCGGCCTTGGCGGTGAGCGTCACCGTCGTCCCCTGGGCGAACGGCGCCGAGCAGCTGGCGCCGCAGTGGATGCCCGTCGGGGAGCTCGTGACGGTGCCCTTTCCGGTGCCCTTCTTCGTCACCTTCAGCGTGACCGGGGTCGAGTTGAGAGCCACGACCTGGGCCTTGTTGCCCACCACGTTGTGGAAGTGGACGATCAGCGCTCCCTCCCCGTGGTCGGCCGTGTATGCCGCGTAGTCGCGCCGGACCTCGAGCGACGAGCCGGGCGCGTCGACCCAGAGCAGCGGGCTGCCGCTCCCGTCGAAGGCGCCGAAGACGGCCACGCCGGGATTCAGCACGTCGGTGCTGAGCGTCCCGTTGAGGTTGAAGCTGCTGTCGAAGCCGACGCTGTCCACCGGGTCGTTCGAGAACGATCCGAACGTCACGATGCCGTACGTGATCCGCGAGTGCCCCGACGACACGCCGGGCAGCGCGGGGATGAAGACGGGCATCACGAGCGTGTCGCTGTCGAACAGTGCGGTGTCGGTGTCGCCGAACCGGTCGTTGATCAGCTCTGCGTCGACGACGTCGAGCGTGTGCAGGTCGACCGTCTCGCTGACGAGGACGTCGGTGCCCGACAGCCGGGTGTTGAACACCACCACGTCGGGGACGCCGTCGCCGGTCGAGTCGATGTAGATGTCGTACTCGTTCTGCGACGCCGCCGTGTGCCACGGGCCCTGGGTCGAGATCGCGAAGTACTCGAGCCCGCACTGGAAGTCAGCGTTGCAGCCGGGGGCGAGTGGGTCGTCCCCGATCGACTCGAGCTGGGGCGCGTCGGACGTCGTGCCGACGTACTTCAGGTCGGCCGCCTTCTCGTCGCTCGCGTGGATGCAGCCGCTCGTCACGGACACGCTGCAGCTCGGCAGGCTCCCGCTCGTCGCCTGGAGCTCGAAGCCGGACACGGCGGAGACGATCGAGGTCACGCCGCTGCCCTGGTCGACCCCCGTGCCGCTCAGCGGCATGAGCGCCGCCTGAACCGGACCGCTCGGCATGGTGATCGAGGCCGGCTGGGTCATCGTCGAGGCCGGCCGCGGCGCCGAGTAGACCGGAACCCGCAGCTGCGGCAGGCTCCCGTCGTGCGGCGTGAACAGCACCCGGCCGCTCGCGTCCGCGACGTACTCGCGCGGTAGGCCGGCCTGCATGCGGTCGACCGTCGGGTCGATCGTCTTCGTGAGCTGCGACGGGTGGATCGTCAGGGTGAGCGTCACCGTCGTCGTCGATCCGGCGCCGACCGTGACCTGCGCCGGCGAGACCGAGTAGGAGACACCCGGAATCGTGGTCAGGGCGTCGTAGCCGGTGTCGTAGGTCTCCGAGGAGCCGCCCTGGTTGTCGAGCTCGATCGTCTTCGTCTCCGTGACGGTCGCCGTCCCGGTCACCGCGATCGGCCCGAAGGACGCGCTCACGGCTCCCGGATCGTTCGTGACGTAGGCGAGCACCGGGTTGTCCAGCGCCGCCTTCGCGTCGATGCGGCCGGCACCCACCCGGCCCGGGGCGTACTTCGTGCCGCTGTGGCTGTCGCCGGTGAAGAGGTCCTGGCCGGCCGTGTTCATGATGTCGGCCTTGACCTCCTCCGGGTTCCAGCCCGGGTTCTTGGAGCGGATCAGCGCAGAGAGCCCCGCGACCATCGGCGTCGCCATCGAGGTGCCGCTGTCCGACAGTCCCTCGTTGCCGCTGCCCATGCCGGCGGAGAACACGCTGGCCCCCACCGCGGTGACGTCCGGCTTCACGTCGCCGGCCGCGCGGATCCCGCGCGACGAGAAGCTCGCCACCTTGTCGTCGTTGGCGGGGACGAGCTGCTGGAAGTCGCTCGCGGTCGTCCCGCTCACCGTCACGGTCTGGCTCGCGTTCAGCGCCGTGCGGATCGCGTCGGCGGCGGACTTGACCACCTGGACGACCGGGATGTCAGCGCTGCCGGTGATGCCGGCCGCGAAGGTCTCCTCGTCCTCGCCGAGGATCGCCCCGCTCGCGCCTGCGTCGAACGCGTTCTGCGAGCGGGTGGCGGAGCCGCAGCGCCGGGTGGCGTCGTTGTCCGTCCACTCGAGGAACACGATCTTGCCGGTGAGGTTCTGGCTGATCGGGTCGCAGCCGTCGGAGTTGGACGAGTCGGTGAGCTTGACGACGGTGCCGGACAGGTCGGGTTCGGTCGTCCAGTCGTAGGCGACCGAGCGCTGCGCGCCGTAGAGCTCCGGATTGCCGTTCACCGTCGCGTGGAGCGTGTCGATCTGCGAGTAGGCGTCGGCGCTCGCCGCCACTCCGATCACGCGCGGCGCGTTGCCCGGCGAGCCGCCCACGTCGTAGAGGTCGCCGCCGTTGCCCGCGGCGACGACCACGCTGATCCCGAGCTGGGAGGCGGCGCCGGCCGCCACCGAGTCGCCGTCCTGGGGTGAGCCGAAGTCGGATCCGAGCGACATGTTGACGACGTCCACGTGATCGGCCGTGGACCCGTCGTCGTTCGGGTCGGCCGCCCTGTCGAGGGCAGCGCCGACGAGGTCCGTGCTCCCGTTGCAGCCGAAGACCTTGTACGCGTACAGCTTCGCCTCGGGCGCCATGCCGGGCCCGATGCGGAACAGGGCCTGGTACGAGGACGAGTCGGTCGGCAGCGTCGTGTAGTCGCCGGTGAACGTCGAGCCGTCGGGGTTCTCGCCGTAGCCGGCGGTGATCCCCGCGACGTGCGTGCCGTGGCTGTTGCAGTCGAGTGGGTTGGGATCGGGAGCCGGTGTCGAGTTCGCCGGGTCCGACGCGTCGTACGCGTCGCCCGCGAAGTCGTAGCCGCCCAGGATCTTCGTCGGGTCCGGATACGTCGGTGCGGTCGTGTCGGCGGCGAGCGCGGTGTCATAGGCGGCCGTCGTTCCGGGGCCGCCGAAATCGGCATGGGTGTAGTCGATCCCGGTGTCGATGATCGCGACGGTGCTGTTCGCGCCGAGGTCGCCGTACGCAGTCCACGCCTGCGGCGCCTTCTGCAGGAGGACCGAGTAGGAGAGCGACGGCTTCTTCGGGGCGATCGGGTACACGGCCGCGACGCCGGAGATGCGTTGCAGAGCCGCGAGATTCGCCACCTTCGTGTAGACGGCGACGCCCGCGAGCACGGCGTGCGTCTGGTAGAGGACGCGGGAGCCGCTCGGCAGCGCCGCGATCACGCTGCGCTGCGCCGCGCGGACCGTGGCCAGCTGTTCGCTTGCCGCCGTGCGCGCCGCACTCTCGCCGCGGGGGAGATTCGCCTCGTAGACGCGCCCCGTCGGCTTCGCGTCGACCTTGAGGAGGAAGGCGTAGCTGCCCTGCTGGGGCACGCCCCGCAGGCTGCGCGGCTTGGCGCCGCCGGTGACCTTCGAGAGCGGGATCCGGTGCGACGCGGCCGACGTGCTCCGGGCGAGTGGCGCCCCGGAACCACCGGCTGCCGCCCCTGTCGCCCACAGGGCCATGCCCGCCACGACGGCGCACGCCGACAGGACGAGCCACTTCATCCTCCAGATCCGCTGCATGGACCCTCCTCGCCGCGGAGGTCCCTGACCCTCGTGGGCTCTGCGGCGGTCGCGGCTGCCCGCTCGACGAGCCGCGCAGATCGTAGTCCGGTCCGGCGGCTTTTTCTAGGCTCGGAGCCAGTCGCGGAGGACGGTGTGCGCGGCGGGGCCGTGAGCGCCGTCCTGAAGCTCCGCGCGCAGCTCGCCGACCGTCCCGTGGCGCTCGGCGACGACCTCGTGGGCGTGGATCGTCTCGAAGTTGAGCTGGCGCGAGAGGACGAAGTCGCCGTCGCCGAGCCGGGGCAGCTCGTCGAGGACGCTCTTGAGCGCGACGCGCACCGAGTCCTCCACGAAGCGAGGCTGGAGGTGCGCGTGTTCGACGACGAACAGCTCGTCGGGTCGCTTGAGGAGCTCGTAGATCGGCGAGCTCATCGAGCCCTCGACGATCTCGACGAGCCGCTCTGCATTGAGCCGCTCGGCGGTGCCGACGAGGAGTGTGCCGCGGCCGCGCTGATTGTGCGTCGCTAGTGGGACGAGCTCGAGAATCCGCTCCACGTCGCCATCGTCGAAGCCCGCCTCGAGCAGGCGGTCGGCCGCGGCGCCGCGCACGAGGCCCTGCGCGCAAGGGCAGACGTTGATTCCGGTCGCCTCGACGCCGACGACCCGCCGGACCCGTTCGCGGGAGGCGGCGGCGATTCCGATCAGCGAGACCATCTCCTGCGTCGCGAGCCGCGTCACGGGAGTCCGCCGCTCGTACGGGTAGCGAGCCGTGATCCGCACCTCCGCGAGCAGCGCCTCCTGCCGGTCGACGACGCGCCGGGCGACGTGCTCCGCGAGGTCCTCGACGAGGAACGCGGGATCGTCGACGACACCCTCGACCGCCTCCTCGAACAGCTCGGGGAAGCGCGACATGTGGACGCCCTTCTGGCGTGGATCGAGGTCGACGGTGCAGTCGATCGTGGCCGCGATGAGCTTCTCGCCGCGGCCGCGCCCGATCCGGACGGCCTTCTGGACGCCGGTCACGCCGACGCTCGACAGGCCGAGGGCCACCTCCGGTGCAGCAGCCTGGAGGTCGGGCATCTCCGTCCGCTCCATCCGGCTAGGTTAGACCCGTGAGCGAGGACGCCGTTTTCGCACAGCTGGTCTCCCTCGCGTGCCACGATCTGCGCACACCGCTCGCGACCGTCCATGGCTTCGCCACGACGCTTGCCCGGGGCGGCGGCCTCGAGCCGCCCGCCGACCGGTACGTCGAGATGATCGACGCGGCGTCCGCACAGCTCGCCGAGCTCGTCGACGAGCTTTCGCTCGCCGCCCGAATCGAGTCGGGTCGCTACGACCCCGCGCTGCGCGAGGCGGACACGCTCGAGCTCGCGCGAGCGGCCGCGGCGCGGCTCGGCGAGGAACGCGTGCACGTGACCGGCTCGGGTGCGGCCGTGGAGACCGATGGGGAGGCCGTCGAGCGCGGGCTGGCGGCGCTCTTCCAGTCAGCGCTCCGCCACGGCGGGTTGGAGAGCGTCGAGGTCGAGGTCGGCGGCTCCGAAGTCCTGCTCTCGCCGGTCACGGCCGCGTCTGCTCCTGTGGTTCTCGGCGAGGACCTCCGTGACCTGGGCGCCGCGGTCGCGGTGCGGCTCGTCCGGCGGCTCGGCGGTACCGTCGGGATCGACGGCGAGACCGTGCGGATCGAGCTGGCCTAGCCTCAGCCCGCGGCGAGCGCGGGTGCCGCGAGCTGGTGGCACGAGCGGCAGCGCGCTTCGTACTGCTCGAGCGCGCCGACGACGATCGTGGCACCGTCGGCCGGAGCCGGCGCGCCGTCGACGAGCCGCTGCGTCATCGTGGCCGGACCGCCGCAGCGGTGGCAGACGGCCTGCAGCTTGTCGACGAGCTCGGCGCGGCAGAGCAGCTCGGGCATCGCGCCGAAGGGGAAGCCGCGGAAGTCCTGGTCGAGGCCGCACGCGACGATCCGCATCCCGTACTCCACGAGACCGTCGAGGACGAGCACGATCTCCGGCGCGAAGAACTGAACCTCGTCGACGCCGACGACGTCGTAGCCCTCGACGAGCCCGGGGATCTCGGCCGGGTCGTCGACGGCGACTGCCCGCATCCGGGCTCCGGCGTGGCTGACGACGTGACCGATGTCGTAGCGATTGTCGAGCCGCGGCTTGACGATCAGCGCGCGCTGGCCGGCGATCTCCGCGCGCCGCAGGCGGCGGATGAGCTCCTCGCTCTTGCCGCTGAACATCGGGCCGCACACGACCTCGAGCCAGCCGCCGTGGTTCGGGAAGAGCCTGATCACCGGCCCGACCCTAAAGGGCCGGTCCGACGGCACGGCTCCGCGGAAACGCTCGGCGTTTCCGCGGGAAGGACCGAACTGCGCCGACCGGAGAGCGCGGTCTCCGGTCGGCTCCGTGCCGATCTCGCTCGTGGATCCGTGGATGAGATGGCTGCCTCGTGCGCTCGCGTGCGGCCGGAGGGCCGGACGCGAGCGCAGTGCGTGCGGCTAAGTCCCCGCTTCGCGGATCCGCTTAGCCTCCGGCCTTTTGGCCTGGCTGGGGTGTGGACGCTTCGAACCCTCGGGCGGACCAGGCGGCGCAGTTCGATCCCCCGCTCGCGAAGCGCCGGCTTCGCGAGCTAGGCCCGGGCGTGCTCGAACTCGTGCTGCGACAGGCGCCGAAGGCTGACGATGCCGAGTAGACGGCCGTCCTTCGTCACCGGAAGGTGGCGGAAGTTGCGCTCGAACATCATCTTCGCCGCATCGTCGACCGTCGTCTCGGGCTCGATCGTGATCACGCCCTCGGTCATCCACTGGCGCACCCGCGCCTCGGCGGCCCGCGCCCGCTGGGCCACCGCGCGGAGGATGTCGCGTTCCGTGACGATGCCGACGAGCCGGACCATGTCCTCCATCACGACGACGGCTCCGACGCCCGCCTCCATCATCTTCTCGGCGGCCTCGCCGATCGAGGCCGTCGGGTCGACGGAGAGGACGTCCGCAGTCATGACCTCGGCGACGGTTGCCATGCCGGGAGCCTAACGCAGCTCGGCTCCGCAGACGGGTCGGATCACGAAGAAGTCGGGGTGACCCTCACCTGAGCAAGCGCGAGAGCCGCCGGTCCTTGAGGATGCGGCCCCCCGTCTGACAGGTCGGGCAGTAGTAGATCGTGTGCTCCTCGAAGTCGACCTGGGCGAGCGGAGTGCCGCAGACGTGGCACGGCTCGCCGAGCCGCCGGTGAACGCGGTAGGTCTCCGCGTCGGACGCCCCGCGCTCCCTCAGCTCGAGCCCTCGCGCGAGCTCGTCGTCGATCGCGGCGGAGAGGCGCGCCACCTCTTCGTCGTCGAGGTCGCCGGAGAGCGCGTACGGCGACAGCTTCGCCGTGTGCAGGATCTCGTTGGCCCAGGCGCGGCCGACGCCGGCGACGAGGCGCTGGTCCCGGAGGAGCGCGTGGAGCCGCCGCGACTCTCCGTGCACGATCTCGCCGAGGCGCTCCGGCCCGAGCCCCAGCGCCTCCGGGCCGAGGTGCGCGAGCTCGGCCTCGGCCGCCTCCGGTGTGAGGAGCCAGACACCCGCACGCTTCTTCTTGCCGCTCTCGGTGAGGACCAGCTGCGCGCCATCCTCGAACTCGACGCGGAAGGCGGGCGACTTCGGAGACGCGCCGCCGTTGGCGACGTAGCGAAGCCGTCCCGCGGTCATCAGATGGACGAGCAGGACGAGCTCACCGTCCTCCGTCGGGAAGAGGAGGCGCTTGCCGCGCCGCGCGGCGCCCCGCAGGCGCCGCCCTTCGAGGGCGGCGAGCGGCGGGTCGAACGTCTTCAGGGTGGCGATGTGCGCCGGTCCGGCCTTCGCGACCGGGGAGGCCGCGACGGGCCCGTCGAGCTGTCGCCGCCACGCCTCCATCTCCGGCAGCTCGGGCATCGCGCCGAACGGTAGCCGTGCGGACGTAGGTTTCCCGCGTGGCCGAGCCGATCCTCGTGGAGGTGCGCCGCAACGGGGTCGTCGAGGCCGTGCACCGCGTCCACGCCGTCGCCGTCCGCGGCGGCGAGATCGTCGCGGCGGCCGGCGAGCCGTCGCAGGTGTGCTTCATGCGGTCTGCCTCGAAGCCGCTCCAGGCGCTCCCGCTCGTGCGGGCGCGAGACGACCTGCCCGACGACGAGCTCGCGATCGCCTGCGCCTCTCATCGCGACACGCCGGAGCAGGTGGCGGCCGTGCGCGCGTTGCTCCTCCGGGCCGGCGCGACCGAAGAAGACCTCGAGCTAGGGCCGCAGGAGGGCCGGCCTCCGGAGCGCATCCACAACAACTGCTCCGGCAACCACGCGGGGATGCTCGCCCTCTGCCGCGCCCGCGGCTGGCCGACCCGGGGCTACCGCTTGCCGGAGCATCCCGCCCAGCAGGCGTGCCGGGACGTGCACGCGGAGGCGGCCGAGGTGGAGGCCGACACGCTCGCGAGAGGCACCGACGGCTGCGGCATCGTCACCTTCGGGCTCACGCTCGAGCGGATGGCGCGTGCGTTCGCGCGCCTCGAATCGCTGGCGGGCGGCGCGCGGGTCGCGGCCGCAATGCGGGCGCGACCCGACCTCGTGGGCGGGCCCGACGGCCCGGACCACCTCCTCATGCGCGCAGCGCCCGGCTGGCTCGCGAAGGTCGGCGCCGAGGGTCTTCTGTGCGCAGCGGCGGCCGACGGAACGGGCGTCGCGCTCAAGACGGAGGACGGTGCGGGGCGTGCCCACGCTCCGGCGCTCGCGGCCTTCCTCGGCGGGCTCGGCGTCGACCTGCCCGACCTCGTCTCGCGTCCCGTGCTGAACACCCGCGGCGACCGCGTCGGCGAAGCAGTTGTCACGGCGCGTTGACATCTTCTTTACGAATTCGCAACCCGTGACTAGTATCCGGCTCGCGATTCGAGGGAGGACCGGGGCACGGCGTGAGCCTGCTGCGGTCGGTTGAAGCAACGCCGTCGTGCAACCACTAGGCCGGGAGGTTCGGGGACGTGCTGACCGTCGACATCTCGCTTCCTGACGTCGAGGAGCTCCACAAGCTTGTCGCCGACGGGAGGGAGAAGGGCTTCCTTTCGTACGACGAGATCGTCAACGGGCTCGAGGACGTCGAGCTGACGAAGGAGCAGGTCGAGGACTTCTACACCTACCTCGTCGAGCACGGCGTCGACCTCGTGGAGGGGGAGCAGCACAAGGCGCCGCCCCACGAGCAGCCGCCGCCGGAGGACGAGAAGGCGGTCGCGGCACCGAAGCTCGACCTCACCGTCGAGCCGTCACTCGACTCGCTTCGCCTCTACCTGCGCGAGATCGGCAAGGTGCCGCTGCTCACCGCCGACCAGGAGGTGACTCTGGCAAAGCGGATCGAGCGCGGCGACATGGGCGCGAAGACCGCGATGACCGAGGCGAACCTCCGCCTCGTCGTCTCGATCGCGAAGGGCTACCTCGGCCGCGGGCTCTCCTTTCTCGACCTGATCCAGGAAGGCTCGCTCGGCCTGATCCGCGCGGTCGAGAAGTTCGACTACCGCAAGGGCTACAAGTTCTCGACGTACGCGACGTGGTGGATCCGCCAGGCGGTCACACGCGCCATCGCCGACAAGGCGCGCACGATCCGGATCCCCGTGCACATGGTCGAGAAGCTGAACAAGGTCGTGCACATCGAGCGGCAGCTCGTGCAGCGGCTCGGGCGCGAACCGAGCCCGGAGGAGATCGCCGAGGAGCTCGAGATGACGACCGACGAGGTGCGCGAGATCCTGCGCATGTCCCAGCTCCCCATCTCGCTCGAGAAGCCGATCGGCGAGGAGGAGGACTCCTCGCTCGGCGACTTCGTGGAGGACGAGGCCGCGGAGTCGCCGTTCGACACCGCCCAGCTGCTGCTGCGGCGCGAGGACGTCGTGAACGCGCTGAGCGCCCTGCCGCGGCGCGAGCGCGAGGTGATCGAGCTTCGCTACGGGCTGCTCGGCGGCGAGCCGCGCACCCTCGAGGAGGTCGGTCGCGCCTTCGGCGTCACGCGCGAGCGGATCCGCCAGATCGAGAACAACACGCTGAAGAAGCTCGAGCACCTGCCCGAGGCACAGGCGCTCAGAGACGCCGTCAGCTAGCGCCGTTCCGTCCCCGGCTCGGCGCGCCGCTGGTCGCGCGCTGGAGGGGGACGAAGAGGTTGCAGTGCGGGCACTTGAAGCCTCGATAGCGGGCTGCGCGTCCGCCGGCGATCGGCTCCGCGGAAAATCTCTTGCGGCAGTGCGGGCACTCGACCTCGTAACTCGGCTCCCGCGCGACCCCGCTCACGAACTCTCTCGTACCCGGCAGCGGTGGGCGGCAACCTCGCTGCATACTGGACTCGCTTCAGCGAAGAGGAGAGGAGACCATGGCAGAGACGAAGACCGGCCCGGTCGCGGCCGAGACCTCCAACGGCAGCAGCCACAGGCGCACGCCCAGGACGAACCGGGACTGGTGGCCGAACGCGCTCGACCTCAAGCTGCTCTCGCCGCCCAACCCGCTCGGCGATCCGATGGGCGAGGACTTCGATTACGCCGCCGAGTTCGCGACCCTCGACCTCGACGCACTGAAGAAGGACGTCATCGAGGTGCTCACCACCTCGCAGGAGTGGTGGCCGGCCGACTGGGGGCACTACGGGCCGCTCATCATCCGCATGGCGTGGCACAGCGCCGGGACGTACCGCATCCGCGACGGCCGCGGCGGCGCCGGCGCCGGCATGCAGCGCTTCGCGCCCCTCAACAGCTGGCCGGACAACGTCAACCTCGACAAGGCGCGCCGGCTCCTCTGGCCCGTGAAGCAGCACTACGGGCGAAAGATCTCGTGGGCCGATCTCCTCATCTTCGCCGGCAACTGCGCGCTCGAGTCGATGGGCTTCGAGACGTTCGGCTTCGCCGGCGGACGCGAGGACGTGTGGGAGCCCGACAACGTCGACTGGGGCGCGGAGGACGAGTGGCTCGGCGACGAGCGCTACAGCGGCGACCGCGAGCTCGCGAACCCCTTCGCCGCCGTCCAGATGGGCCTCATCTACGTCAACCCGGAGGGGCCGAACGGCGAGCCCGACCCGCTCAAGGCGGCACGTGACATCCGGGACACCTTCGCCCGCATGGCCATGAACGACGAGGAGACCGTGGCGCTCATCGCCGGCGGACACACCTTCGGCAAGACGCACGGCGCTGCTCCTCCGGACCACCTCGGGCCCGATCCCGAGGGCGCGCCGCTCCAGGCCATGGGGCTCGGCTGGGCGAACGACTACGGCAGCGGCAAGGGCAACGACACGATCGGGAGCGGTCTCGAGGGGGCGTGGACGCCGACGCCGATCGCCTGGGACTCGAGCTTCTTCGAGACGCTGTTCGGCCACGAATGGGAGCTGACGAAGAGCCCGGCCGGCGCATGGCAATGGGTGCCGCAGGACGAGGCCGCGCACGAGCTCGTGCCGGATCCGCACGACCCCGGCAAGCGGCGCCCGCCCGTGATGCTCACCACGGATCTCTCGCTGCGCGTGGACCCGGTCTACGAGCCGATCTCGCGGCGCTTCCACGAGAACCCGCAGGAGCTCGCCGTCGCGTTCGCCAAGGCGTGGTTCAAGCTGACGCACCGGGACATGGGGCCGGCCTCGCGCTACCTCGGACCGCTGGTCCCGGCCGAGCCGCAGATCTGGCAGGACCCGGTGCCGCCCGTCGACCACGAGCTCGTCGGGCCGGAGGCGATCGCGCAGCTCAAGGAGACGCTCCTCGAATCGGGGCTCACGGTCTCGCAGCTCGTCAAGACGGCGTGGGCGTCCGCGTCGACCTTCCGCGGGAGCGACAAGCGCGGCGGCGCGAACGGCGCACGGGTCCGGCTCGAGCCGCAGAACGGCTGGCCGGTGAACGAGCCGGACGAGCTCACCGCCGTGCTCGACGTCCTCCAGCGGATCAGGGAGGAGTTCGACGGGCAGATCTCGCTCGCCGACCTGATCGTCCTCGGGGGTTGCGCGGCGGTCGAGAAGGCTGCACGGGACGCGGGCCACGACGTGGAGGTGCCGTTCGCGCCGGGCCGCACCGACGCGACGCAGGAGTGGACCGACGTCGACTCCTTCGCCGTACTCGAGCCGACTGCCGACGGGTTCCGCAACTACCTCGGGAACGGCCACGGCCAGCCGGCCGAGCGCCTGTTCGTCAATCGCGCGAGCCTCCTCAGCCTGACCGCGCCCGAGACGACCGTGCTCGTGGGCGGCCTCCGCGTGCTCGGAGCGAACCACGGCGGCTCCGGCCTCGGTGTCCTCACGACGCGGCCCGGGATGTTGACGAACGACTTCTTCGCCAACCTGCTCGACCCGAGCCTCGAGTGGGAGCCGGTGACGGCCGAGGAGCAGACGTTCGAGGGACGCGACCGCTCGACCGGCGAGGCGAAGTGGACGGGTAGCCGCGTCGACCTCGTCTTCGGCTCGAACTCCCAGCTACGCGCGCTCGCCGAAGTCTACGCCTCGGCGGACGCCGAGGAGATGTTCGTGCGCGACTTCGTCGCCGCGTGGGACAAGGTCATGAACCTCGACCGCTTCGACATCGCGCGCGAGACCGCCGGTCTCGCGCGCTGAGACGGAACTTCGCGCGCCCGAGACGCGGTCTCGGGCGCGCTCCGCGCCGGGTCCGGAGCTAGTCCAGGAACTGGACGTAGCGTTCCGTCGGCTCGCGCTCTCGCGGCGCCGGCTCGCGCTCGGGTGCGCCGAAGTGGAGGAGGCCGAGGAAGCGTTCTCCCGGCGCGATGCCGACCGCCTCCCTGCCCGGCTTCGTGCGCAGCACCTGCGGCGTCCGCCAGTACGTCGCGAGGCCGCGCTCGGTGGCCGCGAGCAGCACCAGCTGGATCGCCGCCGCGGTCGCGCAGACGTCCTCCTCGTCCATCGTGAGGTCGCCGGTCAGCGCGGCGGTCACGACGACGAGCGTCGGCGCCCGGTCGAGCTTCTGCGCCTCCTTCTCGCCGGCGGCGCGCTTCAGCGCCTCGAGCGTCTCCGGTCCGAGCACGCGGAAGCGCCAGGGCTGGTGGAGGTGATGCGTGGGCGCGAAGCGCGCGACGTCGAGCAGCTCGAGCAGCATCTCCCGGGGCACGGGGTCGCGCCCGAACGTCTTGTGCGTGCGGCGCGCCGCGGCGAGCTCGACGAGGTTCACGCGAGGCGCGCGGTGACCGTGACCTCCGCTCCCGCCCGCTCGAGGAGCCGGGAGAACGGGCAGCCGGCGTGAGCCTCGGCGGCGGCCGCCTGCAGTGCCGCGTCGTCGACCCCGTCCGCCCGGGCCACGATCTCGACCCTCGAGCCCACGATCTGGTGGCCCTGTCCCTCGACTTCGTCCATCACGATCGTGCACGCGACGTCGAGACGACCGGGCGGTGTGCCGGCGGCGGTGAGCTCGCCGGCGAGGGACATCGTCAGGCAGCCGCCGTGCGCGGCGGCGAGCAGCTCCTCGGGGCTCGTCTTCCCTCCGGGCTCGCCGACACGCGACGGCAGGGAGAACGGGAGGCGTGCGAAAGCGCCGCTCTCGCCGTCGAGCGTGCCCGCACCGCGGGCGAGGTTGCCGTCCCAGCCGACGTGCGTGGTGCGCTCGATGTGCGGCATCAGGCGGCGGGGACGGCGGCGGCGGAGCCGTCGGGGTAGTAGGCCTCGGCCGGCGAGCCGGCCGGCCGGAAGACGCCGAGCACGTGCATCTCCTCCGGGCCGTGGTTCTCGAGGCAGTGGACGAGCCGGGCCGGCAGGTGGATGCAGGATCCGGCGCGCAGCGGAGCGCTCTCGCCGGCGACGTGGAACGCGCCCTCGCCCGCGAGGACGTACACGACCTCGTCGTAGCGATGGAAGTGGTCAGGCGCGCGGCCGGGCGGGATGTGGCCGACGAACTGCGTCACCGACTCGCAGCCGTTCTCGGGGTGCGCGAGGACCGTGAACTCGCGTCCCGCCGTTGCCGCGCCGCGCGCGCCCTCCGCGATCACCGCGTGGCCGGTCGTCGCGGGCGGCGGCGCCTCGACGAGCACGGAGAGGAGCCGCAGCCCGGCTGCGGAGTCGATGCGCCACGGCGTGCCGCGAGCCACGAAGACGCCCGTCCCCGTCTCGAGTACGTGCGACTCTCCGCCGACCGTCGCGTCCGCGCTCCCCTCGAGCACGTAGAGCACCTCGTCCCGCTCGTCGTCGCGGCGCTCCTCCGACCCGCCCTCGAAGCGCAGGATCCGCTGCCGGAACTCGGAACAGGTGACGAGCTCCGTCACGTTCTCGCCGATCTCCTCGGCCTGGAGGCAGTACTGCATCGGGCGAGCCTATACCGCGGCTCCCCTTCCGATGCCGCCCGTTGCAGAGTAAAGTCGCGGGCCAGGTCTTCCGCACCGCGCCAACCTCGACCGGGGGCGTGCGTCTTAGGACCTGAGGACGTCCCCAAAGGAGGGCACGGATGTTGAAGAAGGTTGGAGCAACCGCGGCGATCGCGGCGGCAGTCGCCGTCGTCGTCGCCGCGACGCTCGGTGGCCCGGCCTCGGCGCGTACGAACGCCGCAAAGGCCGCGGGCATCAGCTGCAAGAAGAAGGTCACGATCGGCGTCGCCTACCCGCAGACGGGTCCGGTCGCCACGCTCGGCGCCACACAGTGGAACTGGGCGAAGACGGCGGCGAAGGCATGGAACAAGAACAAGAAGAACAAGCCGAAGATCGCTCTCGTCCAGGGCGACACCCAGCTCGCCGGCACCACCCCGCAGGCTCTTCAGGTGGCTCATGCGTTCAGGAGCAACGGCAAGATCGTCGCAGTCACCGGGCCCGCCGGCAGTCAGGAGATGCAGGACACTGCCTCGGTGTGGAAGGCCGCGGGTCTCGCGCCCGTTTCGGGCTCGGAGACCCGTGTGGCTCTCACCCGCAGCTCTCCGGGCTCCCCGCGTGAGACGAGCAAGGGCTACTTCTTCCGGACCGTGCCGAACGACGGTCAGCAGGGTGACAACGTCGCGACGTACATCCACAAGAAGCTGAAGAAGAGCAAGGTCGAGATCATCGACGACGAGGAGGCGTACAGCACGGGTCTGTCGGATCAGGTGAAGGCCGACCTGCAGAAGGTCGGGGTCACCGTCACCACGAACCACATCAGCCAGCAGGACACCGACTTCTCCTCGGTCATCGACTCGATCCCCGCCGGCACGCAGCTCGTCTACATCCCATGGCAGAACGCCACGCAGGCGCAGCAGTTCTACACCCAGCTGCACGCGCATGGCGGGACGCAGATCCTGATGGGCTCGGACGGCACCGACGTGCCCGGCACCTTCAAGGGCAAGGGCAGCTACGTGTCCGGCTTCCCGGTCGACTTCACGAGCAAGATCGTCAAGAGCTTCGCGAAGTCGCACGGCGGCGACCCGCAGACGTTCGGCATTCCGAGCTGGACGTCGATCATGGTCAACGCCACCGCCATCAAGATGGCGTGCAAGGCCGGCAAGGGCAAGATCACTCGGGCCTCCGTTCGCAAGGAGATCCGGAAGGTGAAGCTCAACAAGGCTCAGTCGCTGCTCGGCTTCCCGGTGCAGTTCCTCAAGAAGAACTCGGGGAAGTGGCAGGGGCCCGGCGACATGGGCGGCACGTCCGCCTTCGGCATCTACCAGATCCAGGCGAACGGTAGTTACAAGCGCGTCGGGTAACCGACCGATTCGATCGCACCCGAGCGGCCCGCCCTTGGCGGGCCGCTCGGTTCTTGTGAGAGGCTAGGCACCCTGCACCTGCTGCTCTTCAACATCTACGACCAGATGCGATCCCTCGGCTGGAGCGGTGCGTTCAACCTGTTCCGCGACGGCATCGTCCTCGGGAGCCTCTATTCGCTGGTTGCTCTGGGGTACACGATGGTCTACGGGATCCTGAAGCTCCTGAACTTCGCGCACGGCGACGTCTTCATGGTCGGTGCGTTCATCGGCTACGGCGTTCTGGCTGCGTTCGGCGGCCCGCTCGCCCCGACGCTCGGGCTCGTTCCGCTCATCCTCGTGATGTTCGCGGTGGCGATGGCCGGCTCCGGTGTTCTCGGCGTCGTGATCGAGCGCTTCGCCTACCGGCCGCTGCGCAACGCGCCACGAATCGCGCCGTTGATCAGCGCTCTCGGTGTGGTGTTCTTCCTCGAGAGCAGCGTCCAGCTGATCACGAACTCCACCCATTCGGAGTACGACGCGATCTATCTCGGCGGGAAGAACGGCAATTTCGGACCGCTCTTCGATCCGGTCTTCACCGTCGCCGGGAATCCGGTCACGGTCGTCCAGCTGCTCGTCGTCTCCACCGCCGTCGCGCTGATGGCGGCGCTCGTGTTCCTCGTCACCCGGACGCGGCTCGGCAAGGCGATGCGCGCGACGGCTTTCGACCGCGAGGCGGCTTCGATGATGGGGATCGACACCGATCGCGTCATCTCGGCGACGTTCTTCATCGGCTCGGTCCTCGCCGGCGCCGCGGGGGTGATGTACGGCCTCTACCTCAGCGACACGTATTTCTTCGTCGGCTTCCTCTACGGCCTCAAGGCCTTCACCGCCGCCGTCGTCGGCGGCATCGGCAGCATCCCGGGCGCCATGCTCGGCGGCATCCTGGTCGGCGTCGTCGAGTCCTTCGCGGGTGGATACGCCGGGGGGCAGTGGAAGGACATCGTCGTCTTCGGGATCCTGATCCTCTTCCTGCTCATCCGTCCCACGGGGCTGCTCGGGGCACGAGCGATCCAGAAGGTATGAGCGAGACGCCGGGCATTCCCGAGCCGCCCGAGGAGCCGACGATCGAGCAGGCGAGCCGCATCGGCGTGGACAGCTGGGTCGCCGAGTCGGAGGGACGCCGTGCGCGGACGCCTGCAGCGCTGCTCGCGCGTGGCTGGGAATCCTCGCCCGACGCGCTCAAGCTGCTCTTCTTCGTCGTGTTCGCCTCGACCGTTCCGTTCTGGACGAACGAGGGCGACCTCTTCATCTTCGGGCTGTTCACGCTCCTCTACGCGGCCCTCGGGCTCGGGCTCAACGTCGTCGTCGGCTTCGCCGGCCTCCTCGACCTCGGCTACGTGGCCTTCTACGGCATCGGCGCGTACACCTACGCCGAGCTCTCGTCGAGCCAGTACGGGATCCACTGGCCCGCGGAGGCGACGATCCCGATCGCCATGGCAGCCGGCTGCGCTCGTCGGCGTCTTCCTGGGGTTCTCGTCGCGCCGGCTCCTCGGCGACTACCTCGCGATCGTCACGCTCTTCCTCGGCCAGGCGTTCGTCTCCTTCACGAACGTCGCCAACCCGACCATCGCCGGCAAGGGCTTCACCGGGGGCGCGAACGGGATCCCGCAGCTCGATCCGTTGACCTTCTTCGGCTACAAGCTCACCTCGACGAAGCAGCTCTACTTCTTCCTTCTGATCGTCGTGACGCTCCTCGCGACGGCGCTCTACTTCGCCAACCAGTCGCGCACCGGGCGGGCGTGGCGCGCGCTGCGGGAGGATCCGCTCGCCGCCGAGGTGATGAGCATCCCCGTGAACCGGCTCAAGATCCTCGCCTTCGTCTTCGGCGCCGCGGTCGCCGGCCTCTGCGGAGCGATCTACGCCGGGATCTATACGGCTGCCGTCTCGACCAACTTCAGCGTCAGCGTCCTGATCGTCATCTACGCGATCGTCATCCTCGGCGGCTTCGGCAGCATCGCGGGCGTCTTCGTCGGCGCGATCGTCATCAACTGCACGTTCGAGTTCCTCGAGCCGCAGAACGACCACCCCGAGGTCAAGCGCTGGCTCTTCTACGGAACGATCGTCCTGCTCATCGCGCTCATGAAGCCATGGCTCAAGCCGGTGTTGGTGCTCGCGGGCACCATCGGCTTCGGCTTCGTCGTCCACGCGATCGTCGCCGCCACGACAGCCGCATCCTGGACGTCGGGCACGCCCGTCTCCGGCGCAGCGTGGCTCGCGCACTGGGCGGTCATTCCGAGGGGAGATCACGGGAACTTCGACAACTACGTCTACATCGGGCTCGTGGTGACGATCGTCTGCACGGCCAGCCTCAAGGGGTGGTGGCGCACGATCGCGCTCGTGCCGACCCTCTACCTCACCGCGCTTGCCTGGGAGAACCTGCTCGCGCAGAACGGCGGCATCACTGCGTTCATCCTCTTCGGCGCCATGCTGATCGGGCTCATGGCGGCGCGGCCGCAGGGTCTGCTCGGTACGGCCCGAGTGGAGATCGTCTGATGGGCGAAGCGAAGCCCGAGCCCCTGCTCGAGCTCGAGGGTCTGTCGATGGCGTTCGGCGGCCTGAAGGTGATCGACAACCTCGACCTCGTCGTCAACGAGCGGGAGATCGTCAGCGTGATCGGGCCGAACGGCGCCGGCAAGACGACGCTCTTCAACCTGATCACCGGGATCTACCGGCCCGACGAGGGCGAGATCCTGCTCGAGGACAAGAGCCTCGTGGGCCTTCCACCGCACAAGATCACGCAGCGCGGCGTGGCGAGAACGTTCCAGACGCTGCGGCTCTTCCTGAACATGAGCGTGATCGACAACGTGATGGCCTCGCAGTACGGGCGTACGAAGGTCGACATCGTGCGCTCGATGCTCCGCACTCCGGGCTGGTGGAAGGAGGAGCGGCAGATCAGGGCGCGGGCCGAGAAGAACCTCTCGTTCTTCGGCCAGCGCCTGATGGGCTACCGCTGGAACCAGCCCGCGTACTCGCTCTCCTACGCGAACCGGCGCCGGCTCGAGATCGCCCGCGCGATGGCGACCGAGCCGAAGATCCTCCTCCTCGACGAGCCGGCAGCCGGCATGAACCCGGTCGAGACGCACGAGATCACCGAGCTGATCGCGCAGCTCCGGGAGGAGGGCGGCTACACGATCCTCGTCATCGAGCACGACATGCACGTCGTCGAGGGCATCTCCGACCGCGTCGTCGCCCTCGACCACGGCATCAAGATCTCCGAGGGCTCGTTCGAGCACGTGGCGACCGACCCGAAGGTGGTAGAGGCATACCTCGGCACGAAGGCGGCGGCGACGAAATGACCGAGACCGGCGTCACTGCCACCGAGGGGGTCCCGCCGCCGCCTCGGCCGCCGCTCCTCGAGCTCGACGCGGTCGACACGTACTACGGCCAGATCCACATCCTCCAGGGGTTGACCCTCCAGGTCCTCCCGGGCGAGCTCGTCTGCCTGCTCGGCGGCAATGCGTCGGGGAAATCGACGACACTGAAGACGATCCTCGGGATCGTGCGGCCGCGGGAGGGCAGCGTACGGTTCGAGGAAGAGGACGTCACCGACCGGTCGACGAGCTACCGGATCGGCAAGGGCATCGCGATCGTCCCCGAGAACCGGCGGTTGTTCGGGCCGATGACCGTGCTCGAGAACCTCGAGATGGGGGCGTACCTGCACGGCGGTGGCGCCGAAGGAAGACTTCGACCGCGTCTACGACCTCTTCCCGCTCCTCTACGAGCGGCGGAAGCAGCTGGCCGGCACGATGTCGGGCGGCGAGCAGCAGATGGTGGCGATGGGGCGCGCGCTGATGGGGAAGCCGAAGCTGCTGCTGATGGACGAGCCGTCGATGGGGCTCGCGCCGATCCTCGTCGAGCGGAGCTTCGAGATCATCAAGCAGGTGCACGATTCGGGCGTCGCGATGCTCATCGTCGAGCAGAACGCGAACGTCTCGCTCTCGATCGCCGACCGCGGCTACGTCCTCTCCACCGGCCGGCTCGTGCTCGAGGGCCCGGCCGCCGAGCTGCGGGAGCACGAGGACCTGCGCAAGGCCTACCTCGGCCGCTGAACCTTCGTCCTCCGCCGACACGCCCGTCCGTAGGCCCTACGCCGGGCGCCGGCCGACGGTGAGGATGACGATCTGGTGCTTCGTGACGGTGCCGCCGGGCCGGGCGGCGATGCGGGCGTGGATGCGCCGGAAGAGCTCCTTGCGCTGGTCCTCGGGGAGCGCGAGGTTGTCCGAGAACGTGCCGAGCACGGCGACGTAGGAGTCCGCTGTGTACGTGAGCGGATAGAGGTGGCGCCGCTCCTCGACCGCTCCGAACAGGCGCGAGGCGCGGAACTCGGCGGCCCAGCCCTCGACCTCCTCCGGCGCCGGCGGCGGGCCGTTGTCCGGGTGGGGCACGACGGTCTCGTAGTCCTCCTGCACCTCGGCCCAGAAGGGGTCGTCCCCGGCGACCGTCACGTGTGGCGCACCGATCGCAGCGAGCGCACCGCCCGGCCGGAGGAGTCGGGCCGGCTTCGTGTAGCGCAGCTCGGGCGCGATCCAGTGGAAGGCGGAGAAGGCGACGACCGCGTCGAAGGCGGCCCGGCCCGGCTCCCACGTCTCGAAGTCGCCGACCTCGATCTCGGCCCGGGGGAACGAGGCGAGGTTGCGGCGTGCGAGCCGGGCCAGCTCCGGCGACAGCTCGACTCCGGTGACGGCGTAGCCACGCCGCGCCAGCTCGAACGTCGCCTTGCCCGTCCCGGGCCCGATCTCGAGCACGCGCGACCCCGGCTCGAGGCCGGCGAGCCCGGCGAGGTCGTCGAAGACGGCCGCCGGATACGTCGGTCGCGCCCGGTCGTACAGCTCGGCGACCGAGCCGAACGTCCGGCGCAGCCGCTCCCGGTCTCGATGCTCCGGCACGTCGATAGATTGAAGGTGTGGACGAGGCGCTGCAGCAGGCGGCCCGCTGGCGCGAGACCGGGAAGCGCGTCGCCGTCGCGACCGTGGTCGCGACGCGCCGCTCGTCGCCGCGCCCGGTGGGCTCGAAGCTCGCCGTGAGCGAGCAGGGCGAGCTCGCCGGGTCGGTCTCGGGAGGCTGCGTCGAGAGCGACGTCGTCCTCGCCGCGCAGGAGGTCCTCGGCGGCGGCGAGCCGCGGCTCCTGACCTACGGGATCACCGACGAGATGGCGTTCGGGATCGGCCTTCCGTGCGGCGGCGAGATCGACGTCTTCGTCGAGCAGCTGCAGGACGAGGAGCGGCCGGAGGTGACCCTGACCGTCGTCGCGGGCGAGGGCGTCGGCGAACGGCTTCACGACGCCGAGCTCGAGCAGGCGGCGCGCCGGCGCGGCCGCGGCCACGTCCTCCAGGTCGGCGAGCGCACGGTGTTCGCGGACGTCGACGCGCCGCCGCCGCGGCTCTTCGTCTACGGGGCGGTCGACACCGCGGAGGCGCTCTGCCGCGCCGCGAAGCTCCTCGGCTGGCGAACCGTCGTGGCCGACGCCCGCGCGAGCTTCGCCACGCCCGAGCGCATCCCGAGTGCGGACGACCTCCTCGTCCTCTGGCCGGAGGAGGCGCTTGCGGCGGTCGGACCCGACGCCGACACCGCCGTCCTCGTGCTCACCCACGACGACAAGTTCGACCTGCCGCTGCTCGAGGCCGTGCTCGAGACGGATGCCTTCTACGTCGGCGCGCTCGGCTCGCGGCGCAACCAGGAGCGGCGCCGCGGGATCCTGCTCGAGCGCGGCGTCGACGAGAGCGACCTCGACCGGATCGCAGGTCCCGCGGGCCTCGACCTCGGCGCGGACTCGCCGGCAGAGACGGCCCTCTCGATGCTCGCCGAGATCCTCGCCGTCCGCGCGGGGCGCGCCGGCGGGCGGCTCAAGTCCTCGCCCCGCCGCATTCACGCCGAGCCGTCTCCTAGCGCGGGATAGGATCGGCGCGATGCTGCTGCGCGAGGTCGAGTACGCAAAGCCGGGGTCGGTGGGCGAGGCTCTGGAGCTCCTGGCGTCGAACGACGGCGCTCGCGCGCTCGCGGGCGGCCAGACGCTGATCAACGTGATGAAGGCACGTGCGGCCTCGCCCGACCTGCTCGTCGACCTGAACGGGCTCGAGGAGCTGCGCGGGATCGAGCTCGCCGCCGACGGGACGCTCACGATCGGCGCGATGACGACGTACTCCGAGCTCGTGCGCTCGGCGGAGGCGAAGGCACGCCCGATCCTCGGCGAGGTCTGCGCGACGATCGCCGACGTCCAGGTGCGGAACCGCGGCACGATCGGCGGCAACGTCTGCTCGAACGACCCGACGAACCACCTGCCGCCGCTCATGGTCGCCGTCGGCGCTCGGATGACGATCGTGGGCGCAGCCGGAGAGCGCGAGGTGACGGCGGAAGAGTTCTTCCTGGGCGTCTACCTGACCGCAGTCGGCCCCGGCGAGCTGCTGACGCGGATCACGATCCCCGCCGGCAAGCACGACGGCTTCGCCGCCGTCACGCTCGGCGCCGACGGGACGTGCATCTGCAACGCCGCGGCGACGGTCAACGGCTCGGTCCGGGTCGCGCTCGGCTGCGTCGACGCCGTGCCGGTACTCGTCACCGCCGACTCGCCCGACGGAGTCGCCGACGCCGTCCGCGCCGCGAACCTGATGCCGCCGTCCGACGTCCACGCCTCGAGCGAGTACCGCACGCACCTCGCCGGCGTGCTCGCGACCCGGGCCGCGCAGGAGGCGGCGAGCCGCTGATGGACGTCACGGTCACCGTCAACGGGACGACCTACGAGCGCGACGTCGAGCCGCGCAAGCTCCTCATCCACCTCCTCCGCGACGACCTCGACCTCACGGGTAGCCACGTCGGCTGCGACACCGGCAACTGCGGCGCCTGCTCGGTGATCGTCGACGGCGTGCTCGTGAAGAGCTGCATGCTCCTCGCCGTCCAGGCCGACGGCTCGAGCGTCGAGACGGTCGAGGGCCTCAGCGAGGACGGCGAACTGACCCCGCTCCAGCAGGCGTTCAACGAGCACCACGCGCTCCAGTGCGGCTACTGCACACCGGGGATGCTGATGAGCGCGACCGCGCTCCTGCGGGAGAACCCGGGCCCCTCCGACGACGAGATCAAGAAGGCGCTGCAGGGGAACATCTGCCGTTGCACCGGCTACTGGAACATCGTCGAGGCCGTGAAGGCGGTGGCGAAGTGACCCAGACGAGCGAGACGACGCTCGCCCCCGCACCCGTCGAGGTGCAGAAGGGCTGGGGCGGCCAGAGCGTCCGGCGCAAGGAGGACAAGCGCCTCCTGCAGGGCGAGGGCGTCTTCGTCGACGACGTCAAGCGACACGGGATGGGGTACCTCCACTTCGTGCGCAGCCCGTACGCGCACGCGCACATCACGCGGGTCGACGTGTCCGCCGCCGAGGCGATCGACGGCGTCTACGGGACGCTCACGGGCGAGGAGGTCGCGGCGCTCACGGACCCGTTCTTCCAGATCTCGAGCGTGCCGGGCGCGAACATCAAGGACTACGCGCTCGCGGTCGGGAAGGTGCGCTACGTCGGGGAGCCGGTCGTCGCCGTCGTCGCCGAGACGCGCGAGCTGGCGCGCGACGCCTCCGAGCTCGTCGAGGTCGACTACGAGCCGCTCGACGCGGTCGTCGACGCCCGGCGCGCGCAGGAGTCCGACGCGCCCGTCCTGCACGACGACGCCGGCGGGAACCTGATGTGGAACGGCCTCTACTCGTGGGGCGACATCGACGCCGCGTTCGCCGAGGCCGACCGCGTGATCAAGATCCCCGAGCTCCACTTCCACCGCTTCAACTCGACGCCGCTCGAATGCGACGGCGCGCTCGCCGAGTTCAACCGCGGCGTCGGGCAGTGGACGATCCACACGAACAACCAGTTCCCGGGCTTCGCCGCCATCATGATGGGCCCGGCGATGCGGGTCGGGCTCGACAAGCTCCGCTTCGTCACCCAGGACATCGGCGGCGGGTTCGGCAACAAGATCACCTCGCACCCGCAGCTCGTCGTCTGCTGCCTCCTCGCGCGCAAGCTCAACCGGCCGGTGCAGTGGACGGAGTGGCGCACCGACTTCCACCTCTCGATGTCGCACGGCAACGAGCGCTGGTTCCACGACACCGAGGTCGCCGTCTCCGACGACGGCACGCTCCTCGGCTTCCGCACGAAGGCGCTCGACGACGCCGGCGCCTGGCTCCGCTACGAGCCGCTCGGCGGCGTGATCTGGGCGCAGGTGACGCCCGGCATGTACCGCTGGCGCCACATCGAGCTCGACTTCACGCAGGTCGCGACGAACAAGGCGCCCGTCTCCCCGAACCGCGGCTACTCCCGCATGCAGCACCTCTGGTTCACGGAGCGCGTGATCGACATCGTCGCGCACGAGCTCGGGCTCGACCCGGTCGAGGTGCGCAAGCGGAACTACGTCCGCGCCGAGGACATGCCGTACGAGACGCCGAACGGCTGCGTCTACGACTCCGGCGACTACGCGGCGATGCTCGACCTCGCGCTCGAGCTGATCGGCTACGACTCGATGGCCGAGCGGCGGGAGGAGGCAGCCGCGCGCGGCAAGCTGCTCGGCGTCGGGATCGGCTCCACGCTCGACTCGGGCACGAACAACTTCGGCCAGTCGCGCCTGATCAACCCCGAGCTCCAGTTCTCGGGCAACAACGAGGTCGCGACCGTCAAGCTCGACATCTTCGGCGAGATCGTCGTCACGCTCGGCACGACGCCGCAGGGGCAGGGCCACGAGACGACCGCCGCCCAGGTCGTCGCCGACATCCTCAACTGCTCGGTCGACGACGTCCACGTCCGCGCGGGACACGACAGCTACTGGAACTCGCACGCCGGCTTCTCCGGCACCTACGCGAGCCAGTTCGCGGTCACGGGTCTCGGCGCCGTCAAGGGCGCGACCGAGATGCTCGCGGCGGAGATCAAGCAGCTCGCCGGCGCGGTCTTCGGCGGCGTGCCGGCCGAGGCGCTCGAGCTCGCGGACGGCGGCGTCCGGATCAAGGAGAACCCCGACGCGTTCCTCCCCTTCATGGCGTGCGGCGCGATCGTGAACGCGAACAACGCGGGCCTGCCGGAGGATCTCGACGTCACGCTCAACTGCCGCTACGTCTACCGCCCGCCGTTCGAGGTGCCCGACGTCGAGCGGAAGTTCGGCAACCTGACGCTCACGTACGCCGCCCAGGTGCACGTCGCCGTCGTCGAGGTCGACCGCGAGACCGGCGCGTACGAGATCGTCGACTACGCGGCCGTCGACGACTGCGGCAAGCGGATCAACCCGCAGATCGTCGAGGGCCAGGTGATGGGCGCGACCGCGCAGGCGATCGGCGCGGCGGTCCACGAGACGTACGAGTACGACGAGGACGGGAACCTCCTCACGCCCAACTTCTACGACTACCACGTGCCGCACTCGCTCGACATGCCGCCGCTCGCGACCGGCGCGATCGAGAGCCCGTCGCCGTTCACCCCGCTCGGGACGAAGGGGATGGGCGAGGGCGGCGGCGCCGGCATCCACGCCGTCTGCGCCGCGATCCAGAACGCGACCGGCGCGATCGTCACCGACAGCCACAACCCGTACCGGCGCGTGTGGCAGCTGCTGCAGGAGGCGAGCGCGTGAACGTCTCCGGCGAGCGTATCTTCGCCGCGCCGCGCGACACGGTCTGGCAGGTGCTGAACGACCCGTCGTCGATGGCGAAGACGATGCCCGGCGTCGAGAGCTTCGACATCCACGACGAGCGGCGCTGGACGGCGAACGTGAAGATCCCGCTCGGCCTCGGCGGCCTGAAGATGAAGGTCGACATGGAGAAGGTCGAGGAGCGCGAGCCGGAGTTCGCGAAGCTCGCGGTCAAGGGCAACGGCGTCGGCGCGATGATGAACATGGAGACGTCGTTCACGCTCGCCGACGCGGCCGAGGGCGGCACGTCCATGGCGTGGAGCGCCGAGGTGAAGATCCTCGGGCCGGTGGGCTCGATGGGCCAGCGCGTCCTCCAGCCGATCGTGAACCAGCAGGTGCAGCACGTCCTCACGGCGCTGGACGGCCAGGTCCAGGAGGCGTTGGGGCAGCAGCCCGGCTGATGGCGTCGCCGTTCCGGATCGGCGTCATGCAGCTGACGATGGAGCCGCTCGACGAGATGCTCGCCTCCGCGCGCGCGATGGAAGAGTCCGGCATGGACACGATCTGGCTGGCCGAGGCGTATCCCTGGTGGCGCAAGCACGGGATGGAGGCGCGCTCGTCCTCCGGGCGTCGGCGCGCTCATGGCCCGCGAGACGAAGCGCCTCACGATCGGCTGGGGGATCATCGCCGCCTCGACCCGCCATCCCGTGCAGGCCGCGATGGACGCGCGCGTCGTGCAGGAGGCGGCGGGGCCTGGACGCTTCATCCTCGGCTTCGGGACGTCGAAGATCTTCCTCAACAACACGAAGACGCAGACGAAGAAGACGCTCGGGCCGATGCGCGACGCGGTCACGATCGCTCGCGGCGTCCTCTCCGGCGAGCGGTTCGACTACGACGGGGACACGTGGAGCGCGGACGTGCCCGCGCTCGCGGCCGACGCGCACGCGCCGCGCGAGGTGCCGCCGCTCTACGTCGCCGCGACCGCGCCGAAGATGCAGCAGCTCGCCGGCGAGATCGCCGACGGCTGCCTCACGCCCTCGATCACGACGCCGGGCTTCGTCCGCTACACGCGGGAGAACGTCGGGCGTGAGATCGACGTCGGCTGCACGGTCGTCGCCTCGATCCACGAGTCCGACCGCGACGCGGGCCGCGACGGGGCGCGCGAGATCGCGGGCATGTACCTCGCGAACAAGGTGCAGAACATCCAGGGCGCCGCCGACACGCTGCTCGAGCTCGCCGGGATCGAGCAGGACGAGATCCGGCCGGTCGCGGAGGCGATGGAGCAGGGCGGGCGACTCGCGGCGAAGGCGCAGGTCTCGGACGCGCTCCTCGACAAGTGCCGGCCGATCGCGGGCACGCCGTCCGACTGCATCGAGGCGATCGAGGAGTATCGCGAAGCCGGCTGCACGCACGTCATGCTGGAGCTGTGGGGTGCGGACCGGCACGAGCAGATCCGGCTCTTCGGCGAGAAGGTGCTGCCGCAATTCCGGCGCGGGTAGACACCCTGCTCGCCGAGGCGCGAGCGCGGATCGTGCGCTACACGCCCGAGGAGGCGGCCGCGGACCCGGATCTCCTGATCGTCGACCTCCGCTCGGCCGACGAGCGGGAGCAGGCGGGCGTCATTCCCGGCTCGAGGCACGTGCCGTACTCCGTCATCCAGTGGCGGGCCGACCAGACGTCCGAGTGGCGGGACGAGGAGCTCGCCGGACGCCGGCTCTGCCTCGTCTGCGCCCACGGCTACTCCTCCTCGCTCGCGGCGGCCTCGCTCGTCGAGCTCGGCGTCGACGCCGGCGATCTGATCGGCGGCTACGAGGCGTGGGCGGCGGCTCGATGAAGATCGATCGCGATCGCCTCGTCGAGACGGCGAGCCGGCTCGTGAACGTGCCGAGCTTCACCGGTGACGAGGAGGCGGCGGCCCGGCTGATGGTCGAGCTCTTCGAGTCGCTCGGACTCCAGGTGCAGTGGCAGCAAGTCGAGGAGGGACGGGCGAACGCGCTCGGCACGTGGCCCGGCGCCGGCGGCGGCCCGTCGCTGATGTTCAACGGCCACCTCGACACGTCCTACTCGGGGCGCGAGCCCTGGCTCCGCAGCGTCCCCGGCTTCCAGCCGCAGGCGTTCGAGCGCGACGGCCGGCTCTACGGCCTCGGGATCTCGAACATGAAGGGCGCCGTCGCCTGCTACGTCGAGGCGGTGCGGGCGCTGCAGGAGGCGGGTGTCCGGCTGCGGGGCGACGTCCTGATCGCGGCCGTCAGCGGCGAGATCGAGAAGACGCAGCAGGGCGACGCGCAGGGCGCGCAGTACCGCGGCTACGCGGCGGGTACGCGCTACCTCGTCTCGCACGGGGGCGTCGCCGACATGTGCCTGCTCGGCGAGCCGACCGAGGGCAAGGTCGTGCTCGGTCACTTCGGCGCGCTCTGGCTCCGCATCCGCGTGCACGGCGACTTCATCCACACGGCGTTCAGCGAGGGACGGCGTGACCGCAACTCGATCCTGCGCGCGCGCGAGGTGCTCGGCGCGGTGCTCGAGTGGATCCCCACCTGGGAGGACGACCCGGCGAACGCGTATCGCGGCGCGAAGGCGATCGTCAACGTCGGTGCGGTCGAGGGCGGCTTCGGCTGGCGGGCCTCGCGGACGCCGCACCACACCGACCTCTTTCTCGACGTGCGCGTGCCGCCGACCAAGCCGATGGCGGTCGCGCGGGGAGAGGTGCTCGACATGGTGCGCGGCCTCGCCGAGCGCTTCCCCGACTACGGGGTCGAGGGCGAGATCTTCGTCACCGCACCCGGCGCGGAGATCGACGAGGGTCACGAGCTCGTCGCCGCGATCGACGCCGCGCACGCCGAGGTGTGGGGCGAGCCGCCGGGCCGGGACGTGACGCGCTGGTTCAGCGACGCGTCCGCGCTCACGCGCTACGGCGTGCCGACGGTCAACTACGGCACGTCGACCGGGCTGATGGACGTCGAGCTCGGCGAGAACCTCGAGATCGACGGCCTCGTGAAGACGGCGGAGGTCTACGCCCGTGTCGCGACGAGCGTCTGCGGGGTCGCGTGACCGAGCTCTATCCGCTGCCGCCGAACCTGCCGGCGCCGGAGGACGACGGAGCAGCCGACCACCTCGAGGGAGCCGAGCTTCCGGACCTCGAGCTCGAGTCCTCGATGGGCATCGTGAACGTCCGGGATTTCGACGTGCTCTACGTCTATCCGCGGTCCGGCCGGCCGGGGCGGCCGCTGCTGCCCGGCTGGGACGAGACGCCGGGCGCGCGCGGATGCACCCCGCAGTCGTGTGCGTTCCGCGACCTGCACGGCGAGCTCGCCGCCCTGGGCGCACGGGTCGCCGGACTCTCGGCACAGGATCTCGACGACCAGCTCGAGTTCGCGCTCCGGAACCGGATGCCGTTCCCCGTGATCGCCGATCCCGGGCAGAGACTCGGCGCCGCGCTCGGCCTGCCGACCTTCGAGATCGCCGGCATCACGCTCTACCGGCGACTGACGCTCGTGGCGGAGAATGCCCGGGTCGTGAAGGTCTTCTATCCCGTGTTCCCGCCCGACGCGAACGCCGGCGACGTGCTCGCGTACCTCGACTCGCGATGAAGCTCGTCACGTACGACGACGGCAAGGTCGGCCACCTCGACGGCGAGGAGATCGTCCGGCTCGACGTGCCGACGATGCGGGAGTGGTTCGAGCGCGGCGGCGCCGACGAGACCGGCGAGCGGACGCCGCTCGCGGAGGCGACGCTGCGCGCTCCGATCGTGCCGAAGAAGTTCTTCCACACTGCGGGCAACTTCCGCGAGCACGAGGAGGAGTCGAGGAACGTCGACTGGTCGCACCGGATCGCGCCCTGGATCAACTTCTTCCAGAACGTCGACGCGATCGTCGGCCCCGGAGAGCCGGTGATCTATCCGGAGCACCTGACCGAGGAGCTCGACTACGAGCTCGAGCTCGCGGTCGTCCTCAAGAAGGACGGCAAGTGGTTCTCGCCGGAGGAGGCCGAGGACTTCATCGGCGGCTACGTGATCTTCAACGACATCACCGCGCGCGACATCCAGCGCGGCGAGATGCGTTCCGGCGTGTTCAGCTTCTGCAAGGCGATCGACACCTTCTGCCCGCTCGGCCCGTGGATCGTGACGCCCGACGAGATCCCCGACCCGCACGAGCTCGCGATGGAGCTGCGGGTCAACGGCGAGCAGCGCCAGGAGTCGCACTCGAGCCGGATGAGCGTGACGATCCCGGAGATCCTGAGCAACTTCTCGGCGCTCGGCTACAGCGCGGGCGACGTCCTCTCGACGGGCACGGTCGCCGGCGTCGCCGGTTTCAAGTCCGAGGAGGAGCGCAGGCGTCTCTACCTCAAGCCCGGCGACGTCGTCGAGGCGGAGATCGAGCGGATCGGCGTGCTCCGCAATCCGATCGTCTCGTGGCAGGAGGGTCACGGCGAGCCGGCGCCGCCGCGCATCCGCCCCTGGGGGGACTGATGCCCTGGCCGCGCGACGACACGAAGCTCGAGCGCGTCCGCGCGCTGATGGCGGAGGAAGGGCTCGACGCCCTCGTCGTGCGCGCGCCCGACAACGTCCTCTACCTGACGAACTTCTGGGGGATGAAGGGCTACGACGCCTGCGTCTTCCCGCGTGAGGGCGAGCCCGTGCTGATCACGATCGAGGCGTCGGAGGAGGACGCCGCGCGCACCGCGTGGACGGACGACGTCCGGCTCATCCGCGGCTACGACCCCGCCGATCCAAGACCGCCCTTCGCGCGGACGCTCGACGCGGCGGTCGCCGCCGCGCGCGGGTTCGAGCGGGTGGGACTCGAGCTCTCGCTGGGCACGCAGGCCTCCGACCGGATGGTGGGGGAGCCCACCACCTTCACCGCCGCGTGGTTCGACGCCTTTGCGGAGGCGGCCGACGCGACACCGCTCCTCGCCCGCGCCCGCTCGCTCAAGACGGAGCAGGAGATCGAGCGGCTCCGGCTCGCGAACGAGATCGCCGCGGCTGCGATGGAGCACGTCAAGGGGCTGCTGCGGCCCGGGATGAAGGAGGCCGAGGCGGCGGCGCTGTGGCAGGGATTCGTGCACGGCCAGGGCACCGGCTGGCGCGGCAAGGTGGAGCTCGCGCTCCCGTTCTCGCTCGTCTGGGCGGGCCGCGGGATCAAGACCTTCACCGCGACCGGCGAGCGACCCGTCGTCGAGGGCGAGCCCGTCCTGTTCGAGATCTGGGTCTGCGCCGACGGGTACTGGGCCGACCACACGAAGAACCTCGTGGTGGGTGAGCTGAAGCCCGAATACGCACGTCTCGAAGAGACGCTTGGCCATGGCTATACATGTGCAATGGCCATGGCTAGCCATGGCCAACCCATGGCCGAGCTGGACCGAAAGCTGCGCGAGCTGCTGCACGACGCCGGCTATCCCGGACAGCCGACGCATCCCGTCTGCCACGGCGTCGGCGCGCGGGCGCACGAGCCGCCCTATCCGCACCAGGCGGGCGGCGGCGAGTTCCAGCAGGGGATGGTGCTCGCGATCGAGCCCGGCGTCTACTGGCCCGGCGGCGGCGGGCTGCGCATCGAGGACAACTTCCTCGTCACGGCGGACGGGGTCGAGAAGCTCTCGTCGTTCCCCGACGGGGTGGTGCAGTGCCCGACCTGATCTGGACGGGGTCGCTGAACGACCGCTACGCGATCGGCGGCCGCGTCGGCCTCTACGACACGACGCTGCGAGACGGCGAGCAGACGGTCGGCGTGGTCCTCTCGCCGGAGGACAAGCTCGAGATAGCCCGTCTGCTCGACGGGCTCGGGATCGAGCGCATCGAAGCCGGCTTCCCCCGTGTGTCCGAGGACGACCGCCGGGCCGTCGAGCTGATTGCCGGTGCGGGCCTCGGGGCCGAGGTGTGGGGCTTCTCGCGGGCGGTGCCTGCGGATCTCGAGCTGCTCGTCGAGCTCGGCGTCGAGGCGTCGGTGATCGAGTCGCCGATCTCCGACCTGAAGCTCGCGGCGATCGGCGTCTCGCGCGAGACGATGCTCGAGCGCATCGCGAACGCCATGCGCTTCGCCGACGAGCACGGGATCCGGGCAGCGTTCTTCGGCGTCGACTCGACCCGCGCCGAGCCGGACTTCTACCGGCAGGTGTACGAGACGGCCGTCGAGGCGGGCGCGAAGGAGGTGGCCGTCGTCGACACGCTCGGGATCGCGTCCCCGGAGGCGGTCACGGACCTCGTCGGCGCCACGCTGCAGTACGTCGACGGCCTCCCGGTCCACTTCCACGGCCACGACGACTTCGGGCTCGGCACCGCGTCCGCGGTGGCCGCCGTGCGCGCCGGCGCGACCTGGATCCACGGCACGATCAACGGGATGGGCGAGCGCGCGGGGAACGCAGACCTCCCCGAGATCGCCCTTGCGCTCCGCGCGCTCTACGGAGTGGAGACCGGGCTCCGTCTCGAGCGGGTGCGGGAAGCCGCGACGCGCGTGCAGGAGCTCTCCGGCTACGGGCTCGCGCCGTGGAAGCCGCTGACCGGCGAGACGCTCTTCCGCCGCGAGTCGGGCGCCGTCGCCTCGCAATTCCACGACCCGCCCTCGATCGAGCCGTACTCCTCCGAGCTCGTCGGCGCCGAGCGGGCGATCGTGCTCGGGAAGAAGAGCGGGCTCGACTCGATCCGGATCAAGGTCGAGGAGCTCGGTCTCGGCGTGCCCGAGGAGCGGTGGCCGGAGCTGCTCGCGAGGGTGAAGGAGCTCGGGGCGCGCAAGCGGGGCCTCGTGACCGACGACGAGCTCCGGGAGCTCGCAAGTGGCTGACCACGACGCGGTTCTCGTCGGGAGCGGCGTCAACTCGCTCGCGTGCGGCGCCCTGCTCGCGCGGGCCGGCTGGCGTGTCTGCGTGCTCGAGCGGAACGACTGGTTCGGCGGCGCGATCAAGACCGAGGAGCTGACCGAGCCGGGGTTCCTCCACGACGTCTTCAGCGCGTGGCACCCGCTCTGGGTCGGCGGCGCGGCACACGCCGAGCTCGGCGAGGAACTCGCCGCCCGCGGGCTCGAGTACCTGAACACCGAGCTGCCGACGGCGACCGCGTTCCCCGACGGCGGCGCGGCGTTCCTCCTGCGGACGGCGGAGGGGAACACGCGGGAGCTCGGCCCGGAGTGGCCGGACGTGCTCGCGCGCTTCTCTCCGAATGCCGACCTCGCCTTCGGCGCCCTCGGTACCGAGCTGTGGTCGCCGGCCGGCCTCGCGCTCGCCGCGAAGGCCGTGCGGCGGCTCGGCCGCGCCGGGGCGCTCGGCTTCCTCGGCGAGTTCCTCGCCTCGAGCCGCGACTGGCTCGAGACGACCTTCGCCTCCGAGCGCGCGCACGGCGTGCTCGCGCCGTGGGTGCTCCACACGGGTCTCGGTCCCGACCAGGCGACCTCGGGCTTCATGACGCAGGTGATCGCCGTCGCCGTGCAGGAGGGCGGGATGCCGGTGCCGCGCGGCGGCTGGCGCGAAGCTCGCCGAAGCGCTCGTGCAGCTGATCCGCGACCATGGCGGCCGCTGCGAGACGGACCGCGACGTCGAGCGTGTGATCGTCCGCTCCGGTCGCGCGGTCGGCGTGCGGCTCACCGACGGCGAGACGATCGAGGCGGAGCGCGCGGTCGTCGCGAGCGTGACGCCGACCCAGCTCCACGAACGGCTGCTCGCCGACGTCGCGGTGCCGGCGCCGGTCGCCGAGGCCGCGCGGCGCTTCCGCTACGGCCGGGCGGAGATGCAGATCCACTACGCCCTCTCCGAGCCGCCGCGCTGGGAGGGGGACGAGCGGCTCGCGGGCACGGCGATCGTCCACGTCACGCCGGGGCTCGACGGCGTCTCGCGGGCCGTGAACGAGGCGGATCGCGGGCTGCTGCCGGCGGAGGCGACGATCGTCGCCGGCCAGCCGCTCACCCTCGACCCGTCCCGCGCGCCCGAGGGCCGCGGCATCCTCTGGATCCAGCTCCAGGAGCTGCCGTGGCGGATCAAGGGGGACGCCGCCGGCGCACTCGACGTCGGGAGCGGCGAGTGGACGGACGAGCTCCGCGAGCGGTACGCCGACCGGATCCAGGCGCGCCTCGCGCGGCACGTCCCGAACCTCGAGTCGTCGATCCTGCAGCGAGTCGTGCTCGGCCCGCACGACCTGCAGCGCGCGAACGTCAACCTCCGCCACGGCGACCCCTACGGCGGCGCGCTCGCGCTCGACCAGAACTTCCTCTGGCGGCCGTTCGGCCGCAGCCCCGGCCACTCGACGCCCGTCGAGCGCCTCTGGCAGATCGGCGCGAGCACGTGGCCCGGTCCCGGTCTCGGCGCCGGCTCGGGGACGCTCGTCGCACGCAAGCTCCTCGAGCCTCCGCTCACGCAGCGGGCCGTCGCGCGCGCGCGCGGGCTCCTCTCCCGCTGAGGCCGCTAGAACGCGAAGATCGAACGGCCGGCGAGCTCGACCGAGAAGATGCTCGTCGCAAGCTCGAGGTGGGCGCGGAACGCAGCCGCCGCACGGTCGGGATCGTGGGCGACGCAGGCGTCGAGCAGCTCGTCGTCGAGGTGCCGGTGCTGGGTCTGGAGGTCGCCCTTCTCGCCGAGCAGCACCGGCCGGTACCGCTCGCAGCTGTCCCACGCGGGCCGGATCAGCCGCAGCAGCCACGCCGAGCGGGCCGCCTCGTAGAGGGCGAAGTGGAATGCCGAGTGCGCGCGCACCGACGCCCGCACGTCGCCGGCGCGCCGGGCGGCGTCGAGCTCTTCGAGGTGGCCGCGCGCAGCCTCCTCGTCGGCGTCCGCGAACAGGTCGGCGGCGCGGCGGAGGGCGAGCGTCTCGAGCGCGAGTCGCACGGAGAAGAGCTCCCGCAGCTCCTCGACGTCGAGCGCCATCACCTTCGCCCCGTGGTGCGGGACGTGCTCGGCGAGCCCCAGCGCCTCGAGCTGCCGCACCGCCTCGCGGATCGGCGAGATGCTCATGCCGAGCGAGCGGGCGACGTCCTCCAACCTGAGCGGCGCTCCCGGCGTCAGATCTCCGTGGATGATCGCTTCGCGGAGCCGCTCGAGCGCAGCCTCGGCCATGGTGCGATGGCGGAAGGCGGTGCCGCCTCGAGCGAGTGTCGGCTCCACGAGGAGCGAGCGTGAAGCACGCTTGATCAGATGTCAAATCCGTGACACGATCGCCCTTCGGGTGTCGAGGGAGCCGCGCCAGCTACCGCCGTTCGCGATCTCGCAGGTGAGCACGCTCGCCTCGAGCTTCGGCGACGACGTGCGCGCGTACGAAGCCGCGGGCGTCGACGGGATCGGCGTCTGGGAGCTCAAGCTCGGCGACGGCCCGGACGGCGAGGCGCTCGAGCAGCTCGCGGCGAGCGGGCTCGGCTCCGCGAGCGCGGTGCCCGTCGTGCCCTCGATCCTGCCGCTGCCGCTCCTGCCCGGTCCCGACGCTCCCGGGGAGCGGATCGACTCGCTCTGCGCCTCGGTGCACCGGCTCGCGCGCTTCGAGCCGTCTGCGGTCGTCTGCCTCACCGGCCCCGCCGGAGACCGCGATGCGGACGAGGCGCGGGCGCTCGTCGTCGAAGGGCTGCGGACGGTCGCCCGGGAGGCCGAGGCCGCCGGCGTCCGCCTCGCCCTCGAGCCGTTCCAGCGCAAGGGGATCGAGCACTGGTCGATCGTCAACACGCTGACCGAGGCGGCGGAGCTGATCGCGGCGACAGGCAGCGACGCCATCGGGATCCAGTTCGACGTCTGGCATCTCTGGAACACGCCGGACCTGCTCGACGAGATCCCGCGCTTCGCCCACCTGATCGCCGGCGTCCACGTCGGCGACTGGCGCGAGCCGACGCGCGGCTGGGCCGATCGCGTCCTGCCCGGGGACGGTGCTGCGGATCTTCCCGCCATCCTCGGCGCACTCGAAGAGGCCGGCTGGGACGGCTTCTACGACCTCGAGATCTTCTCGGACAACGGTGCATTCGGCAGCGCGTACCCCGACTCGCTCTGGGATCTCCACGCCGCCGAGCTCGCGCGCCTCGGCCGGGAGGCATTCACACGGTGTTGGTCGGAACGGAGGGTCACGGCGAACGCCGTGGGCCGGAGAGGAGAGACATGACCCCAAGGAAGCGGGCGCAATGGGCGCTCGTGATCGTCGCCGCTGCGGCACTCGTCCTCGCTGCGGCTGCGGCGGCTCGCACGCACCATTCGGCGAAGAAGCCGATCGTCATCGGCTGGGCCTTCGACAACAAGGGCCCGATGGCGCCGTTCGACGGCCCGGCGCTCGCGGCGGCGAAGCTCCGCGTCGCCCAGATCGACAAGAAGGGCGTCATGGGACGGAAGCTCGTGATCAAGACCTGCAAGACGCAGGGCGATCAGGGCACCGTCTCGAAGACGTGCGCCGACAAGCTGATCAGCCAGGGCGCGAACGTCATCTTCACGACCTGCGACGTCGATCTCGCGACGCCGGTCGTGCAGGAGTCGCTCAAGCACAACCTGCTCACGATCGCCCCGTGCATCGGCACCGACCAGATGGGGCCGAAGCGGTTCGGCAAGAAGGGCAGGCTCGCCTTCAGCTTCGGCAACGTCGCGCAGGACGAGGGCTCGGCGATGGCGCAGGTCGCCTGGAACCACGGCTGGAAGACGGCCGACCTCGCGAAGGACTCGACGATCGTCTACTTCGAGGCCATCGTCTCCGCCTTCAAGGCGCGGTTCACCCAGCTCGGCGGCAAGATCAACTTCGAGACGACGTACCACGACCCCGCGATCCAGACCGGCTCGACCGACTACAACAACGCCGCCAGCGCGATCGTCCAGCATCCCGCCGACGTGATCGTGACGTCGACCGCCGGGGCGTACGGCGGGCTCGCCCCGTTCATGACCGACCTGCGGACGGCGGGCGTCAAGACCCCCGTCCTCAACTCGTGGGCGGGTGACGGGACGTACTGGCTCACGACGAGCCCGAAGGTGACGAACTACTGGTTCGTCACGTACGCGAACGCCTTCGGACACGATCCGAGCAAGGCCGTGAACACGCTCGCGAAGAAGGTCAAGGCGGCGACCGGCGGCTTCGTCACCGGGCCGTCGGCGATCGACGGGCTCGTGACGGCGATCAAGCGGGCGCACGGGTCGCTCAAGGGCTCGAAGCTCGCCGCGGTGATGCAGAAGTTCCACAAGGTGAACACGATCTCCGGCAAGGTGAGCTTCTCGAAGAAGCTGCACTCGGTCTTCGGCCGCGCGTACCGCGTGATCGAGATCAACAACAACGTGCCGATCCAGAAGGGAACGATCGTCGCGAAGAAGGTCCCGAACAGCCCGGATTCGTAGGGCTTGACGGCGGTCTCCCAGACCGAGACCCCTCGGAGGCCCGGAGGATCGCTCCGGGCCTCCTCCGTCTCCCGTTCGTTCGCCGGCGTCGAGGCGCTGCGCGACGTGTCGCTCGAGCTGCGGCAGGGAGAGGTCGTGGGGCTGATCGGCCCGAACGGGGCCGGGAAGTCCACGCTCGTCAACATCCTCAGCGGCTTCGACCGTGCGACGAGCGGCCGCGTCCTGCTCGAGGAGCACGACGTCACGCGCTGGCCGGCCTTCCGGCGCGGGCGGCACGGGCTCGCGCGCACGTTCCAGCACAGCCACGCCTTCGGCGGCCTCTCGGTGCGAGAGAACGTCGAGGTCTCGGCGCTCGGGGTCGGCGCCTCGCAGCGGGAAGCGGCGAGGCGCGCGGCCGAGGTGCTCGGGCTGCTCGGGCTCGCCGGCTACGCCGAGCAGACGGCCGGCTCGCTCGCGCACGGCGACGAGCGGCGGCTCGGAGTGGCCCGTGCTCTCGCGACCGAGCCCCGGTTCGTCCTGATGGACGAGCCCGCGGCGGGGCTGCCCGAGGCGGAGATCCCGAGCTTCGCCACGGCGGTCAGCGCGGTGCGCGAGCGTGGAGCCGGCGTCCTGCTCGTCGACCACAACGTCGCCCTCGTGCTGGAGGTCTGCGAGCGCATCCACGTGCTCGACCAGGGGACGACGCTCGCGGAGGGGACGCCGGGGGAGATCCGTGCCCATCTCGGAGTCGCGGCCGCCTATCTCGGCGAGAGCGCCGCGGCCGAGGAGATCGAGTGACGGCGCTCGCGGTCGAGAAGCTCCGTGTCCGCTACGGGGCGGTCGAGGCGGTGCGCGGGCTTTCGCTCGAGGTGCGGCCCGGCGAGATCGTCGGCCTGATCGGCCCCAACGGCGCCGGGAAGTCGTCGACGCTCCACGCGATCATGGGCTCGGCGCCGATCACGGGCGGTGACGTGCTGCTCGACGGCGCGTCGCTCGTCGGCCGCCGGCCCGAGGACGTGGCGCGCCGCGGCGTCGCGCTCGTACCGGAGGGCCGCCGCATCTTCGGCGAGCTGACGGTGGAGGAGAACCTCCGGCTCGGGCTCGCCGCCCGGAGGGCGCAACGCGGCGGCGACGGCCTGTCCCGCGCGTACGGCCTCTTCCCGGTCCTGCACGAGTTCCGCTCGCGACAGGCCGGCGCGCTATCGGGCGGGCAGCAGCAGCAGCTCGCGATCGGCCGCGCGCTCGCCGCCGACCCCGACATCCTCCTCCTCGACGAGCCGTCGCTCGGGCTCGCGCCGAAGATCGTCGACGTCGTCTTCGAGGCGCTGACGCAGATCCGCGACGCCGGCCTCGCCGTCCTCCTCGTCGAGCAGCGCGCGCAGCGCACGGTCGCCCTCGCCGACCGGTCGCACGTGCTCGCGAACGGCGAGCTCCGCCTGACCCTCGGCCCGCAGGACGCCGGGGACACCGACCGCCTCGTCGCCGCCTACCTCGCATGAGCAACGTGCTCGCGTTCGCCAACCTCACCTGGCCGACCTTCGCGAACGGCCTCGCGCTCGGAGGCGTCTACGCGCTCATGGCGGTGGGGATCGGCCTCGTCTTCGGCGTCCTGCGGCTCGTCAACTTCGCGTACGGGCAGCTGATCATGGCCGGCGCGTTCGCGCTCGCGTACGGCGCGCAGTGGGGCCTCCCGAACTGGGTCTCGATCCTCTTCTGCTTCGGCGTCGTCCTCGCGCTGTCGGTGCTGATGGACCGGCTCGTCTTCCGGCCGCTGCGGACGCACTCGCCGGCCGTGATGCTCGTGGCCACCTTCGCCGTCGCCTTCCTCCTCCAGAACATCGCCCTGCTCGCGTTCGGCCCGCTCGGCAAGAGCGCGGGCTCGCTCGCGCTCCTCAACGCGCCGTGGGACATCGGCGGCGTGGAGATCAAGAAGATCGCGGTGATCTCGGTCGTGACCGCGGCCGGCTGCCTCGCGGTCCTGCAGCTCCTGCTGACGAGGACGCCCCTCGGCCTGCACATGCGCGCCGCGGCGATGGACTTCCGGACGGCCCGCATGCTCGGCGTCCGCGCCAACCGCGTGATCGCCGGAGCCGTGATCGTCTCGGGCCTGTTCGCGGCCGTCTCCGCGGTCATGCTGAGCGTGCAGGAGATCACGGTCACCAGCACGTTCGGCACCCAGGACACGATCCTCGTGCTCGCCGGAGTCGTCCTCGGCGGCCTCAACCGGCCGATCCCGGCCACGCTCGGCGGCTTCTCGATCGGCTTCGCGAGCGGGATCCTCGGCGGCGTGCTGCCGACCAACCAGAGCCAGTACCTGCCGAGCTTCCTCTTCGCGGCGGTGATCGTCGTGCTGCTGGTGCGGCCGAACGGGCTCTTCACGCGCGCAGGCGGGGCGGTGGAGCGCGTATGAGGCTCGCCCGCCGGATCCCGGAGCTCGCCGGGCCGGCGCTGCTCGTGCTGGCGACGGCGCTGCTCGGCCTCGAGGTCTCGAGCTACCTCCAGGCGTACTTCCTCGACACGCTCGTCAAGGTCGCGATCGTCGTCGCGCTCTACCTCTTCATCGGCAACTCGGGCGTCCTGTCGTTCGGGCACGTCAGCTTCGTCGCGCTGGGCGCCTGGACGGCCGGCGTCCTTACCGTGCCCCAGGACCAGAAGAAGATCGTCATGCCGGGCCTCTCCCACTTCCTGCTCACGACGAACGTCGGCAACATCGCGTCGCTCGCCCTCGCCGCCGGGGTCGGAGCCGTCGCCGCGCTCGCCGTCGGACTGCCGTTGATGCGGCTGTCGGGCCTCGCGGCCGGGATCGCCACCTTCGGCGTGCTCGAGATCACGAACAACGTGCTCACGTACGAGCAGAAGATCGGGCCGGGCCTGAACGCGTTCTCGTCGGTCCCGTCGACGACGGGCATCTGGCAGGCGGCGATCGCCGCGCTCGTCTGCGTCGCCGTCGCCTTCCTCTACCAGCGCACCCGGTTCGGCCGGATGCTGCGGGCGGCGCGCGAGGATCCGGCGGCGGCCGCGGCCGCCGGGATCTCGATCTACCGCCAGCGGTTGCTCGCCTTCACCCTCTCGGGAGCGCTCGCCGGCTTCGCGGGCGGCATCTACGTCCACCTGCAGTCGCTGCAGGCGGGCGCGCTGTCGCTCAACCTGACGTTCATCACGCTCGCGATGCTCGTCGTCGGCGGCTCCGGCAGCCTGCTGGGCGCGGTCGTCGGCGCGCTGGCGCTGAACGGGATCTACTCCTTCTTCTCGGCCGCGACGAACGGCGTCGACGTCTTCGGCTGGAACCTGACCGTCCCGTCGGGGACGGCCGAGATCGTCCTCGGCTCGCTGATGGCGATCGTGCTCATCCTCCGCCCGAACGGCCTCAGCGGCGGCCGCGAGCTGTCCCTGCCACGGCGGCGCGCCGTGGTCGACCTCGAGAAAGCGAGGGCCACGACATGAGATTCAGCATCTACAGCGAGCTGCAGAGCTGGCCGGGGAAGCCGACCGACCGGCTGTACGGCGAGGTGCTCGAGCAGATCGAGAACGCCGACCGGCTCGGCTACGACGCCTATGCCGCGGTAGAGCATCTCTTCTTCCCGAAGTTCTCCGCCTCGGCGAACGTCTTCGGCCTCTTCGGGATGGCCGCTGCGCGAACCCGCCGGATCAGCTTCCGGACGATGCTCCACGTCCTGCCGTACCACAACCCGCTCGTCCTCGCGGCCATGATCCACGAGTTCTCGCTCCTCACCGGCGGCCGCTACGAGTTCGGGGTCGGCCGCGGCCACGGGTGGGTTCCGCTCGCGGCGGGGCTTCCGCTCGACGAGACCTCGCGGCCGCGTTACGAGGAGGCGCTCGACCTCTTCGTCGAGGCGCTGCACTCCGACGTCGTCACCTTCCACGGGGAGTACTGGAACGTCGACGACAGCCACGTGATCCCGTTCAGCGGGCACCGGTTCCGCGTCGTCCTCGGCGGCACCTCGGACCGGACGTACGACCTGGCGGCGAAGCACGGCTGGGCGGTCGCGGTGCCGCCGCTCCTGCCGTACGCGGCGCTCGAGGAGCAGCTCGACCTCTACCGGGCGAAGTGCGCCGAGTACGGCACGACGCCGGACATCATCTGGATCCACGCCTGTTACATCGACGACGACGCCGAGCTGGCGCGGCGCGAGGCGGAGCAGCACATGCGCGGCTTCCTCGAGGGCAATGCGTCGCCGCTGACGGAGTATCCGGTGCCGCCGGCCGACGCGCTCAACGCCGCCGGCTACGGCTTCTACGCCTCGGGGATCATGGAGAAGCTCGCCGCGACGCCGTACGACGAGATGATCGCCGGCGACATCGTCTGGGTCGGCACGCCCGACGACGTGATCCAGCGGATCCGCGAGACGATCGAGGTCTGTGAGGGGCTGACCGAGATCGCGATCACGACCAACCCGGGCGGCGTCGCGCACTGGAAGGCGATCAAGGCGCAGGAGCTCTTCGCGGAGCACGTCATCCCGGTGATCCAGCAGGAGACCGGGGCGGTCGCGGTCGAGGCGTGACGCAGGTCGTCGTAGCCGGGGCGGGCTCGATCGGCTCGCTTCTCGCCGCGCACCTCGCGCGCGTCGCCGACGTGACGGTGCTCACGCGGCGGGAGGAGCACGCGGCGGCGCTGCGCGAGCAGGGCCTCCGTGTCTCCGGGCGCGGCGCCTTCACGGCACGGCTCGACGCGACCGTCGATCCCGCGGCGCTGCCCGCGGCCGCGGAGCTCGCCGTCCTCGCCTGCAAGGGCACCGACCTCGAGCCGCTCGCGGCCCGGCTCGACGGATGCCTGCCGAACGCGACGGTGATGACGATCCAGAACGGGCTCGGCGCGGAGGAGATCGTGGCGGCGCACGGCGAGTGGCCCCTCCTCTCGGCGGTCACGTTCATGAGCGGCACGCGCCACGGCGACGCGCACGTCGAGTACGTCCTCGACACCGAGACGTGGATCGGCCCGTACCGCGGCACGACGGAAGCCGACGCCCGCCGCGCGGCCGAGCTCGTCGAGGCCGGCGGGCTGAAGGCGCAGGCGTTCGCCGATCTCCGGCCGGCACAGTGGTCGAAGCTCGTCTTCAACGCGACGGTGAACGGGGTCGCCGCGCTCACGGGCCTCCCGCACGACTTCCACTTCGCGCAGACCGAACAGCTCTCCGACCTCGGCCATCTCGTTCGCGGGCTCGTCGACGAGGGGAAGGCGGTCGCGGCCGGAGCGGGCGTCGAGCTGCACGACGACCCGTGGGAGATGAACGTCCTCGCGACCCGTCGCGGCCACCGGCACTTCCCGTCGATGCTCGAGGACGTCGAGGCGCGGCGCCCGACCGAGCTCGAGCTGATCAACGGCGCGCTCGTGCGCGAGGCTGAGCGGCTCGGTGTGCCGGTGCCGCTGCAGACGGCCGTCTATAGGCTCGTCAAGGCGAGGGAGGCGAGCTACTCGGAATGAGGATCTGCGTGGTCGGGTGTGGGGCGGTGGGCTCGCTGTTCGCGGCGAACCTGTCGCTGCTCGACGACGTCGAGGTATGGGGGTTCGACCTCAACGAGCTGCATGTCGCCGCGATCAACCGCGCCGGCCTGCGCCTTTCCGGCGCCGGCGACGTCGTCGGTCGACCGCGCGGGACGGCCGACCCGGCCGAGATCCCGCAGTGCGACTTCGGCATCGTGGCGACGAAGGCGATGCACACGGAGCCGGCGATCGCCGCGACCGCTCACGCGTTCGCGGAGGGCTGCGTCGCCACCGTCCAGAACGGCCTCGGCAACGAGGAGACGCTCGCCCGTCATGTCGAGCGCGTGATCCGCGGCACGACGTTCCCCGCCGGGAAGCTGCTCGAGCCGGGGCACGTGCAGTGGGACGTGAAGGGCGACACGACCCTCGGGCCGTACGACGAGCGGGCGCCGCTCGCCGAGGTCGAGCGCCTCGCCGACGCGTGCACCCGCGCGGGGATGCCGGCGCACGCCGTCGCCGACGCGCGCGGCCCGCAGTGGCGGAAGGTCATCTTCAACGCCTCGACGAACCCGATCGGCGCGCTCACCGGCCTCACCCACGGACGCGTCTGCGAACGGCCCGACCTGCGTGCGCTCGTCACGGGCCTCGTCGACGAGGGGAAGGCAGTGGCCGCGGCGCAGGGGATCGAGCTCGACGCCGACCCCGAGGAGCTGATCGACCACGCCGCGAAGCCGGAGGTCGCGTACGACCACAAGGCGTCGATGCTCCAGGACGTCGAGGCCCGGCGGCAGACCGAGGTCGACTACCTCAACGGCGGCATCGTCCGCTTCGGCCGGGAGCGTGGCGTCGCGACGCCACTCAACGCGGCGATCCAGGCGCTCGTGAAAGGAGTGGAGGCTTCGTGGATGCAGAGCTGACGCAGCGGCACGCGCGGGTGCGCGAGGCGCTCGAGCGGGACGGCCTCGACGCGGCGCTCGTCTGCGGCTCCGAGTACACGGGCTTCGAGGGGGCCGTGACCTACCTCGCGGGCTTCCAGATCGTCCACCGCTACGCCTACGTCCTCGTCCCGCGGGAGGGCGAGGCGGCGATCGTCTTCCCGGCCGAGGCGCGGTACGTCGGCGAGCACGGCGATTCGCAGATCGCCGAGCAGGTGTTCGCCGACCGGCCGGGGGAGTGGCTCGCGGACCGCCTGCGCGGGCAGCGAGTCGGCGTGTACGGGCTCGACTACGTGATGACCGTTCGCGACTACGGCCCACTCGCCGGCGCGGCGGAGCTCGTCCCGTGGGACGAGCAGTTCGACCTCGCGCGCGCGGTCAAGTCCGACGCCGAGCTCTCCTCGGTGCGGGAGAGCGTCGAGATCAACGTGGCCGGCTTCCACGCCTTCCGCGAGGCGTGGGCTCCCGGTCGCAACGCCGCCGAGGTGCTCGCGCCGGCCGAGCGGGTCTTCGTCGAGCGCGGCTGCGGGCGGCTGACGATGAACATGGTGCTCGTCGGCGCCGAGTTCGCGATCGCCCGCGCCGACACGGTGTTCGGCGAGTTCACGATCCCCTCGCTCGAGATCGCCGGCCCGGGCGGGCACTGGGTCGAGGTCTCACGAGCCCTCGGCTCGCCGAGCGCCGAGGTGCAGCGGATGCTGGAGGCGTACGAGCTGTACTACGACGTCGCGCACACGGCGCTCCGGCCGGGCGCGACCGCGCACGACGTCCATCGGGCGGTCTCCGCCGGCTTCACGGAGCGCGGCTACCACCTCGGCCACGTCACGGGCCACTCGATCGGGATGACGATGATCGAGCACCCGCGGATAGGCGAGGGCGTCGAGACCGAGCTCGCCGCGGGCATGGTCTTCTCGATGCACCCGCACGCGATCGCCGTCGATGGTCGAGAATGCCTCTATATGCAGGACACCTGGCTCGTCACCGAGGACGGCGGCGTTCCGCTCGCCGGTCTGGAGATGCGGATCTGGTGAGCGCTCCGAACGCCGACGAGTTCGCTCCGATCCTCGAGGGCGGCGGTGCCTCGGACTACGAGCGCTACCTGCGCACCGACGAGCTCCTCGCGCTCCAGAAGGGGCCCGGGGAGTGGGTGCACCGCGACGAGCTCCTCTTCCAGACCGTGCACCAGTCCTCCGAGCTCTGGCTCAAGCACGCCTGGATGGAGGTGGAGGAGGCGACGCGGCTGATCGACGCGCGCGATCTCGCCGGTGCCCTGCGGTTGCTGGGTCGGGCAAACCGCTCCGTCCGCTACGTCACGTCGTTCCTCGAGCACCTCGAGTTGATGTCGCCGTGGGAGTACCAGGAGGTGCGTCGCGTGCTCGGCCACGGCTCCGGCTTCGACTCCCCCGGCTTCCGCGGCATCCGGCAGGTCTCGCCCGGCCTCTACGGCGCGTTCGACGCGCTGCGGCGCGAGCGGGGGCTTTCCCTGCTCGAGGTCTACACGCAGGGACGCGAGCACGAGGACCTCTACCAGCTCGCCGAGGCGTTGATCGACTGGGACGAGCAGGTCGGGATCTGGCGGTTCCGCCACGTGAAGATGGTCGGCCGCGTGATCGGCGAGGACGTGGTGGGGACGCAGGGCACGCCGGTCGAGCTGCTCGCAGGGCTGATCAAGCACAAGATGTTCCCCGAGCTCTGGACGGTGCGCACCGACCTGACCGAGCTCGCCAAAGAGTCCGATTGATCCCGCTCGAGGAGATCCGTCGGGCGCGCGAGCGGCTCGGCGGCGACCTTCTCCGCACGCCGCTCGTGCCCTTCGGCCGGGACGGGAGGATCTGGCTGAAGCTCGAGTGCCTGCTGCCCGTCGGCTCCTTCAAGCTGCGCGGGGCGCTCTCGGCCGTGCGGGCCGCGTCGACAGCCGAGCTCGCGCCCGGGGTCGTCACCGCGAGCGCCGGGAACATGGCGCAGGGCGTCGCCTGGGCGGCGCGCGAGGCCGGCGTGCCGGCGCGGATGATCGTCCCGGGGAACGCCCCGCGGGCGAAGCTCGACCGCATCGTGGCGCTCGGTGGCGAGATCGTGCCGGTCACGCACGAGGAGTGGTGGCAGGCGATGGTCGACCACGGCCGGGAGGGCGTCGACGGGCTCTTCGTCCATCCGGTCGCCGACGAGGCGGTGATGGCCGGCAACGGGACGATCGGCCTCGAGCTCGCGGAGGACGCTCCCGAGTTCGACTCGGTGGTGATCCCCTGGGGCGGCGGCGGGCTCACGACCGGGATCGCGAGCGCGCTGAAGGCGCTGCGGCCGGAGGTGCGGGTCGTGACGGCCGAACCGGAGACCGCGGCGCCGCTCTCCGCAGCCCTGGCCGCGGGCGAGCCGCGGGAGATCGAGTTCCGGCCGTCGTGGGTCGACGGCGCCGGCGGCCCCTCGCTCCTGCCGGGGATGTGGGAGCGGGCGCGGGACCTCGTCGACGAGGCGGTCGCCCTGCCGCTCGCCGAGGTGGAGGAGGCCGTGCGCCTCCTGGCCTCGCGCTCGCACGTCGTCGCGGAGGGTGCCGGCGCCCTCGCGCTCGCCGCCGCCCTGCGCCGCGAGGAGCGCTGCGTCTGCATCGTCAGCGGCGGGAACATCGATCTCGACGTGTACGCCGGGATCCTCAGTCCGGCAGCAGCGGCATAGAGAAGCCGGGATCGCGGCCGAGCAGGACGCCGCGCGTGATCGCCGCGCTCCCGAAGCGGTCACGGATCGCGTCGACGGCGGCGTCGAGCGCCTCCTCCGGTCCGAGCAGGAGCTGACGCGGCCGGTCCGCCTCCAGCATCGCGACGGAACAGCCGATCAACGTGATCCCCCGTCGCTCGATCGACGGCATGGTCGTCGCGAGGAGCGCACGTGCCGTGACGAGGATCGCCTGCGTGCTCGCGGTCGCGAACGGAAGGGTGTGGGAGCGTGTCGCCCGCTCGAAGTCCCCGAAGCGGAGGCGGAGCACGACCGTCCGGCCGACGCGTCGTGCCGCCCGCAGACGCCGTGCGATCCGGTCGACGATGCCGACGAGCGTCGCGTCGATCGTCTCGGCCGAGTGCCGGCCGCGTCCGAGGGCGCGCTGTGAGCCGATCGAGCCGCGGCGCCGGCCGGGCTCGACGCGCCGGCGGTCGCGGTTGTGCGCGAGCGCGCTCAGCTGGCGGCCCGCCGCCCGGCCGAGCATCGCGACGAGCGTCGACTCCGAGAGCGCGGCGAGCTCGCCGACGGTGCGCACGTTCCAGGCGTGGAGGCGCCGGGCGGTCGCCGGACCGACGCCCCACACGCACTCGACCGGCAGCGGGTGCAGGAAGGCGAGCTCTCGGTCGGGCGGCACGACGAGCAGACCGTCGGGCTTCGCGACGCCGCTCGCCACCTTCGCGAGGAACTTCGTCCGCGCGACGCCCACCGTGACCGGCAGCCCGACGCGCTCGCGCACGGCGGCGCGCAGGCGCAGCGCGATCTGCTCCGGCGTACCGGCGATCCGCTCCATCCCGCGCACGTCGAGGAAGGCCTCGTCGATCGACAGCCCTTCGACCACCGGGGACGTGTCCTCGAAGACGGCGAACATCGCGCGGCTCGCCTCGGTGTACGCCGAGAAGCGCGGCCGGACGACGACCGCGTCGGGGCACAGGCGACGCGCCTGGCGCCCACCCATCGCCGTGCGGACGCCGCGGGCCTTCGCCTCGTAGCTCGCAGCGAGCACGACGCCGCCGCCGACGATGACCGGCCGGCCGCGGAGCCGCGGGTCGTCCCGCTGCTCGACCGACGCGAAGAACGCGTCCGCGTCCGCGTGCAGAACGAACATATGTTCGTGAATACTAGAGCTGTGCGAGCGCGCCGTTGAACCGGTCGATCTCGTCCGCGGTGTTGTAGTGGATCAAACCGACGCGGAGCGCGGAGTCCGGGTACGGGAGCTTCTCGCGCAGGCCGAGCGAGAACCAGTTGTCGTGAGCCCAGACGCCGAAGCCCTCGGCGGCGAGCCGCTTCGCCGCGTCCACGGCGTCGACACCGTCGAGATTGACGAGGAACGTGGCGACCCGGCCCTCCATCGTCTGCAGCCCGTACACGGTCGCGCGGTCGGGCAGGCCTTCGAGGAAGCGCCGGCCGAGCTCGCGCTCGTAGGCGGCGATCGCCTCCATCCCGCCGATCGACTCGAGGTACGCGATCGTCGCCGAGAAGCCGGCCAGGAGCTCGTACGGCGCCGTCCCCACTTCGAAGCGGCGGCCGACGGGCTCGGAGGCGGCGGGACGGGCCTTGTACGGCCGCCACGACTCGAGCAGGTCGTGGCGCCCGTACGCGAGCCCCACGTGCGGCCCGCAGAACTTGTACGACGAGGTGATGAACACGTCGCAGCCGAGCGCCTGCACGTCCACCGGCTCGTGGGCGGCGTACTGCACGGCGTCGACCCAGCACAGCGCGCCGGCCTCGTGCGCCAGCTCCGAGACCCGCGCCACGTCGACGATCGTCCCCACCGCGTTCGACGACGCGACGCAGGAGACGACCCGGACGCGGTCGTCGAGCCGGTTCGCGAGGTCGTCGTAGTCGAGGCGCAGATCCTCGGTCACGTCGACCCACTCGACCTCGAAGCCGCGGTCGGCGGCGAGCTCGACCCAGGGCGCGACGCCGCCGTCGTGGTCGAGCCGCGAGACGAGGATCCGGTCGCCCTCGCGCCAGTCGCGCGCCGCCGTGCGCGAGAGCGCGAAGTCGAGCCAGGTCATGTTCGTCCCGAAGATCACGTCGTCGGACGAGCAGTTGAGGAAGCGGGCGCCGTCCTCCCGCGCCGTGTCGAGGATTCGCTCGACGCGCTTGCTCGTCTCGTAGTTCGCGCCGATGTTCGCGCTCGCCTCGCGCAGCGCCCGGGCGACGGCGTCGCCGACCTCGTCCGGCACCTGCGAGCCGCCGGGCGCGTCGAGGAACACGAAGCCGCCGTCGCGAAGCGAGGAGAAGCGGGCGCGGACGGCCTCGACGTCCAATAGGGTCGCCGCCATGTCGCGAGCCTACCGAGGGGCTGGAAGCGTCGGCGGGGAACCCGCCGAAGACCGTCCGCCCGGGGCGGACGGGCGCCTGATCCTCGGCTGTGGCAACTTCGGCGGGATCGGCTCGTCCCCCGCCTTCTTCGGCCGGGGGGAGACGCTCGAGCAGGCGCTGGAGCTCATGGACGCCGCCTGGGAGGCGGGCATCACGTGGTTCGACACGGCGGACGCCTACGGGGGCGGCCGCAGCGAGACGTACGTCGGCGAGTGGATCCGCTCGCGGCGTCCCGACGGCCTGCGCCTCACGACGAAGACCTTCAACCCGATGGAGGAGGGCGCGGACCACGGGCTCGAGCCCGCGCGGGTGCGGCGCCAGCTCGAGTCGAGCCTCCGGCGGCTCGGCGTCGAGCGCGTCGATCTCTACCTTGCGCACGAGTGGGATCCCGACGTGCCGGTCGCCGAGTTCGCCGCGGTTCTCGACGAGCTCGGCGCGGAGGGGAAGGTCGGTGCCTACGGGCTCAGCAACGTCGACGGCGCCCAGCTCGCCGAGGCGCTCGCCGTCGGCTCCTTCGCCGTGGTGCAGAACTCGTACTCCCTGCTCGAGCGCGAGGCCGAGCGCGAGGTTCTCCCGCTCTGCGCGGCGAGCGGGCTCGCGTTCCAGGCCTTCAGCCCGCTCGCCGGCGGCTGGCTGACCGGCAAGTACCGCCGCGACTCGGCTGCCCCAGAGGGATCGCGCATGACGATGCGCCCCGGGCCGTACGAGCACCTGCGCGACGACCGGGTCTACGACGCGCTCGAGGAGCTCGAGAGCCGCGGCGACCCGGCGACGCTCGCGCTCGCGTGGCTGCTCGCCGACGAGCGCGTCTCCGTCGTCCTCGGGCCCCGCCGGCCCGAGCACCTCCAGCCCGCGCTCGCGGCCGTCGCGAGCCCGCTCTCGCCCGCCGAGCGCCACGGCCTTTCCGAGCTCTTCTCCTGAGCCGCCGGACACATCCGAACGGGCCTCGTCCCGGTGCCAGTGTGCGTGCGAGGCTCACCCTCCTCCCACGCGGGTGGGGCGAGAGCCACCACGTGAGCGAGCCCACGCCTAGCCGCGGCGGTCGAACGGGACGAACTCGCGCTCGTCGTAGCCCGTGTAGATCTGCCGCGGGCGGGCGATCTTCTGCTCCGGATCGGAAAGCATCTCCTCCCACTGCGCAAGCCAGCCCGGCAGCCGGCCGAGCGCGAAGAGCACCGTGAAGTAGTCGGTCGGATAGCCCATCGCCCGGTAGATGATCCCGGAGTAGAAGTCGACGTTCGGATAGAGCTTGCGCGAGACGAAGTAATCGTCCTCGAGCGCGATCCGCTCCAGCTCGAGCGCGATCTCGAGCTTCGGGTCGATGCCCGTCTGCGCGAAGACGTCGTCGGCGACGCGCTTGACGAGCGTCGCGCGCGGGTCGTAGTTCTTGTAGACGCGGTGGCCGAAGCCCATCAGCAGGCGCTCGTGGTTCTTCACGCCCTCGATGAAGGCGGGCACGTTCTTCACGTCCCCGATCTCGTCGAGCATCCGCAGCACCGCCTCGTTCGCGCCGCCGTGCAGCGGTCCGTACAGCGCGGCGATCCCCGCTGAGACTGCGGAGAACGGGTCGACCTGCGTCGAGCCGACCCCCCGCACGGCGTTCGTCGACGCGTTTTGCTCGTGGTCGGCGTGCAGGACGAGGAGGATCTCGAGTGCGCGCTGCAGAACGGGGTTCGGCTCGTGGCGCCCGCCGATCTCGAACGTCATGTTCACGAAGTTGCCGATGTAGTCGAGGTCGTTGCGCGGGAACACGTACGGCAGCCCCCGGCTGTGCCGGAACACCCAGGCGGCGATCGTGGGGAACTTCGCGATCAGCCGCACGCGCTGCAGGCGGCGGCTCTCGGTGTCGCCGATCTCCTTCGCGTCGGGATAGAAGGTCGAGAGCGCCGCGACCGCGCCGAGGAGCATCCCCATTGGGTGCGCGTCGTGCCAGAAGCCGTCGAGGAACTCGGTCACGTTCGTGTGCACGTACGTGTGATGGCGCACCTCCTCCTTCCAGGTCGCGAGCTGCTCGCGCGTGGGCAGCTCGCCCTCGAAGAGGAGCCACGCCGTCTCGAGGAAGCTCGCGTGCTCCGCGAGCTGCTCGATCGGGTAGCCGCGGTAGCGGAGGATGCCCGCGTCGCCGTCGATGTACGTGATCCCGCTCCGGGTCGACGCGGTGTTGAGGAAGGCCGGGTCGTACGACATCAGCCCGAGCTGGCGGAGGTCCGTGGCGCGGATCGTGCCGTCAGCGATCGGGACCTCGACCTCTGTTCCGGTGCGGTTGTCCCGGATCGTCAGCGACTCGTCGGGCATTGCCGCACCTTACTCCGGCCCTCCCGTTTGGGCTTCGGCAAGCGCGGTACGTGGCCGGGGAACAGGTGAGAGGAGGCCGTGATGCCGAAGATGGCGAGTCGAAACCGGATCAGGCGCTCGGAGCTGCCGGACACGCTGAAGCGCTCGGGAGGGAAGGCGCAGCGGACGTTCGCGAAGGCGCACGACGCCGCCGTCGAGCAGTACGGTGAAGGCGAGCGGGCGCACAGGACGGCGCTGGCCGCTCTCAAGCACACGCACGAGAAGCGCGGCGGCCGCTGGGTGGCGAAGGGCCGGCCCGGCCCCAGCGATCCGCGCTCGAAGAAGGCGACGGCGCAGAAGCGGCGCGGCGAGGGCGAGACCTTCGGGGGCGTCGACGTCGAGGGGAACACCAAGCACGAGCTCTACGAGCGCGCGCGGCGTCTCGGCGTCGAGGGGCGCTCGAAGATGTCGAAGCGCGAGCTCGCACGGGCGCTCGCGCGGCGCCAGTAGAGGCGCGCTGCACGAGGAGATCCGGTAGGAAGCTCCCGCGAGGCCCGGCGGACTAGCATCGCGGCCGTGGCAACGGAGCCGCCGATCGTCTGGACGCCGGGCCCGGAGCGGATCGCGTCCGCGACGATCACCCGCTACCGCGAGTGGCTTACCGAGACGCGCGGGCTGCGGCTCGAGGGCTACCCCGACCTCTGGCAGTGGTCGGTCGACGAGCTCGAGGCCTTCTGGGCCTCGATCTGGGAGTTCTTCGAGGTCACGGCGAGCGCGCCGTACGAGCGCGTGCTCAGCGGACGCGAGATGCCGGGGGCGGTGTGGTTCCCGGGTGCGCGGCTCAGCTACGCGGAGCACATCTTTCGCGGCCGGGACGACGGCGAGGTCGCAATCCGGCACGCGTCCGAGCTGCGCCCGCTCGGCGAGTGGACGTGGGGGGAGTTGCGCGCGCGGGCCGGCGCGGTCGCGGGTGCTCTCGGCGAGGCGGGCGTCGTGGCCGGGGACCGCGTCGCCGCGTACCTCCCGAACATCCCCGAGACCGTGGCCGCGTTTCTCGGCTGCGCGAGCATCGGCGCCACGTGGTCGAGCTGTGCGCCGGAGTTCGGCGTCCGCAGCGTCGTCGACCGCTTCGCGCAGATCGAGCCGAAGGTGCTGCTCGCCGTCGACGGCTACCGCTACGGGGGCAGGGACTTCGAGCGAGGCGACGCGATCGCGGCGCTGCAACGCGGGCTGCCGACACTCGAGCGCACCTTCGTCCTCCCGTACCTGGCGGGCGGCGACTGGGAGCTGCCGGCGGCCGAGCTCGAGTTCGCCCAGCTCCCCTTCGACCATCCGCTCTGGGTCCTGTACAGCTCGGGCACGACCGGTCTGCCGAAGGCGATCGTCCACGGCCAGGGCGGCATCCTCCTCGAGCACCTGAAGAAGCTCCGCCTGCACCTCGACGCGCAGGAGGGGGACCGGGTCTTCTGGTTCACGACGACCGGTTGGATGATGTGGAACTTCCTCGTCGGCGTCCTCCTCTCCGACGCCTCGATCGTCCTCTACGACGGCAACCCGGCGCACCCCGACCTCGGGACGCTGTGGGACCTCGCCGACGCGGCGGGCATCACCTGCTTCGGCACGAGCGCGGGCTACATCGCGGCCTGTCAAAAGGCCGGGGTGGAGCCATGGGCCGGCCGCGACCTCTCGCGCCTCGACAGCGTCGGCTCGACGGGCTCGCCGCTCGCGCCCGAGGGCTTCGACTGGGTGCGGGAGCGCCTCGGCGAGGACGTCTGGCTCTTCTCGACCTCCGGCGGCACCGACGTCTGCACCGCGTTCGTCGGAGGGGTGCCGACGCTTCCCGTCCATCGCGGCGAGCTGCAGGCGCGCGCGCTCGGCGCGAAGGTCGAGGCCTGGAGCGAGGACGGACGGCCGCTCGTCGGCGAGGTCGGCGAGCTCGTCATCACCGAGCCGATGCCGTCGATGCCGCTCTATCTCTGGGGCGACGAGGACGGGTCGCGCTACCGCGAGAGCTACTTCTCGGCTTTCCCCGGCGTGTGGCGGCACGGCGACTGGATCGAGATCACCGAGCGCGGGACCGCGATCATCACGGGCCGCTCCGACGCGACGATCAACCGCGGTGGCGTCCGCATGGGGACGAGCGAGCTGTACCGCAGCGTCCTCGCGCACGAGGACGTCCTGGACGCCCTCGTCGTCGACGTCCCGGAAGGCGGCGGAAGCCGGCTGACGCTGTTCGTCGTGCTGCGCGACGGGGTCGTCCTCGACCGCGGGCTCGACAGAGACCTTCGCCGCCGGATCCGGGAGGACTGTTCGCCGCGGCACGTCCCCGACGAGGTCCTCGCCGCACCGGGGATCCCGCGCACGCTCTCGGGGAAGATTCTCGAGGTGCCCGTGAAGCGGCTGCTGATGGGGGCGCCGGCCGAGGAGGTGGCGAGTCGCGACTCGCTCGCGAACCCCGAAACGCTCGACTGGTTCGCGCGCCTCGCCGACTAACTTCCGGGCTCGGGGCACGTCGAAGTGCACGAATGGGTGGCATCGGCCCCTGCTTTGAGATACCGTCCCGGCGGTCGTGAGCGTACGCGTCGACACTCCGTCTGGGGTCGAGCTCTCGGTCGACCCAGCGGTAGAGCCGGAAGCGGTCAAGGCGCGCGGCTACTGGGAGCTCGTCTGGATCCGCTTCCGCCGCGACAAGATCGCGGTCCTCAGCTTCGGCGTCGTCGTCCTGCTCTTCGCGGGCGCCTTCGGCGGGGCTCCGCTCGCGGCCCACCTGCTCGGCCACGGCCCGAACGACATCTTCGGCTACGGCGTCAACGAGCAGAACTTCGTCCCGGTCGGGCCGTGGTCGCACATCTCGACCGCCCCCTACATCGGCGCGCCGAAGAGCCACTACGGCACCACGCTCCTGATTCTCGGCGCGGACGGGCAGCTCGGCCGCGACCTCTTCCTGCGCATCCTCTACGGAGCGCAGGTCTCGCTCGAGGTCGGCATCTTCGCCACCGTCGGCTCGGTAGTGCTCGGCGTCTTCATGGGACTGCTCGCCGGCTACTTCCGCAGCTGGATCGACACCGTCGTCTCGCGGATGATCGAGATCGTGATGGTCTTCCCGTACCTCCTCTTCATCATCGCGCTGCGGATCGTGGCCGGGCCGGCGCTGAACGACATCACGCTCGGCTTCCTACCCCACGGCGTCTTCACGCTCGCCCTCATCTTCAGCGCCTTCGGCTGGTTCTATCCGGCCCGGATCATGCGCGGCGTCGTGTTCTCGCTGCGCGAGAAGGAGTTCATCGAGGCCGCACGGATGACGGGAGCGAGCGACTGGCGGATCATGCGCACGCACCTGCTGCCGCACCTCGTCGCGCCGATCATCGTCTATTCGAGCCTGATCATCGCCACGAACATCCTCGGCGAGGCCGGGCTCTCGTTCCTCGGCCTCGGGATCGACCTGCCCACGCCGAGCTGGGGCAACCTGCTCGCGAACGCGGCGGACTACTACCGGACGCAGATCTGGATCCTGATCTTCCCGGGCCTGGCCATCCTGCTCACGACGATGGCCTTCAACCTGCTGGGCGACGGGCTGCGCGACGCCTTCGACCCGCGCTCGAACCTGTAGCGGATCGCCGGACGCAACGGTGAACCTCGCGCTCCTAACTCTCGCGGCGCGGAGGCGTCTCAACTAAACGCTGGTGTCTCTCACTCACCTCAACCGGGCCGCGCGTGAGGGCGTGCGGTGCGATGGAAGGAGTCATATGCGTAGGAAGCATGTGCTCTCTCTGCTCATGCTGAGCATGGGAGTGGCATTGCTGGTCGCGGCGACGACGGTTGGCGTCGCCTCGTCGGCAACGCAGAAAGCGGGTCACGCGAAGGCGCTGCAGGGCGGCGTTCTCCGCGTAGCCCATTCGGGCGGCGGTTTCGACACGCTCGACCCGCAGATCTCGTACGTCGCGAACGACTGGGCCGCGCTGTACGCGACCACAAGGCTGCTCCTGAACTTCCCGAACAAGATCGGGAAGGCGGGCTCCGTCCTCCAGCCGGACGCCGCGGCGGCCATGCCCACGATCTCGAAGAACGGCAAGGTCTACACCTTCCATCTGCGGAAGGGCATGAGGTTCAGTGACGGCTCGCCGGTCACGGCGATGGCGTTCCAGCGGGCCTTCGAGCGCGACCTGAGCCCGAAGATGTACGTGCAGAACGGCTGCTTCCTCGGCATCGACCAGATGATCGTGGGCGGCACGAAGTTCGCGAACTGCGCCGGCACGAAGGGCGTCAAGACGTCGGCTCACATCTCCGGGATCAAGGCGAAGGGGCTCACGCTCACCTTCCGCCTGACGAAGGCGAACCCGACGTTCCTGTCGATTCTCGGCATGCAGTGGTTCGCGGCCGTGAAGCCGAGCATGAAGTACTCGGGGAACCCGAACGGCATCCTCACCTATCCGTCGGCGGGGGCGTACTACATCGCGACCAACAAGCCGCAGCGCCTGGCGGTCCTGAAGCGCAACAAGTACTACAAGGGCTTCCAGGAGCACAACCCGAACCAGATCGTGATCAACGAGAACAACGGGAGCGGCGAGGCGCAGGTGCTCCAGACCGAGAAGGGTCAGATCGACCTCGACTTCGGCCAGGTGCCCTCGGACCAGGTCAGCACGGTGTCCTCGAAGTACGGCGGACCCAACAAGAGCCAGTTCCACGTCGGCCCGACGACCTGTGTCACCTGGGCGTCGCTGAACGCCGGCAAGGCACCGACGAACATCGCCGCCGTGCGGAAGGCGCTCAACTATGCGTTCAGCCGCACGTCGGTCATCAGGCTCGGCGGGCCGTACTCCGGCCAGCCGGCCGACCAGTTCCTCGTGCCGGGGATTCCGGGGTACCACAAGCTCCACATCTACCCGAACTTCCCGAACTTCGCGAAGGCGCGGGCGGCAGGAGCCGGTCACCTGACGGGCACGCTCAACCTGTACTACCGGCCCTCGAGCACGTTCCAGTCGAACCTCGTCCAGTTCGAGCAGCGGCAGTTCCAGCTGCTCGGGTTCCAGACGAAGCTCCAGCAGTCTGATCCGACGGGGTACTACCACCCGCTGCAGACCAAGAGCATCGCCGAAGGCCCCGACGGCTACAACGTCGCCGGCGGCGGCTGGTGTGCCGATTACCTCGACGGGTTCGACTACCTGAACGTGAACCTCGACGGGCGCACGATCGGCGATACGGGGAACGTGAACTACTTCTACTTCAACAACAGCAAGTTCAACAAGGGCCTCGACCACGCGGCGGCGCAGTTCGGCGCGAAGCGCGCGGCGGCGTACGCGGCTCTGGACAAGCAGTTGATGACGAAGTACGTCCCGTTCATCCCGTACGAGGTGGCGAACAACCGGTTCCTGACCTCGAAGCGCGTCAAGAACTGGATCTACAGCTCGTACTTCAACTACCCGATCCTCCAGGCCCTGTCGGTGGGTTAGGGGACAATCGGCGAAGAACACTGGAGGGGCGCCCCTGGCGCCCCTCCAGATATTTCGGCAGAATCCGAAGGCAACCCCCGACAGAACAGGACAGCTAAGACGTGGCGACCTACGTACTCCGGCGAATCTTCTGGGCGTTCTTCCTCTTCATCGTCGCGACGGTCATCACGTACATCATCTTTTTCGTCATCCCGACGAATCCCGCCGAGCTGGCGGCCGGCAAGGCGGCGAAGCCGGAGATCGTGAAGCACATCGCTCAGAAGCTCCACCTCGACCTGCCGATCTACCAGCAGTACTGGCTCTTCCTCTGGAACATGCTGCGGCACGCCTCGCTCGGCTACTCGTTCCGCTTCGGTACGTCCGTGCGCTGGGTCGTCGCGCAGGACGCTCCCGTCACGGGCTCGCTCGTGTTCGGCGGCGCCTTCTTCTGGCTCTTGCTCGCGCTGCCGACCGGCATCCTCTCCGCCCTGCGGCCGCGGTCGATTCTCGACCGCACCTCGATGGTGTTCGTTCTCACCGGTATCTCGGCGCCCGTGGTCTGGATCGGCCTGATCCTCGCCTACGTCTTCGGCTACAGGCTCGGCTGGACGCCGATCGCCGACTACTGCAACTTCTTCCCGAGCCACCAGACGGGGGTCTGCTCCGGCCCGGTTCGCTGGGCCTACCACCTGATCCTGCCCTGGGCGACGTTCATGCTCCTCTTCGCTGCCGTCTACACGCGTTTCGTGCGGGCGAGCGTGATCGAGACGATGTCGGAGGACTACGTCCGCACCGCGCACGCGAAAGGCGCGTCGGGTGCGCGCGTGCTGATCGTGCACGTGCTGCGCAACAGCCTGTTGCCGGTCGTGACCATGCTCGGCATGGACATCAGCCTCGGCCTGGGCGGCGCGGTATTCACCGAGACGGTGTTCAACCTGCACGGGCTCGGCCAGGACCTGATCGGCGCGGCGCTGAACGACGATCTTCCGGTCGTCGTCGGCATCACGGTCTTCGCGACGCTCTCGGTCATCATCTTCAACTTCCTCGTCGACCTCGTCTACGCGTGGCTCGACCCGCGTATCCGGCTGGCCTGAGATGGCCCTGCTCGAAGTCACCGATCTCCACACCCGCTTCCGGACCGACGACGGCGTGGTCAAGGCCGTCTCGGGCGTCAACTTCAATCTCGACCGCGGGCAGACGCTCGGCGTCGTCGGCGAATCGGGGTCCGGGAAGAGCGTCACCTTCCTCACGGTCATGGGCCTCCTCGACCGGCGTAGCGCGGAAATGAGCGGCTCCGTCCGCTTCGACGGGCAAGAGATCCTCGGGGCCCGTGGGTCGCAGCTGCGACACATCCGCGGCCGGCGGATCGGGATGATCTTCCAGGACCCGATGACCTCGCTCAACCCGGTCAAGCGGATCGGGTGGCAGCTCCAGGAAGCCGTGCTCCTGCACAACGACGTCACGAGGGCGGAGGCGCGCCGCCGCTCGGTCGAGGTTCTCGAGGAGGTCGAGATCCCGCGCGCCGAGGCGAGGATCGACGACTATCCGCACCAGTTCTCCGGTGGCATGCGTCAGCGCGTGATGATCGCGATGGCGCTCATCAACAAGCCCGAGGTGCTCATCGCGGACGAGCCGACGACTGCGCTCGACGTCACGACGCAGGCGCAGATCCTGCTGCTCATGAAGAAGCTGCAGGACGAGCGCGGCACCGCGATCGTGATGATCACGCACGACCTCGGCGTAGTCGCCGAGCTGTCGGACGAGGTGCTCGTGATGTACGGCGGCCGGGTGGTCGAGCAGGCGAACGTCGACAGCCTCTTCGAGCAGCCCGAGATGCCGTACACGTGGGGCCTGCTCGGATCGCTGCCCCGCCTGGACATCGTCTCCGACCGGCTGGAGCAGATTCCGGGACAGCCGCCGTCGTTGCTCAACCCCCCGCGTGGCTGCGCGTTCAATCCACGGTGTGCGTATGCCTTCGACCGCTGTCGCGACGAGCTCCCCGAGCTGCGCCCGACAGCCACGAGCGCCGATCATCGCTTCCGCTGCCATCTCGGAGACGACGACCGTGCTCGCATCTGGACCGCGAAGAAGGCGGCGTACGACGCGGTCGGCGCAGAGAGCGCCGCATGAGCGAACTGCTCGTCGTCGAGAACCTCCAGAAGTACTTCCCCGTCACCCGCGGGCTCGTCTTCCAGAAGGAGGTCGCGCAGGTCAAGGCGGTCGACGGCGTCAACTTCACGCTCGAAGCGGGCGAGACCCTGGGTGTCGTCGGCGAGTCGGGTTGCGGGAAATCGACGATGGCCCGCTGCATCGCCCGCCTGCTCGAGCCGACCGCCGGCAAGATCGTCTTCGAGGGCCGTGACATCACGCACCTCAACCGCAATGAGATGCGTCCGATCCGCCGCGACATGATGATGGTCTTCCAGGATCCGTACGCCTCGCTGAACGCGCGCATGCGGGTCGGCGCCATCGTGGGCGAGCCCCTCGAGGTGCACGGGATCGGCGCTGAGCACGACCGCAAGCGGCGGGTGCAGGAGCTGCTCGAGATCGTCGGCTTGAACCCCGAGCACTACAACCGCTTCCCCCACGAGTTCTCGGGCGGCCAGCGGCAGCGCATCGGCATCGCGCGCGCCCTCGCGGTCAATCCGAAGCTGATCATCTGCGACGAGCCGGTCTCGGCGCTGGACGTGTCGGTGCAGGCGCAGATCCTCAACCTCCTCAAGGATCTGCAGCGGGACTTCGACCTCACCTACATCTTCATCGCGCACGACCTCAACGTCGTTCGCCATGTGTCCGATCGCGTCATGGTCATGTACCTGGGAAAGCCGGTCGAGACGGGATCGAGACTCGAGCTCTACGCGGAGCCGAAGCACCCCTACACCGGCGCGCTGCTCTCGGCGGTGCCGATCGCAGATCCGAATCTCGGTCGCGCGCGCAAGCAGATCGTCCTTACCGGCGACGTTCCGAGCCCACTGAACCCGCCGTCGGCCTGTCGCTTCCACCCGCGCTGCCCGCGCTTCGCCGAGGGTAAGTGCGACGTGGAAGAGCCGGAGCTGACACCTGTCGCCGGCGCATCGGATCATGCCTTCGCCTGTCACTTCCCGCTCGAGCACTGGCCGCTGGCCGAAGAGGAGTTCCGCCGCAGGCAGCCGCTCGTCGACAGCACCGGCTAGCGGTCAGCAGCGCTGCTCCGGGCTGCACTCCCACGCATCCTCACGGTTCTCGCCGTCCTGGTGGGCGGCACGGCGGCGGTCTCAGCCACGCTCGGGGCGTTGAGCGGGAGGAGCATCGAGCGCTCGCTCGCGATCGGGTACTACGTGGTCGGCGCTGCCGTCCTCGTCGGCAGCTTCGCGCTCGGCAGCCGAGGGCCGTGGCGGGCGGATACCGAGACGGAGACGGAGCAGTACGGAGCCGGCTCGCAGCTGGGGCCGCGGCTCAGACGGCGACGGCGGAGAGCTACTCCCGAGGAGCGCGCGGAGGGCCGGCGCAGCTCGGTCGGCCTCTTCGCGCTCGGCATCGGGCTCGTCCTGGTCGGCGCGCTCTTCGATCCTGCACGACGGCCGTTCTAACTGTCGCGGCGACTCGTCGTCAAAGTTCTCGATGGGATCAACCGAGTGTGATCGGACGCGTGCGCGGATCTCGTTCGAGCTCGACGGCGAGCTGTCGCGGCACGAGGCGGCGCTGCTCGAGCGTCACCTGAGCCGGTGCGCGGAGTGCGCGCTCTACGCCGAAGACGTGCGGGGTCTCACGAACCTGCTGCGCGCTGCCCCTCTCGAGCAGCCGCCGCCGTTCGCGCTCCCCCGGCGGGCCTCTGCGATGCGGCTCTCGGTGCGGATCGGAGCCGCCGTGGGATCGACGGCCGCCGCAGCGCTCGTGGCCGTCTCGATGTTGTCGTTCGGCAAGCCCGCCGGCAACCATGCGCAGGCCGTCCCGCTCGTCTTCTTCCCGACCGGCGTTGCTGCGAAGCGCGTCGGCGGTGGTCCTCTGGGCCTGCGGCACCCGTCCGCGCCCAGCGCCGACGAGCACGTCGGCCTCCTGGATTCGCCGCGCCACGATCAAGTCGGCTCCTGAGCGGAAGCGCCCGTGAGGGGCGGGCACGACGTCGCCGCTCCCGAGCGACGTACGTACTTACTCACGATCCGGTCGCAGGTGCCTGCTAGTCAGGCAGTTACTGCGACATCGGGACGGGCGGATGCCAGACGGGGATCCACGTGTTGACGAGCCACTGCCCGTTGGGCTTGTCGCCCGCCCGCTGCAGGCCGAGGAAGAAGGGAAGGTGCGGCCGGATGTTCGAGCCGGACCCCTTCTTCGCCACGAGGTCGACCTCGAGCATGATCTGCGTCTGATACGACCAGTCCACGGTGAACGCCGCCGTCTTCGTGTTGCCGGCGGGGTAGTCGATCACCGGGATGTTGCCCTTGTCCCACTGCTTGCGCGTCATGGTCCCCCGGAGTGCGGGGCCCATGTGCGAGTAGATCTGATCGAGGTTCTTGCGGAGCGGCGCGGACTCGATGAACTGCCGCGCCACCTGCAGGGCCGCCTTGGACGGCGGCGCCTTGATCAGCTGGGGGTGGGTCTGGGCGGGCCGACTCGAGATCGGCGAATGGATCCCGCTCGTACCACGCAGGAGGTAGGTGGAGAGAAAGACGATCAGCCCGACGACGAACACGCCGCCGCTGATCACCATGATCCGGCGCTGCCCGCGAGGGGAGGAGAGGCTGCCGCCGGCTGTACGAGAGGAGGATTCCATACGGACTTAGACCAACGTACCAGAGGAAAGTTAGTGTCGCGGGACCTCGACCACGCCCGTCGCGGCGGGCGTCGCAGACGTCTGAACCGAGCGCGGCAGGGGCGGCAGGTCGCGGTCGCGGGCCCCTGCGTATTGCCTCCGCCGCCGGCGTGAGCGCACGATCGAGACGACGGCGAAGCCGAGCGGGAAGAGAAACACCAGCCCGATCAGCGCGACGGCCGCGATCAGCCACGGTTTGCCGATCCCGCCTTCGTTCGTCGGCGGGGGCGCGTCCGGGGCCGACTGTGCGGCGTAGTCGTTCGGCCCGACCTGGTGGGTGCCGGTCTTCGTCGGCCGCTGCATGACCGCAGCCGTATAGAGGCGGTTCACGAGCCAGTGCTGTCCGCGCTTCACGACCTCGCCGGAGAAGATCCACGACGAGGTGCGAGACCCGCGGCGCGGATGGACCACGAGGCTGTCGAAGACCACGTAGCGAGGGCCCGCGTCGACCGTCGTCCAGCCGCGGAACGTCTTCTCCCGGCTGGGGAAGTACGGGATCGGGCTCGTGCCTGCGCGCCACTCGCGCAGACTGGATCCGGCCTTAAGCTCGGGTCCCGCGAGGCGCCAGGCGGTCGCCGGCGAGCTGCGGTCGAGAGCGGCGCCGAGGAATCGGTTGAGCGTCGCATCGATCTCGCGGCGCTCCGCACGCGAGACTCGGGTGCTGCGGCCGACGAGCTGGGCGGGGGGTGAGTTCTTCGCCGGTGCCGCGCTCGGGGGCTTCGGATTCGGAACGACCAGTGCGAGCACGGCGACCAGGCCGCCGGCCGCGAGGACGATCCCGAACCGAAAGAGGCGGCGTCGGGCTCGCGGCGACGACGGGACGACCCTCATCCGATTGAGCGTACCAGCAGGGGGAAACCCTCCCCCGGGCGTTCTCTAGAGCGCGGCGGACTCCCGCGCTGCCGCCTGCTGATCCGCCGCGAGGGGCGCCGTTGCGTCCTCGTCGAGCTCGAGGGGCGAGGCCGTGATCGTGCGCTCGGACTCTCTCACTGCGCGCACGAGTAGCTCGTGCTCGACGCAGTACGTACTCAGCGTGAAAGTGGAGCACCCCGGAAACGCGCAGCCGTGAAGCATCGGCATTAACCGAACCTTAACGGTTCGCGGACGGAATTGCGACGCTACGTCCGGCCCGATTGCGGGTAGATGGCGGATCGTGCTGAGGATCGTCTCTGCCGCGGCTCTCGTCGTGCTCATCGCCAGCGGCTGCGGATCGGCTCGACCACACGATGCCGCCGCGAGACTTCCGCGCGCGCTCGCGCGCGAGTGGGCGAACCAGGCATCGAGTGTCGCGCGCGCCGCCGCAGCCGGGAGCAGCTGCCGTGCGCTCCGGCTTGCGAGCTCCCTGCGCGACGAGGTCATCGCCGGGGAGACGAGGATTCCGGCCCGCCTCCAGAAGCCGCTCGTCGGCGGCGTCAACGCGCTGGCCGATCGCCTCACGTGCATCACCCCGCCGCAGACGGTGACGGTGGCTCCGTCGCCGTCCGAGAACGACGGGAAGCCTCCGCACGAACCTCCCGGGCACCACAAGCCTCCCGGCCGCCACGGCCCGCACGGGAAGAAGCGATGAGCGCTGCGATCTCCGTCGCCGGCCGTTACGAGCTCGTCAGGGCCCTGGGACACGGCGCGATGGCGACCGTCGATCTCGCACGCGACGTCGAGCTCGACCGGCCTGTCGCGCTGAAGCGGCTCGCCGAGAATCTCGCGCGCGACGAGGACCTGCGCCGGCGTTTCGTCCGTGAGGCTCGGCTCGCGGCGAGGCTCGCGCACCCCAATGTCGTGCCCGTCTACGACGTCGGCGAGGACGACGGCCGTCCGTTCATCGCGATGGAGTACGTCGAAGGCGAGACGCTGGCAGAGCTCGTCGCGCGGCGTGGACGGGTGCCCGCTGTCGAGGTGGCGTCGCTCGGCGTGCAGGCCTGCGCCGGCCTGGCGGCAGCCCACGCCGCGGGCCTCGTCCATCGCGACGTGAAGCCGCAGAACCTGCTCCTGGGCAGGGACGGCGTCCTCAAGCTCGCTGATTTCGGCGTCGCCGTCGGGCTCGAGGGCACGAAGCTCACGCTCGCCGGCACCGTCCTCGGCACGGCCGGCTATCTCGCACCCGAGCAGGCGCGCGGCGAGCAGGTCACCGTGGCCGCCGACATCTACGCCCTCGGCGCGGTGCTCTACGAGCTGCTTGCGGGCGAGCCCGCTCGGCGTATCGCCTCGCTCTCGGAGCTGGGAGCGGAGGACGGCCTCCGGCCGTCCGACGTCGGCGGTCGGCTCTCGGGCGCCCCGCCGGAGCTCGTGGCGGCGGTCCTCGATTGCCTCTCGTTCGAACCGGAGCACAGGCCTCACTCGGCCGCTGCTTTGGCGCGACGGCTCGCTCCGATCGCGTCGGACGCGCGGACGCTGTCGCTGCCGGCCGACCCGGCGGAGCGGGCGACGGAGATCCTCGCGTCGCCGCCGGCTCGAACGGCCCGACGCCTCGGGGCGGCGGTGGCGCTCCTCGCCGCGGCGGCAGCCGGCCTCGCCGCGGCTCTCGCCCTGAGCACCGGAGGTCGCGCGCCGCTCCCCGCTTCGGGCTCGCACGGCGTCACGCCGCCGCCGACAGGGACGAGCGCCGTGGACGGAGCGCGCAACCTCGCGTCCTGGCTCCGTGCGCACAGCCGCTGAAGGGCGGTCGCGCTACCTCGCGACTTGTGGCGGTGTCTGCCCCGGCCCCTGGCGCAGCGTGCTCATTTCCAACCGTGCTCGAGGAGCTCGCGCGTCTCCTCGACGCCCGCCGCCCAGATCCGGAGGACGTCCTCGTCCGGCAGCGCGTAGAAGCCGCCGTACTGGCCGTCGCCCGCAACTACGCGCATCGCGGCAGGTGCCGCCGGAAGCCGTTGCGGCAGCGGCTCCTTCCGCTCGGCAGGCAGTTCGACCCCCGCGAGGCGCGTCCAGGGGAAGTTCTCCATCCACGAGGCGTGGCTCGCTCCGGCGTCGAGCTCCTGCACGAGCGGCCAGACCCGCGAGCCGAGCCACCAGTTGTGGAAGAGCACGTCGGCGTCGGGGTGCCCCGCATTCCACTCGCGGCGAGCGGCGTCGGCCGGAGCGTTGCCGCCGTGCCCGTTGACGATCAGGATCCGCCGGAAGCCCTGCGCGTGCAGCGAGTCGAGCAGGTCCTGCACGACGGCGACCAGGGTGCCGGCGCGCAGCGTCGGAGAGCCGGGATAGGCGCCGAAGCTCGGCGTGAGGCCGTACGCGAGCACCGGCAGGACGGGCACGCCCAACGGCCCAGCGGCTTCCGCCGCCACCCGCTCGGCGAGGATGTTGTCCGTCTCGAGGGAGAGATACGCGTGCTGCTCGGTCGAGCCGAGCGGAAGCACGACCCGGTCGTCGGCACGCAGGTACTCCTCCAGCTGGAACCAATTGAGGTCGCGGACGCGCACCGCGGCAGAACCTACAGGCGGATCGACGCACCGGCCCGCCCGTCAAGATCCCGCCCGGCCTATGCGATGATCGGCGCGCGATGAGCGTGACGGCGTTCGAGCTGCACGAGTCCGGCGAGGAAGAGGAGGAGCTTCCGGCCTGGAGCCTGCCCGCGGAGGCCGTCGACCGAATCCGCGTGCCCGTAACGCTGCCCGACCAGGTGACGCGCGAGTGGGCGTGGGGCGGCTCGACGGGCGCAGGTGTCCGGGTCTGCATCCTCGACAGCGGCATCGAGCTCGACCATCCGCTCGTCGGGCGCGTCGACCGCTCCGTCGCGGTCGTCAGGGGCGAGGACGGCGAGCTGCAGGTCGTCGACGACGAGGAGGGCGACCTCTGCGGCCACGGCACCGCCTGCGCGGGTGTCGTGCGGGCGATCGCGCCCGACGCCGACCTGACGAGCATCCGGGTGCTCGGCGCCGGCTACAGCGGCGGCGGCGAGATCATGCTGCGCGGGCTCGCCTGGGCGATCGAGCAGGGTTTCCAGATCGTGAACATGAGCCTGTCGACGACGCGCACGAAGTACGTCGAACGCCTGCACGAGCTCGCCGACCGCGCGTATTTCCGGCGCGTCCTCCTCGTCGCGTCAGCCCACAACATGCCGGTCGAGAGCTTTCCCTGGCGGTTCGCGAGCGTCATCTCCGTGGGGAGCCACGAGGAGGCGGATCCACTCACCTTCTATTACAACCCCTCGCCTCCGGTCGAGTTCTTCGGGCGGGGCCTCGACCTCGACGTCGCGTGGATCGGCGGCGGGACGCTCCGCTGCACCGGCAACAGCTTCGCGACGCCGCACATCGCCGCGATCTGCGCGCTCGTGCTCGGCAAGCACCCCGACCTGACGCCGTTCCAGCTGAAGAGCGTCCTCTACCAGACGGCCTCGAACGCCGGCGGGGCGGCGTGAGCGACCTCGAAGCGGCCGTCGCCGCCGGCGTCCTCGGCGCGGACGAGGCACACCGCTCGCTCCTGCAGGCCACGGTCGAGGTCGCACGGGCGATCTTCGGCGCGAAGGCCGCCTCGGTCTTCCTCCTCGACGAGGAGGCGGAGGAGCTCGTGTTCGAGGCGGTCGCGGGCGAGGGAGAGGGCGAGCTGATCGGGATGCGCTTCCCGGCCGGGAACGGGATCGCCGGCTGGGTGCTCATGACCCGGCAGCCGCTCGTCGTCGACGACCTGACCACGGACACCCGCTGGTCTCGCTCCCAGGCGGAGTCGACCGGTTACGTGCCGAAGAACATGATGGCCGTGCCGCTTCTCGTCGAGGAGCGCGCGCTCGGGGTGCTCTCGGTCCTCGACCGGCCGCCGGAGTCGAAGGTACGGCTCGCCGAGGTCGATCTGCTCGGCCTGTTCGCGAACCAGGCTGCGATCGCGCTCGACCTGCTGCAGCGGGCGAGACGCGCCCGCGAGGCGCTCGCGGGCGAGGGGCGGCTCGCCCCGCTGGCACGCGTGGCCGCCCGGCTCGAGGAAGGCGAGCGCGACGCCGCGTTCGACCTTCTTCGCGCACTCGAGCGGCTGCTCGTCGAGACCTCCCGCGACTAGCCGAGCAGTGCGCCGGCGGGGAGCCGAGACGTCACGACGCCCTCGGCAGCTGCGAGCGTCCGTGCGTCGCCGGTGACGGCGGCGAGGAACTCGTCCCTCTCCACGGCGTAGAGCTGGAGCGCCTCGAGCGCCCGCACCGTCGCAGTCCGGGGCACGTCGCGGAGCAGCGCGATCTCCCCGAAGAAGTCGCCGCGGTCGAGCTCCCGGCTTGTGCCGTCGTCGAGCTCGACCGCTGCGCGACCGGCCGCTATGACGTAGAACTTGCGGCCGGTTTCGCCGCGTGCCACGACCACCTGATCCGCCGCAGTCGAGACGGCAGTTGCGCCGGCCGCGAGGCGCTCGAGTATCGGCTCCGGGAGTTGCGCGAACATCTCGATCCTCCGCAGCAGCGCGAGCGGCTCCTCGGCGATGACGGCTTCGTTGTCGATCCGCCGCAGAGCCGGCCAGAGTGGAAGGAGCACGACGGGCAGGAAGAGCCCGGTCGCCACGAGGGCGGTACGCGGAGTGAGCCAGCTGACGAGGCCGGGCGCGATCACGGCGCCGAGAGCCATCGAGCCGAGGATGAGGCTCTCGAGCACCGCGAAGACCCGCCCGATCACCGCGTTCTCCGCCGACCGCTGCAGGAGGGTCATGCCGTTGACTTGGACGAGGATCGCGCCGACGCCGACGAGCCCGAGGAGGACCAGGGACGGCGCGAGACTCGACAGGGCTGCCGTGCCGGCGACCGCAGCTCCCCCGAGGAGGATCCCGAGCGCGAACCCGCCCGCAAGCCGACGGCGTGCCGCGGTCACGGCGACGACCGCGGCACCCGCGAGGCTGCCGATGCCCATCGCGGCATTGAGCCAGCCGAGCCCGGCGTTGCCGCTGTGCAACAGCCGCAGCGCGAGCACGACGAGGAGCACCTCGAACACGCCGTCCACGAGCGTCTGCGCGGTGGTCAAGCCGATCACGACTCGAAGCCCCGGCCGGCGCAGCACTGCCTCGAAACCGGCCGTCAGCTCGGGCCAGAGGGACGGCCGCTCGGTGCGCTCGGGCGGCTCGTCGCGCGGTACGCGGGCGACGAAGGCGGCAGACCAGACGAACAGCGCCCCGTTGAGGGCGAACACCGCGGAAGGGCCGCTGACGGCGAGGAGAACGCCTCCGAGGGCGGGCCCCGCGAACATGCCGACGCTCGAGACGGTGTTGCCGACGAGGTTCGCCGCCGTCAGCTCTTCCGGCGAGTCGACGAGCAACGGCATGAGCGCCGACTGTGCGGGCTGGTAGGCGCCCGAGACGATGGTCGAGAGGACGGCGAGGGCGTAGACGCTGTAGGGGTTCGCGTGCGCGACCGCGAGTGCGGTCATGCCGCCGAAGATCGCGCAGCGTACGAGATCCGCGGTCACCATCAGCCGCTGGCGGGACCAGCGGTCGGCGACGACGCCGAGCCACGGCGCGGCGAGCGCCGCGAGCACGAAGCGCGCGAAGATCAGAACTCCGACGGCGCGCGCGCCCCCTGCGTGGTAGGCGTAGACCGGGAGCGCGACGCCGTAGGCCCAGGTGCCGAGGATCGAGCCCACCCCGGCGAGCTGCACGTTCCGTACGCGCGGGTTCCGGAAGACTCTGGAGAAGGCCCGCAACGACTCTGCACGGCGGCGCACGCTGCGCAGCATCGCAGCCTTCGTTGCGAATTTGAAGATCGAGTGGGAAGATTCCACCGTCCAGGCACGTCTGGTGAGATGACAGCGCCGAACGGCGTAAGAGATTCCCAAGGAGGAGCAAGATGTCGGACGAGCAGCGGAACGAAGAGACCGAGGTCGAGGCTCACCGCCTGCGTGGCGGAGCGAACGAGGAGCCGCGCGACGAGCTCGAGAGCGACGACGAGGTCGAGGCGCACGTTCATCGGAAGGACGTCCACCGGAAGGACTGAGCGGAGCGGCACGAAGATTCCCGAGAAGGCCCGGCTCGCGCCGGGCCTTCTCTTTGGTCCGGGGAAGATCACGACTTCGAGCGGCGTCTGGTGAGATGACGGCGCCGAACGGCGCGAGGAGTTCCGAAGGAGGAGCAAGATGTCGGACGAGCAGCGGAACGAAGAGACCGAGGTCGAGGTCGAGGCTCACCGCCTGCGTGGCGGAGCGAACGAGGAGCCGCGCGACGAGCTCGAGAGCGACGACGAGGTCGAGGCGCACGTGCGGCGCCCGAACGTCCGGATGGATAAGCCCAGCGCGTAGGGATTCTCTATCCGCGCGCCGAAAGGCCCGGCTTCCGTCGGGCCTTTGTCGTGGTTCTAGCCGTGTCTCGAGAAGGCCCCGGCCGCCATCTCGGCGGCGCCCACGAGACGATCGGCCTCCTCGACACGTACGTCGCCGGGCACGGCGGTGAGGTTCGCCGCCACGAGCTCCCTCGCCCCGCGCGCGACGGCCGCTGCGAGCGCCGCCACCGCCGCGACGTCGGCGTGGACGGCAGGCTCGACGCGGGCGCCGGCCGCGGTGCAGAGCTCCGCGAGATCCGCAGCGAGGCGTGCGAGGACGAGAGGCGGCTCGGCCGCGGCGGCCGTGGCCTGCCCCAGCGCCCAATCGCGCTGCTCGGGTCTGGCCTTCTCGTCGGGCTCGGCACGCGCTTCGAGCGCCCGCCGGTACGCCTCGGCGTCCTCGTCCACGAGCCTCGTGGCCCGCTCTCGCAGCAACTCCGCCTGAGCCGCCACTCCAGGTGCGTCGAGCCAGCTGTCCGGCGAGAGCCGCGCGGCCATCTGCACGACGGCCGCGGCCGCCGCGAGCGCTACGGCGAGGGCGGAGCCGGCGCCCGGAACCTCGCGCGGCGCAGCCAGCTCCTCGAGAAGCGCGGGGAGGGAGAGCTCGGTGAGCACCGCGGAAGTGTCTCACCGGAGCCCGTACCGCGCGTACTAGACCGCCTCGAGAAGCCGGCGCAGCCGCGAGACGATGAACGGCGACGGCTCGTAACCCGCGGCGGCGACCGCGCGCTCCAGATCGGCCTGGAGCTGAAGCCGGAATGCGGCGTCCTGCTCGGCACGCGCGACGAGCTCGTCGAGCGCTGCCCGGGCAGCCGGCAACTCCTGCGCGGCGCGCACCCAGCCCTCGGGTGCGGGCGGGAGGAGGCGCAGCAGCCGGCCGATCTGTTCCGCGTCGAATTCGTTCATCTCACCACTCATGACGGCTGAGACCCACGACTGCTTCCATCGAGCGCACTACGAACCTTTTCGAGACAGCGCGAGATCCGGCTGGCGATCGTCCCGGCAGGGATGTCGAGGACTTCGCCGATCGTGCGATAGCTCTCGTCGCGGCAGAAGAAGCGGTCGAGGATCTCGCGGCACGGGTCGCCGACCTCGTCGAGCGCGGCGCGTACCGCCATCGCGTCGTCGAGCGTGGCGAGCACGTCGTCGGTCTCACGCTCGTCCGGCTCCACGTCGGACGGCGTATCGCGGCTGACCGATCGCAGCCGGTCGATGCAGAGCCTGCGCGTCAGCTGCGCGAGCCAGGGGCGGACAGCTTCGTCGTTGCGCAGGTCCGACAGTCGCTCGAACGCGCGCGCGAAGACTTCCTGGAAGACGTCCTCGGCATCGTGCGCCGCAAGGCGGAAGCCGCGGCTGCAGATCGCATACACGTAGCGGGAGAAGCGCTCGACGAACTCGTTCCAGGCGGCGGCGTCCCCCGCCCGGCAGCGGGAGACGAGCTGGGCGTCGCTCTGCTCGACGGCCATGCAGGGACCATAAAGCTCGCGGCTGTCGCGCACCGGCTCGCAGGGAATCGGACGACGCGCGCCCGTGGTCACAGGACTTCGTCGAGCGCCGCGACGAGCAGCTGTGCGTGCTCGTCGCCGAAGACGAGCGGGGGGCGGACCTTGAGGACGTCCCCGTGCTTCCCGGTGCGTCCCACGAGGATCCCCCGCTCGCGCAACTCGTCGGCAACGCGGTCGGCGAGCTCGCCGCTCGTCAGCTGGATGCCGGCGAGGAGGCCCCGTCCGCGCACCTCGACGACGTCCGGCTTGCGGAGCGCCGAGACGGCGGCGCGCAGGCGTTCCCCGACCTCCGCGGCCTGCTCCGGCAGCCGCTCGTCCTCGAGGACGTCCAGCACGGCGAGGGCGGCGGCCGCCGCAACCGGGTTGCCACCGAAGGTCGAGAACGTCCTGCCCGCGTACGGGAACCGCTCCGCGAGCTCCCGCCGCGTCACGAGTGCCGCGACGGGGTAGCCGTTTCCCATCGGCTTGCCGAGCGTCACGACGTCCGGCGCGATCCCGTGGCGCGTGAAGGACCAGAGCTCGGGGCCGAGCCGGCCGTGGCCGGCCTGCACCTCGTCGGCGACGTAGAGGCCCCCCGCCGCGTGCGTCCGCTCCACGAGCAGCTGCAGCTCCGACGCATCCGGGGCGTAGATGCCGTCGCTCGTCACCGCCCCGTCGAGAAACGTCGCTGCGAGACCGTCTCCGAGCTTCGCGAGCGTCGCGTCGAGGTCGGCCCCGGATCCCGGAGCCGGGAAGCGGGCCACGTGAGCCGGCGGGCTCCCCGGCGGCCAGTCGTCCGGCGAGAGCGCCGTCGTCGCGGCCGTGATGCCGTGATACGCGCGCTCGGTCACGAGCATGCCGTCGTTTCCGGTCACACCGGCGGCGAGCCGCCACGCGAGATCGTTCGCCTCGCTGCCGGAGTTGACGAGCAGGACCGTGTCGAGACCCGCCTCCGCGGGGAACGTCGCCAGCAACCGCTCTGCCAGCTCGACCACGGGAGCCGCGAGATAGCGGGCGTTCGTCGCACCGAGGCGGGTCTGACGGACGACCGCCTCCGTCACCCGCGGGTGGCAGTGGCCGACGACCGGAACGTTGTTGTAGGCGTCGAGGACGCGGCGTCCGTCCGGCTCGTGGATCCAGACGCCTTCCGCCCGGACGGCGTGGACGGAGCGGGTGTACGTGAGCGGCGTCAGGAGAGCGCCGAACGCGGCGTGCCGCCGCCGGGCGAGAGCGCTGCTCTCCGGGGCCGGATGTGGCGCGCCGAGCTCGTGTGCCACCTCGTCCGGAGCGAGCCTGTCGAGCAGCTCGAGCAGCCGCCACGAGTCGTCGTCCCAGGCCTCGATGTACTCGGCGTTCTCGGGGAAGGAGCGCGTGCGCCAGGCGCTGATCGTGACGATCGCTGCGAGTCGCCCGGAAACGAGCTCGCCCATGAGCCGGAGCTCGAGAGGCTCGAGCGGGAGCCGGGACGCGAAGCCGTCGAGCGCGATCCGGGCGACGCGGAACACATCCTCGGACGGCCGCCCGCGGAGCAGGGACGCGAGAGCGATCGCGACGTCGGCTGCGAGCGCCGAGTGGCAGCAGTCGCCGAAGTCGAGGATCCCCGCGAGGCGGTCGCCCTCGTCGAGCAGGAGGTTGTCGAGGTTGAAGTCGCCGTGGACGACCTGGCCGCGCAGGCGGTCCCACTCCGGGAGGACCCGCGCCTCGAACCGGTCGAGCGTCCGCGAGACGAGCGCCTGCCGCTCCGCGTCGGCGATCTCGTCGAGCAGCGGGCGCAGCTGCGGCGTCGCGTGAGCGTTCCAGAGCAGCTCCCGTCCCGCTGCGGGATGGAAGAACGAGCGGAGCGCGAGGCAGAGACGGGCGTGGGCGGCAGAGAGCGCACGCACGGCGGCGTCGTCGAGCTCCGGGCCTCCCTTGCGTCCCCGGCGTCGCTCGAACAGCCGCACGTGGTGGCCGTCGAACACGGCCCGCCGCGCAAGCGGCCGGGCAACCGGCAGCTCCGAATCGACGGCCGCGACGTGCGCGATCGCGGCCTCCTCGAGGTCGAGCGCCTCGGCGTCCTCGCCGCTGTTCGAGATCTTGAGCACGGCGCCCGCGCCGCCGTCCTCCAGCAGGAACGTCTGGTCGCGCTCACTGCCGAGCTCCGAGGCGGCTCCGTGGAGGTCGAACAGCTCCGCTGCGATCCGCGCGGCGTCGCCGGTCGTGAACCGCGGCGGCGTCGACTGCAGGACGGAGCCCAAGGGGCCGATGCTATTCGGCGGCGCCGTCGCGAGCACGGTCTTTCGGACGGGCGACGGCTCGCCAGAATCCCTCGTCCGAGCGAACGGGCTACCCCTTTTGCGGGAAGATCGCTCTGCGATGGCCGCCTACGTTCCGGCGACTGATCGGCGGCTATGCGGCCCGTTCTGCGGCACAGGGCGGTCGCGAAGGAGGTGGACGTGGGGGAACTCCTCACCACGCGCGACGGAATGCGGTTCAGGGCCTGGCATGCGGGCTTTCTGACGCTGGTTCTGCTGATTGCGCTCGGCCTGATCCGCTCGGGCGCCTCGTGGGGCTCCACCGCCTACGACCCGGCAGCCGATCCCTACTCGCTGCAGCACGTCACGGCGGGGGACGGTGTCCAGGGGTGGTGGAACGACGGTTTGAGCGGCCGGGGCGTGGACGTGGCCATGATCGACACGGGGGTCGCTCCCGTGCCTGCGCTCGCGGCGCCGGGCAAGATCGTGAACGGTCCGGATCTCTCGTTCGAGTCGCAGAATCCGTCCCTCCGCTATCTCGACACGAACGGCCACGGCACGTTCATGGCGGGGATCATCGCCGGCAACGGCGGCTCGCCGAACGGGTACCGGGGCGTTGCCCCTGACGCCCGGATCCTCTCGGTCAAGGTCGGCGCCGCCGACGGCGCCGTCGACGTGAGCCAGGTGATCGCCGCGATCGACTGGGTCGTCCAGCACCGGTACGACCACGGCATGAACATCCGGGTCATCAATCTGTCGTACGGGACGAACTCGCTTCAGCCGTACAGAGTCGATCCGCTCGCCTACGCGGCCGAGCAGGCGTGGAAGGCCGGCATCGTCGTCGTCGCGGCGGCGGGCAACACGGGCCTCGGCTCCGGACTCGCCGATCCCGCGTACGACCCCGAGCTGATCTCGGTCGGCGCGGCCGACACGATGGGGACGGCGTCGTTCGCGGACGACCGGCCCGCGTCGTTCTCGGCGGGCCCGCTGGTCTGCGCCCTCAGGAGCTGCCTGCCGCCGACCCTCCTGGCGCCCGGCGCGCACCTACAGGGGCTGCGCGTTCCCGGCTCGTACATCGACCAGAACAACCCGGGCGGCGCGCTCGACGACGCGTACTTCCGCGGCAGCGGTACCTCCGAGGCAGCCGCCTACGTGACGGGGGCCGTCGCACTACTGCTCCAGAGGTATCCGCAGCTGACGCCGGACCAGGTCAAGGCGATGCTCATGTCGAGCGCCGAGACCCTGCACGGCTATCCGACGCTCTCGCAGGGACACGGCGAGCTCGACCTGAACAGGCTGCTCACGGCGGCGGTACCCGCGGACCGTGGTCCCAGCTGGTTGCGCGGCCATGCCGGCCGTGGCGGCCGTGCCAGATGGGGTGTCGAGCGCGGTCACGGTGGCGACGCGTGGTCGACCGGTAGCGGGTCGCTCGAGCTGTCGCGCGGCACCGATCACCTGTCGCTGAACGGCGTCGTGCTCCAGGGCGAGCAGGACATCTTCGGGAAGGCGTTCGACTCAGCGGCGATGGCCGCACTCGAGTCCGCCGACTCGAGCTGGACAGGCGGAACCTGGAACGGGTCGGTCTGGACCGGCAGCTCGTGGAGCGGCTCGAGCTGGTCGGGGAGCTCGTGGGAGCGGGTCGAGCTGGAGCGGCTCGAGCTGGAGCACCCTCGTCTGGTCGGGCAGCTCGTGGAGCGGCTCGAGCTGGTCGGGGAGCTCGTGGAGCGGTAGCTCGTGGAGCGGGTCGAGCTGGAGCGGCTCGAGCTGGTCCGGTGACCAGTGGCTCGGAGCGAGCTGGGGCTGATCGGTAGCCGGAGGGGCCGATGAGCGAGCCCGCCATCGAGAGCCGTCCTCTCGGCTCTGCCCGCCGCACGCCGGGCGCGCTGCTGCGTCAGCTCGGCGCCGCCGTGGGCGAGGCGTTTCGCGGGCCGCCCCGCGTCTGGCTGTTCAACGGCGCCCTCGCGCTCGTCTGCGCGCTCGTATGGAAGTACGCGGTCGGGCGCTTCGGCAACCCGAGGTTCGTCCACGGCCCGCACCTGTCGTGGTGGGCGCTGGCGCTCGCGTTCTACTTCGCCGAGGTCGTCGTCGTCCACCTCCAGTTCCGCAAGCAGGCGCACACGCTGTCGCTCACCGAGATCGGCCTCACGCTCGGCCTGCTGCTCGGCGCCCCGGCGGCGCTGCTGTTCGGGCAGCTCGCCGGCACGGTGGTCGCGCTGGTCGTCAACCGGTGGAAGAGCCAGCGGCAGCTCGTCAGGTTCGCGTTCAACGTCGCAGAGCTCCCGCTCTGCAGCGGGATCGCACTCGTCATCTTCCGCTCGCTCGCCGCGCCCGGCTACTCGCCCCCGCACCTGTGGCTGCTCGTCCTCTTCGCCTGCGCCGTCGCGCACGTGGTCGGCATCCTGCTCGTCTCGGCCGTGATCGCGATCGCCGAGGAGCGTTTCCACGCACCGCAGCTGATGCGGACGCTCGTGACCTCCACGGTCGGAGCGCTCGCCACCGCGTCGCTCGGTCTCGCCGTCGTCCAGCTGCTGCAGGACCGGCCGCTCGCCGTGCTCCTCCTCGTCGTTCCCGTCCTCGCGTGCGTCGCCGCCTTCCGGGGCTACATGGAGCAGCGCGAGCAGCGGGAGCACGTCGAGTTCCTCTACGAGTCGATGCGCGCGACGCAGGGTGTGCCGGAGTTCGGGCTGGCGGTCGGGCAGCTCCTCGTCGCCGCGCGCCGGCTGCTGCGGGCCGAGTACGCCGAGATCCTGCTCCTCCCGGCCACCGACGGCGAGGGGCCGCTGCGCAGCGTCAGCGGCGCCGAGGGAGAGCTGCTCATGCACCCGGAAGAGCGACTGTCGTCCGCCGACGCCCTGGCGTTCTCGGAGCTCGCCGCCAACGGGTCGGCGACACTGCTCACGCGCCGCCGCTCGGGGCATGCGCTGGAGGAGTTCCTCCGTACGCGGGGGCTCGAGGACGCGATCGTCGCCCGGCTGCGCGGCGAGAACCGGACGTTCGGCCTGCTGCTCGTGGGCGAGCGCGCCGGTGACGTCAGCACGTTCGGGGTCCCCGACGTCGAGCTGTTCGAGACCTTCGCCGGCCACGCGAGCATCCTGCTCGAGAACGGCCGGCTCGAGCACTCGCTCGCACAGGTGACACAGCTCAAGGAGCAGCTTCGCCACCAGGCGTACCACGACTCGCTCACCGGCCTGCCCAACCGCCTTCATCTGCTCGAGGCGATCGAGCAGGAGCTCGACCGCGGCTTGGGCTCGACCGCCGTCCTCTACCTCGATCTCGACCGCTTCAAGACGCTCAACGACACCTGGGGCCACAGCGCGGGCGACGAGCTGCTCACCGAGTTCGCGCGCCGGCTCGAAGGCGCGATCCGTGCGCAGGACCTCGCGGCCCGGCTCGGCGGCGACGAGTTCGCGGTACTCGTCCGGGGGGCGGATGCCGAGGCCGCGGTCGCGGCGGCGCGGCACGTCATCGAGGCGCTCGACGGAACGTACGCGCTCGGGGGCGGAGACATCGCCTGCCACGTGAGCGTCGGGATCGCGGTCGGCGCGACCGGCGTGACCGGAGCCGAGGACCTGCTCCGGAACGCGGACATCGCGATGTACAGCGTGAAGAGATCGGACCGCGCGTACACGTTGTACGAGGCCGGCCTCCACGAGCAGCTCCGGGCGCAGCGGCAGCTCGGCCTCGACCTCGAGGCGGCATTGGAACGGCGCGAGATCGTCGTCCACTACCAGCCGGTCGTCCGGCTCGCCGACGGGGAGATCGAGGGCTTCGAGGTGTTGGCCCGCTGGCCGCATCCGACGCGGGGCCTGCTCTCGGCCGCCGACTTCCTGCCGGTCGCGGAGGAGACAGGGCTGACCGTCGAGCTGGGCCGCCTCGTTCTCGACCAGGCTCTCGAAGCGGCCCGCCGCTGGCCGAAGCGGTTGAGCGTCTGGCTCAACCTCGCGCCGGCGGAGCTCGCGAACGAGCGCCTCGTGGACACGCTCGCCGAGGCGCTCAAGGGCTATGCCGTCGAGCCCGGCCGGGTCGTGATCGAGGTGACCGAGTCGGGCGTCATCCAGGGAAGCGACGCCGCGCTCGTGGCGATGCGGCGGCTACGGGACCTCGGCGTCGGGCTGACGATCGACGACTTCGGCACCGGCTACTCGTCGCTCAGCCGCCTTGCCGAGTTCCCGATCGAGTCGCTGAAGATCCCGAAGCCGTTCGTCGACAAGCTCGTCGGGCCCGACGCGGACGAGGCGTTCGTCGACGCGATCCTGCGACTCGGCGACTCGCTCGGCCTCTCGGCGGTGGCGGAGGGGATCGAGCATCCCGCGCAGGCCGAGCGCCTGCGGGAGCTCGGCTGCCGCCTCGGCCAGGGGTACCTCTTCGGCCGGCCGGTGCCGGCCGACACAGGCTGAGCGCCTCGTCGTGGAGCGCGCGCAGAGCCTCGCTCTGCACGCGGTCTAGAGGGACTGCGCGGGCCGGAAAGCGTGGTTTCCGGCCCGCTCGTGCTGTTCTTGCTTTGGGATCCTGGATGGGATGGCTGCCTCGTGCGCTCGCGCGCTGTGGCGCGAGCGCGGTGCGGCCTGCGGCTAAGTCCCCGCTGCGCAGATCTGCTTAGCCTCCGGCCTGGGGCCGTTCTTGCTGTGAACGTTTCGAACCCTTGGGCGGCCAGGCGGCGCGACGCTGCGTTACGCCGCCACGGGGTAGCGAGCGACGCGGCAGCCCGTCCGCTCGCGACGGAGAGCGCTCTGACCTTGCGTCAGCCCTAAGCTCTCGCACGGAGTCGACGGGAGACCGCGCTCTCCCGTCGGCGCAGTTCGACATCCTGCGCGCGAAGCCACGGCTTCGCGCGCGTACCGGAAAGCCAGCTCTTCGCCCGGAAAAGCGGCGGGCTCAGCCCGCCGCCTTCGAATACTCCGCCGCAGAGTTGTTGCCGTCAGCCCCGAGCGGGAGTTGACTGATCATCTCGCGCGTTTGTCCCGCCGGGCCTCCCCCTTTTGGGGGATCTGACTCGGGAGGCGCCGGGAGGAGCGCGGGCTCGAGTGGGGCGCCGACTAGCCTCGCGCGACGATCTGCACGACGAGGAACGCCGCATAGAGCGCGATGAGGAACACCCCGGCGCTCCGCCCCGCCCCGCCGCGCCGTCCGAAGAGGAGGAGCGCGGCGCCGGTCATCAGCAGGAGCCAGGCCAGGTCGAAGACCGCGAGATGCGAGAAGCCGGCGAGGCTGCCGACCACGGCCGGCACCGAGATCCCCGCCACGACGTTGATCGAGTTCGAGTTCAGCGTGTCGCTCATCAGCGCCGAGCCGCGCTGCTGCAGGCCGAAGCGGATCCCGGTCCACGCTTCGGGCAGGCTGGTCAGGATCGAGAGGACGATCACCCCGACGAACACGTCGGGCACCGACCAGGCGTGGGCGAGGTCGATGGCGGAATGCACCGCGGCCACGCTTCCGGCGACGACCAGGCCGAGCGCGACGGCGACGATCAGGACGAGCTGGGCGATCTCGCGGCGTGAGTCGAGCGTGCGCTCACGACGGTGCGGCTCGCCGAAGCTCCGCTGGACGAAGCGGGAGGCCGCGGCGCCGAGCGGCAAGCGTCGCGCCAGCCGCGGCCCCGCCGAGAGCAGGAGGACGTACGGGACGGCGACGAGCGCCACGAGCACCATCCCGACCGTCGCGTCGACGGCGCCGGCCGCCAGGGCGCAGGCGACTGCGACGACCCACAGCGCGACGAAGCCCTCGGCCTCGAGCGCCTCGTGCCGTGCGCGTACCCGCGAGGCGAGGATCGCGCTCACGCCGAGCATCGACGCGATGTTGAAGGCGTTCGAGCCGACGACGACGCCGACTGCTACTGCGTGTTCGTGCTGGAACAGCGCCGAGATCGCGGACGAGATCTCGGGTGCGTCCGTGGCGAGTGCCGTGAGGACGCCCAGCAGCGTCTCGGGCAGGCCGAGGCGGAGGCCGATGTGGTCGAGCCGCCGCGCGAAGATCGCGGAGGCGGCGAGCATCAGACCGATCGAGGCGAGGAAGACCGGTATGGCGGCTGCAGGCGTCATCGACCGACGCCGACCAGGCTTCCCGGCACTCCTCGCTGGAGGCTAGTGGAGTTCGGTCGAGGCCGTCGGCTCAGGGGGCCGGATCGGGCGGAGCCTCTTCGGACGCGATCTCGGCGTCGGCGGCTTCCGCAGCCGCTGGTGTCCCCGGGAGTCCCGGTGCGATCCCGCCTGCGCTCGTCTCCTCCGCGGCGGCGAACTGCCTGGCATCCGCCTCGGCGTCGTCCGCGGCCGGCTCGGAACCCGAGGAGAACAGACGCCGGAACCAGTCGCTCAGGCTCATGGTTACGGAGCATACGCGATCATTCGATCGTGATCGTCTCGCTCCACGTCGCCACGGGCGCCGCCATGGGTGCGCTCGTCCGCTCCCGGCCGCTCGCGCTCCTGCTGGGCTCGCCGCTGCACGTCGCCGGCGACCGGGTGCCGCACGAGGACATCCCCGACCGGAGCTTCGAGATCGGGAGCGGGCTCGTCGGCCTCGCGTTGCTCGCGGCCCGGCGCGGGCCGTTCGATCCCGCCGTGCTCGGCGGCGCGACGGCGGCGATGCCGGATCTCGAGCACCTCCTGCCGTGGCTTCGGCCGGGCGGCGAGAAGCTCTTCCACCGGGGCGGCGGTCGGCATGGAAGCGGCATCTCGGCCGAGACCCAGCTCCTGGCCGCGGGCGTGCTGCTCGGCTGGCTGCTCGCGAGACGACCCCGGTAGCCTCGCTCCGGATGAAGGTCGGCATCGTCGTCCCCTATTCGTGGTCGTTCGGCGGCGGTGTCGTCGACCACGCCGAGGCGCAGGCGCGGGCGCTCGAAGCGCTCGGGATCGAGACGCGACTGCTGATCGGGAACGATCCGCCCGGCTCCTTCAGCCGCATCCTCCATCCGCGCCAGGGACGGCCGGGCCCGCCGCCCCCGCGCGTGATCCCGCTCGGCCGCTCGGTCATCGTGCCGGGGAACGGCGCGCTCTCGAACCTCGTCCTCAGTCCCTCGTCGCTGCCGCGGCTGCGCCGCACGCTCGCGCGGGAGCGCTTCGACCTGCTCCACGTGCACGAGCCGCTGGCGCCGATGCTCAGCCCGGCGGCGCTCGCGCTCTGGGACGGGCCGACGGTCGGCACCTTCCATGCCGCCGGAGACTCGGCGTGGCGGCCGATCGCGGATGTCCTGTGGGGATTCCTGCTCGCGCGGATCGACCTGCGCATCGCCGTTTCTGAGCAGGCGCGGCGGACGGCCGGTACGTCGGCCTCCGGTCACTACGAGGTGATCCCCAACGGCGTGGAGCTGCCGCAGAGCGTCGATCCGGCGGGCCGGAGCGACCGCATCGTCTTCCTGGGCCGGCACGATCCGCGCAAGGGGCTGCCCGTGCTGCTGCGCGCCTGGCCGCGCCTGCGCGGGAGCGGTCTCCGCCTGCGCCTGATCGGCGCCGATCCGCTCGCAGTGCGGTTGCTGCTGACCCGCCAGCGCGTCTCGGACGAGGGGATCGACGTGCTCGGCTTCCTCGGCGAGGCCGAGCTCGACGAGGAGCTCACGACGGCGAGGCTCCTCGTCGCGCCGTCGCTCGGCAACGAGAGCTTCGGCATGGTGATCACCCGCGCGTTCGCTTCCGCGCTGCCCGTCGTCGCCTCGGACATTCCCGGCTACCGGGAGATCGTCGACGACGCGACCGGTGTCCTCACGCCGCCGGGAGATCCGGATGCGCTCGCCGAGGCGATCGGCTCCCTGATCGCCGACGAGCCGGCCCGAGTGGAGCGCGGCCGGGCGGCTCGCGAGCGCGCCGAGACGACGTACGCCTGGCCGCTGCTCGCGCAGCGGCTCGCGGCCTGCTACGAGCAGGTGCTAGCCGGCCACTAGGCGCGACATGCCGGCGACCCGCAGCATCCTCGGCCCCACCAGCCGGAGGAGCCGGCTCGGCGTCTCGACGATCGGCTCGCCGTTCTCGCCGCTCAGCTCGGCGATCGCCGCGTCGACGCGGCGTTTCACCTCGACCACGCCCTCGCGCAGCCCCAGCTCGTCGAGCCGCACCGCGAGGCGCTTCATGTTCATCACGTAGTAGTAGAGCGAGTCGACGTCGGGGCCGTACGACTCGGCGAGATGCGCGTCGATGAGGCCGCGCGACGCCTTCGCGCGCCGCACCATCCGGTCGGCGAGCTCCATGTAGTCGCGGCAGATCGCGAGCAGCCGCTCGGCGGCGCCGTCGAACTCCTCGAGAAAGCGGTGGGTCGCGAGCACGGCGATCCTCACGTGGCGGCCCTCGTCGCGGCGGACGTTCGTCTGCCCCTCCTTCATCCCCGGCAGGTGATAGACGTCGTAGAGCGCGTTCCCCTTCGCTCGGCGGATCACGACGTCGCTGTTCGCGACGACGTCCTCGCTGATCACGCCGTAGATGAAGATCGCCGCGTAGACGTCCGCGACCGGCCGGCTCGGCCGGAGCAGCTCGCGCATCTCGTCCTCGAAGCGGTGGAAGAGGATCTCGGCGACGAAGTTGTTGTACTTCCGCGCCACGCGGTCGGCGTCGGCCGCCGGGATGCCGAGCACCTCGCCTGCGACCCGGAGGAGGCTGCCGCGGTGCATCCGCTCGTCGTGCTCCTGCGTCATCAGCGCAGCCCGCATCGACTCGTAGCCGGGCTCCTGCGGCAGCGCCGAGACGATCCGGTCCATCCAGTCGTCGACGACCGACTCGGCGCGGTAGATCGTCCCGAAGACCCGCTTCACCGCCGCCTGCTGCCGGCGCGAGAGCTGCCGGAAGCTCTCGGCGTCGGTGGAGAGGTCGACGCTGTACGCGTCCCACGTGTGGACGTGCGACGCGGCGACGATGTCCTCGAACGTCCGCCAGCCTCCCGTGATCTGGCGGTCGGCCGCCTCGTCGTCGGCGATCAGCGCCTCGATCTCGCCGAGGAGCCGCACGATCTTGGCGCTCCTGCCGCGCGCCGCAGCTTCGGGAAGGTCGGCGGTGACGTCCACTGGCGCAACTCTACGTCGCCCGTCCGCGGACGAGCGAGTGGAGGTCGGGCGCCGGCTGAGCGCCGGCACCCGACCGAAGTGCTCAGTACGAGAGGACGCAGCCTCCGCTGTTGCTGTTGAACGCGTTGCTCCAGAGCGACTGCACCGGGAAGTTCGCGCCGTTCATCGTGACGCTCGCCGAAGCGCCCGTGCCGGAGCTGATCCAGGCGCACTTGTCGCCGTTCTCCTCGCCGCTGCGGTCGAGCCAGCCGCCGTTCGGGAACTGGTCGGTGATCGTCTCGGCCAGCTCGTGCCCCTCGACGATCGTGATGCCCGCGGTTGGGCCGAGGTTGTTGAAGTTCGCACCGCACGAGGTGCCCGCGTCGGTGATGTACGGCAGGTTCGTGTAGGCGACGTTGCCGTACGACGACGACGTCGAGCTGTGCCACGCGCAGTACTGCGTCCCGAAACCGGAGGCGCTGTTGCCGTGGGCGGTCGCGACCACGTACTGCACCGTCCTGTTGGTGGTCGAGCTCGTGTTGCCGAAGTAGCCGGCCGCCTTGACCGCCTCCGCCGCCAGCTGCGACTGGCTCGGGTGCGCCGGTGCCGTGGCCCCGCCGTCCTGGTAGATCCCGCCGTAGATCGCGTTCGGGTTCCCGGCATGCTGGCCGGACGAGCCGCACGTGATCGTGCCGCGGGCGACGCCCTGGCAGTACTGGGTGACGCTGTTCAGCCACGGGCTCGCGCCCACGTGGTTGAAGAAGTTCTGGAGAATCGTGGACTCGCCCGACGGGTCGCTGCTCCACTGGGAGCCCCAGAGGACGAGGTACACCTTGGGTGCGGTCTCGACGCCGACTCCGCCGACACCGCCGTTGTACGAGAGGTTGTTCGTGCGGACCCGTCTCGCCGGCCTTGCCTGCTGTACCGGCTTGAAGCCGAGCGGACGCATCATCGACCTGCTCGCCCGGGCATGCGGGCTCGCCGACCGGGCACCGGCTGCCGACAGAGCCACGGCCGCGGCGACGATCCCGACGAGGGCGCCGCAGAGGTAGCGCCTTCTCATCACGCCTCCTTCTGGAACGAGAACAGAAGCTCGGGAAGCTAGACGCTCGGACCCCCGAATACAACCCCTGATTCGGGTGATCGCCGCTCTAGGCGCGTCGGGCGACGAAGTACCCTCGGAGCGTGGAGGAGGACGGGAGGCTCACCGGCAGAGCGCTTCGCACCGTGTTCACGGCGCTCATGCTCGGCATGTTCCTCGCCGCGCTCGACCAGACGATCGTCTCGACGGCGCTGCCCACCATCGTCGGAGACCTCGGCGGTCTCAACCACCTCTCGTGGGTCGTCACGTCGTACCTGCTCGCCTCGACCGTCTCCACGCCGATCTACGGGAAGCTCGGGGACATGGTCGGGCGCAAGCCGATCTTTCTGGCGGCGATCCTGATCTTCCTCGGCGGCTCGATGCTGGCCGGGCTCTCCCAGTCGATGACCGAGCTGATCGGCTTCCGTGCGCTGCAGGGAATCGGCGCCGGCGGGTTGATGGTCGGCGCGCAGGCGATCATCGGCGACATCGTCCCGCCGCGCGAGCGGGGCCGCTACATGGGTGTGATCGGCTCGGTGTTCGCGGTCGCCTCGGTCGCAGGGCCTCTGCTGGGCGGCTTCTTCGTCGACAACCTCTCCTGGCGCTGGGTCTTCTACGTGAACCTGCCCGTCGGTGCGCTCGCGATCCTGATCGTGATCACGCGGCTGCACCTGCACACCCCGCACACGCGCCACAGCGTCGACTACCTCGGTGCCGGCCTGCTGAGCGGTGGCGTCGCCGCGCTGATCATGCTCACGACCTGGGGCGGCAGCGAGTACGCCTGGGGCTCGGCGACGATCGCCGGGCTCGGGATCGCAGGGGCGGTTCTGCTGGCCGTTTTCGTCTGGTGGGAGGGCCGCGTCCCGGAGCCGATCTTGCCGTTACGGCTCTTCGGCTCCAGCGTGTTCAGCGTCTCGAGTGCGATGGGGTTCGCGATCGGGATGGCGATGTTCGGCGCGATCATCTTCATCCCGCTCTTCCTGCAACTCGTCTACGGCGCCAGCCCGACCAGCTCGGGGCTGCGCATGCTGCCGCTGATGGCCGGACTGCTCGTCGCCTCGGTCGCCTCGGGCCGCGCGATCAGCAACATGGGCCGCTACAAGGTCTTCCCGATCGCCGGTACGGCGATCCTCGTCGTCGGCATGTACCTGCTCTCGCTGCTGCGCGTCGGCACCGCCCCCTGGCTCGCCTCCGTCTACATGGCCGTCGTCGGGGTCGGGATCGGGCTCGTCATGCAGGTGCTCGTGCTCGTCGTCCAGAACGACGTGCGCCGGCAGGACATCGGGGTCGCCACCTCCACCGCCACGTTCTTCCGCTCGGTCGGCGGCGCTTTCGGCGTCGCGATCTTCGGCACCATCTTCGCCGGCCGGCTCGCCGGCCAGCTCGCGCACCTGCCACGCAGCGTCGTCGACCGCCTCGGCAGCGGCGTCCACCTCAACCCGGCGCAAGCCAAACAGCTGCCGCCTACCGTCCACGCCGAATTCCTGCAGGCGTTCGCGCACTCGCTGCACGGCGTCTTTCTCTGGGGGATGGCGATGGCGGCCGTGCCGTTCGTCCTGTCGTGGTTCCTCAAGGAGGTTCCGCTGCGGACGACGATCGCGCGTGCGGCCGAGGGGGCGCCGCCCGAGCCGTCCGGGCAGCTGGCCTGGGAGTCGCAGGAGGCGACTCCCAGCTAGGAGCCCAGGAAGCGCAGCGCAGCGCGGGCGGCGTGGTAGCCGCACATCCCGTGCACGCCGCCGCCGGGCGGTGTCGAGGAGGAGCAGAGGAAGACCCCGGGCAACGGGGTCGTGTACGGCGACCGGCGCGCCACCGGTCGCGTGAAGAGCTGGCGCAGGTCGGCGGCGCCGCCGTTGATGTCCCCGCCGACGTTGTTCGGGTTGTGGCGCTCGAGCTCTGCCGGCCCGAGCTCGGAGCGGGCGAGGATCCGCTCGCGGAACCCGGGCGCGAAGCGTTCGACCTGGGCTTCGATCCGGTCGGTCATGTCGACCCGGGAGCCGTTCGGGACGTGGCAGTACGCCCAGGCCGTGTGCTGTCCTGCAGGCGCACGGGTGGGGTCGAAGAGGCTCTGCTGCGCGAGAAGCACGAACGGCCGCTCCGCGATCCTGCCGCGCGAAGGCGCCGCCTCCGAGGCCGCGATCTCCCCGAGCGTCGCGCCGAGGTGGACGGTTGCGGCGCTTCGGCACTCCTCCGCCCGCCACGGGATCGGCCCGTCGAGCGCCCAGTCGAGCTTGAACACGCCCGGCCCGTAGCGGTACCGCTCGAGACGGCGGCGGTAGCGGGCAGGGAGCTCGTCGCCCGCCAGCTCGAGCAGGCCGCGGGGGGTGACGTCGAGGAGCACGGCGCGGGCGCCGCCGAGCTCGGCGAGCGACTCGACGCGCCTTCCCGTCTCGATCTCGCCGCCGAGGGAGCGCAGACAGGAGGCGAGACCTTCGGCGAGCGCCTGGGAGCCGCCGCGCGGAAACGGCCAGCCGACGGCGTGACCGAGGAGCCCGAGCATGAGGCCGAACGCGGCGGTCGGCGGGCGCTCGAGCGGGAGCATCGAGTGCGCGGCGAGCCCCGCGAAGAGGCCGCGGGCCTTCGCGCCGCGCAACGAGAGGCGGGCCAGCGCCGCCGCCGGAGGAGCCGCACGCGCTCCGAAGCGGGCGAGCGCGAGCGGATGGGCCGGCACGTGCAAGGGGCCGAGGATCTCCTCGAGCAGCGGGCCGGCGTCGCGGACGAGCGGCGCGAAGAGCCGCCGCCACCGCGGGTCGTCGTCGCCGAGCGTGGGCAGGGCCGCTTCCGGCGAGCGTTCGAGCAGGACGGCGGTGCCGTCGTCGAAGGGGTGCGCGAGCGCGGCCGGCGACTCGATCCACTCGACGCCGTGCTCCGCGAGCGGGAGCGTGCGGAAGAACGGCGACGCGACGCCCAGCGGGTGGATCGCCGAGCAGACGTCGTGGACGAAGCCCGGAAGCGTCAGCTCGGCCGAGCGCGCGCCGCCGCCGACGGTCTCGGCCGCCTCGATCACCCGCACCGAGAGCCCCGCCTGCGCGAGCGCGATCGCCGCGGCGAGCCCGTTCGGGCCGGAGCCGACGACGATCGCGTCGACGTCAGGCATGGGGTGAGGCTATCTGCGCTTCCGAAGCGGCGACGTCGCGGTGTGGATCCCGGAGCGGAAGGCGCTGGAATGGCGCACGTTGCCGGCGCGCGCCCACTGGCGCCGCTTGTCGACGCAGACGACGCTCGTCTCCGGCTCGGCCTCGACGCCGAAGCGAGCCGCGAGCGACCGCATCGTGTCCTGCCAGAAGCGATCCTCCTTGCGGTGCCCGCCGAGCACGAGGCCGATCTCGGTCAGGGGGTCCTGCGCCCGCATCAGCACCTGGCACTGCGCCACCGTCGCGCCGTCGTCCTCGGCCGCCGAGAAGGTGATCCAGCCCGCGAACATGTGCCCCTGCGGCGTCATGAAGGTGAAGGAGTCCTCGTCGGCGTAGAGGACGAAGACGCCGGTGGAGAGCTTGAGCCCGCCGCCGACCGACGCCTGGAGCAGCGCCACCTCGCCGGGAGCGATCCCGGTGAGCGGGGCGTGGAACTGGCTGCCCTCGGGCCAGAAGGTGGGGAACTCCGTCTTCCACGTCTCGATCAGCTCGGCCGGTGTCACGTTCGCCCCGGCCAGCGAGACGCGGTACGTCTTCTGCCACATCCGCCCGAAGCCCTGGATCGGCGAGACGACCTGCTTCCCACCGACGGTGTCGAGGGCCCCGGCCGGGACGTTCTCCACCGCAAGGCGGTCGACCGGCTGTGCCCAGTTGCCCGCGTCGCGGCTCGTGCTTGCTCGCTCATCGTGTCCTCCTCAGGCCGCGGCCAGCGCCTCGGCCTCGTCGGCGTGGATCGAGATCGCCTCGTCGAGCCGGGTCAGCTCGAAGATCTGGCGGTAGTGGTCGTTGAGCCCGCACGCGAGCAGCCGCTGCTTCGCCCGGTTGGCCCGCACGAGCAGCGTCACGAGCAGGCCGATCCCGCCCGAGTTCATGTACTCGAGCCCGGAGAAGTCGAGCAGGATGGCTCGTGGTGAGCCCTCGGCAGCTCGCGTATAGGCGTCCATCAGGGCGTCCTCGGAGGCCGCCGTGATGTCGCCGCGCACGGCGATCACGCCCATGGCGTCGCCGGCGAGGCGCACCTCCATCGTCACCGTCTCCTGCGTCATCGGTCCTCTCTCTCCTCGTCGAGGATGGTCATGAAGTCCGAGAGCCGCGTGATGCGGAAGATCTCCCGGTAGTGCTCGGCGAGCCCGCGCGCACGGACCTCCTGCCCGCTCTTGCGGGCCTCCGCCAGGAGCCCGACGATGAGGGCGATCCCCGTCGAGTTGATGTACTCGACGGCGGTGAAGTCGAGCACCACGACCGGCTCTGCCGCCACCTCGCCGTAAGCGAGCTGCAGGCTGCCCTCGGCCGCCGCGCTGACGTCGCCGGAGAGCTCCAGCACGGCGACGCCGTCTTCGTCGCGTACCTCGGTCGCGAACTGGGTCGCCCTCATTCCCCGCCTCCTTCCAGCCGCATGACGAGCTCGACCGTGTGACGGCTCCCGTCGCTCGTGATGCGGACGTCGTCGACCATGTTCCGGATCAGGTAGAGGCCCCAGCCGCGCGGCTTCTGCAGCCCCTCGAGCTTCGCCTCGAGGTCAGGCTCCTCGGACTCCTGGATCGCACGGTCGCCGCCTTGGTCGGAGACCGCCACCACGAGCTCGTCCGCCGTCGCCCGCACGGTGACGTCGACGGGGAGCTCGGGACGGGATTCGTTGCCGTGCTCGATCGCGTTCATCGCCGCCTCGGACACGGCCGTCTTCAGCCGTTCCAGCTGCGCCGCCGGGAGCGTGAGCGGCGCGACCGCCGCGGCGACCCGCTCGCTCACCTCTCTTCTCGTTGCCCGGCTCGCTCGCGACCCGGAAGGAGACGTCGAGCCGGTCGTCGAGCGCGACGGGCGCGGCGCTGCGGCGGGTGAGCGCCACGAGCGTGATGTCGTCCTCCTGCTCCCAGCCCGAGCCGGTGAAGCGGCCGAGCTCGGTGAGCACGCGGTCGATGACCTCGCCGCGGCCGCTGCGGGAGCCGACGACGTCCTGGAGCTGGGGGAATCCGAACATGTCTCCCGCCGGCCCGTGTGCCTCGGCGACGCCGTCCGAGTGCAGCAGCATCGTCTCGCCGGGCTCGAGCTGCGCCTCGGTCTCCTCGTAGATGATTCCGGGGAGCAGCCCGATCGGCATCCCGGTGGCGCGCAGCTCGGCGGAGCCGCTGCCGGTGCGGACGTAGGGGAGGTTGTGGCCGGCGTTCGCGAAGCGGAAGCGGCCGGTCGCCGGCTCGAGCACGCCGTAGAGGCAGGTGACGAACATCTTCGCCGGCATGTCCGGGCACATGAGCTCGTTGACCCGCTCGAGCACGGCGCCGGGCGAGACGACGCGCTGGGCCGACGCGCGCAGGACGCTCCGGGTGGCGGCCATCACCATCGCGGCCGGTACGCCCTTGTCGGTGACGTCTCCGATCACGACTCCGATCCGACCCTCCGGCAGCTCGATGAAGTCGTAGAAGTCGCCCCCCACCTCTCGCGCCGGGCGGTAGTAGGCCGACACCTCCCAGCCCGGCAGGTCGGGGAGCTCGCGGGGGAGGAAGTTCTGCTGGATCGTCGTCGCGACGCGCAGCTCCTGCTCGATTCGCTCACGCGAGCGCGCCTCCGCCTCCTGGCGGCGCACGAGCTGCGCCGACCTGCAGCGCCGGGGCCGCCTGGGCGGCGAGCGAGTCGAGCAGCTTGCGGTCGTCGCTCGAGTAGTCCTGATCCGAGAGCCGGGGCCCGAGGTTGAGCAGGCCCACGAGCTCTCCCTGGCTGACGAGCGGCACCGCGAGCTTCACGCCCGCCTCGCGCAGCGCCGTGAGCGCGGGCGAGTCGAGGTCGAGCTCGTCGAGGTCGACCGCACCCGGGGCGCTCTGGAAGTAGGCGACGATCGGGTCGTTCGGCGAGATCTCGATCGGGCGGAGCTCGACCTGCGGCTCCGGCGCGTCCGCCGCGAGAGAATCGTCGGCGGCCGGAGCGGCGGCGCGCTCCGGGCGGCGGATCACCCTCGCGATCGACTGTGGCCACGCGCTCATGGGGCTCATGTTCCGGCAAGACCGTCCTGGGATCGTTACGAGACAACGCTATGCCTCGGTGGCCGTTGCGTCTACGATCGGCCGGTGGGCGACTCGACGCTGCGGCTGTCGCTCCTCGGCCCGCCGGAGGCGCTCTGCGACGGCACTCCGCTCACCGTCGACACGCGCAAGGCGACCGCGCTGCTCGCGTACCTCGCGGTCGAGCCGGGCCGGCACAGCCGAGAGTCGCTCGCGGAGCTGCTCTGGCCGGACTACGCGCCCGACCGCGCTCGTGCAGCGTTGCGGCGGACGCTCTCGACGCTGCGCTCGGGCCTCGGCGGGCGGTGGCTCGCCGTCGCGCGCGACGCGGTCTCGCTGGAGCGGGACGGCCTGCTCCTCGACGTCGAGGAGTTCCGGAGGCTCGCGGACGGTGATGACCTCACCGCGCTCGAGGCGGCGGCGGCCCTGCAGCGCGGAGCCTTCCTCGAAGGCTTCGGCCTTCGCGACAGCGTCCCGTTCGACGACTGGCAGTCCCTGCAGGCGGGGACGCTCGCGCGGGAGCTCGGCATCGTCCTCGACCGTCTCGCCGGGGAGCTCGGTGCCCGGGGAGGTCGCGCGCGGGCGATCGGGCACGCCCAGCGCCGACTCGCGCTCGACCCGCTCAACGAGGCCGCCCATCGTCGGCTGATCGAGCTCTACGGCGCGAGCGGAGAGCGGGCCGCGGCTCTTGCGCAGTACCGCGAGTGCGTCCGCACGCTCCACCGCGAGCTCGGCGTCGCGCCGACCGAGGAGACGACGGCTGCGTATCACTCCGTGCGGGAGGGGGTCGTGCGGCCCGCCGTACCGGCCGAGCCCGCGCCGGAGCCCGGCGCTGCGCGGCCGCCGCTTCCGCTCGTCGGCCGCGAGCAGCAGTGGGCGGCACTCCTCGACGGCTACGCCGGGGTCGGCCCCGACGGACGCCTCGTCGTCCTCGAGGGCGAGACCGGAGTCGGCAAGACCCGTCTCGCCGGTGAGCTCGTCGCCTGGGCACGTGCGGAAGGCGCGGCCGCGGCGTCCGTCGCCTGCGTCGAGGAGGAGGCCGGGCTCGCCTACGGCTGCGCGATCGAGCTCGTGCGGAGCGTCCTGCGCGACGGCCACTCCGGCGCCGTGTCACCGGGCGCCGCCGCCGAGGCGGCGCGCCTGGTGCCCGAGCTCGGTACTCCGCCGGCGCTCGCGCTCGACGGGCCGGGCGCGCAGGCGCGGTTCCTCGACGGCATCACCCGCACGCTGCTCGAGGCGACCACCGGCCGCCGTCCCGGGGTGCTCGTCGTCGACGATGCGCACTGGGCGGACGCATCCTCGCTCGAGGTGCTCGCGTTCCTCGCCCACCGGCTCCGCGACCGCCCGCTGCTGCTCGTGCTCACGGTGCGCTCGGAGGAGACGGTGCCCACGCACCCTGTGAGGCGCCTGCTCGCGGATGCCGCGAGGCAGGGGCTGGGAGTCTCGATCGCGCTCGACCGGCTCGGTCGCGAGGCCGTCGCCGAGCTGGCGGCTGCGGCGGGTGCGGCGCCGGAGCTTGCCGCGCGGCTGTACGACGAGACCGGCGGCGTGCCGTTCTTCCTCACCGAGTACCTCGCGGCGCGGGCGGAAGGGGACGGCGACGAAGCGCTGCCTCCCGGCGTGCGCGGCCTCGTCGAGTCCCGCATCGCGGCCGCGAGCGAGGTGGCGGGCCAGGTGCTCGCTGCGGCTGCCGTGCTGGGTCGCCCGTTCGACGCCGACATCGTGCGCGAGATCAGCGGCCGGAACGAGGACGAGAGCGTGGTTGCGCTCGAGGAGCTGATGCGCCGCGGGTTGCTCGTCGAGGTGGACGGGGCGGCCTACGCCTTCCGGCACGAGCAGGCTCGGCGGGTAGCGCTCGACCTGGCGAGCTCCGGGCGCCGTCGCCTCCTGCACCGGCGGGCGGCCGACGCGCTCGCCACTCGCGACCGCAGCGGCGGCTCGGCCGGCGCGGTCGCCCAGCATCTCCGCTCGGCGGGCCGCGAGGCGGCGGCCGCCGAATGGTTCCGCCTCGCCGGTGTCCACGCCCGTGGCCTGTACGCGAACGCCGAGGCGCTCGCCCACTTCCGGGAGGCGCTCGGGCTCGGCCACGACGATCCCGCCACGCTGCACGAGGAGATCGGCGACCTGCTCACTCTCGCCGGCGACTATGCGGGTGCCCTCGAGAGCTACGAGGCGGCGGCGGCGCTCGCGCCCCCCGACCGTCTCGCGTCGATCGCGCACCGCATCGGCCTCGTCCACCACCGCCGCGGGGAGTGGGAGCTCGCGGAGAGCTCGTTCGCGGAGGCGCTCGCCGCGCTGCCCGAACGGACGACCGCGCTCGAGGCGCGTCTTCTGGCCGACCGGAGCCTGACCGCCCATCGTCGCCATGGCGGGGAGGCGCAGGCGCTGGCCGAGCAGGCGCTGACGCTCGCGGCCGCCGCCGGCGACCGTCGCGCGCTCGCGCAGGCCCACAACATCCTCGGCATCCTCGCCTCCGGGCGCGGCGAGCACGAGGAGGCGCGTTCCCAGCTGGAACGCAGCCTCGAGCTCGCAACGGAAGAGGGCGACCCGTCCGCACGTGCCGCCGCGCTGAACAACCTCGCGCTCGCCCTGCGAGCGGAGGGTCGGCTCGAGCCCGCGCTCGAGCTGACCGAGGAAGCGCGGTCTCTCGCCGCGGCCGTCGGCGACCGCCATCGCGAGGCGGCGCTGACGAACAACAGCGCCGACCTCCTCCACGCCGCCGGCCGCCGGGAGGAGGCGATGCAGCAACTCAAGTCCGCCGTCGCGATCTTCGCCGAGATCGGAGAGGGCGGTCCGCACGAGCCGGAGATCTGGAAGCTCGTCGAGTGGTAGCCCGTAACGATCTCGGGACGCGGCGGGCGTAGATTCCGCACATGAGCGCCACGTTTGCTGCGGCGGCGCCGGCTCGCCTCGCACTGCGGCTCGCGACGCCGCGGACCGCGGTAGCGCTCGCCGTGCTCACGGCCGTCCTCACGGCCGCCGCGGTCGTGCTGACCGTGCTCGACCACAACTTCCAGGCGGGAGACGGCGGCTCGGCGTTCCTCATCCCGGCCTTCGGCCTCGTCGGCCTCGTGGTCGCGCGACGGCAGCCGAAGAACCCGATCGGCTGGTGCATGCTCGGCTGCGCGGTCTTCCTCTCGATCGACGACACGGCCTCGAGCTACTCCGTCCTCGACTACCACCTCCATCACGGCCGGCTGCCGTTCGGCCCGGTCTCCGTCGTCCTGCAGCCCTCCTGGGCGCCGGGCATCGTCTGCCTGGCGCTCTCGATCCTGCTCTTCCCCGACGGAGAGCTCCCGGCGGGCTGGTGGCGGCTGCCGGTAGGCGCCTTCCTCGCCTCGGCGTGCGTCTGGCTCAGCGGCGCGTACGCGCTCGCCGCGGACGCGATCGCCTCCGGTCGGCTGGCGATCGACTCCGGAGGGAACCTGCTGCTGGAGAGCCATCCGAGCGGCGCCTGGGCGTGGTGGGGGATCTCGCAGGACGTCTTCTTCGGGCTGCTCGGGATCATCGGCATCGCGTGGCTAGCCGGGCGGATTCCGGCCTACCGGCGCGCCGTGGGCGAAAGGCGGGCGCAGCTGAAGTGGCTCCTCAGCGGCGCCGCGGTCGCTCTGGCAGGCGGCGCGCTCAGCATCTCGTTCTCCGGGAACTCGGGGCTTTCCCTGGTCGTCGGGACCGCGGGCACCGCCGCGCTGCTCGGGCTCCCCGTCTCGATCGGGGTCGGCATCCTCCGCTACCGCCTGTACGAGATCGACCGGCTGATCTCGCGGACGCTCTCCTACGCCGCGCTCACCGGGCTGCTCGTCGGCGTCTTCGCCGGGCTCGTCCTGCTCACGACGGACGTCCTGCCCTTCTCCTCGCCCGTCGGCGTGGCTGCGTCGACGCTCGTGGCGGCGGGCCTGTTCAGCCCGCTGCGGGGCCGCCTGCAGCGACTCGTCGACCGTCGCTTCAACCGCGCCCGCTACGACGCCGAGGCGACCGTCGCCGCGTTCGCGTCACGCTTGCGGGACGCGGTCGACGTCGAGACCGTCCTCGACGAGCTCGCCGCCGCGGCGGGCCGCTCGCTCGAGCCCGCCCACGTCACCGTCTGGGTGCGACCGTGAGCGTCACGACCGCGTCGCGTGGACTCACGGGCCCGCACCGGCTCGCCCTCGCGGCTGCGGCCGTCACGTTCGCGCTGACGGTTGCAGCGGTGCCGTTGGCGATCGTCAGCGGAGGGCAGTCGTCGGGGCTCCCCGCGGTGCCGTTCGGGGTCGTCGGGTACCTGGTCGCCTCCCGACAGCGGCGTAACCCGATCGGCTGGATCCTGCTCGCGCTCGCGCTGCTCTTCCTGCTCGCGTCGGATGCCGGCCAGTACGCGGTCATGGCGTACCGGCAGGGCTACCACCTGCCGCTCCCCAGGGTCGCCGTCTTCTTCGCAGCCTGGTGGATCTGGCTGGCACTGCTGCTCCCCCTTCCCGTGGGACTGTTCCCGGACGGCCGGCTCTCGCGGCGCTGGCGTCTCGTCCTCTACGGCTACCTCGCGGTGTGCCTGGGGCTGGTGGCGACGATCACCTGGCGGGACGTGGCCGGCATCGCCGCCCAGCGGATCCGGATCGACTCGACCGGCGAGCTGGTCTCGACCGGCAGCGCATCCGGGATCGCAGCGATCTTCTACGGACTGCTCATCGCCTTCTGCCTGATCTGGGTGCTCAGGCCACTGCTCGGCTTTCGCGGCTCGACGGGCGACTACCGCCAGCAGTTGAAGTGGCTCCTCGCCGGCGGCACGATCGGCCTCGCGGGCTTCGTCCTCACGCTCGCCGGCTTCGGCTGGGCCTTCGCCGGGATCCTCGCGCTGCCGATCGGCATGGGGGTCGGGATCCTCCGCTACCGCCTGTACGAGATCGACCGGCTGATCTCGCGGACGCTCTCGTACGCGCTTCTGACCGGCCTGCTGGTCGGGATCTTCGCGGGGCTCGTGCTGCTCACGACGCGGGTGCTGCCGTTCTCGAGCCCGGTCGGCGTCGCTGCCTCTACGCTCGCGGCGGCGGCGCTCTTCTCGCCCCTCCGCGCCCGCCTGCAGCGGCTCGTCGATCGCCGCTTCAACCGCGCTCGCTACGACGCGGATGCGCTCGTTGCGCGCTTCGCGGCGCGCCTCCGCGAGGCCGTCGACGTGGACACCGTCGTCGACGAGCTGGCCGCGGTCGCGTCCGGATCGGTTCAACCCACTCACCTGAGCGTCTGGGTGCGGGCTCGGACCTGATGCTCGTTCCTTCGAGGGTCCTGGCGAAGGAGTGGCTCCCGTGGGTGCTCTGCGGATTCGCGCTCGCGGCGGCCGGCGGCAGCATCGTGCTGGACCTTCTCGACCGGTCGCGGATCGATTCGTTCCACAACGCCCAGCCGGTCGGGATCGTCCTGCCGGTGTCGTTCTCCCTGCTCGGCGCGATGATCCTCTCCCGGCGGCCCGAGAACCGGATCGGCTGGATCTACCTGTCGATCGGCGTCTTGATGCCCATCCAGCCGCTGACGGCGCTCTACTACGAGCGAAGTGTCATCGCCGGCGGGCTTCCCGGCGCGCATTGGGCCGCCTGGCTCTCGAACTGGGCGTCCCTGCCCGTCTTCCCGACCGGGCTCGCGCTGTTCGCGTTCCTGCTCTTTCCCACGGGTCGCCTCCCTTCCCCGCGCTGGCGCTTCGTCGCGGCGGCCGCGATGACGCTCGTGCCCCTCACCGTGGTTGCGACGGCACTCGACCCGGCCCCGATCAGCGTTGCGGACGGCTTTGCAGACGTCGCGAACCCGGTCGGTGTGCGCGGTCTCGGGCTGGACGTGCTCACGGTCGTGGCCTTCCTGCTCGGGGTCGCGCTGATCGCAGTGGTGATCGGCAGTCTCGTCGTACGCGGTCGCCGAGCCACGCCGCAGGAGCGGCAGCAGATCAAGCTCCTCGCGTACGCGGCGGCGCTGACGATCGGTGCGCTCCTGTTGGCCACGATCATCTCGGTCGCCGGGTTCGGCGTCTCGTCGAACGTCTGGGACGTGCCGATCGTGCTCGGGTTCGGGATCGCCGTCCCGGTCGCCTGCGGCTTCGCGATCCTGAAGCACGGCCTCTACGAGATCGACCGGCTGATCAGCCGCACGCTCTCGTATGCGCTTCTCACCGGCCTGCTCGTCGGCGTCTTCGCGGGGCTCGTCCTGCTCACGACGCGCGTGCTGCCGTTCTCGTCACCGGTCGGCGTCGCCGCCTCGACACTCGTGGCCGCAGGACTGTTCAGCCCGCTCCGGGTGCGCCTGCAGCGGCTCGTCGACCGCCGCTTCAACCGCGCTCGCTACGACGCCGAGGTCACCGTGGCCGCGTTCGCCGCCCGCCTGCGCGACGCCGTCGACGTCGAATCCGTCCTCGACGAGCTCGCCGCAGCGGCAGGCCGCAGCCTCGAGCCCGCCCACGTCACCGTCTGGGTGCGCGCGACGCCGTAACGGTCCCGGAACGGCACCCGTAGTAGCCTCCCGTGTCGTTGCGGCAAGCGAGAGAGAGGGGTTAGACGATGGCGGCAGTTCGTCGCGGAGCCTGGGCGGGATTGCGGTACGTGACCGCGCTCTTCTTCCTGGGCGTGATCATCCAGTTCTTCCTCGTCGGGATCGGCCTGTTCGGGATGAAGCACGGGGCGACGATCGACAACGCGAAGTCGCTGGATCCGCACCGGGCGCTCGGCTTCATCCTCAGCGATTTCGGCGCGGGTCTGATGCTCATCCTCGTGCTGCTCGCGTGGCCGGGACGCCGCCTGCTCGGGCTCTGGCTCCTGCTCGCCGTGCTCGCCTTCGTCCAGTCGATCCTCGCCACGGTCGGGTACCACCACAGGTGGGTCGGCATGTTCCACCCGGTCAACGCCCTGCTCCTGCTCGGGCTCTCGGGCCTCCTCGCCCACCGAGCCTGGACTACTCGCAAGAGCGAGGAGGGCGCGGGAGCGGCCGGCGGCCGCACCGAGCGGCTAGAACCGGCGGCGCCCGAGGAATAGGATCGGGCTGATGGAGGCGCAGATTCGTGAGGGCCAGGCGCCCGCCGTGATCGTGTCCCTGCAGACGGGCGAGACGCTGACGTCGGAGGCGCGGCGCGATGACGTTCGTCTCGGGCGATATCGCCATGGAGGTCGAGATGCCGGGCGGTTTCGCCGGCGGCGTGAAGCGCAAGCTGCTCGCCGGCGAGAGCCTGTTCGTCACCCACTACAAGGCGAACGGGCCCGGTACGGTCGGGCTCACGGGCCCGTTCCCGGGCTCGATCCGCCAGCACGAGCTCGACGGCGAGATCATCTGCGAGAAGCACGCGTATCTCGGCCACCACGGCGAGGTCGAGGTCGAGAGCGCGTTTGCGAAGAAGCTCGGCATGGGCTTCCACGGCGGAGGCGAAGGGTTCTTCCTGCAGCGGTTGAAGGGCAAGGGCACCGTGTGGCTCCACGGCGGCGGCGACTTCCTCGACTTCGATCTGGCCGCCGGTCAGCTGCTGATCGTGGACACCGGCTGCATGGTCATGATCGAGCCGACCGTGCGCTACGAGGTGAAGCTCCAGGGCGGCGTCGCGAAGAGCCTCTTCGGCGGCGAGGGCCTGTTCCTCGTCCACATGACCGGGCCGGGTCACGTCACGCTGCAGACCCTGCCCTTCACCCGCACGGCGCGGCGCGTGCTTGCGGCCGCGGGCGGCGGGGGCGACGAGTCCGGCGTGTCGGGTCTCCTCGGCAAGATCCTCGAATAGGGAGGTACGAGAGATGAGTCTCTTCAACAAGGCGAAGCAGGCGGCCGAGCAGGCCGCCGCGAAGGCAAGGGAAGGCGTCGAGGACGTCCAGCAGAAGCGCGAGCTGAGCCAGGCCTACAACGAGCTCGGCAAGACGGCGTTCGGCCTGCTCGAGTCCGGCGAGATCTCCCACGCGAGCCTGGACGCGTCGGCCGCGAAGATCCGCGAGCTGAACGAGAAGATCGCCTCCGACTCGCCCGCGGCGACTGCGACTGCGAGTGCGGACGATCCCGGCGTCGACCCGTCGCAGCCGCCGGCGATGCCGACGTAGCCCGCGTCCGTCACTGCGGGCCGTGCACGGCATCGAGTTCGAGTGAGACGTCCTGACCCGCGGGGTCCGAGGAGGCCTCGCCGTCTGTGGATGCCGTGCATCGTCCGCGTCTGCTGACGGGTTTCGGCACGTCGGCGACCTCCCCGTCTGGACCAAGGGCTGGTCCGGCCACGACCAACGGTTCAACCTGGGCCTCAGTGGACGGCGTGCGCGACGAGCGACATGGCCAGCGTGACGATCGTCGCGGCGAGGAAGATCAGCCCGAGCTGCACGACCCGCGTCGCCAGGATCGCGAGCAGCGGCCGCGCGCGTTGCCTGCGGACCGGGGTCGGGGGCCGACGACGCGTGGGCGCGGTGCGGGCCAGACCGGGGGGCCGAGGCTTGCGATGGCCTGGGCACGTAGCTCCGGCGGGAGGACGAGCACGAGCTCCGGCGAGAGCGGCTCGTCGTGTCCGAGCTGAGGGGTGCTGTTCACCGGGAAGCTCCTGATTTCGCCGTCCCCGCCCGGATTCCGCCCGGGCGCTCGTCCGTGCTCTCACGCTCCGTAGACGAACAGGCGGTCGGGTCCAGCCGAAAGGCCCAGCCGGTCGCCGGCGAGAACACGTCAAGTAAGCCCGTGGTCCTGCGGCTTCGAAGCCTTGCGTACGCCTGTGCGGTGGCATCCGTCGGGGCCATGATCGCGATCGCTCTCGTCGCGCGGCTGAACTTCTCCTATCGCGCTCCCGCGCTGTACGTCGCACTCGAGACGACGGCCGCCATCACGGCCTTTGCCGCGGCCTTCCTGCTGCTCGGCCGCTTCTGGCGTACGGGCTTCGTGGACGAGCTGATCCTCTCCGCCGGGCTCTCGCTGCTCGCGTTGTCGAACTTCGCCTTCGCAGCGCTACCGGCGGTCTTCGACCTGCAGTCCAACCGCGCCTCCGTCTGGAGCATGCTCTTCACCGCAACCCTCTCGGCCCTCCTCATCTGCGTCGCTGCGCTGCTGCCGAGGCGGCGGCTCTCCGGCGGCAGGTGGTGGCCGCTCGCGATCTACGGCACGACGGTGGCGCTCGCGGTTGCCGGGACCGTGCCGCTGTTCGTCTATCCGGACCTCGCGCCGCGCGGCATCGTCTCGTCCCTGCCGGGGGCGGCGCATCCGAGCATCGTCGGCACCTGGCAACTCGCCATGGCTCTTCTCTACATCCTCGCGGCGCTCGGCTTCAGGCGACGCCACCGTCTCACCTCCGACGAGCTCAGCGGCTGGCTCGCCATGGCGTGCACCGTCGCGGCAGCCGGCCGGGTCAACCACTTCTTCAATCCGACGCCTCACCCCGACTGGGTGTACACCGGCGAGGTCTTCCGCCTCGGGTTCTATCTCTTCCTGCTGATCGGAGCCGCTCGCGAGATCGCCTCGTACTGGACGAGCGTCGTCGGGATCGCCTCGCTCGAGGAACGCCGCCGGCTCGCGCGCGACGTGCACGACGGGCTGGCGCAGGAGATCGCGTTCCTCGCCCGGAACGTGCGCCTCCTGCGGGACGACACGCACGAGCCTGAGGTCGTGGACCGCATCCTCCGTGGCGTCGCTCGGGCCCAGGACGAGTCGCAGCGGCTCGTCGGCGCGCTCGCCGCCAAGGTCGACGAGCCGTTGGACCGCGCGCTCGCGCAAGCTGCCCGGGCCGCCGCCGGACGGTACGGCGCGGCCGTCGACATGGAGTTGGCGAGCGGGATCGAGCTGTCGCCGCGCGAGAAGGAGGCCGTGGTGCGCATCGCATCGGAGGCCGTGACGAACGCGGCGCGCCACAGCGGTGCCGAGGTGTTGCGCGTCTATCTCGAGCGCCTCGAAGCGGGCATGCGGCTCGAGGTCGTCGACGACGGGGCCGGCTTCGACGACGCGCACGCGCGGCCGGGCTTCGGGCTCGTCACGATGAAAGACCGCGCCGAGGCGCTCGGAGGCAAGCTCCGCATCGACTCGCGGCGTGGGGCGGGGACCCGCGTGGAGCTGGAGCTGTGACCGCCGCCGAGCCGATCCGGCAGCTCCGCGTACTCATCGCCGACGACCATGCGCCGACCCGTGACGACGTGCGCCGGGCGCTGACGGAGGGCGGCCTGAGCGTCTGTGCCGAGGCCGCCGACGCCGCGCACGCGGTGCAGCTGGCCCTCGAGACGAAGCCCGACATCTGCCTGCTCGACATCCGGATGGCGGGCGGCGGCGTCGCGGCCGCGTGGGAGATCGCGGCCCGGCTGCCGACGACGAAGATCGTGATGCTCACGGTGTCGGACGACGACGGCAGTCTCTTCGCCGCGCTCAGGGCCGGAGCCGTCGGCTACCTGATCAAGGACATCGACCTTCGCACGCTGCCCCGTGCGCTCTGTGACGCCGCCGAGGGCAAGGCGGCGATTCCGCGGGCGCTCGTCAGCCGCATGGTGAAGCAGTTCCACGGCACCGATCCGCGCTTCCGCACCACGATCGAGGGGGAGTTCGGCTCCCGGTTGACCAGCCGGGAGTGGGAGGTGCTGGTGGGCCTTGCCGACGGCCTCTCCACGCGTGAGATCGCGCGACGCCTGCAGCTGAGGCCGAGCGGCATCCGGGCCCACGTCTCCGCGATCGTGCGGAAGCTCGGCGTCTCCAACCGGGACGAGGCCGTCGAGGTGTTCCGCAGCACGACCGACGGATAGCTCGCGAAGCTGGCGCTTCGCTCGCTTTGAACGGAACTGCTTCGTGCTGAGAGCACTTAGGGGCTGACGCATGGTTCGGGCCGCTCTTGCGTCGCGGGCGAGCAGGCTTTGCGTGCTCGCCCGCGGGTGCGCGGCGTCGTAACGCATCGTTACGACGCCGCCAGGTCCGCCCGAGGGTTCGAGACGTTCACGGCAAGAACGGCCCCAGGCCGGAGGCTAAGCAGATCCGCGCAGGCGGGAACTTAGCCGGAGGCCGGGCTGCGCTCGCGCCGCAGCGCGCGAGGCGGCCAACTCATCCAGAGCATCGCAAGCAGGAGCGGCACGGAGCCGCCGGGAGACCACGCTCTCCCGGCGTGCGCAGTTCATTTAGGTCTCGGAAACGCGCAGCGTTTCCGAGACGGCGAACGCCCACAGCTTGTTCGCCGTGAAGCTGAACGGTGTCACGAGCACGATCGCGACCGCCTGGGCGGCGAGGTGCCCGGCGCCGGCCGCGACGAGCACGAGCAGGAAGATCTGGTTGGCGCCGAGGGAGAGCCCGGCGACGAGGAAGGCGCGCGCACCCTGGCCGAGGACGGGCGCAGCAGAGGTCTGGAACGTCCAGGCGCGGTTCCAGACGTAGTTGCTCGTAGCTGCGACGAGGAACGCGACCGCCGCGGCGCCGAGGTAGTGGACGTGCGTCGCGAGCAGCGTGGCGTAGACGGTGAGGTTGACGGCGTAGCCGGAGGCGCCGACGAGGCAGAAGCGCAGAAACTGGCTCTCGAGCAGGCCGCGGAGGATCCTGGGTGCCACGCCTTCAGCGTCGTCTCGAGCGCGCATCCCCGCGTCCGCCGATCGTCCGGTGGGCGAGGGGCCTCCGGTGAATTCCGTCCCGACCTTGGGCTAGGTGTCACCCGGCCGAGGGATTGCGCCTCGGGCAGGCTGCCAGCAAGCTCTGGGTGCGGCTCTCGACGCTCCTCACGGTGGGGAGCACGATACGCGGCGGCTGCGGCAAATTGGCCTCGTTTCTCACATCCCCCGAGCAGTCTGCGCGCCGAGCGGGCACGGTCGTGCTCGCGGGCGGCCAGGCGCTCGAGCGCGCCGCGCGACGTAGCGTGCTCGCGCGCGCCGGCCTCGACGTCGTGGCCGACGTGCCCGACGCAACGGCGGCCGCCAAGGCTGCGCACCTCCACGGGGCGGGGGTCGTCCTCGTCGATTCGAACGTTCCGGAGGGCTGCGTCCTCGCGGTCCGGCGCATCATGGAGCGGGCTCCGACCGCGGTCGTGCTCGTCGTCGCTCCCGAGCTCGACCACGAGCGGCTGCTCGCCTCGGTTCGGGCGGGCGCCGGCGGTTTCATTCCCGAGACGCTCGGTGCGAGCGGTCTCGTACGCGCCGTCGAGGTCGCGCTGGGCGGCGACGCCGTCATCCCCCGGGCGGGCGTCGCGACCCTCATCGAGCAGCTGCGCGGCGGCGCACAGGAGCAGACGTCGGTGGACGGGCTCCCGCTCCAGCTCACGCGTCGTGAGGCCGACGTGATGTCCCGGCTCCGCGAGGGGATGACGCCGAAGGAGATCGCCTACGAGCTCGACCTCTCGGACATCACGGTGCGCCGGCACCTCTCCTCGGTCGCGAAGAAAGCACGACGGGCACGCCCCCTGGCTGTGGCGCTCGAATCGACGTCCTGACCCGCACGGGCCCAAGGAGATCTGACCGTCTGCGCGGAGGCGTGCCTGTCGCTGGCATCAAACATGCACGTGCTCCTCGCGGCCGACCGTCGGAGGTCCTGCTCGCCTTCGCCGCAGGTCCCGTTCAGGTCGTGATCGGCGCTGGCAGATCGCAGCGCCCGGCAGAAGGCGCTCAGCGCCGGCCGTAGGCTCGTAGGAGCTCGACCGCCTCCTCGCGGCTCTCCACGCCGAGCTTCCGGAGCAGAAGCCCCACGTGGCGGCGCACGGTCACCGGGGAAACGCCGAGGCGCTCCGCGATCTCGGCGGTCGAGTGTCCGCCCCGGAGCAGCTCTCCCACCTCCCACTCCCGCGGGGTGAGCGTCACCGGCCCGCCGGGCAGCGTGAGCCGGCGAACCGCGCCGCGACGGATTTCGTCGACGAGGTGGGGGACGAGCGACCGCGAAACCGGAGGCTCTCCGGCGTACGCGCCGCGGAGCGTGTACGCGAGCCGTTCGCCGCTGATCCCCTTCAGCAGGTACCCGGAAGCGCCGTGCGTGAAGGCGGCCACCACGTCCTCCGGACGCTCGGACCGACTCAGCACGACGATCAACGTCTTCGGCGACGCCCTGGTGATTCTCCCGATCGCACGCAGTCCCTCACCCGGCAGGTCGAGCTCGATCACGCAGATGTCCGGGCGGAGCCGGGTCGCGACGACGATTGCGGAGGCCGCGTCGCCGACCTCGTCGACGACGACGAATCCGTGCGCTTCCAGCCCCTCGCGCACAACGCGCCGCTGCGGCGCGTCGGCATCCGCGATCAGCACGGAAGGGTGTTCGAGCTCGGCATTTCCCCCGGTGGACGTGCCAGCCTCCATCTTCCCCTGACTCCGGCGGAATTGCGTGCACGAGGAATGTAGCGCCGCGGTGAGCTCCGCGCGCACCGGTGGCGTTCCGATCGCGGCGGCGGTCTGACCGTGCGCTACGAGGCCCGGCGGAACACTTCCTCCGGCACGTCGATCGGTCGCTCCTCGAGCACGGTGAGCTCGCGCTCCGGGAGGCGGCCGCTCCACGCGCGGAGGAAGAACATGAGCTCGGCGAAGGTCTGCTCGTCCCATTCGTCCGGGTCGTCCGCCTCCACGGCCGGCCACAGGAGGAGCACCGCCCGCTCCTGCCGCTGCACCACGATCGGGCCGATCCGTTCGAGCGCCGCGATCAGTCCCTCGGCCTCCGTGGGGTCGGCCACTTGCATCCGCATGTAATACGCGCGCACGTCGAGTGATCTCCGTGGGGAGCAAGCCGATGCCCCGCCGTCCCGGCAATATGCGCCCTCGCCGCGCGGACTCCTGCCCGCGGTGGGGAGCGCGGCCTACCGGGAGGCGAGGAGTGCCGGCGGCACGGGTCGACCGTGCCGGGGGTCGACCGCGACCAGGCGCGCGTAGACGATGTACCGCTGAGTGGCGAAGAACCGCGGGTTGCAGGCCTGCAGCGCGAGCAGCTCGTGCCGCGGCGACCGGAGCACCGCGAGATCGTTCGCCGGCACGATCACGTGTCGAACCGCCCGGTAGACGAAGGTGCCGTACGGCATCTCCAGCCGAATCGGGTCGCCGCTGCGGATCGCGTCGATGTGCGAGAACGGAGCGAGGAAGGTGGTCCGGTGCCCTGCGATGTAGACGAGACGACTCTGTCCCGGCATGTACGAGACGAGGTCTCGGCCCGGACCGCGCTGCAGCGACGCCTCGTCGGTGCCGTTCACGACGACCATGTTCAATCCGAGCCGCGGGACGATGATGCGGCCGATCGCCTGCCCGGGCGCCGCCGAGCGGCGGAAGCGCGTCGCGGCGAGGGCGATCGCGTGGGCTTCGGCGGCGAGCGACTCGCCGTGCGCGAGTTTCGGGGTCGGCTCCGTGGAGAATTCATGCCGGAGCTGCTGACTGAGCTTGTGCTGCTCCCAGGTCGTGTAGAGGGAGGTGAACGGGTCCTTCCAGCGCCAGACGACCACGACCCAGACCAGTGCCAGAGCCCCGACGATGGTGAGTACGACTCCGGAAAGTCGAGCAAATCGGCGCATTTGATTAATGTTCTCCTGGTCTCTTAATGTTCTCCTGGTCTCTTTGAGACGACAGGGTATGCATGTGTCCAGACGAGCACGCTGAATCGGCTGCCGAGCAGACGATGGCGAAGGGGGATGGTCGGTGACGTATCGGGTAAACAGTCCACACGTGATCTCTGAGACCCTGGGCGGCGAGACGATCATCGTCAATCTCGCCAGCGGGCATTACTTCAATCTCCAGGGCACGGCGGTCGACGTGTGGCAGGAGCTCGAGCAGGGGAAAGCGGTCGAGAGCATCGTGCTCGCACTCGAGCACCGCTACGAGGCCGGCGCCGGCGAGATCCGGGCGTCGGTGGAGAAGCTGGTCGACGATTTCGTCGCCGCCGAGCTGATCGTGGCCGAAGGCAACGGTGCGGGCGAAGCGGTCTCGGCTCCGCCGGGGGCCTCCGCCGAGCGTGCTCCGTTCGTGGCCCCGAGCTTCACGACGTTCACCGACATGCAAGACATCATCCTCCTCGACCCCGTGCACGAGGTCGACACGCGTGGCTGGCCGCATGCCCCTGCCGACGCCTGAGACGGCTGAGGCTCCCGCCCTCGACACCTCGATTGAGGAGCTCGCCCGAAGCTTCGGGCGCGCGGCCCAGTCCGTCGAGGTCGTCGAGCGGTCGGTCCGAATCGGAGCTGCGCCCGTGCGCCTGCGCTTCGCGGGCGCACGCCTGGCCGCCCAGCTGAGTCGCGCGTTCGACCACCTCGCCGACACAGGGGACGACGAGCCTGGGCTGACGATCCACGTCTGGGACTCGGAGGACTCCGGGACTCCGCCGCCGCCTCTGCCGGCGGTCGCCCCGGACAGTCCCCGCGGGACGACCCAGTACGCGGCCGACGAGCGACGGCACTTCGCCTCCCGCCCCGGTCTGGGCCAGCTGAGCGCGTACGAGGGAGCGACGTCGAGCGCGTGGTTCTGGTGTCGCAGCGCCCAGGAGCTGCCGTTCTGGGAGCCGGCCGCCCCCTTTCGGCAGATCCTGCACTGGTGGCTCCCCGACCGCGGTGCGCTGCTCCTGCACGGTGCTGCCGTCGGCTACGCCGATGGTGGGGTGTTGCTCGTAGGCGCAGGCGGATCCGGAAAGTCGACCTGCGCTCTCTCGTCCCTCACCTCGGATCTCCTGTACGCGGGAGACGACTACGTCGGCATCGGCTTTCGCCCCGAGCCGCGCGTCCTCAGCCTCTTCTGCTCCGGGAAGCTCGACCCCGACCACGCGAGACTGCTTCCTCATCTCCCCGCGCCGAGCTTCGCCGGCGACGGGGCCGTCGAGGAGAAATCCGTCTTCTACGTGGCCGAGCGGTATCCGGAACGGATGTGCCGCGGCTTCCCGCTCCGGGCGATCGTCGCGCCGAGGGTGCGCGGCGACCGGCCGGACGTGCGACCGCTGGCGCCGGTGCAGGCACTGACCGCGCTCGCGCCGAGCACGCTGTTCCAGCTCGTCCCGGCCCGCCAGGAGGCGCTGTCGGCCATGGCCCGGCTGCTCGAGGACATCCCGGCCTTCGCGCTCGACGTCGGCGGGCCGACAGAGCTGATTCCGCCTGCGCTCGAAAACCTGCTGCGGGAGCTGGCCGCATGAACGAGGGCCGGCCGGACAGCTCCCCGCTCGTCAGCGTGATCATGGCGGCGTACAACGCCGCGGAGCACGTCGGCGAGGCGCTCGAGAGCGTCCTCGCGCAGGACTGGCAGCCGCTCGAAGTCGTCGTCGTGGACGACGGCTCGACCGACGACACCGCCGCAGTCGTCCGCCGCTACCCCGACGTGGTCTACGTGCACCAGGAGAACCAGGGCCCCTCCGCGGCCCGCAACGCCGCCGTCGCGCGATCGACCGGGGAGTTCGTGGCGAACTTCGACTCCGACGATCTGTTGCCGCCGACCAGGGTCGGCGACCAGGTCCGCTATCTCCTCGCACATCCCGAGGTCGGGGCGGTGTTCGGACGGCAGGAGTGGATGAACGCTCCCGACTGGATGGCGAAGGACGAGGTCTACGGCGACGTCGACGGGATCCCGCTCTCGTCCGTCATGTTCCGCCGCGACGTCTTCTTCGCGCTCGGCGGATACGACACGTCGTTCGTGCACGGCGAGGACATGGATCTCCTGGTGAGGATGCGCGCGCGCGGGATCGAGCACCGGGTCATCCCAGAGGTGGTGCTCTACCGCCGCTACCAGCCGTCGAGCCTCACCGGCGGCCGGCCGTCGCACGAGCCGCTTCTCCGATCGCTCCGGGCGAAGCTCGGCGGCGTCGAGGAGCCGGCACGGGAGGGCGGCGCGTGAACCCGCTCGTCAGCGTGATGATCGGCGTCTACAACGGCGCTCCGTACCTCGGCGAGGCGATCGAGAGCGTGTTCGCCCAGGACTACGAGCCGATCGAGCTGATCGTCGTCGACGACGGCTCGACCGACGGCAGCGGCGACGTCGCCCGCGGCATCGCGGGCGTGCGGGTGATCCGGCAGGAGAACGCCGGCAACGGTGCCGCGCGCAACCGCGCGGTCGAGGAGGCGTCGGGATCCTTCTACGCCTTCCTCGACGCCGACGATCGCTTCACGCCCGGGAAGCTCAGCCTCCAGAAGGCGGCCCTCGACGCCGATCCGGCCCTGGACATGGTGTTCGGGCACGTGCGCGAGTTCTTCAGCCCCGAGCTCGACGAGGAGACCCGGGCGACATTGCGCCCGCCGGCCCCCGAGCCGATGCCCTGGACGGCCCCGAACCTGATGTTGATCCGGCGCGAAGCGTTCGAGCGCGTCGGTCTCTTCACGACCGCCGTGCGGGTCGGCGTGACCGTCGACTGGTTCGCGCGGGCCGCAGAGGCGGGGCTCCGCTATGCCGTGCTTCCCGAGGTCGTGCTCGAGCGCCGGCTGCACACCCAGAACAACGGATTGCGCGAGCGGGCCTCCCGTTCCCAGTACATCGACGTGATCCGGCAGGCGATGGAGCGCCGCCGGGCCGCGGCGGAGGCTCCGCGGCCGGAGGCCTCTTGAGCAGCCCCCAGCGGCACGGCTCCTTCTGGCCCGGCGCGACGCAGCGCGGCCTGCTCGAGGTCGCGCTCGGCCCCGTAGAGGACGCCGCCGGGCGCTGGCACGCACTGCAGCCCGTCGATGTGCCGACGCTCGAGCCGGGCAGCTTCGGTCTGCTGCCACTGCTCTACGAGCGTCTGAGCGAAGCCGTGCCGGACGAGCCGCAGCTGCCGCGGCTCCTGGGGACCTATCGAAGCATCTGGTACCGGAATCAGCTGTGGCTCGAAAGGCTCGCCGTGCTGCTGCCGCTTCTGCGGCAGCGCGCCCACGTTCAGCCCTTCCTCGTCGGCGGGATGTCCGCTCTGCTCCGCTGGTATCCGCGACTGGGGCTGCGTCCCGTGCCGCAGCTGGAGCTGATGGTCGAGGGCGAAGCCGCGGCGGACGTCGTCAAGGTCGCGGGCTTCGCGGGCTGGCGCCCCACGAGGGAGGCGGCCTCGTTCACGCGTCTCCGCGACGAGAGCGGCAGGCTGCTCCTCGTCCACCACGGAGCACCGCTTCCCCTCGCAGGGCCGCTCGGTGGGGAGGGGTTGGCCCGTTTCCGCGAGCGGGCGCTCGAGCTCGCCGAGGTGGACGGCGCACCGCTCGTCCTCGACCCCGCGGACGAGCTCCTCTTTCTCTGCGCGTTCGGCGCCCGCACCGCAGCCGTGCCGAGCTGCCAGTGGCTCATCGACGTGCACAGCCTCCTGCGCTCCGGCGAGGCCCCACCCGTCGATGAGGTCGCCCGGCGTGCACGTGCCTTCCACGTCGTGGAGCCGCTGCGGGCGACCCTCGCCTACCTCGGGGAGCTCGACGGTACGGCCGTGTCCGAGGATCTCCTCGCCGCGCTCGAAACGCAGGGGACCTCGTCTCGTGACCGCTTCGCGTTCCGGCTGGCCGGAGCCGGCGGCAGGAGAGTCGTGCCTCCGGCCCAGGCATTGTCGATCCACCTGCAGGCCACGGCCGACGAGCCGCTGCACCGGGTGGTCACGCGTCTCCCTCGCGCCCTGCAGCAGAGCTGGGGGGCGGCCAGCCTGCTCGAGCTGCCGGTGCTGGCCCTGCGGAAGACGGCTCGGCTCCTCGGCCCCGAGGTTCACACGCGCCCGGCGGGGCGGAGCCGCTCCGCGTCGTCGTGAGGCTCGAAGCCCAGCTCCTCGCGCGCATTCGCGATGTCCCAGAAGCGCCATGTGTTCGCCGAGACGCCGAAGTAGATTCCGTGGCGCAGGGAGAGCGGAGCCCGCAGTGCACAGTCGACCAGCCGGGCGAGGTCGGCGTGGGTGAGGAGCGTTGCGTAGTGGCGCGCGGTCTGGGGACGGTCGTCTCTGCGCACGGTCCCGATGCGCAGACAGAGGCAGGACATCTCGTGGCGCTCGGCGTAGTAGCGGCTCGCGGCCTCCGCGAAGGCCTTGCCGACCCCGTACGGGCTGTCCGGCCGGATGGGCGCCTCTGGCCCGATCAGCGGGATCGTCGCCGGATCGAGCCCTTCGTAGGAGCCGGCGACGATCGATGCGTAGGGCTCCTCGGACTCGAACAGTCCCGTCACGTGGTTCGAGCTCGCGAACACGTAGCGGGAGACCCCCGCGGCGCGAGCCGCCTCGAGCACGTTCACGCGTCCTCGGATGTCCTTCTCCACCTCGTTCCAGGGCAGGTCGACCGCCGAGCCCGTGGCCAGGTCGACGACGGCCTCGACGTCGCGAAAGGCGTGGCGGAGCGAGCGAGGCCGACCGACGTCACCCCGCTCGATGCCGCGCGCCCGGTCGCGGCGGAGGTCGATGCCGCGCAACGTGTGCTCGCCGGAGAGCCGCTCCCACAGCACGCCGCCGATCAGCCCCGAAGCACCTGTCACGAGCACGCGCACGAGAAGCCAAGTCTGACAGCGTGCGCGGCGGGGGAGCCGTCGTAGGCGTGGCCGCCCGCGGACTCTGGGAAGGCGTCGACCGGCTGCTCGAGCGGCTCGAGCCGGACGTTGCGAGCAAACACGGCCTCGGACCGCTCGCGGCCCGCCGCCTGCGCCTGCTCGGAGGGGCCGTCCCCGAGGAGCTCGCGCGGGAGGAACGAGCCGCGCGCGCGGCCGCACTCGTGGTGCCGACGCTGCTCGCCCGGATCCGAGCGGCGTACGACGGTCCGCTCCTGCTCCTGAAGGGCCCGGAGCTGGCCCGCGTCTACCCGGACGGCGCGCGGCGGATCGGAGACCTCGACCTGCTCGCCGCCGACGCCGAGCGGGCGCAGCAGGCGCTGCTCGCGGCGGGCTTCGTGCTGCGGCCGGGCACCTCGCCTCCCGACTACGACGTGCACCATCACCTGCATCCCCTGGCCTGGCCGGGTATCCCGCTTCCGGTCGAGATCCACCGCCGGGCGGCCTGGCCGAGGGGTCTCGCCGGCCCGCGCAACGAGGAGCTGCTCGAGGCGGCTCTGCCCGCCGCCACCGGCGTCGAGGGGATCCTGACGCCCGATCCGCGCCAGCACGCGGTGCTCCTCGCCTCGCATGCCTGGCGGGAAGTGCCCATGCAGAAGCTGCGGGAGTTCGTCGACGTGCTCGCCTTCACGGACGACGAATCGCGCGAGGAGCTCGCCGGAATCGCCCGCCGCTGGGAGTTCGAGCGGGGCTGGTCTGCCACGCTCGCGGCCGCCGACTGGCTGTTGCGGGACGGTGACGAGCCGAGGTTCGTCCGCTACTGGGCGCGCCACATGCGGAGCTTGCGGGAACCGACGGTGTTCGAGACCCACGTGCAGGGATGGCTGTTTCCGTTCTCGCTCACGCAGCCACGGATCGCCACGCGTCTCGCGGCCGCCGCCGTGCTGCGTGACCTCCACCCGTCCAGGCAGGAGGGTTGGGCCGCCAAGACGCGAAAGATGGCGCGTGCGTTGCGCCATCCTTTCTCGCCCAGATCGGAACACGTCCGCCGCTCGGTCGAGGATCGTTGACGCACCCGGACCTGCATCCGCGGCGGGATCGGGAGTCGCTCGAAATGCCCCTTTCGGCCGATGTTCCTCCCCCGATCCGTGCCGATGATGAGAGCATGAACTGGGCGTCCATGGCGGCGGTGATCCTGCTCAGCTGGCTCGGCGTCGCGCTCGCAGTGGGTACCATCGTCGGGCACGGCATCGCGTTCGGTACCCGAAGTGACGCTGACTAGCGCTCGCCTGCCCGGAGGCCGTGGGTAGTCGCGACGGGTTTGGGCGAAGTCCTGATGGTGGAGAATCCAGTTCAAGTCGTGGAGAAGAGGGATTGAGCGCGGGTTTTGACACGACCGGGCGCGTGCGCTACCTGCATGCGTTGCGCGCGCACCGCTTCCTGATCGTCGGCGTGACGCTGATCGCGGTGGGCGCCGCGCTGGTGCTGGTGCTGACGTCGACGAAGCGCTACGACGCGAGTGCGGACCTGCAGGTCCAGCCGCTGCCCGCCTTCACCGCCAACGATCCGTTCCAGGGGATCAACGTCTTCCGCCAGCCCGCCGACGGCACCTCCGCCGCCGTCGCCGCTGCCCGTGTCTTCTCCTCTCCTGCCTACCTCGGAGCCTTCCTGAACAAGGTGGGCCCGGCTGCCGCGGGCGCCACGATCTCGATCACGCCGCTCTCGCAGGCGGACTTCGTCAGTCTCGGCGTGAGCGCCCCCAGGGCCGCCGAGGCCGCGAGCGTGGCCAACCGCTTCGCCGCGTTCATCATCGCGAAGCGGCGGGCGCTCTTCCAGAGCGCGCTCTCGGAGCGAATCGCGGCGCTCAAGATCCAGATGCACGCGATCCCGCGTCCGGATCGAGCCGGAAGCCCGCAGTACGCACAGTTCGCCGGCAACGCCGCCGAGCTCCAGACCTTCCTCAACCAGGGCGACCCGACGGTGCTCGCGCAGACTCCCGCGACGGTTCCGGGCGCCCCTTCGTGGCCGCGACCGAAGACGACTCTCGCCGTCGCGCTCGTCGTGGGGCTCCTGCTCGGCCTCGCTGCGGCAGTGACGCTCGAAGCGGTGAACCCGCGCTTCACCCGCGAGGAGGAGCTCACCCAGGCGCACCGGCTGCCGGTGCTCGCACGGATTCCCCGGCTTCCCTCCCGCGCCGTCGAGAGCTACTTCCTGGGGCGGACGCCGCTCCCACGCCAGGCGTGGAAGGCGTACAGGACACTGCGCGCGGTGCTCTCGAACGCGGGAGCGAACGGCGACCGCTTCCCGTCGTCGATCCTCGTGACCAGCGCTGCGCCGGGCGACGGGAAGACGCTGACGGCGGTCAACCTCGCGATCGCGCTCTCGAGCGCCGGCCTCAGCGTGACCCTGGTCGACGCCGACCTGCCCCGGCCGATGGTCGGCACGATCTTCAACATCGTCGGTCACCGTGACGGCGTCGTCCACCTGCTGAACAACCCGTCGGCGTCGCGCACCGGCGCGGTCGACGCCCCGCTGCACGCGCGCCTGAAGCTCTTGCTTGCGAGCGAGGAGCAGATGCACGAGCTCCATCTCTTCGAGGCCGGGCGCATCAAGCAGCTGCTCGATCGCCTGGCGCGGGACAGCGACGTCGTCGTCGTCGACTCGCCGCCGCTGCCGGAGGTCGCCGAGGCGGTCGCTCTCGCCGACGCGTGCGACGCGGTCGTCGTCTGCGTCCGGATCGGCCACACGCGTCGCGACAAGCTCGCCGAGCTGCGGGAGCTCCTCGCCCGGCGCGGAGTCGTCCCGCTCGGCTTCTTCGTCACGGGCCGCCGTCGTGTCCGGCGGAAGACCGACCTCGGGTATCAGGGCTATCCCGGGGAGCTTCCCGTGATTCCGGGCGACTATCTCCTGTCGCCGCAGGAACCGACCCCGTCTGCCGAGAGCTCCTGACCCCACCGTGGACGGGTCGGCTCGTGAGCGCCTGAGACCGGAGCTCTCCGGCGGCACCGTCGTCACAGCGGCTGCCGGTACTGCCGGAGCGCTCGGGGTCGTCGCGGTCTATTCCCCCAAGTACGCCGTCGTCGCGCTCCTGGCAGCGGCGTTCGTCGCCATCGCCGGCTCCCGGCTGCCGCTGGCCGTCGCAGCCTTCGTGCTGTTGACCTTTCCCGAGCATCTCCCCGGGTCGCTGGGTGCAGGCGCGACGCTGGCGAAGCCGGTGGGCGCGCTTCTCGTCATCGCCTGGGCGGGAGCGGCTCTCACGCGCCGCGGCGCGCTACCGCTGCTGCCACGCTCGCAGCCGCTGCTCTTCTGGTCGATCCTCGGCTTCCTCCTCCTCGGTGCCGTCTCGACCCTGTGGGCCACTGCTCCCAGCGAGACCCAGTCCGCTCTCCAACGCCTCCTGCTCGTCGTCGCGCTCGCCTTCGTCGCCTATACCGCGGCCTCCACGCGCGCGGGATTTCGCACCATCGTCCACGGCTACCTGCTCGCGAGCGCGGTGACGTCCGTCTACAGCGTCGCATCCGGCACCTATCTGGCGAAGGGGCGCCTCGCCGGGCTGTTCGATCCCAACTACTTCGCGGCGACGCTCATTCCGGCGATCCTGATCGCCTGCTTCCTGGTCGCGACCCCCGGCTCGGCACGCATGCGCTGGTTCGCGGCGATCGTCGGGAGCCTCGACCTCGTCGCCTTCGTGCTCACGCAGTCGCGCGGTGGAATCGTCGGGCTCGCGGTCGCCTTGCTCGCCGGGGTCGTGTTCGCGGGCCGTCTGCGGCCTCGGCTCGTCGTGCTGCTGCTCGTGCTCGTCGCCGTGGGGCTCGCCTACTACCTGGCGTACAAGCCTGCGCACGTGTTCGAGACCGGCGGGCTGTCCGCCACGAGCTCCGGTCGGGTCGACGAGTGGCACCTGGCGTTCAGGGTCTTCAGCGGGCATCCCATCGGCGGGGTCGCTCTCGGCAACTACCAGGCGGTGGAGTCGTCGTACACGACTCAGACCCTGAACCTCAGTGTGATCACGTACATCGTCACGTTCCAGCAGGTCGTGCACAACACGTACCTGCAGATGGCAGCGGAGCTCGGACTCGTCGGCCTCTCCGTCTTCCTCGCGATCCTCTTCATCCCGCTACGGCTGGCGGCGCAAGCGCTCGCCAAGGTCGGGCGGGGGATCGAGGAGGTCGAGTTTCATGCCCGCGGCCTGCTCGCGGGAGCGATCGGCATGTTCGTCGCCTATTTCTTCCTCTCGGCGGCGACCGAGAAACAGCTGTGGCTGGTGATCGCCCTGCTCGCGAGCATCCCGGCGATGCTTGCCGCCGACCCGGCGGAGAGCGATCGCGGTGAGGTCGTGGACACGGTCGCCGGGCGCCGCCCTCCGGGAGGTTGACGACCCGTGCCTGAGAGCCTGCCTGCACGCGTCTCGGCGCCGCGCGCGGTACGACCTGCTGCGCGCGCAGAAACGCGTGTACCGGCTGGCGCACCCGGTTCCGCGAGACGGCCGCAAGGCCGTCGTCCTCGTCGTGGGCTGCCAGCGCACGGGAACGACGTTGATGCTCGACCTCTTCGACGCCGACCGGCGCACCGTGACGTTCCCCGAGCGGAGCTCCCTCTCCTCAGGTGCGGAGGACCGCCTGCGACTGAAGCCGCTGCCTGAGGTGAGGCGCAGCATCGAGCGCATCCGCGCGCCGCTCCTCGTCCTCAAGCCGCTCGTCGAGTCGCAGAACGTCCCCTCCCTGCTCGACGGGCTCGACGACTCCTACGCGATCTGGATGTATCGCGGGGCCGAGAGCGTCGCCGCGTCGGACCTCGCGTACTTCGGGATCGAGAACGGAGAGCGAAACCTCCGCCTTCTCCTCTCGAACGACCCGCCCAACTGGCGGGGGGAGGTCGTCCCCGAGACGACCCGATCGGTCCTGTCCCGGCACTACCGCGCGGGGATGAGCCCTTACGACGCGGCGGCGCTCTTCTGGTGGGCGCGGAGTTCCCTCTTCTTCGATCTCGGTCTCGACGAGCGTCCGGATGTCCGCCTCTGCTCGTACGAGCAGCTGGTCGCCGATCCGGAGGCCTCGATGCGGTCGCTCTACGACTTCGTCCGCGTGCCCTATCCCGGGCGCGAGATCACCGGAGGAGTCCACCGCCGGGCGGCGGGCCGCGGCCGCGACGTCACGCTCGACCCGGAAGTGCGGCGGCTCTGCGACGAGCTCTGGGAGCGTCTCGAGAGCGCCGGCTCAGGGCGTCGGTAGGACGGCCATGTAGGCGACGCCGCCGCGCCAGTCCCAGGGGCGCTGGTTCTGGGGCTCGTTCAGCTGCGCGTTCTGGTTCGTGCCGGACGCCTCGCCGTGCTCGACCTTGACACCGGCGAGCGACTGGCCGGAGAACACGCCCTGCGCGTCGAGTGCGCGTCCCTGGGTGTTGATGGCCTGGAGGTACTTGACGTCGACGCCGAGGGTGTTCGTGTTGCCCCAGAGCTGGAGGGCGTTGCCGCCGGTCTGGGCGAGGGCGACCTTGCTCGCGGTGTCGCACTTGAGGTAGAGCGTGTTGCCGGTCGCCTGGACCCCGGCCTGGTCGTTGCCGAGCTCGACGCAGGCCCCGGTCGGGATGTCGTGGGCGTAGAGGGCGAACCGGTTGTTGGTGAAGCCGTAGCTCGTGTTCACGTCCCAGAGGTTGGCCCCGTGTTCGCCTGTGCCCTTCTCCGCGTGGGGGTCCCAGGCGAGGTTTCGGCCGGTTTGCCAGATTTCGCCCTGGAAGTCGTCGTGGTCGACGGGGCCGCTGATCGGCTGGGCCCTGAGCCCGTCGCTGCCGCAGTTGTGGGCGGTGAAGCCCCACCAGAGGACGTGCTGTGAGCCGTAGTCGAGGAGGCAGGCGCCGCCGGTGTTCGAGGTGGTGAGGTCACCGCCGTAGATCTGGAGGTTCTGGGCGTTGTCGACCCAGACGGCGGGGCTGTTGGCGCCCCCGTTGTAGTCGAAGGTGACGTTGGTGAGGTCGAGTTGGGCGGGGCTGCTGAGCCGGTTCTTGATCACGGTCTCGCCGTTGACGGTGAAGGGGGTGGTGGCGTGGACGAGGTCGCCCGGTTGCAGGTTGCTGATTGCCGCCTGTAGCTGGGAAGCGTTCGCGACCTCGATCGTTCGCTTCGCGGTGAACGACGGCCGCGTCTGCGTGTACGAGATCGCCTGCTCGTAGGTCTCGCTCCCCGGGTCCGGGGTGGTGGTGGTCGTCGTCGTGGTCGTGGTCGTGCTCGTCGTCGTCGTCGTGCTCGTGGTCGTCGTCGCGCCCGTCGTGGTCGCGGCGGTGGACGTCGAGGCAGTCGTTGTCGTCGTCCTGCCCGTGCCGGTGGATGTGGTGGTGGTCCTGGGCGGCCTGTGCCTCCTGCTGCTCCGCGCCTCCAGGCGCCGCTGCTCACGGGCGAGGAGGAAGAAGTGCAGCCGCCGCCAGGCCCAGGCGGGGACCGGGTTCGGCGTCTGCTTCGGGCGGAGGGCCGGTTGGAGCCGATGGCCCTTCGCGAAGCCCTCGCCGAGCCTCCATTCGGCCCAGCGCCAGTACCAGCGCGGTGTCGGCTTCGGGCCGAGCCGCTGCTCCTGCTGGATCGCGCTGAGCGCCTTGGGTTGCGCAAGGGCGCGGGTCACGATGGCGGAGGAGCCGACGCCCGCGAACCCGAGCATGAGCAACACGACGACCGAAAGCTGCTGGCGCACACCTCCACAGTCGGAGGACCCCGGCGCAACGCTGAACCCCTCATCCGGGGGTGAACCGACTTTTTCAGTAGTCCACCCCTCGCCCGAACGAGGGATCGGCCGTACCGCTGCCGTGGCCTGGGAGCAGCGCCTTTCCCGCTATCGTCGGGCCTCGCACGACCTCTTGACTCTTGAACACCGCCAGGAATGGATCACACGAGACGAGCGAGGCTCGGAGGCCCGGAAGGGGATCTCTCGGGCGGTGTGACCGCAGCCGAGCTCGAGCACGTGTCTGACGCAGGCGCCCGGCAGAGGCTCTGCGTCGTCACCATGATCGACGGGCTGATGACCGCCGGTGCGGAGACCGTCGCGACGCGGATGGCCCTCGGTATCGACCGCGACCGCTTCGAGAGCATCATCTGCTCGACGCGTCCCTCCGCTCCGCACCACGTCGCGGCAGCCCGCGCAGAGGGGATCGAGGTGCTCGAGCTGCAGCGGCGCACGAAGCTGGACGTGTGGCACTGGCGCCCGCTCGTGCGGCTCCTGCGCAGCGGCAGGGTCGACGTCGTGCACGCCCACAAGTTCGCCTCGAATCTCTGGGCGGCGCTGCTCACGCCGCGTGGCCGCCTACCCGTCCTGGTCGCGCACGAGCACTCGTGGTCGTACGAGGGCAGCCTGCGCCGGATCGCCGATCGCGAGCTGATCGGACGTCGCGCCGACGCCATCGTCGCCGTCTCGCCGAGCGATCGCGAGCGGATGATCGAGCTCGAGCGGATCCCGGCCGAGAAGGTCGTCTTCATCCCCAACGGGATCCCCGACCGTCCGACCGGCGACGCCGGCCGGATCCGGGAGGAGCTCGGCCTCGCGCCGTCCGACCCGGTCGTCGGCACCGTGTGCGGCCTGCGCCCGGAGAAGGAGCTCGAGACGGCGGTGCGGGCCCTGGGCGTCCTGGCTCCGCAGCGCCCCAACCTTCGGTTCGTCGTCGTGGGCGACGGGCCGGAGCGCGACGGGCTCGAGCGGCTGGCCGCGGAGCTCGGCGTCTCGACCCTCTTTCTGGGACAGCGGGCGAACGACGAGATGCCCGATCTCCTCGCGGCGATGGACGTCCTCGTCTGCTCTTCCCGCTTCGAGGGCATGCCGCTTTCGGTGCTCGAGTGGATGGCTGCCGGCAAGGCGATCGTCGCGAGCCGCGTGGGCGGCATCCCGTCGACCCTCGAGGACGGCCGCGAGGGTGTGCTCGTTCCGCGACGTGACCACGCGGCGTTTGCCCACGAGATCGGGCGTCTGCTCGACGATCCCGCCGAGCGCCGACGGCTGGGAGAGGCGGCGCAACGGCGGCAGCGAGAGGCGTTCAGGTTCGAACAGACGGTCGCCCGGGTGGAGAGCCTCTACGACCGCCTGCACGCGGAAGCTCTGGCGGCTCGTTGACCCCTCCAAGGTTGCTCTACGTCGCGTCTTCGTTCCCGTACGGGCAGAACGACACGTTCTTCGGCCCCGAGGTCCGGGAGCTCACACGCCAGGGCGTGGACGTGCGCGCAGTCCCTATGCGGCCCCGCGGACCGCTCACCACGCCGGATGCGGAGTCGCTGACGGCCCGGAAGCCCCTGCTCGACGGAGAGATTGCGCGAGCCGCCGCCGTGGAGGTGCTGCGCTCGCCGCGAGCGGCGCTGGCGGCGTTCATGCTCCTGCTCCGGTCGCCCGCACCGAACGTGTTCGTGCGGAACCTCGCCGCCTTTCCGAAGGCGCTCTGGCTGGCGCGCCTGGCGAGGACCTGGCAGGCGGACCACATCCACGCCCACTGGGCCGGCCCGCCGTCGACGGCTGCGATGATCGCATCGCGTCTGGCGGGCGTTCCGTGGAGCTTCACGGCGCATCTCTCCGACATCGAGGCGCGCAATCTCCTCCACGAGAAGTGCTCCTCGGCGGCCTTCGTCCGCTTGATCGCACATGCGATGGAGGACCTGATGCGCCGGTGCGCTCCCGGCGTGGACGAGTCGAGGTGGGTGGTCCTGCGGATGGGCGTGGAGCTGCCGCCGCCTCGTGGCGGCCCGCCGCCGTCGAACGATCCGCCGGTCGTGCTGTTCGCGGCCCGGTTCGACCCGGTGAAGCGCCACGCGACGCTGATCGACGCCGTCGCGTCCCTCGTCCACGAGGGCGAGCGGCTCGAGCTGTGGCTGGCCGGCTCGGGGCAGCTCCTGCCGGCGGCCGAGCAGCAGGCGCGAGACCTCGGGCTCGACGGCACGGTGCGCTTCCTCGGCTACGTCAAGAACGCCGAGATCCTCGAGTGGCTGGCGGTCGGGCGGGTCGACGTGGCGGCGCTGCCGTCGGACTGGGAGGGTGTGCCGGTCACGCTGATCGAGGCTCTCGCCTACGGCGTGCCCGTGGTCGCCTCCGACGTCGGCGGGGTCGCCGAGCTCGTCGGGGACGGCTGCGGCCTGCTCGTCCCCGCCGGTGATGTCGCGGCCCTCGCGGAGGGGATTCGTCGCCTCCTGGGAACGCCTCGGCTGCGGGAAGACGTTTCCCGGGCGGGGCGCGCACGTGTCGAGGAGGAGTTCGCCGTCGAGCGGGTGGTCGAGCGGCTGCGCGAGCTGCTCGGATTCACTCCGCAGTAGGACGCGGGCCCGGGAGCACGCGCCGGGAGCGCGGCCGGACCACGCGAAATGCGACCTTGCGGATGAAGCCGACGAGCAGAGCCGGAGGACTGGAGAGCGAACGCTCCCAGGCCTCCGCGGTCGCCGAGAAGGCGTCGAGACTCGCGAGCGTGTGGAGCTCGCGGAGCTGGGCGACGTGGAGCCGGTGGTACGAGACGCTCGCCGTATTCGGCAGCGGGTGGGGGTAGAGGTCGTAGAGGGACCACCTGAACGACGTGCGATAGCGGGGCAGCCGTGCCGCAAGCGCGGCGGTGCCGGCCTCGAACGCCGTTCGCGCTGCGTGCGCCGTCGGCGTCGGGTCGCGTTGCGCCTGTGCGACGTCGTACAGGCCGAAGAGGGCAGTGATCCAACCGTTCAGCACGTGCGACGGAGGATCTGTCGGGTACTCCTGGAGCACCGGTCCTTCCGGAGTCGCGACGACGAGCGGGGAATCCACCTCGAGGAGCGGCTCGACCACCCGGTCGGCGAGCTCCAGGAGCTGCGGGCGATCGAGGAGCTGGGCCGCACGAACGAGCAGGCTGCCCGCCTCGCCCTGTGAGAGGCACGAGTACCACGGAGCCTCGAGCGGGAAGGTGTGCGGCATCGGGAAGCGGTACGCGAGCAGGCCGTGGTCGTCGGCCGATCGCTCGAGCCACTCGACCACGGCCACGACGAGCGGCAGCTGTTCCGGATCTCGGAGCTGGAGCGTGCCCAGTGCGAGCTGGATGACGTTGACCGGGTTCGTCTGGCCCGGCTCCGCCGTGATCCGCTCGAGATAGGCGAGCCGCTCGGCGAGCGTCGCTCCCGCGCCGAGCGGCTTCTCCCGCAGGTCGAAGTGGAAGGCGTACGGGTCCATCCCGGCCGAGCGTACGCGGTTCCGCGCCGGGGACGGGCTGCTAGCTGAGCCGGAACGCCAGGTAGGCCAATGCGCCGAGCCACGCCGCCTGACAGGCGATGAGCGTGCCGAGGAAGAAGACCCGGTTCAGGCGGCGGCGCTCGCCTCGAAGTTGGGCTCCGGAGGCAGTTTTCGGGCGCTTCGGGCACCTTGGGCCGGGGCGGTGGCAGCAGCCGCTCGGCCTGCTCGTTGATCATCGTGACTCCCCCTTCGAGAGTGACCGGCCTCAGAGCCGTGGCGCCCCGTGGTGCCGGCGTCTCCTTTCTACCGGATTCGCGGCCTCGAAAACAGGTCGCCGGCTAGCGCTCTGTAAGTTTTCGATCAAGCCTGCCGACCCGGATTCCGTCGGCGAGGGATACGGCGGGTCCCGCGAGCAGAGGGTTCTGGAGAATCGGCCCGCTGGCCCGAGCGAAGTCGACCCGGACGAGCGACAGGCTCGCGCCGTCGTTGACCCCCGTCGTATCGAGCAGACGCCCCTTGATGTTGGCGCCTTCGATGTAGCGCAGGTCGAGTGTCCCCTTCGGGGTCCCACCCCAGAGCTGGACCACGTTTCCGGCCACCTGGCTCCGGGCGTTCCCGCTCCAACTCGTCCCCGGTTCCGCAAAGCCGAGCCGACGCGCGCGTGCGTAGACCGTCACGTTCGGGCCGATCCGGTCGGTCTTGATCTCGACGGCGGCCCCTGTGGACTCGCCGACCACGTCGGCGGCGAACGTCGATTGCTCGACCAGCCCCTCGTTGGCGTCCGCGATGTTCCAGGCATGAATCCCCGTCCCCTTTTCTGCATGCGGGTCGAAGGCGAGATTCGGCCGAGTGGTTCCGGCAGTGCCGGCCAGGGTCAGCTGCCGGATGTCGCCGCCGACGGGATAGACGCCGACGCACGTGTTGGCCGTGTCGTAGACGCGAAAGCCCGTCCAGGTGAAGGGTCCGGGCAGCGAGTAGAAGAGGAGCCCGCTTCCTTGCGGGTTGGTGATCGTGCCGCCCCAGATCCGCCAACCGCCTGCGCGGCGGATCCAGACGGCCGGCGTGTTGCTCTTGCCGCCGCCGACGAAGCTGACTCCGGGGCCGAGGACGACGTCGACGGTGCCGCCCGCGATCTTCCGGTCGAAGCCGGTGAACTCGCCGGTGATCCGCACCGTGCCGGTGAGGACGATCGTCTCTCCGGCGTGCGCGTGTGCGATCGCACGCCTGAACGCGGCCGCACCGGTGACGCGAACGGCGTCAGGCGGGTCAGGGGGTCGGGTGTCGAGATGCGCCGTCTCCGAGGCGAAGGTCGGTCTCGACGACCGCGTGAGGTGATAGACGAGAAACGCCAGGCCGGCGGCAAGTGCGAGCAGGAAACCGCCGGCGACGAGCGGTCGGACCGCGGCAGGGGCTGGCATGCACTATATGTAGCGATTTCGTCCCTGCACTCCGCTCCCCGACACCCCTGACGCGGTGACCCCGCACCCATCCCAGCAGCTACGGCTCTGCGTGCTCACGGTGGTCGACACCCTCACGGCCGCCGGTGACGAGGCCTTCGCGACCCGGATCGCGCTCGGCCTCGATCAGCATCGCTTCGAGAGCGTCATCTGCACGACCCGGCGCTCCACTCGCAGACAGGTCGAGGCTGCCCGGTCCGCCGGAGTGGAGGTGCTCGAGCTGCGGCGACGCTCGAGATTGGACGTCTGGCGCTGGCTGCCTCTGCTCCGGTTGCTGCGGAGCGGCCGCGTCGACGTGGTGCACGCCCACAGGTTCGGCTCGAGCCTTGCGGTGGCGTTGCTCGCGAGGCTCGCCAGAGCTCCGGTCTTCGTCGCGCACGCGCACTCCTGGTCGTACGAGGGAATGGTGCGGCGGTTCGCCGACCGGGCGGTGATCGCGCGGAGGGCCGACGCCGTGGTGGCCGTCTCCCCGACCGATCGTGCCCGGATGATCGAGCTCGCGGGAATCCCCCCGCACAAGATCGTCCTCGTGCCCGACGGCATCCCCGATCGACGGGTGGGTGACGGCCGGCACGTGCGAAGCGATCTCGACATCCCCGCGGACGCTCCGGTTGTGGGGACGGTCGGCGAGCTGCGGCCCGAGAAGGATCTCGACACCGCTCTGCGGGCCGTCGCCCATCTCGCCCCGCGGTGGCCGGAGCTTCGGTTCGTGGTCGCCGGCGACGGTCCCGATCGGGGACGGCTCGAGCGCCTTGCCGGGGAGCTCGGAGCGCCGGCGATGTTCATCGGCGACCGGCCGAGCGCCGAGGTGCCCGATCTCCTCGCGGCGATGGACGTCCTCGTCTGCTCGTCTCGCTTCGAGAGCATGCCGGTCGGCGTGCTCGAGTGGATGGCCGCCGGCAAGGCGATCGTCGCGAGCCGGGTGGGCGGCATCCCCGCTGTCGTCGAACACGAACGGGAGGCGCTGCTCGTGCCGCCGCGGGACTATGTCGGCTTCGCCGAGGAGATCGAGCGTCTGCTCGAGGACCCTGCCGAGCGGCGGCGGCTGGGGGAGGCGGCTCAGCGTCGGCAGCGGGCCGATTTCCGGCTGGGCGACACGCTCTCGCGGCTGGAGCAGCTCTACCAGAAGCTGTACGCGAACGGTCGCGGGTGACCCGCCTCCGCGACCTCGGCTTCTTCCACCACTTCGCCTAGTCCTCCTAGGACCTAGTGCTGGTTTGGGCGGGAGCCGGTGCGCCTAGAATCGACTTAGCGTGCGCGCTCGCGAAGGGGATAGCGCGCCGCCGCGTCGGCTGCCACCTCGCCGCGCAGCGGCCATCCGGGAGACCGGGCGAATTGTCGTTGCTGTAGTTCCTGTCGTGGCGGTCGTTCTCGCCTTTTCGGGGGGCGGCTGGCGCGAGCGGGCCATCACGGCGGTGATTCAATCGGCGATCTGGGCCGCATCGATGGCGGTCGGTCACAGCCTGACGGGAGCGGCGCTCACGGCGCTCGGGCCGAGGGTCGCGGTCGGACGCTGCATCCTCATTGCGGTCCTCACCTCCGCGACCGCCTCCGCCTGGGTGCCGGACGCGCGCCTCACGCCGGCGGCGACGGGGTTCCTCGCGCTCGCCGTCTTCGCAGCCGGCGCAGCGTGGGAGACCCTCGCCCTGCGCAAGGTCCAGCCGGCGGTGCGGCTACTCCTCGTGGGCACGGTCGCCGATGCGAGGACGCTGCTGCAGGATCTTCGCCGGGGCCGCGGCGGCGGATATGCCGTGATCGGCGTGGTCGAGGACTCGAACGACCCACTGGAAGAAGATCCGCAGGCGCCGCGCCTGGGCACCGTCTCCGAGCTGGACACCGTGATCACGCGGCACCAGCCGGATCTCGTGGTTCTGACCGGTGGGCGCGAGCCACCCGAGACGTTCTCGCGGCTCCTCGACGCTGCGCAGGCCGGTTTCAGGGTCGTGCACCTCACCGAGTTCTACGAGTACGCCTTCGGTCGCGTTCCGATCGACGACATCTCCTACGACTGGTTCATGAGCGTGCTGCACCTCTACCAGCGCCACTACTCGCGTGTGATCAAGCGTGCGCTCGACCTCGCGGGCGCGTCGTTGCTCCTGATCCTCACCTTGCCGCTCTTCCCGCTGCTGGCGCTGTTCGTCCACCAGACGGACGGCCCGCTGATCCTGCGTCAGACGCGGCTGGGCGAGCACGGGAAGCTGTTCACGATCTTCAAGTTCCGGACGATGCGCGCCGACGCGGAACGCGCCGGCAAGGCCGTGTGGGCGGGCGCGAACGACCCGCGGCTCACATGGACCGGAGGCATCATGCGCCGGCTCAGGCTCGACGAGCTTCCTCAGCTCTGGAACGTCCTGCGCGGCGAGATGTCGCTCGTGGGCCCGCGGCCGGAGCGTCCCGAGTTCCTCGCCGAGCTGAGCACCCGGGTTCCGTACTGGACGCGGCGGCACCTGGTCAAGCCGGGCGTGACGGGCTGGGCCCAGGTTCGGCAGGGCTACACCGCGAGCCCCGAGGAGACGGCCACGAAGCTCTCGTACGACCTGTGGTACCTCCGCCATCGGAGCCTCACGGTGGACCTCGCGATCCTGTTGCGGACGCTCGTGGTGATCACGCACGGCGACCGCGCTGCGAGCCCGAGCACGCTGGCGGCGCCTGCGACGGTCGGCGACTCGTACGACTGAGTCGCAGCGCCTTCCCTACTGGGCGAGAAGCTCCTCGAGCATCCCCTCGAACCGGGTGACGCTCTGGTCGAGCCCGAACCGTTCCAGCCCGTAGCGGAGCGCCTGCTGCCCGCGTCTCCGGCGCTCCTCGGGAGCGGCTTCCGCCCACGAGGCGAGCTCCTGCGAGAGCTCCGCCGCGGACGACACAGCCGCTCCTCCGCCGGCGACGGCGACCTCCGACGGCAGGCCGGGCACCGTCGTCAGGAAGGGCAATCCCGCCCCGAGATACTCGAGTGCCTTGCTCGGTAGAGCCGAGCGGAAGAGCGGATCCGGCCGCAGCAGGTGCAGCCCGACGTCGGCAGCGGCGAGGAGGTCGCCCGCTTCCTTCTGCTCCACGGGCGGGAGCAGCGTGATCCGGTCGAGGCGCCTGGCGGTGACCGCCTCGGCGATGGAGTGGCGCGCGCTGCCGTCTCCGGCGACCAGAACATGGGCGCGGACGCCGGAGGGCAGCGACTCGACGGCTGCGAGCAGGAGATCGAGGCCGTTCGCAACCCCGATCGCCCCCAGGTAGAGAAAGACGCACTCGTCGTCGCCGATGCCGAGCCGTGCCCTCGTGACGCGGCGACGCTCGGGATCGGGCTCCCGGGCGCTCACGATCCCCGGCAGGACGTGGATCGTCCGCGCGCCGTGGGCGCGGACGAGCGGCTCCAGTCCCGGAGTCGGCACGATCACCGCCGGCGCGCTCCGGGTGACCGAGTGTGCGAAACGTGCCAGCTGCCGGTAGGCGGCTCCCTCCGGGCTCAGCCACCCCACCGAGACGGCGGACTCCGGCCAGACGTCTCGGACCTCGAGCAGCCAGGGGCAGCGGAAACGCCGGGAGAGGAGCGGGCCGAGCCCTGCCACAGGAAGCGGGGGAGACGAGACGAGCACGATGTCGGGGCGGGGCAGCGTGAGGGCGCGGGCGGCCGCGGCGGCCGCGAACCCGGCGTAGTTGGCCACTCGCGCTCCGCGGGAGCGGTGGATGCCGCCCGGGGTCCAGACCCAGTGGTGGGCGATCCCTTCGATCGTCTCGCTGCGGAACGGCCGGCCCCGGTACCCGGAGGGTACGAGGCCCGTCATGTAGTTGCGCGGCGTCGAGACGAGGTCGACGTGCCAGCCGCGCCTGACGAGCTCCGCGAAGTAGCGGCGATGACGGTAGATGCCGGGCGCGCCCGGCGTCGGCGCGTGCTGGTACACGCACAGGAGACGCCGAGGCCGGTCTAGGCGCTCTGGCCGAGCCTGCCTGGCCGCGTCATCGCGCGGCAGAACAGGCCCCGCCGAGCTCAAGCCCGCTTACTGGCGGCGGCGGTGACTTGCCCGCTGCAGCGTCAGTCCGCTCACCAGCAGTACCCCGCCCACGCCGGCAATCACGGCGAGGTTGAGTCCGGTGAAGGGCAGCGTCCCGGTGCCGCTCGTGTGGGGGCTCCCCAGCTTGCCGGACTGGCAGTTGTTGCCGTGGGCACACCCGAGCGAGTTCGCGAACGCAGCGGCGGAGAACGTGAGACTGACAGCTGTCACAACCGCTAGTACGAGAATCCTCTTCACAAGCTTTCCTCTCCCCAGGTCGAAAATCAGTACAGCATGTGCGTCGGCCGGACGTCAAGCCTTCCCGGGTCGACGCCATACGAATCTTGGGCGCGCTTCACGATTGCCGACCCCCCCGAAAGGTTGGGCTCACCTAATCCCGAGGACCCGCCGGACAACGCGCTGTGTGAGCGGTCTGCCCCACCGAAGCCGTCTCTGGGCCCAGAGGATGACGAGTTCCTGCGGCGAGAGCCTGCGTGCTCTCGCGAGCTCCAGACGGGCGCTCGTCGGCCGGTTCTCGCGGCCCGCGATGATGCCGAGCATGAGATGCGGGTACCAGTCGACGGGATTTCGGCGCAGCGCTCGCCGCAACGCCCGTTGCTCTCGCACGCGGTTCCCGGCACTTGCGGCGAGCCTGGCCTCGGCGAGGGCCGGCTGCTCGCTCCAGGGGTTCAGCGTCGCCGCGGTATCGAGTAGTGAGTAGGCGCTCGGGCCGGCCCCTCGAGCAAGTGCTGCGTCGACGAGGCTGACGGAAGCCCACGGGATTGCCAGGGCCGCCGCCGCGACGACGGCCGTTCCCGCGGCGGCAGCGAACCGGAGGTGCCTCCACGCGTTCTGCGGAGCCTGCGACGCTTCCTCCCGAGTCGTCGCGCCGGCGATCGCCAGCAGCGCGAGTGCCGCCCCCGTGAGTGCGGGTAGCTCCCAGAACCAGTCGGTCGACGCGTGGAAGAGCCAGTAGCCGCCGCCGACGAGGCAGGCGAGCGCGAGGCCCGGCGAGCGCGACCGACGTGCGGCGCGTACCGCCTGCAGGAAGGCGAGCGCGAGGAAGCCGAGGAAGAGCGCAGCGCCCACGATCCCGGTCTCCGAGAGCGTCCGCAGCTCGACGCTCTCCGGATACCGCGACGTCTGGTGAGTCTGCCGGTGTCGGAGATACCCGACGAGGTAGTTGTCCGCGCCGACTCCCGTGATCGGGTGCGCGAGAAACTGCTGCCACGCGATCCGCCAGACGTCGTGACGGCTCGTGCCGAGGCCGGCGGCGAAGTGGGGAGTCGTTGCAGCGGCCTCCTTGTTCGTCGTGAAGTCGCGCCACGCTCGTTCTGCCCGGCCGACAGGATGGGCTCCCACGGCGACGACCGCTCCCGACACGACCGCCGCTGCCCCGACCACGAACACGCCCCTCCCGACGAGGACACGAGCCCGGGCGGAGAGCGTCACGCGCCGCTCGAGCAGGAGCAGGAGGAGCAGGCCCACCACCGCGAGGCCCGCGCTCACGGCGATCCAGGCGGCGGCGTGCGCTACGGCACCGCTCCGATCGCCTTTCGCCACCACGACCGAGTACACGTGCAGTAGCGCCGGAACCGCCGGAGCGACGGCAGCCGCCGCGACGGCGAGGTGCGCGAGAGCCCGCAGCCTGTTGCGGGCCACGATCAGGTAGAGCGCGAGCGCGCACGGCAACCAGACCAGCGAGCCGCGGCTCTGGCAGAGCACGCTGAGGTTGCCGAGCACGACGGCGGCGACGAACGCGGTCAGCCGCGGAGCGGCACTCGACCGGCGGGAGGCGAGGACGAGCAGCGGGAGGCAGGCCGACAGGAAGAGCGCCGCGTCGCCGTCGGGGTAGCTGATCGGCGCCGCGAGACGTCCTTCGACGAAGTGTCCGGCGGCCGTCGAGGCGGTCGCCGCCTCGGCGAGCCCGATCAGGCCGAGCGCAGCGACGGCGACTCCCCAGGCGAGCACGAGCCATCCGCCGAGTCGCTCGGAGATGCCGAGACCGCTGAACAGCGCAAAGACGAGCAAGTAGACGAGCGTCCGGTTCGCGCCGTCGAGAGCGTCGGCGGGAACCTGCGCCCAGAGGATCGACAGGTAGCTCCACGCGACGTAGAGGCCGAACAGGGCGAGCGGAAGCGGACGAGTCCGCAGCCGGGCCCGGACCTCGGGCGATGCCGCCGCCGCACACAACAGGGCGAGCAGTAGGAGACCGCCGGGCAGCCATTCCTCGGGCGCGAAGCCGCCGTCGCGCCACGCCCAGACGACGAAGGTGCCGAGGCCGGTGGCGGCGAGTGCGGCCTGGATCGCGACAGCGGCGTGGACGGGAAGGTTGAGGCGAACCTCAGGCGCCGGCGTTGCGTCGCCGCGGATCGGGGCTGCTCCGGGGTCGATTCGACCCATTATTGCTGGGAGGTCGGGTAGGGGACGCCCCGCCGCCCGGCGGGCTCCGGGTGAGCGAATCCGGCGCGGCCCCCAGCTACGATCGACCGATGGTTGCCGCGGGAGCCGGGATCGGGGCAGCCTGTATAGCCGCCGGCTTTCTCGTGTGGTTTCGCGAGCTTCGTATGCCGCGGAGAGTCCTCTGGCGGCCGGCCACGATCGACGGGCTTCCCGTCGCCTCTGCGGACGACCTCGTGCTGCAGCACGACGACGGCCACGCGGTCTGGGCAACGCGAGGCTTCGCCGTCTACCGGAGTCGGGGCGGCGACCCGTTCGAGCGGGTGTTTCGCGTCCGTCCACGGTTCGGGAACGCCTGGGGCGGCTACCTGGCGACCCTTCGCTCTCGCTTCGGCTATCAGGAGCTCGTCGAGCTCTTTCCGCTGACCGACGAGCGCTTCGTGGTCTTTGCGGCAGGCGACGTCCACCTCGTCGACCTGAGGGCCGGAGTGGTCGAGCGGACGCACCGCCTTCGCTACTTCGGGCGAGGAAAGGGCCGTGGGCTGATGGCATTCGGCCTGACGGACGACCCGAACGGCGCCATCTACTTCGGCGAGTACACGACGGAGCCCGGCGCGCATCCGATTTGCATCTGGAAGAGCAGCGACGAAGGTAGGACCTGGCATGGAGCCTTCGAGTTCCCCGTCGGGGCCGTGCGTCACATCCACACCGTGCAGTTCGACCCGTACGACGGAGCGATCTGGGTGGGGACCGGCGACCGGGACGAGCAGTGCTACGTCGGCGTCTCGCATGACGGGGCTGCCACCTTCGAGTGGGTCGTGCACGGGACGCAGCAGGGCCGAACCTGTGGATTCGTCTTCTTTCCGGATGTCGTTCTGTGGGGCATGGACACCGGTCAGGAGCCGAATCGGCTCATTCGCCTGCAACGCGAAGGAGCGACGATCGACGCGCACACGCGGCTCCCGGGTGCCACGTACTACCACCGCAAGATCGATGAGCGACGCGCGATTCTCGGCCTGGCGCAGCAAGTCGCCGAGATCTGGGTGGCGAACGTCGAGGGAGACGCCTGCCGCTGGCTGAGCTGGTCGGCGCCCTCTCGGCGGCGGCGCGGACCAGCGCCCGCGGTACGGCTCGGCCGCGGAGATGCGGAGAACGCTGCCGACGGCTTCCTGCACGTGAATCCCATTCGGACGGTCGAGCACGAGGCGGTCATCTTTCGCATCCCGAAGAGTGCGGCCCCGCACCCGCCGAGCCTCGCGAGCTCGGCGTCCGCCGAGTGACTGAGCCGGTCTCTCGCAGGTTCAACGGGTTACGGGGTGGCGACGCGCCGGCGCAGGAGGCCGTCGCGGGCGTCCCGGACGATTGCGGGGGCCAGCAGCAGGGTCAGGGCGACGTAGACGAGCGTGCCGCCGACGATGAGCACGGCCACGCGCGCTCCCACCGGGAGGCCGAGGTCGACGAGGGCAGGTCGTGCGGCGAATACCGCCGCACCCATCAAAGCGGCCCGGACGGTGATCTCGACGTACGACCGGATCATCCGCCAGAGGTCGAAGTCCATCAGACGCGACATCTGGATGCTGTTCGCGAAGAGCACGATCGTGCGGGCGACCGCGTACGACCCGGCGACTCCGACGACGCCCCAGGTCAGGCCGACCACGAAGGCGCCGAACATCACCGCCGTGCCGAAGCACATGAACCGGAGGAAGAGACCGGGCCGGCCGAGCGCCTGGTAGACCTGGCCGTTGAAGGCCTGCAGGCTCCCGGCGGCGCCTCCGAGACTGAGCAGCTGGAGCACGGGGATCGCGGCGTGCCAGTGCGGGCCGAGCACCGCCGGCACGAAGTCGGGCGCCACGGCCGCGAGCCCGAGGAAGGCCGGGACGAGGAGCGAGCCGGCGATGTTGTTGACGCGCAGCCACACTTCCCCGAGCCGCTGCGAATCGTGCTGCAGCCGGGCGAAGGCCGCATAGAGGACGTCGCGGAGGGGCGCGGTGATGTTGCTCGTGGGCAGCACCATGACGTTGTAGGCGATCGCGTAGATCCCGAGCGCGGTGCTGCCGATGAACCGGCCCACCAGGAGATTGTCCCCGTTCGTGTTGACCCAGACGAGCATCCGCATCATCAGCGTCTTGAGGCCGAACGCGCCGAGTGGGCGGAAGCGCTCGCGGGAGAAGACCAGGCTCGGCCGCCACGGGGAGACGGTCCACAGCATCAGCGTCGACACGCCGCTGGTGAACACCACCTGGGCGATGATCGCCCAGGCTCCGAAGCCCGCCAGCGCGAAGATCAGAGCGGCTACCGCCCCGACGACCGTGGCCGCGATGTTCCGCAGCTCGAGGCTCCGGAAGCTCATCTCCCGCGTCAGGAGCGCCCGCTGCGTCTGTCCGAGGGAAGCGAACAGGAAGCTGAGCGAGAGCACGCTGAACAGCGGCATCACCTGAGGGTTCGAGAAGAAGCTCGCGATCAGCGGCGAGATTCCGACCCCGACGAGCGTCAGCGCGCCTCCCACCATCGCCGTCACCCAGAAGACGGTGGACCGGTCTTCCTCCGTCAGCTCCTTCTTCTGGATGATCGCCGCGCCGAGCCCGACGTCGCTGAAGCCGAGGGCGATGCCGCTGAAGACGATCGCGAGTCCCGCCAGGCCGAAGTCGCGCGGGAGCAGGAGGTGCGCGAGCAGGATCGAGATGAGTGCCTCGGTCCCCTGGCCGAGCACGACGGTCACGAGCTTCCAGCCCACGCCGCGGCGCACCTTCCCGCGCAGGTCGCTGGCATCGAGGTCGGCGCCGATCGAGTCGGTCGCCGCCATCCGCCCGAGGCCGGCGAGCGTCCGTCGTGACGCTCCGTTCGCCTCGCGGCGCGAGGTCGAGCGCCAGGATTGCCGGCTCACGCCCCGGCCGTCCTGACCCCGGTCTCCGGGATCCTGTGCATTGCCTTCGGCGTCTCGGTGGCTTCGATCGTTTTGGCGTCCTCGGGCGCGCACACGGAAGTGCCCGGCGTGTCTGCTCGGGCTCTCCTCCTACCTCTGCCAGATCTTGTCAGGCGGCTCGCGGCCCGGGAGAGTGGGAGCCGCGGTACGAACGGCTGGACCACCGTGGGTAGGCGGAACGGCCCGTGAAGGGGTACGGGCCGTTCCTGGAGGGATCCGCGGTAACAAAGCCGCCCACGCTCCCATGCGGCCCGGGGCGCGGTTACAGCTCAGCCGGGCATCCCTTTCCGCTGCCAACGGCCCGTCGTGAGCTCGCCCGAATCCCCCGTTCGAGGGATCGTGCCGCTTGTAAATGCCGAGTCGCCGAAATACGCTACGGGAGCGGCCGGCGCGTACCGTGGGGCCGTACGGGCAACTCGAGAAGGGGGACGGGAGTGGCGAGTCAGATCCGGCCGCGCCGGGCACGCATCTTCATCGCAGGACTGGCGGCACTCGTGCTGTCGGTCTCGGTCTTGGAGTTCCCGGCGCACAGCCGGGGAGCCGGTGGGGGCACACAGCCGAGCTCGAACGTCGTCGTGGTCCCGGGGTTCACCCCGAAGACGTATCCGGGCTACTACGGCGTCCCCGCGCTGCCTGTCGGGAACGCCCAGCTGTCGGCGTACCACTTCTCGCAGCTCGCGACGAGCGCGGTCACCTCGGCGGCGCTCCAGCCGTACGACACCGTGATCCTCTACGGCCTCCGCTGGAGTGACCTTTCGGCGTCGGCGCAAGCCGCGATCGATGCGTTCGCCGCCACGCACAAGGTCGTGATCTGGGACTCCGACGACACGGGCTCGCAGAGCTACTCGACATTCATCCATCCGTTCTCCGAGACGGCCAGCGGCGAGAACTTCCAGGGGAAGCCCAACGATTCCGTCGTCACGTTTCCGAGCGGCACCAACTTCCTCGCCAGCGCCGATCCGAAGAGCCCCTACTACCTCGATCCGAACCAGCTCGTGACGGACAAGGACGAGATCAACGACATGAACGCGATGACGACCGGAACCAAGAACTGGCTGCCGGCGCTCGTCGCGGCGAACAAGGGCATCCCGAACGGAGGCTGGGTGCTCGCATGGTCGTACGGCGCGATCGGCAACCACACCGGGCTGACCGTCTACTCCGGCCTCGACGCCGACGCATTCGGGAACACGGCACTGAATCCGAACAACGCCATCAAGGAGCTCGCGCTCGACCTCGCGGCGCCGTTCCGCCTCACGCCCGACCCCGCCTGCGCCCCGAACTGCAGCCTCGGTGGTGGCGGCGGCGGCGGTGGCGGTGGCGGTGGCGGCGGTGGCGGCGGTGGCGGTGGTGGCGGTGGCGGTGGCGGCGGCGGCACCTACGCGTCGTGCAGCTTCGCGAAGGCGCTCCCCAAGCACTGGGTCCACGGCAAGGTCGTCGTCCCTCTGAAGACGAGCGTCGCCGCGGGAATCAGCGGCCAGGTGGTCACCAAGTCGGGCCACGTTCTCGCCTCCCGCAAGGAGAAGAGCAGTCCGGTCATCCGCCTCGTCGTGCAGACGCGGCGGCACCTGCGCTCGAACCGCGTCGCCCGGCTACGGGCCATGGTCCTGGTCAACGGCAAGCGTGCGTGCACCGACCCCTTCCGGCTCAAGGTCGACAACACGAAGCCTCGCCTGCTCTTGCTTTCGACGACGCGTAGCGGGGGCAAGAACGTACTGAGCCTGCGCGTGAGCGAGCGTTCGCGTCTGACGCTCCGGGGCCGCTACGTGGGGCATCGCAAGTCGGTGCTGATCGCCGCGCACAGGAACGTCCGTCTGCACCTCTCGGCGCGGGTGCGAGATGCGAAGCTCGTTCTGCGTGACCGAGCAGGCAACACCGTGGTGCGGGGGCTCCGTTGGTGACCAACCGAGCCTCCGCACCGGTGAGCTCGAATCACTGGGCGGGCTGAACCGCCTTGTAGATCACGCCGTGGGCGGTGTCCCACGGGTTCTGGCTGGCGTAGCGGGGGTTCAGGTTCGTGTTCGTGGCAGTGCCGCGCTCGACGGTCACGCCGGAGAGGGTCGTCCCGGAATTCATGCCGCCGGCGAAGAGGCTGTAGCCCTGGGCGTTGGCGACCTCGAGGTACCTGATGTCGGCGGATTGGCCGTCGACCCCCCAGAACTGGATGCCGTTGCCGCCTGTCTGGATCTTTGAGGTGAAGGTGAGGTTGACGGCCTTGAGGTAGATGGTGTTGCGGACGGGCGGGTAGCTCGGGTTGGAGTCGCCGTATTCGATCGCGGCTCCGACCGGGATGTCGTGGCAGTAGAAGGCGAAGCGGTTGTCCTGGAAGGGGTAGACGCCGCTGTCGTCGAGGTTGGCGCAATGGAGCCCGGATCCCTTTTCGGCGTGGGGGTCCCAGGCGAGGTTCTGGCCGACCTTCCAGATCTCTCCCTGGAAGTCGTCGTGTTGGGCCGCTCCGGTGACCGTGAAGCCGGAGAAGCCGTTGCCGCCGCAGTCGTGGGCGGTGAAGCCCCACCAGGTCACGTACTGGCCGCCGTAGCTGAGGAGACAGCTGCCACCGGTGTCTGCCGTGCTGAGGTCTCCGCCGTAGATGTAGAGGTGTTGGGCGTTGTTGAGCCAGACGGCCGGGTTGTTGGCGCCGCCGTCATAGACGAACGTGACGCCGTTGAGGTCGAGCTCGGCGGGGCTGGAGAGCCGGTTCTTGATCACGGTCTCGCCGCTGACGGTGAACGGTGCAGTGGCCTTGACGAGGTCACCCGCACGCAGGTCGGCGATCGCCGCCAGCAGCTGGGAGGCGTTGCTCACCCCGATGGTGCGAGCGGGCGTGAACGCCGGCCGCAACTGCGTGTACGAGATCGCCCCGGCATAGCCCGCGGCCGACGCCGTGCTGCCGGCCGTGGTGGTCGTGGTCGTCTTGTGGGTCGGAGGCTTGCGCTTGTGCTCGGCGGCGAGCTTGCGGGCGAGCATGAAGAAGTGCAGCCGCCGCCAGGACCATTTCGGGATGCGATGCGGCGCCTTCGCGGGGCGGAGGCGCTGCGCCGGATTCGTGATGCGCCACCGCTGCCAGTGCCAGTACCAGCGCGGCGTCGGCTTCGGGCCGAGGCGTTTCTCTCGCTGGATGGGGCTGAGCGGCTTCGAGCCGGCAAACGAACGATTGACGAGGGCGGACGAGCCAGCGCCGGCAAAGGCCAGCATGAAAAGGATGACGATTGCAAGCTGTTTGCGCATCTCACTACTGTCGGACGGAGGTCGCCGGACCTTGAATCGCCACCCGATAGACCGCCCGGAGCGCGCTTCACAGGGCTCTCACGCCCGGCTGCTATTGATGGACGATGCGAGGTACCTGGGGTCGAGTCGCAGTTGCAGCTGCCGTCGCCGTCGTCGGCGCGTTGGCGCTGGTCGTCGCCCGCTCCCACTCGCAGACCTCGACGCGCAGCTCGGGTCGCTCCCCCGCGACGATCACCGCGCACTCCGCGACCGAGAAACACTTCGAATACGTCGTCTCGGGTACCGCGCTCTACGTGTACTCGATCGACCGCGGGAACCGCCTGGTGCAGACGGTCGACCTTCCTCAGATCGACGCGTCGACCCACGGGGCCGTCGTCTCGACTCGCACCGGGCGGCTCTACATCTCCTACGGCGAGCAGAAGCCGCCGGGCGGCTCGCTGCTCGCGTACGACCTGCGGCGGGGCCGCGTGCTCTGGCACCGGACGTACCCGTTCGGGATCGACAGCATGGCCATCAGCCGGAACGGGCGCTGGATCTACATGCCCGCCGGGGAGCAGAGCGGCGACGGCTCGTGGCGGATCATCGCGGCGTCGAACGGCCGCCCGACCGGACGCTCGATCGCCGGGCCCGCGGGCGCCCACAACACGATCATGGGACCGGACGGGCGCTACCTGTACCTCGGAGGGGTCGACCACCCGTATCTCGAGGTGGCGAGCACCAGGACGAAGAAGGTGGTGCGCCAGGTCGGTCCCCTCAACGAGCCGGGCGTGCGCCCGTTCACGATCAACGGCTCGCAGACGCTCGCCTTCACGACCGCGAGGAGCTTTCTCGGCTTCCAGGTCAGCAGCCTGGTCACCGGCAAGGTGCTGTACAGCGTCCCCGTGCGCGGCTTCTCGTTCGACCCGGCCACCTTCGGTCGCACGCCCGACCACGGCATCTCCCTCTCGCCGAACGAGCACGAGCTCTACCTGATCGACACGCCGAACGGGTACGTGCACGTCTTCGACGTCAGGGGGCTGCCGAAGTCCCGGCCGCGGCTGGTCGCGAACATCAAGCTCGTCCATGCGCCGCCGAACGACGGCTGGCTGCAGCACAGCCGCAACGGGCGCTACGTCTACGTGGGGCGTTCCGGCGACGTCATCGACACGCGGAAGCACCGGATCGTGGACTACCTCGCGCCGCTTGGGGCGACGGCCGACTTCCTCGAAGTCGACTGGCGCCGGGGCAAGCCCGTCGCGACGACGACCCGCTACGGAGTCGGGTACGTTCGTCACTGACCGGGTCGGGTACCAGGGAAGACGGAGGCGTGAGCGCGGTGGGTGACATGTTGGGCGGAAGTGGCGCCTCGACCGAGGTGACGCTCGCGGAGCTGGCCGGGAAGCTGGCGAAGCTGAGAGAGCATCTCCACCAGGTGCTCGTCGACCTCGACGCGCCCGCGCGCGGCCGCCTCCGCTGCCACGAATGCGGGCTCACCGGCTCCTCCGAGGACGCCGCCGGCTGGACGATGCGGCTCTGCGGCGACGACGAGCTCCACGCCTTCTGCCCCGACTGCGATCGGCGCTGCTTCGGCGCAACGGCCGCTGAGCGGCGGCTCTCCTAAAGCCGGGATCGGGCCCTGCCGATAGATCCGGCGGGCCCCGGGAAGGGGGATCCCGGCCCGGCGAGGCGTGGAGGCGGTCGATGCGCCACCGCACCTCGGCGGGTCGCTGCGCCGCTCGATCTACGCCAATGTCCTGCGTGCGGCCTCTCGCTTGGCCGCCGCCTTTGCGAGCGCCTTGCGCTCGCGGGCTTCCTTCTTCTCCAGCGCGGCGAACAGGCGAGCCGCGTGCTTCGCCGCCCGTCTCATCGCCTTTGCGTCGTCCGGCCGGACGTGGACCTCTCCCCTGGGGGTGAGTCTCGAGAGCCGCTCGGTCTCGTCTTCGATCTCGAGGCGCGCGGGGAACGCCCTGACCGGCGGCTGATCGATCCGGCGGGGCGGTGGTGCCACCTCGGGCTGCGGGCGCGCCTCGGGCTGCGGGCGCGCCTCGGGCTGCGGCGCGTCTCGGGCTGCGGTCGCGTCTCCAGGGGACGTGGTGCGGAGCGTGGCGCCGGACGCGGCGCGGGCGGCGTCCTCGTGGTCTCTGCCGGCTGCGCTTTCGCTTCCGCCTCTTTCGCGTCGACCATGTAGCGGTGCACGAGCGCGAGGCGGGTGTCCGACAGCCCCGGGTCCGGTTCGGGGCCCGATCCGTTGCCGTTCGTCTTCGGGATCCGGACCTTCCGTTGCACGGGCTGATTCTACGTCGGGCGCCGCTGCCGCGAAAGACCAGCGAGCGCCCACCGACCGACACGGAAGGTCCGTCCGATCGGCTAGTGCGAGCGGCGGCGCTCCTGCAGACGATGTGAGGTGAGGTGGAGCTTCGTATTCGCACGCTCCGCCGGCGGTGGAAGGGGGAACAAGTGGCGGTCAAATCGGTCGACCAATCAGCCAAGGAGCGCCTGCAGGTCGCGTTCCTCGTGACCGCGGTCGCCCTCGTGCAGGTGGCCTGGGGCGCTGCGCTCGTCTTCCTGGCCATCCGCTATCTCTAGACCCACCGAGACGGCGGGGAGCCACGAGGGGGAGGGGGAACGGCCCCGTGGTCGAAGACCGGCACCGGTGCGCCGTCGGAACCCTCAAGTTCGACGGCTGCAGGGGGGACGCCGGCGCACCCGCTTGCAGAAGTCCGCGCTGCGACGGCGCGAATGGCATCCTGAGCCCGTGAACGAGAGACGACTCCCACGGCTCCCGAGCCGCCCGATGCGCATCGCGGTCTACGCCGTGCTGTTCGTCGTCCTGCTCGGCGTCAATTTCTGGGCTGCGCACCGTGCGACTCGGGTCACCAGGAATCGCGTGCCCTACAGCCCGTTCTTCCTCAAGCAGATCCGCGCCGACAACGTCCTCTCGATCACGACGACCGGCGGCGAGATCCAGGGCAAGTTCACGCACGCGATGAAGGCCGCCGGCAACCCGACGGCGGCCGTCCTCTTCGTCACGGAGATCCCGTCCTTCGCCGACACGAACCAGCTCTCGCAGCTCCTCCAGCAGCACGGAGTCGTCGTGAACGCCAAGCCGCCCGACCACGGCCCGCCGGTGTGGGAGAGCCTCCTGCTGGGCTTCGGCCCGACGATCGTCCTCCTGCTGCTCCTCTTCTTCCTCTTCCGGAGGATGAGCGGCTCGCGGACGGCGGGCGCGCTCGGCCGCGCCCGCGCGCACCGCTATCAGCCGGGCCGCGAGACGGTGACCTTCGGCGACGTCGCGGGCATCGACGAGGCGAAGCAGGAGCTGACCGAGATCGTCGACTTCCTGCGCGACCCGGAGAAGTACCGCAGGCTCGGCGGCCGCATCCCGAAGGGAGTCCTGCTCAGCGGCCCGCCCGGCACCGGCAAGACGCTGCTCGCGCGCGCCGTCGCGGGCGAGGCGGGTGCGCCCTTCTTCTCGATGTCGGCGTCCGAGTTCGTCGAGGCGATCGTCGGCGTCGGCGCCTCGCGGGTGCGCGACCTGTTCCGCCAGGCGAAGCGGGAGTCGCCCGCGATCGTCTTCATCGACGAGCTCGACGCGGTCGGCCGCGCCCGCAGCAGCGCCGGAGGCGGCTTCGGCGGCAGTGACGAGCGCGAGCAGACCCTGAACCAGATCCTCACCGAGATGGACGGGTTCGACTCGTCGACGAACGTGATCGTCGTCGGGGCGACGAATCGGATCGACGTGCTCGACCAGGCGCTGCTGCGCCCCGGTCGCTTCGACCGCCGCGTGGCCGTCCAGCCTCCCGACCGGGAGGGGAGGCGCCTCATCCTCGAGGTGCACGCGCGCGAGATGCCGCTGGCGGCCGACGTCGATCTCGAGCGGATCGCCGCGACGACGCCCGGCATGGTGGGCGCCGACCTTGCGAACCTCGTCAACGAGTCGGCGCTCCTGGCCGCGCGGCTGGGCCGGACCGAGGTCACCGCCTCCGACTTCGCGCAGTCGCTCGAGAAGATCATCCTCGGGGCCGAGCGCAAGATCATGCTCTCGCCGGCCGACCGCCGCCGCACCGCCTATCACGAGGCGGGTCACGCGCTCGTCGGGATGCTCACCACCGGGGCCGACCCGGTCCGCAAGATCTCGATCGTCCCTCGCGGCCAGGCGCTCGGGGTCACGCTCTCCTCGCCCGACGTCGACCGGTTCAACTACACGCGCGCCGAGCTCGAGGCGGTCGTGAGGGTGGCGCTCGGCGGCCGGGCGGCCGAGGAGCTCGTCTTCGGCGACCAGACGACGGGAGCGGAGGCGGACATCGCCCAGGTGACCGCCCTCGTGCGACAGATGGTCGGGCGGTGGGGGATGAGCAGCGCGGTCGGGCTCGTCGCCGTGCTGCCGCGGGAGGGCTTCAACCCCTGGGGAGAGCCGACGTCACCGCGAATGCTCGATCTCGTCGACGACGAGGTGCGAGGGACGATCGAGACCGCGTACGAGAGCGTCGTCGGCCTGCTGAAGGCCGAGCGCACGCGGCTCGACACGCTGGCCGAGGCGCTGCTGGAGCACGAGACCCTCGACCAGATCGACGCCTACCGCATCGCCGGCCTGGCCGAGCCGGAAGCGCTACCGGTCGACTGATCAGCCGCTGCGCCGGCCGTTCCGGCCGTTCGCCCTGAAGACCCGCTCCTCGTCGTCGTACCGCACGCGAGCCCACTGGAGCTCGTGCTGCCGGAAGCTCCGCGAGACGGCGTCGATGACGACCTTCGTCTCCGTCGCGCTCCGCCGGCCGAGACGGATGACGCCGAAGCCACGCCACGACTGGACCCGTCCCTCGACGGGCAGCTGCTGCGCAATCAGTTCCGCCTCGGCCTTCGAGGCGGCCTCGATCGTGACGTGGACCGACACGCTCTTATCCCCTCCCCTTGCCGTGGCGGTGAGGCCGTGCTGCAGCCGAATCTACCCCATCGGGCCGGCGGCCACCGGAGTGGCCGCAGCACTGCCGTCGCCGTCTGCGCGAGAGTGCTAGCGGCTCACTCGCCGGCCGCGAACGCGGACGTAGGCGAAGAGCAGGACGACGAAGATGATTGCGAGGATTGCGTAGAACATGAGGCTCCGATTTTCTCGATTGGCTTACGGGTTCCTGCCGAAGTATCGTCCAGTTCTCGCCGAGAGTTTAGTCCTTCCGGCGGGTCCGAACCGACTGAGCGGGGGGTACTTCCTCCTAGCGCGCGACCGCCCGCTCCACCGCCGAGTCGACGAGCTCGCGCGGGGTCATGTTCTCGGCGCTCACCCGGTGGCTGAGCACGTACGGCGCGAGGAAGGTCACGTCCTCGGCCTCGGCGCTCGGCCGGCCCTGGGCCGCCGCCCGCGCCTTCGCGGCCGTCATCAGGTGCCGCGCTGCGCGCGGGCTCGCCCCGAGCTCGACCTGGTCCGCCGCCCGCGTCTCCCGCACGATGCGGACGCAGAGGCGGCAGATCTCCTCGCTCGCCGTCCACCTCGTCGACGAGCTCCTGCGCGACGAGGAAGGCGCGCTCGCCGAGCAGGGGGGAGATCTCGCCGAGCATGTCCGGAATGACTCCACGATGCGGCAGGTCGAGCGTACGCACCTCCGCGTCCTCGTCGCCGTAGACGAGGTCGACCTTGATCAGGAAGCGGTCGAGCTGCGACTCGGTGATCGGAAAGACGCCCTCGTGCTCGTACGGGTTCTGGGTCGCCATGACGAAGAACGGCGGGTCGATGAAGTACGTGCGGCCGCGCAGCGTGACGTGGCGCTCCTGCATCGCCTCGAGCAGGCCGGCCTGGACGCGCGGCGGCGTGCGGTTGATCTCGTCGGCGAGCAGGACGTTGGTGAAGATCGCGCCGCGGTCCAGCACGAGCTCGCCGCCGCGCGTCTCCATCGTCCCGATCAGCTCGTTCGGGGTCGTGTCCGGGGTGAACTGGACGCGCTGGAAGTTCGCGCCGAGCACGCGGGCCATCGCCTGCGCGAGCAGCGTCTTCGCCGTGCCGGGAGCGCCCTCGAGGAGCACGTGCCCGCGCGCGAGTGCGGCGATCAGCATCAGGTCGACCGCCTGGTCCTGGCCGACGACCGCCTTCGCGACCTCGACCCGGGCGCGCGACAGGAGCTCGCGGAGCCGCTCCGCCGCCTCCTCGTCGCGGATCAGCTGGGTGTCTTCGATGAGTTCCGTCATGAAAGAACCTCCGGTCAGGCGATGAAGAAGCCGAGGATGGCGCCGAGCGCGAGGAACGGCCCGAAGGCGATCGCCTTCTTGCGGGCCGACATGCCCTGGCTGGCGACGATCCCCAGCGCGACGACCAGGACTGCGAGGAGCGCGAACTCCACCGCGGGAACGGTCTTGGAGCCGAGCGCGACCCCGAGCAGGAGCCCGAGCTTCGCGTCTCCCATCCCGATGCTGCCGGGGAAGAACGCGCCGGTGGCGAAGAAGAAGCCTCCGAGCGCGACGCCGGCCGCGAGATGGCCTACGAGGGCGTGCGGCTGCGAGACCGCGACGACCGCGGCGACCGCGAGCGTCGCCGGCAGCACGACGAGGTTCGGCAGGAGCCTGTGCTCGAGGTCGATCGCGGTCAGGAGCACGAGCACCGGGCAGAGCACGAGCCCGATGAACGCCCAGTCGCTCGCGCCGAAGTGGACGAAGTCGGCGGCGACGAGGGCCGCGGAGACGGCGAGCACGGCGGCGGCGCGCATCCCGCGCGGCAGGAGCTCGGGGAGCGGCCGCTTCGGGCGCGCGGCCGTGGCGCCGGGCGCGGGCGTCGGTGGAGACACGGCGGATGCGCTCGCGTCGCTCATGTGCAGGTGGGGGTCGGGCCCGTCGTCCACTTGGCGGGCTTGCCCGCCCGGGTCTTCGCGTTCGGCAGCACGGTGCAGGTCGTTGCGCCGCCGTTGCCGCCGGTCGTGGCGAGCGTGGCCGCCCAGGCGCCGTTCGTCAGCTTGAAGCGGATGTTCGACGTGTAGTAGACGCCGAAGACGTTGAGCTGCTGGAAGGTGCAGCTCGAACTTGAGGTTCGAGCCCTTGCAGTGCACCTGGCCGGGCGTCCAGTCGGGGTTCTTGAACCAGACCTTCATGGCGCGGCTGACCGATGCCTCCGTGGCCGAGAGGACGCAGTTGTTCGGGTCGGCGGTCGGAGGAGCGGGCGGGTTGCCGCAGATCCGCGGGTCGCCGGCCGCGGGCGCGGCGGCGGGGCAGGAGGCGAGCCCGGTGCTGCTGGCGCAGAACTTGCCGCCCGGCAGCGCGCGGGCCCAGACGGCCGACCGGCCGCGTGTCGTGCTGGCCGTGCAGCGGAACCGCGAGTACTTCCGCACCGCCTTCTTGCCCTTGCCCTTCTTGTGCGCCTTGCCGAGGCCGTGGCACTTGGTGGACGTGATGATCGAGGGCGCGCTCGTGTTGTCGACCGTGAGCTGCGGGATGAAGCCGTGGATCTTCTTCGCGATCGCCTGCGGCGTCGCCCAGGCGACGCGGTTCTTCGCCTGCGAGGCACCCGCGAAGGCGAGCAGGAAGAGGACGGCGACCAGCGCCGACGCGAGACCGAGGCGGAAGAGTTTCGTCATGGCCGTTACGGCGAGGTTATGAGCCGCGTCTTTCCGAGGTTCTGGCCGATCTGCTGGAAGATCGCCTCGAGACTCGTGTCACTCGCGTCGGGGTAGAAGTTGGCCGGGTCGCTCGCGATGCTGTACATCGTCCAGCAGCCGCGGATCGGGGTCGTGGTGTGGTTGCCCGGGCAGACGGAGGGATAGGTCGCGTTCGTCGTGTTCGACCTCGGTGCAGTTGTTGCCGAACTGCTGCGTGCTTCGATACGGCGGCAACCGTTCTGACCGCTCATTCCCAGGCACTGGGTCTCCTCGTCCGGCGTGCCGAATTGCGTCGGTGGCGACCAGTAGCCGACGGTGTAGATGGTCGTGCCTGCGGCGGCCGCCGCACGCGCGACGTTCACGGCCTGCTGGCACGGGGTGCGGCGCTCGGCCGACGCCGGCGGCTCGGTCGGCGACGTGTAGATGGGGCCGTAGTTCGCCTCGCCGTCGCCGAGGAGGACGATCGCATGGGTCGCGCCGTCGTTGCCGAGCAGGTTGAGCGAGTCCTGCGCCGTCTGGAGCACCGACGTGTAGGAGGTGTCACCGCCCTGCTTCGAGGCCGCAGTCTGCCCGTCCCCGTCGCCCGCACGAGCGGGTCGTTCGCGTTGAGGACGAACTTGCCCTGAGCCGTGCTCCAGTTTGCGTACGAGGTCTCCCACGGCACGACGGTGAACGTGTAGCCCTCGCTCAGGAACGGGTTGACGGTCCGGTTCTGGGGATCGTCGTACGCCTTGCCGTTGTCGGGCATGTTCCGCGTGCAGTCCTCTTCGCGCGGGATCAGGTTCGCGTTGGTCAGGCCCGGGAAGATGAGCAGCTCGACCTTGTCGAGCGGCGGCTGACCGGCGCAGGAGCGGCCCGGCCTGCACGGGTACAGCGTCTGGAGGAGCGCCTGGACGCCGGCCTTGACGCAGTCGAGCTTGGTCGGGTTGCGGACGCTCGGGCAGACGTCGGCGGGCGTTCGAGCGTTCATCGACCCCGTCGTGTCGACGACGACCGCGACGTCGATCGGCGTGATCGTCTGGTCGGGCGCCGACGCGGTCGAGCTCGCGGTCAGCGTGAAGTGGGCGAAGTTGAAGATCGCCGCGAAGGTCGACTTCACCGTCGCGCTCTCCGAGACGGTCACGACGTTGCACCCGGCGCTGCCGTCTCCGTTCGGCCCCGGCGGCAGAGAGTCGCCCGGCCGGCAGAGGTTGTTCGGCTGGTCCTCCGCGCTCGTGTCCTGCGGGCACGTGGCCGTGGCCGGGGGGTTGTTCCCCGGGTCGTACCCGGGCGCGTTCGGCGAGCAGGCGAACGTGACGGTCGGCGGGTCGGCGGTGACGCCATAGCCGAAGAGCGCGTTCTTGCTCGGCGAGACGCCGTCGAAGCCCGGGACCTTGCTCCAGCCCGTGTAGTTGTCGGGCATGTTCTGGGCGATCGCGAGTGCCGTCGCGTCGGTCGCGTTCTGGAGCTGGCGCTGGGCGATCCAGACGCGGCCGACGTCGATCACGAGCCCGGCGAAGCCGACGAGGACGACCATCAGCAGCGCCGTCATCGGCAGGACCTGGCCACCCTCCTGCCGCAGGCGGCGGGCGAGCGATCCTGTCGGCCTCTTGCTCATTCGATCGCGTCGGTGGCGCTCGCGGTGAGCGTGCCGTTGTTGACCGTGATGACCCCGAAGATGTTGATGCTGTACGGGATCGAGGCGCTCACGGTCGCCTGGTTGCCCTGGACCCAGTCCGTGCCGTCGTTCCGTTGCTGCAGCGCGTGTGCCGTTCACGCGATGATCTGCACCTGGTTCGGCTGGAGGCCGACGTCGACGGCCGAGTTCACGGTCTGCGTTTTCGCAGGCGTGCAGGGGTCCGTGAGCCCGCGCCCGAGCGAGAGCGTGCGCGCGCCGGAGCGCACCGCGTCGGTGAGCGTGATGTAGCGGTAGAACGTCAGGCCGAAGCTCGTGATCGCCGTCGCGACCATGAGCAGGATCGGCAGGACGAGCGCGAACTCGACGAGCGCGGTGCCGTCCTCCCGGCGGATGTGCGCGAAGTCTCCTCATCGGTTGCTCAGCGCGTGGAAGATCGAGACCAGCGCGGGGCCGAGGATGACCACGAACAGGGCGGGGAAGATCATGAAGACGAGCGGGAAGAGCATCTTGATCGGCGCCTTCTGCGCCTGCTGCTCGGCCTGCGCCCGCCGCCGCTTGCGCATCTCGATCGCGAGGCTGCGCAGGATCTGCCCGACCGACACGCCGAGCAGCTCGCCCTGCATCATCGCGCGGGCGAACGACTCGACCGCCGGCGTCGGCGTCCGGCCGACCATGTTCTCGAGCGCCTGGACGGGGCTGAGACCCATGCGCTGCTCCTGGAGCACGATCCGGAGCTCCTCGCCGAGCGGCCCCTTCAACCGCTCGCCCGAGAGCTGCAGCGCGGCGCTGAGGCTGAGGCCCGCCTCGACCATGACGACGAGGAGGTCGATCAGCTCGGGCATCGCGCGGTCGATCCGGTAGAGACGGTTCTCCGCCCGCCGCTGCACCGCGAAGCCCGGCGCGAACCAGCCGATGGCCGCGACGAAGAGGGTGACGAGGAGCGTGATCGACGTCGAGGTGCCGGTTGCCACGGCGATCCAGATCCAGATCGCCGGCAGCGCGACGGCCGTGATGAGCGAGGTGCCGACGACCATGTTCGGGGACGTGTCGTGCATGCCCGCCGCCACGAGCGTCTTCCGCAGGCGCTTCTCGTCGACGAACCGCAGCTGCTCGGTGAGCAGGCTTCCCAGGTTCTCGGCGACCGAGCCGGCGTAGTGACGGAGGCCCGCGCCGGGCTCGGAGGCGGCGCGACCCGCGAAGCCGTAGCGCCCGATCTGCAAGAGCGTGTCGCTGGCCCGCAGCCGCGCGACGATCAACGACCGCGACAGCAGCGCGACGGCGGCGCCGACGAGCAAGAGACCAAGAATGAGCAGAGCAATCACGGCATCACACCTCGATCTCGATGATTCGCTTGATCACGAACGACCCCAAGACCGCCCAGGCGACGGCGAGCCCGAGCCCGATCTTGCCGGCGGTCGACGCGACGAGCGGGTGGAGATAGTGGGGGTTCTCGACCTGGAGGATCAGCACGATGCCGATCGGGAGCGCAGAGACGATCCAGCGCGTCATCTGGCCCTGCATCGTCAGCGTCTGGATGAGCCGCCGCAGGTCGAACCGCTCGCGCACCGTCTCGGCGACGCGGTCGATCACCTCGGCCGCGTTGCCGCCGGCCTCCCGCTGCAGCTCCGCCACCATCGCGAGCTGCTCGAGGTCCTTGCTCGCCATCCGCTCGGCGACGATCGCGAGCGACGTCTGCACCGGCACGCCGTGCTGCTCGTCGGCCACCACCCGCTGCATCTCGCTCTTCATCGGCTCCGCCGAGCTCTCGACCACGACGGCGAGCGCGCCGGCGAAGCTGTGGCCCGAGCGGAGCGCGGATGCGATCACCTGGAGCGCGTCCGGCAGCTGCTCGGCGAACCGCTTGCGACGGCGCGCGAGCGTGCGGATGATCCACTCCCGCGCGAGGTACGGAATGACGAGGGCGAAGAGGGCCCACCACGGCGATCCCGTGCCGGCCCAGATGAGGAGGAAGACCAGGGCGGTCACGGCGGCCGTCGCGGCCACGATCACCTCGGGCGCGAAGTCGATGTCGGCGATCTCGAGCGTCTCGCCCAGGCGCCCCCAGTAGGTGTCCTCCCGCTCCTCGCCGTCGGCCTCCTCGTCGGCGGCTCCGGCTCCGGCTCCCCGGTCCTGCTGGAGGGCGCGGATCGAGACGAACTCGGCCATGCGCGCGGGCAAGCCGCTCCGCTTCGGCGCGAGCAGGGCGATCACGAGGAACATGACGACGAGGGCCGCGACGAGAGCGAGGACGACCATCGTGATCCACGAGTTGATGACACGGTCGAAGACCGAGCGCTTGAACACCTTGTCCGTCGTGCCGTTCACGGCCAGCGACGGCGTCCGGTAGTCGACGGCGGTCGTCCCGAACCCCGAGACGCTGATCGCCGTGTGGACGGCCTGGTCCGGGCCGGCGAGCGACTTGTAGTCGAGGAGGTACTCGTTCGAGATCTGCCGGCTGAGCCTGTCGAAGAGCTGGGCGAGGTCGCCCGCCTTCGCCTGCGCGTACTGGCCCTGACCGGCCGCCGCGAGCGCCTTGAGCGTCTTCGCGCTGTAGCTCTTGTCCTCGAGGCCGATCGTGTAGATCCGCATGTGGGCGTTGCGCGCGGTGCGGGCCACCTGGTCGATCGTCGTCGAGCTGCCCGTGTCCGCGCCGTCGGAGAGGACGACGATCGAGCCGGACGCGATGTTGGCGTCGGTCAGCATCTTCTCGGCCTGTGCGACCGAGTCGAAGATGTGCGTTCCGGTCGAGATATGGGGCTTCTGGGCCAGGACGGTGGAGATCGCGCCCTTCGAGGTCGTGAGCTGTCCGGCCGTCGTCGTCTCGCGGTTGAACTCGATCACTCCGAGCTGCTCGTGCGGGTTCCGGCGGGCCGCGAACGCACGCGCCGCGTCGAACGCGGCCGCGATCGGCTGGCCGCGCATGCTCCAGCTCGTGTCGAGGAGGAGGACGACGCCGAACGCCTGCTTCGACGCCTCGCTCGCGGGCACGAGCCTCTCCTCGGCCACCGGGCCGCCGTTCTCCGTCACCTGGACGTCGCCGGCCGTCAGCTTGCGCTCGCTCGGCAGGGACACCACGAACGCCCGCTGCGGGAACGCGGACCCCTTGACCGGGGTCAGGCGCACGCCCGAGGAGCCGGCCGCTCCCGCGCCGCCGGCGAGGACGCCGGCGGCGAGGGCGGCCGCAACGAGGAGGATGAGGACCCGTTTCACCGGCCGACCGTCCCGACGGCTGCCGCGCCGCCGAACTCCGGCTCGTGCGTCTGGAAGAGGCCGAGCGGCAGGGCGATGCCCCGCTTCTCGAACTTCTGCAGGAAGTTCGGCCGCAGGCCCGTCGGGCGGAGGCCGCCGACGATGGTGCCGTCGCGCGTGACCTCGTCGATCTGGAACTTGAACAGCTCCTGGAGCGTGATCACGTCCGACTCCATCCGCTGCACCTCGGTGACCGAGGTGACGCGACGGGAGCCGTCCTCGAGCCGCTCGAGGTGGATGATGCCGTCGAGAGCCGACGAGGCCTGCTCGCGGATCGCGTGCACCGGCAGGTCGTAGCCGGCCATGAGCACCATCGTCTCGAGGCGGGCGAGCGCGTCGCGCGGGCTGTTCGCGTGGATCGTCGACAGCGAGCCGTCGTGACCCGTGTTCATCGCCTGCAGCATGTCGAGAGCCTCGGCACCGCGAACCTCGCCGACGATGATCCGGTCGGGCCGCATGCGCAGCGAGTTCCGCACGAGCGCCCGGATCGGGACCTCGTTCTCGCCCGCCAGATCCCTCGGCCGCGACTCGAGCCGCAGCACGTGCGTCTGGTTGAGCCGGAGCTCGGCCGCGTCCTCGATCGTCACGATCCGCTCTTCGTCCGGGATCGAGGTCGAGAGCGCGTTCAGCAGCGTCGTCTTGCCCGAGCCGGTCCCGCCCGAGATGAGGATGTTGAGCTGGGCGCGGATGCAGCGCTGCAGGAACTCGACCGCCTCCTGGTTGAGCGTTCCCAGCTTGATCATGTCGTCGAGTGTCAGCCGCTTCCGGCTGAACTTCCGGATCGTGATCAGTGGACCGCTGAGCGACAGCGGCGGGATCACGGCGTTGACGCGGCTGCCGTCGGGCAGCCGTGCGTCGACCATCGGCGTCGACTCGTCGATGCGACGACCGACCTGGGCGACCATCTTGTTGATGATCCGGCGCAGGTGCCACTCGTCGTTGAACTGGACCTCGCTGGGCAAGATCCGGCCGTTCCGCTCGATCCAGATCTCGTGCGGGCCGTTGACCATGATCTCCGTCACGCTGTCGTCGGCGAGCAGCCGCTCGAGCGGGCCGTGGCCGAGGATGTCGTCGGCGATCTCGAGCGCGATCCGCGCCCGGTCGTCGCGTGAGATCCCGGTCTCCTGTGCGAGCTGGTCGCGGACGTCGGCGAGGACCCGCTCGCGCAGGTCGTCCGGGTCCATGTTGACGTTGTAGAGCTGCGGTCCGAGGTCGCCGATGACCGTGAAGTGGACGCGGCTCTTGACCTCGGCGTACGGGTCCTTCGTCGCAGGTACCGGCGTCGACGTGTTGAGACGCTCGTGCAGGTCCATCAGCGTCTCCGCCCGATCAGCGTCCGCTTGCCCGCCGACGACTTCGCCGCGGGGGCGACCGGCGAGGCAGCCTTCGCGTACCGGTCGGAGAGCGTGCGGAACGCCTTGGCCGCCCCGGAGGCCGGCTTCACGGCGACGATCGGAGTCCCCTCGTTGATCGAGCGCGGGATCTCGCGGTCGCTCGGGACGAACACGTCCGGCGTCCGGCCGACGATCGCCGAGACGTCGTCGGGGGTGATCCCGACGCGCGAGTCGGCCCGGTTGAGGACGAGTGCCACCCGCTCCGCGTCGTAGCCCATCAAGTCCAGAGTCTCGACACCGAGCTTCGTGTTCTTGAGCGAGAGCGAGTCGAGCATCCCGACCATGCAGACCTCGGTGGACACGTCGATCGTCGCGATCACCTCGGGGGTGAACCCGGGAGGCGTGTCGACGATCACCGCGTCCGACATCGTCCGCAGCGAGGCGTAGATGTCGCGGAGGTAGTCGATCGAGACGGCGCTCGCCTGGTCCGGCCGCGTCGGCGCGATCAGGACCTTGACGCCGGACGAATGGCGAATCAGGTGCCGGTCGAGCTTCTCGTGGTCGAAGGGCGGGCCCGCCTTCATCAGGTCGTACATCGTCCGCTCGGGCGAGAGCCCGAGAGCGAGGCCGATGTCGCCGAACTGCAGGTCGAGGTCGACGAGGACGACGTTCGCGTCGCGCTGGGCGAGAGCGACCGCCAGGTTCGTCGCGATCAGCGTCTTGCCGGTGCCGCCCTTGGGGCCGAGGATCGCGATGAGCGGCGCGTGCGGCTTGCCCGGGATGGAGAGCCCCTTGCGGCGCGCGATCACCTTCTGGAGCGTGAACGCGACCTCTTGCGGGGCCTGCGGGAGGGTGATCACGTCGTCCGCCCCGGCTTCGAACGCCTGGCGCAGGAAGCCGTTCGCCGGCGCCTCGCACAGGACGACCACCGGCCGGTCCGGCCGATGCTTCACGGCGCGGTCGACCATCAGCGTCGCCCCGTCGTCGTTGGCGGAGCAACCGACGATGACGACGTCGGACTGCTGCGCGAGGAAGTCCCGCCAGTCGTCGAGGTAGTCGGCGTACCCGACGACCTCGAGCGAGGCCTCGCCCTGGAGGGCCGACTCGACGAGCGAGGAGTCGGCGTGCTCGGCGAGGGTTACGAGGATGCGAATCGTGTCGTCCATGTCACCGTCCCAGCAGCGAATTCGAGGTGATGAGCGGCGGCTTCGTCACGGAGCCGACCGTCGGCCGGAGGGTGAGCCAGATCTTCGCGTTTCCGCTGGCGAAGATCAGCTTGCCGGCCTGCGAGGGCGTCGCCCGGATGGTCACGTTGCCGTCCGAGTTGGTTCCCAGCACGTACATGTTCTGGAGCATCTCGCGGACGACCGGATTCCCGTTGGCCTGGGTGATCAGCACCCAGACGTCCACGTGGTCGCCCGCCGTGACCTGGCCGCCCACCTCGGACGGCGAGTCGAGCGGGACGACGACGGCCCGCTGCCCGCGCTGCAGCTCCTGCGAGACCGAGCCCGTGCTGGTGCCGAAGTCCGCCTGGGTCAGCTGCTGGCCCGGGTAGATGTCCGTCAGCGCCACCTTGCCGGCGAGCTCCGACGGGTCGACGAACGCGCCCGTCTGAGCCTGGCTCTTGGCGACCTGGCTGGTCTGGTAGAGGGCCGTCGAGGCGACGATGTCGCCCGGCGTGCCCTTCTGGATCAGGCTCTTCGCGACGAGCACTTGCAGCGGCACCGAATTCTTGTTGACGCTGTTGCGGTACTGGTTCAGGTAGACGACCAGGGCGATCGCCGCCAGCACTGCCGCCACCACGCCGAGCAAGATCGTGCCCTGGCGCGTCCTGAAGAGCTTGCTCGACATGATGTTTTCCACTGCTTCCTCCTCCTGATTCCTGTCGCCTCAGTGCTGCGAGGCAGTCGCCGGAAAATCTCTGTTGGTTTCGCAGCGCGGCGGTTGCGGCGACTGCAGCTTCACATTTTCCTCAAGGCGGTACGAACGGCGGAACGAGGCGAGGGGGCTCTTCATCCTCGAGCGAGGTGAGAGTGCCCCCCCGTGCATCGTCCGTTTGTTGCCTAGAGCTCCTGGTTGATCTGGCTGAAGATCCCCGAGACGTTCTTGCCGAGCGTCGTCAGGATGGCGATCGAGGCGACCGCGATCAGCGAGAGCAGGAGCGCGTACTCGACGAGCGCCTGTCCCTCCTCGCGATCCCGCAGGGCCGCAACCGCGAGGTAGGCCCGCATGGGGAGCGAACGAATCATCTCCACCTGTGTCCTCCTTCTGAAGGCCTCCGGCTCTGCCGGCGTGCCTTCGTAGTGCAGGGTTGGGGCCCTGCGCTTCCGGCGTCTCGCGCCCGCGAGACGCCGCTTGTCGCTGCAGGTGATAGTCCTGCTCGCGCCTTAGACCTCGACGTTGACCTTGCTGAAGATCCCCGAGATGTTCTGGCCGAGCGTGGTCAGGATTGCGATCGAGGCGACCGCGATGAGCGAGAGCAGGAGCGCGTACTCGACGAGCGCCTGTCCCTCCTCGCGATCCCGCAGGGCCGCAACCGCGAGGTAGGCCCGCATGGGGAGCGAACGAATCATCTCCACCTGTGTCCTCCTTTTGAAAGCCGCCGGCTCCGCCGTCGTGCCTTCGTAGTGCAGGGTTAGGGCCCTGCGCTTCCGGCAGCTCGCGCCTGCGAGATACCGCTTGTCGTAGCAGGTGATAGACCCGCTCGCCGGAAGCGTCTCCTGCGAGAAGGCTGGGATCACCCGGTCCTTCGGCCAAGAGCGGTTCGAACGTCGCCCTCAGACCTCCACGTTGATCTTGCTGAAGATCCCCGAGACGTTCTTGCCGAGCGTGGTCAGGATTGCGATCGAGGCGACCGCGATGAGCGAGAGCAGGAGCGCGTACTCGACGAGCGCCTGTCCCTCCTCGCGATCCCGCAGGGCCGCAACCGCGAGGTAGGCCCGCATGGGGAGCGAACGAATCATCTCCACCTGTGTCCTCCTTCTGAAGGGCGTCGGCTTGGCCGTCGTCCCCTCGCCTTGCAGGGTCGGCGCCCTGCGCTTCCGGCATCTCGGGCATCGCGAGATACCGCCTGTCGATGGAGGTAATAGCCCGTTTCGAGGGCTGCGTCTCCTGCGGGAAGGGTGGGTTGAACCCGTCCTTCGGTCGAAGCACATCCGGTGGTTCGCGGCCTGAGGCGGGCGTGGTGCCAAGGCGAGCTGCGCCTTTCTCCTGAAGTCCGGTTCCGACCTGGGCCTTCCGACATGGTGGCACGGGCGATCTTCGACTTCAATAGGGGGGATGAAGGCTGCCGGCGAGCGAATCGCCGTCTCGATGCGCGCGTTGGGCCAGCCGTGGGAGCTCGCGGTGTTCCTCTGGGTGCCCGTGATCCTGTTCGGGATCGTCCTGGCGGCCGACCTGCACCTCAGCCGCTCGCTCCTCGACTGGCAGATCTTCCGCACGGCATCCCACGCGGTCGTGCACGGCCGCTCGCCGTACCCGGTGGCGAACCTCGCGGCGCTGGCGCACGACGACCAGTTCGTCTATCCGCCGATCACCGCTGTGCTCCTCGCCCCGCTCGCAGCACTCCCTCTCGTGGCGGGAAAGGTGCTCTTCTTCCTGCTCGCGCTCGGGTGCGTGCCCCTGGCGCTGCGGCTGCTCGGCGTGCGCGACTGGCGCTGCTACGGGCTCGCGCTCCTGACGGCGCCGGTGCTCGACTCGGTGACCCTGGGCACCATCAGCTCGATGCTGCTCCTCGGCGTGGCGGTCGCGTGGCGTTACCGCGATCGCCCCTACGTCGCCGCGGTCTCCACGGCCGCCACCGCGGTCGCCAAGCTCTTCGCCTGGCCGCTCTTCGTCTGGCTCCTGGCCACCCGCCGCCTGCGGGCGGCCGCGACGGCCGCTGCCGCAGCCGTGGTCCTGCTCGTCGGCGGCTGGGCCGTGATCGGCTTCGCCGGGCTGGGCTCCTATCCGCACCTGCTGCGACTCCTCTCGCAGGTGGAGGCCGTGCAGAGCTACTCGCTCACGGGGCTGCTGCGCGTCCACGGCGGCGCCGCGACCGCCCTGGGGGCCGTCCTCGGACTGGCGGTGATCGCCGCGGTCGTCGTGGCCGCCCGTGGTCCGGACGGCGACCGGCGGGCCCTCGGGATCGCGATCGCCGGCACGCTGCTCGCCACGCCGGTGCTGTGGCTCCACTATCTCGTCCTGCTGCTCGTGCCGATCGCTCTGGCCAGGCCTCGCCTCTCGGCGATCTGGTTCGCGCCGCTCGTCTTCTGGGTCACGCCGCTCGCGCACTCGAACGGCAGTGTCTGGCGGACGTGCCTCGTGCTCGCCGCCGCCGCCTTCGTCGTCTGGCGGACGGTCGTTCCGGCGCCTAGCGCTGCCGCAGGACGACGACCGGGCCCCGCCGAGTCACGACGCGCGCTCGTCTCGTCCTGACGAGCGTCCCGAGCGGCTGGGCGTCGTCGACGCGGTCGAGGACGAGAGCCGGGTAGCCGCTCACGGTCCCCTGCCAGCCGGCGATCCGGTTGCGGAATGCCGTCACCGACCGGAGCTGGTGAGCGGTCAGCAGCTCGAACCGCGAGTCGTAGGCGATCCGGCCCGCGAGCTCGGGGTGCTCGAAGACGAGCCAGTCGGCGTAGCGCTCGTTCGCGAACACGCGGCCGTGCGCACCGGCGGCCTTCACGGCGGCGTTCCCAGCAGCGGCCGGATAGCTCTGCGTGAACCACGACTCCGGCTCGAAGGCGACGCCGAGCGTCGCGACACCCACGAGGGCGAGCATCGCCAGCGCGAGGAGCCGGTTCAGACGCTTCGGCTCGACGGCGGGAGCGCGGAGCTCGTCGAGCAGCCGCGGCAGGACGACGAGCGAGAAGAGCCCCAGCCACACGGCATTCCTCACCGCGTCGAACGCGAGCAGCGTCAGACCGGCGAAGGCGAGCTTCTCGAACCAGGAGGCCCGGCCGCCGGTGCGTCCGAACAGCCAGAAGCCGCCGAGCGCGAGGAGGTACACGGGCGCATGGCCGACGTTCAGGGTCGTCGGCGCCCACTCGGTGACGTAGCTCCCGAACCCGCTCGAGAAGATCGACCGGTAGTAGTGCGGTAGCGAGGTCGCATACGGAGAGGCGAGCACGCACAGCCACGGCGCCGCGAGCAGCACGAGCGCGCGTGCGCCGACGGCTCGCGGGCGCGCGCGGAGCGCCACGGCGGCCTCGACCAGTCCGAAGCCCGAGACGAGCGCGGCGCCGACGACGACCGAGCCGTGGAGGTTGGCCCAGAGCACGAGGAGCGGCAGCACGAGGTAGACACGGCGGCTGCGCTCGCGGGGCTCGTCCAGCAGGAGCCAGAGCACCCCCACGAACAGCAGGTAGGCGAAGGACTGCGGCCGCATGATCGAGGCTTCCGGCCAGAACGCGATGAGCACGGGCAGGACGACCCAGGTCGTGGAGCGCGGCGAGCCGCCGAGACGCCGGGCCACCGCAGCGGCGCCGGCGAGAGCACCGCTCACGAGGAAGGCGTGCACGAGCAGGACGAGCGGGAGGCCGCCGAGCCGGTCGAGGCCGTAGAGGACGAGCTGCGCGAGCCACTGCTGGTCGACCCAGTCACGGCCGTGCGCCCAGACGGTCAGCGTGTCGTGCGAGGGGAGCCCGTGGTGGGCGACGACGCGTCCCGAGAGCAGCGCCATCCAGCCGTCGGCGGCGAGAGCCGTGCGGAGATGCGTGATCAGGACGATCGCGAACGCCGCGACGCCCACGACGACGAGGCCGTTCTCCTCGAGCCCTTCCGAGACGCGTGTCGCCACGCCGCGGCGGCCGACGTCGGGCCTCGGCGCGGCGACCGCCTCCTGCTGCGTGCTCACGGGCACCTCACGCAAGCACCGGCTGCGGATGCCGCCTCCGCAACGCAGGGCCGCTCGCCGTCGCCGCCACCACCGCGAGGGTGGCGAGGAAGACGGCGATCTCCCACGCCGGCGGGTTGAAGGCCGCCTGGTCGAAGAGGAGCGCGGGCAGGAGCCAGACGACGCCGAGCCGCGGACGCCGCAGCGCGAGCGGCACGAGCATGATCACGAGATAGTTCGGCCAGAGAATCGGCGTCAGGAGGAGCGTCGCCGCGCAGGCGAGCCCGAACGAGCTCTCCTCCTGGTCTCGCCGGCGGTACGCCCACACGAGCACGAGGATCCCCAGCCCGTAGCCGACTGCTTCGGCCGCTCCCCAGCCGAGGCCGAGGTGTGCGAGCAGGGCCGCGGGAGAGAACCCCCGGTGCGCCTCGAGCGAGGTGAGGACGCTCAGGCGATGCGGATAGTCGAGCAGGCCGGCCCCCCTGATCGGAATCCAGGGGACGAGCACGAAGGCGATCGTGGAAACGGTCGCCGCCGTCGCCGCCCGGAAGCGCTTCGTGATCGCAAGCCAGACGAGGAGCGGCCAGAGGAAGAGCTTGAGCGCGATCACCAGCCCGAGGACGAGGCCGGCGCGCAGCGGACGATCCCTCCACCGCCAGAGCAGCGCGACCCCGAGCGCCATCGGCACGCTCACGGTGCCGAGGTGGATCGCCGAGGCGGTGGGCATCCAGAGGAGCGCCGCGCCGATGCAGCGCCAGTCCCGGATGCCGACGAGCAAGAGCAGGGCCGGCACGGCGAGCGTCGCGAGCACCGTGACGAGGATGTCCGCCGTCTGCGTGGGGAGTGCTGCCAGCGGCGCTCCGAGGAAGGCGCCGAGCGGCGGGTAGACGAACGCGGTCTGCGAGCCGAGCGCGGCCGTCGTCGAGGGCCCGTAGGGCGAGGCCCCGTGGAGCACGTGGTGGATCGCGGGCGCGTAGGCCCGGTCGAAGTCGTATGCCAGGTCGTGCGCGCGGATCGCGGCCCTGGCGGTTCCGGCCACGATGAACAGCGGCAGCGCCCCGAGGAAGAGGAACTCGAGCACGCGGATCAACGGCGACCTGGACAACGACCCCACCATGGTCGTTCCAGTATCGGCCGTCGGCAAGGCCGCCTACACCACCGGTGGTCGGGTTTTGGCCGTCCTCTCGTCCATCGTGGCACGAAGGGTCGCCCCAGACTTCCCGGGGGACGACCTCAGCCGTGCGGCTGGTGTGGCAGAGCGCCAGGAGAGTTAAGTCTCGCGTGTGGCGGTCAACGTTCTCGCAGAGCGCCGCACGGAAGTCGCTCCCGACACCGTTTCGGTGTCGATCGTCATCCCGTGCCTGAACGAGGCGGACAGCATCGGGCAGTGCGTCGCCGAGGCACGCCGCGTTCTCGACGAGCACTCGATCGACGGTGAGGTCGTGGTGGTCGACAACGGCTCGGACGACGGCAGCGGCACGCTCGCGCTGCTCGCCGGCGCGCGGATCGTCGAGGAGTCGAGGCGCGGCTACGGCAGCGCCTACCTCGCAGGCTTCGCCGCAGCCCGTGGCGACTACATCGTGATGATCGACGCCGACCTCACGTACGACTTCGGCGAGATCCCCCGCTTCGTCCGCGAGCTCGAGGGCGGGGCGGAGCTCGTGATGGGAAACCGCATGGGCGCGGTCCAACCGGGCGCGATGCCGATTCTGAGCCGGATCGGCAACCCGTTGATGTCCCGCTTCCTCAACCTGCTCTTCCGGACTCCGGTCCGGGACACGTGGTGCGGGCTCCGGGCCTTCCGGCGCGACGTCCTTCCGGCTCTCGGTCTGCAGGCGACCGGAATGGAGCTCGCCTCGGAGATGGTGATCCGGGCCGCCCGGAGCGGCCTCGAGATCCGCGAGCTGCCGATCGCGCTTCATCCGCGGGAGGGGCAGTCGAAGCTCTCGCCGTTCAGGGACGGCTGGCGTTCGCTGCGCCTGATGCTCGTCTACGACCCGAATTTCCTCTTCCTGGTTCCCGGCGTCGTGTTCACCGCGTTGGGAGTGCTCCTGATGGCGCTCGTCTTCGCGCACGCTGCGTTCTTCGGGCACCTGTTCTTCGTGCATTCGATCGGCGGCTCCCTGCTCGTCGTGGTCGGGACGCAGCTCGTCGGCTTCGGCCTCTGCGGCCGCGCCTATGCCGTCTACCAGCTCGGCGACCGCGATCCGTGGCTGGAAGGGATGGTGCGGCGCTTCCGCATGGAGCACGGGCTCCTGCTCGGCTTCGGCCTGATCGCGACCGGGTTCGGCCTCGGCGTGCTCGCCGCGGACCGGCGGCTCGCCGGCGGTCTCGACACCGTGTCGGAGGCGCCGCTGTCGATCCTCGCCGTGACGCTCATCATCGTCGGCGTGCAGGTCTTCTTCACGTCGTTCCTCCTCTCGCTGGTCGGCCTGCGGCGCGGCGGACGCGCCCGGCGCTAGAGCTTCCGGGCTTCAGCCGGCGCAGCCGACGAGCGAGCGCCTGCCGGGCGGCACCACCAGCGTCCCCTGCGACGGGGCGAGGAGGACGAGCTTTCCCGCCGGATCGCGCGCGACCACCCGACCGGGCAGGTGGAACGCGGCCGGCACGACGGCATAGCGCGTTCGGAGCGCCCCTGAGGCGGTGCGGAGAACGCCGCTCGCGTGGTCGAGGGTAAGCGGCTGCTCGCCGAAGTCCGAGCCGAAGACGACGGTGCAGGTGCGGTAGACGCGGGTGATCGAGAGGTTGGCGAACGCGGTCTCCTCGAGCGCCACCCGGCGCACCCCGGCGCCGCCGACGAGCGCGACGTCGCCGTGAGCGCCCACGGCGCGATCGACCCAGTTCGCGTGGGCGGGCAATCCGAGGGCAGCCGGGCGGATCCGCTTCGCCTGGCGTCCGAGCTCCACGGCCGAAAGGCCGACGAACGCGGCGGCGGTCGCCGCCACCGTCAGCAGCGGCAGCGGTTGATAGACGGCGCAGAGGTAGACGAACGCGGCGAGGGCCGAGAGGGCGAGGACGAGGAACGTCGCGTGCTGGATGGGCACGACCGTCGCCGGCAGCTCCCTGGCGAAGATCTGGAGCGAGAAGGAGTCGACCCCGTTCGTGTCGTTGATGACGGTTCCGAACGGAATCGCCGCCGGCAGCGCCGCCGCGACCGCCGCGATCGCGAGGTGCCGGCGCAGCGGAATCCGCCCGCGGAGCAGCGGGAGCGCCGCTCCGAGCGCGACCAGGAAGAGCGGTACGAGGTAGATGAGGTACCGCTCGTGGATCCGGGGCAGGTCGGTCACGCCCGATCCGGGCTGTGGGCTGAGGCTCGTCGCGTCGAACTCCGCGGCGGCGAAGGCAACCACGAGCAGGATCCAGAACGTCGTGGCGAGCGCGACCGAGGCGAAGACGAGCGGGCCGCGCGGGAGGCCGAAGCGGACGAGTGCGTAGCCCGCGAGCAGCGCCGCGGCGAACGGGATCACGCCGACCGCGAAGTCCAGCCCGGCCAGGTGCTGGAAGAAGAGCTCGAGTACCCGCAGGGGGCTCGCGTGCACCGTGCCGAAGTTCGAGTAGCGGCCGGCGAGCGGCAGGTCTCCGCCGTTCATCGCCCTGCGGAGAAGCGCCGCGAGGAGGGCGGCGGCGGCGGCGCCGAACAGGAGCCGGTGGCCCGAGATCGCCCGGAGGACCGCGCGGGCGCGCCCTCCGGGCGGCTCCTGCCCGAGGGCCGCGACGAGCAGGACGGCCGTGAGGGCGGCCGGCACGAGCGCGACCAGCTGGAGGCGCGCCACGGAGGCGAGAGCGATCGCACCGAGCAGGATCGCATCGCTCCCGATACCCGGCCGGCGGACGGCCCGGAGCATCGCCCAGATCGCGACGAGGCAGAGCGGATAGGCGAGGCTCTCGCTCATCTCGAAGTTGCTGTAGAGCATCAGCGGCGCGACCAGAGACAGCGCGGCAACGCCCAGCGCCCGGTCGCGGCGAAGCACGGTGCGGCCGATCGCGTAGACCGGGAAGACCGAGAGCGAGATGAGCACCGCGTTCTCGACCTTCGCCCACTCGTAGGCCGCGTGGGCGGACGACGTCAGCGCATAGACCGGCGAGAGCACGATCGGGTAGAGCGGGGAGTAGGCGAGGCCGCCCTTGCCGAAGAGGGAGAAGTGGCCCGTGTGGGCGAAGCTCTGCGCCATCCGCTCGTAGCCGAGCGAGTCCAGGAAGACCCAGGGGCCGTGGACCCAGCCGGCCACGAGCGCGCGCAGCACGGCCGAGGCGGTTGCCAGGACGACGAGCGCGAGTGTCGTCGCGACCGTGGGGCGCGCCCGCACCGCCGCCCGCAGGCCTGCGGGGGTCCACCTCGGCTCGTCCGCGCGCCGGGCGGAGAGTCCCCCGCGGCTCGGCTTCGCCCAGCATCAGCAGCGCCTCCGCGCGCTCATCGGCTCAGTGTGACGCGGTTCTCCGGGGCTGAACCCGGCCCTCCGATGAGTCGAAGCCCACCAGACGGCGGGCGCCCGCAGAGGGCCGTCGCGACAGGCTTGGTGTGCGATCCTGCGTGAATCTCCGGTCGACAACGCAGGAGTCGTCACTCAAGATGAGAACATCAGGCACGTCGCGGAAGGAGCCACTGGATGGACATTGACGGCGCGAAGGCGTTGAAGGAGAGGCTCGAACAGCGCGGGGCGACCGAGCCCCGGACTGCCGCCGTGGACGTTCCGGCGGACGCGCCGCCCGTCTACCACTGGCTCGGCGTCGGGAAGACGCCCGATCACGACGCGCCGGCTCCGGACGACGAGGACTCGAGCGGCGAGCGTCGGTCGTGGCTGGGCCGGGCGCGGCTCGGTCTCGGTCCGGCCTCGCGGTAGATCGCCCGGCTTTCCCTCCCGAAAGTTGTGAATCGTCCAGCCGTTTCGACGGAGGCTGCGCCCGGAAGGTCCGTCACACTGCGATGGATGGGTGAAGAAGCCGCTCCGAGGCCCGTCGAGGATCCGCTCCGCAGGGCGCTGAAGCACAGCCTCGCCTTCTGGGCCGTCGTCACGCCGATCTGGATGATGATCCGGAACGCGCTGGATCACCAGTTCGCGTTCGACGTCCGCTACGCATTCGTGCCGGCGGCGCACGCGGTCGTGCACGGAGCGTCTCCGTACCACGGCATCACCTCGCGGGCGGTGCAGGAGGGATACGCGTTCCTCTATCCGCCGCTGGCCGCGTACCTGTTCGCGCCGCTCACGCTGATGCCGCCGCTGGCGGCGGGCTTCGTCGTGACCGTGCTCGTGACGGCGATGGTGCCCGCGACGCTCCTCGTGCTCGGCGTCCGCGACTGGCGCTGCCACGCCGTCGCCTTCCTCTGGCTCCCGACGATCGCCGCGATCGAGAGCGCGAACGTCACGCTGCCGATGGTGCTCGGCCTGGCGCTCATCTGGCGCTACCGGGACCGGCCCGCCGTCGTCGCTCTCGTGGGCGGGCTCATCGTCGCCCTGAAGCTCTTCTTCTGGCCGCTGCTCATCTGGCTCGTCGCGACCCGCCGCTACCGCCTCGCGGCGCTCACCGCGGCGACCTCCGCGGCGCTCGTCTTCGTCCCGTGGGCGGCCCTCGGCTTCGCCGGTCTGCGGGGCTACCCGCACCTGATGTCGTTCGTGTCGCGCAAGGAGGGCGCGAACAGCTACTCCGCGGCCGCGCTCGCTCACTTCGTCGTCCCGAGCTGGACCGCGTCGCTGGCAATCGAGGCGGTTGTCGGCGTGCTCGTCCTCGTCCTCGTCGTCCTCGCCGGGCGGCGCGGACGCGACCGGGACGCCTTCGCGCTCGCGATCATCGCGATACTCGCCTTCACCCCGTTGCTCGAGATCCACTACCTCGCGGCGTTCCTCGTGCTCGTCGCGCTCTACCGCCGCGGCTTCGGCGCCGCCTGGCTCGCGCCGCTCCTCATCTGGGGAGCCTCGGAGGCGAACAACGGCCTCGGACTGAATCGAGTGCACGTCTTCGTCGTCGTCGTGGCGACTCTGGTCCTCGCGATGAGCGACTGGAGACCGCGGCTGCTCTCGCGGGGGTTGCGGCCGGAGGCTGCGTGAGACCGAGCCTGTCCAGCGCAGGCGGTCTGACGTCGGGCGTCGAGGCGGAACCCGGGCGGCACGCGGTCGCGCACGGCCTCGCGATCCTCTCGCTCACCGTGCCGATCTGGGTGCTCGTCCTCGCGGCGCGAGCGCACTCGGTCGCGGTCGACTTCCGCGGAGCGTTCCTGCCCGCGGCGCACGCCGTCCTGCACGGGATCTCGCCGTACGGCGGGGTCGACTCGAAGGCTGTGGCGGACGGGATTGCGTATCTGTACCCGCCGCTGACCGCCTTCCTGCTCGCGCCCTTCACGCTGCTCTCTTCCACGGTCGCCGGGGCGCTCGCGGTCGCCGTCGTCGCGGCGACGGTGCCGGCAACGCTGCTCGTGCTCGGCGTCCGCGACTGGCGCTGCCACGCGTTCGCCTTCCTCTGGTTTCCCGTCGTGTTCGGGATCCAGACCGCGAACGTCACGCTCCTGACCGTGCTCGGGCTGGCGTTCGTCTGGCGGTACCGGAACCGGACGGCCGTCGTCGCGCTCGCCGTCGGGCTCGTCATCGCCGTGAAGCTCTTCTTCTGGCCGGTGCTCGTCTGGCTCGTCGCAACGCGCCGCTACCGGAGCGCGGCATTCGGGGCGGCCGCGTCGGCGCTGCTCGTCCTCGTGCCATGGGCGGGCATCGGGTTCGCAGGCCTGGGCGGCTATCCGCACCTCCTGGCGAGCGTCTCGCGCGGCGAGGGCCCTCACAGCTACTCGGTCGCCGCTCTGCTCCAGCCCGTGCTGCCCGGCTGGACGGCGGCGACCGCCGTGGAGACCGCGATCGGCGCCGGCATCCTCCTGCTCGTCGTCGTCCTGGGGCGGCGCGGGCGCGATCGAGACGCGTTCGCGCTCTCGATCGTCGGCATCCTCGCGCTCACGCCGCTGCTCGAGATGCACTACCTCGCGCTGCTCCTCGTCGTCGTGGCGCTCTACCGGGGCCGCTTCGGCGCCGCCTGGATCGCTCCGCTGCTCATCTGGGGAGCTCCGGGGCCGAACGAGGTCTCGGGAGCGCAACGGGTGCACGTCCTGCTCGTCGTCGCGGCGACCGTCGCCCTCGCGCTGAGCGACTGGAGGCCGCGGCTCCGCTCGCGGGCCCTGCGGCCGGGGACGGTGTAAGTCGGGTTCGGGACCAGCCGAACGACCCTTGCGCGAAGAGAGGGCCTGATTCCTAATTGGAAGGTGCGCGGGCTGCATCCACCAATCGCCGTAGCCTTGACGGGTAACGGGATCGCGCATCGGGCCAGGACAGGGGAACTTCCCGGATGAAGATCGTCGTCGCCACGCCGTACTACCCCCCGCACGTCGGCGGTGCCGAGCGGTACTGCCGCGAGATCTGCGTCGGTCTGCGCCGACGGCACGACTGGAGCGTGGTCGTCGCGACCTCGGCGATCGGTGCACCGGCCGGGGTCTCCGAGGACGAAGGGGTCGTCGTCCACCGGCTGCCGGCCGGGGAGCGAAGCGCCGCGACCTGGGTCACTCTCGCCTGGTACGGAAGGCTCGCTCGGCTCATCGAGGCCGAGTCGCCCGACGTGGTCGTCGCGCACTCCCCGCCGCCGTTCATCGCCGACCTTGCCGCCCTGGCGGCAAGGCCGAGGCCGTTCGTCTTGACCTACCACGCCGGGAGCATGGCGAAGGGGCGCCGCGCGTACGACTTCGCGCTCGGCGTCTACGAGAGGTTCGTGCTCGCGGCCGTCCTCCGCCGCGCGGCGGCGGTGATCCACTGCTCCCCGGACTCCGCGCGGTTCGGAGCGGGTCTCGCGCGCTACGACGCGCACGTGATCACACCGGGCGTGGACGTCGAGCGCTTCTCCCCGAACGGCAACGCCGTGGACGGCGCGAGCGTCCTCTACGTAGGGCGGCTCGAGCAAAGCTCGCGCTGGAAGGGAGTTCGCCACCTGCTCGACGCGGTCCCGGCGGTGGCGCGCAGCATCTCGCCGCTTCGCGTGGACATCGTGGGGGACGGCGACGACCGGCCGCTGCTCGAGGCGCAGAGCCGGGCGCAGGGCATCGACGGGCTCGTCCACTTCCACGGATCCCTCCAGGGAGACGCGCTGATCGACAGGTATCGCAAGGCTGGTGTGGTCGTCCTGCCGTCCACGACCTCGGCGGAGTCGTTCCCCCTCGTCGTGCTCGAAGCCGCCGCGTGCGGGCGCCCGGTCGTCGCATCCAGGGTCGGCAGCGTGCCCGACGCCGTTCGTGACGGCGAGACCGGCTTTCTCGTGGCTCCGGCCGATCCCGAGGCGCTCGCCGAGAGAATCGTGACCGTCCTCGAAGACCACGACCTCGCTGCCTCCCTCGGGCGTGCCGGGGCCGAGAGGATCCGGAACGGGTTCTCCTGGGATGCGCGCGTCGACGAGACGCGAGAGGTTCTCGAGGGGGTCGTGCGGTGACCACGGCTTCCTCTCTGCCCGCCGGCAAGCCGGACGTGTCGGTCATCGTTCCGACGCGAGACCGCCAAGCTCTCGTCGCGGACACCGTGAAGAGCCTGCTCAGGCAGGACTTTCCGAGAGACCGCTACGAGATCGTGGTGGTCGACGACGGCTCCGAGCCCGCGATCGAAGTGCCCGACGGCGTACGGCTCTGCCGTCACGGCGAGCCACGGGGCCCGAACGCCGCCCGGAACACCGGCGCTCGCGAGGCGCGGGCCGACCTTCTCTGCTACGTCGACGACGACGTGGAGGCTCCGCCGCACTGGCTGGCGGAGGTCGTCGAAGGCGCCGCGCGTCATCCCGAAGCGATGGGTCTCGGCGGCCGCATCCGGCTGCGGATCGAGTCGAGCACGGTGGCACGCACATCCTGTCGCTCGTGCGCCGCGGGCAACCTCGAGCTCCTGGGCGGTCTCGACCTCGGCGACGTCGAGCGCGTCACGCGCGAGCACATGTGGACGGCGAACTTCGCGCTCCGCAGAGAGGCTCTCGCCGCCGTCGGACCCTTCAACGAGGCACTCCCGATCTACTTCGAGGAGCTCGAGTGGCAGGATCGCCTCCGTGACGCCGGTCGGAGCGTCGTGTACCTGCCCAACGCCTGGCTCTGGCACCGCCGTCCGGCGGAGGCGATGCGGCTGACCAGCCGGCTCAGAAAGAGCTTTCGCCAGGGATACGGATGGGCGTTCTACGATCTCGAGCGCGGCAACCCGCAGCATCTCGTCGCCGAGACAGCGCGCATCCCGATCTACCTCGCGCATGCGCTTCTGCGGGGCTGCAGCGTGGGTCTTCTCTCGACCGCGCGGGCGGTCGGAAAGCTCGTCGGATACTCGAGTCACCTGCTCGCTCGCAGGCGGCGGCCCGCCGTCGACGTCTCCGGCCGCGGACCGGGCTGGCGGGGAGATCCCACGACGTGAACGTCTGCGTCGCCACGGCGAGCAGTCTCGACGGGTCGGGCTACGCGACGCGGATCCAGTCGATGCTTCGCGCGTACGCGGACCGCTTCGACGTCACCGTCGTGCATTTTCGCTTCGAGTCCGAGCTCGGGCTGCCGACCGCATACGCCGACCTCGTCGACTACCGGCCGGTCGTGCTTCCGCACCGCAAGCGAGCCGATCATCTGAGTCTCTTGCCGCCCCTCGCGGCGGCGTTCAGGCGCGCGGCGCGATCCGTGCCGTCTCGCGTGGACGTCCTCCAGGTCGAGGGAGTGCAGCTGTGGCCGCTCGTGGCGGGGGACGCGGCCAGGCGGCGGGTACTGGTGATGCACGACGACGAAGCGGCGCGCCTGGCCCGCCTCGCGCGTGGCTCCCGGACGATCGCTGATCGGATCGCGTGCTCCGCGATGGCCTGGAAGTGCGGCCGCCTGCAGCCGCGTGCCATGCACGAGGCCGACGAGACCTGGTTCGTGTCCCGCGTCGAGATGAGCCGGCTCGGCCACGATGCTCGAGCCGCGGTTCACGTGCCCAACGGGGCGTCGTCCGAGCTCTTCGCCGTTCCTCCGCCGTCGGTCACGGACACACCGCTGCTGGTGTTCGTCGGCCCCGGCGCCTACCAGGCGAACGCCGATGGGATCGACTGGTTCGCCCGCGTCGTCTGGCCGGCCGTTCGGCGGGATGTGCCGGACGCCGGGCTCCGCCTGGTCGGCCGCGGGTGGGATTCGTTCGCCCACGCGGAGGGAATCGACGTCCGGGGCTACGTGCCAAGACTCGAGGACGAGCTGCGTGACGCGCTGGTGGTCGTGGCTCCGCTCTTCGCCGGGGGCGGCACGAAGCTCAAGGTGATCGAGGGGATGGCCGCCGGCCGGCCGGTCGTGACGACCTCGGTCGGCGCGGAGGGCATCCCGCTGTCGCCGGGACTCATCGCCGTGGACCAGCCCGAGCGCATGGCCGCCGAGCTGGTCCGCTTGCTGACGGATCCCACAGCGGCGAGCGCCCTCGGCGCGCAGAACCGGGGGGCGGTGTCTTCGCTGGCGTGGGACTCGATCTGGCATTCCGCCGTTGCGCGTCTGGAGGGGGAGCGGGAGCTGTGCGAGGTCTGAGGCGGCGGCGCCCGAGATGAGAATCCTGTTCGTCTCGGCGCTTCAGCCATTTGCCGGCAGTGCGTTGACGATCGCGAGCTACGTGCGGCACGCGAGGACTCTCGGTCACGAGATCGCCGTGTTCGGCGAGCCGAACGAGGCGTTTCCGGACCTCACGTATGCGCTGGATGCCGCCGACTTCGAGTTTGCGGTCTTCGTCGTCAACGAGACCACCGATTTCCCGGGCCTACCGCACCTCGCGCGCCTGCTGGATGCGATGCCGAAGGAGCGGCGGCTCGTCGTCGACTGCTCCGGCCGGTACAACGACACCGTCCGCGTCGACGGCGACGTGAACCATCTCGACCAGCTCGACGGTCATCCGGGCCGGGAGTGGGTCGAGAGCCTCGAGTCGGTCGGAGCCGCGATTCTCCAGCCGACGCTCCATCCGCTGAGGCCCGACGTCCGGCCGTTCCTCTTCCACGGTTACGACCCGGAGTGGGAGCGACCTCTCGACCTGGCCGCGAAGCCCTACGGGGTCGTCTACGTGGGTGACAACTGGTTCCGGTGGCAGGCGCTCGCGCAGGTTCTCGAGGCGGCGGGGTCGACCGGGGCAGCCGCGGGGCGCGCGATGGTGGCCGGAGAGGGGTGGGAGCAGATGCCCGCGTGGCTCGACGAGCCGCTTCGGAGCACCGCCTGCTTCACCGATCCCGACCACCTGCGACGGCTCGGGGTCGAGGTGCGGCCGTCCGTGAGCGCCGGCGAGGTCGTGGCGACGATGAGCCTCGGCCTGGTGAACCCGGTGCTCGTCCGGCCGGTCTTCGAGGAGCTCCAGATCGTGACGCCGCGGTTCTTCGAGACGGTCGCCGCCGGCACGATTCCCCTCTTCGACCTCGATCCGCAGCTCGTCGCCGAGATCTACGGCCCGGACGCCGTCGAGCTCGTCCTCGGCGACGACCGCGCCGAGCGCCTCGCCGACGTGCGGCGGCGACCCTCGCACTACGGCGAGATCGCGACCGAGGTCAGCCGGCAGCTGAGGGAGCGGCACTCCTTCACGGCCCGCGCCGAGGAGCTGGTGGCGACCTGCGAAGCGCTTCGGGTAGCAAGTTGAGGCTTGTCCTCGTCCACTGGATCTGGGGAGCGGACGTTGGAAGCGCCCAGGATCTCCACAACTACGCGCGGCTCGCCGCCGATCACGGGCACGAGGTCGTCCTGTACGGGTCGGGAAACGGTCTTCCGTTCGACTATTCGACGGAGGTGTCGGAGTCCGACGCGCTCGTGTTCATCTTCGAAGGGACGACCGCACTTCAGGACGGCGACGAGCTCGATCTGGCGCGGCTGGTTGCCCGGGTGCCGCGCGAGCGGCGGGTGGTGATCGACTGCGACGGCCGATACAACGACGCGATCCGGCTTGGCGGGGACGACTACAACCATCCCGACGCTGCGGCGAGTGCGCGCTGGGTCGAGATCTGCGACAGCCTGTCGGACAAGATCGTGCAGCCGACGCTGCATCCGCTGCGCGAGAACGTGGGCACGTTCTTCTGGCACGCGTACGACCCGAGCTGGGAGCGGCCGCTCGATTTCGCCGGCAAGGAGTACGGGATGTGTTACGTCGGCAACAACTGGCGGCGTTGGCGTGGGCTGCGCCGGGTCTTGGAGGCGCTCGAGCCGGTGCGCGAGGATGTCGGACGGATCGTGTTGATCGGTCGCTGGTGGGACGCGCTGCCTTGGCCCTCGCCGTACGACGACACGGATCCGGAGTATCTGCGGCAGTTGGGGGTCGAGCTGCGTGAGCCGGTGCAGTTCGACCGTGTGGTCGAGTGCATGGGTCTGGGGGTGTTCATGCCGGTGATCTACCGACCGCTCTTCGACAGGCTGCGGCTCATCACGTGTCGCACGTTCGAGACGCCGGCGGCGAACACGCTGCCACTCTTCTGTCAGGAGCCGGAGTTCGTGTCCGAGATCTACGGCGAGCAGGCGCTCGAGCTGCGGTTACCGGAGTCCGATCCGCAGGAGAAGATCCTCGATCTGCTCGAACGCACCGACCACTACGCGGGCATCGTCGAGGGAATGCGAGCCCACCTTCGCGAGAACTTCTCCTACGAACGGCAACTCCGACGCCTCCTCGAACTGGTCGAGGCCTGAGGGAAACAGGATGCGGGTGGTGATCCTCTGCTGGCTTCCGGTCGACGCCGGGAGTGCGACCAGTCTGCACAGCTATCGACGGGTCGCGGAGAAGCTCGGCCACGAGCTCGTCGTGTACGGCCCGGTGACCGGGTCACCGTTCGACTATTCGACGGAGGTGTCGGAGTCCGACGCGCTCGTGTTCATCTTCGAATCCCAGACGGCGCTGGAGTACGGGGACGAGCTCGATCTGGCGCGGCTGGTCGCGCGGGTGCCGCGCGAGCGGCGGATCGTCGTGGACCAGGATGGCGGTTACAACGACGCCATTCGGCTTGGCGGGGACGACTCCAACCATCCCGACGCTGCGGCGAGTGCGCGCTGGGTCGAGATCTGCGACAGCCTGTCGGACAAGATCGTGCAGCCGACGCTGCATCCGCTGCGCGAGAACGTGGGCACGTTCTTCTGGCACGCGTACGACCCGAGCTGGGAGCGGCCGCTCGATTTCGCCGGCAAGGAGTACGGGATGTGTTACGTCGGCAACAACTGGCGGCGTTGGCGTGGGCTGCGCCGGGTCTTGGAGGCGCTCGAGCCGGTGCGCGAGGATGTCGGACGGATCGTGTTGATCGGTCGCTGGTGGGACGCGCTGCCTTGGCCCTCGCCGTACGACGACACGGATCCGGAGTATCTGCGGCAGTTGGGGGTCGAGCTGCGTGAGCCGGTGCAGTTCGACCGTGTGGTCGAGTGCATGGGTCTGGGGGTGTTCATGCCGGTGATCTACCGACCGCTGTACGACCGCCTTCGCCTGGTCACGTGTCGCACGTTCGAGACGCCGGCGGCGAACACGCTGCCACTCTTCTGTCAGGAGCCGGAGTTCGTGTCCGAGATCTACGGCGAGCAGGCGCTCGAGCTGCGGTTACCGGAGTCCGATCCGCAGGAGAAGATCCTCGACCTGCTCGAACGCACCGACCACTACGCGGGCATCGTCGAGGGAATGCGAGCCCACCTTCGCGAGAACTTCTCCTACGAACGGCAACTCCAACGCCTCCTCCAGCTGATCGAAGCCTGAGCACTGCCTGGGCTGGGTCTCCCGACACGTGCGCCGCGATCGGTGGTCAGGCAGGTGCGACGGGCCGGATGCGGCCGAGAACCATCCTCAACAGGAGGCCCGCGTCACCCTTCAATGAGCGCGTCCTCGCATACGCGACCTCCATCTCGAGGCTCGCGGTATACGGAATCTGCCCCTTCGGTGCGCTCTGCAAGGGTCCCGTGAGTCCCGCAGGAACGAGGAACCGCTCGAAGTGGCGAGGCTCGAAGACGTCTCGTTCGTGGACATCGCAGGGCCGTGGGCCGACGAGCGACATCTCGCCGCGCAGCACGTTGATCAGCCGCGGAAGTTCGGCAAGGCCGGTATCTCGAAGCCGTCGACCGACGGGTGTCACCCCGTCGTCCGGGTCGCGGTCGATGCCTGCGGACGGGTCGTCCGCACTTCTGGCGCGCATCGTCTGTTTCAGATACGCCCGGTGCGAGGGTTCCGCGGCCCGCGGTTGCGTGGTGCGGAAGTCCAGCGCCATGAACTCGTTCATCCCCATCCCGAGGCAGCGGCGTCGGGCGAACACCGGTCCGGGAGACTCGGACTTGATGCGCCACGCCGTGTATGCGAACAACGGCGACGCGACGAACAGACCAATAAGCGCTCCTACGACGTCGATCGCCCGCTTCCCGATTCGAGACGGAAGCGAGATCGTGGCGCGTGGCAGTCCAATCGTGAGGGTCCGCTGATCGTCGTGCGCGTGCGCGGGTACTGGGACGCCATCGGCGTGCTCGACGATGTCGACCCTCTTCCCCAACTCACGCAAGACACGTGCGACATGGGTCGTCTCGTCGCCGGCCTCGCCCGGGGATGCGAGTATGACTCTGTCCACGTCGAAAAGCTGTACGAGCGCCGCGATCCTCTCTGGGTGATCCCGTCGCTCCTTCGGGTCGGAGTCGACGAATCCGACGAGGTTGACGCCGACTTCAGTACTCCGCGGCAACGTCAACTGAAGAAGGCGTCCGGCCCAGCCGCCGTCCACAATGAGCGTGTTCTCCATAACAATCACATTTTATGCGAATAGAGGCGTCTGTCCACCGGGGGACGCAGGTGAATGATCCGGTTGCGCATCTAATGAGATTCAAGACAATCATTCACTCATTCACGGTGCATACGCAGTCTGCACGATTCGGTTACGCGCGGCAACGGCGATCTACAATTCGGCACTCGTGAGCTCGTCGGCCACCTTCTACACGGTGACGGATGCGGCGTTCTTCCCCGGAACCGTCGCGCTGATCAACTCTCTACGTCTCACAGGTCATGAGGCGCCCTTGGTAGCTCTCGATAACGGGCTCACCGATCGACAGCGAAAGCGTCTCGAGCGGGTTGCGTCGGTGGTTGACGCTCCGGACGATGCTCTGCTGAAGAGTCCGCTGACGCTCAAGCCGTTTCCGCTCCTCGTCGGTGCGAGCGGAACCGTCGTGATCATCGACAGCGACATCATCGTCACCGCCTCGCTCGCTCCCGCACTCGCCCTTGCGACGCAGGGGCAAATCTGCCTCTACCCGGACCTTCCGGAAGAGCAGGACCGGTGGTGTGCCGAGTGGCACGAGCTGTTCTCTCTGACGCGTCCACTACGACGTCAGACCTACGTGAACTCGGGGTTCGTCGCGTTCTCGGTCGATCGATGGCCGAACCTGCTCGAGGACTGGTGGGAAGCGTGCGGAAAGATTCCCGCCGACCAGGTATTCACAGCAGAGAATCAACCCTTTCGGTATGGAGATCAAGATGCGTTGAATGCGATCCTGATGTCCGAGATTCCTACCGAGGCGCAGACCGTTCTTCCGTATGAGTCGATCGCTTTCCCAGCTGAACGGTCGGAAGTGGTGGACGAGAACGAACTCCGCTGCGTGCGCGATGGTCAGCAGGTCTCGATTGTGCATCATCTGACCGGACCAAAAGTATGGTCTAACGAGGGCCTATACCGCATGGTCATGTCCGAGGAATGGGCGCTCGCGGGTCGGTTTCCCGTCGACGGACTGCCTCGTCTCAGTTTTTCCGACCACTGGTCTCGTACCCTCTGCGGGCGGCTTCCCCCACCCGACCCGTATATCCGGCTGTTTCCGCGCGTGGTTTTCGGGAGCGATGTCGTGCTGAGGCTGGATCCAGGCGACGTCCCTTGGTGGTTGAGACCCGGCTTACGGCAGCGACTTGCTCTTCGCCACTACCGAGTGTGCTGGGCGGTTTGGCTCGTCGGAGTCGCCGTGAGAAGTCGGATCCGGTCGCTGCTTGCCCGAACTGGCGTTGCTTAGCCCAGCACTCGGTCCGCGAGAGCAGGCATGTCCGAGCGAGTGGGGACGGACGACCGGCCCGCCTGGGGCGCAGGAGCGGCGTTGCCGTCGTCATCGGTCGTGCTGACGCGCCACTCGGAGTCGACGAACACCGGAGAGAGACGCACGATGGCGCCTGGTGTGGCGTCGAGCGCGGGGCCGTGTACGTCGAAATACGCAAGCCGCTGCCAACCGAGCAACTCCTGACCGTTCATCGAGTTGCGATACGCCGCGGCCCACAGGTAATAGCGGCCCAGCGGGATCGGAAGACTCGCAAGTGTGGTCGAGACCCGCGTGCGACCCGGCTGGATGACCATCTCGTGTCCGGGGTTGACCATGAAGATCGGAGTGGCCGCACCCTCGCTGATCCCGAGGTAGATCCACGTTTGATACTCCTCGCTGCTCTCGAGGAGGAGATCGACCTCGAGTGGGCCGGAGGTGCGAATGCCGTCATCGCTCGGCGAGCCGATCTGCACGTCGCGCACCCGAAGAGGGCCGTCGACCGCATGCTGGGGGCCGATGCCCTCCACCGAGCGGCGGTATTCGGAGAGGACGTCGCGCACGTGGCCGGCGCTCCGCACCGTCCCGTCGTCGAGCCACACTGCGTTCGTGCATGTCGCCTCCACCGCGGCGAGGTCGTGGGAGACGAACACGAGCGTGGTGCCGCGGCTCAGCACGTGTTGCATGCGCTCGAGGCAGCGCTGCTGGAAGGACGCGTCGCCGACGGCGAGGGCTTCGTCAACGAGGAGAACGTCGGGCTCGAGGTGAGCGGCTACGCCGAATCCGAGCCGCATCTGCATGCCGGACGAGTAGTGCTTCACCTGCCGATCGACCGCACTCTCGAGCCCGGCGAACTCGACGATCTCGTCGAAGCGGCGCGCGACCTCCTTCCGCTTGAGCCCCATCAGCGTCCCGGTGAGGAAGATGTTCTCCCGGCCGGTCAGGAGCGGGGCAAGCCCGGCGCCGATCTCGATCAGCGAGCCGACTCGACCGGTAATCGCGACTCGCCCGGCCGTCGGGTACATGACTCGCGTAAGGATCTTGAGAAGGGTCGACTTTCCTGCGCCGTTCGCTCCCACGAGTCCCCACGACTCGCCGGGCTCGGCCCGAAACTCTATGTCGCGAAGGACCCACCGCCACGCGTCCCCCTCCTTCCCGCGGACGTAGTCCGCGAGGCGGCCCAGCTGGTCCTGGAGGTAGGTGGGGCGGCTGTCGACGCGGAAGCGCTTCCAGACCTCCGAGGTCATGACGGTTCCGTCACGCAAGGTCCGCAAGCCCCGTTTCGAGGTGCTTGAAGAGGGCGAAGCCGACTGTGAGCACGACCAGCGCCGAGGAGCCCCCGGCGACGACGCCCGTCCAGTTCGGGCCTTCGCCCAGAAGGACCGTTCGCCGCAGCCCGTCGATCACCGGGGCGAGTGGGTTGAGCGCCGAATACACGATCTGGCCCGTGTGCGACTTGGCTACGACTCCCGCGCCGTACGCGACAGGAGTGGCGAAGAGGCCGAACTGAACTACAAGGGGGAGAGCGACCCGGACGTCCTGGATGTAGACGACTGTGGCCGAGAGTCCGAGAGTGACGCCCACCGTGAAGGTCACGAGGATCAGGAGCAGAATCGGCGCGTAGACCGCCTCGCGTGCAGGTGCGCGACCCTCAATCGCCAGAAGCACGGCGAATACGACTGTGGAAACCAAGGCATCGACGGCTGCGGCCGTGATGCTGCCGAGCGGGAACACCTCACGCGGGCAGTAGAGCTTGTTCAACAGCGTCGAGTTGGTGATCAGGCTCGTTCCGCCGGTCAGGAGCGACGCCGAGAAGAACGACCACGGAACAAGCCCGATGAATGCGAAGAGCGGGTACGGGATCCCCTGCGTCGCCACCAGCCCGAGCCTCGTGAAGACGAGCGTGAACACGAGCATCAGGACGACCGGCGCGAGGGCCACCCACGCGATGCCCAGGACCGACTGCTTGTACCGCGTGCGGAGATCTCGCTCCGCGATGGCGCGGATCAGCTCGCGGAACGTCCAGAGCTCGCGGGCGGCCTGGCGCACGCCGACGCGCCGCCTGAACCAGATCTCCTGCCGTGGTTCCGGCGCGTCGGATCTGCTGCCCCCGCGGCGAGCCGTGGTTGCGAGCACGGGAAGATCGCCGGCCTGTGACTCGAGCACGTGTTTGATCGTAGGAGAGTCACCGTCGTTCCGACCCTGACCTTCGTTCTGGCGCGCCCGCCCCAATCGGCGCGCCTGTGCGGCGATGTCGCATGGCTGCGCCGTAGAGCTCTTCGTACGCCGTGGCGAACTTCTCGACGCCGAAGTGCCGCTCGGCGACGGCGCGCGATCGCGCCGAGAGCTGTTTGCGAAGCGCTTCGTCCGCGACCAGCCGTCGGAGGGCCTCCCGAATCGAGCGCGTATCGCGACCGACGAAGAGGGCGTCGTCGGGGCCGAGATAGTCCTCGTACCCCGGCTGCCGCGTCGTCACGACCGGGAGCCCGTTCCCGAGGGCCTCCTGTAGCGAGAGTGGAAAGCCCTCGGCCTCCGACGGCAGCACGAAGGCGTCGACGCAACGCATGAGGGACTGCAGCCGCTCGGGAGGCATGAAGGCGAGCAGTCGGGGACCCGTCGCAGCCGCTGCGCGGTCGGTCACGGCGACGAGCTCGTATGCGGAGTCGCGGCTCTCGAGAAAGAGGTCGAGACCTTTCTTCGGAACGTCGCGTCCGACGAACAGGGCGAGGAACGCTTCCCCGGGCAGACCGAAGGAGCGTCTGACAGCGGCCCGGTCGGCCGGCTCGTCGCCGCTCGTCTCCACGCCGACGGGTAGGACGTGCACGTCTTCGATTCCCCAGCGGCTCGCCACCCACTCGGCGACGGCGGTGTTGTAGGTCGCCACCGCAGTCGCGAGCCGAGCACACCGGCCGAGCGTGGCGATCGCGACTCGCTGCGCTCCGTCCAGCAGTGCTCTCTCCTGCGGGACGAACGTGACATGCTGGGTGAGCACCGTGGCAATCCCGCGCTTACGGGCGAGGAGCAGCGCCGGCAACGAGGTCGCGTAGAGCGTGTCCTGGACGTGCACGACGTCGGCCTGGGCCGTCGCGCGCGAGAGCCTCTTCACGAGCTCGACTGGGTTGGGCAGCGGATAGGGGACGTTCAGCCGCCGGTCGACCACGTACGTCGACCGGATGCGGTGGATGGAGAAGCCGTCTCGATCCTCGCGGATCGGAGCTCCTCCGGATCGGCAGCAGCAGACGGCAACATCGTGCCCGCGTCGGGCGAGGGCCCCTGCGAGGACTTCGGTGAAGCGCTCGATTCCACCGACGTGCGGGGCGAAGTTGGCGCTGACGAGGACGATCCGCACGACAGCGCCCGAGACTAGTCCGTTGACATGGTGGTGCGGTGCATGAGCGCCTCCGGGCCCTAGCCCTGGGCGAGCGCCGGCTCGGGCTCGATGGCCGGCGTGCGCCGTGCGCGCCAGGCCGTTCGAAGCGGTCTCTCCACCTTGTAGTAACAGACCGCTGCGACCACGAGCGTGAGCGCCATTCCGAGGAAGGGCCTGTAGTCGAGGAGCCACCAGACGAAGTAGTGCCAGAGGTAGAGGCTGTACGAGATCGTGCCGAGCCAGACCAGAGGCGGGTATGAGAGCCACCGTCCGAGCCTGCCCGGTTCGAGCGCGGCGCCGACCACGAGCGTGGCCGCGACCGCCATCGGTGCGATTCCGTATGCGATCGCAACCTGCTGTGAAACGAGGGACGACCCGGCGACGAGGGCCGCGATCGCGAGCCATCCGGCCGGCTGCGGGATTCGGAGGCCGCCACGGCGCAACACGGCGAGTAGACAACCGAGAACGAGTGCGTCGGAATGCGTGTCGGGGGCGATGTAGATCCGCTGGGCCGCGGCTCCGGCCATGGTGAGCTCGGTCCGGTGGATCACCGAGGCGACAAAGATGAGGGCGAGCAGGGCTGCCACTCGCGACTCGCGAACCCGCCTCCGCAGGAGCAGGAGGAGCAGGAGCGGCCAGAGCAGATAGAACTGCTCCTCCTGAGCGAGCGTCCAGAACGGCAGGAATGGCGTGTCGTCGAGCAGGTGTGAGCCGGATGCGATGACGATGTTGGTCGCGTAGAGACCGCCCGCTGCGATTCGCTCCAGCGCTCCGACGGGCGAGGTCCAGATGGAGACTGCCGCGTACGCCGTCAGCACGGCGAACAGTCCGGGCAGGAGGCGCTGGGCGCGCCGGCGGTAGAAGGCCGAGATCGCGATCTTCCCGGTGCGGTCGCGCTCCTCCAGCAGCAGCGTCGTGATCAGGAAGCCCGAGAGGGCGAAGAAGACCTCCATGCTGTAGAAGCCGCCCGCGAGATAGTCGAAGTAGTGCGCGGAGATGACAGCCATGGCACCGACGCCCCGGATGCCGTCCAGTGGCCGCGCGTACCCCAGACGCTTCACACTGCGATTCTTTTTTGGCGGCGTGTCGACCTCGCCCCCCTTACGTGGGGCTGTGCTGAGACGAGAGGGCGGGGTGCTGTGCCGGTGCCCGGGCGCATCTCGCTGGCCCCGGGCTCGGCAGAACCCGGCCTACAGAGCCGGAATCACTGACGCGCTGCCGTCTTGCGTGGCCGGGCGGGTGGCCCAGCGTATTTGTCGCTGTCTTGCGCGGTGACTGCGACGATTCGCCAGTGCCATGGCCGCGCGTGGACGATGAGCCACGAGAGGTGATCTGCAGCCGCGTGTCTGCGCGTGTGGGTCTCCTCGAGATACGTAACCGTTCGCGCTAGCTCAGCGCCGAAGAAGGGGTAGCTCCAGTCCTGGCTATCGAGGACGAGTCCGACATGTGCGTTCCGAGGCACCTTCCTCGCGACTCGTTCGAGCACGGGCTGCATCCCGGGACGCTCGAGCGTAAGCGCCTCGATGCGCGACATGGACCAGATCGGCCGGGTTCCCGCCAGTCCGATCGGTTTCGCCAGGTTGAACGCGTGAACGAGCACGAGCGCGACGACGCCGACAACGGTCAACGCGCGCGCGAACAGTGGCTTCCGATAGGTGAGAGCCGCCAATGGCATCACCAGCGCGACCGCGGAGATGAAATAGCGGCCGACGTGCGCGTCCCAACTCAGGGATGCGACGAATCCGACGAGGTAGATCGGCAGGGCAGCTGCCAGCGCGCCGAGTCTACGGTCGATCCTGCCTCGGGCCCACGCCACGCAGCCCCAGACCGACAGCGGCCAAAGGAGCAGCATCCCAATGGGGCCGAAATACGACACGTTTTCGCTGGCGAAGTCGTGGAGCCCGAAGGTGAACCTGGCGTCGCCCGTCGCGTGGGACGGGTTCGCCGGAATATGGAAGAGCCAGAACATCGCGATCCCGGCGCGTGACAGCAAATATCCGACGAGCGGCACCAACGCCGCCAGGCCGATCGAGGGCGCCCAGCGGCGTACGACGACGGCGGCACCCGCGGGCACGGAGAACAGCAGGACGATCATGGCCGTCTCGTTGGCAAACACATGCTGGAACCCCGACAAGTCGACGAAGCCATAGAGGACGCGGGCGGCCGTCGAGACGCCGTTAACGACGGACGGTTCGGCTCGCACCGAACTTGCGCCGCCGCCGGAGACGGTGGTTGCGTTGCCGGCCGCCGTGCTGGCGGCCACGCTCGATTGGAAGTAGATGAAGGCACCGAACGCGGCGAAACCGGCGGCTGCGCAGGCAGCCACCGCAGCAGCGCGCCGGATGCCTCCGGCGGCGAGCGCGATCAGCGCGAGCGCCGGGAGAGCGAGCAGCGCCGTCAGCTTCGTGCCGACCGCGAGACCGATCGCAAGCCCTGCGAGGGTGAGCTCGATTCGACTGCGCCCGAGGAGGAAGTACGCTCCCGCCGCGACGAGCGCGGCCACTGCGAGATCGTTCTGTGTCGTCACCGATTGAAGCGCGACTTCGGACAGCGTGGCGGTCATGAGCGCGGCGAATGCGGATGCGTCACGAGCGAACCCAAGGCGTCGTGCCGTGCCGAAGACCGACACGAGCAGCGCAGACTCGGCGAGGAACTGCGGCATCGCCGCGAACGTGTCCCGTCCGAGCAGCACCATCCCGAAGAGGATCTGCAGCTCGGCATCTGGGGGATCGCCGTTGATGCCGAGGGGCGCGGGCGCGTTGGGAACTGCCGCCACGGCGTGGTACTGGCGCCACATCGCGGCCCGGACGAGGTGATGCCAGAGCGAATCCCAGTTGTTCGGCGGGGTCGTCACACCGACGACGAGCTCGTACCCGAGAGCGAGCACCACGGCTCCGGCGAGGATCAACAGGACCGGCTGTGAGCGGAGCTCTCGAACCCACTGCAGCGCCGGCAACGGGGGCCGGGGACGGCCTCGGGCCAACCAGACGGCGCCTGCGGCAAGAGCGGCGACCGCTCCTCCGGTGAGATACCCGAGCCGCGTGACCGCGTGGAACGGTGAAAGGACCTCGGCGAGCGCGACCAGCTCGGCAACTGCAAACAGGTAAGCCGCGAGCAGGAAGCTCGGAGCGCTTCCCAGGCGTAGGCTCGCCGCCGCCAGCACCGCCGTCGAGCAGACGAGCGCCGAACCGAGGAAGAACCAGACGAACCCCATCTCAGCCGGTCTTCCGGAGCGGCGTCGGCGCCTGGGCGGGCAGAGCCCGTGAGCTCCAAGGTCTCAACTTCAACATGTGGCGATCGGTCGCACGAAGAGAGCGGCTTGCCGCCGTTCGCTCACATCATCCGGTCGTGGCTGCGCTCCCCCATCGGCCGAACGGACGGTTCGGCCCTGAGTAACGTCCGGGGCCGTGTATCCGCCCTGCCGGCGACGCGGGCGATTCCGGTCGCGTGACCCGAACGGGTAGGTGGCAGTCCGACCTTCGTACGGCGATGCCGTTTCGGGCTTGCGCGACGCTAGGTGGATCATGGGTCCAGCTGACACGAGCGCGCCGCGCGTCGCGGGTGCGCCGAGTGGTCCGATCCCGATCGCGATCGTCACCGGCTCGGGCGGCCTTGTCGGGTCCGAGTCGGTCGCCTACCTCTGCGAGCTCGGGTACGACGTGATCGGCGTGGACAACGATCTCCGCGCACGGTTCTTCGGTGCGGAAGCCTCGACGGAGTGGCGCACGCGCGAGCTACTCGCCGCGTACGAGAACTTCCAGTCGCTCGATTGCGACATCCGTGACGCCGAGCGGATCGACCGGCTCTTCCGCCGGAACGCCGCTCGCCTGGAGCTCGTGATCCACGCCGCCGCGCAGCCGTCACACGACTGGGCGGCGTCCGAGCCTCTGACCGACTTCACGGTCAACGCGAACGGCACCCTGAACCTCCTCGAGGCGACCCGCAGGCACCGGCCCGACGCGACCTTCGTCTTCACCTCCACGAACAAGGTCTACGGCGACCGGCCGAACGCGCTGCCGCTCGTCGAGCTCGGCCGGCGGCTCGATCTTCTTCGCGAGCACCAGTGGTACGAGGGCATCGATGCCTCGATGTCGATCGATACGTGTCTCCACTCGCTCTTCGGCGCGTCCAAGGCGGCTGCCGATCTGCTCGTGCAGGAGTACGGGCGCTACTTCGGCATGCCGACGGGTGTCTTCCGTGGCGGCTGCCTCACCGGTCCGAGCCACTCGGGCGCCCGTCTACACGGCTTCCTCTCCTACCTCATGCGCTGCGCCGTGACGGGAACGCCGTACACGGTGTACGGCTACGACGGCCTGCAGGTGCGCGACAACCTGCACAGCGCCGACCTCGTCCGCGCCTTCGCGGCGTTCCACGCCTCTCCGCGCGCCGGCGCCGTCTACAACATCGGCGGCGGCCGCGGGAGCAGCTGCTCGGTGCTCGAGGCGATCGATCTCTGCGAGGAGATCGCCGGGTGCTCGGTCGCATGGAAGCTCGACGACGAGCCGCGTGTGGGGGACCATCGCTGGTGGATCACCGACCTGCGTCCCTTCCGGCGCGACTACCCGACCTGGGACGTCACGTACGACGTCGAGTCGATCCTCCGCGAGATCCACGAAGAGAATGTCGAGCAGTGGACGCTCGCCGCCTCCCGCGCCGCCGCGGGTTCCGTTCCCTTCCGGCGTCGCCGCCGCGCCGGCAGCGGAGCGGCCGCTGGTTCGCGCCTCGAAGCAAGGCACCGGCGGCTGCGGATTCCTGACGACGTCCGGGGAGGGCTAGGAGTGCCGACCGCTCGGCCGGATCGCCCTGCGGAGGGCCGAGCCCGCCGACCGGATCCGCATCTTCCTCAGCCGGCGCGAGTCTCGTGCGATCGCCCGGGCGCGAAGCTCGCGTTCGAGCGGCGAGAGCCGGCCGGGGTCGACCGAGCGCAGCATCCGGACGCGCTCGCGCAGGCTCACGGGCTTGTTGGCGCTGAGACTCGCCGCGTGGATGTGATACGTCAGCAGCGGCGCGTCGACCATGCCGCACGAGGCCCCGCCCATGATCAGCCGCAGCCAGCACTCCCAGTCGTGCGCCACCCGGTACGACTCGTCGAAGCCGCCGGCCTCGAGCAGCCGCTCCCGGCGCACGGCCGGCCAGCCGCCGGGGAAGCACGCTTCGAGGATCCCGGCGCGCTGCTCGGTGGCGGGGAAGGGATTCTCCTGCGAGTAGGTGCCGATGCGGACGCCGTCCTGGACGAGCCAGGCGTCGGTGGCCACCAGATCGAGGTCGGGGCGCGCGGCCGAGGCCGAGGCGATCGCCCCGATGCGATCGGGGTCGTAGAAGTCGTCGGCGTCGAGGACCACCACGAAGTCGCCGGTCGCAGCCGCGATCGCGTGATTGCACGCCGAAGCGGCGCCGCCGTTCTCCTTCCGCAGGAGCACGATCTGGCCGGCGAACGGCTCGAGGCTCTTCTCCGGCGCGTCCGTCGACCCGTCGTCGCAGACGATGATCTCGTGTGCCGGGGTCGTCTGCTCGAGCGCGGAGGCGACCGCACGCGCGACGGTCGCCGCGGCGTTGAAGCAGGGGACGACGATCGAGATGCTCGGCGCCGGCCCGGCGGCCAGGCCCGCCGGTGCCTCTGGCGCGAGAAGTGGATAGGCCGTGCCGGACAGACCGGGAGGATGCCTGAAGTTGCCGTCCGCCCGACACGTCGGGGGCGGTCGTCATGAGCGACATCCCCGCCGTCTCGGTCGTCATGAGCGTGCGCGACGGCGAGCGCCATCTCGCCACCGCCGTCGACAGCGTGCTCGCGCAGACGTTCGCGGAGCTTCGAGCTCGTCGTGATCGACGACGGTTCGACGGACTCGTCCCCCGAGATCCTCGCCGCCTACGCCGCCCGCGACGAGCGAGTCGTCGTCCACCGCCAGGAAGGCGCCGGTCTCGCGACCTCGCTCAACCGCGGCGTGGCCCACAGCCGCGCGCCGCTGATCGCGCGCATCGACGCCGACGATGCCGCGCTGCCGCGGCGATTGGAGCTCCAGCTCGCGTTTCTCGACCGCAACCCCCGCGTCGGGCTCGTCGGCGGCGCCGTCGTCGTCATGGACGAGGACGAGCGGGAGCTCGTCGAGGTCCCGTATCCGACGACCGACGCCGAGATCCGGCGCGCCTTCGCCGAGACGACGCCGTTCAACCACTCGGCCGTCACGATGCGCCGGGCCGCCTTCGACTCCGCGGGCGGCTACCGGCCGGCGTTCCACGCCGAGGACGTCGACCTCTGGCTCCGCATGGCGGCCGACTGGGAGTTCGCGAACCTGCCGGAGCCCGTCGTCCGCTACCGCATCCACGGCGGCCAGAGCACCGTGCAGCGACTCGAGCGGCAGAGCATCTCCGCCTTCGGGGCGAGGCTCGCGTGGCGCGCGCGCGAGGCCGGGCTGCCCGACCCGTTCGCCGAGACCGAGGTCGTCGACCGGCAGGCCGTGCTGGCGGCCGGAGCCTCCGAGGAGGAGATGACGGACGCGCTCGTCCGGGACGCCCTCTGGTTCGCCCGGACGATGAGCCGGGCCGGCCGCCAGGACGTCGCGGACGGCCTGTTCGACCTGGCGGAGGAGCACGCCCGTTCGGAGTCCGGCTCTCGCACGTTGCTCGCGTTCGCCCGGCGGACGCGAGCGCAACGGCTGCGCGAGCAGGGCCGGCGGTTCGCAGCCCTGCGGGCCGAGGTTTCGGGGAGGCTCGCCGCCGCTCGGCAGCGGCCGGACTAGTCGACCGAAGGGGTCGTCCAGCGATGGTCGACCACGACGTCTCCGGGCCTGTCTCCCGCCACCGGCCGGCCGCCGAGCACGCCCTGCTCGACGTCGAAGAAGGCGGCTCCCTCGATCGCATCCTGGAGGTACGCGCGCCCGTGCACCTCGACGTCGATGCGGTAGCGGCCGGGAGCGAGCGGCAGCACGGGCAGGTCGCAGGTGAAGGTGTCGCCGGTCGTCTCGGACTCGGTGTCCTCCGGGCCGAGGTCTTCGCTCGCGAACGTCGCGACCGGGTTGCCGAGCCCGTTGACGAGAGTGAACTGCAACGAGAGGCGCGCCTGTGCCGCGCCGCTGTAGCGCCGGACGACGAAGACGAAGCGAGCCGGCCGGCCCGTCGCCAGCCGCTCCGTGCCCTCGGCCCCGTGAATCTCGACGCTCGTGAGCCGCGCCTCGTCCCAGCCGGGCCGGCCCCGGCGCTCGTCGAGACCGATGGCGGCCTGCTCCTCGACGGTGCGGAGATAGGCGGCGACGGCGTCCTCGATGGGAGCGTCCACGGTCACGCTGCCCCGCTCGAGCAGGATCCCGCGCTTGCAGAGCGACTGGATGATCGCCATGTTGTGGCTGACGAAGACGACGGTGCGTCCCTCGCTCGCCACCGCGCTCATCTTGCCGATGCACTTGCGCTGGAACCCGACGTCGCCGACGGCGAGCACCTCGTCGACGAGGAGCACCTCCGGCTCGAGATGGGCGGCGACCGCGAAGGCGAGCCGCACGGTCATCCCGCTCGAGTAGCGCTTCAGCGGGGTGTCGAGAAACCGCTCGATCTCGGCGAAGTCCACGATCTCGTCGAAGCGCCGGTCGATCTCGCGGCGCCGCATGCCGAGGATCGCGCCGTTCAGATAGACGTTCTCTCGACCCGTCAGCTCGCCGTGGAAGCCGGTCCCGACCTCGAGGAGCGACCCCAGCCGCCCACGGATGCGCGCTTCCCCCTCGGTCGGCTCGGTGATGCGCGCGAGGATCTTCAGCAGCGTGCTCTTGCCGGCTCCGTTGCGGCCGATCAGGGCGAGGATGTCTCCTTCCGCAACCTCGAGCGAGACGTCGCGCAGGGCCCAGAGAGGAGGCCGGTGCTCGGTGCGGACGCGGTCGCGGCGCCGGAGCGGGTCGGTGACGTTCGAGACGATCGCCTCGCGCAGCGTCCGCCCGGCGACCCTCGTCCCGAGGATGTACCGCTTGGAGATCCGGTCGCAGCGGATGACGGACGCGGCGGCCATCAGGCGATGTCGGCGAACCGGCGCTCCATCGCCCGGAAGTAGTAGGCGCCCCCGACGAGCGTGACGATCGTGACCGCGCACGAGACCCCGACGGTCGAGAGCTGCGGCGCCGTGCCGCCGATCATCGCCCAGCGGAAGAGCTCGAGTGCCCCGGTCATCGGGTTGAGCCCGAGGACCGTCCGCCACGTCGCGCTGAGCTTCGAGATGTCGTAGGCGAGCGGCGACGCGAGCATCCAGAGCTGGACGAGAAGCGGGACGACGTAGCGGACGTCGCGGAACTCGACGCTGAGCGCGGACAGCCAGAAGGAGACGGCGAGGGCGAACGCGTAGACGAGCAGCAGCACGAGAGGCACCAGGAGGATCGCGATCCAGGGCGCGATGCCGTAGAACGCCATCGCGATGAGGAGCAGGACGAAGCCGATCGTCACGTCGGGAACGTTCGACAGGACGGAGGCGATCGGGATCACGAGCCGCGGGAAGTAGACCTTCGTCACGAGGTTGACGTTCGTGACGACCGAGGTGGACGCGATCGAGACGCCGTTCGAGAAGAAGAGCCACGGGATCATCCCGCTGAGCGCGTACAGCGCGTACGGGACGCTGCCGGTCTTGAGGCCGCCGACGCGGTTGAAGAAGATCGTGAAGACGAAGACCGTGAGCAGAGGCTGCAGAACCGCCCAGGCGACGCCCAGCGCCGTCTGCTTGTAGCGAACCTTCACGTCGCGCCAGACGAGGAAGAAGAGGAGCTCGCGGTAGACGGAGATCTCGTGCAGCCCGAGGCGCGGCCAGCCCCGCGTGGGGGCGATCAGCACCTCGCGCAGGCCCTCGTCGGACAGGGCGGGCGTGACAGTGCGCACCACGGGTGCGTGGCTCTCCGACACAGGCCGACGCATAGTAGTGCGACCCCCTGCGGTCGCCCGGGAGCCGCTCAGGCGAGGCGCCGCTCGAGCTCGCGCTCGAGAGCGTCGCCGTCCCAGTTCACGACCTGCAGCCGCGGCACCTCGAAGCGTTTCGTCCGGCGGGTCACAGGCGCAGCGCGGGTCGTGCAGGAGATCTCGAACCCGGCAGCCTCGACGAGAGCGACCGTCTCGGGCGAGAAATCACCGTGCGGGTAGGTGAACTCCCGCAGCGGAGTGCCGACGAGCTCCGCGAGGTACGCGGCGCTGCCCTCGATCTCCTGCCGCTGCTGCGGTCCCGGCAGCGAGGACAGGTGCGGGTGCGTGACGGTGTGCGCCCCGAGGCCGACGAGCCCGCCGTCGGCGAGGCGCTCGAGCTCGCCGCGCTCGAGGGTCAGGGACGGCTGGGGCTTCTCCGCGCCCGTCGACGCCCACAGGGCGTCGAGCCGCTCGCAGCGCTCCTCGTGGGGCAGCGAGCGAAGCTCCTCCCAGAGCGGCCGCGACTCGAGGCCGCCGGCGGCGCAGACCGCCTCGAGCTCGTCCCACCAGAAGTCGCGACCCGAGCCGACGAAGCCGGTCGCGACGAACACGGTCGCCGGCAGCCCGTGGCGCTCGAGGAGAGGCTTCGCGACGAGAAGGTTGTCGCGATAGCCGTCGTCGAACGTCAGCACCACGGCGCGCTGCAGCGGCTCGTTCCGGGTGAGCGCGTCGCACAGCTCCCCGAGCGACACGACGTGGAAGCGGTCGCGCAGCAGCTCGAGCTGCTCGGCGAAGAGGTCGGGGTCGACGCACAGCTCCCACGGGTCGGGTCGCCCGCGCGAGACGCTGTGGTACATGAGGACGACCGCGCCACCACGCTCTTGACGCGCGCGACGACGGCGGAGCCCGGTGCGAATGCGCCTCATCATCGCGACGGCGGACCGTATGCTAGCGCCGGTGAGGAGGGGCGGCTCCGAGCGCGGCGAGACGCCGCGCGTCAGCGTGGTGATGGCGGTCCACAACGGCGAGCGCTTCGTCGACGACGCGATCGCGAGCATCCTGGGCCAGACCTACGACGACTTCGAGCTCGTCGTCGTCGACGACGGCTCGACCGACGCGACGCACCGGATCGTCGAGTCGCTCGCCGCCGCAGACGAGCGGATCCGCGTGCACACGCAGCAGAACGTCGGCTATGCGGAAACGCTCAACGTCGGCTGGCGCCTGGCGCGGGGCGAGTACATCGCGGTCCTCGACGCCGACGACCTCGCCGAGCCCGGCCGCCTCGCGCGGCACGTCGCCTACCTCGACGACCACCCGGAGGTGGGCGTCGTCGGGGGCTCCCTCCTGCTCGTCACGGACGACGGGAGGCCGTTCTACGTCGCCGTATATCCGGCGTCGGCTGCAGAGGTCGCCGAGGCCCTGAAGACGCAGTGCGCGCTCGGGCATACCGCGACGCTGATGCGCCGCTCGATTCTCGAGGAGCTGGGCGGCTACCGCAGCGGCGTTCCCCAGGCCGAGGACTACGACCTCTGGCTCCGCGTCTCGGAGCACTACCCGATCGTGAACCTGCCGGACATCGTGGGCCGCTACCGGATCCACGACACGAACGCGTCACACGGCATCCGCCGCTCGGCCGAATCCATGCTGCTGGTGCAGGCCGACGCGGCGGAGCGCAGGGGTGAGCCGCGCCCCGCCGGCGACGAGCACCTCGCGGAAGCGGAGCTGACGTTCGCGCTCTGGCGGGCCGAGATCTACGCCCGCGGCAGTATCGGCGGGCGCCGGCGGGAGAGGCAGGCCTGGCGGCTCGCGCACGCTGCCGCCCGGCGGACTCGCGATCCGGCCGCGAACGGTCTCCGCGTCCGCCGTCTGCGCGCGAAGCTCGATGCCCAGTTGGGACGCCGCTCGGGACGATTGCGCCGCAGGCTCGCTCTGCGCGTTGCCCGGCTTCGCGCGCCCTCCGGTTAGCTTGCGGGCGTGAACGTCGTCATGGTCATGCCCGAGCCGCCCTACCCGGAAGGGGGCGCGGCGGGCCGTTGCGCCGCCGGAGCGCTGAAGGGACTGAGCGCCGACGATCGGGTCGAGCTGTCCGCGATCGCCGCCCGCCTGCCCGCAGCGGTCGAGGGGGCTCCTCCAGCCGGGGTGGCCGTCGACGTCGTCCCCGTGCCTCTCCAGCACCGCGCGCAGTCCTGGGCCGATCTCGTCCGCCGGCCGCTCGGCTACCTGAGCCGGGGCGAGTTCGGAGAGCGGGTGCGCCGGCTCGCAGCCGCTGCCGACGTCCTCCATCTCGACCAGGTCCACACCGCCTGGTGCGATCTCGGCACCAGCGTGCCCTCCCTCGTCCACCTGCACTACCTCGTCGAGCTCGACCGGCCGGGACGGCCGCCCGATCTCCGCGCCGCGGCCGCCCGCTTCGGGCTCGCCGCGGCTGAGGCCAAGGCCGTGCGGAGACACAGGTTCCTCGTCGCGAACTCGCCGGTCGTGGCGGACGTGCTCCGGCGGCGCGCCCCCCGGGCCGACGTGACCGTGGTGCCGCTCGCGCTCGATCCCGACCAGTACCGCCCCGCCGCCGGAGAAGCTCCGGCGACCGTGGGCTTCATCGGAACGGCGGCCTGGCCGACGACTGCGGCGGGCGCAAGGCGGCTCGTCGAACGCGTCTGGCCGCTCGTCCGCCGGGAACAGCCCGGAGCAACGCTCGCCGTGGCCGGGCGAGGCATGCAGGATCTGGGCCTGCCGTCGACGGACGGCGTCGAGGTCGTCGGCGAGGTGGGCTCCGCGCCCGACTTCCTCCGCGGGATCTCGGTCCTGCTCTTTCCGGCCGTGCGCGGCAGCGGCACGAAGGTCAAGGTGCTCGAGGCGCTCGCGAGCGGCGTGCCCGTCGTCACGACCGCGACAGGCGCCGAGGGCATCGCCGCAAACGACGGCCTGGTCGTCGCCGAGGACGACGAGACGCTCGCGCGCGCCACGGTCTCGATCCTGCGCGATGCCGAGGAGCGGCGGCAGCGCGCCGCCGCCGCACGCCGCGCGTTCGAGGAAGGGCACACGCCGGCCGTCGCCGCCGATGCGCTCGTCGAGCTGTACGCGCGCGTGGCGGGCTCGAGCTGATGCGGCCCGAGATCCGGCTCGCCGCCTACACGAACGCGGAGAGCGTCGGCGGGGCGGAACGCTGCCTCGCGACGATCCTGGCGGGGCTGCCGGAGCCCTTTCGCGTCATGGTCGTGGCCACCGACGCCGCCGTGGCCGAAGCCGTCTCGGCGGGCTGCCGCGCGGCGGACGTCACGCTCGTCGAGCCGCCCGCGAGGTTCTACGACGCGGGTGCGGTCGCCGCACACCGGCGCGCGCTGCGGCGGCTGAGACCGCAGCTCTGCATCGTCAACCTGCAAACGCCCTATGCGGGGCTGCACGCGACGGTCGCGGCCCTCCTCGTCCCCCGCCTCCGCGTCGTGGTCGTCGAGCACCTCCCGCTGCCCAGCCGGTCCCGCGCGGCGCGGTCGCTGAAGAGGATGACGTCCCGCCGGCTCGCGGCCCACGTCGCCGTCTCGGAGCACACGGCCCGGGCGGTCGCCGCCGACGCCGGGCTTCCGGCCGGGACGATGGTCGTCGTGCCGAACGGCGTGCCCGAGCCCGCCGGAGGGTCGATCGAGCTCGGGCTGCGGCGTCCCGTCGTGGGCTCCCTGGGGCGTCTCGACCCGCAGAAGGGCTTCGACGTCCTCGTCGACGCGCTCGCACAGCTGCCGGACGTCGCCGCGGTCGTCGCCGGCGACGGCCCCGAGCGAGAGGCCCTCCTGCGGCGCGCGCGCGAGCGGTCCGTCGACGAGCGCTTCGAGATCCTCGAGTGGCAGCAGGAGATCGGGCCGTTCCTCCGCTCGCTCGACCTCTTCGTCCTGCCGTCCCGCTTCGAAGGGCTGCCGCTGGCGCTGCTCGAGGCGATGGCGACGAGAGCCGCCGTCGTCGCGACCGACGTCGGCGGGATGCGGGAGGCGGTCGTCTCCGGGGAGACGGGGCTGCTCGTGCCTCCCGACGACGCGCCCGCCCTCGCCGCCGCCATCCGGCGGCTCCTGGAGGACGAGCAGCTGCGGGAACGGCTCGGCGCTCGGGCGCGCGACGCATGGCTCGCCCGGTTCACGGAACAGCGGATGCAGGAGTCGTATGCGGAGCTCCTCACGGGACTCGTTCGCTGAGCATGGCCTTCGCGGACGCAGCGTTCCTGCTCCCGGACCCGCCGCGTACGGCGGCCGTGGGGCCGGGCACCGAAGCGTGGCGAGCCTCCCTCGAGCGCGCCGGCGTCGAGATCACCGCCTCCGAAGCGCCCGACGTCCTACTTGCGGGGCCGGGGCTCCCTGCCGGGGAGGCGCAGGGCGCCCGTGCCGTCGTCGTCGAGGGAGCTCTCCGCCGCCTCGAGGGCTACAGGTTGCAGCGCTACGTCGTGTTCGGAAGCCGGGATCGGCCCGCGCTGCTCGTCCCGCGTGACCTCCGCAACGTCGTCTCCTACGCACTCGAGGCCTGGTCGGCGCCGCAGACGACGGCGCGGGAGCTCCGCAGCCGGCTCGTCCGCCGCGTCCCCCGACTGGCCCTGCAGCTCGCGGGCTGGCCGGAGCTGACCGTCGCGACGCGCGACGCTCGCCCGCCCTACGTGGTCGCGGCGGCGCTGCGCGAGCTCGGCGTGGAGTCGCCCGTCGACTGGTTCCTCATCTGCGGCCAGTCGGACGATCTCGGCCGGGCGGCCTTCGTCGTCTTCCCGCACTGCGGAGTCGCAGCCTCGCTGGATCGTCAAGTTCGTCCGCGTCCCGGGCTACTCGGACCCGATCGATCGCGACGAGCGGGCCCTGGCGGCCGTCGCGGCGGCGGGAGGCGCAGCCGCCGCCCACGCTCCCCGCTTCGAGGGCCGGTTCGAGGTGAGCGGGCTGGCCGCGTCGATCGAGACCGCCGCGGTGGGCCGCCGGCTGTCGGCCGTCCTGCGCTCGGCCGGCTCCCGTGCGGCGAAGCGGAGGATCGTCGATGCCGTCGCCGAGTGGATCGTCCGGATCGGCGCCGAGACCCGTCGTGACGGAGTGTCGGGCGAGCTCGAGCGCCTACGGAACGACGTCCTGCCGGGGTGGCCGGACGTTCCGGCCGGCCTGCTCGACGGCCTCGCCGGCCTACCGGCAGTCCTCCAGCACAACGACCTCGGCCCGTGGAACCTCGTCAGCCCGGGCGGCTCGGACTTCACGGCGGTCGACTGGGAGAGCGCGAACCCGTCGGGGCTGCCGCTCTGGGATCTCTGGTACTTCCTCGCCCATGCGCTCGAGCCGCACGGCGAGGGCAGGGAGTTCGCGCCGCCTCTTCCGGGGCGAGGCGCCGGAGTCGGAGGTGTTGTTCCGGTGGACGCGAGCCGCGGTCGAGCGCCTCTCGATTCCGCCGGAGTCGGTCGGGAAGCTCGCGACGCTCTGCTGGCTCCATCACGGTCTCTCGCACCGAGCCCGGGGTGCGGCGGTCGATCGCCACGCCCGGGGCGGCGAGACGATGACCCCCGCCGCGGCGAGCTACGCGCAGGCGTGGCTCGCCGACCCGGCGCTCGGGAGCGGCTGGAGCCGCTGGCTCGAGACCTAGACGACCGATTCGCGCGCGTCGCCGAGCCGAGCGGGCTGGGCGGTGCGGGCGAGCAGCGATTGCACCGCCGCGGGTGGTTCGTCGAGCCACCGCCGCGGCTCGCGCAGACTGGCGCGGACGCGGGAGACGGCCATTCTCACGGAGGGCAGGTCGCGTCCGCGGTCGTAGCGCTTGATCCAGCGCTCGACCTGCGTGACCCGGCGGGACGCGATCGCAGAGGAGCGGTCGTCGACGTCCCAGCTCTCGGCGACCTCGCGATAGACCCTCTGCGCCGACATCAGCAGCCGGTGGATGTCCGCCGAATTCGAGTCGTGGCCGCGCCGGTAGACGGCGAGGCGCCCGTCGACGCGAACGGCCCGGTATCCCGACGCGACGAGCCGGAGCCACAGCTCGTAGTCCTCCGCGGCCGTCAGCGACTCCTGCCAGCCTCCGACCGCCTCGAGCGCCCGCCGCCGGGCGGTCGCCGCCACGAAGACGAAGTTCCGCCGCAGGAGAAGGTGCAGGAGCTCGACCGGATCCTCGGGCGGGGAGCTCGGCTTTCGGTGCGACATGGCGCTCGTTCGCTGCACGCGCCCGGTCGCGTCGTCGAGCACCCAGGCGTCGGTGAAGGCGAATCCCGCCTGCGGTGCCGCGTCGAGTGCCGAGCCCATCCGATCGAGGTACTCGGGCAGGAGCAGGTCGTCCGCGTCGAGGAACGTCACGAGCTCTCCGCGCGCGTGGCGGAGCGCGTGATTCCGCGCCGACGAGGGGCCGCTTCGGGTCTGCCGGAACAGGCGTACCCGATCGTCCTCGCGCTCGAGGGCCTCGACGAGCTCCGAGGTCTCGTCGGCTGAGCCGTCGTCGACGACGAGGATCTCGAGCGAATCGACGGTCTGGAGCTGCGCCGAGCGGACCGCACCGACGATCGTCCGCGCCGCGTCGAAGGCGGGAACTACGACGGAGAACCGAGGTGTCGAGCCGGAATTCATGCCGGTCTCGCGACCTCGTCGGGGCCGGGCGGCGTGGTCACCCCGAGAGTATCGGCGCGAGACCCTGGTTTCATGAAGCGGCGGCCCGTATTGATCCTCGTGTCCGCAAACCCCTTACGCGGGCAGAATCCGACTCGTGAGACCGATCCTTGCCCCACCGGCCCCCGGGAGCGTCAGCACTGGCCCGCAACCGTCATTCGCCGTCGTTATAGCAGCCTACGACGCCGCCGACACGATCGGCGAGGCGGTCGAATCCGTGCTCTCGCAGACCGTCGGGCCGAGCGAGGTCGTGATCTGCGACGACGGCTCCCGCGACGATCTGGACGCGGCGCTCGCTCCGTTCCGGGCGCACGTCTCGCTGATCCGGCAGCAGAACGCGGGAGAGGGCGCCGCGAAGAACACGGGTGCGCGGCAGGCGAGCGGAGACTTCATCGTCTTCCTCGACGCCGACGACACCTATCTTCCCGAGCGGATCGAGGCGCTCGGCGAGCTGGCGGCGGCGAGGCCCGATCTCGACATCCTGACGACCGACGCGTTCCTCGAGGTGGACGGAGTGGTGGCCCGACGCTGCTACGAGGGCGACTGGACCTTCGAGGTCGACGATCAGCGAGGGGCGATCCTCGAGCGGAACTTCATCTTCGGGCACGCCGCGGTCCGCCGCACGGCCTTCCTCGCGAGCGGCGGCTTCGACACCTCCCTCAGCCACGCCACCGACTGGGATCTCTGGTGCCGGATGCTGCTCGAGGGGGCCCGCGCCGGCCTGGTCGACCTCCCGCTCGCCCGGTACCGCCTCCATCCACACAGCCTGTCCGCCGACCGGGCCGCGCTGCTCGAGGGACGGTGCAGGGTGCTCGAGCGAGCCGCGGGACACGAAGGGCTCAGTCCGGCGGAGCGCAGTCGCGTGCACGCCGCCCTGGCGCGAGAACGGCGCAACGCGCTTCTCGCGAGGACGACGGCAGCGCTGCGGGACCGTTCGCCGCACGCACGGCGGCTCGCCCTTCGTGTCGCGCGGACGGCGTCGCTGCCGGCGCGGATGCGGGCACGGGCTCTCTTCGCGGCGCTCGCGCCGGGAACGGCGTCGCGCCGGCTGGCGGCGGCCGCCGAGGAGTCGGGCGCCGTCGGTCCGGCCGGGGTGCGCTTCCCTGGGAGCGGGTCCTGACGATTCCATTCGGACGGTCGGAGCCGCTTAGCCGTTCGGCGAGCGCGCGCCGCTCGGCCCGTCCGTCACCCTGAGAGGCGATGGCGGCTGCCGCATTGGCGAGAGTTCGCACTGCCGAGGGGGCGATCCTCTGCGAGCGGTGTGAGGTACCGAAGAGCTCCTTCGCGCGGATGCGCGGCCTCCTCGGCCGCAGCGGCCTCGACCCGGGCACCGGAATGCTGATCGACGCGGCTCCCTCCGTGCACATGTTCTTCATGCGCTTCCCGATCGACGTCGTCTTCCTCGATCGCGACCGTACGGTGGTGGGCGTCCGGCACGGGCTCCGCCCGTGGCGCGTCGCAGGGGCGCGGCGCGCCGTGGCGGCGCTCGAGCTGCCCGCCGGAGCGGCGGCGGCGGCCGGGGTCGGGGAGGGCGACGTGCTCGTCCTCGAGGGCCTCGAACCGAGCGGAAGGAGGTCGTAGCCGTTCAATTCCTGAACGGGCCCGGCGCGTTCATTGCGCAGACCGGTTTCCGGCGCCCACGAGGCGGGCGCCGAGGCGACAGGTGAAGAATCCTGCTCGACGGCGTTCAAAAGCCCGCGATCGGCTTCGTTGAGCGCTGCGAACTGCCAGCGCTTGCATCGTGCGGGCAACCGCGCAACGAAGCCGAACGTCCTCCAGAGGGCGTTCAGGAGCATGATCGCCCACTGGGCCGTCCGCCCCATTGTTCGACACGGGCATTGAACGCAGAATGCGACTGTGGACAGAGTGGACTCCGTGGCCGTGAGCGTCACGCCGGTAGGCGCGACGCTGGCGTCCGAGCTGATCGCCCGTGCGGCGGCGATCGGCGCAGGAAAGCCGAGGGCCACGAGCACAGCACTCCTTCCACGCGACCTGCGTGCCGCGCTCCGTGCCTGCGAGGTGCGGGCGCGGCGCCTGGCCGGCGGCTGGGCGCACGGCGCCGCCCTCGACTTCCTCGGCGACGCGATCGTCGCGGTGGCGGTCGAGCACCGGCTCGAGCCCGGTGAGGCGCGCGCCGCGGTGAGGGCTGTGGCCGACGAGCTCGGCCTGGCGCCCGAAGCGGCGGCCTTCGCGGTGTTCCGGCGCGGCCTCGCGAGCAAGGAGTTCGCCCAGCTTCCGCCCACGGTCGGCGCCGAGCTCGCGCTCACGCTGCTGGTCGAGCTCGTGCCGGCCGCGGCCGCCTCGCTCTGGTTCCTCGATGCCGCCGGGTCGACGACGTGTCTCGTCGCCCACGGCAACGCACCGTGCAGCCGCCGTCTGCGGGAGGTTGCGCGGGCTGCCCTCGACGGCGTGATCGCCGGCTCGGCCCAGGTGCACGTCCGGGTCGTCGAGCGCTGGGACAGGCCGTACGCCGCGCTCGTGGCCCGAGGCCGGGGCGCGGAGTCGGAGCATCTGGACGACTATCTCGCGGAGGCGGCGACCGCCCTCGCGCCGCTGCTCGAGCGCTCATCGCTCTTCGATCGGAGGGTGCAGCGCGAGCACGACCTCGTCGCGGCCGGAGAGCGCCGGCTCGTCCGTCTCGGGTACGACCTCCACGACGGGCCGCTGCAGGAGGTCGTCGCGCTGGCCGAGGAGCTGCGCGACGCGTCGTCGCAGATCTCGGCGGTCGTTCCCGACGAGTTCAAGCAGCGCGTGCTCGGTCGCTTCAACGACGTGCACGCCCGTCTCGGGGCGCTCGACGAGGGCCTGCGCGAGATCGCGCACTCCGTCCGCTCGACGACGGCGGTCGCCCGTCCCGTCGAGGACGCAATCGAGTCCGAGCTCCGCGTGCTCGAGAACGGCACCGGCATCGAGGTGCGCTTGGACGTGCAGGGCGACGTGAGCACCCTCAGCGACTCGCAGAAGATCGCGCTCTTCCGGGTCGTGCAGGAGGCGCTTTCGAACGTGCGCAAGTACAGCGGCGCCGCGAGCGTCTCCGTCAAGCTGCAGAGCAGCCGGACGTTCGTCGACCTCGCGGTGACCGACGACGGCTGCGGCTTCGATCTGGGCCGGATCGGCCATGACCGCCTCGGCCTCGCGGGCATCTCGGAGCGGGTGCGGCTGCTCGGCGGTGCCGTCGAGATCGAGACGAGCCCAGGCGCAGGGACGACCGTCCGCGCGACGCTGCCTCAGTGGCGTCCCTCCACACCTGCGGCGGCGACCGTCTACGCCGCGACGACGTGACCGCGCCGGAGGGGGCGACAGACTCCCCCTCCGCGATTACCAAGGAGGACGGCGGCGCGTCAGCGGTCGTCGATCGGGCTCTCGACGAGCCCGTTCTGGTACGCGAGGCGGGCGGCTTCGGTGCGGTTCGAGACCCCGAGCTTCCGGTAGATGTTCGTGAGGTGGAACTTGACGGTCTGTTCCGCGACCCAGAGCTCCTTGCCGATCGCCTCGTTCGAGAGCCCGCGCGCCAGGGCGGCGAGGATGGCCGTCTCGCGCTCCGTGAGCCCGGCGGCCCGCGCGGCGCTCTCGCCGGGATCCGGCAGGCCGATCGCGCTGTAGACGGTCCCGTCGACCGCTTGCCGGAGGGCGGAGGGCAGGTCGATCGGGTTGATGCTCTTGACGATGAACGCGCTCGCACCGCGCTTGAGCACGGTCTGGATCACGTTCTCGTCGGTGGTGACGGAGAGGACGACGACCTTCACGTCCGGATGCTGCTTGCGGATCCGGCTCAGGCAGGCGAGCCCGTCGGCTCCCGGCATGCGCAGGTCGAGCAGGACGATGTCGGGATTCGTGCGCCCGACCATCGGCAGCACCTGCGAGCCGGAGTTGCACTCGCCGACCACCTCGAAGTCGGGCGCCTCCTCGAGCGCACGCTTCACTCCTTCGACGATCAACCGGTGGTCGTCGGCGATCAGAACTCGCATGTCCCAATCGTAGTCGGAGGACCAGTCGTTCCCGAGCAGGCGAGGCCGTGAGCACCACGGTCCCGGAGCGGCGCGCACACGTGCTCATCGCCGCCGAGCGCCTGCCGACTCGGGTGGGCTTGCGGCTGGCGCTCGAACGGGAGGCGCGTTGCACCGAGGCTGCCGACGCCGACTCGGCGGTGGCCATGGCCGTGCGCGAGCGTCCCGACGTCTGCCTCCTCGGGCTCGACGCCTCGAGCCAGGGGCTCCGCGTCGCGAGCGAGATCGCCGCGCGGGTTCCGTCGGCGACGGTCGTGCTCCTGACGAGCAAGCTCGACGAGGAGGAGTTCATGGCGGCGGTCCGGGCCGGCGCGAGCGGCTACCTGTCGGAGAACCTCGATCCGACGCGCCTGCCGCATGTCGTCCGCGGCGCGCTACGAGGGGAGGCGGCAGTGCCCCGCAGGTTCGTGTCGCGCCTGCTCGAGGAGCTGAAGACGCGCGACCGCAGGCGGTCGGTGGTTCTCGCGGGGGGAGCCCGCGTGATGCTCACGGCGCGGGAGTGGGAGGTCGTCGAGCTCCTGCTCAGGTCGGAGACGACGACGGAGATCGCCCGCGAGCTCGGTGTCGCGCCCGTGACGGTGCGCCGCCACCTCGGCTCGGTCGAGCGCAAGCTCGGCGTGACGAGCCGCGCAGAGGTGGTCGAGCTCCTCAGTACGTAGCTCGCGAGCGCTGCGCACTCGCTCGCTGTGGGACGGCGGGCCGGGGAGAGCGCGCGCTCGAAACGTCTACGCCCCGATCAGGCTCCAGGCCGGAGGCCAAGCAGATCCGCGCAGCGGGGACTTAGCCGGAGGCCGCACTGCGCTCGCGCCACGGCGCGCGAGCGCACGAGGCAGCCATCCCATCCGGAGCATCGCAAGCAAGAGCGGCACGGAGCCGCCGGGAGACCACGCTCTCCCGGCGGCAGAGTTCCGTTTCCCTGCCGGTCAGCCCGCCGGGCCGACCGGCAGCGTGAACGAGACGCACGCGCCGCCCTGCGGGCGGTTCTCCGCCCAGATCCGGCCCCCATGCGCCTCCACGAGACCGCGGGCGATCGCCAGCCCGAGGCCGGCGCCGCTGCCGCTCCGGGCCCGGTCCGCCCGCCAGAAACGGTCGAACATCCGCGCCGGAGCCTCCTCGGGGAGCCCCTCGCCGCTGTCCTCGACGCGCAGGAGGAGGTCGGATGCGCGCCGCTCGACCCGCACGGCGACCGAGCCGTCGGACGGGGTGTAGCGCAGCGCGTTCGTCACGAGGTTGAAGAGAACGCGCTCGAACTTGTCCGGCGCCAGCTGCGCCTCGACCTCCTCGTCGACCTCGGCGCTCAACGCGACGCCGCGCGCCTCGGCCTCCGGCCGCAGCAAGCGCAGCGCGGAGGCGACGAGCGGCGCGACGGCCGTCCGCCGCAGCTCGAGGGTGAGCGCGCCGGCGTCGATGCGCGCGAGCTCGAACAGGTCGTCCACGAGCATCGACAGCGTCCGCACCTGCTCGCGCAGCGTCGGCAGGTAGTCCTCGGTCGACGCCAGCCCGTCCTCGATCGCCTCGAGCATCGCCTGCAGCGACGCGATCGGGGCGCGCAGGTCGTGGCTCGCCCACGCGACGAGCTCGCGGCGGGCGTCGAAGAGCTGCTCGAGCCCGGCAGCCATCGCGTTGAAGGAGTCGGCGAGCTCCGCGATCTCACGGGCGCCGCCGACCGGTGCCCGTGCCGAGAGCTCACCGGCCGCGAGCGCGTGCGAGGCGACGCCGACGCGCCGCAGCGAGGCGGTGATGGAGCGGGCGAGCACGAGCGCGGCGAAGACGGCCGCGGTCGCCGAGCCGGCGGCGACGGCGAGGATCTTCACGTCCGCGCCCATGTGGAACATGACCCAGCCCGACAGGAGCACCGCTGCGAGCGGCACGCAGACCGCGATGAGGGCGAGCCCCCCGAGCTGCAGCCCGACCGTCGGCGCCCACCGCAGGAGGAAGGCGAGCACGAGCCCCGAGACGAGGCTGCCGGCGGCGACGACGAGGGCCAGCTGGATCATGGGTCGAGCCTGTAGCCGACGCCCCAGACCGTGTGGACGTGGCGGGGCCGGCTCGGGTCGGCTTCGATCTTCTCCCGCAGCCGCCGCACGTGGACCGTGACCGTGCCGGTGTCCACGGCGGCCTCGTAGCCCCAGACGCGGGCCATGAGCTGGTCGCGGGAGAAGACGTGGCGTGGGTGCGAGGCGAGGAACCAGAGGAGCTCGAACTCCTTCGCCGTCAGCTGGATCGGCTCGCCCTCCCGGCGAGCCTCGCGGCTGACGCCGTCGAGCTCGATCTCGCCGAAGGCGATCGTCTCGCGGGCGGGCGAGGCGCCGTTGCTGCGGCGGAGGACCGTGCGCACGCGGGCCGCGAGCTCGCGTGGGGAGAAGGGCTTGGTCACGTAGTCGTCGGCTCCGAGCTCGAGGCCGACGATGCGGTCGGCCTCCTCGCCTCGGGCCGTGAGCAGGATCACGGGCAGGCTCGAACGGCTGCGGATCCAGCGGCAGAGCGCGAGCCCGTCCGTGCCGGGCAGCATCACGTCGAGCACGACGAGGCTCGGCTCGCGCTCCTCGATGAGCGCCCGCGCCACGTCGCCGTCGGGGGCCGTCAGCGTCCGGAAGCCGTCGCGTTCGAGGTAGCGGACGACGACGTCACGGACGATCGGCTCGTCATCGACGACGAGAACGGTCTGCTGCATCGGCTAATTCTGGCCGCCATCTCGCGTGGTGTCGCGGCCGCCAATCGACCTGGACGCCTTCCGGCTCCCACTTCGCATGGTGTCGCGCGGCCCACTCGACACGGACGTCGCCGAGCGTCATCCCGCGCAGGGCGTGGCGCGTCGCCGGGTGGATCAGGGCGAGATAGAGGTGCCCGACGAGGAGGGCGAGCGAGATGTACATCAGGCCGTCGTGGAGGATCACGGTGCTCGCGAAGCGGAAGCGCGTGTCCCGCTCGCCGAACCAGAGGAGGAGCCCGGACACGCCGAAGAGGATCGTGAACGAGGCGGTGAGCGCGGCGTTGACCTTCTGGCCCGCGTTGAAGCGCCCCTGCGGAGCCTTGCGGCCCCGGAGCCAGCGCAGGTCGTCGCGATCGAACCGCTCGAGCTCGCGGGCGGTCGCGAGCAGGCGGCGCCCGCCGAGGAGCACGACCGCAGCGAGTGCGCAGAGCCACCCGACGCCCGACCAGAAGTGGAGGGCCTGGATGGTCTGCCGGCGCGAGACGAGCTCCGAGAGGCTCGGTAGGTAGAGGATCAGCCCGGTCGCGAGGAGGAAGAAGAAGCCGAGCGCGTTCAGCCAGTGGAGCAGCCGCTCGACCCGCGAGAAGCGCGGGACGTAGCCGGCTTTCACGTGCTGTACCCGTTCGAGCGGCCGACCCAGGCGTCGCGGTCGTAGCCGAGGTTCTCCCAGTAGCCGTTCTCGACGCTCGGCACGACCTCGATCCGCTCCAGCCACTTGACGTTCTTGTAGCCGTACATCTCGGGGATCACGAGCCGCACGGGCGCGCCGTGCTCGCGGCGCAGCGGCCCACCGTCCATCTCGTAGGCGAGCAGGACGTCGTGCATGGCCGTCTGGCCGAGGGTCAGGTAGTCGTCGTACGGCGTCTCCATCGAGACGAACCGCAGGGCCTGGCCGGAGTCGAGCGGCCGCGCGGCGGCGAGGACGTCGTGGATCCGCACGCCCGCCCAGTGGACGTTCTTCACCGTCCAGCCGGTCACGCAGTGGAAGGTCGAGACCTGCTCCACGCGCGGCAGCGCGCGCAGCTGGTCGTACGTCAGCGAGACGTTCTGCTCGACGAGGCCCCCGACGCTCAGGCGCCAGGTCGCGGGGTCGAACGTCGGCATGTGGCCCGAGATCGTGTAGATGCGCCAGCCGCCGGTGGGGAGGATCGGCGCGAGGCCGGCAGCGACCGGCGAGACGACGCCGGCGACGTGATCCCAGGCCGCCTTGCCCCAGTAGAGAGAGGAGAGGCCGCCCGCCACGGTGGCGAGGAACAGCCTGCGGCCGTAGCGGCGCGGCTCGGGCCCGGACTCACCGGTGACGGGCGGCGACTCCATTACATGTGCGCCATGCCGGCGAACAGCTTCCCACGCAGCTCGCCCGGATGGCCCTTCGTCGCAACCCAGACCCGGTAGCGGCCGGGTTTCGCCTCGATCAGCTGGAGGGACTTCTTCGGCACCATCGCGCAGCCGTGTGCACGGTACATGTGGCCGAGGTGGGCCACGATCATCCCGTGCTTGTCGCGGACGGTTGCGCCGAGCACGTGCATCGTGTGGAGGTCGAACTTCCAGCAGAGCTGATGCTTCTTCGCGTGCGAGGTGAGGTTGACGATGCCGTGCTCGCCCATCCCCGACAGCCGCGCGCCGAGCTGCGGGTGCATCCCGGCCGTCGCCACCGGGACGGCGGCGAGCGCGGCCGCCACGACAGCCGCGACGGCGAATCTCCTCGACAGCATCAGTACTCCTTTCGACGCAAAGGGCTCCGGACAGTTCGAAGCATCGACCGCCGGGATTGCCGCGGGGTTAGCCAGCCCTTACGGGTTCCTTAAATCGCGTCGAAGGGCCGGCTCAGGGAGCGGCGACCCGGCTGCTCTTCGGCTCGCCGTGGTGGGCGGCCCAGGGTGGCGGTACGACGAGCACCGGCCTGCCGGCCGTGTGGCAGAGAGCACGGGCGACGCTGCCCATGAGGGCAGCCGTGAAGCCGCCGTGTCCGTGCGTTCCGACCACGATCAGGTCGGCGTCGACCTCCTCCGCCGCTTCCGCGATCAGCGTCGCGACGTCGCGGTTGCCCGCCCGGATCTCGATCCGCGCGTCGAGGCCGGAGCTCCGCAGCTCGTCGACCTGCCGCTCGATCTTCTCCTCCAGCTCGGGCTGGTCGTCGAGGAACGGACCGCCGGCGAAGCCGCGGGCGAGCTCGATCGCGTGCACGGCGACGATCCGCGAGCCGTGGTGCCCTGCGAGGTCACGTGTGTGCTCGAGCGCTCCGTCGGCGAGCTGAGAGCCGTCGGTCGCCCAGACGATGGTCTCGAACATCGTGAGGTCCTTTCCTCGTTGGCTCGAGCATCGGCCTCTTCCAGCGGCGCCGCATCGGTCGCCGCGCGGACGCCGTGTGCGGCTATCCCGCGACACCGGTGCGTATCCTCGAAGCGTGGCCGCGGTGGAGGGCGCGACGTGCACACGCTGACGAAGGAGCAGGCGCGGCGGATCGCCGTGCGGGCCCAGCTGCTCGACGCCCCGCGCCCCACCGACCTGCTCGAGGTCGTGCATCGCCTCACGTTCCTCCAGATCGACCCGACCGCCGCGATCGCTCCGAGCGCCGACCTCGTTGCGTGGAGCCGGCTCGGCTCGTCGTACCGCCCCGAGCACCTCACGCGGGCACTCGAGCAGGAGCGGACGCTGTTCGAGCTCGAGGCGCTCATCCGGCCGATCGGCGACCTCGGCCTCTATCTCGCCGGCGCGGGCGGGCGGCGGGACCACGAGTCGACGCGAGCCTGGCTGCGCGACAACGCGCGCTTCCGGCGGGACGTCCTGAAGCTGCTCGAACGCTCCGGACCGCTCGCGTCCAGGGACATCCCCGACACGTGTGTCGTGCCCTGGGCGTCGACCGGCTGGACGAACAACCGCAACGTGACGCAGATGCTCGAGATCCTCCAGTCGCGGGGCCAGGTGGCGATCGCGGGCAGGGTCGGGCGGGAGCGGCTCTGGGACGTGCCGGAGCGCGTCTACCCCGCCGGCGTCGAGATCCCGCCTGCCGAGGAGGCCGAGCGGCTGAAGAACGAGCGACGGCTCGCGGCGCTCGGCATCGCCCGTGCACAGGCGAGGGTGATGCCGATGGAGCCGATCCACGTCGGCGAGGCGGGTGAGCCCGCCGTCGTCGAGGGCGTGAAGGGCGAGTGGCGGGTCGACCCGCGCTACCTCGACGGCCGCTTCGAGGGACGGACCGCGCTCCTGTCGCCCTTCGACCGGCTCGTCCACGACCGCGTCCGGGCCGAGGAGCTGTTCGACTTCGAGTACACGCTCGAGATGTACAAGCCGGCCGCGAAGCGGCGCTGGGGCTACTTCGCGCTGCCGATCCTCCACGGCGACCGGCTCGTGGGGAAGCTCGACGCGGTCGCCGACCGCAAGGCGAACGTGCTGCGGGTCAACGCGATCCACGAGGACGTGCGCTTCACCCGCGCGATCACTGCAGGAGTCCGCAAGGAGATCGACGACCTCGCCGACTGGCTCGGCTTGGAGCTGGGCTAGGAGCGAAGCGCAGCCTTCGCGAGCTACCTAGAATGGCGTCGTGGCGACCGCGCAGCCAGCCGTCGCGGGCGAGCTCGAGCAGTACCGGCGCGAGCTGACCGGATACTGCTACCGCATGCTCGGCTCCGCCTTCGAGGCGGAGGACGCCGTGCAGGAGACGATGCTGCGCGCCTGGCGTTCGCTCGACCGGTTCGAGGGCCGCTCCGCGCTCAAGTCGTGGCTGTACCGGATCGCGACGAACGTCTGCTTCGACCAGCTGAGCGGCCGCGAGAAGCGTGCGCGTCCGATGGACCTCGGGCCGGCGCAGGAGCCGCTGTTCGAGAACCTCGCGGAGCTGCCGGAGGTGACCTGGATCACGCCGCTGCCGACGCCGGACGAGCTCGCGGAGCAGCGCGAGACGCTGCGGCTCGCATTCGTGGCCGCGCTGCAGCACCTGCCGCCGAAGCAGCGGGCCGCGCTCATCCTCTGCGAGGTGCTGCGCTGGCAGGCGACCGAGGCCGCGGAGCTGCTCGAGACGAGCGTCGCCTCGGTCAACAGCGCGCTGCAGCGGGCCCGCGCGACGCTCGCGACGGCGGACCTCGCCGCCCCGTCCGAGCTCGACGACGACGCCCGCGCGCTGCTCGAGCGCTACGTCGCCGCCTTCGAGGCGTACGACATCGACCGGCTCACCGAGCTCCTGCACGAGGACGCCGTCCAGTCCATGCCGCCGTTCAGTCTCTGGCTGCAGGGCCGCGACGACATCTTCACCTGGTGGTTCGGCCCCGGCATCGGCTGCCAGGGCTCGAAGCTCGTGCCGGTCGGTCTCGCCAACGGGATGCCGGCCTGGGGCCAGTACAAGCCGGATCCGGACGCCGGCGGCCACGCGCCGTGGGCCCTCATCGTCCCCGAGGTGTCAGACGGCCGGATCCGCGAGCTGACCTTCTTCCTCGACACGCAGCGCCTCTTCCCGCTCTTCGGCCTGCCCGATCGTCTCGCGTAGGCCGCAGAGGTCGAGCAGGTCCCACAGCTCGCGCGGCGCGCGGACGAGGCGCGCCCCGGTACGGAGCCGGAGGCGCGCCAGGAAGTCGACCGTCCGCAGGTCGAACGTCGCGATCAGCCGAGCGGTTGGACGACGATGAGCGAGTTGCCGTCCGGGTCGCGGAGCCAGAACATCGGCGGCACGGGCCCTCCGTAGCGGCTGACGTCATCGTCGACGTCGGCACCGGCGGCCTTCAGCGCGGCGTGCGCCCCGTCGACGTCGCTCGTGTCGAGGCAGATCCCCGTCTGGCTGCCGCCCGCCTCCTCGTCCTGCGGCGGCGGGGCCAGGGCGATCGTCGTCTCCGCGCCGGGGATCGCGACCTCGACCCAGCGCATGTCGGGCCCCATCGGTACGTCGACGACCTTCTCGAATCCGAGCGTGCCGACGTAGAAGTCGATCGCCCGGTCCGTGTCGGCGACGGTCACGCAGACGCGGCCGACCTTGCTGATCTCGAGCTTCGAGGTGATGGTGGACATCCGTTGCCTCCTCGCTGGTTGTCGCAACTACGACCCGGGTTGCGGCCGAAAGTCATCTGCCATCCGCGAAGCCCCCGATGTAGGGTCATGGGGCCTGGACGAATCTGAGTCTGCCGTGGGAAACGCGACCGTCAGCGCCGCCGTCATCGCGCCGGAGGCGCTCGAGGACCTGATCGCTGCATTGAGCCGCCGCGGCTTCCGCGTGCTCGGGCCGACGGTGCGCGACGGGGCGATCGTCTACGACGAGCTGGAGAGCGCCGCCGCGCTGCCGGCCGGCTGGACCGACCGGCAGGAGGCAGGGACGTACCGGCTCGAGCGCCGCGAGGACGAGGCGAGGTTCGGGTACGCCGTCGGGCCGCACTCGTGGAAGCAGTTCCTCTTTCCGGCGCGCCTGCGGCTCTGGCGGGCCCGGCTGAACGGCGGTGCGCCGGAGGTCGAGGAGGAGCCGACCGACGAGACGCCGCTCGCGTTCATCGGCGTCCGCGCGTGCGAGCTGAATGCGATCGGGATCCAGGATCGCGTCTTCACCGGCGGCAAGTTCGTCGACCGCGACTACGCCGCGCGGCGAAGCGGGATCTTCGTCGTCGCGGTCAACTGCGGCGAGCCCGGCGGTACCTGCTTCTGCGTCTCGATGGACGCGGGGCCGCGCGTCGAGCAGGGCTACGACCTCGCGCTGACCGAGGTGCTCGAGGGTGAGCACCGGTTCCTCGCCGAGGCCGGCAGCGCGCTGGGAGCCGAGCTGCTCGCCGAGCTTCCCTCTCGCCCGGCAGAGGGCGCGGACCGCACGGCGGCCACAGCCGTCGTCGACTCCGCCGCCGAGCGGATGGGGCGGACGATGGAGAGCGCCGACCTCCGCGACCTGCTCGCCGGCAAGCTCGAGGCCGCGCGCTGGGACGACGTGGCGGAACGCTGCCTCACGTGCGGCAACTGCACGCTCGTCTGCCCGACCTGCTTCTGCTCCTCGGTCGAGGACACGAGCGACCTCGCGGGCACCGAGACGGCGCGCACCCGCGTCTGGGACTCGTGCTTCTCGCTCGAGTACTCGTACATCCACGGCGGCAGCATCCGCGCCTCCGCGCGGTCGCGCTACCGGCAGTGGCTGACGCACAAGCTCGGCACGTGGGTCGACCAGTTCGGCACGTCGGGTTGCGTCGGCTGCGGCCGCTGCATCACGTGGTGCCCGGTCGGGATCGACATCACCGAGGAGGTCGCCGCACTGCGACAGGAGGAGACCCATGCCTAGGTTGCTCGAGGACGTGCTCGTCGACGTCCCGTTCTTCGCCGCCATGCCCGCCGAGGAGCGCGCCACGATCGCCGGGTGCGGGCGCAACGTCCGCTTCGCCGCCGGCGAGACGATCATGCGCCAGGGCGACCCGGCCGACCGCTTCTACCTCGTGCGCCACGGCGAGGTCGCGGTCGGCAACTTCGTCCCGCCGCGCGGCGAGATGGTGATCGAGACGCTCGAGCCGGGCGACATCCTCGGCTGGTCGTGGCTCTTCCCGCCCTACCGCGCGCACTTCGACGCCCGCGCGCTCACGCTCGTCCGCGCCACCGAGTTCGACGGCACGTGCCTGCGCGGCAAGTGCGCCGACGACCCCGCGCTCGGCTACGACGTGGTCGGCCGCTTCGCCGGGGTGCTGATCGAGCGCCTGCAATGGACACGGCTCCGCCTCCTCGACCTCTATGGCAACGGCGCAGCTCACTGAGCCGGACGCGGCCGGGGCGTTCGTCCCGGAGCCGTTCCGCGTCGCCGGCCGGCGGCAGGACACGGCCGACACCTGGACGCTGACGCTGGAGCCGCTCGTGGACGGCTTCGCCGCCGAGCCCGGGCAGTTCGCGATGGTGTACGCGTTCGGCATCGGTGAGGTGCCGCTCTCGCTGAGCGGTCCTCCCGTGCGCGCCGGCGACGCCGTCGTCCTCACGGTGCGCGCCGTCGGCGCGGTGACCGAGGCGATCTGCGGCGCGGAGCCCGGAGCGGTGCTCGGCCTGCGGGGCCCGCTCGGAAACAGCTGGCCGGTCGCAGACGCGGCCGGCGGCGACGTCGTGGTCGTCGCGGGCGGCATCGGGCTCGCGCCGTTGCGGGGCGCCGTCCTGCACGCGCTCAGGCACCGGGAGCGGTACGGCTCGGTCTGCGTGCTGTACGGGGCGAGGACGCCGGCCGACCTCCTGTACACCGACGAGCTCGTCGGCTGGGGCGCCCAGGCGACGGTCGAGGTCACGGTCGACGCCGCCGGCGCCGAGTGGGTGGGACGCGTGGGCGTCGTGCCGCAGCTCGTCGAGCGGGCGCCGTTCGAGCCCGAGGAGACGACCGCGTTCGTCTGCGGTCCCGAGGTGATGATGCACTTCACCGTCGAGGCGCTCCGCGCGCGCGGCGTCCCGGACGAGCGGATCGTCCTCTCGCTCGAGCGCGACATGCGCTGCGGCGTCGGGCTCTGCGGCCACTGCCAGCTCGGGCCGACGCTCATCTGCCGCGACGGTCCCGTCTATACCCAGGCCGAGGCCGGCCGCCTGCTGGAGGTGAGGGAGCTGTGAGCGCAGTGGACGACAGGCGCCCGCACGTGAGCGGGAAGCCCAAGCTCGCGGTCTGGAAGTTCGCCTCGTGCGACGGCTGCCAGCTCTCGCTGCTCGACCTCGAGGACGAGCTGCTCGCCCTCGCCGGCGCCGTCGAGATCTCCGACTTCCGCGAGGCGACGAGCGCGGTGGTCGAAGGGCCGTACGACCTCTCGCTCGTCGAGGGCTCGATCACGACCCCGCACGACGCGGAGCGGATCCAGGAGGTGCGCAGCGCCTCGAAGGCGCTCGTCACGATCGGGGCCTGCGCGACCGCGGGCGGGATCCAGGCGCTGCGCAACTTCGCCGACGTCGACGAGTTCACCCGGATCGTCTACGCCTCGCCGGAGTACATCTCGACGCTCGCCACGTCGACGCCCATCGCGGCGCACGTCCCGGTCGAGTTCGAGTTGCGCGGCTGCCCGATCGACAAGCGCCAGCTGCTCGAGGTCGTCACGGCGTTCCTCCACGGACGGCGGCCCGGGATCCCCGCGACGAGCGTGTGCATGGAATGCAAGCGGCGCGGCGTCGTGTGCGTCATGGTCGCGCGCGGCACGCCGTGCCTCGGCCCGGTCACGCAGGCCGGCTGCGGGGCGCTCTGCCCGTCGTACGACCGCGGCTGCTTCGGCTGCTTCGGCCCGATGGAGAGCCCGAACACCTCGGCGCTCGTACCGCTCCTGCGCCGGCTCGGCCGCAGCGAGCGCGACGTCGAGCGCCTCTTCCAGACCTTCAACGCGGGCGCCGAGCCGTTCCGGAAGGCGGCCGAGCATGCCTAAGCGCACCATCGTGACCGACTACCTCGCCCGGGTCGAGGGCGAGGGGGCGATGACCGTGCGGCTCGACGGCGACCGTGTCGAGCACGTCGAGCTGCGGATCTTCGAGCCGCCGCGCTTCTTCGAGGCCTTCCTGCGCGGCCGCTCCTTCCTCGAGCCGCCCGACATCACCGCGCGCATCTGCGGCATCTGCCCGGTCGCGTACCAGACGAGCTCGGTCAACGCGATCGAGAGCCTGTGCGGCGTCGAGGTGCCCGAGCCGATCCGGCTCCTGCGCCGCCTCCTCTACTGCGGCGAGTGGATCGAGAGCCACGCGCTGCACGTCTACATGCTCCACGCGCCCGACTTCCTCGGCTACGCGAGCGCGATCGAGCTCGCCCGCGACGCGCCCGAGGCGGTGCAGCGCGGGCTCGCGCTGAAGCGGACCGGCAACGAGCTGATGACGCTCGTCGGCGGCCGCGAGATCCATCCGATCAACGTGCGGGTCGGGGGCTTCTACCGCACGCCGACGCGCCGCGAGCTGCGCACGCTCGTCGAGCCGCTCGAGCGCGCGCGCGAGGCTGCGCTCGAGACGGTGCGCTGGACGGCCGGCTTCGAGTTCCCGGAGCGCATCGTGGAGTGCGACCTCGTCGCGCTGTCGCAGCCGGGGGAGTACGCGATCGAGGACGGACGGATCGTCTCGAGCACCGGGCTGGACCTCGCGCCGGCGGAGTACGACGAGCACTTCGAGGAGCTGCACGTCGAGCGCTCGAACGCGCTCCAGTCGCAGCTGCGCGGCGGCGGCACGTATCTCTGCGGTCCGCTCGCGCGCTACTCGCTCAACTCGGCGCAGCTCTCGCCGCTCGCGCGCGAGGCGGCGGCGGAGGCGGGTCTCGGGGACGAGTGCCGCGATCCGTTCCGCAGCATCGTCGTGCGCAGCGTCGAGCTCGTCCACGCCTGCGACGAGTCGCTCCGGCTGATCGAGGCCTACGAGGAGCCGGAGCGGCCGGCCGAGCCGGTCGAGCCGGTCGCGGGAACCGGCTACGGCGTGAGCGAGGCGCCGCGCGGGCTTCTCTACCACCGCTACCGGATCGACGCGGACGGGACGATCCTCGACGCGAAGATCGTCCCGCCGACCTCGCAGAACCAGCTCGCCATCGAGGACGACCTGCGGGACGTCGTGGCCCGGAACGTGGCGCTCGACGACGACGCGTTGCGGGGCCTCTGCGAGCAGACGATCCGCAACTACGACCCGTGCATCTCGTGCGCGACGCACTTCCTCGACCTCGAGGTCGACCGGAGATGACGCGGACGGTCGTGATCGGCGTCGGGAACCGGCTGCGCGGCGACGATGCCGCCGGTGTGGCCGTGGCCGAGCGCCTGCGGCCGCGTGTGCCCGCGGGCGTCGAGGTCGTCGCCTGCGACGAGGAGCCGAGCCGGCTGATGGAGGCGTGGGAGGGCGCCGAGAGCGTGGTGCTCGTCGACACCGTCTCGTCCGGCGCCGCCCCCGGGACGCTCCACCGTTTCGAGGCGGGGGACGAGGCCGTTCCCGCGCGCACCTTCCGTTCCTCGACGCACGCGATCGGAATCGCCGACACGATCGAGCTCGCGCGTGCGCTCGGACGACTGCCGCGCCGCGTCCGGGTCTACGGCATCGAGGCGGGCGGGTTCGCGACCGGCGCGGCGTTGACGCCCGCCGTCGAGTCGGCGGTCGTCTTCCTCGTCAAGGACATGCTCGCCGACCTGGAGGAGGGGCGATGCACGAGCGCGCGCTGATGGCCGACCTGATGCGCGAGATCGAGGCGGTCGCCCGCGCCGACGGCGCCGGCCGCGTGACGCGCGTGGCGGTGCGGCTCGGCGCGCTCTCGCACTTCACGCCCGAGCACTTCCGCGAGCACTTCGTCGACGCCTCGCGCGGCACGCTCGCCGAGGGCGCCACGGTCGACGCGGTGCTCGCGGAGAGCCTCGACGATCCGCGCGCGAACGGCGTCGTGCTCGAGAGCGTCGAGGTCGAGGCGCCCGAGCCGGAGGAGACCGGCTGATGTGCATCGGAACGACGACCGTGCTCGCCGAGGTGTGGGAAGACGCCGGCGCCCGCGCGGCCCGGCTCGCCGACGGGCGCGTCGTCTCGCTCGCGTTCCTCCCCGAGGCCGAGGCCGGCGACCTCGTGCTCCTCCACCTCGGCGTCCCCGTCGAGGTCCTCGCTCCAGAGCCCACCGACCCGGAAGGAGTCGCCGCATGACCCCTCGCAGCGCAGGAATCGCCCTCGCCTTCGCCACCGCGTGCATCAGCGGCGTCTCGATCTGGGTGAACAGCCACGCCGTCTCGCACTTCGCGAACGCAACCGTGTACACGACCGCGAAGGACGCCGTCGCCGGCACGCTGCTCCTCCTGCTCGCGCTCACCCGTCCGGTCCGCTCCGCTGCCCCCGCCGCGCCGATCTCGGCCCGCCGCCGGCTCGTGGGCCTGGGGACGGTCGCGGTCGTCGGCGGCAGCGTCCCCTTCGTCCTCTTCTTCGAGGGCCTGCAGCGGGCAGAGGCGACGCAGGCCTCCTTCATCCAGAAGACGCTCGTCGTCTGGGTCGCGCTGCTCGCCGTGCCGCTCTTGAGGGAGCGCGTGCGCGGGCCGCACCTGCTCGCGATCGGGCTGCTGCTCGCGGGACAGGCATGGCTCGCGGGCAGCGCGGGGCATGTCGCGTTCGGCGGAGGTGAGGCGATGATCCTCGCGGCGACGCTGCTCTGGGCCGTCGAGGTCGTCCTCGTCAAGAAGCTGCTCGCCGGGATCGCCCCGCGCGTGCTCGCGGCGGCGCGGATGGGGCTCGGCACCGCACTCCTCGTCGGCTGGCTCGCCGTCACCGGCCGGGTCGCCGCGCTCGGTGGGTTCGACGCGGCGCAGTGGCGCTGGATCGTGCTCACCGGCCTGCTCCTGACCGCCTACGTCGCGACGTGGTACGCGGCGCTCGCGCGTGCGCAGGCGGTGGACGTGACGGCGGTGCTCGTCTTCGGCGCCGTGATCACCGCGGCCCTCTCGAGCGGCGCGGACGGGGCTGCCCTGAGCCCGGTCGGGATCGCGCTCGTGACCGCCGGCGCGCTCCTCGCCGGAGGGCTGGGCCTGCGCAGACGCAGCGTCGAGGTCGGCACGACGTGAGCGACCACGCAGGCGCGCTCCTCTTCGCGCGCTATGCCTATCCGCCGAACGCGCTCGGGCTCTGCGGCGCAGACGTGCCCGGCGACGTTGCTCGAGTACGGGGACGCCGGCGCGTCCGACGGTGGGCTGGCGGAGCTCGCGCGCACGTTCGACGGCGCCTGGCCGTACCTGACGCTGATCGCGGAGGCGAACCGGATCGAGGATCCGCTCGACCCGCGGGTCGTCGAGGCGTACTGGGTCGGCAACGAGCTGCTCTCCCGCGTCCCGCCGGGCTCGCTCGCGCGGCACGTACGGGAGCGCTTTCGCGGCCGGATCGGCAAGGCGGGGGAGAGCCTTCCAGCCGTGGTCGGCGCGGGTGCGGTGCCGCATCACTGCTTCCACGTCTTCGCCGTCTACCCGTGGCTCGGGCTGCTCCGCAGCGGCGTCGTCGACGAGCCGCTGCGCGTGCTCGACCAGTGCCGGACGACGCCAGCCCTCGTCCTCGCGGTCGACGACGACGGGACGGCCGACGTCCTCGCGGAGCCGCTCCTCTGGGAGGACGGCCGCCTCCGCCTCGGCGAGCCGCAGCCGCGCCGCGTGCGCTACAGCGACGGCGACCGCGCGTTCGCCCGTCCGCAGCCGGGCGATCTCGTTTCGCTGCACTGGGACTTCGTGTGCGACGTCCTCGCGATCGAGGCTGCGGCGAGGCTCGCCGCGGTCACGCGGCGCGTGCTCGCCGCGGTCGAGCGAGCGAGACCGACGGTCGCGCTCGCTTGAGAGCGCAGGTGGAGGAACTGCGCCGCCGGGAGCCTGTGGCAGCACCCTTCGTGACTTGACAGGCCCTGGCGGATGTGAGACGTTACGCAGCGTCAAAGCCCGGGAACTGCGCAAGCGGTTCGCGGGCTTTGGCACTTCTGCGCCCCGATTCAGGCCGCACGCAGGAGCGGCACTTCCTCGATCCGGGTGAGGAACGCCGGCCGTCCGGAGCGGAGGTAGTCGACGACCGCGTCCTCCCGCTTCGCGCAGGGGAGGAGCGTCTTCCAGCCGAACAGGTGCGCCGGTTCGTGGAAGTCGCCGCTGGCGACCGCCGGCAGTCCCTGCTCGGCGACCCAGGCGAAGAGCTCGCGGCGGTTGAAGAGCTCCCAGCGGTCGACGAGTTGCCGCAGCTCGCGCCAGTCGCGGGAGAACCGCTGCGTCGGGCGCGCAGGCGAGTCTCCGCCGTCGGCGCAGCGATACGGGTGGGCGGCGACGAGCGCCGCCCCGGCAGCGCGTGCGCGAGCGAGTGCGGCTTCGAGCCCGTCGTCCAGGTCGACGAAGTCGTGGAGCCCGACGGCGACGGCGTGCGCCGCCTCGAACGGGTCGGCGTCGTCGTAGGTGAGCTCGAGGCCAGGCACGACGAGCAGGTCGTACTCCCGGCTCGCCCGCTCTGCCTGGGCGCCGAGCTCGGCCAGGTACTCGGCATGACCGGCCGGCTGGATGCCGAACGGGAGCCCGTCGGGCCGCTCGTGCGGCGGGTCGCGGCGAACCACGTGGTCGGTGACGGCGAGGACGTCGAAGCCGGTCGTGCCGTAGAGATCGACGAGCTCCGGGATCGTCAACGACCCGTCGCTCCACCGGGTGTGCGCGTGGAGCTCGCAGAGCAGCGGCTCGACCTTCCTGCGCATCTGCTCTCAGAGTGCCGAAATAGCCGGGGCGGAGGGGCGAGATCTGGTTACGGAGAGGCGAAGGGCCGGTTACCGTCCCCGGGGTCGCGCACGTGTGCGCTCTCTGCGAGACTCCCGGCCATGGATCTCGACGGTGCGTACGTCTGGATCACGACGCGGAAGCTGAAGCCCGGCTCGCGCGAGGAGTTCAGCCGGTCCTGGCGGCCGAGCGAGTTCCCCGCGGGGATGCTGCGGGCGTTCGAGCTCGTCTCGCCCGACGGGAACGAGGTGGTCGGGGTCTCCGTCTGGGACTCGACCGAGTCGCGCGACGCCTACCGGCGGTCCGAGGTGGAGTCGGAGCGGCGGCGCGCGATGGCGCCGTACGTGCTGGAGGAGGTCTCCGGCTTCTACGTCGGGCGGGAGCTCAAGATCCCGCGCGATTGAGCTCTGCCAGGCCGCGTGCGACCCCGGCGGCCGCGCGGGCGAGCCCCGCGGCGGCCCGGGCATCGCCCGCCACGCTCGTGCTCACCTGCCCGGCAGCGCGCAACGCGAGCTCGGCCACCTCGTCGGCGTGCTGCGCGATCCCTTCCGGGACGCGGACGATCTCGGCTCGCGTCTCGTCGTTCCGCTCGGCCATGAAGGCCGTGTAAGCCGCGGCGTCGGCGTCCCCGAGCTCGACGAGCTCGGCCGCGAGCGCCCGGGCGCGCGCCGCGCCGGCCTCGTCGCCCGCGTAACGGGCCGAGAGCTCGGCGAGAGCGGCCGCGAGGGCGGCGGTCAGCGCCGTCGCCGCGCCGCTCGCGGGCGCGGGCGTCCGCTCGCCGATCGCGGCGAGGAGCTCATCGACTCGGAGCTGGCTGAGCATGGCGGTAGAAGTCGAGGCGGATCGGCTCGAGCGGCGTGACCTCCCGGATGAGGTCGGCCGCCCGCTCCGCGACCATCATCACAGGTGCGTAGAGATCGTCGCCGGGTCGACGACCGCTCCCAGCGCGCACGTGCAAGAGGGATGGAGCGCGGTCTCGGCGTCGCGCGCGACCCAGTCGAGGAGACCTCGGCAGCGAGGTCGAGGTCGGCGTCGTCGAGCACACGACGGAGCCGTTGCCGCCGAGCTCGAGCACCGCCGCCTTCCCGGCGGCCGCCTCGACGACGCGGCGCCGCTGCGCGGCAGGTCGGCCTCCTGCCCCGGCCCATGCGCCGTCGACGAACACTCCTCGGGGCTCAGGCACCCTTCGGCGCCTCGTCGTCGATCACGACGCGCATGAGGTCGCGGATCGAGACGATCCCGATCGGCTTGTCGCCGTCGAGCACGGGCAGGTGCCGGAAGCCGCCGTGCAGCATGATCGCGGCCGCATGGCCGGGCCGCTCGTCCGGTCCGACCGTCTCCGGGTCGTGGGTCATCCAGGCGCCGACCTTCGTCCCCTCGACCTCCCCGGTCGCGACCGCGTGCAGGATGTCGCGCTCGGTGAGGATCCCCGAGAGGCGCTCGCCGTTCATGACGAGTGCCGCCCCGACCCGGCGCTCGTCCATCCTCGCGGCCGCCTCCGTCAGCGTCTGGGTTGCGTCCACGGTCAGGAGACTCGTCGACATCACGTCGCGTACGGTCGCCATCTCAATCACCGAGCTCCTTCCTGCGCCGGTCGACGAAGGCCTTCAGCTCTTCCTCGAGGTCGGCGTCGATCGACGGTTTCTCGTATTCCTCGAGCGTCTTCCTCCAGATCCCGGATGCGCGTGCGGCCGTATCGTTCGCGCCGTTGCGGTTCCAGCGCTCGAAGTTCTCGGTCGAGGAGACGAGCGGCCGGTAGAAGCACTCGCGGAAGCGCTCGAGGGTGTGGGCGGCGCCGAGGAAGTGCCCGCCCTGGCCGACCTCCTGGTGCGCCGAGTACGCGAGCGTTTCCTCGTCGATCCTGAGCGGCTCGAACGCCGCGTGCAGCATCCGCAACTGCTCGACGTCGACGATGAACTTCTCGTAGCAGGAGACGAGCGCCGACTCGAGCCAGCCCGCGGCGTGCATGACGAAGTTCGTGCCGGCGAGGAAGGTGGGCCACAGCGACATCATCGACTCGTAGCCCGCCTGCGCGTCCACGACCTGGGACGAGGTGAGCGCGCCGCCGCCGCGGAACGGCAGCCCGTAGTGGCGTGCGATCTGGCCGGTGCAGAGGAGGCCGACGGCCGACTCCGGCGTGCCGAAGCTCGGCGAGCCCGACTGCATGTCGGTGTTCGAGAGGAAGGAGCCGAACACGACCGGGCAGCCGGGCCGGATCGTCTGCACGAGCGCGATTCCCGCGAGCGCCTCCCCGACCTGCTGCGCGAGCGTCGCGGGGATCGACACCGGCGACATGGCGCCCATGAGGAGGAACGGCGTGATCACCGTCGCCTGGCCCGCCTTCGCGTACTCGACGAGCGCCGAGAGCATCCGGTCGTCGTAGCGGAGCGGCGAGTTGACGTTGATCAGCGAGATGATCGCGGGCGTCTCCTCGAGCGACTCTCGACCGAAGACCAGCTCGGCCATCGCGATCGTGTCGACGGCATTCGGCCCCGACGTGACCGACCCCATGAACGGCTTGTCGGAGAGCGTGAGGAGCGCGAAGACCATGTCGAGGTGCCGTGAGTCGAGCGGGCGGTCGTTCGGCTCGCAGATCGTGCCGCCGGGCGAGTCGAGCTGCGGGAAGGACTGCGCGAGCCTGACGAGGTTCTGGAAGTCGTCGTACGTCGCGTCGCGGCGCTCGTCCCCCTCCCGCACGAAGGGGCAGCCGTAGACGGCGGAGAAGACCATGTGGTCGCCGCCGATGTGGACGCTGCGCTCCGGGTTGCGCGCCTGGAGGTCGAACTCGTGCGGGGCCTTCGCGACCTGCTCGAGAATCCAGTCGGGGTCGAAGCGGACGAGGTCTCCCTCGACCTCCTGGCCGGCCGCCCGCAGATACTCGAGCGCCTCGGGGTGGAGGAACTCGATCCCGAGCTCGCTCACGATGCGCCGCCAGCCGCGTTCGAGCTCCGCGAGCGCGGCCTCGTCGAGGATCTCGTAGCGCGGTAGGTCGTTGATCAGCACAGCAGCCTCTCCAACTCTCGCTCCAATCCTCCCACGCCGGTCTCCCGGATTTCGAGCGGCAGACGCAGGCGGCGTGCCGCCTGCTCGGCTCCGGCGTGCAGCTTCGCCGTCGGCTCCTGGGCGAGCCAGACGACCTTGTCGTAGTGACGGAAGTACTCGTCGCGGAGCTCCGGATGCCGGTCGAGCCCGAGCCCACGCCAGACGAGGCGGTCGAAGCCGCGCACGAGGAAGTCGGTGAGGAAGAAGACTCCGGTCTCGTGCTCGGCGCCGAACACCTCGTAGCAGTGAGCGCCGCCGAGCCGCCGGCGGCCGTCCAGGTCGGCGCCGCAGTGCGCGTAGGCGACGACGGCGTCGTCACCGGCGGCCGCCTCGTCGACAGCGGTGCGGATTCGCTCGGGCCGGTTGTGGAGCTCCGGCGGGACGGGACGAACCTCGACGTCCCAGCCACGGCGGGCGGCGATCTGCCTCACGTGCAGCGCGAGCGCGCCGCACGCCACCACGACCTTCCGGTCATGTCCGTCGCGGACCTGTCCGGAACCTGGTACCGGCCGTGCCCGATCGGGACCCGTCCCGCCAGGACGGGTGGGGCGAGACCGAGCCGTTTCCGCGGCAGCGACCTGTCGTCCTTGGGCCTGTCCGGAACCTGGTTCCGGACGTGGCTGTTTCAGGCGTGTCGTCACGCCGGGAAGGAGAGCTGGTCGATGAACAGGTCGTTGAAGTCCTCGCGGCCGGAGAGCTCGACGTACTCGACCTCGTCGAGGACGGCGTTCGCCGCCGCGCGCTCCGTCACCGAGAGCGCCGCGATCTTCGCTCCCTCGCCGGCGACGTTGCCCGCGGCGACGATCCGCGTCACCGGGAGCTTCGGCACAAGGCCGATCCTCACCGCGCTCGCCGGGGTCAGGTAGGTGCCGAACGAGCCGCCGAGCAGCACCTGCGCGATCTCCGCCGGCTCGATCCCGAGCTCCCGGCAGAGGATCTGCCAGCCGGTCGCGATCGACGCCTTCGCGAACTGGAGCTCGCGCACGTCTCGCTGCGAGAGGTACACGCCCTCGGCGAGATGGAAGACCGTCTCCTCGCCGACCTTGTCGAGGCGATCCGAGGAGCCGGCGACGAAGCGGCCGGAGTGGTCGAGGATCCCCGCGCCGACGAGCTCGGCGACCGCGTCGACGAGCCCGGAACCGCACACTCCCTGCGGCTCGACGTCGCCGATCACCGTCAGCTGCACCTCTCCGCCGACGATCTTCACGCCCTCGATCGCACCGTCGGCGGCGCGCATCCCGCACCGGATCTGCGCGGCCTCGAACGCGGGCCCGGCGGGCGCGGCACACGCGAGCGCCCGCGCCGAGGAGCCGAGCACGATCTCGGAGTTCGTGCCCACGTCGATGAAGAGGCGCACGCGGCGGTCGAGGGTGAGGCCGGTGGCGAGGATCCCGGCGACGATGTCGGGCCCGACGTAGGCGCCGAGCGCGGGGAAGAGCACCGCGGGCGCACGTTCCTGCACCTCGAGGCCGAAGTCGCCCGCGCTCGCCTCCGGCAGCCGCCGCGCGGCGATCGTGAACGGCGCCATCGACAGCGGTTCCGGATCGATGCCGAGCGCGAGCTGGATCATCGTCACGTTCCCCGTGACGACGACCTCGTAGACCTCGCGCGGCTCGACGCCGGCCTCCTCGCAGACCTCCGCGGTGAGCGTCCGCAGCGTCTCGTGGGCGTGCTCCCGCAGCCGCTCGAGGGCGCCGTCGTCGAGCATCGTCGCCGAGATGCGCGAGATCACGTCCGCACCGAACGGCTGCTGGGCGTTGAGGATCGAGCGCACCGCGCGCGGTTGGCCCGTCTCGAGGTCGAGCAGCGTCGCGACGACCGTGGTCGTGCCGAGGTCGAAGGCGATCGCGTGCCTCCGGGTGGACGTGTCGCCGGGCTCGACGCCGATCAGCAGGTCGTCGGCCAGGACCGCGGTCACCTTCCAGTCGGACTCGCGCAGCGTGCCGCCGAGCGTGCGCACGACCCCGAGCGGGACGCGCGGCTCGACGTCGTCCATCGCGTCGAGCAGCCGCTCGAGATCCGAGCGCTGGTCCTCGAGCGTCGGCTCGGAGAGCTCGACGTAGCGCTTCTGCACCGCCGGCCGCAGGATGACGTGCCGCCCGACTCCGGCGAGCGCCGCCTTCGGCCGCGTCTGGAGCGGGGGCACCTCGATCGTCATGTCCTCCTGGGCCGCCGCGCGGCACGCGAGGCGCCACCCGTTGCGGAGCTCGTCGGGGCTGAACGCACGGGGATCGACCGGGCTGAGCTCGGCGGATCCGGAGACGATGCGGACCTTGCACTTCTTGCAGGTGCCGTGCCCGCCGCACGTCGAGTCGATGGCGACGCCGTTCCAGCTCGCGGCGTCGAACAGCGTCGTTCCGGCCGGGACGCGCGCCTCCTTGACGGCGCGGTCCTCGCCGACCTCGAGGTAGCGGAGACGCACCCGGTCCGGGTGCGGCGCCTCCGGCAGGTCGTGGACGGCGCTCACGCGATTTCTCCACTCGGGCGCCGGCAAAGCCGACGCCGCCGCTCCTTGCGTGCTCCGTCGGGCCTACGCACGTGCGGCCGCCTGCTTCGCCCGGTGCCTGCGGATCCACTCGGCGCCCCACTCGTCACGGCCGAGCAGGAAGTCGGTCGCGCGCACGGCCTCGACCGTCTCGTCGCGGCGCGCGTCCATGATCGCGCTCGTCAGCCCGTGGCTCTGCGCGACGGCGAGGAACGCGGCGCCGAGCGTATGGCGGCCGGGCAGGCCGAACGACGTGTTCGAGGCGCCGCAGGTCGTGTTCACGCCAAGCTCCTCCCGCAGCAGCCGCACCGTCTCGAGGAACAGCGTGACAGCCCGGGGCTCGGCGCCGACCGGCATCGCGAGCGGGTCGATGACCACGTCCTCGGGCGGGATGCCGTGGTCGCCGGCCGCGGACACGATCTTCTTCGCCACCTCGACCCGCCGCTCGGGCTCCATCGGGATCTCGTCGTCGTTCGCGAGCCCGATCACCGCGGCGCCGTGCTTCGCGACGAGGGGGAGGATCGCCTCGAGCCGCTCGTCCTCGCCCGTGACCGAGTTGACGAGCGCCTTGCCCTCGTAGGCGGAGAGCCCCGCCTCGAGCGCCTCGATCACCGACGAGTCGATGCACAGCGGCAGGTCGCAGAGCCCCTGCACGAGCGGGATCGCCTGGCCCATGAGGTCGATCTCGTCGGCGAGCGGGTCGCCCACGTTGACGTCGAGCAGGTCGGCGCCGCCGGCGACCTGCTGGGCGACGTCCGTCTCGAGCTGGGAGAGATCGCCGGCCTGCAGCTGCGCCTGGAACGCCTTCCGTCCGGTCGGGTTGATCCGCTCGCCGATCACGCAGAACGGCTGCTCGGGCCCGATGACGACGGTCCTAGACGGCGACTGGACGACGGTATCCACTCGTCTCCCTTTCCGCTCGTCGGGGTATGTCGAGCCGCTCGCAGAGGCGGGCGATGCCGGCCTCGCGGCGGAAGCTGATCAGGTGGAGGCCGGCGACGCCGGGCAGCGAGCGCGCGTGCCGCGCGAGCTCGCAGGCCACCTCGAAGCACTCCGCCTCGGGGTCGGCGGCGCGCTCGCACCGCTCCACGAGCTCCGCCGGCACCTCGATCCCGGGCACGTGCTCGTCCATGTAGCGCAGGGCCGCCGGCGAGCGGGTGAGGCAGATCGAGGGGAGGAGCGCGCACCGCTCGGTCAGCCCCTTCGTCACCGCCTCGGCGACGAACGCTTCGAGCCGCTCGGGCCGGAACGAGACCTGCAGCTGGAGGAACCGGGCGCCGGCGGCCGCTTTCTTCAGCGCCCGGTCGACCCGGTGGTCGTACGGCGGCGCGCACGGATTCTCGACCGCGCCGAGGAAGAATCGCGGCGGCGGGTCGATCTTGCGGCCCGAGAGGTACGTGCCGCCTGCCATCGCGCTGCCCAGCGCGAGGAGCTGGATCGAGTCGAGGTCGAACACGCGCCGCGCCTCGGGCTCGTCGCCCGCCGTGACGTCGTCGCCGGTGAGGCAGAGGACGTTCTCGATCCCGTGGAGGGCCGCCCCCGCGAGCTCCGCCTCGAGGGCGAGCCGGTTCCGGTCGCGGCATGTCAGCTGCATGATCGGCTCCATCCCGAGCTGCCCGAGCGCGATCGCGACCGCGAGCGGCGAGGCGTGCGCGTGGGCGGAGGTGTTGTCGGTCGCGTTCGTCGCGTCGACGCAGTCCTCGAACGGCGCGAGCCGCTCGCGCACCGCGTCGAGCCCTCCGGAGTCGACGGTCAGGAGCTCCGAGGTGACGACGAAGCGGCCCGCCGCGAGCGCGTCCTCAAGCCGCGACATGCCAGCCCTTCGGCGTCCGCTTGTCGCGTCCGGTCGCGAGGTTGATCCAGGAGGACGTGCCGGCGAGCCGGTTGTCGACCGGCGGCCGCACCTCGTGGATCTCGTCGGCCCAGGGGAGCCGGCGCGAGCGCTCGACCGCCTTGACCCACACGCACCGCATCTCGGGCTTCACCTCGCAGCGGCCGTCGGGCCGCACGCCGCCGCACGGGCCGTTGCGCAGGGTCTTCGGGCACTCCATCGGGCACGTGAGGCCGGTCGAGTGGAGGACGCACTGGCCGCACATGTGGCAGCCGAAGACCGGCTTCTTGACCGCGGCCTCGACGAGGGCGACGGGATTCACGCGGGCACCGCACTCCTTTTCCGCTCGATCAGGTCCTTCGCGAGCCGGACGGCGGCCGACGCGTCCGCGGCGTAGCCGTCGGCGCCGACCTTGTCGGCGTACTCCTGCGTGACGGGCGCGCCCCCCACCATCACGATCACCTCGTCCCGGATCCCCGCCTTCTCGAGCGCGTTGATGTTCGCCTTGAACATCGGCATCGTCGTCGTGAGGAAGGCGGAGAAGCCGACGATGTCCGGCTCGTGCTCCTGCACCATCTCGACGAACGTCTCCGGCGCGACGTTGACGCCGAGGTCGTGGACGGTGAAGCCGGCCCCCTCGAGCATGATGTTGACGAGGTTCTTGCCGATGTCGTGGACGTCGCCCTTGACCGTCCCCATGACGTAGGTGCCGACCTGCGCGGCGCCGGTCTCGGCGAGCAGCGGACGCAGGATGTCGAGCGCACCCTGCATCGCGCGGGCGGCGATCAGCATCTCCGGGACGAAGAAGTCGCCGCGCTCGAAGCGTGCGCCGACCTCCTCGAGCGACGGGATCAGGGCGTCGTAGAGCATCGCCTCGGGCGCGAGCTCGTCGCCGAGGCCGCGGTTGACGAGGTCTTTCACCTCGGGGGCGTTGCCGACGAGCGTGTTGTCGTACAGCCCTTGCAGGATCTCTTCGTGGGTCATGCGGCTCCTCGCAGTCGTCGGGTGAGGTTCGCGGCCTCCTGCTTCAGCAACGGCGCGAGCTCCTCGACTCGCTCCGCGGTGAGGCGGCTCGTCGGGCCGGAGATGGAAAGGGCTGCGATCGCCGTGCCGCTGCCCGGGTCGAGCACGGGCGCGGACAGAGCCGACAGCCCGACCTCGAGCTCGTCGATCGACGTCGCGTAGCCGCGGGCGCGGATCAGCTCTCCTTCGTCGATCTCGCCGCCGCCGAAGGCGAGGAAGCACTTGCCGTTCGCGGCGAGCTCGAAGGGGACGCGCCTGCCGACCCAGTCGGTGACACCGACGAGGTGGGCCGTGTCCTCCTGGGCGAGGTGCTCGACGCCGCCCGGGCCGGGAACGGCGAGGTTGATCGTCTCGCCGCTCGCGTCGGCCAGCCGCCTCAGACTCGGCTGCGCGAGCTCGACGAGGCCCTGCGAGGCGTCGCGGCTCGCGTAGCGAAGCAGGACCGGACCGGGGCGGAGCCTCCCGCGGGTGCCGAGCCGCTGCACGAGACCCTGTCGTTCGAGCGCGCCGACGAGCCGCGAGGTCGTGCTCTTGGGCAGCCCGGCGCGTTCCGAGAGCTCCCCGATCGACGGCGGCTGGGGCGCCTCGACGACGCGCACGAGCAGCTGCGCGGCGCGCTCGATGGCCTGGGTGCCGGATTCCGCTGCCATGTTCCGCCCATATGGTGGAACAACTGTTCCATCGTTGTCAAATCGACGGAACCACGGCCGCCGCTCCCGAACCGGCGCCCGCAAGCCGGGGCTACGCCTCGAGCGACTCCGCGAGCAGCGTCGAGACGTCGGCGACGCGAAGCTCGGCTCCCGTCTCGCGGACGCCGTCGTCGAGCATCACGGTGCAGAACGGACAGGCGACCGCGAGCGTCTCGGCCCCCGTCTCGGCCGCCTCACGCACGCGCTCGGCGTTGATCGGCCGCCCGCGCTCCTCCATCCACATGTGCGCTCCGCCGGCGCCGCAGCAGAAGGTCTGCTTCCCGCTCCGCTTCATCTCGACCGGCTGCCCCACGGCGGCGACGAGCTCGCGCGGCTCCAGCCGCACGTCGTTGTGGCGGGCGAGGTAGCAGGAGTCGTGGTAGCGTGACCGGCTTCGCCCCGGCTTCGGCGTCAGCCGGCCCTCGCGCACCAGCTCGGCGAGGAGCTCGCTGTGGTGCACGACCTCGTAGGAGCCGCCGAAGTCGGCGTACTCGTTCGCGAGCGTGTTGAAGCAGTGCGGGCAGCTCGCGACGACCTTCGTCACTCCCTGCTCGTTCAGGGTCGTCACGTTCTGCTCGGCGTACGCCTGGAAGACGTACTCGTTCCCCATCCGACGAGCCGGGTCGCCGGTGCACGCCTCGCGCGGGCCGAGGATCGCGAAGTCGACGCCGGCCTTCTGCAGCAGCCGCGCCGTCGCCTCGGCGGAGGCCCGCGCACGCTCGTCGAACGACGCGGCGCAGCCGACCCAGTAGAGGTACTCCGGTGCCGGCTCGCCCGGCTCGAGCACGCGCACGCCGAGCTCCGCCGCCCACGCGGCCCGCTCGCTCTGCGGCTTCCCCCACGGGTTGCCGGAGCGCTCGACGTCCCGCAGCATGGGCTCGGCCTCGGCCGGGAACTGCGCGTCGACCATCAGGCGGCTGCGGCGCAGGTCGACGATGTGGTCGATGTGCTCGATCGAGACCGGGCACGCCTCGACGCACGCTCCGCACGTGACGCAGTCCCAGATCATCTCCTCGGGGACGCCGCCGCCGACGATCGGCTCGCCGCTCTGGGCGAAGAGCTGGTCGCGCACGCCCATGATCACGAGCTTCGGCGAGAGGAGCTTCCCCGTCGCGTACGCGGGGCAGGCGTCCTGGCAGCGCCCGCACTCCGTGCACGAGAAGGCGTCGACGACCTGCTTGCGCGTCAGGTCGGCGGGGGTCGCCACGCCGAAGCGCAGCTCGTCGTCGGGGAGGTCGAAGCGCAGCGGCTCGAGCCGGCCGCGCAAGCGCGTGCGCGCGAGCCAGACGTTCGCGGCGGCGGTGCCGATGTGGAGGTGCTTCGAATACGGCAGGTAGGCGAGGAACACGCCGATGAGGACGAGGTGCGCCCAGGCGAACCCCAGCGCTCCGACGTGATGCCAGAGCAGGAGCGTGAGCACGACCGCCGCGATCAGGGCGAGGATCAGGTCCGCCTCGCCGAGATGCGAGCCGCGGAACCGCTCCGGCCGCACGACCTTCCGGATCACGAGCGCCGCCGCGACGCCGGCGAGGACGAGCCCCGCGAAGACGTCGCTCAGCACGCGGTACCACTCCGGGGTCGTCACGTGCCCACCCGCGACGGCGATCGCGGCGAGCACGATGGTGGGGAAGAGGACGATGAAGCCCCAGAAGATGAACGCGTGCATCAGCCCCGGCCCGAGCCGCTGGAGGAGCTTGCGCTGGCCGAGGACGATCTCGACCTCGTTGCGGGCCCGCTCCGGAGGTGTGCCGGGCCGGTCCGACGGTCGTGCCGACCGGACGAGCCGGGTCAGGAACCAGGTGCGCCGGGCGAAGATCCCGCCGCAGACGAGGACGAGCGCGGCGAGGCCGATCGCGCCGGCTATCCCTGCACCTTCCGCAGCTCGGCGCTGATCGCCGGGACGACCTCGTGCAGGTCGCCGATCACGGCGTAGTCGGCCACCGTGAGGATGGGAGCCTCGGGGTCGCTGTTGATCGCGAGGATCCGCTTCGCGCCCTTGGCCCCGGCGACGTGCTGCGTCGCGCCGCTGATCCCGCACGCGACGTAGAGGTCGGCCGAGATCTTCGTCCCCGTCTGCCCGACCTGGTCGGCGTGCGGCCGCCAGCCGGCGCTCGTCGCGACGCGAGAGCAGCCGACCGCCGCGCCGAGCAGGCCGGCGAGCTCCTCGATGATCGCGAAGCCCTCCGCCGAGCCGACGCCGCGGCCCCCGCCGACGACGACCTTCGCGTCCCGCAGCGAGACGCCCGTGCTCGACTCCTCGACCCGCTCGAGCACCTGCGGCGAGCCGTCGTCCTCCACGGCGAGCATCTCGACCGCGCCGACCTCCGCCGCCGGTTGCGTGTGCGGCGCGACCGTGAGGAGCTGCGGGGAGCCGTGGAGCCGCGCCTCCTCGAGCAGGCTGCCGCCCCAGCGCTGGCGCGTCACCACGTCGCCCGCGAGCGCCGTCACGTTCGCCGCGACCGGCCGGTCGAGGATCGCACCGACGTGCGCGAGCAGCTCGTTGCCGCGGTCGGAGCCGGCGGCGACGATCGCGCCGGCGTCCTGCGCGGCGAGGGCCTTCGCCCACGCGGCCGGCTGGTACGCGCCTGCGAACGCGACGGCGCGCACGTCGCCGAGCGACCGGGCGAAACCGGCCGCCTGGGCGGAGAGCTCGTCCTCCGGCTCGACGAAGCAGACGACGTTCACGCGACGCCGAGCTCCTGCAGGACCTCGACCACGCGCGGCGCGGCCTGCGTGCCCTCGCCGAGGATCTCCGCCTGCTTGCCCTGCCCCTCCGGCACGACGAGCCGCAGCCTCTCGAGCTGTGGCGCGGGCGGTGACACGGCGACGCGAGCGAGCGGCTTCTGCTTCGCGCGGAGGCGGCCCGGCACGGACGGGTAGCGGGGCAGGTTCAGGCCCTCGAGCACGGTCAGGACGGCGGGCAACGGCGCCTCGTAGACGTCGCGCGCCCCGCCGACGTCGCGCTCGCAGCGGACGCGGCCGTCGCGAGGCTCGATCTTCTTCAGGCCGGTGACGATCGGCAGGCCGAGCGCGTGCGCCACGCGGATCCCGACCTGGTAGCCGCCGGCGTCGGCCGACTCGTTGCCGAAGAGGAGGAGATCGAACGGCTCGGCCTCGCTCCGGACCGCGTCGACGATCGCCGCCGCCGTCGCCTGCGCGTCCCACTCCTCGCCCTTCGTCTCGAGCAGGATCCCTCGGTCGGCGCCGGTCGCCATGCAGTCGCGGAGCTGCTCCTCCGCCTCGGCCGGGCCGAGCGTCAGCACGACGACCTCGCCGCCTGCCGCCTCGACGATGCGCACCGCCTCCTCGACGGCGCACTCCTCGTGTGGCGAGATCGTGAAGCCGAGGTGCTTCGTCTCGAGGGCCTGCGCGTCCTCGGTGAGCACCATCTTCCCGCCGGTGAGTGGAACCCGCTTGACGCAGACGAGGATCCTCACGAGCGGATCCTCTCGTTGTCGGGATCGAACGGCGGCCGCGAGCCGACGACCTCGACCGTGACGGGATGGAGCTCCTCCATGTACTGGACGTAGAGCTGCCCGTGGTCGCCGGGCGGGAGGTACGTCAGGAGGACGTACTTGCCGAGCGACGGCCCCATGCCTGCGGACGTGACGTACGAGCGGCGGCCCTTCGCGTCGACGAGCGGCGAGCCGTCCTCCCGCACGATCGGCTCGCGGCCAAGCGGGAAGCGCTCGTTCCCCGTCATCGTCAGCGTGCAGCAGATCGCGGCGGGCTCGCGGTTGCGGGCGGCGAGGTGAGCCTCCTTGCCGACGAAGTCTTCGCCCTTCACCTTCCACCAGGCCATGTCTGCCTCGACCACGTCGTAGTCCTGGTCGAGCTCGAAGCCGAACGCGCGGTACGCCTTCTCGAGCCGGCCCGTCGTGCCGTAGACGCCGATGCCCGCGGGCACGACGCCGTGCGGCTGCCCGGCCTCCCAGACCGCGTCCCACAGGGCGGCACCCTGCTCGAACGGGACGTAGAGCTCCCAGCCGAGGTCGCCGACGTACGAGATCCGCGAGGCGAGGACCTCCAGCTCGCCGACGCCGACCGTCTTCCAGGTCGCGAAGGGGAAGCCCTCGTTCGAGACGTCGTCGGTCGTGAGCGACGAGAGGATGTCCCGCGCCCGCGGCCCCCAGAGGCCGAGCGTGCAGAGGGACGAGGTGTGGTCCTCGATCCGCGCATCCGGGCCGCAGTGGTCGGCGAACCACTTCAGATCCGCCATCCCGTGCGCTCCGCCCGTCACGACGCGGAAGCGGTCGTCCGCCATCTTCATGATCGTCAGATCCGACTTGAAGCCCCCGCCGGGGGCGAGCACCGGCGTGTAGATCACGCGGCCGTCCGGGACGTTCATCTGCCGCGCCGCGACCGTCTGCACGCACTCGAGCGCGCCGGGCCCGACGACGTCGAACACGCAGAACGCGGTCAGGTCGAACATCGCAGCGCGCTCGCGCATCGCGAGGTGCTCGGCGTTGACGACCGGCGACCACCAGCGCGCATCCCACTCGTGCGCGCGCGGCTGGACGCCGTACTCCTCGACGAGCGGTGCGTTCGACTCGTACCAGTGAGGGCGCTCCCAGGCGGCGGCCTCGAAGAAGACCGCGCCGAGCCGCTGCTCCTGCTCGTAGAAGGGGGAGACGCGGATGCCCCGGTTCGACTCCCACTGCTCGCTCGGGTGGACGATCCCGTACGTCTTGTTGAACCCCTCGGCCGCCCGGCCGTTGACGTGCGCGGTCGTGCGCTGCTCCGGGTAGAAGCGTGCGACGTCCGAAGCCTGCAGGTCGATCTCCGACTCGCCGAGCACCAGCCACTCCGCGAGCGACTTGCCGACGCCCGGGCCCTCCTTCACCCACACGGCCGCCGCGGACCAGAGGCCCTTCACCTCCGGCGTCTCGCCGAGCAGCGGCAGGCCGTCGGGTGTGAGCGAGAGGAGGCCGTTGATCGCGTACTTGATCCCGACCGACTCGTCGCCGAGGATCTCGGGCACGAGCTCGAGCGCATGCTCGAGCTGCAGCTCGAAGTCCTCCTGCGTGAACGGCAGCTCGGTCGGCGTCAGCGCCGCCTCCTCGATCGAGGGGATCTCGTCCGGGTCGTGGAGGATCGGGCGGTGGGCGTACGAGCCGACCTCGAGCCCCTGCCCGTCCTGCCGCTCGTACATGTTCGTGTCCATGTCGCGGACGATCGGGTAGTCGACCGCGGTCTTCGAGTCGAGGAAGCGCGGCACGGGGCCGACGTCGATCATCTGGTGCACCGCCGGCGTCAGGGGGATCGAGGCGCCGGCCATGCGCGCGAGCCTCGGCGACCAGACACCGCACGCGATCACGACCACGTCGGCGTCGAAGTCACCTCGCGTCGTGCGCACCCGGCGAGCCCGGCCGGCCTCGACGTCGATGCCGAGGACCTCCGTGTTCGCGAGGATCTGCGCCCCCTTCGCCTGCGCGCGCTCACGCATGAGCGTGCCGAAGCGGAGCGAGTCGACCACGGCCACCGAAGGGGTGTAGAAGCCGCCGAGCAGGATCGACTCGTCGACGAACGGGACGAGCTCCCTGATCTCCGCCGGCGTGACGAGGCGGCAATCCTCGACGCCCCACGATTTCGCGGAGGCCATCCGGCGCCGTAGCTCCTCCATCCGCTCCTCGGTGCGCGCCACCTCGATGCCGCCGCACTCGTGCAGCGTCCCCGTCTCCCGGTACTGGCGCATCGACTCGAGCGTCAGCTGCGTCATCTCCTTCGAGTGGTCGACCGGGAAGATGAAGTTCGAGGCGTGGCCGGTCGAGCCGCCCGGATTGGGAAACGGCCCCTTGTCGAGCTGGATCACGTGCTCGACGCCGAGCTCGCCGAGCCAGCCGCTGAGGCTGTTGCCGACGATCCCGCCGCCGATGACCACGACCTTCACGCGCTCACCAGCACCTTGTGCATCGCCGCCTCGAAGTCCTCGACGTGGGCCGCCATGATCTCGGCCGCACGGTCGCCGTTCCCCACGACGATCGCCTGGATGAGGTCGCGGTGCGCCTCGACGGCGTCCTCGAGGTCCTCGGCGCGGTCGAGCGCGATCATCCAGATCCGCAGCGCGAGGACGTAGTACTCGCCGAGCGTCTTCTCGAGCAGGTCGTTGTGCGCGGCCGCGTGGACGGCGCGGTGGATGCGCTCGTCGAGGTTCATCAGGTCCGCTCCGCGCGTGATCCGGTCGCCGAGGTCGGCGAGCGCGTCGCGCTCCTCCTCGGTGGCCCGTTCGGCCGCGAGGCGGGCGGCCACCGGCTCGAGCGCCGCGCGTACCTCCGAGATACGCGCGAGATCCCGCACGTCCACCTTCGTCACGAACATCCCGCGACGGGGGAAGACCTCGACGAGCTGCTCCTGGGCGAGGCGGCGGAGCGCTTCCCGCACGGGAGTCCGGCCGATGCCGAGGCTCTCGATCAGCCTCCGCTCGTCGATCAGCGCCCCCGGCGGCAGCTCGAGCGAGACGATCAGGTCGCGGATCGCGAGGTACGCGCGGTCGGCGAGCGACGAAGCCTGCACCGCGGTCTCCACAGCGAGATATATTACTCATATGCCGGTGGCTGCCACCGGCCGTTGCTGTAGAAAGCAGCCAGACCGGAGTGGCGACGACGACACCCTCTTCTCTCGAGATCGCGCAAGGGGCCGAGCTCCGGCCGATCACCGAGATCGCGGACGCTGCGGGGCTCGAGCCGGACGAGCTCGATCCGTACGGCCGGTACAAGGCGAAGGTCTCGCTCTCGGTGCTCGACCGGCTGGCCGACCGGCCCGACGCGAAGCTCGTCTGCGTGACGGCGATCACGCCGACGAAGTTCGGGGAGGGCAAGACGACGACGTCGGTCTCGCTCACGCAGGGCCTCGGCGTGATCGGCCGCAAGCCGGTGCTGTGCCTCCGCGAGGCCTCGCTCGGCCCCGTGTTCGGGATCAAGGGAGGGGCGGCCGGCGCCGGCTACGCGCAGGTCGTGCCGATGGAGGACATGAACCTCCACTTCACGGGCGACATCCATGCGATCGGAGCCGCGAACAACCTCCTCGCGGCGATGCTCGAGGCCCACCTTCTGCACGGGAACGAGCTCGGCATCGATCCGCTCTCGATCTCGTGGCGGCGCTGCGTCGACATCAACGACCGCGCCCTGCGCGACGTCGTGCTCGGCCTCGGCGGACGTGCGAACGGCTATCCGCGCCAAACCGGCTTCGACATCACCGCCGCCTCGGAGGTGATGGCGATCGTCGCGGTCGCCCGGGACCTCCACGACCTCCGCTCGCGGCTCGGCGCGATCACGGTCGGCTCGACGCACGAGGGCGAGCCCGTCACCGCGGAGCAGCTGAAGGCGGCCGGCGCGATGACCGTCCTCCTCAAGGAGACGATCAAGCCGAACCTCGTCCAGACCCTCGAGGGCCAGCCCGCGTTCGTGCACTGCGGGCCGTTCGCGAACATCGCCCACGGCAACAACTCGCTCGTCGCCGATCGCATCGCGCTCAAGCTCGGCGACATCGTCGTCACCGAGTCGGGCTTCGGCGCCGACATGGGCATGGAGAAGTTCTTCGACATCGTCTGCCGCGTCGGCAGCCTCACGCCGAGCGCGGTCGTCCTCGTCGCGACGGTGAAGGCGCTCAAGCATCACGGGGGCAACCCGGACGGAGGCGCCGACGCGATCGCGGCGGGCTCGGCCAACATGATCCGCCACCTCGCGACGATCCGCGAGTTCGGGCTCAACGCCGTCGTCGCCGTCAACCGCTTCCCGACCGACGCCGACGAGGAGATCGAGCAGGTTCGCGAGATCGCGCTCGCGAACGGGGCGTTCGCAGCCGAGGCGAACGAGGCGGTGGTCAAGGGCGGCGAGGGTGCGACCGCGCTCGCGAAGGCGGTCGTCGCGGCGACCGAGCAGCCGTCCGACTTCGCTCCGGTCTATCCGCTCGAGGACACGATCGAGCGCAAGATCGAGGCGATCGTGACCCGCGTCTACGGCGGCGACGGGATCCTCCTCCAGCCCGCGGCGCGGAAGAGGATCGAGGAGCTCGAGCGCGTCGGCTTCGACCGGCTCCCCATCTGCATGGCGAAGACGCATCTCTCGCTCTCGCACGACCCCACGCTCGCGAACGCGCCCACCGGCTTCACCGTCACGGTGCGCGACATCCGCGCGTACACCGGCGCCGGCTGGCTCGTCGCGCTCTGCGGCGACATGCAGACGATGCCCGGCTACGGCCGCAAGCCGGCCGCTCACGCCGTCGACATCGACGAGCAGGGGAGGACCGTCGGCCTCTTCTAGCGGGACCGAGCCGCACGCGGACGTCGTCAGCGAGGGGAGGCGCGTCCTCGCCGCGACGAACGGCCGCGAGCGGCTCCTCTTCCACGACAAGCGGCCGCGTTCGACCGGGTCCTGCCGGAGGCAACGGCGAAGATGTCCGCGAACGGAGCGCCGGACGTCGCGCTCGGGCTGATGCTGCTGCCGTCGATCCCGATCTCCTACTTCTACGCGTACGGCTCGACCTTCATACAACCGAACAAGGGTGCCGGCTCTCGGGCCCGCACCCTCCCCTTGTAGATTGCAGGCCATGGCGATGAGGTACGAGAGGCTGACGACGCCGCTCGTGCGAGAGAGTGGGCAGCTGCGCGCTGCGAGCTGGGACGAGGCGCTCGACCGCGCCGTGGCCGGCTTCCGCAGAGCGCTCGACGAGGACGCCATGACCGGCGTCTTCAGCTGCTCCAAGGCGACGAACGAGCTGAACTTCGCCACCCAGAAGTTCGCGCGCGTCGTGCTCGGCACGAACAACGTCGACAGCTGCAACCGAACCTGACACGCGCCCAGCGTCGTCGGTCTGGCGACGGTGTTCGGTGCAGGCGGCGGGACGAGCTCCTACGAGGAGACTCGCGCCGCGGACCTGATCGTCCTCTGGGGCTCGAACGCACGTGAGGCGCACCCGATCTTCTTCCACCACGTGTTGAAGGCCGTGAACGACGGCGCGCAGCTCATGGTCGTCGACCCCCGTCGGACGCCGTCGGCGCAGTGGGCGGACCTCTGGCTCGGGCTCGACGTCGGCACCGACATCCCGCTCGCGAACGCCGTCGGGCGCGAGATCATCGAGGCGGGGCTCGTCGACACCGAGTTCGTCGAGCGCGCGACGAGCGGCTTCGAGGCATACCGCGAGTCGGTCGAGCCGTGGACGCTCGAGGAGGCGGAGCGCGTGACGGGGGTTCCGGCCGACGCGATCCGCGAGCTCGCGCACGCGTACGGCAGCGCACGGAACGCGCAGCTCTGCTGGACGCTCGGCATCACCGAGCACCACAACGCGGTCTACAACGTCTTCGCCCTGATCAACCTCGCCCTGCTGACCGGCAAGATCGGCAAGTGGGGCTCCGGGCTCCAGCCGCTGCGGGGGCAGAACAACGTGCAGGGCGGCGGCGACATGGGGGCGATCCCGAACCGGCTGCCCGGCTTCCAGGATCCGAGCCTCGACGACGTCCGCGAGAAGTTCGAGACCGCGTGGGGCGCGCCGCTCCCCGCGAAGCCGGGGCTGCACCTGTCGGGGATGTTCGAGGCGATGGCGGAGGGCGAGCTGCGTGCGCTCTACGTCGTCGGCGAGAACCCGGCCCAGGGTGAGGCGGACCAGCAGCGCGCCGAGCGCCTGCTCGGCGGGCTCGACCACCTCGTCGTCCAGGACCTCTTCCTCACCCGCACCGCGCAGATGGCCGACGTCGTGCTGCCGGCTGCGGCGACGCTCGGCGAGGCCGAGGGCACGGTCACCTCGAGCGAGCGCCGCGTCCAGCGCGTGCGCAAGGCGTACGACCCGCCCGGCGGAGCGCGGGACGACATCGAGATCGTCCACGAGCTGGCGCGGCGTCTCGGACACGACCTCGGCTCGTCGCAGGCCGAGGACGTCTGGGACGAGGTGCGCTCGCTCTCGCCGATGCACGCGGGCATGAGCTACGCGCGGCTCGAGGAGCTCGGCGGCATCCAGTGGCCGTGCTTCGACGAGGAGCACCCCGGCTCGCTCTTCCTGCACGGGCGCCTCTGGGACGACGTGGTCGAGGAGCGCGCGCCGTTCCAGCCCGCCGAGTACGAGCCGCCGGTCGACACGCTCGACGACGACTTCCCGCTGCGCCTCACGACGGGCCGGAGGCTCGAGTCGTACAACACCGGCGTGCAGTCGGGAGGCTTCTCGTCGCCGCTCCATGTCGGCGGCGAGGCGATCCTGCTCGCCCCCGCGGACGGCGAGCGCTACGGGGTGGCCGACGGCTCCCGCGTGCGGGTCGTCTCGCGGCGCGGCTCGGTCGAGGCGCCCGCGCGCTACGACGCGACGCTGCGGCCGGGCCTCGCCTTCATGAACCTCCACTTCCCCGACGAGGTCGCGACGAACGTGCTCACCATCGACGCCGTCGACCCGATGTCGGGTACGGCCGAGTTCAAGGCGACCGCGATCCGGCTGGAGGCCGTCTAGGTGGACCTGAAGCTGCTCGACGCCGAGCCGACCGACGCCGAGCGGGAGGCGATCGACGCCGTCGTCGGGGGCGAGTCGCCGAATGGGAACCGGGTCGCGCGGCGCGACCGGACGCGGCGCCACCTGCTCCTGCCGGCGCTGCGCGCAGCCCAGCGGCGGGTCGGCTGGGTCACGCCGGGCGCCCTCGGCTACACGTCACGGCGGCTCGACGTCCCGCCGGCCGACGCGTACGGCGTTGCGACCTTCTACGCGCTCCTCGCCCTCGAGGAGCGTCCGGCGGAGGTGCTCCACGTCTGCACCGACCTCTCGTGCCGGCTCGCGGGCGCCGAGGTCGCCGACGGCGCCTTGCCCTCGCCGTGCCTCGGGCTCTGCGAACGCGCGCCCGCCGCGCTGCGGACGGTTGCGGGCCCCGAGCCGCGCGACGAGCAGATCCCGGCCACGTCCCCGCCGCTGCCGCAGACCTCCGGCCTGAAGCTCCTGCGCCGGATCGCCGCCGGCGCCGACCCGGAGGCACCGCCCGAAGGGTTCCGCGCGCTCGAGCGCGCGCGTGAGCTCGGCCCGGAGCGCGTGATCGAGCTCGTGCAGGCGTCCCCGCTGCTCGGCCGCGGCGGGGCGGCGTTCCCGACGGGGGTGAAGTGGGAGGCCGTCGCGCGCCAGCCGGCGCAGCCGCATTACCTCGTCTGCAACGCCGACGAGTCGGAGCCCGGCACCTTCAAGGACCGCGTCCTGATGGAGCAGGACCCGTTCGCGCTCGTCGAGGCGATCGGGATCGCGGCCTTCGCGACCGGCTGCGAGCGCGCCTTCGTGTACGTGCGGGCGGAGTACCCGCTTGCGCACGAGCGGCTGCAGAACGCGATCGACCGCTCGGACGTCGGCGTCGAGATCGAGCTCCTGGTCGGCGCCGGCGCGTACGTGTGCGGGGAGGAGACGGCGCTCTTCCAGTCGATCGAGGGCTACCGCGGCGAGCCGCGCAACAAGCCGCCCTTCCCGGTCGAGATCGGGCTCTACGGCAGGCCGACGGTGGTGAACAACGTAGAGACGCTGCTCAACGTCCAGCACATCGTGCTCGGGGACGACCCGCGGGACACGCGGCTGTTCTGCGTCTCGGGGCATGTCGAGCGGCCGGGCCTGTACGAGCTCGAGCTCGGCACGCCGCTCTCCGAGCTGCTCGAGCTCGCGGAGGCCGAGCCGCCGAAGGCCGTCCTGCTCGGCGGCGCCGCCGGTTCCTTCCTGCGGCCCGACCAGCTCGACCTGCCGCTCTCGTTCGAAGGGGCGCGCGCGGCCGGCGCCACCCTCGGCTCCGGCGTCGTGATCGTGTACGGCGAGCGGGCCGACCTCGTCGACGCCGTGCTCCGCATCGCCGAGTTCTTCCGCGACGAGTCGTGCGGCCAGTGCGTCCCCTGCCGCATCGGCACCGTGCGCCAGGAGGAGGCCTTGCACCGGCTCGCCTCCGGCAAGACGAACGGGGACGAGGTAGCCGTGCTCGCAGACCTGACGCAGGTGATGCGCGACGCGTCGATCTGTGGCCTCGGCCAGACTGCGGCCAACGCCGTCGACTCGGCGATCCACAACCTCGGAGTGCTCGCGTGAAGATCACGATCGACGGCGTCACGACCGACGTCCCGGAGGGCTCGACGATCCTCGACGCCGCAAGGCGGATCGGGATCGACACGCCGACGCTCTGCTACGCCGACACGCTGACGCCCGTGAACGTGTGCCGCGTCTGCGTCGTCGAGCTCGAGAACGCGCGGGCGCTCGTCCCCGCGTGCTCGCGGCGGGTCGAGGAGGGGATGGTCGTGCACACCGACTCCGAGCGCGTGCGCACGAGTCGGCGCCTCGTGCTCGAGCTGCTCGGCTCGGCCGCCGATCTCTCCACCGCGCCGGAGGCGCTCGAGTACGTCGAGCGGTACGAGGCGCGCCCGGACCGCTTCGGGCCGGAGTCGCTGACGGTCGCGCAGGCGGTGAAGGTCGACAACGAGCTCTACGTCCGCGACTACTCGAAGTGCATCCTCTGTTACAAGTGCGTCGAGGCCTGCGGGGTCGACCACCAGAACACGTTCGCGATCACGGTCGCCGGGCGCGGCTTCGGCGCCCACATCTCGACGGAGCTCGACGTGCCCCTCCCCGACTCCGCGTGCGTCTACTGCGGCAACTGCATCGCCGTCTGCCCGACCGGTGCGCTGATGGCGAAGAGCGAGTTCGACCTGCGGGAGGCGGGCGACTGGCGCGAGGAGGAGCAGACCGAGGTCGACACCATCTGCCCGTACTGCGGTGTCGGCTGCAACGTCACCCTCCACGTCCAGGACGACGCGATCGTGAAGGTGACCTCGCCCGACGACCATGACGTGACCCGCGGGAACCTCTGCATCAAGGGCCGCTTCGGCTACCGGTACGTGCAGAACCGCGGGCCCGCGTGACGGTCGAGCTCGGCTCCCTCGAGGAGCTCGAGCCGGCGCTGGCACGGGAGGAGTTCGAGGTCGCGCACGTGTTCGTCGGCTACGGCGCCTGCGCGCCCTCGGCTCCGGAGCCGTGCCGCCTGCCGCGGGTGGCCTACTCGCTCGCCCCGCCGGTGTCGTCGACCGGCTCCTTCCGGATCGGCGCATGGCGCGAGACATGGAGCCCCGGCGAGTACGGCGCCGCGATCGAGACGGTGCGGGAGGCGATCCGCGAGGGCGATGTCTACCAGGTCAACCTCGTCCAGCACCTCCGGGCCGACTTCGCCGGCGACCCGCTCGCGCTCGCCGCCGCGCTCACGCCGCTGCGTCCACTCGAGCCTGCGGCGCTGCAGGGCGACGGCTGGACGATCGTCTCCGCCTCGCCCGAGCTGCTGCTGCAGAAGCGCGGCCGCGTCGTCCGCACGTCGCCGATCAAGGGGACGCGTCCCGCGGGCGTGCCGATCGAGTCGGCGAAGGACACCGCCGAGCACGTGATGATCGTCGACCTCGAGCGCAACGACCTCTCGCGCGTCTGCGTTCCCGGCAGCGTCCACTGGCCCGAGCTGCTCGTCGAGCGCCAGCTCGCCGGCGTCACGCATCTCGTCGCCACCGTCGAGGGCGAGCTGCGGCCGGAGGTGACGCTGACCGAGCTGCTCTCCGCCGTGCTGCCCGGCGGCTCGGTCACCGGCTGCCCGAAGAGCAGCGCGCTCGAGCTGATCGCCTCGCTCGAGCCGGTCGGGCGCGGCGCGTCGATGGGGGCGCTCGGCCGCATCCACGCGAACGGCGATCTCGACCTCGCCCTCACGATCCGCACGTTCGCGGTCGTCGAGGGCTCGGTCCACCTCTGGGTCGGCGGCGGCATCGTGTGGGACTCGGAGCCCGACGCCGAGATCGAGGAGTCCTGGGTGAAGGCGCGCCCGCTCCTCACGAGACTCCGACGACATGTCTCATCGAGCCCCGCCGGAATCGGCCACGTCCGGAACCTGGTTCCGGACGTGGCCGAGACGGCCGTGCCCTGATGTGCTTGCTTCCGCTTGAAGTCCCAGGATCCAGGCTTGCGGGCCGGTGCGGACAGGTCTCAGCGAGCCATGGCCGGAACCTGGTTCCGGACGTGTCCCGCGGGGGCGTGGCCTGATGGAGGTCTGCGCGGTCGCGGTTGCCGGGCGCGGGCTCGTCGGTCCCGGTGAGCCCGTCTTCTCGGCGGACGACGACGCGCTTCTGCGCGGACGCTCCGTCTTCGAGACGGCGCGCGTCTACGCGGGTCGGCCGTTCCTGCTCGACCGGCATCTCGCCCGGCTCGCCGCCTCGGCGGAACGCCTCCGGCTGCCGCCGCCCGATGCCGCCGAGTGCGAGCGGCTCGCCGGGCTCGCGATCGGCGCGTGCGAGGAGAGTGACCTGTCGCTGCGGCTCTACTGGACGGGGAGGACGCTCGTCGCCACCGCGGCCGCGCTCGACGCGCAACTCGAGGCGCTGCGCTCCCGCGGGCTACGGCTCGCGACGATGCCCTGGTCGACGGGAACCCTCGCGAGCGCGAAGTCCACGAGCTACGCCGAGAACATGGCAGCGCAGGACGCCGCGATCGCCGCCGGGGCCGACGACGCCCTGCTCGTCGCCGGCGACGGGACCGTGCTCGAGGCTCCGACGGCGAACGTCTGGTGGCGGGAAGGCGACCGCCTGCTGACGCCTTCGCTCGATCTGCCGATTCTCGCCGGTGTGACGCGGGGGCTCGTGCTCGACATCGCCGAGCGGGAGACGGTCGAGGGCGTCTTCCCGCTCACGCGGCTGCTCGGCGCCGACGAGGTCTTCCTCTGCTCGTCGATTCGCGAGGTGATGCCGGTCGCGGCCGTGGACGGCGCGACCTTCGGCCTCGGCCCCGCCGCGCACGAGCTGCAGGAGGCGCTACGCGCCCGGGCTACGCGCTGACGGCGGCGCGCTCGAAGGACGCGCGTTCCGCGTCGGAGATGACACGCGACCGGCCGCTCCCGGCGTCGCGCGCGACGAGCACGGCCTTCGCCTCGGCGGCCGTCTCCCCGCCGCGCGCGGCGATCGCCTCGCTCGTGACGACGCTCTTCGTCCCGAGCCGCTCGAGCGAGCAGCGCGCCACGACGACGTCGTCCTCGAGCGTGAGCTCGCGCCGGTAGTCGATCTCGACGCGGGCGATCACGTAGCCCCAGACGAGGCCCGCGTCGCCGAGCACGCGGCCGAGCCACTCGTCGCGCACCTCCTCGAGGTACGTGAGGAAGACGATGTGGTTGACGTGCCCGAACGCGTCGAGGTCGCGCCAGCGGATCTCGATCTCCTTCTCGTGGATCACGAGCCGCCGAATCCCGCCGCCGCGTCGCGGGCCGCCTGCGTCTGCGCGAGCGCGGCGTAGGCGAGCCGCTCGATCAGGAGCGCCGCGTCGCGCGGCGAGGCCGCCGCCGCGTCGATCGCATGCTTCGTCACGGCCACGGCGTCGCGCGGCAGCGCGGCGAGCCGCGCCGCCACCTCGAGCGCACGCTCGAACGCCTTCCCGGGCGGCACGACCTCGGTGATGACGCCGGCGCGCCGCGCCTCGTCGGCTCCGAACCGCTCGGCGAGCAGGAACAGCTCCTTCGCGCGCGCAGGCCCGAGCAGCCGCGTGACGCGGTGCAGCCCGCCCGAGCTCGCGAGGATGCCGAGCGAGACCTCGGGGAAGCCGAAGACGGCGGTGCCGTCGGCGATGCGGAAGTCGAGCGCCACTGCGAGCTCGAACGCGCCGCCGAGGCAGTAGCCGTGGATCGCGGCGACCGTCGGCTGCGGCAGGGCCGCGAGCTCCTCGTACACGCCGCCCGTCTCGTTGTAGTAGCGCAGCACGTCCTCGGGCGAGCGGTCCTCGAACTCGGTGATGTCGGCACCCGCCGAGAAGGCGCGACCCGCGCCCGCGACGACGACGCTCCCGCTCGTGCGGACCTCGTCCGAGGCGAGCGCCTCGTGCAGCGCCCGCTCGACCTCGGTCGAGATCGCGTTCAGCTTCTCCGGCCGGTTCAGCCGGACGACTGCGACCTCCCCCTGCCGTTCCACCTCGACGAGGCTCATCGCAGCAACTCTTTCAGCTCGTTCGCCGCCCCGACGGCCCGTCGGCCCACCTCCGGCAGGCGCTCGCCGGGGAGGCGGTGCTCCGTACCCCAGACGCTGACGATCGCGACCGGCCGGCCCTGCTCGGACAGCACGGGCGCCGACGCGCCGAAGAGGGACTCCTCCAGCTCGCCGAGGCACATCGCGTAGCCGTCCCGCCGCACGGCGGCCAGCTCCTCGCCGAGGCTGCGCCGGTCCGTGACGGTCGTCTGCGTGTAGCGCTCGAGCCGCCGCGGCAGCACCGCCTCCTGCTCGTCGGGCGGCAGGTATGCGAGGTACGCCTTGCCCGTCGAGGTGGCATGGAGCGGCACCGTGCGTCCGTACCAGTTCGGCGCCATCACGTGCGGCGGATCGACCTGGTCGACGTAGACGAGGCTGAAGCGGCGCGCGACCGCGAGGTTCGTCGCCTCGCCGGTGTCGCGGGCCAGCGCCTCGAGGACCGGCCGGCCGCGCCGCACGAGCGGGTCGACGTCGGCGCCGGCGGCGATGCGCAGGAACGCGTAGCCGAGGCTGTAGCGCTGGCTGACCGGGTCGCGGTCGATCAGGCCGTGGCTGTCGAGCGTCGCGAGCAGCCGCCACGCCGTGCTCCGGTTCAGGCCGCACGCCGCCGCGAGCTCGTTGACCGTCGGGCTGTGCGGGCTGTCCGCGATCGCCTTGATCAGCGCCGCGGCGCGGTCGACCGACTGGATCGTCTTCGCGCGGGGCTCCGTCGCCGTCACGAGACCGGCACCTCCACGCCGAGCGGCGCCAGCTCGACGACCTCGCGGCGGAACGGCACCGCGTCCCCGTGCGGGTCGCCGTCGAGCTCCTCCGCGTAGCGGCGGCCGTCCCAGACGGCGGTCGCGATCGTCCCCGGCGCGTACGCGTCGCCGATCGCCCGCGCGCCGAGCTCGAGAGCGAGCGCGTCGTTCGGCAGCCGTGCGGTGACGAGGACGAGACCGTCGAGCGGAAGCTCGTGCTCGCGCTCCGTGTGGACGTCGGCCACTCGCGCCCTGCCGTTCTCGACCGAGACGAGAGCCTGCGCGGTCGCGAGCTCGACGCCGGCGCTCGACGAGCCGCTTGTGGATCCGCTCGTGCTCCATCGTGTTCACGCTCCACTCCGAGACGCGCGGCGCGGACGTCACGAGCGTGACGCGCTTCCCCTCGGACGCGAGCAGCTCCGCGAGGACGCCGCCGAGGTAGTAGTGGTCGTCGTCGAAGAGGAGGATGCGCTCGCCCTCCGGGCGGAGCCCGGCCATGAGGTCGTCGGGCGTCAGCGTCTCGACCGCGGCGTCGAGCGCGGGCGGCCGCGTGTGCCAGCGCCCGACCCCGTCGGCGCGCCAGTGGGCGCCGGTCGCGACCGCGACGTGGTCGAAGCCGTAGCCGCGGACCTCGTCCGCGGTGACCTCGCTCTCGAGCGCGAGCTCCACGTTCGGCAGCTTCGCGAGCTGGGAGCGGCGGTAGTCGGCGACGCGGATCCAGGCGGCGAGACCGGGCAGGCGCGCCTCGCGCAGCACCCGGCCGCCGAGCTCCCGCCCCGAGTCGGCGAGCACGACCTCGTAACCGCGCTTGCCGAGGCCCATCGCAGCCTCGAGCCCGGCGGGGCCGCCGCCGACGACGAGCACCTTCGCGTCCGATCCGGCCGGCCGGAAGCGCTCGGGATGCCAGCCGCGCCGCCACTCCTCGCCCATCGACGGGTTCTGGGTGCAGCGGATCGGCGTGGCCGTCCAGTCGCCCGTCACGCAGACGTTGCAGCCGATGCATTCGCGGATGTCCTCGGGCCGCCCCTCCTCGATCTTGAGCGGCAGGAACGGGTCGGCGATCGACGGCCGCGCCGCGCCGATCAAATCGAGGACGCCGTCGCGGATCAGCCGCACCATCGTGTCCGGAGAGGTCAGCCACCCGATGCCGACGACCGGCTTCGAGGTGAGCGCCTTGATCCCGCGGAAGTGCTCCTCGGACCATGCCTCGTGCGCGAAGCGGGACGTGCGCGAGTCGTCGGGCCAGAAGCCGACCATCACGTCCCAGAGGTCGGGCAGCTCGCCGACGAGCGCGAACAGCTCCTCGATCTCCGCCCGCTCGATTCCCTCCTCGCCGAGCAGCTCGTCGACCACGAGCCGGCATGCGACGGCCGCGCGCCCCTCGCACTCGGCGAGCGTGTCCTCGAGGACCTCGCGCAGCAGGCGCGCGCGGTTCTCCATCGTCCCGCCGTACTCGTCGTCCCGCCGGTTGTAGCGCCGCGAGAGGAAGTGCTGGAGCGTCGTCAGGCCGTGCGCGGCGTAGACGTAGACGAGGTCGTAGCCGGCGCGGAGCGACCGCTGCACGGCCAGCCGGTGGCGGCGGCGCAGGTCGGCGATGTCGTCGCGGCTCATCGCGCGCGCCTGCACCGGCTCGTAGCCGGTGACCGGCAGGTTCGACGGGCCGAGCGGCGGCATCCGCCCGTAGAGGTTCGCGCTGATCATGCCGCTGTGCACGAGCTCGATCCCGGCGAGCGAGCCGTGCGCGTGGACCTGCTCGACGAGGCGCGCGTGCGCGGGAATGTCCGCCTCGTCCCAGAGCCGGCCCTCGACGAAGCCGCCGACGTCGGACGAGGGGTCGAACTCGACCTCCTCGGTGCAGACGACGGCCCAGCCGCCCTCGGCCTTGACGCCGCGCATGACGGCGTGGGCGGTCGGGTCGCGGTGGCCCATGCCGTTGCAGTGCGGCACCTGGAAGAAGCGGTTGCGGGCGGTCACCGGCCCGAGCGCGACCGGCTCGAAGAGCACGTCGTAGCGGGGATCGCGGGCCACTACGCGAACAGGCTCCGCGCGACGATGAGCCGCATGATGTCGCTCGTCCCGTCCCAGATCTCGTCGAGCTTCGCGTCGCGGTACCACTTCTGGGCGAGCGAGTCGCGGATATAGCCCGCGCCGCCGAGCGTCATCACGGCAGCAGACGTCGCGAAGACCGACGCCTCGGACGCGGCGAGCTTGGCCATCGCCGCCTCGGTCGAGAAGGGCCGGCCCGCGTCGGCGAGCTCGGCCGCGCGCTGCGTCATCAGGCGGGCCTGGTCGAGCTTCAGCTTCGCGTCGGCGAGTCGGAACGAGACGGCCTGGTACTCGTGGATCGGTCGGCCGAACGCCTCCCGCTCTTTCGCGTGGTCGACGGCGAGCTCGAGCGCTGCACGCCCGAGCCCGAGCGCGCTCGCCGCGAGCTGGACGCGGGCGACGTCGAAGACCCACATCAGCCCGCGGAAGGCCTCGCCCTCGCCACCGAGCCGCCGGTCCTCGGCGACGTAGCAGTCCTCGAACGCGACCTCGGCTGCGGGGAAGCACCGGCTGCCCATCTTCGGCAGGCGCGGCCCCCGCACGAATCCCTCGTCTCCGTTCTCGACGACGAACGCGGTGATGCCCCGCGAGCGGCTGCCCGGCTCGACGGTCGCGAAGACGATGCAGAGGTCGGCGAGGTGGCCGTTGCCGATGAACGTCTTGCGCCCGTCGAGGACGTAGCCGCCGTCGCGACGGACGGCGGTCGCCTCGATCGCGGCCGCGTCGGAGCCGTGCTCGGGCTCGGTGATCGCGACCGAGCACGCGGGCGGCTCGGGACCGCAGAGCGGCGGCAGCCAGCGGCGCTTCTGCTCCTCGGAGCCGAGCGCGAGCAGCGGCCCCGCGAAGAAGCCGCCCTGCGCGATCACCCAGAAGATGGGGGAGTCGCCCCACGACAGCTCCTCGATCACGTCGCAACGGTCGCGGAGGCTCACGAGGCCGCCGCCGCCGTACTCCGCCGGCAGGTCGTAGCACGTGAGCCCGAGCGCCGCAGCGCGCCGCAGCACGTCGAGCGGGTACTCCTCCGTCTCGTCGTACTGGAGCGCGACGGGCCGCATCTCGTCCCGCGCGAACGCCTGCGCGGCAGCGCGGAGATCGGCGACGTCGGCCGGCGTCGTGGGAGCGCTTTGCACCATCGGAATCCGCTCGATTATGGTACGTCCATCGCAGGATGTGCAACGGCAGTTCGCATCTCGAACGGAGGATGCCGTGATTTGGGAAGTTTTCGTCACCTGTGCCGTCACGGGAGCCGGCGACACTGCCGGGCGCAGCGAGCACGTCCCGGTCACGCCCGACCAGATCGCGGAGGCCGCGATCGAGGCCGCCCGCGCGGGCGCGGCGGTCGCCCACATCCACGTCCGCGACCCCGAGACGGGCCGCGGCGCCCGCGATCCGGCGCTCTACCGCGCGGTCGTCGAGCGGATTCGCGCGTCGGACGTCGACGTCGTCCTCAACCTCACCGCCGGGATGGGCGGAGACCTCGTCCTGGGCGGCGAGCACGCGCCCCTTCCCCCCGACGAGGCCGGGACGGACATGGCCGGAGCCGCCGAGCGCCTCGCGCACGTCGAGGAGCTGCGTCCCGAGATCTGCACGCTCGACTGCGGCACGATGAACTTCGCCGCCGGCGGCGACTACATCATGGTCAACACGCCGGCGATGCTGCGCGCGATGGCCGCGCGGATCCGCGAGCTCGGCGTGCGGCCCGAGCTCGAGGTGTTCGACACCGGGCACCTCGTCTTCGTCCACGAGCTGATCCGCGACGGCCTGATCGAGGATCCGCCCCTGATCCAGCTCTGTACGGGCATCCCGTACGGCGCTCCCGACGACCTCGGCACGCTGCTCGCGCTGGTGAACCAGCTGCCCGAGAACGCCGTCTACTCCGCGTTCTCGATCGGCCGGATGGAGCTGCCGTTCGTCGGGCTCGCGCCGCTCGTGGGCGCGAACGTGCGGGTCGGGCTCGAGGACAACCTCTACCTCTCGCGCGGGCGGCCGGCGACGAACGGCGAGCTCGTCGCGCGGGCGGTCGAGATCCTCGAGGCGATGAACGTGCGCGTGCTCGGGCCGGAGGAGGTGCGGGAGAAGCTCGCCCTGCGGGTCGGTGTCCGCTAGCGCCCGGCCCCGCGCGGTCGCGCTGCTCGGCGGCGGCGTGATCGGCGCCGGTTGGGCCGCCCGCTTCGTCCTCAACGGCTGCGACGCCCGCCTCTACGACCCGGCCCCCGAGGCCGGCGCGCGCGCGGCCGAGGTGCTCGCCGACGCCCGCGCCGCCTTCGAGCAGCTCACGCTCGCCCCGCTGCCGCCGGAGGGAGCGCTGCACGTCGTCGACTCCGTCGCGGAGGCGGTCGCCGGGGCGGAGCTCGTCCAGGAGTCCGCGCCGGAGCGGCTCGAGCTGAAGCGCGCGCTGCTCGCGGAGGCCGACCGCGCGGCTCCGCCCGAGGCGCTCGTCTGCTCCTCGACCTCCGGGTTGCGGCCGAGCGCGCTGCAGGCGGACATGGCGCGGCCGGAGCGGTTCTGCGTCGCGCATCCCTTCAACCCGGTCTACCTCCTCCCGCTCGTCGAGCTCTGCGCGGGCGAGCGGACGGCCCCGGAGACGGTCGAGCGCGCGGCCGGGCTCTATCGCTCGGTCGGCATGCAGCCGCTCGTCGTCCGGAGCGAGATCGACGGCTTCGTCGCCGACCGCCTGCTCGAGGCGCTCTGGCGCGAGGCGCTCTGGCTCGTGAACGACGGAGTCGCGACGGTGGAGGAGGTGGACGACGCGATCCGCTACGGCGCGGGCCTGCGCTGGGCGTTCATGGGCACCTACCTCACGTACCGCATCGCGGGCGGCGAGCAGGGCATGCGCCACTTCCTCCAGCAGTTCGGGCCCGCGCTCGAATGGCCGTGGACACACCTGACCGAGGTCCCCGAGCTGACCGACGAGCTCGTCGAGACGATCGCCGCCCAGTCCGACGCGCAGGCGGACGGGATGTCGGCACGCGAGCTCGAGCAGCTGCGTGACCGCGTGCTCGTCCGGCTCCTGCAGGCGCTGCGCGTCGAGGAGACCGGCGCGGGAGCGACGCTCGCCGCATGGGAGCGCACGTTGCTCGGCGCCGCGCCGACGGTCGGCGCGGACGGTGACGGCAACGGAGTGCTCCGCCTGCACGGGCGCCGCGTCCCCCCGGAGTGGGTCGACTACAACGGGCACGTCCACGAGAGCCGCTACCTCCAGCTCTTCGCCGACGCGACCGACGCGCTGCTCGGCGTCGTCGGCGTCGACGCCGGCTACCTCGCGGCCGGCGGCAGCTACTTCACGGTCGAGACGCACCTCTCGCACCTGCGCCAGCTCGTCGCCGGCGACCGCGTCCACGTGACGACCCAGGTGCTCGACTCCGACGAGAAGCGGCTGCACGTCTTCCACGTCCTGCGGCGCGACGGCGAGGCCGAGCCGCTCGCGACGGCCGAGCAGATGCTGCTCCACGTCGACACCGCGAGCGGGCGCGTGGCGCCGTCGCGGGAGCCCGTGCGGGAGCGCGTCGCCGACCTGACCCGGCGGCACACGGCGCTGCCGCGACCCGAGCGCGCCGGCCGCTCCGTCGGCACCCGGTGAGCCGCGACCTCACGCCGCTCTTCGAGCCGCGGACGCTCGCGATCGTCGGCGTCTCGGCCGACCCCGCGAAGTGGGGCTACTGGTTCGCGCGCGACGCCGCCATGGGCGCGCACCGCCGGCGCGTCTACCTCGTCGGCCGCAACGGTGGAGAGGTGCACGGGCTGCCGGTGCACCGCTCGCTCGGCGAGCTGCCGGAGGCGCCGGAGCTCGTCGTCCTCAGCGTCCCGGCCGACGGGCTCGAGGCGGCCGTCGACGAATCGCTCGCCGCCGGAGCACGGGCGCTCGTCGCGATCGCCGCCGGCTTCGCGGAGCTCGGGGAGGAGGGCGCGGCCCGCGAGCGGGCGCTCGTCGAGCGCGTGCGAGCGGCGGGCGCCGCGCTCGTGGGGCCGAACTGCCTCGGGCTCTTCGACGGCGCCGCGGAGCTCCAGCTCGCGTCGACGCCGCTCCCGCCCGGCTCGGTCGGGCTCGTGTCGCAGAGCGGGAACGTGCTGCTCGAGATCGGGCTCCTGCTCGAGGACGACGGCCTCGGCTTCTCGCGCGCCGTCTCGATCGGGAACCAGGCGGACGTCGACGCCACCGAGCTCGTCGCCGCGCTCGGCGAGCACGACGGGACGCGCGTGATCGGCGTCTACTGCGAGGACTTCCGCGACGGCCGCGCGTTCGTCGAGACGGCGCGGAGGGCGGGCAAGCCGGTCGTTCTCCTCACCGTCGGCCGCACCGACGCCGGCCGCCGCGCCGCCCGCTCGCACACAGGTGCGCTCACGAGCGGCCGCGAGGCCGTCGAGGCGGCGTGCCGCGCCGGCGGCATCCACCTCGTGGACACACCGCGCGGGCTCGTCGACACGGCACAGGCGCTCCTCGCTGCGCACCGGCCGCGCGGGCGCCGCATCGCCGTCGTCGGGGACGGAGGCGGCTACGGCGCGATCGCGAGCGACCTCCTCGGCGCCCGCGGGCTCGAGCCGCCGGTGCTCTCGGAGCGGACGCAGGCCGCACTGCGGGAGCTGCTGCCGCCGACGGCGTCCACGGCCAACCCCGTCGACCTCGCGGGCGCGGGCGAGCAGGACGTCTTCAGCTTCGCGCGGTCGACGGCCGCGCTGCTCGAGGCCGACGACGTCGATGCCGTCCTCTTCACCGCCTACTTCGGCGGCTACAGCGGCCAATCGGACGAGATGCGGGAGCGGGAGGTGTCGGTCGCCGGCCAGCTCGCGGCGGCGGTCGCAGAGAGCGGGAAGCCGCTCGTCGTCCACACGATGTACCCGGGCTCGCCGCCGGCCGGCGCGCTGCGCGCGGCCGGGGTTCCGGTCTACCGCGTGATCGAGTCGGCGGTCGGCGCGGTGGCGGCGCTCGTCGCCGACGGAGCACCCGCCCCGCCTGCCCTGCCGCCGCTCCCGGCCCCGTCGGCTCCGATGGCGGACACCGGCTATGCGGCGTCGCGCGCGGCGCTGGCCGGCGCCGGAGTCCCGTTCGGGGCCGCGCGCACGGTCGCCGGCCACGACGAGGCGCTCGCCGCCGCCGCGGAGCTGGGCTACCCCGTCGTCCTCAAGGCGCTCGGCATCCTGCACAAGTCGGACGCGGGCGGCGTCGTGCTCGGCCTGCGGGACGAGGCGGAGCTCGCGGCCGCGCTCGACGACGTCTCCGCCCGGCTCGCTCCGGAGGCGTACTCGATCGAGCCGGCCGAGGACGTGAGCGCGGGGTTCGAGCTGCTCGCCGGCGCCCGGCGCGACCCGCGCTTCGGACCGCTCGTCGCCGTCGCCGCCGGCGGGATCCACGCCGAGACGCTCCGCGACACGGCCGTCGCGCTCGCTCCCGTGGACGAGGCGGGCGCGGAGGAGCTCGTTCGCTCGCTCGCGTCGGCGCCGCTCCTGACCGGCGCCCGCGGCCGCCCGCCTTTGGACGTGACCGCCGCAGCGAAGGCGATCGCGGCGCTGTCGCGCTTCGCCGCCGCGCACCCGGAGATCGCGGAGGTCGAGGTCAACCCGCTCCTCGTCCGCCGCGAGGGCGAGGGCGTCGTCGGCCTCGACGCGCGCATCGTCCTCGGCTCGGATCGATGAGCCACGACGTGATCGTCGTCGGGGGCGGCTTCGCCGGCGTCACGGCCGCCCGCGAAGCCGCGCTCCGCGGCCGCTCCGTGCTCCTGCTCGAGGCCCGCGACCGGCTCGGCGGTCGCACGTGGAGCGCCGACTGGGACGGGATCCCCGTCGAGTACGGCGGGGCGTGGGTGCACTGGCACCAGCCGCACACCTGGTCGGAGATCACCCGCGCCGGCCTGCGGATCGAGCTGAGCGCCGACGCCGAGCGGGCGCACTGGTGGGTGGGCGACGCGCGCCGGGAGGGGACGATCGCCGAGCGGGACGCGATCGCGGAGAGGGGCTGGAACCGGTTCGTCGACGGCGTCCGCGAGGCGCTGCCGAACCCGCACGACCCGCTGCTCGCCCAGCGGGAGCTCGCCCGCTTCGACCGCCTCACCATCGCGGACCGGCTCGGCGAGCTCGACCTCGACGAGGAGGAACGGGCCGTGCTCGAGGCGGAGCTCGAGTCCCTCGCGCACGGCCCGCTGGACGAGGCGGGTGCGGTGTCGGTGCTGCGGTGGCACGCACTCTCGGGCTACAGCCTCTCGCTCACGCAGTACACGGGCGGACGGGTGACCCTGGCGGACGGCACGGAGTCGTTGCTCGCGGCGATCGCCTCGGCGGCGCCGGTCGAGAGACGGCTCGAGACCCCGGTCGCGGCCGTCCGTGCCCGCGGCGAGCGGGTCGAGGTCGAGACTCGCGCCGGCGAGCTGTACGAGGCGGCCGCGGCGGTCGTCGCCGTCCCGCTCAACGTGCTCGGCACGATCGCGTTCGAGCCTGCGCTGACGGCAGGGAAGCAGGAGGCGATCGGGCTCGGGCAGGCCTCGCGCGGAGTCAAGATCTTCCTCCGCACGCGCGGCGCCGACGTGCTCGAGAACGCGATCCGGCCCGCGCATCCGTTCGGCTACCTCGACACCGAGGTGCTGCTCGGCGACGGCACCCAGCTCCAGATCGGCTTCGGCGTCGACGCCGAGCGTTGCGCTGCGGGCGACACCGCCGCCGTGCAGCGCGCGCTCGACGAGATCCTGCCGGGCTACGAGCTCCTCGCCGCGACCGCGCACGACTGGCTCGCGGACGAGTACGCGCGCGGGACCTGGGCGATCCACCGGCCGGGCTGGTACACGAGCCACCAGGCCGAGATGCGCCGCCCCGAGGGCCGCGTCCTCCTCGCGGGCTCGGACCTCGCGAACGGCTGGTCGGGCTTCATCGACGGCGCGATCGAGTCGGGCCTCGAAGCCGGCGCCCGCGCGGCCGCGCTCGCCTGACCGGCCGTCCGCTCAGTCGAGGTAGGGCTCGACGCCGCGCTTGAAGAGCCCGCGGGCGACGATCACGCGCTGGATCTCGCTCGTGCCCTCCCAGATGCGGTCGACCCGGAGCTCGCGGAAGTGCCGTTCGACCGGGCTCTCCGTCATGTAGCCGCGGCCGCCGAAGACCTGTAGCGCCCGGTCGGCGATCCGGTTCGCCGCCTCCGACGCGTAGAGCTTCGCCATCGCGACCTTGCCGTGCGCGACGCTCGGCGACGGGTTCGCGTCGAGCTCGTGGGCCGCGTGGTACGTGAGGAGCCGCGCCGCGAGCAGCTCCGTGAGCGAGTCGGCGAGTGGGAACGAGACGCCCTGGTACTCCGCGATCGGCCGGCCGAACGCCTCCCGTTCCGCCGCCCAGCCGGACGCCAGCTCGAGGAGGCGCGCCGCCGCGCCGCAGCAGCGGGCGGCGATCATGAGCCGCTCGATCGTGAACCAGCGGCGCGCGCCGTCGTCGCCGCTCGGCAGCCGGTCGCGGTCCGGGACGCGGCAGCCGCTCAGCCGCAGCTCGACATGGCCGTCGATGTACGGGTCGTGCATGAAGTGCGGCCGGCGGACGATCTCGAGCCCCGGCGCCTCGCGCGCGACGAGGAACAGCGACTGCTCGTCGCCGGTTCGGGCGAGCACGACGAAGAAGCCGGCCACGTCGCCTCCGGTGACGAACCACTTCTCGCCGTCGAGCACCCAGTCGTCGCCGTCGCGCGTCGCGGTCGCCGCGATCCCGCCGACGTCCGAGCCGGCTCCCGGCTCGGTGACGGCCCACGCCTCGACCGTCTCGCGCCGGAGCACGGGACGGAGCCAGCGCTCGAGCTGCTCCTCCGTCGCGAGCTCGACGAGCTCGCGCGGCCCCCGGTCGGCGACGACGAAGCCGAGCCCGTTCGTCGCACGGCCGGCCTGCTCCTCGATCGCGACCTGGGCGAGCAGCGGCAGGTCGGCGCAGCCGAGCTCCCGCGGCAGGTTGTAGTGCGCGAAGCCCGCCTCGCGCGCCCGGCTCCGCAACTCGAGGATCTCGTCCGCGGCGACGGCGCCGCGCTCCGCGATCCGCTGCTCGGCGGGATAGAGCTCCTCCTCGACGAACCGCCGGGCACGCTCCTGCCACTCGGCGGCCTCGGCGTCGAGCCCGGGGACGACCGGCACGGCGGTCAGCCGGCGCCGACCTCGAGCGCGGCGCCCGCGTCGGCAGCGACGCCGGCCGGCTGCGGAAGGGGCGCGCCGGCGCCGCTCGGCGGCAGCACGCGCAGCGCCTCGGCGGGCAAGTGCACCTGCACCGCGGTTCCCTGCGTCCACTCGTGCACGTTGCCGTCCCGGACGAAGAGCGCCTGGACGACGTCGCCCGTCGCCAGCCGCACGACGAGCTGCTCCGAGGCTCCGTGGTAGACGACACGCTCGATCATCCCCGGCACGCGATTCGCGCCGGACGCCTCGTACGGCTCGATCGCCACGCGCTCCGGCCGGATCACGACGTGCGTCTCGCCCTGCTGCCCGATCTCGCCGCAGCCGGCGCGGAGCGCGAAGTCGCCGAGCCGCGCGCGGCACGCGCCGCCGTCCGCCCCCTCGGCCGTGACGCGCATCAGGTTGGAGACGCCGAGGAAGTCGGCGACGAACACCGTCTCGGGCTCCTCGTACATCTGCTCGGGCGTCGCGATCTGCTCGACGCGGCCGCCGGACATGACGGCGATCCGGTCGGACATCGTCAACGCCTCCTCCTGGTCGTGCGTCACGTAGACGAACGTGATCCCGAACCGCTCCTGGATCGACTTCAGCTCGAGCTGCAGCGCCTTGCGGAGCTTCGCGTCGAGCGCGCCGAGCGGCTCGTCGAGCAGCAGCACCGACGGCTCGAGCACGAGTGCCCGGGCGAGCGCGACCCGTTGCTGCTGGCCGCCGGAGAGCTGCGCCGGCTTTCGCTTCCCGTAGTCGCCGAGCTGGACGGCGTCGAGCACGCGGGAGACGCGCTCCCGGATCTCGCCCTTCTTCACCCGTGCACGGCGCAGGCCGAAGGCGACGTTGTCGAAGACGTCGAGGTGGGGGAAGAGCGCATAGCTCTGGAAGACGGTGTTGACCTTGCGGCGGTGCGGCGGCGTCGCGGCCATGTCGACGCCGTCGAGCAGGATCTTTCCCTCGTCGGGCCGCTCGAAGCCGGCGATCAGCCGCAGCGTCGTCGTCTTCCCGCAGCCCGACGGGCCCAGCAGCGAGAAGAACTCGCCCGCCTCGATCGAGATCTCGATCCCGTCGACGGCGGCGACCTCTCCGAACTGCTTCCGCAGCTGGACGAGCTCGATCGCGCCGGTCTTCACGTCACGCCCGCCAGTTCGTCGATCGCCGTGCGGGACGAAGCCGGCTGCGTACGCGCCGACCAGCGGTACACGAGGTAGGCGAGGCCGACCGAGAGCAGCGTCGCGACGACCATCACGGTCGCGAGGGCGTTGAGCGCCGGTGTCGTGGTGCCGCGCACGCCGGAGTAGATCTTGATCGGAACGGTCTGCGTCGACTCGTTCGAGGAAAGGTAGTCGGTCACGACGAAGTCGTCGATCGAGAGCGCGAACACGACGACGAAGCTCGCGAAGACGGCCGGATAGAGCAGGGGGAGGAGGACGAGCCGGAACGCACCGAGCTGCGACGCACCGAGGTCGCGGGCCGCCTCCTCGTACTCTGGCCCGATCGAGAGCAGCCGTCCCCGGACGATGATCACGACGTAGGAGATCGAGAAGGTGACCTGTCCGAGCGCCTGCGCCTCGGTGCCCAGCGGGACCTTGTAGAGAAGGACGAAGACGAGCAGGAGCGACACGGCCATCACGATCTCGGGCGTCACGAGCGGGAAGAGCATCAGGTAGTTGACCGGCCGGGCGCCGTACCCGCGCCAGCGCGTCAGGCCGAGTGCCAGCCCGACGCCGAGCGGCACCGCGATCAGCATGTCGAGACCCGCCGAGCCGGAGGCTCTGCTCGAGGGCTCCGCGCATCGACGGGTCGTGGAGCACCGAGAGGTTCGGGTCGCCGTAGTACCAGCGCATCGAGAACCCCTGCCAGACGCTGCGCGAGCGGCCGTCGTTGAACGAGAAGAGGACGGCGATCACGACGGGCGCGATCGACCACACCATGTAGAGCCACGTGATCGTGCCGAGCGCCCGCGGCCGGCCCCACGGGTTCGCGAACCAGTCGCGCACGCGACTCACAACAGAGACTCCTTCGTCTCCGCCGACGCGCGCACGGTGATCCAGAGGTAGTACGACATCAGCACCGCGAGCAGCACCGAGAGCACGATCACGAGCGACGCCCCGACCGTCCGCTGCGGTCCACCCTGGAAGAAGAGGTTGATCTGGTTGCCGATCATCGAGGTGCGCGGCGAGCCGGAGATGACGTCGTTCGTGTAGTAGTCGCCGAACATCGGCAACGCGATCAGCACGCTCGCGGCGAGGATCCCGTGCCGGCTGAGCGGCAAGGTCACGTGGAGGAAGGTCGAGATCGGGCTCGCGCCGAGGTCGCGTCCCGCCTCGAGCACGCTCCGGTCGATCCGGTCGAGCGTCGCGTACAGCGGCAGGATGAGATACGGGACGTAGCCGTAGATCAGCGCGAGCACGACCGACGACGCCTGCCCGTCGAGCCAGCCGTACGGCTGCGAGAGGACGCCGACGTCCAGCAGCGTCTTGTTCACGAGCCCGTCCGGGAGCAGCAGGCCGATCCAGGCGAGCATCCGCATCAGGTAGCTGACCCAGAACGGGATCACGAGCAGGACGAGCAGCAGCGCCTTCGTCCGTCGCGCGTGCCGCGAGAGGTAGTACGCCACCGGGTAGCCGACGAGGAGGCACCCCGCGAGCGAGATCCCCACGTAGGCGAACGTCCGCACGAAGACCGTCCAGAACGCGTGCCCCGGCGCGAGGTCGCCGAGCACCGACCGCATCGTCGCGAACTGCCAGTGGAGCGGGTCCCAGGCCGGAACGGGGTTCTGGAAGATGGGGTCGACCGACCCGAAGGCGACCGCGAGGACGGCGTACGTCGGGACGAGGAAGAGCAGGACGAGCCACGCCGCACCCGGCAGGGCGAACGACGGCCAGAACCAGCGCCGCGTCACCAGCGGCGCCTCGGGCGGGGAGAGCTCACCCGGCCTTGAAGGTCGACCACGCGTCCTGCCAGAGCGCCTGTCCCTTCGTCGTCAGGGCGTCGATCGTCACGCCCTTCTTGAAGTCCGACTCGCGGACGATCGTCGACGCGAGGTTCTTCGGGATGTAGCCCTGCGCGACGAGCTTGCCCGGGTCGATCGCCGTGAGCGGCGGGATGTAGCCGTTCCAGGAGAAGTTCTGCAGGCCGTGCTTGTTGTCCAGGACGAAGTCGAGGAACGCATGGGCGAGCACGGGGTGCTGCGCGCCGCGGAGGATCGCGATCATGTCGTTCTGCGTCGCCGCGTGGTCGTCCGGCCGCCAGTAGCCGAGGACGGTCGGCTTGACGCCCTTGGCGAGGTAGTACGGAGCGCCCGCCATGTCGCCCGACCATGCCTGCGAGAGGACCGTCTTGCCGGCGGGCAGGTCGGTGTAGTCGGTCACGTTCGTCTTCACGTTCGCGATCGAGTTCAGCTGTGCGATGTCCTTCTCCGCCCGGTCGACGAGCGTCGAGTCCTCGGTGTTGACGTCGTAGATGTGGCGGCGGAGGAGGGCCATCGCGAGCGCCTCGCGCTGGTCGTCGAGGATCGCGACCTTCCCCGCGTACCGGTGCGACTCCCAGAAGATGTCGTACGGGTTGGCGTAGTCGCCCGGGGCCTTCTGCACCTTGTCGGTGCGCCAGGCGATCCCGGTCGTGTAGACGGTGTACGGAACTGTGTAGCGCGCATGCTGGTCGTAGTACGGGCTTCGCAGCGCCGGCCACACGTTCTTCAGGTTCGGCAGGTACGAGTGGTTGAGCGGCTGGATCAGCTTCCCGGCGACGGCGCGCGAGACGTAGTCGACCGTCGGGAACCACACGTCGAACTGCTGCTGCCCCGAGGTCAGCTTCGCGATCGCCTCCTCCTCGTTCTCGAAGGTCGTGATCTTGACCTGGACGCCGTGCTCCTTCTCGAACGCCTTGACGGTCGCCGGGTTGATGTAGTCGGCCCAGTTGAAGATCTGGAGCGGCCCCTTCTCGAGGTTCAGGCCCGAGTCGATGGCGCCGTTGTCGTTGTACAGCGGCAGCGTGACCGGATGGTTGCGGCGCGCGAGCGGGATCCCGCCGGGCCCCATCAACACCCCTGTCGTCGTGGTGCCGGTCGTCGCGGCGACCTTCGCGCTGCCGCCGCAGGCGCTCAACAGGGCGTCGGCGCCCGAGATCGTCCCGAGCGCCACCCCGGCCCGGATCAGGAACTGGCGCCTCGTCGTCGACCGTTCACGCGGATGCATGGGCCCTCCTGGCTCGGCGGATGATCGCACAATGCAAACCGACAGCGCACGATGTGTCAAGGTTCGGACGCCGATGGAAGGGTGGCTGTGGTTACATGTCGGCCATGACGAGCGCCGGTCGCCCGACCCTTTCCGGACGGGACTACCACGCGCCCGAGGTCTTCGAGCTCGAGCGGGAGAAGGTCTTCTTCCGCGAGTGGTTCTACGCCGGCCGCGCCGACCACGCGCCGGAGCCGGGCGATTTCCTCACGGTCGACGTCGTCGGCGAGAGCATCCTCGTCGTCCGCGGCAAGGACGGGGAGCTGCGGGGCTTCTACAACGTCTGCCGCCACCGCGGCTCGCGTATCTGCGACCCGGAGACGCAGGGGCACGCGAAGGGGGCGATCAAGTGCCCGTACCACGCGTGGAGCTACGCGTACGACGGCGAGCTGATCGGGACGCCGCTCGTCGCGCCCGACGAGCTCGACCGTTCGTCGCTCTCGCTCTGGCCCGTCCACGTCGACGTGTGGCAGGGCTTCGTGTTCGTCCATCTCGGCGAGCCGGAGGAGAGCGTGCGCGAGTCGTTCGAGCACCAGAGCGACAAGCCCCTGCAGTACGAGCCCTGGCGGATCGACGAGCTCGCGCACCGCGCACCGGACCGTGAGCGAGGTGCAGGCGAACTGGAAGATCCTGGTCGAGAACTACAACGAGTGCCTCCACTGCCCGACCGTCCACCCCGAGCTCGTCGCCGTCGCGCCGACCTTCCGCAAGGGCCTCGTCTTCGAGGAGGGGCGCGACGACTGGGGAGTCTCGATCGAGGGCGGCGGGGCGGGCTACACGGCGAGCGGGACGACGACCCTGCCGGTCCTGCCGGGGCTGACGGAGCAGCAGGCGACCGCGATGTACGGGGCGAGCATCTTCCCGAACATGTTCCTCGACCTGACCGGAACCGTCGTCATCGCGACCCGGATCCTGCCGCGCGGGGCCGGGCACACGACGATGATCACGGACTACCTGTTCAGGCCCGAGGTCATGGACGGGCCGGGCTTCGACCCGGGAGAGGTCGTCGAGTTCTCCGAGCTCGTCGCGCACCAGGACTACGTGGTCTGCGAGCGCGCCCAGCTCGGCGTCGCCTCGCGCGCGTTCGGCCACGGGGTCTACGCGGAGAAGGACGAGCTGCCCTACCTGTTCAACGAGCGGTACCGCGCGGCACTTGCCCGGCCGTAGGGTCGTCGTCGTCGGCGCCGGCTTCGCCGGTCTCGCGGCGGCGGACGCGCTGGCGCGCGGTGGCGCCGAGGTGGTCGTCCTCGAGGCGCGCGACCGCGTGGGCGGACGCGTCCACTCGCGCCGCCTCGAGAACGGTGCGGTCGTCGAGCTCGGCGCGGAGTTCGTGCTCCCGGGGTACGACGTGCTGCGCGAGACGGTGGGCCGGCTCGGCCTCGCGCTCTTCGAGAAGGGCACGCTCTACGGAGACCGCGAGCCGCGCGGCGGGCCCCCGGTGACCCGCGAAGAGCTCGTTGCCGCGGCTGCTGCGCTGCGCGATTCCGGTACCGGCTCGATCGCCGGCGCGCTCGAGCGGCTCGTGCCGTCGGCAGGCGCACGGGCCGCGGTCGCCGCGAGACTCGCCGTCTCGTCCGGCTGGGAACCCGAGGACCAGGATGCCTCCGCGCTCGCGGAAGGGGCGGCGGGCTTCGGCGACTTCCCCAGCCACGGCGTCGTGGACGGCAACGACCGGATCGCACGCGGGCTCGCCGGGCGCCTCGGCAGCGCAGTGCGCACGTCCACCGTCGTTTCCCGTGTCGCCTGGTCCGACGGCGGCGTCGTCGTCCGGGTGGGGAGCGGTGAGGTCGTCGCCGACGCGTGCGTGATCGCGACGCCCGCACCGCACGCCCTCGAGCTCGCCTGGGACCCCCCGCTGCCCGGCTGGAAGCGCGAGGCTCTCGCCGGCGTGCCGTACGGCCAGGCGGCGAAGCTCTTTCTGCCGCTCGCGTCGCCGGTCCCGCCGAGCCAGACGCTCTCGGTGCCGCTGCGCTTCTGGACGTGGACGCAGCACGGGACCGCGGTCGCATCCTCGTTCGCCGGGTCGCCGGCGGCGCTCGAGCTGCTCGACGTCGACCGTGGGCCGGAGCGGTGGGCGGAAGCCGTGCGGCGGCTCCGTCCCGATCTCGACTACGTCGACGGGCAGGCGCTCCTGTCGACCTGGGACGACGATCCGTGGGCCCGCGGCGCGTACTCCGCGCGGACGCTTTCCTCGCCGCTCGACGACGAGGCGCTCGCCCGTCCCGTCGGCCCGGTCGCGTTCGCCGGCGAGCACACCGCCGGCGTCTGGCATGGACTGATGGAGGGAGCGCTGCGGAGCGGCGTCCGGGCGGCCGAGGACGTGCGCGGTCGCCTCCTGCAGCACGCGTGATGCGCCACGACGTCCTCGTCCTCGGAGCGGGCCTCGGCGGGCTGGCATGCGCACGCGATCTCGCGCGCGCCGGCACCGACGTGATCGTGCTGGAGGCCCGCGACCGTCCCGGCGGCCGCGTCGAGCAGGCCCGGCTCGACGACGGACGGACGGTCGAGGTCGGCGGAGAGCTCGTCGGTCGCGTCCACACCGCCTACCTCGCGCTCGCGCGCGAGCTGGGACTAGAGGTCGAGCCGAGCTACGTCGCCGAGCCGGGGGAGAGCGCGTACGACCTGCTGGAGGGTGTCGTGCTCGGCGACGGCTGGCTGGACGAGGAGGACCGGCAGTCGCTGGCAGGCGCGCACGGAGAGCTGATGCGCCTGGCCGCGGACCTGGATCCGGACGACCCATGGTCGCATCCCGACGCGTCCCGGCTCGACCGGCTCTCGGTCGGCGACCTGCTCCGCGACTGCGCCGTCACGCCGAACGCGTACCGCGTCTTCGAGACGTCCGCGCGGGCGACCGGAGCCGGCAGCGTCGAGCGGCTCTCCGTGCTCGGCGAGGTGCGAGCGGCAGCCCGCGTGGGGGCGCCGATGAGCGACCACGAGTCGTGGGAGGGTCTCCGGCTCGTCCGGGGGAGCGGATCGCTCGTCTCGGCGCTCGCGGAGGAGCTCGGCCCGTCGCGGCTGCGGCTTCGCGCGCCCGTCGTCCGGGTGGACGTCGGCTCGCCGTGCGCCGTCGTGCTGGCGGACGGAGAGCGGCTCGAGGCCGAGGCGGTCGTCTGCGCGCTCCCGGTCGGACCGCTCCACCGCGTCGAGCTGCGAGGGCTCTCCGACGGGCGCCTCCGCTCGCTCCACCGCCAGCGTGAGCTGCCGGCGAGCAAGGCGGTCGTCGCCCTCGACCGCGCGAGCTGGCGCGACATCGGCTGGAACGGCCTCTCGGTCTCGGAGCGGGACGTCGGCGGCTTCTGGCCGCAGGGCGGCGAAGCGCTCAGCTCCCTCCTCGGCCCCGAGCAGCAGGGGTACCTCGACGCGCTCGACGAGGCGGAGCAGACGGCGCTCGTCGTGGCCGCCCTCCGGCGGATTCTCGGGGCCGTCGATCCCGTGGCGGTCGTCTGGCGCCACTGGGGCCGGGACCCCTGGACGCTCGGCTACGTCGCTCACTGGGGGCCGGGCGACCTGACGGCCGTCGGCCCGCTGCACGGGACGCACGAGCCGCCGTTCTACGTCGCCGGCTCCGACCACTGGGCCGCCGGCTACATGGAGGGTGCGGTCGCGACCGGGCGCGCGGCGGCGGCGGCGCTCCTCGGCTCGCCGGCCGCCGCGCCGCCCGGCGCGTCAGTCCTGCCCCGCGAGCTTCTGTAGCACCGCGTCCACGCGCGCGAAGCCGCCCTTCGCCCCCTCCTCGATGCCGTACTGCATCGCCGTGTCGCGCTCCTCGGTCGAGGCGAACAGCATCGTCTGCGTGAGCTTCGTCCGCTCGCCGAGATCCTCGAACTCGAGCGTCTGCACGTGGTTCTGGAAGGTCTGCACGAGCCGCGCCGGCGGCTCGACCTCCCGGAACTCGCCCGCGACGAGCCCGAACGCCGTGCGGAAGCGCCACGTTCCGCCCGGGCGCACGTCCATCTCCTCGACGACCGTGCCGTCGCCCCACCAGCCGGGGATCAGCTCCGGATCGGTCCAGACGGAGAAGACGTGCTCCCGCGGTGCGTCGAAGACCCGCTCGACGCGGATCTCGAGCTCGCTCGGCTTGGTGACGACCGTCTCGTTCATCCTCCGCTCACCGCCTGCGTCACGAGCTTCGCGATCGTGGCCTCGTCGGCCTTGGTCAGCTTCGTCGTCAGCGCGAAGGCGACCGGCCACATCGAGCCGTCGTCGAGGTTCGAGCTGTCGTTGAAGCCGAGCATCGCGTACCGCTCCTTGAACTTCTTTGCGTCGCGGAAGTAGATGACCGGCTTGCCCGCCCTGTTCGCGTACGCGGGCATCCCGTACCACGTCTTCGGCGTGAGGTCCGGGGCGGCCTTCCGGACGATCGCGTCGACCCGCTCGGCGAGGGCGCGGTCGTCCGCCGACATCTTGTCGAGCGCCTCGCGCAGAGCGGTCTCGCCGTCGGTGGTCGCCTTCAGCTCCTTGGCGCGCGCTCTCGCGGCGGCCTTCTCCTCGGCCGTGAATCCAGTCTCCTTCTTCGTCGCGCTCATGCGGCTCCTTTCGTTCGTTCGACGACCTGGGCGAACCGGTCGAGGCGCTGCAGCCACGTGCTGATGCCCTCGAAGGCGTACGGCACGAGCCTGCATCTGCGAACACGGCCGATCTTCTCCGTCGTCACGAGCTCCGCCTGCTTCCAGCAGCCGGATGTGCTTTCCCATCCCGGTCAGCGACATGCCGAACGGCTCGGCGAGCTCGCCGACGGTCGCGCTTCCTGTCCCGAGCCGCTCGAGGACCGCGCGGCGGGTCGGGTCTGCGAGGGCCGTGAAGGCGCGGTCGACGGTTGCCTGATACTGAACCATTGAGTTCACTATAGCAGCGGCGGCGACCACGCGCCCTATGCTCGCCGCATGGGCCTCCGCAGCGGCCTCTTCGCGCTCACCTACGACCGGATGTCGCACACCAGCGAGGAGGCCGGTCTGCGCGCCCTGCGGCAGGGTTTGCTCGCCGCGGCGAGCGGGTCGGTGCTCGAGATCGGCGCCGGCACCGGGGCGAACCTGCCGCATTACGAGGGCAGGGCGGAGTCTCTCGTCGTGACCGAGCCCGAGCGCGCCATGCTCCGGCGGCTCCAGCGCAAGGCGAGCGTGCACGCGCCGTCCGCCACCGTCCTCCGGGCTGCCGCCGAGGAGCTGCCGTTCGAGGACGCCAGCTTCGACACGGTCGTGTCGACGCTCGTGCTCTGCGGCGTCGACGACCAGCCGCGGTCGCTCGGCGAGATCCGGCGCGTCCTCCGTCCCGGCGGGCGCCTGTTGTTCCTCGAGCACGTCCGCGCGGACGACCCGCAGCTCGCACGGTTCCAGGACCGGATCAACTGGCTGAACCGGCTCGTCGTCGCCTGCGACTGCAACCGGAGGACGCTGGCGGCGATCGAGGCGGCACGGTTCACGATCTCCGGCGTCGAGCGGACGGTGATGCCGAAGGCCCCGAGGTTCGTCCGCCCCCTGGTCGTGGGCACGGCCGTGCCGGACTGCTGACGAAGATCGGCGGAATCCCCGATTTCCGCCGGCGTCGGGAGAGGCAGGCTGATCTCGACGGAAGGAGGTCGGGATGAGTGACGAGAAGCCGGAAGGCGTGCTCGAGAGGAAGGCGCACAGGTTCGCGCTCGGCGGCCGGGCGGTCGCCGTGCTGTCGCTGCTGCTCCTCGTGCCGTACCTGCGCCGCCGGCGCGAGCGGCACCACGGCCGCTGGCACGGTCGCTTCCCGGTGCCCGGGCACTAGCCGGGAGGCGGGGCAGCACGAACCGGCGTGACGACCCGGATCCCGGGCCGGTTTTCGTCGCACGCCGCTCTCGACTGGGGTAGGGTCCCCCCGCAAGCTCACCCGGGGGGCGTGTGGCAGAGGTCGTTTTCGACGGGGTCACGAAGGTCTACGGCGACGGCACGAAGGCCGTCGACTCGCTTGCGTTGGACGTCGCCCACGGGGAGTTCATGGTCCTGGTGGGCCCGTCGGGCTGCGGCAAGACGACCGCGCTGCGGATGGTGGCCGGCCTGGAGGAGATCTCGGCGGGCGTGCTCCGGATCGGCGAGCGGGTCGTCAACCACGTGCCGTCCCGTGACCGCGACATCGCGATGGTCTTCCAGAGCTACGCGCTCTACCCGCATCTCTCGGTCTACGACAACATCGCCTTCGGCCTCAAGGTGAAGAAGATGCCGAGGGCCGAGATCGATCGCCGGGTCCAGCAGGCGGCCAACGTCCTCGGGCTCGAGCCGTTCCTGAAGCGCAAGCCGCGCGCGCTCTCGGGCGGCCAGCGCCAGCGGGTCGCGATGGGACGGGCGATCGTGCGCGAGCCGGCGGCGTTCCTCATGGACGAGCCGCTCTCGAACCTCGACGCGAAGCTGCGCGTCCAGATGCGGGCCGAGGTGAGCCGGCTCCAGCGCGACCTCGGCACGACGACGATCTACGTCACCCACGACCAGGTCGAGGCGATGACGATGGGTGACCGGGTCGCCGTGATGCGCAAGGGCGAGCTCCAGCAGGTCGCCGATCCGCAGACGCTCTACGACCATCCGGTGAACCTCTTCGTCGGCGGCTTCATCGGCTCGCCCGCGATGAACATGGTCGAGGCGACCGTCACGCGACACGACGGCGGGTTCGCGGTCGACGTCGGTGAGCAGCGCCTGGCGCTCGACGAGGCGGCGCTCGCGGTTCATCCCGCGCTCCGTTCCTACGAGGGGCGGCCGGTCATCCTCGGCATCCGGCCCGAGGACCTCGAGGACGCCGCGCTCGTGCCCGAAGCTCCGGCCGACCGACGGCTCCGCGGCATGACCGAGCTCCGCGAGGCGCTCGGCTCCGAGCTGGTGGTGCACTTCACCGTCGAGGGCACTCACCCGGCGCTGACCGAGGACGTGAAGGAGCTTGCGCGCGACGCGGGCGAGGTGGAAGGGCCGGGGGTCAAAGAGGGACATGCGCTCCTGGTCGGCAAGTTCGGTGCGCGTGCGACCGTCGAGGAGGGCAAGCCGCTCGAGGTGGCGGTCGACACACGGTCGCTGCACTTCTTCGACGCCGAGACGAGCGAGGGGATCTACGACGGGGTAACGAACGAGAAAGGAGCTCCAGCGTGAGGGTGAGTCAGAGGGCACGATGGACGCGCTTAGCGCGTCTGACAGCTGCCGCAGCGGTCATCGCGGCCGTGGCGGCCGTTACCGCGGCGTGCGGGGGCGGGGGCGGCGGGGGCGGTAGCTCGACGTCCACGACGTCGTCGAACACGAGCGTCTCCGGGAAGGTCAAGTTCTGGGGCATCTGGTCCGCGGCGGAGCAGAAGAACTTCCAGAAGGTGATCGCCGGCTTCGAGAAGCAGTACCCGAATGTCACGGTCAGTTACACGTCGAAGGGCAACGACATCCCGACCATCCTCGCGACCGCCATCGCGGGCGGAAGTCCGCCGGACATGGCCGACGTCGCGCAGCCGGGACTCGTCACCCAGTTGGTGCAGCAAGGGAAGCTGAAGCCGATCACTTATGCGAAGAGCGTGATCAGCGCCAACTTCTCGCCGGGGTTCGTGAAGCTCGGCCAGGTCAACGGCAAGCTGTACGCGCTCCTCTACAAGGCGTCGAACAAGTCGACGCTCTGGTACAACGTGCCGGTTCTCAAGCAGGCCGGCGTCTCGCCGCCGAAGACCTGGTCCCAGCTGATCAGCGGAGCGAAGACCATCAAGGCGTCGGGCACCCCGGCGTGGTCGCTCTGCGGAGCATCCGGCTGGACGCTCACCGACCTGTTCGAGAACATCTACCTGCGCCTGTACGGGCCGACGAAGTACAACGAGCTCTCGGAGCACATGCTCAAGTGGACCGACTCGTCGGTGACGAAGGCGCTCCAGGACATGGCGCAGATCGTCGGTGACAGCTCGAACATCTACGGCGGTACGAGTGGCGCGCTCCAGACCGACTATCCGACGTGCGTCGACTATGCGTTCGCCTCGCCTCCGAAGGCAGCGATGGTGCCCGAGGCGGACTTCGTCGCAGGCGAGATCCTCCAGGCGACGAAGGCGAAGCCGAAGACCGGCTTCAACGTCGTCCCGTTCCCGGCGATCACGCCTGGGCCCAACGCGAGTGCCATCGAGACGAGCGGCGACGAGATCATCACCTTCCGCGACACTCCGGCGATCGAGGCCTTCATGAAGTATCTCGCCACGCCGCAAGCGGCGGAGATCTGGGCGAAGCTCGGAGGGTTCGGGACCGGTAACACGAAGGTGCCGGCCAGCGTCTACCCGGACGCGATCACGCGTGCGACGGAAGCGCCGATCGCGACGGCGAAGGCGGCCGTGTTCGACATGTCGGACCAGCAGCCGGCCTCGTTCGGTGCGACGACGGGCCAGGGCGAGTGGGGGCTGTTCCAGAAGTTCCTCCAGAACCCGTCCGACATCTCGGGCATCCAGCAGCAGCTCGAGAGCGCCGCGGCGAAGGCATACAAGAAGGGCAGCTAACGGGCGCGTGAGCGACGCGTCGATGACGGTGGAGCCTCCCGCGAGGGGGGCTCCACCGGAGCCGAAGGAGGGCTCCCTCCGGTACCTCACCGGGGCGTTCTTCATCGCGCCGGCGCTGGTCCTGCTCGGGATCTGGCTTCTCTACCCGACGGTCTACACGATCGTCCGCAGCTTCTTCGGCCAGACGGGCTACCTCGGCACCTGGGTCGGGATCGACAACTACAGGACGCTGTTCACGACGTCGAATCTGATCACGGCGATCAAGAACAACGCGATCTGGGTGGGCGTCGTGCCCGCGTTCGTGACCGCCGTGGGGCTGATCTTCGCCGTCCTCACGGAGCGCGTGCGCTGGGCGGTCGCCTTCAAGACGGTCGTCTTCCTGCCGATGGCGATCTCCGCCTTCGCCACCGGAGTGACCTGGCGGATCATGTATCAGCAGAACCCGGACCAGGGCGCGATCAACGCTCTCGGCCGGACCGTCTCCGGCGCCTTCTCGCCCTCCGGCGTGCTGCCGAGCGCCCTCCCGTCGACGACGTCCCTGCAGCAGCACGGCGGGGCGCTCGTGCTCAAGACGCCGCTCCACCCCGGCGGCGTCGCCCTCCTCGGCCTGACCGGCATCGCCCCCCAGGACATGCCGAGCGGCGCGCAGCAGGCGGTTAAGCCCCCGGCGAAGCCCGGTGAGATCGGCGGTGTCGTCTGGCGCGACTTCAAGCCGGGCGGCGGCAAGCCCGGAGTCGTCGAGCAGCAGGAGCTGGGGATCCCCGGCGTGACCGTGCAGCTGAAGGACTCCTCCGGCAAGGTCGTGCAGACGGCGACGACGGACTCGCACGGCGAGTTCGCCTTCACGGCCGTCGGAGCAGGAACGTACAACGCCGGGATCGGCGCCCAGACCTTCGCGAAACCGTTCGGCGGCTACTCGTGGCTCGGGCCGAGCCTGATCACGCCCGCGCTCCTGATCGCCTACATCTGGATCTGGGCGGGCTTCGCGATGGTGGTGATCGCCGCCGGGCTCTCGGCGATGCCGCGGGACGTGCTCGAGGCGGCACGGACCGACGGGGCGAGCGAGTTGCAGGTCTTCCGCCGCGTCACGGTGCCGCTGCTCGCGCCCGTGCTCAGCGTCGTCTTCATCACGATGATCATCAACGTCCTCAAGGTGTTCGACATCGTGATCGCGCTCGCGCCGGAATCCGTGCGCTCGAACGCGAACGTGCTCGCGCTGGCGATGTGGACCACTGCGTTCCAGGGTGGCGGGAACTTCGGCGTCGGCTCGGCGATCGCCGTCTTCATCTTCCTGCTCGTGATCCCCGTGCTCGCCCTCAACATCCGGCGCTTCCGGAGAGAGGTCTGATGGCCGCCGCCCCGACCGACGTCGTCGTCGTCCCGTCTCCGCACGACACCGTCGCCGCCAGGATCCTGCGGGCAGTCGCGAAGACCCCGCTCCAGATCCTGCTCATCGTGATCGGCGTGCTCTGGCTCGTGCCGACGGTCGGCCTCTTCATCACCTCGATCCTGCCCTCGTCCCAGATCGCCAGCGCGGGCTGGTGGAAGATCTTCGCCCACCCGAGCCTCGCGACCTTCTCGAACTACAGCGCCCTCTTCCACAACGCCGGCCTGACCGGCGCCCTCAAGACGACCGCGTACATCGCCGTCGGCAACACGGCGCTCGTCGTCGTGGTGGGCGCGCTCGCCGGCTACGCCTTCGCCTGGCTCGACTTCCCCGGCCGCGACTGGATCTTCGTCGGCGTGATCGGCCTGCTCGTCGTGCCGCTGCAGATGGCCCTGATCCCGATGTTCAGGCTCTACGACGTGTTCGGGATCGGCGGGACGACGCTGAGCGTGATCCTCTTCCACGCCGCCTTCGGCCTGCCGTTCGCCGTCTTCCTCCTGCGCAACTTCTTCGTCGGGATACCGAAGGACATCCTCGAGTCGGCGCGCATCGACGGCGCGAGCGAGATCTGGATCTTCCTGCGCCTGATCCTGCCGCTCGGCCTCCCGGCGATCGCCTCGCTGGCCATCTTCCAGTTCCTCTGGACGTGGAACGACCTGATCGTCTCGCTCACCTTCAGCGTGACGCCGATCACCGTCTGGATCTTCAGCCAGCTCCGCCAGTTCTCCTCGAGCATCGACATCATCGCGCCGGCGTCGTTCATCTCCCTCGTCGTCCCGCTCGTCGTCTTCTTCGCCTTCCAGCGCTACTTCGTCCAGGGGCTGCTCGCCGGCTCGGTGAAATAGATGCGTGTCGCCGTCGTCGGATCCGGCCTCGCCGGGTTCACGGCGTACCAGACGCTGCGCCGGGCCTTCGAGCCGGGGGAGATCGCCGTCTTCGGAACGGACGCGGACCCCGCGGCGGCCTGGCGCGTGCGCGTGGCGGCGATCCGGCAGCGGGAGATGCGCTCGGAGAGCGACGGGCACTGCCTGCCGGCCACCTTCCCGGGGCTCGCGTTCGGGAGCGTCCGCCGTCGGCGGTCGCTTCGCCCCTTGCTCCAGTCGCTGCTCGACCGCTACCACCCCACGGTCGAGGAGTTCCTCTCGCACGTCGAGCGGCTCCGCGAGCGGAGCGGCTGGGACGAGAGCCTCGTCCGCCGCCGCGTCGAGCGCGTGAGCGCCGTGGCCGAGGGGTTCGACCTCGACGGCGACACGTTCCGTCACGTGCTCCTGGCGCCGGGCCATCCCGGGCTCAACGTCCCCGAGGAGCTGCGCGGCGACCCCCGCGTCGTCCACTCGTACGAACCGCACGACTACGCCTCGACCGTGACGGTCGTCGGCGCGGGCCTCGCCGCGGCGACCGAGTGGCTGAACGCGCTCGACGCCGGCGCCGAGGTCGTCTCGGTGCGCCGGCGGGAGCCGGTGCGGCGTGCGCTCAACGTGCCGCGCGACTACTTCTCGCGCCGCGGGCTCGCGGGCTTCCATCGCCTGCCGCCGCGCGAGCGCGTCGAGCGGCTCCGCTCGCTGGGGGCTCCCTCCTACCCGCCGGGAGACCGGTGGGACTGGCCGCTCGAATGGGCGGAACGCGAGGGGCGCTTCCGCGTCGAGGCCGCGGTGAACGGCAGCGCGCAGGTCATCTGCGCGACCGGATTCCGGCGCGGCTACCGGCACGATCCGCTGCTCGCGCGCCTCGTCGCCGACCACGACCTCGAGACGGCGGAGGACTGGCTCGTGCTCGACGCCGACTCGGCCGTGCCGGAGCTGAGTGACGAGAGGCGGACGCTCGCCGTCGCCGGCGCGCCTGCGCAGTGGGCGTTCCCGGCCGCCGACACCCTCGCCGGCGCGCGGTACGCCGCGCACCGGTTCCTGGAGAGGATCGAGTCGTGTCCTACACGCTGAGGGGACGCGTCGAGTCGCGTCTCGCCGCGCTTCTGCCGGTGCTCGTCGGCGCGCTGGTGCTTGCGGCTGCGCGGCGCCACTGGTGGCCGGTCGAGCTCGTCGCGCTGATGGCGGCGGTCGGGCTCGCCCTCGACGTCGAGCTCTGGCACCGGCTGCTCCCGTACCAGCCGGCCTGGACGATGCTCGGGCTGGGCGCGGTCGAGCTGGGGACGCTGCTGGCGATCGTCTACGGGTTCGGCCTGCAGGCCCCGCTCCGGCCGGCGCTCGCGCTCTTCGGCGCGGGCTGGCTCGCGTCCGTCGTCCTCGCGCAGGCGGGATTCCCGCTCCTCCGACTCGGCTACGCGGAGGACGGGGGCGAGCTCGGCCGGGCGGGCGGAGTCGCGGCGGTCGCCGTCTTCCTCGCGCTCGCGGGCTCGGCGGCGACGTGGTACGTCCGGCTCCCGCCGGTCGTCCACCTGGCGGCCGGCGTCCACGCCGGGCCGCTCGTGATCACACAGCGCGAGGTGCTCCAGGGGGAGCCGGGCGCGGTCGTCCGCGGCGGCATCGTCGTCGCGCACGACGACGTCGAGATCCGGAACGTGACCGTCGTGGGGGGCGAGAACGGGATCACCGTCGACGGCGTCCACGGCACCGTCATCGACGGCGTGACCGTCCAGGGCGCGAAGCTCGACGGCATCCACGTCCGGCTGGCCGGAGTCGTCATCCGCAACTGCACCGTCGACATGCTCGGTAACCGCATGGGCCAGGGCATCGACATCTCGTTCAACATGGACATGGGGATGAGCATGGTCGAGGGCTGCACCGTGATCGGCGGGCAGGAAGGGATCACGACCCACTCGTCCATGACCGACATCATGGGAAACACGGTCAGCCGCACGACGGGCGAGGCGATCTCCGTCGACGAGATGTCGATGGGGATGGCATCCCGCAACACGGTGCGGAACGCGCTCGGGGTCGGCCTCTACTGCAACGACCGCTCGATGTGCATGTTCGACCACAACACCGTCGTCGGCACGCGACCCGACACCGCCTCGGGCCTGCGCACCCGCCGTGGCGTTCGCCGTCCTCGCCAACTTCCAGTCGGAGGCGAACCTGTGGCAGAACCGGCTCGTCGCCAACCCGGTGGCCATGGGCGCGGGCACGAGCTCGGTTCTCAGGCGGACGTCGCGGCCCGGCTGGTGAGCCGGTGTCGCGCAGCGGCCGCGGCCGCCGTCGGTGCCCTTACTCGCGACCGCTGATCAGGCGGGCGCCGCGTCCGTGGGTGAGGAAGCTGACGCTCCAGCGGATCAGCACGAGGACGCGGTTCTGGAAGCCGATGAGGTACCAGAGGTGGACGAGCAGCCAGGTCGCCCACGCGAAGAAGCCGCTGAGCCGAAAGCCGTGGATGTCGGCGACCGCCGCCGCCCGGCCGATCGTGGCCAGATTCCCCTTGTCGTGGTAGCGGAACGGGTCGTGCCCGCGGCCGTCGAGCCGGGCGCGAATGACCTCCGCGGCGTAGCGCCCCTGCTGCATGGCGACCGGGGCGACGCCGGGCAGCAGCTGCGCCTCGCCCGAGCCGTCGCGGACGCGGACCATGTCGCCGATCGCGAACACCTCGGGATGTCCCGGCAGGGTGAGGTCGGCCTCGACGGTGACCCTGCCCGCCCGGTCGCGCTCCGCTCCCGAGCGCTCCCCGAGCCGGCCTGCGAGGCCCGACGCGGTCACGCCCGCCGCCCAGATCACGACGCGGCTGGGGATGCGCTCGGTCGCCGAGCTACCGTCCTCGAGCGTCACGCCCTCCGCGTCGATGCCCACGACCGTGTGGCCGGTGCGGACGGTCACGCCGAGCCGCCGGAGCGAGCGCTCGGCCTTCGCGGACAGGGAGGGCGGAAACGTCGTGAGCACGCGGTCGGCCGCCTCGACGAGGACGATCCGGGCCGCCGCGCGGATCGATCCTGCGGAAGTTGCGGCGCAGGGTGTCGCGCGCCAGCTCGGCGATCTGGCCGGCCATCTCCACGCCGGTCGGGCCGGCGCCGACGACGACGAAGGTGAGCCAGGCCTCGCGGTCTTCCTCGTCCGGCGCCGCTTCCGCCGCTTCGAAGGCGGCGAGGAGGCGGCTGCGAGCCTCGAGTGCGCTCTCGATCGACTTCACCTCCACGGCGTAGGCGCGCCAGTCGTCGTGCCCGAAGTACGCGTAGTGCGAGCCGCCGCCGACGACGAGACTGTCGTAGCCCAGCCGTTCGGGGACGGGGACGTCCGAGACCGCGTCGAGCACGAGCTCGCGCGCGGCGAGGTCGAAGTCGCGGACGTCGGCCAGGAGGACGTTGACGTTCGGCGCGCGCTTGAAGATCGCGCGGAGGGGATAGGCGATCTCGCCGGGCGAGAGCGCCCCGGTCGCCACCTGGTAGGTGAGCGGCTGGAAGAGGTGGAAGTTGCGGCGGTCGACGAGCGTGACCTCGACGGGGGCGCGCCGGAGCCCGTCCACGACGCGGAGGCCGCCGAATCCGCCGCCGACGACCACCACCTGATGCGCAGCATTGTCCATGCGTCGTCGACCCGGTTCCTGGACTGTGGCACAGGTCTGCCCCGGACTGCGGAGGTGAGGCGGGCCCGCGAGCTAGACGGTCGCGGCGGTCCGCTCGGCGTCGCTCAGGTACTGGTGCACGAACGCGATCGCCATGCTCCCCTCGCCGACGGCGGAGGCGACGCGCTTGACCGGCCCGGAACGGACGTCACCGCATGCGAAGATGCCGGGGACGCTCGTCTCGAGCAGATACGGGTCGCGTGCGAGCGGCCAGGAGCCCGCCGCGCGGACGTCCGCCCCGGTGAGCACGTAGCCGCGGGGGTCGAGCGCGATCTCCGCGGGAAGCCACTCGGTCTCCGCGTCGGCGCCGATGAAGATGAACAGCCCGCCGGATGCCAGCCGCTCCGCCTCCTCCCGGCCCGCCGTCCTCAGGTCGATCGCCTCGAGCGCCTCGGTGCCGCGCGCCGCCACGACCTCCGTGTGGAAGCGGACGTCGATGTTCGGCCGCGTCGCGAGCTGGTCGACGAGGTACTGCGACATGCTCTTCGCGAGCGTGTCCCCGCGGCACAGCAGCGTGACGCTGCGCGCGTGCTCGGAGAAGAAGAGCGCCGCCTGGCCGGCCGAGTTGCCGGCGCCGACGATGTGGATGTCGAGCCCGTGCACGTTCGGCCCTTCGCTGCGCGCCGCGCCGTAGAAGACGCCCTTGCCCACGAGGTGCTCGAAGCCCTCGACCTCGAGGCGTCGCCAGGCGACGCCGCACGCGAGGATGATCGTCCTCGCCCGCAGCACGTCGCCCCCGTCGAGGTGAACCTGCCGCGTCCCGGAGTCGAGACGCGTGATCGTGCGCGTGACGAGGATCTCCGCGCCGAGCCGCCGCGCCTGCTGCAGCGCGCGGCTCGCGAGCTCGTCGCCGGAGACGCCCGACGGGAAGCCGAGGTAGTTCTCGATCCGGGACGAGGTGCCGGCCTGGCCGCCCGGGGCCTCCCGCTCGACGACGAGCGTGCGCAGGCCCTCGGACGCGCCGTAGACCGCCGCGGCGAGACCCGACGGACCCGCCCCGATCACGATCGTGTCGTACTCCGACGCCTCGGGCTCGGTGCCGAGCCCGAGCAGCTCGGCGACGCGGCGGAGCTGCGGACGCACCACGGTCTTCCCGTCCGCGAGCCGGATCGCCGGTTGGTCGGCCGCCGCCGGCAGCGGCCCTTCCCAGCCCTCTGCCGCGTCCGGCGCGTCCGGCCGGACCCAGGAGAAGCTGATCTGGTTGCGGTGGAGGAACTGGCGCAGCTGTGTGCAGGCGGGGTCGGAACGGTGGCCGACGACGACCGCCCGCGGCGCAGGAGCATGCGAGGCGATCCCCTGCAGGCCGCGGTCGCCCGTCATCCGGAACTGCGCGAGCGCGCCGACCGCCTTGGAGACGATCGGGTCGGTGGCCGCGATCAGGTGGTACTCCGACGGCGCGATGCGCAACACGCGCGACCGCTCCGCCGCCCGGAAACCGACGGGGAACGACGCCCCGAGCACGATCGGCACCTCGCCGAAGACGTCGCCGGGCAGCCGCTCCCCGACGAGGCGGTCGATGCCGTCGACCGTCTTCACCGCCTCGATCCGGCCCTCGAGCACGGCGAAGAGCGCCTGCTCGTCCCCCTCGTTCGCGGCGTACTCGCCGGCGCCGAGGATCACGTCGGCGGCGGCGCGTGCCAGCCGCTCCTGCCGCTCGGAGCCGAGCATCGCGAAGACCTCGATCCCGGCGATCTCCTCTGCCGTCACCACCGAGGCCACACTATCCCGGTTTGAGCCGGCCGCCCGCGCCCCGTACGGTTCCGGGATGAGCGCCCGGCCCGTCTCGACCGTCCCGGAGGTCGTCGAGCGGCTGCAGGCGATCGAGGCCGCCGGCCCGCGCAGGGACGGTGTCGCCTGCTTCGCCCGGCTCTACCGGCAGGTGACCGAGAGCGTGGGCGCGGAGCTGTCGGCGCAGCGCTTCGCAGACCCGCACTTCCTCGAGCGGCTCGACGTGACCTTCGCGGGGCTCTTCTTCTCGGCGCTCGAGGCGTACGAGCGCGACCCGGCCGGCGCTCCGCGGGCGTGGGTGCCGCTCTTCGCGGCGCGCTCGCGCAGGGGCATCGCTCCGCTCCAGTTTGCGCTCGCGGGGATGAACGCCCACATCAACCGCGACCTGCCGGTCGCCCTCGTCACGACCTGTCGGGAGCTCGGCGTCGACCTCGGCGACGACTCTCGCGAACACGGCGACTTCGAGCACGTCAACCGGCTCCTGGCCGAGGTCGAGACGCGGCTGAAGCGGTTCTACGTGACCGGCTGGCTCGCCTGGGTCGACCGGCTCGTCCACCGCTTCCACCGGATCGACGACGTCGTCGCGATGTGGGACGTGGGGCGCGCCCGCGACGCCGCGTGGACGAACGGGCAGGCGCTCTGGGCGCTGAACGACGAGCCCGCTCTCGCCTCGGAGTTCCTGCTCACGCTCGACCGGATCGTCGGGCTGGGCGGCCGCGGACTGCTGGTTCCGGCCGACTCGCTGCTGCAGCGACTGGCCCGCTCGTTCCTCCGCTAGCAAACCTACGGCCGAGAATCGCGTCGAAAGTGATGAATCATGCGAGCACTTCTCTGCCGAGACCCACGACGGGCGACGCGACGTAGGTCGGGCCGTTGACGGGCCTCGAGCCGACGCTCGTCCCCGGACCGCTGCAACCCGCCGCCGGAGAGGAGTTCGCCTCGAGCGCGGTCGCGCGCGAGCTCGCGTCCAGCTGGCGGGGGCTGACCCGCGCCGCGACGTTCGTCGCGCTCCTGACCAGCCCCGGGCTGGTCGCGTTCTTCATCCGCCAGGATCACTGGCCCCTGTGGAAGGCCCTGCTCGTCACCCTCCTGATCGTCGTCGCCTTCCGCGGGCTCGTCGACCTGCTGTTCCGGCGGTTCATCCCGTGGCCCAGCCTCTTCGGCCTCGAGAGCCAGCAGCATCGCGAGGACGACGTGCTGGGGCGGCGGCGCGCCTGGTTCTGGCACTTCTGGCTCCGGGTCGGCATCGCCGTGGTGCTCATCGTCAGCGTGATCTGGTTGTTCCGGGGCGGTTCGTGGATCGGCGCGTTCGGATCGATCGGTCACGGCGCGGGGCGGGTCCTCAGCAACTCGGGCCTCTGGATCCAGGTCGTCTTCGTCTTCTTCCTCTTCATCGCGAACTTCGCGATCCTGATCGGCCCGATGCTCCTCATGAACCTCGCGCAGATGCGTGCGTTCGAGCCGGGTGACGCCGAATGGGGTGTCAAGCTCGAGGACGTCCGCGGCCAGGCCGAGGCGAAGGAGGAGGTGCGGCGCGTCGTCTCGATCTGGCAGTCGGGTGAGGCCTTCGAGCGCGCGGGCGGCAAGCGCGAGCGGGGCCTTCTCTTCCTCGGCGCTCCCGGGACGGGAAAGACGATGCTGGCCAAGGCGCTCGCGACCGGCTTCAACTCGCCGTTCGTCTCGATGCCCGGCTCGGGCTTCGCCGCGACCTTCATCGGCGTCGACGCGATCGTCGTGCGGGTGCTCGCCCGGCGGGCGAAGAAGCTCGCGCGCAAGTGGGGCGGCCAGTGCATCGTCTTCATCGACGAGATCGACGCCGTCGGCATGCGCCGCCAGGCCGTGCAGCAGATGGCGCCCGCCGCCGATCCGTACGCGTGGCGCGACGTCAGCGACTTCTCGTTCTACGGCCCGTGGGGAGCGCAGAACCCGTCCGGCGACCTCGTCGTCGAGACTCGGCGGTGGCGCGAGCGGCTGTTCGAGCAGCGTGCCCCCTCGCGCTGGACGAACCCGATCGCCGACCGGATCGTGAACCAGTTCCCCGGCGGCATGCTCGGAGGGATGATGGGCGGCGGCCAGCTGGCGCTCAACCAGCTGCTCGTGGTGATGGACGGCATCGACAGCCCGCCCTTCCTGCGCCGCGTCCTGACGAACCGCGTCAACACGCTGCTCGACGCCGCGTACATCGTGCCGCGCCGGCTCGGGAACGTGTCTCTGCGGCTCCCGCGCGCGCGGCCCCGCGGCGAGCAGATCTACTTCATCGGCGCCACGAACGTGCCCCTCGAACGGCTCGATCCCGCGCTCACGAGGCCGGGCCGCATGGGGCGCCACGTCTCGTTCCGCACGCCGACGAAAGAGGACCGGAAGGACGTCTTCGACCTCTACCTCGGCAAGGTCGCGCACGACCCGGAGCTCGACACGCCGGGACGCCGCGACGAGATCGCCCGGATCACGAACGGCTACTCGCCCGCGATGATCGACCAGGTCTGCTCGATGGCGCTGACGAACGCCCAGCACGAGGGCAGGGTCTCGTTCGGCTGGGGCGAGCTCGTCCAGGCGATGACGACGCTCGAGTCGGGCACGGCGGTCAACGTCAGCTACCCCGAACACGAGCTGCGCTCGGTCGCGATCCACGAAGCGGGCCACGCCGTCACGGCCCATGTCTACCGGCCCGACCTCGAGTCGAGCAGGCTCTCGACGCGCATGCGCGGCGGAGCGCTCGGCCATCACCAGACGTTCGAGCGCGAGGAGCGCTTCAGCCGCTGGCAGCACGAGGAGATGGGGACGCTCATCCACGTGCTCGGCGCGATGGCGGCGGAGAACGTCTTCTACGGCGAGAACACGGGAGGCGTCGGCGGCGACCTGCAGACGGCGACCGACACCGCGGCGTGGATGGTCGGCACGGCCGGCATGCGGCCGCTGCGCGTCGAGCTCGACGGGAACGTGCCGAAGGGAGAGGACCCCGAGGAGGTGCGCGAGCGGATCATGAAGCGCTTCGAGCGGATCGGCCGCACGCTGATGAACCGCACCCGCGGCAGCGCCGACTTCCATGCCGATCCGATCGCCGCGATCCTCCGCGACCCCTTCAAGCAATCCGTCGCCGCGCAGATCCTCGGGCAGGCGTACGTCATCGCCGTGAACCTCGTCAGTGCGAACAAGGCAGCCGTCGACACGATCGCGTCGCGCCTGGCGGAGAAGCGGGAGCTCTACGGCGACGAGCTGGTGGAGCTCCTCGAGGCGCAGAAGCTCGTGAAGCCGGAGCTCGACTACACGAAGGAGGAGACGTGGCCGACGATGTAGCGGCCGGCTCGGCCCCTCGTCCGGTTGCCGACCGGCCGGTTCCGAGTCGCGCGGAGCGGGCGCGCTCCTCCGCGTACTACACCCGCTTCAGCTTCGCCTACATGCTCCTGATCATGCTCGCCGTCGGCGGCGTCGGGGCGCTCGTCCTCGTCCTGCTGCGCCCCGACGTCGTGCGCAAGCCGTCGTGGTCGAAGTTCGTGCCGACCGGCTCGCCGGTCGCGATGGAGCGCCAGATCGCGACGCAGGTCTCCTCCGAGTACAAGGCCTCCACGTCGAGCAAGCTCGTCACCGTCTTCCCGACGCCGCTCCAGTCGACCCAGTTCATCCAGACGGACTCCGGCCCGGTGAGCGTCCAGGTGCGGGTCAGCTCGATCGCGGTGCGACCCAACCTCACGACGGGCCGGCAGGAGGCGAGCGACTACACGTTCTTCGACCCGGACTCGACGGTGGCGTACGAGCTGTGCGGCCTCGGCGACTCCCAGCAGAACTGCAGCGTCGGGTCGACGTCGGGGCCGAGCCCGGGAAAGCTGCTCCACCGTGAGGCGCTCGAGCTCGCCCTCTACACGCTGAAGTACGTGCCGGGCACGGACGCCGTGCTCACGTATCTCCCGCCGCCGGCCAACCCGCAGGCGGCTCCGTCGGCGGTGCTCGTCGCGCGGAAGGACGTGAAGGCGAACCTCGACCGTCCGCTCACGCGGACGCTCACGCCCGCGAAGGCGTTTCTCGGCGGGGGCGTGCCCGACGCGACGCGGGTCGCCGAGCTGACGCGGTCGCGCATCTACACCGCCGACTACCAGACCCTGCCCGGAGACAACACGGAGGTTCTCGTGCTCACGCCGGCGATCACCGCTGGGTGACCCCGTGGGCCGCGAGAGTTCAGGTCGCCGGCTCGTCGACCCGTGCTCCGGACGCGAAGGCGCGGATGACGGGAAAGTCCTCGCGGTTCGCGGGCACGAGGCCGTGGCTCTCGAACAGCGAGGTGCCGGGGCCGTCGGGACCGAAGAACCGGTGGAAGACGTCCTCGGACGGGCACGTGTCGAAGATCGCGAGCCCGTCGGGCGTTCGGAGCGCGGCGTGCAGCAGGTGGTTCGACTCGGGGACGTCGGCGAGCAGCGCGAGGTAGCGTCGCTCGAGGTCGTCGGGATCTCCTTCGAACCGCCAGACCGAGCCGTGCATCGAGCGGATCGTACGGGACGCTTCGCGCCTGAGACTGGTGTAGCGTCCGCGCCGTCACCGAAGGAGGACCGGATGGATCACGCGGCAACGATGCGCCGCTTGTACGAGCTCCTGAGCGCGGGCGACGTCGACGGGTTCGGCGAGCATCTGGCGGACGACTTCGTCGAGCACGAGGAGATGCCCGGGCTCGAGCCGGGCAAAGAGGGGGTCGAGCAGATGTTCCGCATGTACCGGGCGGCGTTCCCCGACCTGCGGATGCAGGCGGACGACGTGCTCGTCGACGGCGACAAGGTGGTCGCGCGCGTTCGCGCGACGGGAACGCACCAGGGCGAGTTCATGGGCCTGCCGCCGACCGGGAAGAGCGTCGACGTCCAGCTGATCGACATCATCCGCTTCGGCGACGACGGGCTCGCCCGCGAGCACTGGGGCGTGTTAGACGCGCTCTCGATGATGCAGCAGCTCGGCGCGATCCCTGCACCCACCCCGGCGTGATGACCGGGGGAAGCGAGCAGCTGTGGGCGCGCGTGGCGCGGTTCGAGGGAGATCCGGCCGACATCGAGGCGAGGCTCGAGCGGCTTCGCTCCGCTCTCGACGCGGGCACGTTCGCGTCGGAGCTGGCGGACGCGAAGCTGCTGATGCTCGTCGACCGCGAGTCGGGCGGCATGCTCGGAGTGACGCTGTTCGAGAGCGAGGAGGCGATGCGTGAGGCCGACGCGGTGATGAACACCGGCCCGGGCAATGCCGGTAGCCGCTCCGCGGTCGAGTTCTACGAGGTACCGCTTCATAGGTTGTAGTCCCTACGGGTGAGAGGAGCAGCGATGCCGACGGTGTTCGGCTACCACGACGTCAAGGACACGGAGCACTGGCTCGCGTCGCCGAAGCGGGAGGAGTTCTTCGGGCCGCTCGGCGTCAGCAACATCCGCACGTTCGTCGATCCCGAGCAGCCGACGCGGGTCGGCGTGCTGATGGACGTCGCCGACATGGACGCGGTGATGGCGGCGATGGAGACCGAGGGCGCCGCAGAAGCGATGGCGTACGACGGCGTGCTGCCCGAGACGCTCGTGCTGCTCGTCGAGCGCTCCTGAGCGGCGCGCCGCCGCGCTCAGGGCGCGCCGGAGGGGTGTGAACGGACGGTCGCGGTGAACGCCTCGATCCCGTCGACGACGGTGTCGAAGCGCCGCGAGCGGAACAGATCGAAGCCGTGCAGCGCGCCCGGGAGCTCCGCGTAGACGACCGGGTTGGACGACGTGGACGCTGGGCCTCCTAGCGGACGTCGGCGGTCCGCTCGACACCGCGGCGCCGGAACGACACCGGCGCGAACGGTATGCGGGCGAGTGAGACACCCCGTCGTGACCGGATAGCCGACCGGCATCGTTCCCCTCCTACCTCGCCCGGCTCCTTTCCAGACCGCCTTCCGGGGGGCGGTTACCGGTGTCGGCGGGCGGCGATGAGTTCAAGAGGGACTACTCGAGCGACGGAGGAGGTTCGACCATGGACCCGGCAGAGCTCACGATCTTCGCCATCGCGATCGTGACGATCGTCCTGCTCGCCTGGCGTGGGCGACGGTGACGGTGCGGATACCCGCACCCCTACGAAGCCGGGTCGCCCCATTGTCGGCACGCGGTTGCGCAGGCAACCCTGGACTCGTGAGCAAGAACCTGCCGAGGGGAGAAACGATGAACGTCAACATCGCCGCGCGCGCCGGACGGTGGAGCGCGGAACACTGGAAGACGGCCGTGTCTGCATGGCTCGCGTTCTGCGTCGTCGCGATCGCGCTCGGCTCGGTCGCGGGCACGCGGATGCTGAAGCAGGCGGACACCGCCGCCGGCGGGGCCCACAAGGCCGAGCAGCTGCTCAAGAACGCCGGCTTCACCGACCGTGCGGGCGAGAGCGTGCTCGTGCAGTCGCCGAGTCGGAACCTCGGCGACGCCTCGTTCAGGGCCACCGTCGCCGACGTCGTCCGCACCGTGACGGCGCTGCCGCAGGTGCGGCGCGTCCGTTCGCCGCTCGCGCCCGGGCGCGCAGGACAGGTCTCGCAGGATCGGCGCTCGGCGCTCGTCCAGTTCGAGATCGCGGGTGACCAGGACAAGGCGGCCAAGAAGATCCAGCCCGTCCTCGACGCCGTCGCCGGCGTGCAGACGAGGCACAGCGGCTTCACGGTGAGCGAGTTCGGCTACGCGAGCTCGACCCACGAGCTGAACGACACGCTGAGCAAGGACTTCAAGCGGGCCGAGTACTCGTCGGTGCCGGTGACGCTCGTGATCCTCATCGTCGCGTTCGGCGCGCTCGTCGCGGCGGGCCTGCCCGTGCTGCTCGCCTTCTCGGGCGTGCTCGCGACGATCGGGCTCTCCGCGGCGGCGAGCCACGTCGTCGCGGCCGGCGACGCGACGCAGTCGGTGATCCTCCTGATCGGGATGGCGGTCGGGGTCGACTACGCGCTCTTCTACCTCCGCCGCGAGCGGGAGGAGCGTGAGCAAGGCAACGCTCCCGGCCAGGCCCTGCTGAACGCCGCCCGCACCTCGGGCCACGCGGTGTTCATCTCCGGCCTGACGGTGCTGATCGCGATGGCCGGGATGCTGTTCACCGGCAATCCCGTCTTCACCTCGATCGCCGTCGGCGCGATGCTGATGGTCGCCGTGGCGCTGATCGGGTCGCTCTCGATCCTGCCCGCGCTGCTCGGCAAGCTCGGCCACCGCGTCGACAAGGGACGGGTTCCCTTGCTCGCGCGGCGGCGCAGCGGCGACCCGCGCTTCTGGGGCTTCGTCCTCGACCGCGTCCTCCGGCGCCCGGCGCTCGCGGCCGCGCTCTCGGGCGGGGCGCTGCTCGCGCTCGCACTACCGGCGCTGACGCTGCACACGCAGCTGCCGAGCTTCACCGACCTGCCGAAGTCGCTGCCGATCGTTCGCACCTACGAGGCGATCCAGCGGGCCTTCCCCGGAGCGCAGACGCCCGCCAAGGTGGTCGTCGCCGCCGGCGACGTGACCTCACCGCAGGTGCAGCAGGCGATCTCCCGCTTCGAGTCGCAAGCGCTCGCGACCGGGGAGATGTTCAAGCCGATCTCCACCGAGGTCAACCCGGCGCACACGGTCGAGACGGTCTCGATCGCGCTCCAGGGGGACGGCAGCAACGGGAAGTCGGCCGCCGCGCTCCGGACGCTCCGGCAACGGGTGATCCCCTCGACCCTCGGCAGGGTCGACGGGGTCGACGCGGCAGTCACCGGCGAGACGGCGGGAACGCACGACTTCAACCAGCAGATGAAGAGCCACGCGCCGCTCGTCTTCGCGTTCGTGCTCGCGCTCTGCTTCCTGCTGCTGCTCGTCACGTTCCGGTCGATCGTGATCCCGATCAAGGCGGTGGTGCTGAACCTGCTCTCGGTCGGGGCCGCGTACGGCCTGCTCGTGCTCGTCTTCCAGCACAGCTGGGCGGAGGGGATCCTCGGCTTCCACTCGAACGGGGCGATCACCTCGTGGCTGCCGCTGTTCATGTTCGTGATCCTGTTCGGGCTCTCGATGGACTACCACGTGTTCATCCTCAGCCGGATCAAGGAGCTCGTGGACGGGGGGATGCCGACCGAGGAGGCGGTCGCGACCGGGATCCGCCGCACCGCCGGCACGGTGACGAGCGCGGCCGTCGTGATGGTGGCCGTGTTCGCGATCTTCGTCACCCTGCGCACGCTCGACATCAAGCAGATGGGCTTCGGGCTCGCGGCGGCGATCCTGATCGACTCGACCGTCGTCCGGGCGGTGCTGCTGCCGGCCGTGATGAAGCTGCTCGGGGAGTGGAACTGGTACCTGCCGCGCTGGCTCGAGTGGTTGCCCCGCCTCGACGTCGACCGGCCGCGCACGCGTCCGCGGCGGGAACGTGCCCCGGACGCCGCACCGGCGCTGGAGTCCGACTAATGTGCCGGGAGGGGTCGACGTGACGGTGGAGCAGCAGCAGCGCGAAGAGCGGGCGGGGATCGGGCGGCGCGTGCTCATCGTCGACGACCATCCGAGCTTCCGGCACTCTGCGCGGGCGCTGCTCGAGTCCGAAGGGTTCGACGTCGTGGGGGAGGCGGGCGACGGCCGGTCGGCCGTCGCCCTCGCGGCCGAGCTCGAGCCGGAGCTCGTCCTGCTCGACATCCAGCTCCCGGACCTCGACGGTTTCGCCGTCGCCGAGGGACTGCTGGCAGGGGATCCGCGGCTGCAGATCGTGCTCGTCTCGAGCCGTGACCGCGCGTCGTACGGGTCGCTGGTCGAGCAGAGCGGCGCCCGCGGGTTTCTCGCCAAGGCGGATCTGCACGGTGACTCGCTCGCGAGGTTGCTCGAGTGAGCGCGGCGATCCAAGCGCGCGCCGGCCCTCCTGCGGGGCTCAGACAGGTGGCGGTCCCGGCCCTTCTCCTCCTGGCCGCGGCCGCCACCGGCGCAGCCGTCTACGTCATCGCCGTCAGCAGGATCGCGCCGAGCCCGGTCGCCCAGTCCCTGCTGACGGCGCTCGTCTGTCTCACCTTCGTCGGCGCGGGGGTGGCCGCGCTGCGGCTGCAGCCGTATGCGCGTTTCGGCCTGCTTCTGGCAGCCGTCGGTTTTGCGTCCCTGATCAGCGTGCTCCACGAGGCCAACCACGCCGCTGCGTACACGGTGGGCGTGTTCGGCTCGAACCTCGTCTACGGCGTGCTCGTCCACGCGCTGCTCGGGTACCCGAGCGGCCGGATCCGCGCGACCAGCCGGCGCCTGCTCGTCGCCGTCGCCTACCTCGACGTGATCGCGCTGCAGGCGCTGGCGGTGATCTTCGACCCGCTCACGCGTTATCACAGCGCTCACCCGCGCAACGTCGCGCTGGTCGACTCCCGGGCGGCGCTCGCGACCGGCCTGTACGAGGTGGAAGCCGCGGTCGCCGCAGCGATCGCGGCGGTCGTCGTGGTCATGTTGATCCGCCGCGTCCGGGCCTCGACCCCGGCGTCGCGCCGCCAGAAGGTTCCGGTTGCAGCCGGGGGTGCGGTCGCGCTCGTGCTCTTCTCGCTCGGGCTGGCACTCGCCCCGCTCTCGTCCCGGGCGGGGTTCGTCGGCTTCGGGCTCGCGCTGATCGCCGCGCTCGCCTTGCCGGTCGGCTTTCTCGCCACGCTCGTGCAGGGACGCCTGTCGCGGGCTGCGGTCGGTGAGCTGCTCCTCGAGCTCCGCGATCCGGCGCACCCGGCGGACCTCGAGGAGGCGCTGCGGCGGGCGCTCGGAGACCCGACGCTTCGACTCGGGCGGCTCGCCCCCGGCGGCGGCTACGTCGACGGCTCCGGCGCGACGCTCGTGCTCCCGGCTCGTGACGACCACCAGGTGGCGACACCGGTCCCGCACGGCGGCGAACCGGTCGGAATGCTCGTCCACGACAAGTCGTTGCGGCTTCGCCCCGAGTTGCTGGACGCCGTGAACGCCGCAGCCGGTTTTGCGCTCGCGAACGAGCATGCGCTCGGGATCGCGCGACTCGCCGAGCTGAGAACCAGCGCCCTCCTGGACGCGATCCCCGACACGATCCTCCGCTACGGACGCGACGGCAGGTACCTCGACGTCCGGCCGGACGCCGAGACGGCCGAGCTCTTCGACCCGGACGACTTCGTCGGCCGGACCGTCTACGAGACACTGCCGGAGGGACTCGCCCGCGCCATCTTCGGCGGGATCACTCGCGCGCTCGAGAGCGGAAGCATGCAGGTGATCGAGTACGAGCTCGAGATCGAGGGCGGGGCGCACTGGAGAGAGGCGCGAATCGTTCCGAGCGGAGCAGACGAGGTCGTGGTGATCGTGCGCGACTTCACCGAGAAGCGTCGGGCGGACGCCGAGCTGCGCCGGCTCGCCGAGGAGCAGGCGGCGCTCAGGCGCGTGGCGACCCTCGTCGCGGGCAACGCCCGGCCCGAGCGCGTCTTCCAGACCGTGACCGAGGAGGTCTGCCGGCTGGTCCAGCTCCGGACGGCAGTGCTGCATCGCTTCGAGGGCGGGCCCAGGTCGACGATCGTCGGCAAGTTCGGCGCCCCGACCGGACGCTTCGAGCTCGGCCACGTCGTCGAGCTCGAGACGGGAGCCGCGCTCGAGGTCATGCGGACCGGCGCCGCCGCTCGCTCCGACTACTTCTCGCTCAAGGGCCCCGGCGCGGCCGAGTTGCGCGCCCTCGGCTTCAGCGGCAGCCTCGGGGTCCCGATCACCGTCGCAGGAGTCACCTGGGGAGCGCTCGTGGTCGCCCTCCGCGACGACGAGCCGCTGCCCGTGGAGACCGAGCATCGCCTGCATGCCTTCGCAGAGCTCGTCGGCCTCGCGGTGGCGAGCGCCGATGCGCGGGACGAGCTGGCAGCGTCCCGCCTGCGCATCGTCGAGGCGAGCGACACCGAGCGGCGCCGCCTCGAGCGCAACCTCCACGACGGTGCCCAGCAGCGGCTCGTCGCGCTCTCGGTCGGCCTGCGGCTCGCCCAGGCGAAGCTCCGCACCGAGCCGGACGAGACGGAGCAGGTGCTCGAGACGCTTTCCCAGGAGCTCGGCGAGGCTCTGACCGAGCTCCGCGAGCTCGCGCAGGGACTTCACCCGGCCGTGCTCACCGAGCGCGGCCTCGGGCCGGCGCTGGAGGTGCTCGCCGCACGCGCCCCGCTCGACGTCGAGCTCGGGGTCGATCTCCCCGAGCGCCTCCCGGAGCCGGTCGAGACGGCCGCCTACTACGCGGTCTCCGAGGCGCTCGCGAACGTGGCCAAGCATGCCGACGCCTGCTCGGCCGCGGTCCGGGTCGTGACGCGGGACGCCCAGATCGTGGTCGAGGTCGCCGACGACGGTGGGGGCGGTGCGGACGCCGAGCAGGGCTCGGGGCTGCGCGGACTGCGCGACCGCGTCGAGACCCTGGAGGGCGAGCTCGTCGTCGACAGCCCGGCGGGTCGCGGCACCGTCGTCCGCGTCGAGCTCCCCCTCCGATCCGCCTGCCTCGCGGCCGTCGCTCAGGTGTCATGACGCTGACCTTCTTCTTCACCGACCTCGAGGACTCCAGCGGTCTGGCCGAGCGTCTCGGCCCCGAGTACGCCGACGTTCTCGGCCGGGTGCGGGAGGTGCAGCGCGAGGCCGTGACCGGGCGGGGGGAGAGGAGATCGACAGCCGCGGTGACGAGCTCTTCAGCGTCTTCTCCGAGCCGCGCGCGGCCGCAGTCGCCGCGCTCGAGATCCAGCGGTCGTTCGCCGCAGCCCCGTGGCCGGGGGACGAGCGGGTGTCCGTGCGGATCGGCCTCCACTGCGGCGAGGCGGAACGGGCAGGGGACGGGCTGATCGGCATCGACGTCCACCGCGCCTCGCGCATCTGCCAGGCGGGCCACGGCGGCCAGGTGCTCGCCTCGAAGGAGGTCGTCTCCGCGGTCGAGCTCCCGGTGAGGGAGCTGGGCGAGTTCGAGTTCCGGGGGTTGCGGGAGCCGGAGCGGATCTACCAGATCGTCGCCGACGACCTACCGGGCGAGTTCCCGCCGCTGCGCAACGTGCGCCTGCGCGAGCGCAACCTCTCCGCCGTGGTCGCCGAAGACTCGACGCTCCTGCGCGAGGGCCTGGCCCGCCTGCTCGAGGATGCCGAGATCGACGTCGTCGGCCAGGCCAGGAACGCCGACGAGCTGATGCTCAAGGTGCGCAGCTACCACCCGGACGTCGCCATCGTCGACATTCGCATGCCGCCGACGCAGACGGACGAGGGAGTCCGCGCCGCGCGCGAGATCCGGGAGCGGCACCCGGGGACGGGGGTGCTCGTCCTCTCCCAGCACGTGGCGCACACCTACGCCGTCGAGCTGCTCTCGGAGAGCGCCGAGGGCCTCGGCTACCTGCTCAAGGACCGGGTCGCGGACGTGGACGGGTTCATCGCGGCGGTGCGCCGCGTGGCCGAGGGCGGCTCCGCTCTCGACCCCGTCGTCGTGGCGGAGCTCGTCGGCCGGGCGCGAGGGGACGACCCCGTCCAGCGCCTCTCACCGCGCGAGCGCGAGGTCATGGAGCTGATGGCCGAAGGCCGTTCGAACCAGGCGATCGGGCAGTGCCTGTTCATCTCGCCGCGCGCCGTCGAGAAGCACGTGACGAGCATCTTCGCGAAGCTGCGCCTGCCGGCCGCCGCCGAGGACCACCGCCGGGTGCTCGCCGTGCTGCGCTTCCTCGGCTCCTAGCCCGAGTTCGGATACCCGCACCCTCGAAAGCCTGAGCGCCGTACGGCTCAGGCCGCCCGGGACAGCCACGGTTGAGTGACCAACCGAACGGAGGTCCCACGTGAACACGGCACAGCAGTCCGGGCTCTCGATTCCGGAGTTCCGCGCCGAGCTGGCCGGTCCGGTCGTCGGCCCCGGCGACCCCGGCTACGACGAGGCTCGCCGCGTCTTCCTGCCCTCGGTCGATCGTCGCCCCGCGGCGATCGTGCGGCCCGCCGACGCCGGCGAGGTCGCCCGCGTCGTCTCGCTCGCGCGGGAGACCGGAAGCGAGCTCGCCGTCCGCGGCGGCGGCCACAGCTATGCGGGCCACAGCGCGAGCGACGGTGGCATCCTGCTCGACCTGCGCGGCCTCCGCGCGATCGAGATCGACCTCGACGAGCGAGTCGCGCGCGCGGCGGGCGGCCTCACCTCCGGCGACGTCACCGGCGCCGCCGCGCCACACGGCCTCGCCGTGGGCTTCGGCGACACCGCGTCGGTCGGCATCGGCGGGATCACGCTCGGTGGCGGCATCGGCTACCTCGTACGCAAGCACGGCCTGACGATCGACCACCTGCTCGCCGCGGAGGTCGTGACCGCGGACGGCAGCGTGCTCGAAGTCGACGCGGACCGCGACCCCGACCTCTTCTGGGCGCTCCGCGGCGGCGGCGGCAACTTCGGCGTCGTCACCCGTTTCGACTACCGGCTGCACCCGGTGGACGTGGTCACCGGCGGGATGCTCGCGCTCCCCGCGACGCCCGAGACCCTGGCGGGGCTCGTGGCGGAGGCGGAGACCGCGTCGGAGGACCTGTCCCTGATCGCCAACGTCCTCCTCGCTCCGCCTCTGCCGTTCGTCCCGCCGGAGCTCGTCGGTCGACCCCTGCTGCTCGTCCTGCTCGTCCACGCCGGTCCGCTCGAGGAGGGGGAGCGGGCGGTCGCGCCGCTTCGCTCGCTCGCGCAGCCGGTCGCCGACTTCGTCCGGCCCATGCCGTACGCGGAGATGTTCCCGGCGGAGGCGCAGGAAGTGCCGCCGCGCTCGGTCGTTCGTACGCTCTTCTCGGACGAGCTCGACGAGAGCCTCGCCGGCGAGCTCCTCGACCGGCTGCGGGCCTCGACGGCGCAGGTGGCAGGCGTCGGGATCCGGGTGCTCGGCGGCGCCGCGGCCCGTGTCCCGGCCGCCGCGACGGCCTTCGCGCACCGGCGGCGCCGGCTCCTCGTCACCGCCTTCGCGGCGTACGGCGCCGCGGAGGAGGATCCCGTCCACGACGCCTGGGCCGACGACGCCGTAGCCGCGCTCCGGCAGGGCGACGACTCCGCCTACGTGAACTTCCTCGGCGACGAGGGCGCGGAGCGGGTTCGCGCTGCATATCCCGGCTCGACGTGGGACCGCCTCGTCGAGGTGAAGCGCCGCTACGACCCGGAGAACGTGTTCCGGCTGAACCAGAACGTCGCGCCGGAGGAGCCGCGCTGAGTTCCGCGCGGGCGAGGGGTCGAGAGTGGCGATGACGCCGAACGAGAGCACGCGCGGGGCTCGCGCCGAGCTGCAGGCCTGGTACCTCGGCGGCCTGCTGCCGAAGCTCGCGCGGGCAGCGAGGACCGGCGCCGCCGACCCGGGAGCGGTCGCGGCGCTCGACGCCGACGTCCGCGCGCTGCTCGACCTCTCGCACGAGTCGGAGGAGGCGGCGTGATCGCCTCCCGCGTCCTCGCAGCGGAAACGCCGCTCTCCCGCGTGCGGCACCTGCCGCGGTGGGCGGTGGAGGCGATGCTCCTCGTCGGCCTCTATCTCACCGGGGAAGTCGCACGCGGCGTCGCGCGCGGCGGCGAGCCGGGCGCCGAGGCGCACGCCGCGACGATCGTGCGGCTCGAGCGCCGTCTCCACGTGTTCGACGAGGCGACGGTCCAGCACGCCGCCGGACACCTCGCCGGCCTCTCCGCGCTGCTCGGCTACGTCTACGTGAGCGTTCACCTCGCCGGAACCGTGGCCGCGCTCGTCTGGGTGTACCGGCGGCGGAGGCCCGCGTACATCCGCCTGCGGAACACGCTCGCGCTCGCGAGCGGGCTGGGTGTCGTCGGGTACGCGCTGTTCCCGACTGCGCCGCCCCGGCTCGCCGGGCTCGGGATCGCGGACACCGTGAGCGCCGCGACCGCCGTCAATCTCGACTCGGGCTTCGTGTCGAGCCTCTACAACCCGTATGCGGCGGTGCCGAGCATGCACATCGGCTTCGCGCTCATCGTCGGCGTCACGGTCGCGCGGCTCGCGCGCCGTCCGGTCTGGCGCGCTGCGGGCGTCGTGTATCCGGTGTTCGTGCTGTTCGTGATCGTCGCGACCGGCAACCACTTCTTCTTCGACGCCGCCGCCGGCGCGGCCGTCGCCGGAATCACGCTCGCCGCGGCCGCGCTCGCGCCCTCGCCTCCGCCTCACGAACGCGTTCGGCTAGCCGCACCCGCGAACGCCAGCTCGCCGTAGGGCCGCGCACGCGGACCGACAGGCAGCCTCGAAGAGAGGAATACCCCCTACGAAAGGAGATGAGAGATGACTGCGCTTGCGACCCCTGCCGTCGGCAGCCCCCCGGACCGGCGGCGCTGGATCGGCCTCGCGGTGATCGTGACCGCGCAGTTCATGGTCGTGCTCGACGTGGCGATCGTGAACGTGGCTCTACCGACCATCAAGACGGATCTGCACTTCAGCCAGGAGAGCCTCCAGTGGGTCGTCACGGCCTACTCGATCCTCTTCGGCGGCGTTCTCCTGCTCGGCGGCCGGATGGCCGACCTGCTCGGACGGCGCCGCCTGTTCATGGCCGGCCTCGTGCTCTTCACCGCCAGCTCGCTGCTGGACGGGCTCGCCTGGTCCGAGGGCTCGCTGATCGCGTTCCGCTCGCTCCAGGGCCTCGGGGCGGCTCTGCTCTCGCCGGCGGCGCTGTCGATCCTCACGACCACCTTCGAGGAGGGGCGTGACCGGAACCTCGCGCTCGGCGTCTGGGGCGCCGTCTCGGGCAGCGGCGGCGCTGCCGGCGTCCTGCTCGGCGGTGCGCTCACGAGCTCGCTCAGCTGGTCGTGGATCTTCTTCATCAACGTCCCCGTCGGAGTGCTCGTGTTCGCGCTCGCCCCGCGCCTGCTGGACGAGAGCCGCGCCGACGTCTTCCACCGCTACTTCGACGTCCCCGGTGCTGCGTCGATCACCGGCGGGCTGATGCTGCTCGTCTTCGGGATGACCCGCGCCACCCAGCACGGCTGGGGCTCGGCCGAGACGATCGCGTTGCTCGCCGCGTCCGGCGCCCTCGTCCTCGCGTTCGTCGGCATCGAGTCGCGCTCCAGGGCACCGCTCCTGCCGCTGCGGCTGTTCCGGTTGAGAACGCTGTCCGGTTCGAACGTGGCCGGGCTGCTGCTCGGCGGCGCGGTGTTCTCCCAGTTCTTCCTGCTCACCCTGTACATGCAGCAGGTGCTGCACTACTCGGCCATGCAGACCGGCGTCGCGTACGTCGCGCTGACGTTCGCCGTCATCCTGTTCGCGAACGTGTCCCAGTCGCTCGCGCTGCGGGTCGGGATCCGGAAGCTCCTGCCGCTCGGGCTGCTGCTCGTGGCCGCCGGGCTCGTGCTCTACGCGCGCGTGCCGGTGCAGGGGCACTACTTCTGGGATCTCTTCCCGCCCTTCGTCCTGACGGGGATCGGGATGGCCTTCGCGTTCATCCCGATGACCATCGGCGCGCTCGCCGGCGTCGAGCACTCGGAAGCCGGGATCGCGTCCGGGCTGATCAACACGAGCCAGCAGATCGGCGGCGCGATCGGTGTCGCCGTGGCCACCACGATCGCGGCCACGTACACGGGCCGCTATCTCGGTGCGCATCCGGGCGCCGCGCCGACCGACGGCGCCGCGCTCACGCACGGCTTCGCGATCGCGTTCTACGTGCTCGCCGGGCTCGCCGGGCTCGCGGCGCTGCTCGCAGCCGTCCTCGTCGAGTCGAAGCCGGCCCTCGCCGCGGACGTCGACGAGGATGCCGCTCTGAGCATGGCCGCGTGACGAGCGCCACGGGCGGCGCCGCAGCTCCCTCCTCCTGCTGCGGCGCCACCCTGCGCTCGTCCTCCGCGTTCTCGTGGCGCCAGAATGACCACCCCATGAGCATCCAGGCGATCGTCCTCAACGGCGGTTCGAGCTCGGGCAAGACGAGCCTCGCACACGCCCTGCAGGAGATCCTTCCCGGCGTCTGGCTGCGGCTCGGCGTCGACACCCTGATCGACGCGTCGCCGCCGTCGCTGCTCGGCGAGCAGGGTCTCGACCTGCTGCCGAGCGGCGAGGTCCATGTCGCGCCGGCGTTTCGCGGGGTCGAACGGGCCTGGATGCGCGGCGTCGCGGCGATCGCCGGCGCCGGGGTCGGCGTGATCGTCGACGACGTCTTTCTGGAGGGATTGCAGCAGCAGGAGCGATGGCGTACGGCGCTCGCCGGTCTGGAGGTTCTCTGGGTGGGCGTCCAGTGCTCGCCCGAGGCCGCCGCGGCACGTGCGCGCATGCGTCGTGACCGGATCGCCGGCATGGCCGCCTCCCAGGCGCTCGCCGTGCACCGCGGCGTCGCCTACGACGTCGAGGTCGACACGACCGCAGCGACGACTGCCGCGTGTGCGGCGCGGATCGCGGCCGCGATCGGATCGAGGGTGCGTCGATCGCCGCCGGCTTGACGGGTCGGGTGGCCGCACCCCCGAACACCGGTTGACCCCATTGGCGGGCGACTCGCACGCTGGCAGCCTGAGATCCATCCACGCCGAGGAGGAACGATGAGCGTCGAGAGGGATCAACAACAGAGGTTGCGCGAGCTGGATCGGCGCAGCAGCGGCGGCGTCGAGGTGACGTTGCTCTGGAGCGAGCGAACCGGAGCGGTCTTCGTCGCGGTCGAGGACCGGCGGATCGGCAAGGGCTTCCAGGTCGCCGTCGACCCGGCCGATGCGCTCCACGCGTTCCGGCATCCCTACGCCTACCGCGGGCGTCGCCCGATCGCGCGCGCACAGGGCTCGCGGGCCGCCACCGCCTCGTCGCCGCCGTCGTAGAGTGAGCGCGATGGGCGTCTTCGAGGCGGTGGAGGCCGCGCGCGAACGGCACGCGGTGCCGGGGGTCGCGGTCGGCGTGCTGGAGGAGGGCGAGGAGCGGCACGAGGGCTACGGCGTGACGAGCACCGAGAACCCGCTCGAGGTGACGCCGGAGACCCGCTTCCAGATCGGTTCGATCACGAAGACGTTCACGGGCACCGCGATCTGCGAGCTCGTCGCACGCGGCGAGCTCGATCTCGACCGGCCGGTGCGCGAGTACGTCCCCGGGCTCGTGCTGGCCGACGCCGCTGCGACGGAACGCGTGACGCTGCGGCATCTGCTCTCCCACACCGGCGGCTGGTTCGGCGACTACTTCGACGACACAGGCTGGGGCGACGACGCGTCCGCGCTCTACGTCGAGCGGATGCGCGACCTGCCGCAGCAGACGCCCGTCGGCGAGCTGTGGGCCTACAACAACTCCGGCTTCGTCCTCGCCGGCCGCGTGCTCGAGCTCGTCACCGGCAAGCCCGTCGAGGACGCGCTGAAGGAGCTCGTGCTCGACCCGCTCGAGCTCACGGCGACGACGTTCTGGCCGTGGGAGGTGATGACGGAGCGGTTCGCCGTCGGGCACGTCGGTCTCGGCGACGAGCTGCAGGTGGCGCGCCCGTGGCCGATCGGACGCTACGCGGCAGCGGCCGGCGGGCTCGCGTCCACCACGCCGGACCTCCTGCGCTACGCGCGCCTCCATCTCGACCCGCCGGCGGAGCTGGCGCCGATGCAGGAGCCGCAGGCTCCGGCCGCCGACGAGGGCGAGTGGGTCGGGCTGACGTGGTACGGCGAGGATCGCTTCGGCACGCTCGGCCACGACGGCGGCACGAACGGCCAGATCGCCCTGCTCGTGCTCGTTCCCTCGCGTGCGTACGCGATCGCCGTGCTCACCAACCATTCGCCGGGTGGTATCCAGGTGCTCGACGCGGCGCTCGAGGCCGCAGGACTGGCGACGGACGACCCGCAACCCGTCGACGGGGTGCCGGACGCCGACTACACAGGCGTCTTCGAGACGGCCCTCGACCGGGTGACCCTCACCCCGCTGGCCGGTTCGCGGCTGCGCGTGGAGACCGAGTCGTTCGGAGGCTTTCCCACCAAGGACTCGCCGCCCGGCCCGCAGCTCCCGCCGGCGGAGGCGTTCTTCTACACGCCGGAGCGTTGGTGCATCGACGACGGACCCTTGAAGGGCACACGCGGGCACTTCATCCGCGGGGGCGACGGGGCCGTGCGCTGGCTGCGCGTCGGCGGCCGCCTGTACGGGCGCGTCTAGGGCGAGTCTGCGCGCAGGCGACGCAGGGCCGGGCCGAGCGCCTGGCCGCCTCGCAGGACCGGCTCGAACAGGTCGCCGTGCCGCTCGACCCGCCGTAGCACCTCGCGCCTGCCGAAGTGGCGCGGGCGCACCTTCTCGCCGAGCTCCTCCCAGCGCAGGGGCGTGGACACCGGGGCGCCCGGCTTCGGCCGCACCGAGTAGGCCGAGGCGATCGTCTTCCCGTGCCCGTTCTGGCGGTGATCGACGAGCACGCCCCGGCGCTTCTTCTTCAGCCACTCCGTCGTGACCAGTCCGGGGTTGCGTGCCTCGAGCCGCCGGGACACGAGCTCCGCGAGCTCGTAGGTCTCCGCATACGACGAGCGCCGTGTGATCGGCACCAGCACGTGGATGCCGTCGGCGCCGCTCGTCTTCGGATACGAGCGCAGCCCGAGCTGCTCGAGCGCCTCGCGGATGAGGTGTGCCACCCGGATCGCCTGCGCGAAGCCGTTGCGCGACTCCGGTGGATCGAGGTCGAAGACGACGTAGTCGGGCCGCTCGGGCCGGTCCACCCGCGAGTACCACGCGTTCATGTCGATGCAGTTCATCTGCACCATCCAGACGAGGGCGGCCGTCTCGTTGACCAGCGTGAAGTCGACGAGCCGCGAGCCACCCTCGCGCGGCCAGGTGCGAAACTGCCGCGTCGGGATCCAGCCGGGCTTGCCCTTCGGCGCCTGCTTGTGGAAGTAGGCCTGACCGTCGATGCCGTGGGGATACCGCTTCAGCGTGAAGGGCCGGTCGCGCAGATGCGGAACGATCGCGTCACCGATCGCGACGTAGTAGCGGGCGAGGTCGGCCTTGGTCACGCCGTCGGCGGGGAAGAGGATGCGCTCCGGGTGCGTCAGCCGGACCGTGCGCCGCCCGATCCGCAGCTCGTCGGTCATCCGGGGTGTCGCTCGTCGGTCACTTTCGCCAACGATGCTGCCACGTCCGCGGCTCGCCGGACTGTCCGCAGGCGTGGTGCGCGTCCACCCCGATGACGACCCGCGCCGCGTCGGCGAGGCTGGGAGGAATGACGGCGCTGACGTCGCGCATCCGTGCGAGCTCTGCGCGGCTCGTGGCCGGAGCGGCCCTGCTGGCAGTCCTGGGCGGGCTCGCCCTCGCCGCGTTCGACCACCATCGCCTCGCGGACTGGCTCTGGGCGGCGACGACCGCCGCGCTGCTGCTGCCGCTCACGTGGTCGGTGCTGCGGTCGTTGCTCCGTCGCGACGTCGGCGTCGATGCGATCGCGCTCTTCTCCATGGCAGGCGCGCTCGCGCTCGGCGAGTACCTCGCCGGAGCGGTCGTGGCGCTGATGCTGGCGGGCGGGAACGCGCTCGAGGAGGCCGCGAACCGGAGAGCCCGGCGCGAGCTGACGGCACTCGTGGAGCGTGCGCCGCGGACGGCGCTCGTCCGTCGCGGCGACGAGCTGCTCGAGGTCCCGGTGGACGAGGTCGAGGTGGACGAGATCGTGCTCGTGCGCGCCGGCGAGGTCGTGCCGGTCGACGGCATGGTCGTCAGCGCCGAGGCGATCGTCGACGAGGCGGCGCTCACGGGGGAGCCGCTGCCGGTCACGATCCACCGTGGCGGCAGCGTCCGAAGCGGCACGGCCGCCACGGGCTCGGCCTTCGAGCTGCGTGCTCTGCGTCCGGCGGTCGAGAGCGCCTACGCCGCTCTCGTGCGCCTGGTCGAGCAGGCCGAGGGCGAGCGGGCGCCGTTCGTTCGCCTGGCGGACCGCTACGCGATCTTCTTCCTGCCCGCGACGATGATCGTCGCCGCGACGGCGTGGGCGATCTCCGGCGACGCCGTCCGCGCGCTCGCCGTCTTCGTCGTCGCGACGCCGTGTCCGCTGATCCTCGCCGCGCCGATCGCGCTCATGTCCGGCCTCTCCCGGGCGGCCAAGGCGGGCGTGGTCGTCAAGGGTGCCGGCACGATCGAGCAGCTCGGCGAGGCGCGCTCGGTGCTCCTCGACAAGACGGGCACGATCACGCTCGGTCACCCCGAGCTAGACCGCGTCGTGACGACCGACGGATTGCCGGCGGACGAGACGCTGCGGCTAGCGGCCTCGCTCGACCAGCTCTCCTCCCACCCGCTCGCAAAGGCGCTCGTGGCCGGGGCCGAAGAGCGAAACCTGACCCTGACGCTCCCCGAGCAGATCGAGGAGGAGTTCGGGCGAGGCGTCCGCGGCACCGTCGACGGCCACCGCGTGCTGGTCGGCAGCGCCCGCTGGCTCCGGGCCCACGACGTCGAGCCGCGGCTTCCGCGCGGGCTGGACGGCGGCGACGCCAAGGTCCTCGTCGCCGTCGACGGCGAGCTCTCCGCCGTCGTCCTCGTCGGCGACCGCCTCCGCGCCGACTCCACGGACCTCGTGACCCGGCTCCGTGACGTCGGTGTCCGCCACGTCGCCATCGTCACCGGCGACAGGACCGCGGTCGCCGAGGCCGTCGGCGAGACGCTCGGCGTCGACCACGTCTACGCGCAGCAGACGCCGGAGGAGAAGCTCGCGGTCGTGCGCGCCCTCCACGACCGGGCCGAGCTGCGAGGCGTCGTGATGGTCGGCGACGGGATCAACGACGCGCCGGCGCTCGCGCTCGCCGACGTCGGCATCGCGATGGGCTCGGCGGGCGCGACCGTCTCCTCCCAGACCGCCGACGCGGTCATCCTCGTCGACCGCATCGACCGGGTCGCGGATGCGATCCGGATCGGCCGCCGCGCGCTGTACATCGCGCGCCAGAGCGTCCTCATCGGCATCGGCCTCTCGCTCGCCGCCATGGCAGTCGCGGCAGCGGGGTATCTCCCGCCGGTCGAGGGAGCGCTGCTCCAGGAGGCGATCGACGTGGGCGTGATCCTCAACGCGCTCCGGGCGCTCACCGACTGAGCGGCTCGCTTCCCCCGGCCTCGAGCGCCTGCCGTCGGCGCGCGATCGCAATGCCGGCGTTCCAGCCCGGGGCCCTTCCGCCGGCGGGAAGCGGGATCGACTCGACGTCGATACCGCTGCCGGCGAGAAGCCACGAGACCGTCGAGTTCGAGTTCCACATCTCGCCGCCGCCGAGCTCGTCGCGGCCCCAGACGGGCGTCGGGACGTGCGGCGCGAGCTCGAGCAGCCGTCGCGCCGGCTCGAGCTCGTCGCTCACTCGGCGCGGGCTCTCCACCGCTTCCGCGAGGTCCGGGATGACTCCCTCCCGCCAGCAGCGGATCTCGTAGCGGAAGAGCCGGAACCGGCCCAACGCGCGTGCGCCGACGGCCCCTGCGGCGACCACGCCGCGGCGCGAGCCCTCGCCCCAGGCCGGCGCCTGCTCGACGACGAACCGCCCCTCGGGGACGTACACCTGGAGTGCCGAGTGGTAGAGGTCGCAGCGGTCGCGGTGCTCGCGCCTGGCCGCGAACCATTCGAAGACCTTTCCGTTCAGGCGGACGGAGTGGCCTCCGGCGCCGAGCGGCAGCCAGTAGAGGTCGATCGCCGGCATCCCGCTAGTCGTACCCGAGCGGCGCCTCCCGCGCGACCCGCTCGGCCGGGTGGTGCAGGCGCGGCCGTTCCGAGCTGCGACAATCGCCCTCGTGCCCGAAGCGCAGCTCGAGGACCTCGGATCGGGGCTCGCGCCCGTCACCGACGGCTGGTTCGTCGTCAACGTGCGCGACGCGGAGTGGTGGCTCGGAGACGCCAGAGGCGCGAGGTGCGCGTTCGAGAACGAGTACGGCGATTCCCCGGTCGAGTTCGCCCAGCTCGGGGTCAACCTCACCGTCCTGGAGCCGGGCCAGACCACCCTCTACCACGCCGAGGAGAACCAGGAGGCGTTTCTGGTGCTGTCGGGCGAGTGCACGCTCCTCGTCGAGGGCGAAGAGCGGCGCCTGCGGCGCTGGGACTTCTTCCACGCTCCGTCCTGGACCGAGCACGCCTTCGCGGGGGCCGGCGAGCGGCCGTGCGTGATCCTGATGGTCGGTTCGCGCTCGGGTCCGGGAGTGCGCTACCCGGTGTCCGAGCTCGCGGCGCGCCACGGAGCGAGCGTGGCGGAGGAGACCTCCGACTGGAGGCAGGCGTACGCGACGGTCGAGCGGTTCCGGCGGGAGCGGCCGCGCAACTGGACGCGTCTACCCTGGGCATAGCCTCTCTCGGACGCCACCTCCAGGCGCGTCCGGCTCTCGTCGGCTACGAGACGTCGTCGCCGCGCTGCGCTCCCCAGTGATAGGCGGCGACGGCGTCCGGCTCGAGGTCGGCCGCGCGCACGACCTGCGGCGGTCCCGCGAAGCAGCGTTGCCAGGCGATGCCGGCTCTCCAGACGGCCGGATGGCGGAATGCCCTGGTGACCTGCGCCCGGACGTTGCTGCCACGGAAGACGAAGATCGCCTCGTCGTCGGCGAGATACACGTCGTGGCTGCTGATTCCGAGGGAGGCGGGGTCGAGCGGCGGTCCCTTGGCGAGGAGCCCGCGGACGCGGCGGCGGCAGCCGGCCTCGAGCGGCACCGAGATCGCGAGCACGTCCTCCTCCTCGCGGCCGCCGAGCGTGTTGAGCAGGTCGGCGATCTCGTGCAGCGACACCAGGCCGAGCGGGGCCACGTAGATGGCCGGCTTGGAAGCGCGCTCGAGGACGAGCGTGCGGTAGCCGTTCAGCCGCTCGCCCGGGCGGCGGCCGATCCGAACCTCGGACAGGTCGGAGAAGAGGACTTCCAGCTCCAGATCGCCCGCGCTGCCGCGGCCGTGCAGCAGCAACCGATCCTGCCGCACTTCGAGCGCTCCCCCTGCCTCGCGTGGACCGTCCCGGAAAACGACTGCGAAGCCTTCGTTCATCCGACCAGGATCGGGGCATGGGCGCCGGCTCGAATCCGCGCGTCCCCGCCGGGAGCCTGCGGTCAACTACCGAGCGGGCGTGGACGTATGACTCCTGCAGGCCGCCGTCAGTGGAATCACGGATGACCTGTCGCGGCGGTCGGTAGATGCTCGGTGTATTCGCTGCCGCGCCAAGGCAGCAGACCATCAAGGTGACGCCGCCCCAAGGCGACACCATCGGCCCGCCACGCGGGCCGATGGCGTGCTTCAGGGAATGTGCGGGGACGCGGCTACTGGACGACCGTGTGTTGCATCGCCCAGAGCGCGGCCGCGGCCCGCGTCGAGACGCCGATCTTGCCGTAGATGTGCTGGATGTGATGGTCGGCCGTCTTCGGGGAGATGAAGAGCCGGTCGGCGATGTCGCGGGTCGTGAGTCCACGGGCGGCGAGGCGCAGGACCTCGACCTCGCGGCGGGTCAGTCCGCCGGGGTTGCGCTGCCGTTTGCCGGTCTGCGTCTGCGGCTCCCCGTGCCCGGCGGCCACGAGGACGGCGCGGGTGGCTCTGGGCTCGAGCAGGCCGTCCGACTCCAGGCGGCGAAGCTCCGCGGCCGTGTCCTCCGCCGAGAAGGCTGGACGGTCCGCCCGCTCGCTCGTCATTCCGACGTAGACCTCGGTCGCCGCGAGGACACAAGCCCCCGGGTCGTCGGCGTCCGCCCGCAGGCGCTTGTGGTAGCCGGCCCCGTTGCAGCGCTCGTGATGAGTGCTCGCGACGGGATTGAGCGCGGCGAGCGCGGGTGACCGGCGCAGCATCTGCTCGGTCAGCATCGGATGGAGCTCGACCCGGTCGAACTCCGCCCGCGTGAGGCGGCCCGGTTTGTCCCAGATCGAGTTCGGCACGCCGGTCGTGCCGAAGTCGTGCACGAGCGCGGCGCGGCGGATGCCGTCCGTCGCGTCGTCGGAGAGCCCGAGGATCCGCGTGGCGTCGGCCGCGAGCTCGGCGCAGCGGCGGCTGTGACCGTTCATGTACGGCGACTTGAGGTCGATGAAGTCGGCCACCGCCGTCAGAGCGTCGTCGAGCTCCCCGTCGCTCAGCAAGCGGTGCGGCTGCGGCTCGAGCGCGAGCACCGCATCCCACGGGTCGATGCTCTCGAGCCGCTCGAACCACTCCGCGCCGTGCGCGACGAAGACGTCGGCGAGCGCCGGGTCGTAGGTGCGGTCGCGGCGGTCGCGGGCGGCTTCGAGCGCCTGGCCGGGCGAGAAGAGGCGGCCGATCGCCTCCATGTCGTGGCTGACGTGGACGACCCGCATCGGGAGCGGGATCGCCTCTCCCTGCGCATGGCTGGGATAGCCGTTTCCGTTCCAGCGCTCGAAGGTGAAGGCGAGCGCCTCGCGGACGCTCGAGTCGAAGCCGAGCCGCTGCGCGAGCATGTCGGCGACCTCGCAGCCGGAGGCGAAGTTGTGCACGGCCCACTCGTGGGCCTTCTCCTGGAGCATGCGGACGATCTCGTCGCGCTCCTCCGCGGGATGGCCGGCGGTCGCGAAGGCGACGACGTCGCGCATGACCTCGGCGGGGTTGGCGGCGTCGTGGACGAGCGTCTGGGCGCGGATCGCGATCTCGTCGCCGAACACCGTCGCGACCTCGTGGGCGTGTCCGGTGCAGCCGAGGTACCGGAGCAGCGCGACCCAGTAGGCGGTTTCTCGCACCTCGTCGCCGAGCTCCGCCGCCTCGCACATCCAGCCGGCGAGCAGGCAGGAGCGCAGCTGCGACTCGAGCGGCTGGCCGAATGCGTTGTCCTGCGCGAGTGCGAGCGTCGCGACGAGCTCGCCGAGGCGAAGCGGCGCCGCGGAAATGGGGAGTCCTCCCGATGTATCGGCCTGCACGGTCGAGAACAATCCTCTCACGACGCGTCGTGTAGTCGCTCCGGGGCGACGGACAACCGATTCGAAGGAGGACACATGACGACATCCATCAAGGTGGGACAGATCGCCGATCTGACGGGCCCGCTCTCGATCATGGGGCTCGCCAACGCCAACGTCGCCAGGATGGTGATCGGCGACATCAACGCGAAGGGCGGGCTGCTGGGACGCCACCTCGAGCTGCACGTCGAGGACGGAGCGACCGACGACGCGGTCGCCGCCTCTGCGGCGAGGAAGCTCGTCCAGGACGACCAGGTCGACGTCGTCGTCGGCGGCATCTACAGCTCCACGCGGCAGGCGATCAAGGGGCCGGCCGTCGTCGAGGGCAAGACGCTCTACATCTACCCGGAGCAGTACGAGGGACAGGAATCCGATCCGCTGATCTTCTGCACCGGCCCGGTCCCCGCACAGCAGGTCGACCTCTTCATCCCCTGGCTGATGGAGCGGACGGGAGCGAAGAGCTTCTACCTGCCGTCTGCCGACTACATCTGGCCGCACGTGCTGAACGCGCGCGTGCGGGAGGTCGTGACCGCGAACGGCGGCTCGATCGTGGGCGAGGAGTACTTCCCCCTCGACCACGCCGACTACCGGGCGACCATCGACAGGATCGGGTCGAGCGGTGCGGACGCCGTGTTCAACACGATCGTGCCTCCGGGGCTCGAGCCGTTCTTCGAGCAGCTCCACGACTCGGGGTTCACCAGTCGCGGCGGACAGGTCATCTGCACCTACTTCGACGAGAACCTTCTGAGCATGCTGCCGGCAGCTCAGGTCGAGGGCCTCTACGGCTGCCTCGACTACTACCAGACCGTCGGCGACCCGTTCAGTCAGAAGCTCCTGGCCCAGTACGACGCCCTCTATCCCGGTGCCCCCAAGTTCACCGGCGGCAGCGCCTGCTCGGGCCTCTACCGGGGGCTGCGGCTCTGGGCCGCGGCGGTCACGGAGGCCGGCACGCTCGGCCAGGAGGCCGTGATCGAGGCCCTCGACCACGCCGAGATCGCGGAAGGTCCGGGCGGGCCGGCGGCCATGGTGCCCGGCCAGCACCACGCTCGGCTCAACATGTACATCGGCCGGGCCCGAGAGGGCCGCTTCGAGATCGTCGAGAGCCTCGGCGCGATCGACCCGCAGGAACGCCCCGTCACCGCTCCCGCCCTCACCGTCTGAGGCGGGCACGACCACCCGTACCGAAAGGAGAACGAGATGCTGCTCGCGACAACGCAGGTCGAGGACGTCGACCGCTTCATGGAGGTCTTCTCCACCAAGGGCGCCGAGAAGCGGAAGGAGCACGGGTCGAAGGGCGCGGTCGTCTTCCGCGACCCCTCCGAGTCCGACCGCGTCTGGGTCGCCTTCGACTGGGACGCGGAGGGCTGGCAGAGCTTCGTCTCCGACCCCGAAGTCCCGCCGATCCTCCAGGAGGCCGGACACAAGGGGAAGCCCCAGGCCGCGGAGCTCGCCGGCCGCTGCTACGCCTGAGCCGAACCCGCCTGCGGGGCGGCGCCGTGCACTGCGGCGCCGCCCCGACGGGCTCTCGCGAGGTCAGGGCGCGGTTCGCCTGTTGCTCTGCGCGATCACCGACTCGTAGCTCTTCCTGTCGCCGATGAGATGCTCCAGGGCGAACCAGGTGTAGACGAGCCCGGGGACGACGAAGAGCACGAGCGTGGCGACGACGGTGCCGATCGAGGCCCAGATCTCGGCGTTCATCAGGCCGCGAGCGAAGCCTCCGGCTCCGCCTCGATCGCCGGCTCTGCCGTCTCGCCTCGCGTGTTCGTCGCGCGGAACGCGATCACGGCCGAGGCGAGGATGAAGACGCTTCCGACCAGCAGCGCCCGCTGGAACCCGGCGGTGAGGGCGTGCGACGCGGGCGTCCCTCCGGCGAGCAGGTGGTTCGTCCGGCTCGTCGACACCGCGGTGAAGATCGCGAGGCCGAGCGCACCGCCGAGCCACTGCGACGCGTTGAGGAGGGCGGCTGCGAGCCCCGCCTTGTCGGCGGGCACGCCGGCATTCGCGGCGGTTGCGACGGCCACGAACAGGCCGGCGATCCCCAGCCCGACGAGGAGCAGTCCGGGCAGCAGGTCCGCGGCGTACGAGCCCCCGACAGGGATGCGCGACAGCCAGTAGAGGCCGCCGGCGCCGATCACCGCGCCGACGACGATCACCGGCCGGGTGCCGACCCGCCCGAGGAGCTGGGACGAGATCCCGGCACTGAGGACGGCGACGCCGCAGAGCGGGAGGTAGGCGAGGCCGGTCTGGATCGCCGAGTAGCCGAGGACGTTCTGCATGTACAGCGTGACGTAGAAGAACAGCGCCAGGAACCCGGCGAACGCGACGAGCTGGGTCACGTTCGAGAAGCCGAGCCCGTTGATCCGGAAGATCTCGAGCGGCGCGAGCGGGGCGCGTTGCCTCCGCTCGTTGGCCACGAACGCCGCCAGGATCGCCGCCGCGCCGGCCAGGAGGCCGACCGTCTGTGCGCTGCCCCAGCCGGCGATCGGGGCGCGAATCAGCCCGTAGACGAGCAGGAGCATCCCGCCCGTGACGAGCACGGCCCCGCCGGCGTCGAAGTTCGCAAACCGGCGACGAGCGCGCTCGCCCTCGACCAGCCGGAAGATCGGCACGAACAGGAGCGCGCACGCGATCGGGTTGACGAACATCACCCAGCGCCAGCCGGGGCCCTCGGTGAGCGCCCCTCCGATGAGCACGCCTGCGGCCGACGCGATCCCGCCGGTGCCGCCCCACGCGCCGAGGGCCGTGTTCCGGTCCTTCCCCTCGGCGAACTTCGTGGTCAGGATCGACAGTGCGGTGGGGAGCGTGAGCGCGGCACCCAACCCCTGCGCGAGACGCGCGCCGACGAGAACGCCTGCGGTCTGGGCGAGGCCGCCGACGAGCGACGAGAGCGCGATGGTCGCGATCCCGGTCACGAGCACGCGGCGCCGGCCGAGCAGGTCGGCGAGGCGGCCGCCGAGCAGCATGAAGCCGCCGTAGGTGAGCAGGTACCCGCTCGGGATCCAGGTCAGGCCGTCGACCGAGAAGTGGAGCGACCGGCGGATGGACGGCAGCGCGACGTTCGTGATCGAGCCGTCGACGAAGTCGAGGAAGGCGATCCCGCACAGGAGGGCGAGCGTGAGCTTCCCCCGGCGGGTCGCGAGAAACGAGCGTTCCTGTACTGCGGTGAGCATGAGTGTCTCCTTACGATCGGTCTCTGCAAGCTCGACGGATCGCGGGGACGATTCGTGACCGGCGCCCCGTCCGTCACGTTCGGCGGCGCTCGCGCGTCGTCCAGGTGAGATGACAGATCGCGACTTCCTGGCAGAACGGTTCGAGGCGGAGCGACCCCAGCTCCGCCGCATCGCGTACCGCATGCTCGGGTCGGTCGACGAGGCCGACGATGCAGTGCAGGAGGCGTGGATCAGGCTGAGCCGCGCCGACGACTCGGCAGTCGAGAACCTCGGCGCCTGGTTGACGACGGTGGTCAGCCGCGTCTGCCTCGACATGCTCCGCGCGCGCCGGTCGCGCCGCGAGGAGTTCGTGGGCTCCTGGATGCCGGAGCCGGTCGTGGCGATCGACGGCGCGCCGACGCCCGAAGAGGAGGCGCTGATCGCCGACGGCGTCGGCCTCGCCCTCTACGTCGTGCTCGAGGAGCTTGCGCCCGCCGAGCGGCTCGCGTTCGTCCTGCACGACATGTTCGCCTTGCCGTTCGAGGAGATCGCGCCCATCGTGGGCCGGAGCACCGAGGCGTCACGCCAGCTCGCGAGCCGGGCGCGGAGGCGCGTGCAGGGAGCGGCGCCGGTGCCCGACGTCGAGCTCGCCGAGCAGCAGCGAGTCGTCGAGGCGTTCCTCGCCGCCGCCCGGGAGGGCGACTTCGACGCGCTCCTCGAGATGCTCGATCCCGAGGTCACGCTGCGCGTCGACGCGGGGCCCGGCAGCCCGCTGGCTCACGGGCCCATCGTCGGCGCCGCAGAGGTGCTCGCCGAGGCGCGGCGGTTCAGGGCGCTCGCTCCCTACAGTCGGTCGGCGGTCGTCAACGGCGTCGCCGGCGCGGTCGTCGGACGGCCCGACGGCACGGTGTTCACGGTGGTCGCGCTCACGGTCGCGAACGGCCGCATCCGCACGATCGACTTCCTCGTCGACCCGGCGAAGCTCGCGCGCCTGTCGCTCGCGTGACTCGCGGGTCGAGCGTGCCGGCGCCGCGGGCGAAGACCCGCTAGGGTCGGTCCGTGCGGTTGTGAGGTCTCTCTCGTACGAGTTGAGCGCATGCTGGACGACGACAAACTCGAGACCCTGCGACGGTGGGGGCAAGGCCTGGAGCAGGCGGACGGCGAAGAGTCCGCCGCCGCCGGTCGCGCGATCCTGATGCTGATCGCCGAGGTCGACCGGCTGCAGATCGACCTCAGGCTGGTGCGCGAGCGATTGAGCCGGGTGACCCCGCCGCCGAGCGATGCGCCGTCCGGACGCCCGGAAGCGCCGGTCGCGTCGACACTCCACGGGCGCCTGCAGCGCGTGCTGAAGCGGGAGCCCGACGCATCCCCGCGGCAGGCGCGGCCGCGGTCGACCGCGGAGACCGACGGCACGCTGACGTCGCCGCAGGCCTGGATCGAGTCCCTCCGGCGCCAGTAGCCGACCACGTCCGCTCGTCCGCGTTGCTCCAGGGTCGCAGCGAGAGCCTGGTGCGGTACGTCGATCGATCGTTTGCATAACATGCGGTAAAGCGCGTAATATGCACAGGTGGCCACTGTCTCGATCATCGGTGCATCCGGCTATTCCGGCCAGGAGGTGCTCGATCGCGCGCTCCGGCATCCGGAGCTCGAGGTCGTGGCGCTCGGCTCGGACTCGCTCGCCGGGGAGCCCGCGTCCGCGCTCGACGTGCGGCTCAACGGCTCGCTTCCGCGCTTCGGCTCGAACGAGGAAGCGCTGGCGGCGGGCGCCGACGTGGTCTTCCTCTGTGTCGGCAACGAGCGTGCGGCCTCGGTCGAGCCGCCCGCCGGGTCGGTCGTCGTCGACCTCTCCGGCGTGCACCGGCTCACGGATCCCGAGGTCGCCCTCCGCCACTATCCGGCGGCACCGGGAGCCTGGAGCTACGGGCTGCCCGAGCTCTATCCGGCCGACGGGCCGCTGATCGCGAACCCCGGCTGCTATGCGACTGCGGCACTGCTCGCCCTCGCCCCGCTCGCCGGGGCCGTCGACCCCGGGTCGGTCGTCGTGGACGCGAAGTCGGGCGTCTCGGGCGCCGGTCGCGAGCCGAGGGAGACCTCCCATGCCGGCGTCGTGCTCGAGAACCTCTCGCCGTACCGCGTGGGGAGCCACCAGCACGCGCCGGAGATCGCGCAGGCACTCGGCTTCGCCGTCTGCTTCGTCCCGCACTTGCTCCCGGTGCGCCGCGGCCTGCTCGCGACGTGCTACGCGAGCGTGGCCGGCGACGCGCGGGAGCTGCTCGAGACCGCATATGACCGCAGCGAGGTCGTTCGCGTCCTGCCGGAGGGAGTCGCGCCGGAGCTCGGGCGTGTCCAGCACACCGACTGCGCCGAGCTCGCCGTCTTCGACGACCCGGCGACCGGGCGCACGATCGTCGTCTGTGCGCTCGACAACCTCGGCAAGGGTGCGGCCGGGCAGGCCGTCCAGAACGCGAATCTCGCGCTCGGTCTCGACGAGACCGCCGGCCTGCGGTTGAGCGGGGTGCTCGTCTGAGCGTCACCGTCCCCAGAGGCTTCGTCGCGGGCGGCGTGCACTGCGGTCTCCGCAGGAGCGGTCGCCGCGACCTCGCCGTCGTTCGTTCGCTCGCGCCCGCGACGGGTGCTGGGATGTTCACGGCGAACCGCGTCCAGGCGGCGCCCGTCGTCGTCTCCCGTGAGCATCTCGAGCTCGCGGAGCCTCAGGCCGTCGTCGTGAACTCCGGCGTCGCGAACGCGGCGACAGGCGAGCCCGGGCTCGCAGCCGCGCGCGCGACGGGCGCCGAGGCGGCCCGGCTGCTCGGGCTCGCGGTGGAGCAGGTGCTCGTGCTCTCGACCGGCGTCATCGGCAAGCGGCTTCCGCTCGACAGCGTGCTCGACGGCGTCCGCAGCGCGTCGCTCCAGCTCTCGCGCACGGGAGGCTCCACGGCGGCCGAGGCGATCATGACCACCGACACCCGCCCGAAGGAGGCGCTCTCGCGCGGGGCGGGCTTCGCCGTCGGCGGCATGGCCAAGGGCTCCGGGATGATCCATCCGAGCCTCGCGACCATGCTCGCGGTCGTCACGACCGACTACCCGCTGGAGCCCGGCGAGGCGATCGACTTCCTGCGTCCTGCGGTGGACGCGAGCTTCAACTCGATCTCGGTCGACGGCGAGTGCTCGACGAACGACAGCGTCGTCCTCCTCGCCAACGGCATGAGCCGGAGCGAGCGGACCGTCGCGAGCGACGAGCAGTTCGCGTGCTGCCTGCGGAAGGTCTGCGCGGACCTCGCGCGGCAGATCGTCGCGGACGGCGAAGGAGCGACCGTGCTCGCGGAGATCGCGGTCCGCGGCGCCGCGACCGAGCAGGAGGCGAGGGCGATCGCGGAGCGCGTGGCCACGTCTCCGCTCGTGAAGACGGCGCTGCACGGGCGCGACGCGAACTGGGGGAGGATCGCGTCGGCCGCCGGGTCGGCGCGCTGGAACGGCGGTTACGCGCGGCTCGAGGCGGAGCGGCTGTCGATCGTGATCGACGGAGTGCCGGTGCTCGTCTGCGGCAGCCCCACAGGGGACGAGCCCTTGCTCGAGAACGGCCACTGCGCGATCGAGCTCGATCTCGCACTCGGCGACGGCGCGGCGACGTACCTCACGACCGACCTGTCCCACGAGTACGTGCGCATCAACGCGGAGTACCGGTCGTGACGCGCGTGCGTTCGACGGAGCGCGCCGGTGGCGAAGGCGTCGGTCCTGCCGGCGCCGGGAGCGGGATCAGCGTGGTCAAGGTCGGCGGCGCGTCGGTCGGGGCGATCGAGATCACCGACGAGCCGACGGTCGTCGTGCACGGTGCCGGCCCGCAGATCTCGCGGGAGATGGAGCGGCGCGGCCTGCAGCCGCTGTTCGTCGCCGGCCGGCGTGTGACGACTCCCGAGGTGCTTGCGATCGTGCGCGAGAGCTTCGCGGAAGTGAGCGCGGCCGTCTGCGCGCTGATCGGGCCGCGCGCGGTGCCGCTCTCCGGCGACGAGATCGGCCTCGAGGCGCGGCAGGTGCCGGAGCTCGGTCTCGTCGGCGAGCCGCTGCCATCTGCCCCCGCGGCGCTCGTCCACGTCCTCGACGCCGGGCTCGTCCCGGTGGTCGCTCCCCTTGCGGCCGGGCCGCTCAACGTCAACGCGGACGAGGCGGCGGCTGCGCTCGCGATCGGTCTCGGCGCCGCACGGCTCCTCTTTCTGACGGACGTCCCGGGCGTCCTCCACGACGGCGAGGTGCTCGAGACGATCGAGGCCGGCCGGGCCGAAGCGCTCGTCGGAGCCAGGAGCTTCGACGGAGGCATCGTGCCGAAGCTGCTCGCGGCCGCCCGGGCTGCGCGGGGCGGGCTCGTCGCGGAGATCGGGGCGACCCTGGTGGTCGCGTGACTCGCTCATGCGGCCCCCTCCCCGGTGCGGGGTGGCGGGAAGGACAGCTGGTCGCATGAGCGCCGTCCTCGAGAGCACGCTGCTTCCGGTCTATCCGCCGCCGCGCGCGACCTTCGTCGAGGGAGACGGCATGTGGCTCGTCGACGCCGACGGTCGCCGCTATCTCGACTTCGCGGCCGGGATCGCGGTCGTCGGTCTCGGTCACGGGCATCCGGCGCCGCTCGCTGCGGCGCACGGCCAGCTCGACCGGCTCTGGCACGCCTCGAACCTCTTCGCCACCGAGCCCGCGGCGGCCCTGGCGGAGAAGCTCTCCGACCGATTCGGTGGCGCCCGGGCGTTCTTCTGCAACTCCGGCGCCGAGGCGAACGAGGCGGCGCTGAAGTACGCGCGCAAGGCGACCGGCAAGCCGGCGGTGATCGCGCTCGAGGGCGGCTTCCACGGGCGAACCCTGGGCGCGCTCTCGGCGACCGGACAGTCGGCGAAGCGCGAGGGGTTCGAGCCGCTCCTCCCGGGTGTCCGCTTCGCCCGGCCGAACGACGCGGCGTCGCTCGCGGCCGCAGCAGCGGACGACGTGGGCCTGATCCTGCTCGAGCCGGTGCTCGGCGAGGGCGGCGTGATCCCTCTCGCGCCGGAGTTCGTCGCCGCGGCCGCCGGCCTGGCCGAACGGCTCGGCGCGCTCCTCTGCTTCGACGAGGTGCAGACCGGCGTCGGGCGCACGGGGAGCTTCTTCGCCTGGGAGCGACTTCGCGTGAAGCCGCAGCTCGTCACGCTCGCCAAGGGGCTCGCGAACGGGCTGCCGATCGGCTGCCTGCTCGTCGCCGACGAGGCGGCCGGCGGCTTCGTCCCCGGCGATCACGGCTCCACCTTCGGCGGCAATCCCGTCGTGTGCGCTGCAGCGTGCGCCGTCGTCGACGCCGTCGACGAGACGCTGCTCGAGTCCGTGCGCGCGACCGGCGCGAGGCTCCTCGCGGGGCTCGCCGCGCTGCCCGGCGTCGTCGACGTGCGTGGAGCAGGGCTCCTCGTGGGGGCGGAGCTCTCCGGTCCTGCCCAGCCCGCAGTCGACGCGGCGCTCGAGGCCGGGCTCGTCTGCCTCACCTCGGGCGCCGACGTGCTCCGCCTCGCGCCGCCCCTCGTCGCCCAGCCGGAGCATGTCGAGCAGGCGCTTTCGATCCTCGAGGAGGTGCTCTCATGAACAGAGCCGAACGTCACGCCGCGATCCAGCGGCTGATCCGCGAGCAGCGGATCTCGACCCAGACCGAGCTTGCCGAGGCGCTCCACCGGGAGGGCCACGACGTGGTGCAGACGACCGTCTCCCGCGACGTCCACGAGTTGGGGCTCGTCAAGCTGCGCCGCGGCGACGGACGCCTCGCCTACGCCTTCCCGGAGGACACGCCCGGCTTCGACGAGGACACCGCCGAGGCCCTCGCACGCTGGGCGCTCACCGTGGAGCCCAGCGGCAACCTCGTCGTCGTCACGACGCCCTACGGCTACGCGCAGGCGCTCGCCCAGGCGATCGACGTGGCTCACCACCCGCACGTCGCCGGCACCGTCGCCGGGGAGAACACGATCCTGCTCGTCGCCCGCGAGCCGGTCACCGGCCGGCAGCTCGCCGACGACCTCCACGCCAGGAAGGCCGCTGCGTGAGCATCGTCGAGAGCAGCACCGGCTCGATCGCCGTTTCCCTGCCGGTCGGCGAGCGCGTCGGCATCGCCTTCTCGGGAGGTCTCGACACGTGCTGCGCGGTCGCCTGGATGCGCGAGAACGGCGCCGTCCCGTACGCCTTCACCGCCGACCTCGGCCAGTACGACGAGCCCGACATCGCGGCCGTCCCGGCGAGGGCGAGGCAGTGCGGCGCCGAGGAGGCGTTCCTCGTCGACTGCAAGGATGCGCTCGCCCGCGAGGGGATCGCCGCGCTTCGCTGCGGCGCCTTCCACATCCAGACGGCGGGCCGCCGCTACTTCAACACGACACCCCTCGGGCGCGCGGTCACCGGCACGCTGCTCGTGCGGGCGATGGCGGAGCACGGCGTCGAGATCTGGGGAGACGGCTCGACGTACAAGGGCAACGACATCGAGCGCTTCTACCGCTACGGGCTGCTCGCGAACGAGCGGCTGCGGATCTACAAGCCGTGGCTCGACGAGGAGTTCGTCTCGGAGCTCGGCGGGCGGGCGGAGCTGAGCGAGTGGCTGGCCGAGCGCGGTCTTGCGCACGGCCCGGCGCCCGAGAGGGCCTACTCGACGGACGCGAACCTCCTCGGCGCGACGCACGAGGCGAAGGATCTCGAGCTCCTCTCGACGAGCATGGGCATCGTCGAGCCGATCATGGGCGTCCGCTTCTGGGATCCGGCCGTGGAGATCGAGCCGGAGATCGTCACCGTCCGGTTCGAGGACGGCTCGCCGGTCGGCGACCCCGCCGAGGTGATCCGGTGGGCGAACGAGATCGGGGGCCGGCACGGGCTCGGGATGTCCGACCAGATCGAGAACCGGGTCGTCGAGGCGAAGAGCCGCGGCATCTACGAGGCGCCGGGCATGGCGCTCCTCCACCTCGCGTACGAGCGCCTCCTCACCGCGACCCACAACGAGGCGACCCTCGAGCGCTACGCCGTCGACGGACGGCGCCTCGGGCGCCTGCTCTACGAGGGACGGTGGTTCGACCCGCAGGCGCTGATGGTGCGCGAGTCGCTCGAGCGCTGGGTCGCCTCCCCGGTCGCCGGCGAGGTGACGATCGAGCTGCGGCGGGGCGACGACTACACGATCCTCGACACCCAGGGCGAGCTCACGTACGACCCGGAGCGGCTGAGCATGGAGCGGAGCGCGACGGCGTTCACGCCGCGCGACCGGATCGGCCGGCTCGCGGTGCAGATCGACGACATCGCCGACACGCGCGCCCTGCAGGCGCGGCTCGGGATGCGGCCGCTGTGACTCTCTGGTCGGAACGGGTCGCGGCCGAGCTCGCGCCGGAGGTCTGGGAGTTTCTCCGCGCCGACGACGCCGAGCTGCTCCCCTACGACGTGCAGGGAACGCTCCTCCACGCCGAGCGGCTGCGCGCCGCCGGGATCCTCGACGAGAGCGAGCTGGGAGAGGTCCGGGAGACGCTGCTCCGCCTCGGCGAGCCGGACGAGGGAGCGGAGGACGTCCACTCGTTCCTCGAGGCGGAGCTCGGCGAGGTCGGTCGCAAGATCCACGCGGGCCGCTCGCGCAACGACCAGGTCGCGGCGGCGGTGCGGCTCTACGTCGGAGCTGCGTGCGCGGAGGCCGACGCCGCACTCGTCTCCTTCGCGGCCGCGATCCTCGAGCAGGCCGAGCGCGAGGCCGAGACCCCGTTCCCGGGCTACACGCACCTGCAGCGTGCGCAGCCGGTGACGCTGGGCCACCACCTCCTCGCCTGGGTGGAGATGCTCGAGCGCGACCGCGGGCGATTTCGGTTCGCGGCCGGGCAGGCGGCGCCGTCGCCGCTCGGCGCCGGGGCGCTCGCAGGCTCGACGCTGCCGCTGCCTCCGCCGCCGAACCCGCTGCGCAACTCGCTCGATGCCGTCGCCGACCGCGACTTCGTGCTCGACTACCTCTACGCGGCCGCGGTCCTGTTCGCGCATCTGTCGCGGATCGGAGAGGAGATCGTTCTCTGGACGACGCGCGAGTTCGGCTTCGCGCGACTGCCCGAGGAGGCGGCGACCGGCTCCTCGATGATGCCGCAGAAGCTCAACCCGGACGTCGCCGAGCTCGCCCGCGGCAAGGCGGGCACCGCGATCGGCCGGCTCGCGGGGCTGCTCGCGGTCGTCAAGGGGCTGCCGCTCGCGTACGACCGCGACCTGCAGGAGGACAAGCCGCCGCTCTTCGCGGCGCGCAAGGACGTCGGCGGCGCGCTCGCAGCGCTCACGGTGCTCTTGGCGGGACTGGAGTTCCGGCGGGAGCGGCTGGTCGACGCGGCATCCGATCCGCTTCTCCTCGCGACCGACTCGGCGGAGGCGCTCGTGGTCGAGGGCATGCCTTTCCGTGACGCCCACGAGCAGGTCGCGGCGTCGGTGCGGGCAGGGACGTTCGAGCCGCCGGAGCCCACGGGCGGCAAGCGGCTCGGCGACGTCGCGGCCGCGGTCGCCGCGGCGAAGGAGCGGTGGGGATGCTGAGCGGGCTCGACGTCTCGCTCGCCGGTCGCGACCTGCTCCGGGTCTCCGACCTCGTCCCGGCGGAGGCCGAGGCGATCCTCGACCTCGCCGTCGAGCTGCGTGCGAGCCCGCGCCGTCAGCTTCTGCCGGGGGCGACGCTGGGGCTCTACTTCGCCAAGCACTCGACCCGCACCCGGGTCTCCTTCTCCGCCGGGATCGCCCAGCTCGGCGGCGTCGCGGTCCCGCTCACGCCGGAGGAGCTGCAGATCTCGCGCGGCGAGTCGCTGCCCGACACCGCCCGGGCCCTCTCCCTCTACCTCGACGCTCTCGCCGTCCGCACGCACGAGCACGCCGAGCTCGAGGCATGGGCCGAGTGGGCGTCGGTTCCCGTGCTCAACGCGCTCACCGCGGACGAGCACCCCTGTCAGGCGCTCGCCGACGCGCTGACGATCCGCGACCGGCTCGGCTCGCTCGCGGGCGTGCACGTGGCGTGGGTCGGCGACGGTTCCAACGTCCTCGTCTCGCTCGCGGCGCTCGGCGAGCTGCTCGGCTACGACGTGGTTGCCGCCTCGCCTCCCGGCTACGAGGCCGCCGGGGTGGAGACGGTCGGCGACCCCCGTGAGGCCGTCGCGGGCGCCGACGTCGTCGTCACCGACACGTGGATCAGCATGGGCCAGGAGCACGAGCGCGACCGTCGCCTTCGCGACCTCGAGCCGTTTCGCCTCGACGGCGAGCTGCTTGCGCTCGCCGCGCCGGACGCCTTCGTCCTCCACTGCCTCCCTGCGCACCCGGGCGAGGAGGCGACCGCCGACGTCCTCTACGGCGAGCGCTCCGCGATCTGGGAGGAGGCGGAGAACCGCCTCCACGTGCAGAAGGCGCTGCTCGCGCTCGTCCTGGGTGCGCTCTAGGCGGCCGAGATCGAAGTTGACGGCTCCGGCAGCCGCGGGTACCGTCGAACCGTTCAGCGACGAGTGAAGGAGGGGTGACTTGATGACTGCGTTTTCCGTGACACCCCTCGACGTCGCCTGACCCGCGTTCCGAACGCTCACTCCACTCACGGCGGCGTCGTCGTCACGCCCACCGCGAGAAGGAGCCGAAATTGCCGGATCTGCTCGACCGGGCGCGAACGATGCGCCTGTACACGATGGACGCCTGGGTCTCCGACCCGACCGTCCTGACCGATGAGCCGCTGCTACGGGACGCGCTGTATCGAGGTGCGCGCGCCGGCGGAGCCACCGTGCTCGGGGAGCGGTTCTGCACGTTCCCGAACGGTGCCGTGACCGGCGTGCTCGTACTGGCCCAGTCGCATCTGAGCATCCACACGTGGCCGGAGCTGGCGCTCGCGAACGTCGACCTCCTCTCGTACGGCGCCGTGTCGGGAGACGAGGCCCTCGCCGCGATCCGCGAGGCCCTCGGCGTCGAGCGCGCCGCCGTCACCTGCGTCCCCCGTGTCGTTGCCTGACCGCCTCGTCGAGGACGTCGCGCGGGCGGTCGGGCTCGCCGAGGGGGCTCGCGGCGTCGAGGCGCTGCTCGCGGCCCTGGCCCGGCTCGAGCCGGTATCGGTTCGCGCGCTCGGCCGCGCCGCCGACCTGCCCGTGCCGATCGTGGCCGCCATCTGTGGCGAGCTGCGCCGGAGCGGCCACGTCTCCGAGCTGCGCCCGGTTCAGTTCACGCTCGCCGGCCGGCGCCGGTTCGGGTCGGGGCCGGCGGCGATCGAGACGCGGTGCCCCGGCTGCGGCGGCCGCGGCGTCGCTCTCCCGCCGCCGGTTGCCCAGCTGCGCCGCGGCCTCGCAGCCGTCGCCGAGACCGCGCCGGAACCGCTCGTCGAGCTCGACCAGTGTCACTGCACCCCGAAGACGAAGCTGCGGAGGATGCTCGCCATGCACGAGGCCGACGCGATCGCCGGCCGCCGGATCCTCCTGCTCGGAGACGACGACCTGATCTCGGTCACGCTGCTCCGGTTCGTCCGGGCGTTCGGCGTACCCGTCGGCGAGCTCGTCGTCGTGGACGTCGACGGGCGGCTCGTCGACTTCCTCGACGCGGAGCTCGCCGGTGCACCGTTTCCGTTCCGCTGCATCCGGGCCGATCTTCGCGAGCCGCTTCCCGGGACGTTCGACACCGTCGTCACCGACCCGCCGTACACGGTTGCGGGCGCGACGCTCTTTCTCGAGCGGGCGCGCGCGGCGCTGGACGGAGCAGGGGGGAGCCTCTTCTTCTCGTTCGGCTCGCGACGGCCCGGCGTGCAGTTCGCCGTGCAGCGGACGATCGCCGAGCTCGGCCTGGAGATCCGCTCGCTGCGGCGCGACTTCAACGACTACGTCGGCGCGGGCGTCCTCGGCGGGACGAGTCACCTCTACCACCTGGTGCCGGCTCCCGCAGCGGCCGACGACGGCGCGCTCTACACGGGCGCCGGGCCCGGCAACTCGCGAGCGGTCCGCACTTGACGTGACCGCGCGCGATGTGCGAGGCTACGCGACGTCGAAGCCCGGGAACTGCGCAAGCGGTTCGCGGGCTTTGGCATTTCGGGGCCGTGTCCTGGCCCGAGGCTCTCCGCGAGGAGAGCAGGCAGGCGCGCCGAATGGTGGCCGATGGCCGAAATCATCTTCCGGCTGCGCCGCCGCCGCGTGCTCCGGCGCTGGCGGCAGGGACAACTGAGCTATTCCGCCGCGTGCTGGCAGCTGCAGCGGCTCGCCCACCGGTAGAGCAGCCGCCGGTCGGCGTTCCGCCCTCCGCCTCAGCGAGATCCACGCGCCGCGCGTAGCATCGGACCAGATGCTTCCCGAGGGCGTGTACCACTGGACCGCGACGCATCCCGAATGGGAAGGGCCCGTGTCCGCATATGCGATCGACGACGGCGCGCGGCTGATCCTGATCGACCCGATCGCCGTTCCGGACGACGTGCGCGCGCTGTTCGGGTCGCGCGAGGTGGTCACGGTGCTCACCTCGACGTGGCACGAGCGCGACGCCGCGTCGCTCGGCTTTCCCGTGTGGGCCCCTACGCCCGATCGCCCCGAGGACCAGCTCGTCCCCGCGACGCGCTACGCGATCGGCGACTCGCTGTTCGGGATGGAGGCGTATCCCGGCCGGGAGGGCGAGCTCGACCTCGTGCTCTGGAACGAGCGGATCCGCGCGGTGATCGCCGGCGACACGCTGATCGACCTCGGCAACGGGCTCGAGATCCCCGCGAGCTGGCTGCCCGAAGGCGTGACGGTAGAACAGGTCGCGCTCGGCCTGAGGCCGCTGCTCGACAAGCCTGTGGAGTTCGTGCTGCCGACGCACGGCGAGCCCGCCGACCGCGCGGCTCTCGAACGGGCCCTCGCCTGATCCGGCGGCCCGCGGTCGCTCCGGCAGCCGGCTGGCACCGTCGCGGGGCGTGGCGTATCGTGGCCGCGGAGAGTCCGTCTGACGGCGCTGGCACCGGTTAGACGGGCTCGGTGGGCGTCGGGCGGGGTCGGATCGGAGTTCGAGAGTGGCCGCCAGCACGCTAGTCGCAGTTCCGCCCGCCGCCGGTGTCCGCCGGGTGAGCCGGACGGCGGTGCTCGTGCTCTTCGGGGTGTTCGTGTGCGCCGACGTCGCGTTCACGGTCGCGCTCGCGACGACGAGCGACCACCTGTCCAACCCGGTCGTGCGTGGGGCGCTCGCCGAGTGGATCATCCTCGGCTACCTGTCGGCGGGTCTGATCGCCTGGTGGCGGCGGCCCGAGAGCAGGCTGGGACCGCTGATGCTCGCCGCCGGTGTCGTTTCGTCGGTTGCGAAGCTGGCGTGGGCGAACGGAGCGGTGCCGTCGACGATCGGAGAGCTGCTCGACTTCCTCCAGCCGGTGCTGTTCATCCACGTGTTCCTCGCGTATCCGTCCGGGCGTTTGCGGAGTCGGGTCGAGCGGATGTTCGTCGCGGCCGCCTACGCGGCTGCGCTCGGCCTCCAGCTCGTCCGGCTCCTGCTCGACGATGCGGGCCAGAGGAACGCGATCGCGGTTGCGTCGCAGCCGGTGGCGGCGACGATCGTCCTCGATCTCCTGCTCTGCAGCCTCGCGGCGCTCGCGTTGGCGACGATCGGCGTCCTCGGGCTGCGTCGTCGCAGGAGCGGGAGGCCACTGCGCCGCTCGTTCGACCTGATGATCGACGCTTTCGTGCTCACGCTCTTGCTGATCGCGGCGCTCTTTCTCTCGATCGTGCTCGGGGGGCCGAGAGTGGAGGAGATCCGCCGCGCGACGTTCTTCGTGCTCGGTCTGGCGCCGATCGTCTTCCTCGTCGGGCTGGTTCGTGCCCACCTCGCGCGCGCGACGGTCGGCGAGCTCGTGGTCGAGCTGCGCGGGCGCCCGGCGCCAGAGGGCGTGCGTGACGCGGTCGCGCGGGCGCTGCGCGACCCGTCGCTCGAGCTCGCCTACTGGCTGCCCGAGTTCGGTTGCTACGGCGACCTCGACGGCAGGCCGGTCGAGCTGCCCATCGATGGCAGTCGGGCGGCGACACGGATCGACCGTGGCGGCGCGCGGCTTGCGCTGCTCGTCCACGACCCTGCGCTCGGAGAGGAACCGGAGCTGCTCGAGGCGGTGGCGGCTGCGGGTGCGATCGCGCTCGAGAACGCGCAGTTGGAGGCAGAGCTGCGGGCGCGGATGCGGGAGCTGCGGGGATCGCGGGCCCGGATCCTGGAGGCGGGGCAGCGCGAGCGGCAACGGCTGGAGCGAAACCTGCACGACGGCGCGCAGCAGCGTCTGATCGCGCTCTCGCTCGAGCTCGGGCGGCTGGAAGGGGAGCTGGCGGAGAACGGGAACGCCGCCGCCCGGTTGGAGCACGCGCGTCGCGAGATCGCCGCCTCGCTGGACGAGCTCCGGGCCGTCTCCCACGGTCTCCACCCTGCCGTCGTCAGTGCGCATGGGCTGGAGGTGGCCCTCGAGCAGCTCGTCGCGCTGGCGCCCGTATCCGTGCGGCTGCGCGTGGAGGTCGCGGGGCGCCTGCCGGAGCCGCTCGAGGTGGCGGCGTACTACATCGTCTCGGAGAGCCTCGCGAACGTCGGCAAGCACGCGCGGGCATCGGCGGCGGAGGTCGAAGTGACGCTCGGCGAGGGCGAATTGATAGTCGAGGTTCGCGACGACGGGCTGGGTGGCGCGGACACCGCGGGAGGTTCGGGCCTGCGGGGTCTTGCCGATCGCGTCGAGACGCTCGGCGGGCGCCTCCGCGTCTGGAGTCCTGCCGGCGGCGGGACGCGCCTGCGCGCGGAGATCCCGTGCGCGTGATGCTCGCCGAGGACGGGGCTCTGCTGCGCGAGGGGATGGCGCGGCTGCTGCGCGACAACGGGATCGAGGTGACGGGCGCATATGCCGACGCGGAGGAGTTGCTGCGCGAGGTCGCGCGGCGGCCGCCGGACGTGGCGGTCGTGGACATCCGCCTGCCGCCGACGCACAGCGACGAGGGGTTGCGTGCCGCCCTCGAGATCAGGGCGAACCACCCCGCGGTCGGTGTGCTCGTCCTCTCCCAATACGTCGAGCTCGGTCTGGCGATGAAGCTGCTCGCCGACTCCGCGGAGAGCGTCGGCTACCTCCTGAAGGACCGGGTTGCCGACGTTGCCGACTTCGTCGCCGGAGTCGAGCGGGTCGCCGCGGGCGGCTCGGTCATCGATCCGACCATCGTGTCGACGCTCGTCTCCCGGCGGCGGGACGCGGATCCGCTCGAGCAACTGACGCCACGCGAGCGCGAGGTGCTCGAGCTGATGGCGGAGGGCCGCTCGAACCAGGGAGTCGCGGACGAGCTGGTGATCACGGTGCGGGCGGTCGAGAAGCACGTCTCGAGCGTGTTCGGGAAGCTGGGGCTGCCCTCGTCGGCGAGCGAGTCGCGTCGCGTGCACGCCGTGCTCCTCTTCCTGCGCTCCTGAGCGCCGCCGCGAAAGACGCCAGAAACCCGTACGCCAAGAGGCCAGTTTCCCGCCTTCCGCCGCCGCCGGGCCGCTGCGAGCCTCGACGAGGCAGCGATCACGGAGGAGGACGCGATGGAGACGGTGGTCATTCAACGGGACGACGAGCGGCCGCCCGAGTCGGCAGAGATCGTCGTCGCCGACGACGTCGCCCGCCGCTACGGCGAGGGAGACGCGACGGTCGACGCCTTGTGCGGCGTCTCGCTCGGGATCGGGGCCGGAAAGCTGACCGCGGTGATGGGGCCGTCCGGCTCCGGCAAGTCGACGCTGATGCACATCCTCGCCGGGCTCGACCGGCCGACCCGCGGGACGGTCAAGATCGCCGGGTCGGAGATCACCTCGCTCAGCGACATGCAGCTGACGAGGCTTCGTCGTGAGCATCTCGGCTTCATCTTCCAGTTCTTCAACCTGCTGCCGATGCTGAGCGCCGAGGAGAACATCCTGCTACCGCTCGAGCTCGCCGGCGAGAAGCCCGACCGAGCCTGGGTCGACGAGCTGACCGGCAAGGTCGGACTTTCGCAGCGGCTCTCGCATCGGCCGTCCGAGCTGTCCGGCGGCCAGCAGCAGCGGGTTGCGGTGGCCCGGGCGCTCGTCTCGCGGCCGACGGTGATGTTCGCGGACGAGCCGACCGGCAACCTCGACTCGACCACCTCGGCCGAGATCCTCGCGCTGCTGCGGGACGCGGTCTCGAGCTACGGCCAGACGACGGTCATGGTCACCCACGACGCGAACGCGGCCGCGATTGCAGATCGGATTCTCTTCCTCGCCGACGGTCGCGTCGTCAAGGATTTTGGCCCGTCGACCCGGCGTCAGGTGCTCGAGGCGATGGAGGAGGTCAGCTCGCAATGAGACGCGTCGCGCTTCGTGGCCTGGTCGGCCGCAAACTCCGCTCGGTCCTGACGGCGCTCGCGATCGTGATCGGGGTCGCGATGGTCAGTGGCACGTTCGTCCTCACCGACACGATCGACCGCGCGTTCCACGCTGTCTTCAACGCCTCGTATGCACAGACGGATGCCGTCGTCAGCGGTAAGAAGCTGGTCGACTGGTCGACGAGCGGCAACGCGACCGTCTCGCCGATGCTGCTCACAACGATCCGAAGCCTGCCCGAGGTCGGCCAGGCCGCCGGGCTCGTGCTCGACTTCGCCAACCCGAGCGACACCGCGCGGCTGCTCGATCGCGACGGTAAGGCCATCGGATCGGCGGACAGCGCCGGCTTCGGTGTCGACGCAGGTGCGCAGCGGTTCAATCCCTTCCGCCTCACCGAGGGACGCTGGGCTGGGTCTCCGAACGAGGTAGTGATCGACGCCGACACCGCCGCTAGCCACGACTACGCGGTCGGCGACGCGATCCGCGTCTCCGCCGACGGGCCTACTCGACGCTTCACCGTCGTCGGCATGCTCAGGCTCGGCGATCTCTCCTCTCTCGGCGGCGCCACGATCGCCGTCTTCTCGGCCGACACCGCCCGCCGGATCCTGCACAAGCCCGGCTACGACTCGATCGCCGTCGCTGCTCGCGACGGGGTCTCTTCGGCCCGGCTTGTCGACGCGCTGAAGCGAGTCGTCCCGGCGGGCGCGCAGGTCCGCTCCGGCGCAGAACAGGCGCGCGCGAGCGAGAAGGACACGGCCGGCTTCATGACCTTCGTCCGGGTCTTCCTGCTCGCCTTCGGCGGCGTTGCCCTCTTCGTCGGCGCCTTCGTCATCTTCAACACCTTCTCGATCACCGTGGCGCAGCGGATGCGGGAGTTCGCGACGCTGCGGACGCTCGGCGCGTCGCGCCGGCAAGTGCTCCGCTCGGTCCTGATCGAGTCGCTCGCTCTCGGGCTCTGCGCCTCGGTGGTCGGGATCGCGGCAGGCGTCGGCCTCGCCAAGGGTCTCAGCTCGGTTCTCTCGGCACTGGGGCTCGCCTTGCCGGAGGCACCGCTGGTCATCGCCACCCGCACGGTTGTCGTCTCGCTCGCCGTCGGCGTCCTGATCACCCTGCTCGCCGGGCTGATGCCCGCGATCAGGGCGATGCGCGTGCCGCCGATAGCCGCCGTCCGTGAGGGTGCAATGCCGCGCGTCGCCCACCGTAAGCGTCACCTCGCCGGGCTCGCGCTCGGCAGCCTCGGCCTCGCCCTGGTCGTCTACTCGGCGTTCGGCGCCGGCAGCCCGATCCCGGTCGTCGCCGGCTGCCTGCTCCTCTTCATCGGCGTCACGACGGTCGCCGCACGCCTCGTCCCCGGCATCGTCGCCGGCGTCGGCTGGCCCTCGCGCGCCCTCGGCGGCACCGCCGGGCGGCTCGCGACCCGCAACGCGACCCGCAGCCCTGCCCGCACCGCCTCGGCCGCGGCCGCGCTGATGATCGGGCTCGCGCTCGTCACGCTCTTCGCCGTCGTCGCTCACGGCCTCCGCGGCTCCGACCGCCACGCGATCGAGCAGCAGTTGAGCGCCGACTGGATCGTGCAGGCAGACGGCGATCCCGGCACGCTGCCGACCGGCGCCGGCCGCGCGCTCCGCGCCGCGGGGCTCACCGTCTCGGCCACCCGCTACGACCGCGGTCGCCTCGACGGCAGCAACGTCGGCGTCAGCGGCATCGACGGCAGCGTCGCCCGCTTCGTCCACTTCGACTGGACGCACGACTCCGACGCGACACTCGGGACGCTGGGCACGGACGGGGCCGTCCTGCAGCAGTCGTTCGCCCGACACCACCACCTCGCCGTCGGCGACCGCTTCACGCTCCGCACCGCCGCCGGAAAGCAGCTCGCGCTCCGGGTCGCCGGCATCCAGGATCCGCCGAAGCTCGATCAGCTCCTCGACGGCGTGGTCATCTCCCAGGCAGCCTTCGACCGCGCCTTCCCGCGCCCCCAGGACCTGTTCCTCTTCGTCAACGCCCAGGTCGAGCGCTCGACGCTCGAAACAGCACTCGCCGGCTACCCCGCCGCGCGGATCTTCACCTACGACGGCTTCGTCGAGGACCGCTCCGCCTTCGTCGGCCAGTTCCTGAACCTCGTCTACGTCCTGCTCGCGCTTTCGATCGTCGTCAGCCTCTTCGGCATGGTCAACACGCTCGCGCTCTCCGTCTTCGAGCGCACCCGCGAGCTCGGCATGCTCCGCGCCGTCGGCATGAGCCGCCGCCAGGCACGGCAAATGGTCCGCCACGAGAGCGTCATCACCGCCCTCATCGGAGCCGCGACGGGTCTGCCGCTCGGCCTCCTGCTCGCCGCCGTCGTCATCCGCCGCCTCGCCGACTACGGCGTCACGTACCAGGTGCCCATCGGATCGCTCGCGGTCTTCGTCGCCGTCGCGATCGCAGCCGGCCTCGGTTCCGCGTTGCTCCCGGCGCGGCGCGCCTCACGGCTCGACGTCCTCGACGCCCTCCAGTACGAGTAGCGGATGACAGTCGAGACGAGCACGTCGAACGTCGAGATCGTCGAGCGGTTCCTCGCGGCCTTCGACCACCGCTGGCCGGGCGAGGAGGAGCTCGACGACCTGCTCACCGAGGACGTCCGCTTCGTCGAGCGGCCCAACCTGGCCAACCCCCCTGGGAGCACCCGCGACGCGGCCGCCATGCGCCGCGGCCTGGAGGCCGGACGGAAGCTGCTCGCCTGGCAGGCGTACCGGGTCCTCGGCCACGTGGCCGCCGGTGACACCGTCGTCACCCGGCTCCACTGGACCGGCGAGCTCTCCGCCGCGGCCGGCCGCTGGCCGGCCGGTACCCGCCTCGCCGCCTGGTGCGTCGCGCACTACCGGCTCCGCGAGGGGCGAATCGCGTCGATCGAGCAACACGACTGCTACGAGGAGCCGCTGACTCCGTCGCCGTGCGACCTCGGTGCGAGCTCGCTGCAACGGCTCTCGCCGTAAATCGCGGTCATCGGACGGCGAACGGATCCAGTCCGTACCAGGTGCCTTGGCTGCGCAGGACCGCGAGCCTCGTGAACGACGTGCGGTCGGCGTTGTTCGTGGTGCGGTAGCGGTCCATCTGGCGGCGGTGCGGCCCGTGTCGGTAGGCGAAGGCGTGAACGGCGGCGACGTCGTGCCAGAACGAGAGGGTGATCACGTCGCGGGCGAGAACGCCGGGGAAGAAGAACGAGTGCTGGCAGTAGAGGCCGGGGACGGCGGTCATCGACGCACGCACGGCGCCGGTACCGACTGCGACGTCGGCCACGCGTGCCATGTCGAGGCCGTCCGTGTCGAACCCGATCGACGTCAGCACGACGGCGGGCGATTCGGCCGGCGGCGGCGGCGCCGACGAGTCGAAGAACTTGTCTGGCTCGGCCGGGGTCAGGTAGTTGGCCTTGCCCTTGTGCCGGAACGGCTGTAGCACGGCGCTCCAGACCTCGGCGGCTTCGTCCAGCCACGGCGCGGCACTCTGCCGATCGTCGACGAGACGCTCGGCGGAGGCTCTGTTGCTGTGCAGGCCGAGGACGACGAACACGAAGGCCTCCCGCGACGCGGGCTCGACTCCCGCAGCGCGCGAATCCGCAGCGACCTGGCAAAACAGAACGCCGGGCCAGTTCTCACAAGCCGGATCTTCGGATGCTCGAAGCACCTCGAAACGCGCGAGATGCATCGAGGCGAACGAAGCCCGCGCCATAACCGCGGCGATCCTACAGAGGGGTCGGCGACGCAGACGATGGGGCCGGCCAACGGGGCGGGCGGGCCTCGAGCTTCTCGCGAGCCGTCCAGTCGTCGCGGGGCGGAGAGAACACGTCGACCACCACGGCGCCGGTCTCGCCGCCGGTGACGGTGTGGGGAATGTTCGCAGGGATGCACCAGATCCCACCCGGCCCGAGCGTCTGCGTCTCGTCGCCTACGCGAAAGCGGACGGAACCCTCGATCACGATCCCGAACTGCTCGTTCGCATGTCGATGCTCGGGCAGGACCGCGCCGGGTTCCACCTCGAACACCACCATCGTCAACTGCTCGCCGTGGACGACACGCCCGAGATACCCCTCTGCCAGGAGTTGCGGCGGGACCGAGTGGAGGTTCTCGAAAGCCGTCATCTGTCCACTATCTCGAATCTCGTCGGCGGACCTGGGTCGCGGACGTGGCGGATGGGTAAGACCTCGGCAAGAAGCTCGACACCGGGAGGCGGACGATGAAGGCGATCGTAGTGACGGACCAGGCCGCGGGAACGGCCGGGATGACGCTGGTGGAGCGGCCCGAGCCGCAGGCGGCGATAAACGATGTCGTCGTTCAGATCGAGGCCTCGGGATTCGTGCCGACCGAGCTGACGTGGCCCTCGACCTGGGCCGATCGCCTCGACCGCGACCGAACGCCGTCGATCCCTGGGCACGAGCTGGCAGGAGTGGTTACCGCCCTCGGCTATGGCACGGCGGGACTCTCGGTGGGACAGCGCGTGTTCGGCCTGACCGACTGGTATCGCGACGGCACCCTGGCCGAGTACGCGGCCGTCGAGGCACGCAACCTCGCGCCCTTTCCGGGCGACGTCGACTTCACGGTGGGCGCGAGCCTGCCGATCTCGGGCCTCACCGCGTGGCAGGGGCTCTTCCAGCACGGCCGCCTGCAGGCGGGGCAGACGGTCCTCGCGCACGGCGCGGCCGGCGCTGTCGGGTCGATGGTGACGCAGCTCGCACGCGAGGCCGGCGCCTACGTCATCGGCACCGGGCGCGCTGCCGACCGTCAGACGGCGCTCGACTTCGGCGCGCAGGAGTTCGTCGACCTCGGGAACGACGCCCTGGAGGACGTCGGCGGCGTCGACCTGGTCTTCGACGTCATCGGCGGCGACATCGGGAAGCGGTCCGCGGGGCTGATCCGGGCCGGAGGAACAGTGGTGTCCGTCGTCGGGCCGCCGGAGACGCGGCCGGGCGACGGCCTGGCGATCGACTTCGTCGTCGAGCCCGATCGTGCCCAGCTGGGCGAGGTCGTCCAGCGGGTGCGGGACGGACGACTGCGGACGAACATCGGCAACGTCGCGACTCTCGACGACGCCGTCACCGCCCTCAACCCGACCGACCGGGTCAGGGGGAAGACGATCATCCGCATGCGCCCGTAAGGACTCGTCGACGGGCCGCTCCAGACGAGGAAGCCCTCCGGTGACGCGGAGCGGCGACCGGCCTTGCATCGCGGTCCGCGCTGATTCGGGTTCCGCTACGGTGTGGTCAGCGTCCCCGTGTTCTGACTTCCGCACGAGCCCGCCGCTTGCTGTTTCGGGGGAGTCACGAGAGGGAGCGACATCATGAGGAAGAGCCTGAAGCGGGTACTCGACCGGCTGCGCACGGCCACCAGCGGGAGACTCCGCAAACCGACGTCGGTGCGCGGCGGCCTGCAGCAGCCGCAGCGGATGCAGGCGCCCAGCGCGTCGAAGCGACCACATCCGGCCGTCTAGCGCATGCGGACGGCGATCGTCTCGACCTACCCGCCGCGTGCCTGCGGGATCGGCACCTTCTCGGCCGACCTGCGAGCGACGCTGACCGGCACCGGAACGGTGACGGTCGCCGATCTCGTCGCGATCGTGCACGAACCGTCGAGCCCGCAGCGGCGGAGCCTGCTCGCAACGATCGCGCAGGCGGTGCGCGGCGACTATGTCCGGACTGCTCGGATGCTCGGGCGGCTCGATGTCGATGTCGTGTTGCTCGAGCACGAGTACGGGATCTTCGGCGGCCGCGACGGGGAGTACGTGCTGTCGTTTGCGCGCGAGCTGGCGCAGCCGCTCGTCGTGACCCTGCACACGGTGCTGTCGGAGCCCACGCCGCACCAGGCGGAAGTGCTGACGGAGCTGTGCTCCGAGGCGGAACTCGTGATCGTGATGACGGACACGGCACTCCGATTGCTGGTCGAGTCGGGTGCTTGCCCGGAGGAGAAAGTCCGTGTGGTGCCGCACGGAGCGCCGGTGCGTATCGCCGAGCGGGCCGCAGGTGAGGTTCGGGCACTGCAGCCCACCTCGTCTGCCGGCGATCCGTTCCGGCTCTCCACGTTCGGTCTGATCTCGCCCGGCAAGGGCCTGGAGACGGTGCTCGAAGCGCTGCCGGCGATGCTCGAACGACACCCGGAGATCGTCTACACGATCGCCGGGCGCACCCATCCAGATGTCTCGCGCCGGGAGGGGGAGCGGTACCGGCTGATGCTCGAGCGGCGCGTGCTCGAGCTCGGGCTCGGCGGTCAGGTCGAGTTCGACGATCGGTTCCTGTCGATCGACGAGCTCTCGGACCTGCTCGCTGCAACCGACGTCTTCCTCACGCCGTACGGGAGTCGGGAGCAAATCGCCTCCGGCGCGCTTACGTTCGCAATCGCTGCCGGCTGTGCCGTCGTCTCCACCCCCTACTGGTACGCACAGGACATGCTCGCTTCGGGGGCCGGGATTCTCGTGCCGTTCCGCGATCCGGAAGCTCTCGCCGACGCAGTCTGCACCTACGTCGAGCGGCCGGACATGCTGATTGCGGCGCGCGCCGAGGCACAGCGGATCGGTTCGACGCTCGCGTGGCCGGCGGTCGCAGAGGCCACAGCTCGCGTCTTGCAGGAAGCCGACGAGCTTGCGCCGCGGCGACGGCCGGCCGGCGTCGCCGACCTGCACCTGACGAGCCTGCGCACCGACCATCTGCTCACACTCGCCGACGATGTCGGCATCGTGCAGCACGCGCACGGAATCATTCCCAACCGCCGAAGCGGCTATTGCGTCGACGACGTCGCCCGGCTGGCGGCCGTCTCGCTCGCACTTGCAGAACGCGGCGAGGAGCAGGTCTGGACGTCCAATCTCTACCGCGCGCTCGCGTTCCTGCATGCGGCTGCGGACGGCGGCGGGATGCACAACTTCATGGGCTACGACCGCAGGTGGCTCGACGAGCCGCACGTTGGCGACCACGTGGGACGCTCGATCTGGGCGCTGGGGGACATTCTCGCGACGGCTTGGATCCCCGCCGTCGTGCGACCGGCGCGCGACCTTCTCGACCAGCTCGTCGACACGCTCGGCGACGACGTTTCCCTGCGAACGGCCGCATATGCCGTCCTCGGCCTCTCCCGCCTCGACACGGATCGGCTCGAGCCGGCCGCGCGCCGGCAGCTCGAACGGCTCGTCGATCAGCTCGCCGACGCCTACGAGCGGACCTGCTCGGAGGACTGGTGCTGGTTCGAGGACGAGCTCAGCTACGACAACGCTCGGCTGTCGCAGGCACTTCTCACCGGCGGCAGCGCACTCGGCCGGCCGGAGCTCGCCGAGATCGGTCTCGAGTCGCTGCGCTGGCTCGGCGACGAGTGCGGGCTCGACCAGAACGCGCTCCGGCTGCCTGGCCACCGCGGCCGCCGCCGAGGCGAGCGGGCGCCGGGCGCCGGCGACGAGCAGCCGCTCGAAGCCGCTGCGCTCGTCGAAGCCGAGCTGAGTGCGTTCGCCGTGACTCACGAAGCCGAGCACGGAGTCCGCGCGATTCGAGCGTTCGAATGGTTCCTCGGCCGGAACCGCCTGCAGAAGCCGCTCTACGACTTCGCGACGGGCGGCTGTAGTGACGGGCTCGGCAGCGACGCGCTGAACGACAACGAAGGAGCCGAGTCGACGCTCGCCTTCCACCACGCAGCGTTGCTCCTCGACGCCGCCGGCGTGCGGGCAGCCGACCGCGAGCGGGCGCTCGAACCGGCCGCGGCATGACCAGCCTCGAGCTCTTCGAGCGCCATCCTGGCAACCCGATCCTGACCGCCGACGACTGGCCCTATGCCGTGAACGCGGTCTTCAACCCGGCGGCTGCCGCGTGCGACGGCAAGACCGTCTTGCTTGCGCGCGTCGAAGATCGCCGCGGGATCTCGCACCTCACCGTGGCCCGCTCGGCGAACGGCGTCGACGGCTGGGAAGTCGAGCCTGAGCCGCTGCTCGCCCCCGTCGACGGGATCGCCAGCGAGCAATGGGGATTCGAGGATGCGCGGATCGTGTGGATCGAGGAGCTCGGGCGCTGGGTGATTACGTGCACCGCCTACGGTCCGGCCGGGCCGTCTGTCTTTCTCGCCACGACGGAGAACTTCGATCACGCCGAACGCCACGGCGTGATCAGGCACCCGGAGGACAAGAACGCCGCGCTCCTGCCGCACCGGATCGACGGCCGCTGGGTGCTGCTCCACCGTCCCAAGACCGAGTTCGGCGGCGGGCACGGCGAGATCGTTCTTTCCCGCTCGGACGACCTCTTCAGCTGGAGCGCCCCCGAACAGGTGCTCCAACCTCGCGCCGGCGCCTGGTGGGACTCGCTGAGGATCGGCCTCGGCCCGCCGCCGCTCCGCACCGAGCACGGCTGGCTGCTCCTCTATCACGGCGTCAAGGACACCGTGGCCGGAGACATGTATCGCGTGGGCCTTGCGCTGCTCGACCTCGACGAACCGACCCGCGTTCTCCGTCGCCTCCCCGCCTGGATCCTCGCGCCTCTCGCGGGCTACGAGCGAACGGGCGACGTTCCCAACGTCGTCTTCCCCTGCGGCCTTCTCCACGACGAGGCGAGCGACGAGATCCGCCTCTACTACGGCGCCGCCGACAGCTCCATCTGCCTCGCGACCGCGCGACTGCGTGACCTGATCGAAGCCGTCCTCGCCGCACCAGCCGAGACGTAGCCGAACGCACTCAGTCGGTCATACCGGACGCGACTGCTCTCGATACCGGCGGTAGAGGCGGGGCAACTGCACGTTCGGGTCGAGAAGGAACTCGTCCCGGTCGACGTCGATCCACGCGTCCGCGTATCCGGCGCTGCACCGTTCGGCGCCGTGGAACGCCGTGATGGCGGCGACCGCCGGTTTCGGAGTGCCGTCGACTCGCCAGAGTCCGAACGCGCGCTCGTGGGGAGCGAGATCGAAGGGCGGGTTCGCCCATAGCGCCGGGTCGTAGTCGGAGTAGCACCAGAGGAGTGCGCCGAGGCAACCGGCACGACGGAGCCCCTCCAGCGCAGCCGTGGTGTATGCAGCCGCCGCTTCCTCTTCGACCAGAGGCGTCGTGCCGGCTCCTCTGCCCGTGCGGATCGCCACGGCGATAGGTCGGGAGACCGAACTCCGTGAACAGGACGTCGCCGCCGTCCCCCAGCCACCGGGTCACGCGGGCCAGGAACGGGAGCAGTTCAGCGTCGGTTGGACCGCTTGCCCAGCGAGCGTAGATCGGGTACCCGTGCATCGAGAGGAGATCGCACGCCTGGGAGGCTTCGCGCGGCCCGAGCCGGCGATCCTCTTCGACGTCTTCCATGTGCAACCCGACCGTGACGAGCGCTGTCTCGTCACGGCTGCGAATCGCCGAGCTGAGGCGGGCGAGCCATGCGCGTGCCGACGACCTGCTCGGCGGGAGAACACAGTTGGAGTTCTCGTTGCCGAGATCCCACGCCCAGACCGCCTCGTGCCCGGCGAGAGCGGCGGCGGCCTCTGTGGCAAGGAGAACCTGGGCGTCTCCGATCGCCGGATCGCTGTACCAGTTGCGAAGCCGGCGTCGCGCGACCGTGCCACCGGAGACGACCCGGAAGCGAGGGTCTCCGTCCGATCCCCCGAGTGCCCAGGGAGGGATCCAGTTCACTCCGCTCATGTGGCCGGTGAAGAGGGTGGGGATCAGCGCGAGCCCGAGCCCGGCGGCGAGGTCGGCGACCCCGACCAGCCGCGCCAGCATCTCGCGGTCGACCCGACCCGGGGTTGGCTGGAAGTCTCCCCAGCTGAGAAACACCCTCACGGAATCGAGCCCGCATGCCGCGATCCGCGCAAAGTCCGCTTCAACCTCCGCCAGATCGAAGCTCGACCACCAGCCCATCGCGGTAGACGCCGGCCAGTAGTTGACACCGACCCGGAACAGTTCCCGGGGTTGCTGGTTCAGCGGACGGCCTCGATGCCGACTTCTGTGCCGCGGTGAAGCTCGACGACGCGCTGATAGAGCGCGAGATAGTCGTCCACCATCCGCTCGACGTCGAAGCGGCCCTCCACCGATGCGCGCACGGCCGCCCGGTCGAGGGAGCTCGAAGCGTCGACGGCGGCGACGGCTTCCTCCTGGGTGTCGACGAGGAAGCCGTTCTCGCCGTGACGGACGATCTCCGCCATCGAGCCGCGCCGCGTCGCGACGACCGGCGTGCCGCACGCCATCGCCTCGACGACGCTGAAGCCGAACGGTTCGTCGAAGTTCACGAGGTGCAGCAGCGCCCGCGCCCCGCCGAGCAGGGCGCCGCGCCGGTCGGGCCCGACCGGGCCGACGTAGCTCACGCGCTCGCCGTCCAAGCGCGGCTCCACGAGCTGCTCGAAGTAGCCGCGATCCTGAACGATCCCCGCGATCACGAGCGGCAGGCCCGTGCGCTCGGCGACATCGATCGCCTCCACCGTCCCCTTGTCGGGATGGATTCGCCCGAAGAACAGGAGGTAGTCGCCCGGCTTCTCCTCGAGCTCGAATGCGCCGATGTCGATCCCGTGGTGGATCGTGGCGACGTAGTCGAGACGTTCGTGCCGGTCGGAGTCGCTGATCGCGACGTAGTAGCCGCTCCCGTTGTACTTCTCGAACACGGGAACGATCTGCTCCGAGGAGAACCCGTGGATCGTGGTCACGACCGGGGTGTCGACGAGGCGGCTGTAGGTCAGCGGCAGGAAGTCGAAGCTGTTGTGGATGACGTCGAACTCGCCTGCGCGCTCGAACACCGCCGAGATGTGCAGCGCCTCCCAGGCCTTCGCATGCAGCCCCGGATCCTCGGAGTAGCCGGTCGGCGCCGTGCCGACGAGGCGAGCGGACGTGACGGAGTCGGCGGTGGCGAACAACGTGACGTCGACGCCGCGCTCGACCAGCCCCTCGGTCAACAGAGAGGCGAACTGCTCCCACGGACCGTACTGTCGTGGCGGCACCCGCCAGGAGATCGGCGCCATGATCGCGACCCGCAAGTTCATGGCGCCTGAAAGCGGAGCTCTGCCCAAGAGCTGCCGTCCTCGGGAGACATTCGTGACGCTCCTAGACCGCTTGCGGCAACGGCGGAGGCGCGTTTCGCAGCTGCTGGGCCTCGGACAGCGCTGCGAGCTTCGTCAGCGACTGGTTTTCGATCTGGCGGACACGCTCGCGTGTCACGTTGAAGACGAGCCCGATCTCGTCGAGCGTGCGCGGGCGTCCACCGTCGAGGCCGTAGCGAAGCTCGAGCACCGTACGCTGCCGGTCGTCGAGCGAGTCGAGGCAGCCCCCCAACGCAGCCGTCCGGGAAACGCTCTCAGCTGCAGCCTCGGGGAGCAGCACGTGCTTGTCGGGCAGGAGCTGCCCGAACTCGCAACCGTCCTCGTCGCCTACCGGCGCCTGCAGCGACATCGGCGTCTGTGCGGCACGCAGGATCGCCTCCACCTCCTCCAGCGGCAGGCCCGCCTCCTTCGCGATCTCCGCGGGTGCCGGATCGCGGTACAACTCCGCACGCAAGATCCGCTCGGAGTGGCGGATCCTGTGCAGCCGCTCGACCTTGTGTACCGGCATGCGGATCGTCCTCGCCTTGTCTGCCAGCGCGCGAGTGACCGCCTGCCGGATCCACCAGGTGGCATAGGTGGAGAACTTGAACCCGCGGCGGTGGTCGAACTTCTCGACCGCCCGCACCAGCCCGATCGCGCCCTCCTGGATCAGGTCCAGGAACGGCAAGCCCTGGTTGCGGTACCTCTTCGCGATCGAGACCACGAGACGCAGGTTCGCCTCGACCATCTCCTGCTTCGCGCGGCGATCGCCGCGCTCGATCCGCTTGGCGAGCTCCACCTCCTGGGTCGCCGTCAACAGGCTGACCCTGGAGATGTCCTTCAGGAAGAGCTGCAGCGTGTCGAGGAGCTCGCGCGTGTCCGTGCGTTCGCTGCTCACTAGCCGACCGATCCTTCCATTTGGAGTTGGATCAGGCGGTTCATCTCGACGGCGTATTCGAGTGGTAGTTCTTTGGTGATCGGCTCGACGAAGCCGCTGACGATCATGGCGCTTGCTTCTGCCTCGGTTAGGCCGCGTGACATGAGGTAGAAGAGTTGTTCTTCGCCGATCTTGGAGACGGTGGCTTCGTGGCCGATGTCGACGTCGTCGGCGTCGATCTTGATGTAGGGGTAGGTGTCGGAGCGTGATTCGTCGTCGAGGATCAGCGCGTCGCAGACGACCTTGGACTTCGAGCCGAGCGAGCCCTTGTCGACCTGCAAGCAGGCCGCGGTAGCCGGCGCGGCCGCCGTTCTTGGAGATCGACTTGGAGGTGATCACGGAGGTCGTGTTCGGTGCGACGTGTACCGCTTTGCCGCCCGCGTCCTGGTGCTGGCCGGAGCCGGCGAACGCGATCGACAAGACCTCGCCGTGTGCCCGCTCGCCCATCAGCCAGATCGCCGGATACTTCATCGTCAGCTTCGAGCCGAGGTTCCCGTCCACCCACTCCATCGTCGCGTCCTCGTAGGCGACCGCGCGCTTGGTGACCAGGTTGTAGACGTTGTTCGACCAGTTCTGGATCGTCGTGTAGCGGCAGCGGCCGCCCTTCTTGACCACGATCTCGACCACCGCCGAGTGCAGCGAGTCGGTCGAGTAGATCGGCGCCGTGCAACCCTCCACGTAGTGCACGTAGGCGCCCTCGTCGACCAGGATCAGCGTCCGCTCGAACTGGCCCATGTTCTCCGCGTTGATCCGGAAATACGCCTGCAACGGCATCTCGATCTGCACCCCAGGCGGCACATAGATGAACGAACCACCCGACCAGACCGCCGAGTTGAGCGCCGCGAACTTGTTGTCGTTCTGCGGGATGATCGTCCCGAAATACTGCTTGAACAACTCCTCATGCTCGCGCAGCGCCGTGTCCGTGTCCAAAAACACGACACCCTTCGCCGTCAAGTCCTCCTGCAACTTGTGGTACACGACCTCCGACTCGTACTGGGCACCCACACCAGCCAGATACTTCTTCTCCGCCTCCGGAATCCCCAGCTTGTCCCACGTGTCCTTGATATCCGCCGGCAAGTCCTCCCACGAAGACGCCTGCTTCTCGGTCGGCTTGATGTAGTAGAAGATGTTCTCGAAGTCGATCTCGTTCAGGTTGCCGCCCCACTGCGGGATCGGACGGGCATAGAAATAGTCGAGGCTCCGGTGCCGGAACTTCCGCATCCAGTCCGGCTCGTCCTTATGCGACGAGATCGCATCGACCAACTCGTGCGAGAGCCCGCGACCCGACTTATAGAAGTAGTCCTCCGTGACAGAAAACCCATACTTGATCGCATAATCAGAACCAATCCCCTGCACGATCTCGGTTCTCGGTCTGGGTCACGCTGCCTCCTTGCGGAGTGCGAGCCACTGCACGCGGGCGACGTACGCCGCGAGTGCGACCCGATGCTCCCGACGAACGAGACGTCCTGGCACGGCGATGAGGGGACGAAGTGGCCTGACGACCATGACCTGCTCCTCTCGAGACTCTTGCGATAGACGTTCAGAGGGCGCAGCGACGAACGCTCTCGGTGCACTCAGGCCCGGTCTGCAAGTCGAAGAGGAGGTTCTCGGAGCCCCGGCGGCTTCCGCGCTAGGTCTACGCGCCTATCGACAGTAGCGGTCCTGCACCGATCGTGATCGACGTCGAGCTCGGCTCCAGGCCAAACGGAGCGACGGACGCGACCGGGACCCAAGCCGTCTGTCAAGCGTGGGACTTCCGCCCTCACACGTAATCCCTCCGCACCTGCATCGCCTGCCGTGCGATCGCGGCGAGCATCCCCCGGAAGACGAGTTTGTGTAGCGGCAGCAGGGCATACCAGTAGGCCAGCCCGGCGAGCCCGACGGGGTCGTAGATCGCGGTCTGCCGGATGAGCGAGCTCTGCTCGTCGCCGTCGACCTCGAACTGCAGCCAGGCACGGCCGGGCAGGCGCATCTCCGCGCGCAGCCGCAGTAGCCGGTCGGGCTCGTATGCCTCCACGCGCCAGAAGTCCAGCGTCGAGCCGACGATCGGCGTCTCGGGATCGCGGCGACCCCGGCGCAGTCCGACGCCGCCGGCGATCAGGTCGAGGAAGCCGCGCAGCTGCCAGAGGCGGTTGCCGTAGTACCAGCCTGCGCTGCCGCCGATCCGGCGAATCGGCGCGAACGCGCGGGCGGACGGTACGCCGACCTCGACCGCGCGTGAGTCGAGCAATCGCCCCCGGGCGCGTCCGCCGGGCTCGCGACCGCCGCCCTCGCGACCAGTGCCCTCGCCGGCGCTGAGCGCGTCCGACCAGAGCGTCTCCGCCAGCTCGCGGTCCTCGTTTGCCAGCGAGCGGGCGATCGCTTCGCGGTAGCCGCGCGGCCGGACGCCGAAGCGCTCGTCGGCGCTGTGGTCGCGAACGATCGTTTCGTTGGGCAGGCTCTCGATCAGCTTGCGCCCCACGCGGGCGTACACCGGTGTCACGAGCCCGAGCCAGAGGCTCGAAAGCCTCGGCGTCAGCACGGGGACGCGGACGAGCAACCGGCGCAGGCGGCGTTGGCGCGCGTACTCGCGCATCAGCTCCCCGTAGGTGGCGACGTCGGCGCCGCCGATCTCGAACACCTCGCTCCCGCGCGAGTCGAGGTCGAGCGCCTCGACGAGATAGGCGACGACGTCTTCGATCGCGATCGGCTGCGCTCGCGTCCAGACCCAACGCGGCGTCACGAGCAGCGGCAGCCGCTCGACGAGCGCGCGGATCATCTCGAAGGAGAGGCTGCCGGAGCCGAGCACGATCGAGGCCCGGAACTCGATCGTCTCGACGCCGGTCGAGGCGAGGATGCGCCCGACCTCCTGCCTGCTCGTGAGATGGCTGGAGAGGCCGGCGCCCTCGCCGAGCCCGCCCAGGTAGACGATCCGGGCGAGGCCCGCCTCGCGGGCGACTCGCGCGAAGGTGGCGGCCGCTCGCCGGTCGCGCTCTGCGAACGCGCGCGAGCCGAGCGAGTGGATCAGGTAATAGGCGGTCTCGACGCCGTCGAGCGCGCGGCGGACGGAATCAGCGTCGAGCGCGTCGCCGGCAACGATCTCGAGCCCGGGCGCGGCCGACAGCGCCTCGGGCCGCCGGGCCAGGCAGCGCACGCGTTCCCCGCGCTCGAGCAGCGCATGCAGGAGCCGCCCGCCGACGTAGCCGGTCGCGCCCGTGAGCAGGATCGGAGGCCGGGTGCCCCTTCCGGGCATCAGCCGACGGCCGCGATCTCGTTCGCGGCGGCGACGAGGACCCCGTCGTGGAAGCGATGCTCGACGTCGGTCGTGCGGGTCGCCGCGATGGCGAAGAAGGCCGCGTTCGCCGGCAGGGCGACGAGCAAGCAGAGAGGAAGCGCCACTGCCCAACGATCGCACAGGCGGCTCGCGCGGTGGCCACTCGCGCAGGCGCATCTGCGGTTCGCGCGGGCCGAATTGGACGCCGCCGTCGCGGCCTTCGGACTGGACCGTGCTCTACGCGCACGCGCCGCCCTCAGCCTCGAGATCCGGCGGGAAGCCGCTCCTCGACGACCGTCTCGCGCTGTTGGCCACCGCCGACCCGCAGTAGGCTCAAGGGCATGGAAGACAGGGCGCTTCGGCGCGGTAACGCGATGCTGGCGGCGCTCCACGCGGGGCAGGCGGCGGTGATCCTCGCCCTCTCGACCGACTTCTCGCTCCCGGTGACGGGCGCCTTCATGGAGGGCCAGCCGGGGAGCGGGCTGCCGAAGCAGGACCTGCTCTTCGACCTCCGCGTCGGCCCGCTCGTCGGCGCGTTCTTGTTTCTCGCCGCCGTCGACCACGCTCTCGTCGCGCTTCCGCCGTTCCGCGCGCGCTACGAGCGGTGCCTCGCCGCGGGCTTCAACCCGTTCCGCTGGCTCGAGTACTCCCTGTCGGCATCGGTGATGGTCGTCCTGATCGCGATGCTGACCGGCATCGCCGACTACGTCGCCTTGCTCGCCCTCTTCGCCGCGAACGCGGCGATGATCTTCCTCGGTTGGCTGATGGAGCTGCTCAACCCGCCGGATCGTGCCCGGACGCGCTGGCTGCCCTTCGTGCTCGGCTGCGTCATCGGCGCCGTGGCGTGGATCGCGATCGCGGTGCAGATCGGCGTCTCGGCGGGCCGCGGGCACGCTCCGCCGAGCTTCGTCTACGCGATCTTCGTCTCGCTCTTCGTCCTGTTCAACAGCTTCGCCGTGAACCAGGCCCTGCAGTACGCGCGGGTCGGGCGCTGGCGCGATTACCGCTACGGCGAGCGCTGGTATCTCTGGTTGAGCCTCGTCGCGAAGAGCCTGCTCGCCTGGCAGGTCTTCGCGAACGTGCTCGTGCTCTGACCGAGCCGGCACCACGGCACGCTCGGCGGCGCAGCGCCGTGACAAGGGCGACCGTGGCGGTTGCGACGAGAACGGGGGCCGGCGGGTCGCCCCCACGAGCCGACGGAACCGGGTAGAACCGCCCGGGTCGCGCTCGACGCAGACCGACAGCACGCGGCTAGGCTCGCCCGATGGCAGCTCCCGCCGGCCCGTCGCTGTCCAGCTCGCAGCTGGCGATGCTCGCGGAGTTGGGCGACGAGCGGACGGCAGACGTCGGCGATGCGCTGTTCCGGGTGGGAGATGCCACCTATCCGTTCATCGCCATCCGCGAGGGCGAGGTGGCGATCCTGGACGCGTCCGGCAACGAGATCGTCCGCCACGGCCCTTCGAGCTTCCTGGGCGAGTTGAACCTGCTTTCGGGGCAGACCGTCTTTCTCACCGCGGTCGTGACACAGCCGCTGCGCTACGTCGCGGTCGCGCGCGACGCGCTGCGGGGCCTCCTGTTCGACGACGGCCCCCTCAGCGATCTCGTCCTCTCGACCTTCATCTCGCGGCGCGAGGCCCTCCAACGCGTCCAGGGTGTCGGCCTCGAGATCGTCGGGCCTCGCTCGTCGGAGGACGACGATGCGGATGCTCGAGTTCGCCCGCGCCAACCGGCTCCCCTTCAACTGGGAAGATGCCGCGCCGCCGGACGGGGCGGAGCCGCCGCTCGTGCGACTCCCCGGCGGCGTCGAGCTGCGGCACCCCTCGCGAGGCGAGGTGCTGCGCGCGCTCGGGGTCGGCCGTGAGCTCGAGCGTCGCGAGGAAGTCGACCTGCTCGTCGTGGGCGCCGGCCCCGCCGGTCTCGCGGCGTCTGTTTACGGCGCCTCGGAGGGGCTCGACACGCTGATCGTCGAGAGCACCGCGCTCGGCGGTCAGGCGGGATCGTCGCGCCGGATCGAGAACTACCTCGGCTTCCCCGCCGGGATCAGCGGCACCGAGCTCACGAGCCGCGCAGTCAGCCAGGCCCGCAAGTTCGGCGCGCGGCCCGCGACCCCGTTCCGCGCGGTCTCGCTCGAGCCGGGCGACGGACGCCACGTGGTGCGACTGGAAGAAGGGCACGAGATCGCGGCACGTGCCGTCGTGCTCGCCACCGGCGCGGACTACCGGCGGCTCCCACTCGACGATCTCGCGGACTACGAGGGTGTGAGCGCGTTCTACGCCGCCGGCCCACCCGAAGCGCAGCTGTGCGGCGCCTCGCGCGTCGCCGTCGTCGGCGGCGGCAACTCCGCCGGGCAGGCCGCGGTCTGGCTCGCCCGCGGCGGCGGCCTCGTGACGCTGCTCCACCGCCGCTCCGACCTGCGCGAGACGATGTCCGACTACCTGATCCGCGAGCTCGAGCGCTACGGCGTCGCCGTCCGCGACCGCAGCGAGATCGCCGCACTCCACGGAACGCAGGGGCAGCTCGAAGCGGTCACGCTCAAGAGCGGTGAGCGCCTCCCGTTCTCGTTCCTCTTCTTCTTCCTGGGCGCACAACCGTGCACGGAATGGCTCGACGACGCTGTCGCGCGTGCGGCCGACGGGTTCATCCTCACCGGCGCGGCCGCCGGCGCCGACAACCCGCTCGAGACGAACGTGCCCGGCATCTTCGCCGCAGGCGACGTCCGCTCGGGTTCGACCAAACGCTGCGCCGCCGCGGTGGGCGAGGGGTCGATGGCCGTTCAGCTCGTGCACGAGCACCTCGCGGCTGCTGCGGTTCGCGTCGGATGAGCGAGCTCTGTACCCACCTCGACGAGGTCGGGCTGCGCGAGCTGCCTGCGTCGGTCGACGGCTGCGAGGAGTGCCTGCGCGACGGCGGCAAGTGGCTACACCTGCGCATCTGCCTCACCTGCGGTCACGTCGGCTGCTGCGACGACTCCCCGAACCGGCACGCGACCGCCCACCACCACGCAACCTCGCACCCGATCATCCGCTCGCTCGAGCCGGGCGAGGACTGGAGCTGGTGCTACCTCGACGAGGTCGCATTCCTCGTCGAGGGTCTGCGCGGCACGACCCGCATCCCGCCCTCACCGCTCCTGGCCTGACCCCGGACTAGGGACTCGACCGCATCACCGGTCAGCGCACTACGCCAGATCTAGGGCAGCGCACCCGACCGTCACCAACTCCGCCGCGAAACCGTCGTCCACGGGCGCGCGTCCGTGGTCGCCGGTCCTAGACACGTTCCACGTCGGCGAGTTAGGGGTAACGCGTTGCCGTGGTCTCGCTTGTCGCGCCCGAGGTAGCGCCCGCTAGGCGGGCGCGTTGGACTTCCGTTGGCTTCGTGGATGCTCTCGGCGTTCCCTCAACGTTTCCCCGGATGCACACCTGAGTCAGGGCGCTTCCGCTGCGTACAACGACGCTACCCGATTGCTGTGCGGTCGGCTATCGCAAGCCCTTCCGACGGGCGTCGGCTACAGCGCAGGGCTCAGCAACTCCGCCTGTTCATTCTCCGGTGGGTAGCCGTATGCGTAAACGAGCAGGTCCACGTCGCCGTGGTTCGCGGACTGAAGTGCCGTACCAGGGTCGACGCGGACGAGTCCCCCAGCTGGCACGTCGATCCGCTCTGGCGGCTCGCCGACGTACAACGTGAGAGTGCCGGTGAGCACGACAAATGTCTCCTCCTGTATGGCGTGACGGTGGCGGCGCCCCTTCGCGCCGGGCTCGTAACGCCAGACATTCCCTCGCACGTGCGCGAACCCCGCGACGTCGCTCAGTTCGGCGACGTGGCGCGCCGGCTCGCCCCGCTCGTGAGGACGCGTGAGCCACTCGAACTCGTCCGGACGGACAACCGCGTACGCCACTGCGTTGACTCTAATTCTTAGCAAGCCTTCTTCTGCCCGTCGTGTAGGCGAAGTCGCTGCGCGAAGGAGCTGGCTCTCTCCTTACAGATGTGCGATCAGAAGGCGGGCGCAACAGGGACTGCGCGTGCCTAACGCTCCAGAGACACACAGCGCGTACCGGGCTGCTAGGCGATTGGAACGTGCATCCGCGGGCGCCCCTCCCCGAGACCGCGCCGGCGTGGCGATGTAAGTACCTCGGCGCGCACCATCCGCGTCTCGTCCCTATCGTCAGTGCAGGCGACAAAATCATGGAGCAGTTGTGGAGCACAGCGGACGCAACCACGACAACAGCGCACGCGAGTCCACGCCGGTTACTCGTCCTCGAGCGATTCCTTTCGCTCGCGCTGCTACGAGGTCAAGACGGGGGTTACCCGTACTGCGACCTGCGGAGAGCTATGGCACGCTGCAGGCGGTGGGGCAGACCGTGCTCATCGTCGACGACCACGCCGGCTTCCGAGCGAGCGCACGCGCGCTGCTCGAGCGCGACGGGTTCAGCGTCGTCGGCGAGGCTGCGAGTGGGGCGGAGGCGATCGCCTTCGCGAACGAGCTCCAGCCGGCAGTCGTGCTGCTCGACGTGCAGCTTCCCGACCTGGACGGCTTCGAGGTCGCCGAGCGGTTGCAGACGATGCAGAGCCCCCCGGAGGTGATCCTCATCTCGACCCGCGACGCCGGCGACTTCGGCTCCCTGATCGCTGCCGCCCCGGCCCGTGGCTTCGTCGGCAAGGAGGATCTGTCGGCAGCCGCAGTCAGGGCCCTGCTGTCCGGATCACGGCCTCCGCCCGCCTCGTCCGACCCCTCGGCCGAAAGCTGACGTCAGGTGGGAGCCTCAGGGCCTGCATCTGCCGAGCCGCTCGTGGAAACCGCGCGGTTGCCGGTGCCCCTGTGGCCGCTGCTCGTCGCGGCGTCTCTCGTGCTCCTTGTCGGCGGGACCGCGGCATTCATAGCCGCATGGCTGCTCTCGGGAAGCGCACGAACGACGTCGTACACCGCTCACGGAGCGCTCGCAGGCGTTCAGATCCGTGTCGTCTCCGGAGACGTCACCATCGTGGGAGGCCCCCAGGGAGAAGTGTCCGTGCACCGCACCGACCGATCGACGTTCGGTCACGGTCCAATCGAGTGGCGGCACCGGGTCGACCACCGGCTCGAGATCGCCTCGACCTGTCCGAGGATGGCCGTCGGCGCCTGCACCGCCGACTATCACATCGCTGTGCCGGCCGACGTGCCGGTGAGCGTCCGCGCCGACAACGGCAGCGTCAGGGTCGACGGCTATCACGGCTCCGCCTCGATTGTGACCGGAGACGGGTCGGTCACTGTCGCCGCATTCTGCGGGTACACGCTGCGAGCGACTTCTGTACGGGGTGACGTTTCGGTCGTCACCTCCTGCTCGCCAGAGCGGCTCGACCTCCGCTCGACGAGCGGCAATGTGTCAGCGACCGTTCCCCCGGGCCGCTACCGCATCGAGACCTCTGCCGGCGGCCGCCCTGCACGCGTGCAGGGGCTGACGGCCGACCCGAGAGCCCCATGGGAGATCCAGGCTGTGAGCACGAGCGGTGATGTGAGTGTCGAGGCTAGGTCGTGAACGGCCACGCGCTTTCCGCCTCGGCGCGTTCCCCGCAGCTCCGCCTTCACGCGGCGGCGGCCGTGCGCGCCGCCGCCTACCTGCTCGCCGGATTGCCGCTCGGACTTCTCTACCTGCTCGCGCTCGCGGCAGCACCGCTCGCCGGCGGCGACGTGCTACGGCGGCCACTGGCGGTCGAGCGGGCACTGCTCAACCGCTTGCTCCGGGCGCGAATCCCGCCCGTCCCCGACGAGCTCCCGCGCACGGCCACGGTGCCGCTCGCCGCACGCCTACCCGGCGCGCTGGTCGGCCTGGCGGCCGCCGCCGGGCCGGTCGCCGTCGCGGCCTTTGTCGCGACCGAATCGATCCGCACCCTCGCCGGTGGCGACCGATACTTCGGCCCCTGGGCGCTCGACCGTCCCGCGGCCGCGCTTGCACTGCTTGTCGTCCTCCCGGCGGCGATCCTTTGTGGGGCCATTCTCGAGACGGCCGGGACGATCACCCGACGCCTCGTACGACGCGCGCTCGCGCGAACCGTCGAGGGCGGCGCGGTCCGCGAGGCGCTGGCGGAGAGCCTCGGCGACCGAACGCTGGCCATCGCCTATTGGTTGCCCGAGCGGGGCGAGTTCGTCGACGAGCACGGCGACCCCGTCGAGCTGCCCGAACCTGGGTCGGGCCGATCCTGGACAGCGGTTGAGAACGGGGGCCGCCGAGTTGCCGCGATCGTCCACGACGCTGAGCTGGAGGCGCGGCCCGAGCTCGTGCAGGCGGCGGCCACAGGAGCTGTGCTCGCGCTCGAAAACGAGCAGCTGAAGGCCGATCTGCGTGCCAGGCTCCAAGAGCTTCGCCACTCGCGACGACGAATCGTCCAGGCGGGCCTCGAGGCTCGGCGCCGCCTCGAACGCGACCTCCACGACGGCGCACAGCAGCAGCTCGTCACGCTTTCGATCGATCTGCAACTGCTCCGGGCAAAGGTCGCCGACGCGGAGGCACAGGCGCTCGTGGACGAGGCCGCCGAGACGCTCGCCCTGGCGGTGTCCGAGCTCCGCGAGCTCGCCCGCGGCCTCCACCCGGCGATTCTCACCGAGCGTGGCCTCCCCCCGTCGCTCGAGGCCCTGGCAGCCCGAACGCCGGTCCCGGTCGAGCTCGACCTCCAGGTCGAGGGCAGGCTGCCATCCAGCGTGGAGGCGGCTGCCTACTTCGTCTGCGCCGAGGCTCTGACCAACGTCTCGCGGTATGCACACGCGCGCCACGCACGGGTCGCGCTCGCGCGGGTGGACGGGGCGTTGCGCGTCGAGATCGCCGACGACGGCGTCGGCGGCGCCGATCCCCGCAAGGGAAGCGGGCTGGGCGGCCTGAGGGACCGGCTCGGTGCCGTCGACGGCGAGCTGTCGATCGACAGTCCCGTTGGCGGCGGGACGCAGCTCGTTGCCACGATCCCGCTCGAGGAGGCGGTGGCTTGAGGCGCCTCACACTTGCCGTCACGGGGGTCGCGCTGGCGCTGATTGCCGCAGCCTGCGGCGAAGCGCGCAAACTGAATGCGCCGGCCGTTCCGCCGCTCCCGCACGGCGGCCGGGCGACGGTGACGCAGACATCGGGAGTTGCGCGAGCGCGGATCGTCGTCGTCACGCACGGGCAGGCGTCCGATCCCTTCTGGGCCGTCATTCGTCGCGGCGTCGACGACGCAGCGCGCGAGCAGGGCATCTCCGTCGCCTATGAGGCGCCTGACATCTACGACGTCGGCCGGATGCGCCAGCTGATCGACACAGCCGTCGCTACGCACCCGGCGGGGCTCGTGGTCTCGCTCCCCGATCCGCAGGGGCTCGCGCCCGCAATCAGAAGAGCGGTCCGCGACGGGATTCCGGTCATCTCTATCAACTCAGGCAGCGCCGCCTTCCGCGCGCTCGGCATCCTCCTGCACGTCGGTCAGCCCGAGTACGCGGCCGGTCTCGGGGCCGGCAAGCGTATGGCCGCGGAAGGAGTCAGACACCCGCTCTGCGTCATCCAGGAGGCGGGCAATGTCGGTCTTCAAGAGCGCTACCGGGGGTTCGCACACGCGATCGCCGGCGCCGGAGGAAGCTCGCACGTGCTGATCGTGAACTTCCAAGATCAGGCAGGAGCGGAGCGAGCCATGGCCGCCAGCCTGCGCAGCGGCCACATCGACGGGCTACTCACGATGGGGGCCGAGATCGCGGCACCTGCCCTCGAGGCCCTCAAGGCGACCGGCATGCAGAAGAGGATTCCGTACGACACCTTTGCCAGCGACTCCGTCGACGTGCTGCGGGACGTGCTGGCCGGCAAGATTACGTTTGCCGTCGACCAGCAGCCGTACTTGCAGGGCTACCTGCCGATCGTGCTGTTGGCGGAGTACATCCGCTACGGCGTGCTGCCTGCGAAGGGAACCCTGATCCCGACCGGGCCCGTGTTTGTCACGAAGGCGAACGCGACCCGCATTCTCGCGCTCACCAAGCGCGGCATCCGCTGATCCGGCGTTCGTTGGAGTAGGGCTGACCGCACCGCTGAAGATCGGTTCGCTCCATGGCATGAATCGCCACGGCCCGGCGGTCTGATCTGCACGCGCTTGACCGCGTCAGACGCACGGTCTGTCGTGGTCGAGATACGTACAGACGAGAAAGGGCACCGAAGACCAGCACAGTCGCGCCGCGGTGTCGCCCACCTGACGCGAGCGCGGCGATGGATCCCGGTCATTCGCTCCGCATACCCCGGTGGCGCAGCCCGTGAGTGTCGCCGTCTTCGCAGAGAAACTGACCGGCCGTTACGGCACCGGGAGACCGCTATCGAAGCGCTCCGCGGCTGCAGCTTCGCCATCTCGCTTGCCGACCTCGACCTCGTCCTCGACGGCGCCGCCGTCCGCGTCACCCACGCCGACACGCTCGCTCGTATCGCCCGCCGCTTCGACGAGCGCGGTTGGCCGCTCACGGTTGCGGCGACCTCGTCACGGTGTCCTACTGGGCGCCGACTGCACCACCGCCGCCGTGGCACCTCTACGCCTTCACGCCAGCGACCGCTCTCGGCGTCGCCACCGCCTCACCCAGCGGCGCAACTCGCTGGAATTTCGCGAACAGCGATGTATGGCAAGTACCTGCGCATGCGACCTCTATCGGCCCGACAGTGCCTCTCCTTGAAGAGCTGGAGCCTGCTCAGGGGTCGTTCCGGAACACAGGCGAAAGCATCGGTCGTGTCGCTCGGCGTTACGGTCCGAGCCCTGGAGCGCCAGGCTCGGCGTAGCAGTTCGGCGGAAGACTGGCCCAGCGTCGTCCTTCGCCGTCGGTCTGGTTGACCCCTGGCGCTGTCCCGGAACGACAGGGACACGCGTGGGCGGGGCGCGCCTGGGGATACAGTCGCTCGATGCTCCGGCGGCCGGGCGAAGACGATGGCGCTGAACTTCGACGACGGGTGCTTGAGGAATACCTTCCGGTTTGGCTCGAAAACAAGCCGGGTGCGGATGTCTCACGTATCCGAACGGCGGACTGGTCATTCTTGCCCAGCGCGGCTTGCTATTGGTTCTTGGCGGCCCTGGACGCTGGAGTGGTCACGGTCGTAGAGGAGCCGCTCCTCGGGTTCATAGCGGCCGGTGGGGGATGCATCCATCCGCTCGGCGATCGGAAGACGAAGCTCTACCGCGAGGCCTTCTTCACGGTGGCTGCCGCCGGTTACTTGGTACTCCGGCAGGCGTACGCGCCGGGGAGCGTGCGTTTCGAGTCCGCCGAGGGCCGCTGGGAGACCCAGGCACGGCCATGCGGCATTCGACCTCGTCGTTTATGCCGACGAGCTGCAGGAACGGGTCGTGTTGGCAGGCGAGACAAAGTGGCCGCCACGAGAGGCTCAGCGCTCTTAACCGGCATCGAAAGGTGTGCCGCTGGCGAGACGACGCCGAACATGGCGTAGGCAGTGAGCGAAACTATCACCGTAAGTACCGAGGCCTTCTCGATCATGAACCACGGCTGTTTTGGATTGTCGGAGCGATGGACTTCGCCGACCCGGACGCCCCTCGCTCTCTCTTCCGGGTTGAGCAGCGCGCGGGTGGCCTGGTGCGCCTTCACCGGCTTGACACCTGGCCGCGGACCGTGACTGACGGCCTGACCGATCCGTGACCGTGTCCCGTAGAGACCCCGTCACCGGACGGCGACGAGTTTGGCGCCTATCCTCGGGTGAGCCGACGCCCTCAACCGAGCAGCAACGGAGCGCTTTTCAGCGCTTCGCCGACGTCACGTGTATAGGGCCAACGGCCGTTTTGGATCTGGGGCCTCCATAAGGTGCCCCATACCTGCATCAAACTGCACGGCATACAAGTAGATCCGAAGAGAAAGCCACACTTTGCTGGCCTTTTGTAGAGCCCTCTGACGGACTCGAACCGTCGACCCCCTCCTTACCATGGAGGTGCTCTACCAGCTGAGCTAAGAGGGCTGGGAGGCGGATTGTAGCCCCGCCACGGCCGGCGCCTCTTCGGCCCCCGGTTCCTCCGGCGGCTCGAGGGCGAAGCGCGGCAGGCGCCGGTCGAGCCACGCCGGGAACGACCAGGCGCGTTCGCCGAGGAGTTCGAGCGTCGCGGGCAGGAGCAGCACCCGGATGACGAGCGCGTCGAGGAAGACCGCTCCCGCGAGCGCGAGCCCGAACATCGCGATCACCCGCTGCCCGCCGCCCATGAAGCTGGCGAAGACGACGACCATCACCGCCGCGGCCGCCGTGATCACGCGCCCGGTGCGGATCAGGCCCTCGCGCACCGCGGCCGACGTGTCCGCGCCGTGCGTCCACTCCTCGTGCACGCGGCTGATCAGGAACACCTCGTAGTCCATCGAGAGGCCGAACACGATCGCGAACACCATCACGGGCAGGAAGGCCTGGATCGGCCCGCCGGCGATCCCGAACAGCGAGCCGAGCCACCCCCACTGGAAGACGGCGACGACGATCCCCATCGAGGCGCCGATCGAGAGGAGGTTCATCACCGCCGCCTGCAGCGGGATCAGGAGCGACCGGAACACGACGAGCAGCAGCAGCGCCGAGAGCAGGACGACCGCACCGACGAAGTAGGGGAGACCGGCGCCGATCACCCTCGAGAAGTCGATCTGGGCAGCCGTCGAGCCGCCGATGAAGGCGACCAGCCCCGTTCGCCGCTCGAGCGGGGGAAGCACGTCGCGGCGGAGATGCCGCACGAGCTCCTGCGTCTGCTGGCTCTCGGACGACGTCGCGGGATAGGCCGAGACGGTCGCGACGTTCTCGCTCGGACTCACGCGGGGCGGTGCGACGGCGGCGACGCCGGGCGTCCCGCGCAGCGCGGCGACGAGCTGCGGCAGCGCGCCGGTGTCGCCCGGGCGCGGAAGCTGGACCGCCACGAGCAGCGGCCCGCTGAAGCCCTGCCCGAATCCCCGTGCGAGCAGGTCGAAGGCGCGGCGCGTCGTCTGGCCGGGCGGGTCGTTGCCGGCGTCGGTGTTGCCGAGGCGGAGGCTGAGTACCGGCACCGTGAGGATCAGCATCACCGCGGTCGAGGCGACGAGCGACAGCCACGGATGCCGCTGGATCGCGCCGATCCAGCGCGTCCAGAAGGTGCTCCGATCCGGGGTGGGGGCACCGCGGCGGCGCGAGAGGAGCGTCGGCCGCCCGATCCGGTGGCCGAAGAAGGAGAGCAGCGCGGGCAGCAGCGTCAGTGAGGCGGCGAGGACGAGGAGCACGGCGAGCGCGGCCGAGAGCGCGAGGCCGTCGAGCAGCGAGATGCCGAGCGCGATCATCCCGAGCAGGGCGATCACGACGGTGATCCCGGCGAAGATCACGGCACGGCCGGCCGTGTTCATCGCGAGGCCGATCGCCGCCTCCGGGTCACCGCCGTTGCGGCGATACGCCTCGCGGTAGCGCGTGACGACGAAGAGCGCGTAGTCGACGCCGACGCCGAGCCCGATCATCAGCGCGAGCTCGGTCGCGAAGTCGGGCATCGGGACGACCCGGCTGAAGAGCCCGATCAGCCCGAAGCCGGTGCCGAGCCCGAGCAGCGCGGTGCCGACCGGCAGCCCCATCGCGAGCAGCGAGCCGAAGCTGATCAGCAGCACGGCGATCGCGGCGCCGATCCCGACGAGGAACGTGTAGCCGATCGAGACGCCGATCGCCTGCTCGATCGCCTGTCCCTCGAGCTCCACCTGCAGGGCCGGCGAGCGCGCGCTCTCCGCCGCCGCGATCACGCGGTCGACCGCCGAGCCGGGGAGGGCGTTCGCATGCCGGTCGAAGTTGACTACGGCGAAGCCGATCGTGCCGTCGCGGGAGATCGACTGGCCGTGCGTCGCGTACGGGCTCGCCACGGAGACGACGTGCGGCAGACGTGCGACGCGCGCGAGCACCGCCTGCACGCGAGCGCGCACGGCGGGGGACGCGAGCCGGCCCTCCCGCGCGTGGAAGACGATCTGGTCGACGTCGCCCGCCTGCGCGGGGAAGCCCTGCCGCAGGAGATCCGAGGCCCGCTGCGCGCCCGTTCCCGGCAGCGTGAAGCTGTTCGCGTAGTGCGAGCCGACCGCCCGCGTGGCGCCGAGCGCCCCCAGCAGCCCAGCCACCCAGAGCACGACGACCGCGCGGCGGTGGGCGGCGGACCAACGGGCCAGACCGAGCACGTCGCCAGGGTACGGACGGGCCGTGCCCGCCGGAGCCGGAAGTAGCCTCCGCTCGTGGACGTGCGCCGCACGCTCCCTCCCGCCGAGGAGCTCGGCGAGTCGCCGCTCTGGCCCGCCGCCGCGATCGTCGCCGCCGCTGGCCTGTACGCCGACCTCCCGTCGCGGTTCATCGCGGGCTCGAGCGCGGGCGCGTTCGGCGTCGTCCGCTGGGTCGTCCCGGCGCTCACGTTCCTCGTGCTCGCCTCGCTGGCCGCGATCCGCCCGCGTGGGCGGCTGACCCGCCGCCGCCTCGCGATCGGGACGATCGGGTTCGTCTCCGCCGCGAACGCCGTCTCGATCGGCCTGCTGATCCATCTCCTGATCAACGGCGCGACTCCGAGCAGCGCGTCGACCCTGCTGCGTGCGGCCGTCCACATGTGGGCCGTGAACGTCCTCCTCTTTGCGCTCTGGTTCTGGCAGCTCGACGGCGGCGGCCCCGTCGCGCGGCCGACGGGCGCGCCTGCGACGCGCGACTTCCTCTTCCCGCAGCAGGCGGACCGTGCGCTCGCCACGCCGGCCTGGCGGCCGCTCTTTCTCGACTACCTCTACGTCTCGTTCACGAACGCGACGGCGTTCAGTCCCACCGACACGATGCCGCTCAGCCGCTGGGCGAAGATGCTGATGCTCGTGCAGTCGGCCATCAGCCTCGCCCTCGCCCTGATGGTCGTGTCGAGGGCCGTCAACATCCTGAGCTGAGCGCGCTCTACGAGACGTCCGGCGCTGCGCCGAGCCGGAAGAAGCGTGCGAGCCGCCAGGCGAGCTCGTCGCCGTGGACGTTCTCGTAGACGAAGCACCTCGGGATCGCGTACCGATTCGCGTTCGCCCGCAGCGCCGCGTACTCGGAGGTGCACACGCGTGTGAAACCGGCTTCGCGGGCGCAGGCGATCCCCTGGGCGGTGTACGCGCCGTGCGGGAACGCGAAGCTCTCCACCGGACGGCCGAGCATCTCTTCGAGGTCGCCGCGGCTGCGGCGCATCTCGTCGAGCTGCTGCTCGGGCGCGAGGTCGGGGAGGCGGGGGTGAGAGACGGTGTGGGCGCCGATCTCGAAGAGGCCGCCGTCGGCCAGCCGCCGAAGCTCGCCTGCGCTCATGGTTTGCGGCTCGGCCGGCTCCCGCTGCGCGAGCTGCGCGAGCTCGTCGAGCGCCTCCGCTCTGCGCTCATGGGGATACGGGTGCAGCTGCTCGTAGAGCGCCTGGTACAGCGCCGCCGAATCGAGGCTCCAGTCGACATCGGTGCCGTCGAGCTGCGCGGACCCGGTGGTCGGGCGGCACGGAGCGAACGCGATCGTCGCCAGCTCGTCCCACCAGAAGTCCCTGCCCGAGCCGACATACCCGCTCACCACGAACGCGGTCGCGGGGATGCCGAAGCGCTCGAGCGCCGGCTGCACCTCGTCGAGGAGGCTGCGGTAGCCGTCGTCGAAGGTCAGCGCGACGCCGCGCCGCACGGGCTCCCCGCGAGCCGCAGCCTCGACGAGCTGCTCGAGGGAGACGGGCCGGAAGTGTCTCGCGATCGCCTCGAGGTGCTCGGCGAAGAGGTCGGGTGGGAGGAAGAGATCCCAGGGGTCGAAGGCCGCCTCCTGTACCCCGTGGTAGCCGAGGATCACCGAGGACCCGGGCCTGACGACCCGGACGCCGACCCGCCGCTCGAGCCGCGCGGCGAGACGCCGCGCGAGCGGCCGCGCGCGCGCCGGGAGGGCCGCGGCCGCTGCCCTGCGCAGGCTCACTTCAGTCCGCGCCGCGTGATCTTGCCGGAGTCCGTCGTCGGCAACTCGTCGGTGAACACGACCTCGTGGGGAACCAGGTAGGCCTCGAGGCGCTCCCGGCAGGCTCGGATCACGTCGCGCTCGGTCAACGTCGCGTCCGCGTAGAGGACGACGTGGGCGCGGATCCGCTGGCCGAGCAGGTCGTCCTCGACGCCGACGACGACCGCGGCCTGCACTCCCGGAACGGCGTGCAGCGCCGCCTCGACCTCGGCCGGGCTCACCTTCTGGCCGCCGCTCTTGATGATGTCGTCGCTCCGCCCGACGAAGTAGAGGAAGCCGTCCTCGTCCTCCGTGAAGAAGTCGTGCGTGCAGAGCATCCGCTCGCCCGGCACCGGCCCCGGCACGAGCATCTCGTCCGTCAGATCCGGCCGGTTCCAGTAGCCCGCCATCACGTGCGGGCCGCGGACATGGAGCACGCCCACCTCGTCGGGGTCTGCGACCCGACCGTCGACGAGCACCATCGTCTCCGTGCCGGGGATCGCCCGCCCGACGGAGGAGGGCTTCTCGGCGAGCAGCTCGGGCTCGAGATAGCTCACGCGCTTGCATTCGGTCAGCCCGTACATCGCGAAGATCAGCGCGTTGGGGAAGATGCGTCGCAGGTCGTCGAGGATCGCCGGCGGCAGCGCCGCGGCCGTGTTCGTGACCTTCTGCACGCTCGGCAGCTCGAGGTCCGGCCGCTCGCGTGCGAGGCCGCGCAGCGTGTTGAACGCCGTCGGGACGCCCGGGAAGACCGTGACGGCCTCGGCCTGCGCTCGTTTGACGATCTCCCACGGGAACACGAACGACGGCTCGACGACGAGCGTCGCCCCGAGCCGGACCGCCATGAGCAGCTGGTACAGCCCGTAGTCGAAGGAGAGCGGCAGGAAGTTGAGGATCCGCTCGTCCTCGTCGAGCCGGAGGTAGCGGCAGAGGCTCTGGAGCGTGAAGACGACGTTCTGGTGCCGCATCATCACGCCCTTCGGGTTGCCGGTGCTACCGGACGTGTAGATGAGCGCGGCGAGGTCGGGCGGGACCGCGCGCGTGCGCGGCGCCGGCTCCGCGCGTTCGATCGCCTCGTCGAGCGACGCGTCGACCCAGTCGGCGTCGATGCCCGGGCCGCTCGAGAGGACGAGCCCGAGACCGTCCGGCAGCGGCGTGTCGTCCTGCAGGGCCGAGAGGGCCGGTTTCGCCGCGATCAGGACCTCCGCCTGCGAATCCTCGAGGACGAAGCGGAGCTTGTCGCGCTTCGTCTGCGGGTGAAGGACGACGAACACGCCGTCCGCGAGCGCCGACGCGTAGACCGCGAGCGCGCAGTGCCACGCGTTGGACGTCTGGACGACGACACGCCCGCCGCGGGAGAGCCCCTCGTCCTGGAGCGCGCGGGCGAGGCGAAGCGCCGAGGACAGCAGGCTCGCGTAGTCGTGCGAGACCCCGTCCGCGATCAGCGCGGGATGGCCTGCGCGCGACTCGGCCGCGTGCCGCAGCGTGTCCCCCACGAGCCATTCGGCGCCGGGCGTGCTCACTCGGAAGCCGACGCCTCCAGCGCGGACGGTTCGCCTCCCACGACGATCTTGGACGGCTCGGCGCGGGTCGGTGAGATAGGTGCGTCCACGAAGGCCTGGTGGAGGAGCATCGTAGATGCGACTCCGACGAGCCCCATCTCCTCCGTCTCCGTCAGCGGATACGACCGCTCGGCGGTGGCCTTGGCCCGTAGCCGGGTGACTGCGGCCGGGTCGAAGAGCCCTGCGCGTTCGATCCGCTCGGGGGAGAGGAGGTCGTCGAGGTAGCGGGCCGCGGCCGGCCCCGAGAGAGCCGAGGCGATCGGCGCGCGGTACGGCTGCTTCGGGCGGCACCGGATCTCGTCGGGGAGGAGCCCCACGACGGCTTTCCGCAGCACGACCTTCTCGTGCAGTCCGAGCAGCCGGTACGAATCCGGGAGGCGTGCGGCCAGCTCGGCGACGCGGTAGTCGAGGAACGGGAACCGCCCTTCGACGGAGTTGCCCATCAGCATCCGGTCTCCCTGGGCATGCAGCAGGAAGCCGGTCAGGAACGTCGCGATCTCGATGTACTGGGCACGTCCGAGCGGCGTGAACGGGGTGATGCGGTCGGTGACGCGCTCGCGCAGCTCCTCGATGATCGGCGCCGTGCCCGCGCGGGCGACGTCCGGGCGCACCAGCCGCAGGCACCGACCGGTGTTCGCGAAGCGGCCGAGGTGGCTGTACAGCGGGTCCGCCGTCTCTTCGAGACCCTGCGCGAAGAACTGCCGCAGCAGCCGCGAGGGGGCCAGCTGGCGGGGCAGGTACGGATACATCCGCTCGATCAGACGCGGCCGCCACGTCGACTCCGGATCGCGAGCCCAGAAATGCCGGATCTTGTTCTCGCGGAAGACGTCGTACCCCGCGAAGAGCTCGTCTGCCCCCTCGCCCGTGAGCACGACCTTGATTCCCGCGGCCCGCACGCCGCCCGACAGTGCGAGCAACGGGACGGGCGCCGTCCGCAGCATGGGCTTCTCCGCGAGCGCGACGGCGCGGGGAAGCAGCTCCGCGACGTCCTCGCCGCTCACCTCGACGCGGACGAGGTCGAGGCCGAACGCCTCCGCCAGGCGGCTCTGGTGCGACGACTCGTCGTACTCCTGCTGCGCGAAGCCGAGCCCGAACAGTGCGACCGGCGCCGTGACGTGCCGGCGGGCGAGCGCCACGATGGTCGAGGAGTCGAGGCCGCCGCTGAGATAGGCCGCGACCGGAACGTCCGCCCGCAGGCGGAGGCCGATCGCATCGTCTAGCAGGGCCTGCAGCTCCTCGGCGGCCTCGTCGAGCGACGGCACGGGCTCCGCTGCCTTGAATTCGAGATCCCACCACCGCCTCTCCTCGCGAGAGCCGTCGTCGCGGACGAGCAGGTAGTGCGCGGGCGCGAGCTCCCGGATGCCGGCGAAGGCGGACCGGGACGGGGAGACCGACCACGCGGTGAACGTCTCGACGAGGGCGAGCGGATCGAGCTCGCGCCGCGCGGCCGGATGACGGAGGAGCGCCTTCGCCTCCGACGCGAATGCGAGCAGCGGGCCGTGCTCGAGCAGAAAGAGGGGGCGGACGCCGAAGCGGTCGCGCGCGAGGAAGAGCTCCCGCTTCCGCTCGTCCCACACCGCGAGCGCGAAGTCGCCGTTCAACCGCGTGAGGCACGCGGGGCCCCACTCCTGGTACGCGTGGGCGATGACCTCGGTGTCGCAGTGCGTCTCGAACCGGTGGCCGAGCCCCTCGAGCTCGCGTCGAAGCTCGTGGTGGTTGTAGATCTCGCCGTTCTGCATGGCCCAGTACCGGCGGTCGGTGGTGGCGAGCGGCTGGTCTCCACGCTCGAGGTCGACGACAGCGAGCCGCGCGGCGGCCATGCCGAAGCCGTCGCTCAGGTAGAGGCCGACGCCGTCGGGGCCTCGGTGAAGGAGCTCGCCCGCCATCGAGAGCAAGAGCTCCCGGTCCACCTGGCGGCGGGCGTCATGGATCCCGGCGACCCCGCACACGTACCCCGATGATAGGGCGATCCTCAGACGGGCCGCCCGGAGGCACGACTACACTCGCCGCGGTGTCCGCCTCGCCGACAGAGCGCGAGCTGCGTGAATTCCTCGTCGCCACGTTTCCGCTCGCCGACGCGGACGGGCTCGAGGCCGACGCGTCGCTCCTCGAGGCGGGAGTGCTCGATTCCACCGGGGTCCTCGAGCTGATCGAGCACCTCGAGCAGCGCTACCGGATCACGGTTCCCGACGAGGATCTCCTGCCGGAGAACTTCGACTCGATCGCCGGTGTGGTCCGCTATCTGGAACGGGCGGCCAGCGTGTGACGCGGTCCGTCGAGGCGGATCCGTTCGCCGAGTTCGACGAGTTCGACACGGAACGCGAGCTCGAGCGGATCTCCGGCTTCGTGCGAGAGTCGATCGGCCGCTCGCTGCGCCGCAAGGGAGCCGTCGTCGGCGTCTCGGGCGGCGTCGACTCGAGCGTCGTGGTCGCCCTCTGCGCGCACGCGCTGGGGGCCGGCAGCGTCCTCGCGCTCATGACCCCGGAACGGGAGTCGGCTCCGGACACGCTCGAGCTGAGCCGTCTCGCTGCCGCGACGGTGGGAGTCGAGCCTTTCGTCCAGGACCTGACGCCGGTGCTCGAGGCGTTCGGTTTCTACGAGACGCGCGACGAGACCGTCGGCAGTCTCGTCCCGGGGTACACGCCCGATTGGCGGATGAAGATCACGCTCCCTCCCGTGCAGCCGGGCTCGCGGCTCCGGCTCTTCCAGCTCGTCGCCGAAAGCCCGGCCGGAGAGCAGGTCACCCGCCGGCTGCCCGCGGACGAGTACCGGACGCTCGTGGCGGCCACGAGCTTCAAGCAGCGGGCGCGGAAGACGCTCGAGTACTTCCACGCCGACCGGCTGGCGTACGCGGTCGCCGGCACGCCGAACCGGCTCGAGTACGACCAGGGCTTCTTCGTCAAGAACGGCGACGGCGCGGCAGACCTGAAGCCGATCGCCCACCTGTACAAGACGCACGTCTACCGGCTCGCCGAGCTGCTCGGCGTCGACGAGCGGATCCGCAGCCGGACGCCGACGACCGACACGTACTCGCTCGAGCAGACGCAGGAGGAGTTCTTCTTCTCGGTGCCGCTCGCCATGCTCGACGTCTGCCTGTACGCGCGCGACCGCGGCATCGCGGCCTCCGCCGTCGCCGAGCGGTGCGGTCTGACGGCCGAGCAGGTGGAACGGGTCTTCGACGACATCGACGCCAAGCGTCGCGTCGCGGCCTATCTCCATCTCCAGCCGCTCGTCCTCGGCGAGCTCTCCTAGACGTCGAAGGCCGACTCGAACAGGGACCACCGGCCGGGGTCGGTCAGTCCGGCTGCCTCGGCGCCGCGGCACCAGACGCCCGGGCGCCACACGCGCGGCCCGAGGGCGGGGAAGAACCCGAAGCGCGCGAGCACGCCGGCGAGCTCGGACGTACGCCCGAAGGCGAGCAGGTCGACCGTCTCCAGGCCGGCATCTCGGCTCTCCTCGATCACGGCCGCGATCAAGGCGCCGAGCCCTGCCGGGTCGAGCCAGCCGAGGTCGACCAGGTGTCGCGTGTCGTCCTCGACCCGGGAGACGGCGTATGCGACGGGAGCGCCGCCGCGCGTCACCGCAACCGCCGAGAAGCCGCTCGGCGCCTCGTGCCCGTCCAGCTCGAAGCGCCAGTCGAGAAAGGCGGGGCTGCGGCGCAGCGAGAAGCCCGTCGGATCGCCGTCCGGCTCGAGCAGCGGTTCCATTCCCTGCCCGAAGGAGTCGAGCTCCCGTAGCTCGTGTCCTTTGAGGCCGACCCTCAGCGCGCGCGGGCGCAGGGCGCCGGAGAACGCCCGCAGTGGCTCCGACCGGCGTCTGACGCCGAGCACGTGATCCCTCAGCCGTAGTGGTCGGGTGAGCCGGACGAACGATCCGACCCGGCTGTAGCCGGCGCGCCGGAAGACGCCGGCCGCGAGGTCGTTCGGGATTCCGATCGCGAGGCGGAGGCCGCTGTCGACGCTCGCGCGCACGAGCTCGCGCTGCAGCGTGAGCGCGGGCCCGAACGTCCGGTGCTCCGGGTGGACCGCGAAATCGCCGGCGACTCCCACCGTCACGACCTCGGCGTCGAGGTGCATCTGCTGCGGATGCAAGGCCGCGACCCCGACGAGCTCTCCCGTCGACTCGGTGCGCGCGGTGACCACGAGGGGCGTGCCGCAGGGATTGCGCTCGTAGTACTTCTCGTATCGCGCCGCCGTGAAGTTCTCGATCACGGTCGAGCAGAGCTCGACGATCGCGGCGCGGTCAGGGGCGGGGTCGGTGGCGGAGACGCGGTAACGGCCCCGCGCCGGCTCCAGGCTCCATATGGGGGCGGGAGGATTCGAACCTCCGTAGGCTGAGCCGACGGGTTTACAGCCCGTTCCCTTTGGCCGCTCGGGCACACCCCCTAGGGGAGCGCCATTGTAGCCCCGGACTCTCCGCGGGCCTCTGCCTCGACGATGCGTCCGTCGCGCATCGCGACCCGCCGCGGCGCGCGGGCGGCGAGCGTGACGTCGTGGGTCGCGACGACGACGGTCGTGCCCCGCCTGCCGGCCAGTCCCGCGAGCAGATCGATCACGTCGGCGCCGGTCTTCGAGTCGAGGTTCCCGGTCGGCTCGTCGGCGAGGATCACCCTCGGCTCGTTCGCGAGTGCCCGGGCGATCGCGACGCGCTGCTGCTCGCCGCCGGAGAGGTGCGAGGGCAGGTGCTCGGCGCGCGGCGCCAGACCGACCTCTTCGAGCAGGGCGCGCGCCCGTTCCTGGAGCTCGTCGCCGCGCTTGCCGGCCGGCGCGAGGGCGGCCTCGACGTTCTCGAGGGCGGACAGGGTCGGGATGAGGTTGAACTGCTGGAAGACGAAGCCGAAGGCGCTCAGGCGCAGGTGGGCGAGGTCGCCGTCGCTCAACCCGGCGAGGTCCCGTCCCTCGAACAGGATGCTGCCCTCGTCGGGACGGTCGAGCGCGCCGAGCAGCTGCAGCAGCGTCGTCTTGCCGGAGCCGCTCGGGCCCTCCAGCGCGACGAGCTCGCCGCCGCCGATCTCGAGGTCGATTCCGTCGACGGCCGCGACGGCGACGTCGCCGCGGCGAAACCGCTTGGCGACTCCGCGCAGCTCGAACAGCGGGCCGGCGGTGCTCACTCCACCCTCCGCAGCGCCTCGGCGGGGCGCAGCCTGCCGGCGCGGAGCCCGCCCGCGGCTCCCGCGAGCAGGCCGCCGAGGATGGCCAGCGCGACGCCGAGCAGGACGAGCCCGAACGTGACCGGCGCATGGAGCGCGATCGTCTGCTTCGCCGTCCGCAGGGTCGCGCTCCCCAGGCCGAGCAGGTTGGCGCCGCTGCCGCCGGAGGGCGAGGTCGCGGTGAGCTTCGGGCCGAACGCGTCGAAGACCGCGGCCGCGCCGACGCCGAGCCCGAGCCCGGCGAGGCCGCCGACGATGCCCTGCACGAGCGACTCCCCGACGACCTGCCGCACGACGAGCCGCTGCGTCCAGCCGATCGCCTTCAGCGTCCCCAGCTCGCGCACGCGCTTGCCGACGGACGAGAGCGTGAGCAGCGCGGCGAGCAGGAAGGCGGCCGCGGCGACGACGATCTCGAGCACGAGCCCGAGGTTGTGCGAGAGGTTCGACGCATCGACGAGCGAGCCCGTGATCTTGTCGGCGACGTCGCTCGCGGACGCGACCTGGGCGTCCTGCCCGAGCCGGCCCTGGATCTCCTTCTTCACGGCGGCCACGGAGCTGCTCTCGTTCGCGCGAACGAGGACGACGTTGGCGAGGCCCTTCTCGCCGGCGAGGGTTTGCAGCTGCTTCAGCGGCAGGTAGACGTCCGCCGTCTGCCCGCCGAGCGGCGGCGAGACGAGCCCGACGACCGTGAAGGCCCTGCCGTTCAGCTCGAGCGTCGAGCCGATCTTCAGTTTCTCCTTCGCCGCGTACGTGCCCGAGACGAGCGCCTCCCTGCCGCCGGCCGACGCCAGGTAGCGGCCCTTCGTCACCTGGCTCGGGGTGACGAGCGCGATGCCCGGCTGCGTCTGGTCGACACCGCCGATCGTGTACGGCGTCGTCTTGATGTTGGTCTGCGGCGGGTCGAGCACCTGCTTGAGGGTCTGCTGGGGCGTCGTGAACGTCGTCGCGAGGCGCTGGAAGCGCTTCGGGAGGCACTTCGCGAAGGCGCCCCCGCCCGGGCCGGCGAAGAACCGTCCGCGCCCGCCGTTGCCGCGGCCCTGGAAGCCGCCCGAGCCGCCACCGCTTCCGCCGCCGTTTCCGCTGCCGCCGCTGCCGGGAGCCGGAATGGTCACGCCGTTCTTCTGCAGGCAGGCCTGGATCTGCTGCTGCTCGGCCTCCGTGGGCGGCTTGATCCGGCGGCGGATGTTGAAGGTCTGGCCGCCGGTCTTCAGCTTGGCGACGATCTTCGGCACGACTCCCGACTGGTGCTCGGCCACGAGGAGCAGGCCCTGCGACACGGCCGAGACGCCTGCGAGCGACGTCAGCTGCGCGCCCTGGCTCGTCGGAAAGGTGAGCTGCGTGCCGGGCAGGAAGAAGTCGTGGACGAAGTGCGTGCCCGGCTTGCCGAGCTTGGAGAGGTCGGTGATCACCGACCGATTCGACTGGAGCAGCGCTCCCGCGTCGCCGAAGCCGCCCCGGCCTCCGCCTCCGGTCTGGGCGCTACGCGTGACGGTGAGATCGGTGCCGATGCTCGACAGCGGGTCGAGCGCGGTCCTCTGCGCGTGGCTGAGCCCGTTCGACAGGCCGGAGATGACGATCACGAGCCCGACGCCGAGCGCGAGCCCGAGCACGGTGAGCAGCGTCCGTGCCTTCCTCCGCAGCAGCTCGCGCCGGATGTAGCGGAGGTAGAACATCGCAGTCGAGTCAACCAGGCTCGGCTAAGTCCTCCGTGAGTAAGCCGCAGCTAAGGGCGCTAGCGTTCGCTCGTGGCCGCTCACGACGTGGCGATCGTCGGCGCCGGGCCCGCCGGTTCTACGGCCGCGTACCGGCTGGCGAGCGCAGGCGCTCGCGTCCTGCTTCTCGACAAGGCGACGTTCCCGCGCGACAAGCCGTGCGGCGGCGGCGTCACGGGCCGCGCGGCGCGCCTGCTGCCGTTCTCGATCGAGCCGGTGGTGGAGGACGTCGTCGACCGGCTGGAGTGCGGCCTTCGCTATCGGCGCCGCTTCACGCGGCGGGCCGGGGCGCCGCTCGCGTACATGACCCAACGGCGGCGGCTCGACCACTTCCTCCTCGAGAAGGCCGCGGAGGCCGGGGCCGAGGTGCGCGTGGGGGAGACGGCCGACCCGCGGGAGCTCGACGCCAGGATCGTGATCGGGGCCGACGGCTGCAACGGCTCGTCGGCGAAGCAGCTCGGGCTCGCCGACGGCGTCGTCCACGGCGTCGCGCTCGAGGCGAACTACCCGCACGAGCGGCGCTTCGCGGGTGCGATGGTGCTCGAGATCGCGGTCGTCCGCGGCGGCTACGGCTGGATCTTCCCGAAGGCGGACCACGTCAACGTGGGTGTCGGCGGCAACGGGGAGGAGGGGCCGCGCCTGCGGCGGGAGCTGCGCCGCATGTGCGAGGCATACGGAATCGACCCGGACGCGGCGCGCGACACCCGTGGCTACCGGCTGCCGCTGCGCCTGCCGGGCACGCGCCTCGCCCGCGGGAGGACGGCGGTGATCGGCGACGCGGCCGGGCTCGTCGACCCGTTCTCGGGCGACGGGATGTACGAGGCGTTCCTCTCCGCGCAGCTCGTCACGGACGCGGCTCTCGCGGTACTGGCCGGCCGCGCCGACAACCTCGACGCGTACCAGGCCGCGGTCGAGCGGCGCATCACGCCGCTGACCCGGGCCGGCTGGGGCGCGAAACGTGCCTTCGAGCGGTTTCCGCACGCGACCTACGCGCTCGCGCGTCTGCCCGTCACGTTCCGTGCGCTCGAGAAGCTCCTCCGGGGAGACCTGGCCGAGCCGGCCGCCGCCCGCGGCGTCGAGCGGGCCGCGATCCGCGCGATCTATGCCCTGTCGCGAGCCGCGGTGACCGGTGCTACTGGTTCCCGATCAGCTGCATCATCTTGAACATCGGCAGGTACATGGCGATGATGATGATGCCGACCATGAACCCGACGCCGATCATCATCAGCGGCTCGATGATCGAGGTCAGGGACTGGATCGCGGCGTCGACCTCGTCCTCGTAGAAGTCGGCGATCTTGCTGAGCATCTTCTCGAGCTCTCCGGTCTCCTCGCCGATCTTCACCATCTGGCTGACCATGGGCGGGAAGAGCGGGTCGTTCGTCAGCGGCTCCGCGATCGGGATGCCCTCCTGGACCTTGACCCGGACGTCGGCGAGCGCGCGCTCCACGAGCCAGTTGCCCGCCGTCGAGCCGGCGATGTCGAGCGCCTTGATGATGTCGACGCCCGCGGCGACGAGCGTGGCGAGCGTGCGCAGGAGCCGTGCCATCGTCACCTTGAGCACGACCTCGCCGATGCGCATCGGGACCCGGAGCTTGAACCGGTCCCAGGCCTGCCGGCCCGACTCGGTCTTCTTGTAGCGGAGCCCGCCCCAGATCAGGAAGCCGATGAGGGGGAAGACGATGTACCACCGGTCCCGCAGCAGGTTGGAGGCGTGCAGGACGACCCGCGTCAGCAGCGGCAGCTGGCCGTGGAGCGTGGTGAAGATCCGCGCGAAGATCGGGACGATGAACATCAGCATCGCGACGAGCACGAGCGACGCGAAGGTGAAGACGACGGTCGGGTAGACCATCGCGCCCTTCACGCGGCGCTTGATCTTCGTCTCCTTCTCGATCTGCTCCGCGACCCGGTCGAGGACGTTGTCGAGCATTCCCGACGCCTCGCCGGCCTGCACCATCGAGACATAGAGGTTGTTGAAGACCTTCGGATGGCGCTCCATCGCCTGCGAGAGAAGGAGCCCACCCTCGACGTCGGCGCGGAGCTCGGAGATGACCTCCGCGAGATACGGGTCGTCGGTCTGCTCCTCGAGGATGACGAGCGCGGCGACGATGTTGAGCCCGGCCTCGATCATCGTCGCGAACTGGCGCGAGAAGACCTGCATCGAGCGCGGCTTGATCTTCCGGAAGGTCGTGCGCAGCCCCTGCTCGCCGCTGGCGGGGAGCTCGCGCAGCGAGTGCGCGAGCAGGCCGCGGGTGCGGAGCTGCTCGCGAGCGGTCTCTAGGTCCGGAGCGTGGATCTCGCCGACGGACTCGAAGCCGTCGATGCTGATCGCGCTGTAAGCGAATCCGGCCATCGGCTAGATCACGACGCGGAGACCAGCTGGAGCTTGTAGTGGGCGCCGTCCGCGGTGTCCACGAGCGTCACGGTCTTCCCGGTCGCGAGCGAGACGGTCTGCGCTCCGCTCGCGTAGGAGCCGCTCGCGATGCCGATCCGCACCATGCCGTGGGCGACCGAGACGAGCCTGAACAGCGGATTCGAGCTCGGGAAGCTGGCGCCCACCCGGACGGTCTGGAGCCGGCCGTTGACCGAGATCGTCGCCGCGCCGGTCCTGGCGAGGCTGCGGGCGGAGCCCTGCTGCGAGGGCGCGACGCTCACGCTCGAGGCGACCACGGCGGTCGGTGGGGACGAGGACGAGAGCTCGAGCTCCCGCCGGACGCCGACGTGCCCGACGCCGAGCTCGCAGAGATCTGCTGGGTGAACGGGTCCTTGCCGGCGAAGTGGTTGAAGGAGTAGAGCTGCGACTTCGAGCGGGTCGGCGCGACGTCCGAGTTCGGCAGGCGGCCGCTGCCACCCCCTGCGGGGAGGACTGCCGCCGTTCCCGTGGGGGTGCTCGCGGTGCCGGCCGTCGTCGACGTTCCAGCGGTCGCGGTGGTGGTCGTGGTCGCGGCCGCCGTCGGGCTGCCGCCGCTCGACTTGAGCATCTTCGGCACCTCGAACGCGAGCACGACGGCGAGGAGGACGGCGCCGCCGATCGCGACGCGCTTCATGCGCTTGTCCTTCATCGCTTGGAGATCCTGGGCTCTGCTCTTGCGGCTCATGAAGTCCCTCCGCTCGTGCTCGGTGCAGCCGAAGTCGGGTTCGAGGTCGTGGTGGTGGTCGTCGTTCCGGTGACGCCCGGAGCGGTCGGCAGCGTCGTCGCCGCCGGCTGAGGCACGAATTCGTCGATCGTGAGTACCGCCTGCACCTGCGGCCAACCCTTCGCCCCCTCCTGGAAGGAGACGTTGCTCACGTCGAACAGGCGTCCGGCGGTGAAGAGCTTGCCGTTCTGCACCCGCACGAGATTGCGCAGCCGCTGCAGGAAGGTGAGGAGGTTGTAGAAGCTGCCGGAGAACTTGACCTGGATCGCCTCCGCGGCGTACGGGTCGGTCGAACCCGTGACGGCGCTGGCCGCCGACGCGTTGCCGCTCGGCTGGATCTGGTCGAACGTGATGCCGGAGTCCTCAGCGAGCTGGTTGAGCTGCAGGATCACGTCGGGCGTCTCGAGCTGGCTCGGCATCGCCTTCGCCAGGCTGAAGACGTTGGCTGCCCGTACCGCCGGCAGCGCCTGCGTGAAGGCCGTCGAGCGGTTGCGGTCGATCTGCGCCTGCACGGCGGCCGTCTGCTGCTTCAGATCGGAGGCGGTCGACCGCTTCGGCGCGATCACGGCGAAGTAGCCGATGACGACGACGAGGAGCAGGGCGGTCGCGACGAGCGCGACCTGAGCCCTCGCCGAGAGGCTCGCGAAGCGGGCGGTCACGAGGCCCCCTTTCCCTTCCGGATGTCGGAAACGATCGTGAACTGGATGACGAGATGGCCGTTGAGCGTCGCGCTCTCGCTGTCCTGGAGCTGGACGTTCTTCAGGTCGGGGAGGACCTGCAGCCGCTCGAGGAGCCGGGCGACGCTCGCCTGCGTGTACGTGTAGCCCTGGAGCGTCAGCGCGGTGGGCGGGGTCGGCAGCGCGCTCGGCGTGGTCGTCGACGCGGTGGGAAGCGTCGCGGACTGGAGCGGCATCGTCCCGCTCAGGCTCGTGAGCCAGACGTCGTCGGGCATGACGAGCGACATCCGCCGCAGGATGCGATCCCACGCGACGCGCTGCCCGAGGGCGGACGCGAGCGCGAGCGACCGCTGCTCCCGCTGGCTGAGGATGGACGAGCGGAAGGACCTCGTCTCCGCCGAAAGGGTCTTCGCGGGCGTCACCGCCAGCACGGCCCGCGCGGTCGCGAGCGCCTGCCGCTGCCGGTCGACGCTCCGGTTGGCGAGCAGGAAGCCGCCGACGAGCACGAGCAGGACCACCGCGCCGCCGATGCCGGCGACGAGGGCGACCGTGTTCGGCCGCTCGCGCGTCTTCGACTCGACCTGCTGGCGGGGGAGAAGGTTGACGGCGCGCATCAGTCCTCGATTCCCAGTCCGATTGCGACGGCGAGGGAGCCGTCCTGACCGCCGGAGGCGATGCCGTGCCCCGAGCCGACGCGTGCGAACGGGTCGGCGACACGGACGCTGATGCCGATCAGCTCCTCGAGCTGGTCGGCGAGCCCCTGGAGGTGGGCGCCGCCACCGGTGACGGTGATCTCGGCGAAGCCCAGGGAGTCCGGCTGATCCTGGTAGAAGTGGAGCGAGGCGGCCAGCTCGCGGGCGAGGCCGTTGACCTCGCGGCGCGCCGCCTCGACCGCACGGGTCGTCTGCTCGTCGGCCGGATCGTGCGTGGCGCGGCTGGAGACGTCGAGCGAGTGCTTGATCCGCTCGGCCTCCTCGGCGTCGACCTCGAGAGCCTGCTCGATCGCCGCGGTGACTCGTGCACCGCCCCAGTCGAGCACCCGGGTGAATTCGCACAGGCGTCCGTCGGAGACGGCGACCGTCGTGCGGTCGTTGCCGATCGAGACCGCGACGCGCGCGGCCTCCTCGCGCTCGCCCGCCGAGAGCGGCTCGCCACCCACGGCGCGGAGCAGGGCAAAGGCCTCGATGTCGATTCCGACGAGCTCGATCTTCGCCGCGGCGCACGTGGACGCGAAGCGGTCGACGAGGTCGCGGTAGGCGACGGCGAGGAGCACGCGATCCGGGACCGCAGCGTCCTCGACGACGTGGTAGTCGAGCATCGCCTCTTCGATCGGGATCGGCAGCGTCTCGTAGGCCCGGAAGCGGATCGCGTTGGCGAGCTGCCGCGGGTCGTCGACCGTCGGGCGCTCGAAGACGCGGACGCCGGTCCGGCTGCTGCCGACGCCGAGCCTGACGTTCTTGCGCGGCAGGTCGGCGTCGTGGAAGAAGGCCTCGATCTCCCGTGCGAGTGCGTCGGGGTCCTTCACCTCGCCGCCGCTGACGACGTCCGGGGGCAGCGTGTGGCGAGCCGCCTTGACGAGCTTTGGCCGGCCGTTGTTGACGACGACCGCCGCGGCGAGCTGGGAGGAGCCGATCTTGAGCCCGACGACCTGCTTGTGGCGGCCGCCCGAGTTGCCGGACGACGCCTTCCGCGGCTTGCGTGTGGGCTTCGGCAGCGAGAGCGACACGTTCCGCTTCATGGAGAAGCTCCGCTTCGGCGCTGCCTCTTTCTCCTTCTTCGGCGCCTTGTGCTTCGGCGCCTTGGCCTCCGCCGGCGGCGACGGCTTGCGCTTGAGGGAGATGTCCTGCTTCAGAAAGTCGCGAATCCCGCTCACTGTGACGCTCCTGCGATACGGAGGCCGCGGAGGGCCTCGGGGAGGTGGTCTTCCGACGGCGGAGTGATGCCGCTCCGTGCCAGCAACGCATCGAACTCGTCGCGCCGGCTCGCGACGTCGAGAGCCGTGTCGCGCGAGATCACGCGACGCAGCACGAGGTCGGCGAGGGCCTGCTCCATCGTCTGCATCCCGCGCGTCGTGTTGGTCTGCATGACGGAGTAGATCTGCTCGGTCTTGCCCTGGCGGATGAGGTTCCGGACGGCGTCGTCCGGCAGGAGGATTTCGAGGGCCGGAACCCTGGCGCTCCCGTCGGCGGTGGGGAGGAGCGTCTGCGTGACGATCCCCTGCACCGAGGCGGCGAGCTGCATCCGCACCTGGCCCTGCTGGGCGGCCGGGAAGACGTCGATGATGCGGTCGATCGTGCTCGACGCGCTCTGTGTATGCAGGGTGGCGAGCACGAGGTGCCCCGTCTCGGCCGCGGTCAGCGCGGTGGCGATCGTCTCGAGGTCGCGCATTTCGCCGACGAGGATCACGTCGGGGTCCTCGCGGAGCGCGCCGCGCAGCGCCTCGGGGAATCCCTTCGCGTCGGCGCCGATCTCGCGCTGGTTGATGATCGCGCGATCGTGGTCGTGCAGGAACTCGATCGGGTCCTCGATCGTGACGATGTGCACCGACCGCGTGCGGTTGATGTGGTCGATCATCGTCGCGAGGGTGGTCGACTTACCCGAGCCGGTCGGGCCGGTGATGAGCACGAGCCCGCGCGGCCGGCCGGCGAGCTCCCGGAGCACCTCCGGCAGGCCGAGCTCCTCGGCCGACTTGAGCAGCGTGGGCACGAGCCGGAACGCGGCGGCGAGGCTGTCGCGCTGGTAGAAGATGTTGACGCGGAAGCGGGCGACGCCCGGCACCGAATGGGAGAGGTCGATCTGCCGGTCGATCTCGAGCCGCTTCTGCTGCTCGGTCGAGAGCATGCGGTAGAAGAGGTCGCGCGTCTGCTCCGGATCGAAGGGCTCGAACTCCTTGAGCGGGATGAGCTCGCCGCGCACGCGCAGCAGCGGCCGAGAGCCCGCCGTGACGTGCAGATCGGAGGCATCCTCGGCGGCAACGCGCTCGAGCAGCGTGTCGATGGAGAAGGGTTGCGGCGCCATGCGAAGCGAGCTATCGGCGGGTGGTGTCGCCCGCTTTAGGGGCCACCCTGGGAATCACTCGAACGAGTGAGAGAAGGCTCCGCGCGGGGCGGCCCCTCCCCCGCGGCGGGGGAGGGGCGGTCGGGCGAATCCCTCGGTCGGGGGGATCAGCCGCCGGCGCCGGTGCCGATAGAGGGCGGGTCTGGGTACCCGATCCTCAAAGGAGACTGCATGCTTTCCACCCTCAGACAGCGGGTGAACGCCCGGGACGAGAGCGCATTCACGCTGATCGAGCTGCTCGTCGTCCTGATCATCATCGGCGTTCTGCTCGCGATCGCCATTCCGTCGTACCTCGGCTTCCAGAAGAAGGCCCAGCAGACGGCCGCTGCGTCGGACGTCCGCCAGGCGATTCCTGACGCCGAGGCGTTCTACTCGGACAACAACACCTACACCGGCATGACCGCTGCGGGGCTGCAGACCAATTACGACTCCGGAATGCAGATCTACGCCGCGGGCCCGCCTGAGGTTCCCGGCATCGTCACCGCTGAGCCCCTCGCCGACCCCACGACGTACTGCATCTCGGCCGAGGACGGTGGCTACTGGGCGCACGTCACCGGCCCCGGCGGCCAGGTCCAGAGTGACGGTTCCGGCGGCGGAGATCCCTGTCCGTAACCGAACGAAGCACGTCGCTCTACCGGAGGGCGCGGGAGACCGCGCCCTCCGTTTATCCCCCGCTCGCCGACGTATCCCCCGTTTCGGGGAGACACACGTCCGCGGGCCTGCCGATAGGAGTGGCATGAACGCGACGTTGAGCACGCGGCAGCTTCGGCTCGTCGCCTTGGCTGTACTGGTCGTCGTCGCCGCCGGCGGCTACCTGGTCGTCTCGCGGAACAAGACGAACACGCCGACGACCGCGAGCTCGACTCCTGCCGTGACCACACCGGCGCAGACGACTCCTGCTCCGAGCAAGACGCACACCCCGAGTTCGACCCCGACCAGGCTCGCCACGCACGGGCTGCCGGTCGCCGTCGCACGGGCGCTCAAGAAGCACCGTGTCGTCGTCGTCTCGCTGTCCGCGCCCCACTCGGCCGTCGACCAGACGGCCAGGGCCGAGGCGCAGGCGGGAGCCGCCGCGATGAAGGTCGGGTTCGTGAGCCTCAACGTCTACCGGCAGCGTGCCGGCACGGCGCTTCTCCGCAAGCTCGGCGTCGTCAACACGCCGGACGTGCTCGTGGTGAAGCGGCCGCACGTCGTCTACTCGACCCTCAAGGGCTTCACCGACCGCGACGTGGTCGAGCAAGCCGTCGCCGACGCCCGCTGATGAAGCGCGGCGACCGGGTCGAAGAAGCCGAGCCGGAGCCTCGCGAGCTCTTCGTCCGCAGCGCGAGCCGGCACGGTCGGCACGTCGTGACCATGAGGGCGCGCGACCTCGGCGACGCCTGCGTGGTCGACGTCGAGGTGGAGGGCCGGGCCGAGGGCGCCGAGCCGCCGTCCTACAACTTCGCCGACGCACAGCAGGCGAGCACGTTCGTCACTGAGGCGGTCGAGGCGCTCGTCTACCTCGGCTGCGAGATCCACGCCTGAGAGGCGCGAGCGAGGGATCCGTGGACCCGGTGCACAGCGAGGAAGAGTTCCGGGGACACGAACCGCAGCCCGTCGCCGACGTGATCGCTCTCCCTCAGCTCGAGCGCCTTCCTCCCAATCCCGACGGTCCGGACCTCTCCGCGGGGTCGTCGAGCTTCACCGCGGACAACCGCTCGGCGCGGCTCGAGGCGCTGGAGCTCGTCCGCGCGGCCGTCGAGCTGGCCGACCGCATCGAACGCGACGCGCAGGAGACGGCGCGGGACCGGCTGACGCGCACCGAGGAGGAGGTCAGGCTTCGCCGTCTCGCCCTCGACGAGCGGGAGACGGAGCTCGATCACTTCAAGCGTGACCTCGAGGCAACGCACCAGGAGCTCGCACGGGCCGAGGCGGAGCTCGCCGAGCACCGACAGCGGGCGGCCGAGGCGGCGCAGCAGGCGCAGGCGCGCCTGGCGACGGTCGAGGACGAGGCGGCCGCGACGATTGCAGCAGCGACCCGCCGCGCCGAAGAGCTGCAGACGGAGGCCGACGGCATCCTCGGCGCCGCCCGCAGCGAGGCCGAAGCGGTCGCCCAGGCCGCCCGCTCGGAGGCCGACTCCCTCGTCGAGGCCGCCCGCAACGAGGCCGGCGGTGTCACCGAGGGCGCGCGCTCCGAGGCGGAGGCGGTCTCCCAGGCTGCGCGCTCCGAGGCGGACACCGCACTCGAGGCGGCGCGCACCGAGGCGGAGGCCCTCCTCGCGGCCGCTCGCGCGGAGGCGGAGGAAGTCGTCTCCCGCGCCAGCGCAGAGGCGGCGCAGGCCGCTGAGAGCGCGCGCGCCGACGCACAGGAGCTGCTCGCGCGGGCGCGTGTCCAGGCACGTGAGATCTCCGATGCGGCGCGTCACGAGGCGGTCGACATGCTCGCCGCGGCGAGTCCCGAGAGCGTCGAGCTCGAGCCGATGCCCGAGCCGGAGTCACACGTCGAAGCTGCAGAGCTCGAGGAGACGGAGCCGGCCAGCGCCGGCTCAGGCCGCCCCCGCCGGCGACGAGGCATCCGTGCCCGAGCCGGACGCGGCCGAAGCCTCGCCTCCTCCGCCGAACGTCTTCACGCCGCCGCCGAGCTCGATCGAGGATCTCGCAGCGGCTAGCCGGCCGAAGCGCTTCGGCTTCCGCAACCGCTAGCAGCCGGCAGACAAGGCGGGCTGCGAGCGCCGGGCGCGGCGACGAGCCCGGAGCCGCTAGAGCGTCGTGACGCGGGCGAGCTCTTCGAGGGAGGTCAGGCCGGTGGCGACCTTCTCGATCCCGTCCGCCCAGAGCGTCGCCATCCCGTCCTTCGCCGCGGCGCGCTCGAGCTCCTCGCGCGTCGCCTTGCGCGCGGCGAGGGTCGAGAGCTCCTCGTTCATCGAGAGCAGCTGGAAGATTCCGACCCGGCCCTTGTAGCCGGTCTGGCGGCACCGAGGGCACCCGGTCCGGCGGTAGAGCTCGACCTTGCCTTCGCGGAGCTCCTCCGGCAGCTGCGCCGACGTGAGCTCTTCCTCGCTGGGCGTGTAGGCCTCGCGGCAGTGGTCGCAGAGGCGGCGCGCGAGCCGCTGCGCGAGCACGCCCGTCACGGCGGCCCCGGTCAGGAACGGCTCCACGCCCATCTCGTTCAATCGCGTGAGCGCGCCGGCCGAGTCGTTCGTGTGCATCGTGGACAGCACGAAGTGCCCGGTCAGGGCGGCCTCGATCGAGATCTTGGCCGTCTCGACGTCGCGGATCTCTCCCACCATGACGACGTCGGGGTCCGAGCGGAGGATCGACCGGAGCGCCGTGGCGAAGGTCAGTCCTGCCCGCGGGTTGACCTGCACCTGGTTGAGGCCGGGGAGGCGGTACTCGACCGGGTCCTCGACGGTGATGACGTTGATCTCGGGGCGGCTGATCAGGGCCAGGGCGGCGAAGAGGGTGGTCGACTTCCCGGATCCGGTCGGCCCGGTGGCGAGCAGGGCGCCCGTCGGCCGCTGGATGATGGTCATGAGCCGTTCCATCATCGCGGGGCTGAGACCGACCTCCTCGAGGGTCGGCGGCTTCTTCGACTTGTCGAGCAGGCGCATGACGACCGCCTCGCCTTCGACGGTCGGCAGCGTTGCGACCCGGACGTCGAGCATGCGGCCCGCCGCGCTGGAGGAGAGCGAGATGCGGCCGTCCTGCGGCTTGCGGCGCTCGGCGATGTCGAGCTTCGCGAGCACCTTGAGGCGCGTCGTCACGCCGCTCGCGCTCTTGCGCGGGATGCGGTGGGACTCGTGGAGCACGCCGTCGATGCGGTACCGGACGAGGAGAGCGTCGTGCTGGGGCTCGAAGTGGACGTCGCTGGCGCCGTCCTCGGCGGCCTCGAAGAGGATCGAGTTGACGAGGCGGACGAGTGGGGCGTCGGAGATGCCGTCCTCGACCTCGAGGTCGTCGGCCTCCTCGTCGATCACCTCGAGCTCGGCGGCGTCCGTGAGGCCGGAATGGCCACCGAAGACCTCCGCCGTGCGGGCGAGCCGGGCGAGCTCGCTCTCGATCTCCACGCTCGTGGCGACGCGCAGCGCGATCGGATGCTTGCTGGCGAGCCGCAGGGCGTCGATCCCGTGGATGTTCTGCGGGTCGGCGATCGCGACGCAGAGCGAATCGCCGTCGAACGCGTACGGGATGGCCGTCACCTGGCGGAGGACGTGCAACGGCACGGACTCGGCCGCGGTCGGGTCGATGGCGATGCTGCCGAGCTCGACGACGGGGAGCCCGTGCTGGGCGGCGACGATCCGGGTGATCGCCTCGCTCGAGGCGAGGCCCACGTCGATGAGCACCTGCACGACCGGCAGGTGCTCAGCCTGCTCCCGGACGGTCTCGATCTTGTCCGCGGGGATGAGCCCGGTCGTCTCGAGCAGATCGACGACGAGCTCGCCCATCAGCTGCGAGATCGGGGCGGGAGTGGCCGGAGTCTTCGGCGTCCGGTCTCCGTCGCCGCTTACGGCAGGCTGAGCAGACACCGCAGTAGCCGCCTCACGAGAAGGTTCCCAGGTACGCGTGCAGGATGCGCTCCCCGGCGAAGAGCGCGACGACCGTCCCTGCTGCGAGGAACGGCGCGAACGGAATCGTCAGCCGGCGCGCGCCGACCCCGACTCGCGCGAAGAGCACCAGGCTCGGCAGCAGGGCGAACAGGAGGGCGAGCATGATCGCCACCGTCGCCGTCGGCCCGAGCAGCGCCCCGATCAGGAGCGCGAGCTTGACGTCGCCCATTCCCATCCCGCCCGGGTAGGCGAGCGCTGCGAGCAGGAGGAATCCCGCGGTGGCGACGGCACCGATCGCCCACACGGGCGAAGGGTGGCCGATCGTGCGCAGCGCGAGCACCGCCGCGGCGGCGGGGAGAACGACGCGGTTCGGCACGATGCGCCGCTCGAGGTCGGTGGCCGTCACGACGACGAGGGCGGCGCACGCGACCGCTGCGGCCGCGGTCTTCAGCGTGAGGCCGAAGGCGAGTACGCAGCCGGCGAGCAGGAGCGCGGTGACGAGCTCGATGGCCGGGTCGCGCGGCGGAATCCGGGTGCCGCAGTGGCGGCAGCGGCCGCCCAGCAGCGCGTACGAGAGGAGCGGGACGTTGTCGTACCAGGCGATCGGCGCATCACAGCTCATACAGGCGGAGCCCGGGCGCACGACGGAGCGGCGCACGGGGACGCGCGCGGCCACGACGCCGAGGAAGCTGCCCATGGCCAGGCCGGGGACGAACACGAGCGGTGCGACGACGGTCATCTCCCGTTGTTATCGACACGAGAGCGACCGCGCTTGAGCCGCCGCGCAGCGCGTCAGACGGGTACGGACGGCGTCACGACCCGTTCGGCAGGTTGCGGTAGAGGACGATCGTGTACGCCTGGGGGAGGGTCGGGAACCACGGCGGCTGCAGGTACAGGAGGGTCCCGTCGTAGTTGTAGGAGCGGTTGTTGAACATCGACATCGCACCGCCCGAGTACGTGGCGCTCGAGCCGGTGAACGTCATCGTCCCCGAGTGGCAGCCGTTGCACGCGCTGGTCGGCTCGGACCAGTAGCCGTTCTCCGCGAGCGCGGCGCCGCGCCACGTGAGGCTGTTGCCGTTCCAGCTCGCCACCCAGACGTTGTTCTTCGCCATCAGGCCGAGCACGTCCGAGCCCGAGGTCACATAGCCGATGTCGTCGCCGATGATGATGTCGCCGTTCGAGGCCACCGTCACCCGGCCGTGCACGCAGTTCGCGTTCGTCAGCGTGCCGACCTTGGGGTCCGAGCAGGTCGACGTGCCACCGGCGATGACGACGGGCAGTTCGGAGTAGATCGCGCCGTTGGTGGGGATCGACTTCGTCGTCGCGGATCCGGTGCACGACGGCTGGGTCGTCTCGAGCGCCTGCGACGCCGTGCACGTCCGGTACGTGACGGTGCCTGCGGAGTTGAAGGTCAGCTGCCACGCCTTCACCGAGCCGCCGGGGTTGGTCAGGTAGATCCCGCCGGCGTTCTGCGCGGCACGGCTGATGTCGTCGAGCGAGGTCTGGAAGTCGGCGAAGTTGACCGGATTCTTGATCATCGTCCTGATCGTCGGGCTGGTCTGGGAGTCGTACGCCTTCGCCGGGGAGACCATGTTGTTCCCCGAGCCGCCTCCGCAGGTGCCGCTGGAGAGGTAGACGCGGCTCTCGGCGTACACGTCGGCATACGCGGTGCCGCAGTAGTAGACGCTCTGGAGCGAGTAGACCTTGCCCGTGGTCACCGCGTCGGTGCCGTACGCGACGCTGGCGGCGGAGAGCATCTGGAAGTCGGCGACCGAGGCCGGCCTGATCAGGATCTGGATCGCCTGCTTGTCCGACGTGGCGGTGCCGCCGTTGCGCTTCCCGGTGGCCACGATCTGGAGGTAATTCGTGTTGTTCGAGCCCGTCTGCGGTGGCGTGACCTGGAGGTCGTACGAGTAGCCGTTGCCGAGATCGGCCCAGGCGTCCTTCCCGTTGGGATACGTCCAGGAGGTGCCCTCGTTCGAGGCCCACGCGGTGGGGGACGACGGCGGGACGACCGAGGCGAGCGTGTCTCCGGTGGCCGTGGACTTGCGCGTCGCCTCGCCGGGGGCGAGGTACTGCCGGTAGTACTGGTTGTTGAGGAGCAGCGTGGCGACGTAGCTGTCGATTCCCGCTTCCGCCGCCGCGCGGGCGTCGGCCTGGACGGCCGAGTTGTTGCTCGTCTTCTGGTCGGACACGACCATGCCGATCAGGAGCACCGACAACAGGGCGAGCACGATCATCAGGAAGGCGACGAGCACGAGCGCCTGTCCGTCCTCGGCGGCGGAGAGCCTGCGGAGAGGCTTCGTCAGCTGCACGACGGCGTCCTCAGAGAAGCGCTTCCCTGCGCGGTCAGCGATCCGGTTCCGCGAGAGGCGTACGGCGTGACCGAGAGCACCATGGTGACCTCCCGGATGTTCGAGAGGTTCGCCGCGCTCACTGCGGCGCCGTTCGGCGAGAGGTCGGTGGCCTGAGTCTGCGTCTGACCGGGCTGGGGCGCGGCCCGGAAGTCGAAGACGACGGCGTTCTTGATCGAGTCGACGGTCGTCGCTGGTCCGGACTGTTGCCCATCGTCCAGGGCGAGACCGTTGGTGTTCGTGCCGGTCGCGACCTTGCGCGTCAGCACGCCGCTCGACAACGTGTACGAGATCTGTTGCAGGTGGTACGGCTGCTGCCGGTCCGGGGCGGTGAAGGTGAGCTGGGTCCCGCTCGCCGCCGTGATCGGCTGCGTGGTGCTGTTGCACATCGCGGACTCCAGCTCGGCGGCCATGGTGTCGAGCATCGGCCGCGCCGTCGCCGCGAGCACGGACTGCTGCTGCAGCGTGTTGTCGCGCTGCTCGATCATCGTGAAGATGCCGGCGAACGCCCCCACCACGACCGCGATCAGCAGCGTCGCCGCGAGCAGTTCGATGAGCAGGAACCCGCCGTCGCTCTGCGGGTCGACCCGGCTCAGCACGAGGTCCACGTCCCGGTGAGGAGGACCGTCTGAGCGGTCTTCGTCGGACCGGCGACGACGGTGATGTTGCCGAACGTCCACGACCCCGACTTCCTGGTGTCGGTCACCTTCACCGAGTACGGCGAGCCCGGGACGAGGCCGGTGAACTTCGCCGAGCCGCTGCTCGTGCTCAGCGGGCCCGTGTTGACGTTGTTCGGATCCGTCATGGTCACGGAAGCGCTCGTGCAGGTGAGCGTCGACCCGCTCGACTTCTTCGCCTGGACGGTGACGTCGAGCTCGCCGTTCGCCGGGACCGGGGTCATGGTCTCGTCGAAGGTGCTCGAGAGGGTGGTCGGGTAGCCGGCCGGCACGGTTCCGGTGTCGGAGACCGTCTGGTAGCCGTTCTGCGTCACCTGGAGGGAGTACTGGCCCGGTACGAGGTAGGGCGAGTCGGCCGGTACGACGTTGGTCACCGTGAGAGGTGTGCCGCTGTACGTGAACGTCTTGGAGGTCCCCGAGGTCCGCGCGTCGTTCGAGGTGACCGTCACCGAGGCGGAGCCGGTGTACTGGGAGCCGTCCGGGTTGAGAAGGTCGACCACGATCGTGGCGGGCTTGTAGACGCTCAGCGACGTCGACCAGAGCTGAGTCGGCGAGAGCTGGACGTGCACGGGTGACTTGCCGGCGCTGTCGTCGCTCAGCACCTGGTAGCCGCTCGGCGGCACGACGCTGAGGTCGTAGTAGGCCTGAGAGCCGGTCGTCGGGTTGGCCGTCAGGCCCGGGAACGTGACCGAGCCGCTCGCGTCGGTGTAACAGCTCCCCGGAGCGCTCGGCCCCGTCGCGAGGTTGACCTGCACGTTCTGCATCGGCGTGCCGGCCGCTCCGTAGTCGCTGACCGCTGCCTTGATCGTGGCGGTCGTCTGCGACGCCTCCTGCTTCGGGGCGAGGAACGTCGCCGACTGGGCCAGGACCTTCCCGTCCTGGTCGCGGGTGATCCAGACCGTGACCTTCTTCAAGTCGGCGCCGGTGTCGGCGGCCCCCGGGACGTTGGCGCTCGCGTAGGCCACGGCCGTGTGCAGGGTCGCGTTCACCCCGAGGTTCTGGCCCTGCAGATCCTTGGTGAAGGCCTGGGAGGAGTTGAGCGGCCCGGCCACGCACCCGTTGACCGTTCCGACGTCGTCGTAGTTCATCGCCCGGATCTGCTCGATCTGGGACATGACGCCCTGCTCGGCGACCGTCTGGTGCTTGACGCGGGTGGTCGCGTTCAGGCTGGAGAGGACGATGTTCACGAGGCCGGTGGCGACGACCGCGAAGAGGCTGACCGCGATCAGCGCCTCGACGAGCAGGATGCCGCTGTCGCAGCGAGCGAACGCGCGCACGCGCTCCGGAACGGGAAGGCCGGCCATCCTAGGAAGTTTCGGCAGCCTGGGGCCTGAGGCCACCCCAGAAAGGGTGAGTCGGGTGCAGCGCGGGCGGACCGCTCTCCGGGTCAAGGGCTACTTCGCGTTCGAGTGCTTCGCCGGCCGGATCAGGCTCGCACCGTAGGGCGACCTGTTCTGGGGCTGGCCGAGCTCGGCGCCCTTCCCGCGCGAGAGCGAGAGCGTGATGGTCGGGGCGCCGGTGTCGATCACGCGCATACCGGGCCTGGGCGACTGCGAGACGACGACGTTCGCCGGGTAGCCGCCGACCCCACCGCGCACCTTCCAGCCGAAGCCGCCGTCCTCGAGCATTCCGGACGCGAACACGAAGAGCTGGCCCTGGACGTTCGGTACGACCAGCGTGTGGCGCGCCTTGGCCGGGTGCGCCGCCGGCTTCATCTTCGGCGGCTTGTCGGCGGCAAGGCTGATCGTCGCGCTCACGAGCAGGCCGGCAGCGGCGACGGCCGTCAGGCGAGGAAGCGTGAGGATGCGCCTGGACACGGCTCGTGCATCGGAAGGTTCGCGCACGGCATTGACCCCCTAATGGGTGAAGTAGATGACGTTCGAGGAGAACGCCGAGGCGCTCCCGGTGGCAAACGTCGTCCCGCCGATCGCCTGCGAGAAGCCGTTGAGCGCGGAGCCGACGATTCGCCTCGCCCCGTCGTACTTGGCGGCGTACCAGGGCTCGTTGAGGCTGTCGACGCGAACGGCCGCGCCCGTGTGCGGGGAGTCGACGAAGTACCCGCCGCCGAGGTAGATCCCGACGTGGTCGAGGTGGTTGAAGAAGACGAGGTCGCCGGGCTGGAGCTCGTTCGGGGCAACGGGGACGGCACCCGGGTAGTTCCACTGGGCGACCGTGAAGTGCGGCAGCGAGACGCCGACCTGCGCGTACACGTACTGGACGAGGCCGGAGCAGTCGAACCCGTCGGGCGTCGCGCCGCCCCAGACGTAGGGGACTCCGAGGTACTGCATCGCGAGCGCGACGACCCCGCTGTACGGCGCCGAACCGCTGCCGGAGGAGAAGGGGATGCTTCCGGCGTACGCGGGCGTCGAGAGGAGGATGGGGGTGCTCGCCCCGAAGACGCCTCCGCTCTGCGCCTGGCCGAGCTGGGTCGTCGCGGCGTCCAGCTGCCGGCGTATCCGGGTCACGCGGGCTTCGGCTGCCCGGCGGCGGACACTGAGCTGCACCGCGTGCTTGCGCGCTTCGAGCCGGTCGGACAGGAGCGGGGCGGTGTTGGCGACGTGGACGAGCCGACGCTCGGCACGTCCGAGACTGCGGGCGCGCGCGAGCGCGGGGCCGAGCTGCGCGTGCGACGCCCTGACGCGGGTCCGGGCGGAGTGGATCTGCGTCCGGAGCTGAGCGACCGGGAAGAGGCCGGTGCCTCCGCCGCCGCTGCTGTACAGGGCCGCCAGCGCGAGGACCTCGTTCACGTACTGGCTCGAGTGGTTGTAGCAGTAGACCGCGCCGGCGATGTCCGTCTGTCCGCCGCAGGCGGCCAGGTAGCGGGCCGCGCTGAAGATCGCGTCCGTGGGGTTGTCGGGATCGGCGATTCCGTCCCCGTTCGCGTCGAGGCCCCACCGTGCCCAGGTCGAGGGCAGGAACTGCATCCAGCCGACCGCGCCCGCCGAGCTCGGTCCGAGATTGCGCCCGAACCCGGTCTCGACCTTGTTGATGGCTGCGAGCACCTCCCAGGGGATGCCGTAGGCGTTCCCGGCCGCCTGCCAGATCGTGCGGAGCGCTGCGAAGGACATCGGGCCGGTCTGCGTCTGGGTGAACGGAATCACGCCTGCGCTCGGCGCGAAGGCCACTGCCGCGCCGCCGCTGCTGCGGTGCGGGCGCTCGACCCGGAACGTGTCGGCCGCTGCGGTGCTCGAGAGCAGGGCCAGCGTGAGCACGGCTCCGGCGAGAGCGATGAGGCGTCTCATGGCTAGCGCTTGGCTGCGACGCGGAGCCTCGGCAGCTCGTCTGCCGCGGCATCTGCGCTCGCGTCCGGTTCCGGCTCGGCCCCGGCCACGGTGTCCGTCTCGGTCTCGGCCTCCGCCTCGGGCTCGGCCGCCGCGTCCGCCTCGGGCTTCTCCGGCGGCTCGACGTGGCCCGAGACGGCCCGTTCCTTGAGGGCGCGCTCGAGGGCGATGAGGAAGTCGTGGCGATTCGAGGCTGCGTTCGCGGCGACCTCGCGGTCGACCTTGTGCTCGAGCACGAGATGGATCAGCGCGTCGCTGAACGTCTGCATCTGGAAGAAATCGCCCTCGGCGATCGCCTCGATGATCTCGTCGGGCTTGTCGTCGCGGATCAGGTCGGCGATCCGGGCGTTACCGACCATGACCTCGACGGCCGGGATGCGCCCCCCGTCGATCTTGGGCAGCAGGCGCTGGCTGATCACGCCGCGGAGGACGCCGGCGAGGATCGACCGGATGAGCTGCTGCTTGACGGCCGGGAAGAACTCGACCATCCGCCCGATCGTCTCCGAGGCGTCGACCGTGTGCATCGTCGAGAGCACGAGGTGGCCCGACTCCGCGGCGCCGAGCGCCGTCTCGGCGGTCTCCGCGTCGCGAAGCTCGCCGATGAGGATGACGTCGGGGTCCTGCCGGAGGCCGCGGCGGAGTGCCTGCGCGAACGACGCGGTGTCGAGGCCGACCTCACGCTGGTTGACGATGCAGCCTCGGTCGCCGTGGACGATCTCGATCGGGTCCTCGATCGTCACGATGTGCTGCCGCCGGGAGCGGTTGATGTGGTCGATCATGGCCGCGAGCGTCGTCGTCTTGCCCGAGCCGGTCGCGCCGGTGACGAGGACGAGGCCCCGGTGCTCCTCGGCCAGGCGCCGGACTCCCGCCGGCAGCGAGAGCTCTTCGAAATCCGGGACGTCGCGCGGGATCACGCGGAAGGCGATCGAGATCGAGCCGCGCTGCCGGAAGCCGTTGACACGGAACCGGGGCAGGCCGGGCGGGGAGTAGGCGCTGTCGAGCTCTCCCGTCTCGAGGAACGTCTGCAGCCGCTTCGGTGTCTCGGCGCAGACCTGCTCGAGCGCAAGCTCCAGGTCGCGTTCGTTCAGCTCCCGTTCGTCGTCGAGCTCGCTCAGGAGGCCGTCCTTGCGCAGGATCGGCGGGCGCTCGACCTTGAGGTGGATGTCGCTGGCGCCAAGCTCGACGGCGCGACGGAGCACGAGTTCGAGATCCATGGGTTCCTTCAATCGGCCGGCTGCGGCATCGGCTTTAGCCCGTTTCCCCCGGACGGGCGGGAGTCCAGCTCCGCAGTCATCCGGTCGGCGTGTGAGACGACACCACCGGAGCCGCGCAGCGCCAGTACTGGCGGTCGGGGTGGATCGAGAGCAGGCCGCACGACTTCTTCGTCAGGTCCGGGAATCCGTCCAGCCGGCCCTTCGAGCAGGCGAGCAGCGTCGGATCCAGCTTTCCGTTGACGGCGACGGGTTGGCAGCTGCTCAGGAGGCCGGCGTCCTTGAGCACGCGTCCGTCGCGGATGGCGGCCATCACCCCGATGAGAAGGGCGCCGACGACGAGGATCTTCAGCACCATCGACCCTCCCGGGCCGTCCGCTCTTCCTCTACCGGGCAATGAGTGCCTCCAGCTCCCGCTCGAGCTCCGCGAGCTCGTTGCCGTGCCGCCCGATACCTCCGCCGAGCGCGTCGAGCGTCTGCTCGAACCACTTGCGCTCGTCGGCGAGGAGCTCGAGCAGCGCGTCCCGTTCGCCCTCGACCTCTTTGATCTTTCGTTCGAGCCGCTGCGCGGCCTGCTCCGCAGCCTCCGACTCGCGCGTGAGCTGCGTAGCGAGCTTCGCGAGGGCCTGCCGGTGCTCCTCGAGCTCGGCGCCGGTGCTCGCGAGCTCGAGTTGCAGCTCCGCGATCATCCGCGACTTGCGGCGCCAGGGCCCGTGCCTCGGTGCCGCGGCGGGGAGCGCGGGCACGGGCAGGGCCGGCGCCACGGCCTGCGCCGTCCGGCCCGCGACGACCGCGAGGGCGCCGACGAAGGCCGCCAGGCAGATCCCGGCGGCGTAGAGCATGCCCGGGAGGCCGCCGACGACGAGGTAGGCAGCCGCGGCCGCGATGGCTCCCGCGCCGGCAGTGCCCGCCGCCGCGAGCTTCCGTGCCGGCTCGATTCTCACCGCAGATGGCCGCCCTGGATGATCGCCGTGAGCTCCTGCGTCTTCGTCAGCGCACGCTCGAGCCGCCCGTTGCGGTCGGCCAGCTCGTGCCTGAGGCGGTCCACCGCCTCCTGGTCGCGGAGGCGCTCGACGCGGATCCGCTGGAGCTCCGTCTCGAGCTCCTGCACGCGCTGCTCGCGCGCCGCCATCTCGCCGCCGAGCTCCTGCAGCTTGCCGCGCAGCTCCTGCAGCCGAGTCGCCTCGGTGTCGAACAGTCCGAGAACACGCTCGAGGGTCCGTCCCCAGACGGGGGCGGCAGCGGCCGCGCCGGAAGTCACCGAGTCGGCGACCGGGGTCGCGGCGGAAGCGACGCTCATCGACGCGGCGTCGAGGAGGAAGGCGAGTGTCGACGGCGTGACGACGCCGATTCCGATGCTGCCCGAGAAGTGCTCCCGGATCCCGGCGATGCGCTCGGGCGTGGCATCGGCGAGCACGACGCGGACGCTGCCGTCGCCGCAGCGGACGGGGGCGGCGCCGATGCGGGCGAGCTCCTCCCCGCCGACACGCGTGGCGGATTCGCCGTCGATCACGAGCGGCTCGTCGTCGAGGTACGCGAGCTCCCAGCTCCGCGCGGTCTCGATCGCCGCGCTGCGCTCGTCGCCCGGCTCGACGCGCTGCTCGGCGCCGTACGTCGTCTCGCTCTCGAAATAGTCGTCCACAGCAAGGCCTCCAGTTCGCGTGTCCCCGCAGTTATCGGCCTCCCCGGCGCCCGTCTTTAGGGCGTTCTCTTAGGCGCCGAGCGGCTCAGACCTGCGCGAGGTAGACACAGATGTCGCCGCCGGGAAGCGTGCGGCCGCTGCGCACGACCTCGAAGGAGACCGGCTCGTCGCCGTCCGGCGGGACGACCTCGACCGTGTCACCGGCCTGGGGCGGCACTCCGGTCTGTGTCATGAGCTCGTAGCCGTTCGGCCCCGGGACGAACAACGAGTACTCGACCGGCTCCGAACCGGCGTCGGACTCGGCGGCAGCGGTGGCCTCGGCTCCGTCCTCGACTTCGTTTTCGGGCGTGCCGTCCTCTGGCTCGTCCGCTTCGTCCGGGGCTGCCTCGGCCTGGTCGGCGTCGGGCTGGTCGGCGTCCGGCTGATCGTCCGCGCCGGGGTCGGCCTCGGGCTCGAGGTCGGCCGGCTCGGCGCCTGCTTCGGGCTGCTCCATGAGCTGCTCGGCCGGGAAGGCGAGCTCGTCCGCGACGCGGCGGACGGCGTCGAGCCGCTGCGCGCCAGCCGTCGCGGCCGCGTGCGCCTCGTCGAGCGCCTCGTGCAGCCGCTCGGCGGCGAGCTGCAGCTGCCTCTCCCGTTCGTCGGCGGCGGAGGACGCGGCGGCGAGCTGCTCGATGGCGGAGCCGAGCTCCTCCTCGAGCAGCTTGCGCTGGGCCAGCAGCGACTCCCGCTCCTCGTGGCGGCGATCCTGCTCCTCGGCGAGCAGGCGCGAATGCTCCGCGGCGGCCTCCTGGGCCTCGCCGGCGACGGTCTGCAGCCGCTCGACCTCGGCCTGCGCACGGTCGCGCTCGGCGGTGAGGGCGATCTGCGACTCCCGCACCCGCTCCGCCTGCCGGAGGAGCTCGTGGGCCTCCTCGAGCTCGGCCGAGAGGTTGTCGCGTTCCTCGGCGACGCGGCGCAGCTCCACCGCGCAGCTCTCCTGCACCTCGGCGAGTGCGGCCTCGAGCCGCTCGACCTCCACCCGCAGCTCGTCGCGCTCCTCGGCGGCGGGGCCGAGGACGGCGAGCCGCTCGAGCGCCGCTCCGAGCTCCTCCTGGAGCCGATCGCGGCGTGCGTCGAGCTCGTCGCGCTCGGCGGCGTGCCGCTCCTGCTCGTCGGCGAGCCGGCGCTCGTGCTCTGCTGCCGCCGCCTGTGCCTCGGCGGTCGCGGCCTGCGCCTCGGCGAGTGCGGTCTGCAATGCCTCGAGCTGCGTCGCGGTGTGCTCCTGCTCAGCCCGGAGGCGGCTCAGTTCCTGCTCGTGTTCCCTCCGCGCCTCGGCGAGCACGCCCTCGAGCCTATCCACGTCGCCGAGCAGTCTCTCCCGCTCGTCCGCGGTTGCCGCGTGCGCAGCGGCGAGCGCGGCTTCGAGCCGTTCGGTCTCGGCGCGCAGCCGGTCACGCTCCTCGGCGGCGGAGCCGACGTCCGCGAGCTGCTCGAGCGTGGATCCCAGCTCTTCCTGCAGTCGGTCCCGCTGGGCGGCGAGCTCGCGCTCCTGGGCGGCGTGCCGCTCCTGCTCCTCGGCGAGCCGGTGCTCTTGCTCGGCGTTCGCCGTCTGCGCCTCGGCGGCTGCGGCCTGCGCCTCGCCGACCGTTGCCAGCAGGCGCTCGACCTCTGCCGTGACGCGCTCGAGCTCCTCGCGCAAGCCGCTCAGCTCCTGCTCGCGCTCGTTCTGCGTCTCGGTGAGCGTGGCCTGCAGGCGCTCGATCTCTGCCGCTGCGTGCCGGTGCTCCTCGCGGAGTCCGGCGAGCTCCTGCTCGCGCTCGTTCTGCGTCTCGGTGAGCGTGGCCTGCAGGCGCTCGATCTCTGCCGCCGCGTGCCGGTGCTCTTCGCGGAGTCCGGCGAGCTCCTGCTCGCGCTCGTCTTGCGTCTCGGTGAGCGTGGCCTGCAGGCGCTCGACCTCCGCCGTTGCCCGCGCGTGCTCCTCCTGGAGGGCGCCGAGGTTCTGCTCCTGTGCGGTCTGCGCCTCGGCGAGGGCTCCCTCGAGCCGCTCGACGTCGGACAACAGGCGCTCCTGCTCCTCGCCCGCGGCTTGCAGGCGGGCGAGCTCCGCCGTGGCCTGCTCGTGCTCCTCGCGCAGTCGCGCGAGGTCCTGCTCGTGCGTCGCCTGTGTCTCGGCGAGTGCGCCTTCGAGCCTCTCGACGTCGCGCAGGAGCCGCTCCTGCTCGTCGGTGGCGGCGCGCGCCTCGGCGAGCGCAGCCTCGAGCCGCTCGATCTCGGCGCGAAGGTCGGCCAGCTCGGCCGGCTCCGGCTCGGCAATCGGGCTCTCGTCGACGTCGAGGACGACCTCGGCCTCGTCGATCTGCTCGATCTCCTCGGCCTCCTCGACGACCTCCGCCGCTTCGAGGGCGTCGGTCTCTTCGAGGGCGTCGGTCTCTTCGAGGGCGTCGGTCTCTTCGAGGGCGTCGGTCTCTTCGAGGGCGTCGGTCTCTTCGAGGGCGTCGGTCTCTTCGACGGCATCGGCCTCCTCGACGATCTCCCGTGCCTGTTCGACCGTCTCCCCGGCTTCCGCTACCTCCTCGGCCTGCTCCGGCTCGTTCGTCGGAGCGGGGACGGCGGCGAGCTGCGCGCGGCTCTCGGAGTCGTCGGGGCCGGTGTCGCCGGCCGGCTTCGACGGCTCGGTGGGCGCAGGGCTCGACCGCCCCGGCGGCACGACCGCGGTGGCCGCGAGACGCAGCTTGGGGAGGCCGGCGCGGGTCTCCTCGGCATCGGCATCCTCCGGGCGGACGCCGAGGGCGAAGCCGTACTCGGTCTTGAGCGCGCCCCCGCTCTGCATCGCCAGAGCGTGCGCGACCGCGGCGCCCGAGGCGAAGCCGAGCTCGACGATGATCTGCCCGAGCGGCCGCTTCGACCGCTGCTGCACCTCGAGCACCGTCGCAAGCTGCTCCTCGCTGATCAGCCCGAGCTCGGTCATCAGCTCGCCGAGCTGGCGCTGGGGCATCCGCTCTCTCTCGGAGGCGCTCATGGTCGAGTTTTCACCTGCCGCAGCCGGATCACGACACGTTCTATCGGCGTCTGAACCGCGAACCTTGACTCAGAGCCGGCGGCGCTTCCGCAGTGCAGAAACGCTTGTTCGAGGGATGGTTCCGGGCCGCGGCTCCGACGAAGATTGGGCCAGGGACAACTGCGGCGTCCCGCAACACCGAGTGGAGGAGGAGCGCCGCATGTCCAGCACCATCGAGGAAGGCCCCAGTCACACGGCCAGCCTGCTCGAAGTCGAGCACGACGTCGTCCGGCGCGAAGCCGAGCGCACCGAGCTCGCCCGGGAGATCGCAGCACAGCACGAGCGCTTGCACACGCTGCGCTCGATCGTGCTCGAGGAGCTCACGAAGCAGCGGCGGGTGACGTTGCCGCGGTGGCCCAGTGGTCCGAAGGTCTCGGCGTCGCTCGTCGACGAGGACGAGTGGTGGTCGAAGATGTTGGGGAGGAAGCGGGCGGCGTAGCGGCGCCCGGCGGTGGGGGAGTTCGCGGGAGCGGGCTCCCTCGGCGCACGCCGCGAGCGGCTCTCGCCGACCGCGGCTCAGCGCCCGAGCAGGCGGCCGAGCAGGCCGCGTTTCGGCCGCGCGGGCTCCGAGGCTCCCGGATCGGCCTCCACAGCGGGTCGCGGCGGCGGCGGAGGCGAGTCGTCGTCCGGCGGGAGCATCGACCGCGGCACCGCTCGGCGCTCGCGCTGGGCGCGGATCGCAGCGTTCATCTCCGCGCGCTGGGACTCCTCGTCCACGCCCCCGACGTACGACGCAGAGGGTGGGCCTCCTCTCGTAGGCTCCGCGCGCGATGTGCTTCGAGCTCGACTCCGAGCCGCCCATCCCGCGGATTTCCGGCGCCGCCGTCTCGCACGACGACCTCGTCCTCGAGAGCGACGACGGGAACCGCTTCGCCGCGTTCCGGGCGCTCCCCGAAGGAGACGTCTCGGCGGGCGTCGTGATCCTGCCGGACGTCCGCGGCCTCTATCGCTTCTACGAGGAGCTCGCGCTTCGCTTCGCCGAACGTGGGCACGCTGCCGTCGCGTTCGACTACTTCGGGCGTACCGCGGGCGTCGAGAAGCGCCCCGACGACTGGGACTACATGCCGCTCGTCCAGCAGCTCACGCAGGAGCAGGTCCAGGCCGACGTGGGCGCGTGCGTCCGCGACCTGCGCGCTCTCGGTTGCGGCGCGATCTTCACCGTCGGCTTCTGCTACGGCGGCAGCGGCTCGTGGGCCGCGGCAGCGTCGGGCCACGGACTCGCGGGCGCCGTCGGCTTCTACGGCCGGCCCGGGCGGATGATCGAGCTCGTGCCTGAGCTCGCCGCGCCGATCCTCGCCCTCCAGGGCGGGGCGGACCAGGCGATCAGCCACGAGGACAACGCCGGGTTCGAGCAGGCGCTGCGCGCGGCGGGCAAGGAGTACGAGCTGATCGAGTACGAGGGCGCGCCGCACAGCTTCTTCGACCGCAAGCAGGAGGAGTTCCAGGACGCCTCGGACGACGCCTGGAACCGCGTCCTCGCCTTCATCGAGGCGCGGGCAACCTAGACCTCGAGCCGTACGTCGAGATCAGCGCGGGCCGGCGACGGCCCTTTTCACCGTGCGGGCGTTTTCCGTTCGGGCCCGGCGATCACAACCTGAGAAGGAGCAACCCCGAGGAGGAACGCACGATGACAGAGCTCGTCGCCGACTACGTCCTGAAACGCCTGCGCGAATGGGGCGTCCACCGGATCTACGGCTACCCCGGCGACGGCATCAACGCCTTCCTCGGTGCCCTCGACCGGGCCGAGGGCGATCCCGAGTTCATCCAGGCACGCCACGAGGAGATGGCCGCGTTCATGGCGTGCGGTCACGGGAAGTTCGCAGGCACCGATGCGCTCGGCGTCTGCATGGCCACCTCGGGGCCGGGCGCGATCCATCTCCTCAACGGCCTCTACGACGCGAAGCTCGACCACGTTCCCGTCGTCGCGATCGTCGGGCAGCAGAAGCGCACCTCGCTGGGCTCGCACTACCAGCAGGAGATCGACCTCCAGGTCCTGTTCAAGGACGTCTCGGAGTTCGTCCAGTACTGCATGGAGCCGGCTCAGGCACGCCACCTCGTCGACCGCGCCTGCCGGATCGCGCTCGACCATCGCGGCGTCTGCACGCTCATCGTCCCGAACGACGTCGCAGGGATGGACGCCGTCGAGTCGCCGCCGCGCACACACGGCTCCGTCTACTCGAGCGTCGGCTACCGCCGGCCGCGCATGCTGCCGCAGGAGCACGACATCCAGCACGCCGCCGAGGTCCTCAACGAGGGAGAACGGGTCGCGATGCTCGTCGGCCAGGGCGCCCGGGGCGCCGCCGAGGAGCTCGAGCGCGTGGCCGACCTGCTCGGCGCCGGCGTCGCCAAGGCGCTGCTCGGCAAGGACGTCCTGGCCGACGACCTGCCGTACGTGACCGGCTCGATCGGTCTTCTCGGGACGATCCCGAGCTACGACATGATGGAGGGCTGCGACACGCTGCTCATGGTCGGCACGAGCTTCCCGTACGCGGAGTTCCTGCCGAAGGAGGGGCAGGCGCGGTGCGTCGAGATCGACATCAAGGCCGACATGATCGGCATTCGCTACCCGGCGGACGTGCTGCTGCTCGGCGACGCGAAGGAGACGCTGCGCGCGCTCGAGCCGCACCTCGTGCGGAAGGACGACCGCGCGTGGCGGGAAGGCATCGAGGAAAGCGTCCGCGACTGGTGGGAGATCGTCGAGCGTCGCGCGCATCTGGAGGCGGACCCGATGAACCCGCAGCGGGTCGTGCACGAGCTCTCGCAGGTCCTGCCGGACGACGCGATCGTCACCGCCGACTCGGGCTCGTCGACCAACTGGTTCGCGCGCCAGCTGAAGCTGCGGAAGGGCAACCTCGCCTCACTGTCGGGGACGCTCGCCACGATGGCTCCCGGCGTCCCGTACGCGATCGCGGCGAAGTTCGCCCACCCCGGGCGCCCCGTGATCTGCTTCGTCGGCGACGGCGCCTTCCAGATGCTCGGCATGAACGAGATGCTGACCGTGAAGCGCTACATGGAGCGCTGGCACGACACGCGCCTCATCTTCTGCGTCTTCAACAACCAGGACCTCAACCAGGTGACCTGGGAGCAGCGCGTGCTGGAGGGCGACCCGAAGTTCCCGGGCACGCAGTGGCTGCCGAACCTCGACTACGCGGCGTACGCGGAGCTGTGCGGGCTCAAGGGGATCTTCTGTGACGACGGAGACCGGATGCGCTCCGCCTGGGAGGAGGCGCTCGCCGCCGATCGTCCCGTCGTGCTGGAGGTGAAGACCGACCCGGAGGTTCCGCCGCTGCCGCCGCACATCCGGCTCGAGCAGGCCGAGGAGATGGCGACGGCGATGGTCAAGGGCGACCCGGAGCGGACGGGCGTCCTGGAGAAGTCGCTGCGCGGGAAGCTCGTCGAGTTCACCGAGCACCTGAAGTCGTAGTGGCTGCAGCGGCACCGGTCGAGCGGCTCGACGTCCACGCGTACACGATTCCGACCGACGAGCCGGAGTCGGACGGGACGTTCGAATGGGACTCGACGACCATCGTCGTCGTCGAGGCGCATGCCGACGGCCGGACAGGCGTCGGTTACACGTACTGCGACGCCGCCGCTGCCGACGTCGTCTCCTCCGAGCTCGCCGACGTCGTCGAAGGGGAGGACGCGATGGACGTCCGGGTCGCGTGGCTGCGCATGGGCGCGCAGGTGCGCAACGCCGGCCGGCCGGGAATCGGCTTCTGCGCCGTCTCCGCCGTCGACCAGGCGCTGTGGGACCTCAAGGCGCGACTGCTCGACGTCCCACTCGTCGTCCTGCTCGGAGCCGCGCACGACGAGGTCCCGATCTACGGCAGCGGGGGCTTCTGCTCCTACACCGACGAGCGGCTGCGGGAGCAGCTCGGCGGCTGGGTCGCAGCGGGTATCCCGCGCGTGAAGATGAAGCTCGGACGCGAGCCGGAGCGCGATCCGGCTCGCCTCGACGCGGCTCGCGAGGCGATCGGCGACGACGTCGAGCTCTACGTCGACGCGAACGGTGCCTTTGCGCCCAAGGAAGCGCTTGCGTGGGCCGAGCGCTACGCGTCGTCCTGGCACGTGACGTGGTTCGAGGAGCCCGTTTCCTCGGCCGATCTGCCCGGGCTGCGCCTCGTCCGCGAGGAAGGGCCGGCCGGGCTCGAGATCGCCGCCGGGGAGTACGCCTACGTGCCCGGCGATTTCCGGAACATCGTCGAGTGCGTCGACTGCCTGCAGGCGGACGTGACGCGCTGCGGCGGGATCACGGGTCTCCTCTCCGCCGCCGGTCTCGCGAACGCGCACTCCGTCGACGTCTCCGCCCACTGTGCGCCCGCGATCTCGGCCCACGCGTTCTGCGCCGTCGAGCGGCTGCGGCACCTCGAGTACTTCCACGACCACGTCCGGGTCGAGAGGATGCTGTTCGACGGCGTCCTCGAGCCGGAAGGCGGTGCCCTGCGGCCCGACCGCTCGCGCCACGGGAACGGCCTCGAGCTCCGGCACGGCGACGCGGCCCGGTTCGGCGTGCAGCTCGCGGAGGTGGCACGCTGAGCGTTGCGATCCCCATGCGAACCGGAACCAGATCTCACCGCAGCGCCTCCGGCCACGAGGACGTCGACAGGCGCGCGCTCGCCGCTGACCTCCGCGCCGCGGTCGAGGGCGAGGTCCGCTTCGACACGGCGACGCGCGCGCTCTACGCGACCGACGCCTCGAACTACCGGCAGCCGCCGATCGGCGTCGTGATCCCGAAGACGCTCGACGCCGTCGTCGCCGTCCACCGCGTCTGCCACGAGCACGGCGCGCCGATCACGCCCCGCGGCTGCGGCACGAGCCTGTCGGGCGAGACCGTCAACACCGCGGTGATCGTCGACTTCACGAAGTATCTCGACGACTTCGACGACCCGGACATGTCCGACCACACGGTCGTCTGCCGCCCGGGCGCGATCAACGAGAAGGTGAACGAGCACTGCGCGAAGTGGGGCTGGATCTTCGGGCCCGACCCTTCCACGCACGCGTACTGCGCGATCGGGGGCAACGTCGGGAACAACTCGTGCGGCGTCCACTCGGTCCAGGCGCAGTTCTACGGACACGGCCCGCGGACGTCCGACAACGTCCACTCGCTGGAGATCGTCACCCACGACGGGGTCCGCATGTGGGTCGGAGAGACGAGCGAGGCGGAGCTGCAGGCGATCGTCGACGGCGGCGGACGCCGGGGCGAGATCTACGCCGGCCTCCAGGCGCTCGTGCGCCGCTACGAGGACGAGATCCGCGCCCGTTTCCCGTCGCCGGAGCGCATGCCGCGCCGCGTCTCGGGCTACAACCTCGACGACCTGCTGCCCGAGAACGGCTTCAACGTCGCGCGCGCACTCGTCGGCACGGAGGGAACCGTCGCGACGACGCTCCAGGCGAGGCTTCATCTCACGCCGGCGATGCTCGAGCGTGAGCTCGTCGTGATCCGGTTCGACGACATCTGCGAGGCAGGCCGGCAGGTGCCCTGGATCATGGAGCACAAGCCGATCGCGCTCGAGGCCGTCGACCATCTCCTCTTCGCGCACGAGATGCACCAGAAGATGCACACGAGCGCCCTGCGCGAGCTGCCCCACAGCGACAGGCCGGGCGCCTGGCTGATGGTCGAGTTCGGCGCCGACGACGCCGGTGAGGCGCGCGAGCGGGCCGAGCAGTTCGTCGCCGCGGCGCTGCAGGAGGGCTGTGAGCGGGAGAACGTGAACATCTTCGAGAGCGATGAGCAGGAGGCGACGCTCTGGCAGGTGCGGGAGGGTGGTCTCGGCGCCACGTCCTTCCCGGAGGACGGCAAGGACCACTGGCCCGGCTGGGAGGACTCGGCGGTGCCGCCCGAGGTCGTGGGCGACTACATGGCCGACCTGAAGAAGCTGTACGCCGAGTACGGCTACGAGGGGGCGATGTACGGCCATGTCGGCCAGGGCTGCGTCCACTCGCGCATCAGCTTCGACCTCCGCACCCCGCAGGGGCTGAAGGACTTCCGGAGCTTCATGGAAGCGGCGTCCGACCTCTGCGTCTCGTACGGCGGCTCGCTCTCCGGCGAGCACGGCGACGGCCAGGCGCGCGCCGAGCTCCTCCACAAGCAGTACGGCCCCGAGATCGTCGAGGCCTTTCGCGAGTTCAAGCGGATCTGGGATCCCGACTGGAAGATGAACCCGGGCAAGGTGGTCGACCCGTACCGGCTCGACGAGAACCTGAAGCTCGGCGCCGACTACGAGCCGTGGCGGCCGGCCGTGCGCTTCTCGTACCCCGAGGACAAGGGCGACTTCGCGCACGCCACGATCCGCTGTGTCGGCGTCGGCAAGTGCCGGCAGCCGGAGGGCGAGTACGTGATGTGCCCGAGCTTCATGGCGACGCGCGAGGAGATGCACACGACGCGCGGCCGGGCCCGCCTCCTGTTCGAGATGCTCGAGGGGGAGATCGTCACCGACGGCTGGCAGTCGGACGAGGTGATGGAGGCGCTCGACCTCTGCCTCGCCTGCAAGGGCTGCACGCACGACTGCCCGGTGCACGTCGACATGCCGACGTACAAGGCCGAGTTCCTCCACCACCGCTGGAAGCACCGGCTGCGCCCACGCCACGCCTACGCCTTCGGACTGATCGACCAAGTCTCGCGCCTCGCGTCGCACGCGCCGGGAGTCGTCAACTTCCTCTCGCGGACTCCGCCGTTCGGGCGGCTGCTCAAGCTCGCGGCGGGAATGACCCAGGAGCGGGAGCTGCCGGAGTTCGCGCCGCTCACGCTGCAGAGGTGGTTCCGGCAGCGCGGCGGTACGGCGAACCCCGCCGGTCGGAAGGTCGTCCTCTTCCCGGACACGTTCAACAACCACATGCACACGGACGTCGGCGTGGCGGCCGTCGAGGCGCTCGAGGCGGCCGGCTGGCAGGTCGTCATCCCCGAAGGCCACGTCTGCTGCGGCCGGCCGCTCTACGACTACGGCTTCCTCGACCTCGCCGAGCGGTACCTGCGCCGCAGCCTCGACCAGCTGCGCGAGTGGTACCGCGAGGGGATCCCGATCGTCGGCCTGGAGCCGAGCTGCCTCGCGGTGTTCAAGGACGAGCTCGGCAAGCTCCTCCCGCACGACGACGACGCGAAGCGCCTCGCGCAGAACGTGTACCACTTCGCCGAGTTCTTCGAGCAGTTCGACGTCGAGCCGCCGCGTCTCGAGCGCAAGGCGTTCGTCTGGGGCCATTGCCACCACAAGGCGACGGGTGGGATCGACTCCGAGGTCGAGCTCCTGCAGAGGATGGGTGTCGAGGTCGAGACGCTCCAGGCCGGCTGCTGCGGGCTCGCGGGCTCCTGGGGCTTCGAGGCCGGCCACCACGAGGTGTCGATGGACGTCGGCGAGCTGGGCCTGCTGCCGAAGGTGCGCGAGCTCGACGAGGACACGATCGTCGTCGCCGACGGCTTCTCGTGCAAGACGCAGATCGAGCAGGGGAGCACGGGGCGCAGAGGGCTCCACGTCGCGCAGGTGCTGAAGCTCGCGCACGAGCACGGCGCCGCGGGCCCGAAGGAGCCGCTACCCGAGCGCCTCTACTACGAGCAGCGCCCGCAGCCGTCGCGCGGGAGGAAGGTCGCCCGGGCGGCGGTTCTCGCCGCGGTGGGCGTCGGGACCGCCGCGATCGTCTCCGCTACTATGCGGCGGCGCGTGGCGCCGTAGCTCAGCTGGTCAGAGCGCTGCACTCATAATGCAGAGGTCGGTGGTTCGAGCCCACCCGGCGCTACTGGAGCGCGTCCCTCGGAGCGAGATACAGGATGGCAACCGGAGTCAGAGTCGCAATAACGCTCGCCTGCACGGAGTGCAGGCGCCGGAACTACCAGACGCAGAAGTCGAAGCGAAATTCGCCCGACCGCGTCGAGTTCCGCAAGTACTGCCGCTGGTGCGGGAGCCACACGCTGCACCGGGAGACCCGCTAGGCGATGGCGAGGTCCACGCGTCAGCAGCGCCGGCAGCGCCGCGCGCAGGCCGCGGGCACTCCGCCGCTCCGGCCCGCCGTCCGGCAGCGGCCGACCGCCGAGGAGGAGCCGCGGCAGGAGCAGGTCGACTCGCGCGCAGAGCGCCGGAGCGACGTGCGTCCCGGCATTCCCGGGCTCCGCTTCCTCCAGGAGTCGGTCGCCGAGCTGAAGAAGGTCGAGTGGCCGAACCAGCAGCAGGTCGTCAGCGGCACGGCCGTCGTCCTCATCGCCTCCCTCATCGTCGGCGTCTACCTCTACGGGAACGACCAGCTGTGGGGTTACGTCGTGAAGCACGTCCTGTTGCGCTAAAGGAGCCGAGAAGACCGAATGTTCCGCTGGTACGTGATCAACACCTACTCCGGGCACGAGAACAAGGTGAAGGCCAACCTCGAGCACCGGATCGAGTCGATGAACCAGCGCGCCCGCTTCCGGCGCGTCGTCGTCCCCACCGAGCAGGTGATCGAGACGAAGGACGGCCAGAAGGTGCAGGCCGAGAAGCGGACGCTGCCGGGCTACGTGCTCGTGAACATGGACCTCAACGACGACGCCTGGACGGTCGTGAAGAACACGCCGGGCGTGACCGGCTTCGTGGGTGCGGGAGCGACGCCCGTGCCGCTGTCGCAGCCGGAGGTCGACCGGATCCTCCACACGGGAGCCGCCACGGCGCTGCAGACGCGCTCGCAGGTCGAGTTCCAGCTCGGGGAGTCGGTCAAGATCACGTCGGGCCCGCTCGCGGACTTCGACGGCGAGATCACCGACGTCAATCCCGACGCGCAGAAGCTCCAGGTGATGGTGAACATCTTCGAGCGGCAGGTGCCGGTGGAAGTCGGCTTCGACAACGTGAAGAAACTCGACTGAGGAAGTAGATGGCGAAGAAGGTCCTCACTCTGATCAAGCTCCAGATCCCCGGCGGGCAGGCGAACCCGGCGCCGCCGGTCGGCCCGGCGCTCGGCCAGCACGGCGTGAACATCATGGAGTTCTGCAAGGCGTTCAACGCGCAGACGGCCGACCAGAACGGCCGCATCACCCCGGTCGAGATCACCGTTTTCGAGGACCGTTCCTTCACCTTCATCACGAAGACGCCGCCGGCCGCCGTCCTGATCAAGGAGGCGCTGCGGCTCGACAAGGGCTCCGGCGAGCCGAACCGCACGAAGGTCGGTCGCCTCTCGCGCGATCAGGTGCGCCGGATCGCCGAGACGAAGATGCCCGACCTGAACGCGCGCGACGTCGACCAGGCCGCGCGGATCATCGCGGGCACGGCGCGCAGCATGGGAGTGGAGGTGGATCTCTAGTGGCACAGCACGGCAAGCGCTATCGCGGTGCGCGGGCGACCTTCGAGCGGGAGCAGGTCTACTCGCCGATCGAGGCGGTGCGCCTGCTCAAGTCGATGGACGGCACGAAGTTCGACGAGACGGTCGAGCTCCACTTTCGGCTCGGGCTGAACGTCCGCCACGCCGACGAGCAGCTGCGCGGCACGCTCATGCTCCCGAACGGGAGCGGCAAAGAGGTTCGGGTCGCCGTGTTCGCCGAGGGTGACAAGGCCCGCGAGGCGGAGCAGGCCGGGGCAGACCTGGTCGGCTCGGCCGACCTCGCGAAGCGGATCGAGGAGGGGTTCACCGAGTTCGACGTCGCGATCGCGACGCCCGACCAGATGGGCAACGTCGGCAAGCTCGGCCGCATCCTCGGGCCGAGGGGGCTGATGCCGAACCCGAAGACCGGCACGGTCACGATGGACGTCGGCAAGGCGGTCTCGGAGGCGAAGGCCGGCAAGCTCGAGTACCGCACCGACCGCGGGGCGAACGTCCATGTCGTGATCGGCAAGAAGAGCTTCGACGAGCGGGCGCTCGTCGAGAACTACGCTGCCGTCCTCGACGAGATCGTGCGCGCGAAGCCGTCGGCGGCGAAGGGCCGCTACATCCGGCAGATCACGCTCACGAGCACGATGGGGCCCGGCATCCACGTCGATCCCGCTCGCACGCGCGGCATCGTCGAGGAACTGGACGGGCAGCCGCAGGAGGCCGCTACAGTTCCGGCCTAGTACCCGCCGCCTGAGACCACTGGCAGTTCTCTCTGCGAGGACGGAAGACCAGTCGAGGTGAGATGAAGAGAGAACGGAAAGAACAGGTCGTCGAAGAGCTGACTGCGCGGCTGAAGGCTGCGGAGACGCTGCTCGTCGCCGATTACCGCGGGCTTTCGATGCCGCAGATCGACGATCTCCGCACGAGGCTGCTCGCGACCGGCGCGCGCTTCACGGTCGTCAAGAACACGCTCACGCGCCGGGCAGCCGAGGCCGCAGGCGCAGACGCGCTGCTCGCGCTGCTCGACGGCCCGAGCGCGATCGCGTTCCTCGAGGCGGACGGTGACATGGTCGCGGCCGCGAAAGCCCTCGCCGATACGGCGCGCGAGACGCACGTGCTCGAGATTCGCGGCGGCGTCATGCAGGGCCGGACGATGACGGCGGCCGAGGTCGAGAGCCTCGCGACGCTGCCGCCGGAGGAGGTGCTGCGCGGGCAGGTGCTCGGCGCGATCGTGGCACCGCTCACGACGCTCGCCGGCCTGCTCGACGCGCCGCTCCGGAACCTCGTCGGCCTGATCGATGCCCGCATCGAGCAGCTGGGCGGCGAAGAGGCGGAAGTGGAGGAGACGGCGCCGGAGCCCGAGGCCGAGGCCGAGGCGGCACCGGCCGAGGAAGCACCGGAATCCGTGGCGGAGGCGGTCGAAGCCACCGACGAGGCGGACGCAGCGGGGTCCGCCGAGCGAGAAGAAGAGGTTGAAGCGGCAGATTCGGAAAACCAGGAGGAGAGCTAGATGGCAGGTGTCGACAAGATCTTCGACGAGCTGGGGAAGATGTCCGTCCTCGAGCTCGTCGAGCTGAAGAACAAGATCGAGGAGGAGTGGGGCATCACCGCCGCCGCTCCGGTGGCGGTCGCGGCGCCCGGCGCGGCGGCCGCGGGCGGCGACGGCGCGGCGGCCGAGGAGAAGAGCTCCTTCGACGTCGTCCTCGCCGAGGCGGGCGGCCAGAAGATCCAGGTGATCAAGGTCGTGCGCGCAGTCACCGGCCTCGGCCTCAAGGAGGCGAAGGACCTCGTCGACTCGGCCCCCAAGCCGGTCAAGGAGGGCCTCGCGCAGGAGGAGGCCGACACGATCAAGGCACAGCTGGAAGAGGCCGGGGCGACGGTCGAGCTGAAGTAGCGCCTCGGCCGGCGCAGGTGCCTGCCGCGCGCGCGGCGGGCACCGCTCGTCGCCTCCGCTTGCCGTTTTGCCGGCCCGGGGCTAGTGTGGACGACGATACCGGCGACCGCCGCGGCTTCGGCTTGCGGTCAGGGGGGTCGTTCCGGTACCCTGGCGGGTTGCGCCGACGTTCGGCCGCTCGCAGCTCCGACGCCGATTTCTTGCCCGTTCTCGCTCGCTCCAAGGGAGGCTGTTCTACTTGACCACCACGGTCGCTTCGCCCCGCGCTCGTACGTCCTTCAGCCGTCTCGAGCACGTTCTCGACCTACCGAACCTGATCGACATCCAGAAGGCCTCGTTCCAGTGGTTCCTCGACGAGGGGCTGCGGGAGACGATCGACGACATCTCGCCGATCGAGGACTACACGGGCTCGCTCGCCGTCGAATTCGGCGCCTACAAGTTCGGCGAGCCCCAGTTCTCGATCAAGGAGTGCCGCGAGAAGGACCTCAGCTACCAGGCTCCGCTCTCGATGACCGTCCGCTTCGTGAACAAGGACACGGGCGAGATCAGGGAGCAGACCGTCTTCATGGGGGACTTCCCGATGATGACGGAGCACGGCACGTTCATCATCAACGGGACGGAGCGCGTCATCGTGACGCAGCTCGTCCGCTCGCCGGGTGCCTATCTCATGGAGCCGAAGGACCCGACGAAGCAGGTCTTCACTGCGAACCTCATGCCGAGCCGCGGCTCCTGGCTCGAGCTCGAGATCGACAAGAAGGGCATCGTCTACGCGCGCATCGATCGCAAGCGGAAGCTCCCGATCACGACGCTTCTGCGCGCGCTCCCCGCGGAGGACCCGTCGACGGGCTTCGCGCTCGACACGTCGACGAACGAGGCCATCCTCGCGTTGTTCGACAACTCGCACTACATCGTCTCGACGCTCGACAAGGACCCCTCGACGCGCGAGGAGGAGGCGCTGATCGAGGTGTTCAAGAAGCAGCGCCCCGGCGAGCCGCCGACGCTCGACAACGCCCGCAACCTCCTGCGCGCGCTGTTCTTCGACCCGAAGCGCTACGACCTGACGAAGGTCGGCCGCTACAAGCTCAACCAGCGGCTCGGCGTCGGCGTCCCGGAGGACGTCCGCGTCCTGACGACCGAGGACATCGTCGCGCTCGTCCGCAAGCTGCTCGAGCTGCCGGTGAAGATCGGCGTGCCCGAGGACTCGAAGGACTTCGCCGCCGACGCGATCGCGCTCTCGCGGGCGCCGATCGTGAACGACCTCGACGAGTACGAGCACTTCGGCAACCGGCGCCTGCGCACCGTGGGCGAGCTGATCCAGGAGGCCTTCCGGGTCGGCCTGTACCGGATGGAGCGGGTCGTCCGCGAGCGGATGACGACCGAGGACGTCGACACGATCACCCCGCAGACGATCATCAACATCCGGCCCGTCGTCGCGGCGCTGAAGGAGTTCTTCGGCTCCTCGCAGCTCTCGCAGTTCATGGACCAGACCAACTCGCTCGCGGGTCTCACGCACCGGCGCCGCCTCAGCGCGCTCGGCGCGGGTGGGCTGACGCGGGAGAGGGCGCCGATCGAGGTACGCGACGTCCACCCGACCCACTACGGACGCATGTGCCCGATCGAGACGCCGGAGGGTCCGAACATCGGCCTGATCGGCTATCTCGCCTCGTACGCGACCGTCTCGGAGTTCGGCTTCATCCAGACGCCGTACCGGAAGGTCTCGAACGGCAAGGTGAGCGAGGACATCGTCTATCTCGACGCCGTCGAGGAGTCGCGCTACGTGATCGCGCAGGCAAGCGCGCAGCTCGACAAGAACCGCAAGTTCGTCAACGACAGCGTCCTCTGCCGCTCCTCGGAGGGCGAGGCCGTGATGTCGGCGGCGAAGGACGTCGACCTGATGGACGTCTCGCCGGCGCAGATCGTCTCGGTCTCGACGGCGCTCATCCCGTTCCTCGAGCACAACGACGCGAACCGCGCGCTCATGGGCGCGAACATGCAGCGCCAGGCCGTGCCGCTGCTCGTGCGCCAGGCGCCGCTCGTCGGCACCGGCCTCGAGTACCGCGCAGCCGTCGACTCCGGGGACGTCGTCGTGACCTCGAAGTCCGGCACGGTCGTCGACGTCGACGCCGAGCGGGTCGTCGTCGAGACGAAGGACGGGCGCGACGAGTACTCGATGACGAAGTTCATGCGCTCGAACCAGGGCACGCTCATCCACCACAAGCCGATCGTGCGCCTCGGCGACAAGGTCAAGGCCGGCGACGTGCTCGCCGACGGCAGCTCGACCGACCAGGGCGAGCTGGCGCTCGGCGCGAACCTCCTCGTCGCGTTCATGCCGTTCGAGGGCTTCAACTTCGAGGACGCGATCGTCATCTCGGAACGGCTCGTCAAGGACGACATCCTCACCTCGATCCACATCCACGAGTACGAGATCGACGCCCGCTCGACGAAGCTCGGCGACGAAGAGATCACGCGCGACATCCCGAACCGCTCCGAGGAGTCGCTGTCGCAGCTCGACGAGCGCGGTGTCGTGCGGATCGGGGCCGAGGTCGGCGCAGGCGACCTGCTCGTCGGCAAGGTCACGCCGAAGGGCGAGACCGAGCTGACGGCGGAGGAGAAGCTGATTCGGGCGATCTTCAAGGAGAAGGCGCGCGAGGTCCGCGACACGAGCCTCAAGGTGCCCCACGGCGAGGGCGGCGTCGTGATCGACGTGAAGACGTTCGCGCGCGACGCGGGTGACGACCTCTCGCCGGGCGTGAACGAGCTCGTTCGCGTCTTCGTCGCGACCAAGCGCAAGATCGCCGAGGGCGACAAGCTCGCCGGGCGCCACGGCAACAAGGGCGTGATCGCGAAGATCGTCCCCGAGGAGGACATGCCGTTCCTGCCGGACGGGCGCCCCGTCGACATCGTGCTCAACCCGCTCGGCGTGCCGAGCCGGATGAACATCGGCCAGGTGCTCGAGACGCACCTCGGCTGGGCGGCGGCGCACGGCGTCTTCGGCGAGAACGGCGCCGCGAACGGGCAGAACAACGGCGACGTCGACTGGCGCCACCGGCGGCAGGTGATCAACGGCGGGAATCCGACCGCGGTCGCGTCGCCGGTCTTCGACGGGGCGACGCCTGTCGACGTCGACGAGGCGCTGATCGAGTGGACGAAGCAGAACCCCGACTCGCCCATCCAGATCCTCGTCGACGCGAAGCGGCCGGAAGGGCGCCGCTGCTCCGGGAAGGTGCAGCTCTACAACGGCCGCAGCGGCGAGCCGTTCGAGCAGAAGGTCACCATCGGCTACATGTACATCCTCAAGCTGCTCCACCTCGTGGACGACAAGATCCACGCGCGGAGCACGGGCCCGTACTCCCTCGTCACGCAGCAGCCGCTCGGCGGCAAGGCGCAGTTCGGCGGCCAGCGCTTCGGCGAGATGGAGGTGTGGGCGCTCGAGGCCTACGGCGCCGCGTACACGCTGCAGGAGATGCTGACCATCAAGTCCGACGACACCGTCGGGCGCGTGAAGGCGTACGAGGCGATCGTCAAGGGCGAGAACATCGCCGAGCCGTCGATTCCCGAGTCCTTCAAGGTGCTTCTGAAGGAGATGCAGTCGCTCGCCCTCGACGTCCACGTCCTCTCGGACGAGGGCCGCGAGGTCGAGGTGCGGGAGGAGGAGGACGAGCTGCTCCGCGCGGCGGAGGAGCTCGGCATCGACCTCTCGCCCGGCTCGCTTCGGGCCGTCGGCCGCGAGCCGACCGCCGAGGAGCAGGAGGAAGGGCAGGAGCGCGTCGACCAGGACGGCGAGCTGACCCTGCCGACCGACGAGTCGCTCGGCGACCTCGACGACGTCGAGGTCTCCACCGAGCAGGAGTCCGCGGAGGAGGCCGAGGAGGAAGCCGGCCCGCTCGCGGCACCGGATCTCGTCGATCTCGAGGTCGAGGACTGACCGGTAGAAGAGCAGCCGACGACTTGGCACTGAGCTGACGTAAGGACGACGAGGGAGAACCTTGATCGACATCAACGATTTCGACGCGATTCGGATCGGGCTCGCTTCGAGCAAGCAGATTCGCGACTGGTCCTCCGGCGAGGTGACGAAGCCGGAGACGATCAACTACCGCACGCTCAAGCCGGAGCGCGACGGCCTGTTCTGCGAGCGCATCTTCGGGCCGACGCGCGACTGGGAGTGCTACTGCGGCAAGTACAAGCGCGTTCGCTACAAGGGCATCATCTGCGAGCGCTGCGGCGTCGAGGTGACGCGGCAGAAGGTGCGGCGTGAGCGGATGGGCCACATCGACCTCGCGGCGCCCGTCTCGCACATCTGGTTCTTCAAGGGCGTGCCGAGCCGCATCGGCTACCTCCTCGACATCGCGCCGCGCGAGCTCGAGAAGGTGCTCTACTTCGCCGCCTCGATCGTCACGGCCGTCGACACCGAGAAGCGTGCCGCCGACCTGAACGGGCTCGAGGACCAGGTGCGGGGGGAGGCCGAGCGGATCGACGTCGACCGCGACGAGGCGCTCGCCGCGCTCGAGGACCGGCTGTCCCGCCGCCGCGACTACTTCGCGAAGGGCAAGGAGCGGAACTTCGACGAGGACGACGACTTCTGGGCCCGCGGCCTCTCGGCGTGGGCCGAGGAGCAGGTGCTGCCGCCGCTCGAGGAGGCGCGCAGCCTCGTCGGCGGCCTCTTCGTAGAGCTCGTCCCGAAGATCACGACGGAGGACTCGAAGAAGATCCGCGAGCTCGTCCGCAACTCGGCGATCCGCGACGACCGCCGGCTGACCCCGCGCGAGCTCGACGTGGTCGCCGCGTCCGCCGAGCAGATCAAGGCGGCCATCGCGCCGCTCGAGAAGGAAGCCGAGAAGGCGACCGGCTCGAAGAAGGGCGCCGTCACGAAGCACATCCATCGCATCGTCGAGGGGCTTCTCACGGGCGGCGAGCTGAACGAGGAGGACACCGCCCTCGCCGAGGGCGTCGATGCGAAGAACCTCGAGAAGGCACGCGAGCTCGGCAACGGCCTCCTCGCCGAGGTGCTCGAGAGTGCCGACGCCGAGAGCGACCTGCGCGAGCTGACGAACGACCTCTGCCTGCGCACCGACGGCCGGATCCAGAAGGAGGATCTCGACGCGATCGTCCAGTGGGCGCTCAAGGTGCGCGAGATGTATCTCGACATCGAGTCACGCCGCGAGGACGCGCGCGAGGCCGCCGTCGACGCGGTGAACCGGCTCGAGGAGACGTGGAGGCTGTTCCGGGAGCTCGAGCCGAAGCTGATCGTCAACGACGAGCAGATCTTCCGCGAGCTGAAGGACCGCTTCGGCTCGCCGTACGGGTTCGGCGTCTACTTCAGCGGCGGCATGGGGGCGGAGGCGATCCGCGAGCTGCTCAAGGACCTCGACCTCGATGCCGAGGCCGCGATGCTGCGCGAGACGATCCGCACCTCGAAGGGCCAGAAGCAGCAGCGGGCGATCAAGCGTCTCAAGGTCGTCAACGCCTTCATCACGAGCGAGAACCGCCCGGAGTGGATGATCCTCGAGGCGATCCCGGTCATCCCGCCGGAGCTGCGCCCGATGGTGCAGCTCGACGGCGGCCGCTTCGCCACCTCGGACCTGAACGACCTCTACCGCAGGGTCATCAACCGGAACAACCGGCTGAAGCGCCTCCTGGATCTCGGGGCGCCGGAGATCATCGTCAACAACGAGAAGCGGATGCTGCAGGAGGCGGTCGACGCCCTGTTCGACAACGGGCGGCGCGGCCGCGCCGTGACCGGCCCGGGCAACCGGCCGCTCAAGTCGCTCTCCGACATGCTCAAGGGCAAGCAGGGGCGCTTCCGCCAGAACCTGCTCGGCAAGCGCGTCGACTACTCCGGCCGCTCCGTGATCGTGTCGGGCCCGCACCTGCGCCTGCACCAGTGCGGCCTCCCGAAGCTGATGGCGCTGGAGCTCTTCAAGCCGTTCATCATGAGCCGGCTCGTCGAGCGGAAGATCGTCCAGAACATCAAGGCGGCGAAGAGGCACGTCGACCAGATGCACGCCGAGGTCTGGGACATCCTCGAGGAGGTCATCCAGGAGCATCCGGTGCTGCTCAACCGCGCTCCGACGCTGCACAGGCTCGGCATCCAGGCGTTCGAGCCGACGCTCGTCGAGGGCAAGGCGATCCAGGTGCACCCGCTCGTCTGCCACGCCTTCAACGCCGACTTCGACGGCGACCAGATGGCGGTGCACGTGCCGCTGTCGTCCGAGGCCCAGGCCGAGGCGCGGATCCTGATGCTGTCGGCGAACAACATCCTCTCGCCGGCGCACGGGCACGCCCTCGCGACGCCGACGCAGGACATGGTGCTCGGCGCCTACTACCTCACGTACTCGGACCGCGACCTCGACGGCGCCGCCGCCGAGGACCTCGACCCGCGGCCGTCCCGCTTCCGCACCGAGGAGGAGGTCGAGTTCGCGATCGACGCGAAGCAGGTGGGGCTCCAGCAGCCCATCGAGTACCTCTGGAAGGACGAGCTCGTCCTCACGACGCCGGGCCGCGTCGTCTTCAACGCGGAGGTCGACCGTGCGCTGCACGACGCGACCTCCCGGAACGGCGAGGATGGGCCGTACCACGAGTACATCAACCGGACGCTCTCGAAGAAGGAGCTCGGCGACTTCATCTCGACGCTCGTCGACCAGCACGGCGCCCACGCAGTTGCCTACGTCCTCGACACGATCAAGGACCTCGGCTTCCGCTACGGCACGCTCGCCGGCGTCACGATCTCGAAGAACGACATCGTCATCCCGCCGAACAAGGAGCAGATCCTCGCCGGCTACGAGGAGCGCGTCTCGCGCGTCGAGGACGCGTACGACCAGGGGCTGATCACCGAGTCGGAGCGCCACGAGCAGATCACCTCGATCTGGACGGAGGCCACCGACGACGTCGCCCAGGCGATGGTCGACAACCTCAACGAGCTGAACCCGATCTACATGATGGCCAACTCCGGCGCCCGCGGCTCGTTCGCCCAGCTGCGCCAGCTCGCCGGCATGCGCGGCCTGATGGCGAATCCGAAGGGCGAGATCATCGAGCGGCCGATCAAGGCGAACTTCATGGAGGGCCTGTCGGTGCTCGAGTACTTCATCTCGACCCACGGAGCCCGCAAGGGCCTCGCCGACACGGCGCTGCGCACCGCCGACTCGGGCTACCTCACGCGGCGGCTCGTCGACGTCTCGCAGGACGTCATCATCCGCGAGGAGGACTGCAAGACGAAGGAGTTCGTCGAGCTGCCGCTCTTCCTGCCGGAGGGTATGAACAAGTCGGTCGCCGGGCGGATCGTGGGGGAGGACGTCCACAAGCCGCTCGCGTCGGGGAAGCCGGGCAAGACGGTCGTCGCCCAGAAGGGCGAGGAGATCACCGTGCCCCGGCTGAGGGAGATCGTCGAGGAGCTCGGCGAGGTCGCCGAGGACTTCTCGATCCCGGTTCGGTCGGTGCTGAAGTGCAAGGCCGAGACGGGCGTGTGTCGCAAGTGCTACGGCACGTTCCTCGCGACGGGCGAGCTGTCGGAGATCGGCGACGCGGTCGGGATCATCGCCGCGCAGTCGATCGGCGAGCCCGGCACGCAGCTGACGATGCGGACGTTCCACACCGGCGGCATCGCCGGCGCCGACATCACGCACGGCCTGCCGCGCGTCGTCGAGATCTTCGAGGCGCGCAACCCGAAGGGCGCTGCGGCGCTCGCCGAGGTGTCGGGCACCGTCGCGCTCGAGGAGACGGAGCGCCAGCTCCGCATCACGATCGTCCCCGACAGCGGGAACGAGGACGACGAGTACTCGATCCTCGTCCCGCGCCGGACGCGGCTCACCGCCGCGCAGGGCGAGCACATCGATGCGGGCGATCCGCTCCACGAGGGATCGCTCAACCCGTCCGACCTCCTCCGTCTGAAGGGCTACACCGAGACCGAGCTGTACCTCGTCGGCGAGGTCCAGAAGGTCTACAAGTCCCAGGGCGTCGAGATCCACGACAAGCACATCGAGCTCATCGTCAGGCAGATGCTGAAGAAGGTGCGCGTCGAGAACGCAGGCGACACCGAGCTCCTGCCGGGCCAGCTCGTGGACAAGGTCGTGCTCGAGCGCGAGAACGCGCGCGTCAAGAAGGAGAAGAAGGAGCAGGCGACCTCGGAGCCCCTGATCCTCGGGATCACGAAGGCGTCGCTCGCGACGGAGTCCTTCCTCTCGGCCGCGTCGTTCCAGGAGACGACGAAGGTGCTCACCGACGCTGCGATCGAGGGCAAGGTGGACCGGCTGATCGGGCTCAAGGAGAACGTCATCATCGGGAAGCTGATCCCGGCGGCGACCGGCCTGAAGCGGTACCGGACGATCGAGATCGCCCCGTCGGACAAGGTGCCGGCGAGCGCGCTCGCCCGGCCGCAGACCGAGGAGCAGCTCCTCGCCGCGCTCGAGGAGATCGGCAGCGACGGCTCCGACGCGCTCGCCGGTCTCGGGCTCGACCTCGGCGGCGAGGCCGGGTCGGGCGACGGCGAGCCGCGGAGCGACCTCGAGGCGGAAGAGGTGCCCGAGGTGGAAACGCCGCTCGACGAGTAAGTAGTCGAGGGTGTGAACAGTGCGCAAGAGGGCGGTCACGAGGCCGCCCTCTTTGCTACACAGGGCCGGTTCGTGAAGAGGGTCTGTCTGCTCCTTCTCGCCGCTGCGTCGGCGTGCCTGCTCGCGGCCGGCAGCGCGTCCTCCGACCCTGTCTGGGCCGGTCAGTGCGGCATCGCGGCGCAGCAGACCGCCTGGGGAGAGTACGGCTGGCCGACGCTCCTGCCGATCCTCGCCCGGCCGGGGACGCTGCTGGCGGTGACGAACAACCCGGGCAAGGACTATCCGGGCGAAGCGCGAGCGCGGGGCGCCGCGACCTACGGCTTCGATCTCCACCTCAAGAACAAGGTCGGAACGCCGGCCGCGCCGGCCGATGCGTCGACGATCGAGGCGGCGGCGCAGAAGCAGTACCAGACGTCGGTGGCGCGGACCGGCGGGTGCACGACGCCGCTCATCGTCGAGAACGAGCTCTTCGGCCCCAAGACCCCGACCCCGTGGACGGCCTCGACGGCCCAGTACCGCTCGAACGTCCTCGCCTATCTGCAGGATCTCGCGGCTCTCGGGGCCCACCCGGTCCTGCTCGTGAACAAGTCGCCGTACACCGGGAGCGGCGAGGCGATCTCCTGGTGGCTCTCCGTCGCCAAGGTCGCGGACGTCGTCC